>NZ_CP018057.1:3002500-3250203 GCF_000798935.2 Exiguobacterium sp. ZWU0009 | reverse complement strand
TTTAAAAAATACTATTGTAGACAAAGTGAAGAGTTATCCACGGAAAGTGTGGATAATGTGGATAAGTCTGTGGATAGGTGGATAAGTCTACAAACATCCCCTCCATGATCCATATGCATTCTATCGCGTAATAGAGTTTGCGCAGTCGAATCCTATTGCCTGTTTTCAAACCAAAAATCCCTTAAGCAGGACAAGAAATCTTCTGAACTTTCATTGACAATGCCACAATCAGTTTATATAATGTACAAGACTGCCTTAAAGTAGAAAATAACAATTGGTTATAAAGATCTTTTAAAGGAGGTGCAGACGAATGAAACCAACTTTCAACCCAAACAACCGTAAGCGTAAAAAAGTTCACGGATTCCGTGCGCGTATGGCTACGAAGAGTGGCCGCCGTATCTTGGCTGCTCGCCGTCTTAAGGGCCGCAAAGCCTTGACTGTCTAATGCATTGATGCATCCATCACTTCGGGCATGATCCGAGGTGATTTTTTTTTATGTTTTTTCGTGTGTTCGTGCTTTTGTCACATGCGCCCTATCGCGTCGCATGTTTATTCTATGATATGATGAGAGACGACGAATTTTCGTAGTGTCAGGATGGAGTGTGAATAAGGTGAAGAAGGAATACCGCGTCAAGAAAGACAAGGAGTTCCAAGCGGTGTTTACTAAAGGAGCCTCTGTCGCAAATCGGCAATTTGTCGTGTATGCCTTGAAAAAGGAGCAACAGACTCACTTTCGGGTTGGCTTATCCGTCAGTAAAAAAATCGGGAATGCCGTCGTCCGGAATCAGGTGAAACGGTATCTTCGGGAAGCATGCCAGCAGCATGAAGCCTCGATTGCCCCGAATTATGATTTGGTGATCATCGCGCGCAATCCGGCCGCGAAGATGACCGCGCAAGAAGTGGCTGACAGTCTCCGTCACGTGCTCAAACGTTCCGGTGTCTGGATGCGATCAAAAAAATGAATCGTAGCAATGCATCCTGTTGATTTGTACGGCGCTCCCTTTCCTTGCCTTACTATAGAAGAAGATGGCGTTCGACAAAGCGTAAACAATTTCTAGGAGGAATTATGAACAAGAGAACTAAGATTTGGTTAACTCTCGGACTCATGTCCGTGCTCGCGATCGTATTATCTGGTTGTACACCTAGCTCATATGGTACAGGTGAACCGATCACAGCAGACACAGAAGGTTTTTGGAAACATTACTTCGTTTGGCCGATGGCGTGGTTGATTCGTGAGATTTCACAGTTCTTTAGCGGTGATTACGGTATCGGAATCATCATTACGACACTTCTCGTTCGTCTTGTCATCCTTCCATTGATGATCAAACAAACGAAGAGTATGGGTGGAATGCAAGTCATTCAACCGGAAATGATGAAGCTTCGTGAGAAATACAGCTCAAAAGACCAAGAGACACAACAGAAGTTGCAACAGGAAATGATGAAGCTCTACCAAGAGCATAACGTCAACCCGCTTGCAGGCTGTTTACCGATCTTGATCCAAATGCCGATCTTGATTGCGTTCTACAACGCGATCATCTACACACCGGCTATTTTCCAACACACATTCCTCTGGTTCGACCTTGGGAAACCAGATCCATTCTTCATCTTGCCGATCATGTCTGCGGTACTGACGTATCTGCAACAAAAGATCTCGATGGCAGGTCAAGAAGACAATCCACAAATGAAAATCATGCTCTATGTCTTCCCGATCATGATCTTCATCATGGGTGTTACACTCCCATCTGCCCTTTCGCTTTACTGGGTTGTTGGTTACATCTTCTCGATCATCGTCACGATCGTCATCATGAAGCCAATGCGTGAAAAGATTAAGTTGCAGACGGAAGCGACAATGGCTGCTAAACGTGAAAAAGAAGCAGCACAAGCAGCTCCGGCTCCTAAAAAATCGAAAAAGAAACGCTAATACGTGAAGAGCGACGCTTTGTTTTGACAGAGTGTCGCTCTTTTTCTTTTGCGTCATTTCGTGTATAGTTGTTTCGTTATACCCATTGCAACGATTAAGGATTAAATACTCATAAAAAGACAGAAGAAAAACGAGGTGGAAGAACGGATGATGGAATTTGATACGATTGCCGCGATTTCGACGCCGATGGGAGAAGGGGCGATTGCGATCGTGCGCTTATCAGGTCCTGATGCAGTCGCTGTAGCCGACCGTGTTTATAAAGGGAGCAACCGCTTGACGGAAGTACCAACCCATACGATTCATTACGGGAAATTGGTCGACCATGAGGCGGACCGTGTCGTCGATGAAGTGATGGTGAGTGTCATGCGCGCACCAAAGACGTTTACACGTGAAGATGTCATCGAATTGAATTGTCATGGAGGAGTCGTCGCGGTCAATCGTGTCCTCGAACTCATCCTCGCCCAACCGGAAGTCCGGTTGGCGGAACCTGGTGAATTTACGAAACGCGCGTTCTTGAACGGACGCATCGATTTGTCACAGGCGGAAGCCGTCATGGATTTGATCCGGGCGAAGACGGACCGAGCGATGCATGTCGCCGTCAGTCAAATTGAAGGGCGTCTCTCGAAACTCGTCCAAGACTTACGTCAACAATTGTTGCAGACGATTGCTGCAATCGAAGTTAACATCGATTACCCAGAGTACGATGCAGAAGAGATGACGCAACAGATCGTCGAACGTGATGCTGGTGCTGTCCGCGCGATTTTGGCAGAGTTATTAACAACGGCACGCCAAGGAAAAATCCTTCGTGAAGGGTTATCCACAGCGATCATCGGTCGACCGAACGTCGGAAAATCGTCTTTGCTCAACACATTGGTGCAAGAAGCAAAGGCCATCGTCACGGACATCGCGGGAACGACGCGCGATACGATCGAGGAATACGTCAACGTTCGTGGTGTACCGTTGAAGTTGATTGATACGGCAGGGATTCGGGAGACGGAAGATATCGTCGAACGGATGGGCGTCGAAAAGTCACGTCAGGCTTTGAAGACAGCCGATTTAATCTTACTCGTCCTAAACGGGAACGATGTTCTGACGGATGAGGATGTCTTGCTGTTTGAAGCGATCAAAGGGATGAACGCAATCATCATCGTCAACAAGAGTGATTTGGCGCAACAGATTGACTTAGCACGTGTCACGGAACTTGCCGATGGTCGACCGATCGTTACGACGTCCTTGCTCGAAGAAGCAGGCGTCAACGACCTTGAAGCAGCGATTGCGAGTCTGTTCTTTGAACAGGGTGTCGAGAGCCAGGATATGACGTACGTCTCGAATGCACGACACATCCAACTGATCAAACGCGCGAGTCAGATGATCGAAGATGCTCTCGGTGCAGCAGAAGCGGCGATGCCGATCGACATGGTACAGATCGATTTACGACGGGCGTGGGATACGCTCGGCGAAATCAATGGTGATACAGCACAGGATAGTTTATTGGATCAGTTGTTTTCGCAGTTCTGTCTCGGGAAATAATTCGAGACGACTGCGTGTGGAATAAGAAGGAGGAACCAGTACTATGGCTTATCAAGCAGGTGAATTCGACGTTATCGTCGTCGGAGCCGGACATGCCGGCATCGAAGCCTCTCTTGCTGCGGCACGAATGGGATCGAAAACGGTCATGTTGACAATGAATCCCGATATGGTCGGATTCATGTATTGCAACCCGTCAATCGGTGGTCCAGCAAAAGGGATCGTCGTCCGGGAAATCGATGCGCTCGGTGGTGAAATGGCACGTGCGATCGATGCAACGTATATTCAAATGAAAATGTTAAACACGTCAAAAGGTCCTGCCGTGCGTGCATTACGGGCACAGGCGGATAAATTCGAATACCAAAACCGGATGAAAAAAGCGCTCGAGGATGAGCCGAATTTGCTTTTACGTCAAGCGCTCGTCGAACGGTTGTTGATTGACGACGAAGGACGCTGTGTCGGTGTCGTCACGAATACAGGGGCAGAGTATCGGGCAAAAGCAGTCATCATCACGACCGGAACGTTCATGCGCGGAAAAATCATCATCGGTGAATTGTCTTACGAGAGTGGTCCGAACAATCAGATGCCGTCGATCAATCTATCGAAACATCTTGAAGAACTCGGATTCGAGCTCGCACGTTTCAAAACAGGTACACCACCGCGAATCGACGGAAAAACGATCGATTATTCGAAGACGGAGATTCAACCGGGTGACGAAGTAGCGCTTCCGTTTAGTCATGAAACGACTCAAATGATCACGGAACAGATTCCGTGCTGGTTAACGTATACGACGGAGTATACACATCAATTGATTGATGCGAATCTGCACCGCTCCCCGATGTTCTCAGGGATGATTAAAGGGACGGGTCCACGTTATTGCCCATCGATCGAAGATAAGGTCGTCCGGTTCAACGATAAACCGCGTCACCAAATCTTCCTTGAGCCAGAAGGTCGCGATACGGAAGAAGTTTACGTCCAAGGGTTATCAACAAGCTTGCCGGAAGACGTCCAACACGATATTCTCCGCTCTATTCCAGGGCTTGAAAATTCTGAAATGATGCGTCCTGGTTATGCGATTGAGTACGATGCCGTTGTTCCGACACAATTATGGCCAACGCTCGAGACAAAACGGGTTCCTGGTTTATTCACAGCGGGTCAAATCAACGGAACAAGTGGGTATGAGGAAGCAGCGGGGCAAGGAATCATGGCAGGGATCAATGCCGGACTACAAGTCCAAGGCAAAGAACCACTTATCTTGTCACGTTCACAAGGCTATATCGGTGTCATGATCGATGATCTCGTCACGAAAGGTACGAACGAACCATACCGTCTCTTGACGTCACGTGCCGAGTACCGGTTGTTGCTCCGTCATGATAATGCGGACCTTCGCCTATCGGAAATCGGACATGAACTCGGATTGATCTCGGAAGAACGCCAAGCGAAGTTGCTCGATAAACAAGAACAAATCCGTCTTGAGATGAAACGTCTTGAGAAGGTCGTCATCAAAGCGACAGCGGACGTGAATGCACAGCTAGAAGCAATTGGTGCATCACCACTTAAGGAAGCGCTGCATGCGATCACGTTGCTGAAACGCCCGGAAATTACGTATGCGATGATCGCGCAGATGACACCACCGGAAACACCACTGTCTGCAGAAGCAGCAGAACAAGTCGAAATCCAAGTCAAATATGCCGGCTACATCGATAAACAACTCGATCAAGTCGAAAAAATGATGCGGATGGAGCAAAAACGGATTCCGGATCGTCTCGATTACGATGCGATCAGTGGATTAGCGATTGAAGCGAAACAAAAACTAAACCAAGTGCGTCCGCTCTCGATCGGACAAGCATCCCGGATCTCAGGGGTTAACCCGTCTGATATCTCGATCCTGCTTGTCTATATCGAACAAGGCCAATACGCATTGACTGCGGAGTGAACGAGATGAACCAACAGCAATTCGTAACAGCATTGGCAGCACAGGGACTTGAGGTCTCAGAACATCAGTTGCATCAATTCAAACGGTATTATGAACTGCTCGTCGAGTGGAATGAAAAGATGAACCTGACGGCGATCACGGACGAAGAAGATGTCTATCTCAAGCACTTCTATGATTCGATCACAGCAGCATTCTATTTCGATTTCACGACGGTCACGACGGTTTGTGATGTCGGAGCGGGCGCTGGTTTCCCAAGTCTGCCGATCAAGATCATGTTCCCACATCTCCAAGTGACGATCGTCGATTCACTGAACAAACGAATCGGCTTCCTAAATCATTTGGCGACGGAACTCGGACTCGAAGGTGTCGCGTTCCATCATGGACGCGCCGAAGAGTTCGGTAAAAA
This sequence comes from Exiguobacterium sp. ZWU0009, assembly GCF_000798935.2. Taxonomy (NCBI): domain Bacteria; kingdom Bacillati; phylum Bacillota; class Bacilli; order Caryophanales; genus Exiguobacterium; species Exiguobacterium sp. ZWU0009. The sequence continues at coordinate 3,244,413 of NZ_CP018057.1, read as the reverse complement.
TAAACAATTCCGCGAACGGTTTGATGTCGTGACAGCACGTGCGGTCGCCCGGATGTCCGTTCTCGCGGAATATTGCCTACCGCTTGCGAAAGTCGGGGGTCAATTCGTTGCCTTGAAGGCAGCGAAAGTCAGTGAAGAGCTCGAGGATGGTGCGATTGCCTTAAAAGTACTCGGTGGGAATTTACGGGAAAGTTTCCAGTTCCAATTGCCAGGCGAGGAAAGTGAGCGTAATATCGTTATTGTAGATAAAAAACGAACAACACCCGGGAAATATCCGCGTAAAGCGGGTACGCCTGCAAAAGATCCATTAAGCTAAACACCGTTTCACGTGAAACGATGACTGATAAAGGTGAGGTGCGCCAACGTGAGAAATGCAATTGCCAAGCTGCTCGGTAAGGGAGGGCAACCTGCTACGATCGAGCTTGATCCACAAGAGACGGTTCAGGAATTACCATTGACAGAACTTGTCGCGAACCAGTTCCAACCACGGACAGTGTTTGATGGGGACCGAATTGAAGAGCTAGCCGTTACGATCGCAGAGCATGGATTACTCCAGCCGATCGTCGTTCGAAAACAAGGAACAGGATACGAAATCATTGCGGGAGAACGACGATACCGGGCAGTGCGCTCGCTTGGCTGGGAAACGATTCCTGCCATCGTCAAAGAGATGACGGACGAGACGACTGCTTCACTGGCATTGATTGAAAATCTGCAACGCGAAGATTTGACACCAATCGAAGAAGCAGAAGCCTATGAGCGCTTGCTTGCGTTACAAGACATTACGCAAGAAGTGTTAGCCCGTAAGCTCGGACGTAGTCAATCGACGATTGCCAACAAGTTGCGTTTGCTTCGATTGCCAACGGATGTCCGGGAAGCATTGAAGCAACGGACGATCACGGAGCGTCATGCCCGTGCGTTATTGCCGCTCAAGGATGAAGCGCTACAAGTAACGGTACTTGCTGAAATCCTGGAACGGGAATGGAACGTCAAGGAGACGGAGCGCCGTGTGGAACGATTGATGACACCACAGCCACCGAAGAAAAAACGTCATAAGAGCTTTGCTCGCGATACACGGATTGCGTTAAATACCCTTCGTGATTCCGTCGATATGATCGAGCAAACCGGATTGACGATTGAAAAAGAAGAAGTCGATTGTGAAGAATATGTAGAGGTGCGGATTCGCATCGTGAAGGCACGTCCGGAATAAGCGGTCGTGCCTTCCGCTACGTTTAGGAGAGAAGGCAAGTGAACGAATTACCTGTTCGGGCGATTCGCCCGAATCCGACTCAACCCCGGAAACGATTCAATGAAAAAGCATTAGAAGAGTTAGCCCAATCGCTCGTTCGACACGGGATGATCCAACCGATCGTCGTCCGACCACGTGATGGCTACTATGAAATCATCGCCGGCGAACGACGGTATCAAGCAGCGAGTCGCGCGGGATTCGAACGTGTACCGGTCCTTGTGATCGAAGCAGACGAGACACGCGTGATGGAGCTCGCTTTGATTGAAAACATCCAACGAGCGGATTTATCCGCGATTGAAGAGGCGATGGCTTATGCGGAGATGATCGAGGAATTTGGCATCACGCAAGCAGAGCTTGCGCAGCGTGTCGGCAAAAGTCGTTCGCACATCACGAACAGTCTTCGGTTACTACAATTGCCGCTACTCGTTCAACAAGCGGTGATGGATGAGCGGCTATCGATGGGACATGCCCGCGCCCTCTTGTCGCTAAAACATCCAAAGAAGATTGAACAGATGGCAGAACGTGTCATGGCTGAGAACTGGAATGTTCGTCGGTTAGAACAGGCACTTCGGGAACGGAAGGAATCCGTCCGTCCGCAACAAGCGACCGCTGTGCAATTCGTCGAAGAATCACTTCGCGAAAAGTACGGTGCGATGGTTCGGATTAAACAGGGCAAACAAGCAGGAAAACTCGAAATCGATTTTACAGACGAAGACGACCTTAACCGGTTGCTCGACTTGTTATTACCTGAATCAGATCAATAAAAAGAAGCGTTCCGGTGACGGTTCGCTTCTTTTTGATTACATCGAACGTGGGGTGAAGGAAATCGTCGTCCGCGTCGATTCAGCGGACAGTTTCGCATCGAGCATGTGGAAGCTATTCGCGACGAGTTCGGCTAACTCATAAACCAGATGTAAGCGTGTATTTTGGAGAATCATCATCTCCATGAACCCACTGACGTTGACGACAGCTTTGATGTTGAAGTCACCGACTGCAGGTAATTCTTTTTGGACTCCAGCTCCTGGCGCAAGTGGACCTTCTGAGAAGAAGACATGTCCAACACTTGAAAGTCGACCGAGACACGCATCGATTGCGATGACAAGTGGACGGTAATGGGTTGTTTGGATCGAGTGAATCGTTTCAGCGAGATTCAGTGCATGGACGGGTTTAGCGAGTGTACCGTAGACGTGGAGATGAGCAGGTGCTTGTTTTTCAAGGAATGTTCCGACAAGTGGACCGAGTGAGTCGCCCGTCGAACGATCAGAACCGATGCAGACGAGTACGATAGGACGTTTTTCTTGGACAGCGGAGATTTGTTCGAATAGTTGTTCGGCTAAGCGTTCTTTCGCGAACGGTTCCGTATATTCTAAAAAGAAAGAATAGGGCTTGGGCTCGTGCGAATGAAAGCGGAAGTTCATCGAAATCATCCTTTCTTCTCTTGGTGTCGGTGTCGTGGTGGGTTGGCAAGAGTGAAGGGTTCTTAGATGATTTTCCTTTCCCGGTTTTTCCGAAAATCTAACGTCAAAATCGGCTCTTTGGTTGAAACTCAACTAAAATCACGTATACTGTCGTAATAGAGAGAACAAGAAAGGATGGAGAGAATGGCTACCAATCAAGATGTACAAGAATCCGTCGCCCAAGTCGATAAACTCATCAATCAAGTAATGGATGCGGATATGTGGATTCGTTTTGGAATGAAACTGCTGATTGCGCTCATCATTATCGCGGCGTTCTATGTGTTAACGCGCGTTTTGACTGGGGCAGTCTCACGTCTCTTTACGATCAGGAAAATCAATGAACAGGATTACTTGGCACAACGTCAGAATGAGACGCTGCTGAAGTTGCTACAAAATGCAATCCGCTACGTACTTGGAATCGTCATGTTGTTGACGGTACTCAGTCAGTTCGGAATCAACATCACTGGTCTTGTTGCCAGTGCCGGGATTGCTGGTCTTGCGATTTCATTTGGTGCGAAGAACTTGGTGCAAGATATCATTACCGGAGCGTTCATCATCTTCGAACGCCAGTTTAAAGTCGGAGATTATGTACGCGTCGGTGTGATCGAAGGTGTCGTAACGGAACTCGGTATCCGAACAACGAAACTCAAAGGTCTTAATGGTGAGATCCACATCATCCCGAACGGTCAGATTTTGCAAGTGACGAACTATTCGGTCGACAACAGCTTTGCGCTCGTCGATGTGCAAGTCTCCTATGACGAAGATCTCGAACGCGTCGAACAAGTCTTACATGAGATCGCGGACCGGACGACGAAGAAGTATGTCGATATGTTCGTCGAACCGATTCAAATGCTCGGCGTCCAGACGCTTGGTCCTTCTGAAGTCGTCTATCGTTTGATGGCAGAAGTACCACCGATGCAACATTTCCAAGCTGGTCGTCTGATCCGTAAGGAATTGAAGCAAGGACTAGAAGAAGAGAACATCAAGATCCCGTATCCACGGATGGTCATGATGAATCCAGAACAAAAGAATGGTGGACAGACGGATGATTCCAAAAACGTATCAACTCCATGATTATGTTGAGATGAAGAAGCAGCATCCATGTGGAACGAACCGATGGCAGATCATTCGGGTCGGCATGGATATCCGAATCAAATGTCAAGGTTGCGGGGCAAGCATCTTGATGCCACGTCGTGATTTTGATAAACGATTGAAAAAAGTCTTACCAGAGTGATGAAAAGCGGATCTGATCCTCGTGATCGGAACCGCTTTTTGATTGTCTTTTGTAAACAGGGCAGTTGCTTTCGTTTAAGGCGGGATTAAAAAAGACGGTCGAGCTCCTTGCTTAAAAAAATTGAACTATCTATAATTGTGAAAGATGTGCTGACGTGGTGTAATCATTCTACCCACTGCGGCCGCTAGCACGGATTTCCTAGGAAATACCGAAAAGGAGGAATTCCAAGTGGGATTAACAGCAGGAATCGTTGGCTTACCAAACGTAGGAAAATCAACACTTTTTAACGCCATCACACAAGCAGGTGTCGAGGCAGCGAACTATCCGTTCGCAACGATCGACCCGAACGTCGGTGTCGTTGAAGTACCAGATGCACGTCTTCGGAAATTGACGGAACTCGTCAACCCGAAAAAGACGATCCCGACAGCTTTTGAATTCACGGATATCGCAGGTATCGTGAAAGGGGCATCTAAAGGGGAAGGGCTCGGAAATAAATTCCTCGCAAACATTCGTGAAGTGGATGCGATCTGTCAGGTCGTTCGTTGTTTCATTGATGAAAACATCACACACGTTTCAGGAAAAGTATCACCAATTGATGACATTGAGACGATCAACCTCGAATTGATCCTCGCTGACCTCGAGCAGGTCGAAAAGCGGATCCAGCGTGTCCAAAAACAAGTCAAGTCACGCGATAAAAACGCAGCGGCTGAACTTGAAGCACTTGAAATCGTGTTGGCATTACTCGAAGACGAGAAACCGGCACGTCTCGCTGAATTGAACGAAGATCAAGCAGCAATCGTTAAGCACTTCCAATTGTTGACGATGAAACCGATGCTTTACGTCGCGAACGTCGGCGAAGATGAAGTTGCAGATGCAGACAGCAATGAGAACGTGCGTCTTGTTCGTGAGTTCGCAGCTAAAGAGGGTGCAGAAGTCATCGTTATCTGTGCACGCATCGAAGAAGAGATTGCGGAGCTTGAGCCGGAAGAACGTCAAGAGTTCCTCGTTGATCTCGGAATCGAAGAGTCAGGTCTGGATCAATTGATCCATGCGGCGTACAGCACGCTTGGTCTTGCGACATACTTCACAGCAGGTGAAAAAGAAGTACGCGCTTGGACGTTCAAAAAAGGGATGAAAGCTCCACAATGTGCGGGTGTCATCCACTCGGACTTCGAACGCGGATTCATCCGTGCAGAAGTCGTCGCATATGAAGATTTAGCAGCTGCAGGCAACATGACGACCGTTAAGGAACAAGGGCGTTACCGTTCAGAAGGTAAGGAATATGTCTTCCAAGACGGCGATGTCGTCACATTCCGCTTCAACGTCTAATCGAAAACGAATCGTTATTGCATAAAGCAAAATACTTTGGTAGTATTAACGAATGTGAGTAATGAATTATTGCTCCTTGCTCGAACATTCGAGCCGCCAGTCCAAGAGGAGGTGACAGATATGCGTAAATACGAAGTACTTTACATCATCCGTCCGGAACTTGATGAGGAAGCACGCAAAGCAACAGTGGAGCGTTTCAACAAAGTCCTCACTGATAACGGTGGTACAGTTGATAAAACAACTGAAATGGGTAAACGTCGTTTCGCTTACGAAATCAATGATATGCGTGAAGGGTTCTACGTTCTTCTTAACGTTTCTGCTGAACCAGCAGCTACAAAAGAACTTGACCGTCTCATGAAGATCAGTGACGATATCGTTCGCTTAATGATCACAAAAGACGAGAAATAAGCTGAAACAGGAGAGTGATTCTGATGATTAACCGCGTCGTTTTAGTCGGTCGGTTAACTCGTGACCCGGAAATGCGTTATACGCAGAGCGGGATTGCGGTAACGCGATTCACACTCGCATGTGACCGTCCTTTCACAGGGCAAGATGGGAAGCGAGAAGCTGATTTCATCGATTGCGTCGTTTGGCGCAAGCAAGCAGAGAACGTTGCTCAGTATTTGAAGAAAGGTAGTCTTGCTGGTGTAGAGGGTCGCCTCCAGATTAGCAGCTACGACGATAAAGAAGGGCAACGCCGTTATCGTGCGGAAGTCGTCGCTGATAGCGTCCGCTTCCTTGAGTCACGTAACGCGAGCCGTTCTTCGGATGGTAGCGAAGGCTACGCTTCATCTACTGGTGGAAACGGGAATGCTGCAGGATGGGGTTCACAGCAACAGCAGAACAACTCTTCCTCGCCAGCACCCGCTTCATCGAATTCGGGCTTCGGCGCTGATCCGTTCAGCGGTGGTAGTTCGATCGACCTTTCAGATGACGATCTTCCGTTCTAAGGAAATCGTCCTGAAAAATTTAACTTAAAAGGAGGTTAATCACATGGCACGTCGTCCAGGTGGAAAACGTCGTCGTAAAGTATGTTACTTCACGTCGAACCACATCACTCATATCGATTATAAAGACGTAGAACTTCTCAAACGTTTCATTTCGGAACGCGGTAAGATTCTTCCACGTCGTGTGACTGGTACTTCAGCGAAATACCAACGTCCACTTACAATCGCAATCAAACGCGCACGTCAAATGGCTTTAATCCCATACGTGGCTGACTGATTTCGTAGCACCATCCTCATGCGTGAGGATGGTGCTTTTTTTCGCTTCCCTTTCATCCCCTCCTGCTTTTCGGTTATAATAAACAAGTTACTAAAAATTTAAATGAACCCAACAGAGCATATAAGGAGGACACGATGGAGTCAGGTCAACAAGTATCACCGGAACGAGAACGACGCATCGTTCGCTTCATTCCGTATCTATTAATCGTCGGTCTGCTTCTCGTCGTCGCTGTACGTGAACCGATCATCTCCGCTATCGGAGCCGTCGTGACTGCCCTCCTCTTCGGATTGCATCTATACGAAGAACGTCGTGCACGCAGGGCGTGGGAGACGTATGTCGCCGGGATTTCGATGCAAGTCGAAGAAACGGGGCAAGACGCGTTGACGAACATGCCAATCGGGATTTTACTATACGATGAGGAAACCCTCGTCACCTGGTTCAATGATCCGATGCGGGACATCTTTGATGATGTATCGATGGGACAGACGCTCAATGAGCTCGATCCTTTATTCATCGAGATGGTCGCGACGAACGAGGACCAAGCGACGCTTGAAATCGGTGATGCGGTGTATCGCGTCTTTTCAAATCATGAGAACCGGACGTTTTATCTGTTCGATATGACGGAAGAAGCGCAAGTCGAACAGCAACTCGTCGACAATCAGACGGTCATCGGTGTCATTTATCTCGATAACTACGATGAGATGACACAAGGTATCGAAGATCAGTTACGTAGTGAGCTGAACAGTCGGGTTACTCAACTATTAAATCACTGGGCAGCGGAACACGGAACGTATATCAAACGGACGGCGTCCGATCGGTACTTCATCGTCACGACAGAAGAGAATCTACGGATTCTTGAACGATCGAAGTTCACGATTCTTGATATCGTGCGCGAAGAGACGAGTCAACGAGGCGTCCAGTTGACGTTATCAATCGGAATTGGTTGCGGAAGCGATCCGATTCCTTCGCTTGGTCAGATGGCTCAGTCGAGTCTCGATCTCGCACTAGGACGGGGAGGCGACCAAGTCGTCATCAAACGCGACGGAAAAGTCCGCTTTTATGGCGGAAAGACGAATCCGACGGAAAAACGGACGCGCGTCCGGGCACGGGTCATTGCGAACTCGCTTCGTGACTTGATGCAGGAATCAAGTCGTGTCCTAATCATGGGTCATAAGAACCCGGATATGGATGCACTCGGATCAGCAATCGGCATTTTGAAGCTTGCGGAAATGAACGATAAGGAAGCTCACATCGTCTTACCACCAGAAGAAATCGGTCGTGGGATTCGCCGGATGATGGACGAAATCGCTGAAGTACCACAACTCGAGACCCGGTTCGTCAATGCGTTTCAAGCGGATCAATTGATTGACGATCAGACGTTACTCGTCGTCGTCGATACACATAAGCCGTCACTTGTCGTCGTACCGACGTTACTCGATCGATTCGAGCATATGGTCGTCATCGATCATCACCGGCGCGGTGAGGATTTCATCGAAGATGCGGTTCTCGTTTATCTCGAGCCGTATGCTTCTTCGACATCAGAACTCGTGACTGAGCTGATCGAGTACCAGCCGACGAATCAGAAGCTATCGATGCTTGAAGCGACGGCGTTACTCGCCGGAATTATTGTCGATACGAAAGGATTTGCCCTTCGGACCGGCTCGCGGACGTTCGATGCTGCCTCTTACTTACGTTCACAAGGAGCTGACACGGTGCTCGTGCAAGAGTTCCTCAGTCAGGATCTTGAAACGTACGTTGAGCAGTCACATATCCTCGAGCGGTCCGAGGTCTATACGAAAGGGATGGCGATTGCGACAGCGGAACCTGGTGTCATTCACGATCAAGTCTTGATTGCACAAGCGGCCGATCAATTGTTGTCGCTTCAAGGCATCCGTGCCGCCTTCGTCATCGCGGAACTGCAAGATGGACGGACGGCGATCAGCGCCCGTTCGCTCGGAGAGGTCAACGTCCAGTTGATCATGGAGACGCTCGGTGGCGGTGGTCACTTGACGAATGCGGCGACGCAGATGTCAGAATCGGTCATCACGGTTGCCGATGCATTGCGCAAAGCGATCGATCGATATCTAGAAGATGAGACAAAAGGAGAGGAATCAGAATGAAGGTTATTTTCTTACAGGATGTAAAAGGACAAGGTAAAGCAGGAGACGTCAAAGACGTGGCCGATGCTTATGCAAATAACGTACTCTTCAAGAAAAAGTTGGCGCGCCCTGCGACAACTGGAAACTTGAAGCAACATGAAGCACACGAACGTAAAGCGGCAGAAGAAGCAAAACAGAACTTGCTTGATGCGCAAGCGTTAAAAGAGAAAATCGAAAAAGAGACGATCGTCGTCTCGACAAAAGCTGGTGAAGGCGGTCGTGTCTTCGGTTCGGTCACAAGCAAACAGATCGCGGAAGCACTCAAGAGCATGGGTTACAAGATCGATAAACGCAAAATCGAGCTCGAGCACCCAATCAAGGCACTCGGCTTTACGAAAGTTCCATTGAAGTTACACAACGAAGTGACAGCGACGCTGAACGTTCAGGTCAAAGAGGCGTGAGTAGAAAAGGGGACCGGTGATGAGTGAAGTCATGCAAAATATGCCTCCCCAAAGTATCGAGGCAGAACAAGCCGTCCTAGGGGCGATCATGATTGATGCGGATCGTTTGATCAGTGCATCGGAACGTTTGTTACCGCAGGACTTTTACCGTGCCTCTCACCAACGGATCTTTGAAGCGATGCTCGTGTTGTCCGACCGAGGCGAAGCGATCGACCTCGTCACGGTGACAGCCGAGCTCAGCACGCTTGGGATCTTAGATGAGATCGGTGGTCTACCGTATCTAGCGGAACTGGCTGAAGGTGTACCAACTGCAGCAAATATCAATTATTACGTCAACGTCGTTGACCAGAAGTCGACGCTTCGGCGTCTCATTCGGACAGCAGGCGAAATCGTCACTGACGGATATGAACGGCAAAATGAAGTCGATGTCCTGCTGAATGAAGCAGAACGGAAGATTCTCGAAGTATCGCAAGGAAAAGGAAGCGCGAGCTTCATTCCGATTTCGGACGTTTTGACGAGTGCCTATGCAACGATTGATAAATTGCATAAGCAAAGCGGTGAGACGACGGGGATTCCGACGGGTTTCCAGGATCTCGATAAGATGACGGCTGGGTTCCAGCGCAACGATTTAATCATCGTTGCAGCACGTCCATCGGTCGGGAAGACGGCGTTTGCCTTGAACATCTCGCAAAACGTCGCGACACGTGCTGACGAGAACGTCGCCATCTTTAGTCTTGAGATGGGTGCCGAACAGCTTGTCATGCGGATGCTCTGTGCCGAAGGAAACGTCGATGCGCAGCGTCTGCGGACCGGTCAACTCGAGGAAGAGGACTGGGGCAAGTTATCACTTGCAATGAGTAATCTGTCTCAAGCCGGTATCTACATCGACGATACACCGGGTATTCGGGTCAACGACATCCGGGCAAAGTGCCGTCGTTTGAAGCAGGAGCATGGTCTTGGAATGATCATGATCGATTACTTGCAGCTGATTCAAGGGAATGGTCGCTCAAGCGACAACCGCCAACAAGAGGTTTCGGAAATTTCCCGTTCCTTGAAATCACTCGCGCGTGAACTCGAAGTCCCTGTCATCGCCTTATCGCAGCTCTCCCGTGGGGTTGAGAGTCGTCAAGATAAGCGACCGATGATGTCGGATATCCGGGAATCGGGAGCGATCGAGCAAGATGCCGATATCGTCGCCTTCTTGTATCGTGACGATTATTACAACAAAGAAACGGAAGATGCGAATACGATTGAGATCATCATCGCAAAACAGCGGAATGGTCCAACCGGAACCGTCAAACTCGCCTTCCGGAAAGAATTCAACAAGTTCGTGGATCTCGAGCCAAGTAACTCGTACGCGCCACCAGCTTAATCCAAGCTACGTTTTGTCTTCGATTAATTGGAGACAAAACGTAGCTTTTTTTATTTTCACCTAAAGATTCTCAGTTTATTCACCAAAAACGATAATTAAACGAACGAAAGAGAATTGTAACAATTAATTGTTCGGTATTTGGTTGACTTCTGTTTTTTATCGCGTTACACTTAGTCGTGGTTTTGAATCGTACGTGGAGGTGGATGATAAGATGTCATCAGTAGTAGTAGTCGGAACACAGTGGGGCGACGAAGGAAAAGGGAAAATTACCGATTTTCTTTCGAAACAAGCCGACGTCGTAGCACGTTATCAAGGTGGAGACAATGCAGGACATACGATCGTATTCAATAACGAGACGTACAAATTGCACTTGATCCCATCAGGTATTTTTTACTCGGATAAGAAATGTGTCATCGGGAACGGTCTCGTCGTTAACCCGAAATCACTCGTCAAGGAATTGAAGTATCTACACGATCGTGGTGTTTCAACGGATAACTTGTTAATTTCGAATCGGGCGCATGTCATCTTGCCGTATCATCAGTTGCAGGATCAGTTAGAAGAAGAAGCGAAGGGCGACGCAAAAGTCGGAACGACGCTAAAAGGAATCGGACCGTGCTACATGGATAAAGCCGCTCGCATCGGTATCCGGATGGCAGACCTACTCGACAAAGAAACGTTCGCTGAGAAGTTGAAGATCGTTCTCGATCAAAAGAACCGGATGTTCACGAAGATGTATGACGCTGAACCAATCGCGTTCGACGATATCTTCGAAGAGTACTATGCGTATGGACAAGAATTTGCGAAATACGTCTGCGATACATCCGTCGTCGTCAACGATAGCCTCGACCACGGCGAAAAAGTGTTGTTCGAAGGCGCACAAGGTGTCTTACTCGACCTTGACCACGGAACGTACCCGTTCGTTACATCGTCGAACGCATCTGCTGGCGGTGTCGCATCAGGTGTCGGTGTCGGTCCAGCTCGGATTGACCACGTCGTCGGTGTTTGTAAAGCGTACACGTCACGTGTCGGTGATGGTCCGTTCCCAACGGAATTGTTCGATGACATCGGTCATCAGATCCGTGAAGTCGGTCGTGAATACGGGACGACAACAGGACGTCCGCGTCGTGTTGGTTGGTTCGACTCTGTCGTCGTTCGCCACTCGCGCCGTACAAGTGGGTTGACGGATCTTTCGCTCAACTCGATCGACGTTTTGACAGGCCTCGACACGTTGAAGATCTGTACATCGTACGAATTCAACGGTAAACAGATCGATGAGTATCCAGCAAGCTTCCGTGATCTCGAAGCATGTGTTCCAGTTTACGAAGAACTTCCAGGCTGGAAAGAGGATATCACAGGGGTCCGTCGCTTTGAAGATCTACCGTTGAACGCACAGAACTACGTTAAGCGGATTGCGGATCTCACAGGGATCTCGCTCGTCACGTTCTCGGTCGGACCGGGTCGTGAACAGACAGTCGTCTTGCGTGATCTCTACGAAGAAGCATAAGTCAATTTGAACGATGCCATCATCCTCGCGTTCCACAGGCGGGGAATCAGCCGCGGCACTCTGCCCTTCGAGCAGTCTGCCGGGTCTGATCCATCCCTGTCGAAAGCGCCAAAGGCACTTTCTCTTCCTGTAGGAGTCGAGGACGGATGGGCTCGTTCGATATCATATCCATAAGAGAAAAACCTTTCGGGAATACCAACCGGAGGTTTTTCTCTTTTTTTACGATTGATCTAAAACAGGAACAAACCGGGATTCCACGTCGCTTTTTGTGCGGAATGGTTCACAAACGGAAGCAAAAACAGGTATACTAAATACAGTGTTTCACGTGGAACCTCTCCCGTGAGACAACGAACAGCAGAGAGAGTGGCGCCGGGAGTTTCCGTCGCCACCTTTCTATATGCCGAAAAAACAGGTAAAATAGATTGAATAGAAATTTTTAAGGGGGCACACCCAGTGACGGAACGCAAAATTCTAGTCGTCGATGACGAGTTACCGATTGCAGATATACTCAAGTTTAAATTAGAAAAAGAAGGCTACCAGGTCGCGATCGCAAATGACGGCGTGGAGGCATTAGAGAAATTCGAGGAGTTCAAACCGGATTTGATGTTACTCGACATCATGCTCCCGTTAATGGACGGGATGGAGGTCTGCCGGGAAGTCCGGAAGACGTCGAAGATTCCGATTATCATGTTGACAGCGAAGGATTCCGAGATCGATACGGTACTTGGTCTTGAGCTTGGCGCGAACGATTATGTGACGAAGCCATTCAGCTCACGTGAGTTACTCGCCCGTGTCAAAGTCCACCTCCGCAACACAAGCCCGGAAGCTACACCACAACCGGTTGGACCAGGTCCACTCAAAGTCGGGGAACTGTATATCGATACGAATTCGCATACGGTGACACGGAAGGATCAAAAAATCGAGCTGACGCAGCGTGAGTTCGAATTGTTGCACTACCTCGCGAAAAATATCGGTCAAGTCATGACACGTGAGCATTTGTTGCAAACGGTCTGGGGCTATGACTACTTCGGTGATGTCCGGACAGTCGACGTGACAGTACGTCGTCTCCGTGAGAAAGTCGAAGATAACCCAAGTACGCCGGTTTACATCATGACGCGTCGTGGTGTCGGCTATTATCTCCAAGACGGGGAGAATGAATAACGATGTTAAAAGGAACGAACTTCTTTAAATCCATCCAATGGAAACTCGTCGTCATCTATGCCTTATTGATTTTAGTGGCGATGCAGGTCATTGGCGTCTATTTCGTTCGTTCCCTTGAAAAGCAGTACATTACGAACTTCTCGAAGTCGGTCGAGGACCGAGCAGGCCTTGTCGCCTATAACGTCGGGAAGGAATTCGATAAAACAGGCGATGATGACGCCTCCAAGCGGCAGTTGTCCCAATCACTAGGGCAACTGCTGTCTGAGTTTAGTAATGGCTCCACCTCAAGGAACGACATCCTCGAAGTCCAGATCATCGACCAGGACTCAATCATCCAAGCGACATCGGATAACGAGAACCAATCAGCAGTCGGACAACGGGCGACGAATTCACTGATTAAAAAGGCACAGGCAACGAGCTCGACCCGGACGGACACCGTGCTTGATCCGGAATCAGAGGATAAGATCCGGATCTTTGCCGTACCGGTCACCTCGGAACGAGACGGTGTCACGACCGGGATGATTTATGTTCGCGCTTCGATGGAGTCAATCTATTCGCAGATGCAACAGGTCACACGGATTCTCGCGACCGGAACGGTCATCGCCCTCGTCATCACGTCGATTCTTGGTGTCTTGCTGTCGCGGACGATCACGCGTCCGATTTCCGATATGCGGCGTCAAGCAATCGAAATGCGACGCGGGAACTTCTCGCGGAAGGTTAAGGTCTATTCGGACGATGAGATCGGGCAACTTGCTCGTTCCTTCAACGAATTAACAGATGAGCTACTCGAAGCGAACGCGACGACGGAAGCCGAACGACGGAAGTTGACGAGCGTCCTTGAGAACATGACCGATGGCGTCATCGCGACGGATCGAACACTGCGCGTCATCTTGATGAACGATCAAGCGAAGGATATCGTCGGTGCGGACGATGCGAGCGTCGTCGGAACGAACTTGAAGGACTTACTGGCACTCGGTGATGATTTCATGATTCCGGAAGACGGTACGATGCCACCGCGTCTGCTTGATTTCAGTAGTGAGGACGAACTGTTCCTCGTCCGGGCATTCTTCTCGCCCGTCAAGAAACACAGTGGTCCGATTACCGGGATGATCGTCGTCCTGCATGACGTCACGGAACAGGAGCAGGTCGAACAGGATCGTCGCGAATTCGTCGCGAACGTCAGTCACGAGCTCCGAACACCGCTGACGACGATGCGCAGCTATCTTGAAGCCTTGGCAGAAGGCGCGTATCAGGACGAGGAGCTCGCACCACGTTTCCTTGAGACGACACAGAACGAGACGGAGCGGATGATCCGCCTCGTCACCGATCTCTTACAACTGTCGAAGATGGACAGTAAGGAATACAAAATGAACAAGGTCCGCTTTGATTACATTCAGTTCCTGAATGAGATTCTCGATCGCCATGACATGACGAAGCCGGAACGGATTCGTTTCCGTCGTAAGATCATGAAGCGGAAAGTCTATATCCGTGGTGATCAGGATAAATTGATTCAGGTCGCAGATAACATCCTGACGAACGCAATCAAGTACTCACCGGAAGGCGGAACGATCACCGTCAGGACGATGCTCCGGGCAAAACGGATCGTCATCAGCATCAAGGATGAAGGTGTCGGAATCCCGAAAGCGAATCTCCAAAAAATCTTCGAACGCTTCTATCGTGTCGATAAAGCCCGCGCCCGTAAAATCGGCGGCACCGGTCTTGGTCTGTCGATCGCAAAAGACGTCGTTTCGGCACATGGTGGCGACATCTGGGCAGAAAGTGAATGGGGACGCGGCACGACGATTTACTTCACGCTTCCGTATGAGGTGATCGAAGAGGTGGATGCCGGATGAAGAGACAACACTGGAGTTCGCTGTTACTCGTCCTGCTCGTCGCCGGTTCGATCGCTCAGACAGCGATGCTCTGGACCTATCATCCAAGCAGTGAATCAATCGAGCGGGAACAGGTCTCGTTCAACGAGATCGATGCCTCAAAGACGATTGAAAGCAACCAACTGATTAACCCGGAACTACTCGTCTATTCGGATCAGGAAGGGATCTATCAGACACAAATCATCGGTCGGACCTTCCTTAACCGAATCGGTGCGTCGTTTAACATCGGTGTCCTCGTCTTGACGGATAAAGCGAATAACATCCCGGTCGGTGACCGGAGTGTCGAGATGATTTTCCCGACACCGATCAGTGCGACGATTCTTGAAGAGTTACTCGGAGAAAAACAAATCGCCTTCTCGGAACCGATCAAACGGCTCTATTTACTCGATTATGATGGACCGATCCTCCGTCTTGAGTCGGCGACCGGTCGCCTGAAGGACTTCAAGCTCGTCGGTGATGAGACGGTTCTGAAGCGACTATTCGCGCATGATAAGAAAAAACCGATGACACGCGTCGAACTCAAAGGTGGCGATTATACGTATGTCGCGAGCGGTACGACGCGACTAGAGCAAGTCTTCGTCTATGACGAGGTCGGACAATCGCCAAAACCACTCGATCGCATTCGGAGTGCCTTTTTCGCCGAGAACTCGAACGTCCAGCAAATCAAGAGTCGGGATGATCTCGACGTCTTGACGGACGGTGTCAGCGTTTCGACGTATGACCGAAACTATAATGTGTATCGTTTCAATACATTATCGCCGAATACCCAAAGCTCGACTGTCGATTACAGCACGCTCGTCAGCTATGTCAACATTCATGGGGGCTGGCTCGATCAAGATACCCAACGCAGTGGCTTCCGGTATTACTTTGATCAGATGAGTAAAAAGAGTGAGGAACAGACGGCGACGTTCCGATTGTACTTGAACCGGTATCCGGTATTTGGGGAGAGTGGTCCACTACTTGAACAGACGAAGTTCGATCTCGCGACACTCAAGATCATGTATGAGGAGAACCAAGTCCGGTCGCTCAGTCGTAGCATGCTCCGAGCGAAGCGGAAACTGATCCTTCGGGAAGAAACGGTGCCAGCCGTTGAAACGGTTCTCGAACGTCTGAACCGTGCTGATCTCTTAAAAGAGATCAGTGGAATCCGGATTGGATATGAGATGACGTATAAGATTTCAACGAGCCGCTATGCCGTCTTTGAGCCGACGTGGTTCATCAAAATCGACGGCGTCTGGCAATCGATCAATCAAGCTGTCGGGAATGAGGGGTGAGGATGAATGGACTGGAGTAAAGCGAAGACCTTATTGATGCTGACCTTTTTGATCCTGAACGTCTACCTTGCCATTCAATTGATGGACCGGATGGTCGAACCGCGGATCGTCGCGACGAGTGCGACCGGTAAATCGATCTTGAAGGATCGTCAAATCGATGAGAAAAAACTACAACCGGTTACGCGAGACATCGGCTATTTAACAGCCGAAGTCGATGCGCGGACGCTAGCGCCACTCGCGAGTTCACCGATTCGTGACGCGGTCGCTTCCGTCAAGAACGATGTCGAGTGGTCGGTCCGGTTGACGAAACCGTATCGACTCGATGCGAAGACGATGCGGGATTCTGCTTCATCGTTCGTTCAAGCGTCCGTTCGATATGGTGCCGAATATACATTTTGGAAGTATGATAGTAAGTATCAGGAGATGACATTCGTTCAGACGTATAAGGGACAGCCGCTCTATTCGACACCACAGCAGTCGCGTGAGGACGATGCGATGATCGGACCGTCCCTGCTCGTCTTGCAGCTGAATGATGCAAAGGAAATCGTCAGCTACAAACAACGCCACTTGAACAAGGTCGTCCGGCAAGCACAGGACGTGACGTTGTTATCGGCAAGTGAAGCAATCGTCCAGTTGTCGGAGCAAGGCTTGTTCCCGGCATCAAAACGGTTGACGAGTCACAAGCTCGGTTATTTTTGTCTCGTCACGGAAGGCACGGAATCGGTTCAAATCCTGCCGCCGACGTGGCAAATCGAGCTCGACAATGAAGAAGTCTACTTCGTCAATGCGATTGACGGCGGTGTCCAGACCGTCGAACGATTGGATACAGTCTCAGAGAAATGAGGAATGCACGATGAGCCTACACTACAGCGTTATGGCCAGTGGCTCGACGGGGAACGCCCTCTATATCGAAAGTGAACAGACCCGCTTGCTCGTCGACGCGGGACTGACCGGCAAGGCGATGCTCGCCTTGTTCGACCAGATCGACCGGTCGCCGCATGGCATCGATGGTCTGTTCGTCACCCATGAACACTCCGACCATATCAAAGGCGTCGGCATCATGGCACGGAAGTACAACATCCCGCTCTATGCGAATGAAAAGACATGGGCAGCGATGGAAGCGAAGATCGGTAAGATTGATCCGGCGCTGAAGTTCCTCTGGGAAGTCGGAGAGGTCAAGCAGTTCGGTGACATCGAAGTCGAATCATTCAACGTCAGTCATGATGCAGCGGATCCGATGTTCTTCCAGTTCGCCCATGAGGGAAAACGATTGGCGCATATCACCGATACCGGATACGTCTCGGACCGGATGAAAGGTGTCATTCGGGGCGCTGATGCCTACATCTTCGAAGCGAACCATGACATCGGCATGCTCCAGATGGGACATTACCCGTGGAGCGTCAAACGACGGATCCTCGGAGATTACGGACACGTCTCGAACGAGGACGCCGCAATCGCGATGAGCGAGGTCCTTGATGACCGGACGAAACGCATCCACATGGCTCACTTAAGCAAGGACAACAACATGAAGGAACTCGCCCGGATGAGTGTCTCCCAGACGCTCGCGAGCCGTGACGTCGATCTGAGTAAGATTCAGCTTCTCGACACGGATCCGGTCATTCCGACGCCTCTCCTAAAGCTTTGATTATGGGAAATTACTGAATATGCTCAAAAGACCCCCACATTTGGCTCACTTGCCACGTGATGGGGGTATACTTGTGTAAAGAGAGTCATAAAGGAGGCGTATGTCGATGGATCGACCCGAAGAACCACGGAACGAATCCGAACGATACGAACAGTCATCCGATGAGAGCGGCTTCCCGCCCCGTCAGCCGGCAACGAGCGAACCGGTCAGCCCTTATCGTGAACCATATGAAGAACAACCAGAACCACCGCGTCGTCGCGGTGCCGGAAAAGCCTTTTTCGTCGGTCTGATCGGCGGAATCGTCGGAGCCTTGTTGATTGCTCTTGTCGCGTGGCCGTTCGTCCGCGATGAGATGACGAGTCCGACTCCGGTTTCGTCGACGACAGCGGAACAGACTGCAACACAGACGACAGAGGATGAAGCCGATATCGTCGGTGCGGTCGGTAAGACGAAGGAAGCCGTCGTGAGCGTGACGAACCTTCAGAGTTCGTTCCAAGGAACCGATCAGGAAACGGGTGCAGGGTCCGGCGTCATCTATAAAAAAGACGGCAATAAAGCTTACGTCGTTACGAACTACCACGTCGTTGAAGGGGCGAGCCGCTTGTCTGTCACGTTATCCGACGGAACAGCACTCGAGGCAAAAGTCCTCGGCGAAGATCCGACGTACGATTTAGCGGTCCTCTCGATTGATTCATCGAAAGTGACACAAGTCGCAAAACTGGGGGATTCGGATACGTTACGTGCCGGTGAAACGGTGCTTGCGATCGGAAATCCGCTCGGGATTTTTGCAAACTCAGTCACGCGAGGTGTCATCAGTGCGCAGCAACGGACGGTTCCAGTCGATACGAACAAGGATGGACAGCAAGACTTCAATACGGAAGTTATCCAAACGGATGCAGCGATCAACCCGGGTAACTCCGGTGGAGCGCTCATCAACACAGCTGGTCAATTGATCGGGATCAACTCGATGAAGATTGCGGAAGCGAGCGTCGAAGGAGTCGGATTTGCGATTCCAATCAACGAAGCGTTACCAATCATGCGTGATCTCGAGCAAAACGGTGAAGTCGTTCGTCCACAGCTCGGGATTCAGATCCGTGACGTGCAGGAATTCCCAAGCGGATACCGCGAAGATCGGTTAAAATTACCAAACGATGTCACGAAAGGGATCGTCGTCGTCGGTTTGACACGTAATAGCGGAGCCGAAAAAGCGGGAATGAAAGCAAACGATGTCATCGTTGAAATCAACGGAAAAGCAATCGCGTCGTTCGCTGATCTGAAAAGTGTCCTCTACCGGGATGCAAAAGTCGGTGATACGGTCAAAGTCACGTTCTACCGTGGCGGTGAAAAACAGACAGCAGATGTGAAGTTGTCGGCTCAGTCACCAACTGTTCAATAAGGCATAACCTGAAAAACCATCCACAGGTCCGACCTGTGGATGGTTTTTTTGAGCGAGGAAACCTGCGGCTTTTTCGGTCAGGAAGGTCGATATTTGTTATACTGGAAGCGGATAAATGTGGATAAGTGAAAGGAGGAGACCACCTGTGGATAAGTACGTTTGTTTAGAACATGTCGAGCTCGCACTCGACGAAATCGTAGATGAAACAGAACAATACCCGATTCTCGATCAGCTAAATCCAGAAAAAAACATCACGTGTGAATACTGCGAGGCATCGGCAACATATCTTGTGTCAAGCAAAAAATAAATATCAACATGTGGATTTGTGGATAACTCTGTGGATAACTCCTGAATTTTCTGTCAGAAAGCGAGAAAAAAGATGCAAATTACCATCATTACAGTCGGAAAGCTAAAAGAGAAGTATTTGAAGCAAGGCATCGCTGAATATACGAAGCGTCTCGGCGCCTACTGTTCGATCCAAGAAATCGAGGTCGCGGACGAAAAAGCACCAGAGCAATTGAGTGAAGCGGAGATGGCGCAAGTGAAGAAAAAAGAGGGCGAACGGATTTTAGCGAAGATCGGACCGGACGTTCATGTCCTCGCACTTGCTATCGAAGGAAAACAACGGACGAGTGAACAGTTCGCAAAAGAACTCGATCAACTCGCGACATATGGCAAGAGCAAAATTGCCTTCGTCATTGGTGGATCACTCGGTCTTGCACCAGAAGTAATGCAGCGTGCGAACGATACGATTTCGTTTTCGAAGATGACATTCCCGCATCAATTGATGAAGATGATCCTCTGTGAACAGATTTATCGGGCGTATCGGATTAATCGGAATGAGCCGTATCATAAATAATTTAAGCTTTTAGTATAAGTGTAATAAGACAAAAAACGAATGCATATCAATATTTCCGATAGATTGTAACTTAGTGAATCTTGTAAATGAATAAGTTAATTACAAAATAATTCTGTTTGGAGCAAATTTACATTATGAAAATAAAAATAGATTCACAAAAAATAAATTCTAATTATATAGATGGAGATGTACGAAACACCAATGTAGAAGTGCAAGAAATCAAAGATCAATTAGTGCAACAATTAAAATTTGGTAATAATTCTTCTTTTTTAATATCCGGATATAGAGGCGCAGGTAAAACAACTTTAATTAGTGATATAGAAGATGAAATTAAAAAAGACAACAACTATGTGTTTGTACATTTAAATATCTCTAAATATGAAAGCTATTCTTTAATATTACGAAAGCTTATCCGAGAAATATACCTCACGTTGTCATCGAGTGAGGTATATAAAAAAATAGAAGATAAACAATTGAAAGAAACAATCGAACTTTTGTATGATCATACATTTTATGAAGTTTTTAAAAGTTCAAGTGTTAAAAATTTAAAAGAACTTAATATTAGCATGGAGGGAAGTTTTAATTTAAAGGATGTATTAAAAGCTATAAGTCCTTTATTAGCTGTAATTATAGCAAGTTTAAATATTAGCTTTGATATCATCTCTATTATGTCAGGATTTTGGAATATTATAGTACTAATTTTAAGTATATGCTGGTTTTTTATTACAAGCTTTAAGTTAAATTTAAAAAAACAAAAAAATAATTCTGCTTTGGAAGAATTAAATAGAAAATCATTATACGATGATGAAATAGCTGAATATCACTTAAAGAATATTTTAGAAAAATTAAAAAAAGAGGATATAAAAGTAATATTTGTTTTTGATGAGTTGGATAAAATTGAAAACGAAGTGGATATGAATAATACTATATCTGACTTAAAGCCACTTCTATTATCAAACTTGGCAAGCTTTATTGTTATATCAGGTCAAAAACTATATTATAAATTTATAAATTCAAGTGTTTTAGATGATTCGATTATGACAAGTATATTTGCAAAGACTATACATGTTCCATTGTCTACAAATATAAGTTTAAAGAAATTATTTAATTCTTATATAAATGAACCGTCGGATGTTAACAACGAATTAATAAATAATTACAGCGATTCATTGATATTAAATTCTTATAGAACACTAAGAAAATTTAATAATTTAATATTACAAAATATAGAATGGGAAAATAATGAATCTTATTTATACATAGATGAATTTAATCTAAATTCGTATAAAACTGACTCAATAATATTAGAAATATTAATGGAAATGACAGAAAATAGCATTGAAATTTCTGATCATGATAATGGTGTGAAAGATTTTTTAACTTATCAATTATTTATTTGGATAAAAAAGATGAAGTTAAAAGGAAAGTTGTATTTTACTAATAATGAAATATATTCGTTTGAAGAAGATTATTCAGAGCAATATCCAATTTGGACTAAATTTCAGTTAAATGAAATATGTAATGAATTAATTAGTAAATTATTAGATAAAAAACTACTTGAAAAAACTATTCTTAACGATGGTGACGAAATTTTATATCGGTGGACAGTAAAAGCCGATATAAAAGTAGAAGGTATCAATAAAGAAGATGAGCAATCTATAGATAAAATAAGGTTTTTAGACAGTATGAATGAAATAGAAAGACATTCTAGAAATATATTAATGGATTTAAAAGAAAATGATCAGGATTATAATAAAAAGAGCTTAAATAAAATTAGAGAAGAATTAATAAATATAGGTATAGTAAAGGAATACTGGTTAAATAATAAAAATATAGATTTAGTTGAAGTAAGTAGTAAAATTAAGCATGGTCAAAAATTAAGTGTAAAAGATACTGATAATATATTAAAAAACAGCAATTATGTTAGAAATGTTATGCCACAATTATTTGAAAACTATTGTTTTTATGTCGTAGATAAATATTTATCACCTTTGAATTATAATGTAACTAAAAACAATAGAGAGCTTGACATCATTGCGCAACATAATGAGTTACCTGATATTGTTATTGAAGTAAAATATAAGAATTTTTCGACAAATCATGATATCGATATAGCATATAGACTATTAAAAACGCTAGAAAAGTATAATGATAATACTCAAAAGAAAAATAAGTTAGTATTATTTTGGTTCTCTCGAGAGAATGAAAAAGCGTATGAAAAGTTTAAAAATCAAATTAAGAAAATAATTTCAAATGATTATCCTGAATTAAAAGATGATGTGTATCTATTTTATGCATCTGAAAATGAATCTGGTGTCAATTCAGATAAAATGAAAGTTTATCTAGATGAAGTAATCCAATCCTCTTCAGTTCGCACAAGATTGTAGACGGGTGACACTCTAAAAGGTTAGCGATCTTTCGTATTGAAAATCCAAGTTCTAGATAAGTTTCTATATTGACTCTTGCTGATGTAGTAAGATGAACATAGCTCATAATGAATCCTCCGTTGAATGTGGTGTATTAACTTTATTCTACACGAGGTCGTTATGAGTTTTTTCGTGTTTTCCGTTAGATTTTGCACTTAATATTACAATTCGTCCTTCAAATAGAACATTTGAATTAAAACTATTAATTTTCTATTTAGTTATTATCTTATATTCATTATATAATAGTAAAAAAAGTATATTTTGGAAAGAAGGTACTATATTGATTGAAAAAATAAACATTGAATCTTTTGGAACGTTTAAAGATTTTAAGTGGACGAAATGTGTCGATTCAAATTTAGGAAAATTGAATATTATTTATGGTAGAAATTATTCAGGTAAAACTACATTGTCAAGAATTTTCAGATCTATTGAACAAAAAAAGATGCACAGTGATTTTGAAAATGGAAGTTTTACAATTGATTGTTCTGACCAAAAATCTTTGTCATCTATTAATTTAGAAAATAATGATTTAAAGTTTCGAGTATACAATTCAGATTTTAAGTTAGAAAATCTAAGTTTTCTCTCAAACAAATCTGGAGATATTTTACCATTTGCAATTTTAGGCGAACACAACGTAGAAATCGAAAAAATGATTGTTGAAAAAAATAAACAATTAGATCAATTAAAAATTTCTCTTT
This sequence comes from Exiguobacterium sp. ZWU0009, assembly GCF_000798935.2. Classification (NCBI taxonomy): domain Bacteria; kingdom Bacillati; phylum Bacillota; class Bacilli; order Caryophanales; genus Exiguobacterium; species Exiguobacterium sp. ZWU0009. The sequence goes on along the minus strand of NZ_CP018057.1, from coordinate 3,221,136 downwards.
ACGGTAATGAAAGAGAACAAAATAGTATAAAGTTTGAAGCTGATGAAGCGAAAAAAGAGCTAAAAAACTTGAATGAAAGCTTAGACAATAAATTAAGAACTCGAGCTAAAAATATTAAAAGGAATTCGAAATTATTTCGAATAGGTATGAGGGGTGATTATAATATAAAAAATATAAAAAATGAAATAGAATTTGCTAATGAACTTTCTGAGACCGAAGTAACTAAGCTTGAACAAGTATTGAATGAAGAATTAAAAAAAACACTAAAAAAGTTACCACAGTTTAAAAATAAAATAAAAGAATACATAGAAAAAAGTAGCCAATTAGTCCAAAAATCAATTAATCCAAGTGAAGCAATTAGCTACTTAATAAATAATCCTGACTTACAAGACTGGGTAAAAGAAGGAATTAGACATCATAAACATAAAAAAGATCGTTGTGCATTTTGTAACTCTGAACTAACGAATATTATTTGGAGTCAATTAGAGAAACATTTTACCGAAGAAGCTGAGACACATAAAAAATTAGTAAATAGTTTAATTCATGATATTGAAAATCATATAAAGAATGTGAACTCAAAAAACCTTTATAAAAAAGAAGATTTTTATATAGAATTTCAAGATGAATATCAAACTCAGCTAGAAAAATTAGCAAAATACGAAAATATTTATTTTGATAATTTAAATTATTTATTAAGCAAACTTATGCTAAAATCTTCAAATATTTATAATGAATATTTTATTGATAAGACACTAATCAATGATTCTCAATCGAAGATAGATAATTGTATTTCTTATATCAATAGCCTAATTGAAAAAAATAATAAGTTTAGTTCAGGAATAGAAAAAAGAGAAGACACTTCATTAAAAAAATTAAGGCTACACGACATTAAAAAGTTTATCGATGAAATAGAGTATCAAAAAGAAATTGAAAAGATTCAACTACAAGCTGAAAAATGTACAAAAAAAAATAGGGAAATGAATAATACAGAAATTAGAATTCGTCGGTTGACTAAAGAAATTTATCAGTTAAAAAGTCAATTAAGTGATGAATTGAAAGCAGCAAAAAAGGTGAATGAATATTTAAGTGTTTATTTAGGACATCCAGAACTATTTTTAGAAGTAAATCAGAATGAATCTCATAGTACTTTTGTAATAAAAAGAGGCGATGAGATTGCATATAATTTAAGTGAAGGAGAACAAACTTTAATATCTTTTAGTTATTTTTTAGCTACACTAAAAGATATTTCAAAAGATAAAAAGAATGAGTATTCAATTTTTATAGATGATCCAATTTGTAGCTTAGATGGTAATAACATATTTTATATTTTCAGTTTAATTGATTCTGAAATTGTTGAAGAACAATACAAACAGATTTTTATTTCTACTCATAATCTTGATTTTTTCAAATATCTTCGACGTGTTGGAAAAAAGAAAACATATCTAATGATTGAGCGACAAGAAAAGGAAGAAAACTTTAGCAATAGTATATTGATGAATATGCCAAATTACATGAAGGAATATGTTACTGAATTTATTTTTCTTTTTAATCAAATAAATATAGTAGCAACAAAGCCTCAAAATAATGAAAATTATCACATTTTCTATAATTTTCCTAATAATGCGAGAAAATTTTTAGAGAGTTATTTATTCTTTAAATATCCAAATACTAAAATTAAAAATGATCATAGAATGAAACTATTTTTTAAAGATTCCCCGGAATTAATTTCATTTATGCAGAGAATTAACAATGAATATTCACATGGCGAAGAGCAATTTGATAGACTATCGAAGCCCATAGATATTCCAGAATTTCAAAAGGAAGCAAAATTAATTTTGAATACTATTGAAAAAATAGATAAAGAACAATACGATGCTTTTATTAATAATATCTCGTAAGCTTTTTACAATCTTTAATTTCAAAATTTTTCTTCGATTTTGTGATGAATTTCTCAGTTGAATTTTAAGATTAATTTATATTCAAATTTTTTTATTTTATTGCAACAAGTCTTTTAGTTAAGAACAGATTTAATGAATTATTGTATGACATTTATTAATAACTAATAATTTAAACAGACGCCGTCCATTGACTTGGACAGCGTCTGTTTTTCATTATGTTCGCTCTAGTATATTGACGAGCATCTGATGGATGACGTCATGATCACGGACGTCGTGGACACGATAACTTCCGGGTAACGTATAGACATCTATCGCTCCGACGTAAGCAATCTTCAGTTCCAACGTCCCATCCTCCTGACAGGTCGTCCGGAGTTCGAGTTCACCGCTGATGACACCGACTTCTTGCGTCATGACACCATGTGTGGCGGTAAAAGTAGAGGTTTTCGTTTCCATCGAATCGACTCCTTTTTAGTATGTACATGTGTTCAACATCGTTTGTAAGGCGGTTTTTTCACTCGACTGTAAGCTGAGGTTCCAGCGGCTCTTCGTATTGATCCACATCTTTGAGTAAGCACAGCTCGCACCTGCTCGTGTCGGCTTCCATGTCGACGGATCCTGATCCCCTTTTGAACGGTTCGAGCTTGCAGAGACAGCAATCAATTGCGGACCTGTTAAATCGTTTGCGAACGCTTGACGTGTCGTCGTCGTCCAGCTGCTTGCTCCTGAACGCCATGCTTCCGCAAGCGATACGACGTGATCGATGTCGAGGTCAGACGGATTCGTGAATGTCAGTCCGTCATAGTAACTATACCAAGAACCGGATGTAACGGGGCACGATCCGACATATGAATCGGCGTCACGTTTTAAGACGACTTGTCGTGTGTCACAGCCGCTTCCTTGACTGCTCCAGTGCGGGAACAAATCACGTGAATAACCGGTCATGCTGCCTTCTGTTTTAACCGTTAAGGCATCGAGTTGAGACTGGGCCGTCGCTTTCGATGAGATGCCCGATGGTAACGCGGAAACAGACGTCGTATCAAATTGGAAAGCGGTCAGGCAGACGAGCGTAGTGATGACGATGGACTTGATGGCTTTGAACACGTGTCATTCCTCCTATGTATGAGACGAGATGATGTGAAGACACCCTTCACAATTTTTAGTATGGCATCACTTATTTAGGAGAAAATGAATATCGTGTAAATGTTATTAAAATTAAACTTTTGTCATTATATTGAAGAGTCTGATGTTAGGATTTAGGTGGAGAAGAAAGGGGACTACATCATGAACGAACGAATCAGAGGATGGTTGATCGTGTTCGGTATCTTTTTAGTCGTAAGTGGCACTTTGACGGAAGCGCAACGTTATTTCAACACAAAAGAACTAGAAAATTGTATCGCGCAAGCTCGCGCTGCCAACCAAGAATATGAATATGAGATCGTTAATCCTGTCACACGCGCGTATTCATTCCGTGCGCATTAATTTTCTAAAAGATGTCGGGTCATCTCGCATATGGTACGCTTTTCAGGAAGCAGGATTTTAATGATTCGAGGAGCTGGTATGCATGAATAAAAAAGACATCGCCGACATCCGTCGTCACTTCAAGATGGATGCCGATTTACTAAAAATCCATGAAATCTACAACGTCTATATTCGAAAAGAGACGAGTGAAATCTATCATGAGGAAGCCCGACCGTTTCCATTGCTTGATCCGGAGCAACAGGAGCTGTTTCTTGCGAACTTCAAGAAAGTACTAGGTGGAAAACTCGACGTTAAGCTGTTCGAGGTCAAGTTCACCCATCCGGAAGAAGGAGAGACGGGTCATACGCAACAGCTCCTTTATGAAGGACTGTATGCGGAAGAGCCGGAGGACTGGGTCGAACAGATGCAGACGATGGCGTTGAAGATGGTTCAAGACGTCCAGTACGAGAATGACCTCGTCGTCACGTTCATTCGCGGACAATACTATAAAACGACGAAGCGCCAAGCGGATGAGACAGAGATCGATCCGAATGACGACGTCTATACGACGCCGTTCATCCTCGGTAGCCTTAACTTAACGGAGTTACCGAAACAATCGCTCGTCTTTGATTTTGTCGAACGGGAATTCAAGTCGAACTTATTCATCAATCCGGTCATCAAACTGGCGTCGCCGATCGGTGGATTTCTCTTCCCGACCTTTACCGACAACGCAGCAGACGTCAATCATGTCTTGTATGCGGCGGGCAAACCGAATAAACCGGATTTCGGCTTCCTTGAAAACGTCTTGAACGGTCAACCAATCGTCACGGCAGATGAGGATAAAGCGATCTTCGAGGAGATTGTCAAATCAGTCGTCGGTGAATCGATGGATACGAAGACGTTAGCTGGTGTCTATGAAAACATCAACCAGTTGATCGTCGTCGAAGAGGATCAGGATGAAGAAGAAGTACCGATGCTCGACGTCCAGGAAGTCGAGCGTGTCCTCAAGGCGAGCGGTGTCGAAGACGTCAGCACGGAGCAGGTCGAACGGGCGTTCAAGACGGTCGTCGACGATCCGACATACGAGATGAAGGCGAGTAACATCGTCCCGAACTATGAAGCGAAATCGATTAAAATCAATACGAAGGTCGCAAACATCGCAATCAGTCCGCAAGACTTGAAGTACGTCAAACAAGTCAACTACCAAGGCAAACGCTGCCTGTTGATCGAGGTTGAGGAAGACACGGTCATCGATGGTTTTACGATCGTTTCACAAGAACAATTACGATGAGGATCAGCGCAGGTGACTGCGCTGATTTTTTTAGGTGAAACATTTGCTTCTCCTGTCAAAGACAGGTATATTGTGATGTAAGCGGTCTTTTTTTTGAAAAAGAGGCATTCGAAATTTTTTTTAGTGGTTATCGAAAGCGCTTTCGATAACGGTTTGAACAGAAAGGAAGCGATCCATTTGTCTACCGCCTCGATGCAAGATTTGCTACGAACGTTACGAAATCGTTCATCCATCCATCAAGACGGACTTGAAATCGTCGATAAGCCAATTCCTGACGTCTTGACCCCGGGAACACTCGATCCGCGTGTCCGTGAGGTCGTTCTCACGCAACGTCCATCGGTCTCGATGCCAGAAGGGGCGTCGCCAGTTGAACTGGCGCGTGCCGGCATGGGCTGGGACAACGAAGACGTGACGACTCGGCAAATCTCAACGGATGTCCTCGTGATCCCAAGACCCGGTACCACGATCGAAGCACGGCTGTATCGTCCGGAAGCGGCGCGTCCGCTCCCACTCGTCGTCTATTTCCACGGCGGTGGTTTTTTCGGTGGCGCGCTCGAGACGGTCGAGAATCCATGTAAGGCATTAGCCGATAAAGGGAACGTCGCTGTCTTGTCGGTCGGCTATCGATTGGCTCCGGAGCATCCGTTTCCGACAGGACTTGAGGATTGTCATGCAGCGATCGATTGGGCAGTCGAACACGCTGATCGACTTGGGATTGATCCGGGTGCAATCGCTGTCGCCGGCGATAGCGCCGGTGGGAACTTGGCGACGGTCTGTTGTTTACTTGACCGCGAGCGTCCGACGCCGTACATTCGCTATCAAGTCTTGTATTATCCAGTCGTCAATGTTGGTGAACATCCGAATTCGGAATATAACTGGACGCTTGAAGCGTATGATCGACAAACGGAACCGCAGTTACTCGAACGGATCATTCTCTCGCTTCAAGATGAAGAGGGTGTACTCGAGCAATGGTATGTCCAAGCGAGTGATTCAAAGGATCAACGGATTTCACCGTTGTTCGCGACGCTCGATGATCTACCAGAGGCACTCGTCATTACGGGAGAGTTTGATTACTTACGTCTTGAAGGAGAAGCGTATGCGAAAAAACTGGCGCGCGCCGGCGTCAAGACCCGTTATCTCCAGTACCGCGGGATGGAACATGCCTTTCTTGATAAACTCGGTCTGTATCCGCAAGCCGAAGACAGCTTAGACGAAATCGCGAAGGACTTAAAACGATTCTTTTCTCAAACTAACTAACAAAGGTGGATGACGCATGACATACACGCTCGATTGGCAAGCCTATACAAAACTCGCACGACAGACCGTTGCGGAAGGGGCGGTCCTCTTACAAAATGATGGTGTGCTCCCGTTGCAACCCGCATCGACGGTCGCTGTCTTCGGACGTAATCAGTTCAACTACTATAAAAGTGGAACAGGATCAGGCGGGATGGTCAACGTTACGAACGTCGTCAGTCCGCTCGACATGCTACGCGAAGACGTAACGCTGAATGCAGACGTCCTCAAGGCGTACGAGAACTGGCTTGAAGACCATCCGTTTGACCAAGGGGAAGGCTGGGCAGCCGAGCCGTGGTCGCAAGAAGAGATGCCGCTTGACGCGACACTCGTTCAGCAAGCAGCGCTTGACTCCAATGTTGCCTTGATCATGATCGGTCGTACGGCTGGGGAAGACCGCGACAATACGGCGGATCCAGGGAGTTATTTTTTAACGGAGACAGAACAGGAGATGCTCGGACTCGTGACGACACACTTCAAACAGACCGTCGTCGTCTTGAACGTCGGGAACATCATCGATATGCGCTGGGTTGAAGAAACGGCGCCAAGTGCTGTCCTCTACGCGTGGCAAGGAGGAATGGAAGGGGGAACCGGACTGAGTGATCTTTTGCTCGGCCGCGTCTCACCGTCCGGAAAATTACCGGATACGATCGTCCGTTCACTCGATGATTATCCGTCAACACCACACTTCGGTCATGCCGATCGCGCGTTGTATCAAGAAGACATCTATGTCGGGTACCGTTATTTCGAGACGTTCGCACCGGAAGCGGTCTTGTATCCGTTCGGGTATGGATTATCGTATACGTCGTTTGACCTGACGACAGACGTGACGACGTCAGCTGATGCTTGGACTGTTACAGCGACGGTGACGAATACCGGGCAGACGAGTGGGAAGGAAGTCGTACAAGGATACCTCGAGAAACCACAGGGACAACTCGGGAACCCGACGCGTCAACTTGTTACGTTCGGAAAGACAGAAGAACTCGCACCAGGTGAGCAAGAATCTCTCACACTCGTCGTACCGTTCGCCTCATTTGCGAGTTATGACGATAGTGGCGTCACCGGGCATAAATCGTCTTATGTCATAGAACCTGGCACGTATCAGCTCTATCTCGGAACGGACGTCCGGTCGGCGGTTCCAGTCGCAAGCCATTCCGTCGAGACGCTTGACGTCACGGACATCTTAACGGAGAACATGGCACCGGTGACGGCGTTTGAACGCATCAAACCGCAAGCGACCGAAACGGGATATACGGTGACGTATGAAGCGACACCATTGCGGACGATCGATCCGGAACAACGTCGTCAACAGGAGCGTCCTGTTGAACGGACGCAGACGGAAGACGCTGGTTGGAAGTTACGCGACGTTAAAGAAGAACAGGTCACGCTCGAGACGTTCCTCGATCAATTGACGGATGCGGATCTCGCAGCGATCGTCCGAGGGGAAGGGATGAACTCACCGCGCGTCACACCGGGAACGGCGGGCGCCTTCGGTGGCGTGACGGCAGAACTCGAAGCACTTGGCATTCCAGCAGGTTGCTGTGCGGATGGTCCGTCCGGAATCCGGATGGACATCGGGACGAAAGCCTTCTCGTTACCGAACGGAACATTGCTTGCCTCGACGTTCAACACAACATTGATTGCCGATCTATTTGAGATGACAGGTCTTGAGTTACGGAAGAACGAGATCGATACGTTGCTTGGACCCGGGATGAACCTCCACCGTCATCCACTCAACGGACGGAACTTTGAGTATTTCTCGGAAGATTCGTATCTGACCGGAAAAATGACCGTGGCGCAGCTTGACGGGATGCACCGTGTTGGTGTGACGGGAACGTTGAAGCACTTCAGTGCCAACAACCAAGAGTTCCACCGACACGATCTGGATTCGATCGTATCAGAACGGGCGTTACGTGAGTTGTACCTGAAAGGATTCGAGATGGCCGTCAAGGACGGGAAAGCTTACTCGATCATGACGACGTATGGTGCCGTCAATGGGATCTGGACTGCTGGCTTGTACGATCAGAACACACGCATCTTGCGCGATGAGTGGGGCTTTGACGGAATCGTCATGACCGACTGGTGGGCGAAGATTAACGCGGAGGGAACGGAAGCAAACCGCCAACAAACGGCGACGATGGTCCGTTCGCAAAACGATCTCTACATGGTCGTCGGCGAACCAGGAACGAATCCGTTCGAGGATGATACGTTGACGGCTCTCGCTGACGGAACACTTCGACGTTCCGAGTTACTGCGGAGTGCCGCGAACATCTGTCAGTTCTTACTCCGGTCACCGATTATGGACCGTGTGATGGGAACAGCAACATCGATTGAAGTCCTCGGGGCACCGGTCGAAGAAGAGACACTCGAAGATCAAGCCGTCTCGCACCAACGTCTCGTCAGTGGGGATGCCTTCTCGTTAACGGATGTCGCGACGACGACGGGCAGCAGTCACGTCTTCGCTGTCACGGCAGAAGAGACAGGGATGTATCAGGTCACGTTGACGGCACGTTCGAATGCCGGTGAGCTGGCGCAGATGCCGGTGACGTTGTTTGCGAACAACATGCCGGTCGCGACATTTACTTTCAACGGGACGAACGGCGAGTGGGTCAGTCAGACGAAGGACGTCTTCGTCTTCAACCCGCACAACTATTTAAAACTCTACTTTGCACTCGGTGGTCTGGAGTTAAAAGAGTTGACGTTTACACTTGCGGAATCGTTTCATATGAAGAACGGCTAATCACATTAGCCGGACGGAAAGGACGGATCGCTTGCAGTTTTCCATCATCAAAAAACGGGTCGAGCAACTGCTTGCCCCGTCGTTACAGGGGCGGATTGCTTTTCATGCAGCTGTCTACCGGATTCAAGATAGTCCTAGTCGCGTCTGGGTGACGTTTGACGGAGAAGAGATTCTCGGAGCAGACGACTTTCACTTCGAACGGGAAGTCGAGCGGCGTTATGCGTTACAAGCTGCACAGTTACCGGAAAAATCAGCCGGATTGCTAGGGCAGTCCGACTGGTTGAAGCAGTCGCATGCGTTATCCGCTGAAATTGAACGACAGGTCAAACAAGACGGGTATCTAGAGAACTATGAGATGCAACAAGATTTGTTGCAGTACCCGAATCTCGCGTTTGAACAAGCGCTCGTTCATCCACATCCTTTCATCCGTGGCATCGCACGGCTCGATCGGCGACTCGGCAAACGACGTTTCCTGTCGCTGACGCATCAGTCTGACTTTGAACGGTGGTGTGCAGATACGCGGCAAACCGTTGAACACTGGTGACACGAAAAAGCACGCTTCCTCAAGACGAGGAGGCGTGCTTTGCTGTTAGATTGAAAACGAGTTGACCTCGTGAATCCCTTCTTCTTCAACGAAGGCGTCGAGTAAGGCACGCACTTCGTCCGTTGAGTTCGTCTCCATCAATTTGACCCGCAGTTCACTCGCACCGCGGAATCCGCGGACGTAAATCTTGAAGAACCGGCGTAATGGCTTGAAGAGACGTGGCTCGAATTGAGTCGAGTAATGATCGTGCAGATCAAGCTGCAGACGTAACAAATCGAGGAGTTCTTGGCTCGAATGTTCTTTTTTCTCGACTTCGAACGCGAACGGGTTGTGGAAGATCCCGCGACCGATCATGACACCGTCGACACCGTATTTCTCGACGAGTTCAAGCCCGTGTTGGCGATCGTTGATATCCCCGTTGATCGTCAGTAACGTCTGTGGTGCGATCTCATCGCGTAACTTCTTGATTTCCGGAATCAATTCGAAGTGCGCTGGAACGGCGCTCATCTCTTTACGTGTCCGGAGGTGAATCGAGAGATTCGCGATATCTTGCTCGAGGATGTGGCGCAACCAATCGTGCCACTCTTCGACCTTCGTATAACCGAGACGCGTTTTGACGCTGACCGGGAGACCGCCCGCTTTTGCAGCTTGGATCAGTTCAGCTGCGACTTCCGGACGATTGATCAAACCGGAGCCTTTACCGTTAACAGCAACGTTATGGACGGGACAACCCATGTTGATGTCGATCCCGCTAAAGCCCATCTCTGCCATGCCGATACTCATTTCGCGGAAATATTCCGGTTTGTCGCCCCAGATGTGAGCAACCATTGGTTGTTCATCCTCCGTGAACTCAAGACGTCCGCGGACGCTCTGTTTGCCTTTCGGGTGACAATAGCTTTCTGTATTCGTGAATTCCGTGAAGAAGACGTCCGGACGCGCCGCTTTTGCGACGACGTGGCGGAAGACGACGTCGGTGACGTCTTCCATCGGAGCTAAGACGAAAAATGGTCGTGGTAAGTCCTGCCAAAAGTTCTTTTTCATAGTATATTAAACCCTTTCCTTAAGGTAATGCACATGTGTGGTTAAAGAATTTCATCAACTATACACTTTAAGCGCTCTGGCTAAAAAGTGCAAGTAAGGGATGCGATTCACTAGATGCAGGAGGGAATGAAGGAAATAAGAGAAAGTTGGACGGAGGTAGTTTCCAGATATTGAATCTTTTCCGTCGATGATCGCGTAAATGAGACTATACATTAAAGGAGGAGACCGGTATGCATACACTCTATATGAAAGAAAAAGCGTTTAGTTTACGTGGACGATTCTCGATTCAAGACGAGGCAGGGCACGACGCCTATCACATCGAGGGCAGTTTTATGAAACTTCCGAAGTCGTTCAGCGTGACGAACCGAGATGGAGAGGAAGTCGCGGAAATCACGAAGAAAACGTTCAGTTTCCGACCGGTCTTTTATGTCGAAGCAGCAGGGCAATCGTTTGAAATCATTAAAGAGTTCACGTTCTTCAAGGACCGCTATACGATCAACTCGGATCAATTCGAAGTGACGGGTGACTGGTGGGATGTTGATTTTGAAGTCCTACAACAAGGGCAACGGATTGGTCGCGTTCAGAAAAAATGGATTTCTTGGACCGATCAGTACATCATTGAAGTCGAAGATGAAGCGATGGAAGAATTGTTGATCGCCCTCGTCGTCGCGATTGATTGCGTCAAGGCGGAGGAAAGTTCGAACTCTACATCTTTCATTGATTAAAAAGGGGAATGATTTAGGATGGAACAGTGGGACGTATATACAGCAGATCGCAAGAAAACAGGACGACTCTGGACACGGGGAACGCCACATACAGCCGGGGATTATCACATGACGATCCACGTCTGTGTCTTTAACGCCAAAGGAGAGATGCTCGTCCAACAACGGCAACCGTTCAAATCTGGTTGGCCGAACATGTGGGATGTGACGGTCGGCGGCAGTGCGATTAGTGGGGATACGAGTCAGATGGCGGCGCAACGTGAATTGGCGGAAGAGCTTGGACTCGACATCGATTTCACGGGCATTCGTCCCCATCTGACGATTCCGTTTGAAATCGGTTTTGATGATTATTATCTCGTCGAGCAGGAAGTGGATCTGTCGACGTTGACGCTACAGGAAGAAGAAGTCCAGCGCGTCGCCTGGATGACAGAAGAAGCGATCGTCAACGGGATCGAAGAAGGATGGTTCATCGGTTATCATGAATCATTGATTCGGCTGTTATTTGCTCTTCGTCATAGTTACGGCGCGCATAATGAAGTATAAAAACAAGCCCTTCCGGTGATTGAACTGAACCAAAAAAGTTAGACAATAAATAATTTGTCAGGCGACCTTGAGGACCTGAGTCCGGTATTCCACCGGGCTCAGGTTTTTTAGTCGTCTCTTGATACGACGATGGTTATAGTACTCGATGTAACGCTCGAGCTCACATTTGAAGTGGTCCATGTCATCGAACTCCTTGAGATACAGGAGCTCTGACTTGAGCACAGCGAAGAAGCTTTCGATGGCTGCGTTGTCGAGGCAGTTGCCCTTACGGGACATGCTTTGCGTAATGCCGTGCTCGTGAAGCGTACCGACGAACGCTCGATATTGATAATGCCACCCTTGGTCGGAATGCAGAATCGGTCGGGCTTTCCCGTCGAGCTTCCCGATTGCCTGATCCAACATTTCACCAACGAATTGATAGGTAGGGCGGTCCGATAGGGTATAAGCAATGATCTCACGATTTCCCAAGTCCATCATCGGCGAGAGGTAGAGTTTCTCCCCGAACAGGTGAAACTCAGTGACGTCAGTCACCCATTTCTGGTTCAGGCCGGTGGCCTTGAAGTCACGTTGGAGAAGATTCGGTGCGACCTTTCCGACCCGTCCTTTATAGGAGCGGTATCGCTTCATACGGACAAGACATTTTAGACCGAGCTCATTCATGAGACGGCGTACGGTCTTCGGATCGTGCCGGAAGCCTTGGCGTTCGAGAAGTGCGTGGATGCGACGATAGCCACATCGTCCCTCGTGTTCGTGGAAGAGAGTATGGATAGCTGTCTTCACCTCCGCATACTTGTCCTCGCCCGTCAGGCGCGTCCGCCAATAGTAATAGACGCTTCGTGCCATACCGAGCACGCGAAGGAGTCCCGGAACGGGATAGACTGACCGCAATTCGTCGATTACTTGTGCCTTGATCCGGTTCGTCGCGCATTCTCTTCTTGAACCAAGGCTTTCAATTTTTTTAACGCAGCGTTCTCCATCTCGAGATACTCGATCCGCTCTTTGAGCTTCTCGACTTCTGTCATCTCTTCAAATTCCTTCTTCTTGCGTCTCGCCATCGGGGCACGTCCTTTCGGTCTGGCGACCAGACCTGCGGTCCCTTCCCGTTCATACGTCGATCGCCATCTCGAGATCGTCCCTGGGGAAGAAATTCGGTACTTTACGGCCGCCTCTATATTGGACAGCCTGTTGGTCACCATGTCGTTTAATACCTCCAGTTTAAATGCCAGCGAGTGGCTTGTATAGGAAGGATCGAAGATCGTTTCCCCCCAACGCTCATAGAGACGCGACCACTCGCGGATCAGTTCACGTGCTATCCCGAATTCTATCGCTACACCTCAGTATCCGTCTCGTCCTGTCAGATAACGCTCAGCGACTTGGACTTTAAACGCCTTTGTATATTTGACCATAAAAAACACCCCATAAAAGTTGGATTTTTATGTCCAACTTTTATGGGGCAGTTCATGATTCGGAAGGGCTTGTTGGTGGATTAAGCGGATTTTCGAAGTGCATCCGTCCGTTTTGGTTTTGTTTCTGGTAAGAAGAACGTGAAGAACAGATACACGGAACAGCAGAGGAAGAAGACGATCATTGAGACCGTGTACCCCGCATGTCCGAGTGCATAACTCCAAATGATCGTAAAGATCGTCTGCGTCGCATAAGCGATTGCCCAGAAGAGACCGAATAAGACGGTGATCTTTTGCGGTGTCATACCTTTTCGTTCGTGTGCCAAGTTCATGAAAATCGGATACTGGATGTACATCGCAAATCCGGAAATGAACGCAAAGACATACGAAACGACTGGCGAGATGTTTCCGAACAAGATCGTGACGAGGAAACTCGCGATCATGATCGTCCCGCTGATCAACAGAATCGGTTTACGAGGTGTTCCTTTGTTACCGATCCGTAGACCAACGAACGTCCCGACGATACCAGCACCTGAGACCAACAGGTTGACGAGCGAACCGTTCAACTGCGTATACGTATCGAAAACGGGTTTCAAGCCGACGAGCGATAAGATATAGAGCGTCAAGAAACCGCCGAAGGCAACCGCATATTTCCAAAGGAATGGATCGCGGACAGCATCTCCATAACCGTAAGGCGTTTCGTCTGCGTCCGCAGCATCGTTCAACTCGAACGACTCACTACCAATCCACCATGCGAAGAAGAGGATTGCTGTCAGACTCGCGAAGATCGTCAACGTCAGTTTCCAGTCACTGACGAATTGATCAGCGAACAAGGTGAACAAGAGTGACACGACGAATGCACCTACGTTATACGAGACGGTATTGAAAGCGTTGATCCGTAATTTTTCAGCCGGATCCTGGACGTAACGTGTCACTACCGGATTCATATAGACGATGACCATCGAACCACCGAGTCCCATGACCATGCGAGCGACTGTATACGCCCAGTAGTTCGGTAGATAGATGGCGACGATCGACATCATCAGGAACAACAATGCGAGTAACGGTGCTTTTTTCGGACCGAGCTTCATCAAGATGAGCGCAGCGAGAATGTTCGCGAAAACACGTGCCGTCGTGATCGAATAGTTGACGAGTTGTGAGATGAGGGGGTCAACGGTCTGATTGCCGAAGAAATACGCCGTGATTTGTGGTGTCAACGACGAACCCGCGACCCAGTTCATGGCGAAGGTCGCATAGGCGAACCAGAGAACGATCATCATGAAATAGCCTTTTTTTGTGGTAGACATAAAAATCCCTTCTTTTCTGAAGTTCCGCTTCATACATGAATCGAAAACTACTTAACTTTATTATCAATTCATTCAATATAAAGCCGTTCCGAAGGGAAGTAAAATAGATAGTTCTTATGAAATATATAAGCAAATTGAATGAGTAGGGTTAGTTATTATTCTTCAAATGAATAATAAAAGGGAATTAAATGGTTATAATTGTAATAAAAGGAGGCGTTCATTTGAAACCTAATATTTTTGATTATGCCACAAGTGAGTTATCGCAAGATGCTTTTCTATGTTGGTTATTGAAGTGGGCAGAAGAAGAAGCACGAAGTGACGATGCACAACTCCATACGATTGCAAATGTATTTATTAAAGAAATTTTTGATCTTCATAACTGTCAATTAAACGAATCGATTCAAAGTGTGTGTATTAAAAGACAGTTCAATAGTCTAGATATATTAGCGATCATCAATGAGAAATATGCCATTATGATTGAGGACAAAGTATTTACGAGTCATCATTCAGATCAATTACGTCGATATCTAGAAATTGTCAAAACTCACCCCGAAACATGGTATTTGAAGCCGATACCGATTTATTACAAAATCGTAGAACAAGGCGACTACTCCGGCGTGACAGAGGCAGAATATAAAATATTTACGCGAACGAAGATGATCGAAGTACTGAGCGGTCTTCATGTTTCGACGACCAATGATATTTTGAACGATTATCTTAAGTATCTCAAGCAGATCGACACTTCGATCGAATCGTATAAATCACTACCAATCACCGAATGGAATTCTTTCTCTTGGCAAGGATTCTATAGAGATCTGCAAAAAGAATTGAAGAACGGAAAATGGGGACGCGTTGCAAATGCACGTGGAGGATTTTGGGCATTCTGGTGGAAAGGAGACGATAGTCAACCGCACTATTGGCAGTTAGAAGAATCAGTGTTAAAAGCAAAGGTAGAAGCTGCTGATAGTCAAAATATAAGAGAGTATCGAGATCACTGTATGCAAGCATTACTAGAGTATTCTCAAAAAAATAAGTTGAATTTAAGTCGACCAAAAAGTGTTCGTAGTGGAAAAACGATGACGATTGCACAACGCCCCGATTACATACAAGTCTTTGATGATCAAAAAATTAATTTTGAACAAACCGTATTAGAGTTGAAGCGTTATGCGTATTTTAGTCAGGCTCCGTTAGTGTAGATCGATTCGTTGAAAAGATATTACATCATCTACTTGTGTCACCTTAAAAATATCCGGATTCTTCAGCTGTAAACTTTCTTCGAATCCAAACGTTGGATCAATTGAATGCAGATATAAAGATAATAAATTCCCATGTGTCACAAGAATCGATCCATCATGCTGTTGCAACGCTTCCTCAACGACACGCGTGATGCGCTTAGTTGCTATCCGGCTAGATTCACCACCAGGACACGTATAGTCTGGATCGCTGAACGTTCGACGAAGATGGTCCTGCCAATCGTCAAGTGGAACAGCACTTAACCGTCGTTCTTTTAAGTCCTCTTCTTGTGCAACGGACAGTTTCAGAGCAGTCGCAAGGGGTTGAATCGAGTCGAGCGCACGACGATACGGACTCGAAATAAGATGCGTGATCGGAAGCTCAAGTAGCTGCATACACAGTCGTTGCGCCTGTTCTTCTCCACGAGGTGTTAATGGGGCATCAGGTGCTTGACCAGTCGTTTCGCAGTGGCGAATCAAGTAAATTGTCAACATGTCTCATCTTTCCTTTCGTGATCAAGTCGTGCTGTATGATTTCTGGAAAAGATGGTAAAGTCCTTTTCATGAATTGAAAAATCATTTTGAAAAAGGCGTTGACAAACGCTGTCGAGATTACTAGAATTAGAAACAATTCATCGATGCAGCGACGCATCGGATAATCAAATAAAGAGAAAGCTATGATTGTCATGGGTCACACTATGGCAGGAGCAGCTTCTGGAGAGACCGTGTTGACACGGCGCCGAAGGGTTCACAATCTCAGGCAAACGGACAGAAGAGTAATCACATGCAGCGACGGGCATTCATGGAATGTCGTAGTGGCGTGTATGGGTTATTCCTTTGATTTTGTTGAGATTGGACATTCGTCCAGTCTCTTTTTTTCTTTTTCAGGACCGACAGAACGGTCTGAAGCGTAGAGAAGCCATCATAAGGAGGAGTTCAGGTTTGGAACAGCAAGGATTAAAGCGGGATTTATCGAATCGTCATGTACAGTTGATTGCCATTGGTGGAACGATCGGAACGGGCTTGTTTTTAGGATCAGGAAAAGCGATCCAACTCGCCGGCCCATCGATCATTTTTGCTTACTTACTCGTCGGGATCGCAATCTTCTTCGTCATGCGCGCACTTGGGGAATTGTTATTGTCAAAAGCAGGCTATCAGTCACTCACGGATATCGCAGAAGATTATCTCGGACCACGTGCCGCGTTCGTGACCGGTTGGACGTACTGGTTCTGTTGGATCATGACGGCAATGGCGGACATCATCGCCGTCGGTCTGTACGTCAAGTATTGGTTTGATATCCCGCAATGGATTCCAGCCGTTCTTGCGCTCTTGATTTTACTTGGTTTTAACTTATTGACCGTTAAATTGTTCGGAGAACTCGAGTTTTGGTTCGCCTTGATCAAGGTCGTGACGATCCTCGCCTTGATTGGTGTCGGAATCGTCCTGCTCATCATCGGTTTTAAAACGGACGCTGGTCCTGTGACGGTGTCGAACCTCTGGTCACATGGTGGCTGGATGCCAAACGGAATTACTGGATTCTTGCTATCGTTCCAAATGGTCGTCTTCGCCTATGTCGGCGTCGAGCTCGTTGGGGTGTCAGCAGCAGAAACAGCGGATCCAAAAAAGAACATTCCGTCCGCGATCAATAAGATTCCGCTTCGGATCTTATTCTTCTATGTCGGTGCTTTACTCGTCCTCTTGATGATCAACCCATGGACAGGACTGAGTGCGACAGAAAGTCCGTTCGTCAAGACGTTCAGTCTGATCGGGATTCCACTCGCAGCAGGAATCATCAACTTCGTCGTACTGACGTCTGCTGCTTCTGCGTGTAATAGCGGAATGTTCTCGACGAGCCGGATTCTGTATAACCTGGGAAATCAACAGCAAGCGTCGAACAAGTTCTCGAAGTTGAACAAAAACCATGTCCCAGCAAACGCCTTGTTCGTCTCGACGATCGTCGTCTCAGTTGGTGCTTTGCTCAGTAAAATGTTACCAGGACAAGCATTTAGTATCGTCACGACGATCAGTGCAATCTGCTTCATCTGGGTTTGGGGTGTCATCCTCGTCTGTCATCTCCGGTACAAGAAACAAAATCCGGAATTGCATGCGGCGTCGACATTTAAAGCACCATTGACACCATTCGTCAATTACCTCGTGCTCGGATTGTTTGCAGTCATTCTCGTCGTCATGCTGTTTGCTGACGATACACGTCCAGCCTTATTGCTGACACCGGTTTGGTTCCTCGGACTATTCGGACTGTATCATCTCCGAAAAAAGAAACAACAAGCAGTTGACCAAAAAAGTGCGTAATTCAAAACAAGCCGGTCGGATCTAATCCGAGCGGCTTGTTTCATGGTGTATCGAAAGCGCCATCCTGTAGTTGTTTCCGAAGTGCTTTCGCTTTCTTTCGAATATCACGTTTGCTGTCCGCATCGCGTTTTCCCCATTGCCGATACATCATCGACATCCGCTGATTATAAGCGAAGCGTTTTTCGTGCCGGTCGATGAAGTCCCAGTACAAGGCGTTAAACGGACAGGCATCCTCTCCGAGCATGTCCTTTTGATGAAAAGGACATCCCTTGCAATAATCACTCATCTTATGGATGTAATTCGCCGAAGCGATGTACGGTTTAGTCGATAATGTTCCTCCGTCGGCATGAAGCGCCATCCCGAGGACGTTCGGTAAGACGACCCAGTCATAGGCATCGATGTACATCTCGTTGAACCAATCTGCCGTCTGTTGCGGCGAGATCGCAAACAGATTAGCGAAGTTTCCGAGCACCATCAAGCGCTGGATATGGTGATTATGGGCATGCTCGACGACGGGACATAACGATTCAGCGACACAGTTCATGTTCGTCTTCCCGGTCCAGAAAAAGTCCGGTAAATTCGCTTCATGACGTAGCGCATTGACGGAAGCATAGTCTGGCATCTCGGCTAGGTAGACGGCACGCATGTACTCGCGCCAGCCGAGGATTTGTCGAATAAAACCTTCGACCGCATTGAGCGGAGCATCTTGATCTTCGAGGGCTGCCTCGACTTGACGAATGACCTCTTCCGGTGTCAATAGACCAAGATTGATTGCTGCTGACAAGAGCGAATGCGATAGCGTATCTTCACCGGTCAGCATGGCGTCTTGATACGTTCCGAACGTCTCGAGTCGTTCTTCGATGAAACGATGGAGAGCCCGCGTCGCTTCCTTGCGCGTGACCGGCCAATGGAAGGAATCAAGTGCTCCCGGATGATTGGAAAAATCACGCTCGACCTTGTCGATGACGTCCTTTGTGATGCGATCGGGACGAAACTGAACAGGATCCGGAAACGTTATACCGGACTTCGCTGGTTTTCGGTTCTCGGCGTCAAACGACCACTTTCCACCAATCGGTTTGGAGCCGTTCATGAGAACGTTTCGTTCCTTACGCAGTTTGCGATAAAACCGATCCATCTTGTATGGCTTGTCGCCGATTGCTTCGACCGCTTCTTCTTGTGTCATTAAAAACAATGGTACGTCGGAACAGACTTCGACCGTGATCTTCTTCGGTAAAGCGTCCTGCCATTTCTGCATCGCCTTGCGCATCGGTTCGTCCGTGATTGCCGTATAGAATACATGATCCGGATCATGATCTTTCTGGTGTGCCTTGAATGCCTGATCAAACGAATCGGCTTCCCGGTAATCGACGGTGAAGCCTTTTTCGCGCAGTTCTTCCGCAAAATGTCGCATCGCTGAGAAGACGAGGACGAGCTTTTGTTTATGGTACGTCTTCCACTTGGAGCGCGAAGTCGCTTCGACCATCAGGATGACGTCGTTTTGTTTGTTTGCTTCCTGCAATAAGGGGAGATCGTGATTCAATTGATTGCCGAATATCCAGCGTGTCGCCATGAGCGTTCCTCCTTTTACTTTCGTTATATGATTACCGTTTTTCGTCAAAGTCATGCCTGATTGTGTGCCGGCTGACGAAAATCAACTTACCTGAATCATCGCTTTTACACATTTCTGAATGTAAAAGAAGTTCCTTTCTGTGCAAGCTATGATAGGGTTATAATGGAAAGGTAAGTTGTCGTCATGAGGGGGAAGTTTTTCATGACAGGTAGTCCATAATATCAACGGGGATAGGAAGGATATCATGAGCAGTATGCCTAAAAAAACAGACGTTATTTTAATTGGTGCCGGAGTCATGAGCGCGACGTTAGGGGTCTTGTTAAAAGAACTCGCGCCTGAGATGAACATCAAGGTATTCGAGAAACTCGCGAGTGCCGGGGAAGAGAGCTCGAATGAGTGGAACAATGCAGGAACAGGTCACGCCGCACTATGCGAACTAAACTATACGACGGAAAACGCCGATGGTTCGATCGATATCAGTAAAGCGGTCAAAGTAAATGAACAGTTCCAACTGTCACGTCAATTCTGGTCGCATCTCGTCAAGGAAGGTGTCTTGCCGAATCCGAAAGAATTCATCATGCCGATTCCACATATGAGCATGGTTGAAGGAACAGAAAACGTCGAATTTCTGAAAAAACGATTGGAAGCGCTATCAGCGAATCCGTTGTTTGCGGGAATGGAATATTCAGAGGATCCAGCGAAATTAGCCGAGTGGATTCCACTCATCATGAACGGTCGGACGTCACCAGAGCCGATCGCTGCGACAAAAATCGATTCAGGAACGGACGTCAACTTTGGTGCGTTGACACGAATCCTGTTTGAATATCTCGCACAGCACGATGTTACAATCAACTACCAGCACGGTGTCGAGGATTTGAAGCGTGTTGACGGTGGTTGGGAAGTCAAAGTGAAGAATGAGCGCGATCACCGGATCGAGCATCATACGGCGCAGTTCGTCTTCATCGGGGGTGGCGGCGGTAGTCTACCGTTGCTGCAAAAAACAGGCATCGAAGAATCGAAGCAAATTGGTGGTTTTCCGGTCAGCGGCTTGTTCCTCGTTTGTAAAAATCCTGAGATCATTGAACAACACCATGCGAAAGTCTACGGAAAAGCGAAAGTCGGAGCACCGCCGATGTCAGTACCGCACTTGGATACACGGTACATCGATGGAAAGAAATCGCTCCTCTTCGGACCATTCGCTGGCTTTTCACCGAAGTTCCTTAAGACAGGATCGAATCTTGATTTGATCGCGTCCGTCAAACCGAATAACGTCTTGACGATGCTTGCTGCGGGAGCAAAAGAGATGGGATTAACGAAGTATCTGATCGAACAAGTTCTCTTGTCGACGGAACAACGGATGAACGAATTACGGGAGTTCATCCCGAATGCGAAGACGGAAGACTGGGATGTCGTCGTCGCTGGTCAACGTGTTCAAGTCATCAAGGATACACCGCAAGGAAAAGGGACACTCCAGTTCGGGACAGAGGTCGTCAGTGCAGCCGACGGATCTGTCGCTGCTTTACTTGGAGCATCTCCAGGTGCCTCAACAGCGGTTCCGGTCATGCTTGAAGTACTCGGAAAATGTTTCCTGTCCGAATTACCGGCGTGGGAAGCAAAAATCAAGGAGATGATTCCGTCTTACGGGATCTCACTTGTTGAACATCCGGAACTGTTCGAACAGATCCATGCCGAAACAGCTAAAACGCTTGAGCTTGAACAAGGTCAACCGATTCGCTAAACGAAAACCGTCCGGCTCTACGAGGAGCCGGACGGTTTTTTTGATTTAGCGGAAGTTACGGAAGAAGCGAGTTTTCTTCAGTGCGATCCCGACTGGAATCGCGACAAGGATTCCGAGGACGTTTTGAATAATGTTTCCTGTAATTGAACCTAATGGTGCGACCCAGTTGCTGAACATAATCCCTTCATGCACGAAGTAGACGAGCAGCATGACAGGAGCGGAAGCGATCATCCCGATCAAGTTGAACGTGACATTCGTTCCGTTACGACCACCCGACCACGCGATGTAACCAACGATTAATCCTTGAAGTCCACGTGCGATGATCGTACCAGGTGCCCAAATTGTATAGCCCAATAAAAGATCGAATAACCCCATCCCAACAGCACCGGCAATCAATGCTGTCCGTGGACCGAATAAAATTGCGATGAGAAAGAGCATCGCTGTTCCCATATGAATGAGACCACCGTTTGGAGCGATGGGTAATTTGATATTGATGAACATTGTTGCGACAAGAACAAGTGCGATCGACATCGCAGTGATGACGAGCTGGCGGGTACGAGTGCTAGAATACGGTGCTGCTTTTTGCATGTGGCTAACCTTCTTTATGATAGATTTTAAGATATCTTCAATCTATCAGATGACTGGACTAGTCAAAAGTGTCAACTTTGAATTATTTATAGGGGTCAGATTGACTGAACAATCCTCATTTGTTCTTAATTCTAGAAGCGTACAATCTATTGATATCGTATTGAATGAAAAAATCTCTAAAACGGTTGTCGTTTTCGAATCTATTCCTCATTTTTTTCGTACAATGAACAGCGAAAGGAAGGGGAAATCAATGAAATATCAGATCGCGACAGCCGTTCTCATACTTGCTTCATTATCACCAGTCACATCGGAGGCAAAGGATCAGACGACACAACATCAACGCTATTACGCAGCATATGAAAAAATCGTGCGAGAACTGAATCGGACACATGAAAATGCGGACGTCACATTGCTTGCAGCAAATCAATTCGCAGATGAGGATTGGGTTTCACCGGAACGTTTTCAGGAACGGACAATCAAACGGTTAAAACCGTTGCGTGTTCAATTAAGTATTTATGGAGATGGTCAACGAGCACTTGAACGAACACAAGGTGGAAAAGAAGTTCGGATCACAGGGAATTTCGAAACCGAACTTTTGGAGCGAAGTGAGCGACAATGGTTCTCTGATGTCTTTTCGATGACATCTCAAGCCATCAATGATGGCATTTGGACACAGAAAGGATTCGATGGTACCCGAATTGATGCAGGACAAACGATGGTCGTAACAGTCAGTGGTACATACGCGAAGCAAGGCATCTTAACAAAGCACCACATCACAAAAGAATTTCATTGTTCATCCGTTGGTGAAATCTACTATTGAAATAGAAAAAGAGCGAAACTCGTCTGAGTTCCGCTCTTTTCATTTAATTTCGGATCAAGTGATCGAAAGCACCGAGTGCAGCTGTTGCACCAGATCCCATCGAGATGATGATCTGTTTATACGCGCTATCCGTGCAGTCTCCTGCTGCGAAAACGCCTGGTACGTTCGTTGCGCCGTGGCGATCGACTTGGACTTCACCGAACTTGTTACGGCTCACCGTTTCACCGAGCCAGTCCGTGTTTGGTACGAGACCGATCTGGACGAAGACACCTTCGAGCTCGACGTGACGTTCGACGTTCGTTTCGCGCTCGATGTACGTGATACCGTTCACTTTGTCCGTTCCTGTGATTTCCTTCGTCTGTGCGTTGACGACGACCGTGACGTTCGGAAGTGAAGCGAGGCGTTCTTGAAGAACAGCGTCTGCTTTTAGTTCCGGTGCGAATTCAAGGACCGTGACATGCTTGACGATTCCTGCGAGATCGATAGCTGCTTCGATCCCTGAGTTTCCACCACCGATGACTGCGACACGTTTTCCTTCGAACAATGGACCATCACAGTGTGGGCAGTAGGCGACACCTTTGTTCTTGAATTCGAGTTCGCCTGGGACGCCGACGTTACGCCAGCGTGCACCTGTCGAAAGGATCAAACTCTTCGTCTTCAAGACAGCACCGTTCTCAAGCTCGAGCTCGAGGAGGTCCTTCTTCTCAAGACGAGTTGCCCGCTGCAGGTTCATGACATCAATGCCATACTCCTTGACGTGCTCTTCAAGACTTGCGACGAGTTTTGGTCCTTCCGTGTACTTCATGCTGATGAAGTTTTCGATGCTCATCGTATCCATGACTTGTCCACCGAAGCGCTCTGCGACGATTCCTGTCCGGATGCCTTTACGAGCTGCATAGATGGCAGCACTCGATCCAGCTGGACCACCACCGACGACGAGAACGTCGTATGGATCTTTATCAGCGAAATCAGCAGCATCGGCACCTGTGCCAAGCTTCGCCAAGATTTCTTCAAGTGACATCCGTCCGTTACCGAACGCTTCGCCGTTGACGAAGACCGTCGGAACAGCCATGATCTCTTTTTGTTCGACTTCTTCCTTAAATGCCGCGCCATCAATCATCGTGTGACTGATGTTCGGGTTGAGGACGCTCATGACGTTCAACGCTTGTACGACATCCGGGCAGTTGTGGCAGCTCAAGCTGATGTACGACTCGAAGTGGTACGTTTCTTGAATGCCTTGAATCTGCTTGATGACGTCCGCGTCGACCTTCGGTGCTCGACCGCTGACTTGGAGCAGTGCGAGAACGAGGGACGTGAACTCATGACCGAGTGGAATTCCCGCGAACGTGATGCCACTTGTTTCACCGACACGGTTGACTGTGAAACTTGGTGTCCGGGGAAGACTTGCCTGCTCGACGGAGATGCGTGGTGTCATGCTTGCGATCTCTTCGACGAGTGCGCTCATCTCAAGCGAGACGGCGTCTGTCCCAGCGCTAACCGCTAGGACGAGATCGCCTTCGAGAAGCTCGAGGTATTGCGCGAGTTGTGCTTTAATGTCTGGTGCTAAAGCCATCGCGAATCCGCTCCTTAAATTTTTCCGACGAGGTCAAGGCTTGGTGTGAGTGTTGCAGAGCCTTCTTCCCATTTCGCTGGGCAGACTTCGCCTGGATTGTTACGTACATATTGTGCCGCTTTGATTTTGTTGACGAGCGTGCTTGCATCGCGACCGATACCGCCTGCGTTGATCTCAACTGTTTGGATGACGCCGTCTGGATCGATGATGAACGTACCGCGGTCAGCAAGACCATCTTGTTCGTTCAAGACTTCGAAGTTACGTGAGATGACGTGTGATGGGTCACCGATCATAACGTACTCGATTTTACCGATTGTTTCTGATGTTTCGTGCCATGCTTTATGTGTGAAATGCGTATCTGTTGAAACAGAGTAAACTTCAACGTCAAGCGCTTTGAGTGTTGCGTATTGGTTTTGAAGATCTTCGAGTTCTGTCGGGCAAACGAATGTAAAGTCTGCAGGGTAGAAACATACGACACTCCATTTACCGCGAAGGTTGGCATCCGTTAGGTCAACGAATTCTCCGTTGTGGAATGCTGATGCGCTGAATGGTTTTACTTCACTTCCGATTAAAGACATGATAAAAATCCTCCTCAAGGGTTCTATATTTAGAATCTGTTCTAGTGCATACAAGGAATCTGTATTTATCACACTAGAATAATTCTAATCTAATACTAATTTCATATAGACCAACACTTTTGTCAAGGTATAATCGGCAATTTCTTATTTCAGGAAAGATTGTGTGAACAAAAAAAGAAATCCCGACTCCTAAATGAAACAGGAGTCGGGAGCTGTATTCTTTATTGCCAGTCCGTGTGGAAGATCCCTTCGCGGTCTGTCCGTGCATACGTATGAGCACCGAAATAATCGCGTTGTGCTTGCAACATGTTGGCATTCGAATTCGCTGTCCGGTAGCTATCGTAATACGTCAACGACGTCGAGAGACACGGTAGAGCGAAACCAGACAAAGCACCCTCAGCAACGACGTGACGTAACGATTCTTGATACGCTTGTACTTTCTCAGCGAAGAACGGGGCGAGCATCAAGTTCGAGAGGTTCGCATCATTTTTGAACGCTTCACTGATGACGTTCAAGAAGTCGGCCCGGATGATACATCCACCACGGAAGATCAAGGCGATCTCCTCAAGGCGTAAGTTCCAGTCATACAACTCAGACGACATTCGGTACTGGGTGAAGCCTTGCGCGTATGCGGCAACTTTCCCCATATAAAGCGCTTGACGAATCCGTTCGACCCAAGCGTCTCGCTCAAGCGTTGACAGGTCTTCTGGTCCCTTTAGGACAGCAGACGCTGCGACGCGTTCTTCTTTAACAGCCGAGAGGTAACGTGCGAACAAGGCTTCCGTGATAATCGAAGAGGCGATGCCATTATCAATGGCTTGCAGGCTCGTCCATTTTCCGGTTCCTTTTTGACCGGCCTGATCGAGAATGACATCAATCAACGGTTGACCTGTCTCGTCATCCGTTTTCCGGAGGATGTCCGCTGTGATTTCAATCAGATAACTCTTCAGTTCGCCTGCATTCCACTCGGCGAATATGTCCGCAACTTCCGTGACGTCGAGTCCGAGACGGAAACGGAGGAAGCTATATGCTTCCGCGATCAGTTGCATGTCAGCATACTCAATCCCGTTGTGGACCATTTTAACGAAGTGACCAGCGCCCTTCGGACCGATATAGACACAACATGGATCTCCTTCGACATGGGCGGCGATCTTCGTCAAGATCGGTGCGACATGGTCGTAGGCTTCTTTCGATCCACCCGGCATGATCGCAGGACCGGTCCGCGCACCGACTTCACCACCCGATACACCGACACCGATGTATTCAATCCCGTGGCGTTGTAACTCGTCGAAACGACGCTCTGTATCGAGGAAGTGAGAGTTCCCACCATCCATGATGATATCGCCTGTTTCGAGATGCGGAAGTAACGATTCGATAACTGAATCAATCGCGCTACCAGCCGTGACCATCATGAAGATCTTACGTGGGCGAGCGAGTGATTGAACGAATGCTTCAATGTCGTAATACGGATGAAGGGGTAGTCCTTCATCGTGTGCGACGAGATCGTCTGTTAGATCACGTGTGTAGTTATAGATGGCGACTTCTTCTTGATGACTCGCCATGTTCAGTGCTAAGTTGCGGCCCATGACACCAAGACCGATGACTCCGATAGAATGTTGCATAAGTAGAACGACTCCTTTTTTTAGACGACGAGGCTGAGGAGAAGAACGAACCCAAGTCCACAAACGGAAATGATCGTCTCAAGCACAGTCCATGTCGCAAACGTTTCTTTTAATGATAATCCGAAATACTCTTTAAACATCCAGAAGCCCGCATCATTGACGTGTGAAGCGATCAGACTACCTGCACCAGTCGCGAGAACGACGAGCGCTAAGTTGACGTCGGATTGCTCTAGTAACGGAATGACGAGACCTGCCGTTGATAGGGCAGCGACTGTCGCGGAACCAAGTGAGATCCGGAGAATCGCAGCGATCAACCAAGCGAGTAGAATCGGAGATAACGCTGATCCCTCAAATAATTGTGCGACGTATTTCCCAACACCGCCGTCGATCAAGACTTGCTTGAAGGCACCGCCACCGCCGATGATCAATAGCATCATCCCGATTTGGGCGATCGCCGTCGTACAAGACTCCATGACCGTTTGCATCGGAATCTGACGCGCGATCCCCATCGTGTAGACCGCGACGAGTAATGAAATCAACATCGCCGTCGAGGCGTTCCCGATGAACTCGATTGCCGAGATGACGCTGTTTTCACCCCAGCCGAGTGTTTCTTGTAAAAGCGTGAAGATTGTTGCGACCGACATCAAAAGAACCGGTAGCATCGCCGTGAAGACACTGATGCCGAAGCCTGGTGTCTCGTCTAAATCAAATTCTTTTTGTTCCCCGAGTGACGCGATGTTTCCTGTCCGTGTAAACGATTCAGGAACGAGTCGTTTGGCGATTTTTGTAAAGATAGGACCGGCGATGATGACCGTCGGAACAGCAACGATGAAACCATACAGTAAGACTTCCCCGATATTTGCTTTATACTCCCCGGCGATGACAGTCGGACCCGGGTGTGGCGGTAAGAATCCGTGCGTGACGGACAGCGCTGCGACCATCGGGATCCCGAGATATAGGATCGAGACGCGGAGCTGACGTGAAATCGCAAAGACGATTGGAATCAACAGAACGAGTCCGACTTCGAAGAAGAGTGCGATCCCGATGATGAATGAAGCGACGACGACCGCCCATTGGATGTTCTTTTCCCCGAATCGGGCGACAAGCGTCATCGCGATTCGCTGCGCCCCCCCGGCGTCAGCGATCAGCTTTCCAAGCATCGCACCAAGACCAAAGATTAGTGCGAGGTGACCAAGCGTTCCGCCGATACCGGCTTCAATCGTCTTGACGATCTGATCGAGCGGCATGCCGAGCAGTAATGCAACGCCAAAGGAAACGATGATGAGTGAGACAAACGTATTTAATTTCAACCCCATGATGAGAACGAGCAACGCAACGATCCCAATTCCTACGATGACTAATGGCATGATGACTTCCCCCAAAAGATTATGTTAGTTTTCTTCTTGAATCAAACTCCGTTGATACGTAGCGATTCGTTTGTGATCCTCGGACAATGTCCGGGCCAGACTAATGAAAATTGGTAAGAGCTGACGGTATTCATGCATCGCTTCTTCATTTGGTACATGGCGATGTGTTTCCCCGATCATCTCGGAGACGACTTCGAACGAATCGACTTCCCCAGTCGCATACAGTCCGAGAATACAAGCACCGAGACATGAACTTTCGAAACTTTCCGGAATGACGACTTCCGACTCGAAGATGTCCGCCATCATTTGGCGCCAGACTTCAGACCGGGCAAAGCCACCTGTTGCCTGAATCCGTGTCACGGGACCATCCATGCACTCGACGAGGGCGAGGAAGACGGTATACAGATTGTAGATGACACCCTCTAGTGCTGCCCGGATCATATGCTCTTTTTTGTGTGAGAGAGTCAGACCGAAGAACGAACCGCTGACATCCGGATTCCACAGTGGTGCTCGTTCGCCGGACAAGTAAGGATGGAACAATAGCCCGTCGGATCCTGGACGGACGCGTTCGGCAATCTTCGTCAGGACAGCGTACGGATCGATGCCGAGGCGTTTTGCTGTCTCGACTTCTGCTGAAGCGAGTTCATCTCGGATCCACCGTAAGACCATTCCGCCATTGTTGACAGGACCACCGATGACCCAGTGGTCCTCGGTCAGGGCGTAACAGAACGTTCGTCCTTTTTCATCGGTCTGTGGACGATCAATAATCGTTCGGATGGCGCCGCTTGTCCCGATCGTGATCGCAATTTCCCCTTTACGAATCGCGTTAACACCTAAGTTAGAAAGGACACCATCACTGGCACCGACTAGGAACGGCGTATCGATGGAAAGTCCCATTTGTCGTGCGTAATCGGCATTCAGTCCAGTACATGACGTCGTCGTCGGTACCGGCTCTGATAAGTAGCTCGCATCGATGCCAGCAACGTGTAACGCGCCCGTATCCCAGCCTAATTCATGAATATTGAAGAGACCGGTTGCTGAAGCAAGAGAGTGGTCAATGACATATCTGCCGAACAGTCTTTGGAACACGAACTCCTTGATCCCGACATATTTTTTCGTTTGAGCGTGGAGCTCCGGACGATCTTCGACGAGCCAACTGATTTTGCTGAGCGGTGACATCGGGTGGATCGGTGTCCCGGTCCGGTGATAGATCGATAGACCATATTGTTCCTTGATCTTGTTCGACCATGCTTCACTCCGACTGTCTGCCCACGTGATGCAGGCAGTCAATGGTTGATGCTGTGCGTCCATTGCGATCAAACTGTGCATGGCACTGCTGAACGCAACGAACTTCGGTGGCATGCTCGGATGACGTTTTGTGATCAAGCGGATCGATTCGAGTACGGCATCGAAAATTTCTTCCGGATCCTGCTCCGCCGTCGAGCGGTTTGGTGTATGGAGTGGGTAACCGACGTTCGTTTGTCCGATGACCTCTCCTTTTGTCGTAAATAAGACCGCTTTCGTACTCGTCGTTCCGATATCGACGCCTAACATATATTCAGTCATGTGAATCGACTCCTTTCGACATCATTTGTTGCGTTTTCCAGAGATCTTCGACTTCCTGGACGTCATCAAAGTTCTGATGCAAGGAAGCAACCATCCGTTCACGATCCCCTGTCTCGATCGCTTCGATGTACAAGGCGTGGTTCGCGAGGATGCGTTCGAAGTCTTCGATGTCTTCCTCGAATCGTACCCGCATCGATAGGAGGATGAAACTTTCCATGACCGGTTTGAGATTTTGCCAAATCATGCTGACATATCCATGATCAATCGAGCGGATGATCGTTTCATGAAATAGTACGTCCTGGAAGGAGAATTCATCAGCATCCTTATATTTGATGGCTACCTTCATCATTTCGAGAATTTTACTGAGTTCCCGGACGAGTTCAGCCCGTTCGATCTTAACGAGTCGTTCGAAGACGAACGTTTCGATGAGTAGCCGAACATCATAGATTTCTTGAATGTCGCGCTCGGACAAACCGACGACGACCGCTCCCATTCGTTCGAGACGAATTAATTGTTCGGATGCAAGGACCTTTAACGCATCACGGACGGGCGAGCGACTGACTGAAAAATCAGAGGCTAGTTTGTTTTCAGATAAAATGGTACCGCTTTCAATCTTTCCTGAAATGATGCGCATCCGTAACTCGTGTGCGACACGATCTCCAGCGGAAGCTTTTGCTAACCACTTCAAGGGGTATAACAGTTCTGACATGGAATCACCTGATTTCTAAAGTGAGTATACTTGTATACAAGTTAGTATATACGTTTTTTTCTAAAATGCAAACGCTTAACTTAAAACAAATCAATCCACGCAGAAATCAGGAAAACGGTTCCAAATATGTTAGGGTGAAGGAGTAAGCAACGTACAGAACGGGTAAGGAGGAGGTAGTACATATGAACATGTTAGTTGTAGGTGCAGGGGCAGTTGGAGGCTATTTCGGAGGTCGTCTTGCTGAGCAAGGAGAACAGGTGACCTTCCTTGTCCGTCCGAATCGATATGAACAACTACAAAAAACAGGACTACACATCACTAGTCCTCATGGTGATATCGCGATTACACCTCAGTTGATAACACGAGACATGCGACCGGATCGTGCATTTGATGTCATCTTGCTTTCGACGAAAGCCTATCACTTAGATGACGTCCTACAGGACCTTGCGCCATTCGTTTCGAGCGAGACGTACATCATTCCTTTGTTGAACGGCATGCAACACATACGACGGTTAACAGAAGTCTTTGGAGAAGATCGAGTACTAGGAGGTCTTTGCTTCATTGAGTCGACGCTTGATGCAGAAGGGCGCATTTTACAGACAAGCCCGTCCCATCGGCTGTTGTTTGGTTCACGAACCGGTAAACCAACAGCGCGTCTAGAGGAGATCGCAGCGTGTTTTGCGAAAGCGAAGGCACCAATGACGTACTCGATGCATATCATGGATGACATGTGGCAAAAGTATCTCTTCATTTCGACATTCGCCGGCGTGACGACGCTATTTCGCTCAGCTATTGGTCCGATTCGGCAAGAAGCTGTCGGGCGTCAAATGATCCTAGACGTCATGAAGGAAGCGAAACAGGCGATGGAAGAACAAGGCGCAGTCTTTAATGACGATGTAGAAGCGGTGCTGTTGAAACAGATGCATGGAATGGAAAACACGATGAAATCGTCGATGTTACGGGACATGGAAAAGGGTCAGCCCGTCGAAGTGGAACATTTTTTCAGTGCGTTATTGAAGCCTTCTACGACTGATCAGATGAATGCCTTGAAATTAGTCGAAGCGAATCTGCGCATGTATCTCAAAACGATTAAATAGTTACATTTTTCTATTTTAGAAAAATTATGGAGTAATGCAAATGTTTCGTTTTGATGACGAAAGACCTGTTTCCCTTAGGAATCGTTGACTTCCGAAATAAAATTCATCTATTCTTAATGAGATTGAAAAAAACTGATAATATATTTTCCCGTATTTTTTTTCTTGCGAGGACGAATGAAGCAGACGAGAGGGGAAGTTTATCCATTATGAAACGTATTATTATTCGTGCAGGTATGACACCATTCGAACAGTTCGATGCTCCTTATTTGATGAAACATAATTCCATTGGAGGAAACGTTGGAAATCTTATCTATCAATACAGTATCTTTCGGACGTTGATGACAGAAGGTACGACGATTACACCTGACTATTACTATTACGACGAAGAACGGGCAGACGAAATCAATGCCAACTTTGATCTTTATGTCATTCCGTTAGCGGACGCATTCCGAAAAGAATTCGTACCGACGTTACGGAAATATACACGTCTCATCAAAAAATTAAAGATTCCAGTCGTCGTCATCGGTGTAGGATTACGTGCACCGTTTGAACCAGACTTAGATGGTGGATTCCCATTCGATGAAGATGTTAAAGCATTCGTCAGTGCCGTTCTCGAGCGCTCAAGCATGCTTGGTCTTCGCGGAGAGATCACATCGAAATACTTAACACGTCTTGGTTTCCGCGAAGGGATCGATCATCGTGTCATTGGATGTCCTTCGATGTACGCGTTTGGTCGCGACTTGCACATCCGTGAAACGAACATCACACCTGAGTCGATGATTACGGTCAACTCGTCACGTTTGGCTCCACAAAACGTCCTTGATTTCATTACACGCGGAATGGAAGAATACCCGAATCATTACTTCATTCCCCAGTGGATGAAGGAACTGAAGTTAACGTACACAGGAACGCACCCGATCGCAGATCTTTCAGTGACGAACTATCCGGTGAAGATGTCGGATCCTGCTTATATGAATGATCGGGTCCGTTTCTTCTTGAACGCACAGACATGGTTCGATTTCATCGGACAAGCAGACCTTAGTTTTGGTGCGCGCTTGCACGGAAACATCACAGCGACGCTTGCGGGTACGCCGAGTATCCTCATTCCAAAAGATGCACGGATGCGCGAATTGACGGATTACCATCAATTGACGCACATTTGGGCGAACGACATCAAAGCGGATACACAATTATCCGACATCGTAGCCAACGCTGACTTCCAAAGTCCAGCACGTGTTCAAGCGCGTAACTTCGACAACTTCGTTGACTTCTTGAACGTGAATGATCTTGAGCATATCTATCAAGAGACGAACTATCCTGAGAATGTACCGTTTGACCGTCAAATGGCGCAAACTGAGTTGCTCCCACCAGTCCAGCCGATTTCTGGCGTAAGTCTTGAAGAAGCAGTAGCCCGTTTCGAACGGTTCTTCCCGGAACAAGAGAAGAAGATTGCGGATGCGCAAAAACAGACGAAAGCACAATTAGCTGAAAAAGATAAGAAAATCAAAGCATTGCAGAAACAAACAGGAACGGCTCAAAAGGATCAAGAGATTGCGGCGCTCAAAGCGCAACTGGCTGCCCAAACGAAGAAAATGAAACATCAGCAAGGGACATTGAACCGGAAAGCGGTTCGTGCAGCCTTGAAAACAGCGGATTTATTCGCCAAAAAATAAGACATCCAAACATTCCGGAACGATACGATGCGGAATGTTTTTTGGGTAGAAGTATTCTGAATTGTGTTGACAATTCGAAAAAGACTTGATAGGGTTAGGAACAATTACATACTTATCCAGAGAGGTGGAGGGACTGGCCCTATGAAACCTCAGCAACAGGTCGAAAGATACTGTGCTAATTCCTGCGGGTGCTGCACCCGATCGATAAGATTTCCGAATTGTCGACCGACGCATCCGTGAGGATGCGTTTTTTGTTTGAAATAGGTGGAATGAGGAGGAAACGAATTCATGAAAACGAGTGGGGCTTTTCGACGCAAGATGGAATCACGTCATCTGATTATGCTGTCGTTAGGTGGTGTCATTGGAACAGGATTGTTTTTAAGTACAGGTTATACGTTAGAACAAGCAGGACGGGTCGGGACGATTTTGTCGTATTTGATTGGGGCAGTCGTCGTCTACTTAGTTATGTTAAGTCTCGGTGAACTCGCCGTGCACATGCCGGAAACCGGTTCATTTCATAAATACGCAACGAATTACATCGGACCCGGTACCGGTTACACAGTCGCCTGGCTCTACTGGCTGACGTGGACGGTCGCCCTTGGTTCAGAATTCACGGCAGCAGGTATTTTGATGCAACGTTGGTTCCCGTTGATTCCGGTGTGGGTGTTCAGCGCCTTATTCGCTGCGATGATCCTTGGTATCAACGTCTTGAAGGTCCGCGTGTTCGCTGAAGTCGAGTTTTGGTTTTCAGCGATTAAGGTCGTGACGATCATTGCTTTCATTTTACTTGGTGCGGGAGCCATCGTCGACTTCATTCCACTGCAAGATGGTAGTCCGGCTCCATTCTTTTCTTCGTTAACCGAAGGCGGGTTGTTCCCAAATGGCGCTTTCGTCATCTTCATGACGATGCTTGCCGTGAACTTTGCTTACTCGGGAACGGAACTGATCGGTGTAGCAGCAGGTGAAGCAGTCGATCCGAAACGGACGATTCCGCTTGCGATCCGGACGACGATTTTACGACTGGTTCTCTTTTTCGTCGGTACGATCATCGTGTTAGCCGTCTTGTTGCCAACGGAAGGGAAAGGCGTACTCGAAAGTCCGTTCGTCGCCGTGTTTGAACGAATCGGAATTCCTTACGCAGCAGACGTGATGAACTTTGTCATTTTGACAGCGATCTTGTCGGCAGCGAACTCTGGACTTTACGCCGCCTCTCGGATGCTCTGGTCGCTTGCGAACGAACGCATGATTCCACGCTTCTTCGCCCAGGTGACGCCAAATGGGGTGCCACTACGAGCCGTATTGTTCAGCATGCTTGGCGGAGGACTTGCCTTGCTGTCTAGCATCTATGCAGCAGGAAGTGTCTATATTGCGCTCGTCTCGATTTCCGGTCTCGCTGTCGTCGTCGTTTGGATGAGTATCAGCGTTGCCCAGTATCGCTTCCGGAAACAATTCCTCCGTGAAGGGCATACGGTCGACGAATTGGTCTATCGCACACCACTCTTTCCATTCGTCCCGATCGTTGCTTTCGTCGTTTGTTTGATTTCCCTGATTGGTATCGGATTTGATCCGACCCAACGCATTGCCTTGTACTGTGGTATTCCATTCATCGTGATCTGTTATGTCGTTCATGCGTTCACGAATTCTTCTCAGAAACGGAGTGTTGAAGATGTCCCGAATCAAAAATCCAGTTGATCAACGATTACAGGAAGTTCCCTTTCTCATTTTAGATGGTGCCCTTGCAACCGAACTTGAACAGAAGGGATTCGACCTGAACGACCCGCTTTGGTCAGCACGTCTCTTAATCGAAGCACCGGAACAGATCGAACACGTCCATCGTGACTACTTTGAAGTAGGTGCCGATGTTGCCATCACTTCAAGCTATCAAGCAAGTATTGAAGGATTCAAGCAACGTCATATTAAGACAGAGGAAGCACAGGCGCTGATTCGAAAAACAGTCACCTTGGCGCAAAATGCACGCTCGCGTAGCGGAAAGAGTGACGCATTAATCGCGGGATCAGTGGGTCCTTATGGTGCCTACTTAGCAGATGGCTCTGAGTATCGCGGTCATTACGGGGTGTCAGCAGATGTGCTAGAAGCCTTTCACAGACCACGTATCGAAGCGTTGATTGAAGCAGGAGCGGATCTGCTGGCATTCGAGACGATTCCGTCGCTCGAGGAAGCGGTCGTGTTGTTCCGGATACTTGAAGCGTACCCAGAAGTGTCTGCTTGGCTGACGTTCTCGCTTCAAGATGCGACACATATCAGTGAAGGAACGGCACTTGCGACGTGTATTGAGACGGTTGGACAACACCCGCAACTGGCAGCAATCGGTGCAAATTGTTTTCCGGCATCTTACGCGACTGACTTTATCCGTCACGTCAAGGCGTTGACGGACGTGCCAATCATCGTCTATCCGAACTCTGGTGAGGTCTATGATCCGGTCGCAAAAACATGGTCGGGTACGAATCAGTGTACGTCGTTCCAAACCGTCGCGAAGACATGGTATGAGGCAGGGGCACGATTGATCGGTGGTTGTTGCCGAACGTCACCTGAACACATCGCACAAATTCGTTCGGTTTATCAGGTTGCTCATACATCATGAATAATGACGAAAAAACGGACGCGAAATCGATTGATTTCGCATCCGTTTTTTTAATGGTGTGATTCCGTTATCGTTCGCGCAAGGCACGATTAAATTGTTGGAGCAGGCGTCCAAAATCTTTGGCATCATCCGATGGCCAGTCCATCAGGAGACGTTCGATGCTCGCGAGGCGCGCTGTCCGGTAAATCGTGAGCTCTTCTTGTCCTTTATCTGTGATGTGATAGAAGAAGGCACGTCCATCTGTCGGATCTTTTACTTTTTCAACAAGTTGCTTCTGATCGAGTGCCGCAGCTTGGCGACTGACGGTCGAGACATCAAGCTGAAGTTCACGGGCAAGTGTTTTAACACCGACCTTGCCGGAATCCGCTAATTGTCGCAGTAACAGGTAGGAAGCACGATCCAAATTACGATTGTCTGCCGTCGCTGTCGTCAAGCGCCGGATCAGGATCGCTAACTCCAATTCAATGGTTTCGAGTGCTTGTTGAGACATCGGGTATCTCCCCTTTCAAAAAAGTCTCTCTGTCCCTCATGATTACCCAATGTGGATAAGCTGTCAATCCGAAAAGCAGGAGGCTTGACAGAGTTGTAGTTGTATTATACAATCATTTTTGTTCTTTTAATTGTATCATACAACTTTTTTATATGAGAAACGAACGACAAAGGAGAATTCAGATGAAAGCTAATGAGTCGATGAAACAAGAAGTCATCACGGTAAACGATACAGATCTGATTCGGACGGTCATCGAACGATTCATTCAGTCTGGTATTAGCGGCGTCCCTGTCATCAATGCTGAGCAAGAAGTCGTCGGATATATCAGTGACGGAGATATCATGCGCGCGATCGGAAAACACAAGGACATCATCGTCGATACATTCTTATATGTAGATGTCATTAAAGGAGACGAAGAAGATTATGAAGACCGGATTCGTCATATCTTGAACCGACCTGTCATGGAACTGGCACGCCGGAAAGTCGTAACAGCGGACGCTGACACCGAAATGGAAGAGATTGCGGCGACACTTGGCGCAAAACGGATTAAAAAGCTTCCAATCCTTCAAGCAGGACGTCTTGTTGGGATCATTAGTCGAGGCGACGTCATTCGCCATTCGTTTAAACAGTTCATGTAACACATTCAATAGAAAGAAGGGACACTATGGCACTTGCTGAAAAAACAACGACGCTTGAGCCGGAAACGGTATTAGCAGAAAGCAAACATGGATTATTCCATCAACCGGTTGCTGTCTGGGCAGTCTTTTTCGCCAGTATTACAGCATTCATGGGAATGGGGCTCGTCAATCCTGTCTTACCGACGATTGCCGAGAATTTAGAAGCGTCAAAAAGTGAAGTAACGCTCTTATTTACAAGTTATAACGCCGTCATGGCATTCGCGATGTTAATTACAGGCGCGATCTCATCACGGATTGGTCAAAAAGGAACATTGATGCTCGGGATTGCCGTCATCGCAATCGTTGCTGGTTTTGCTTCGCAAGCAGACAGCATTTGGACGCTCGTCGCGTTACGCGGGGGATGGGGACTTGGGAACGCTTTGTTCGTCGCAACAGCACTCGCTGCGATCGTTTCGCTATCATCAGGCGGAACAGCAAAAGCGATCATTTTGTATGAAGCAGCCGTTGGTCTTGGGATTTCGATTGGACCACTTTTAGGCGGAACGCTCGGTTCAATCACATGGCGCGCTCCATTCATGGGTGTTGCGACGATCATGGTCATCGCATTCCTCGTCTTGCTCTTCTTGATGCCAAAACCAGCAGCATCTGCTGCACTGAAACAGAAGTTATCATTAAAAGCACCGTTCCAAGCGATGAAGCATCGTTCGCTATTGACACTCGGAATCGTTGCGGCACTTTATAACGTTGGGTTCTTTACAATCATGGCCTATGCACCATTCGTCATGAAACTACCAGCGCAAGGACTCGGCTTCGTCTTCCTCGGTTGGGGAATGTTGCTTGCGATCACGTCGGTCTTAACGGCTCCGAAACTGAAACAATGGTTCGGAACGATCAAAGCAATGGTCATGATGTTGATTACATTCGCAATCTTGCTTCTTTTAATGGGGATCTTCACGGAAACGCCAGCCGTCGTCATCGTCTGTGTCATCTTAGCGGGAGCCGTGCTTGGGAATAACAACACGCTCATCACGACAGCTGTCATGGACGCAGCACCTGTCGAACGTTCGACAGCATCTGCGGCATACAGTTTCCTACGTTTTCTCGGGGCAGCCATCGCGCCATTCATGGCCGGTAAATTGGCTGAAATCTTCAACGCAAACCTACCGTTTTATGTCGGAAGTGGCTTTGTCCTCTTATCCGTCATCATCATCGGGGTCAATCTCAAACACATTCGCCATATCGATCGGACGGAAGGCGGACATTAATTTTAAAAAAACAGCCGAAGCGAATCTGCTTCGGCTGTTTTTGATTGAAATCAAGAAGGGTACCTGTCTCTTAACGTGCGGATCGAGTGCTCGATCATTTCCCGAAGTACGTCTAAATCGATGTCAGTCAGTCGTTTTACGTAGAGGCAGGATTTACCGCGTCGATACGTACCGAGACGGGCAAGTAGTCGTTCTGAGATTTCGTCTTCACCAAGCGCGAGATAAAGGACGAGATTCGTCTTGCGCGGAGAAAAGCCGACATAAAAGCTGTCGCCCTCGCGACCAGAGGCATAGCGATAATGGTAGGAACCAAAACCAATCAAGGATGAACCCCAAAGGACGGCTTCGTATTTCGTGACATCTTCGAAGAACTGACGTAATGTGATACCATCTGCTTGACGTAGTGGCGGTTCGACTTGTGCCAGAAAGACATCAACGGACTGTTCGATAGGACCTGTCTTTGGCGTATCAGACATAAGCAGACTCCTTTCGGATTAAGACGATACCAGTTACTTTTACTTTCGAGAAGTGCTAGTAAATATCCTGTGGCTCAGAGGTGGAAATCGAATGAAGCATCGCATCGTGTTTCGAGGAGAAGAAGGCAGTGTATCATGGGACATCTTACACGTCTATCCAACACAAGAAGAACTAACGATTCAGATGAAGGAACAAGATAGTGAACGCAACATTTCAGTTTCATTTGACGAATATGATCTGTTCATCCGTGCCTTTGCTCGCGTCCATGAGTCGTTACACGGTGAAGTCGTATTCGAGCAGGGCGTGATTCGTCTCCGTTTACGATATGACCGGCTTGGTCGTGTTTTCATCAGTTGGTCTGACGGACGAACAAGTCAAGAGTTTCGTAGTGATCAAAGTTATTTAAGTGAGGCGTTGGCACAGCTTGGTGTGTACTAAACTAAACACAGTAAAAGTAAAAGGAACGACTTTAGGTATTGCACCCGAAAGTCGTTCCTTTTTTATTTAAAGCGATGGAAGTGATTGATGTAATGGTGTGTTGATCAAGTTGAAGCAAAACGCAATCGTTTGTTCATACTCGGATAACGGAATCGACTCATCGACTTGATGCGCGAGACGAAAATCATGGAAAGAAGCAATCGCAATCGGAAATGCTTTTTTCGCTTGGCTGAACATCGCACCATCCGTTCCACCTGGGATGGCGATTTTTCGTGGTGTCACGCCGCTGACCTGTTCCATCGTATCTGCGACATGTTGTAAGAAAGGTGCTTGTTCATCGGTTTCACAAGAAGGAATATCCTTAATGACGGTCACGCTCATGTCAAAGTCGGGATCTTCTGCAACAAGTCGACGCTCAATATCCGTAAAGGCAGCAAGTACGTCCGCTCGACCGAATCCAGGAATCGTCCGGATATCCATATAAAACGAAGCCTGACTCGGAACGACGTTTGGTCCCTCGCCTCCTGAAATCGATGTGATTGACGCTACGACCGGACCGAGTGCCGAGTGATGATTCGTCGTGATCGAGAAGCGTTCCGATTTCACTTCCTGAATGACACGATACATGTCATCAATCGCATTACGTCCCAGTTGCGGGGCAGAACTGTGTGCACTTTTCCCGCGGCATGTCACTTCGATCCCGACGACACCTTTTTGTGCATAACCGATCATCCCACTCGTCGGTTCTGTGATTAGTAGAGCATCTAAATCATCCGCATACCCTTGTTCGGTCAAATGACGAGCTCCTGTCATTCCATTCTCTTCATCGGATGTAATCAGAAGTTTGACGGTGTTCGGACGGTTTTGACGTTCCTTGTATTGAATGAGCGCTTGCACCATCGCCATGACACCTGATTTCATATCTGAAGCCCCACGACCATAAATGCGTCCGTCTTCGATTTCACCACCGTATGGATCTTTCGTCCAGCCGTCTCCTTGGACAGGAACCGTATCGAGATGACCAGATAATCCGAGTACAGCAGGACGTGAAAATTCCTCGCTCGCAGGAACGATCGCGACGAGACAGATTCGTTTTGGTGAGACTTCAATCCATTCTGTCGAGATCTGATGATCAACCAGTACATCGTACACATAACGTGCGACGACTTCTTCTCCGTCCATTGGGTTGACGCTTGGAATTTGAAGACACCGTTGTAAGTAAGTAATTGCTGTTTGCATAAGTATTTCCCCCTTTACCTATCCTGTACCCTGATAAAAATACTTCAGGGAGGTAAACGAATTCGTAAAATAATTTACGGGGCTGAACGTCTTGAGATAAAAGAAAACGGTGCAACCAGAGGGTTACACCGTACCTTCCTCATTCACTTTTTTCTGCTTCGTCTTTCCATTTCGAATCGATTAACATCTCTCCCGGCCATGTATAAGCCATGATACCGCCGTCTGCTGTGATGTCCTCACCTGTGACATATGAGCTGTCGTCAGAAGCAAGGAAGAGGGCGACCGTTGCCATCTCGCGTGGTTTACCGAGTCGTCCGAGTGGTGTGATCCAAGCGTTCGCATCGCGGAACTGTTTACCTTGCTCTTTTTCTTTTTCACCAACAAGTGTATCGATGAGTGGTGTTTCGATTGTTCCTGGCGACAACGAATTGACACGAATGCCATGACGCGCATAATCGATTGCCATCGCGCGTGTGAAGTTCGCAATCCCGCCTTTCGCTGCGTTATAACCGGACCGGTTCAAGTCAGCTGCACGACCAGACATCGATGATGTATTGATGATTGAACCACCGTTATCAAGCATGAGTGGAATCAAGAATTTACTGACGAGGAATGTACCGCGCAAGTCGACCGCGATGATCCGATCGAAGAGATCGATGGGATACTCATGGACTTTCCCGCCTTGTTCATCGATTCCGGCATTATTGAAGAGGACGTCGACCGTACCGTATGTCTCTTTGATGTGCTTCGCAAGTTGCTCGACACTCTCGACGTCTGAGACGTCAACATGGACGGCTTCCGCTTTTCCACCGTGTTGTGTAATCTGTTCTACTGTTTGTTGTGCTTTTTCAAGTGAGACATCGGCACAGATGACCGTTGCTCCCTGTTCTGCGAAGACAAGGGCGGTCGCTTGTCCAATCCCTGTTGCCGAGCCGGTAATGACAGCTACTTTTTGCTCGAGTCTACCCATTGCTAAATCCCTCCTAAGTCATATCGTTCACCTTATGAAACATTCCCGGAGAAATAGAGATTAAACCCATCGATGCGTCTAGTGTTGGTGGATAGGGGGTACATCTACAACAGCACAATCGCTGTAAAAAGGGAGATGAGAACGCTGACATCCGATCAATGGCATCTTGCCAAAAAATTATTACACGAAGCCGTCCAGTACCAAATGACACTCGAGAAGAGTGCATTTGCAAGTGAATTGATCGACCAAACGACACCTGTCCTCTGGTTTGGTGATGCGACGCGTAGCAGTTGGGTAACGATCGCGACGAACCCATCCCGATCGCAGTTTTTAGACCGAACAGGTGCATTACGATTTGACGAGCACGGTCCACTTTTCATACGTCCACAATCCATGACGTGGAATGCATATTTACAAGAAGAGACATTGACGGAATCGATCCGACGCTTCAATCGTTACTTCAAACAACCAAATGTGTACCGAACCTGGTTCGGTCGACCAGGTGGCGGTAAGCTCGAAGGATTCTTGAATGGATTGGGTGCGTCGTTTTACGAGAAGACGTTTGATCCAGTCATTCACTTGGATTTTTTCCCGTTTCCGACACACCACTACATGGGAGCAATCAAAGAACGCAGAGTGTTGGAAGATAGTCCGTTCGGTCAGACATTTTTGTTACGCCTGCTCGAACTGTTTTCGATAAAAGGAATCATCCTGCTCGGGAAGGAACACACGGAACGATTTGCGAAGCTTGAACCAGACATCGATTGGACGATCTATCGACCGACGGATTATCCGGACGCGATTTTTCAAGTCGGCGTCTCGTCACGATTTCAGGTACCCGTTGTCGGGCTCCACTTCAAACCAAGTGAGCAGTTCATCGGTCTCGGTAATCGAAAGGATGAAAACGGCGTCAGTCATGGCACCTACGGGTCAGCAGAGCACTTACGTCAAATTGGAGAGATTGTCTTTGAAAAAGTCGCGACATACAGTGAAAAAGGAGATTGACAGATATTTCGAACTCCCTAATAATAGGAGATGAATTAGCACTCTATATGATTGAGTGCTAAAAAAGGGAGGCAGAATGAGCATGGAAACGAAACAATTTAAGGCGGAATCAAAACGATTGCTGGAGATGATGATTCATTCCATCTATACGCATAAGGAGATTTTCCTGCGCGAATTGATCTCGAATGCAAGTGACGCCATGGATAAGATGTACTATAAAGCATTGACGGACGAGACGATTTCGTTCGAGAAGGAACACTACAAAATTACGATTGAACCAAACAAAGAAGCGCGTCAACTGATCATTCGTGATACGGGAATCGGAATGACGAAAGAAGAACTAGAAGAGAATCTCGGTACGATCGCGAAGAGTGGATCGCTTGCCTTCAAGGCAGAGAACGAGGCACAAGATGGTCATGATATCATTGGTCAATTCGGTGTCGGATTCTATTCTGCATTCATGGTCGCAGACGTCGTCACCGTCGTTACGAAACCGTTCGGCAGTGCAGTCGCTTATAAATGGGAATCTCGTGGTGTCGAAGGTTATACGATCGAGGAGGTCGACAAAGAAACCGTCGGAACGGAGATTACGCTCCACATCAAGGCGAACGAGGAAGAAGAATCGTATGACGAATACCTCGAGACATATCGTTTGCGCAGTATCATCAAAAAATACTCGGACTTCATCCGTTATCCGATCGAGATGAAGGAACTCGAACGTCAGCCAATCGAAGGCAGTGATGAGACGGAAGAGGTCGAAGTCGTCAAGACGATCAACAGCATGGTGCCGATCTGGCGGAAGAACAAACGGGAATTGACAGACAAGGACTATACGAACTTCTACCAAGAGAAGCGGTATGGTTTTGACACACCGGCAAAACACATTCATATCAGTGTCGATGGTGCCGTTCGTTATCAATCGATCTTATTCATTCCGGAGCAGGCACCGTACGATTATTATTCGAAGGAATTTGAAAAAGGTCTCGAGCTTTATGCGAATGGTGTCTTGATCATGGAAAAATGCAGTGACTTGCTGCCGGACCATTTCAGTTTCGTCAAAGGA
This sequence comes from Exiguobacterium sp. ZWU0009, assembly GCF_000798935.2. Lineage (NCBI taxonomy): Bacteria > Bacillati > Bacillota > Bacilli > Caryophanales > Exiguobacterium > Exiguobacterium sp. ZWU0009. The sequence goes on along the minus strand of NZ_CP018057.1, from coordinate 3,178,266 downwards.
ATGGTCGACTCGGAGGACTTATCGCTCAACATCTCGCGTGAACTTCTACAACACGATCGTCAATTGAAGCTGATCGCGAAAAACATCCAAAGTAAGATCAAGACACAACTTGAAGCCCTCTTGCGTGAAGATCGCGCGAAGTACGAAACGTTCTATCAAGCGTTCGGACGTCAGCTGAAGTTCGGTATGTACAATGATTACGGCATGCACAAGGAACAGGTGCAGGACCTCATCCTCTTCTACTCGGCGAAGGAGAAGAAGTTGATCACACTCGCGGAATACGTCGCAGCGATGCCAGAAGATCAAGCGCATATCTACTACGCCGCTGGTGAGAGTACGAATCGTTTAGATAAGTTACCACAATCCGAGCTCGTCCGTGATAAAGGATACGACATCTTGTACTTCACGGAAGAGATCGATGAGTTCGCGATCCAGATGCTCGTGACGTACAACGAGAAGACGTTCAAGTCGGTCACGAGTAGCGATCTAGGGATTGAAGCAGAAGAAGCGGAGACGACGGACGCACAAGCAGAGATGTTCCAAGCGATGCAGGAAGTGCTAAGTGGACAAGTCAAGGAAGTTAAGGCATCGACGCGTCTCAAATCGCATCCCGTCTGTTTTGCGACGGATGGCGCCGTCTCGATCGAGATGGAGAAAATCCTGAAGGCGATGCCGAATAACGAAGGGGTAGAAGCGGTCAAGATTCTTGAATTGAATCCGTCACACGCGGTATTCCACTCTCTTGAAACGGCGTATCAAAACGATCGTTCGAAATTCGAGCGCTATACCAAACTGATGTACCAACAAGCATTGCTTGTCGAAGGGCTTCCACTCGAGGATCCAGTAGCGTTTGCGAATGATGTGTGTTTACTGATGGTGTGAAACGAATAGATATAAAAAAGGCATTGGATGCGCGCATCCAATGCCTTTTTTCGTAAAATGCTACATTAATCCGTCTGTAAATCCGAAGCGGTTTCTCCTTTTTTTGAGAGAACGTTCAAGACGACGATGAAGAGTACGAATGTGACAAGAGCTCCGATGAAACCGTAGACCGAAGACTCCGTGAAACCGATGACTAAATAACCGACTGCTGCAGTGACGGCACCGACTAGCGCATACGGTAACTGTGTCGTAACGTGGTCGATATGATGTGATCCAGCCCCTGTCGAACTGAGGATCGTCGTATCGGAAATCGGTGAACAATGGTCACCGAAGACAGATCCAGCAAGAACGGCAGCAAGCGTCGGTAACAAGAGTGAGGCATCGACAGCCATGACGAGATCCGCACCGATTGGCAACATGATCCCGAATGTGCCCCAACTTGTTCCTGTCGAGAATGCCATCAAGCCGGCAATCAAGAATAACAAGAATGGCAAGTACGAAGCAGAAATCGAGTTGCTGACGAAGCTTGCAAGATAGTCACCGGTTTTCATGTCACCGATGACAGCGATGATCGTCCAAGCGAATAACAGAATCACGACTGCTGGCCACATCGAACGCATACCAGCAACGATGCTTACCCGGTAATCGCGACCCGGAATTTTCCGTCCGATCAGCATCAGGAAAGCGACGATTAAACTAATGACGACACCTGCGACGAGTGAACGTGTGACGTCTGTCGATTCAAATGCTCCAATTAAAGTAAACGGGCGATTGTCGGCAGCAAGTGCCTGAGCACCTGTTCCGAGCAACGCACTGATCGTAGCGATGACGAGAACGACGATCGGAACGACGAGATCCCGTACTTTTCCATTCGTATGTTCGTTGACATCTTTTGCCATCCCCATCGGTGTTCCTTTTGATGCATCAAAAAGTTCACCTTTCGCGGCACGACGTTCATGCTGTTTCATCGGTCCGACAGAGACGCCAGAGTAAGCGATGTAAAGTGTTAAAAGTAACGCGAAAATCGCATAGAAGTTCATTGGAACGATCATCATGAAGGCACTAAACGCTGAGTAATCCGTAATCGAGTGCGTCGTTAAGATACCGGCGATGATGGAGATGATGAATGCGCCCCAACTCGAAAGCGGACTGATGACACAAACAGGCGCAGCTGTTGAGTCGATCAAATAGGCAAGTTTCGCTCGTGAGACACCACGACGATCCGTTAACGGACGACTAACGTTTCCGACAGCAAGACTATTGAAGTAATCATCGATGAAAATCAAGATACCGAGTCCGAAGGCGACTAAGCGTGCACCACGCGCCGTTTTGACGTGCGTAGAAGCCCATTCACCGAAGGCACGAGCGCCACCTGATGTCTGAATGAGCGTGGAAAGGACGCCGAGCAATAACAAGAAGACAAGTAATAAGACGTTCCACTCGTTCAAGGCACCGTCCGCCCAAAACAGGCTGAAGATGTTCTTGCCGAGATAGGTTATCGTATCGATCGGATTAAAACGGTGGAGTAACAGGGCACCGACGAGAATGCCGACACCTAACGAAAGAACGACCTTTCGTGTAAAGATGGCTAATAAGATAGCTAGTAAAGCAGGTACAAGGGCAATGATGGAATCTGAATAGTTGACCATGAAAAATATCCTCCTCTTTAATAAATGGCTTAAAGATGAGACCCCGCGGCACAAAAAAAGCAAGGGCACCGGCAACAAAGCCGACACCCTCGCTGGATGCGTCTTTCTTAGCCGAATTGGAGCGCTCCATACAAGTACTATGTATGGCAATCGATCGGGTGTTTCCCGAATCGACCAACGACGATATGTTAGACACATACTGTCATTTCGGCGATGTCACCTTTCCTGTAGTCGTCTTCGTTGTCATCCTCGGACCAAGTACTGATTGAAATCGCGCCTCTACCTCATCGATAGAATAGTCATATTCTGTTCTTATGGACACTTTATCATGTAATTCAGAAACGATTCAACCATATATTCTGATAATTTAAGATAAAGTTATTTATTCAGCAAAATGTTGAATGAGCTGTTTCATCAAATAGGCTTGGTTTTCTTCGAATTGTTTTTTTCGATGACCATTCGCACCAGAGGGATGAGGGAATCCCGAAAGAAGCTGATGCTGTTCGATTCGTCCGTCATGAATCAACCCACGGACTTGTGTCTCGACGACACGACCGAGCGGAATCAATAGCGCCGGTTCGCGTAGCTGATTGATTTCAGCGACGAAGTGTTCTTCTGCATAATGTTTTAGCAAAGGACTACGGCTGATTTTCGGTTGATGACCCGAGTAATTCTTTTCGCGATAAAAGACGGGTTGCTTTAACAGCGACGTCGGTTGCAATAATTTTTGATGTTGATGAAATAAGCTAGCTGTCGTCTCAATTCCGAGCAATGCTGGAAGTTCGAGTGTATCAAGCATCTGAACGAGGTTACGTCGCATCGTTCCGGCAAAGCTTGCTGTATATTTGACGAGGCGTGCCGTCTCTTCTAATGAAACACCATGATGGAGGGCATCCGTCGCTTCTTCGAAAGCGATTCGCATCTGTTCAAAACCTGGTGTGATCCCGATGATGACGACTTTTGCTTCAGTATTGACATATTCGCCAATCGGAGAGTAATAGACGGTCAGCTCGTTCTCCTGTTGCAATAAAAAATCGTCCGTCCATAATTCATCACGTCGTAACGTACGATCGTCAGGTAAGCTACGAATGGCTTGTTCAAATATAGTTAATGAATTCATGAAGGACCCTCTCTCTCTGTAATGGCACTATGATAACAAATAATACCATTTGTGACAATTCGACCCTTTCACTATTTGTATATAGGTATCTAAAAAAGGACTCGAGACGAGTCCTTTTCGTGCATCATGCGCGTTCTTTGACCGAAGCGACTTCATATGTCAGAATCTCGCTGCCGAGCATTGGCGATTCTCCTGCCTCACTACTCGCAGGTCGACTATGTGACGCTTTGAAATCGTCACTTTCCCGCCACGCTTGAAAACTCTTCATGTCTTCCCAGTACATGTTGACGTTCATTTCATCGTGTTCTTCGATATTTTGCGTCAATAAGACCTCGACGCGGATGAATCCGTCCATCGTATCGAGTCCACTTGGACGCGTAAAACGAGGAGCGAGAGCTGCAGCCATCCCTTTTTTGACTTTAATCCGGTTCGTAACGACGATCATCATAAAATCCCCTTTCAAAAAACGAGTAACGTACTTCTTCAGTATAGTACGATGAGGGTAAGAATGCCGGAAAGAAGGAACAAAAGACGATGAATGAACAGGAATACGATCAACGATTACGAATCGAGACCATTGAGATGCAACATCTATATGGTGTGTTTAGTCACTATAATCGATATGAACCGACACCTTATGCGGCACTAGACGAATTATGCGAAACCTATCCGTTTCAAAAACAGGACACTGTCATTGATTTCGGGTGTGGGAAAGGGCGTTTGAACTTTTACTTACACGACCGATTCGATTGTTCCGTCATCGGAATCGAGATGAATGGACAATTTTACGAAGATGCGCTTCGGAACATGGCGAATTACGAAAGTAGACGAAAGCGACGTTCGGGAAGTTTACGATTTGAACAGGCGTATGCTGAGCAGTACGTCATTCCGGACGAGGCGAATAAGTTTTATTTCTTCAATCCATTCTCTTCCCAAATTTTCATGAAAGTGATTGATCAGATTTTAAGTTCGGTCGAGCGTTCCTCGCGTTCGGTAGATCTCATCTTGTATTACCCGACCGATGAATACCGGGAATATTTAGAGCGACATACCGTATTCGAGCAAGTCGATGAGATTCGATTACGAGACCTCTACGAAAAAAATCATGACGAGCGGTTCGTCATCTATCGCTTTGATCCGAACAAACTGCTTCAAAACGGGTATGAATACAGTGATGAGAAAAATAGGGGATGAGGAGGTCGGATGATGATCCGTTTGGAGCATGTCACGAAAGAGTTTGCACCGGGGCGTGGGATATTCGATGTCAGTTTTACAGTTGATCCGGGTACGATATTCGGTTTCATCGGACCAAACGGATCTGGAAAATCAACGACACTCCGACATTTGATGGGATTACTGGCTGCGGACGATGGAAAGGCGACGATCGGTGGTTTTGATTGCTGGAAGCAAAGTAAAGAAGTGAAGCAATTGGTCGGTTATTTGCCGGGAGAAATTAGTTTGCCTGGAGACATGACAGGAGCAGACATGCTCGATTTGATGCAACGACTGCATGGTAGTGACCTGGCACGGCGACAACTGTTGTTGAAACGCTTTCCCTTTGAGACGAAGACAAAAATCCGTAAGATGTCAAAAGGGATGAAACAAAAACTGGCACTTGTCGGTTGCTTTATGAAGGACGCACCCGTCTATCTCCTTGATGAGCCGACCAGTGGACTGGATCCTTTGATGCAGGAGTGTTTTTTAGAGTGGATCGAACAGGAGAAGCATGCTGGAAAAGCGATTCTGATGAGTTCACACCACTTTCCGGAGATGGAAAAATCGTGCGATCGAGCGGCTTTAATCAAAGCAGGGCGCATCATCGTCGAATCGGATATTCATGAGTTGGTTCGATCGAGTCGAAAGACATACACGATCGTCTTCCGAACGGAGGTGGAGGCGGCACAGTTCGCGATGCAAGTCGGTGTTGAATCGAAGCGGCTGGAAGTCAGTTTTCAAACGGACGAGACACTGAGCTTAAATCAGGCGATCGCTTATTTGACCCAGTATGATGTACGGCTGATTCGTCCGTCAGCAGATGATTTAGAACAGGTCTTCTTGCATTATTATGGAGAGGAGGAATCGTCGTGATAGTGCTGATCCGCTCTTTATTCAAGCAGGTCAGAAAGCCCGTGCTTGCTTACGCGATTGGAACGAGTCTCTACTTATTGATGCTTGCGTTGCTTTATCCATCGATGATGAAGACCGGTTTGCTAGAAGCGAAGCTAGAAGCGTTACCTCCGGAGGTCTTAAAAGCATTTCAATACGATAAGGTGACAGGATTCGATAATGTACTGGATCTGCTCGGTGGGAACTATTATGGACTGATTTTTCAAGTCATTGCGAGTCTATTCCTGCTCTCATTAGCAGCGCGCCTCGTTGCGCGACCGATCGACAACGGAGAGCTGATCGTCTATCTCGCAGCCCCGATCACACGGAATGCGTATACGTTTGCTGTCGCGATCGTCATGGGTATCGCAAGTATGGTTCTCGTAGGACTGAATGGACTTGTCTTGATGGTGGCTGACTGGTGGATGACAGATATTTCAATCAATGACGTCATCTTATGGCGGATTCAACTCAATGCGCTATTGTTACTCTTGGCGATCGGTGCCTTTACGTTATTCGTTGCGACGTTATTTGATGAAGAACGTCGTGCTTTTTCGCTTGCTGGTAGTGTACTGGTTCTATCGATCGTCTTGACGATTCTGTCGGAACTAAGTGACAAGACTGAGTGGCTCCGTTATCTATCCGTCTTCTCCTTATTCAACACGACGCAACTATTAGAAGGAACCGATCATTTTCTTCTTCACTCCATTCTTTTACTCATCCTCTGTCTCGTGTTCTTGACCGGGGCATTTGTTCAATTCGGGCGTCGGAGTCTGTCGATTTGATCGAAAGTGGCGCAAAAACTTTACAGAAAGTGAACATTTAGGATTTGAACGTTGCGTCACGCGCTGATTTTTACTAAGATAAAGGAATGTTGTAGTTCTGGAAAAAGAAATGAGGTCTTTCGAAATGAATAAACCATCCATTTATGGATTAACGCTTGAGCAGATGACAGAATGGTTATCGAATCAAGGGCACAAACCATTCCGTGCCAAACAAGTATGGGACTGGCTCTACCGTAAACGTGTCACGACTTTCGCGGAAATGACGAATGTCAACAAGGATTGCCTTGAGTTGTTAGATCAGAGTTTTACGATTGACTCGATGACAGAAGCGGTCAAGCAAGAATCAGCAGACGGAACAATCAAGTTCCTTTTCAAATTATATGATGGCAACTTGATTGAAACGGTTCTGATGCGTCATAAGTACGGTCTTTCTGTCTGTGTTACGACGCAGGTTGGCTGTAACATCGGCTGTAGCTTCTGTGCAAGTGGTCTCATCAAGAAGAGCCGTGACTTGTCAGCAGGCGAAATCGTCGAGCAGATCATGAACGTCCAGCATCACCTCGATGCCGTCGGTAACGAAGAACGTGTCAGCCACGTCGTCGTCATGGGTATCGGTGAACCGTTCGATAACTTCGACAACATGGTCGACTTCTTGAACGTCATCAAGGACCACAATGGTCTTGCAATCGGCGCGCGTCACATCACGGTTTCAACAAGTGGTTTGGCAGACAAGATCTACAAGTTTGCTGACTTGAAACTCCAAGTCAACTTAGCGATCTCACTTCACGCACCAAACAATGAATTGCGTACGCAAATCATGAAAATCAACCGGGCGATTCCGCTTGAGAAATTGATGCCAGCGATCGATTATTACGTTCAAACGACGAACCGTAAAATCACGATCGAGTACATCTTGCTTCGTGGCGTCAACGACCAAAAGGAACACGCAGTCGAACTCGCGAAACTGTTCGAAGACAAACGTCACCTGACGTATGTCAACTTGATTCCGTACAACCCGGTCGATGAGCACGGTCAATATCAGCGCAGTACGTCTGAAGACATCACAACGTTCTACGATACGTTGAAAAAGAACGGCTTAAACTGTGGTGTTCGTCTTGAGCACGGAACAGACATCGATGCTGCGTGTGGTCAATTACGTAGTAAGCAAATCAAAAAAGATAAAGTAGCATCCAAATAATTCGTTGGGCTTCTCATCGTTTCGGTGGGAAGCTTTTTTTACGATAAGAAATGAGGACATCCGATGACACGTACACAATTTAATGATTTTAACTTAAGCACACCGATTCTCGATTCAATCGAGCAACTCGGTTATACGACACCAACCGAAGTTCAACAATCCGTCATTCCCGTCGTATTGTCTGGAAAAGACGTCATCGTCAAATCACGGACAGGGAGCGGGAAAACGGCATCGTTTGCGATTCCACTCTGTGAACTCGTCGAGTGGGAAGAAAATAAACCACAAGTTTTAGTCTTGACGCCAACACGTGAGCTTGCTTTGCAGGTCAAAGAAGACATCATGAACATCGGTCGTTATAAGCGGATCAAAGCGACTGCCGTCTTCGGCAAGCAACCGTTCCGCGGGCAAGTCACGGAGCTCAAGCAAAAGACACACGTCGTCGTCGGTACACCGGGTCGCGTACGCGATCATATCGAGCGGGGCACGTTATCGCTTGAGAAAGTCCGTTACGTCGTCTTAGATGAAGCGGATGAAATGCTGAATATGGGCTTCTTAGATCAAGTCGATGCCATCTTGTCCGAGTTACCAAAAGAGCGGATGACACTGTTGTTCTCTGCGACCTTCCCTGAAGATATCGCACAGCTAAGTGACCGTTACATGGACGCGCCGAAACGAATCGAAGCAGGCGAGACGGTCGTCTCGACGATCACACATAGTTATATTTCGGTAACGGAAAAGACGAAATTCGCGATTTTGAAAGATGTTCTCGTCGCTGAAAACCCGGATCGCTGCATGATCTTCTGTCGGACGAAAGAACACGTCGATTTCGTCGCGAATGGTCTCCGCGCACATGACTATCCGGTTGAAGCAATTCACGGTGGAATGGAACAAGACGATCGACTTGATGCGATGAAAGCCTTCCGTGCCGGGAAGTTCCGAATTCTCGTCGCAACAGACGTCGCAGCACGCGGCATCGATATTGAAAACATCACGCATGTCATCCAGTATGATCTCCCTGTCGAACGGGAAAGTTACGTGCACCGGACCGGTCGGACGGGACGTGCAGGAGCAGCAGGACAAGCGATCAGTCTCGTCACGCCGGCAGACGAACGTCGTCTCAAGGAAATCGAGCAGTATCACGGGAAGCTGACTCGTCGCCAAGCACCGACAGAAAAGGACTTGATGCGGACAGCGGATGCGTTCGAAGAGAAGATGGCGACGGAAGATACGCGTTCTTCGAAAACGGAGCAGCTTGATGCGGACATCATGAAATTGTTCTTTAACGGCGGGAAAAAGAAAAAACTCCGTGCCGTCGACTTCGTTGGAACGATCGCGAAGATTGAAGGCGTCACAGCAGACGACATCGGCATCATCTCGATTCAGGATACGTTGACGTATGTCGATATCCTCAACGGGAAAGGTCCGCTTGTCCTCCGGGCGATGAAGACGACGAAGGTCAAAGGGAAACAATTGAAAGTGTACGAAGCATTCAAGAAATAAGACAAGCCGGTCGTTCTCCGCTTAGGCGAAGAGGGACCGGCTGTTTTGTGTCAAGGCATGTCCGAGATGAATTCCGCTTGCGGCTGCTTGGGCAAGCGAGTGCGTTGCACCGGAACAATCTCCGATTGCATAGACACGGGGACATGTCGTCTCAAACGTTTCTGACGTCTCAAGCATAGGTGCGTAAAACTTACCATCTAATCCGTAAAGTAACGTATCTTCCGGAAGTTCCGTCTCAAGGAGTCGCTCAAGACGCTCCAAAAAACCGTCTAAGACGAGCAGGTCTTCCGCAGGCACTTCCACGTGTAAATCTCCAGGGGAAGCAACTAGCGAAGGGATGATTCCGTTATGAAGCAATTGATCCGTTGTCGTCGCTTGCGATTTTCGAAAATCACCGAGTCGTTGAACGAGAATGCGATCCTGTCCTTGATTGATTCCTCCGATAATGCACGTGGCATACGCATTCGCTTTCGCTAGTGTCGAAAAATAACGCGGGAGAAATAGTGTAAAGTTCAGATTTGTCGAACCGTCTGCCGACTCGTGGACATTTTGACCATCCGGCATGACGAGTCCTTCTTGATATTTGCGGATGATCCGTCCGCGCGGATTCATGCAATAGGTGACGGCTTGACCGTAAGGCGAGTCGTAACCGAGCTTCGTCTCGAACGTCTCCTGTAACAATGTCCGAAATAGTACTTCATCCGTCTCAATCCGCACCCCGAGATCAAGTCGAGTCCGCTGTGGGGTGACACCAAGCGTCGCTAATTGGTGCAACGTAAAGTCCGCACCAGAACGACCCGTCGCGAACACGATTCGTTGACTGACGAAAATCTCGTCCGCTGTTTTGATCGCAAACGGCTCCGATTTCGTAATTTGCTCGATCGTCGTTTCGAACCGGACATCGAGACGTGGTAATAAGGCGTCTTCAAACGCTGTGAAGACGGCAGCGGTTCGTGCCGTGCCTAAATGACGGACGGTCGTCTCGACCGTGTGCAGACCGGCGCGACGGGCACGAGACGCTACAGTAGGGGAATGCGTCGAGTATGTCTCGACTGTACCTCCACCATATGTACATAAGAGATCATCGACTTCTTGGAACAGTCGTCGTGTTGTCTCTTCACCGATTTTTGAGACGAGTTCGCCGCCGAATCCCGTCGCATAATTGAACTTTCCTTCTGATTTGCCAAGCCCTGCGAATCCAAGATACGCATCTTCTGTCGTTCGTTCACGGATTGGTTTTCCGGCGTCAATCAATAAGACGCGTTGCCCATCTTCAACAAGCTGATGGGCGAGGAAAATTCCTGCCACACCGGCTCCGATAATCGTCACATCATACATCACTGACAGCTCCTTTTCTTTGAGTATACAAAAAAGCCGGATTCCTATGAAAGGAATCCGGACTAGGTGATATCGCTTATTTCCACTCTGCGATGTCAGCGATTGGTAGACGAACCGATGGGTATCCTGCGTCCACTGCTTTACCGATTGAAAGCAACATGACTGGGAGATAACGCTCTTTTTCAAGACCGAATGCTTCTGCGATTTGGTCTTTCTCGTAACCACCAATTGGGTTTGTATCGTAACCGTGTGCACGAGCAACGAGCATCAATTGCATCGAAACGAGACCTGAGTCGATCAAGATGCTATCACGTAATGTTTCAACGTCTTCTGGACGGTAGAAACCTTTGATAGCTGGTACTTGGCGATCACGTACTTCTTGTGGCATAAGCCCTTTTTCAACAGCCATGTCGTAGATTGTCTCGATGCTGTCGACCGCGTTCATGTCACCGAAGACGGCGATGACAGCAGAAGATGTCTCGACTTGAACTTGGTTGAATTTCGCGAGTGGTGCGAGTTTCGCTTTACCTTCTTCGCTATCGATGACGAGGAAACGCCATGGTTGCATGTTAACTGAAGATGGAGCAAGTGTTGCTTCTTCAAGGATTTGTGTCATTTCTTCTTTTGAAATTTTTACGTTTGTGTCGTAGTTGCGAATCGAGCGGCGTCCTTTGACGATTTCCATGAAGTCCGTTGTTGTTTGAGTAGTCATAATTATTCAATCTCCCTTGTGTGTTTTCTCTTTTTTATAGTGTAAAAAACTTATTTCCAGTCTGCGATATCGTTGATTGGTAGGCGAACCGATGGATATCCAGCGTCGACTGCTTTACCGATCGATAGCAACATGACCGGTACATAGCGTTCTTTTTCAAGACCGAATGCTTCCGCGATTTGATCTTTCTCGTAACCACCGATTGGGTTTGTATCATAACCGTGTGCACGAGCGACTAGCATCAATTGCATCGAGACGAGACCCGAGTCGATCAAGATGCTGTCTTTCAAATCGTTCGCCGATACACTGCTGTACATCCCTTGGATCGCTGGTACTTGGCGATCGCGTACTTCTTGTGGCATGAGTCCTTTTGCAACAGCTGTATCGTAGATGTTCTCGAGTTGATCAACAGCGTTCATGTCGCCGAAGACGGCGATGACAGCAGAAGATGTCTCGACTTGAACTTGGTTGAATTTCGCGAGTGGTGCAAGTGTTGCTTTACCTTCTTCGCTATCGATGACGAGGAAACGCCATGGTTGCATGTTGACGGAAGAAGGTGCGAGTGTTGCTTCTTCAAGGATTTGTGTCATTTCTTCTTTTGAGATCTTCACGTCTGTATCGTAGTTACGAATCGAACGGCGTCCTTTGACGATTTCCATGAAGTCTGTTTGAGTTTGCGTTGCCATATTAAATCGACTCCTCTTTTAATTTAGGTAATGTGTCGGCGTTCGCTTCGATGCGTTGAATCATCTCAGCTAACGTCCGTTGTTCTTCAGCGGAGAATCCTTCGAGTAAGTTCTCGAGGAACTCATCTTTTTGTTCGCGTAATCGTGCGATGCGCGTCGCCCCTTGTTCCGTTAAGGAAACAAGAATCACCCGATTGTCAGCGGCTGAACGCTCACGAGCAATCATCCCGGTCGATTCTAGGTGTTTGAGGTGACGGGTCACCGCCGCGTGATCGACATTGACGCGTTTTTGCAATTCTTTTTGACTGATCGTTTGATCGACTTGTAGTTGAGCAAGTAGATCCATTCGCGTCTGACTGAAACCATCCGTACAGAGATCGAATTTTTGAGCAATCGTCTTATTGACGGAGACGAGTGCATAGATCAAACGTCCTTTTTCGTTGCAGGAAATACTCAATCCATCACATCCTTCCCTTCGTTCGAAGAAACCTTTGACGTATCAAAGATTGATATGTAAACGAATATAACGTGTTTATTTTGGTGACGCAACTTATCTGCTTCTGACATAAAAAAAGATATCATTCACGCAGAATGATATCGAGTCAGGCGACTTAACTAATATGGCGTTCAGACGCTGAAAGTCCTTTTGCATCAATCGCTGCAATGATCCGGCGGAAATAGAACAACCAAAATTGCAGGAACGGTCCGATTAAGAAAATCGAGAGGATCGTACCGAAGAAAACAGGTCCCCCAAGCAACCAGCCAATGCCGCATGCCGTAACTTCCATGATCGTCCGCATCAGACGAATCGACGTTCCAAAGCGCTCTGCAAGTGTCAATGTCAACCCATCGCGTGGACCGGCCCCGTATCCGACAGCGACATACAGACCAGCGCCCATTCCAATGATAAAGATGCCGAAAATCAGCCAGAGTGTATTCAACCAGATCGATTCAAAAGACGGTAAGAGATGAGAACCAAGAACAAGATTCATGAAGACACCGACGAAAATCGCGTTGACGAGCGTTCCGATTTGCGGTGTGACACGGTCTAACGCGTATTTAACGAACACGAGTAAGAGACCAACAAGCAAGATGATCGTTCCGACGGATAGTGGTGTCTTCTTTTGAAGACCGAGATGCAACACGTCCCACGTCGAGACACCGAGTTCAGCCGTGATCATCATCGATGAGCCAAGAGCGAGTAAAAATAAACCGAGTAGGAAGAGTCCCCACTTTAACGTAGCGCGTAACAACCAGGAAGCGCGATGACGCGTCATGTCTGGCACCTCATTTCTTAAAAATAATTGATTCGTTAACTGTATCATGAGGAAAGTGGAAGAAGAAAGACGAAATTTTCCGTTTTTTCCATCTTAAGAAGGAGGGGAAGGTCAAAAGAGAAACGTATACTGAAGAAAAAGGAGGGATAGAATGAAAGCGATCCGGCACCTGATTCGTTTTACATATATAGAAGCCGTCTGTTGCGTCTTTCCCGTGATGATTTTCGCAGCGCTTGCTCTTTCACGTTATCTTCCTACTGAACCGGTTGCTCGATACGATCTCCTGTTGCTCTGGTGTATTCTCATCCAAATCGTCTTACTCGTCACGCGTTATGAAACGATGGAAGAATTCAAACTGATCTTATTGTTTCACGTCATCGGTCTAGCACTTGAACTGTTCAAGGTGAACGTCGGGTCTTGGAGTTATCCGGAAGACGCTTTGACGAAAGTGGCTGGTGTTCCCTTATATGCAGGATTCATGTATGCAAGCGTCGCGAGCTATGTCTGCCAGGCGTTTCGGCGATTTCAATTACGATTCATAGCATTTCCTCCCCCGTGGCTTGCGATTAGCGTCGGCAGTCTCGTCTATCTCAACTTCTTCACCCACCACTGGATCTTCGATGCACGCTGGCTATTGATGGTCCTCGTCGTCCTTGTCTTCTATAAGTCTTGGGTTCATTTTACGATCGAGCAGACGATCTACCGGATGCCGCTCGTCCTGTCCTTTTTACTGATCGCCTTTTTCATTTGGATTGCAGAGAATATCGTGACGTTCTTTAAAGGCTGGGTCTATCCGCATCAAGAAGGAGGCTGGGCAGTCGTTGATCTTGGAAAATTGTCTTCTTGGTTCCTGCTTGTGATCATCACGGTTTTAATTGTCATCGTTGCAAAATATAAGCGTCAGGATCCGGCTGTGGAAATTCAGCAACGTACCTAAATAAAAAAACAACCCGGTTATTTTTTTGAACTACTTCCACGTTTTTTCGTTGCTATAGTGAAAAAAACGCAAAGGAAGTGGTTACGGATGATGCAACAGGTGTTGGAACGAGCAACTGAATTGGTACAGATGAAATTAGCAGTCGTGGAGCGGTATGAAGATTGGCAACTCTGGCTCGACGAAGTGAACGGAATCGACGAATGGGTCAAGATGTCAGCGTATTATGCACCGCGCGATGTTCAAGAAACACTAGTCATCGACGAAGTGAAACGAGAGAAGCAGACCGTCGTAATGCCACCACAAGTACCGATCGAGCCAGTACGCAAGCAACGTTATGCCTATACGTTTCAGCGGGGATTAAAAGGCGGTACTTTACTAGAGTGGTCCGGCAGTCATATTTCAGAACGAGACGTCCGCGATTGGAATCTCGAGCACGGCATGGAAGTTCGGATCCGTGTCGATCATCAGGATGATCAAAAAACGATGTGCCGTGTTGAAGCCGTCGTCTCGACGGAGCGAATGAGAGAAAATCCGGAACGTGTCGTGTTTGAACAAGCCATCGTCAAGGCACATGGAATCATTGAGGAAACGGTGAATGGTCCACTGCAAGATGAGTCGGACAGACCGTTTTATTATGTCGTACCAGTAGAAGACATGCGCTATTTCCGACTAGAAGCAGGACAACTCGTCGATCTCGCCATGTGGCGCGGACGGAAAGATACACTAACGATTGCTTGGAAACATCCGTTCACGTATGAAGAGCCGATCGTCAACACATCATCAAACCGTCCATCTGAGGTCAAGCAACCGGTAGTGAAGACGCCTGTGACAACGAAAAAGTCAAATCGGTATGCACGAAAAATGAAACGACAAACGGTTCCGAAGGCTAAAAAAGTGCAGCAGCGCATTCGTGTTCAAAAAGAGCGAAAGATCGAACCAATCGTGACGACAGCTGTACCTGGACAATTGATGGATTTCGTCGATAAGACACCGCTTGATTTCACGCGCTTCACAGGTATGCGCCTCGTCATCGTTGGAAACGAACAACAAACGGCTGTTTATCGTGAGTTCTTTGCGCCAACAGGAATCGAATTGATTCATCTCGCAGGAGACGCACAGTCTGCGAAAAAGATTGCTTGTCTCTCCAAAAAGACGGATGCCATCGTCGTCGTGACGAGCCGTGTCTCTCATGCGGCGAGTGCACATGTCATTGCACAGGCGAAAAAACATGGTATTCCGTTCGCGATGGAACGCCTCGACGGTCGACGATCGCTATATACAGCGTGTGAACGACAACTTGAGCGTGCTTGGCTCAACCAGCAACGAGACGGGAAATTATTGAAAAAAGAGTGAAACATTAGAAGAATTCGACCGTAAAGTAAGGTGAGAACTTATTTTTCAAGGAGGACCTTACTCATGTCATCTCAATTAAAAAAAGCAGCGAAGGAGTCGCTCAGCGGTCGTTGGGGATTTGCAGTCCTAGCATTCCTGCTGTTTAGTATCATTCAGGGTGTTCCTAACTTATTTGGATCGGATATCGATGAGCCGTCAAATAGCATGGATCTCGTCGTAATGTTAGTATCGATTTTACTGATTCCATTAGGAGTCGGTTGGACATGGATTGCCATGTCGATTGCTCGTGGAGAAGAAGCGAAAGTGACAGGTCTATTTGAGCCATACGGGATGTTCCTGAAAGTGGTCGGGCTCGCAATCGTTCAATTCATTTTCATCGCACTTTGGACGTTGCTCTTGATCATTCCAGGGATCATCAAATCGTTCTCTTACTTGTTGACGTTCTACATCCTTCGGGATGAACCGTCGATTGGTATCCTCGAGGCAATCACACGCTCGCGTCAACTCATGGACGGTCATAAGATGGAAGCATTCTTACTCTTCCTATCATTCATTGGTTGGGCATTACTCGTGATCGTTACTCTTGGTCTTGCTATCCTGTGGGTCGGACCATACTTCAGCGTCACACTAGCCAAGTTCTATGATCGTGTTCGTGGTGAACAAGCACCAGAGCAGACATCAGATTTCGTCGCACCATATTAATACCGGATCCCGACACTACGTCGGGATTTTTTTATGCTCGAAATAATTCCGATTGGAAAAGACGGTTTAATGGTTGCTTTAGTTCAGTGAATTTTGTACGATGAATGCAACACATCTTATCTAGAGAAGTCGAGGGACTGGCCCGAAGACACTTCAGCAACCCCGCTGTGGCGGAAGGTGCTACTTCCAGGAAGGGATACCTTCTGAAGATAAGAGCGGACAGGACAAGATACCGTCGCTCTTTTCGAACTTCGAAAAGAGCGTTTTTTTTATGATAAGGGGGACGATGGAGTGGAGTATGGTTTTTGGTTACCGATTTTTGGGGGATGGTTACGTAACGTCGAGGATGAACAGATGCCACCGACATTCGATTATGCAAAACAAGTCGCACAAACAGCAGAACGGATCGGCTTCTCGACGACGTTGATCGCGGAATTGAACTTGAACGACATCAAAGGCATCAAGGAACCGAGTCTTGAGGCATGGACGACGGCAGCTGCGATTGCTGCAACGACAGAACGCTTAGAAATCATGACAGCGGTTCGTCCTGGGTTCCATAATCCAGCGACGACGGCGAAGATGGCGGCAAACATCGATCAGTTGAGTGGTGGACGCTTTACGCTCAACGTCGTTTCGGCGTGGTGGGCAGAGGAAGCCAAACAATACAACGGTATCTTCACAGCACACGATGAACGCTATGCTCGGACGGAAGAATTCGTCACGGTCATGAAAGGATTATGGGCAGATGCGTCACCGTATAGCTTCTCCGGTAATCACTACACGATCGAGCAGGCGGAACTTCATCCGAAGCCCGTCCAGCGTCCAGGCATCAAGCTCTACGCTGGTGGAGAGAGTGAAGCTGGAAAGCGGACAATCGTCGAACACTGTGACGCTTATGTCATGCACGGGGGCACGGTCGAAGAAGTAGCCCATAAAATCAACGATATGAAAGTACGCCGGGAATCGACGGGACACGCACCGCTCGAGAGTTTCGGTCTTGCTGCCTACATCATTTGTCGGGATACGGAAGAAGAAGCGCTTCTTGAGTGGCAACGCATTACGGACGTCAAGGAAGACAGCGCCGGTTATGCCGGTTATCAGGATTTCATCAGTAAATCGCAACTGGAGCAACAGGTCGAGCGAAACGATTATTCCGTCTCGAACCGTGGTCTAAGACCGAACTTGATCGGAACACCAGAACAAATTGCGGAACGCATTCTAGCGTTCGAAGCCGTCGGTGTCACGTTACTCTTGTTACAATTCTCACCACAACTCGAAGAAATGGAACGCTTTGCTCGTGACGTAATGCCACTGGTCGAAGCGAAACGAAAGGTAGGTCAACAATCATGACAAAAATTCATATTCTCCACGAAAACCAAGAATGGACGGACCATCTCATCAAACGTCTCGAAGAACTTGAGTTACCGTATGAAGAGTGGCATCTAAATGAAGGAATCGTTCCACTCGATGAACTACCGCCAGAAGGCGTCTTTTACAGCCGGATGAGTGCCTCTTCGCATACACGCGGGCACCGTTACGCGCCGGAGTTGACGGAAGGGGTCCTTGCTTGGTTAGAAGAACACGACCGGACCGTCTTCAACGGAACGCGTGCGCTCCGCCTTGAAGTCAGCAAAGTCAATCAGTATACAGCACTACGTAAAGCAGGCATCCGTGTACCAAAGACGACGGCTGCAGTCGGACGTGATCAAATCGTGCAAGCGGCAAAAGAGATCGGCGTTTCGTCATTCATCACGAAACACAACCGTGCCGGGAAAGGTCTCGGCGTCCAGTTATTCCACTCAATTGAAGCACTTGAAGCCTACCTCGATGGTCCGACATTTGACGAACCAGTCGATGGCATCACGTTGATTCAAGAGTACATCCAAGCACCAGAACCGTATATCACGCGCTGTGAGTTCGTGGGTGGAAAATTCGTCTACGCGGTCCAAGTCGATACGTCGGAAGGATTCGAACTTTGCCCAGCGGATGCGTGTGTGATTGACGACCTGTTTTGCCCAGTTGGTGAAGAAGCACCGCAAACGCCGATGAAGTTCCAAATTGTTGAAAGCTTCGATGATCCGATCATCCAAAAGTATGAAGCCTTCCTCCAAGCGAACCAGATTGCGGTCGCAGGCATCGAGTTCATCAAGGATGCGTCAGGTACGATCTATACGTATGACGTCAATACGAATACGAACTATAATTCGGATGCTGAGGCAGCTGCAGGACGCTACGGTATGCTCGAACTGGCCAAGTTCCTCGGTGCAGCCCTTGAAACAAGCACAGTAAAATAAGAATCTGCTCCCGCCCTGTCACCGGACGTTACAAGACCGGATGACAGGGTATTTCTATAGAAAAGGGGGCGGATCTATGATTACGTGGAGAGAAGAACGACAGCTCGATATTCCGATTGAGGAAGCATGGCACTTGTTTGATCACACGCGATTGCAGCGTTTGATTCCAAACGTCGTCCAGCACGAGGTAATCGAACGAAAACCGGGTGTGGTCGGTTCGACGTATCGTCAAACGTACATGCAGGGTAACCGACTTGAAACCTATATCGTGACCGATTTGGCTTATACGAACGAACCCGACTTCAAACAAAATACGATCGGATTTACGTTGGCTAAAATATTCAAGATCGAGATGACATTTACACTCAAACCACTCGGACCTGATCGATGTCTGTTGATTTATACAGGGAAGAACGAAGGAGCCAATTTTGTTGGAAAGAGTCTGTTGTCGCTTGGAGGCGAGCGAGAGAATGAGAAAATCGTTCATGGGCTGTTGCAACGTGTCGAAGAAGAAGCGGCGAAACAAAAGAAGAACAACGCATGAAAAAACGGATTCCCGTGCCTGGGAATCCGTTTTAGCATCTTATCGATTCGTATATGATTTTTGACCGCTCGTTAAGCCGGATAGATGACCAATACGCATACCGATTCCATCTTTCATCGACTGTTCACGTACTTTTGGATCAACTAAAAGATCAGTTACCGACTGCTAATTTTAAATATAAGTATTGTGATTAAACTTTCGTTTCATCAAATGATTATATCGTTACGATAGTAGGCGCAAACGGGAAATCTGAGGATCATTTTGCATCTCATTCAGTGGTCGAAATCGAACAGCTCGTAATTCTTGTTGATCAAGTGGTAGTTCAGGATCAATCCCGAGTTGAAGTACAGAACTATTCGTGACACGTCGGACGAGAAAACACGTCTCCGTTCCTTGATCGATCGAAATCTCGTAGAGTTGTCGTTCGACCGTGACGTGAAGATGTGTCTCTTCTAATACTTCACGTACGATAGCTTCTTCTTTTGTTTCATTGCTCTCGACACCTCCGCCCGGTAACGTCCAAAATGTCCGGGAAGGCGTGTGTAACTCGACCATTAGGATCTGTTGCTCTTCAATCAACGCCGCGCATACGCGATGCCGCATATCGCATTCCTCCTTTAATGTGTTCAAAAAAAGAGACCGAAACGACAGTTCCGGTCTCTTTTAAAATCATTGCGCGTATAACGCTGTTAGTTGCTGTTGGATCGTATCATTGTTCAAGTACTCATCGTATGTCGTTTCTTTATCGACGATACCGTTTGGCGTCAACTCGATGATCCGGTTCGCGATTGTTTCGACGAACTGATGGTCATGCGAGCTGAAGAGCATTGCGCCTTTATAAGCGATCAAGCCATCGTTGAGTGCCGTAATTGATTCGAGATCCAAGTGGTTCGTTGGATCGTCGAGTACGAGGACGTTAGCACCGCTGAGCATTGCTTTTGAAAGCATACAACGGACTTTTTCGCCCCCAGATAAGACAGAAGCTTTCTTCATGACTTCTTCTCCTGAGAAGAGCATCCGACCGAGGAATCCACGGAGGAACGTATCGCTCTCATCTGCCGGCGAATACTGACGGAGCCAATCGAGAATCGTTTTATCCGAGCCTTCAAAGAATTCCGAGTTGTCTTTTGGCAAGTACGACTGCGAAGTCGTAACGCCCCATTTGAACGTACCGCTGTCCGGTTCCATCTCACCCATAAGGATTTTGAACAGTGTTGTGATTGCGATATCACTCTGGCTGATGAACGCGACCTTATCCGTTTTGTTCAATGAGAAACGAACGTTATCAAGGACTTTGACACCATCGATCGTCTTCGAGATACCGTCGACCATCAAGAGATCATTTCCGATTTCACGTTCCGGTGTGAAACCGACGAACGGATAACGGCGTGACGACGGACGAATGTCATCGAGTGTGATTTTATCAAGCAATTTCTTCCGTGACGTCGCTTGTTTCGCTTTCGAAGCGTTTGAGCTGAAACGCGCGATGAAGGCTTGAAGTTCTTTGATCTTCTCTTCTTTTTTCTTGTTTTGGTCACTTGCCATACGTGAAGCAAGCTGACTTGATTCATACCAGAAATCGTAGTTTCCGATATATAGTTGAATCTTACCGTAATCTAGATCCGCCATGTGCGTACAGACGTTGTTCAAGAAGTGACGGTCGTGGGAAATGACGATGACCGTATTCTCAAATCCGATTAGGAATTCCTCGAGCCATTTGACGGCTTTCAAATCAAGTCCGTTCGTCGGCTCATCGAGTAAGAGAATGTCTGGTTTACCGAACAACGCTTGGGCAAGCAAGACTTTGACCTTTTCCGATCCTGTCAGCTCAGCCATCGTTTTCGAATGAAGGTCTTCTTTAATGCCAAGTCCTTGAAGAAGCATTGCTGCTTCCGACTCCGCTTCCCAACCGTTCATTTCAGCGAATTCACCTTCGAGTTCAGCAGCACGCATGCCGTCCTCGTCTGAGAAGTCTTCTTTCATATAGATCGCATCTTTTTCTTTCATGACTTCGTAGAGACGTTTGTGTCCCATCATAACCGTTTCGATGACTTGGAATTCTTCGTATTCGTAATGGTTCTGACGGAGAACGCCTAACCGTTCGCCTGGTGTGATGATGACATCGCCTTGTTGTGCTTCGATATCACCAGCGAGAATTTTCAGGAATGTCGATTTACCGGCACCATTCGCGCCGATTAGACCATAACAGTTACCTGGTGTGAATTTGATGTTGACGTCTTCGAATAATTTTCGGTCTGCAAAGCGAAGACCGACGTTTTGTACTGTAATCATATAGAGATGAACCCTCGTTTCTAGTAAGTGATGTGCTCATTCGAGTGTACCACAAATCGTGATCTGTCGTAGAGCAGGCAAAGTTCCCTCCATATTAGGACAGAAATTAAAAATAAGCAACCAGACATTTTAAAAAATGAAACATTTTCCAGATGAATGCGTAGAACAAGATAAGGAATTCGTTAGAGGAGGGGTTAGATGGCCATCTTTTTCACATTATTGTTTTTCGCCCTCATCGTTTTGCTTGGCATGGAACTCTACCGCTATATCCAAGAAAAGATCGATAAAGGAGATTCAGAATGAGAGAAATCAAACCGAAGAAAAAAATTCGCCCATCGATGATCATCGCTGGTGTGCTCGTACTAGCGTTGCTTGCAACAACGCCGTTCATCGTTGAACAAATCGAACCTGGACAAGTTGGTGTCGTCTATACACCGTCAAGCGGTGTCAAAGATGAGACGTTATCGCAAGGCTGGCATGTTGTTTCACCGATCACACGAGTGACGGAGTATCCGATTCGGACACAGACAAAAGCACTTGAGAACATGACGCTTGCGACCAAGGACGGAAAGAACATCGTCGTTGACTTTACATACAGCTTCTCCGTCTCACCGGATAAGGTGACGAAAGTCTTCAATAAGTTCGGACCGATTGAAATCGATGAGATTGCAAAAGGGTATCTGAAACAACGTCTCTATGATGCATCGCGTGAGCAAATCTCGAAAGTTACTGTCCTTGAACTGTTCGGTGAAAAATCAGGGAATGTCTCGACGAGCATTCAGACGCAGTTTGCAGAAGACGTCAAGGACATCGGTTTTATCATCGAAGATGTCGCACTCGGTGCGCCGAAACCAGATGAAAAGACACAGGAAGCAATCGATGCGCGTGTCAAAGCGTCGCAGGAACTCGATAAAAAGAAAACGGATCTTGAAATCGCTAAAGCAGAAGCAGAGCGTCTTCGCGTAGAAGCGAAAGGAGCAGCAGATGCCCGTTTGATCGAAGCCCAAGGTTTAGCAAAAGCTCAAAAAGAACTACAGAAGACACTGACAGAAGAAATGATTCAATACGAAGCTGTCAAGAAATGGGACGGGAAGTCACCACTCGTCAGTGGATCGGGGAGTATGGTCCAACTACCGATTCCAGATGCTACAACAGAAGAAAAGAATTAAAACTCGATGTGCTTGGAGACAAGCACATCTTTTTATTTCATTATAATAAATCAACTGACTAAACCTTTATTGGTACTAAATTTTATTATATTAATAAATAACGATACATTTTTTATCTTTTAAATTCCATTTTAATGGTTTATTTACCTTATTCAGAAGGTAGATAGAGATATAGGTCAATAGAAATAGGTCATAAGGATGGGAGGGGTGCATTTGTATCGAAATCGATCGCCGAATCTTTTTATCATCTTAATGATTCTACTGGCAACAAGCTTTCCGATTCCGCACAGTCATGCGACGACTGAGGAATTCGAGATTCCAGACCCTTTGACGTCATCGTTTTGTGAAGAGACGTTGAGTGATCCAAAGAAAAAGGACTTGTTGGAAAAAGAGGAAATTGAACAATGCGAAGAGCTTGTAGAAGTAGAGAAGACGCCATCAACCGAGAGTGAAGACCCATCAACACCTGAGACACCTCCAACCGAAAATGAAGATCCACCAACACCTGAGACACCTCCAACCGAAAATGAAGATCCACCAACACCTGAGACACCTCCAACCGAAAATGAAGATCCACCAACACCTGAGACACCTCCAACCGAAAATGAAGATCCACCAACACCTGAGACACCTCCAACCGAAAATGAAGATCCACCAACACCTGAGACACCTCCAACCGAAAATGAAGATCCACCAACACCTGAGACACCTCCAACCGAGAGTGAAGACCCACCGACACCCGAGACACCTCCAACCGAGAGTGAAGACCCACCGACACCCGAGACACCTCCAACCGAGAGCGAAGACCTACCAACACCTGAGACACCCCCAACCGAGAATGAAGATTCATCAACACCTGAGATAGCTCCAGATGAAGAGGACAATGAAGTTCCCGAGCAGCCTGATTCTGAAGAAGAATCATCGAGCGAAATTACAGCACCTGTCTTAAATCCAATTAAACCAAGACAAGAGAAGCAACAAGCGGTTGCACCGACACTTGCTGGAGTAGCACTGCTCGGAACATCAAGCTTAGATGCTTCCTATAATGGAACGACTCAAACGATTACATTAGAAAATACTGTTTCTGGATTGTTGAGCTTAAATTTATCAAGTGGATATATTATTTTTCGACTACCACCAGAAGTGATGCGAAGTATTGAAACGAGTTCCGTCCAACTGCAATATCGCTATAGTGGATTACTTGGGATTGGAACGCAAACGAGAGATGTGACAGCAATAATCGATCGAACAAATAACCAAATCTATGCTGATGTTAGCTCTTTATTAAAGCTATCTCTTCTAAGTAGCGATCGATTCACCTTATCTTTCAAAGTTGGAAATTTACCAGTCGGAGTCGATAAAGTCTACACATTTCGGAGTGTTTTAGCAGAGGGGTTAGTCGATTTAAATGTTTTAAGTGGTGGTACGGCAACAGCAACACTTGGAATCGGACCAACATTCAACTTAATCGTACCGGATTCGTTAGACTTCGGAGGTCATGAGTTGACAGGACGTGAGAAAATTATTCCTCGCTTGTCTCCAATGACGATTTCTATTTCGCATGAAAATGCAGAAGGTTACAACTGGAAGTTACAAGCAAGTCTCAGTCGTCCTTTGACGAGTAAAGAAAATCATGTGTTAAATGATGTTCTTTATTTTAAGACAACTTCCAAAACTCAATTGTTACAAGCGACTGCTATTGAAATCGCAACAGGAACGATGTCGGTAAGCTCGAATCAGACACCGTTAACCTACGCAGAAAACGAAGGGATTATTCTCGACTTAACTGGCAAATATCCAAAACCTTCATCGTATAGCGCGGACATCCAATGGAGTTTAATCAATGCACCATGAAAAGGAGAGAACAGAGATGAAGAAACGTTTCGCTGTTTCGACGGTATTGATGAGTACGGCTTTGGTTTTAGGAACAACCACTGCATGGGCGGCGACTTCTACTGGCGAGTCGACGGCAAAAATTACGTTCACGTCGAATGAAGCACCGGTCATCGTGGATCCAGATGATCGGGATCCGAACAATCCATATGAACCAGACAAAAACGGCGGAAATACACCTACAGGAAATACTGGAGCATTGACACTCGACTATGCACCTAACTTTGATTTTGGATCAAACGAATTGCTTTCCAATAAAGCTGAGTTTAAGGCGACCGATCAAAAACCATTTCTCCAAGTAACGGATCGACGGGTTAATCGGACAGAATGGGAAGTAACCGTGAAGTTGGGAGACTTTATAGATGGAGGTGGAACACCCTCGTTAATAGGTTCGACGTTATCCATTGATGCCGGTACTGTTCAAACATTAGTGAATGTATCAGGATTCGCGGCACCTACGACAGGAGATATAACATTGACACCAGGAAATGCAGGAGATGCGCAAACGATATTAACATCCCCAGAAGGAACGTTCTCAACTTGGCAAATTTACTGGAAGGGTAACGGAACCGATAACGATTACATCAAACTCAATGTACCAATCAATTCTCAAGTGCAAGGCACACACACCGCAACACTCGACTGGACGCTTACGGATGTCGTGAATTGACTTGAAAGCAGGTGAAGACAAAGATGAAACGATGGGGAGCCAGTTGTCTTGCTATACTACTTTATGGATTGTTATTCTGCGTCATACCTTCGACTAGTTTTGCAGAAGATCGCGTCAATTTTTCGATTGAAGCCGTTCCGAATGCCTACCAAGTGGATTCTGGTGTCTCGTACTTTGATTTACGTATGACGGCAAAACAAAAGACGAACATTCAAGTTCGGATTTTCAATCACGGACCTGATGATCATACGTTTTTGACATCAATCCGGAATGCAACGACGAACGATAATGGTTTGATCGTTTACGATCAAAAGAAACCGGTCCCGTTAGCTCCGACTTCGTTGACGGATCTCATTCAACCGAACGCGACATCGACGTTCATCAAGGGCGGCGAATCGAAAGTCGTTTCTTTACCACTTGAGATCGTGAACGATTTAGACGGTACCTTGTTAGCTGGTGTTCGGGTCGAGAAGAAACCAGAAAAAGAAACAGCTGAAAAAAATACAATCGGTATTCAAAATCGTCACTCTTACATCATCGGTTTGAAAGTCCGATCTTCGATTAAAGATCTGGCGCCCGAGATTACGTACGAAGGGGTAGAGGCAAAGTCGTCTTTTTCTAGACCGACTGTCTTTGTTAAGCTAGCCAATCAGGTACCGACGATCAGTCAGCCTATGAAGTTCGAAGCCGTCGTCACGCAAGGCAAAAAAGTCGTCGTTCGGAAAGCGACGGAAGTTCGATTTGCTCCGTCGATTTATATGAGAACACCGATTGAAACGACAGGAATCTTAGAACCAGGTACGTATCAAATTAATATCCGTGTTGAAGGAAAAGAAAAGACGTGGAAGTGGAAAGACAGCTTTAAAATCACGAAGCGCCAAGCAGACCAGATGAAAGAACAGATGCCTGAGCGAGAGATTGAGGAAAATTCCAACTCCTTCGTCGGTGAATGGTCGAAGGAACTCATGATTGCCTCGACGTTGATTATCTTTTTGCTGATTGGTTACATCTATCGCTTGAAAAAACAACAACGCCAGACATGAGAAAAAGCAGATTCTCAGCGCTGAGAATCTGCTTTTTAATTAGCGCGAAGCTTGTTCAAATCCTTGAGCGATGGTAATGATCACTTGTGTTGCTTTGACCATATTATCGACCGAAATGAATTCAAACTTGCCATGGTAGTTCTCGCCACCGGTAAAGATGTTCGGTGTCGGAAGACCCATGTATGAAAGTTGTGATCCATCCGTTCCACCACGAATTGGCTTAATAATTGGTGTGATGTCAAGCGACTCCATCGCTGCATGAGCGATATCGACGATGTGCATATGGGGTTCGATTTTTTCGCGCATGTTGTAGTACTGATCGTGTAAATCGATTTCGACACTGCCGGCGCCATACTTTTTGTTCCACTCATCGACAAGGGCAGACAAGAAATGTTTCCGTCCTTCGAACGCCTCACGATCGAAATCACGAATGATGTAGTCGAGCGTCGTTTTTTCGACAGAACCGTCAAAGGAAATCAGGTGGAAGAATCCTTCAAAACCATCCGTGAATTCAGGAGACTCTTCTCCAGGAAGACGATCGTGGAATGCCATCGCATGTTTCTGCGAATTAACCATCTTATCTTTTGCTGTTCCTGGATGAACATTCGTTCCGTGGAAGACGATTTTTGCCGCCGCCGCATTAAAGCTTTCGTATTCGAGTTCACCTAGCGGACCGCCGTCGACCGTATAAGCATACGTGGCATCGAATGCTTCGACATTGAATTGATGCGGTCCACGACCGATTTCTTCATCTGGCGTAAAGGCAACACGAATACGACCATGTTTGATTTCTGGATGTGAAATCAAATGATGCATTGCTGTCATGATTTCTGCGATTCCGGCTTTATTATCGGCACCGAGTAATGTCGTACCATCCGTTGTTATTAAGGTATGACCAACATAGTTGTGTAGTGCCGGAAAATCAGTTGGCGACAGGATGACGGACGGTACTTCACTTAACGTGATTGGATTTCCGTCATATGCTTCCACGAGTTGCGGACGGACATTCGTACCTGTAAAGTCCGTTGCCGTATCCAGGTGAGCAAGGAAACCAATTGTCGGAATGTCTGCATCTGTATTAGCGGGTAACGTCGCCATGACATAACCATTGTCATCGACCGTGACCTCTTCCATGCCAATTGTCTTTAATTCTTCTACGAGCAAACGAGCCAGTGTCCATTGCCCTTCAGTTGTTGGAACAGTTGTACTCTCATAGTTCGACTGTGTATCGACTTTCACGTATGTAGTTAGACGATCAATCAATTCTTGTTTCAAATCAAAAACGTCCCTTCTCGTCATAAGATACCTTCATCATAGCATGAACGACTAATGTGAGAGAATTCTGAATCATGATAGACTAATAATGAAAAAGGGGGAATTCTTCATGAGAGCATTCGTAGTCGATCGGTATGGAAAAGACGCATCACTTACAGAAAAAGACGTCACACCTGAAAAAGCGGGGAAACACGAATTACGGGTTCAAATCGAGGGGTCGAGCATCAATCCACTTGATACGAAGATGTTCTTCGGACATGTGGCGGCGGCTTCGACGACTGGAATCCTCCAGGGCGATGTAACGGGGAAAGTCATTGAGATCGGCGAGGGTGTGACGTCTTTTTCTATCGGCGATCGCATCGTCGCATTCGGTGGCGGACTTGGAACACGTGCCGGTGCGCTAGCGGAAGAAATGCTTGTACCTGAACAGATGGCAGTCTTACGACCGGAAGGGGTCTCGGCTGAGGTTGCTGGTTGTTTACCGGTGATTGGGTTGACGGCGATGGAAATTTTAAAAGAGCGGATCGCGATTACCCCAGGCATCCGTGTTTATGTAGCAGGTGGAACGGGTGGAGTAGGACATCTTACCGTACAACTTGCTCGTCATTATGGATGTGACGTCACAGCGAGCGCCTCTTCTGACGAGAAGGCAGCTTGGCTAGAAGCAAAAGGGATCCGCGTTCATCGGTACAAGGAAGAATCGGCTGAAGCGTTGCTAAACCGACTGGATCTGGACGGATTCGACGTCATCATTGATACAGTCGGCGGTGACCATTTACAAGAATCGTTCATACTCGCAAAAGAGCGGGGACGCATCATTTCGATCGCGACACGGACGACACAAGATTTAACGATGATGCATAGTAAAGCCTTGTCCCTTGAAGCTGTGTTCGTCGCGCTTCCGTTACTGAAAGGAAAAGTAGAGGAGATGAAACAACAGCAACGTCACTTATCAGAACTCGTTCATTTAGTGGAAGAGGGTGTCATCGAGATTCGGATTGAAGAGCAGATTCCTTATGAACGCGATGCGTTAAACGATCTCTATCAACGATTTGATCAAACATCACATTTTGGTAAGGTAAGTGTCTATCCAACTCATAAAAAATGATTCTCCATTCATTTTACATTTCCTGTTAAAATTATAAAAAAATCCGTTACTGAAAAATTCAGTAGCGGATTTTTTAGATAACAGATCATTTACGGCGAACAAGAATGCTTTTTGGAGCGAGTTGTGGCATGGAAGGAGGAGTCGGGAAATCTTTCTGCTCCGGTTGCTCCCACACGACTTCGAATTTTTGACGCAATTTGTTGAAAGCCTGCTCCACAGCTTTTTTCAATTGTGACGCATCAAGAGTAGGACTATCTGTCGTAATCGCAAGCAGTCCTCCGCGATTCGTCAGATGAATGACTTTTTGGATCCAAAGGGCGAGATCCTGTTCGGTCCGAAACTGACGTGTCCGTGTATTGACTTGTACAGGCGGATGGAACAAGACAACGTCAAAACGAGTCTTTTTATCCGCTTGTTCGATGTAGTCGAACGCATCCTGAACTAAAATCTTCTGTTTCTCAGGAGTAAAACTATTCAACATCAGATTATCTTTTGTCTTATTTCGACTACGTGTCGAGAAATCAACGCTTGTCGTTCGAGCAGCTTCACCATAAAGGGCAGTTACTGTCAGCGTTCCTGTATCGGAAAAGAGGTTAAGTACGGTCTTTCGTTCGACGGAATCGAGAAGGATTCGGCGAAGTTCACGTTGGGCGATGTCAAAACCAGTCCGCATACCAGCGTCCAAGTCATATTCATACAACACACCATATTCTTGCGCGACTTCAGGAAAATCGCCTCGTTCCCCCTTCAAAAAGTCGTCACCTTTGACCGGTTGAAGATCGACTAGGAAGTCTCGTTTTTCATAAATGCTTCTATAATTTAGTAGTGATTCAAGAGCTTCAAGAATCAGTGGACGGAATGTATAGATGCCTTCATTTTCGAATGTAATGAGGTAATGATGATCATAACAATCAATCGTCAATCCACCGATACCATCCCCAGCGCCGTTAAAAATACGGAAGGCTTCTGAGTACTCTTCAAAAAATTCATTTCGTTTGTCTAACGCTTTTTCAAAAAGTTGCTTGAAGAAGGCGACATCGATCGCTTCTTGCTCGTCCATCGAGAGGGTCCAACCGACACCTTTTTCCTGCTTGCCAAAATAACCAGTCGCGAGGTATTCTTTATGTTCTGTCATCAGATGAAGCAGTCCGCCTGCCTCTTTGACATGGTGCAAAGCTTCGAACATTTCTTTGCGTAAAGCGGGATAACCGCTTCGAATCGATTCAATCCATTCTGATTTGACGACGATTGGATAAAGTTCACGAGACATGTTAGTTTCCTCATTTCTACTTGTGGATAAGTGCCATAAGTATACCATAAATGGGGTTATCCACATGTGGATAACTGGTATTCAAAAAAATAGGGTGTCTCAAAATCAATTATTCTACGATTTAATTAGAACGCTGGCCTTTTAACAGATGCTCGCTTATAATAAAGGCAAGAGGATGTTGCCAGGAGGTAAACTCATGAAACTAAACGAACGAGGACGAGCAAAGTACCGTCCTTTAACTGAATATGAAGAAATAGACGTGAAAAATGTGTTGTTTGAAAAAATCCAAGAGGAAACGAATCGTATTTTTGAGACAGATGATACAGCATTGTTTTCTGATATTAAACGCTCAACAAAAGCGCATAGCGTGATTAGCCTATTTTCTGGAGCAGGAGGATTAGACTTAGGACTAGAACTTGCTGGTTTTGTCAGTCTTCACGGAGAAGATGTCATCAAACGAGTCTTTCGATCAAAAGAGACTTTTGATGAGTTGGTATCAAAAGGGAACGTGACAGAGACAATCTTTTCGAATGATATGTTTCGAGAATCCGCAGTCACATACAAGATGAACTTTTCGACAGACGTCTTTCAAGACGGTCGAGACATACGGAAAATCAAACACTTTCCTGAATGTGATGTCATACTTGGTGGATTTCCTTGTCCTGGATTCAGTTCAGCGGGTCCACGCTTGATTGATGATGAGCGAAATTTTTTATATATCCATTTCATTCGAGCGATCATGCAAGCACGACCTAAAGTATTCGTCGCTGAAAACGTAAAAGGATTATTGACTTTAGGAAAAGGGGAAGTAGCGCGCCAAATCATTGAAGACTTTGCTGCAGCAGGATATGAAGTGAATTACCAACTGGTCAATGCTCGAGACTACGGGGTGCCGCAACTTCGGGAACGTGTCTTTATCATCGGTGTACGAAAAGATGTCTCATTCAGATATACATTTCCAGAGCCTACGCATGGCCCTTTAGGAAAATATCCTTACGTGACTTTAGAAGAGACGATTTCAGATTTACCGAAGGAACCAGCTGATGTGTATAGTGGTGGCTTTTCTCCGATGTATTTATCTCGCAATCGTAAAAAGAAATGGACAGAACAAGCCTTTACGATTCAAGCATCTGGTAGACAAGCACAATTGTGGCCAGGCGGAGAAGCAATGCAAAAAATAGGAAAAGATGAATGGAGCTTAGTGGGTTCTAATCGTCGTATGAGTGTTCGGGAATCGGCCCGTATCCAGACGTTTCCGGATTGGTTCGAATTTTATGATGGTGGTAATATGAAAACGCAATTAAATAACCGGTTAGATAAGCAGTATAAGCAAATTGGAAATGCTGTGCCTGTACTCTTAGCGTTGCGTATTCTGCAACCCATCACAGACTGGTTGAAATCAGAGGAGTTAGTTGCAGAGCAATCAGAACAACAATTGAAACTTTTTTAAACGTGAAACGGACCTGCTCTTTGATGAGTAGGTCCGTTTTTTTAGTATTATGTGACGGAGCGTTCGCACGATAATTTAAGGGACGACCATCCATGAGAGGCACCAGCACTGAACTTGACTCGAAAGTTTAAGTATTCGTTACCGTTAGACCAAGTCAAGCGTGTCGTAGTCGATGAATGTTGAGATACACGAATATGCCCTCCGACTTCAATCGGTGGATGAATGGAGCACGTTAAATTTTGATAAAAAGAGACAATCGATAAGTTCGTTCCAATCATTTTTTTCAATCCAGAAACAAGAGACGTTTGTGAAGCGATGGAAAGGTGTTTTGTGATTTCGTTTGATACTTCAGAGAGTACTTCCTGACGTGAAATCAAACCAATCAAATATTTTTCTTTTATCCTTGCAATGAACTCCTGCATTTCGTCGAAAACATCAAAATATTGATAGGAAAGAATCGTACCAGCACCTGGATTTTTAATTGTCATGACAGAATTATGAGCTTTTAGTGCTTTTAAGGACAAGGGAAGCTCAATCAAGTTTTGTTCGTATCGAAGAGTGAGTAAGATGTCTGCTGTTTCTAATTTATTCGCGACATAGCTATCTGATACTAGTTGAACTTGTTCAATTTGAGACTGACCATACATTTCTTTTAAGTATCGAAGTAATACGGAAGTTGTAACGTGAGCACTTTCAATAAGCTGTTGTAACATGTCTGATTCAAGATACGCATAGTAAGCCGTTAATGTGTGATGAACTTGGTTGGGATCGACTAAATGAATCGTTGGATTGTGTTTGATGAATTGATATAACGTAAGAACTTCATGACAGCGACCGATTGCATTACTTTTATTCGAATGAGTAAGTAATGTATGAGTATGTAGAGAATCTTCAAAGGAGCTTAACCATTTTGTATTGAGTTGCCTCGTTTTTTGTTGGAATTGATCTGTTAGTTCATGAGTATGCGATAGTTTCGTCGCTAATTTAATGGAAGATGTCAAAGAAGACTCGAACTTGAATCGAAGCTCGAGTTCATAGTCGTCCACTAAGATATGAATCGATGAATTATTCTTTTTCAACAGATGTACGGATTCGAATGTTTGAATCGTCTGTTGTTCTAGTTTGATTTCAGAGGTTTCTTCGATGAATATGACTTTATATTCTTCAATCATCGATAGATGCTTGAAACCTCTAAAAAAATCAGATTGCTGCTCATTCAGGCTATCAAGAAGGAGCGAATAACAATGATCTCGAATACTTTCTAAGAATCGTCTACGATAGCTTTTAAGTATGTTCTCATCTAACTGCAATTCATGAATTGATTTTTTTAATGCTACTTCTGACACATATAAATCAGTTATTCCGTGGTGTATCGCAATATCTTTGAAAAGATTAGAACGCGCCTGATCCAGTAATGTGTTGAATGTATGTTGAGCCCCCATTAAACCAAAATACTTGCTTAAGAAGGATTTAGCACCAGGATTTTTAGGTTGAATCGTTGTATTTTTCTTAAGAGAAAATAGATGAATCGGATAAACATGTTCGTCTTGATAGATATACAAGTCAGCATGATGATCAGCACGTTCAAAATCAAATTTAGTTTTGACTTCACTCGTTCTCGGAAATTGGGTGAATAAAAATTGAGCAACGACTACTGCTGGAAGTTTTTCTTGTGGAAGAAATAATTTTTCTTGAATTAGTTGTTCTAGATACATCGCAACATCTTTCGTATGTTGGTTTCCTGAAAATTTTTGTTTTCTTATCATGAATACAATCCTCCAAATGAAGCGAGAGTAGGGATAGATCGTGCAAAAAGACATTGTAAGTGTAATGAAAAAGTTAACAAAAGAGTGGTTAAAATCGTTGTCTGATCAATATAATGTATCATTTAAATCAGAAAAGAATAAGCAAATTTTAGATGGTAAACGTATCGGAATAAGAGGTGCAACGGGTGGAATGTATGGCATTCGAGATACGAAAGTAACCGAATATGATTACTTTATTTTTTGTATTACCAATGAGGAAGAATTAGTCAGAATAAATGATGTACGATTTGTATTGCTGAATCAAAATGAAGTAATCAACTTAAAAAAAGATCTGAACGGATCAGATAAATCATTCAAACTAGAAAAATTTCATCCCTTTATGACTTTTGATACTTTCGAGAGTAAATTTAAAGAATATTTTGCTTTTCAAGTAGACTACTATACCGACGAAAGTGAAGTACTTAACTCGCACATTGCTGAAAGTTTACTGGAAGATGAGCGTTATACAGAAGGCGAAAAGCGACTCGCCACGCATTACATAACAGAACGAAATGCAAAAGTGGTTAAAAAAGCAAAAGAACAGTTTGCAATTAAACATGCTGGGCAATTATTCTGTGATATTTGTGAGATGAATTATGAGGAAGTTTATGGAGTTATCGGGAAAGGTTATATTGAAGCGCATCATAAAAATCAATTAAGTATAAGTGGCATAACAGATACTCAGACTGAAGACTTAGCTTTATTATGTGCAAGTTGCCATCGAATAATTCATAAATTAATGAGACAAGATGAGAATGCCTCTTACGAGATGCTAAAAGAGGAGATACAATGCTCTTTGAAAACTCCTTATCGTTATTAAGTTCAGTAAAAAATACTCCTTTAACTGTGATTTAGAAAATACATAGTTAAAGGAGTATTTGATTTCTAATTGAAAATTAACTTACACGCGTTCTACAACAGCCTCAAGCGATACTTTGACGTTACCTGCTAATGCCCGCGTAATCATACACGAACCTTCCGCTTTTTCAGCGAGACGTTGTGCCTTCTCTACATCACGATCCGACAGATCGGCTGGTAATAAGAGAGTAGGGCGATGAATAATCGCGTCGTAAGTGAAGACACCGTTCGTAACATCGACGATACCTTCAGATTCCATCGTTAACGAAACCTTTGGAATGTGACTACGCTCAAGCATCGCGGCAAGCGTGATGATGTAGCACGTAGCAGCTGCCCCAAGTAACATCTCATCTGGATTCGTACCAACTCCTGGACCATCCATGGCGTCTGGAATTGAGATTTTTGTTTTTAGTTCACCCGTCTCGATCTGACCAACATCATTGCGATTGCCCGGCCAGTCTGCGGTTAAATGAAAATGGTGCTTCATGATCAATCGCCTCCATGCCTCCATCATACGAAGTTCAGCATG
Source organism: Exiguobacterium sp. ZWU0009 (assembly GCF_000798935.2). Classification (NCBI taxonomy): domain Bacteria; kingdom Bacillati; phylum Bacillota; class Bacilli; order Caryophanales; genus Exiguobacterium; species Exiguobacterium sp. ZWU0009. The sequence continues at coordinate 3,143,821 of NZ_CP018057.1, read as the reverse complement.
ATTTTTCGCCTATTCTGCTCATGTTCATAAAAAGAGAACGATCAGCTAAAAATTTGGTCGATCTTTTCGATATCTTCTTGCGACAACTGAACGTCTAATGTACGCAACGTATCCGTCACCTGATCTGGTCGTTTTGCACCAGGAATGATGGCATCGATACCGTCCTGTGCCAGATACCACGCGAGTACGATGTGTGCGACTTCTGCATCGTGTGCTTCTGCAATCGGGCGCAGTTGATCGACTTTTGCGAGGTTTTGTTCGAAGACATCTTTTTGGAACAAGGGATCGTTTTTTCGTAAATCGTCAAATGTCGTCTCTTTCGTATATTTCCCTGCCAATAATCCAGCAGCGAGTGGGAAGTACGGGACGAAGGACATACCGTTCTCAACGATGTACGGGAGTAACTCTTTTTCCGCATCCCGTTTGAATAGGTTGTATTCTCCTTGATAGACGTCGACGTGTCCGTCTTTATTCGCTTCCTTCAGTTGTTCGAGTGAGAAATTCGAGACACCGATTGCGCGAATCTTTCCTTCTTTTTTCAGTTCAGCAAGTGCTGCGACGGCTTCGTCCTTTGGTGTCGATTCATCCGGAAAATGAATGTAATACAAATCGATATAGTCTGTCTGAAGACGTTTTAAACTCTCTTCGACCGATTGACGGAGAAAGTCTGGTGAATTGTTCATGACGACGTTTCCGTCAACGAACTGATGCGCACCTTTCGTCGCGAGCACGACATCTTCTCGAGCGACTGTGTCGTTCCAGACCTCACCGACGAGTTCCTCCGAACGTTCTGGTCCGTAGATGAAAGCTGTATCGAGGAAATTGATTCCTTGCTTCAAAGCGACACGGACGAGATCGCGTCCGGCTTGCTCATCGAGATTTGGATACAAGTTGTGTCCACCGACAGCATTCGTACCGAGACCGATGGGGTGAACGAATAATTTAGATTGACCGAGTTGAACATGTTTTGTCATGAAAATGACCTCCTTAAACGATATCGAGTGGTTCTTTTTTTGTTGGTGCTGGGAATGCTTGATCAAGTGCAACCAGCTCTTCCTCTGTCAAATTCAGGAGCGCGGCGCGACCGTTGGCTTCGACATGATGTGCTTGTCCTGCTTTAGGAATTGCGATGACGTCACCTTCACGCATCGCCCAAGCAAGTAAAATCTGTGCCGGTTCAACACCATGTGTCTCAGCGAGTTCCTCAACGGTTGGATGATTCAGGAGTTGATCGCGTAGTGAACCACCTTCAGCTAGTGGGCAATACGCCATTACTGGAATACCATGTTCGCGTAGTAACGGTAGCAATTCATACTCGATTCCGCGTGATCCGAGATGATAGAGTACCTGATTGACAGCGCATTGATCACCGTTTGGCAGTGCCAACAGTTCTTTCATGTCTGATACGTCAAAGTTTGATACACCCCAACGGCGAATCTTGCCTTCCTGTTTTAAAGCTTCCAGTCCTTCGACGGTTTCTTCAAGTGGAATGTCACCACGCCAATGAAGAAGATAGAGATCAAGATAATCCGTACCGAGGCGTTCAAGCGATTCGGAACAAGCTTTTTTTAACGCTTCCCCACCAGCGTGATGCGGGTAGACTTTCGAGACGAGAAAGACTTCTTCTCGTCGATCAGCGATCGCGTCACGAATCAATTCTTCAGAAGCACCTTCTCCATACATCTCTGCCGTATCGATGAGTTCCATCCCACTGTCGAGACCGACACGGAGCGCTTCGATTTCAGCCTCATGCTTCTCCGACTCTTCCCCCATGCGCCATGTACCTTGTCCGAGTGCCCGAACGTGCGTCTGATCGGGAAGCGTCACCGTTTTTTGCTTTAATGCAGCGAGTATCAACGTCTTTTCTGTTTCGTTCATCGTTCTTCCTCCTTTAGTAGAGAGACAATAGTAGGGTTTACCACGCGAACTCGGAACAAAAACGTCTTCTTCAAGAGAAGGAGACGTCACCAATGTTCAAACAAGGGACCGTGATCACCGAATACAGGATCTTGAGTAGGACGCCTCACCTGACGAATACGTTGAAGATTTTCCGGGCGTTCACTTGTTTGACCTGTCAGGGTGTCGTAATCTTGACCATCCGGATAGGCACCGATTACTCGAAAGTGTCGACTTGTATCAAGTGCTTTATGGCCCGTACCGGCAGGAAGTAAGAGAACATCGCCACTCGTCAAAGTGAAGGTCTTACCGAGCGGACCACCCAGCTGAACGGTTGCATGCCCTTCGAGAATACCGATCACTTCATGGGCGATACTATGATAATGATGAAAGTCAAAAATGCCATCCACCCAGCTGTTACGCCAGTCATGTGCATGGAAGGTCTGTTTGATGTGTGATGGCTCTTCAAATGCATGCCGATAAATCAACACCGGGAATGTCGGGTTGTTCGGAATGTGACCGTCATCCTCAAAATAAAATACCTCAACGCGCATCTTCGTTGCTCCTTTCTCTGATGTGGCACAAAGTAATAATTACATCTGTAATTACCCGTAATTAAATATCATCAATCGTCCGAGCATCTTTATGGCGTAACGAATTCGGAGGTGCTAAGATGCTTAAGTTAACGAAATTACAAAGGAGGCTTTCCGATGATCGCCATCGAAGCAAAATTAGAAGTACAACCCGCAAAACGAGAAGAATTTTTAGAAGCAACTAAAACACTAGTGGCAGGATCACGTGCTGAAGCAGGTAACATCAGCTATGACTTGTTCCAAAGCACAGAAGACGAAAATGTCTTCATGATGATTGAAAAATGGGAAGACCAAGCTGCAATTGAAGCACACAACACGAGTGCCCATTTCGGACAATTCGTTGCGTTTGCTCAAACGGCTCTTGCTAAACCATTAGACGTTCAATCGTTCCAAGCATAATCATAAGAGATTGACGTAACACATAAGGAAGGTATTCGGGGTTCATGGCCTAGAATACCTTCCTTTTTTATTTCATGCGACACGGTTGATCAAAGCCTCTACTTTTAACGAAACTTTAAGTTAGCAGTATTCCACTTTTCTTTTACAATCATATGACATTTCATTGAAACTGTTAGTTTTTCCCTGATTAGGGCATTATTCTTATAAAGACACAAAAAGGAGGCTTTTATCATGAATGAACGAACGAATGCACCAGGGTCGAAGCGATCATTCTTCAAGATGCCTCATACATACGCCATTATCATGGCAATTCTCATCATCTCAGTCATCTTGACGTATACACTTCCAGCAGGACAATTCGATCGTGAAAAGCAAGATGGACAGACTGTCGTCATCGATGGTACATATCGCGCGGTAGAGTCTGCGCCTGTCAATCTCTTTGGTTTATTTGAAGCAATTCCGCAAGGCATGGAAGCGGGTGCTGCGATCATTTTTTACATTTTCTTAGTTGGCGGTGTCTTCGGTATCATTCGTCAAACCGGTGCTATTGAAGCGGGAATCAATCAATTAATCCGTCGATTTGGTCAAAAAGGGCACATCATGATTCCGATGACGATGTTCGTCTTTTCGATTGCCGGAGCAACGATTGGTATGGCAGAGGAAACGATCATCTTCGTGCCGATTGGGATCATGTTAGCGCGTGCCCTTGGATATGATGCGATGACAGGAGCCGCGATTGTCAGTCTAGGGGCGGCGGTTGGTTTTGCCGGCGGGATGTTGAATCCGTTTACGGTAGGTGTCGCTCAATCAATTGCGGAAGTACCGCTCTTTAGTGGTCTTGGGTATCGAACGGCTGTGTATATCGTATTTTTAGCGGTGACAATTCTTTATGTCATGAACTACGCACGGAAAGTCAAACATGATCCGGCGCGCAGTCTTGTTTATGATCTAGAACAACGTCGTTCGGAAGAAGCAGCGACGACGATTTCGCGCTTTTCGAAACGTCATGCTTTCGTCTTACTGGTTTTAATCGGTGGGATCACGCTCAATGTGATCGGAATCTTTGAGTGGGGCTGGTATTTGACGGAATTAACCGCATCCTTCTTGATCATCGGGATGATTACGGGAATCGTTACGCTTGGTGTGAACGGTACGTTCGAGAGTTTGATTGACGGCGCAAAAGCCGTAACGTTCGGCGCGTTGATTGTTGGATTTGCTCGTGCGATTGTCGTCATTCTCGAAGAAGGACGTGTTATCGATACGGTCATTTACGGCTTATCGAATGCCGTAGGACATTTACCGACGTTCTTTGCCGTCATCGGGATGTACGCCGTGCAATTGATTACGAATTTCTTCATTCCATCGGGAAGTGGACAAGCGGCGACGACGATGCCCATCATGGCACCATTGTCGGATTTACTGGGAATCGAGCGTCAAGTGGCTGTCTTAGCATTCCAATATGGAGATGGACTGACGAACATGATTTTCCCGACGAGTGCTCATTTGATGGCATTTCTCGCAATCGCAGGCATTCCGTACGAAAAATGGCTTCGTTTCGTCTGGAAGCTTTTCGCGATCTGGATTGCCTTGGCATGTGCCGCCTTACTACTTGCCGTGACACTTGGCATTCAATGAAGTCTACCTTCCGGACAGATGTTCGGAAGGTTTTTCAGTTGCAGGAATCGGGAAGCGTTATCACGAACGGAATAGGTAATGACTAAAGGGGGAACTGAAGTGACATATTCAATCGTTGGGTATTGTGAAAAAGAACAAGCATGGGGCGTTGCCGTTCAGTCGAAGTTTTTAGCCGTTGGGAGCGCTGTTCCGTTTGCGAAGGCGGGAGTAGGTGCTGTAGCGACACAATCGTTTGCAAATACGACGTATGGTCCTGAAGGATTACGGATGATCGAACAAGGGGCTTCAGCAGACGAAGTACTGCGTCGATTGACGGAAGCAGATGAAGGACGAGCGGATCGTCAGGTCGGAATCATTGATGCGAATGGTAAGAGTGCGACATTCACGGGAGAAGGATGTAACGACTGGGCAGGCGGTATTGCCGGGAAACACTTTGCAGCGCAAGGGAATATTCTTGTAGACGGTAATACGGTGAAAGAGATGGCACGTGTCTTTGAATCAACGCAAGGTCCGCTTGCAGAACGTTTATTGCGTGCGTTAGCAGCAGGTCAAGCAGCAGGTGGGGACTCACGCGGAATGCAGTCAGCGGCACTTCTCGTCGTCAAGGAGGGTGGCGGATACGGTGGATTCAACGACCGCTATATTGATTTACGCGTTGACGATCATCCGAGTCCGATTGAAGAACTCGAACGCATCTATCAACTGCATACCCTTTATCTACAACCGAGTAAGCCGGAAGAAATCAAGCCGATTGATGACGCCTTAGAGTCAGAGTTGATGGATAAGTTGTTATCGCTTGGTTACCGCGGTGATTTCGAAGACGCGTTCCGAACGTATCTGCATACGGAAAACTTCGAGATGCGCGAACAAGCGGATCGTGCGATTGATACACGTGTTCTCGCATATATTCGATCTCAATGAAAAAATGACAGGATGGACCGCGGTCCATCCTGTCATTTTGTTCATACTTGTGTCGACTGGGCGCGAATCGGTACTTTGAATCCGGTCGCGATGAATCGTTCCATTTCCGGTTCCGATTTAGCGTTCAAACCGACTGTTCCGTCTCCTTTTAGTGCTACGTTCGTCAGCTTGACGTGAGTGATGTCTGGACCGATCGTAATCCCATGTTTGGCGGAATCTTCAATGCGGATATCACGAAGGCGCACGTCTTCAGCCCCGTTTTCTCCACCAAAGATTTGGATGTCTGTTTTCGCTTGACGGAATCCGCTCATCTTCAACTGACTGATCGTGACGTTCCGTGCCTTATATTGAATCCCAATCATCGGTTGTTCTTGATAGTCATAATACGGATCACCGAGCACCGTGAAATCATGAATGACGACATTACGATAAGCAGAAACGACGAGTGCGCGCGGTTTTGAATTCGCATATAGCTCCGTATATTGAGGTGTCTGAGCGATCAAACGCGTTGCGATGATATTATAAGCCGTCTGAGACGTCGGATCAGTTGCTTGATGATGTCCGATGTGTCGGAAGTTAAAGGCGCGATGATCATCAATCGATAGGTGTCCGACGATTTTGACGGTCGAGGCAGCAGAAGAGGTCGCATGTGCCTTAATCTCAAGTCCACCGAAACAACGACTTGTTGCGTTGTTGAACAACCAGACGTCGCGTGATCCATCATCGATCTCGATTCCATTTGAATTGGAGAAGCCTTCTGCATGGGCACGTCCACTTGGATCATGCATGAAACAGTTCGAGATGAAGAGGTGATCACTATGATGCGTCGTAATCCCGTCATCTCCGAATCCAGAACCGGTCAATCCATCGAACCAGATGAATGAACTACTTAAATTTGCTCGAGCTCCGTCTCCATTGTAATTGTAATACGGTGTCGAGATATCAAAACAGTGAAGTCCCGGGTTGACGGCCTCGACATCAAAGACCCAGCCATAGGTGACATGCGCATACGTAAGACAACTGGAGTGATTGCCCCATGTGCTACTTTTTTTCGCGTCACCGATGCGCTTAATGTTCCAGTCAAGTGTCATTTTCTCGACGAGTAGGTGATGATTGCCGAGAAGATAATTTTGGTTCGTCACGAGACGACGACCTTTGGGTGCGTCATCGTGCATCTTTAAAATCGTTTTCCCTTTGCCGGCTCCTGTTAAGATCGTATAACTAGGCAAACGAATTCCCCGAACGATGTACGTACCGGCTGGGACATGGACTTGTCGATGTCCATCACCGAGTGCGTCGATGAATGCTTGTGTATCATCCGTTTGTCCATCACCGACTGCTCCAAAGTCAGTGACATCGACGGTTTCGACATCGCTGATCAAATGTTCGAACTCATGATTGAGACGGCCGAACCAACTTGGTCGAATCTCATCGCGTGGCGTTACAAAAGCCGGTGTCAGCGGTAGAATATGTTTATCACGATTCGTCAAAAATAATGGTGAGATCATCGAACGAAGTGTCCGACTAAGATTAGGATCACGTCGTGGTGCGATGAATGGACTATCATGTAGCAGTTGTTCCGCTTGTCGAACTGCTTGTTCGTTGGTTGACGTTTCAACATATTCCTGAATCAACGCCGCATTTTGATACGGATCATGCGTGTGATCGAGTTTTAACATGAAATGGTTCCCCTCTCTGAATAGGTCTGTCTACCTTTTCCCCTCTCCTTACACAATCATTCCTCGTTTCGATACATCCATAAAAATACATGTAAAATTCTTAAATGGATTATAATGGATGTTAAAAGGGGGTCTTCTGATGTCACTTCGCAAACGACTCATAACGGGTATCGGACTGATTTTGCTAATCTTAGGGATTGGTAAGCCACTGACAGAAGCGGCTGTTCAAGCACTGAAGCCAAAAGCGGTTCAGACGTCTGTGGTCGAAACGAATGGATCGTGTAAACCGAACTGCAATAGAAACGGCAAGCTGTTAAATATTCCGTTTCTTTCGTGGTTGCCTAAAAAGCAAATGAAGAACGATGAAGATCTACGTGTTTGGGACACGAATGAAAAGCCAAAGAAACAGAAAGACCTCAAACCGAAAAAGAAAAAGAATAAGCTCATCGTTGTAGGGGTTGAAAATGCTAAGCGAGGTACGAACGAAAAAGGGGGATCGTCCTCATCGATGTTACTGATGAGCCTGCTTGTTTTACCTCTAGTCATAATAGGTTATATCGTTTGGCGAAAACGTCGAAAGACCAAGAAGCAGGACGAGGAATCGATAAGAGCCGACATCCCGTTACAGCCCTTATCCAACGACTTTGTTTTAACTGAGAATCCGGTCGAGCTACCAGATGCCTGGATTCGCAAACAACTCATTCAGTTCAATCACATACTCCCGGCCCGCTCACGACGACATGATACAGAAAAACTTCAGGAATGGTGCCTGCGGATCGGATTCAAACCGTCACATATCCTAATAAAAGCCTACCTCTTAGAACGCTACACAGAACGAACTGCTACGATATCGGAGATGGACAAGCAAACGATTCAGGGAGAATTTGGTGCCTTCGTCCATCAATTTGATTGAAACCTTTTGAAAGGAATGACGTAAATGGAACAGGAAAGGGGAGATGATGATGTACCTAGCAGATGCCGTGAAACTAAAGAGTATTTTGAGGAAGCAACTCGATCAGCTAATCGAAGAAATGGATCGCGTCGCGTTCATTGATTTAGAAAAGGGAGAAGCACTCCCCGCGCAACAAGGACGGACTTTAATCGACGTCGAAGCCGCGATGGACATCGTGCGTCACGATATGCGAGTCTTGGATCGTCTCGTCTATTCAGCGAATCTAAACACTGTGATCGTGACAGATGAAGGAGAAATGCCGCTCGTCGAAGCAATCGAATGGGCTACCCAATTACGAGCGAAAGCACAAAATTACCAGATGCTTGCAAGTCGACCGAAACGCGAGTTCCAATATGGATTCGAAGGGACGACGGTCATTCGCCATGCCTTATTCGATCCCGATACTTATCGCCTAAAAGCGGAGGAAGTGGAGCGACAAGCGCACAAAGTATCAAATGCGATTAATGCCGCGAACTACCAGACGACGATCGATTTTGATGGTGGACGTTACATGTAGCTCCTTGGCGTGGTGAGACTCCACGTCAAGGGGAGGGGACGGACCTCAATTTTCCTCTGTGGAGAAGAAATGGCGACGGCAAACCGATGACCACGAACCATTGACAGATTGACCTGTTACCTTTGACCACCTATGGAACCCTGATGCTTTTTCCGTCCCCGATCCCTGCCGTTTCTTTGAGAAACGGCAGGGATTTTTAGTGTGTCGATGGAAACAACAGGGTATAGAGAAGCACAAGAGAAAGGAGAGAAATCATGGAACACACTTTTTCAGCCTTCGTCGTACGAGAAGTGGACGGATCGTATAAGGGAACAATCGAGACGAAACGTGTCGACGATTTACCGGAGGGAGACGTCCTGATTCGTGTCACGCACTCATGTGTCAACTATAAGGATGCTTTATCGATGTCGGGTAATCGAGGGGTGACAAAATCCTATCCGCATACACCAGGCGTTGATGCAGCAGGATACATCGAGCAGACGACAGATGAACGTTTTCAAACGGGTCAAGCCGTCGTTGTCAATGGCTTTGATTTCGGGATGAACACTTCAGGCGGATTTCAAGAATACATACGTGTGCCGGCCGATTGGGTAACGCCACTCCCGGAAACAATCCGTCCGTTAGAAGCGATGCAATACGGAACGGCAGGATTGACGGCGGCGCAATCGGTTGATGAATTGTCACGAATCGTCTCGAAGGATGCAGGACCGATTCTTGTAACAGGTGCGACGGGCGGTGTTGGTACGATTACGATCGCCTTACTCATTCGCTTAGGCTATACGGTACACGCCGTGACCGGTAAACGCGCAGAACAAGAACGGCTGCTAAAAAAGGGTGTGGCTGAGGTGTTAGACCGCACTACGTTCTTAGACGAAACGGTCCGTCCATTAAAAAAAGGAACATATGCTGGTGTCATAGATACGGTAGGAGGACCATTGCTCGCGTCCGTCATTCGCTTCGTACAATATAGTGGTGTCGTCACGACGTGTGGGAACGTCGGTGGGGCAGAAATGACGTTGACAGTCTATCCGTTCATCCTACGTGGCGTCCGCTTGATTGGAATCGATGCGGTACAAACACCAATCGCCTATCGTGAAGAGCTATGGCAACGTTTAGCGAGTGACTGGCAGGTCGATCTTGCGTCAGAAGTCGATGTCAAAACACTAAACGATTTACCTGAAATCGCAGAAGCCTTGCTGACTTCACGTCATCGTGGTCGAACTGTCATCGAAATTTAAATCTTTCGAGTAAACATTGGTGGTATAGTGGGGAAAAACTGTGTCGACTTTTTCAGGAGGAACCATACATGAGTGAACACCAACAAGAACAAGAACGACAGTCTCGACAAGAAAGACGGAAACAAAAACGAAATCGTCGAGGGATTGCCTTTGGTGGTATTCTCGCGACATTATTCATCGTCGGTGGTTGGTTGTATATGTTGACGAATAACGATGCTTCTCAAGCAACATCAACACTCGAGAAGCCGAAAACGACGGATCAAGCAACGAAAAACGATGAGTCGAAAAAAGAAACAGCAACAACGGATGATAAAAAAGAAGCGAAAAAAGAAAAGAAGAAATCAAAGAAAAAAGCAGCAGAGTATGCGCAAGCGGCTTGGGTAACGCGTCCGTTTGCGAACGTCTACGGCGATGCGAGTCGTAGTAGTGTCATCTACAAAGCAGATTTAGGTGATGTCTATGAGGTACTGGATGCGAAGGACGGCATGGTCCATCTCAAACTCAATGACAGCATCGAAGGATACTTACCGGAAAGTGATGTTCGTTTGGAAGCACCAAAAGGGACGTCAGACGAAGCCGTTCTTGCGGCGCTCTCGCAAGCAGTCGCCAACCAACCGATCGACAAGCCGGAGCAATATCTCGGAAAACCGATCGCTGAATTCGAAGCGAAGTATGGTGCTGTCGGGAATACACAACAGGATGCTGTCAATACGTATTATTTCTCGAATGCTGGATATCTGCTCGTCGTTTCGGATGGAATCATTGAAGCGATCGACTGGACGAATGCTTCGACTGGTGGATTATCGACACTGGGTGAACCCGTCGTCGATACGAGCTACGGTACGTGGTACGAAGGAGAATCCTTACAACTAAAAGTGTTCCCGGATAACGGAAAGATGCGTTTACGTCTTGCGCGTGATCCTGGACAAGAATGAATGAACGGCGGATTCGCTTGAAGCGAATCCGTCCTTTTTTGCGCAAAAAACCTCCCGAGTCCGACACTCGGGAGGAAATATGAAAATCCTTTGGGAGGAGATTTTCTTAGTAGACGCCTACTGCATCAAATGATTTTGCTGCAGCTGTTGCTTCTGCACTTGTTGAACCATAAAGGTCTTTCGCCGATTGAACGACTGCTGCACGGAGTGAGCTGAAGTTCGAGTTCGGAGTCAAGTACACGTTGAGAGCACGGTAGTAGATCGCACCGAGTTTCGGTACGCCGATTCCTGTGACAGATACGTTGTAGAACGTTCCACCGTTACCGAGGAGGTAAGCCGCTTTGTTGATGATACCAGAGTTGATGTGGACACCACCGTTATCTTGTGTACCTGTGTAACGTTTAGAGTAGTGATCTGGATCGCCGTAAGCAGCTGGGTTAGACATCGAACGGAGGGCGTCACCGCTGACTCCAGGTGTGTAGATGTCTTCTCCTACGAGCCAGTCGAAGTTCGATCCAACTGTATATTCAGCTACTGTACCCATGATATCTGAAACGGCTTCGTTGATCGCACCAGATTCGTTTTGATACACGAGACCAGCTGTGTATTCTGTGACAGCGTGCGTCAATTCGTGAGCGACGACGTCAAGTGCGCCTGAGAGTGCGACGAATGTCGTGCCATCTCCGTCACCATAGACCATCTTCGTGCCATCCCAGAATGCGTTGTTGTAGTTCGTTGAATAGTGGACCGTTGAGTTCAAGCGTGCACCAGCGTTATCGTAACTGTTACGACCATATGTGTTTTTATAGAAGTCATATGTTTTTGCAGCGTTGACGTGTGCACTGACAGCAGCGCGGTCATATGTTGCGTTGAAGACGTTATCTGCATCTGCCCAGAGTGTTCCCGGAAGTGATGTCCGGTTTTTCGCGTCGTATGTGTAGACACCTTTTCCGCGCGTCGTATCTTGAAGATAGTATTTCCCAGCACTCAACGTCGTGTTGAATGTTGCGCTTGTGCCAAGTACTGTCGTACCTGTTGCGTGAGCGAGTTGGTCGAACTTGTTAAGTACTTTACCTGAGTTCGCATCGATGAAGTATGTCCAACGTGATGGCTCTTTGCCAGCGAGGACAGTCGATGTGACTTTGTATGCATAGACAGCATCATCTTTTACTGGATAGATGACGAGTTCTGCTTTTGGAGCGACTTCGAATTTAGAAGCCTTGATTGCTTTTTGATAAAGTTTGATCGCTTTCTTTTCAGAGAGCGTTGCTTTTTTCGCGAGACCTGGTTTTCCTTTGACGTTGATCGCATCGTTTACGACTGCTTTCAAAGTACCGTCTTTCGCGACGTTCCCGACGACGACACTACCAAAGACAGGGACGCCATCCACTTCTTGTTGGAGACGTACGATCTGTGAAGATCCGTCTTTTTCGACGTTCTGAACAGCAAAGTCACCTTTTTTGTTCACGAAATCTTTAACGATCGTTGCAGCTGGTTCTGACGAAGCTTTCGTGAGTTTACCAGCTTGAAGACCTTCTGCACCTACGACCGTAGGAACAACAAGTACACTTGCGACAAGCGATGTAGCGAGAAACTTTTTCAAAATAAATCGCCTCCTTGTTTGGGTTGAGTCTAACTATGCCAAAGAATTAGAGAAGCGAGAATAAGTCATTCGAATTAAATCGAATTTTCTGAATATAGTCCGTAGTACCTGTACTGAATTATTAAGTGTGAAAGATATTTCAACGCAAAAAAAGAACCATTCAAGAGAATGGTTCATCGAATCCTTTGGTAGAGATGATGGACATCGTCTCGTGTCTCATCAATCTTAAAGTCATGAGGATCAAGTTCAATCCCTTGTTTTGAGGCAAAGCGTTGAATCTTTTCGAATGACTTCCAAATTTCGATATCGGGTCCTTCATGTTTCCAAAAGACATAACGCGCAGCAGGGATCCGGTGACCTTTCATTCCTTTTGGAATACCGTCGAGTGATGCAACAGGATACCCGACACATTGCGAGTATTTGGTTCCGTTTCGTTCGAGTGAGATATCGAGCGGATAGCTATCTGGTTTCGCAGGAATCTCATGCGAACGTCTTGAAAATTCACGCCAGAGTTCCGGCATCAACGTATGCAGTTCGTTTTCTTCACATGTCAGTCCAAGACCGACAAAATAAAATTCATGACGTTCCACGATTTTAGGATGCATGAGAAACTCCTTTCCGTACTTATGACACGTCTTCGATCGGCGAACGTTTCAAGTCTAGAAAAAGACGCGTAAAGGTGGCGTCCCACTGTGTACCCATGCCCTCTTCCAAGATGGATAAAGCTTTTTCCACTGGCATTCCTTTTCGATAAGGACGATCGGATGTCATCGCATCATAGGCATCGGCAATCGCCATGATTCGACCAAAGAGTGGGATGTCCTCTCCTATAAGACCTTCCGGATACCCCTTTCCGTCGTAGCGTTCGTGATGGTACTTTACCCCAGGAAGAATCGGTTGTAACGTCTTTGGAAGCTGAACTTGCGATAGAATGTGCACGCCGATCACTGGATGTTGCTGAATGGCATGAAATTCTTCATCGGTGAGGCGTCCTTCTTTCAATAACACATCGTCTCGAATCCCAATTTTCCCGATGTCATGCAACAGCGCTGATTTACGTAATAGTTCGATTTGTTCGTTCGATAGATTGGCAGCGGTCGCGATTTCGACTGAATAGGCAGCGACACGAACGGAATGACCGGCTGTGTAAGGATCGCGGGCATCTAATGTCGCGGCAAACAAGGTGAACAAACTATCTAGTAACTGTTCGTTTTCCGCATCACGCTTTTTGATACCTTCCATCATCAAGTTAAAACCAGAAACGAGGTGGGAGAACTCGTCCGAATAGGGATTCGGTAACGAGACGAGTCGATTGCTTTCGACATCTTGAATCCCTTGTTGCAGGGTGACGATCGGTTTGCGAATATTTTCATACAGAAGAAGACTACAAAACGTCGCAACGGATAAGATGACGATTAAAATGAGTGTCGCCCAACTCCAGTAAGAGCGAAGACTTTCATTTTCCGTTAACTGGACAGCAGAGGCGAGAACGAACAGCATGACGGGAAAAACACCGATGATCAGTGTACTGATCAGCATTTTTTGCTTTAGCGTGACGACCGTCGTTTTTTCAGGAAAATCAAATTCGTGTTCGAACGCGTATTTTTCTAACGTAAGTAGCATGCGTTCGGTAACACGATAAGTAAGAAAAAACTCAATTAAAGCATGAAGGATGGCGACGAGGACCGCACCAAAACAAGCAAGACCAATTAAATAGTACGGCATCTGTAACCACCCTTGAGAGATCGCCAGGGCTGTCAGAAGTGAAGCAGGAACGGAAAGACCTAAAAAGTGTGGTCCCATGATGCGCTTTACAGTCAGTATCGGAAAACGATGTGTCGTTTGATAGGCCTCTTGAAACGAGACGAGAGAAGGAATATCGTTTTTGAAAAAGCGGCGTAAGGAAGCGACATGTCGGGAGTAGAGCATGTATTCCAGTGAAAACATCAGGCTGACGGATGCAGCCATGATACCGATTAAAATCAATTGTTCTATTCCGGTGAAGGTAAGCGTCTCGAAAATAAATAGGCAACCGACGCCGAAGACAGCGACGAATGAACCAATCAGATAGTTTCTAAGTAAATGATGTTCAAAATGTTGTAAAGGGCTCATTGGATCCTCCTTATGGTAATCAGAGTGCCTTCAGCGTAACGTTTTCTAAAATGAGAGAAGCGTATTTTTTTGAAAAAGAGGTGAAAGAATCCTTTGAAAATCATTTAAAATTATTACCTAAAAATAGGTATGGTTACAAAGCACTAATTGTCTTAAAAGCAATTGATTAACGAAATAAAATAATCTATGATTTGAATATTCAGAAAAGTATAGTAATCACATGCTTTTCACTACTACATAGGGGGTCAATTCACGTGGGAAAAAAGAAAAAGCTTAGCCTAGCCGTTCTATCTGGAATTACGGCAGCTGCTTTTGCTGTTGGTCCGGTCTTACCTGGTGGGCAGGTAACGTCCGTACAAGCAGCAGAAAAAGTAGCACCTGGTGCACCGATGGACTTGAACACGGTCGATCAGGATCGATTAGCAAAAGTGCTTGAAAAACGTGGGGTCATCTCAAAAGCAGCTTCAGCAGAAGCAAAACAAAAAGCCGTTCAAAAGTATCTAGATAAAAAGGCGAATGGAAAACCGGCCGTCGATCATGACCACGATCATGAATCAAATAAAGAAGCAGCGTTTGATAAGAAAACAAAAGACTTCTTAACAAAACAAAAGGAACAACTTGCTAAACAATTGAAGAAAAAACACGACAACTACAAAAAAGGCAATCCGAATGGCTTCGTCAAAGTTGATAAAGCAAAACAGGCAGCCTATAACGGTGCTACACGAACGGATAAAGTCCTCGTCCTCCTCGTCGAGTACAGCGACTTCAAGCACAATAATGTCGTTCAAGAGCCTGGATATATGTATTCGGATGACTTCAACCAAAAACATTATCAAGATTTAATGTTTGGTGATCAAGAGTTCGAACTCTTCAACGGAGACAAAGTAAAGACGTTCAAGCAATATTATGAAGAACAATCAGGTGGTAGTTATTCGGTAGATGGTACGGTGTCCAATTGGTTGACTGTTCCTGGAACAGCTAAAGATTATGGTGCTGACAGTCCTGTGAGTGGAAATGATAACCTTCCTGGCGCAAAAGGCCCACGCGGTCTCGTCAAGGATTCCTTGAATGCAGCTGTTAAAGCCGGCATTAACTTAGCCGATTACGATAAGTTCGACCAGTACGATATGGACGGCGATGGCGACTTGAATGAGCCAGATGGTCTCGTCGATCACTTGATGATCATTCATGCTGGTACAGGACAAGAAGCAGGCGGCGGTAAGCTCGGTGACGACGCGATCTGGTCACACCGCTGGACACTTGGTAGCGTGTATCCTGTAGCGGATACGACGGCAAGCGTCAATTACTGGGGCGGAAAAATGGCTGCTTATGATTACACAGTTCAACCAGAAGATGGCGCGGTCGGTGTCTTCGCGCACGAATTTGGTCATGATCTAGGACTTCCTGATGAGTACGATACACAGTATACAGGTCAAGGTGAACCGGTCGCTTCATGGTCGATCATGAGTGGTGGTAGCTGGAATGGTAACATCGCCGGAACAGAGCCGACAAGTTTCTCGCCACAAAACAAAGAGTTCTTCCAAAATGTGATGGGTGGAAACTGGGCGAACATCCAACAGATTGATTTTGATTCACTCACTAAGGCAGGAACGGCATCATACCTCGACCAAAGTGTTACGAAATCAAAAAATCCAGGAATCATTAAAGTCAACTTACCGAAAAAGCCGGTAAAAGGCATCACACCGGCTTACGGTAAAAAGTATTACTACAGTACGAAAGGTGACGATCTTCATACGTCGATGACATCACCAGAGTTTGATTTGACGAATGCAAAAGAAGCGAAGTTCGACTTCAAAGCTTACTATGATGTTGAATTTGATTACGATTACTTGACAGTCACAGCTACTGCTGACGGTCAATCGAAAGTCATCGATAAAATTGGTGATCAAGATACAGATGGCGATCAGCGTGCCGAATCAACAAAAGGAGCATGGGTCGATAAATCATATGACCTGAGCGAATTTGCGGGTAAAAAAGTCACGTTGAAATTTGAATATGTGACAGATGGTGGACTTGCACTAGACGGATTTGCACTTGATAACGCGAAGTTGACAGTTGACGGTAAAGTCGTCTTTGAAGATGATGCAGAGGGTACTCCTAAGTTCACTCTAGATGGTTTCGTTGCTTCAGACGGTTTCTCTTATGCAGATAACGCGTACTACCTCGAATGGCGTAACTATGCAGGCTCGGATAAAGCACTCGAGCATGCACGAGGCGTTAAGTACAACACAGGTCTTGTCGTCTGGTATGGCGATTCAAGCTTCAACGATAACTGGGTTGGCGTACACCCAGGTGAAGGATTCCTCGGAGTCGTCGACTCACATCCTGAAGCAATCGTTGGAACACTCAACGGTAAGCCGGTCACGACAGGAAGCACACGTTACCAGATCGCAGATGCTGCTTTCAGTTATGATAAAGCACCTGCATGGCTCATCGATTCGCCATCACGTGGACTCTATGACTACAAAGGTCTCCCTGGTGTGACGAAGTTTGATGATTCGAAATCGTACATCAACCAGTTGATTCCGGACGCAGGGAAATTGCTTCCGAACAACGGGCTGAAGATTCAAGTCATCGGTGAAGCGAAAGATAACTCTGCTGGAGCAGTCTGGATCCACCGTTAAAAACAGAAGAACAGGTTCAGTTTCGGCTGAACCTGTTTTTTATTTTGATTATGTATAAGAAGTGGAATCAATTGGAAAAAACATTGGTCTGACAACTTGACTTTTAAAGCGCATCCATTCTATACTTACGTTAGCTTAATATTGTTATTGTCATTACGGATTCACATCGTGTCACGAACAATCTTTTCGTTGCTCCATGTATTTCGGGACAATAATGAATTCTTTTCATATGCCCAGCATATGTATTAAGTAATTTATTTTTGGAGGTTGTTCCCATGAACACAGGTAAAGTAAAATGGTTTAACGCAGAAAAAGGTTTCGGTTTCATCGAAGTTGAAGGCGGAGAAGACGTATTCGTACATTTCTCAGCAATCACTGGTGAAGGCTTCAAAACTCTTGACGAAGGTCAAGAAGTTGAGTTCGAAATCACTGAAGGCGCACGTGGAGCACAAGCTGCTAACGTCGTAAAACTTTAATTTCAACTATTCAATCGTCCCTTTTCGGAGGGACGGTTTTTTATTAGACTAATATCTTGAATTCAAGATAAATATGAGATATACTCCAATTACCAAATCATTGACAAGGAGTGAGGAAAATGGAATTACTCGGAATTCATCATGTATCGATCTTAACAGGCATGGCGGAACGCAATTATCAATTCTACACACAAATACTTGGCATGCGTCTGATCAAAAAGACTGTCAATCAAGATGACACGACATCGTATCATTTGTTTTATGGAGATGCGGAAGGGAATCCAGGAACAGACTTGACGTTTTTTGATATTCCGCATCTTGGAACGGGCGTACCGGGGGCATCGAGTATCTCTTCGACATCGCTTCGTGTCAAAACAACGGCTGCACTTCATTTTTGGAAACAACGTTTTGAAGCGAAAAATGTGGATCACGATGAAATCGTCGAACGAGCAGGGCGTCGAACACTCGCCTTTCGCGATCAGGAAGGAACACGTTTGATTCTTGTTGCGGAAGATGGTGAGGTAGGTGTCGCAGGTGGTGTACCGTGGCCGCAAAAAGAGATTCCATCGGATTATGCCATCGTTGGACTGGGAGCCGTCACATTGACGGTCAACGATCCGACGTTGACGATTCGTGTACTGACGGAAGTGATGGGATTCCGAAAAGTAGGTTCTTATCCATCTTTAGCAGGGGACTTTGCACCGATTGAAGTCTATGCAACGGGAGAAGGTGGTATCGGAGCAGAGATTCATATTGAGGCACGGCCAGATCTCGACCGAGAACGTCTAGGTCGTGGTGGTGTGCATCACGTTGCGTTCCGAGTGCCGAACAGTGATGAATATGAAAAGTGGGTCGAACGCTTGAATGCCTATCACTTACCGAACTCCGGTAAAGTCGATCGTCACTATTTCCAAGCTCTTTACTTCCGGGAACCGAACCATATTTTGTTTGAACTCTCGACGGATACACCGGGATTCGCGACGGATGAGTCGGTTGAAACGTTAGGGGAGACGCTTGCGTTACCACCGTTTCTTGAACCAAAGCGAGCTGCTATCGAAGCACGGTTACGTCCACTCGAAATCTGACAATCCTGTGACACAGGTCACAGAAGGATCGTCCATCCCGTATACTAAGAACAGGAATTAAGAAAAAGGAGTGACGGGATGTTAAGAACTACGCTTGGGCAATTCCGAATGATTGCGATACTAGAAGGAATCTCGTTTTTAGTCTTACTGTTGATTGCGATGCCGTTGAAGTATATGGCGGATATTCCGCAAGCCGTTTCAGTCGTGGGTGCACTTCACGGTGTCTTGTTCGTCATGTATGCACTCTGGCTCGCGGTCGTGAAATTCAAATACGATTGGTCGATCGTCAAGGCAGGGATTGCGTTCATCGCATCATTCATCCCGTTTGGTACATTTGTGCTCGACTGGAAGCTAAAACAGGAAGCAACAAACGCGTAAATTGTGTATACTGAATAGAGCACGGCTGTGGATAACTGTTTTTGTCTATGCGAAGCAGGTTATCCACAGCTTTTTTCTGTGGATAATTTTTAGGAGGATATATCATGTCAACATTTGAAACATTACACATCAGTGACCTGTGGATAAAAAAATTACAAAAACAAGGCATCAAGGAGCCGACACCGATTCAAGAACAAGCGATTCCGTCATTACTCGAAGGACGCGACTTGATTGGACAGGCGCAAACGGGAACAGGGAAGACGTTGGCGTTTCTCTTACCCATCCTTGAGCAAATTGATGTCGAATCACAAACGGTTCAAGCATTGATCGTCGCACCGACACGTGAACTTGCGCGTCAAATTGCCGACGAGACGCATAAACTGATTCGGAATACAGAGCAGTATCGTGCGCTTGCTGTATACGGCGGACAAGACGTCTTTAAACAGATTCAACGTCTCGGTCGGATGCCACAAATTATCATCGGAACGCCAGGACGGATACTCGATCATGTCGGTCGTGGCACACTTGATTTAAGTGAATTACGGACGCTTGTCTTAGATGAAGCAGATCAAATGCTGCAAATCGGTTTCTTACCAGAAATCGAAGATATCATTGCAGCAGCGCCAGTTGATCGTCAATTCGTCATGTTATCAGCAACGATGCCACCTAAAGTAGAAGAACTGGCGAAAACGTATTTACGTAACCCGGTCGAAGTTCAAGTAGAAGCGGAAAGTATTACGGTAGAAGCGATCGAGCAGTTCGTCGTCGAGACGACGGATCGCCGCAAACAAGCGACACTACGGACGATGCTCGATGAGATGCGTCCGTATGCAGCGATCATTTTCTGCCGTACGCAACGTCGCGTTAGTAAATTGAACGAAGAGATGCAAATGCAAGGTTATCCGACGGATGAATTGCATGGTGGACTGACGCAAGGGAAACGGGAAAAAGCGATGGCGAAGTTCTATCAAGGAAAAACGCAATTCCTGATCGCAACAGATGTTGCTTCTCGTGGACTTGATGTGACAGGTGTGACACACGTCTTTAACTATGATCTACCGGACGATGCGGAAAGCTACGTTCACCGAATCGGTCGGACAGGACGTGCCGGGAACGACGGAATTGCTGTTTCGATCGTGACACCAAAAGATGGTCGGACGTTCCGTGACATGGAGCGGGAATTGAACATCTCGGTCACGCCGATCGTCGTCGAATTGTCTGAAGAGGCGATTCGCGCACAACACGACCAAAGTAAAGGATCACGGAAGACAACAGAAAGACGTGGAAACACACGTCGTTCGAATAACCGTCGCCCGGGACGTGCACATCGTAAATAAACAGAAACAAGATAAAAGAGCCGGTCTACTTCTCTGATAAAAAGAGAAAATAGTCCGGCTCTTGTTTTATTTGGCGTAGACCATTTGACCACCGAGATGACCAGTATAAGCAAGTAATCTGCTACCGACGATGGAAGCAACAAAACTGAGTAATAAAAACATTTTTTGTTTGAGCGGTAACCTAATAACAGAAATAACAGCGAGACACTAAAGGCAACTAGACTGAACAACGCGTCGCTGATGTGCAATTACGACAAGGTGCGATTGCGACATTGAACCGTGCCTATCGATCGTGAAAGACGGACAGACGTATCATCATTTGTTAGATGGACGAACAGGACGTCCGACGAGAAGTCCGATTCTGCAACCGACGGCATCTGCCCCACAACTCTATGAAGCCGAAGTCATGACGAAGCTTGCCTTTCAGATGACAGAGGCAGAACGTCAAGAAAATCTGTTTCGTTGGTTTCCAAAAGGACGATTATTGATCTTGGATACTACTGGGGAATGGCGAAGTGAACAGAAAGGAGTGAGTGAGATATGGACTGGATGAAATGGTTGTTCTCAACATGAACGATGATTCGATTGAGTGGATTAAGTGGGCACTTCTTCATGACGATATGGGATTGCTCGGTTCCCACCCGGCACTCAAAAAACAGAAAGTACGACTGCATCACATGCATTTATATAGTGGCTGGGCAGGTTTACTCGCAATTGTCTTACATGCGACGCTCATCATCGTCGATTCATACGCACCACTGACGATTTTTGAGGTCCTGATTCCGGGGCAAGCTTCTTATGAACCACTCTGGAATGCGCTAGGAACGATCAGTCTCTACTTATTCGGATTCGTTCTCGTGACTTCGGATTTCTTAAAGGAGACGCTAGGCAAGACGCTTTGGAAATTGACACACTGGCTCGTCTTACCTGCTTGGCTATTAATGACGGTACACGGTCTATTCATCGGTACGGATACGGGAACTTTGTTTACGACGATTTGGTACGCTGTCTCAACATTGACGATGTTTACGCTCGTCCTATACCGGATGCGGATCCGTCCTGTTCAACGGACTCGAACTTCAGCAAAAGAGCGCTCAGTCGTACGCTGAGCGCTCTTTTCATTGTCGTGCGAGCCAAGACGTCCATTCGTTAAAGGCAGCATCCCGATTCTCGATATAGTTGTGATCACTATCGACGATCGCTTCCTCGAACGGGCTGTCTGATAGTAGTAAGTCATGATGGAGTGCTTTGATCGACGTTTCGTCCCGTTCTGACGTCATAAGCAACATCGAGCGATCGGCTAGACGTTCTTTTAGCGTCAGTAAGTTCCAAGTCGTATGATGGTGCTTCAACTCGTCGAGTAACGCGTCAGCAGCGGCACCATTTAGGAAAGCAGCTCCTCGCTCGAGTACACCGTGTAGCGCAGCTTCGTATTCTGGATGTTCAAGGACGAGCTGACCGACGAGACCGAAATTAAACGGAGAGATCCCGACATAATGCGCAGCCTCCTGTGTCTCAGCAAAAGCATGTAGACCGGCGAAGCCGCCCATGCTATGACCAACGACGGTAATCTGATCTGCCTTGATGCCATGTTCGGTAGTGAAAGACTCTGAGCAGACGTACTGTAATGTGGCAGTTGCGTCTTCCAAAACATGCTGGAATCGGAATGTTCCGGGACTTCCAATCGTTCCACGATATGACGTGACGAGTACATGGTATCCTGCGCTTTGAAGTTGAACTGCCCAGTCCATATTCAACTGTTTCCCGGGAAATCCGTGGAAGAGGACAATCAGTGGAGCATCCTCTGTGTGTTCAGGTGAATAAAGACGGGCAATCAACTGTTCTGAACCACCGCTTGGAACATGGAGATAGGATAGTGTTGCTTTTTTCGTGATCGTTTCCAAAAAAACACGCTCCTTCATAATCATTTTCTAAGTCTTAGTGTGCGTGAAGATGCACAATCATGCAATGATTAAGTGTGTGAACTAAAAAGATGGGATACCCCTTTGGGCATCCCATCTTTTGTAAAGCATCGCTTAGAATACTTTTGTCGTCCATGATTCACAGTTCCATAAGTCTGTCGCAACAGCTTCATAGAATTCTGGTTCGTGTGAGATCAACAAGACTGTTCCTTTGTACTCTTGTAACGCACGTTTTAATTCTTCTTTGGCTTCGACGTCCAAGTGGTTCGTCGGCTCATCGAGTACGAGGATGTTCGATTCCGTATTCATCAATTTACAAAGACGGACTTTCGCTTTTTCCCCACCGCTGAGCACTTCGATTTTCGATTCGATGTGTTTCGTCATCAAACCACACTTCGCGAGCATGGCGCGGACTTGTTGTTGTGTCAAAGACGGGAACGTATTCCAAATCTCTTCGATACACGTATTCGAGTTCTTCTCTTTAACTTCTTGTTCGAAGTACCCGATGTGCAAGTTCTCGCCTCGCTCAACGACACCCGAGACAGCTGGAATTTCACCGAGCAAACTCTTGAGCAACGTCGATTTCCCAATTCCGTTCGCACCGTGCAAAGCAATCTTCTGCCCACGTTCGATCGTCAGATCGAGAGGACGAGAAAGTGGCTCATCGTATCCGATGACGAGACCTTTTGCTTCGAACATCAATTTACTTGGTGTCCGTGCTTGGAGGAAGTGGAACTCTGGTTTTGGACGTTCTTGCGCAAGTTCGATGACATCCATCTTATCGAGCTTCTTCTGACGTGACATCGCCATATTCCGTGTCGAGACACGCGCCTTGTTCCGTGCTACGAAGTCCTTCAACTCAGAGATTTCCTGCTGTTGACGCTTGAACGCAGACTCGAGTTGTTTTTTCTTCGCTTCATGGATCGTGACGAAGTTGTCGTAATCACCGACATAACGATTCAATTCTTGATTTTCCATGTGATAAATCAAGTTGATGACACTGTTGAGGAATGGAATATCGTGCGAAATCAAGATGAACGCATTCTCATATTCATTCAAGTAGCGTTTCAACCATTCGATATGCTGGACATCGAGATAGTTGGTCGGCTCATCGAGTAAGAGAATATCCGGTTTTTCAAGGAGAAGTTTAGCAAGCAGGATTTTCGTCCGCTGTCCACCACTGAGCTCCTGTACATCCCGATCGAGTCCGATCTCATCGAGACCAAGACCGCGCGCGATTTCTTCAACTTTTGCATCGATCGTATAGAAGTCGTTATTCGTCAAAATATCTTGTAAGACGCCGACTTCTTCGAGCATCTTTTCAAGTTCTTCTGGCTCGACTTCGCCCATTTTACCGTACAAATCATTGATTTCCTGTTCGATGTCGAACATGTACTGGAATGCGCCTTTAAGGGCATCGCGAATTGTTAATCCTTTTTCAAGGACAGCGTGCTGATCCAAGTAACCGACGCGTACATGCTTTGCCCATTCGACTTTTCCATCATCCGGCTCAAGTTGAGACGTGATGATATTCATGAACGTCGATTTTCCTTCACCGTTCGCACCGACGAGACCGATGTGCTCGCCTTTTAACAGGCGGAAGGAGACATTTTCGAAAATGGCGCGGTCACCGAATCCGTGACTTAAGTTAGATACCGTTAAAATACTCATAATTGCTCCTTATTTCATGAATTCCTGTGACTTAGACGCCTGTCCGTTTTTTCTGGTTGTTCGCTTTTTTCGTCTGTTGGCTCGTCAATTGTTTCGTTTGTGTCCCTTGTAAGCCGGTCGGACGTTTTGTTTGCGCTTGTTTTTTTGCCTTCAAGCGCTCGACCATTGCCTCTTGCAATGATAGTTTTTTTGGTTGTTCACTCATGTTCGTTCACCTCGATTGATTCGTTCTTACCTTCTAGTATGCCAAAAAAAACGTCTCTTGGAAATGAAGAGACTTGATTTTACTTCTTAAAGTGTATCTGCGAGATAAACGACGTAACAATTGCGATCGATATCGATTTCACAGCTATCACGCTCGAAAATGCCGTGACCTTCGACTTCGATCTTGTCCTTGATCAAGAAACGCATCGCTTGAACATGGTTCGGAACCGTTGATGTTTTTAAAAGCGGTTGGGCACTATCTGATAGATACTTTCTGAATTCAATGTGGATTTGATGAGGTGGATACACGCGCTCTTCCGTTGCACGGGGCGATGCTTTGATATGGTCGACGATCAATTGATCGTATTCGCCTGCCATTTCATTGGAACGAAGCTCATATTGATGTCCTTCGATGATATGGAATTCACAGAGTTGATGGGCGATGATCTCTTCTGGCTCAATTGCATAGCGATCGTATTGATAAATCGGATGGAATTCATCATTTTCTTCAACATAATAGGCAAGTGACATGCGTAAATCCTCCTTTTTGTTCTATAGATACTATTACCACGTTCGGAGAAAAAAAGTTCCGGTAGAACAAAGAAACTTTTCTCTCTGAAAAAGCGTATACTATCCATAACGAGAGTAAATGGAAAGGGGACTGAGACGGTGAATTGGATGAAACAAGCG
The DNA here is from genome assembly GCF_000798935.2 of Exiguobacterium sp. ZWU0009. NCBI lineage: Bacteria > Bacillati > Bacillota > Bacilli > Caryophanales > Exiguobacterium > Exiguobacterium sp. ZWU0009. The sequence continues at coordinate 3,118,933 of NZ_CP018057.1, read as the reverse complement.
ACATTAGCTGCAACACTGTTAATTGGAACGACACTGAGTGGTTGCGGATCGGATGATGCACGAGCGGAACGACCAGACGATCCGGATTGTGATGACTATGAATACGATAATGATGAAGGCGTTTGGTACTGTGATGATAGCTCGTCGACCCATTCAGGATTCTATTACTGGGGTGGTAGTTATTTCGCATCCCGTGCCTTGATGCATAGTGCGATGCGAACAAAAGGATATACGCCGAAATCAAAAGCAGTGAAAAGCTATAACACGAAGACAAAAGGATTCGGAACAGGCTCGTCTTCCGGCTTTTTCGGCGGATGAACAAGCGGCAAACGTTTTATGGAGACATTGATCGTTTTTGGGATGTGCTGGACGGGGAACCGTACGCTGTGACGGAAATCATGCCCATCTCGGACGAACGAATCGATCAACTGCATATCGCAGCGCAAGAAGTTTACCAGATATTTGAGAAAGTGCTTCCGATTCTTCGGTCGATGGATGATGAGGCGCTGCTCGAGCTTGGCTTTCCAGTTGAAAGTCTCGCTTTTTTACGACTCGAGACGATGCGACCGTTGACCGTCATCGGACGCTTTGATTTCATTGCGACGGCAAATCGTATTTCACTCATGGAATGGAACGCGGATACGCCGACTTTCATTAAGGAAGTATTTGAAGTCAATGATGTCGTAGCGGAAAAACAAGGTTTTGAACGGGTCAACGATGGGGAAAACAAATGGCTGAAGGCAACGGTCCGTCGTGCGATCGAAGCCGCGACACATCGGACGAAACAGCATCCGCACGTCGTCTTCACCTCACATGGTGACCATATCGAGGATCGGTTGACGGCTGAGTATTTGCAGTCGTTTTGGGATGATGCGACCTACTGTCCACTTCATGCTTTAGAGATTCGTCCGGAAGAAGGTTTGTACGATGAGGCAGGTAAAAGAATCGATATCTTATATCGTCAAACCTTTCCGATTGAGATGGCTTTACTTGACCGGGATGAGGACGGAAGAAATTTAGGACAATTACTCCTGCAACTCGTTGAGACGGGGCGACTGGAAATCATCAACCCGCCGTCTGCCTTTTTAATGCAAGCCAAGTCGGTTCTTGCATTGATTTGGATGTTGCATGAAACCAATCATCCGTACTTGAGCGAAACGGACCACATGATGATTGCGCGTTATTTTTTACCGACATACTTATCCGCTGATCCATTCATTTCAAGTCAGCGATCATTCGTTAAAAAACCGATCTTCGGGCGTGAGGGAGATACTGTGACGGTCCATGATGGACGCGGAAATATCATGCTAAAAAACGAACAGCATACGTTTCGTGATCAACCGGCTGTTTATCAAGCGTATCAAGAATTACCGACGTACTCACTTCGGGAAGAGGGAGAAGTCGCGTATATGTACGGTGTCTTTATTTTAGGAGGAAGACCAAGTGCGATCGGTGTTCGTGCCGGAGAACGGATCACTGGAAACCGTTCCTATTTCGTACCAATTGGTCGACAGCATGAAGGAGGGAGAAACGTATGAGAGCAGCAATTTTAGGAGCATCTGGTCTAGTCGGACAAGAACTCGTCGATCGTTTGTTGGCAGAAGATGCATACAGCGAGGTACATGTTCTCGTTCGCCGCCCGATGCGCCGTTTTCATCCGAAATTGGAAGAATGGGTGATTGATTTTGATCGTGTGACAGAAATTGAATTACCTGTCGTCGACCATGTCTATTGTGCACTGGGCACGACGATCAAACAAGCAGGATCGCAAGAGGCATTTCGTCTGGTTGACTACACATATCCGATTGAACTTGGTCGTGAATTGTTAGACCTCGGGGCGACACGATTTGCCTTGATTTCGGCGCTCGGTGCCCATCCGAATGCCAAAACCTTCTACAATCGCGTAAAAGGGGACACGGAAAACGGATTACGTGTACTGGGGTATGACGCGTTATTGATTTTTAGACCATCATTGTTGCTAGGGGATCGAGATGAATTCCGCTTCGGCGAACAAGCGGCTGCGAAAATTTCAACGGTCTTACGCCCCTTGTTGAAGCGGAGCGCCATTGCTCCGATCGAAGCTGGTCAAGTCGCTGCGGCGATGATCCGTGAAACGTTACATGCACCGCCTGGAATTACAATCATCGAATCGAAACAGATGCAATCCTGAGCAGTCGAGTAATCGACTGCTCTTTTTGTTATTCTTGTAACGTAAATAATATTTGACTCATCAAATGATTTGCGGTTGAATGGTAAAGTGCTGTCTCATATATAAAAAAAGAAGTGAGACAATTCAGGCAAAACAGTGTATTCGTATCCTATCTGTTTCGTCACGCTTATCGTTTGGGGAAAGCGGGAAAAGATGATGGATTATGCACTTATTTAGGATTGATGAAAGGAGCCGATCATATGGCAGAGTTTGATCGCGATCAGGTCTATAAGACCGTTCCGCAAAAAGGATTCTTCGGGAATCCGAAAGGGTTGTTCACCCTCTTCTTCACTGAGTTTTGGGAGCGTTTCTCCTACTATGGCATGCGTGCCATCCTTATCTTCTACATGTACGATTCAGTTGCCAATGGTGGGCTAGGTATTGATAAGACGACAGCTGCGTCAATCATGGCCGTTTATGGTTCGCTCGTCTACATGTCAGGGATCATTGGGGGATGGGTAGCTGACCGTTTACTCGGTACGTCACGGACCGTCTTCTATGGTGGTATCTTGATCATGCTAGGGCATATCGTCCTTGCTTTACCAGCAGGCATTACAGCCCTCTTCATCTCGATGGGACTCATCGTCATCGGTACTGGTTTCTTGAAACCGAACGTATCGAATATCGTTGGTGATTTGTACAGCAAGACGGATAACCGTCGCGATGCTGGTTTTAGTATCTTCTACATGGGGATCAACGCTGGGGCATTCCTCTCACCACTCGTCGTCGGTGAAGTGGCTGACCGCGGCGGATACCATGCTGGTTTCGCACTCGCTGCCATCGGAATGTTCGCAGGGCTCGTCGTCTTCGTCTTGACGAAAAAGAAAAACCTCGGTCAAGCGGGTACGTACGTCTTGAACCCATTAAAAGGGGACGAAAAGAAACGTTTCATCACGATTGCATCAATCGTTGTCGTCGTGATTGCTGTACTCGGTGTCGTTGCATCGATGACAGGACTGTTGACGATTTCTCGTTTTACTTTAATGGTTACGATTCTCGGGATCTTGATTCCGATTGCTTACTTCACAGTCATGCTTCGTAGTCCAAAGATCACGGATGATGAGCGCTCACGTTTGATTGCGTATATTCCGCTCTTCATCGCAGCAGCGATTTTCTGGGCAATCCAAGAACAAGGTTCATACGTCCTCTCCATCTTCGCAAGTGAACGGACGAACCTTTCATTCTTAGGATTCGAGATTCAACCAGCGTTCTTCCAATCGTTGAATCCGCTCTTCATCATCGTATTAGCACCTGTGTTTGCGAGCTTCTGGGTCAAACTCGGTGACCGTCAACCAACGACGATGCAAAAGTTCTCGTTTGGTCTTCTGTTCGCCGGACTTTCATTCATCGTCATGACACTACCAGGTATCCTGTTCGGTGTTGAGACATCAGTTAGTCCACTCTGGCTTGCACTGAGCTTCTTCCTCGTCGTAATCGGTGAGCTCTTCTTGTCACCAGTCGGTCTATCGGCAACAACAAAACTGGCGCCGGCTGCCTTCTCAGCGCAAACGATGAGTCTGTGGTTCTTGACGAACGCAACGGGTCAAGCGGTCAACGCACAAATTGTTAAATACTACACGAATGACACGGAGATTTTGTACTTCGGTATCACGGGTATCGTTGCCGTCATCTTCGGATTACTCTTGTTCGCTTTCGCACCAAAACTTCAAAAATACATGCGCGGCATTCGCTGATGCATGAAAAAGACGCTTTCTCAATCGAGAAAGCGTCTTTTTATTAATCGTTCGTCCGAATATGGCGTAACCCTTCTGCAAGCAAGGCGACCAATGTTCCGAGGACGAGACCGTTCGACATCAGGGTCGTCACAAGTGGTGGTAAATCGGCCGTTGCTCCTTTCGGTAGTAACAACGCACCGATGCCGACGAGAACCGGAAGTCCGACTGTGATCATCGCTGTTTGACGATTCAAGTCACGGGCTGCTTCCGTGACGCCGATGATCGCCATCCCGGCGACGATCGGTGCGACCATCGCATAACCGACGGCGACGGGGATTTTAGCAATCAATCCGACGAATGGTGTCACGATACTGAGGAAGAGGCACGTGATGTTCGCATAGACGAACGCTTTGCGGTCCGTGTTATCTGTTGAGGCAATGAACCCAGCCGTTCCGGAAATCGCGACAGGACCGACTGTACCGAACAGACCAGCGAAGAGTTGTCCGATACCAGCCGTGATACCAGCTGTTCCGACTTGTCCTTTGACGGTTTCTCCGCGCTTGGCACTGATGATCCGTTCGATGACTTTAATGTTTGCTAAGACGTTCGTCATTAACAACAATGAGATGATGAGAGCTGTCGGTAATAAGCTCCAGTCGACATGAATACCACCAAACGGCAACAAGCTCGGTAAAGTGAACAGTGGACCATCAAAGCTTGGCATCTCGGCACGACCGATTAATGCAAACATGCTCCAACCGACGAGTAGCGTGATTAATAAAGCATACTGGCGTAAGCGATCACTGCGTTCTAAATAAAGCGAGATCAAGACCGTCAGAATCGAGATGACGGCAGGTAATACTTGAATTCGTCCATCCTCGATATTGAGCAATCCTTTCATGACGGATCCGGACAGTTGTGCCGACAGCAACAGCATATAGACACCGATGACTTGCGGTGTAAAAAGAGGGACTAAGCGCCGTAAGACACCCGTCATCGTCAAGACGATACAGATGATACCGCTGAGTAGGAGTAAGAATCCAAGCGACTGTAACGTGTTTGAGTAACTGCCGTACAATGTGACACCAATCGACGAATAGAGAGCAAATACACCCCACCAAATTCCAGCAGGACCTTCCATGATCGGTAGACGATGTCCGAGCAGGACTTGAAAGAGACTTAAGATGGCAAATACGAATAGACAACGAGATAAGAAGGAAAGCGTCTCGGCACCCGAGAGTTCAAACGATGCTGCGATGGCAAGGGGCGGGGCAATGTTGGTACAAATGATGAATAAAAACCATTGAATCGTAGACACAAGGGTACGCGGCAAAACGTGAATCTCCTTTCGAAAAAACAATATTGGTTTCATCTTAAACCAATTCATGAAAAAGAGATAGGCATGCTTACAATGACTGAAAATTCTAATATTTGTTTTCATATGTGATTTAACACATAATATTGGGTATAACGGTAACGGGAGGGAATGACATGAAAAAGTGGATTATACGAATCATCGGAACGATTGCTGCGATCTTGGCACTGCTTGTATGTGCCTTCATGATCTGGGCACAGTTCGATTATGATGCTTCCTCGCAAGCGATATCTTACGTGGAAACAGAGACACCCCGTGAAGTGACGTTCGGGAAAGAGGCGAGTGACGTCGGATTCATTTTTTATCAAGGAGCAAAAGTTGATGCAGCGGCTTACAGTTATTACGGCAAACAACTAGCGAAAGAAGGGCACTTTGTCGTCATCCCGAAGCTACCGTTTCGAATTGCGTTGCTTGACTCAAACGAAGGACTCGCTATCATCGAGGAATATCCGCAGGTCAAAAAGTGGTATCTGATCGGGCATTCGCTCGGCGGAAGCGCGGCTTCGACGATCGTCGAACAACATCCGAAAATTAAGGGGATCGTTTTTCTCGCGTCCTATCCGATTGATTCGATTGATATACCCTCATTGACGATTTATGGTGGACGAGATGGTGTCTTACCCGTCGCTGATATCGAAAAAAGTAAACAGGACGTTCGAAAAGATGCGGTATTCCATGAAATCAAGCAAGGGAACCATGCAAACTTTGGTATGTACGGTCGACAAAAGGGAGACAATAGTAGCCCATTAACGCCAAAAGAACAACAGGACGAGTCATTAGATGAAATCAAACGATTTATCGATACACCTTAATCGATGCTCTTAGTGAATAAACGATTCATCAATCAAACGAAAAGGATGGAGAGATTTCGGCACTGAGTCCGGAATCTCTCCATCCTTATTTCTAATGAGTCATCGATTTAACTCAAGCGATGAGCGACTTCGTCAAGCGTTGGCAAAGCAGCCATCGCTCCTTTGACAGAAGCAGCAAGTCCGCCTGAAATTGCTGCGAATCGACCGATGTCGCGAAGTTCATCTTCAGACCAATCAAATGAAAAATCGCGTAACGCACACTGGTAGAGTAAACCGGACATGAAGGCATCTCCAGCACCTGTCGTATCGATTGCGTCGACCGTAATCGCATCGATGACAGCCATCGCACGATCCGTATAGAGAATCGATCCTTCACTTCCTCGCGTGATGGCAAGAAGACGAATCGGATATTCAGCTAACAATTCAGCAGCCCCGTCATCAAGATTCGTTTGTCCAGTTAGAAACGTCAATTCTTCCTCAGCAAGTTTGACAATTTGTGCATCCGGTAGGACAGACCGAATCGTCGTCCGCGCTTCGTCAAGATTCGGCCATAACGACTCTCGTAAGTTCGGATCGTAAGAGACGGGTACTTCGTGTGCTTTTGCACGTGCGATGGCTTTTCGTGTCGCGTTGACGGATTCTCCAGTAATCAAAGAGATCGAACCGATGTGTAATAAATCGACGGACGTGAAATCCTCTGGGACATGCGTTTCGTGGAATTGCATATCAGCGCGCTCCGCGTTGATGAACTCGAACGATCGCTCTCCATCCTGACCGTTCGTAACGAGCACAAGTCCTGTTTTTTGCGTCGAATCGTGGACGAGATGATCGGTACGAACACCATAATGATGTAACGTATCTTTCAAGAAGTGCCCCATCGAATCATCACCGACAGCTCCAAGAAAATAACTATCAGCACCTAATCGAGCGAGTCCGACAGAGACATTGGCAGGAGCACCTCCAGGATTTTTTTGAAACGTCATGTTATCAGCATCGAGAGGAATCAAATCAATCAATGCTTCCCCTAAACTAAAGATTTTCATACGTAGAACTCCTTTCAAGATCCGGACGAATCCGTTCGATGTGTAAAGCCATATAGCCGATTTCTGATTCAGGTACACGTGTATCGAGTTCGACAGTCAACCAATTGCCCATTTGACTCGCACAGGCATAAGCCTCGGCATAACGTGTTTTGACGGCAGATAAAATCACATCATCCATGTCGTGTAAGGTTTCTCCTTGTTCAATCCGGGCGAGGACCAGTTTCATATGCGTAAAGAAACGATAATACGTCATCGATGAGGTCTCGATCGTTTGTCCAAAAAAGACTTCGATCTGTTCACGTAGTTCATTGAGTAACGTGACCGTTTGTAATGCAGTAGCCATGTTCGGATGCGTTTGACGTGCATTATATAAGTGGAGCGCGATGTTCGCCGCTTCTTCTTTCGGTAGTGTGACCTGTAAAGCACGCTCGATTTCAAGAACTGCCCATTCTCCGATTGCATACTCCGGTCCATACAAAAGGCGAATCTCTTCTGCCAATCGATTATGCACGACGAGTTGTTCACGTGCTAATCGTACGGCGTGAGCAAGGTGGTCCGTCAGACTGACATGAATATAGTCATGAAACGGTGTCTGAAGCTCACCTTCTGCATGCGAGATGATCCGTTCCGATAAATCAATGATCTCGAGTGGTGTCGTTGTCAGAATCTCTTTAAACTGTTCTGCATTTTCAAATGAAGGGATGAACATTTTTTCGATTTTCGTCGCTTGAATCGGATCTTTTTTCTTTTTTCCAAAAGCAATGCCTGGTCCCATGACGATGCGTTCCTGTCCATTTTCTTTGACGACAACAGCGTTGTTATTGAGGATCTTATGAATAATCAGCCTGACGTCCTCCTTTCCGGTCTTTTCTTCTATTATAAAGCGAACTCCGGCGCTTTGCGAACCGACAAATGCGACCACCGAGCCCGAGGACTCGGTTTGGTCGCATGAAGGATTAAGCAGCAACGTCCGTTTCTTTTTGTTTTCGTGCATCGAGACGCATCAAGACGACAGTCGAGATGAAAGCAGTGACGACTGCAATGGCGAACCCAACGAGATAGTTAATCAAGTTTGATGCACCGAGTGGCGCGACGATCGCAATCATTGGAATACCAGTTAATCCATAAGCGTTCGCAGCGACTTGTGTCAAGACGACATAACCGCCACCGATCGCACCACCAATGGCACCACCGATGAATGGTTTTCCAAGACGTAAGTTGACGCCATAGATGACAGGTTCCGTGATTCCGAGAAAGGCCGAGAACGCAGACGGTAGAGCGAGTGCTTTGAGTTTGACGTTCTTCGTTAAGAAGTAAACGGCAAGTCCAGCACCACCTTGAGCGACATTCGCCATTGACCAAATCGGTAAGAGGAAGTTCTTTCCGATACTCTTGTCGGCAAGTAATCCTGCTTCAATGGCATGGAAACTGTGGTGCATCCCCGTGATGACGATTGTCGAATAAAGTCCACCGAAGAGAAGACCGGCGACGACTGAGAACTGCTCATAGAAGAAGACGAGTACGAATGAAATGCCTTTTCCGAGTAACGTTCCAATCGGACCAATGACGATCAATGCCAAGAATCCAGTGACGAGGACAGTGACGAATGGTGTGACAAGTAGATCGAGTGTTTCTGGCGTCCGCTTACGAACTTGTTGTTCAATCTTTGCCATGACCCAAACCGTTAAGAGAACCGGGAAGACCGTTCCTTGATAACCGATCAACTCGATGTTCATTCCGAGGAACTTCATGACTTCCGGATCACTATTACCGAGCGTCCAAGGGTTTAAGAGGGACGGGTGTGTCATGATTCCCCCGATGACGGCACCGAGGTACGGGTTCGCACCGAATTCACGAGCTGCCGAGAAACCGATCAGAATCGGTAAGATGATGAAGGCAGAAGACGAGAACATATCCAGTAGTTGGACGATCGGTGAATCACCGTCAACCCAACCGAAAGCCTTGATCATACCGAGTAATCCCATCAAAAGACCGGCTGCGACGATTGCCGGAATGAGTGGAACGAAGACGTTCGAGAGCGAGCGGGCAAGACGGGCGAACGGATTTAATTTTTGCGATGCAGCCTTTTTAACGTCGAGTGGTTCTTCTCCATCGACCTTTACACCTGCAAGTGGTGCAAACGCAGCAAATACCTTGTTGACGGTACCGGTTCCAAAGATGATCTGGTATTGACCAGAACTTGAGAAGGCGCCGCTGACACCATCTAAGTCTTCAAGTGCTGCTTGATCGACCTTTGATTCATCATGCAAGACAAGACGTAAACGCGTCGCACAATGAGCAGCCGTGATGATGTTCTCGCGTCCACCGACGAGTTCGAGCACACGTTTAGCAGTTTGTTGATAATCCATCGGAAAAATCCTCCTTTTTCATGAAACGTGCTGAATGAGACAAAAAAAGGCAAGACCGAACGACACCTCTCCTAAGGAGGCGTCATTTCGGTCTTGCCAGCCGTACTGTCACAATCCGCACTATTGATTTGATTTCATCATAAAGGAGAAAAGAAAGCGTTGTCAACAATCAATTTTCATTTTTTTGAATTTGAATATCGACCTCAACCCCGTAGTGATCGGAAACGACCGGTCCGTGAACCCCATCAAACACGACACCGACGCGTTCGACGTCAATTTTCCGATTCGATAAGACGAGATCGATCCGCAATCCTTGTTGATTGTCTTCCCATCCATCGATGTTGCCATTGATCGTCTCAATTCCAACCGTTTCCTTAGCTAGCAGGAAGACGTCGTGCAATCCCCGTTGCATCATATAGTCATAACCTGTATTTCGTTCTAAGGCATCGTTGTTGAAATCACCGAGGAAGAATGTCCATTCGAGTGGATCCATCCGAGCCATCAAATGATTGAATTGTTCCTGGAACGGTTCGACTTCATCTGCCCACCAGCCAAGATGGCATGTATTGAACGTAATCGGTGTACCGTCGACTTGGATCGTCGCACGAACGATTTTTCGCGATTTCCAATCGAATGTATCTTGACTGCGGCTGACATAATAACTGTCCGATTTTAAGATTGGATGTTTCGTCAAAAGAGCGAGTCCTTCTTCGTACTTATCATAGCCGATATGAGCAAAATCCCAGACGAGGGAGTAGGTTTGACTTTGGTCTTTTAACGCTTGCTGGATCAAATAGGCAAAGTTATCGTTGCGCACATCGTCATAGACGATGGGTGTATCCATCAATTGACTCACTTCTTGTAGTGCGATGACATCATAATCTTGAGCGAGAATTTGTTGGACGATCTGGTTTAATTTTTCAAGTGGTTGTTCTTCCTGCCACGAATGACAGTTTAGTGTGAGTAGACGCATGAGTGGTCCTCCTGATTTTTCAAATAAGAAAGGTGAAACTCTTATAAAAGAGCTTCACCTTTAGGTAGTTCCCCAATCTCGCAGGTTTATGCGCCGATCCGGTCTTGGATATCTGATTTTAAGATATCGGCTTTTGGACCGTAGATGGCTTGCACGCCATTGTTCTTAAGGATCAGACCAAGTGCACCGTTTGCTTTCCAGTCTGCTTCTTTTGCAACAAGCGCTGGATCTTTGACAGTGACACGAAGACGCGTCATGCAGGCATCGACGTCCTCGATGTTTTGCTGTCCACCAAGCAAATCGATGATTTGTGAAGCTTGCGAACCGTCGGCAGGAGCTGATGTCGCAGCAGCCTCACCTGAAGCTTCAGTTGTAGATACGTTGATATCGTCCAGATAGTTCCCGTTACGACCTGGTGTCGCATAGTTGAACTTCTTGATGACGAAACGGAACGTGAAGAAGTTCAAGAAGAAGAAGAACACACAGACACCGATGAAACGAATTAAATCACCAATTAAACCAGCTTTTGCGATCAATGGAATCCGCGTCAAGAGTTCGATCGCACCGAATGCGTGAATCCGAAGATGCATGACATCTGCTAGTGCGAAGGCAACACCCGTCAATACAGCGTAGATGACGTAAAGAACAGGAGCGATGAACATGAACATGAATTCGATTGGCTCCGTGACACCTGTCAAGAAGACTGCAAGTCCAGCAGATAAGAAGACAGGTTTGTATGCTTTCTTCTTATCTTCATCAACTGACATGTACATTGCAACAGCAATACCGATCAATGAAGCAAGTGATGTGACGACTTGTCCTTCTTTAAAACGAGCAGGAACGACACTGTTGATTAAGTCATTGTATCCTTGTGTGTTACCGGCTTGTTTTAAGTTAACAAGGTCAGTGATCCAAGCTAACCAAAGCGGATCTTGACCCGCAACCGTCGATCCTTGAGCAGCACCTGTCAGGATTTTGTACGTTCCACCGAGTTCCGTGTAGTTCATCGGTACAGTCAACATGTGATGAAGACCGAACGGAAGTAATAGACGCTCGAGTGTACCGTATACGAACGGTGCAATGATCGGTGCAGAATCACGTGAAGAGGCAATCCAGCGACCGAAGTCATTTAATAAGCCTTGAACGAACGGCCAAACGAGTGATAAGGCGAATGCTGCCACGACTGATCCACCGATAACGACGAATGGAACAAAACGTTTTCCGTTGAAGAATGCAAGCGCATCTGGCAATTTACTGAAGTTATAAAATTTATTAAAGAGAACAGCACCAAGGAAACCAGAGATGATTCCAACGAATACCCCCATGTTGAGAGCAGGTGCCCCTAAAACTGAAGTGAAATAATCTTTTACGATGAGCTCAGAACCAAGCAATGAATCGACCGTTGCTTTTGGATCCGCGATCATGTCAGCGTTGACGCCGAAGATAGCTCCTGTGACGCGGTTGATCAAAATGAAGGCGAGTAACGCTGCGAACGCACCACCAGCACGTTCTTTTGCCCATGATCCACCAATCGCTACGGCAAACAAGACGTGAAGGTTCGTAATGATGGCCCAACCTAAATCTTCAACGATTCGAGCAATCGTTTGCATTAACGCGATATCGCCTCCGTACATGCCGATCAGTTTCCCGACCGAGATCATGATTCCTGCAGCAGGCATAACAGCGATGACGACCATCAACGCTTTACCGAGTTTTTGCCAAAAATCGAACGAAATAGCATTTTTCAAGATCATTCACTCCTTTTGTATCTCTTTTTCTCTAATATGTGTGTAAGAACAGTGCAATAATGTAAGCGATTAATGCAACCGTTTGCATATAGAATTGTAAGCGATAACTTTTTAAAAAGCTAGTGTTTTACAAGAAAAATATTTGAAATTTTATTTAGATTAAAAATTGGTAGTTCGGAAAGGTATTCAGATTTAAAAAAAGTGGGAATAAGACTACAGTGAACGTTGTCTAGTTTTAAAAGAAGAAAGGATGTTTGAAGCGGATGAAAGAAGGGATTCAACCGATCGGACAGTACGGACAGCGAATTCGTACATTACGAGAACGTCATCAGTTAGATCAGCATACATTAGCAGAGTTAACTGAGACGACACCTGAGATGATCCAGCGTATTGAAAGTAGCATTGCCCATCCCTCATTTTCAATGATTGAGCGACTGGCCCGTGTCTTACATGTCCCTTCGGATCACTTAATTCGGCATATCTGGCCACCTGAGGTCATCCGTCAGCATGATAGCACGTCCTTGATCGACCTTCCATCTAGTTGATGAGTATTAAAAAAGAGGAACAAAGGGATTTCCCCTTGTTCCTCTTTTAGTCGTCTTAACGATTATCGATCGTTTCAGGATAGAGATCGTGATTGAATAGACGGTGCTCTGCCATTTGTTCGTATTTTGTACCAGGCTTCCCATAATTGTAGTACGGATCAATTGAGATTCCACCGCGTGGCGTGAATTTGCCCCATACTTCAAGGTAGCGAGGTTCCATCAATTTCACGAGATCCTTTCCGATGACGTTGATGCAGTTCTCATGAAAATCACCATGGTTACGGAAACTGAATAAGTACAACTTCAGTGATTTTGATTCGACAAGTTTTTCGTCTGGGATGTACGAGATGTAGATTGTCGCGAAGTCCGGTTGATTCGTGATCGGACAAAGACTCGTAAACTCTGGTGCATTGAATTTCACGAAGTAATCATTCTCAGGGTGACGATTCGGAAACGCTTCGAGAACTTCTGGTTGGTATTCAAAAATGTATGGGACGGCTTTTTGGCCGAGTAACGATAAGTCGTTTAAATCTTCAGGTCGCATGAATCATTTCTCCTTAGACGCCACGATCGTTCGCGAAAACGAGGGCATGTAGTTGTGGTAGGACGCGCGCATGATTAAAGCGTTCATCACGAGCAACGCGTTCCCATAGTGTTTTTAAATCATGTAGCATGCGCGGAGCGATCGTTCCTTCTTCGTGCGGATCAGGATTACCGAGCGATAGATAAAGCGTCTTTAGCGCATATCGTTCTGAAATCATCGCCGCGAAGTCAAGGTCTTCCTCATTAAAGATGACGATTTTAACAGCACGTTGTTGTTCCGGTAAACGTTTGAAAAAGACATCCAACCGATCGAAATCAATCTTCATCCCGCTTGAAGGTGGTTTAGGGCTAAGGGTGACATCATCGATATCAAGCAACCAATTTTGCCAGTAAGAACCTTGGGTCTCAACGGACATCGTGATGTTTCGTTCTTTTAATGCCGTAACCAGTGTGCCGATTGATGCATGAAGTAACGGATTCCCACCAGAAATCGTGACATGTCCGTAAGAGCCGAGTGCATCAAGGCGTTCCACGATCGTCTCTGCCGTCAAGAGTTCTGTTTTTTCAGAGCCATCCCATGTGAAGGCGGAGTCACACCACGAACAGGAGTAGTCGCATCCGCCGGTCCGGACGAACATCGTCTTTTGACCAATCGATCGTCCTTCTCCTTGAAATGTTGGTCCGAAAATCTCGAGAACCGGAATTTTTGGTGTTTTCGTTAAAGCACTCATGCTTCGTTCATCCACTCACGACGAACTTCAGCAAAAGCAGTCGGTGTCTCATAGAGTTTAACGAATTCGACACGGAGTCCACGTTCGTCTGGGAGGTGTTGTCCGAGCGTCTCGAAAATCCAAGCCGCCATGTTTTCAGCTGTCGTATTCATGTATGGTAATGATTCATTTAAATAACGGTGATCGAGAAGTGGTTCGAGATGTGTTTTAAAGATTTTCTTAAGATCACCAAAATCGAGTGTCATACCGCGGTGATCCAGAAAACCACTGATCCCCATATCGACATGGTACGTGTGACCATGAAGGGCACGGCATTTTCCATCGTAATCATATAAATGGTGCGCTGCATCGAACGTTAATTTTTTAACGATCATGACGCGGGATTTTGTATAGATAAGCGAGTCGCCAGTCGGGCGCTCGACCGTTTCAGGTGCTTCGTAATTGAATGTCATGTGTGTTGAACCTCCTTGATGTATGCATCTAAGCCATTTTTACGTAATTCACAGGCTGGGCATTCGCCGCAACCATCTCCAATGACGCCGTTGTAACACGTCAACGTGCGATTTCGAACGAAATCAAATGCACCGAGCGAATCGGCAAGCGCCCACGTCTCTTTTTTGTCGAGCCACATGAGTGGCGTGTGAAGTACGAATGGATAGTCCATCGCAAGGTTCAATGTCACGTTGAGTGACTTGATGAAGGCATCACGGCAGTCAGGGTAACCGGAAAAGTCCGTTTCACATACGCCAGTGACGATATGACGGATTCCGCGTCCTTTCGCAAGGACGGCTGCGAACGAAAGAAACAGGTGGTTCCGTCCATCTACGAAAGTAGAAGGAAGACCATCTTCGTTCGTCGTGATGGTTTGGCTGTGGTCAGTCAAGGCGTTACTCGTCAGTTGACTGAGAAGAGAGAGATCAAGCTCATGGTGTTTGACACCGAGCTCAGAGGCGATGTCGCGTGCGACTTCAAGTTCTTGTGCGTGACGCTGTCCGTAATTAAACGTCACGACTTCGACTTCTTCGTATTGTTTCAGTGCCTGAAACAAACAAGTCGTTGAGTCTTGGCCGCCACTAAAGACGACAAGAGCACGTTCGTTTTTCATAATGTACACTTCCATTCCTAGTTTTTGTAACGGAGGAGGTTACGAACTCCGGAGACTTAGTCTCAACTATTCACACTAGCAGAAGCTATTGAAAAAGTCGACGTTTTCTGATGAAGACAAAAAAAGAGATGCATATCGTCGTTCGGACGGTATGCATCTCTTGCAAGAAGATTAAAGTGGATAGTGGTAGTAGCGTTCTTTGACGAGCAAGTCACGGATGTTCGAGTCTTCCGAGATGACTTTCATCAGACCACCTGTTTGTGAAGCGTGAGCTTCGAGTGCCTTGATCTTTTGATCCGTATAGGCACTGACATCATGAATGAACGTTCCTTCCCCGAGCTCTTCTTTCGTATTGTTCGCGAAAGCGACCGCAAGAAACTCTGGACGATCAGCAGGATCCATCATCCGAAGGGCACGAACGACGGCGCGAGCTGTCGCTTCATGATCGGGATGGACCGCGTAACCCGGATAGAACGAAATCAAACGAGTTGGTCGTGTTTGTTGAATCAAGGCAAGAATACGGTCAGCAAGTGCTGCTTCATCCTCAAATTCAACAGTTTTATCACGAAGTCCCCACATTTGAAGATCCGAAATCTTCATTTTCGCAGCAGCATCGATCAACTCACGTTTACGAATCGTTGCGAGCTGTTCCCGGTTCGTAAAGACAGGGCGTCCCATGTTACGTCCCATCTCACCAAGCGTCAGACAAGCATACGTGACAGGACCACGGTTTTCAGCGTGCTCGATGATCGTACCAGCAGAACTGAAGGCTTCGTCATCCGGGTGAGGGAAGACGACGAGTAAATGATCTTCGTGTGTCATGCGTCTACCTCCTCTGCACCTTGAGCGAACGGTGTCGGGCTAAGTTCAAAAGCAATTGCAAGACGTCCCTCGATATCGTGACCGGCAATCAATAATTGATCCCCAGCAAATTCGAAGTCAGTCAATCCTTCACCGTATAACCAGCCGTGGGCGAGTTTCAAACCGATCCGGTAAGGTCCGTTTCCTGTGATCAGACCACGTTCATAAGTGATTTCCGCATTACGGAAAAACATCCCTGCGCTATGGAAAGTTGGATCTTGGTGCGTCGCGTAGGCACCGTTCGTCGTCTCGACGTGAACATACAGCGGTGTATTCGCATGTTCGTCGATATAACGCTGTATTTCTTGTAAATCAATGGCTTGCATAAACTTTTCTCCTCTCCTATACAGAAAGAAGTCCGCGGATATCGCGGACTTCTTAAGCGGATCAAGACTGGACTGTACGATGTGCAGCGTGATCAGTTGGTCCGACGTATTCATTCAAACGGAATGAATGACGAATCGCAGAAGTGATGAAAGATTTTGCTGTACGGACAGCAGCTTCTACCGATGCACCTTTTGCGAGTTCGGCCGTGATTGCTGCAGAGTACGTGCAGCCGGCACCGTGCGTGTACGGTGTCTCGATTCGTTCGTCCTCAATCAGGATAAACTCTTTTCCGTCATAAAGCACGTCAACTGCTTGTGGATGGTCAATCTTGCTGCCGCCTTTGACAAGAACGTATTGCGCACCTTTTTCGTGAATCCGTGCTGCTGCAAGTTTCATCTCGTCGATCGTTGCGGGTGTCTTGCCAAGACCTGACAGTTGTCCGGCTTCGAAGACGTTCGGTGTGACGACCGTTGCAAGTGGCGTCAAGACATCACGGAGTGCGTTTGCCGTATCAGGATTCAGCACTTCGTCTTCGCCTTTACAGACCATGACAGGATCGATCACGACGTTTTGAACGCCGGATGATTTGATTTTCTCAGCAACGGCTTCAATGATTTCGACAGTCGGGAGCATACCCGTCTTCATCGCATCAACACCAATACCTCCAAGGACCGTGTGGATTTGTGTCCGGACGAGTTCTGTGTCGATTGGGTAAACCGCATGGTGCCAAGAGTGATCAGGGTCTTGTGCGACGATGACCGTCAAAGCATTCATTCCATAGACACCAAGTTCTTGGAATGTTTTCAAATCAGCTTGAATACCAGCTCCACCACTCGTGTCGGAACCAGCAATCGTTAAGGCTTTACGTTTTGTCATGGGGCATTCCTCCTAAAGAAATAGACAATCCTTCTTGTTCTTCATCATAGCGAATTATGGGAAAAACAACAACTGTCGACGCTTCTAACGTACACAAAACCCCACCTCTTTTGAGTAGGCGGGGCAAGTACTTATTTAATGAATAAGAAGTCGAGAATATAGTAGATCAAGGCAGCGAAAGCCATCGAAATCGGCAATGTGATGACCCATGTAATGAGCATACGTTGTGCAGTTCCCCATTTTACACCTTTCTTACGGTGCGATGTACCTACACCCAAGATGGCAGAAGAGATGACGTGTGTCGTCGAAACCGGAAGATGAATCGCCGTTGCACCAAAGATGATCGCTGCTGATGTTAAGTCAGCTGCAACCCCGTTGACCGGACGGATTTTCATGATTTGACCACCAACGGTTTTGATGATCCGCCATCCACCGACAGATGTTCCGAGACCCATTGCGATCGCACATGAGAGTTTAACCCAAGTCGCAACTTCGTGATCTGTTTGATAACCAGATGAAATCAAAGCAAGCGTGATGATACCCATCGCTTTTTGTGCGTCGTTCGTACCGTGTGTATACGACTGCAAAGCAGCGGTTGCAATTTGAACATGACGGAAGCGACGATTCGTCTTCGCCAAGTTTCCTTTTTTGAAGATGACTTTAAAGATTGCATAAACGATGAAACCGAGTGTGAATGCAAGCACTGGTGAAATCAGCAAGGCTTGAACGATTTTCAAGAAGCCTTTTGCTTCGATTCCTCCGAATCCGACAGAGGCAACAGCAGCACCAGCAATCGAACCGATCAGTGTATGCGAAGAACTTGACGGAATACCGAAGTACCAAGTCAAAAGGTTCCAAGCAATGGCTGAAATCAAGGCAGCGATAACGACGTAGCTACCATGTTCAAGTGTTGACGGGTCAACGATGTCACCAGAGATCGTTTTTGCGACTCCAGTGAACGTGATTGCACCTAGGAAGTTCATCGATGCAGCCAAGATGATGGCATGACGTGGTTTCAAAGCACGAGTCGACACCGAAGTCGCGATCGAGTTCGCTGTATCGTGGAAACCGTTGATGAAGTCGAAGCTAAGTGCGAGAATCACGATTATGGCGGTGATGATAAACAGGCTATCCATCTCGTTAGCTCCTCACTTAAGCGTTTTTCATGATGATCGTTTCAATGACGTTAGCTGCATCTTGGCAGTAGTCCGCGATTGATTCGAGCGATTCATAGATTTCTTTGTATTGAATGATTTTAATTGGATCTGTTTCTGTTGCGAACAATGCTTTGATCGATTTACGGCGTAGGTTGTCACAAATCGTCTCTTGCTCTTTGATTTTAATGACGTGTTCACGCATCGGTTGTAATTTACGGGCAACAAGAAGATCCATTGCCATCGCGAGTTCTGTGACAGCGATGTTGATTTCATCGACGAACTTGATCATGTGCTCGTCTGCTTGAACGATATTGTAGATTTCGAAGATCGCTGAACATTCTTCAAAGCCATCTAAGACGTCATCAAGTGCGTTAGCAAGTGCGAGTAAGTCTTCACGATCGATTGGTGTGATGAACGCGTTGTTCAAGTCGATGATCAACTGGTGCATCAAATCGTCCCCAGCTGTTTCGAAGTCTTTTACTTTATGGGCAAATTCTTTTACATCCGCGATGCCGTTGATTTTAAAGTCAACGAAGAATTGCGAAGTCGTTTTTAAGTGTCCTGCGATTTCTGATAATTTCACTGCAAATGGATCTTGTTTTTTACTAAACATTTCTTCTGCCTCCATATTAAGAACAAGAATAGAATAGTGAAGTAACTTCACGAGTTCGATTGTAGCAGACGGTATTGTAAAAGAATACATTTATGAAGCGTCTTTACGAAATCTTAATAAATCTTAATATGAAGCTGATTGTGGATTTAATAAATTGTCTGACAATAGGGAGATAAAGTGTACTTGATTGAAATGAGTTGGATTACGTTGTGATTTCAAGAGATTGTTTTGTGATTGTAAGAATAAAAGCGCATCAGAAGTGGGAAAAGAGGATATGGCGCATGAAAATCGAATGATATGATTAAGTCTGCGTAATCAGGTAAAAGAGGAGGATTTTATTATGCTCGTACAAAGTTTATGTATTCCGAAGCATCAATGTGTCACGATTTCCGAGACAGCGACGATTCGTGAAGCACTCGACACACTTGAAAAAACCGGATACCGCTGTGTTCCAGTCCTTGACCAATCAGGACAGGACTTCAAAGGTAACATCTATAAGATGCACATCTATCGGCATGGGATGAATGGTGGCAGCTTAGACGACAACGTCATGTCGCTGATTAAGAATACATCCAAATACATCTATACAGGAAGTAATTTCTTTGAAGTTTTCTTCTCGATCAAGGAATTGCCGTATATCGCTGTACTAAATGACGACGGTCATTTCTTCGGCATCCTGCCGCACGGAAAAATGCTCGGAATGCTTGAAGAAGCGTGGAACCGTGATTCTGGAAGTTACGTCCTGACAGTTGCTTTAAGTGAACAAAAAGGGGCACTTGAGAAAATTTCGAAGATCGTCAACAAATATTCGACGGTCGCGAGTCTGATGACGCTCGATGCGAAGAGTAGCGTCATGCGTCGTGTATTGATTACATTACCGACGGATTGTGACGAGAAGACGAAGAAAAAAATCGTCAAGAAACTTGACGACAAGGGACTTCGTGTCGTTGCTGTCGAAGATTTAGCCGTTCGTGTATAATGGACCCGCACAAGACCAGTTCATGACTGGTCTTTTTTTGAGGGAAAGGAAGGATAGACGATGAAATTGTTAGTAGTAGGAGCCGGTGCGATGAGTGAGGCACTCGTTCAAGGGTGGGTCGCTTCTGGATTTGCACGAGAAGATATCACGATGACGAATCGGAGTGGCGGGGCACGTTTAACGGAAGTCGCAGCGCGACATGGTGTTCAGACGGTCGAGCAGGAGGACGTCTCACTATACGATATCGTCATGTTGGGTATGCAACCCGATGGTGTACTCGACTATGTAGCGAATCAAGAATGGACGAATCAGACGATCGTTTCGATTGCCGCACACATTACACCACATGAAATCGAACAGTTGGCAAAATGTCCGACAGTCGCTGCCATGCCGAATACCCCAGTCGCACACCGTTTAGGAATGACTGGACTATGGTTCGGCTCACGTGTGAACGAAGAGATCCGAAGTGTAGTCGAGGCATTATTTGGACGTGTCGGAGAAATTGCGGAAGCAAATGAATCGACGATGCCTGCATTCATGGCGGCAGCTGGATGTAGTCCTGCTTTCTTCTATGAAATCGTAGCTGGCATGGTGCCGGTTTTGACGGATGCTGGTTTTGAAGAAGAAAATGCACGTCGAATCGTGGCTCAAGCGATGAAAGGTTCAGCCGAAATTCTCATGCGCTCCGACGCAAGTACGGATCGTCTTATTGCCGATGTTGCAGCACCTGGTGGACCAACGGATCGTGGCGTCCAAGTGCTACGCGAGCGTCAGCTGTTCGATACGATGCAAGAGGCACTGCGAGAGAGTGCACGCGAAACAGAAGAATAATGTATTTAAAAATCTTTTGCGTATATCATCGTACGCAAGCAATTTTTCGTTCACGAAAGTTTCACGTGAAACATAAGCAAAGCGATTGCATCTTGAAATCAAAATTCGTACACTGTAAAAAGAAACCGTCCAGACGGTACAGTAAATATGAGGGAAGGGGGAGACTATTGGCCAGTGCAAAAGCGCAAGAGACACGGCGTCGGATTCTTGAAGCAACGACGACGATCATTTTGCAACAAGGATTCACCCAATTGACGCTTGAAGAAGTAGCGAAACAAGCGAATGTCTCAAAAGGTGGATTGCTGTATCATTTCGCTTCGAAGGAAGCCTTATTAATGGGTGTCATCGAGGCGCAGGAAGCACGTCAATTTGAACTATATGAACAGCATCAGTTGACGATGGGACCGATGGAAGCGTTCGTAACGTTGCAAATCCAGCAGCAAGAGGAATTCCATCTCGATATGGATGCGCTTCTTTATTTATTGTCCTTGTTAAAGAATCACGCGACGTTCGTCGAGGAACGAAAGCGACAAGCGGAGCAATTCTTCCGCCAACTGACAGAACAGATGGATTCGGTTGAAGTATTATCGATTCGTTTTACATTGGACGGTTTGAAATTGTCGGAGCATTTTCAGTTCGGTGCGCCGTCTCCAGATGTGCGACAACGATTGATTCAGCAATTAATAGAACGTGCACGACGACTAGATAAACAAATTGAAGAGTGAGGGAGAACCATACGATGAAAAAGATCATCCAGTTTTCGGTGAACAATAAGTTTGCCCTCTGGCTTATGACGATCATCATTACGGTTGCCGGTATTTATGCGGGAACATCGATGAAGCTCGAGACATTGCCAGACATCACGACACCGACCGTGTCGGTGACGACGATTTATCCAGGTGCTACACCAGAACAAGTTCTAGATGAAGTCAGTCGAGAACTTGAAAGTAAGGTCGAAAATTTATCAGGAGTCGATACAGTACGTTCGACGTCCTTCCAAAATGCATCGAACCTGCAAATCGACTATAACTTCAGTACGGATATGGAAGAAGCCGAGCAAAAAGTAAAAGAAGCTCTTTCAAACGTCGAACTGCCAGAAGGTGTTCAGGAACCACAAGTATCCCGGATTTCCTTTGATGCCTTCCCGGTCATCGGTTTTGCCGTTTCGGATAAGGAACGTTCCCTGTCTGAGTTGACGAAACTCGTTGAAAACGAACTTCAACCGAAGCTTGAAGGAATCGAAGGGGCACAGACGGTTCAAGTCGCGGGTCAAGAGATTCGTCGGATCGAAATTCGCTTCGATGAGAAAAAACTCGAACGTTACGGTCTAACCGAAGAGAATGCGAAACAATTGATTCAAGCTAATGATTCCCGTTTAGCGCTTGGCTTGTACGAGTTAGGAGATAAAGAACAAGCAGTCGTATTAGATGGAAAAGCAACGACGGTCAAGGAATTAAAAGATCTTCGTCTTCCCTATACACCACCAGCATCGAATACTCCTGAAGCAGGACAAGCAGGACAAGCAGGACAAGCAGGACAAGCAGGACAAGCAGGACAAGCAGGACAAGCACCATCGTCAGCTCCTGCGTCATCTCAAACGACACCATCGACAGGTGCAGCATCAGGTCAAGCAACACAGACGGCGCCTACGCAAGTACCAACTATCACCTTGTCGCAAGTCGCGACGATCGAAGATAAAGGGATCGAAGAATCGATCTCGCGTTCGAATGGTGAACGATCGATTGGTGTTCAAGTGACGAAGTCGCAAGATGCGAATACCGTCGATGTCGTCAATGCAGTGAAGCAGACGATCAAAGACTTTGAAAAAGAAAACGGTTCGGTCAAGGCATCTGTGACACTTGATCAAGGAAAACCAATTGAGGAATCTGTTTCGACGATGATCAGCAAAGCATTGATTGGTGCATTATTTGCGATCGTCATCATTTTGCTGTTCTTACGAAACATCAAATCAACGATCATCGCTGTTATTTCGATTCCGTTATCTCTTTTGATGGCAATCCTTGTGCTGAAGCAGATGGATATTTCCTTGAATATCATGACACTCGGAGCCATGACGGTCGCGATTGGTCGAGTCGTTGATGATTCCATCGTCGTTATCGAAAATATTTATCGTCGTTTGACGGATCCGACGGAAAAGTTAAAAGGAAAAGAACTAATTATCAGTGCAACACGAGAGGTATTCATTCCAATCGCATCGTCTACGGTTGTCACGATCGCGGTCTTCTTGCCGCTCGGATTCGTTACGGGATTCGTTGGTGAGCTCTTCTTACCATTCGCGTTGACAGTCGTCTTTGCACTGTTCGCGTCCTTGATCGTTGCGGTTACAGTCGTTCCGATGTTCGCTGATTCGCTCTTTAAGCGTGGTAAAGCACCAAAACCGGAAAAAGAAGAGGGCGGAAAGCTAGCGAATGGATATCGCCGTATGCTGAATTGGTCTCTCAACCATAAACTTATCGTCTTTGGTCTCTCAGTCTTACTATTGATCGGTAGTTTTGCTCTCGTACCAACGATTGGCGTCAACTTCTTGAATCAAGAAGGAGAAAAGACACTCTATGTCACGTACAATCCAAAACCAGGTCAAACGCTAGATGATTCGTTAAAAGCAGCTGATCAAGCAGAAGATTATTTCAACAAACAAAAAAATATCGATAATCTTCAGTTTACTGTCGGTGGAGAAAATCCATTAAATCCAGGGAACACGAAACAAGGTGTCTTCATCGTTCAATACAATCCAGATACGGAAGATTTCGCAGATGTTAAACAGACAGCCATCAAACAGCTGAATGCTGACATTCCGACAGGAGAATGGAAAGAGCAAGACTTTAGTGG
The DNA here is from genome assembly GCF_000798935.2 of Exiguobacterium sp. ZWU0009. Classification (NCBI taxonomy): domain Bacteria; kingdom Bacillati; phylum Bacillota; class Bacilli; order Caryophanales; genus Exiguobacterium; species Exiguobacterium sp. ZWU0009. The sequence goes on along the minus strand of NZ_CP018057.1, from coordinate 3,095,310 downwards.
TGGCGCAGCTTCGTCAGGCGTCTCGTATTCAATCTTTGCGAATAATATTGAAGACTTAGAAGCAGTAACGCCGAAATTCGTCGACGCCATCGAAGGTGAATCGAAGTATGTTCGAAAAGTAACGACAGATTTAAAAGAAGCTTATACGCAATATACGTTCGAAGTCGATCAGCAAAAAGCGGCTGAATTCGGCGTTTCAACAGCACAACTTGCGCAAGGCATTGCCAATGTCCAAGGAGAAGAAAAACCACTTTCTACTATTAAGGTAGATGGAAAGGAACTCGATGTCATCGTTCCAAACGAACAAACGACATATGATTCCGTTCAAGACTTGGAAGAGACGGATGTCGTGACACCGCTTGGCGTGCGCAAACTGTCAGATTTCGTTGAAGTGAAAAAAGGAACGACTCCTGATTCGCTCAATGAACGTGATGGAAAGCTCGTTGCTACCGTTACAGCAGAGCTAAAAACGGATAAAGCAACAGAGGCTTCTCAAGCGATTGAAAAATCTGTTAAAAACATTGATCGTCCGACAGGTGTCTCGTATGAGCAAGGTGGAGTCACAGAACAAATCCAAGAGTCGTTCACACAGCTTGGTCTAGCAATGGCAGCAGCTGTAGCGATCGTCTATCTCGTCCTCGTCATTACGTTTGGAGGAGCATTGACACCCCTCGTCATCTTGTTCTCACTTCCATTCGCAATCATCGGTGGACTGGTTGCCCTGTTGATTACAGGAGAGACGATTTCTGTGTCATCCTTGATTGGTGCTTTGATGTTGATCGGAATCGTCGTGACGAATGCGATCGTCTTGATCGACCGTGTCATTCATAAAGAAGCGGAAGGTTTATCGACGCGTGAAGCACTACTCGATGCAGCAGGTACACGTTTACGTCCAATCTTGATGACAGCACTTGCGACGATTGGTGCACTTGCACCACTTGCGCTTGGACTCGAAGGTGGCGCATTGATTTCAAAAGGGTTAGGTGTGACGGTCATCGGTGGACTGACAAGTTCGACGTTGTTGACACTCCTTATCGTGCCGATCGTCTATGAATTCTTAGCACGTTTCCGTAAAAAGAAGTCAATTGATTCTTGAAAAAACGATTAAGTGACTCAAACTGACAGGTATGTAGAAATGGCTATCCTAAGCCGTTCTACAACCTGTTTTTTTATTTTGTTACAAAAGTATTACGAAAAAGAATGCGCGTTAAAGAACTGTAATATGCTGAAAATCTGGAACATGATAGGATAAATACATAAATTATCTGACAATTCAGACGTACAATACATTCATACATAAGAGGAGAATGAATCGATGAAAGCTGTCACTCGTGTTTTGTTAACCTTAACGTTACTCATCAGTAGTTGGACACTCGTCCCAGCATCAACGCAAGCTGCAACAAGTAAAAAAGTAGTGGTGTCAGTGGATGTGCTGAATATTCGTGCAAAAGCTGCTGTATCAAGTAAACGAGTCGGGCAATTGAAACTTGGACAAGCTGTAACCGTCGTAGGTCAGGTCAAAGAATGGTATCAAATTCGTCATCAAGGGAAATCAGCATACATCGCCTCTACATACACGAAAGCATATAACGCTAAAGCGACGAAAGGTCTTAGTAAAACAGGATCAACGATCGTTTCGGTAGCAGAAGGTCTCAAAGGACGTCCTTATGTTTTTGGTGCGACAGGTCCTGTTAGCTTTGATTGCTCTGGATTTACACGTTACGTCTATCAAGCACTAGGAAAATCACTCCCACGTACGGCAGCGGCTCAATACTCAGCAACAAAACGTACGGCACCTGGCGCTGGGGATCTCGTCTTCTTTACACATGGAAGTGGGATTCAACACGTTGGAATCGCTGTTGATGGCGGTACGATGATCAACGCGAACTCGTATTATGGAAGAGTCGTCAAAGAATCGTTCCGTGGCGGCTACTGGGGATCACGGTATGTAGCGGCAGGAACTCTTTAAACGAAAATGAAGCGACGAATTCAAATCGATGAACTCGTCGCTTTTTTATATGGATTCAGGTATGAGGAAGAACGGTCGTTCCATCAATGAACGCCGAAGGAACTTCGATTTGTGGACGAGCAACAAGATCTTCACGGATGGTTAATTGAAAAGCATGTCGTCCGATCGTGGCATACGGAATCGCGATGGTCGTCATCGCTAAGACTTCAGCGAGTTCACTTCCATCAAAACCAATGACAGACAGGTCTCCGGGAACCTGATAGCCTTGTTTTCGGAGTTCCAAGATCAGACCCGCTGCGACGTGATCACTTGCGGTCAAGATGGCGGTCGGTCGTTGTTTTTGTTGCATCCAACGCCTTGCGATAGTCGCGCCATCTTCAATCGTCAAGGTCTGTTCATAGACGAATTCGTCACGCACGACCTCTTGATACGCATGTTTACGTGCCAAGCTATTCGTGCTGTCCGGTCGCCCAAGACAGATGCCGATGCTCGTATGTCCTTGTTGTCGCAGATGTGAAAGTCCTTGTTGAAAGGCCGTATAGTGATCGATATAGACGGCAGCGACATCTTCATGGTGTTCACAAAAGACGATGGGTCCATAACGTTCATATGGTAAAATCGCTGATAACGGAAGACTGTGCGACACGACGATGAGTGCGTCGATTTCCTGTTGTGCCAGCGCATCCAGTGCCAGTTGCTCATGCGTTTCCACATAATTCGTTTGCCACGTCAAGAACCGATAACTCGCGTCAAAGGCAGCTTGTGCGATGCCTTGAAGAATAGCAGCGTGATACGGATGATCAACGAACGGGAGCATGACTCCGACCGTTTTTGTCATACCTGTCGATAGATGAACGGCAGTCTGATTACGGATATATCCGAGTTTTTCGATGGCTTCTCGAACAGCTTGTCGTTTCTCGTTCGCCACATAAGGGTGATCATTTAGTACACGTGAGACTGTCGTAACGGACACGTTGGCTTCACGTGCCAAGTCTCGGATGTTCGTCATCGCGCATCCCTCCTGGATTACATCTTACGAGATAATCGTCGTTCAAGTCGGCGCCAATCCTGTCGAGAGACGGGAGCCGAAAATGGAGCTGTCTGCTCAGCCAGTTCATTGATTTTTGAGAGCAGTCGCGTTTTTTCTTGAGGAGACAAATCAGGGTATTGATCGACCAACGTGTGCTGACACAAATAATAGCCTGCTGGTGTATGCAATTGTTCGATGGCCCACTCAAAAGCAACATTTCGTTTAAACAGCTGGATTAATCGTGTATGAATCGACATGATATTACCTCCTTTTTAGTGTATATCAAGACGATAGGCTATGAAACGCGTTTCACGGCAAGAACTATTTTTACGCAGCGAATCGATTGGAAAAATTCAGCAAGAATTGACCAGGTAGACAAAGAAGTCTATGATTGTGACGATACAACACAAAGAGGGGCGAACGTAAAATGGAATCGACAGACTCGAAGCTGGCATTGAAAATGCTCGTTGTTCTATCTCGGACGATGCATGCGGTGACGGAGCAAGTGAAGGCAGACATCAAAACACATCAGTTGAATTTATCGGAATTCGGCGTTCTGGAATTGCTGTACCACAAAGGGGACACGCCTCTACAACAAATTGGCGATAAAATTCTATTAACGAGCGGAAGTGTGACGTATGTCGTGGATAAACTTGAAAAGCGTGGGTTGATTGCGCGAAAATCATGTGCGACGGATCGTCGTGTCACGTTTGGGACATTAACCGAAGCTGGGCGCGAACTAATGGAAGAGACATTCCCAAAACACGAAGCCTTTTTAGCAGACCTATTCAAGGATTTGTCGGTTTCTGAAAAGGAACAATTGATTGATCAGTTAAAACGAATCGGTTTACGAGCCGAACATTATACGCCGCTCGAAAATGTGTAAGAATTAGCACTTATAAGATCAAGCAAGCTCAAGTCACGGACTTGGGCTTTTTTTTATTCGTTAAGAAGTCAAACTAATTGACAAACGAAAAGGTGGTTGGTATGTTTAGTTACAGAATTTACTTTAAATAAAAGGGAGAAATAATAATGACTAAATTACTTTATGTAACTGTTAACCCGAAAGCTACAGAACACTCTTTCAGCCTTCAAGTCGGCGAAGCATTCCTCGAAAGCTACAAAGCAGCGAATCCTTCAGCTGAAGTAGAAGTTCTTGATCTATATAACGAAACAGTCCAAGAAATCGACACAGACGTGTTAAGCGCATGGGGCAAATTCGCAACTGGCGAAGAATTAACAGAAGTGGAGATCGCAAAAGTTGGTACGATGACAAAACATCTCGAGCAATACATGGAAGCAGATGAGTATGTCTTCGTCACACCAATGTGGAACTTCTCTTTCCCAGCACGTCTCAAAATGTACATCGACAGCGTTCTTCTTGCAGGTAAAACATTCGCTTACACTGCAGAAGGTCCAAAAGGTTTGATGGAAGGCAAAAAAGCACTCCACATCCAAGCAACAGGCGGCGTCTACACAGGATCTGGTCTCAACTTCGGTGATGACTACCTCCGTCAAGCACTTGCTTTCACTGGTGTAACAGACTACGATGCACTCTTCATCGAAGGTATGGCAATGAACCCAGAAAAAGCAGAAGAAATCAAAGAAGCAGCAATCGCTAAAGCGAAAGAACTCGGTCGTTCATTCTCGACTGTCAACGCATAAGATAAGCGTAGAAAAGGCTCCCGCCGTGTCGGGAGCCTTTTTGTGTGCTCTCAAGAGAGCGTTGATTTTTTACGAAGCACGAGCGTCAGGAAAAGTAACAAATCCTTGAGTTTCTCGAATCCACGAGGGTGCGTCGAGATACGATAGAGCCACTCTAGCTTGAAGCGACGGAATAATTTAGGCGCACGTTTACTATGTCCTGACCAGACGTCGAACGCACCACCAACACCGATGAAGATGCCGTGATCGACTTGATCATAGATGGAAGCAATCCATTCTTCCTGTTTTGGCGCACCTAGCGCGACGAGAACAAGATCAGCGTCTGCTTCTGTAATGGCTTTCGTTGCTTCTTCTGTCTTTCCAAAACCATGAAACGTTCCAACGAAGTGGATGTTCGGAAAACGAATCGATAACTGACGGATCAGCGATTTCATAACTTCCGGGCGTCCACCGAGTAAAAAGACACGCTTCTCGAGTGCGTCTGCCGTCCGCAATAGTTCACGTGCGGTCTCGATTCCTGGCAATGTCGCAGTGAGCGGTGCTCCCATCCGTTTACTGGCAGCGGTCACACCGATTCCGTCTGGTGTGATGAACGTCGCCCGTCGTAAAATGGCTTCGTAGGAAGGTTCACGCAATGCACGCAATACGAGCTCTGGATTTGCGGTGACAAGAAAGGCTTTTCCGCGGTCGTGTAAGATTGTTTTAATATGGGTATACCATTGCGAAGGTGCCGCATCGACGAATGGTAGTCCGAATAATTGTTTTGTCTGAATCATAGTTTTCCACCTCATCATCCATCATAGCAGAATCAAGACGGACGAACAGCGACTTGAGGCTGAAAAAGGAGCGGATTCACATGCATCCATCTTGGCAAACCGTGTTAAAAGAAGAAAAGGAAAAACCCTACTTTCAAGAACTGTGGGCTTTTTTGAAGGAAGCCTATCAAACGACGACTGTCTATCCTCCGAAGGACCGGATCTTTCATGCGTTTGATGCGGTCGCGCCAGAAGATGTCCGGTGCGTCATTTTAGGGCAAGATCCTTATCATGGTCCGCGACAGGCGAATGGACTCAGCTTTTCCGTCCATGACGGAGTTCCGATTCCTCCGTCCCTTCGAAACATGTATAAAGAACTCGTCGCGGATATCGGTTGTCCGGTACCGACATCCGGAAATCTCGAAGCATGGTCTCAGCAAGGAGTATTCTTACTCAATACGTCGCTTACGGTTGAGGAGGGGAAAGCAGGATCCCATGCTAAAAAAGGTTGGGCACAGTTCACGGATCGGGTCATCGAAGTATTAGGAACACAGACACAACCGATCGTGTTCATCCTCTGGGGGAATCACGCGAAGAGTAAAAAAGCGCTGATCGATACGGATCGTCATCTTGTTCTTGAAGCCGTTCATCCGAGCCCTTTATCAGCGAGTCGTGGATTTTTCGGTAGTAAACCGTATTCACAGACGAATGCCTGGCTCAAAGAGCAGGGGAGAGAACCGATCGACTGGTGTTTGTCGTAAATCAAAAGCGTGTGTTCCGTTGAATGCGGAACACACGCTTTTTGAGTTAATTAACGGCTTGAAACGGTTGGTTCTTCATCCATCATGAACTTTTCGACGACGAGAGCAACACCATCTTCATCGTTCGAAGCAGTCATATACTGTGCTTTTTCTTTGACGGTATCGGCTGCATTCGCCATCGCGACGCCAAGACCTGCCCATTCGATCATCGATAGATCGTTGTTGCCGTCTCCACAAGCAATGACTTCTTCTTGAGCGATTCCCAGTTTTTCAGACAGTAAGGCAAGGCTTGTGCCTTTTGTCACACCATCTTCTGTGAATTCAAGGAAAAATGGCTTCGAGCGAGCTACCGCGAGTTCACCCGCAAGTTCCTGTTGAAGCGTCTGTTCGACGCGCGCAAGGTGCGTCTCTTCTGCCATCATTAAACACTTGACGACAGGTGTTTGAATCGCTGCTTTAAAATCAGCGACAGGAATGACCTCCATGCCTGTCAATTGTCCTTCGAGCGTCGTATATTCATTCGGTTCCTCTGTCAGGATCTCATGTCCGACATACGTGTGGATATAGACACCCTCCCGTTTACTTAAATCGTCGAGACGGTGGACCGTCTCCGGGGAAAGTGTGCTGAGGAAGAGCGACTCGTTCGTTTTACAATCGATGATGGACGCGCCATTGAAGCTTAGGATGTAACTTCCATAGCGTGCGAGTTCTAGTTCTTTTGCGAGATCGAGCATGGCAAAAGTCGGACGACCGCTAGCGAGCACAACCTTCTTCCCGCGACGTTGCGCAGCGAGTAAAGCTTCTTTCGTACGTGGTGAAATCGTATGGTCACTTGTCAACAAGGTATCATCTAAATCGAGAACAATCATTTTATATGTCATACATTCAAACCCCTTTCAATTATCTGTATATCGTAACAACTTGTACCCCGTTCGACAATATACTCTCCTCGAAGAGAGTATGATAAAGTGGAAACAGAGCCCGTACGGAAAGGATTCCAACTTTATGAAATATCTCTTCATAGTCATATCAAGTCTATTATTAGCAGGTTGTAGTACGATGTTTCCGCATCCTGCCTCTCTACTCGAACATCCGTCCCTTCCGGCATGGGAGCAGTCGTTGAAAGAACGGATTGACCGCGATTTGCCGAAACAGGCAGAAATCGTGGCACCACGAAATCAAGCGGTATCACGCCTATACGAACTCGTCGACTTAGATCGAAACGGTAAAGATGAAGCGATCACCTTCTACCGTAGCGAGCAGGACGGGCGCTTCACGATTCATCTGCTCGTCCATGAGCGACAAGGCGAAAAATGGCGACTCGTGACGCGACAGACGGTAGCTGACGGTCGAGCCATCGATCGACTCGAAGTCATAACTGACGCACGACATAAACAAAACCACCTGGTCATCGGTATTACCAGTTATGGTGAAAATACGTTATACATCATTGAACAGTTACTATCGAAGCAACGAGACGTCACGAAAGTCGATCGATACGATCGTCTGTCGGTAGCTGATTTGAATCAAGATCGAGAGCGGGATATGGTGCTTCTGCAAAAGGGCAGTCCGTCTCGTTTGATCTATTATAAAGACATCCTGTCGAAAGAGCACCAAGAGACGACGCTTTCGACGCAGGATGGCGATTTATTCGCAGAACATGATTTATTTGAAGTCGATACGATCAATGCTGCTCGGAATAAAGGCTTGATCGTCTCGTATACACGCGATGCAAAAATGCACATTGCATTATTCCGCTTAGCGAACGATACGTTGGAACAGATCCGTTTCGGTCAGGTCGACGAGATCGTCGAACCGATGTACACCTTCCCGAAAGATGTCGATCAAGACGGAATCGTCGAGTTTGGTCATCAATATACGCCAGAAGGTAGTAAAGGGCGTGAAGGAGAACCGAAACCACGCATCACGGCATACTACACATGGAATGGGTCAGATAATCCGCCATTTCTCGAGAGCGGGTTCGAACTGCGAGAAGAGCAATACATCGATCAAGAATACAATTTCGTCATGCGGTTCCCTGCCAACTGGGCGACGCGTGAAACGATCGAAAAACGCGAAAATCGTGTTCGGTTCATCAATCGGGAAACGAAGCAGATTGATTTCGAATTAGAGGTCATTCCGAAGAATCAATACATTGCCAATGATCAAAAACGAAAAATCAAAGAAGGTATCGATTATGTCTATGTGATTGATGCGACGAAGGATTATGAAGTGTTCGTCAATCGTGTCACACTCGTGGAATAAAGAATCAGGGGGAGAAGAGAATGACCAAAATACTAGTAGCCGAGGATGAACATGCGATTCGCAGTTTCATTGTCATTAATTTGAAACGGGCAGGCTATGATGTCATCGAGGCGGAGAATGGGAAAGAAGCGCTTGCGCAGTTTGATCAACAAACCTTCGATATTCTGTTACTCGATATCATGATGCCGGAAGTCGACGGTTTTGCCGTCTGTGAACAGGCGCGGGCAAAGGATGAGGTCGTCGGGATCATCATGCTGACGGCACGAACACGAGAAGAGGATAAAGTCATGGGACTGAGCGTAGGCGCGGACGACTACATCGCGAAGCCATTCAGTCCAGCAGAGCTACTCGCGCGCATCCAGTCGCTCCTGCGACGGGTAGAGACGTTACGTCGTCGGAAACAGCCGCGTGAACTCGTCTCTGGACCGTTCCGGATTGATTTAGGGGCGAAGCGCGTCCAAAAAGAAGGTGTCGACGTCGAAGTGACGCCAACTGAATACGATTTACTTTGCCACTTCATCAAAAACGAAGATCAAGTCATGTCGCGAGATGAGTTACTCGATGCGGTATGGGGTGAGAATTACTTTGGTGATCGGAAGACGGTTGATGTCAACATTCGCCGTCTTCGTCAAAAAATCGAAGAGAATCCAGCGGAACCGAAGTTCATCGAAACATTGTGGGGACATGGATACAAGTGGCGTAACGAAGAATGAAGCGCCAGATATTGATGCGGTTCATGACGATTATCACGGTGACAGTCTTACTCGTCATCGGGATCCTCTCGTTCGTGACCTATAACTATTACTACGTGACGGCGACGGATGTCTTGAAACGTCATGCGAATGCGAGTGCTGTCTTATTTGCGAATAGCGGTCTTGCTTATGATTACGCCGATTCAGAAGCGACGATCCATGATGTACTCGACTCTTACGCTTATCCAGACGCTGAGATCGAAGTGTTGGATGCGACAGGGATTCCGCGTTACTCTTCGACTGGATTCATCTCAGAACGGAAGTTGACGCGAGAGGCGGTCAATCAAGTAAGGGCGGGACAGACCGTCACGAAACGATATGACGATGAGACAACGGGAGAACATTTACTGGAAGTAACAGAACCTGTCGTGTCGTTCGGTCAGACGACGGGAGCGCTTCGTTATACGACGTCGCTTGAGCGAATCGACCGACGTGTGATCGAAATTTGTTTAGCGATCGTCCTCCTGGGTACAGTAATTTGGGGACTTGCCTTCATCTATTCCTCACGTCTCGTCTCGTCGATCGTCCGACCGATTCAAGAAGTCATCGGTGCATCGGACCAAATCGCGAAACAGCATTACGACGTCAAGGTGAACGAGGAATACTCGTTCGAGCTTGGAGAATTAGCGCGGACGATCAATTATATGGGGCAACAGATCAAACAGCAGGAAACGTTGAAAGATGAATTCATTTCTGGTATTTCTCATGAATTGCGGACACCGCTGACATCAATCAAAGGCTGGAGTGAAACGTTACTCGTCGAACAGGATCAGTTGCCGGAAGAGGCGTCGCTTGGGATGGGCATCATTCATTCGGAGACGGAGCGTTTGATTTCGCTCGTTGAGCAGTTACTCGATTTCTCAAAACTCGAGACGAGTCGCCTCGTCTTATATCGTCAGGAAGTCAATTTGACAGAAATCATCGAGACCGTGACGGCGCAACTTCGTCAAAAGCTAGAAGAAAAAAATGTCCAGATCGTACAGAAGTTACCGGCGCAAGTCGTTGGTTTATACGACGAAAACCGATTAAAACAAGTCTTCTTGAACCTGCTTGATAATGCGATCCGCTTTTCTCCAGTCGGTGGCACGATCACCATTCGACTCGTTCGTTCAGAGCGTGTGTTGTTCCTCTCCTTCAGTGATGAAGGTCCCGGCATTCCGAAAGAGCACTTACGTCACGTCACAGAAAAGTTCTATCAAGTGCAAAAAGGAAAGGGCGGAACAGGGCTCGGACTATCGATTTGTCGAGAACTCGTCGAAGCACATGAAGGCAAGCTATTCATTGATAATCAGCCGGAAGGTGGCGTCATTGCGACGATTCTGTTACCTGTCACGAAAGCGTAAACACTGAGACGGGCAGAGTGAAACAGAAACTGGTAAAGTTAAGTGGATTATAGTACAAAATGGATCAGATGATAGGAAACGGAGGAATCAGTCATGGCACTTGGTGTTTCAAATGGTACGCTTCAACCGCTCTCCGGAAAACCGAACGCGGTATCTACTCAAACCGATCTACAGGAAATGAAAATGCGACCGCTCCCGTTCAAAGGAACGCTTGCAGATTCGAAGTTTCAACTCTTACGCATCCTTCAAAGCCTCGACCGCGTCAAAGTCGTCAAGGAAGAAGGAACATACATTCACGCTATCTTCACGAGTAAAGTCTTTCGCTTCAAGGATGACGTCGAATTTTACTTCGATGAAGCCGCACAGGTGATTCACTTCCGTTCGGCATCACGTGTCGGGTACTCCGACTGGGGCGTCAACCGTAAACGAATGGAAGACATCACACGTCGTTATGAGGAGGGCTCACGATGAAGACCTATCAATTAGTTGTTATCGGTGGTGGTGCGGCCGGAATGACGATTGCTGCCGGTGCAGCAAGTCTCGGCGCGCACGTCGCCCTGATCGAACGCCATACGCATCTAGGTGGAGATTGTCTTCACTACGGTTGTGTTCCTTCAAAGGCTTTGATCGAAGCGGCGCACGATGTTCATGTCATGAAGCGGACGGCTGAAAAGTACAATGTGACGCTGAACGGAGACGCGGTCTATTCTAAAACGAAAGCAAGCGTCGATCGGGCACGTAACATCATTCAATCACACGATGGAACGAAACGGTTCGAAGACCTTGGTGTCGATGTCTATATCGGAGAAGCGACATTCCTCAGTGCTCATGAAGTGGAAGTGGCGGGACAGCTTGTCGTAGGTGAGAAGTTTGCGATCTCGACGGGATCGCAACCAATCATTCCACCGATTGACGGACTCGATACGATTGATTATTTAACGAACGAGACGATTTTCGAATTGACGGAGCGTCCGGAGCGACTGCTCGTCATCGGTGGTGGTGCGATTGGTCTTGAGTTATCGCAAGCGTATGCGCATCTTGGAACAGAAGTCACGGTCATCGAGGGTATGAAGACGTTACTCGGAAAAGAAGATCGCGACATGGTCGAAGTCATTCAACGTCAGCTCGAACAAGAATTGACATTACATCTCGATACGAAGGTCACGCACGTCCGCAAGTCGGCGGGGGGCATCGAAGTGACGGTCGAAGCGAACGGCGAATCACGTGTCATCGAAACGGATGCCGTGCTTGTCGCGGTCGGTCGTAAGCCACGCATCGAAGCACTACGTCTCGATCGAGCCGGTGTACACGTCGAAAAAGGATTCGTCCAGGTCGATGGTTCACTTCGCACAAGTCAACGACACATCTTTGCGGTCGGAGATACGATCAACTCGCTCCCATTTACGCATGTCGCAGGGCTTGAAGGAAAAACGGTCGTCACGAATGCTTTATTCGGTCTACGGACGAAGCCGGATTATCGGGCGGTTCCATGGGTCACATTCACGACGCCTGAATTATTCCATCTCGGATTGACGGAAGACGAGGCACGCAAGAAACATGGGGAGATCAAGGTCTATCAGACCGGTCTCGATGAAGTCGATCGTTTCGTCATCAATGGTCAGACAGAAGGGCGCGTCAAGCTCATCGCCGATAAGCGTGGAAAACTGATTGGAGCACATGCAATCGGAGAACAAGCGGGTGAGTGGATGCAAGAAGTCGTCTATGCGATGGCACGTAAAGATAAGGTCGGTCAATTGTCGCGTGTCGTCCACCCATATCCGATCCGTGGTGCTGCTGTTCAGCGTGCTGCTGATGTCTACTGGCGTGAACGTCTATTCGCTGGTCCGATCCCAAAATGGTTGAAACGTTATTTCGACTGGAAACAAGGAGAATGATTCATGCAACAACCTGCTACTAAACGGAATTTCGTTCCGCTCGTCATCCTGCTGACGCTTGTCATCAATTTGCTCGTGGCCCTTTTATTCTTTGCGCCACCAGTACAAGTTGATTCAGGATTCGATTGGACGTTGCTTCCTTTTTTGAATGCCATCTTCAATAGTTTTACCTTCATGCTGTTGCTCGGCGCTTGGATTTCCATTCGTCGTGGCAATCGGGTGAATCATCGTCGCTTCATTGGTGGTGCGATGATGACGACGACTTTATTCTTAATTTCGTACGTCACGTATCACGCCGTCAGTGAATCGACGAAATTCGGGGGCGAAGGTTTCGTTCGCCCTGTCTATTTCTTTATCCTGATTACGCACATCATCCTAGCTGCAGTCATCGTTCCACTTGTCTTGATGTCACTCGCGCACGCTGTGAATCAAAACTTCGAGAAGCATAAAAAGTGGACACGCTTTACGATGCCGCTTTGGTTATACGTCAGTTTGACCGGTGTCATCGTCTATATCATGATTCGTCCGTATTATTAAAAAAAGCTCCTTCGAGGCAACCACGAAGGAGCTTTTTTACGTTCAGGATTCGACTTTTGTTTCGTCGAGTACATTCGCTTTTAAGTCGATCAATGGTCGAATCAACACTTCGACGCGTCGATTCTGACTGCGACCTGCTTCCGTTTGATTGGACGCGATTGGTTGGAATTCACCGTAACCGCTGACGGTGAAGCGTTTTGGTTCAAGCTTTGGATTCCGTTGTAAGGCACGCATGAAACTGATCGCCCGGTCCGCACTCAGTTCCCAGTTCGACGGATACTGTGCTGTGTTGATTGGAATATTATCTGTATGTCCAGACACTTGAATCTGACGTTGCCCGGCTTTGACGAGTAGTGCACTCATCCCCTCTGCGATTTGAAGCGAGCGTCCTCTTACTTCTGCTTGAGCTGGTGAGAACAGTGCGCGGTCGCGAATCGTAAAGACGAGTCCTTCATTCGTGATTTCGACCTTGATGTCTTTTTCAAGTTTTTCATTCTTAATGTATTGATTGGCTTCTTCTTTGATTTTTTCGAGTTCTGCGATTTCATAGCTTTGTGCCTTCGTCCGCGCATCGAGTTTTTTCGAATCCTCTTCTTCTTGAGTAGAAAGTGAGCTGTTCGTGATCATTCCTGAGCCACCGTTGAAGACAGAGCTAAACGATTGGGACATCGCTTTTAGCTTCACGGCATCGACATTACTCGAAGCAAAAAGTACGATGAAGAGTGCCAGAAGTAAGGTCAATAAGTCGGCGTACGGAATTAACCAGCCTTCGGAGATATGTTCGTCATGCGGCTTCTTTTTCCGCTTCATAGTTCGCACGCTCCTTCGGTGTCAAGTACACAAGTAGCTTATCCTCTAAGTTTTTCGGTGATTCACCGTTTTGAATCGAGAGAATCCCTTCAATCATCATCTCGTATAATTGAATCTCGTTCGCTGATTTTTGCTTCAGCTTCGTTGCGAACGGGAACCACAGGACGTATCCGGTGAAAATCCCGAATAGTGTTGCGATGAAGGCACCTGAAATGGCGTGACCTAATTTTTCGATATCCGATAAATCGGATAAGGCGGCAACGAGACCGACAACGGCACCGAGAACCCCGAGCGTTGGTGCGTAAGTACCGGCTTGCGTGAAAATGTTCGCATTTGCATGATGGCGTTCCGTCATGTTTTCGAGATCACGTGTCATGACGTCCTCGACATATTCGGATGGTTGTCCATCGATGACCATCATGACGCCACGCTTCATGAAGGCATTATCGACTTCTTCAAGTGCTGACTCGAGAGATAACAGACCTTCTTTACGTGCTTGTGTCGAGAGTGTCAAAAATTGTCCGAGCAACACTTGTTTTGTCATCAGCTTTTGTTCGAATAAGATGACTTTAAACAAGGCAGGTAAGACTTTCAATCGTTCCTTCGGGAAGGAAATCATGATGGCAGCTGCTGTCCCGACGAAGATGATGACGAGGGCTGCTGGGTTAAGTAAAGCGACGGGAGGCGCACCTTTTAAGATCATACCTCCGACTAGTGTGATGAGACCAAGAATGATCCCGATGATCGACACGATATCCATGATTGATGTGTGCCACCTTTCTGTATGTAATCCGTATAGGAACGAAAAATAAAAGAGCAGAAGACACTTCTTCTGCTCGGAAATCCAAAAACCGAGAATCAAGCGCCGTTTTCGTCGATTAGCATTTGAATGCTTTCGTTTCGTTCGTCACGCTCTATATCGGTCAGTACGTCGTATTTTTTTAACACTTGATACAATTCATTTAGAATCGGTTGCTCCAAATGTAATGATAAGAGTTCCTCGAATTGATAATACAATTGCGCAGGCATCCATTGTGATTGTCGTTCCAGCCTTCGCCAGACATCCTCAATCGAATGATCAGCCGTCTTAGGGTCCACTGTTTCCCTCAACCTCCTTTAATGATTACACGTCCACTTTTATCTAGTTTACCAAAAAAATACGAAAACGTTTAGTCGATTGCATATTTCAATAGAACTTCTTAATTCGAGGGAGTATGATAAAGACAATTCTGTCTGAAAACAATCTAGGGGGAGTAAGATGTTCTCGCATAAAAGACGTTCACGACTCGCACGCTTCGGGCGTTTAGGTGAATTGATGTATCATCAGCTGTTCGATAAACCGGCACGTTTTATCGCAACTGGCTTTACATTGACGATTTTACTGGGTGGTTTTTTATTGTGGCTTCCGATCTCGCAGCAAGAGGGGCAAGATGTATCATTCATCGATTGCCTATTCGTTGCGACATCGGCAGGAACCGTCACAGGACTGTCACCGATTAATATTGCCGAATCCTATAATTTACTCGGTCAAATCATCATGATGCTCTTAATTCAGGTCGGTGGACTTGGATTCATGACGATCGCGCTCGTCTTGCTCAGCGTCACGGGACGAAAAATCGGGATTCGTCAGCGGATCATTATCCAAGAGATGTTTAATCTCGATAGTCCGGGCGGAACGATTCGTCTCGTTCGTAATATCATCGTCACGACGGTCCTCGTTGAGATCGTCGGCATGTTTTTGATTGCGCTTGATTTGTTCATTCAATACAAATACAGCTTCGGAAAAGCACTCTATTACGGTTTGTTCCACGCCGTATCTGCCTTCAACAATGCAGGATTCGCACTTTGGGGTGATAATCTAATCGGTTTCCAACAAGATACGACATTCATTCTGACGATTGCAGCGCTCTTGATGATTGGTGGTCTTGGTTTTACGGTCATCGCGGATATCGCTGGTAAACGAAACTTCAAGAAAATTTCGCTCCATTCTAAATTGATGGTGCTATCACTACTCGTCATCAATGGACTAGGTGTTTTAGCAATGATGCTCTACGAGTGGGTTTCGAACTTGGGTTCATTAAAAGATGACTCGTTCTTCAGTGCGCTCCATATCGTGTTCTTTCAAGTCGTCACGACACGAACGGCTGGTTTCCAGACGATCGATTTAACGACGATGGTGCCGCTCTCGATCGGTTTGATGATGGTTTTGATGTACATCGGGGCAGGTTCCGCATCAACAGGTTCCGGGATCAAGGTCACGACGGCAGCGGTCATCTTGAAGAATGTCTGGACGTATATACGCGGACAGCGTGAAACGGTTCTGATGCGACGGACTGTTCAGACGCAAGCGATTCAAAAGGCATATGCGATTGCTGTCTTCAGTTTATTGTTCATCGCTTTGATCACGACGTTCCTGGCATTGACCCAGCCGAATATTTCCTTTATTGGTCTATTCTTTGAGACCGTTTCGGCATTTGGAACAGTTGGTCTTTCTTTGAACGTAACAGCTGAGCTCAATAGCTTTGGTAAGTTTTTGATCATGTTCATGATGCTACTCGGACGTGTCGGCTCCTTGACGATTCTGTTCACGTTCGCGACGCAACGAGACCGGACGATTCGTTATCCAAAAGAAAATATGTTGATCGGGTAACCGATTTAAAAAGTCCAATCGACTTCCCTTGTGGAAGAACGATTGGACTTTTTTAGTGTGTTGCGTGTGTTTGGTAATACTGGACGAGTCGAGGCATCGTTTCTGCAAGGTCTGGACAAATAATACCAGTGTCCCGTAAGTCACGTAAGGCATGTGTCGTGTCATATTGAACGGGATGAATGAAGTAGTCAAGTGTCTGCCGTTGCATCTGAAGTCGTTTCGCGACAGCTGGAGTCAATGCCGTGCTAACGAGTCGAAACGGAACGATTCCGCGCGGATAACGTCCATAATAGGCGACGTGTAACATCTCAAAAATCGCGCGTGCGCCATGTGGGAATGGATCCGTCAGATGATAGGTCTTATTTCTTCCGACCGGTGCATGACTGAGATAAGCGGTCGCTTCAATGACGTAATCATAGGGCACGAGATTGACGAGTGCGTTTGCTCGACCTGGGTACGGAAGAGGGGCGAAGGATTGCAGGAGACGCATCGCGTTCAGAACAAAATACACCCCATCCCACTTCGGTATTTCGCCCGTTTCGGAATGACCGACGACGATCCCAGGACGGATGATTGTATAGGGAATCGTTCCGATTTCTTTACGGAAACGTACCTCTGCTAAATATTTCGTTTCTTCATAAGCATTTTTAAAGGCACTTGCTTGTAACTCATCTTCTAGAACCATTCCGGAACGAAGACCCGAGACATACGCTGTACTGAAGTAAATGTAGCGCTCTAAGGTCCGACACGTATGAGCAAACTGTGTCACGTTCGCGGTACCGATCACATTGATTCGAAAGGCGGGTTCATATGCTGTTGCTAAATCATATAGCGCCGCGAGATGAAAGATGTGTGTGACGTCTTGTTGCAACATCATCCGCGCCTCTGATGATAAAGCAAGCTGTTCGACCGTGATATCGCCTTCGTGCAATACAAGTTGCTCCGATCGTAAGGATGTACGTTCTAGAAGATCCTGGCGTCGCTTAACAGCTGCGTTTCGCTCTGACGGTAAATGAAGCAAATGAAAACAAGCGATTTGGTCCGGAACACGTGCCAGTTGTTCGATCAGTTTGGTCGCTAAAAAACCGGGGAAACCCGTCATAAAGTAGGTCCGCATCAATTCCATTCCTTTCTTGGATCACGTTCGAGTACAACGGTGAAAGTCGAACCATCATTGATTTCTGATTCAACGGAAATCGCACCTCCGTGCGATTCGATGATTTCCTTACAGATGGCAAGTCCGAGTCCGGTTCCGCCGATTTTCCGGATGTCTGAGTTATCAACCCGGTAAAATTTCGTAAAGAGCTTTTCAAAAGCATTTTGTGGAATACCGAGTCCGTGATCTGTCACAGAGAACGTTGCTTGTTCCGGATTGGCTGAAAGAATGACTCGAATATGATCCGCCTGTGGAGAATACTTAATGGCGTTCGAAAGCAAGTTCAAGATCACCTGCTTGATTTTGTGCTCGTCCGCAAAAATCAGAACAGGATCCTCTGGTAGTTCTAGATCAATCCGATGCGTCTCGACGGTTTCGCCAT
The DNA here is from genome assembly GCF_000798935.2 of Exiguobacterium sp. ZWU0009. Taxonomy (NCBI): domain Bacteria; kingdom Bacillati; phylum Bacillota; class Bacilli; order Caryophanales; genus Exiguobacterium; species Exiguobacterium sp. ZWU0009. Next base: position 3,077,340 of record NZ_CP018057.1, on the reverse strand, counting down.
AGGCATCGACGGTTGATGCGAGAAGATCGCGTAACGAGAACGACGTGAAGGTATACTCCTGTTTTCCACCTTCTAGACGTTGAATGTCTAAAAACTCATTTAATAGCGTCGTTAATCGTTTCGTCTCTTCGTGGACGATCTCAACATACCGTTCGATTCGATCAGCCGATTGTTTTTTATATCGTAGTAATTCCATATAGCCAAGAATGGAGGACAGCGGCGTGCGCAACTCATGCGATACTGTACTGACGAGTTCGTCCTTTACTTGATCCATCTTCGCTTCCTCTGTCCGATCACGGAAAACAAATAGGAAGCCATGACGAGAAATGCGGCTCTTCTCCTTTTTGATCGCAGTCGCATAAAATTCGAAATAAAGTGGGCTGGACTCATTTGGTCGCTGTAACGTGAAACGAAACGATAGTTCAGAATGTTTTCCGGCGAGTAATTCTTCTACTTGTCGGAGCATCTCGAATCGAGTGTTCAAATCGAGATTCGGAATCAGACTGATTCGTTCTTGAATCTTACTTGGTGCAATGCCTGGGACATCGAGTAATTTGCGTGCTTTGACGTTCATGAAGATGAAACTCCCATCCTCTTCTGTCAGTAGGAAACCTTCATTGGATGCCTGAAGAATCGATTGTGTGATATCACGCTGACGCATGATGGCATTTTTTTCGCGTTCAAGCATTTTTTCAATCTTTTTTCGTTCTGTAATATCACGAACGACGGCGACACGCATCCGGATGTTGTTGTAGATGATTTCACGCGGAAACACTTCGATTTCGACAGAAGTTCCGTCGGCACGTTGACCGAGGACTTCGTATGGTTCTTCTCGATGCTCCTCGATGCGTTGTAAGACACGCGCGTGATGATCCGGATGAATCAATTCAAGCGTCGTCTTGCCTTTCATTTTCTCGAGTTTCGTCCGGAAAATGACTTCTGCTGCGCGATTGGCATCGATGATGATGCCGTGGTCATGAAAGATGACGGCTTCAACGACGGATTCCGAGAAGAGTCGGAAGCGGCGTTCGCTTTTCGTCAGATGCCATTCGATTTGTTTTTGCGGTGTGATGTCCTGAATGAGCAGGAAGTACGTATCGTTTGGCAACCGTGTCATATAAAGGCGTCCATGGAACGTTGAGCCATCCAAACGATGATAGGTCCATTCATTTTCGGCTTCCCGTCCATGCAGTAAAAACAGTTGCGCGTCCGATAAGTCTTTTAAGTTCAATTGTTCGAGATGTTGACGGCGGGTAGCGATTTCCTTCGCATCATGTAGAATCGTCGTTTGGAGACCAATGATGTCTTCGGCATGCTCGAAACGGAATAAGGTGCTTGCCACTTCGTTACAAGTTTGAATCCGAAACTCCGAGTCGGTGATGAATAGAGCAGTATCTAGTGTTGAATTGAATAAGTCTTCGATTTTCAGGGGAGCGACATGGACAAGAAAATAGTCCGTCGCTTCAATCGCTGTGACTGTTAATTGATGTGTCGTTGCAATGACGGCTTCCTTCTGTAATGGAAAGAAATCATCCGTGATGGGAAACAGTTCCTGAACGGTTTCGATATTCGGGGCGTTCATGAACTGGTGTTGAAAAGCATCATTATGAAATTGAATCTTTCCGTTTGCATCGACTAGAAGAACGGGGTCTTTCATAGCACGTATCGTCGCGTGAATGATTCGTAGCGATGAAGGGGATGAATGTTCTGCCATGAGCTACCTCCTGACTGGTCTTCGACCATGGATTTTAAGACGGTCTTTCCTCGTTAGTTTACTTCAGTTTACTTCTGCAAGACGAGTCGTATTTCCTGTTGAAGGAAGCAACCGACGAAGAATTTTAGTATAGTGAAAAAAAGGTCACGATACAGTAGAGGGGAAAAGCACGATGAAACGATTGAAACGAAAACGATTGTTACTAGCAGCTATGTTTGCAATGATAGGAATTTTCGGAACTTATTTTTTTTCGAGTTCTTGGGAACCTTTAATCTTAATCATCAGTATAGTAGGGTGTATCCTTTTTCTTCTTTTGTCCATTTTAACGCCGTCGCTTGAAAAACGACTCGATCGAATGGAAGGACGAGAATTTGAAGAATGGCTTGCCGATTTATTTGAAACAGCTGGATATCGGGTCGAGTTGACACCTGCTTCACGCGACTTCGGAGCAGATTTGTTGATAGAGGATGAACGAGGGTATAAGATTGCCATCCAGGCAAAGCGATATAGTGCGGCTGTAGGGCTCGAAGCGGTTCAACAGGTCGCTGCCTCGGTTCCATTTTACGGGATGGATGAGGGATGGGTCGTTACGAATTCGACCTTTACGGAAGCCGCGTATCAGCTAGCGGAACCAAATCAGGTTCGCCTCATTGATCGGGAAGAATTGCTCGCATTTGCAAAGGAGATGAACCTGCATTGAACATGTCGAATGATTGTCGACAAAAGGGGGTTGTCAATTTGGAGAAACGGTGCAATAATCATTTTCGTTAACGAAATATCATACAGATAAAGAAAGTTAAACTATACAGGATGTCTAAATAAACTGGGGACGAAAAACCAGCACGTTTTAGCAGTGAGAGGAGAATTTCTGTTGCGCAAAGTTGTCTATGTGCAGGGTTGCGTTTTTTCGCAAGGTCATGCCGCGATTTATGATGAAGCGCACCAAATGATCGGTGCGGTTCAACACGACGAGAATGGTCGTGTTCAAGTAATGAATGGTGAAGGTAGAGGGGTAGCGTTTGGTAAGTTCATTCCGACGTGTAAGAAATGGGTCGTGATGAACCATGATGGACAAGAGGTAGGTCAAATGCGTGAGAAGTTTTCGCTCTTCTCGAAGAAATGTGAGTACAACGTGTATGAGCGTGGTACGTTCACGATTTCCTTCGACCTGACAAAAGGAAAATTCTCCGTACGGAGTGCAGCTGGAGAAGTCGTTGCGGAATTGTTGCAAGACGGTGATGAGTACCGTCTCGTCAAGGATGCAGACAAACTCTCGATGTACGAACTACTCTCTGTCTTGAAAAGTCTGACGAACAACGTCCACTATAAATCACTGACAGCCGTCTAAATAAAAAAAGATGCCTTCCATGACATGGATGGCATCTTTTTTTCATCATGTCGTTTGCAGAACATGATGGAGACGTTGTTTCGCTTCGTGCGTCAAATGCGATACACGACGGGCATAGAGACACAGTTGCAGGACGTGGACAGTTTCAGGGCGGTAAGCGTTAATACGCTCGAGCGAGCGTCTGAGACGCTTCTCCGTCAATTCGATTGGACCACTTGTCTCCGCGTGTTGCGTGTAGACGAGATAAAAATTAAGCGGACTGATTAAATCATCCTCATCGATATTCGGATTCTTGAAGACGATTGTCAGCAGTTCCCGTGTTTCTTCTAACGAGAAAAGGTGTTTTAAATCATCTAGCAGATAGATGATCGAAGCCTGATTGATCGAGTACTTCTTTCCGCGATGCGGTACGCCGATGATGTCCCGGACTTCACGTTTCGTCCAGTTCTGAATCGTCGTCGCTGACATATGTTCGCCGATCAGGGCATTTGCCAAATGAACGATTTCATTGATGGATAGACCATTTTTTAATGGATCGAATTGCTTCAAGCGATTGATGACCTTCGGCAATTCTGTGCCTTCCGTTGCGACGAGGGGTTCGATTCCTTTTCCTTCGTTCAAGCGTTGCAGACAACTTGATAATGTTTGGACTGCTTGAGCATCATACATTTCCAAAACTTCCTCTCTAGGACGTCATTTGACCTTATGTTATCAAATGAAGGTTCAATAGGGCAAATGGCAACTGAAACAACGTACAATAAATAATAGGAAAGAAAGGGGGAATGACGATGGAATGGATAGCTGCTCTTGGCACGATTGGAATCGTCGGGCTAGTTCTCGTCATCCTGGAAGTCATTGGACGCCGTTTCGGCTTTTCTCCCGAGACGGTTCGGAAATGGATTCATATTGCAGTTGGACACTGGGTGTTTCTTGCGCTACTATGGCTGGATCACTGGTACGTTGCGATTGTACCGTTATTATTCTTTGCAGTCGTTAATCTACTGACACTACGAAAAGGAATCGGTCAGATGCACGACGTCGATCGTCCTTCTTACGGAACGGTCTATTACCCACTCGCTCTAGCGGGACTCGTCCTGTTCTTCTTCGAACGACAGCCGATGGCGCTCGTTGCGGGAAGCATGGTGCTTGCTTGGGGCGACGGTCTCGCTGCTCTCGTCGGAAAACGCTATGGGAAGACGTTTTACGTCCGTGGTGAGACGAAACGATCCTTTGAAGGAAGTATCGCCCTGTTTTTGGCGTCATTCCTCGTTTTGACCGTGACGTTCTTATTTTATGGACAACCGGTTTGGCTCGCTGTCAGTTATGGCTTCTTGCTTGCGAACATCGCAGCCTTGATCGAAGCCATCTCATATCGCGATCTCGACAATTTGATCTTGCCTTGGACGATCGCGGCACTCGTTGCGTTTGCTTTTTAACGTTCAGTCGCGTAGTAACAATTGTTTGAAATAGAGAAAACGTAGTCGAATATAGTCTGGGTACGCGCGCCAACCTGCATGACGAATGGTCATATCCCGACACATGTCCCGAAAAACATGGCGATAGATCTTTTCTTCGGAATCGTCGTAAACAGCTGCGTACAAGCCGTGCTCGAGCATGTTAGAAAGGCATTCGTCGAGCTTGGCGTAGAGGGTCTCGTCGCTGTCTTCGCGCAATGTAGCATGCAGCATCTCATATTGAATGCTTTGATTGACAGAAGCTGTCGCATGAAAGACGGCGGTTTTGTCGAGATGAGGTACGCCGATGATTAACGCATAGAGTGCTTCCAACATGTCGATCGAATGACCGTCCAGTTGTTGGATGGAATCAATGGCCATCAGTGTATCGATTCCAGATGCGCCAACCTTCTTTAAATATGTAAACGCATGAACGGCTGATTCCCCATAAAATTGACGATGATTGTAATGGACGGCAAGGAAACGATGTCCTGCCGGCTCTTCAGGGAACCGTGCGATGGCCGAAAGGAAAAACTGTTCTGCTTCGTGCATATACCCTTCCTCTTCACTGATGATACCGAGGAGTATGTATCCTTGCACATGTTCGCCGAGTTGCTGATGTGTCTCTTCGATCAGCCGGCGCGCTTGAGTGTGTTCGTTCTTGAAATAAAGGGAATGGGCTGTAGCAATGTTGAGCAATGGATGAGATGGGACAAGAACACGTAAGCGCTCGGTTGCGGCAATACGTACGCTCTCTTCTGTATCGGATGATAGTGCTTCGAGTAACGCTACTTCAGCGACGTGGCTCTGGAGTTCATGAGAATGGGCGGTTATGGTTTGTGTCATATAATGAGATCCCCTCTACTAGTTCAAAATCATAAGTCTTCGTTTCTCATCATATGACAAGCCGAGTGGTGCCTCAAGAAGTAATAAAAAATAGTCGATGGTTCCTCGAAAAGGAATCATCGACTATTTGTACTTTCAAGATCATGCGTGTAGGTGAAGCACATCTTCAACGGATTTGTACGTGTATCCGAGATCGCGTGCGACCGCTTCGTACGTGACGAATCCTTGTGCGACATTCAATCCTTTTTCAAGAGCATCGTTTTCAGCAAGCGCACGGTGTGTGCCTTTGTTCGCGAGTTCAAGGACATACGGGAGCGTTGCGTTCGTCAATGCAAGTGTAGACGTACGTGGAACGGCACCCGGCATGTTCGCGACTGCGTAATGAACGACACCGAATTTTTCATATGTTGGGTCATCATGCGTCGAGATACGGTCGACCGTTTCGAAGATACCACCTTGGTCGATGGCAACGTCAACGATGACAGCGCCCGGCTTCATGCGTTTGACCATGTCGGCAGTAACGAGTTTCGGTGCTTTTGCACCTGGAATCAAGACAGCACCGATGACGAGATCACTCTCAGCGACAGCTTCAGCAATCGTGTACGGATTTGAGATCAACGTGTTGATCGAGTTACCGAAGATATCATCCAACTGGCGAAGGCGTTCTGGACTAACATCGATGATCGTGACATCTGCACCGAGACCGACAGCGAGTTTCGCGGCATTCGTTCCGACGACACCGCCGCCGATGACTGTTACTTTTCCACGGCGAACCCCAGGAACACCAGCAAGCAAGATGCCCATACCACCGTGTGGTTTTTCCAAGAACTGTGCACCGATTTGGGATGCCATACGTCCTGCGACTTCACTCATTGGTGTTAACAATGGAAGTGTGCGGTTCTTTTCAACCGTTTCATAAGCGATTGCTGTGATGTTCGAATCCACAAGTGCACGTGTCAATTCTGGCTCAGCCGCTAAGTGAAGATACGTGAACAATGTCAGATCCGGACGGAAGTATTGGTACTCTGAAGCGATCGGCTCTTTAACTTTTAAAGCGAGTTCGGCTGTTGCCCAGACTTCAGCAGCAGTCGCGATGATTTCAGCACCGGCTTTGACGTACTCTTCGTTCGTGAAGCCACTCCCCATACCTGCCATTGATTCAATGATGACACGATGTCCTTGTGCATGTAACGCTGCTACCCCGGCAGGTGTTAATGCAACACGGTTTTCGTTGTTTTTGATTTCCTTTAATACTCCAATGATCATGTGAACGCGATCCCCTTTCGCAAATAAACAAATCAATTTCTCTTCTTCTTCAGTATACGAGAAATGAAAGCGTTCTACTTTATCGGCGTTTTCAAAAATAACCGATATCCTTTGTGTAAAATCACAAAGGATATCGGTCTGCTTTTAGGTACAAATAAAGTAAGGAGCGTTCGGGTAAAGATTCCATTCGAATGCCCGCTTCCTCCTCGATCCGTCGCATCCGATAGAGGATTGTATTCGGATGGACATGGAGATGGGAGGCGACTTGCTTGACGTTCCCATCATAATGAAGGAACCATTCTAGCGTCTCACATAAAGAGGAAGCATGCTTCACATCGTAAGCACGCAGCCGTTCGATTTCTTCCAAGCGAACCGTTCGTCGTCGCAGACGTTCCGAGAAAATCGGTAAGAGCTGGAATAAGCCGAGGCGTTCGTAACGGGTCACGTTCTTCAGCTCAAATGGAAAGGCATCTTTTAAACGCAAGACGATGCCCGCTTCTTCATAGCGTTCGGGAATCGCTTGGACGCCGGTGAAGACTTCACTACTTGCCGCGACGAAATCCGTATAATCGAATCGCTCCGCGAGCAATTGACGGAACGACTGGATGAAGGCGTCGAACTGTAGGCGTTCTTGTTCCGCATCGCGATCGTTTGTGCTGATCCACAAGATGAAATCCGTCTCGTCATATGCGTAAAGTAATGGACGAACCGTCTGCTGAATCGTCAATAAATAGCGCAGACGATCGGCGAGACGTGGTGTGATCGCCTCCGAAAAACGGATGACCGTCAAGCGACTGATGCCAGGTGGTGCGACATGTAGTTTAGAGAACATCTTCAGGATTTCCGACTCGGATAGTTCTTCATGTAATAACTCGAAGAAGAACTGTTCCGTCTGCTCTTCCTTCCGTTTTTTCTGCATGTCGATTGCCAGCAACTGACGTTGAGCAAGTAGAGCCCCTTTCTTTAAATCGGCTAGTTCCGAAGGAGTAAACGGAGTGCTTCGCGCAATCGACCAGATATAGCCGAGAATTTCTGAATCTTGTTTGATCGCAATGGCGACACGGTCATTCAGTCCGACACCGGTGCGTGCAGAAATGATGAGTGGATCATCCTGTGTAGCAAGGCTCTGGATGACTTCATCTTTCCAGAGTTGGTCGATGACCGATTCCGGTACCCGACGACCGATGATCGTCGCGACACGGGCAGGGTCTGTATCAGCCGTATGCGTACTGTACGCAAGAAGGCGGTGATTGCGATCTTCAATCGTAATCGGAGCATTCAAGGCAATACCGATCGCTTCCGCTAAGTCGTCTAAGGAATGATATGAAGCTTCTAACATGGAATTTCCCTTCTTTCTCTTTCAATCGATAGTTTTAGTATATCTTCTATTGTGTAAAATCACAAAAAGTATTCTTTTGTATTGTAAGAAAACACAACTACATGCTACGGTAAGCCTCGGAAAAGAGAGAGAGGATGAAATGGCATGGAAGTATTACGTCTGATATCGGCTTGGGTCTGGGGGATTCCGAGTATGATGTTGTTGGTAGGAACAGGAGTGTACTTTACGATCCGCTTACGCGGTCTTCAGTTTCGGCGTCTAAAACAAGCGTTTCAATTGTCTGTTCAAAAGTCAGGACAGGGTGAAGGAGAAATCAGCAGCTTTCAAATGTTGATGACGTCCCTTGCGGCGACGATCGGAAACGGTAACATCGCAGGGATTGCAGTCGCCTTGACGATGGGCGGACCGGGCGCAGTCTTTTGGATGTGGGTCATCGGTTTAATCGGAATGGCGACGAAATATGCAGAAAGCCTTCTTGCCATTCTCTTCAGAAGTCGAAACGAACGCGGCGAAGCTGTCAGTGGACCAATGTATTATATCGAGAAGGGATTAGGACCTAAATTTAAACTACTCGCCATCTTGTTTGCGGTATTTGGTTTGATCGCATCGTTTGGTGTTGGGAACACGGTGCAAGCGAATGCGATGGCAACGGTACTCGAGCAATCGTTCCACGTGCCGCTGCTAGTGTTCGGCATTCTGCTTGCAATTGCGGTCTATGTATCGATTCGTGGTGGACTTGAACGCGTCAGTGCGATTTCGACGATCTTCGTTCCGATCATGAGCTTACTTTATATCGGTGCCGCTTGTGTCCTTTTAGTATTGAAGGCAGATCAGATTCTACCAGCCTTTGGTTTAATCTTTGAGTATGCCTTCCAGCCGCTTGCGCCAGCGGGAGCCTTCACCGGTGTATCGATCATGATGGCGATGCAAGTCGGTGTAGCACGAGGCATTTTCACGAACGAAGCAGGACTTGGGACGGCAGCCTTGATTGCTGGATCTGCAAAAAGTGAGCGTCCAGTCGAACAGGGATTGATTTCGATGACGAGTACTTTCATCGTAACCTTGATCGTCTGTACGATGACGGCACTCGTCCTTCTGACGACAGGTTTTTGGGATCCGTCAGGCGGACTACATTCAGGCATGACACACGATGCGAATCTTTCCGGAGCCGCGCTTACGGCAACCGCCTTTGCGAGTGTCCTTGGATCATTTGGAGAATGGACGGTCGCTTTCTCCGTCTTCTTCTTCGGTTATTCAACGATCATTGGTTGGTATGTCTATGGAGAGAAGTGCTTGGAGTACTTGAGCGGTACGACACGCTTCAACGAAGGATACCGCGTGTTCTTTGCGCTCGCAGCCTGTTATGGTGCAGTCGCGCAATTAGAACCTCTGTGGCTCGTCGCAGATATTGCGAATGGACTGATGATGATTCCGAACTTGATCGGAATGTTGTTCTTGTCACACTTAGTCATTGAACAAACGAGAGACTATGAACGAGCCGGTCACAAACGAGAGACTATGAACGAGCCGGTCACAAACGAGTGGCTTAACGGAAAAAAGCGGTGATGCCTGATAGGGGGCATCACCGCTTTTCTGATGAGACGATTCACCCATTCGTTCGACGACGACTGTAGATGAGGAGTGTCAGTAAGAAAATCAAACTAAGCGCAACGAGAACGGAGAGTGAAGCGACGTTCCAGCCGATGACTTCGAGGAGGACACTGACCGCAACCGTCAAATAGAAAATCCCGAGGTACTTTTTGACGAACGGACTTTCGAAATGCGTCAACTGCTTCGCGCCAATCGGTGCTCCGAGCAAGGCGCCGACAATCAGCATGATCCCAACGAGAATATCGATATTCGTACTCGCGACCGTATAGTTGACGAGTCCCGATAGGACAATCAGTAACGCGGAAGCAATACTCGTTCCGACCGCACGTTTCAACTCATAGCCAACGATCCCGACGAGTAACGGTGTGATGATGAATCCACCGCTGACACCGAGGAGCGAAGAGATGAATCCAGCGAACAGACCAGTGAAAGCAAGGGCGAGATATCGATTTTTCCAACCCGTCTGTTCACCGGTCGTCGATTTTGGACGTAAGAACTTATTCGCGAAGTAGAGTAAGAGTCCGATATAAACGATCGAGATCACGAGATGGGCACCGTTAACTTCCTCTAAACGAAGGACGAGTGGTGTCGCGATCGTCGAACCGATGATTCCGACGCCACCGACGACGAGACTATCGCGCCAGACGACATTTTTAAGGCGTAAGTGAGAGATTGTACCTGAAACGGTTGAACCAAGTGTTAGCATGAGGCTGGTCGCGATCGCAACACTTGGGGCATATCCTAAAATGAGCAGTAGCGGCGTTAAAATGATACCGCCACCGATTCCGAAAAAGCCGGAGATGATTCCAATGAAAAATCCGAGGATTAAGAAATAATAAAAAGCGAGATCCATGTACAGTCTTCCTTTCCCTTTTCTTCTCTATTATCCACTTAGTATGGCAATGAATGAGAAGAATGTAAAAGGGGACGGCTCCTTCAAGGGGGTTGAAGGAGCCGTTAAGGGGAACTTATTCTTTTGACGCGGCGACTTCCGTGGCTGCATCGATACCGGTATTGGCCTTAACTATGATTCGTTCGAAGTTACCGGCAACTTCGTTCGATTTCGTCAACAATGTCCCGACGATGGCTCCGAGGAAACCAAGTGGGATGGAGACGATTCCTGGATTCGTCAACGGGAAGAGGGCTTCCCCGACGAACAAGGCTGAACCGTCGACTGCCCAAAGATTTGGACTGAGTGCGACGAGAATCAGTGATGAGAATAACCCGACGACCATACCTGTGACTGCCCCGCCAGTATTGAAACGGCGCCAGAAGATCGTCAAGAGAATAACTGGCAAGTTGGCACTTGCTGCGACAGCAAAGGCAAGCGAAACAAGGAACGCGACGTTCATCGTTTGTGCGAATAATGCGAGTACCATCGAAATCATGGCGACGGCGATAGAAGCGAGTCGTGCTGCTGTCATCTGTTCTTTTTCCGTCGCTTGTCCTTTACGTAAAATATGACTATAGAAATCATGGGCAAAGGCAGATGCTGCGGATAAGACGAGTCCCGCAACAACAGCGAGGATCGTCGCAAAGGCGACCGCGGCAACGAACGCAAAGAGTAAATCGCCACCAAGTGCTTGGGCGAGAAGTGGTGCCGCCATGTTACCAGCAGCATTGGCAGCAATGATATCTTCAGAACCAACGAAAGCAGCGGCACCAAAGCCGAGGAAGATCGTCAAGATGTAAAAGGCACCGATGATCCATGTCGCATAAACGACAGATTTACGAGCTGTCGGGGCATCCTTAACAGTAAAGAAACGAATCAAGATATGTGGTAATCCAGCCGTTCCGAGAACGAGTGCGAGATTTAATGAGATCGTATCGAGTGGTAACTTGAACTTGTTTCCGGGATTCAAGAATGAATCACCGAGCGGTGTCGCTTGTTTGACTTCTGAGAACATCTTGAAGATCGAGAAATCAAACTTTGCGAAGACCATGAATGAGATGACAGCTGTTCCTGCCATCAAGAGGATCGCTTTGATGATTTGAACCCATGAGGTCGCTGTCATACCACCGAAGACAACATAGACTGTCATCAAGATACCGACGATGATGACACTCGTCGTGTAAGGAATTCCTAACAACAGTTCAATCAAGGCACCCGCACCGACGAGTTGTGCAATCATATAGAAAATCGAGATCGCGATTGAGTTCATGGCGGCGACTCCGCGAACTTTTGAAGCATTGAACCGAGCGGCAATCATATCCGCCATCGTGTATTTCCCGAGGTTCCGAAGTGGTTCGGCAACGAGGTACAAGACAACCAGATAGGCAACGAGGAAGCCGATCGAGTAGAAGAATCCGTCGAATCCGGCTAAAGCAATCATCCCAGCAATTCCGAGGAACGAGGCAGCAGACATATAGTCGCCGGCAATCGCCATCCCATTTTGTGCACCAGTGAGTCCACCGTCCGCTGTATAAAAGTCGTTAGCAGTTTTTGTTTTACGAGCAGCAAAGTATGTAATGACGAGCGTCAAACCGACGATCGCAGCAAATAAAGCAACGGCAGTATAATTCATTTCGACTCCTCCTTGATTTGTTCGACGAGTCGATCAAAGGCACGTGCTTTTTTGCTATACATCATACAGAACGTCCACGTCATGATGAACTGAGCAAAAGCGAAGATCCAAGCACCCGTAATATCACCGAACACCGGCTGATTTAAAATCGTGAAGTAGCTTGTTAAAATCGGAAGCGTAAAATAAAAAATAAGACAGAAACTGATGGCTGGAAGAATGAAGCCATTCTTTTGACGCATCAATTGTTGAAAGGTAGCGCTCTCGACGATTGCTGGAGCGGATTGAGTCGCTTCATTTTTTTGAACTTCGGACACTTGATGCATGAGGACGCCTCCTTTAAAGAATGAATGTAAATTCATTATAAGGATGTCGTTTCTGGAAAAGCTATCCTAATTTTTAAGAAGAAATGCGCATTATTATATTAATATTGGTCATACCAATTTAATGTAAGCGTTTGCAATATTGAACATTGTTTGAACGTTATTTTTATATATTAATTGCGCTGGAAAATGATTCAAAAGACCTAGTACGACAAAAAACGAAATTAACTCAAAAAAGCCTGTCTATGAAATCATAGACAGGCTTGAGTCATTTTTCAGTTGGACGTTCGATTTTGTCTTCGATTTCCCGTAAATGATCCGCGCGTTTTGAAAGGGCGCGACGCTTTAACCACTCTTCCGTTCCGCGACTGACTCCCCAAATGGCGAGTAAAATCAAAAATAGAAGAACGAGACGCATCGGACGTTCAAGGAACGTCGACCATTCCTTTCCGATCAGTGAGAAGATGATGACGACAATCAAACGACCGGCACCAGCAGCAATCAAATACGTCCGCAGCGATAGCTGAATCATGGCGGAAATGGACGTGATGATGAACGCAGGCATGAACGGAAGCGAGAAAAAGAATCCGAGTGAGATGGGACTCATGTGACGAACACGTTCGATCCACTGTTGCGCGGCATGGTGTTTTTCAAGCCAACGTGTGACCGGGCGACGAAATAGATATCGAATACAAGCGAAGACGACGAGTGATCCAAGCATGCTCCCGACCCATGATACGAGAACACCCATACCAAAACCATAGGTTGCCGCATTCGCGGAAATGATCAGGACGAGTGGCAGGAAAGGAAATAGAGACTCAAGAAACGGGGCAATCAAACCGGTGGCAGCTCCTCCAGGTAAGTCTTGGAGAAAGAAAATCATCTGCTCGATCCAGTCACGAAGTGTATGGAGCATTCGGAATCCTCCTTGCAAGATGTACTACTGTGTTTTATTTTACCTCTTTCTGATTCAGAAAGGGAATGAAATTCCTTGAAAGGGATTCAGGAATTGTGGATTGTACATTCGAAAGGGAGTTGGTATTATACTTAAATGGGTACGTTTTGCAGGCGTTCCCAGCTAGTCAATAGCTAGACGCTTCGTTTGCCAACGTTCGTTTTACTGCAAAAAACTGACATGGGGGCTAATGAGGAATATGAAACCTTATCGCGTACTATTATTTTATAAGTATGTTCCGATCGAAAATGCGGAACAGCTAACGAAAGAGCATCTTGCTTACTGTAAAGAGCTCGGTATTAAAGGACGAATCTTGATCGCACCAGAAGGTATCAACGGCACACTCTCTGGAACGGTCGAACAAACGGAACAATACATGAAGGACTTGACGGCGGATCCACGATTCGCTGACATCGAATTCAAAATCGATGAAGTCGAAGAGCACGCCTTCAAAAAAACGTTCGTCCGTTACAAAAAAGAACTCGTCACATGGCGTTTTGAGGACGAATTCAATGTACCAGAAGAACATGCTGCGTATCTTGAACCAGCAGAGTGGAAAGAAATGATGAAACAAGATGACGTCGTCATTCTCGATGTACGAAACAACTACGAATATGACCTCGGACACTTCAAGAATGCCGTAAAAGTCGATGTCGATGCTTCACGGGAATTCCCGGAATGGCTCGACGAGAACGAGCATTTGTTTGAAGGGAAAAAGGTTCTCACATATTGTACGGGTGGCGTTCGTTGTGAGAAATTCACGGCGTACTTCCGTAAACGGCAACAGAGTGACGATATCTTCCACCTGAAAGGCGGAGTCGTCATGTACGGAAAAGATGAACAGACACAAGGAGAAGACTGGGAAGGCGAACTATACGTCTTTGATGAGCGTGTACAAGTTCCTGTCAATGCCGTCAATCCGTCTGTCGTCTCAGAATGTTACTACTGCGGAAAACCGGAGACGCGCTATGTTAATTGTGCAAACCCGGAATGTAATCGACAGCACTTCTGCTGTGAAGAATGCGAACCGAAAGTCATGCGTTCGTGTTCCGATGAATGCCGGGAGCATCCGCGCAACCGTTATGAAAAAGAGCAACAAGAAGAACTAGTATAAGACAAGACTAAAAGTCGGATGATTTCTACTTAAAGAAATCACCCGACTCTTTTTGTGTACTCAAGAGGAAGGAAATAAGTAACGCAAAATATCCGGTAAACGTTTCGCCCAGGCGGTTTCATGATGAATCGCTTCCGGGATGATCGTATAGCGACTTTGAGTAAGTTTCTGTTCGACCGCTCGTGCTAAGACATCATTCGTGTGTAAATAATCTGTCTCGGTCATCGGACCGCTCACTTCATTAGTACCAACATCCATATAACAGCGATGAGCGGCAGATAGAGACGGACTACGCTCGATGAATTCAAGGAGTGAGGAAAAGTTTGCCCATCCGGCAGTCGACAAAGCAGCGACACGCGTGATGACTTCCGGATATGCGAATAAACCATAGAGCGAGATGACACCACCCATCGAACTACCGATCATCGTCGTATCATCAGGACGTGTCGCGTAGTTGGCGTCAATATATGGTTTTAACTCGCGGATAATCCAGTCCATGTAGACCTTACCGTTTCCCCCGATTGACGTCCGGTGCGAGGGATAGGCAGTCCGCATCAGTAAAGCTTCGTCACTCCAGGGGGCGTAGTCATCGTAACGATCCATGCCGTCTTCTGGACTGTCAATCGCAACGACCATTGCCGGAATTTGTGTCTGTTGTAGTGCAAGATGAATCTCCCAGCCTTTTCCGAACGAGGCGGTTTCTCCACTAAAAACATTTTGTCCATCGTGCATATAAATCACCGGTAAGGCTTCGTTCGGATCTAAATGGGGCGGACGATGAATCCGAATCGTCCGGTGGGCTTGTGATGTCGGTAGCGTCATTTCAATTTCTGTAATCGACAATAGAGTCACGACCTTTCAAAGGTTTGCATAATGCGCGGTACAGTTGCGTCCGTTGTGTTTTCCGCCGACATAGAGTGCATGGTCGGCTTGACGTAACGACTCTTCGAACGTCCGTTGATACCCTTCTTCCACTGTATCAATTCCGAGGCTGACGGTTAAGGACAGTCGGTGACCATCGACGAGGAAGGGACGATCCATGACCGCATGGCGGACCGTCTCGGCAATCTGGATGGCAGCCTCTTGACTACCATTTCGTAAGAGAAGTACGAACTCCTCCCCGCCATAACGAGCAGCAAAGACCTCATCATGTTGCAATTGGATCGCTTGGATACGTCGACCGAGTTCACGAAGGACAAGATCGCCTACTTTATGACCGTACGTATCGTTGACGCGTTTAAAATGATCAATATCAAACAGGATCACGGAGAGCGGATAGCAGTCAGCAGCAAACTCCTGCCGACCATGTTCATAAAAGGCACGGCTATTTGGTAATTCGGTCAAAGCATCGGTCCGACTTTCCGTGTAGAGTTGAACCGTTTCACGAGAGCGCTCTAAGACACGACAAAAGATACGGAGCAGACGAGATAACTCATCGGCATTCGTCGCATCATAGGCATCTGCGACTTGATGGAACAGGATGATCGAGACATCGACCTCTCCGCTCGTAATCGAAGGAATCGCCAGCATCGAGTGACGATCGACAGGCAATCCGATTTGAATATCGTTGCCCCAGTCGCACCGAAGACCATAGATGATCGGGGTATGCAAATCGTCGGCTGTCAAGGAATGAAACAATGGTAATACATCAATCGGTTGTTTCGTCCGGATGTTATAGATGACTTGTTTTCGCTGTTGTTGGATTGAGATCCAACCTTCAGAAAACGGTAGCAGATGCGGTAAATCAAGGAGTAACGAATCAATCGTCTCGCGTTCAAAGCGGGAAATCAACAAGTGTTCCTTCGCATCATCAAATCGTTTGGCATTATCATTTGCTTCAAGCGAATCACCACGCTCTTGCAACAGACGTTTGAACAAAAAGAGAATCAAGGCGGAAACCGTAGCCGCGACGAGTGGACTCTCATCGTAAAACCAGATCCCAAGTAAAGCGCTCAACATGCTGATTCCGTAGACGAGGGATTGCAACTTCACGAGACGGCGCCAATCGTATTTCAAGAAGAGGAAATGATTGACGAACAGACATTGGAAATAAGAGACAAGGAAAACGGTGATTAAAAAGCCGGTGAAAGGAATCAAGGCTTTCGTATACGTAAAGTTTGAGCCGATCGGACCACCGAGCGCATAATACGCAAAGGCGGGAAGCGAGATATAGACTAAATCGAATAGGGCGTTGATCGGGTAGAGGTAGACGAAACGTTTCCAGCGAATCGCTTTTCGGTGAGACATGAATTGAAAGACGAGAATACCGATTTGGCTTAAAATCAAGGCGTACGTTAAACCGTAATTGAGGAACAAAAATAAGATGATTCCTTCTTGGAATGTATAGTAAATGCCACCACGACGGACATTATCGAACTGAAACAGGAGAACGAGTCCGAATAAATAAAGCGTGTTGATGATGGAGACAGAAGGATGGAAGGTTGGTGGATGAACGATGCCGATCACTAATAACGTCAAGGCGACGAGACCGAAGACGATCCAGCTTGTCCGGGCTACATGTTGGTAGTAGCGCATGAAACATCCCTCCCCCTGAGAAGTATCTTTTATTCCTATACCCGAATTGTGGAAATTTTGATAAGCCATTTACCAAAAAAATAAGGTTGAGAGAAAAGAAAGAATTGCGTATAATGTGAAAGATATCGAATACAGTCGATGATGAAGAGAGTAACGGTTGATTTTCGTCAACTAGCGAATCAGGGAATGGTGGAAGCCTGAGGACGAACCGATCGTGAAACGCACTTCTGAGACGCTGCCCGATTCCTGATGGAAGAGGCGTAGCCGGGGGAACCCCGTTATCCCCGAACAAGGTGGGTGTCAAAATGACACCAAGAAGAGTGGTACCGCGGTCATTCCGTCTCTTTGCGCGTGGCGCAAGGGGCGTTTTTTATTGCCAAAAAATCAGTGAAGCAGGAGGAAATAAAGATGAGTTATAAAGCGCAGTATGCAGAAGTATTACATCAAGTCATGGAAGGTGCCTTATCGGTTGAACAAATCGAACAACTGATCGAGCAACCGAAACATGAAGATCACGGAGATTTGGCATTCCCATGTTTCATGCTCGCAAAAGCATTCCGTAAAGCACCGAACATGATCGCTTCAGACCTCGCAGAAAAAATCGATGCGCCGCTGTTCTCGAACGTTCAAGCTGTAGGTCCTTACATCAACGTTTTCTTGAACCGAGAAGTCGTCTCGCAAGAAATCGTCAATCAAGTCCTGACAGAACAAGAATCGTTTGGTTCGAGTGAAGCAAATGGGAAGACGATTGTCACAGATTTCTCATCGCCGAACATTGCGAAACCATTCTCAATGGGTCACTTGCGTTCGACAGTCATCGGGAACGCGCTCAACCAAATCTCACGTAAAAAAGGGTATGACGTCGTTGGTGTCAACCACTTAGGGGACTGGGGAACACAGTTCGGGAAATTGATGGTTGCTTACACGATGTGGGGTGAGGAAGAAGCGGTCCGTGCAGAACCAATCAAGGAATTGTTGAAATTATACGTCCGGTTCCACGAAGAAGCGGAAACAAATCCATCACTCGAGGACGAAGGACGTCTCTGGTTCAAAAAACTCGAACAAGGTGATGAGCAGGCGACGACGCTTTGGACATGGTTCCGTGAAGTCTCACTCGTCGAATTCAACCGTGTATATGAGATGCTCGGCGTCAAGTTTGATAGCTTAAACGGAGAAGCCTTCTACAACGATAAGATGCAACACGTCATCGATTTGCTCGAAGAAAAAGATCTCCTCGTTGAATCTGAAGGGGCAATGGTCGTCGATCTCGAAGCAGAAGGTATGCCACCTGCTTTGATTAAGAAGAAAGATGGCGCAACGCTTTATGCGACACGTGATTTAGCAGCTGCTGTCTATCGTCTTGAAACATACCGTTTTGAGCAAGCGTTCTACGTCGTCGGTGGGGAACAAGCGCTTCACTTCAAGCAATTGTTCGCAGTCCTGAAGAAACTTGGATTTGAGAACGTCGACGGGATGCACCATGTTCCATTCGGTCTGATCATGAAAGACGGAAAGAAAATGTCGACACGTAAAGGTCGGATCGTCTTGCTTGAAGAAGTACTACAAGAAGCGATCGACGTCGCGAAGAACAACATCGCGGAAAAAAATCCGAATTTAGCGAATGCCGAAGCAACGGCTCGTCAAGTTGGTGTTGGCGCCGTCATCTTCCACGACTTGAAAAACGAACGGATGAATAACATCGAGTTCGATCTTGAGCAGATGTTGAAATTCGAAGGCGAAACAGGACCGTATGTCCAGTACACGAATGCCCGAGCGCACTCGTTGCTCCGTAAAGGTGGCTATGATGGCACACCATTCGCTGGTAGCGCCGATGATCATGCATGGGGTGTCGTCTCGATGCTGAACCAATTCTCGACGGTCATCGATCGCGCGTTCACACGTCGCGAGCCGTCAATCATCAGCCGTTATGTCTTAGATCTTGCACAAAGCTTCAATAAATACTACGGACATGTCCGTGTTCTCGAAGATGACGCAGCAAAACAATCGCGTCTTGCACTCGTCAAGTCTGTCACGATCGTCTTGACAGAAGGTCTTCGTTTACTTGGTGTCGGCGCTCCAGAAGAAATGTAAGACCAATCCACGAATAAGAAGAGGTAGATTATGAAGACTGAGACGAAAGAACGATTACAGCAAGCTGCTTCACAGATGAAGCAGGAACCTTTGGCAGAAACGGTCGCCTTCATGGCTGATTTTCACGGGAAAGTCGCGGCTTGGTTACCGGGAGAGTCTGTCGATTTCGTTCACGATTTCGTGACGGCGCCGGAAGCCGAGTTGATTGCTCCGATCGAAGGAGACGCATTACGGACGAAAGACAATTTTGAATTCTTCATGCGCAAGAAACAGACGCGGAAAAAACTTGGGGAACTGTTGACGCTTTGGAAGTCGGCACGCACGACAGAGACGTTGAGTCAGATTGATGCGATCGGATTGAAGAAGTGGCTCGCTCGTAATGAATTCCGTTCGGAAGACAAGCCGTGGGATTATTTGAACCGTCTGCACGTTCTGCTGTTCCTTGATTTGATGACGACGATCATCGACGATCATCAATTGACGAGTCTGCATGAGCAACTGGTTGGTACGACACCGGTTCCGACGAGCTTCGTACGTCGTCAAGGGGATGTACGTCAAGTCATCGAAGCATTCGCGGAAGAAACGAACTTCACACAAGTAGATGTCGTCAAGGCATCACTTGTCCGGTATCTCTGATCAATAGGATGCACGAACAAAAGCCGTCGAGCCCTGTGCCCGACGGCTTTTGTCGTATCTTCTTACTTCGCCTGATGGAACACGATCGATTGTTGCTCTGAATCGTAAAGACACCATTCTCGTTCGAACACGACGGGCCCTAGATTGACGGCATACCGTTTTCCTTTGATGGATAAAGTTTGACCTAGTGGGCTCGGTTTGGCGATGCCATTTCGAAACAAGCCTCTGATGTGACTATGCCCAAAAAAGAGTAATGGTTCACGTTGTTGTGACAGATCGGGTAGAAAATTCCGCGACCAATTCAATTGATCTCCATGAATCAATAATGCCCCCTCGATGCGTTGTTTTCGCGGGCAATCGCGTAACGCATCGATGACAGGAGAGAGATGTGGTGGAACGAGCGACAGAATGCGTTCTTCTTGATTACCAAGTAAAGTCTTAAAATCAATCAGGTCTAAAAAAGCATCATCGAGCGTCACGACGAGGGAGAGCGATTCGAAAGAATAGCGCTTCGCTCGCTTTTTACCGACATGGCATTCATGAATATCACCGAGACAAAACAAATGCGCATCGGGAGCGAGCCGCCGTATGTCAGCTAGGACAGCCGCTGTGTCGGCTACCGAGCTGTGAAGATCCGCAAAAAGGGCATAACGCATGATCGACCACTCCTTTGTTAAGAAGATACCCGAAAATACGTCATGCCCATCTTTTTTCAATCAAGTCGTGCGTATCTTATTCTGTTTCGACTGTGACGCCACGTTCTGCGAAGACGACTTTCGCGACTTCGAGTGCGTTCAAGACACGTGGGAATCCAGTGTAAGGAACAAGGTGCATGATAGCTTCGACGATTTCGTTTCCTGTCAAACCAGCTGTCAATCCAGTATTGATGTGGAGAGCGAGCTGTGGTTCTGTACCTTGTGTGACGAGAGAAGCAATCGTAACGATTGCGCGGTCACGGTTGACGAGACCATCGCGGCTGTAAACTTCACCGTATGCGAAATCCGTGATCCACTCACCGACTGCTGGAGCGATATCTTTCAGGGATTCAGAGATTTTATCATGCGTAGATTGTGCGGCGTTTGCGTCTGTGAATTCGCTGAGTTTTTTTACGCCTGTTTCGTGACGTGATTCAAAATGAGTTGCCATGGTAAAGGACTTCCTTTCTTTTTTAACGATGTTCTTATCGTAAAGGAGGAAATACCATTCTACAAATACATGGTTTTTATGAAAGGTATGCTTATTTGGAATACATATCACTGACGAATTGAATCCATTTCCGCGTCACGTACGATTGATAGCGACCGGTCGGAACGGCGATTCCTAAGTGCCACGGCACTCGTGTTTTAAGCGGGATCGTTTTGACACCACGAATCGAAAAACGATTAGCGATTGAACGTGGAAGGACGGTCACGGCATTTCCTTCTGCGACCACTAAACATAAGAAGTCCCACTGTGAGCTCACCCGAGACACGTTAGGTGTAAATCCGGCATCCTGACAGGCGTTCAAGACGACATCGTGAAGCGAGAACGTTTCATTAAACAAGACGAACGGCATGTCGGCGACTTCTTCTAACGCAATCATCGACCGATCGGCGAGTGGATGATCATTTGGTAAAAACAAATGCAATTCCTCTTCGATGAAGGGATGTGTCGTTAAATGCTCATCCGAAGGCAGCACCGTTGCGATCAAATCGACTTCACCGGCGACGACCGCTTTTTCTAACGCATGTCCACCGGCTTCGATCAATTCGATTTGGATCATCGGATACATTTCCTCAAAACGGCGCAATAGACCTGGGAAAAACAGCGAACCGATCAGTGGGGGAATACCGAGACGGATCGTTCCTTTCGTCAAATGCATGACATCATAGAGGTGAGAAGGCAAATCAGATAACTGACGTAGAATCTTTTCACCTTCGATCAATAAGGTCTCACCGGCATCCGTCAAGACGATTTGTCGTTTACTCCGATCGAACAATTCCATCTCAAGTTCTTCTTCTAAATGACGGACCATTTTACTGAGTGTTGGTTGCGTGACATGGAGATGTTCAGCGGCACGAGTGAAGCTTTTGAAGCGTGCTACTTCCGTAAAGTATTCCAATTGGCGGAAATCCATCAGTATTCTCCTATTCTTTTGAGTTATAGATGTCATAACAAGTATTCATTTTTATTATTCTTTCAATCAGCGTACAGTAAAGAGACCGAACACGTAAAGATAAAGAAAGAAGGAATCAATCATGATGAAACAACTTGAAGGAAAAGTCGCGTTAATTACAGGAGCAGCAAGTGGAATCGGGCTTGAGATCGCTGAAGAATTCGCTCAAGAAGGCGCTAAGGTCGTCATCGTCGATCTTCAAGAAGAAGCCGCAAAACGCTCTGCTGAAACACTTCGTGAAAAAGGCTTCGATGCATTTGCCGTCGCAGGTGACGTGACGAATGAAGAGGCGATCAAATCAAGTATCGAACAGACTGTCGCGCATTACGGAACGATCGATATCGTCATCAACAATGCAGGAATGCAACACGTCTCACCAATCGAAGAGTTCTCGACTGAGAAATTCGACTTGCTTCAAAGCATCATGCTTCGTGCACCATTCCTCTATACGAAATATGTCTTCCCGATCATGAAAAAACAAGGCTCTGGACGAATCTTGAACATGTCATCGATCAACGGATTGATTGGTTTTGCAGGGAAAGCTGCTTATAACAGTGCGAAACACGGCGTCATCGGTTTAACGAAAGTCGCAGCATTAGAAGGGGCAACTTCAGGTATCACGGTCAACGCGATTTGCCCAGGCTATGTCGATACACCACTCGTCCAAAACCAATTGTCTTCGCTCGCTGAAACACGGAATGTACCACTCGAACGTGTATTAGAAGAAGTCATCTATCCACTTGTCCCGCAACAACGTTTACTCCAAGTCAAAGAAATCGCGGATTACGCTATTTTCCTTGCAAGTGACAAAGCAGCAGGTGTCACGGGGCAAGCTGTCGTTCTCGATGGTGGTTACACAGCGCAATAAGCAACACTTTAAATTAAATGAAGGGAGGTACTTTTTGGATACGATCCAGAAAGCACCTCCCTTTTTTGTTTGATCGACTGAACATGAACGTTCAGCCGATTGATGAGAATCGATTAACGGAAGTTAATGAACTGCACGTCGACTGATAACGGAAGCTCACGAACGATTTGCATGACTTGTTGTAGGTCGTCACGTGATTTACCTGTGACACGGATTTGGTCATCTTGAATCTGTGTCTTCACTTTTAATTTCGATTCCTTGACGGCATTGTTGATCTTTTTCGCGTCGTCACGGTCGATTCCACTTTTCAGAATGACGCGTTGACGAACTGTATTCCCAGCAGCCTGCTCGACTTTTTCGTACTGCAGGTTTTTGGTCGGAACTTCGCGCTTAATCAATTTTGCTGTTAAGACATCTTTGACTTGATCGAGTTTGAAATCGTCATCTGAGATTAGAATCAAATCCTCTTTTTCGAGCTTCATGTCGCTCTTTGAACCTTTGAAGTCGAAGCGATTCGTGATTTCTTTCAGTGCAATCTGGACGGCGTTCTTGACTTCCTCGATGTTGATTTGTGACACGATATCAAATGAATTATCTTTTGCTGCCATTTTAATCTCCCCTTTCATTCCACTCTCTATTTTAGAGAGGAATACCGGAAGCGTCCACTGCTTTGAAATTTTGTTATAATAAAAACCATGAAATGAAAGGGGTGCTTAGCTTTGAAACAAACAGCAGACATGTTGACGCTCACACCGCAAGAACTGGATGAGCGATTTGCCTATAGTGGAAATGATTTAGGAGCGACTTTCTCAGAGACAGCGATTCGCGTGCGCTTGTGGGCGCCGACGGCAGAACGTGTCGTGATTCGTCTCTATAAGACATTACGCGCACGAAAAGTCGAAGAGGTCGAGATGATGGCAGGCGAACGGGGAACATACGTCGTTGAACTCGATCGAGCGGCATATGAAGGTTATTTCTATACGTTTCAAGCGAGCATCAACGGACAAAAGGTCGAGGCAGTCGATCCGTATGCGAAAGCCGTCGGAACGAACGGAAAACGCGGTGCGCTGATTGACCCGACAAGTGTGACACCAGAACGATGGATTGAAGAACGCCCACTGTTCCATTCTTCGCAAGACGCAGTTGTTTATGAACTACACGTACGCGATGCAACGAGTCATCCGGCTAGTGGTGTCGTCGCACGTGGTACATTCGCTGGACTGACGGAAGCAGGAACACGGACACCAAATGGTGGATTAACAGGACTTGATTATTTAGCGGATCTCGGTGTGACGCATGTCCAGTTATTGCCGATCTACGATTTTGGCTCAGTCAATGAGACAGCGCCGAACGACCCGGATAACTATAACTGGGGATATGACCCGGTGAACTACTTTGCGCCGGAAGGTTCGTACTCGTCAAATCCGGATGATCCAAGAACGCGGATCCTTGAATTAAAACAATTGGTTCAGGCGTTACATGACCGTGGGATCCGTGTCATCATGGACGTCGTCTTCAATCATACGTATGATGCGGCAACGGTTCCGCTCGGTCAGTTCGTTCCTGGCTACTTTTATCGTCAAGAGGCGGATGGTAGTCTCTCGAACGGTAGTTTCTGTGGAAATGATACGGCGTCTGAACGTCTGATGATGCGGAAGTTCATTCTTGATTGTGTGACGTACTGGGCGAAAGAGTACCATCTGGACGGTTTCCGATTTGATTTGATGGGACTGCATGATGTCGAAACGATGAATCAGGTGCGTCATGCACTTGATCGGATTGATCCGTCGATTCTGATTATCGGTGAAGGCTGGGATCTCGATACGCCGCTTGATCCGGAAGAAAAAGCGAATTACTTCAATGCACCGAAGATGCCAGGAATCGCGCATTTCAATAACGGCTTACGGGACGGGGTCAAAGGCGACGTCCAAACGCCGGAAGACCGTGGCTTCATCAGTGGTGCATTTGACCGGACGAGTGAAGTCAAACGGGGAATCGCTGGTAACGTCTCTTCGCAAGGGTTTGCCGATGAACCGAATCAGGTCGTCTCGTACGTCGAGGCTCATGATGATTTGACGATTTGGGATAAATTAACGGTATCTCGTCCAGAGGACACGGAGGAGATTCGTCGGAAACGACAAATGCTCGCGAATGCCATCATCTTGACGGGACAAGGCATTCCTTTCCTCCATGCCGGACAAGAGTTCTTCCGGACGAAGGACGGAATTCGTGACAGCTTCAATGCCGGTGAAGTCGTCAATCGTCTTGACTATGAACGGGCGGAAACAGAGCGTCCGGCAGTCGAATACGTCAAAGGATTGATTACCCTCCGTCGTCAGTATCCGATGTTCCGTCTCGCAAACGCAGCGCTGATCAAAAAACATCTGCGCTTCCTTGAAGAAGGGGAGGGTGTCATCGCCTTTGAACTGAAGCGCACCTATGAAGGATACGTCGAACGACAGCGTGTCTATCACAATGCGACGGAAGAGGATATCACGATTGAATTGCCAAACGGTGAATTCGAGGTATTGGTGGAGTCAGGTGCTGTTAAGTTGCACGCACCACGACTGCATGAAGAGAAACAGTTGGTCGTCCAAGCATTGACGACGACGGTCATCGCCGAACGAAAAGCGGACTACAAGAAATATGCGGTAGCAGGTGGTGCAGCACTGACGATCATTGGATTGTTGTATGCAGCGAACAAACGTCGAAAGAAAACCGATTAACTAGAAAAGGACGAAGCGCAGGATGGCTTCGTCCTTTTTTTCGTGGATGACAAACCGATGTCACCCTGTCATGCAATTGACTTGCGAAAAATCATCAAAAGATTGTTTGAAGAGGCATCTTTAGGGAAAAATCTATATGTAGTATCTAAGATGTTGTTTTAAAGTGAGAGGGTGTACGTAGTATGTTCGGTTTCGGTGATTTATGGAAATTCTTTTTATCGTTCTTTTTACTTTTGCCTATCGTGACATTGATTCATGAGATGGGGCATTACTTTTTTGCCCGATTATTCGGTGGAAACATGGAAATCAATATTGGGTCAGGAAAATCGTTGCTTCGTGTCGGTCCAATCCGCTTGAATCGTATCTATTTCTGGGATGGCTGGTGTCAATATGAGGCATTACGCAATGAGTCGAAATTCGCTAACATACTCGTTTATGCTGGCGGATCGATCGCAAACTTGGTGAGTATCTTAGTCGTGAACGGTCTCATTTATGCCGGTGTATTCGAGGCATCGATCTTTACCTACCAATTTGCATATTTCTCATTTTATTTCGTCTTTTTCTCACTCTTCCCGATCGATCACCCTAATGGTTATCCGAGCGATGGGAAAGCGATCATCAATGTCTTCCGCTACGGGAAATCAGATTATCATCCACAATCCTAAACGAAGATTAAAGCCTCCTTCCATCATATAGAAGAGAGGCTTTTTACTTAAGAATCTGATTCGCTAGACGAATCAGATTCCGTTTTCGCTTGTTCCTGCTCGAGTTCAACGAGCTTTTGAATCAGGATATGGCGTGGCATATGCATTAACTGCTCAAGTGGTACGTTCAGACGTTTTGCGAGTTCGACAGCCGTCTCTGCTGATAATTGTAAAGGTTTCATCGTGTTCGTCCTCCTTTTTCCATGAAGTTAGTATAACAGGAGGTGCAAGCCGAGCGCATCAATAGTAGCGAGAAACCGAGAAGGTTGATACCGTATGAAGTAGGAAGTGATGCATATGTATAAACCTGCTGCAGAGCTGTTACTCCATGAATCCGTCTCACTGTTCGATCGAATCGGGGAGGATTTGCTTCTTTTTCGAGATCGCCACGGATTTATGAAATGTGATGCGGATTTAAGACCACTATGGGAAACAGCATGTGCGTATGTTCCATTCTCCTGGTACATTGAGCCAGGCGGTGGACGATTGTTCATCGTATTTGAAGAGTCAGCTTATTTTGGTTTATTGGATTTAGAGCAAGGGCATTTAGATTATATCGCGCGACCCGCTGCTTTTTCCGAAGCATGGTTCAGTAATTTATTCTTGTGGCAAGACGATGAGATTTTCCTGTACACGGCAGAAACAGACGTCATCTGTGTGAACGTTCAAACAGGGGACTGGCGGTACTCAAACTATGGAGAAGCACCGCTGTTCGGACGCTTAGTTGAGCGAGGATATGATACACGATTGACGTTCGAACGATTCATCGCACCTACGACGATCATCTCCTATGATGATCTACAAGAACGGTATGTGATTTGGGATGCCGCGACGAACCAGGAATCGATCATTCCTTTTTCGGATTATGCGGAGTACTCGCTCGTTGACCACCGTCACCAATTGTTTTCGATCACCGATTCATCTCGCTTTTACTTGTATGAGAAGAGTCAGCTGAAATATAAGTTCGAGGGATGTCATTCCTCTGTTTTACTCAAAAGTGTGTTGCTCGATGAAGAGGCGCGACGTCTTGCGATCGTATCGACATCGGCGACATTCGGCAACACATGGGTTCAAATTTTCCAAAAGACGTAATGAAACATCCTTTTCGCTTTTCAGCAAGAAGGATGTTTTTTGTACGTTTTATACAGAAAGGGGACGCATCATGGAACGGCTTGGTCATCTGATGAGTACGTATTTTCGAGGAGTGTTGATCGTTTGGGCGATCCTGCTCGTCGTGCTTGGGTATTTCGCCTATCAATTACCCGATCGGCTTGAAGGAAACGGATTTACACGTGACGGGGACTTTCAACGCGTCGAGACCGTACTCGATCAAGACTTCGGTCAGGATCCGCATACGATCATCGTCCTATTTGAAAATCAAGAGAATCTACAACAAACGATGGTGCAACATGTCGAGCGCTTCCGTGATATTAATGGCGTCGGAAACGTCATTGGTCCCGTCGAAAATCCGCGAGCAATTCGTGACGATAAAGGATACGTGACGGTCGGTGTACCGACACTTGATGCGAAATGGGCAGCTGCGGTCACGCGTCAACTGGATGACACTGGAACAATTCGACTGACCGGTGAACCGGTCGTCGTCGATGATTTGAATACAGCGTCCAAAAATGACCTCATCCGGGCTGAGTTGATTGGAATTCCGGCAGCATTGATCGTCTTGCTACTCGTTTTTGGTACACCGGTTGCGGCGATTTTGCCGTTGATCATGGGTCTCGTTACTTTTATCTTTGGTGCCGGTGTTCTGTATTTCGTTGCCGGACAACAAGAGTTATCAATCTTCGTCTTGAATGCGGTCGCGATGATTTCGCTTGCGCTCGGAATTGATTTTTCGTTGTTATACGTCAATCGATTTCGCGAAGAACGGCAGGACGGACAAGATATTCGGAAAGCAGCAATCCGTTCGGTCGAGACGGCAGGACGTTCGATTTTATTTTCCGGAATCTGTGTCTTCGTCGGACTCGCTGGATTGTTATTGATTGATGTGGATGTCTTCCGTGCTGTTGCGATCGGGACGCTCGTCTCGGTCCTCGGGGCAGTCATCAGTGCGTTGACACTGCTGCCGGCACTATTGATCGTCTTCGGGACGGTGCTAGAGAAAGGGCGACTCTTCCGGCAACGAGCCGGTCGTAGTGAAGATCGTTGGCGGCGCCTCGCTCGTTTCGTCATGAATCGGCCGGTCGCAGTCACGATTCTATCTTTATTACTTCTTTTGCCTTGTTTATTGCCGTTACGTGACTTGACGTTGAACATTCCGCAAGCGACTGCTTTACCAGAGTCGTATCCATCGCGTCTCGCTTTTGAGTCGTGGGAAAAAACATTTGGAAACGATGGAACAGATGCCGTCCTCATCTTGTCTGCCGATCCTGCGTCAGAGGTGGGACGAGAAAAAATCGAAGACGTGACGATTCGACTCGAGTCAGATCCGAAGGTGCGTTCCGTCGTATCCGCCGCAACGATTGCCGAACAGCAACAGATTCCGCTCGAACAGTTACTCGCGGTTCCCGCCGGACGCGATGCACTGAAGCCGTTTCTGTCAGAGAACGATCAAGCACGGATCGGCGTCAATTTAAAAGGGGATCCGGGGGATGCTGCTTCGCAAGACTGGGTGCGAAACATGCAAGCGGACGGTTATCTTGTCGGGGGACCGGCAGCCTTCAATCAAGAAATTTATGACGCCATCGAATCAAAACTCCCACTGGCAGTCGGTGTCGTCGTTTTGGCAACGTTCATCATCCTGCTGATTGCGTTCCGATCCATCTTGATTCCCATCAAGGCAATTCTGATGAATTTGCTTAGCCTAGGGGCAACATTCGGATTACTAGTCATCTTGTTCGAGTCCGGCGCAGTTCTTCCGCAGGAGACGATTGGTATTCTGACACCGGTCTTCATCTTCTCACTCGTCTTTGGTTTATCGATGGATTATGAAGTGTTCCTCGTCTCGCGAATGGAAGAATATTATGACGAGACAGGCGATAACGATTACGCGACCGAGATGGGTCTTGCGAAAACGAGTAAGATCATTACGTCTGCAGCCTTGATCATGATCGTCGTCACTGGGGCGTTTGCCTTCACGGGCGTCAGTCCAATCAAACAACTGGGCGTCGGTATCGCACTTGCGATTTTTATTGATGCCACGATTGTCCGGATGCTGCTCGTTCCCGCATTGATGAAGCTATTTGGTCACTGGAACTGGTGGTGGCCGGGTGGACGTCGTAAAGCAATTCGCAAGTGACACATCGCGTAAGCACATCAGTAGCTATTCGAAGGAAGACGAGCGTATACTGTCGATATTCAGTTCAAGAAATTAGAGGAGGCACTTCACTCATGGCAACTCAAGCAATGTTTGAACCATTTACATTACCAAACGGTGTGACGCTGAAAAACCGCGTCTTGATGGCACCAATGACAAACTATGCAGCACAAGAGAACGGCGAAGTATCGGATGCGGAACTCGCGTACTACGCAGAACGTTCAGGTGGCGTCAGTGCGGTCATTACAGCGTGTGCGAATGTCACAGCAGACGGTCAAGGATTCCCGAATGAATTCGGTGCGCATCGTGACGATCTCGTTCCAAGTCTGAAGCGACTCGCAAAAACGATTCAAGATAAAGGCGCAAAAGCGATCTTACAAATCTTCCACGCTGGTCGTATGGCACCACCAGAACTCGTCGGTGGACAAACAGTTAGTGCAAGTGCTGTCGCACCTGTACGTGAAGGGGCAATGACACCTCGTGCACTAGAGGCGGAAGAAGTTGAAGCAATCATTGAAGCATTCGGTCAAGCGACACGTCGTGCGATGGAAGCTGGATTTGATGGTGTTGAGATTCACGGTGCGAACACGTACTTGATCCAACAATTCTTCTCACCACACTCAAACCGCCGCGATGATAAATGGGGCGGTAGCTTAGAAAAACGTCTCGCCTTCCCATTAGCAGTCGTAGATGCAGTCGAAGCTGTCGCGAAACAGGATCCTTCGTTCATCGTCGGATACCGTTTCTCTCCAGAAGAGATCGAAAATCCAGGAATCACACTCGATGACACGATGCGTCTCGTCGATGAGCTGGCGAAAAAAGATCTCGATTACTTGCACGTTTCAGTGATGGACTTCTTCGCAGGTTCGATTCGTGACGAAAATGAAACGACATCACCAATCACACTCGTTCAAGAACGGGTTGGCGAACAAGTACCTGTCATCGGTGTCGGATCGCTTCACACAGCGGACGAAGTCGAACAAGGTTTGGCTGTCGTTCCAATGATCGCCCTCGGTCGTGAACTGATCATGGAACCGAAATGGGTTGAGAAAGTTGAAACAGGTGACCTTGCGTCAATCCGGACAGAACTTGATCCAGAGGCACAAGCAGAACTCGTCGTTCCAGATGCATTATGGGCAGGCATCACAAGTCGTCCAGGCTGGTTCCCGATCAAACAAACAAGCAAATAATTGAACACCATCAAAAAGCACTCTAGATCTCATGTCTAGAGTGCTTTGAGACTGAAGACAAAGTGCAATTGTTCTCTAACGAGAAGGATTGCACTTTTTTTGTTCGTCTCGAATCGTTTTCCTGGGACAAGCATCGCACCGCTTCGCTACAGGGTCGCTCTTGCTTGTTTTTCACTAGGAAGCGATGTCGAGTGAACAAAACGCTTCTCTGATCTTTCTTCCAGGTATCAAAAGAATGACGCGTTACACGCCACTCCTACAGGAAAAAGCGCAATTTTGCGCTGTCAGAGACAAACGAGACCCGTTTTCCTGCTCGAATGGAGCGGGAAAACTGGCTTGTGTCTCGCCTGAGGAAAGGGCGTGAAAAGACGCGTCATTTTTTGAAGCTACAATCTGAAAACACTTTAGATCCCGTGTCTAGAGTGCTTTTTTGTTTAATAGGCAACCTGTCCCATCCGAACGCCACAGAACGTATGCAAGGTGACCGGATCCTGTAGATTCGTTCGTTCCAACATATCGTTTAAGAGTAGGGCGCAGACGTAGGCATCTTCTTTCGCGTCATGATGTTGAAAAGAGACGTTGAGGAATTCTGCCATCGTATTCAATCGATGGTTCGGCAACCATGGATACAGTTTGCGGGATAATTTGACCGTGCAGCCGTACGTGAAAGCGGGCATCTGGTACATATCGTATTTTTGAATCGCTTTCTGAAGCGCCCCCATATCAAATGATGCATTATGGGCAACGACCAGTTGAGCACCTGCGATTAAATCGTATAAGCCATGTGCTTCCATCGCTTCAGGTAACGTCGGTGCATTGAAGACATCACTCGGACGAATTCCATGAACCCGGATGTTTCCGGCATCGAAGTTCTCTTCTGGATTGATTAAGACCTGTTTACTCTCCGTGACGCGACCGTTGGAGAGAACGGACCAACCAAACGCACAAATGCTTCGGCTATTCCGATTTGCCGTTTCAAAGTCAATCGCTAATGTATACATGCAACAGGCTCCTTTCTGTCATTCACTAGTAACAGAATACATGTTCGTATTATAGAAGTCCATCAAAAAAGACCATCTGCAAGGCAGACGATCTTAAATCCATTCCAGTCACTTCGCGGTGGCGACTTTTTGTTCCTCTGCGACGTATTCCTCCGGTTTAAATAACAGAACGCGATCTTTATAAGCGAAGACAAGGGCTGTCAAGACAGCCATCGCATCAGCGATCGGGAAAGCGAACCAGACACCCTTGACACCGAAGAACAGGGGCAAGATCAGAACGAGTGGAATCGTATATAACGTTTGGCGTGACAAGGACAAGAATAAAGCGACTTTTGCTTTAGCGAGCGATTGATACATCCCGTTGATAATCATTTGAATTCCGTAGACGAACGATAGAGCGAATAAGATACGCATCGCACTCGAGCCTTCCTGTAGAAGTGTCGCTTCTTCCGTGAACAAGCCGACCCAAAAACGAGGGAACAATTGAATCAGTAACCACAAGCTAATCGATAACGATAAGCCATAACGGATTGCCAACTTGATGGCAAGAGACATCCGGCTAAATTGCCGAGAACCGAAATTATACCCGACGATTGGTTGCATCCCTTGCACGATCCCCATGATCGGCATACCGACGAGCGCCATGAACTTATTGATGACCGCAAACGTCGCTAGTTCTGTCGTACCCCCGTACCGGACGAGCATATGGTTGACGGTGATGAACAGAATCGATTGGGAGACCTGCATGATGAACGACGATGATCCGATTTGCATCATCCGAAACGTTAAACGGAAATCGGGTTTGAAAGCATTTCGATCGAGTGTTAACCCCGTTTGCCGACGTTTCGTAAAGAAGAATCGGAAAACAAGTGCAGCACCGACGATTTGCGCAACAACTGTTCCGAGTGCAGCACCTTGAATGCCCCAATCAAGACCAAAGATGAACAGGGGGGTCAAGACGATGTTGATCGCAACCGTCGTCAGCATGACGCGCATCTGATAGTTCGCACGTCCTTCTGCGCGGAGCATCGCACTTGACGCCATCGTCAACATGAAGAAAGGTGATCCGATCAAGAGGACGCGTAAGAAATCGATACTATACGGCATGATCTCATCTGTCGCTCCAAAGAGACGAAGTAACGGTTCGACGAAGATGAAAGCACTGATGATAGCGAGCATACTGATGAAGAAAACCGCGATCAAGACGTTTGCATAAGCACGACTAGCACCATCCGTTTGTTTTTGACCGAGCCGTTGTGATGCAATTGCAGCACCCCCGATCCCGATCGAGTTGGCGATTGCCATCAATACGAGCTGGACGGGGAAAGCGATTCCGACGGCGGCGACGGCAGCCGTACCGATGCCTTGGGCGACAAAAATCGTATCGACGATATTGTAGAGTGCCGTGACGAGCATCCCGACCATTGCCGGTAAGGAGAGACTAAGTAAGAGCTGATTGACAGGTGCTTCACCCAGGCGGGCAGTGTTTTTATTCATGGAAGGAGAGCCTCCTTTTTTAGACAAGTGGTAAGTAGGGTTTTACTCAGAGTAGTCGCTTCTTTGACGAGATGCAAGAAATCACTCTAGTCAATGTGTTTGTTCCATGAAAAAAGGATGCGCCATGAAGCGCATCCGATAGAACTAAATTTAAGATGGTGTAGGCAAGTACCCTTTCGAGTACTCAAAAGCAATGAATAAAATGGCACCGAGCGCCAAGTAAGCGAGAAGCGTGATCGTTTGTTGTTTTTTCGGCATCTGGTGATACTGGACTGACTCTTCAGCGAGTCGGAGCGGTTCGATCCGCTGATCGATTCGACGCAACAACGCATCGTAGTCGTTCGCAGCATCATATTGATACCGTAACAAATCGTCGGCTTCCTGACGTGCCTCTTCCGGACTCGCTTGTCGCAAATCCTGTAAATCGAGACGAAGCGACCAAGCAATCGGATCGTACGTACTTTCGACCGTTTGTTCTTCCTCCACTTCCGGTGCAAGAGCGACTTCAGCGTTTGCACGTTCTTGCTCCGCTTTTGCGCGCAAGACGCGTTCGCGTGCAGCACGGTAAAGCATCAAGGTCGACCGGTTCTCTTCGTATTGTTTTGCGAACTTATACCGTTTCCAGACAGCACTGCCGCCGAAGAAAGCGATCAAGAGCAGAATCAAGCTGAAGTTCGTGATACCGTAAGCAATTAAGGCAGCAAGTCCCGCAACCCAAACGATGATCGGAAGTCCCGCAAGAATCCGTCCACCGTCAAGCGGACTGACAGGAAGTAGGTTGAAGAGATTCAACAGAGCCCCGAGGTGGAAGATGACGAGCCAGAAGTCATTTCCGGTCACGGCATATCCAATCGCAAGCGGAATCAGGGACAAGAGACCCGCGAGTGGTCCACCGTACGCAAGAATCGCTTCTTGTTTTGGTGTCCGGAACGTATCTTTGATCCCGATGACAGCTCCCATGAAGGGTACGAAAATCGCAGGACCCGTTTTAAAACCGAGTCGTTTAGCGGCGAGTAGATGTCCCATCTCATGAATGAATAGGAGATAAAGCAATCCGACCCCGAACCAGACGCCAAATACTTGAGCGTAAAAGAGAAGCGAAACTCCAAACGAAATCAGAGTGCCTCCAAACTTCGAAAATTTCAATAAGGCAAGGATGACCTTTCCTTTTGTTAAGAGAAAGGCGCCGGCAACAGCAAGCCCACCCCAACGTTTTTTAGCCATCGTGAAATTCCTTCTTTCATCATGTGACGTTCATCCTTAAGTGTACGACACAAATGTAGAAAAAGTTTCATTTAGACTGCTCGGGAATTAGATAGAAACAACTACCATCTGGCTGACGCGCTTCACTACCGACCTGAAAATGATGTGTCGTTGCAAGCGCAGCAGCAATCGACAATCCGAGTCCACTTCCTGAACGGTCGCGTGCTGTATCGAGTCGGTAAAACCGATCGAATAACCGGGCACGTTCTTCGTCCGTTAGAGATGTTCCACGGTCAAGAACAGTCAGACGTTCTTGACGAAGATGCAATTCGGGTGAAGTGGCATACTTCAGGGCATTATCGATATAAATCGTCAAGATGCGTAACACCGCTTCGCGATTCGCCCGGATCGTCCCAGAGGCATCAACAGGGATGATCGTTCCTGTCGCATGATACATCCGATCAGCGAGTTCGCTACCAAGTTCCGCTAAGTCGATCGCTTCGACAGACGTTTCCTCATAACCGAGACGCGACAATTCGAGCATGGGTTCAATCAATGTCGTCCGCATCGCGTGCGTCTCCTGCAAGATGTGTTCAATCGATTCATCGAGGACGTCCGGCTTCGTTTTGCCCCATCGTTTTAACAATTGGGTATAGCCCTCGATGACCGTCAATGGTGTCTTCATCTCATGTGAGACATCGGCGACGAACTGCCGTTGTTGTTCCATCGTCTGATCGACACGACCAATCATCTGGTTGAAGACGCGACCGAGGCGACCGATCTCATCATCGCGTTCGGTCTGCACGGTCTCAAGCGTACCGGAAGACGAAATCCGTTGCATCGTATCATTCAGTTGCCTGAGCGGGCGGAGCGTCTGATACGCAATCCAGAAGCTACTGATGAACGCGATGACGATGC
Source organism: Exiguobacterium sp. ZWU0009 (assembly GCF_000798935.2). Lineage (NCBI taxonomy): Bacteria > Bacillati > Bacillota > Bacilli > Caryophanales > Exiguobacterium > Exiguobacterium sp. ZWU0009. Next base: position 3,042,053 of record NZ_CP018057.1, on the reverse strand, counting down.
CAACGACCAACACGATGGTGAAGGTCAAGACGAGTGTCGAGACCGTATCATCGACGCTCTCATCTTCGAACAAATAAGCTTGATCCTGATGGACGATACCGAACCAATCGCCAGACTTGAATGGATCATTCGAACGCGGAATACCGGGGAGGTCACTCGCTTGTACGTCTCCGTTAACGGTAGAAGAGTCATCACCATCTTCATCGTTTGAAATGACCCATCGTCCATCTTCGTTCGATAAGACGACGGAATCTTCATGAAGCGTCAGCAATGCCCGGACCGATGAATCATCCTCCATCAATTCCTCTGCCTGTTCAAGCTGAGTATAGCGGGATTCAATCAGGTGACTTCGAACGACAAGGGTGACGACGATGAACGAAAGGAGTAACAAGAGTGTCGTAAAGGCGGTGACGGATAAAGCAAGTTTCGTTCGAAGCTTCATGGAGTCGCCTCCCGTAGCACATACCCAACTCCACGAACGGTCTGGATCAAAGCAGGAGGATGGGCATCGACTTTTTTTCGAAGATAACGGATGTAGACGTCGACGATATTCGTCTCACCGAAGTAATCGTATCCCCAGACGCGATTTAAGATTTGTTCGCGTGTCAGGACATGTTCCTTGTTTTCCAGTAAATACGTCAAAAGTTCGAACTCACGTGGTGTCAAATCGAGTCGTAATTCATCGCGAAATGCTTCGTGTCGATCAAGGTCGAGTATAAGATCGGCGAACTGTAATGTGCGCGATGCGTTATTCGTTGAAGTCGGAGTACGTAGTAACGCCCGGATCCGGGCAAGGAGTTCCTCCATCTCAAACGGTTTCGTCACATAATCATTCGCACCAAGATCGAGTCCTGCGACCTTATCGTAGACTTCCCCACGTGCTGTGAGCATAATGACGGGGACGTGAATGCCTTTCCCACGGAGCCTGCGCAACACCTCGAAGCCGCTCAGCTCCGGCATCATCACGTCGAGTAAGACGAGATCAACCGAATGCTCAGCGGCAGCGAGACCATCTTTTCCGTTGGGGGCGACACGTGTCGCGTACCCGGCATATTGGAGTTCGAGTTCAAGGAGACGTGCAATTTTCGCATCGTCCTCAACGATTAAGATGGTGGTTGGCATAAACATCCTCCTTTAATGATCATTCATCGATTTCTGTCACTTCGTCTGACGCGTTTAACTCAAGTTTAACGGAACCACCGACTCGGACGTCATCATCTTGCTCCATGTTCGATGCACGAGAGTACGATTTTTGCGCACCATTCTGTTCGATGACGATCTCTTGATTCGTTATTTTAGCGAGCGTGCCGCGGACTTCTTGTTCCCGTGCATCGTCACGGTCTTCGTCGCGTGTAGCATTACGATCTTCGTTGTCATCTTCCCGATCAAGCTCACGAACTTGACCGTCTGCATTCAATTCGATTTTCACGATATCCCCCGATTTCGCAGCGTCGCGTTCCGCACGATCCGCAATCGCGTAGACTGTCTCTTGTCCATCTTGTTCGAGTGTCAATTCACTTTGTGATAGGGCACGAAGGATGCCGTACCGTTCATTCGCATCATCCGATGAATCATCTGAGCGATTGCCATCGTCCTCTCGGTCATTCCGATCATCTTGATCTTCTCGCTCAAGTTCCGTGATTTGCTGATTTGCATTCAAATCGATTTTGACCCAATCGCCTTCTTGTACGGCTTCGCGTTCGACTGACGAAGCAAAATCATACGTCTGAGTGTCACCGTTGACATCGATCGTCATCGAACGATCCGATAGTTTCTGTAATGTACCTTCGATTTCCTGATCGTCACGCATGGAAGCAGGAAGCTTTTGTTCGACTTGGCGCGAAGCAGCTTCGACTTTTTGCTCTGCCTGCTGTGAAGTGGTGACCGTCGAGTTGACGAGAGAGTGTCCCGGACCTGTGAAGAGTAGGAACGCGCCGGCTCCTGTTAATACTGTACCCGTTACGGCAAGTGTAGCGATTCCTTTTTTGAAGCGTTTATTCCCTTTATCTGTTCGTTTTTCAGTCATGATGATGTCCTCCTTTAGTAGTGGCTGTTGTTCTTATACATAGAATAACCAGACCACGTGAAAGGAAGCTGAGGAACAGATTAGAATTTGATGAGAATTAGATTGTTTTAATGATTCGGGCGGGATTTCCACCGACGACGCTGTTTGCCGGTACATCCTTGACAACGACACTTCCTGAGGCGATGACAGCATTATCTCCGATCGTCACACCGGGATTGATGACCGCGCGTCCACCGATCCAGACGTTATTTCCGATGACGACCGGTTTTCCGAATTCATAACCGCTGTTGCGCTCGACAGGATCGAGTGGATGGGTCGCAGTATAGATATGTACTCCTGGAGCAAACATGCAGTTGTCACCAATCGTAATCGGGCAAATATCGAGCAAGACACAGTCATAATTGGCATAAAAGCGAGCCCCTAACGTAATGTTGTAGCCATAATCACATTTAAACGTCGGTTCAATGTAAAAGTCGGCTTGCTCTGTCCGGAATAATTGCTGGAGAAGTGCCTTCCGTTTAGCCCTATCATGGACACTCAATTGATTGAACTCATAGCAGAGTGATTGTGCCCGGATGCGGTCAGCCACGAGTTCCGGATCTTGTGCTAAGTAGAGTTCCCCTTGAATCATTTTTTCTTTTTCAGTCATCTGATTCACTCCTTCATCGTTATTACTCTCATTAGACTAAATGGTACCTCGTGATGCAACTGATATCCCGTTAAGACACGCAAAAACAGGATAGCCGAAGCTACCCTGTCGAGATTCAATCCTTATGCCAATTCGATTCCGCCTGTGACACCATAGATTTGCGCCGTGACATAGCTCGCAGCGTCTGAAGCGAGGAAGACATACACATCCGACAGTTCGACCGGTTGACCACTGCGTTTCAGTGGTGTTTCCTGTCCGAACTCTGGAATATTCTCGCTCGGTTGACCACCCGAGATTTGAAGCGGTGTCCAAATCGGACCAGGTGCGACGGAGTTGACACGGATTCCTTTTGGCGCGACTTGTTTAGCGAGTCCACGCGTGAACCCGTTGATGGCAAACTTCGTCGATGCATAATCCAAGAGGTTCGCGCTTGGGTTGTATCCTTGAACGGATGTCGTCGTGATGATCGAAGCCCCTTCCTTCAAGAGTGGCAAGGCTGCTTTGACGACCCAGAAGAGGGAGAAGACATTGATTTCGTATGTTTTTCGTAATTGCTCCGTCGACAGGTCGAGAATGTCTTCGACAGCTTGTTGTTTACCTGCGACAAGTGCCAAAATATCGAGTCCACCGAGCGATTCGTGTGCTTCTTTGACGAGTTGTCCACAGAACGCTTCATCACTTAAATCACCAGGTAAGAGATATGCTTTTTGTCCCGCTGCTTCAACGAGTGCTCTGACCTCTTCCGCATCCTGTTGTTCTTCCGGTAAGTAGTTGAGCACGATATCGGCTCCTTCACGAGCGTAGGCGATTGCTGCTGCTCGGCCGATGCCGGAGTCGCCACCCGTAATCAGTGCTTTTTTGCCGATCAATTTGCCGGAGCCTTTGTAACTCTCTTCTCCACAATCGGGAACAGGTTCCATTTTTGCTTGAACCGCTGGTGCGTCCTGATATTGTTTTGGAAAATCGTCATTGAAGTATTGTGTTAACGGATTTTTCGATGCAGCCATGTAAACATTCCTCCTGAAAGTTGGTTTTGGTATAGGTTGTATGTTCCCTCAACAGGTCGGATTAAACGTTTCTGATGGTAGTAAATTTGGAAATTGATGGTTTACACTAGAAAAAGAGGAGTGTGAAGAAGATGATTGCTGGACTGTATGAAGCCCATTTACCGGTCAAAGAACTCGAACGATCGATTGTCTTTTACGAAAAATTGGGTCTTGCATGTGCGTTCCGAAATGAACACGTCGCTTTCTTTTGGATCGAGCACGGCAAGAGTTGGTTAGGACTATGGAAAGCCGGTCAAGTCGAGTTACCGTATCATCCATCGATTCGACATGTAGCGTTTCGAATGGAGCAAGAAAATATCGATAAAGCACAGGACTGGTTAAAGGAGAGGGGCATTACCGTTCGATCCGCCTTTGGTGTAACGGCAGCTGATCAACCGCTTGTTCTTGATAACCATCCACATGCGCACGCAGCAATCTACTTCGAGGATCCAGATGGCAATTCGCTCGAATTGATCGCACCGTTACGCTTTGACATGGAAACAGTGAATGGCACGATGCCGTATCATGACTGGCAAGAAGTATACGAAAAATGAATGAGAATAAACGAAAACAAGCAACGGATGATCCGTTGCTTGTTTTATTTATCTGTGATTCGTTTAAACACGAGCAGATTGGCGCTCGTTCATCGCTTGTAGAGCTGCTTGGTTCAGCAAGTTCCACGGTTTGTTGTAGTGCGGTTGGAAGAAGAAGTCGACGAAAGCGAGCTCTTCAAGTGTCATATCATTTTGAATCGCGACAGAAAGTGTATTCATCGCTTGTGTCAAATCCACTTTCGAGATAATTTGTGCACCGACGACACGATGAGTTTCCGTCTCGAAGACGAGTTTCAATTGGACGTCTTCTGCTGTTGGCATGAACTCTGGGCGATACGCATCTGTGACCGTCGTGCTGCTCACTTCAAGTCCGAACAAGGGTGCCGCTTCTTCTGTCAAACCAGTCGACGCAATGTTCAGATCATATAGGCGAAGACCTGATGTGCCTTGTGTTCCTTGGTAACGAATCTTTGGTGCGCGTAAGTTTTTACCGATCAATGTTCCCATCCGGACAGCATTTGTTGCAAGCGGGATATAGGCATGTGTCCGAGCTGGATTGTAATAGACAGCACAGCTGTCACCAGCAGCAAAGATGTTCGGGTTGCTCGTCCGCATGTAATCGTCAACGATGATGGCACCGTTCGGTAGCATGTCGACTTGACCTTTTAAGAGTTCCGTACTTGGGCGGAAACCGACACAGAGAATGACGAGATCCGTTTCGAACGTTCCTTTGTCTGTCACGACGTGTGTCACAGCACCGTTTTCTCCTTTGAAGCTTTGGACGGTTTGTCCGAGTTCGAGGCGAATACCGCGGTCTGTCAATTCACGTTCGATGACGTCAGTGAATGAGCGGTCGAGGTATTTGTTGAGAATGCGATCCGCACTGTCGATGAACGTGACGTCTTTTCCGTATGCTTCAAACGCTTCGACGAGTTCAGCACCGATATATCCTGCACCAACGACGGTGATCCGTTGTGCATCTGTCGCTTTTTCAATGATTGTTTGAGCGTGGTGATAGTTTTTACAAAGCTCGATTTGATTCAACTCGATGCCAGGAAGCATCGGAATGATTGGCCATGATCCTGTCGTCATGATGAGTTTATCGTACGTATCGTGAACGACTTCACCAGTCATGAGGTTTTTCGCAACGATCGTTTGGCGTTCACTATCGATTTCAAGCACATCATGTTTCAGACGCATCTTAGCGCCGAGTTCAGCGAGTTCACTTGGTGATGAGTAGAAAAGTGATTCCGCATGTTTGACGACACCACCGACGTGAAGCGCGATTCCACAAGAGAGAAACGATACATTGTCATTCCGCTCATAAACGGTGATCTCGACGTCTTGTTGTGAAGCGAGTTCTTTGACTGCTGCTGTTCCTGCGTGTGTACATCCGATGACTGCTACTTTCATGGGTAAAGTCTCCTTTGTGTTTTGTTTGTGATAAATATCACATTCATTTGATATACTTAGTGTAATCCTTCACAAGATCGTTTTCAAGTAGTTTGTTCAATATTGAGCATAATCTTGTCTAAATTGTGAATGAGTGAGCAAAACTGTTTGGATTATGTGAAGAATGCGTAAAACTGTTTTAGTTACTGAAATTCGGGTTATAATGAAAGTAGATTTTTAATGAAGGGGTGGAAACCGATGGATACCGAGAGGACCAATCATCTATTCAGCTTACCTGATTTTTAGCAGTACCGGTCATAACGAACAGACGGTAATGGCTTATAAAAATCAGGGAGAGCGAAAATAGATGAATACCCAAACGGGACGTATAAAACCTCTCCCACGATGTAAACGGGAGAGGACAATAAAACATGAAACGAATCGCAACCATCTTAACCGGAACGCTCATCATGGCGTTTGGTTACTACACATTGAATGAACAGTTCGGATTAGCAGAAGGCGGCTTCATCGGATTATCGTTGCTAGGTCGATACTTTTTTGATATCAATCCTTCAATTTCGATGATCGTGCTCGATATTCCATTTTTCATTGGTGCTTTGTATTTCAAAGGAAAACGCTTTGTCAGTGAAGCGTTACTTTCAGCAGGTGCGTTATCAGTCTTTTATGAAATGTGGCACCGACTTGATTTGTTCCACTTTCCAGAACAAGCTTGGCCAGCGACGCTCATCGCAGCGATTGCTAGCGGAATCGTGACCGGATATGGTCTCGGACTTGTTTTGAAAAGTGGAGCGGCAACAGGTGGAGACGATTTGCTATCGATGGGACTCAGCAAACTGACAGGTCTATCGATCGGAACAATCTTGTTCGGACTCGATGCCATCGTGTTAATCATCTCACTCGTCTATCTGCCGCTCAGTTTAACGTTATATACGTTACTGGCTGTAGCAATCGCTGGACGTGTCGTTGCTGTCATGACACGGGAGCCTGTCATCGTACCGGTACCTGTCGTTCAAAAAGTCACGCAGTGAAACGGATGAATGTCTAAAAAAATCATGTATCGGATTCGACATCGTCGAGTCCGATTTTTCAGGTTTATTGATTAGAAAAATTCAAAGGAGAACGACTAGATGATTCGACAAGCATATGCTTCTGAAGCACAACAGATTGCCCCGTTGATTGAGCAAGCGATTCATGAGATTGCTGAGACATTGACGGGAACGACAAAGCGGGAGGAAGTTTTAGAGAGACTCGCGTACTTTGTCGCTGAAACAGGAAACCGACTGAGCCATGAGAACATCCTCGTGAAAATCATCGAGGGTGAAGTAGCGGGAATCGTCATTGCGTATGCCGGGACGGATGCGGAACAACTCGACGAACCGATCAAAGCACAACTGAAGCGCTGGACGGGTCGCGATGTCCAGATTGATGTCGAGACGGAAGGTCCAGTCTATTACCTGGATACTTTATCGGTTGACGCGCGTCATGGTGGAAAAGGAATTGGAACAGAACTATTGCAGGCAGCAGCGGAAGAAGGGGAAAAACGAGGACTACAAGCGTTCACCTTAAACGCTGATCAAACGAATGCCGGGGCACAGCGACTGTATCGTCGTCTCGGCTTCGAACCGATTCGGACGATTGAAATTAGCGGCGGTACCTTTGATTATATGGAACGTCGTTACGATACGCAGCAATGAAAAAAACCATGTCGATCCCCACGGTGTCATTCGGGAATCGACATGGTTTTTCGTATGCATGCAGTTGTGTCATCAAGGCGTTAGTTGATACAGCATCGCTTGCGCGTCTTCCGGTTCGTAGCGGGCATCACTCGTGAAGCGAACGATTTGTTTGACGTTTGGTCGCACGCCTTGAGCGTGGAAGCGCTCGAGCAATCGACCGGTCACGTAACTCTGATCGGATTTTGGTTCTGCGTTCCATTTACTGATTGATCCGATCGGAACGATCGCGGCATCCGGTCGTTCGGACTGGAATTGGCGAGCTTCCTCGTCGGTAAAGACTGTCGCGCCGATTGGAAGAGTCGCTACGTAACGCGCCAGTTCAATCGTCGCCGGGGGACGCGTGGCTTGATCGTTCAACGCGAGGCTACCGATCGTCAACTGAACGACTAAAAATGGTAGATACATCTGTAACGGAAGCTGACGGATCAACCAGATGAGTAGCAATAGGACAAGCGGTAAGACATGACGGGGTTTATCGATGTTTTGTCCGAGCCAGACCCAGACGAAATAGAGTCCAGCCGTCGCTCCCCAAGCGACATCGACTGTCCAACGTTTCCGTAAAAACAGCAGCAGTCCAGACACTAGTCCAATCCACGTGCCATAACCGATCCCATGCCAGAAGAGTTGCTGAAGTGTTTGAACGAATCGTTGGAGGATGGATGCATCATCGGTCTGAGCAGAACCACCCCAATCGGAAAAATGACCGCTGACGAAACGGAGTGACAGTTGAAGAAACGAATAGGGTCCACCGACGGAAAAGGCGACCGGGAGCAACCAAGCCAGTTGCGCCAGAACAAGGAGCGCACATTCGGATAAGAGTTGCCAGTAATCCTTTCGTACTTGCCACAGCAAGACAAGCAACATAAAACCAAACGGCGCATAGGACAGTCGAGTCGCCATCAGTAAACCGAACAGAAGATACGGAAGCCAGCGACGAATCTGATGTCGGGCGCGTTCGATGCTCCAGCCGTACCAGACGAGTAGTCCGAGGGCGAGTCCATCTGACATCCCGGTTGCAGCGAACGTCACGAGTGAGGCAGTGGAGAGAACGGTAAAGGTAGCGATCAGCCGCGTCGTATCATACGCATGACGGCGGAACAGCCAATAGAGTGGCAAGAGGGCACTTGCCAGTCCTAATGTGGAGACGAGTCCAAGTGCTTTGACAGGTATCATCAGTGGCAGAAACAGATTGGCAAATAAGATGAAAAAAGGATAACCCGGAAAATGCGGGCGTAAATCAGCCAAATCATAATCAGTCACAGCGAGCGTGAAGTTCGCGATATCGTAGCTCGCGATGAATGGACTGACGTAGGCAATCCGCAAACTGATCCAGCCACCGATGAATAGCAACGTGATCCAAAAAAGCGATCGTCCACGCGGACGTGAACGATCGCTTCGGACGGTCAAGAAACCTCCTGTAAGGACTTCGATGACTTCGATGGTTTGTTTTGACGGAGCAACATCCAACCAGCAAAGGCGAAATAGCCCCACCAAGCGACGACTTGTTCGAGCGATGGGTTATGGCTGTATCCGAACATCGCGCCCATGAACGTTCCGATCTGTCCGCTGATCAACGTCGAATTCCCGGTATCGCGCAAGTATTGCACCTGATCGATGTAGTGCTCCGGCATGAAGCCGACGATGTTATACACAGCAGCTGGTGTGCCGTCAGCATTCATCAAGAGACTACCGAGCAAACCAAGATCTTGGAAGCGTCCGATCGTTTGGACGAGCATGCCGGCTGCGATGAAGAGAATCAATACGCCCGTTACTTGGAAGAAGCGTTTGACGGGAATCTTCATTGAGCCGGAAACGAATAAGTATCCGAAGATCAAGGCGAGTAACAGACCGGAAACCGCACCGTAACTCGTCAGGACTTTTTCGATTTCCCCACCTGAGATGGCAGCGAAGAAGAAGACTGTCTCAATTCCTTCTCGAACGATGACGAGGAAGGAGTGGATGATCATCGTGATGGCACTACCCGTCGAGACGGCAGCGGCGACCTTCGCTTGGGAGGCTTTTTGATTCTCTTTCGCTTCCTTCCCCATCCAGAGGACCATGTGTGTCAAGAGCAGGACGGAGACCATCATGATGCCGAGACGGAGATACGTATCGCTTCCGAAGCTCGCAAAACTCGTAAAGACGACTTGGAACAGGAACGCGACACCAAGGCTAGCGAGAAGTGCCAACCCGACACCTGCGTAGACCCACTTTTTATATTGTGGAGCGTTCAATCGATCGAGATAACCTAAGATCAACCCAACGATGAGAACAGCCTCGAGACACTCCCGAAGTGTAATCAAAAACGCTTGAAAATCCATCTGTCTTCCTCCTTATGAGCGGCGTTTCTTCTTCCATTGACCAATGACGACGATTACGATGAGTACAACGACGAGTCCGAGCGCAATCAATTTCCAAATCGCGTCCGTTCCGAACGTTTGACCGAGGAAGGAGTCTTCTTCCGTGAAGACGCCTGTTTTTTCTTCACCCGGCAGGACGAAAAGAGGCGTCAACGTATCTTCGATCATCGTAATGTTTTTCTTGAAGGATTCTTCATCACTCGCTTTTTTCCCGACCCCAAACAGACCAGGATTTCCGAGTGCCTTTAATGATTCATCAAATGCAGTATACACGTCATCGGATGTTTGTGCATCCTTGCTTTCCTTTACGTAAGGTGCGAGCACATCATACGTGCCACGGGCTTTCGCGAGTAAGAGTTTCGCTTGACCGAAGTCCTCGAACTGCTCTTCAGCAAAGTGCAGGCGACGTTCGATATTTTGACGGAGAGCGACACGATACGCTTGCTTTGCAGCCTCGGCATCTTCTTGTTCGAGAGCCGTGTCGATCTTCGCTTTCGCTTCAGGGAAATACAGTTTGAATTCTTTATCATAGGCGGCAAGCGTCTCTTTCGCAAGCGCATAATCCTTGGCATCGAGTTGTTCTTCAAATTGTTTATACGCTTCCGCAAAAGCTTCCTTTCCTGGGTCTCCGTAACTATAAGCAGAAACCGTGGAAGTGCTCACGAACAGTGAGAGTAGGAGGAGCGGTAGCAAGAGAAGGCGTTTCATCCGAGGTGCTCCTTTCGTTCCATGCGTTCTTCAACGCTAAGCTGTGTGATCGGTCGTCGCCACTCCCGGTAAATCGCTGGGAGGACACGTTGGACATAATTCAGACGGATAAAAGACTTTCCTGCTTCCCGGACCCGATAACGGATCGGGACTTCGTGAAGGCGGAAGCCTTTTCGGACGAGATTGAGAGTTAAGACTTGGGCATAGTTATAATCGTGAATGATCTCAGCATGGTGACACGCTGCGCGTGAAAAAGCACGCATTCCACTTTGACCATCATGGATTTTACGTTTCAATAAAAGGCATTGCAACCACGTGAAGACATGATTACCGATATAGCGATAGAGCCGCATCCCGTCTACGGTACCGAGGAAGCGGGAACCGAATACGTAGTCGGCTTGATCGTGTAAGATCGGTCGGACGATATCCGGAATTTGATCGGCCGGATATTCGTTATCGGCATCAATCATGACAGCAACATCAGCGCCGAGTTCGTAGGACTGGCGGAGTCCTTCCCGGACTGCAGCGCCGAGTCCTTGATTCTGCTCGAACCGATAGACATGTGCGCCGTGTTGACGCGCGATCGTACTCGTCGTATCCACTGAGCCATCGTCGATGACGAGGATCTCGACGGGAATGCCGTCAATCATATCCGGGATTCGTTTTAAGACGAGCGGGAGTGACACTTCCTCATTGTGGGCCGGTAAAAAGACGATGATCTTCATTTAGACTTCGCCTCCTTGAACGCTTCTGTCAACAGCACACCACGGCTATCGTACGGGATGTCTGCCCCTAGGACTTTTGTGATCGTTGGTCCGAGTGACAAGATATGGCGGTGCGTATCCACTTTCAGACCAGCATGAACGTTCTTACCATACATCCAGAACGGAACGAACCGTTCGCCTTCATCCAAGTGACCGTGTCCACCGATCCCGTCCGCTTGACCGTGATCCGCCATGACGATGAGTGTCGCATCCTCGAGTTTACCAAGGCGATCGAGTTCCTCACAAAACTCGGCAAGGAGCGCATCCGCTTCCTCGATTTTTTCGACATACTCGGAATAGAGGGTGCCTCGACTATGTCCCGTTTGATCCGTTCCGATCAGCTGGATCGCCAGTAAATCCGGATCCTCTTCATGAACGATTTGTTTAGCACGTTCTACGATATTTCGATCCGCGACATCGTTATGCATGACCGCCGTGACGGTCCGTACGTCGGTTGAACCGAACGCATCGACAAGGTGTGCGATGCCAAGGATTTTTCCTGATTTATCGACGGCACGGAGACGGTCGAAGACGGTATCTGTTTTAACGCCGGTCGTGTTCCAGACCATGTTCGAATGAATGCCGTGATCTTCCGGGCGAGCACCCGTGAACATCGAACTGAAGCAGACGACAGTCCGGGCAGGGTAGACAGTCTCCATATTCGTATATTCCGTTCCTTCCTGACGCAATCGTTCGAGAAACGGCGTGTTTGCTGCCATGTAGCGATCTTTACGCATCCCGTCGACAATCAGGACGTAAACTTTTTCTGAAGTCGGAAGATTGGCATCTGCCGTCATTGCCTCGGGCAATTTCGGTTTCCAGTCGAACAGATAGTGATGTAGGATCCATGCAAAGACGAACAGTCCGAGTGGGAACCAGACGAATGTCATGTCGAGCGACGATGCGTCACTTGCCGTCCACCAGTACATGAGCAACAGGGCAACCTTAGGCAATTGCTCTTGTGCGTTACCACTCGTTGAATCGCTATTCTTCAAGACGAGTTTCCAAAAACGCGTGAAATTCGTCCAACGTGTTCCGATTCGGAGATGATAATAGATCGTTCCCCAGAAAAAGACGGTGAAGAAGAAATAGAGACCCGCACCATAGGCGAATAAAGGCAAATAATCCACATTCGTACCCCGAAGGAACAGCCAAACGATGACTGGAATCCAGAGGTAGTTTCGTAAAAATAACGGAAAGTCATAACGCCAAAGCAAGATGAATAAAGGAAGCGTCACGATGAAACCAAGACCAGCTTCTGCGAGTGGCATCTGCGTCCATAAGGCGTACGTCAAGAAGACGCCGATCGTAAAAATGGGTGTGAAGGGTTTTCCTTCATTGAGTAAGTTCCAGGCGCGTGCTGCGACTTTTTCAAAGCGAGAAGCACTTTTCATCGTCTTCCTCCTTTCCAATCAGTGTATTTGAGCTGACGAACCAACAACCGAAGCGTAGCCGGATGCCGCGTTAAAACGTACAGCGGAATAAGAAAAGCAAAGGCATATTTAAAGAAGTGCGTCATCAAGGCAACGTCGTACGCATGGGCAACACCGGCTTGCCGTAACACTGTACCCATCGCGAGTTCGTACGTACCGAGTCCACCCGGCGTGAACTGGATCACACCGGACAGGACACCGGCACTCATGGCGATCAATGTCGTTGGAAAGGACACATCGACACCTGCTCCTTGCAAGAGGAGGAAGACGGCGAGTGCCTCGACGGCCCAAGCGAACGTTCCGAACAGGACGAGCGATGGGAGATGCGGGACATGTCGACGTAACACGAGCAATAACGCGGTGGCAAGGAGCACAACGAGCAAAACGATCGGATGAAACAACCAACCGATCAAAATGAAGGTACACAGAACGATCAAGTCAATACTTCGTTGTAAGACGAAGATCGCGCTCGTCTGCTTCCAGGGACTTCCGACAGCTCTCGCCGTCACGAGTCGGATCATCTCTCCCAGTTTGACTGGTGAGAGGTGATTGATCGTCAGTCCGAGATACAGGCTCGACAGGTATACAGCGGTCGGTGCACGTTTTGAGTCAGCGCGGCGCCAGGCGACCGCCCGTAAATAAAAGGCAATCGCATACGTCAAGGTCGCAAGGATCGTCCAGGGACTCTTGAATAAAGCTTCGATATACCGATAAGAGACCGGTAACTCCAAGAAAAAACGGAGCAGTAAAAAGATGACAAGCCCGGTAAGCGTCAGGTACAGAAACGTTCGGATTAGCGGTTTTGATGCCACGCGATCACCTGCTCCAGTCCAACATCAATCTCGATTGACGGTTGGTAACCGAAGGCTTCCTGTGCCGCCGTCGTATCACTCCATGTCATCGTCACGTCCCCGCGCCGTGCAGCCTGAGTATGCACGGGAACATCGAACCGTTGACCGATCCGTTCAGCTAGCGTGCGGACGGAGACCGGCTGATTCGCGCCGAGGTTATACGTCCCGACTGCACGAGCTAGCAACGCCTGTTCCATTCCGCGGGTGATGTCATCGATATACGTGAAGTCACGGATCGGATCACCGAAGACGGTGAGTGCCTCTCCGCGCAATGCCTGTTCGATGAATCGAAACAGCGCCATATCGGGACGCCCCGATGGACCATAGACCGTAAAGAAGCGAAATAATGTCACGTTTACATCATATAAATGAGCATAAGCATGGCAAAAGCTTTCGGCACTATACTTGGCTGCCGCGTAAGGACTGGCGACGTGTCCCGTTGCCTGTTCCTCTTTCAGCGGCCCGGTCTGTTCCCCATAAACGGAAGAAGAAGACGCGAAAAAGACATGCGGCATGCCATGTCTTTTTGCGGCTTCTAACAAGGTCACCGTCATATCGATGTCCTCACGAATATAGTGATGCGGTTCTTCGAGCGAACGCGGAACACCTGGAAGAGCTGCGAGATGGAAGACAGCGTCGAACGATGTCTCCATCCAGGTGTCGAGATCGTGATGAACGTCACCTATCGTCACGGTAACGCCGGCACGTCTTAATGCAACTGCCCGTTCTTCTTTCAATTGGACATCATAGTAGTCCGTAAAGGCATCAAGGACATGGACGGTATGATGCTGCTGGAGCCGGAGGGCGAGGGCGGCGCCAATGAAGCCGGCACCTCCTGTGATTCCGATATTCATCTTATCCCTCCGTTTCCATTTCTTTCTTAGTTAAGTGGTTCGAGTGCGTCTGTGATCCGTTCGCCTGTCGTTTCAGCCTTGACATCACCTTTTTCGACGAGTGCGAACCATTCGTTTGCGTCTTTTGCGACTTGTGCTGCTTTGTTTTTACCGAGACGGTTCTCAAGCGTCGGTTTCATCGCCACGACGAACATGTTCGCTTCCATTGCTTCTACACGTGCTGTATCGACGTCTTTCTTCTCGATCGCTTCTTGTGCTTCTTCATGATAACCGTCGACTTTTTCCGTCAACGCTTTTGCGAACAATCCTTCGATTTCTTTGTAAGAGACGTCAGCTGGCTTTGTTTTTGAGAAATCATAGCGCTCTTTCAGCGTTTTGACAGCTTCTTCGTCTCCGCCTGCTAATGATTCTTCGATCGCAAGGAGGAAACCATATCCTTCTGCTTGCTCCATTTGTAATTCTTTTTCATCCGTACCTGCTTTTGCTCCATCCTCGATTTTTTGTGCGTAACCGAGTGCAGCTAAATAGAAGGAACGATAAATTGATTTATCTGTCACTTGTTTTGCAACGTTGAAGTCACCAAGTTCTTTTGCGTCGATGGCTTCTTGCTGCGCTGCAAGACCTGATGTGATCGCTTGAGCGATGGCGTCTTCGTTTTTGAAGCCGTAACTCGCGTCGCGTTTTTCTGCAGTCGGGATGAAGACAGTCTTCGCCATTGCTTCGATATCCTTAAGTGCTTCTGTTGCAGCTTCTGGTTTACCGGCGACGAGTGCTTCTTCGGCTTTTGCTTGTGTTGCTTTTTGTAATTTATAGAAATACGATTGTAGACCTTTATCAACGAGTTGACGAGCGATGTTCTCATCGAGATCCTTTGCTTCCACACCTGCTAAAGCAGACTGGATGACTTGTTCGATTTCTGGTGCTGTCGTCTCGACACCACCTTTTAGTTTCGATTCATAACTTGTCGTGACCATCTTCCAATCGATTGTTTGTCCTTCTTTTGCTTTGTCGAGTTCTGTTTTGATTGAGCTGAAGATCGTCAATTCATCTGTCAGTGTCGTTGCAGCAATCCCCGCATCTGCTGATTTTGTTTCGGTCGACTGTTCCGTTTTCTCTTTTTTCGGTGCAGTCGTATCCGTTTCATTCGAACCGCAGGCAGCCAAGATACCAGCTACCATGAAGATAGAAGCTACTTTTAAACGTTTTTTCATAATCGTGATTCCCCCAGAAGAATTAATAAGACGTTTTCCGTCATGTAGTCGTTTTCACAAATCTAACTATAGCGAGAATAATTCTCATTGTCAATTGAACTTTAAAGAAAAAAACGGCTTCGGAGCAGGGCTCCAAAGCCGTTTTAAATGAGAAATTAGAACTGTTCGTACAGTTTTGTCAAATACGTGTAGACTTCGTCTGATGCTTGGAACATCATGACAGAATGTCCGAAGATCGCAGCTGGGTTGAAGCCATGATCGAGATCGATCGTTGATGCGATCGTGACATCACGGTCGCTGTCGAGAACGACGCGGAAGTATTTGAACTCTTGGTTGAAGTCGTTGATGGCGTTAAGGATCGGGAGATCCTCGACACCGTCTGGTACGTGTGTCACCGTACGAGCGAACAATTCGACATCTGTCGTCGTTTTACTGAAGACGATCATCATCATCGGTTCTGCTCCAGCAGGTGTTTTTTCTTGTGTCATGAAGAAGACGTGTGTCTCATTTTCACGCGCTTCCATTGGAATCCCTTTTTCAACGAGGAAAGCTTGGAAAGCTTCCAAGTGTTGTTGCTGTTGTGGCGCGATTCCTTGCTCGTTTGTTTCGGGTTGACGATCTTGGTGAATCGGTGTCACTTTATTGTTCTCGTTTGATTCGTTCGAGTTACGTTCCTGGTCCATTGCAAAATCCCCCTTTATATACTATAAATTCAGTTTCAAGCATTTCAGAAGGAATTGCAACTAATGTCCGTTAAGATAGGAAGAAAATACAAAAGAGCAGAGATATGTCTTGTTTGTGAATTTGCGAGCAATTGACTTGAAATGACATACCTAACAGGGTATATTAGGTGACAGATAGAAACTCAAGGAGGAATCATCAGATGAAAACGATCATCGTAGGTGGCGTCGCAGGTGGCGCTACGGCAGCAGCACGACTGCGGCGGATTGACGAAACGGCAGAAATCATTTTGCTTGAACGGGGAAAAGAGATTTCGTTCGCGAACTGTGGACTGCCTTACTACATCGGAGATGTTATCAAGGATCGCAATAAATTACTCGTCCAAACGCCGGAAGGCATGCACGCACGGTTTAATTTAGATGTCCGTAATTTGTCGGAAGCGATTCGGATTAACCGTGAAGCGAAGACGGTCACGATCCGCAACGTCGAAACGGGTGAAGAATACGATGAATCGTACGACCATCTGATTCTTTCTCCAGGCGCAAAACCGATTCGTCCAAACATTCCAGGACTTGAAGAAGCAACGAACGTCTTTACATTACGGAACATTCCAGATACGGACCGGATGCGGGAATACGTTGATACGACGCGTCCAGAGCGAGCAGTCGTCATCGGTGGAGGATTCATCGGTCTTGAAATGGCAGAAAACCTCGTCGAACGTGGGGCGCACGTCACCCTCGTCGAGATGGCAGATCAAGTCATGGCTCCGGTCGACCCAGAAATGGCAGCAATCGTTCATGAACATCTTCGTGCGAAAGGCGTCGAGTTGATTCTAGAAGATGGCGTCGCTCGTTTTGAAGAGGCAGGTCGCCGCATCGTCCTGACAAGTGGACGCGTGATCGAAACCGAGATGAACATCCTATCGATTGGTGTTGCACCGGAGAGCACGCTCGCAGCAGATGCTGGTTTAACGCTTGGCATCAAACAGACGATTCAAGTCGACGATCAACTGCGGACATCCGATCCATCAATCTTTGCGATTGGCGACGCGATTGAAGTCAAAGATTATATCACGAAGGAAGCGACACACGTCCCGCTCGCATGGCCAGCAAACCGTCAAGGACGCCTCGTTGCTGACATCATCGCTGGACGCGACGTCCGTTACAGCGGCACGCTCGGAACAGCGGTCGCAAAAGTCTTCGACTTGACGGTCGCTTCGACTGGTAACAACGAAAAACGGTTACGCCAGCTCGGTCTACGTTATGAAGCGGTTCATCTCCATCCGGGATCGCATGCGGGGTATTACCCAGGAGCGAGTCCGATTTCGATGAAGCTGTTGTTTGATCCGATCGAAGGAACGATTTACGGCGCACAGGCAATCGGTATGACAGGTGTTGAGAAACGGATCGATGTCCTCGCGACAGCGATCAAAGGTGGATTGACAGTGCTTGATTTACCAGATCTTGAACTATCATATGCACCGCCATATAGTTCAGCAAAAGATCCAGTCAACATGGCAGGTTATATTGCGTCGAACATCGTGCTTGGTGACAGTAAGAACGTTCATTGGCACGAAATCGATGAAATTGTCGCAAATGGCGGTTTGTTACTCGATGTCCGTGAACCATCGGAAAACGAGTTAGGTTCGATTCCCGGATCGGTCAATATCTCGTTACCAACGTTACGTGAGAAGTTGGATGATCTGCCGAAAAATCAAACGATCTATGTGACGTGCCAAGTCGGATTACGTGGATATGTCGCGAGTCAACTATTGCAACAACACGGTTATGATGTGAAAAACTTAAGCGGCGGCTACAAAACATGGTCGGTCGTGCATCGCGATCAAGAAGCGCGAAGCCAGGCGAAGGAGGAGACAGCTGTGACGGTAACGAAACGTGAGCCAACAACGAAGACTGCACCGGAACAAGTGACGCTGCTCGATACGTGCGGCTTACAGTGCCCAGGTCCAATCTTAGAGCTGAAAACAAAAATCGATCAGATGACGGACGGCGAGCAAATTTTCGTCAAGGCGTCAGACCCAGGATTCTTGCCAGACGTTCAAGCATGGGCGAAAAAACTAGGTCACACGGTCCATTCAGCGGAGATGAATCAGGGAGTCGTTGAGGTCATGCTTGAAAAAGGGCAAGGAGAGACATCGGCTACAACTCCGATTCAAGTCAATCCAGCGGATGATGCGACGATGGTCGTTTTCAGTGGTGATCTCGATAAAGCACTTGCGTCTTTCGTCATCGCGCAAGGTGCACAAGCGATGGGGAAACAAGTGACGATGTTCTTTACGTTCTGGGGCTTGAACATCATTCGAAAACCAGGCGCACCGGCAGTCGAAAAAGCAGGCATTGAACGGATGATGGGCATGATGATGCCAAAGCATGCTGGGGAGTTACCGCTCTCGAACATGAACATGGCAGGAGCCGGTCAAAAAATGATGAAAAAAGTCATGAAGGACAAACAAGTCGATGCGCTAGAGACGATGATGGCAAAAGCACAAGCAGCGGGTGTCCGCATGATCGCTTGTACGATGTCGATGGACATCATGGGCATCAAGAAAGAGGAATTACTGGATGATATCGATTACGGTGGTGTCGCGAGTTACCTTGGTGCAACGGATGGTGCTAACCTGAACTTGTTCATCTAATTCAAAAATGCTTGATAAAAACGTGTTAAACCTGACATCTGATGTGAGGTTTAACACGTTTTTTGTAGTCTGCGGTATAGATGAGTTTGATTTTTCAAAAAAAATTGCGTATGATAATTCACATGTGAAAAAAGTTTACATCTAAAAAGAGAAACTATGTGGTGGAAGTGGAGGGAATCGGATGGAGAAGCAGGTAATGGATGTAGTCAGTAGAATCAGTGACATGTTATGGACAAACGTACTGATCATCTTACTCGTCGGATTAGGCATTTATTTTACATTCCGGATGCGGTTCGTTCAATTCCGGATGATACCGGAAATGTTACGCTTACTGTTCCAAGGAACGGATAAAGGGAAAGATGGCGTGTCGCCATTCCAAGCATTTGCGATCAGTACGGCAGCACGTGTCGGTACTGGTAATATCGCAGGTGTCGCGACAGCGATCGCACTCGGTGGACCAGGAGCGGTCTTCTGGATGTGGTTGATTGCTTTGATCGGATCGGCATCGGCATTCGTCGAGAGTACACTCGCTCAAATTTATAAGGTACGTGATGATAAGGCGTGGCGTGGGGGCCCTGCCTATTATATGGAGAAAGCACTCGGTCAACGTTGGTTAGGGATCTTATTCAGTATCTTGATTACGATCTCATTCGGATTTGTTTTCAATTCCGTTCAATCGAATACGATCTCGCTTTCACTTCAAAATCAATATGGTTTTGATAAGACCTGGATTACGGTCGGACTGGTCGTGCTGACGGCACTCGTCATCTTTGGTGGCGTCCGTAGCATCGCAACTGTCGCGTCGTTCCTCGTACCAATCATGGCAGGTGGTTACATCCTGATCGCGCTCTACATCATGGCGACGAATCTTGAAGTACTGCCAAGTATTTTTAAATTGATCTTCCAAGAAGGTCTATTCGAATTCAAGACGCTCGCAGGTGGTGCAGTAGGGGCAGCGCTCTTGAACGGGATTCGCCGTGGATTGTTCTCGAACGAAGCCGGTATGGGTTCAGCGCCGAACGCAGCGGCAACAGCGGAAGTCTCTCACCCAGTCAAACAAGGATTGATTCAATCGTTTGCGGTCTTCGTTGATACATTGATGGTCTGTTCAGCGACAGCGATGATCGTTCTCGTCAGTGGAGTGGCAACAAAAGATGCTAGTGGTCAACCGGTAGCTGGGATCGACTTAGCACAAGGTGCCCTCGCATCACAAGTTGGATCACTCGCGACAGGATTCATGGTCGTCGCGATTTTCCTCTTTGCCTTTAGTTCCGTCGTCGGAAACTACTACTACGGTGAATCGAACATTAACTTCATCCGTGAAAATAAACAAGTCTTGATGGCATATCGTGTGCTCGTTCTCGTCATGATCGTCTTCGGTTCACTCGTTGAATCGGCGAACCTCGTGTGGGCTTTAGCAGATATCTTCATGGGGCTGATGGCGATCGTTAACTTGTACGCGATCTTCCGTCTTTCAAAAATCGCGAAACTGGCGCTCGAAGATTATGTCGGGCAACGAAAAGCTGGAAAAGAGCCACGATTCTATGCGGACTCGATTCCGAACTTGCCAGGGAAAGATACGCTTGAAGCATGGCAAGAATCAGAAAAAGACGAAAAAGCGATCTAAGGAAAGGGAGTCAGAGAAATCTGGCTCTTTTTTTGTATAGAACGAATTTAAAAAGGGAATACAGAGTACAGAAGGGAGGGGGAGAATGGAAAACGTACATTTCGTCCGCGTCACGGATGCGGTCTGGGAGTCGTTCGGAAACGATCCCCACATCATCATGGACTGGATTTTATTCATTCATGAGACACAACCCGATCATGAACAATTATTTGCTCTCGAACAGACGAATGCCATCTATCATTTGATGAATCAAATCGATATCTATATTGATCAAGACACACATTACAACCTGGGACGAGCGATCGTTGGCGAAGAGTTGATTGTCAATGAGGAGAAAGCGGCGATCGTCGGCATTCTTCCCTTGCCACTCCTCATCATCTCGGCTGAGGTGATGCGGAATTTTGATCAACGGGCACTCGCTTCGATTCATGATGAAGCCGGAACACCGGGCGAATTCGAGGATATCTGGGAACAGTTCGCCGATTTGCGTGCCTATTTTCAAAAGGCAGAAGAAGCGGAAGATACGATTTTAATTTATTATGTCTGATCAGCTCAAATCATAAAAAAAGAGACCCGCTTCCAAGTCATAGACTGGAAACGGGTCTCTCGTCGTTCAGATGAATCAAGAGGCTGACTCAAAAAGAATGACGCGTCTTTCACGCCCTTTCCTCAGGCGAGACACAAGCCAATTTTCCTGCTGATTCAAGCAGGAAAACGGGTCTTGCTTGTCTCTGACAGCGCAAAGATGCGTTTTTTCCTGTAGGAGTTGCGTGAAACGCGTCATTCTTTTGTTACGAGATAGGGTGGCAGATCATCGTTCTGCCACCCTTCTCTTTGTGGAAACGGACTTTTGAGTCAGCCTCATCTTTTACGTGAATCGTCAGATTAAAAATCGATTTCGTCTGGATCTGGTCCGAGGCGGACATCCGTTGCGATACGATCAATTTTCTCCAGATCATCGGCATCGAGTTGGAAATCAAAGACGTCGAAGTTTTCCGCAATGCGTTCTGGTGTAACGGATTTTGGAAGAGCGACGATGCCGTTGTCGAGATGCCAACGTAAGACGACTTGTGAAGGTGTCTTGCCGTGCTTCTCTGCGATTTCCTTGAAGTCGTTGATTTCGAGGAATTTCCCTTGCATGAGTGGGCTCCATGCTTCGACTTGGATGTTGTGATCTTGCAAGTATTCATGCAGTTCATGTTGTGGTAATTGTGGATGCAACTCGACTTGGTTGATCATTGGTGCCATCAAGCCCTCTTCTGCCAATGTATCGAGGTGATGTTCTTTGAAGTTCGAGACACCGATCGCTTTGATCTTGCCTGCTTCATACAGTTCAACCATTGCTTTCCACGCTTCGATATAGCCTTCGACCGGCCAGTGGATGAGATAAAGGTCAAGATAATCTGTTTCGAGACGTTCGAGCGATTCTGCGAATGCTTCCTTCGTCCGACCGGCACGAATATCATCGTTCCAGACTTTTGACGTTAAGAAGAGATCCTCACGTTTCACGCCGCTTTCCTTGATTCCTTTTGCGACACCGCGCTCGTTTTTATAGACAGCAGCCGTATCGATATGACGATAGCCGACACGTAGTGCTTCAGCGACAGCAGCTGGTGCTTCTGTTTCTTCGTCTACTTGCCAGACACCGAATCCGATTTGGGGAATCGTAATACCGTTTGAAAGTTTTGCGTATTGCATGTGTTACTCCTCCTCATAAAACGTAGTTTAGATTTGCTCGTTTAGTTTAGCATGAACGAACGAAGACGTCCGTTTCCATGCTCATGGAGGAATAAAATACGGTAAAATAGAAAAGAACCATGAGATTTAATCGTGTGGTAAAAGAGGGGGAGAAAAGATGGCTCAAAAGAATAAAAAGTTATCCAAATGTACTTGGCTTAGTATTGGCGCCTTGTTAGTAACGCAGGCAGTGGGTCTATTTCTTAGTGCGCGAAAATCAGGACGTAATCCATGGGTTTGGGGAGGCGCTGGACTTGTTCAATTCCCGCTTCCGGCAATTGCTTACTTCATCTTAGAACGACAAGCGAAGCAGAAAAAATAATAAAACAGGTCCAATCGTCGACGCGATTGGACCTGTTTTATGGTTACGAAGAAATTTTTTCTTGCTTCGTCGCTGTCTTCTTCATGCGTGGCAAGCCGAAGAAAATGGCGATTGATCCACAGACGAAGAGGAGGAATGGATAGAACAGATACGGAATCAGTTCAGGAGAAGCCGTTTTCGTCAATTCTGCTGCAATCAATAGTTGTGCTCCATACGGAATGATGCCTTGAATCCCACAAGAGAAGATATCAAGAATACTCGCTGATTTCTTGCGATCGACTTCATACGTATCGGCGATTTCAGCTGCCAGTGGTCCAGCGACGAGAATCGAGATCGTATTGTTTGCTGTCGCAAGATTCGTTGCACTGACGAGTGCCGCCATACTGAATTCGGCACCGCGACGCTGTGAAATCTTGCGTGTCAGCGTCTCTTTCAAGTAAGCAATTCCACCGTTGAACGTGATCAAGCTGACGAGACCACCCATGAGGAGCGTCAAAATGGAGATTTCCGCCATGCCCATCATTCCTTCAGACATCGAGAGAACGAAGCCACTCAAGCCGAAGCTACCATCAATCATACCGATGATGCCGGTGAGTAACGTACCACCGATGAGGACAAGGATGACATTGACGCCAAATAGTGCAAGGACGATGACAGCGAGATATGGAATCAACTTATAGAATTCAAAGGCTTTTGCTTCGACGACGTCACCAGAACCAGACACGAATGCGAGCAGGATGACCGTCAAAATAGCAGCCGGTAGAACGATCATGAAGTTCGTTCGGAATTTATCACGCATGTTCGTTTTTTGTGTCCGGACGGCAGCAATCGTCGTATCCGAGATGAACGACAAGTTATCGCCGAACATCGATCCACCAACGACAGCAGCCGCTGCGATCGCAACGTTGATGCCTGTCGCTTCATGAATACCGAAGGCGATCGGCGCGAGTGCAGCAATTGTTCCAGTCGATGTTCCCATTGCCATCGAGATGAAGGCAGCGATGATGAACAGACCACTCATCAGGAGTGACGGAGGAAGGAACGTCAAAGCAGCATTGACGGTTGCATCGATGGCACCGATTGCTTCTGCCGTTCCAGAGAACGTACCGGCTAATAAGAAGATGAAGACCATGATCATGATATCGGGATTTCCGGCACCCGTTGCGATTCGTTCAACCGTTTGATTAATGGATCCTTTCGTAGTGATTGCAGCAAAGATCAAAGCGATCAATGCGGCGATAAGGATCGGGAATTTGTAAAAGTCGTCATAGAAGATCCCGGCTCCGATGAAGAGGACCAGGAATACGACGAGGGGAAGCAGTGCCCATTTGTTAAGCGTGATCGTTTCATTCATTGTTGACACCTCGTTTCTCAAAGATACAAAAAAAGACCCCTTCGCAAGAAAGAAGGAGGTCTTTATGAAATAAAGACGCTCTTCTTATCTCTCAAGCTTTCGCTTGCTGGATTTGGCACAGTACGAATCAAATCGTCCGCTGCCGAAACATCATTGGGCCAGTCCCTCCGTTTCTCGCGATAAAAAGAAGTCATTCAATTGTTGTAAAACACGTTTCTTACCGTACCGCATTGAGTAACGCGTGTCAACTGTACTTTACTGAAGTGCTTGTTTCAATGTTTGGACGTTTTCTTCCATCAACTTGAAGTATGAGCTATTTTGTTGCGCTTTCGTGACCGACTCTAGATTATGGATCGTCACGGATTCAGCTCCGATTTCTTTTTGGATGACACGTGCAACCTTCGGTGAGACCGTCTCTTCGAACGCGACGTATTTCAAATCATGCATCCGTGCTTCTTTTACTAAAGCGGCCAGTTGCTTTTGTGACGGTTCATCTGACGGCGAGATACCCGCAATCGGTAGTTGCGTGAAACCATATCGTTCTGCGAGGTAACCGTATGCGGCATGTGTGACGAGAAGTTCTTTTTTCGATCCGTCAGCGACCGCTTGTTTGAATTGTTCGTCCAATGCATCAGCTTGCTGATCGAACGCTTTTAAGTTTTTCTCGAATGTTGCTTTGTATTTTGGTACTTCTTTTGATAAGGCAGTTGTAATCGAGCGTGCCATTGCTTTTGCGTTGACAGGATCGAGCCAGACGTGTGGATCGTATTTTCCGTGGTCATGACCTTCTTCTTCATGCGCATGTTCATCCGTTGCATGATCATCATGCTTTTCTTCTTCGTGAGCGTGTTCGTCTTCACTATGCCCTTCTTCTTCATGTGCATGGAGTGTAGCATCCGATTCCAGTAAGTTGACGTCCTTACTCGTCTCGACGAAGCGGACATCCGTGCCTTTTAGGCTCTCCTGGATTTTTTTCGAATACGGCTCGAGTGTCGTACCTGTCAAAAGGAACAAGTCTCCCTTAGCAATCTCAGTGAGTTGTTTTGACGTTGGTTCGTAAGAGTGAGGATCGGCTCCAGGTGGGACGATCATCTTGACGTCGACTTGATCACCACCGATTTCGCGGGCAATAGCAGCCGTCGCGAACGTCGATGTATAGACTTCTGTCTGGGTTTTATCTGAAGTCGATGAATCGGTATTCGAACCGCAAGCGGCGAGGATACTTGCACTTGCGAAGGCGACCGTTAAAGCAGGAATGATTTTTTTCATTATATGATACCTCCATTATTAAAACGTAACTATTCCGATTTGGACTTTCTCACTATAGCGGAACGCTGGTGAAGCGTCAAGTAGGAATACCGAGACGTTCGACATCTTTTAAAACGGGGTAGAAGGATAATAAAGTGAAGAAACTGGCACGTCTTTTTGGAGGTGATCAAGTGAAACGTGAAACTGCATGGCTAATGGGGGGAGCTGCATTATTGACGACGGCAGCAGCGGGAGCGAGTATCTGGAATAATTATGGTGCACTGCTTCGATGGACCGAACCCGCCTTGCCACTCACAGAAAAACAACTTGCACCGCGGACGCTCACCTACAAACAGGTGGGAGACCGCATCTTACAGCTCGATCTCTATTATCCACCGGGAGAAGGACCGTTTCCAGTTGCCATCTATGCACATGGCGGTGCATTCGTTCGTGGAGAGCGCGATGATATGTTCTGCTTTAGTCCAATCGTTGATCGACTACTTGAACTCGGAGTTGCCGTCTGTAGTATTGAGTATCGTTTGTTCGAAGAGGGCAGTTATTTTCCGGATAACCTCGAAGATGTACGGGATGCGTTATGTTTTTTGAATAAGGAAGCAGAGGATCTTCGCATTCTAAGAGGACGGATGATGGTATGGGGAGACTCAGCCGGAGCCGCACTCATGCTGACGACGGCACTTGCCCCATCTGCTTTCGTTGGTGAGCGTGATGAACGCCACATGCCATTGATCAGTGGTGTGATCGCTTTATATCCACCGACGAACTTTTTGTTGTTTAATTTCATTCAGACTTGGATTGCCCACATTAAGTTCTACAAGGGTGGACGAGAAGAATGGCGCAAGCTAATGACGCATGTCTCACCCGTCACACATTTATCGTCGGATGCCCCGCCAATCATGCTTTTGCACGGTAAAAAAGATCCAATCGTCCCGTTTTCTCAAGCCTTGCATTTCGTTGAAAAGGGAGCAGATGTCGGAGCCGATGTTCGTTTGTTTTCCTTTCCGAATGGTACCCACTCACTTGCCAGTTTTGCTCAGACGGAAAATCCGTTAAAGATCGAGCGATTGCTTGAACGCATTGAACGTTTCACCTGTCAGGTGCTATTGTTGCCACCGCGACAACTTGCGAATGGAAAACATGATACAATCAGTCATATTTCTTAAATGAGGGAGACAGAGACATGACTGAAATTTGTTTAGTGCGGCATGGTCAGACGGATTGGAACTTAAACGAGCGGATTCAAGGGAGAGAAGATATTCCGTTGAATGCAACAGGAAGAAGACAAGCGGAACTCAGCGCCGCTTATCTAGCGAATGAAAAATGGGATATCTTATTAGCAAGTCCGTTGTCCCGTGCTGTTGAGACAGCGGAAATCATCGGGCGTGCTGTTGGTTTGACGATTACGGCGACAGACGAGCGACTTGTCGAACGCGAATTCGGTGCCGCCTCTGGTGAACCGGTCGCAGCGATTTACGAGGCCGTTCAAGCGAACGATACGACACTTGTGCCAGGTCTCGAAACGGAACAAGACATCCAGGATCGCGTGTTCGAGGCGCTACAGGAAGTGACACGCATGCATGCGGGCAAACGGATCTTGATCGTCTGTCACTCGCATACGATTAAGGCAGCTTTATCATCGATTGATGCGACGTTCAGTTACCGGACACCTTTGAAAAATGCGTGTGCGAATTATGTCCAATATACGGATCACTATACGATTGATCGAATCAACGTAGCGGATCACATCACGGACGAGGTCGAAAAACCTTAAGAGACTGGCGCTTTCGGGTGTTCTGCTAGATACTGCTTGAACGTTTCCTTTGCAATGCTCGTAATATGCGCGCCGCGCTTCGAACGACGATCCTTATATTCTTGGACGAGTTCTTCGCCAGCGAATCCATCTTCGACGACTTCGCGTAGGATTGATTCAGATAAATCATTCTTCATCATGACCATCTTACCCGTGAAGACATACGAGACGTGTTCGCTTAAGGCAGTCCGTTCAAGGGGCGTGACGATCATCGCGGCAGGATCATTATCAGGTCGTGAGATCGTGATTTCAATCAAAGCACGTAAATGTTTTGTGAACAATTCATCGACGATCGGCTGATCCATCGGAGGAACGACGATTTCTGCAACCCACTGTGCCGTCTGTTCGGTACTGACCGTCAATCCGTCCTGAATGGCGACGGGAATCGTCGTATCACGTCCTGATTCGTCCATTAAAATGCGTAACGTGCATAACTTAAAGGTTTTCATGAAAAAATGCCCTCCCTTGATCGATTACGATTTTCCTACAGTATACCGTGAGGAATGGGGGACGGGAAACTTTTCCTGACGAAATTCGTATGAACTATGTTTAAATAAGACTAGATACTACTAAACAGGAGGATCGTTCATTATGCCGCAAGTACTCATTGGAATATTAGGAATCCTGGGTATCGTTCTACTTGCCCACCATATCATCATGTATTGGCATGCTGAACCGACAGACCGCCCGACGCTTGCATATCGCATTGCGCTCCTGATTGCCTGTTTGCTACTCATTAGTGGAAGTGATCATTTAATCAGTATTTTCTACGCGGATTCCTTAGCTGAATTCGGTCAACGCATCACGTATATCGTCTTCATCGGAGGTGCACTCGGCTTCGCGTGGTACTTTCGTAAGAAGATGGAACAAGCGCCAACAGAAATGACACCTGTCGGAAACGAAGCAGGATTAACATGAGAAAAAGCGCCGTTCTTCCTGAGGAGGAACGGCGCTTTTTGGTGTCTTATTTTAAACCACTCGCCAGTCGGGTATCCCGAATCATGTCGAGTTTGAGCTTCCAGAGACAATCGCTGAATGTGACAGCATAAATCTCTGGCAAACGCAGCCGTTTGTACTCTTCCCAGAGACGACCGATCTGTGTTTCGTGGAAGTGGCGACTTTCTTCAATCGTTGGGACCGTATAGACCAGTTCTCCATCTTTGAAAATTGGTTCAAGTAACCGCTCGACCTTGAACTGTTCGATGCGATTTCGGAACGATGGGTCCCGGACGTCGATGAGGTCGACAGCTTCAAGTGTCGACGGATCTTCGTCCATCAACGTCACGTAGTCCCCTTTGAACTTATCCGTCACCGGATCGATGATGCGATAGACTTCCTTGATGTGAGGCGTCGTCGTCTTGGCTTTTGACGAGGATACTTTAATGACGGGTGCGAGCTCGCCATCTACTTCACGCGCGACTAGTTTATAGACCATCCCAAGAGCCGGTTGTTCGTAGGCCGTGATGCCACGTGTTCCGACGAGGAACGTATTGGCTTGGGCACCTTGGATGCGCAAGTCTTGGATAACGTATTCATCGAGGTCACCCGATAAAACGATATCGACTTCCGGGAATCCGGCTTCGTCAAGCATGTTGCGGGCACGTTTTGACAAGTAGGATAAGTCACCGGAATCGATTCGGATGCCGCGTAGTTTATGTCCTTTAGCTTGGAGTTCTTTCGCAACCGTGATCGCATTCGGAAGACCACTCTTGAGCGTATCGTACGTATCGACGAGTAATGTCGCCTGATCCGGATAATGAGAAGCGAATGTCCGAAATGCCGTCAATTCGTCATCGTGGAATTGAATGTCGGCGTGCTCCATCGTTCCACCACACGGGATACCGAAGTCGCGTCCTGCTGAAGCAAGGCTTGTGACGTCAAAACCAGCCAGGTATGAAGCACGCGTTCCGAAGTAAGCGGCATCGATTCCTTGCGCGCGACGAGCACCAGCTTCGAGGAACTTCGCACGGGGAGCCGATTGACGAATACGTGCGTATTTCGTCGCGATGAGCGATTCGTGGTTCGCAATGTTCAGAATCGCAGTCTGTAAGAGTTTTGCTTCAAAGATTCGTGCTTCGATCCGAATCAGTGGTTCGTTCGGGAAGACGATTTCGCCTTCTTTGACACTTGAGATTGAGCCATTGAACTTGAACTGACGCAGTTCATCCTTGAACTCATCCGGGAAGCCGATCATCTCTTGCAAGTACGTGATATCTTCTTCCGTGAAACGGAGTGTTTGAATATACTCGATGATATTTTCGAGACCCGCAAAGACGACATAGCCTCCTGCGAACGGATTCGAACGGTAGTAAACATCAAAAACGGCGCGTTCATTATGACGTCCTTCTTTCCAATAGATATACATCCACCGTGGTAAGTACAGATCGGTATGGAGTGCAAGATTACGTTGTAACATGACGGACAGATCCCTTCTTATTCGCCGACGACTTCTGCGCCGATCGATTGTTTAAAGTGTGTAAGCGCCCAGTCGTGACCCGTCGCGTTAAAGCTTGCGACCGCATCAGCATGGACGACGATACGATACCCGAGATTGTAGGCATCGACAGCTGTATGAAGGACACAAATGTCCGTACAGACACCGACGAGGTGGACTTCGCGGATACCGCGTTCACGCAAGCGTAAATCGAGGTCCGTCCCGGCAAACGCACTATAACGCGTCTTGTCGATGACGTGATCGGCGACCCGGGCCATGTCTGCGACTTTTCCAAACAAATCGCGTCCGTGTGTTCCGCGGATATTGTGTGGCGGGAAGAGGACGGTTTCCGGGTGGAACGTATCGCCTTCTTCGTGAATATCGTTGGCGATGACGACGTAATCTTCCGTTGAAAACTCCTCCATCAACGTAGCAATTCGATCTTCAATCGCTTGTCCTGGTTTTCCACAAGTCAGCTTTCCTTCGTCAGCAACGAAATCGATCGTGTAATCAATGACAATCAGAGCGCGCATATGCGTAAGCCCCTTTCCGATTTTGAATTAGTGTTCTCTTTCACATTGTACTCTATCTCACACAGAAGGCAAAAGGAAGAAATCGGATACAAACAGGTATAGAGAAGTAAAAGAATGGGGTATAAGGTATAGGACGAAAATGATAGTAGAGGAGGAGAAAGGGATGGCTAGGTTGAATGAGTATGAAGTGGAAGAGCGTCTTGAGCGGTTGCAGGATTGGAGTGTCGTGGATGATGAAATCGTCCGGACCTATACACTTGCATCGTTTCCTGCAGCACTGGATTTCGTACAGGAAGTCGGGAGTATCGCTGAAAACTTGAATCATCATCCACGGATCGTGATCGACTATAAAAACGTTACACTTGCGGCGACGACTCATGATGAAAACGGATTGACGGAAAAAGACTTTCAACTTGCGGAGGCCTGTGATGCCATCTAAACTTTCGATTACATTCGGTAGCGGTTCGTTTGTTGAACAAATTCGTTCCCGTGATGCGCATATTCGTGTCGCTAGCGGAAGCGGTGATGCCATCCTCTGGATGGAGACGGACTCGAAATCACCTTTTCAAAGTGGCAATACCTACACGTTGCTCGAATCACGTGGCAATTTTTCGGATAAAGGCAGTCTCTTCTACTGGTCGATTCCGGCAGATCAAAATAGCGGGGATCTATTCGTACATCAAGTGATGTCGAATCCGAAAGTTGTCGGAGCAGAATATGGCGGCTTCCAGGCCTTTCGGATTGGACGTGTCGAGAAGGGAACGGATCTTGCCTTATTGATCCAGTTCCATGAGACAGGGGACGGGGCTCGTTATGCAAAATCAGTTGAACGTCTCACGGTAGACCAGTATGCTGAAGAGGCAGGGAAGTCGTTCGCGCCTTCTCCCGTCATGAAACGGTATCAAATCGTACCACCAACAAATGAGTGAGATGCAGGGGGACTAACAGATGAAGAAGAACTATTTTGTCGTAGCAACACTTGGTGGCGCACTCGTCGGCGCTACTTTATCACTACTGCATAAAGATACGCGTCAAGCGCAGTTCGCAGCAGTGAAACGGACATTCAGCGGTGCAGGAACACAATTGTCTGCTGTCAAACAAGATCCAAAAGGACGTTTTGAAGAATTAAAAGCACTCTATACGGACAATCAGGAAACGATCCATAACCTGATTGATGATGTGAAGGACTTGGCAGAAGTTCTTCGCAAATAAGCTAAAAAAGGGACTCGCGCTAAAAGCGTGAGTCCCTTTTTTATGCCGGTTTACAAGTAGCGGAAGAATAATCCGAGTACAGCAAACGCGATGATGATGTAGAAGAATACACGGCCGAGTTGACCAGAACCGCTGACGAAGACAGGACCACCGCTCGTACGACGACCGGTTTGGAACGGACGTGTGAATGGAACGGCACGATTACCGAAGACGAATCCGAAGAGGAATCCGAGGACGAAACCGTACAAGTGACCAAAAACAGCGACGTTCGATCCAAGCAACGTAAAGACTGCCGTGACCGCAGTGAAAATATACACAAGACGTGTATCGTCTGCCATGATGACCGTCCGCTTGAAGCGACTCAAGTAGACATAAAAACCAAGCAAACCAAGAATGGCACCAGATGCTCCAGCTTGCCCATAAAACGGTTCATTGATTTTCGTGAAGTACGTCAAGATGTTCGCAAGCGTACCAACGAGCAAATAAAAGGCAGCAAATCGACCATGACCGATCATCCGCTCAAGCGGTGGAGCGAAGATGACGAGAGCAAACGTATTGAACGCAATGTGCCAAAAATCGTAATGCAAGAACGTTGCTGTGACGACACGCCACCATTCACCTTGTTCGATTAAGAGATTGATGGATGCCCCTGCATTTAGAGGAGAGAATGTCAGATTAAGGAGTGGGCCCAACTGTTCGATGACAAACAGGGCGACTTGGATTAAAATGAACAACGAAACGACCGGATAAGAACGTGTGAACGTTTGTAGGTTTTCCGTTCGACTAAACATGACAACACCTCGCTTCATCTTCATTCTATATGAAGATGGCGAAGAATAGTACTGTGGAGGCGCCTTGGATGATTTATGGAATTGGAATCGATTTAGTGGAACTGGATCGAATCGAGCAAACGCTTGAGCGCCAGCCACGTTTTGTAGGAAGAATCTTGACGCAGGCAGAGCAGGAACGATTTCAATCGCTCTCGGGACACCGTCGTATCGAGTATCTCGCTGGACGTTTCGCCGCAAAGGAAGCGTTCGTCAAAGCATTCGGAACCGGCGTCGGAAAAGAAGTCTCTTGGCAAGACGTTGAAATCTTAAACGATGAGACGGGGCGACCGATCATGAGTGGACCATTCGATGGCGTCATCCACGTCTCGATCACACATTCAGAACATTATGCATCTGCGCAAGTCTTATTAGAGAAGAGGGAATGGGATGTACCGACCAACTTGGATTGAAATCGATCGGGAAGCGATCGCACATAATATACGCGAAATCAAAACACGGATGGGCGAACAACAGGTGATGGCGGTCGTCAAGGCGGACGGCTATGGTCACGGGGCAGTGACAGTCGCTGAGATCGCTCTTGAGAACGGAGCCGACTTACTCGCTGTCGCACTCCTCGAGGAGGCGATCGAGTTACGAGAAGCGGGGATCCAAGCACCAATCCTGATGCTTGAAGCCTTACTACCAGAACATGCACCAGTCGCTTCGAATTATGATGTCGCCGTGCCTGTCTTTTCAGCCGATTGGCTTCAGGAAGCGAAACGTCATTTGACGGAAATCGATCATCTCCGCTTGCATATCAAGATCGATACGGGAATGGGACGACTCGGACTGCAACACGTCGATGAGTTGAAGCGAATTCTTGCTGAATGTGATGATGATCTCGTCGAGCTAGAAGGCATCTATACGCATTTTGCGACTGCTGACGAGCTGAGTAGTCAGTTATTCGAACGCCAGCTCGAAACGTTTTTATCGTATGTCGCACTAGTACCGGATATCCGTTACGTCCACTGTGCCAATTCGGCGGCTGCGATTCGCTTAGCAGGTCAAGCGCCGTTTAACGTCGTTCGAGTCGGTATCGCGTTATACGGTGCAATGCCGTCCGACGAGATGGCAGGACATTACGAATTCTTAAAACCAGCGTTTTCACTGAAAAGTCGTCTGATGCAAGTCAAACAAGTCGAACCGGGTCAAACGATCAGTTACGGAGCGACCTATACCGCGCCGACGGATGAATGGATCGGTACCGTTCCGATCGGTTACGCGGATGGTTGGTCACGCAAGTTCCAAGGTTATTCGTTGATCGTAGACGGTCTGCCGTGCGAAATCGTCGGTCGTGTCTGCATGGATCGGCTCATGATTCGTTTACCGCGGGAATATCCGATCGGAACGGAAGTCATCTTGATTGGAGAAGGGGCACCAATCGAGGAAGCGGCACATTGGCTCGGGACGATCAACTATGAAGTTCTCTGTCAATTCTCGAAGCGTGTTCCGCGTCAATGATTCGTACAAGACATCAATAAGATGGCAAAAATATGTTATTTGTTTGAATTTTGATTGTATTTTCTGAATTCGACTGATATATTGAAGTAGAAAGTGAGTCGTTCGTTAAGGTTTCAGTGAATCTGGAGGTGCCATTATCTTGGTCCAACAACGGGAAATGCAGTTTGTTGAGCGAAATGTAGCGAAGGAGACGATTGGGATGAAGTCGAACCATACGACCGAAGAACGCAAGCGTCAGCTACGTGAGGAATTGAAGCGTGGTTACGAAGAAATGGCAGCAATCAATTTATCGATCGTTGGCGAAATGTTCCAGATTGAAACGGAGGCGGAGTTCTCACTCCTACGTCAAGTAAGCGGGGTGTAAGCTTTGATAGTCAAACGTGGCGACGTGTTTTATGCAAATTTGTCACCTGTGGTCGGATCGGAACAAGGGGGAGTTCGTCCCGTGCTTGTTCTACAAAATGATATTGGTAACCGATTCAGCCCGACAGTCATCGTGGCTGCGATCACGGCACAGATCGACAAAGCCAAACTACCGACCCATGTGGAAGTATATCGAGAGCGACACGGATTAGAACGTGATTCGGTCATCTTACTTGAGCAAATCCGGACAATTGATAAACGCCGTCTAACGGATA
Source organism: Exiguobacterium sp. ZWU0009 (assembly GCF_000798935.2). Classification (NCBI taxonomy): domain Bacteria; kingdom Bacillati; phylum Bacillota; class Bacilli; order Caryophanales; genus Exiguobacterium; species Exiguobacterium sp. ZWU0009. The sequence goes on along the minus strand of NZ_CP018057.1, from coordinate 3,007,887 downwards.
AAGTCACACATCTAGATCCAGACACGATGATGAAAGTAAATAGTGCCGTCGCAATCAGCTTAGGCTTGGTTGATTTTTAGGCACTTACATAGAGGCGCAACACAAGAAGAGTCGATACTAGCGTATGCGACTTTTTTTGACCTCTTTTTTTATAAAATAGGTTTCAAAGTTTTCTATATGGGGAAACATACCCAAGTGACCTTTTTATAAAAGGATGAGGTAGGATAAATAGAAAGACCACATAGACAGATTTTCCTTGAGGAGGAACTTGAAGATGGATTTAACAATTAAAACAGAGCAGCTAGACGGTCAGACGCATCTTTATATCGCAGGTGAGATTGATACGTATACAGCACCAAAACTCCGCCAAGAATTAGTCCCGGCAGTTGAAACGAACGACGTCATCGTCCATTTGGATGAAGTACACTACATGGATTCAACAGGTCTCGGCGTGTTCGTCGGTGCACTCAAAGCAGCGAAAAAGAACGGTACATCGTTCACGCTCGTTGGCGTTTCTGAACGCATCCGTCGTCTATTTGAGATCACAGGTCTTTCAAGCATCATTACTATTGATAGTGGTGTACGAGGTGGAACGCAATGAACAACGAACAACTAAACATGACATTACCGGCAAAACCGGAATATGTAGCCATCGCCCGTTTGACGGTTTCAGGCGTCGCAAATCGGATGGGATATACGTATGATGACATCGAAGATATCAAGATTGCTGTCTCAGAAGCATGTGCGAACGCCGTTCAACATGCGTATGAAGGAAAAGAAGATGGTAACATCGCCTTGACATGCAACGTCTACCCTGACGATCGTCTTGAGATTGTCGTCAAAGATAACGGCATTACGTTCGATAAAGATGAGGTCAAACGCCAGAGTGAACCGATTACAGATTCACACGATCTCGACTCCTTGCATGAAGGAGGACTCGGTATCTTGATGATCGAAGCATTGATGGATCAAGTAACGATCGAGAAAGCGAACGGCGTCACTGTCCATATGACAAAATATATGAATAGAGATGAGGTGGGTCAAAGTGCCAGCAAAGTCTCAACAACGCCATCACAGTGATGATGAAGTACTTCGACTGATTGATTTGTATCAGCAGGACGACCAAGATGAGGAAGTGCATGCGGCATTACTCGAGCGTTATTCAGACTTGGTAGAAGCTTTGGCCCGGAAGTTCTCGCGTGGTCGACCGATTCATGACGATCTCGTTCAGGTCGGCATGATTGGGTTGCTCGCAGCGCTTCGCCGCTTCGATAAAGAATTCGGTCGCAGTTTTGAGTCATTTGCTGTTCCGACGATCATCGGTGAAATCAAACGTTTCATCCGCGATAAGACATGGAGCGTCCATGTTCCACGTCGCATCAAGGAACTCGGACCGAAAATCAAGAAAGCAGTGGAAGAATTGACGACGGAGTTACAACGCTCTCCGCGTATCGATGAGATTGCTGCGCGTCTTGAAGTATCGGAAGAGGAAGTCCTCGAAACACTTGAAATGGGTAAAAGCTATCAAGCATTATCCGTCGATAGTTCGATTGAGGCAGATCAGGAAGGTAGTACCGTTACGTTACTCGACCTCGTCGGGAATCAAGAAAACGGCTACGACTCCGTCGATCAACGTCTGATTCTTGAAAAGGCATTTGCTGTCTTAACGGACCGCGAGCGTTCGATTCTCGAATGTGCCTACTACCGCAATATGAGTCAAAAAGAAACGGGCGAACTACTCGGCATTTCACAAATGCACGTTTCCCGTCTTCAACGACGCGCTTTGCAGAAGTTGCGTGAAGCGATCAAAGTTGAACCAAATGAAGTATTCTCAAAAGACTGACCTCGTGTCAGTCTTTTTTCTTTTCCATGCGTTCTTCGGTATAATGAATGAGAGGTGAAGCAGATGGAAAAGAGAATCGCAAGTGAATTGAATGTACGTCCTGCGCAAGTGAAGGCAGTCTTACAATTGACGGAAGAAGGCGGTACAATTCCGTTCATCGCCCGCTACCGAAAAGAACAGACAGGTGAACTCGATGAGGTCGCGATCAAAGCGATTCTCGATCGACATAAACAATTAACGCAACTTGAAAGCAGACGGAGCGACGTCCTTGAAAAGATTAAGGAACAAGGTGCACTGACTCCGGAACTTCGTCGAACACTTGAAGAAGCGACGACGTTACAGCAAGTCGAAGATATCTACTTACCATTTCGACCAAAACGTCGGACGAAGGCAGAAATCGCACGGCAATCAGGACTTGCACCGCTTGCTGACTGGTTCCGCAACAAGTCCGCCTATGATGAAGCGACATTCCAACGCTTAAGCAATGGGCTGGATCCGGAAGAAGCACTTGCTGGAGCACAATCGATCATTGCCGAGGAATGGGGCGAACAAGCGACGGTGCGTGAGTTCATTCGTAAGCAAATGCGCCGTTCAGCAGAAATCGTCACGAAACAGAAAAAGGATGCAGTTGATGAAAAAGGTGTCTTTGCACAGTATTATGCCTACAGTGAGCGGATTCAACAGATCGTTCCGCACCGGATTCTGGCGATCAACCGTGCGGAAGCATTGAAAATCGTCTCTGTGAAAGTGGTGTTAGAGGAACAACAGGTTTTACCCACATTGCTTCGTTCATACGCACAACTGGCGCCAAAGAAACGTGATATCATCGAAGCGGCGATCACGACGGGCTATAAAAAATCCGTCTTTCCTGCGATCGAACGCGAAATTCGAAATGAACTGACGGAAAAGGCAGAGCTCCAAGCGATTGACGTCTTTGGTAAGAATCTCCGCCAACTCTACATGCAGCCACCGATGAAAGGGAAAGTCATGTTAGGTCTTGATCCGGCTTACCGGACAGGGTGTAAGTGGGCGGTCATCGATCTGACAGGTGAGATGAAGGAAGTCGGCGTCATCTACGTGACGATGTCAGAGCAAAAAGCGAAAGAAGCACGTCAAACCCTTTCACAGCTCGTCGATACATACGGGATCGAATTGATTGCGATCGGGAACGGAACAGCTTCACGGGAAACAGAAGCATTCGTTGCGGACTGGATGAAGGGACAAAAAGATATCGCCTTTACGATCGTCGACGAGGCAGGAGCAAGTATTTATTCCGCTTCAGAGATTGCCCGGACCGAGTTCCCAGAGCTTCAGGTCGAACAACGATCCGCGATTTCGATTGCGCGTCGCCTGCAAGATCCGTTGGCTGAACTCGTTAAAGTCGATCCACAGTCTGTCGGAGTCGGTCAGTATCAACATGATGTCTCGCAAACGAAACTGAAGGAGACACTTGATTTTGTCGTTGAAACGGTCGTCAACCAAGTCGGAGTTGATGTTAATACAGCGTCAGAACCGCTTTTGAGTTACGTCGCAGGAATCACGAAGGCGACAGCGAAAAAAATCGTTGAACGCCGCTCGGAACTTGGAACGTTCAAGACGCGTCAGGAATTATTGAAAGTCCCTCGTCTTGGTGCAAAGGCCTATGAACAGGCAGCAGGATTCCTCCGTATCTTAGAAGGGACGCATCCGCTCGATCGGACGCCGATCCATCCGGAACAGTACAAAACTGTTGAGAAGTTATTTAAGACATTAGGATTAACGCTGGAACAAGTCGGAACGGATGCGGTGCGGGAACAATTGTCTACATTGTCATTACCGGAGATGGCACAGACGCTCGAGATCGGAGAACCGACACTACGTGACATCATCGAAGCGTTACAACGTCCAGGGCGTGACCCACGGGAAGCGCTCGATAAACCGTTACTTCGTCAAGATGTTCTATCGATGGATATGATCCAAGTCGGGATGGAGTTCCAAGGAACGGTCCGCAATGTTCTTGATTTTGGTGCGTTCGTTGATATCGGAGTGAAAGAGAATGGCTTGATTCATATCTCGAAGCTCAGTCGTAAGCGTGTCAAACATCCACTTGATGTCGTCGCTGTTGGGGATATTGTGACGGTCTGGGTGACGAATGTTGAACCAGAGCGGGGACGGATTGGTTTGACACTGGTTCCGCCGAAATGACGAATGAACAATTACAACGATACGTCGAGCAACTTTCGCTCGACGTATTTTCCTTACCGTTTCGACATCAAGCTTATTTTAATCCACGGCTGAAGACGACAGGTGGTCGTTACTTCTTAGGCGATCATCATTTAGACTTCAATAAACGATATATCGATGACATGAAAGTCTTCCGCGGAATCGTGATTCATGAACTGTGTCACTACCATTTACATCTAGCAGGAATGGGGCACCGTCATCAAGATCAAGACTTTAAAGAATGGTTAGAGCGCTACGGTGGGCTTCGATACAGTCCGAGGAGACAAGAAGATGAAAAAAAATCCTATCTTTACGAATGTGAGAAATGCAGCACATTATATAGAAGGAAAAGACGCATGAATACGGAAAGATATCGATGTGGTCGATGTCGCGGAAAGATTTTTTACAAAAGTAGTTGACGTTCATTTCGGAGCATGATAAATTATAGAAGTCGTCAAAACGACAGCAACTAAACAACTTATCGTCGCTAAAAACTTTTTTAAAAAAGCATTGACGGAAAGGAAAAAAGTTGCTACTATATAAAAGTGTTCCGAACAGAACGTAACGTTCCGCAATAGCTCAGTGGTAGAGCAACCGGCTGTTAACCGGTAGGTCGTAGGTTCAAATCCTACTTGCGGAGCCATTCTTTTGGAGATGTACCCAAGTGGCTATAAGGGGCGCCCCTGCTAAGGGTGTAGGCCGGGAAACTGGTGCGAGGGTTCGAATCCCTCCATCTCCGCCAGACCTCTTATGTGAAAATGTTTCTTGAGAATAATTATTAATTACGATATGGCCCGTTGGTCAAGCGGTTAAGACACCGCCCTTTCACGGCGGTAACACGGGTTCGAATCCCGTACGGGTCACCATATGGAGGATTAGCTCAGCTGGGAGAGCACCTGCCTTACAAGCAGGGGGTCGGCGGTTCGATCCCGTCATCCTCCACCATTTCTTTTTAAAGAGTTGTTTGCAACTTCAAATTGCGGTCCTGTGGTGTAGCGGTTAACATGCCTGCCTGTCACGCAGGAGATCGCGGGTTCGAATCCCGTCAGGACCGCCATTTTTGGGCTGTAGCCAAGTGGTAAGGCACTGGATTTTGATTCCAGCACGCGAAGGTTCGATCCCTTCCAGCCCAGTTTTTATGTGTCATTAGCTCAGTTGGTAGAGCATCTGACTTTTAATCAGAGGGTCGCAGGTTCGAATCCTGCATGACACACCATTTTTAATTTCATATTTGCGGTCGTGGCGGAATCGGTAGACGCGCTAGGTTGAGGGCCTAGTGGTGGCAACATCGTGGAGGTTCAAGTCCTCTCGACCGCACCATATCGCACCCTTAGCTCAGCTG
>NZ_CP018057.1:155000-3000000 GCF_000798935.2 Exiguobacterium sp. ZWU0009 | reverse complement strand
CCTAGTGACCGATAGTGAACCAGTACCGTGAGGGAAAGGTGAAAAGCACCCCGGAAGGGGAGTGAAATAGATCCTGAAACCGTATGCCTACAAGTAGTCAGAGCCCGTTAACGGGTGATGGCGTGCCTTTTGTAGAATGAACCGGCGAGTTACGATAACGCGCGAGGTTAAGCCGATGAGGCGGAGCCGTAGCGAAAGCGAGTCTGAACAGGGCGTTCAGTGCGTTGTCGTAGACCCGAAACCAGGTGATCTACCCATGTCCAGGATGAAGGTCAGGTAACACTGACTGGAGGTCCGAACCCACGCACGTTGAAAAGTGCGGGGATGAGGTGTGGGTAGCGGTGAAATGCCAATCGAACCTGGAGATAGCTGGTTCTCCCCGAAATAGCTTTAGGGCTAGCCTCGAGGTTGAGAGTTCTGGAGGTAGAGCACTGATTGGACTAGGGGCCCCCACAGGGTTACCGAATTCAGTTAAACTCCGAATGCCAGCAACTTATACTCGGGAGTCAGACTGCGAGTGATAAGATCCGTAGTCAAGAGGGAAACAGCCCAGACCGCCAGCTAAGGTCCCAAAGTGTATGTTAAGTGGAAAAGGATGTGGCGCTGCCTAGACAGCTAGGATGTTGGCTTAGAAGCAGCCACCATTCAAAGAGTGCGTAATAGCTCACTAGTCGAGTGGCGCCGCGCCGAAAATGTAACGGGGCTAAACATACCACCGAAGCTGCGGATTCCGTAAGGAATGGTAGGGGAGCGTTCCAAACCGCTGTGAAGCTGTACCGGAAGGAGCAGTGGAGCGTTTGGAAGTGAGAATGCCGGTGTGAGTAGCGAAAAGAGGGGTGAGAATCCCCTCCGTCGAAAGCCCAAGGTTTCCTGAGGAAGGCTCGTCCGCTCAGGGTTAGTCTGGACCTAAGCCGAGGCCGAAAGGCGTAGGCGATGGATAACAGGTTGATATTCCTGTACCGCCGATCCACCGTTTGAACAATGGGGGGACGCAGGAGGATAGTGACGCATGCGGATGGAAGTGCATGTGCAAGTTTCAAGACCGTCTGATTGGCAAATCCGTCAGGCACCAAAGTCAAGGAACGATGCGGAGTCCCGTAGGGACGTAGGTCACGATTTCACACTGCCAAGAAAAGCCTCTAGTGAGGGGGAAGGCGCCAGTACCGTAAACCGACACAGGTAGGCGAGATGAGAATTCTAAGACGCGCGGGATAACTCTCGTTAAGGAACTCGGCAAAATGGTCCCGTAACTTCGGGAGAAGGGACGCTCTACATGAGTAGAGCCGCAGTGAATAGGCCCAAACGACTGTTTAGCAAAAACACAGGTCTCTGCTAAATCGCAAGATGACGTATAGGGGCTGACGCCTGCCCGGTGCTGGAAGGTTAAGGGGATGGGTTAGCGCAAGCGAAGCTTTGAACCGAAGCCCCAGTAAACGGCGGCCGTAACTATAACGGTCCTAAGGTAGCGAAATTCCTTGTCGGGTAAGTTCCGACCCGCACGAAAGGCGTAACGATTTGGGCACTGTCTCAACGAGAGACCCGGTGAAATCATAGTACCTGTGAAGATGCAGGTTACCCGCGACAGGACGGAAAGACCCCATGGAGCTTTACTACAGCCTGATATTGAGGCTTTGTGCATGATGTACAGGATAGGCGGGAGACGTCGAGCCCGGAGCGCCAGCTTCGGAGGAGTCACCCTTGGGATACCGCCCTTCATGCATAGAGTCTCTAACTCGCAGCCGTGATCCGGCTGGAGGACCGTGTCAGGCGGGTAGTTTGACTGGGGCGGTCGCCTCCTAAACAGTAACGGAGGCGCCCAAAGGTTCCCTCAGAATGGTTGGAAATCATTCGTAGAGCGCAAAGGCAGAAGGGAGCTTGACTGCGAGACCTACAAGTCGAGCAGGGACGAAAGTCGGGCTTAGTGATCCGGTGGTTCCGCATGGAAGGGCCATCGCTCAACGGATAAAAGCTACCCTGGGGATAACAGGCTGATCTCCCCCAAGAGTCCACATCGACGGGGAGGTTTGGCACCTCGATGTCGGCTCATCGCATCCTGGGGCTGGAGTAGGTCCCAAGGGTTGGGCTGTTCGCCCATTAAAGCGGTACGCGAGCTGGGTTCAGAACGTCGTGAGACAGTTCGGTCCCTATCCGTCGTGGGCGCAGGAAATTTGAGGAGAGCTGTCCTTAGTACGAGAGGACCGGGATGGACGCACCGCTGGTGTACCAGTTGTTCCGCCAGGAGCATCGCTGGGTAGCTACGTGCGGACGGGATAAATGCTGAAAGCATCTAAGCATGAAGCCCCCTCCAAGATGAGATTTCCCTTTGAGTAATCAAGAAAGACCCCTCAGAGACGATGAGGTAGATAGGTCACGGGTGGAAGCATGGCGACATGTGGAGCTGAGTGATACTAATCGGTCGAGGCCTTGTTCTAGCAGATGCTTGTTGATGACTTCAGTTTTGAGGGCGCGAGCCCGTCGTCTGGTGACGATAGCCAAGTGGTCACACCCGTTCCCATGCCGAACACGGAAGTTAAGCACTTGAACGCCGAAAGTAGTTGGGGGCTTCCCCCTGTGAGGATAGGACGTTGCCAGGCACTTGACTGATCTGCAGATTGCAGGTCAGTTTTTTGTTGTAGAAAAGAAAAAACTGACCAAATGACAGCCAGTTTTAAAATTCAAGGTGTTGTTTCGACAAGACGAGAGATGACTTGTTTCAAAAGCGCAGCGGCTCGTGCTTCAAGTGGGTCTGGTAGTTGATCAAGTGGAAAATAACGAAGATCGAGGCTCTCTCCGTCCGTCATCTGTAATGTACCCGATATTCCTTTTGCTTGAAAGAGATGAATCACACTATATGTTTGATCGCCATTTGGATAACGGAAGAAGTAATCAGGACCCGAGAAGACGTCTAGTAGTTGAACGCTGCGTGCTTGAAGGCCGGTTTCTTCCTCTAATTCACGCATCGCGACTTCTTCAAGTGTCTCACCTGGTTCCATCGACCCACCGGGAAGTCCCCAACTGTGTGTATCCGAACGATATTGAAATAGCAGTTCATGCTGTGGATTCAGGACGAGTACGGTCGCACCCACGCTGATTAACGGTCGGTTCCCTACGATTTTTCGTAAATCTAATAAGTATCCCATCTGCTCACTCCTTTCGTATCAGTATAGAAGAATATTCATTATGACAGTTATTAAAAAGAAATAAGGCAAAAAGACTTGCCAATTTAAAAGACACATGTTATATTAATATCTGTCGAAACGTTATATCATCGCGGGGTGGAGCAGTCTGGTAGCTCGTTGGGCTCATAACCCAAAGGTCGTCGGTTCAAATCCGGCCCCCGCAACCAATTTTTAAATAATCAAATCCGAAACGTTTATCGTCGCGGGGTGGAGCAGTCTGGTAGCTCGTTGGGCTCATAACCCAAAGGTCGTCGGTTCAAATCCGGCCCCCGCAACCAATTTTAAACTTAACTTCAACTTTACTACGAAACGTTCAGCGTTTCGTATTTTTTTTTGCCTTTTTCGTCCGGTACAATAGAGAAGGACGAACAGTACGTATTAAAGGAGGAGACATCGTATGATAGAACTGGAAATGAACAGCTTGGAAGAAACGACTGCTTTAGCCCTTGAACTCGGACGACGTGCTGAAGCGGGGATGGTCATTACGCTTGACGGAGACTTAGGTGCTGGGAAAACGACTTTCACCCAAAGCTTTGCGAAAGGATTGGGTGTGACGCGTCACGTCAACAGTCCAACCTTTACGATCATGAAAGTCTATACGGGGCGTCTTCCTCTTTATCATATGGATGTCTATCGCCTGGAAGGTTCCGGTGATGATATTGGACTTGAAGAATATTTGAATGGTGAAGGCGTTGCTGTCGTCGAGTGGTCTGAATTGATTGCGGACAGCCTTCCACCTGATCGATTGGCAATCACGATTACACGAACAGGTGACGATAGCCGACGTTTTGAGCTGAAGCCGATCGGAGAACGATACATTACATTATGTGAGGGATTGAAATCATGAAAATCGTAGCTATTGATACATCGACGAAACAATTATCGGTCGCTCTTTCAGACGGGAAACAGATCGTAGCAGAAGCATCTTACGTCACGTCTTTGAATCATGCGACGAAACTCATGCCGTTACTTGAGCGCTTGATGGCGGAAGCAAAATGGACACCGGCTCAACTGACACGCGTCGTCGTTGCTGACGGTCCTGGTTCTTATACGGGTTTACGGATTGGAGCGACGACAGCGAAGACGCTTGCCTATACACTCGGTATCGAGCTCGTTGCCATCTCGACACTTGAACTGATGGCAGCTTCGACTGGTCATACAGGACGCGTTGCTGCGATTCAAGATGCGCGGCGTGGAGCAGGGTTTGTCGGAGTGTACGACGCCGGGAAACGAATTGGTGAAGAGCAACATGTCGAGATCGCTTCTTTTGTGAAGACGTTACCGGCAGATACGCTCGTCACAGGAGACGTCGATGCGTTCGAAGAGATTCTTCAGCCCTTCGAAAAGGCGGCTCCTGCTTTTCAGACGCCACGTGCCGGCGTACTCGCTTTACTCGGCGCAACACGTCAGACGGTCGAAGCGCATGCGTTTGAGCCACGTTACCTGCGCTTGGCTGAAGCAGAAGCGAAATGGATCGAGGCACAGCGTCATGAGTAAGGGCATTCGTCGCATGACCGTACAGGATGCTGCAGGTGTTCATGCGGTTGAACTCGAATCATTTGCGACACCGTGGACGCTAGATGCCTTCGAAGCGGAAATGACACAAAATCCGAATGCCTATTATGTCGTTGCCGATCAAGATGGTATCGTTGGGTTTGCTGGTCTGTGGCATATCGCGGATGAAGGACATATTACGAATATTGCCGTCAAGCAGTCACACCGCGGACAAGGACTTGGTGAAGATTTGCTAACGGCATTGATCGCCGTCGGTCGTGCGCTTGGTTTGCGGGCAATGACACTCGAAGTACGTGTCTCGAACACACCGGCGCGGACTTTATACGAAAAGCTTGGATTCCAGTATGTCGGTGTTCGAAAACGATATTATCAAGATAACAACGAAGATGCTGCCATCTACTGGCTGGAGCTGGAGGGAGAAGACCTATGACACAACCATTGATTCTAGCAATTGAATCGAGTTGCGACGAAACGGCAGCTGCCGTCGTCCGTGGAGGAATCGACGTCTTATCGAACGTCGTCTCGTCTCAAATCGAAAGTCATAAACGATTCGGTGGCGTCGTGCCTGAAGTGGCTTCACGGCATCACGTTGAACGGATCACATACGTCATCGATGATGCCTTGACGGAAGCGAACGTCACGATCGACGATATCGATGCGATCGCCGTCACGGAAGGACCTGGACTCGTTGGAGCACTGCTCGTTGGTGTCAGCGCAGCGAAGGCACTCGCCTTTGCGCACAATAAACCATTAATCGGTGTTCATCATATCGCAGGTCATATCTATGCGAATCGTCTCGTGCAAGAGCTTGAGTTCCCGCTCGTCTGTTTGATTGCATCAGGTGGGCACACGGAACTGATCTACATGCCGGAAGACGGTGTATACGAAGTCATTGGTGAAACACGGGATGATGCCGCCGGAGAAGCATATGATAAAGTTGCTCGGACGTTAAAGTTACCGTATCCAGGTGGTCCACGGATCGACCAGTTGGCACAGACTGGTCAGGATACGTTCCATTTTCCACGCGTCTGGCTCGAGAAGGACTCGTATGACTTTAGCTTCAGCGGTTTGAAGTCAGCAGTCATCAATGCCGTGCATAACGCCGAACAACGGGGAGAAACGATCATTCCGGAAGATTTAGCTGCAAGTTTCCAAGCGAGTGTCGTCGAAGTACTCGTGACGAAGGCGGTCCGTGCCGTGAAGGATAAAGGGGGACGCCAATTGCTACTTGCTGGTGGCGTCGCTGCTAACAAAGGATTACGCCAAGGTCTCGAAGCAGCGTGTGCGAAAGAAGGTATTGATCTCGTCATTCCGCCGATGCACCTGTGTGGAGACAATGCGGCGATGATCGGAGCAGCTGCGATTCATCCATATCGCGCATTACGCCATTCGACACTTGCCATGAATGCAGAACCTGGGCTAGATTTAAAGTAAGGAATCCGAACAACTTGGGGGAAATGGAATGAAAAAAGTCATCATCGCATTGTTAGCGGTACTGGTCATCGTCGCAATCGGACTTCAGGTCCGAGAAATCGTCAACGCATACCAAGTCGCCTATAAGGAAGAACTCGTACCCGATAAGAAAGCGGTCGAGACGAACACGAAACAACGTCCACTTTACGAAATCGGACGTGCCGAAGGAGAAAAGACCCGGATTCAAAAGTTATATGCTTTTGATCAGACAGTCAATGGTAAGCTCAGTAACGTCGTCATCGTCGATCGAAAGTATGGTTTAACGAACAAGGCGAGTGATGATTATTTCATGATTGCTTCCGGAACACCGGTGACGGATCAAGAGAAGAAATCGTTCGAACCAATGATTAAAAAGATGGATGCAGAACAAGTCCAAGCCGAGGTGATCTCGAAGCACGAGGTGACGGCTGTTGAGAACAATAAAAAGCGGACGTTGACGTTATTTAAGGTCTTCTATAAAGATACGGATCAAAACGAATACCTCTTCTTCATTGAAAAAGAAGGCGGTCTGAAACTTGATCTATTCAAGAAGGGTTACTCACGTCTTTCGAATTACTAAAGCCATAACAACAGCGGATTCCTAAATAGGAGTCCGCTGTTGTTCGTTCATTGCCATTCAGTAATACCCGTTAAGTCATCATAGATGCGATCGGGATCGAGATTCAATTCCTCGACCGGAAGTCCATTTCGATTGATCCATGCCGTTTTAAAACCGAAACTCTTCGCACCGGTGATGTCCCAACCGTTCGAGGACATGAATAAAATCTCCTCGCGTTTTAGACCGAGCGTGTTTAATGCATGCATATAGGATGCAGGTGCTGGCTTATACTGTTTGATATCATCGACACTGACAAGATGTTCGAATCGATCGGCTAAGCCTGACTGCTCAATCAGCGGATCGAGCATATCATGGGAACCATTCGAGAAGACGACTAGGCGCTTATCTGCCATCGTCTCGAGAACGGAGCTGACTTCGGGATATACATCAAGTATCAGGTACGTCTCCATTAAGGTCGTGATTTGTTCCTCAGTCACATGGAGCTTCAGTTCGAGTAACGTGTAGCGGAGCGCATCCTGTGTCACTTGGCTGAACGGCACATATTGTCCGTTCAATTGCCGGAGGAAAGAGTACTCCAGTTGTTTCTCCCGCCAGCGTTTACTGATTGCCTCTCCGTGCCCCGGATAAAGCTCTTCGGCTTGTTCTTTGACGGAATGGACATCGAATAATGTACCGTAGACGTCAAAGACGAGTGCTTGAATCGTCATAAAACATTCATCTCACTTTCATAGAGTCTGTTTTAACGATTCCCTTACAGTAAGGATTCAAACGAACCTTAGGAACGGACCTGTTGTAAAAAGCGATGAAATGTCTGTGCGAATGCACGACAAGCGGCCTGTTTCTCCGGGGTATTCGGATCAAACTCGATCTTCAAGCCATCCGTGACGATGGTCGCCCTAGCTTCTTTTAATGCGTCTTCGATCAAATCAACGGCTGCGCAGTACTTCGGATAATCAAGATCCCCCGAGCCAAAAGCAGCAGCCGGCATCCCGTTTAAGGATTGTTCCCGGAGCTCCTCAACGAAATCTTCTGCTTCATATGGTAAATCACCGTCACCCCATGTATATGAGCCGAGTAATAAACCATCAAAACGTGATAGATCCTCCCCGACGAATTGATCCAATTCTGTGATCGTCACGTTGACATCGTGTTGCTCGAGCTCACGTTGAATGATCGAGACGATATCTTCCGTATTACCGGACATGCTGACGAATCCAATCGCGATATGCATGCATCTTCCTCCTTTCGGTGTACTTCTCTACTTTAATTGATAATGATTATCAATGTCAAAGAGCATATAAAAAAGCACCTTCCGAAGAAGATGCTTTTTTATATATTAGTCTTGTAGTTCGGCCCATTCCTCAATGGAACGAATGACCGGTTCGAGTTGACGCCCTTTGTCGGTCAAACTGTATTGAATCTTAATCGGACGATCGGGAATGACAGTCCGGATGACGATGCCTTCCGCTTCGAGCTCCTTCATACGTTCCGTGAGCATACGACCTGATAATTCGGGAATGGCATCTTGAATCTCATTGAAACGACATGTCTTCGTCAACAAGTGACGTAAAATCAGACCTGTCCATTTCTTACCTAAGATTTCAAATGCATGTTCGACTTTGGGACAAAGAGCCGGTTGGATTGCGACTTCTTCCATCAGCACTCATCCTTTCTATAGTTGTAGTATACCCGCTTCTGCTAAAAAAATCGAATCATTTTACTTAATGTAACAAAAAGAACTAAAACAAATCTATTTACTTTTAGTAAGTGATAAGATATAGTCTGTTTATTGAGTTACTTAAAGTAACTAAAAAACATTAGGTAAAAGGAGAAGAGAGAAATGATGGATACAGGACTTTTAATTATTCGTTTAATCATCGGCTTAACGTTCGCTGCACACGGGACACAAAAATTATTTGGTTGGTTCGGTGGACACGGAATCGCTGGAACAGGCGGTTGGTTCGAATCAATCGGCATGAAACCAGGGAAGGCACTCGCGATTACGGCAGGTCTTGCTGAATTGATCGGCGGCTTATTGTTCGCAGGAGGCGTATTCCTCTGGATTGCCGCGCTCCTCATCATCGGATCAATGCTTGTCGCGATCGTTAAAGTACACGGTGCGAATGGTTACTGGGTGACGCAGAACGGGTACGAATACAACATGGCATTGATCGTCATCGCCCTTGGTGTAGCGATGATCGGTGCTGGAGATTATTCACTCGCTGCACTCATCGGGTGAAGAAAAAGGTGGGTCATTCATGAAGTTCGAGGCATCAACGCTTAGTGCAAAAGATAATTACAAATTACTGATCGGAAGCATCATTCCGCGTCCGATTGCTTTCGTGACGACGCAAGGAGAAGACGGGACGGTCAACGCCGCACCATTTTCGTTCTTTACGGTCGCATCAAGCAGTCCACCACAACTGGTGATTGCCGTACAACGGACGGATCAGGGTCAGAAGGATACGGCACGCAACATCCTTGCGAAACAAAGTTATGTCATCCATATCGTCAGCGAAGAAATCGTCGAGGCTGTGAATGAAACAGCTGCGCCACTTGCGTATGGTGAAAGTGAGCTCGAACGGACGGATTTAACACTTGTCGATAGCGACGCGATTGATGTACCCGGAATCGCGGAAGCGAAAATCCGGTTCGAGATGCGCTTGACGCAACACGTTGAGCTGGAAGGTGCCGATCTTTTGATCGGAGAAGTACTGCGTTACCACGTTGCGGATGAACTCGTCGAGTCGTTCCGGATTGATGCGGCAGGTTTGAAGGCTGTCGCTCGTTTAGCGGGGAATGATTATGCGACGATAGGGAAGACGTTTACGATTGCCCGACCTACCAAATGATACAGGCGTGAATGTTTGATTCATTATACGATCCATATTAACGACGAACGTTTCGACTCAAACAAAAAGGAGTGGAGAGACTGGACTAGCTACCGGAATCTCCACTCTATTTTTCATGTTGTTCATCTGATTAATCGATCGGACTTCAAGGTTGTGGATCAATTTCGTTTGAAGAGGCTTCAAGACCATGACGTTTACTGTACTGATAGCCATCGAGCAAATAAAAGACGATCGCGAGTGCCCAAATGCCGACACAGCTGATTAAGAAAGCGGTGAGCGGGAAGACACTACCGTAATACGATAAGATCAACGGGTCATTGAGTTCGACGAATAGCTGTGTCGTCAGGAGCGTACAGCATAATCCCGAAAGTAAACTGACGAAAAGACCACTCCATGTTTGGATGACGAGACCGATCATACAAGAAATCAGGAGGAACAAAGGAAGCGCAGCATTAAAAGCATCCGGTCGGATGAAGGTCGACACGTAGTCCGCATACATCGGTACGAAATAAAGAATGCCGGATAGCAGTCCTTGAATCAAGTTGATGAAAAAGCTTTTCGTCCGCATCAGTGTTGGTTCTCCCATCGTTCCATCAATTCGAGTAGATCGACATCAATCTGATCACGTTCTGCTGAAAGAGCCGTTGCTTTCGGAATATCGTTGAAGACTTCTGGTTCACAAAGCAACTGTTCAATTTCTGCCGAACGCTGTTCGAGCCGCTCGATGTCTTGTTCGAGCTGTTCGATTTGCTGACGACGCTTGCGTTCTTCTTTCTGTGCTTCCTTGTCGATTGTCTTCGACGCCGTGACTTTTGCGGCTTTTGCTTCCTCCGCTTCAAGACGCGCAATCTCTTCTTGCTCCGCCTTCTTCTCCGTGTAGTACGAATAATCACCGAGGTATTCCGTCACGCCCGCTTCACTCATCTCAATAACGCGTGTCGCGATCCGGTCGATGAAGTAACGGTCGTGAGAGACAAATAACAGCGTTCCTTCGTAGTCGACGAGGGCGTTTTCGAGGACCATCTTCGAATCCAAATCCAAGTGGTTCGTCGGCTCATCGAGGACGAGGACATTCGTCTTCCGGAGTTTCAGTTTTGCGAGTGCGAGACGTCCGCGTTCGCCACCGGATAACTCATGGACGATCTTGAAGACATCGTCACCGCTAAACAAGAATTGCCCGAGGACAGAACGGACTTCTTGTTCACGCATTAGTGGCCATTCGTTCCAAATCTCATCGATGACACGGTTCCGGTCATTGAGTTCCGCCTGCTCTTGATCGTAATATCCGATCGAGACGCCGGTACCGAACCGGAAATCACCGAATAGGGGGCGTAAGCGACCGACGAGAACTTTCAAGAGCGTCGACTTTCCGATTCCGTTTGGTCCGACGAGTGCCAGTGATTCGCCGCGTTGCAAGCGGAACGTGATGTCTTTTGAGACAGCTTCTTCGTAACCGATCGCCAGTTGATTGACTTGAAGAACATCGTTCCCGCTCTGTTTTTCAATTGGGAAGGACAGGACCGTGCTACGTTCATCCCCATCTGGTCGGTCGAGTCGGTCGACCTTCTCGAGCCGTTTCCGGACACTTTGGGCACGTTTTGTCGTCGTCGCCCGGGCGATGTTGCGTTGAATGAAGTCCTGCATCTTTGCGATTTCTTCTTGTTGCTGTTCGAACTGTTTCATTTCTTGATCGTACAAGGCCGCTTTTTGTTCCAAGTACTTCGTGTAGTTCCCGGTGAACTTACGACAGACATTGCGCGACAGCTCATAGACGACATTGACGACTTGGTCGAGGAAGTACCGGTCGTGTGAGACGATCAGGACGGCGCCACGATAACCGCCGAGGTAACTTTCGAGCCAAGCGAGTGTATCGATATCAAGGTGGTTGGTCGGCTCATCAAGAATGAGGAGCTCTGGTGCTTGCAGAAGCATCTTCGCTAAGGCGAGTCGTGTTCGTTGACCACCGGATAATGTCTGAATCCGGCGCGAGTAATCATCCGGATAAAAGCGCATGCCGTGCAAAACGGAGCGGATATTCGCTTCGAACTGATAACCACCGGCTTCTGAGAAGTCGTGTTGCGCTTGATCGTACGTCTTCAAGAGACGATCGTAAGCGACCGGGTCGTTCAAGATATGCTCCATGCCCATTTCGATTTCCATCCGGCGCAGTGTCCGTTCTTGTTCCTGGAGATGTTCGAAGACGGTCAGCATCTCGTTCCAGATCGTCTCATTCGATTCGAGACCACTGTCTTGTGCGAGATAACCGATTTTGACATCCTTGCCTTTCATGATGTCACCCGAGTCATGACTGAGTTCACCAGCGATGATTTTGAGCAAGGTCGATTTACCGGCACCGTTTCGTCCGACGAGCGCAATCCGATCTCGCTCTTGTACTTCCAGTTTGATATTTTCTAAAATCGGCTCGACGCCGAATGATTTCGAGAGTTGATTGACTTGTAAGAGTATCATTTCCATCCATCCTTCCACCCTTTAGTCTATCACGAACAAAAGCGCGAGGTCCTGCGGAATATATTATTTGTGACTCTATGTGAAGTGGTTTACAATCAAGGAGAGTAGAAAGCTTTTTGCAAAGATTTGGGTGCCACGATGGATGTGGCCGAAGGGGGAACTGCAGGATGAATGGACCAGACACAAAAATTCCACAAGCGACAGCAAAACGGTTGCCGCTATATTATCGCTTCATCCAAAGTTTATACAATTCAGGCAAGCTCCGCGTCTCTTCTGCTGAGTTAAGCGAGGCGGTGAAGGTTGATTCAGCAACGATTCGTCGCGATTTTTCCTACTTTGGGGCATTAGGGAAGAAGGGGTATGGATATAACGTTCAACATCTCTTAACGTTTTTCCGCAAAACCTTGAATCAAGATGAGGTGACGAATGTTGCCTTAATCGGGGTCGGTCATCTCGGAACAGCGTTTGCAAATTATAACTTTTTAAAGAATAATAGTACTCGGATAGTCGTTGCGTTTGATGCGGACGAAGAGAAGGTCGGAACAACAACGCATGACGTTCCAATCTATCATGTTTCGGACATGAAAGAACAAATCGAAGCGAATCAGGTCGATGTTGCCATCTTGACGGTTCCATCCCAGTTCGCGCAGTCAGTAGCGGATGAGTTAGTCGAGTATGGTGTGACAGGCATCCTGAACTTTACGCCAGCGCGGTTGAACGTGCCGGCGAGCGTCCGGGTCCATCACATCGATTTATCGATCGAGTTGCAGTCGTTAGTTTATTTCATGAAGCATTATTCGCAATCAGCTGAAGGAGTGAAATCATAATGGAAAACCTTATTCCGCTCACACTAGGTATCGGACCTGCAAGCATCGGATTGATCGCGGTCGTCGCGTTGATCATCTTCGGACCGAAGAAGTTACCAGAATTCGGACGTGCTGCTGGTCAGACATTGAAAGAGTTCAAGAATGCCACGAACGGCATCATGGACGACGATAAAAAGGACGAACCGAAAGAGAAGTGATTGAATCATGACGGTTGATCAAGAGCAAAGCATGACGTCGCACCTTGACGAACTCCGAAAGCGGATCGTCTGGTCGCTTATCATCGTCGTCGTCCTGTTCGCTGTCGCATTTCCGCTCGTCCGACCGCTCGTCCGCTTCTTGCAAGCAGACTTAAAAGAGCTCGGTATCGGTTTGAATGCCTTCAACGTCGCCGATCCTTTAATGTTGTATTTGAATCTTGCGTTCATTATTGCGCTGATTTTAGCGTCACCGTTCTGGATGTATCAACTCTGGGCATTCGTCCGACCAGGACTTTATGACAAGGAGCAAAAAGCGACATTGACGTATATTCCGGTCATCTTCTTTCTGTTTTTGGCTGGAGTAGCCTTCTCGTATTTCTGGTTGCTTCCCTTCTTGCTTGAAGTCTCAACGGATCTCGGGAAAGAGCTCGGAATCGAACAAGTCATCGGAGTGGAGAACTACTTCAGTTTCTTAATCCGATTGACGATGCCGTTCGGTCTTCTTTTCCAATTGCCGGTCGTGACGATGTTCCTGACACGTCTGGGTCTCGTGACGCCATATTTCATGCGAAAGAATCGGAAATATGCGTACTTTGCGCTGTTCGTCGTTGCGGCATTGATCGCACCGCCGGACGTGACGTCACACTTGATGATCTCGGTTCCATTGTTCGTTCTCTATGAGATCAGCATCTTGATTTCTGCGCGAACGTACAAAAAGGTCTTGATCCTCGAGCAACAGGCAGAGCTTGAACGACAGGCGGATTTGATGCGTGAATTGAATAAATGAATCGTGAATTCCTTCCGACGATTTTTGGAAGGAATTCTTTTTTATGAAAGCGTTATTTTTATATTGATAAAGCAGTTAGTGATACGTATACTAAAGATAATTCATGGGGGCTTAGCTCAGCTGGGAGAGCGTTTGGCTGGCAGCCAAAAGGTCGTCGGTTCGATCCCGATAGTCTCCACCAATACCAAACATCTAACTCCTCGAGGCTTCGAGGAGTTTTTATTTTACTCCCAGTTAAATTCCTTAAAAATATAAAATGTCATGTAAAACAAATAAATTAAAAAAATAGGCAAATATAAATTGTTTATTTCCATTAAATTCATTAAACTAAATATACAGAATTTTCGTTTAACTGTTTTATCAGTAGTACTACTATGGTTTTACAGAAAAGGGGAAAACGAACGCATGAAGAAGAAGATTGCACTTATGGCAGCCGTCTTAATGACGTCTTCCAATCTAGTCAGTGCGCAAGGTGCACTGTCGTCGCAAGACAAAGCAACGGGTCAAAAACCGCAAGCGCTCTCGCTGAAGAAATCGGGGCAAGAGAAGAACTACAAACAATCGGATAAAGTTCGTGTCGTCATCGAGATGGAAGAGAAGCCGGCGATTCAAATCGCACAAGCTCAAAACAAGCGGTATAGCACATTGAGCAATGCCGAAAAAGAGTCGATTAAAGATCGCCTCGTCAACGTCCAAAAATCAGTCAAGTCAGCTATCGCTAAAAAGGCGATTCCCGTTACATATAAGGAGAGCTTCACGACCGTCATCAACGGATTCAGTGGTGAAGTCAAGTTCGGCGATATCGAAGACATAAAACAACTCAACGGCGTCAAGAGCGTACATATCGCCCATGAATACGCGCGTCCGGAAGTTGCTAAAGGTGCCAAGCCAGACATGCTGTACAGCAAGGACATGGTCAATGCGAAGGAAACATGGCAGGACTATGGTTTTAAAGGGGAAGGAACAATCGTTGCCGTCATCGATACAGGGATCGATCCATCGCATAAGGACATGGTCTTGAGCCCAGAGACGAAGATCGATTTGACTTCTTCGAAAGTCGATAGTGCGAAAGAAACAAAAGGCTTAAAAGGAAAGTACTTCACGGAAAAAGTACCGTACGGCTATAACTATGCCGATCACGATAGCGAAATCCGTGATTTAGGTGCGGGCGCATCGATGCACGGGATGCACGTCGCGGGTACGGTCGGAGCAAACGGGGATGAAGCAAACGGCGGCATCAAAGGGGTCGCACCGGAAACACAGCTCCTCGCGATGAAAGTCTTCGGAAATGATCCAGGAATGCCATCGACATTCAGCGATATCTACATTAAAGCAATCGATGATGCGATTGCACTTGGAGCCGATGTCATTAACATGAGTCTCGGTTCGACGGCATCGTTCGTCAATGCAGATGATCCAGAACAACGAGCAATCGTCAACGCGATGAACAACGGAATCTTGTGTGCGATTTCTGCGGGGAACTCGGCATTCGCAGGTCATGGTGCAGGTAACCCGTACACAGCGAACCCGGATATCGGTGTCGTCGGTGCACCAGGTTTAACAAGCCAAGCGCTCCAAGTCGCATCACTCGAAAATACGAAATTGACACTTGAAGGCATGGCACTGACGATCGACGGTCAGGATGCTGGTTATTTGGCATACCAAAAACAAGATTCACCGAATCCGATTGCTGTCTTCGATAAAGAGAAGAAGGATGTCGTGTATGTCGGTGACGGTCAAGCTTCGAACTACGAAGGCAAAGATGTCAAAGGGAAAGTCGTTTTCGTCGTTCGGACGGGTGATTTTAACTATGGCATGATTCAAGCAGAAGCTCAAAAACAAGGCGCAGCAGGTGTCATCGTCCGTGGTAAAGTCGATCACGGGGATTACGTCAGCATGGCGCTCAATAACCCAACGATTCCACTCGTCACACTCAGCATCGAAGACGGAAACAACCTCGAAGCAAAAGCAAAAGAAGGCAAAGCAATCGCTGTCACGTTCGACGGAAAAGCAGTCTCAGCCGATAACCCGGTCGCAGGACAAATGTCTGACTTCACGTCATGGGGTGTCACACCAAGTCTTGACTTCAAGCCAGAAATCACGGCACCAGGTGGAAAAATCTACTCGACGCTCAACGATAACGAGTATGGCGTCATGAGTGGGACATCGATGGCGGCACCACACGTCGCTGGTGGAACGGCACTCGTCATGCAACGGATCGCGAAGGACTTCAAAGTCGACGGTGCGACACGCGTCAAACTCGCGAAGAACATCTTGATGAACACGTCGCGTCCACAACTCGATCAAGGAAAATACAATGCGCAGCTAAAAACAGGCAACTTCTACTCCCCACGTCGTGAGGGAGCTGGACTGATGGATCTTCGTGCTGCCATGAAGACGCCAGTCGTCGTCACAGAGACGAAGTCGGGTGAAGGTAAGGCATCCTTGAAGGAAGTCGGCGAGAAGTTCACGTTCACACTTGATTTGAAAAACTACAGCAGTGAAAAAGTGACGTATAAGTTAGCCGGAACGGTTCAATCGGATCTCGGCGCAGAAGGATCGAACTTCCTCGAAGCAAACGGAATCTTTAAAAAGGGAACGATCGGTACGGTGGACGCGAACAAGGGCACATATCCGATCTCATTCGCAGTTGGCTCGAAGAAAGCAAGCTCGGTCTCGATTAATCCGAAGAGTTCAACGAAAGTCAGTGTATCGGTCGATCTAAAGGATACAACGGACTGGGCAAACGAACTTCCGCTCGAACAAGTCTTTGAGAACGGCTACTTCGTCGAAGGATTCGTCCGTTTGATCGATACGAAGAGTAAGAATCCAGAATTGACGGTTCCTTACGTTGGCTTCAAAGGGAAATGGGATCAAGCTCCGATTCTAGACGCACCATTGTACGATGAAGACAACACGTTCTATGGTTTGACAGGTCTAGCGACAGAAGTGAAGGATAACTTCGAATTCCTCGGCGCAAACGCTGCTGGCGATGTCGTCGCGAACAAAGTATCGTTCTCACCAAACAACGATGGTAGCGCAGATGAAGCATTCCCGATCATCTCGTTCCTCCGTAATGCGAAAAAAGTCGAGTACTCGATTCTTGACCGTAACAAAGCAACGCTTCAGAAGCTCGATACGCAAACGGACGTCGTCAAGAACTACTACGATAGCGGTTCAGAGGACGGATACACACCAGTCACAAGCGCTGCTTGGGACGGAACGATCAACGGGAAACCGGTCAAGGATGGTCTTTACTACTACAAAGTCAAATCCGTGATCGATTATCCGAATGCAAAATGGCAGTCGAATCTCTTCCCAGTCTATATCGATACGAAAAAACCAGCTGCAACTGTGAAGTGGGATGCGTCGAAATCAACGCTCTCGTGGACAGCAGGTGACCAAGGAACAGGTGTCGCGTCATACGATATCCTCGTCAATGGTAAGAGTGTCTTGAAGCAACCACTTGCTGCAACAGAAAAAGCGTACACGTTGACGGATCTTCCAGAGCGCGCGAAGATTGCCTTCGTCGTGAAGGATTATGCAGGAAACAGTGTGAAAAAAGACGTCAACACGACAGGTGTTGATAAAGCGGTACCGAACGTTCAAATCGATACACCAGTCGCACTTGGTCTTGCGACATCAAAAGTCATCAACATCGCGGGTCATGTCTCTGATGAATCAGGCATCAAATCATTCAAGATCAACGGAAAATCCGTTAAATTACGTTTCGATGCAGCCCAACAGAACTATGCGTTCAGCCATGACGTGACGTACACGACGGATGGCGTCAAGTCATTCAAAGTTGAAGCATACGATGGTAAAGGGAACCGTGTTGCGTTCAGTCGTCAAGTCATCATCGACACAGAATTACCGACGATTCGCGTCACTGCGCCAAAAACCGTTTCAAGCAAAACAAAAACAGCCGAGATGAAGATCGTTCTTCGCGATAACTACAGCGAATTACGCTTCGACTTCAATGGTAGCGCGGAATACCGCCGGACGTTTAAAGAGCCGTACGAGATGAAAGCCTTCAAAAAGACGATCACGAAAAAAGTGACGCTCAAGAAGGGGAAAAACATGTACAACTTGAAACTGAAGGATCTCGGTGGACACGTTGTTACGAAAACAGTCGTCATCACGAAAAAATAAGTAACTATAGACTAAAGTCAGGTGGGTATCCGTCTGGCTTTTCTTGCGTGCCGAAGCGCCTTGAAGGGTTTATGAGACGAGAAGAGGGGGAAATTTAAGAACAGAAACAAGTCAGAGGGGGAACAACCATGAATCCGTTCACGACCTTAATCGCCTTCATCGTAGGGTGTCTCGTCTTATATCTTGGTATCCGTGACAAAAACGGCTGGCTGATCGGTGTCGCGATGATACCGCTCGCGATCGTTGCCTATAGCGTCATCTATCTGATCATCCAGGTCAGTGCGTAGTCTTCATGGAAGATGTCTTACCCTAAGCGGTAGGACATCTTTTTTTTTGAAATTCGTAATACAGATGAAACCGATCCAGTAAAATGTAAGTATATAACAGTATAGAGAGGTGGATGATCATGGAACACGTACATACACAAACGGATGCCTTAGCGGCGCTATACGAAGAGATGCACCAAAAGACGAAGACCGGCATGTGGGTCATGCTTGCGGCATTCTTAGCGCTCAGTAACACACTCGAGAAACCAATCTACGCGATGATCGTCCCGTTATTGTATTTTGGCTACGACATGTTCGTACAACGCAAGCGGTTCGCGCTTGTTGCGGAATACACATCAAGGGATTCAGCAAGACGCCTTTATCAGGTGCATGTGTTGATCGGTATCTTACAATACGGAGCGCTTGCTGGTCTGATCGTCTGGGCAGCCGATCGCCCGAATACATCTTTCTTGATCGGTCTCGTCATCGTCGTCATTCCGTTCTACTGGATCTGCCGAAAAACGTTAGAGTTCGTCTCACGAAAGATTGATCCAACGTATATCACGGAAAAAGAAATTCACAAAGCCCGCTAAAGGAGAAGGTACTATGCAAACGGCTCGTGAAGAACGTCTACAAAAACTTGCGCTCGCGTACCGGGATGTCGAGTGGCTCGGCACACGCTGGTACTGGAACGTGCTTCTATTCATAACAGTTGGTATCTTGATCGAGTGGACCGATATTTCCTTGTTGATTTTGACGATTCCAGCCCTTTTTCTCGGCTCCGATTTTCGCTACCAACTAAAAAAACGAAAAATTTTAGACGGCTATATCTCAAAAGCTCAGATCCGTCGACAATTTTTACTACGCATCGGTAGTCACGTCCTGCTGTACGCGATCTTGACGATCGTCATCACCCAGACGATCGAGGGACCGTTCTGGCAGATGCTTGTGGCAATTTTTGCGATTTTAACACCACTCTATTTCATCAGTGAATGGATCATCCGACGCGACGGGGCGCGTGACCCGGATTATATCAGTGACGTTGAGGTAGCCCGCTTCGTCAGACAGAAAGGAACATCGAAATGGAACACCTATTCGAGCGACAAGCACGTCTAAATTTAATGAAACGTCCAGTGCATGTCGTTGCTTATTTCTTTTTGATCCCTGTATTGATTTTTGCGGTATTTGCTTGGTTTGTTTCGGCAATTACATCCGCCTTTCTTCCAATCATGCTCTTTTGTCTTTGCGCGACGGCAGTCGCTCGAGAAATCGTCCGGTTACGGCTCATGAAGTCGTATTTAACACCGACTATCTATCAACAAACTGTCCAAAAAGTAGCTCGTCTGACAATCATCGGTTATGTTGTGGCGGGGCTGATTTACTTTGTTATGCAGTCGATTCCAAGTGCCTCTGGTTATTTATTTGGCATCTTCCTCTTTTGGGTTGGTGGAGTCAGTCTTGGTGTCACTCGACTGAACCGGTTAGCCAAACAAATCGATCCGGCGTACGTGACGATGGGTGAAATCGAACGTGCGTGGTGGAAACGTTAAAGCAAAAAGTCCGCATTAATCAGCGAAAGAAGCTGTTTGATGCGGACTTTTTGATTATTTTTTTAACAAGAGATAGATGAAGTATGGTGCTCCAATCAAGGCGACGACAATCCCAGCCGGTACACCGTCTGGTCCAGCGATGTTGCGTCCAATCGTATCAGCGAACGCGAGCAACCAGCCGCCGAGTAAGAGGGCAATCGGTAGGAAGAATTGATGCCGTGGTCCAACGAGCGCGCGGGCGATATGCGGCGCCATCAGACCGATGAAGGAAATCCCGCCGGTGACGGAGACGGCAGCAGCGGCGAGCGCAACGGCTGTCAACAAGAGTTGGATCCGTTCCTTTTCAATCGCGACGCCGACACCGATTGCGACTGGTTCATTCAAGGCAAGCAGATTGAGCTTATTCGCTTTATAGAACGTCAGCGGAATCAAGACGAGTAACCACGGCAAGAGCGAGTAGACAAAGATCCAGTCCGTCCCCCAGATGTTACCGGCGAGCCACTTGGCGATGAAGTCGACCTTTTCACGACGCGTCGATGAAATCAGGATGACCATGATTCCAGAGAGCGCCATCGAGAAGCCGACACCCGTCAAAATCAAGCGAATCGGTTGGAGTCCTTGCACACGGTCGTACGAGAACAGGTAGATCGCTGTCGCGGTGACGAGTGCACCGAGGAAAGCAGCGATCGGTAACAGATAAATGAACGATCCGACATCGGTCGGGAAGTACAGGAAGAACAAGGCGACGGCGACGCCAGCTCCTGTGTTGATACCGATGATACCAGGGTCAGCGAGTTCATTGCGTGTGATCCCTTGTAAGATGGCGCCGGATAGGGCGAGCGCCATTCCTGCCATGACGGTGATGAGCAGTCGGGGCAAGCGGAGCGAATAGAGGACGAATTCCTCTTTGAACGATCCGTTTCCAAGTAACGTCGGCAATAGACGATCATACGACAGGGAAGCAGGTCCAATACCGATGCTGACGACGAGTGTTGCGATCAATAGTGCCAGCAACGTCCAAAACGTCAGTTGCTGGCGACGGCGTAAACGAGATTCCATCATGAGAAAGCACGCCCTCCTTTCCGAACGATTAAGAGGAAGAATGGTAGCCCGAGCATCGAGACGATTGCGATGACCGGAGTCTCATATGGTGCGTACAATGTCCGTCCGATCGTATCGGCAAGCAACATGAACGTCGCACCAAAGATCGCGGTCATCGGCAGGATGAACCGATAGTCCGTCCCGACGATCGCGCGGACGATATGCGGAATCATCAGCCCGATGAACGCCATGTTGCCGACGAGGGCAACAGCAGCACCGGCAAGCAGGATGACGACGACGTAGAGGACCGCCTTGATCCGCTGGATGTTCTGTCCGAGTCCGAGCGCGACTTCTTCTGAAAGACTGAGAATCGTCAATTGCCGCGAGAAAATGAACGCAATCACGATACCGATCGCGATGACCGGCGCGATGACCTGCAGTTGTCCCCAGGTCGACCCGACGAGTCCCCCAGACGTCCATTGTGAGACATCTTGGGCAATCTTGAAGTAGATTCCGATTCCTTCTGCAATCGCGTATAGAAAAGCTGAGATCGCGGAACCGGCAAGGACGATCCGGAGCGGTGAGAAGCCGCCTTTTTTCGAAGCCCCGATTCCAAAGACAAGTGCTGCTCCGAGTGCTGCTCCGACGAAACACGCGATCATGATCCCGAAGTAGTCAATTTTCGGGAACAGGACGATGACGAGCGCAAGTGCCGCATTCGCACCCGCCGTTAGACCGAGTAGACCAGGATCGGCGAGGGGATTGCGTGTCATTGCTTGCATGATGGCGCCAGAGACCCCGAGTGCCGCTCCGACGAGGATTGCTGCCAGTTCCCGTGGCAAGCGGATTTCCTGGACGATTTTTGCTTTTTCATTCAACGGTCCGAACGTCAAAGCGTTCCAGACTTCGCGCATCGTCGTATCGGCGGCACCGAACGTCATTGCGATCCAGAACATCCCGAAAAAGAGGACGAGACCGAGTGTGATTTTAATGCCGAACGGAATTCGACCAGCTGACATGAATGTCGCCTCCATTTCTGATTCAGTGAGTGAGACACAAAAAAAGGGGAGGAATCCCGCAGGTTCCCTCCCTTATTCATTATGCGCCAAGGAAACTTTTCTTGAAGAACTCGAGTTGACGTTCGAGTGTGAGCGGATCGTTGAAGTAGAATTCCTTCGAATCGACTTCGAAGACACGATCGTTTTTGACGGCTGGAATGTTCTTGAACGTATCCGTTTTCGTGAATGAGTTGTCCGCTTCCGCACTCTTACTGAAGACGAGGTAGTCGCCTGCGTATTCAGGAAGGACTTCTGGTGACAATGCATAGTATCCGTCTTTTAATGCCATCTTCGTGACTTTATCCGGCATTTTCAATTTCATTTCCTGGTAGAGAATCTCTGTTCCACGACCCCAGTTATCGCCGAAGACGTAGAGTTGTTTATCGAAGCTTTCGATGACAGAAACAGTAGCATCTTCACCGATTTTTGCTTTGATGTCTTTACCGGCAGCAGCAGCGCGTGTTTTGAAGTCTTTGACCCAGTCGCGTGCTTCTTGCTCTTTGTTGAGCAATTTACCGATTTCGATATGTTGCGTCAAGTAGTCGACTTTTCCGTATGTGTACGTGACCGTCGGAGCAATCTTTTTAATTTTATCGAGGTTTTTCGTTGTTGAGTAGCCGATGATCAAATCGGGTTCGAGTTCGATGATTTTTTCAACGTTCTCTTCCGATACTTCCGTGACATCTTTGAGTTTGTCGAACTTCGGATTCGCTTTTGACCACGAATCGACACCAACGACAGGAACGTCGAGTGCCATGACGTTACCAGCGAACCCAGCGAGGACGACGACACGTTTTGGATTAGCCGGAACTTTGACGTCGCCATTCTCCGATTTATACGTGATCGTCTCGTTTTTCGACCCAGATGCTGCATCGTCCTTCTTCTCTGTATTGCCACACGCTGCGATGACGAGCGTGAGAATGAGTAAAACCGGTAAAAGTAGTTTCTTCATGATTTAATCTCCCTTAATTAAGTTGTAGGTGATACACATCGGCTTGTTCGTACGCGGATCGCGTCCGATTTCAGCATCGATATGGAATACTTCTTGTAAGACGTTTTTTGCGATGACTTCCTCACACGTCCCGGCTTTGACGACTTCGCCGTTTTTCATGGCGATGATATAGTCGGCGAACCGTGCCGCTTGATTCAAATCATGCAGGACCATGACGATCGTCCGTCCTTCGGTCCGGTTGAGATGCTCGAGCAGTTCGAGCACCTCGAGTTGGTGGGCGAGATCAAGATAAGTCGTCGGTTCATCGAGGAAGATGATATCCGTCTCTTGGGCGAGTGCCATTGCAATCCAGACCCGTTGACGTTGACCACCCGACAGCGCATCGACCGGACGGTGTTTGAATGCCATCGTATCCGTTGCTTCGAGTGCCCAATCGATGATCTCGTAATCGTGTTTCGTCAAGCGTCCGAATCCTTTTTGGTACGGGAAACGACCGTATGAGACGAGCTCTGCGACCGTCAGACCACTTGCGCTCTCTGGAGTTTGTGGCAGAATAGCCATTTTCCGGGCAAGTAGCTTCGTGCTTTCCTTGGCGATATCGAGACCATCGAGCAATGCACGTCCTGATTGATGAGGAATGATCCGTGTCATCGCTTTCAATAAAGTCGATTTGCCACATCCGTTCGCCCCAATGATTGTCGTGATTTGTCGATCGGGAATTTGGACGGACAAGTCTTTGACGATGGGACGATCACCGTAGCCGATATTGATTTCTTCTGTTGCTAGACGTACCATACGCGACGACTCCTTCGTTGTTCTCTCCGTTTTCAATGATAATGATTATCACTATCGTCTCATTAACCATACCAGTCCTATAAAAACGCTGTCAACATTTTTTCTTGTGTTCAAGAGATGTTCACGTTATCATGAGGGAGTGAGAATGATAATCAATCGTAATCAAAGATGAGGAGTGAGTGAGATGAGGGAACAGGAGTTGTTCGACGTAACGATCATCGGCGGAGGACCTGCAGGGTTATATTCGACGTTCTATAGTGGTCTTCGGGGCATGAAGACGAAATTGATTGAGTATCAAGCAGAACTCGGAGGAAAATTGCACGTTTATCCGGAAAAGATGATCTGGGACGTCGGCGGACAGCCACCGATCACTGGTGAAAAACTCATGGCTCAACTCGTCGAACAAGGACTGACGTTCCAACCGACTGTTCAATTGAATGAAAAGATCATCTCGATCGCAAAAGACGTCTTCGGCAACTTCGTCTTAGAAGCAGAATCGGGTCGGATCCATTATTCGAAGACGGTCATCGTCGCGGTAGGCGGCGGCATCCTCAATCCACAAAAATTAAAAGTCGAAGGTGCGGAACGCTTTGAAGTGTCGAACTTGAACTATACGGTCAAATCGATTGAACGATTTAAAGGAAAGACCGTCATCGTCTCAGGTGGTGGGAACTCTGCGATCGACTGGGCGAACGAGCTCGAACCGGTCGCAAAAAAAGTCTACGTCACGTATCGCCGGGATTGTTTCTCGGGGCACGAGGCGCAAGTCGACCAGCTCGTCAAAAGTTCGGCTGTTTGTCTCCTCAACACGACGATTCACAAGCTGATTGCAAGTCCCGATCACCAGCGGATTGCATCGGTCGAATTGATCGACTGTCAAACAGACGAAATCGTCGAGATTCCAATTGATGAAGTCATTATCAATCATGGGTATGAACAGGATGCGGCACTGCTTGACGCGTGTGATCTCGATATCGCACGGGTCGATGACTTCTATATCGCGGGTAACGCGGCGAGCGAATCGAGTGTACCGGGTCTATATGCTGCCGGAGATATTCTTTCGCACGACGGGAAGGTCCACTTGATCTCAGGTGCCTTCCAAGATGCGGCGAACGCCGTCAACCGGGCGAAACGCTTCATCGAGCCGGAAGCGCCAAAAGTGGCGATGGTCTCGTCACACAACGAAGTCTTCAAAAAACGCAATCGGGCGTTGATTGAGGAACGCGTTAATCAACAATCTTGAATAATGTTTAAACGTCCAAAATGCTTGGAAACAAGCGGATTTTGGACGTTTTTTTGTATGAACTTCATTTTTGTACTATAACAGAACGATTTGACAACGTACTGTATTTAGGACAAAATTCTACTTATGTTCCACTACATGTAGGATACAAGTAAGACGGATGTATAAGGAGGAAGGGTATGACAACTACGAAACGTAAGCCAATTGGCCTTGCCTGGCAAATTTTAATCGGCTTGATTCTCGGGATCACAGTCGGTGGTGTATTTTATGGGAATCCCCATGTCGCGGAGTGGCTTAAGCCAATCGGTGACATCTTTATCCGAATGATGAAAATGATCGTCGTTCCGATCGTCTTCACGACGATCGTTCTCGGTGTCTCATCAGTCGGTAGTCCGAAAAGTCTCGGACGTCTTGGCGTCAAGACACTCGGTTACTTCACGATCGTGACGATGATCGCGATTTTCACGGGGCTGTTCGCAGCCAATCTCGTTGAACCGGGTGCTGGTATTAACATGTCGACACTCGATAAAACGGACATCTCGACGTATGTCGAAACGGAAGAGACGACACAAGACGCAGGACTCGTCGACAAGATCGTCAACATCGTCCCGACGAATATCTTGGACGCGATGGTCCGCGGTGACATGCTTGCAATCATTTTCTTCTCGGTCTTATTCGGACTCGGTGTCGGTTTTGCAGGAGAGAAGGGCCAACCGGTCGTTCGTTTCTTTGAAGGCGTCGCAGCAGCGATGTTCAATCTCGTCAATATCGTCATGAAATTCGCGCCGATTGGTGTCTTCGCCTTGATCGGTGTAACGGTCTCGACGTTCGGGATTGAATCGCTCGGTTCATTGTTTAAACTGATTGCGACATTATACGTCACAGCGCTTCTTTTCATGGTCATCGTCTTCGGTGCCATCATGAAGTGGGTCGGCATTCGTGTTTCTGATTTCACGCGTATCTTCAAGGACGAGTTATTGCTGACGTATTCGACGGCGTCGTCTGAGACGGTACTGCCACGGATCATGGAAAAACTCGAGAAGATGGGTGTTCCGAAATCAATCGTTAGCTTCGTCGTACCGACGGGTTATTCGTTTAACCTTGATGGATCTGCGCTTTATCAAGCGCTCGCAGCCTTGTTCATCGCACAGATGTACGGGATTGATCTCTCGATCGGAACACAGCTGACGCTTGTCTTCGTCTTAATGCTGACATCAAAAGGGATGGCTGCCGTTCCTGGCGTCTCCTTCGTCGTTTTACTCGCAACACTCGGTACGGTCGGTATCCCGGCAGAAGGACTTGCCTTCATCGCGGGGATTGACCGAATCATGGATATGATGCGCTCGGTCGTCAACGTCACAGGAAACACGCTCGCTTCACTCGTCATCGCGAAGTGGGAAGGTGTTCTGGACGAAGACCAACTCGAGACATTCATGTCGACCGAAGGTAAAAAAGACGACGTCCGCAGTGCATGATTGTCGTAAATATAAGGAAGGACTGAATCGTCAGTCCTTCCTTTTTTTCGTCCTTGAAAATAGATTAAAGTCGATTGTTTTTAAAGAAGACTTCTAATTTTTGATTATAGTTAAAATAATGTTGAATATTATTAATTATAAAGTTAATATTATTTATATAATCATAGGGGAGAGGCGATAGGATGGAAACGGTAGGAATCGTCATTGGTATTGTCGCAGTCTGTATCTTACAATTTTACTTAGCAAGGCGTGGGAGAGTCTGGAGTCTCATCATTCCAACCATCATCATCGGCCTCGGAATTTACTGGTATTACGGAACAGGACCACACACGTCAGATCGAGAATCGGTGATTCGGATGGGAACGTTTGCCTGTTTATCACTCATGATCTCAATGGCTGAGATGGGTGTCGACACGCGCCGCAAGCAACTGAAGCGAGAGAAAGAGCGGATAGAGATTCAAGATTTATAAGAGAAGTGAGGGAACACGATGGAACGACAAGACGTGCCCGCTTGGGTACTGGCACTCGAACAGGAACATCTCGAGTTCATCCGGAAGTTCGTCTTGAGCTCTGGTTCGTTGAAGGATATGGCAACTGCCTATCAAGTATCCTACCCGACCGTCCGGGCGAAGTTGAACCAGTTGATCGAGCGGATTGATTCGGTGCAGCAGGAAGATGTCGAATTCGTCAATATGATCAAGAACTTGGTCTTAGATGAACGGTTGAGTCTCGATGTGGCGAAGACGATCATCGATTCCTACCGCAAGGGTCAAGCGAAAGAATAAACCAAAAAACGAGATTTCCGCCTGACGGAAATCTCGTTTTTTTATTGCTTGTCGTTCTTTTTGTCCTGTTCCTTCTTGATCATCTTCTTTGCTGCTGCGCGGAAGCGGAAGATCAAGTAGAGACGGTAGAAGTCGATCGCAGCGAACAACGTCAACAGGATCGTCCAGAAGTTAAAGACCGTTCCTGCCTCGACTGAATTGTTGTAAGCAAGGAACATGAAGAGAATACCGAATATGGCATAGAACACTGCCATGAAGTTCGAGCTTTGACGCATGAAAACACGACCTTTCGTAAATTAAGACATCGCGTAGATGGCGAGTACGACGATTCCGTTGTTAAAGACATGGATGGCGATCGGAGCAATGATCCGGCGCGTCTTGACGAAGACGAGCGAGAAGACGAAACTCATCGCGACATAGATTAAAAATTTGTTGTCTTGGTGAATCAGTCCGAACAAGGCACCCGTCAAGATGAAGCTGAAGAAGAAACCGAGCTTCGATGAGAGATTGCCGAACAGGATATGCCGGAACAAGAACTCTTCCATGATCGGTCCAAGCAAGACGACCATGACTTGCAGGAGTGGGATGACTTGGATCGCTTGGATGATCTGATCCGTATTTTGCGATTTCGCGACATTTTCGATCCCGCCTGCCATCCAGGCATCAATCAAATTGACGCTGATCAAGAGCGCATACAAGAGCACGATCCCGATTCCGATCCATTTCAACGTATCCATCGGATCGGTTTGACGTCCCTCTGCCTTCCACTTCTGCCAATCGGGACGCAGACAGTAGTAGGAGACGATGACGGCGACCGTAAAGCCGATCGCAAGCCACCAACCGGCGACGTCAGCAATGACGTTCTTCGGAAGGAAATACTGGAACGAACCCGGAACCAATTGGACGATCAGATAGATGATGATCGGGATGACATGACGCTTTTGCCACTTCTCCGCCATCAGGAAAGGCAGACTGATTGGATTTTTCATCGTACAGGACACAACTCCTTTGTAATGAAGGTACTGTCCCGATTGTAACAAACAAACGGTCTTGGCGCACGATTGACGATGATTCAAAGGTGTCGATTTCGGGAAAACGGATAAAGGTTCAGGCTTGAATTCAGAAGAGAAAGCGTATAAGATAAAAATATGTTAGCACTCAACTAAAGTGAGTGCTAAAAAACAGTCATTTTCAAGGAGGATGTTTCGCATGTTAAAACCACTTGGTGATCGCATCGTGATCGAAGTCGTTAAAAAAGAAGAAACAACACTCGGAGGAATCGTTCTTCCTGGGTCAGCGAAAGAAAAACCACAAGAGGGTAAAGTCGTCGCTGTCGGTACAGGCCGTGTGACAGAGCAAGGCGTACGTGTACCACTTGAAGTGAGTGTCGGAGATCACGTCATCTATGCACAATATGCCGGTTCGGAAGTCAAAGTCGACGGCAATGAATACTTAATTTTACGCGAAAGCGATATTTTGGCAGTAGCCGAGTAATTCAGTCAATCATCTATAAGGGGGATTTCAGTCATGGCAAAAGAGATTTTATTCAGTGAAGAAGCACGTCGGGCAATGCTCCGCGGGGTCGACGCATTAGCGGATGCAGTCAAAGTCACGATCGGACCAAAAGGACGCAACGTCGTCCTCGAGCGGAAGTTCGGTTCACCGCTCATCACGAATGATGGTGTAACGATCGCAAAAGAAATCGAACTCGAAGATCACTTCGAGAACATGGGTGCAAAACTCGTCGCAGAAGTTGCCTCGAAAACGAATGAGATCGCAGGGGATGGTACGACAACAGCGACAGTCCTAGCACAAGCGATGATTCGCGAAGGTCTTAAAAACGTCACAGCGGGCGCAAACCCGATGGTCATTCGTAAAGGAATCGAAAAAGCAGTCCGTCGTGCCGTTGAAGAGCTGCACACGATCGCTAAACCGATTGAGGGTAAAGAAGCAATCGCCCAAGTCGCAGCGATCTCAGCAGCAGACGAAGAAGTTGGTCAATTGATCGCAGAAGCGATGGAACGTGTCGGTCAAGATGGTGTCATCACGATCGAAGAATCACGCGGCTTCACGACAGAACTCGACGTCGTCGAAGGGATGCAGTTCGACCGTGGTTACGCGTCACCATACATGATCACGGATTCAGACAAGATGGAAGCGGTCCTTGAGAACCCATACATCCTCGTCACGGACAAAAAGATCTCAAACATCCAAGAGATTCTTCCGGTCCTCGAGCAAGTCGTTCAACAAAACAAACCACTCCTTATTATCGCAGAAGACGTTGAAGGCGAAGCACTTGCGACACTCGTCGTCAACAAACTCCGTGGTACGTTCAACGCGGTAGCAGTCAAAGCACCAGGCTTCGGTGACCGCCGGAAAGCGATGCTTGAGGATATCTCGATCGTCACAGGTGCAGAATTGATCACAGAAGACCTCGGTCTTGATCTGAAAGAAACACAAATCACGCAACTTGGTCGCGCGTCGAAAGTCGTCGTCTCAAAAGACAACACGACAATCGTCGAAGGTCACGGACACGGGGATTCGATCGAAGCACGTGTCGGTACGATCCGTGCGCAAATCGAAGAGACGACAAGCGACTTCGACCGTGAGAAATTACAAGAGCGTCTTGCGAAACTCGCAGGCGGCGTAGCAGTCGTCAAAGTCGGGGCAGCAACCGAGACAGAACTCAAAGAACGTAAGCTCCGGATTGAAGATGCGCTCAACGCGACACGCGCAGCCGTCGAAGAAGGAATCGTAGCAGGTGGGGGAACAGCTCTCATTCACGTCACGAAAGCCGTCGAATCGATTCTGTCGGTCTCAACAGGTGACGAAGCAACAGGTGTCAACATCGTTCTTCGTGCACTTGAAGCACCGCTTCGTCAAATCGCGGAAAACGCAGGTCAAGAAGGTTCGGTCATCGTCGAGCGTCTCAAGCATGAAGCGCCAGGAATGGGCTACAATGCGGCAACGGACGAGTATGTCGACATGATCGAGACAGGAATCGTCGATCCAGCGAAAGTAACGCGTTCAGCACTTCAAAACGCAGCGTCCGTTTCAGCGATGTTCTTGACGACGGAAGCCGTCATCGCCGATAAACCAGAACCAGCTGGATCTGCTCCTGCAATGCCTGATATGGGCGGCATGGGTGGAATGGGCGGAATGATGTAAGCTATTTCATCTGTAAGTACCGAATCCTAATAAATAGGGTTCGGTACTTTTTATTTACGATAGTATACTTAATAGTTGAAAGAATTACATAAGCACCACTCATCAGTTTAGAAATAAAGATAATGAAAGAGGAGACGTCAAGTGAATGAAATTTTAAAAGGCATAGTAACATCAGGTACGCTTATCGTCGCAATCGGTGCTCAAAACGCTTTTGTCCTTAAACAAGGCTTATTAAGGAATAATATTTTCTGGGTAGCGCTAGTTTGTTTTTTATGCGATGTGTTGTTGATGTGCATGGGCGTACTAGGGATTGGTACCGTCATTAAGAATAATACGTTTGCAAATGTTGGTCTTGCGAGTGTTGGAGGACTATTTCTACTCCTATACGGATTCAAATCTTTTCGTAGTGCATTTTCGTCATCACACACAATGGATGTTTCAACAGCTCCTAAAGTCATGACCATTCCCAAAACAATCTTACTCACATTAGCGATTACACTTTTAAATCCACATGTGTATTTAGATACGGTCGTCATCATCGGTGGTATAGCTGGGACTTTGACATTTGATCAAAAAGTCAATTTCTTGATCGGAGCTTTGATTGCCTCCTTTGTCTGGTTTTTTGGTTTAGGATACGGGGCGAGATGGTTAATGCCTGTATTTAAAAAACCGATGGCTTGGAAAGTATTAGATTTTGGAATCGGTTGTTTGATGTTTTGGCTCTCGTATCAATTGATTCAGTTTGCACTAGAAGCAATTTAAAAAGACTTGAAGATTAATAATGAAACACAAATAGACCAACAAGCTTGACTCCTCAAGAGACGTGAAAAAAGTCAGGCTTGTTGGCTTTTTAGAAAATTAGACACGATGCGATTACTTCAGCTCATTCTCTTCAATAATCTTATCCGATATCTTTAATTGTTCGCTCACATCTTTCACCTGATTGCGACAGAGCTTCATCTCGGTTTTTTTCTCAGTCGACACGTCATAACAGGTGCCTTCACCGGAGGCTTTCGTCAAATCCGCTTCATAGTAATAGTCCTTGTAGCGGAACGAACCATCGCGGAAGCCCGTCAGATTCGGTTTGTCGTCGACGAGGGATTGTCCCATCATATAGGACGTCTTGAGATTCAATAAGTCAATGATCGTTGGTGCGATATCAATTTGTCCGCCATTCTCTTTCATGACCCGACCGGTTTGCTGGTCGGGTTTTTTGATGAAGAGCGGGATGCGGCGCTCGAGTTCAAAGGCAGCAACCGGAGACGAGACATCCGCTTTTTTGCGCATCTCACTGTCTTCATTGACGAGTCCGCTATCGTGATCGCCATAAAAGATGACGAGGGATTGATCCCAAAGATCCCGTTGTTTCAATTCGTCAATCATCTTCCCGATACCGGTATCGACGTAATGGACAGTCTGATAATATCGTTTCAGCATTGGATCCTCATAACCGGACAGATCAAGCGTCTGGTCTTCCTTGTCGATCTCATACGGAGTATGACTCGTCAACGCAACTAAAAACGAGAAGAACGGTTCTTGCAGCGTCTCCATGTGATCAATCGATTCGAGGAAGAACTGCTGATCGTTCAGCGCCATTCCGATTTTCTTCTCTTTTGAATAATCCTTTTGGCTGAAGAAGTGCTTAAAACCGATGTTCTTGTAGACATCGTCACGATTCCAAAAACCTTTTTCGTAGGCATGCATCGCTGCCGTATCGTATCCGTTTTTCTCAAGTAATGCAGGGAGCGGCTCGAATTCATTCGTCGGGTATTGCGTATAGACGGAGCCTGATTTTAATGGATAAAGTGAGGTGTTCGTAATGAACTCGGCGTCCGAAGTTCGTCCTTCATGCGTCTGGTGGTAGAGCGACGAGAAGTAGAGCGATTCCTTTTTCAACTGATTCAGGTTCGGCGTCACTTCTTCGCCGTTGATGGTTTGGTCGATG
This sequence comes from Exiguobacterium sp. ZWU0009, assembly GCF_000798935.2. Lineage (NCBI taxonomy): Bacteria > Bacillati > Bacillota > Bacilli > Caryophanales > Exiguobacterium > Exiguobacterium sp. ZWU0009. Next base: position 2,967,712 of record NZ_CP018057.1, on the reverse strand, counting down.
ACTGAAGCTTGGAACGACTCGAGCTGCACCAGAATGATATTCGGTGTTTGCTTCGGACCCGTCGGATTCGTCTGTTCCTTTTGATTGATGCGCTGTTGCTCCTGTGCCGTCAGTCCGTCACTCGGTCGTCCGGTCACGCCTTTGAACACATCCCACCCGTGATAACCCCAAAAGCCGAATAGGTAATAGTCACGCATATCGGAGATCGTTGCCGTCGGTTGACGATCTTCCGTTAGCGTCCGGTAGGTCAGCAGTGAGGCAGACAAAATGATGCCACTGACTGCAAGGATTCCAGACGTCCGGCGGCGTGCTTTTGCCGTCGTCACTTCCGGTCGTTTGCGGAAAATAAAGAGCAGTAGGACGAAAATCAAACTATCGGCGAACAAAAGGAAGTCTTGCGGTACGATCAAAGCGGTGAAGCCGCTACTGACGTCACTCATCTGCGTCATCTGTGAGAGGAGCGAGACAGAGAGGAAGTCCTCGAAGTAACGGTAGTACCACATGTCGGAAGCCAGTAGAAAACTGTGCGCCAGCAGTAGACCGAGCCAGACCCAGCGGCGTTTATTCCACGGGATCAGTAACGTCCAGCTCGACAGGATCAGCATACCGGCAAGGTTCATCAGTGTTAAATGGAGCGAAAGGTCAGTTTTTGTAAAATAACTAAACAGCATGAACTTCAGCATGCCGAGTAACAGATAAAGGGTGTAGCGAATTGCCATGGTCAGTACTCCTTACGTGTGTCGTCACACAGTCTTTACCCTAAACATTTGATGGTGGAACGCTCAGATGTGGACAGCCATGTGAGCTCGTTCCATGATGTAGTCGAAAATAGGTCTATATTTTCTCTTGAATTCAAACAATTGACGTTAATTTGCTTGGAAAGCGGGAATAGAAAGCGTGTACGTTCATTGTCCGTCACTGTCTTTTAAAAAAGGAGCGAAGTCATGTCAAACGTGAAACTAGCGGTCATCTATTACAGCGCAACCGGAACGAACCATCAACTTGCCTCATGGGCAAAAGAAGCGGGAGAAGCAGCAGGAGCAGAAGTCCGCCTTGCGAAAATTAAGGAGACAGCACCAGCAGAAGCGATCGCTTCGAACCCGTTGTGGCAAAAGCATGCGGATGCCACACGTGATATTGAAGAAGCGACACCAGATCTACTCGACTGGGCAGATGCAATCATCTTCAGTGTCCCAACACGTTACGGTCATGTTCCGGGTCAATTCCAACAGTTCCTCGACACGACAGGCGGACTGTGGGCACAAGGCAAACTCGTCAATAAAGTCGTCAGTGCGATGTCGTCGGCACAGAATCCGCATGGCGGTCAGGAAGCGACTGTTCTCGCAGTCTATACGACGATGTTCCACTGGGGTGCGATCGTTGCGGCACCAGGTTATTCGGATCCTGTCTTGTTCGCAGCCGGCGGAAATCCATATGGTACATCAGTCACTGTCGACCAAGACGGCAACATGGTCGAATCGGTCGAACCGGCTGTACGCCATCAAGCGAAACGGACGGTTGAAGTGGCAAGCCGTCTCAACTCATAACATTACCTAACTCAAAAAGCGCCGGAATGCTGATTCGCATTCCGGCGCTTTTTCGTATGCATCATGTCGTTTGCGTAAGCGGTAGTTCGACCGTGAATGTCGATCCTTGTCCTTCAATCGATTCGACGTGAATCTCTCCGTCGTGTCCTCGGGCAATTTCGCGACAGATCGAGAGTCCAAGTCCGGTACCACCGATTTGGCGGGTATCCGAGTTGTCGACGCGATAGAATTTTTGGAATAGATTACTCATTGCGGAAGCAGGGATCCCGATTCCGTTATCTTGAATCGCAACCGTGACGCGTGTCTCTTGTCGCGTCAGCTGAATCTGGATCGTCCCACCAGCCGGTGAGTATTTGATTGCATTGTTGATCAAGTTACTGAACAGTTGGCGAATCTTCTTCGCATCTCCTTCGACGATCAACGGTTCGACGTTTCGTGAAATCTGAATCGCGTGTGATGACGACGACAGGCTGTGCAACTGTTTCAAATCGCGAATCATCGCAACGATATCGAATGGCGCCATCTCGTATTCCTGACGGTTCGCTTCCATTCGTTGCAAGTCGAGGAAGTCGTTGATCAACAGCGATAAACGTTCTGTTTCCGAGTGGACAGCCTCTAAATACTTCTTCTGGCGTTTCGGAGGTAAATCTCGTTGGATCATCAGTTCAGTAAAGCCATAGATCGACGAGAGCGGTGTCCGGAGTTCATGAGAAATCGTCGAGACGAGTTCGTTTTTGATCCGGTCAATTTCGACTTCGTTCGTCACGTCACGTAAAACGAGCAGAATGCCGCGGAACTGTCCGCCATAATGGATACTCTCTGAGTATGTCTTGATGAAGCGGCGCTCGTGATCAATCGAGAAGGTGATCCCTTCGCCGATTTCCCGCTGAACGAATGTCTTTTTCAAGTAACGTTCGAATTCCGGTAGTTGATCCACGCGATGTTTGAGTTGAACGACAGACGGTGTGATGTTCATCAGTCCGTTCTCATCGATGCTCTCATCAATTGGATGATCAAACAGATCGAGGAGCGGTCGGTTGATCAACTGAATGTCACCGTCTGGTTCGATATACACGATCGATTCACGAATCGAGTTCAGCAGTCGCGCCGTTTTCTCTCGTTCGCGTTCAATCTCATCAAACGTCCGCATCCGTAGGAGCGACAATGCCAGTTGTCGCGCAAAGGCAGCTAATTCTTCCTGCTCGTAACGATCAAACGGAGCTTGATCACGAGATAAGAAAATATAGGCGATGATCTCGTTTTGACTCGGATCCAGAACCGGTGTGACGGCGCGTGCGACTTCGTGTTCGAATTGTGTATGCGGTCGTTTATCCTGTCGTGCTTCACGTAGTAAAGGTTCGATCGTCGGCATCCAGTCTTCGGTCGCGAGATTCGTCTTTGGATAAAAGACGATGTCGATCACTTTCGTACCATCCTTGAAAATCAAGGCACCTTGCGTCGCATTCGTAATCTCGACCATCTTTTGGATGACCGCAGGGTAAGCGCTGATGCTATCACGTGATGCGAGTGTTTCCGTCAATTGGTTCCGTAGACGCAAGTGGGATTCGTTCCGTTGCGTCAATTTCAAGGCATCTTCCAAATTGACGTTCGTTGACATCAATTGGTGTTTGTTTTCGATCAACGCGGTCGCCATTTGATGGAATGATTTACTCAGTTCTCCAATTTCATCGGCACGGTTGAGTGGAATCAATGGTAACGTATGTTCACCACTCGCAAGCAGTTTACTTTCCTTGCTGAGGAGATGAATTTGTCGCGTCGTCCGTTCGATGAACGGGCGGACGATCAACAAGATGACAAGGAACAGAACGAGTAGATTGACGAGCCAGATCCACTCCGCATACTTCGTCTGCGTGACGAGTTGCTCTTTCGCACCGAGTTCTTTCGCGCGGAGACTACTTCGGTAGCTTGTGAATGTACTCTCCATCGTGTTGACGCTTTTACGCATCGTCTCACTGTTCGAGGCATTCATCTTGAATTTCCGATTGGGATCGCGTGGTGCTTCAGGCATCATCGCCTTCAGACTCGGCATCTGCAAAAACGTTTCGTCGATCGTCCCAGCTTGTTTCGCTTGGACGTATTTAATCAAGCTTGGCATCACGAAGTTCGCGTAGGAATTATAGAGCGACCGAATATCCGACGCATAGACTTCATCGGCTTTGTACAGACGATTTTTCTCGAACCAAGCGGTCTGTTGTTCAAGTGACGCTTTTTTCTCATCGATGACGTCAAGTACCGCGTCATCTCCGAAGACGATATAACCGCGCATTTCGTACTGGAGGGACTGCCAATCATCCCAAAGTTTTGTCGCCCGGTCTTCGCGCACACTAATCGCATCGAGTTCTTGTTTCGCCTGTGCGACCTGATGATTCGTATAAAAATAGGCGGTGATGGATGAGATGGACAGGGCAATGAGAATCAGGTAAAACGAAGACATGATCTGTCGGCTGATCTTTTGATTGAACCATTTTCGCATATGGATTATGGATGCTCCTTTGTGTATGTGTGGAAAGCGTCGATTAGATGTATTACGTTGGAATATTTGTTACCGTAATCGTACATTTTTTAGACGGATAAATATAGTCATAATGCTTAAAATATCTTCAAAGTAAGAGATTCATGTTCACAAAGAACGACAAAAAACAGGATGGGAGTCTAGTCCCGTCCTGTTTTAATTCATTTAATGATGTTCGACGACGATTTTCCCAATCGTTTTTCCGCTCTCGACGAGACGATGTGCTTCTTTTAGATTTTCGGCGTTCATGCCGATCAATGTCTGTGTCACAGTCGTCTCGAGCGTATGCTCTTCAATCCAAGCTGCGACTTGTGTTAGGATTTCATGTTGACGAATCATGTCCTCTGTCTTAAACAGCGGACGGGTGAACATGAACTCCCAGACGAACGTTGCACTCTTTTGTTGAAGTGCACTCAAATCGAGTTTTTGGTCTGTCTCGACGATGCTGCAGATTTTCCCTTGCGGTGCAATCACATCGACCATCGTCTCGAAATGTTGGTCTGTCGCATTCAAGCAGAAAATGTAGTCGACGTACTGATAACCGAGTGCTTCGAGCTGTGGACGGAATGCCTCATGGTGATTGATCGTATGATGTGCACCGTGTTCTTTCGCCCAATCAATCGTCTCGTCGCGTGACGCCGTTCCGATGACGGTCAATCCAGCATGATTCGCGAGTTGCGTCGCGATTGAACCGACACCCCCAGCGGCTCCGATAATGAGGATCGTCTTCTCGAGGTTCGACTTAGCATCAAACGTCAATCCGAGACGATCAGTCAATGCTTCATAGGCAGTCAGCGTCGTTAATGGCAGAGCAGCTGCTTCGCTAAAAGTCAACCGTTCTGGTTTTTTAGCGACGATGCGTTCATCGACGAGTTGGAAGTCACTGTTTGAGCCAGGACGCTGAATCGCACCAGCATAATAGACTTCATCACCAACTTGGAACAGGGAAGCGTCATCGCCGACTTCAACGACGACTCCAGCAGCATCGTAACCGATGACTTTCGGGGCGTCTTCGTCTTTCCCGTGGGCGCGGACTTTCGTATCGACCGGATTAACAGAGACGGCTTTGATCTCAACTAAGAGATCGTGTCCTGTTGCTTCCGGGCGCGGCAGTTCTAAATCGATTAGACTCTCTTGTTCAGTTAATGGTAAGTGTCGGTGGAAACCGACAGCGGACATGTTCGACATCGACAATCATCCTTTCTAGATATGAATCGCTTCTTTTCATCTGTTCCACGCTCGCTTCGTCTTAAAACCAGTTGCGAAACTTTGAAAATGGATTCCCCTTCTGTCGTCAACGAAAGAATGCTGGATAGATATGGTAGCATATGAGAGTAGCTATCACTTTTTAGAAGGAGCGATTTTGTATGTATGACGTCATCTCTTTACCGGCAGGACCGACTCAAGTGACCATTGAACGTTACCTCGTCCATGCGCATCCGCACCCACGTCCGTATCGACCCGCGCGTTTGATTGCCTTACGTCAAAGTGGTGGCGTTATGCATCGGTTGTACCGAACGGAACGGGAAATCGTGCTCTCTGTGCACGAAGCACTCGCACCTCAAGTCCAGCGGCTCTCCTTCTCGCAACAAGAACGTGTTCTAGCGTATATCGAGGAACGGCGCGCGAGCTTCGGTTTTGATGAGGCAGATGAATATAAATTCTACTTACTCGAAGTGGCGTATGAACTCCGTCATCTTCCACGAACGGATCGACCGATTCGAGCACATACGTATTATCAACTCGATGAGTTATTGTCGGGTCGACCGCTCGTCCTGCGCGCTCGAAGTCAAGAACGCGCAAAATGAATAGAAAAAAGCAGTCCGCCTTTTCTTGCGTTCATCGCGAGAAAGGGCGGACTGTTTGTTAAAGTGTTGGCGTCGGTGTCGGAGTGACGCCAGTCTTTGCGTAAGCTTGATCGATTGCAGTTCGAATTTCCTTGACGGAACTGCCTTTCTGATAGGCGACGATTGACTGTGCCGCGATATCGAGACACGTACCACATGTAATACCGTGCGTCGTCCAGGTCGTTGACGTAGCGGTTTGTTCCTCGATGAAGCAGTCGTAATTGCTCGTATGACCAGCAGATTCACCGCAACCACAATAACATGGCATCTTCTTCAATAGATCCGGATGTTTGGCCACGGAACGATAGATTGTTTGAATCGATTGATCTTGCTCATTGAGAAAAGCGGGTAACGTATCCGGTCCTGCTGTCTTCTCGAGTTGATCACCTGCACCATGACTGGCGTGATCGGTGTGGTCTGTGTGTTGTGTTTCATCAGTTTGATCAGCTGTCCCGCACGCGGCAAGAAGCAGGCTGAGGCTGAGTGGAAGTGCGAAACGATACATTCGTGTCTGCATAGGAAGCCTCTCTTTCATCGTCTTGCTTTCATTATAAGGAAAGCTATACCTAGAAAGCTTGACGATTTGTTGACGCTTACTTGGTGAGTGCTTCCGTGATCGTCTCGATGTTCGCTTGCATCATGCTGTAATAGGTGTCGCCGTCTTTACCCGGTGCACCGAGTGAGTCGGTGAAGAGTGTGCCACCGATCGGAACGCCAGTCTCACGAGAGACGGTTTCCATGCTCCGGCGGTCGACACTCGTTTCAACGAACAAGACCGGAATATCTTGATCCTTAATCGTGTCGACGATTCGGCGAACTTGTGCTGGAGTCCCTTGGTTATCCGAGTTGATCTCCCAAATGTAGTCGGCTTTGACGTCATAGGCAGTCCCGAAGTATTTAAAGGCTCCTTCGCTTGTAACGAGATGGCGTTCTGCTTTCGGGATGGAAGCAAATTGTTTTTTCGCTTCCTGATCAAGTGTCTGCAATTTTTTAATATAGGCATCGGCATTTTTTTCGTAGTCGGCTTTATGCTTCGGATCTTCCTTGATCAATGCCTGCTTGACGTTTTCGACGTAGCGGATGCCATTGCTTACATCAAGCCACGCGTGCGGATCGGTTTCCGATTCCTTACCTTTCGTCGTCAGGTACTTCGGTTCGACGCCTTTGCTTAAACGATAGACCGGCGCGTCAGACGCGTCTTTGCCAGTCGTTGCCCGCAGTTTATCAAACCAGGCACCACCGGCTTCGAGGTTCAATCCGTTGTAGAAGACGACATCAGCATCTGCCATCGCTTGTACGTCTGCTGGAAGTGGATCATACTCGTGCGGGTTTGCCCCGATCTTGACCATGCTGTGGACATCGACGTGTTCACCACCGACCTCACGTGCGAGGTCAGCGAGAATCGAATACGTCGCGACGACCTTCAGCTTTCCGTTATCTTCTGCTGGTGTCGAACAAGCAGCAAGCAATACCGTACTGAGGAGTACGAACAGAAAAAGTTTTAATTTCATACAGTAGACTCCTTTCGTTTCCGGTGACGCATCAGACCGTGACGTGGTGAGAAGACGAAGACGAGTGCGAACAACGTCGTCGCGACGAGGACGATCGACGCACCGGAAGATAGATTATAGGTGAAACTGAAATACAGTCCGATGATGGCGGACAACGTACCGAATCCAGCTGCTAGGAACAGCATCCGTGAGAGGCGGTTCGTCAGTAAATACGCGGTTGCTGCTGGTGTGATCAGCATCGCGACGACGAGGATGATGCCGACGGTCTGGAGTGAAGCGACGGTGACGAGTGTCAGTAACGTCATCAGTCCGTAATGAATCCAGCGCGTCGATAGTCCATAGGCTTGCGCCATCGTCGGATCAAACGAGCTGATCAGCAACTCTTTGTAGAACAAGAAGATTCCGCTAAGGACGATCAATCCGATGATGACGGTCATCCACATGTCGCTCGGACGGACCGCGAGGACGTTGCCGAACAAGATGTGATAGAGATCGCTACTGCTGCGCAAGAACGAAATCAGGATGATCCCGAGGGCGAAGGCGGATGTGAACATAATTCCGATTGCCGTATCGTTCTTGATGCGACTGTTCTGGCTAACGAAGCCGATTCCAAGCGCTGTCACGAGACCTGTCACGACAGCACCGATCAGGAAGTTGATCCCGAGTAGGTAGGAAAGCGCAACACCAGGTAAAACGGCGTGCGAGATTGCATCCCCCATCAACGACATCCCGCGAAGGATAATGAAACAGCCGATCACACCACAGATGATGCCGACCATGACGGCAGTGATCATCGCTTTTTGTAAGAACTCATACTGAAGTAATGCCTCGATGAACGTCATCCTTGTCCCTCCTTGCGTCGTTCGAATAGGGGTAAGCCATACGCTGGTTCGAGCCATTCCGGCGTCAAGATATCAGACGGCGGACCGACAGCGATCAGTTGTTTGTTCAACAGCATCAATGTGTCGAAGTAGTCCTCTGCTTTATGCAGATCATGATGGACGACGATGATCGTCCGCCCTTCGGCTCGGAGTGTCCGTAAGAGTTCGATGATCATCTGCTCACTCGCGACATCGATGCCGACGAACGGTTCGTCCAGCAATAGTAGCTCTGCTTCTTGGGCAAGGGCACGCGCCAGGAAGACCCGTTGTTGCTGTCCACCTGACAGCTCACCGATTTGGCGTTCGGCATGATCGGACATACCGACGCGCTCGAGACATTCCATGGCGAACGCTTTTTGTGCTTTCGATGGTCGTTTGAATAAGCCGAGCTTCGGATAACAGCCCATCAACACGACGTCCTGCACACGAACCGGGAAGTCCCAATCAATTGCACTTCGTTGCGGGACGTAAGCGACGCGTGACCGGACGTCTTCGAGTGATTGGTCGAGCACACGTAACTGCTCGATACGAGCCGGGATCAGACCGAGGACGGCTTTTAAGAAGGTGGATTTACCAGCGCCGTTCGGTCCAATGATGCCAATCAACGAAGCGATCGGGAGGCGAACGGACACTCCGTCGAGTGCATGGGTATCAAAATAAGAGACGGTGAGACGATCAACGTCAAGGGCGTACATGAATAATCACTCCTTTGGTTTTGTGGTATATAGAAGGAAAGTTTCCTTAGGGCAAAAAATAGGGTAAAAATTTTAACTTCAATTATTGGAGAAAGATTCGGTCTGCAAATAATGTTTCCTTAAGGCAAACTTTAAAGCCATAGGAAACAGATGTCAACTGTTTTTCGATATCGATCGCGAATCAACTCGTGCTAAGATGAAAAGGCAGAATACAGGGGGTGAGGAGATTGCGTCAGACAGCAGAACAACAATGGAAGTGGTTATTGCTCGATGCGCTCGCGAAGGAAAAGCGGGAGCAAGCACAGCAAGTCATCGAAGAGGTCTATCCGTATGATATCGCGCAAGTGTATGAAGAGTTGGGCGAAGACGATCAGGCACGACTCCTCGACTATCTGGATCACGAGCGATTGGCGGATGTCCTCGAGGAGCTCGAAGGGGAGCAACGTCTCGCCGTTTTACGTCGTTTAGATGTCGAACGTGCCGGGCACGTCCTCGATTTAATGGAGAACGATGATGTCGCGGATTTACTCGAGGAACTTGGACCGGAAGAGACCGACCGTTTGCTTGGCAGCATGCAGACGGATGAGGCTCTGATCGTCCGCAATCTCTTGACGTATCCACCGGAAACGGCCGGGCGCTTGATGACGAACCGGTTCATTTGGGTCGGAGAAGATTTCACAGTCGGTGAGACGGTCGAGAAGATGCGTGACTACATCGAATACTCGGAGACGATCAACTACGTCTACGTCGTCAATCAACTGAGTGAACTCGTCGGTGTCATCTCATATCGGGATGTCATCTTAGCTGAAAATACGGAACGGATCAGCGACGTCATGGAGACGAAAGTGATTCGCGTCGCAGCAGAGACCGATCAGGAAGAAGTCGCGCAGTTGTTCGAACGTTATGACCTCGTCTCGTTACCGGTCGTCGAAGGGGATGTTCTTGTCGGACTGATCACGGTCGATGATGCGCTTGACGTCTTACGGGAAGAAGCAAACGAAGACATCGAGAAACTCTCAGCATCCGGTAAATCGATTGATTTCGAGACGAAGCCGTGGATCGCTGCGACCCGACGCTTACCGTGGCTGGTCTTGCTACTCTTCATCGGGCTCGTCTCCGGATCGATCATCAGTCAGTTCGAAGAGACGCTCTCGAAAGTCGTCGCACTCGCCTTCTTCATGCCGATGATTGCTGGTATGACCGGAAATACAGGTACTCAATCGCTCGCAGTCGTCGTCCGCGGATTGATCACGCGTGAAGTCGATAAGCGGGTCGCGACCCGGTTGATTCTGCGGGAGCTCTGGGTCGGTTTGATCATTGGTGTCATTTGTGGTTTCTTGATCGCGATCATCGCCTACGTCTGGCAAGGAAGTGCCGTCTTAGGTCTTGTCGTCGGCAGCTCGCTCGTCATTACGTTGATCTTTGGGACACTTGCTGGAACGATCATTCCGCTGATCTTGCATCGTCTAAAGATTGACCCGGCAATCGCATCCGGACCACTGATCACGACATTGAACGATATCTTGTCGCTCCTCGTCTACTTCGGGATCGCAACTGCTTTCATTAGCCGTTTGATGTAAAAAAACCGAACCGATTCATCTTCGTCAAGAGGAAGGGAATCGGTTCGGTTTTTTCATGTGTGCTCATTCGCCGTGCGAATCCAGATCGCGAGTGGACCGACATCGTCAAAGCCAGCTTCGAGCGCTGTGATCAAATGATCGCCATATTCGTACCCGACGAGCGGTTGACCGGGGAAGTGTGCCGAACTCAAACGCGCAATGTCATCCCACAATCGTTCGTCGAGATAATCAGAGCTGACGTATGTTAAACCAGTCGTCATCTGGTTCGAATAGGCGATGCAACTTGCTTGTTGCGCTTCTGAATAGAAGAACCGGACGTCCGGATGTTGCCAGAGGGTATCTGGTAATTCTGTTGTCGCTTGGATGGCTTGGAAGCGAGCGAACTGATCGAGATCCGTCACAACGGACCAATCGACGGGAAGGGCACGGCGATCGAGTATGGCAGGGCGGGTCATCCATTCCGCTGTGAAAAGATGACTGAGACCAGCACTCGAGAAATCATAGCTTGCCGTGCAGTCCTTGATGCTGTAGACATCCGTGACACCAATTCGCTGATGGGGAAGTCGGACCATCAGCTCCGGATAATAGCTTGGTACGTTTCCTTGAGCGTGCCAGGTCGAATCAGTTTCCGTCACCCGGCAACCGGCTGACTCACAGACGAGGCGACACCAATCGAAATTATTTTGGATGGCAGCTTGGCGCATGAATCATTCCCCCTTATTCATCCTCCGGTTGTTTAATCAGAACATACGATAACGTGGCAATCAGTGTTAAGAACAACCCGCAGCCAATCGTGATGTATGCCATCGTAAAGACCTTACCGAGCGTCGTCGTCGGAACGAACGTTGGATGCCCGACCGTACTGAGTGTCGTGATACAAAAGTAAAGTGCATCCACCATCGACAGGTTTTCTTCCGTGCTATAGAAGATCGTCCCGGAGACAAGCGTCAACAGGCAGAGAATCAATAGACCACGAAAGTAAGATAAGTGAAAGGCGCGGCGCAATCCCTTGAATAAGCGTGAAAAAATCGTCAGTACAGAAATCATGGAATCTCTCCTTTAGGATCGTTGCGTCGAGTCCATCGTATCATGAATGAAATAATCGTTCTTTCCGGCATGTTTGACGCGATACATCGCTTGGTCAGCATGATGAATCAGCGTGTCGAGATCGACGCCATGATTGGGTGAGTAGCTAAGTCCGATACTCGTTCGGATTTCAATGGTTTCTTCAGCGAACCGGTAAGGGTTGTCTTGCAAGTACGTCAACAAATTCGAAGCATAGGTATGGAGCGTAGCGACAGACGGATGACGATAGAGTAAGAAGAATTCGTCGCCACCGACACGGGCGGCGAATCCATTCTGTTCCGCGTGGTGTTCAAGTAGACGAGCGATATGAATCAAGAAGGCGTCACCGATTTGATGCCCGTACGTATCGTTGATCGCTTTGAAACCGTCGAGGTCGACGACGATGATCGCCGCGTGATCAAGTTCGAGTAACTCTTGCGCCGCACGTTCGTAAAAGCTCCGGCGATTCGCAATCTTCGTCAACGGATCGTGATAGGCGAAGAAACGAATCGTCTGCTCCGCTTCCTTGAAGGACTGGATATCACGAATCAATAACATCCCGTGCAGTTCCTGTTCGATGAAGACGAAATCGGCATCCATGACGACGTAGCGTTCTTGCTGTCGCGCTGTCAAAATCTTCGTTTCGAATTCGTTGAACTTACGTTGCGATAAAAAGTGTGTCATATAATGCAGCGACCAATCGGCTTGTTTTTTATCCGGTAAGTAGGTCGAAAACGTACATGCCGTTAAGTCATCGGTCTCGAACAGGCGATGAGCGGCTGGGTTGGCGCTCTCGATTCGTCCATCTCGGTCGAGTAACAAGATTGCCGAAGGATTCAAATTGTAGAGCGTCGCGAAACGCTTCTGATAGGACGCGAGATAATCGAATCGGCGCATTGCGATCGCCAGTGCTCCTGCCCAGAACAAACCGCCATACATATAGGCATACGGTGGCATGATGCTGTAGAACGACCAGTAGCCGAAGACGATATCCCATGCGAGAACGAGAATCGCGACACTGAGTAAGACACTGATGATGCCACGACGTGCATCTTTCAAGTGTGTCCGTGCGTACACGAGCAGACCGATGACAAGGAGATGGAAGATGTTCCCGACCGTCATCGTCACTAGATATTGTGTGTTGAATTCAGGGTAGATGAACTGTCCGACCTGTGTGAATTGCTGACTGTTGATGACGTTCGTCTGGAATACGTATGTCGTCAGCACGACGCCCATCGGAAGATAGAAGATCCATGGGTACAATAAACGTGGCATTCGTTTCCACAAATTCGAGACGCGAAAGATGAAGTGGAGCGATGTACTGAAGACGATCAGACCAGCGTTTCCGAACCAGTAGGTCACGAATGCCGGACTAAATTCGATTGGAGAAGCATTCCGGAAAAATTCACCGAGGAATAACATCCCGTAAGCGAACGTAAATAAGCTAAGCAGTCGGTGTTGTGGACGTGATGGATTGCGTAAAAATATATCAATCGACATGTAGAACATGATGAAGGTCGGAATCAGATAAACGATTGTAAAAAGAAACAAGGATGGCATAGCGTTCCGCCCTTCTAGATAATTTTTAGGTAGATAGTCTCAGTATAGTGGGCGAAGATTGCTGAGGCGGATTGAAATTTCAAAAAAAGGGGAATCAGTCAAGATTTAATGTCAGCCGTCGTATTTTAGCGATCCCTTCGAGACCTGACGGATCATGATGTGTCTTATGGGCGACGAAATGTTCATCGGCTTCCGTCGTCCGGATTCGTAACGGACGTTCGTCACGGTGGACGACCTCGAAGATTACCTCAGCCAGAGCTTCTGCCGATTGGCGATCGGCATGTCGTGTCCGATACGTCTGCAAATAAGCCGTGATGATCGGTTTGAAGTCGTCTTCGTGTAAGCCACCCGTCCGTTCAAGTTGATCGAGAACATTTGCGGTAAAGTTCGTCTCGACGGCGGCTGGTTCAATCAGGGTGACGTCGATGTTGAAGTATGGTTTATAGTAGGTCGCAAGACTTTCGAACAGCCCTTCGATCGCGAACTTACTGGCACAATACAGTTCATTCATCGGTTGACCGACGAGACCACTGACGCTTGAAGTCGCGAGTAAGTGACTACCGTCCGGTGCTTGTTTGAGTAGGGGAAGGCAGGCTTCGATCGTCCGGATGACACCGAAGACGTTCGTTTCGAAGAGTTGCTTGATTTCATAACTCGTCGCTTGACCGAGTGCGCGCAGTAAACCATGACCGGCATTGCAGAACACGACGTCGAGATGATCGACCTCCTGTTCAATTTGACGAACGGCTGCTTTCACGCTTGCTTCATCCGTGACATCGAGCGGCAAGAAGGTGAGCGTCGGCAACGACACGGTCATTTCGTCTGGACTCCGGACACCAGCGTAGACGAACCATCCGGCGTCTGCGAATCGTCGCGCCGTCGCAAGACCGATACCGGAAGAAGCACCCGTGATCAAGATCGTTTGCATATCAATTCCTCCATTCTGAAAGTAGTTGTCTTCTATTATTTACCCGAATTACCGTTGAACTATTTGCATTAAAATTGCATATTTGTAATGAAAAAACTTAATATATAGAAAAAGGAGGCGGGAATCGATGGGTCAAATGGAACGGCTGCAACAGATGCGGGAATGGATCAAGACGAGTCCTGAAATTTCGCTGGATCAACTGATGCAGGAGTATCAGATTTCACGAGATACCGCACGTCGTGACGTCATCGTCCTCGAACAAGAAGGGGAGATCATTCGCGTTAAAAATGGATTAGTCCGTGCTGGCGGAACACTTGCGTATGAGCAACGGACAGAGAAACCGGAAAAACGACGGATCGGACAACGTGCAGCGCGTCACGTCCAAGCGAACGATCGCTTATTGCTCGACGCTGCAACGACGGTATCTGAGATGGCACGAGCACTTCCGCCATATCCACTACAAGTCATCACGAACTCCCTCGACATCGCAGACTATGTCGGAGCTCGCACGGATATTGAGCTGTACGTCACGGGAGGACGTTTCGACCGGCATGCGCGAAGCTTGAGTGGGATCAAGACGGCAGACGACATCCTGAATTATCAAGTCGATTGTGTTTTTCTTGGAGCATGTGGATTAACGGAAGAAGGACTTTTTGCGGAACAACTCGAAGAAGCGGTCGTAAAGAAAGCGATGATTCGAAGTGCGACCCGTGTCATCGTCCTCGCAGACCATACGAAATTCAATAAGCGTTTTTTGCATAAGGTCTGTGACTGGGAGCAAATCGATGTACTCGTTACGGATCAAGTACCAGACGCAACGTGGCAAGAACGACTAGATCATTATCATGTCGATCTCGACGTGACAGAGGAGGAAACAACATGAACCCGATTCAAACGACGCTCGTCGGATTCGGTTTTTCAGCGGTGACGTTCCACGTTCCGTTCTTACAGGCATTACCGGCATTTGAAGTGACGCAAGTCGTCTCGAGTCGACCGGAGCAGGTGGCACAACATTTCAGTAAGGCGACGGTCGTCGCGACACTTGCTGAGGCGTTGCAGGATGAGAACACGGAACTCGTCATCATCACGACACCAACGGCACTGCATTTCGAAATGGCAAAACAAGCGATCGAAGCAAAAAAGCACGTCTTACTCGAAAAGCCAGCCGTCGTGACGATCGAAGAAGCACTGGCGCTGCAAACGTTAGCGAAACAACACGGGGTGCAGGTCGCCGTCTATCAAAACCGTCGCTTTGACGGGGACTTCCTGACACTTGAACAATTGATGGAAATGAACGAGATCGGCGACTGGCAAGTCATCGAATCACGCTTTGATCGCTATCGTCCGGTCGTTCGGGAACGCTGGCGGGAACAAGCGGGAAGTGGCGCCGGCATCCTGTTTGATCTCGGCTCACACTTACTCGATCAAGCACTTGCCTTGTTCGGAGAACCGGATGCACTCACGGGCGACGTCTACCTGCAACGTGACGGTGCTGTCGTCGATGATGGTTTCCATGTCACGCTGCATTACGGTACGCGTCGTGTCATTCTCCGTTCGACGTCCTTCATTCAAGGACCAACACCGCGTTTCGAGTTTCATGCGACACGAGGTAGTTACGTCAAATATGGAATGGATCCGCAAGAAGGACGGCTTGCGAAAGGTCATCGTGTTGACGAACAGCTTGGTGAAGATGAAGTAGATTCCTACGGCTACCTTCAAATCGCTGATCAGCCAGTCGAGCGTCTCGCGACACTTCCAGGCAGTTATGCGACGTTTTATGAACAGTTGGCGGAAGGACTTCGCGGGGGACGAGTACCTGTCGATTTACGCGACGCTGAAAAAACGATGCGTTTGATTGAAGCAGTGCGCATCAGCAGTGATGAAGGACGACGCCTCTTACGAAAGGAATGGGATGCATGGAAGAATTGAAGGTGTTGCTAGCGGAAGAGGACGAACTCGTCTTGACGTCCCTGACGAATACGGAAGCGATCGGGATGGGACATGAATTGATCGGACGGGCGATGAAGGAGAACTTATCGATCGCCGTTGAAATCAAACGGAACGGGCAGCGTTTATATTACGCGGCGCTCGACGGTACGGCGCCGGATCAGGAAGAATGGATCCGCCGGAAATCGAACGTCGTCTTACGGCATGGCTATAGCTCGCTGTACATGCGTCGTTATAATGAAAGTAAGCATCGCTCGTATCATACGATGTATGCTGTTTCTCCAGCCGATTATGCGGATGCAGGTGGGTCGTTCCCGATTCGGATTGAAGGAGTCGGTGTCGTTGGTACGATCACCGTTTCCGGTCTATCTCAGGAAGCGGATCATCATCTCGCGACGGAAGCGTTGCGCTTACTTAAGAGGCAACAGCTGGGGCAGTGAAGTACTGGACTTGATAAGACGTCCTCACGATTTCCTACCCGCTTTCCTCAGGCGAGACACAAGCCAGTGCCGGCTGTCACAGACAGCCGAATCGGGTCTTGTTTGTCTCTGACAGCACGATGAATCGTGCTTTTTCCTGTAGGAGTCGTGTGGGAATGTGAGGACTGTTCTAAGTAGATAGGCAACACCTTGGTAAAAAAGCGTTAAACCTATCCTCACACAGTAAGTTATGATTTTACGTGGAAATCGGAAAGAACGAGAGGTCATACAAAATAATGAGTAAACGATTCATATTTAAATCAAAACAACACCTAAGTGGTGGTATTATCAAAATTGTCGTAGACACTGAAACAGGTGTAAATTATTTAATGACAAGTGGACTTGGTTTGAACGGAATGACACCGCTATTAGACAAAGAAGGTAAAGTCGTTATCGATAAGCCGATCAATTGAAGAAAAAGTGCATTTATTTGTCCCGAATCGTATTCCTGTTACAAGTACTCGCTCAAGGGGTCTTAGCTATTTCGCTTTTCACGTTCATCAACTGATTTAAAAAATCCGAAACACTGAAGTAGCATCACTTCGGCATTTCGGATTTTTTTTGTTCTATTTTGATAGATCATGAGAAACAGCAGGACTCACGTTGTTCACGCGACTCCTACAGGAAAAGCGCAAGATCTTGCGCTGTCAAAGACAAACAAGACCCGTGTCGGCTGTCTGTGACAGTCGAGACTGGCTTGTGTCTCGACTGAGGAAAGCGCGTGAACGAATCGTGAGGACAATCGTCACGATGCCATCGAATCAGATGAAGCCGACACGTCTTTGCGTGTGTTCCCGCGATAGACGAAGTAAAGCGCAGCAAGCATCGCAAGCAGACCGAGCAGACGTTTTCCGTCGAGCGGCACGACGACGCCACCGAATGCACCGATGTGGTCGATGACCATCCCTGCTGCGAGTTGACCGATGACAGTCGCGATACTAGCTGCCGTGACACCGATTTGTGGAACAGCAAGAATCGTCAGGAATAGATAACTGACCCCAAACAGGACGGCACTTAGTTGCCAACGTGGTGCTTCGAGCAAGAGCAATACGTTTCCTTGACCAAAGAACAGGATGGCGAGTGCGAGAATCAGCATCCCGGTGAAGAAAGTCAGGAACGTACTTTCTAGAGCCCCTGCCTTTTGACTGAAGGCACCGTTGATCGATGACTGCGCACTCAGCATCACGCCGCCGAGTAATGTAAAACCGAGTAATAGAATATTCACGAGCGAACCTCCTTAAAAGATAAGAAATAGAGCGACGAGCATCAAAGCAGAAGCTGTCAGCTTGTCACGATTGATTGGCCGTTTCGGACTACCGAGCCAGCCGTAATGTTCAATGACCATGCTGGCAATCATCTGTCCGATGATGACACTAATCATGGCGAGACCGACACCGACGAGCGGGATGCTAATGATCAAGATCGTCAAGTAGATACTACCGAGTAGACCACCGAGCAAGGTCCATTTCGGTGCGCGGAATGTATAGCCGAGTGAACCTTTTCCGAAGAAGAGGACGATCAGTCCGATGATGATCGTACCGGCGAAGAAATTATAAAAGCTACTTTCGAGTTTTCCGACGAAATTCCCGAGCTCACCATAGATGGCCCCTTCGACACTGAGTGCGATACCCGCAAGTAACGCGAGTACGTAATACACGATTTTCAACAGAATTCATCCTTTCACGAATCTAAATATCGAGAAATGTCGATATGTATGGCGAGGAGAACGGATCAAAGTTCTCCTTTGAGGTACGCTGCGAGCTCCTGGATTTTTTCTTCATTTCGCCGATAATACGTCCATTTGCCGTGACGTTCGGATTCGAGCAATCCGACTTTTTGCAACATCGCAAGATATTGGGAGACGGTCGATTGAGATAAGTTCGCCTTCTCTTGGATATCTCCGACGCAAATGCCTCCCTTGTCCGACAGATTCGTCGCGAGATGGGCCGTCGGCTTATTGAAATGAGTCTCGGGATCCTTGAGCCAGCGTAAGATATCAAGACGTACCTCGTTCGATAATGCCTTGAATAGATCCACTTGATTTGTCATACGCTTAAACTAATCGATGATTCTCGATATGTCAATCCAAGACACTTAAGGTTGGACGAATGCATGTTTTAAAAGTCGATGTGTCACTTTGGTTGCCGTGTACGGCTCAAAACCGAATCGTTCATAAAACGTACTGGCATCATTCGTATAGAGCCAGAGCTCGGAATACGTCAACAGCGCTTCTGGTATGATTTTCTCAAGCAGTTGCGTACCGACACCGTGATGTCGCATTTCTGGCAAGACATAGACATGACGAATCCGACCGACGTCGATCGCGTCGGTTTGTTTCATATAACCTCCGCACGCAATGACGTGACCGGAAAGCGACAAAACGACGAACATTGCTTCTCCGTCTTCTCGATACGTTTCATTTCGGCGTTCACGTAGCATCCGTTCGATGAAGGGATAGCCTTCCTGTGTACTCTTTGATAAGATTGGTAACCAGTTGAAGTCATCAAAATCGTTGACCCGTTCGATTGTCATCTCCATCTGTCATTCCTCCTTCTTCTCCCTTGGATATTCCTTTTTCAGGAGTGGGAAAAACACGAATCGAGAATCAATTCGAGCTTTTTTTAAATAGAGACTGGATTTTTAAAAGACGTTTTGCGTATAATGAGAAGTAATGGATTGAACGCAAATGAAAGGAAGTGGCCGTCACAATGAGCCTCAGCCGTTTAAGTAAAGAAGAGATTACTGATCTTTCGCTGATCGAATTCGTCAACGAAATGTTGCAAGAAGCTGGCGAACAGCCAATCACGTTCGATGACATCACGTCAGAAATCGAAAAGTACCATACGTTTACAGATGAAGAAGACAAGTTCGAGAAACTTGCTCAACTCTATACAGACATGAACATCGACGGAAACTTCGTCAACGTCGGAGCAAACCGTTGGTCACTCCGCGCTTGGTATCCGTTCGATAAGTCGGATGAGGATCTCGTCATCGAAGCGCGTCAACGTGGAGAACTCGATGAGTTTGAAGAAGAGTTCAACTATGATGCAGAAGAAGATGAGTTCGAGACGATTGAAGACGATCTCGATACATTCGCGAAGACAGCGGACTATGATTCAGCTGACGACAGCGAAGACGATGATACGTTCAAAAAAGTCGCAGCCATCGATGATCTCGATGACGATCTCGACGAAGAAGACTTAGAAGACTTCGAAGAAGAAGAAGAAGTCTAAGCACGATCAACCACAACTGTACAGCTGCTATTTCCCTATAGAAATGGCAGTTTTTTCGTTGACGGCTGACGAACGAGCACGGAAATTTTTCTTTGAAAAATTAGGCTTGACGAAGTTTTCCGAATGACGTAAGTTAGTCATGGGCTTCTTTAAGCAACGTGCTTATTTCAGCAAAAGTGTCTCCTATTCCAATGGGGGCACTTTTGCTTTTTTGTTTTTACCACCTCTGTATTGTTGAGATGTGAATTAGGGAAGGGAGCAATATTTAACATGACAAAGTATATTTTCGTAACAGGTGGCGTCGTATCGTCACTCGGTAAAGGGATCACCGCTGCATCGCTCGCTCGTCTCTTGAAAAACCGTGGTCTTAACGTCACGATCCAAAAATTCGACCCGTACATCAATATCGACCCGGGTACAATGAGCCCGTACCAACACGGGGAAGTATTCGTCACGGATGACGGCGCGGAGACAGACCTTGACCTTGGTCACTATGAGCGCTTCATCGATATCAACTTGAGCCAGAACGCAAACGTCACGTCTGGTCGTATCTACTCGACGATCCTCAAGAAGGAACGCCGCGGGGATTACAACGGTGGAACGGTCCAAGTCATTCCGCACATCACGAACGAAATCAAAGATCGCGTCTTCCGTGCGGGCAAAGAAACGGGCGCTGACGTCGTCATCACAGAGATTGGTGGAACAGTAGGGGATATCGAATCGCTTCCGTTCATCGAAGCCATTCGTCAGGTGAAAAACGATATCGGGAAAGAAAACGTCATGTACGTCCACTGTACGCTCGTTCCGTATCTTGCAGCGGCAGGTGAGCTCAAGACGAAACCGACACAACACAGTGTCAAAGAACTCCGTAGCTACGGTATTCAACCAGACATCATCGTCTTACGTGCGGAGCACCCAGTCCCACAAGAGATGAAAGATAAAATCGCTCTCTTCTGTGACACACGTCCGGAAGCAGTCATCGAAGCACAAGATGCATCGACACTCTACGAAGTACCACTCAACTTGCAACGTCAAGGCATGGACCAACTCGTCTGTGATTACTTCAAGTTCGATACACCAGTTGCTGACATGACGGCTTGGAAACAACTCGTCCACACAGTGACGCACCTCGAGAAGACGACGAAGATCGCACTCGTCGGGAAATACGTCGAATTGCGTGATGCGTACATCTCGGTCGCAGAAGCATTGAAACACGCTGGATTCGCCTTCAACAGTGACATCGAAATCGACTGGATCAACGCAGAAGACGTGACGCGTGAAAACGTCAACGAATTGCTTGGTTCAGCAGACGGTATCCTCGTTCCTGGTGGATTCGGCGAACGCGGCATCGAAGGGAAAATCGAAGCAACACGTTTCGCACGTGAAAACAACGTACCGTTCTTCGGTATCTGTCTCGGGATGCAACTCGCGACAGTCGAATTCGCACGTAACGTCCTCAACCTTGAAGGCGCACACTCAGCGGAAATCGACCCAGCGACACCATACCCGATCATCGACTTGTTGCCAGAACAAAAAGACATCGAGGATCTCGGTGGTACGCTCCGTCTCGGACTTTACCCATGTAAACTCGAAGACGGAACGAAAGCACGTGCCGCGTATTCAAGCGAGCTCGTCTACGAACGTCACCGTCACCGTTATGAGTTCGGTAACGAATTCCGTGAGCAGTTCGAAGCAAACGGCATGGTCTTCTCAGGTACGAGCCCAGATGGTCGTCTCGTTGAGATCATCGAAATTCCAGAACACAAATGGTTCGTCGCGTGTCAATTCCACCCAGAATTGATCTCACGTCCAGAACGCCCACAAGCGCTCTTCCATGACTTCATCCAAGCATCACTCGGAGAGTAAGTCGTATCCAAATAAACCTGTCTTCTTCAAGAAGACGGGTTTATTTTCATTTATTCCTATCGTCAAAATACATATCTGCTATAATGGTAGCGGATTCATTCCTACAAATTTTAGATAGAGGGGGGAATATCATTGATTCCGAAGTATAAACATGTCGCTGAACAAATCGAGATCGAGATCAATGAGCACGTCTATCAACATACGAACAAACTGTTGACGGAAGACGAATACGCCCAAAAATTCGATGTCAGCCGAAATACGATCCGGAAGGCGATCGAGATTCTCGTCAATAAAGGATACGTTTACCAAGTACAAGGGAGCGGTGTCTTCGTCCGCGATCATTATAAGAGTGATTACGTCAATCTCGAAAAGCTACAAGGATTGACGAGCGACTTCAGTGGACGGAAGGTCGAGACGCGCGTTCTCGCTTTCGAACAGACGAAGGCAGACGAAGAAGTCGCGGAACGCATGAAATGTTCGGTCGGTACACCGGTCTATTACGTCAAACGACTGCGTCTCGTCGATGATCACCCGTTTTCGATCGAAGCGTCCTATTTCCGGAAAAATCTCGTCATGTATCTCGATGAGAATATCGTTCAAAAATCGATCTACACGTATTTACGCAATGATCAAAATCTGTCGATCGGATTTGCGGATCGCGTCATCTATGCCGATTACTTGAATAGCAGTGACGCCGAGTTGCTTGGATTAAAAGAGAACGATCCATCCTTACTCGTCGACAATACGGTCTATTTGACGAATGGGAAAATCTTCGACGTCTCGCGAGCGACGCATCATTTCCGCCACGTGAAGATGCTGAAGGTCTCGAATATTAAATAAGAAGGAAACACACGAAGCGAATTTCGTGTGTTTTTTTATTTAAATTTTTTAAAAAGAAAGGGTTTACACGTTATGAAAGCGCATGCTATTATCGAACTGTAGAATTTGTACCTATGAATTTAAGTTATCCATACAACAAAGGAGAGACAGCATGACTTCTGAAACAATTGAAATTACCCCGGAAGATATTTTTGGATTGATTGCCTTGTCGGGCGACGCCAAAGCAAGCTACCACCAAGCAATGTTACTGATGCAAGAAGGCAAAGTTGAAGAGGCACAAGCTGCCGTTACAGAAGGTGACGCGACACTCAAGGATGCCCATAGCATTCAGACGAAATTCGTTACACTCGAAGCACAAGGCAAGACAGCAACCGTCGGCGTCCTGATGGTACACGCGCAGGATCACCTTATGAACACGATCCTCGTCAAGGAAATGCTCGGATATATGATGAACATGCAAAACGAAATCAACCAATTGAAGGGAATGGATCAAAAATGATGAAAATCGGACTCTTTTGTGCGGCAGGTATGTCGACGAGTATGTTAGTAGAAAAAATGAAAGCGGTTGCCTCAGAGCGCGGCTTAGAAGCGGACATCGCAGCATACCCGGAATCAGAGATGGAAACATACGTCAACGAACTCGACGTCGCTCTCCTCGGACCACAGGTGAAATACCTTCTCGCAAAAGGAAAACAGATCTGTGAACCAAAAGGTGTGCCGATCGATGTCATCAACACGATCGATTACGGCATGATGAACGGAACGAAAGTACTCGACCAAGCAATCAAACTCGCAAACAAATAAGAGGTGAAGACGATGAAAATGCCAAAAGATTTTCTATTCGGCGCTGCTTCTGCTTCTTATCAAGTAGAGGGTGCTTGGAACGTAGACGGAAAAGGCGTCTCGAACTGGGATGTCTTCTCGAAGATTCCTGGAAAGACGTTTGAAGCGACGAACGGGGATGTCGCAATCGATCATTACCACCGTTATAAAGAAGATATCGGTCTGATGGCAGAGATGGGTCTTGAATCGTATCGCTTCTCGATCTCATGGCCACGCATCTTCCCGAACGGCACAGGTGAAGTGAATGAAAAAGGACTTGAGTTCTATAACAACGTGATCGATGAGTGCCTTAAGCACGGGATCGTCCCGTTCGTGACACTCTATCACTGGGATTTACCACAAGTCCTTGAAGAACAGGGTGGCTGGCGTAGTCCTGAAACAGCAGATGCCTTCGTGCGTTTTGCGAAGACCTGTTTCGAAGCGTTCGGCGATCGTGTCCGCAACTGGATCACCTTCAACGAGACGGTCATCTTCTGTTCGCTCGGCTACTTGACGGGCGCACACCCACCCGGCATCACAGGCGATGCAAAAGCGTACTTCCAAACGACGCACAACGTTTTCGTCGCTCACGCTCGCGCAGTCGAAGCGTTCAAGGAAGCGGGATATGAAGGAGAAATCGGCATCACGCACGTCTTCAACCCAGCGTTCAGCATCGATGAAGCGCCAGAGAACAAACAAGCCGAAGTACATGCGAATGAATACGCGACACACTGGTTCTATGATCCGATTCTAAAAGGTGAGTACCCCGCGTATGTCGTGAAGGATTTAGAAAAGCAGGGCTTGTTACCGGAATGGACAGAAGAAGAGCTCGATCTCTTGAAACGGACAGCACCGCTGAACGACTTCATCGGACTGAACTACTATTGTCCACAACGTGTCATGAAGAATGATTCGGCGCTCGTCATGGCAGGTGGTCGCGAAAACTCAACCGGACGTCCTGGGAACCCATCGTTCGATGGCGTCTATAAGACAGTCTTGATGGACGATAAAGTCTACACGAAGTGGGGCTGGGAAATCGCACCGGATGCCTTCCTTGAAGGAATGCGGATGCTCCAAGCACGATACGGCGATATCAAAATCTACATCACAGAGAACGGTCTCGGTGACGAGGATCCGATCGTCGGCGAAGAAATCATGGATACACCACGAATCGAGTACATCGAAAGTCACCTTCGCGCCGTCAAGCGTGCTGTCGAAGAGGGCATCAATGTCTCTGGTTATTATGCATGGTCCGTCATCGATCTACTCAGCTGGTTGAACGGATATAAAAAGCAGTACGGATTCATCTATGTCGATCATGCGAATGATCTGGCACGGAAGAAGAAAGAGTCGTTCCATTGGTACCAGGAAATCATCGCGACACGTGCTGCTGAACTATAAGGAGGAGTCGGAATGAACCGATTAGAAACCGTATTTGAAAAAGTCACTCCTGCCTTCGCAAGATTCGCGAACGCCAAGCCTGTCCTTGCGATTAAGGACGGCTTCATCTTAACGATGCCGATGACGATCATCGGCTCGTTATTCCTACTGATTCTCGCGTTACCAATCCCAGGCTGGGAGAAGTTCATGACGGGCCTATTCGGTGCCGACTGGACATTACCGTTGACACAGGTCGTCGGTGCGACGTTTGATATTCTCGCATTGATTGGTGTCTTCGGTATTGCCTACTCGTACGTTAAAAACGAGAAGATCGAAGGGGTTCCAGCCGGGATTCTCGGAATCATCGCCTTCTTGATCATCACACAATCATCCGTTCTGTCGAAGTCAGGGGAAGTCGTCACGGGTGTCGTACCGAAAGTATGGACGGGCGGACAAGGGGTCCTTGCCTCGATCGTCGTCGGACTCGTCGTCGGTTTCATCTACTCGCAATTCATCAAGCGGGGCATCCGGATCAAGATGCCAGACGGTGTACCACCGGGCGTTTCGAATTCGTTCTCGGCCCTCATTCCGGGACTTGCGATCATCACGTTGTCTGTCGTCACGTTTGCCGTCTTCCAAGCGTTCGCTGACCGGACGTTCACGGAAGTTGTCTACGACGTCTTGCAAGCACCGATTCAAAACTTGACGGATACGCTCGCAGGAGCGGTCTTGATCATGATCTTGATGTCGGTCATGTGGTGGTGCGGGATTCACGGTGCAGCGATCATCATGGGAATCATGGGACCGTTGCTGACAGCAAATGCTTTGCAAAACCAAGCGATCATCGACTCCGGGAAAGAACTTGTCGTCGGTGACAACGCGAAGGTCGTTACGATTCAGTTCCTAGATGTCTTTACGAAACTCGGCGGAACAGGAATTACGGTCGGCTTCATCATCGCGACGTTGATCGTCGCCCGCTCGGCTCACTTGAAGCAGCTCGGGAAGCTGTCACTTGCGCCAAGTTTGTTCAACATCAACGAACCGGTCATCTTCGGGATGCCGATCGTCTTCAACCCGATCATGTTCGTTCCGTTCGTCATCGTACCAGCGATTGCATCCTTCATGGTCTACTTCTCGATCCTCTGGGGTTGGGTCGAACCATTTAATGCGCTTCAAGTACCATGGACGACACCACCCGTCATCTCTGGTTTCTTGATCAGCGGCTGGCAGGGCGCCTTGCTCCAGCTGGCGACGATTGCGATGTCGGTCGCGATCTATCTACCGTTCGTCCGCATGCAGGATCAGCTGTCTTACGGTGAAGAACTAAAAGCACAAGAAGAACATGCTTCGGCATGATCAAAAAAAAGGAAGCGCGAATGGCGCTTCCTTTTTGTATAACGGTCATTAACGGTTACGCTTTGATTCAATGAAGATCGTAAGCTTAGTCAGACGCGAACACGTATCTAGTGAACTTATATTTATATTATAGAAGAAAAACGTCAATCCCACTCTTCCGTCATCTCTTGTAGTTGCGTCAAGATATGCGTCAGGAGAAACGCGCAAAGGGCAAGACTCGGCAGTCCGTGGCGTGAACCGTCCTCTGCGGGAAGCAGTCCTTTATTGAACTTCAATGCGAGCGGAGCAATCGAACGCTCGAGCGTTTCCGTCACGTCACTGAGTGTGACGATCGCATAAGGTGTATGCCATGCGTCGTAACGGGCAAGAGAAGCGAGGAGATCCGAGCGTTCCGTATCCGGCGTGAAGATCAAGACACGATCGACAGCATGCAAGGTCTTTCGATCCTTGATCTTCGTAACGCGTTTCATCTGGTCCGGTCCTTCTGAGAGCATCGGATAGAGTCCTTCACATTCACCATAGGCGTCGACGTAGACCGTGCCTTCCCCGACGAGCGCCTGTGCGAGTAGACGGACGACATCGAATAGTTCGTCTTCCTGTTTTGCGAGCGTTTGCAATTTTCCGTTGAATTGTGTAGCTAAGATTTTCATCATTTTTATTCATCCTTTCTATGTTTCTCTCAAGGACAGTATAAAGCAAGTTTTGCTTTAGTGTAGAATGGAAATAACTAGAGGGGGAGTGGCAGAGATGAAAGGCAGATTGTTGATCGTCGAGGATGAGCCGGGAATCCGGAACTTACTTGCGCAATTGTTCAGGGCAGAAGGATATGAAACGGACGTCGCCGTCGATGGAGAGGAAGCGATCGTCTACTTACAGGAAGCGGCATACGATCTATTGTTGATGGATGTCAACATGCCGGGACGGACCGGGATTGAGGTCTTGCGTCATCAGGACCGAATCGGACGACGTGTCCGAACGATCCTAATGACGGCACTCGGTGAAAAAGAAGCGATGGAAGAAGCGAAACGATTAGGGGTCGTTGCCTTCTTCGGGAAGCCATTTGACATCTTTGAATTAAAAAAAGAAGTGACTGTGCAAATTTCTCACGATGTAAGCGGTTAATCTTTCACGTCGCCGTCACAAACCAAAAAACCGAGCGAAATGCTGTACGTTCCGATGAATCAGTATGTTATAATCAGTCTGAAATTGCACGAGTTCGTGTAAACAGCGATCAAAACAGAGGAGGATGTCATTATGCCATTAGTATCTATGACAGACATGTTAAACAAAGCTCTCGAAGGTAAGTATGCAGTAGGTCAATTCAACATCAACAACCTCGAGTGGACACAAGCGATTCTCGGTGCGGCTCAAGAAGAGCAGTCACCAGTCATCCTTGGAGTATCTGAAGGTGCAGCACGCCACATGGGCGGATTCTACACTGTCGTGAAAATGGTTGAAGGTCTCGTACACGACATGAAAATCACAGTTCCAGTTGCAATCCACCTCGACCACGGTTCGAGCGTTGAAAAATGTAAAGAAGCGATCGACGCTGGATTTACATCTGTCATGATCGATGATTCGCACAGCCCGATCGACACAAACATCGAAACAACTAAAGCAGTCGTTGAATACGCTCATTCTAAAGGCGTTTCAGTAGAAGCGGAAGTTGGTACAGTTGGCGGACAAGAAGACGACGTCATCGGTGATGTCATGTACGCGAAACTTGACGAGTGTGTACGCATCGTCAAAGAAACTGGAATCGACACGCTTGCTCCTGCACTCGGTTCTGTTCACGGACCATACAAAGGTGAACCAAACCTCGGATTCAAAGAGATGGAAGAAATCCGTGACGCTACAAACCTTCCACTCGTTCTTCACGGTGGAACTGGAATTCCGACACACGATATCGAAAAAGCGATCTCACTCGGAACTTCAAAAATCAACGTTAACACAGAGAACCAAATCTCATTCGCGAAAGTCGTTCGTGAAGTGTTAGCTGAGAAACCAGAAGCATATGACCCACGCGTATTCATCGCACCAGGTCGTGAAGCAATCAAACAAACTGTCATCGGTAAGATGCGTGAGTTCGGTTCAAGCAACAAAGCTTAATCGACTCCTCTTTAAAGTGCGGTAGACTTCGGTCTACCGTGCTTTTTTCATATCATGTGAACGTGTATTCAATGGAAAACAGTAGGACTTCTCGTGAAAAAAACCTATAATAGAGTCGTAAGCGATTTCAAGGGATGAAAGGGGAACGAGAAAGATGAGATTTTTCATTGACACAGCAAACGTAGAGGACATCAAGAAAGCACATAAAATGGGGATTTTAGATGGTGTCACGACGAATCCGTCACTCGTCGCTAAGGAAGGCGTCGATTTCCATACACGACTTCGTGAGATTTGTGAAATCGTCGGGGACGTCTCTGTCAGCGCCGAAGTCATCGCGCTTGATGCAGAAGGAATGATTCGTGAAGGGAAGGAACTTGCCCAGATCGCACCGAACATTACGGTTAAGGTTCCAATGACTCCGGCCGGACTCGAAGCGGTCGCAGCACTTTCAAAAGAAAAGATCACGACAAACGTCACATTGATCTTCAACCCGAACCAAGCATTACTCGCAGCACGTGCTGGTGCGACATATGTATCACCATTCCTCGGTCGTCTAGACGATATCGGACAAGATGGAATGGGACTCGTCGAGACGATTGCTCAAATTTTCGTCGTTCATGATATTCCGACACAAATCATCGCGGCGTCGGTCCGGAATCCGGTTCACGTGACGAACGCTGCTCTTGCGGGCGCAGACATCGCGACGATTCCATTCTCGGTTATCGAGTCACTCACACACCACCCACTCACGACGCAAGGGATTGAAAAGTTCCTCGCGGACTGGGAAAAAACGCAGCAATAATCGTAGCGAAGAGAAAGGTTGATGGAACGTGGACATTTTGCATATCGTAGGGCAACAACGCCTAGAAGGAACCGTATCAATCAGTGGTTCGAAGCAAAGCGCCATCCCGTGTCTTGCTGCAGCCCTCCTGACGGATCAGACGGTCGTTCTTGAAGGCGTGCCGGAGATTGGCGACGTCGCGACGATGATCGAGATTTTGGAGACGCTCGGCGCGGTCGTGACACGTCAAGGCGATATGGTGACGATTGATCCAAGTCGGGTCGAATCGATGCCGTTGACTGGTGCGGAGACGCGCAAGTTACGCGGATCGATCTACCTCATGAGCGTTCTGGCAGCCAGATTCAAACAAGGAGTCGTCGGTCTGCCTGGAGGTTATGCCATCGGACCACGACCGATCGATTTACACATCAAAGCACTAGAGCGTCTCGGTGTTTCTGTACGTAACGAGCAAGGCGTCCATTACATGCGCGTCGATCGTCTCGTCGGCAACCGGATTTACCTCGATCTCCCGTCTTTCGGAGCGACGATCAGTGCGTTACTCGTCGCTGTCTTCGCTGAAGGAACGACTGTCATCGAAAACGCTGCCTATGATCCAGAAGTCATCGACGTCAGTACGATGTTGACGAACATGGGGGCAAGCGTCAAAGGGGCAGGAACGGACGAGATTCGAATCAAGGGCGTATCGCAACTAAGTGGTTGCCGGCATACCTTGATTCCGGACCGAATGGAGGCAGGAACGTTCTTGACGATGGGGGCGGCACTTGGACGCGTCACCGTCGATAACGTCATTCCGCTTCATCTCGAGAGCGTCATCCAAAAACTCGAACGGTACGGTGCGTTGATCGAAGCAACAGATGATTCCGTCACGGCGACGTTTCAGGAGGCGAAGCCGGTCGATATTCGTGTCTTCCACTACGGTGGATTCCCGAGCGACTTACAACCTGTCATCTCGGCAGCGTTGTTGCAAGCGAAGGGAGCGAGTATCGTTGTCGATAAGTTGTACCCGCAACGTTTCCGGCATGTGCAGGAGTTACGACGCTTGAATGCTCGAATCACGCATGAAGACGCCTCAATCATCATTCGTGGCGGAGAAACCTTACTTGGTACGGAAATCGAGGCACCGGACCCACGCGGTGGCGCAGCACTTGTCTTGGCGGGACTTCTCGCTTCAGGGGAGACGACGTTGCACCACGCAGAAGTGCTTGACCAGAGTTACGAACGATTTGATCAGAAGTTGAAGGAACTAGGCGCCCTCGTATGGCGTGAAACGATTTGACCGATTTGTAACAAGGGAGAGGGGACATACACATGGAGAGAAGTCTATCAATGGAACTTGTACGCGTCACGGAGGCAGCAGCGCTTGCCTCTGCGCGTTGGATGGGAAAAGGATTGAAGAACGAAGCGGATGATGCGGCAACAAGCGCAATGCGTGATGTCTTCGATACGATTCCGATGAAAGGAACCGTCGTCATCGGGGAAGGCGAGATGGATGAAGCACCGATGCTTTATATTGGAGAAAAGCTAGGAAATGGGTATGGACCACGACTCGACGTCGCCGTCGATCCGCTTGAAGGAACGAACATCGTCGCAAAAGGAACATGGGGCGCACTTGCTGTCCTCGCGGTCGCGGATGCAGGCGATTTACTTCATGCACCGGACATGTACATGGATAAGATCGCAGTTGGTCCGGAAGCGGCAGGACACATCAGTCTGGATGCGACGATCGAAGAAAACATCGCAGCAGTCGCGAAAGCGAAGAACAAAGAAATCGAAGACGTCGTCGTCTCGATCCTGGATCGTGAACGTCATGAAGAAATCATTCAACGGATTCGGGCAACAGGGGCACGGATTCGCTTGATCGGTGACGGTGACGTTGCTGGTGCGATCAACACGGCGTTCCCGCATACAGGGATTGATATCTTGCTCGGTTCAGGTGGTGCACCGGAAGGCGTTCTTGCTGCCGTTGCTTTGAAATGTCTCGGTGGTGAACTCCAAGGACGATTGTTACCGGCAGACGATGCTGAGATCGAGCGTTGTAAGAAGATGGGCATCGAAGATCCGTCGAAGATCCTTATGATGGATGATCTCGTTGCAGGAGATGACTGTATCTTTGCTGCGACAGGCGTCACGGACAGCGAGTTGATGAAAGGTGTTCAGTTCACGGCGCAGGGCGGTCAGACACACTCTGTCGTCATGCGTGCGAAATCAGGAACGGTTCGTTTTGTCGAGGGGATCCACTCGTTCAAGAAGAAACCGAAGCTTGTCATTAAGTAAAACAGGACGACTCCTCAAAAAGGACGTCTGAATCCATATAAAAAGAGTTGGCGTTGCGGATGATTTCCGGAATGCCAACTCTTTTTTGATGTGTTTCTAGGAATCAAGACGTTCGTCCTCAACTCCTACAGGAAAAGGAAACGTGCTAACGTTTCCGTCAGGGTAAGGGAAGACCCGGCACGAGATGTCGCAGCTTACCTCCCGCCTGAGGAAAGTGAGGATATGAACGTTGAGTGATAAATGAATCGTTATTTGACGATTACCGCGGACGCTGGACTTCTCCTGCTTGTCGGGTGACGTACCGACGCGGTAGAAAACGCGTCGAAAAGATATACCAGGCATTCCCGAAGCCAGGAACGATGAACGTTTTCCCCTTCATATAGCCGCGGTAGGCGATGCGCGCAACCGTCGGAGCATCCATGACACCAGGTCGCAAGAACAAGCGTGACTGTTCAAGATTTGCTGCTGATTCGAAACCGGTATGTGTCGCACCCGGACAGACGACGCTGACTTGAATCCCGTCTGCTGCAAGCTCTTCCGTTAATCCTTCCGAGAAGTGAAGGACATAGGCTTTCGTCGCGTAGTAGACACTCAGCCATGGACCACCTTCAAATGCAGCCGTTGACGCGAGATGGACGATCCGTCCTTTGATTCCCTGTTCTTTCATGCGAGAGGCATAGACCTTCGTTACGTGTGTTAATGCTTCAATGTTCAAAGCAATCATCCGAGACTCGTCTTCAAACGAGGTCTCAAGGAAAGAACCGAAGACACCAATCCCAGCGTTATTGATGACACAGTCGACCGGAATCTGTTCCGTTGCCCGAAACAGTGCCAGTCGATGCGTCCGCTTCGTTAAGTCATACGGAAAGACGGTTGCCGTTCCACCGAGTCGCTCGACATGGAACTTCGTTTCGAATAGAGCTGTCGCATCGCGTCCGACGAGCAGGACATGATCCCCTTGCATTGCGTGCAGATAAGCGAATTCGCGACCGAGACCTCTTGAAGCACCTGTGATTAAGACATGCATCTTGTTTCCTCCTTATGAATGAGATGAAAAAAAGCGATCGAGCCAATGCTCAACCGCTTTGAGATGATGAATTATAGGTAAGATCCAGCGCCGACAAGGCGTGAACCCCAGTACCCTGATTTGAAGCTTGAGTATTTAACGCCACCTGTTTCTGAGTTAACCATGCTTGACTTGCTCGTTGCGATCCCGACGTGTTGAATGCCGCTACCGTGTGAGAAGAAGACAAGATCTCCTGGTTGTACGCTTGAAACGCTGACTTTCTTAGAAGAAGAATATTGTGAAGAAGACGTACGTGGTAATGTTTTGCCTGCTGCTTTCTTGTAAACATAGCTTGTGAAACCAGAGCAGTCGAATCCACGAGTTGTCGTTCCACCCCATACATATGGAGTTCCTTTGTGCTTAGCTGCTTCGTTCAGGATTTTCGTCCGTTTTGAAGAAGAGCTTGTTGATTTTTTAGCGCTTGAAGATGATTTGTATGTCTTTGTGTATTGTGAGTAGACATAGCGTGTTTTACCGCCGTATGAGATTTTTGTCCAGCTGCCTGATTTGCCTTTGTATGTAAAGACTTGACCAGCGTTGACTTTCCCGACGATGCTTGCTTTCGTAGAAGGTGCTGTCCGAACACGAAGACCGTTGTCCGTGATCTTGACTTTCGTGACTGTCGCTGCTTCAACTTTACCTGTACCCACTGATGTAAAACCTGAAACCACTAAGGCTGCTGTCGCGATCGATGCTAGAAAACGTTTCATGTTAAGAATTCCTCCGTTTAATGTAGTGTGTTGCGTCCGTAAGTTATATGATGAAATCATTAAGTGTGTGATTAAGCAGTCTACCTTACAACTGTGTAAGAATTTTGTCTGCAGGAATATCTTAGCACGAGCACACTTGAAAACGTTTTTTCAGTTAGAAGACAAAACAGATGTTTTTGTAACATAACTGAAATAATATCTTTGAATATTACAAAGTAAGAAACGCAAAGGATTGTTGACGACGAATCAAAAAAAATATGATACCTTTAGTTCACGAATAAAATTACATACCTCCTGCTGTATGTATGGAAGTATGCTGAATGCAGTTGAATTTATAAAGAATAGGTGAAGAACATGCCAACAACTGATAAAAAAGATAAACCAGAACGTTCCTATACACTGGCTCAATTGAGTCAACTGACATTAAAAGAACTCTATGAAATCGCAAAGACAAAAAATGTCCCACAATACCGGGAAGCTCGTAAACGCGAGTTGATGTTCAAGATTCTAAAAGCACAGGCTGAATCGACTGGTCTTTATTTCCTCGAAGGGGTACTCGAAGTCATCCCTGGCAATCCACAAATGCAAAACGATGGTGGCTTTGGCTTCCTTCGTCCTATCAATTATTCCCAATCCTCTGAAGATATTTATATCGCAGCATCTCAAATCCGACGCTTTAATCTACGTAATGGTGATGTCGTCACAGGTAAAGTCCGTCCACCGAAGGAAAACGAACGGTTCCAAGGATTACTTAGCGTGGAAGCCGTTAACGGTGAAGCACCGGATACAGCCCGTAATCGTCTGTTCTTCCCGGCATTGACACCGATTTATCCGGATCGTTTGATGCGTCTAGAGACAGAGCCGCGCCATTTATCCGTTCGTGTCATGGATATGATTGCACCAGTTGGGTTTGGTCAACGTGGTTTGATCGTCGCACCACCAAAAGCAGGGAAGACATCACTCCTCAAAGAAATCGCGAACTCGATTCAAGAGAACCATCCGGATGTCGAACTGATTATTCTCTTGATTGATGAGCGACCTGAGGAAGTCACGGACATCGAGCGTTCAGTTCCGGGAGCAGATGTCGTCAGTTCGACGTTTGACGAAACACCAGACAATCACGTCCGGATTTCTGAGCTGGTCCTCGAGCGGGCGATGCGACTCGTCGAACACAAGAAGGATGTCGTCATCTTGATGGATTCGATCACGCGTCTGACACGGGCCTATAACTTAACGGTGCCGCAAAGCGGACGAACGCTCTCAGGCGGGATCGACCCAGCTGCATTCCATAAACCAAAACGGTTCTTTGGTGCGGCGCGAAACATCGAGCACGGTGGTAGTTTAACGATTCTTGCGACGGCGCTTGTCGAGACGGGATCGCGCATGGATGACGTCATCTATGAAGAATTCAAAGGAACTGGCAACATGGAACTGCATCTTGATCGGAAGTTGTCAGAGCGTCGAATCTTCCCAGCGATTGACATCCGAAAATCGGGTACGCGGAAGGAAGAACTGTTGCTTCCAAAAGAGCAGCTCGATGCGCTCTGGACGATTCGCCGGACGATGAACGAGTCGAACGAGTTCGTCGATACGTTCCTGCGTAAGATTCGTGACACGAAAAACAATGAAGAATTTTTCGTTGAACTCGAGAAAGAAAAGAAGAAGGCGGTCCGACGCGCACCAGCAAAACCGCGTACCGTCAAGAAGGAAACACCGACCGAAAAATAACTATTGCGACGCATAAAAAAATCGTTTAGTATAGGAAGGTAACTTACTCTGGCTCAGCAAATGAACCAGGGCGGAAGGAGAGAAATCAACCATGAAACAAGGAATTCACCCTAACTACAACAAAGTAGTATTTATGGATTCAACGACTGAGTACAAATTCTTAAGCGGTTCTACTCGTTCTTCGAACGAAACAATCACTTGGGAAGATGGTAACGAGTACCCACTCATCCGTGTGGATGTGTCTTCAGACTCGCACCCATTCTACACAGGTCGTCAAAAGTTCAACGCGGCAGATGGTCGTGTCGATCGCTTCAACAAAAAATACGGCCGCAAGTAATTACTTGTCGGTTCTTAAAAAACAGCCTGCCTCCATTACGGAAGCAGGCTGTTTTTGTATAGACTGAATTGTGAACGATACGCGAGATACGTCTTCAAG
Source organism: Exiguobacterium sp. ZWU0009 (assembly GCF_000798935.2). Classification (NCBI taxonomy): domain Bacteria; kingdom Bacillati; phylum Bacillota; class Bacilli; order Caryophanales; genus Exiguobacterium; species Exiguobacterium sp. ZWU0009. Next base: position 2,932,517 of record NZ_CP018057.1, on the reverse strand, counting down.
ACGAATGAGAAGGCGATTCCACCGGCGATTCCGATTAAATACGGCATGACTTCCGGATGTGCCAAGATATAGTCCATGACTTTGTGGAACGAGAGGTGACGACCGACGAAGTAGCCGGCGCCTAAGAACACGCTGATCCAAATCAACGCACCTGTATACGCATAACTCGCAAACACGCGAAACGGCATTTTCGAGACACCTGCAAAAAAGGCAGAGAGCTGGCGGAGACCAGGTATGTAGTAACCGATGATCAAGACCGATTTTCCGTAACGACGAAATCCGGCTTCAGCGGAAAGAATATGTTTTTCTGAGATACGCATTTTCGGTCCGACGCGGTGTAGTAGTGGCATACCGAGTTTTAATCCGAGTAAATAGCTGATCGTCATCCCGATGCAACTGCCGGCGTAAGCAGCGAGAATCGTACCGACGAGTGGTAGATTGCCTTGATGCATCCAAAAACCGGACAGGACGAGCAGGGTCTCATCAGGAACCGGCAATCCCACGATACCACCTGCGAGAAGGACGGAGAGACCAAGGGCACCATATTGGTGCAGGATGTCGTGTAAGAGATGATGAATCGGGGACACCTTCTTTCGTGAGAGTCTTCTTCTTCAGTGTACAGGAAATAGGGGACGGTTGGAATGAAAGGACAAAAATTCTAGGTAAAGAAAAAATGAATTTTGATTTCCGGAAGTCAACCCTTTTTCTCGATACCGTTTCGGGCTATACTCGTTAAAGTGACTATTTTTAGAGGACGGTGTCGGACGATGATGCATGTAATAAATCAGTACGGCTGGATCGAAGTAATTTGTGGCAGTATGTTTTCCGGGAAATCGGAAGAGTTGATTCGTCGTGTCAGACGGGCGCAGTACGGCAAACTGCCCGTTCAAGTATTCAAGCCGGCAATCGACGACCGGTACCATGAAGAGCATGTCGTCTCTCATATCGGCAACTCCGTCGTGGCGATTCCGATGGCGACGAGTCGTGATCTCTACGCAGCAGTAGCAGAGGAAACACAAATCGTCGGAATCGATGAAGTTCAATTCTTTGATGATGAGATCGTACAAGTCATCGAAGCACTTGCACAAGACGGAAAACGCGTCATTTGTGCAGGCCTTGATCAAGATTTCCGGGCAGAGCCATTCGGCAAGATGCCGGAATTACTGGCGCGCGCAGAATTCGTAACGAAGCTGCAAGCCATCTGTCTTTCATGTGGTGATCCGGCTTCCCGGACACAACGATTGATTGATGGAAAACCAGCGAACTATGATGATCCGATCATCCTAGTCGGCGCTTCAGAGTCGTATGAGCCACGGTGCCGCCATTGCCATGAGGTGCCTGGAAAACCGAAGCCGCTCCAATCGGTGCAGCACCAAGAAAATTAAAAAAGACGAACCGGTCGCGGTCGTCCTTTGATGTAACAGCTGTTCACTTCTAAGTGAATAGCTGTTTTTTTATTATCCCGTTTCCTGTGAGAACCGGCTTGAGCGTTCGATAAAGCGGATCGTCTCACGAACGATCAAATCCTGATCATGATCGAGGGTCGCGACGTGGTACGAGTTCAGTAAACAGTAGCTTCGTTTATCATTCGTTCCGATGTGCTGATGCAGATAATCCGAGCTCGACGGCGGGACGACGTGATCGGTCGCCGAGTAGAGAATTAATGTCGGCAGAAGGATCGATCCCAAGCGTCCTTTCGTCTCATCCATCAGACGGACGAGTTCGAACGCACAACGACTTGGAACGAGGTCATAGATGATTTCGAAGGCTGCTCGCTTAATGTCCGGTGCCCCTTCCGGTAAGTACTGTGGACCGTCCTCGAACGAAAGTGCTTCATAGGATGGAACGGAGAGTGCGGCATTGATCGTAATGATGCCGGCAAACGGAATGCCGTCAGCGGCGAGTGACAGTGCAAGCGTCGCACCCATCGATTGACCGATGACGAAGACTTGATCGCATGTTTCTTGTAAACGTTCATAGCCGTCTTTCAGGCTTTGCTTCCAACATCGAGCAGTCGATTGTTCAAACTCGCGGACGTTCGTTCCATGTCCACGTAAGCGCGGGGCATAGACGGTAAAACCTTCAGCGGCGAATGCCTCACCGACGTCCCGGACACTTTGCGGGGTCGCATTAAAACCATGACAGATTAGAATACCGATCGATCCACCTTGAAGATAAAACGCTTCAGCACCAGTCAATACAGGATAGTTCATCATTACTATTTTTCCTCCATTCATGAAAAAAACTCGTCGACGTCACTGCTTGGACGCCCACGAGTTTTTCACCGTATCATCCAAAGCCGCGCTTTGTTGGTCGGAGCACCTTACAAATTGCAGGTTGCCGTGAAGTCATAGAGCCAGGTCTCTCGTTCACTCTTGATAAATATCATATTGGAATTGTCGGAATAATCATTGAAACGATGGTAGCACGACCAAAAATGACTTGTCAAATCTTTCTTGACGAATCACGATCCGTTCATTAAGCTAATTCATAACTTGTAAATCCATCGATATGCGCCAAATGGATTATTTTTGCAAAGTTGGTTGACTTTTAAAGTTTCGACCCGTAATGTAAAAATTAGTTTTACGACATAAGCAACAACGCAACAACACACATACGAATTTCATACCGCAATACTTATCCAGAGAGGTGGAGGGACTGGCCCTACGAAACCTCGGCAACAGACTCATTATGAGCACTGTGCCAATTCCATCAGACAGATGTCTGAGAGATGAGTGGAGTGGATTCTGCCACTGTGCGGATCCAGGTCTCTTCTTGTTTCTCAAGAAGGGACCTTTTTTGTTGAATGAAGGGGGAAAACGGAATGATTGCATTTCATCAAGTCAAAAAAACGTACGTCACGAAAGATCAGACGATTGCAGCACTCGACGGTGTCGACCTGACGATCGAAAAAGGCGAAATCTTTGGTGTCATCGGCTTTAGCGGTGCCGGAAAAAGTTCACTGCTCCGCTGTGTCAATCTGTTAGAACGACCGACGTCAGGAACGGTGACGGTCGATGGGGAAGATTTAACGCAACTGTCTCCAAAAAAATTACGCCAAGCAAAACAACGGATCGGGATGATCTTTCAGCACTTCAATCTGTTGAATGCGAACACGGTCTTTACGAACGTTGCAAAACCACTCGTTCTCGCAGGCGTCAAGAAAGACGAAATTCGCCGCCGAGTGACGGAGTTGCTCGAATTCGTTGATCTCGCGGACAAGGCGGATCATTATCCGGATCAATTGTCCGGTGGGCAGAAACAGCGCGTCGGCATCGCCCGGGCACTAGCGACGCAACCTTCCGTCCTCTTGTGTGACGAAGCGACGTCAGCGCTTGATCCCCAGACGACGCATCATATTCTCCAGTTATTAAAACGTATCAATGCGGAGTACGGGATCACGATTCTCTTGATCACTCACGAGATGGGCGTCATTCGTGAAATTTGCGACCGGGTCGCCGTCATCGAAGCTGGAAAGTTGATCGAGTCAGGAACGGTCTTCGACGTCTTTTCGAATCCAAAGACCGAGACGGCACGGAACTTCGTCCGGTCTGTCATGCATGACGAGATTCCAGCATCGATTCGTCAGTTGATCGAGTCGCGGAATGCACATCCGATCTACAAGATTCATTTTCTCGGACATCACACCGGGCAGCCGCTCTTATCGCAAGTCGCAAAACGCTTTGACGTCGATGTCAACATCTTGCACGGAAGCATCACAGAGTTGCAGGATACGCCGTTCGGCACCTTGCTCGTCGAGTTGATCGGTGAGCCGACTGAAGTGAAACGAGCGTTACAATACATCGATCAGGCACAGGTGACGGTCGAGGAGGTACTTGCCCATGCTAGTTAATTACAGTGATATCTGGACAGCATTTTTGCAGACGATGACGATGGTATCCGTTTCGCTCTTATTCTCGACCTTGATCGGCTTACCACTCGGTATCCTGCTTGTCGTCACGCGAAAAGGCGCATTGCTTGAAAATGTCCCGCTGTTCACGTTCTTCAACAGTATCGTCAATATTTTCCGCTCGATTCCGTTCATCATCCTACTCGTCGCGATCATTCCATTGACGCGCTTGATCGTCCAGACATCGATCGGAACCGAAGCCGCCATCGTCCCGCTCGTCTTTTACGCCGCACCGTACATGGCGCGTCTGATCGAGAGCTCGTTACTCGAAGTCGATAAAGGTGTTCTGGAAGCAGCAGAAGCGATGGGTGCGACACCGTTTCAAACGATTTTCCGCTTCCTCCTACCGGAAGCACTCGGTTCACTGATCCTGAACTTAACGATCGCGACGATCGGCTTGATCGGGGCGTCAGCGATGGCAGGTGCGATTGGAGGCGGTGGTCTCGGTGACTTAGCGATCACCTATGGTTATCAACGATTCGACACGAAAGTCATGATCATCACGGTCGGGATTCTCGTCATCTTAGTTCAAGGATTACAGACGACAGGCAATATCGTCGCACGAAAAATCAGAAGACATTAATCAAGGGAGCGATTCAGCCATGAAAAAAGCAGTAGCAATTGGAGCAACACTAACGACGATTTTATTTGCCGGGTGCGCAGCATCAGGAGAAGACGAAAAGACGATCAAACTCGGTGTCAGCGGTTCAGACACACAAGTTTGGGACTATGTCGCGAAAAAAGCAGAAAAGGAGGGCATCAAAATCGAGCTCGTCAAGTTCTCCGATTATGTCCAGCCGAACATGGCACTGGCTGAGGGTGAGATCGACGCCAATGCCTTCCAGACGATTTCCTACTTCAACGCCTTCAAGAAGGAACACAAGTTGAAGCTGTCACCGATCGCGACGACCGTCATTGCACCGATGGGGATCTACTCGGATAAATACAAGGATGTCAAAGACATTCCGGTCGGCGGAAAAATCGCCGTTCCGAACGAAGCGACGAACATGGGGCGCGCCCTCTTGTTACTGCAAGAAGCCGGTCTGATCAAGTTACCGGACGACTTCGACGGCAACGGTTCAGTCGATAAGATCGTCGGGAATCCGAAGAAACTGAAAATCGTCCCGATCGTCGCCGGGCAAACGCCACGCGTCTTACCGGACGTCGCGGCATCAATCATCAACAATGGCATTGCCGTTGACGCTGGCTTCAATCCCATCAAGGACTCGATCGTCCATGAGAACGAGACAGCAAAACCATACATCAATATCATCGCAACACGGACGGAAGACAAAAACAAAAAAGAATTGAAAAAAATCGCGTCGCTTTACCAACAAAAAGATGTCGCGGCTTTCATCAAAAAAGAATACAAAGGTAGTACGATCCCGACGTTCGTTCCACTAAGCGACATCGGCGAATAAATTCAAAAGGAGAGTGGACTATATGACGACACCAGTACGCACGACATGGGTAGAGACGATTGAACAAGACATCGAACAAAAACGAGAATCGTATCTTGAGACGAGTCACCGGATTCATGCGACACCGGAAATCGGGAACGAGGAATTCTTTGCTTCGCGGCTCCATGCGGAACGTCTGACGGCTGAAGGATTTACGGTAGAACTTGGTGTCGCGGGGCACGATACAGCATTTTTCGCGAAGAAGTCGAGCGACCGATCAGGCGCAACGATTGCCTTTCTGGCAGAATACGATGCGTTGCCAGGCATCGGGCACGCATGCGGTCATAATATCATCGGTACGACGAGTGTTGCGGCAGCGATCGCACTTAGTAAAGTGCTCGATGAAGTCGGTGGAAGTGTCGTCGTGCTGGGAACACCGGCCGAAGAAGGTGGACCGAACGGTAGTGCGAAAGGTAGTTTCGTCAAACATCAGTTGCTGGAAGGAATCGATGCAGCCTTAATGGTCCATCCGTCCGGACAAACACGGATCACGGGTTCTTCGCTTGCAGTCGATCCGCTCGACTTTGCCTTTACTGGTCGTCCGGCGCATGCTGCGGCGTCACCGGAAGAAGGCATCAATGCTCTCGACGCGGTCATCCAACTCTTCAACGGCATCAATGCCTTACGTCAGCAGTTACCGGACGATGTCCGGATCCACGGAATCATCACGCATGGTGGCGATGCACCGAACATCATCCCGGAATACGCAAAAGCACGTTTCTTCATCCGGGCGACGACACGGGAACGACTGAATGCCGTCACGGAAAAAGTCAAAGCCGTTGCTGAAGGCGCGGCACTCGCGACCGGGGCGACGCTTGACGTCATCGCTTTCCAAAATGAAGTCGATAACCTCGTCTTCAACCGGGCGTTCGACCGTCTGTTCCAAGAAGAAGCAGAGGCGCTCGGCGAAATCGTTCACTTGGACGAACGCCCGGGTCTTGGCTCGACGGATGCCGGTAACATCAGTCAAGTCATCCCGACAATCCATCCGTATATCAAGATTGGACCAGATGATCTCGTCGCCCATACGGAAGCGTTCAAAGAAGCGGCACGTTCAGAAGCAGGAGATGAAGCATTAATCACGGGGGCAAAAATCCTCGCTCGGACAGCACTTCGTGTCCTTGCGGATGAACGGACGCGCGGGGCGATTGCTCAAGAATTCCACGACCGGAAGAACGGGTATTTGTAAGCGGAAAACAACGACTGGACACACTGTTATCAGGTGATCCAGTCGTTTTTGCGATGTAGTCGATGACGAATTGGTGAGAGATGACAGAACTGGAGCGAAATCAAAAAAGAGACAAGACAGAAGCATTTGCGCTTTGTTTTCTTGAAAAAGATATGCTAGGCTAAAGTTGTATAACTCAATAATCCAGTTCTTCGGGGTAGGGTGAAAATCCCAACCGGCGGTGATGCGATCAATCGATCGACGAGCCCGCGACCCATGATGTACGCATCATGGCTGACTTGGTGAGATTCCAGGGCCGACGGTAAAGTCCGGATGGGAGAAGAACGAAACGACGCGATTCAAGCTGTTTTCTGAAAAAATGTTTTCAGGAGACGGTCTCTTTCTGCATGAAAAAATGCAGGGAGCGAACCGTGTATTTCGTGAACCCTTCTATACAGACGCCCCTTTTTCAAGGGGCGTCTTTTTTTCATTTGAAAGGAGTGAACGCGATGTCACAGATGATGAGTTATGCCATGCAATTAGCACATATGTTACACGGACAAACAAGTCCGAATCCAAGTGTCGGCTGTGTCATCGTCAAACAAGGACGCATCATTGGCTTTGGTGCACATCGGTTTGCCGGTGGTCCGCACGCGGAAGTCGAAGCCTTGCGAATGGCAGGAGAAGCCGCCCGTGGTGCTGATCTCTACGTGACGCTTGAGCCGTGCAATCATCACGGTAAGACACCACCATGCACGGAAGCGATTCTACAAGCCGGAATCAAACGGGTCTTCGTCGCAACGGAAGACAAACATGCGATCGTCGCCGGTTCAGGAATCAAACGCCTACAAGACGCGGGACTCGAAGTCGAGGTCGGCTTGTTACGACATGAGGCAGAAGCTCTCTACACGGAATTCTGGAAGACGATCGAACGAAAACGTCCGACCGTGACCGTCAAAATCGCTCAGACGATGAACGGGATCGCAGCGACAGGTGAACAACGCTGGATCACGTCAGAAGAAGCACGCGAGAACGGTCGCGCCCTGCGCGGACGCCACGATGCAATCCTCGTCGGCAGTGAGACGGTCCTTATCGATGATCCGGCACTGACATTACGCGCGGCGTCAGGCATCGAACCGATTCGAGTAATCGTCGATCGCCGTGGTCGGGTCCCGGAGACGGCGCAAGTCTTCCACGATGGTAAAAATCCAACCTACTGGCTGACGAGTGTTCCGCGGGTCAGTCATGATCAAGTGACAGTCCTCGTCGGTGAATATGAGACGCCAGAAGCGATTTTGAAACGCTTATACGAACAAGACATCCGCAGTGTCTTGATTGAAGGTGGACCAACGATTCAAGCCGCTTTCCTTGAGGCGGATCTCGTCGATCGGCTTGAAGTCTATCAAGCCCCATCGATTTTTGAAGGCAATGCCTGGAACAGTCAACACGATATCGAAGATCGGTTTCAAATCGACCAAATCGAAACGGTCGGACCGGATCTCCATCTGACGTACATCCGAAAGGAGGAGACGACATGTTCACCGGATTGATTGAAGAAGTCGGGACCTTAAAACGAAAGATTCCGCGACCGAATGGATTAGCGCTTGAAATTGAAGCGCACCGGGTGCTCGAAGGAACGAAGATTGGTGACAGCATCGCCGTCGACGGGATTTGTTTGACCGTCACGTCGATGAGCCCGACTGGTTTTACGGCCGATGCCGTCCATGACACGATTCGGTCAACAGCCCTCGGCACGTACCGGGTCGGCAGCCCGTTGCAACTTGAACGGGCGATGCCAGCAGACGGTCGCTTCGGCGGTCATTTCGTCAGTGGACATATCGACGGCACAGCACGGCTGATTAGTCGGCGACCGGATGGAGAAGCGATGGTCTATACGTTTGATGTCGGATCGTGGCAAAAGTATTGTATTCCAAAAGGCTCGATCGCAATCAACGGCACGAGCCTGACGTTGCAACGCGTCACGCCGGAAACAATCTCGATTTCATTAATTCCGCACTCACGTCAAGTGACGACGTTTGATCGATTGGCAAGCGGTGCAGTCGTCAATATCGAGTGTGACATGATGGCGAAACATCTCTATCATTTCACGCAGCATGAGAAGCAGACGGACTGGGCAGCATTCTTAGGAGGCGACATGTAATGAATGGATTCGACTTGATTGAAGACGCAATAGAAGATTTGAAGAACGGACGACCGATCATCGTCTGTGATGATGAGGACCGTGAGAATGAGGGCGATCTCGTCATGCTCGCGGAACACGCGACACCAGAAAACATCAACTTCATGATCACGCATGGAAAAGGACTCGTCTGCGTACCAGTCAGTCCGCGGATTGCACAACGACTCGAACTTGCTCCGATGACAGCGAATAATACGGACCCACATGGGACGGCATTCACACTCAGTATCGATCATGAAGACGCGAAAACCGGTATCAGCGCTGAAGAACGGTCGCTAACGATCCAGCGGATGCTAATCGATGGACCGGAACGGTTTAAACGACCAGGTCATATCTTCCCGTTGATCGCAAAAGAAGGCGGTGTCCGGGAACGACGCGGACATACGGAAGCGGGCGTTGATCTTGCCCGTCTTGCCGGCAGCGATGAGATCGCCGTCATCTGTGAAATCATCAAGGAAGACGGCACGATGGCACGTGTGGATGATCTACTTCTCTATAAGGAAGAACACGGTTTAAAACTGATTACGATCGAAGCACTCGTCGCGTACCTCGAGCGTCCATTGACGCGGGAAGCGGAAGTATTACTTCCGACGACGTTCGGAGCTTTCCGGATGATCGGCTATACGACGCAAGACGATAAAGAACACGTCGCTGTCTTGTCGGGTGAAGCGCACGACGGCATGCTCGTCCGGCTGCACTCGGAATGCCTGACGGGGGACGTCTTCGGTTCGAAGCGTTGCGATTGTGGACCGCAACTCGATGCGGCACTCGAACGGATCGAACGAGAAGGTGGAGCCGTCTTGTATTTACGTCAGGAAGGACGCGGCATCGGTCTGATGGCGAAGTTAAAAGCGTACGAGTTACAAGAACAAGGACTTGATACAGTCGAAGCGAACCATGCACTCGGTTATCCGACGGACATGCGTGACTATACGGTCGCGGCCAACATGTTGCGCGATCTAGGCGTGACGAAGATCCGCTTGATGACGAATAATCCGGATAAACAACGGGTGCTCGAACAAGAAGGGATCGAAGTCATCGAACGTGTACCCCATCAAGTACCGGCTGAACCAGAAAATCAGCGCTATCTGAAAACAAAACAAACGAAACTCGGGCACTGGCTCGACATCCAAGGAGGACACACATCATGATCTACGAAGGTTTCTTAACAGGAGAAGGACTACGCGTCGCAATCGTCGCAGCACGTTTTAACGAATTGATCACATCAAAACTCGTCGGTGGAGCAAACGACGCTTTCCGCCGCCACGGTGTTGCAGCGGATGCTGTCGATACAGCGTGGGTTCCTGGGGCATTTGAGATTCCACTCGTCGCGGAAAAGTTAGCGAAAAGCGGCAAGTATGACGCAGTCATCACACTTGGCGCCGTCATCCGTGGGGCGACGTCACACTATGATTACGTCTGTAACGAAGTCGCGAAAGGTGTCGCGAATGCATCACGCGACACAGGCGTACCGATCATCTTCGGTGTCCTGACGACGGATTCGATCGAGCAAGCAGTCGAACGTGCCGGTACGAAAGCTGGGAACAAAGGTTACGAAGCAGCGGTTTCTGCAATCGAGATGGCGAATCTTTTACGGACGATTTAACAAATCAGAAACAGGCTGATGGAAGCTTCCGTCAGCCTGTTTTTTTGCAAAAATCTCACGAGCACTGAACCAAATTTCAAAAAAAGGATAGTAGATTTGAAATTTGAGGGTTCGTTTTAAAGGAGAACGGTAATGGTCTACTAAAGAAACTTTGAAACATTTTCCAATGTTTTTCGTAAATCAGGGTAACGCGTATAAAGGAGGAAATGAATATGAAGAAAACAAGGTGGGTAGCAGCCGGGATTGTCGCAGCATCGATTGGACTTGCCGGATGCCAAGATGGACAGACGGATTCAGGTAGTGGCAGCGGATCTGGTTCGAAGAAGTCGGGGGAACTCTCGAACACAGAGCTGTTAAAGAAAGCGACAGCCGCTCAAGAGGACATCAAATCGTTCCACATGGACGGAACAGTCAGCTCTAAAGCAGGTGAGATGGCGATGGATCAGAAGGTTTCAGCAGATATCATTCAAAAGCCACTCGCGATGAAGCAGACGATGACGATGAAAAATCCTGAAGACGGGAAAGACGTGACGATTGAAAGTTACATCGTTGACGATAAAATGTATCTCTCGCAAAACGGACAATGGATCGTTCAAGATGTGTCGGAGCTAGGCGAGATGGTCGAAGCGATGGAATCATCGGCATCGACGGAACAAAACTTGCAGCTCCTAAAGAAATACAAAGATAATTGGACAGCGAAAAAAGAGGGCGATGTCTATCAAATCGACGTTAAGCTGAGTGGGGATGACCTGAAAGCCTTCATGAAGGATTCACTCGAACAGACAGGACAGATGGCGCAGATGAAAGATGCGATGGATAGCATCGATTATAAAAAGATGAACTACAAGATGACGTATGACGCGAAGACGTTCTATCCGAAGTCACTCGACATGGATATGGTATTTGCGATTGAAAAAGAGACCGAGTTCAATATGAAGAACGAGTCGACATTCTCGAAATTCAATGAGATCGACGAAATCAAACTACCAGCAGAAGCAAAAGATGCGCAACCGCTCACAGGTGCCGGTCAATAAAAAACAAGCCCCTCTCTTCTGATCTGAAGACGAGGGGCTTGTCGTTTAGACTTGGAACTGGCGTAAGACCTCTTTTAGTGACTCCGCCTGTTGTTGACTGACGGAAGTCTGGTTGTGCACATCCCGGAATGCTTGAACGGAATGATTGATTTGTTCCGACATTGATTGTGTGCCTTGCGCTCCATCGTTGACGGTGACGGCGACATCATGGATGACACCGAGCATGTTTGCTGTAAGTTCCTGGAGTTGACCGGCTTGAGCGGCGAAGTGTTCCGCTGCATCACCGAATAATTGTGCGTCATTTCGATACTGAACGGAGGCGTCTTCGAATAAATCATAGTCCTTAACGACCTTCGTATCGATGAAGGAGAGCATCTCACCGGAAGCAGCGTTTAAATGTTCAACGGACTCGATGACGGAAATCGAGACGTCTTGGATTTGTTCGACGGTATCCCGGCTACTTTCAGCAAGTTTACGAATCTCATCGGCGACGACGGCGAAGCCACGACCGACTTCACCAGCGCGTGCTGCTTCAATCGAAGCGTTAAGGGACAATAGGTTTGTTTGTGCGGCGATTGAGAGAATCGCATCCGATAAGACGGAAATTTCTTTGACGGCTTTCGCACGTGTCATCGCGTCCTCGAGTTTACTTTTCGTCTCGGCAAGGATGTGATTCGCGGTCTGTTTCGCTTCTGTCGCGACGACTTGAAGCGATTCAGCACGCCCGCCGACTTCTTGTGCCCGTTTTCCATTTGCTTCTGCGCCGGAGACGATATCATGAATCGTCGCTTCCATATCGACAGCAGACGAGTTCATCTCTTCGGCAGAGGCGGCTGTCTCCTGCATACCGGCTGATAAGTTTTCGATCGTATGGGAAGTCGACGCCATATCCTGATCGAGTTCGCTGATTCGACCGGAGACGTGATGTGAGGTCGATACGACGTGGGTTGCTGTATCATCGACTTGAATGATGATCGTCCGTAAGTGGGCGATGAATTGATTCATCGACTGGGCGATTTGTCCGATTTCATCATCACGCACGACGTCGAGTTGAGCCGTCAAGTCGCCGCCTTGTGTTGCCAGTTCATGCGTTTTCGCCTGCAGTTGACGGAGTGGAACGAAGATCGAGCGTAAAATCAAGACGGTGAAGATGACACCGAGTAATCCGACGACACCGATGATCGTGAAGAGAAGGATATGAGCTGTATTGGCAGAACTTGTGATGGCATCACCATTTATTTTCGCTTGTTGATTATTGTATTTCACGATTTTCGTTAATTGATCAGAGACAGCGAAGTATGAATCACGACTCTCACCTTCATAATAGGTGACTGCTTCTTTTTGGGTTTCTGGTGTACTGAGGGCGAGAAGACGATCAGTCGTCTCATTGAAAGTTTGCCATTTTTTCGTGAGATCATTGAACAGTTCGCGATCGCTTTTTAAATAAATCGTTTTCTCGTATTTCGCGAGATTCGCGTCAACGGTCGCTAAACCGTCTTTGACACGCTTATCATAACCGGCTTTGATCTCTGGATCATTTTCTTGAATGTGTAATAATTCGACACGTCGCAAATCAGACAGTGCCGTGTTCGTTTCATGGGATAAGTTCAGACCAGGAATCCAGGAGGACGTGATGGTCTGACTCTGTTTGTCGACGTGGTCGAGCGAGAATCCGCCGTACAGTCCGACGCCAATCAAGCTTAGCAAAAGGATGGAGGACAATAAGATAAGCTTCGTTTTAATCTTCATATGATTCGCTCCTTTTTTGCAAGATGAACTATTTATTTTCTTGATTATACCTTCACAAGTAAAAAATTTACTTATTATCAAAAAAATTAAAACGTAAAATAGTTTCATGAAAAAATAGTTTGACAATTATCAGTAAATTCTGAAAAAATGGTAAGGAACTACATATCTCATAAAGGGAGGTAAGACGAATGGGAAATTCATTTAGTGAGTGGATTAGTGCGGTGTCCGATATCGTATGGGGACCACCGTTACTCATTCTGTTGGTCGGTACGGGGATTTACTTGACGATTCGCTTAGGATTCATTCAAATTACCAAACTGCCGTATGCGCTGAAGCTTGCGTTTTCAAAGCATCAGGACGATAAGTCAGAAGGTGACATCAGTCACTTTCAAGCGTTGATGACGGCACTGGCTGCGACCGTCGGTACGGGAAATATCGTCGGTGTCGCAACCGCCGTCGTCCTCGGGGGACCAGGCGCGATCGTCTGGATGTGGCTGTCCGGTCTGTTCGGGATGGCGACGAAATACGCGGAAGCGATTCTTGCCGTCAAATATCGTGTCGTTGATGAAAAAGGACAGATGGCAGGGGGACCGATGTATTACCTCGAGCGTGGACTGAAGCAGAAATGGCTCGGTGTCTTGTTTGCCGCGTTCGCTTCGATCGCTGCGTTCGGGATCGGAAACGGGGTCCAGACGAACTCGGTCGCCCTCGCGATGAAATCAACGTTTGATGTGCCACTTTACGTGACGGGGATCGTATTGATGGTACTGACGGGTGTCGTCATTCTCGGTGGGGTCAAGTCAATCGGGAAAGTCGTCAGTCTGTTCGTTCCGTTCATGATTTTCTTCTATGTCGGAAGTGGCTTGCTGATTCTCATCATGAACTATGATCTGATTCCAGGTGCGATTTCAACGATCTTCAGTAGTACGTTCTCAAACGAGGCAATCACGGGTGGGGCAATCGGGGCGGCAATTCGTTACGGTGTCGCGCGTGGTGTCTTCTCGAACGAAGCAGGACTTGGTTCAGCACCGATCGCAGCCGCTGCTGCGAAGACGGACTTCCCGGGGCGTCAAGCGCTCGTCTCGATGACGCAAGTGTTCCTCGATACATTGGTCGTCTGTTCGATCACGGGCCTGACGCTCGTCATGGGAGGGCAGCTCGATACGAAATTGGAGGGTGTTGAATTGACGACGGCGAGCTTCGAAGTCTTCCTCGGTCCTGCTGGGAAATACATCGTTACGATCGGTCTCGTCATGTTCGCTTACTCGACGGTCCTTGGGTGGTCATATTATGGGGAAAAATCGATCTATTATCTGTTTGGTCAAAAATCAATCCTACCGTACCGCATCCTGTTCGTCTTAGTCGCCGGAGCGGGTGCGATGACGACGAACTTGAACATGGTCTGGGCGATTTCCGATGTCTTCAACGGATTGATGGCGATTCCGAACTTGATTGGTTTAATTGGATTGTCTGGTGTCGTTATTGCCGAGACACGACTGTTCCGCGAACAGTTGAAACGAGAAGAAGCGAATCGGAAGGTTTCGTAGGATACATGCTCTAAAAACGAGTTCGTGTATGATGAAGTATGAGAAAAGGGAGATCACGTTCCGGGTCATGTACTCGGATGGTGATTTCCCTTTTTATTTGATCAAGAGAACAACGAGAGATGCATCACTTTTTACGATAAAGCATCAAGGATTCATAAGGACGTAACGTCAGAGTTTGACCCTCTGTCTGTATCTGCTGATAATTGTGAATCAACACCGTATAGTCCGACCCGTCACGAGGTAACGTGAACGTCGTGTCTGTTCCGTAGAAGTTCGAAACGACAAGCAACTCTTCCTCGTTCGTTACGCGTTCGTACGCCCAGAGTGACGGATCGTCTGGTGTCAACAGACGGTACGAACCATCCGTGAGCACGTCATACTGTTTACGGAGTTGAATCAATCGTTTGTAATGATGATAGACCGAGTCAGGGTTTGCGACAGCCGACTCGACATTGATCTGGTCATACGTCGGCGAGACCGGTATCCACGGATCGCTTGTACTAAAGCCACCGTTGAGTGCGTCTGACCATGGCATCGGCGTCCGCGCATTATCACGCGATTTTTGACGAATCGCAGCGAGAATCGCTTCTTCCGATATACCGTTGTTCCGAGCTTCCTGATAGGCGTTCAATGTCTCGACATCGCGGTAGTCGGACAAATCCGTGAAGTCCGGATTCGGCATGCCGATCTCTTCTCCTTGATAGATGTACGGTGTACCTTGCAAACCGTGAAGCGTCGTCGCGAGCATCTTCGCACTTTCGACGCGATACGTGACGTCATCACCAAATCGGCTGACGACGCGTGGTTGGTCATGATTGCACCAAAAAATTGCGTTCCAGGCTTGTCCGTTCATGCCGAATTGCCAGTCGGAGAAAATCTGTTTCAGTTGCTTGAAATCAAACGGTGCTGCCGTCCATTTTTCACCGTTCGGATAATCGACCTTCAAATGATGAAAGTTGAACGTCATCTTCAGTTCTTGTTCATCAAGTGATGAATAACGAAGGCAGTGTTCAAGTGACGTCGACGACATCTCACCGACGGTCAAGAGATCGTGTCCGGCAAAGACTTCTGCGTTCATCTCTTGCAAGTAGTCGTGGACGTTCGGTCCGTCCGTATAATACGAACGACCGTCTCCTGCTGGATCGTTCGGAAGACCTGGCGTTTTTGAAATCAAATTGATGACATCGAGTCGGAAGCCACTGACCCCTTTATCCCGCCAAAAGCGCATCATGTTGTAAACATCTTCCCGTAAACGTGGATTTTCCCAGTTCAGATCCGCTTGTGTCTTGTCGAACAGGTGCAAGTAATACTTGCCAGCTACCTCATCAAATGACCAAGCGGGACCGCCGAATTTCGATACCCAGTCGTTCGGTGTATCGCGCCAGATAAAATAGTCGTGATACGGGCTGTCCGGGTGACGTCCTTCTTCGAACCAAGAGTGCGACGTCGAGCAATGGTTGACGACGATATCCATCATGACAGACAGACCGCGTTGTTTTGCTTCTGCAAGTAACGTCTCGAAATCGTCCATTGTTCCGTAGGATGGATCAATCGCGTAATAATCACTGACATCATAGCCATTGTCGTTCTGAGGTGAAGCATAGACCGGCGTCAACCAAAGGTAATCGACACCAAGATCCGCCAGATAATCGAGTTTGGCAGTGACGCCACGTAACGTACCGGTCGCTTTGCCCTCCGGACTATAAAAACTCTTCGGATAGATTTGATAAACGGCGGATTTGCGCCAATCGGTTGTCGTGATCATTAGATACACACCTTTCTAGAATTACGCTGCTTTTTTCAGGGCAGCTTTTTTTGCGCGTTTCGTTGAGACATAGTGGAACAGGAACGTACAGGCGACAGGAACGATGATCGCTATCACCATGCCGACGATGAATGACAGAATCGAGCCTGGTACGATCGAAATGAAAGCAGGTAATCCGCCAACACCGATCGCAGGAGCAAGAACGCCACTGACGGCGATGAAAGCTGACGCGATCGCTGAACCGACGAGTGCCGCGTAAAACGGATATTTGAATCGGAGATTGACCCCGAACATCGCTGGTTCCGTGATCCCGAAGTAGGCGGATAAAGCGGACGTTGATGCCATGTTTTTATCGTTAACGTTTTTCGCGAGGAAAAGCATCGCGAGTGTTGCTGAACCTTGGGCGATGTTCGAAATCGCGATCATCGGCCAGATGAACGTCGTTCCGCTTTGTCCGATCAACTGTAGATCAACGGCGATGAACATGTGGTGCATGCCGGTAATGACGAGCGGCGCATAGAGTGCGCCGAAGAGTAAGGCACCAAGTAACGGAACAGCTTCGAACGTATTGACGACACCGATCGTAATCCAGTCACCGACTTGACGCGTGACCGGTCCGATGACGGCAAGGGCGAGGAAGCCCGTCAATGTGATCGTCGTAATCGGTACGACGAGTAATTGAATCGCATTCGGTACCCGTTTTTTGAGCCAACGTTCAATCGTACTGAGAACATAAGCAGCGGCGAGTACAGGGAGGATTTGTCCCTGATAACCGACTTTTTCAATTTCAAAGAGACCGAGAATGTTGAACGTCGGGATTTCACCTTTTAGAGCACTTTGTCCGTAGTTCCAAGCGTTTAAGAGATCTGGGTGAACAAGCATCAGACCCATGACAATCCCGAGAATCTCACTTCCACCGAAGCGTTTCGTCGCTGACCAACCGACGAGTGCCGGGAGGAAGACGAAGGCCGTGTTTGCCATCATATTGATGAGATCCCAAAGTCCTTGTAAGTTTGGATAACGATCGATCATCGTCTTGCCACCGAACTCGATACCGAATAGATTATTGATTCCCATTAAGAGACCAGCAACGATGATCGCCGGGATGATAGGCATGAAGACATCAGAAAAGACTTTGATCAACTTTTGGAACGGATTCATCTTGGCAGCGCCAGACGATTTAACATCTGCGATCGTTGTTGCCTGTAAACCGGTTAATTGAATGAATTCTGCATAGACCCGGTCGACGTCTCCGGCACCAATGACGATTTGATAGACACCCGCGTTCAAGAACGCGCCTTTGACGAGCGGAACTTCAAGTAAGGCTTCTTGATCGACAAGCTCTTGATTCTTAAGCGTTAAACGAAGACGGGTGACACAGTGAGCTGCCTGCTCAACGTTCTCCTTACCTCCGATGTTCTCAATGATTTGCTCTGCAATCTGACGATAGTTTGGTTTCATCTCGATGCTCCTTTTTGGAAGTGACATACTCGACCACTTTTAAAATGAAAACGTTTTCTTATCTGCGCACACTTATCTTAACTTATCTATATAAGTTGGTCAAGAACTTATATAGATAAGTTGGGGAGAATAAAAAAGAGAGAATCCGTCATCTACGAATTCCCTCATCTTGCAGCCTATATTCAACGACGGGCAATATCAGTGAACTGAAACTTATCGAGCCGGTGACGCGATTCCGTCCGTTCGAAATGTTGTCCTTCATAGAAATACGTATCGTTCGTGACAACGATGACATGCGTCATATCGTGAAGGTCGAGTCGTTCTTGGTCTTCCATTGTCGCAGGGCGAGCTTCGATTTTTCGTTTTGCGTAGCTGATTTGCCGACCAAGTGTCTCTTCGATGTACTGATAGATCGAACCTTGAGCGATGTCAGTCGTGAGTCCGGGTACGAGTGCTGTCACGAAATGATTGATGTCACGGATGACACGTTCACCATCGATTTGGCGAATTCGCTCGATGCGCGTCACGTCCGTTCCTTGTGCCACATGTAATAACGAAGCGAGTTCAGCAGAAGCGGAAAGGACTTCGCAGGATAAGACATCCGTCTCGACGGTATGACGCCCCATCCGGCGATGTGCTTCCGAGAAGCTGACGATGCCGTTGAATTGGAACTCGATCGCTTCTTGCGACAGGACGAAGACACCTTTCCCCTGGTGTTTACGGACGAAGCCTTTTTCTTGCAGGGCATCAATCGCTTTTCGAACCGTTCCGCGACTTGCTTCGAACTCCTGCATCAGCTCTGTTTCTGACGGCAACTTCGTCTCAGCAGGAAGTGTCCCTTCCTGAATACGTTGCGCGAGCTCATGGTAGATGTTTAAATACTTCGGCATATCATCCGTCCTTTGCATTCAAATAGTGCTTTTAGTGTAGCATGGAACGATTGCAGGCATCAAAATAGCTCCACCTGTCGTCCGGGCATGACCCGAAAAAACAGATGGAGCGTAAAAGCAGGAATGAGTGTTAACGAAGAGACGTCGAAAATGTCGTGCCTTTTTTGAGGACATCTTGTTTTTTATCTAGGACGTCACTTGTTAAGAGTTCAATCGAATCAACCGGTTGTTCCAAAATGAAGCCGAAGTTACCGCTTCGTGATTCGGACGGAGCGTATGTCTTCGCGAGCGACTCTAAATAGACGTCGTCTTCAAGCGTCTTTTCAGTTGCGGCACCGAGCTTAAAGTGGGCGACCGGATTGAACGTGACCGGTTCATCACTCGTATTCTTGATCGTGACGCGTGTCTTGATCAAGTCGAAGGATTCATCGTGCGTGAAACCGTGGAAGAAATCAATCATGCCGTAGCTTGGGCGAGCATGAAAGACTTTGATCTCTTCGATCGTCATCTCGATCGGACCAATCTTCCGTGTTTCGTTCACTCGTTTGAATTGTTTAAGCGTCAGGTCGCCCTTATCATCCGTGACGGTCTGATCGATTTTTGTCAAATCGCGATCATCTGGAATTTGCGGGTTTGGAACGTAGGCGCTTGTTTTTTCAAGCGATACCGGCTGCTCCTGTTTCGCAGACGCTGGTTCTTTTGGTGTGTCTTGTGATGCTGAAGTGCCACAACCAGCGAGCACCGTCCCGAGCATCAAAGTAGCAAGTATCTGTCTCATGAACATTCTCCTTATTTCTTCGATTTCAAGAGATCGAAGATGATTTTCGCGTGATCCGTGTTGTCGACTTGTCCCGCGAAACGTTCTTTAGCAGGACCGAACGCATAGACCGGTACGTCTTCACCTGTATGTCCACCTGTAGTCCAGCCTGTATGCGAGCGTTCGTTGAAGATTTCTTCAATCGCATTATCGATCTCGAGTAATTTCTTCGATTCAGCAGCGCGGGAGACGCTATCGATTTCTTTGTCCGTCAAGGCGAGTTTGTCCTGATCGATATACGTCGTCAACGTCTTGCGGACGTCCGCACCATCGACGATTTTTTGCGCCATGAAGTCAGGTGTTTTCTTTGCCGCTTTGATCGGTTCAGCGAACCAGTTATAGATGCCATCTGCACCGATTGAATATCCACCCGTTGAGTGGTCAGCTGTCGCGACGACGAGTGTATGTTTATCCTTCTTTGCAAATGCGATCGCGGCTTTGAATGCCCGCTCGAAGTCTTCCATCTCACTCATGGCACCGACGATATCATTGTCATGACCGGCCCAGTCGACTTGGCTACCTTCGACCATCAGGAAGAATCCTTTTTTATTCGAGTCGAGTCGCTTAATGGCAGAGTTCGTCATTTGTTCAAGTGATGGGACCGAGTTTTCGCGGTCAATCCGTTTTGGTAATCCACCATCTGCGAACAGACCGAGGACTTGTTTGTTTTTATCACCTTGCAATTGATCCAGATCCGTGACGTAACTGTAACCGTCTTTTTTGAATGCTTTCGTCAAATCAACATCCGGACGGACGAAGTTCGACTTACCGCCACCGAGCATGACGTCAATTTTATGCTTCCCATTGACGCGTTCCTTGAAGTAATCGTCTGCGATCGCGTTCATGTTCTTTCGGCTCTCATCATGAGCACCGAACGAAGCAGGTGTCGCATGCGTGATTTCCGATGTTGCAACGAGTCCTGTTGACTTACCACGTTCTTTCGCTGCTTCAAGGACGGTCTTGACTTCCGATTTATCGTTATCAACGGCAATCGCTGCATTATACGTCTTGATGCCGGATGACATCGCTGTTGCTGCGGAGGCGGAATCGGTGACGTTTTCCTTCGGATCTTCCGGATAAGTCATCTGTTGACCAACGAGGTATTGGTCAAACGCTGTTTTTTCAGCAACCGGTGTCGATGGATCGTTCTTTAAGTAACGATGTGCTGATGTATACGAGACCCCCATCCCGTCGCCGATCAAGAAGATGACGTTCCGGATTTCCGGTGATTTAACAGGTTTCGTCTTTGCTTCTGCTTCAGGCATCGAGAACATCGTACTGAGGGAAAGGGTTGATAAGGCAAAAATCGGAATGATACGTTTTAATTTCATAAGGGTTCCTCCTCGAAAGGTGCTGGGGTTTGATGATCGATACGACCTACAAACTCCACCTTACGGATAGAATGTGAAATCCATGTTTATCGTTTGTAAAGCTTTGTGAAGAATCGATGACAAAAAAATGGACCTTCTGAAAAGTCATTTCAGAAGGTCCATTCGTTGCATTAGCGACTCCACCCAATCATCCGACGATAAGAGCTGAACGTCGGCCAGGCGAGAATCGCGATTGCGAGCCAGTACAGGAATTGATTCTCGGACGAAATCAGACCGATGATTCCCGCGAGTAGGATTGTCGTATAGATCGAGAAGGTGATGATGAGTGCTGGATGTAATTTTGGGAAAATCGTGAAACGCCCGAGACGTTCGTTCGCACCTTTGACATAGAGACGACTACCGAAAATCAGTAAGATGACCGTCAAGGCTAAACTGAACAACACAGCATAGGTGATGTTGAAATCGGTATTGTACTCGAAGAAGAGCGCAAATGGCGTCGTGATCGTCATCAAAAAGCTTGTTGGTTTGTCTAACTCTTCATAGCCCACGCCAAAACCCAGTTGACCGATAGCATAGATACTGAAATACGTGAAGTAATTCAAGAACAAGAAGAACGTTCCAAGTAAGAGCTGTCCGATGATGTCACCGGCAACTGTTCCGGCGAATAAGAAGATTGTTAAAATCGTCACATCAAATAGAAGGAATAGACCAAAATCTTGAAGGAGTGACGTCCACGTGACGTAATCAAACGGATTGATACCGAATCCTTGCAGTAATGACCAGCTGGCGAAAAAACCGATGATCGGGAAGACGATCAACGTCACAGTACCAATCGCCCATTTAATCCAAAACAGCCAGACCTTCGGAAACGGCAACGCATGTAAAATCAGACTGCGGCCACTTCCGCGCTCGGAACCAAGCATCAAAATCGCAAAGACGGCGATCAGAATCGCAGCGAATCCAGCGAAGAACGGACTGACGAGGACAGCTTGAATCGTTTCGGTTTGATAAGATACTTCATATGTTTCAAAGTCATTGATGATGGTATAACTACCAAAACCATAACTGAAGATCGCCAGTAGAATAAAACAAGCGAGTGGCCAGATGCCTTGCTTGATGTGATAGCGGATCAATTGCTTAACCATGTCGTTTCCCTCCAAATGTCCCTAAGAAGTAATCTTCCATCTGCACTGGCAAAGCATCCTTTAATAGAGGACGCGTCGTTTCAAGATACTGCGCGCCTGCATCGGATAAGACGAGTAACGTCACGACCCGACCCGTTTGGGATAAGACGTGGAGATCGGCATGACTGAGCTCTGGAACGTCTTCATAGACGACTTGCCATTTCTGCATGCTAGCTTTGGCATCATCGAGTGCCTTCGGTTCGCGGACGAGGTGTTTTTCGATCGTCATGACGCGGTCGGCAAGGGAATCGAGTTCTTCGAGTTGATGGGAAGCAATCAGAACGGCTGTCTGACGCTCCGCGAGTAACGAGACGAGTTGTTTCAGATAATCACGTTTATTGATTCGGTCAAGTCCATCGGTTGGCTCATCAAGCAACAGAACCGGAGCATTCGTTGCGAATGCGAGTTGGAGAAGGAACAGTTGGGCTTGTCCCTTCGATAAAGAAGTGACGCGACGTCCACGATCGAGGTTCGACGAGCGACAGTAATTTTCGATATACGTCTTCTCGAAGTTCGGATAAAAGACGTGGTAGAAGTTGATCAGTTCGCCGAGCGTCATTTGGCGGTAGACGGAGACAGAATCCGGAACGAGGAAAAGGTGCTCCCGCGTCTTTGGAACGTGATGGATCGACTCGCCATTCCATTCGACTTTCCCACGGGTCGGCTCGAGCGCTCCGACGAGTGTTTTCAGTAATGTCGTTTTTCCTGCACCATTACGACCGATCAATGCGGTAATCGTTCCTGCAGGCAGGGTGAAGGATGCATTTTCATAAATCATGGTACGGTCAATTTGTTTCGTCAGATGAGAAACGGTCAACATGAGGAATCCTCCCTTATGTGTAAGATATGTTGATAAAGTTCTTCGTTTGAGATGGATAATTCGTCGGCGATGGCACAAAGGCGGATGAGTGGATCTTGGATGGCGGCTTGTTTGACTTCATGAAGTGGGATGTCTGAGATGAAGGAGCCTTTGCCTCGCATCGTGACGATGAAGTTGCGGCTCTCGAGTTCCTGATAGGCGCGGGAGACAGTGTTCGGATTGACAAGGAGTGTACCGGCAAGTTCACGGACGGATGGCATCTGTTCGCCGGAGCGGAGTAGACCACGGGCAATCGAGCGGATGATTTGAGCGACCAGCTGTTCATAGATCGGTAACGGACTTTTCGGATCGACGGTGAACATTTCTTCACCTCCTTAAGTGTACTAAGTCAATTAATACACCAATTATAGGAATTTAAAACCCGTCTGTCAACGTTTCTTTTCAAGAAGACGATGACGCCATCGATCGCAATATTTGCTATACTGACGACAGAAGAATCGCCAGGAAGGATGACCGAGATGTTGGATCGATTGAGTGCGTTAGAGGACCGTTATGAAAAACTGAATGATATGTTGGCTGATCCAGCCATCATCAATGATACGAATCAATTGCGAGAGGTCTCAAAAGAGCAGTCACAACTTGCGCCGACCGTCGAGACGTACCGTGTCTATCGCGAGAAGATGGAAGCTTATCAAGAGGCACGTCAAATGTTGACGGATCCGGAGATGCGCGACCTTGCGAAGGAAGAAGTCGCGATGCTTGAGCCGGAGATCAAAGAGCTCGAAGCCAAGCTGAAAGCTTTATTATTACCGAAGGATCCAAATGACGATAAGAACGTTATCGTCGAGATTCGTGGTGCGGCAGGCGGAGACGAGGCAGCCTTATTTGCGGGTGACCTTTTCAAGATGTACTCGAAGTTTGCTGAGAAACAGAGCTGGAAGATTGAGATCATCGATGCAAGCTACACGGAACTCGGTGGCTACAAAGAGATTATCTTCATTGTCAAAGGAACGGGTGCTTATTCGAAGTTGAAGTACGAGAACGGGGCACACCGCGTCCAACGCGTTCCGTCAACGGAATCCGGCGGGCGGATTCATACATCGACGGCAACCGTCGCTGTGTTGCCTGAAGCAGAAGACGTCGAAGTCGAAATCCATGATAAGGATGTCCGAGTCGATACGTTCACGTCGAGTGGACCGGGTGGCCAGTCCGTCAATACGACACAGTCCGCTGTTCGTGTCACGCACGTGCCGACGGGAATCGTCGCCAGCTGTCAGGATGAGAAGTCGCAAATCAAGAACAAGGAAAAAGCGATGAAGGTCTTGCGCGCGCGTGTCTACGATAAGATTCAACGCGAACAGCAAGCTGAATATGATGAAAAACGAAAGTCGGCAGTGGGTACGGGTGACCGTTCGGAACGAATCCGGACGTATAATTTCGCACAAAATCGCGTGACGGACCATCGCATCGGATTGACGATTCAAAAGCTTGACCGAATCTTGCAAGGCGAGATGGATGAAGTCATCGATACGCTCGTCATGGAACATCAGGCACGGGCATCGGAGGCGGCAAACTGATGCGGATCGTAAAACGTCTAAATGAGGCAAAAACGATGATGGAACAAGCAGGACGCGAGGGTTCAAGTGCCGAATGGTTACTCATGCACGTCTTGGATGTCGACCGGACCGGACTCCTTGTCCGTCTATCAGATGAATTGACGCCCGAGCAAGATTTACGTTTCAGTGAATACTTGCTTGCTCATGTTCACGGCGTGCCCGTTCAGCATTTAATCGGCTATCAGCCGTTTTATGGACGGGATTTCCGTGTCACACCGGATGTCTTGATTCCACGACCGGAAACGGAAGAGTT
This sequence comes from Exiguobacterium sp. ZWU0009, assembly GCF_000798935.2. Classification (NCBI taxonomy): domain Bacteria; kingdom Bacillati; phylum Bacillota; class Bacilli; order Caryophanales; genus Exiguobacterium; species Exiguobacterium sp. ZWU0009. The sequence goes on along the minus strand of NZ_CP018057.1, from coordinate 2,907,706 downwards.
GATCGTCTTCGTCACGGAGCGTCTCAAACGTGAGTCGTTCACCGCGGGACAGATCGTCGACATCGGAACTGGGAGTGGAGCGATCGGAATCACGCTCGCCCTCGAACTCGAACAACCGGTCACGACTGTCGATATTTCACCGGCCGCTATTACGGTCGCGAAGCAAAATCAAGCAGCGCTTGGTGGAGACGTGACGTTCCTTGAAGGAGATTTACTAGCGCCACTTGCGGATAATTCTGTGCGGGTGCTTGTTTCGAATCCTCCTTATATCGAGGAAGAGGAATTACTCAGTGAAGTCGTGTTCGATCATGAACCGCATCTCGCCCTGTTTGGCGGAAAAGACGGTCTCGTCTTTTACCGACGTCTCGTCGAAGAGAGTGGACGGGTCCTACGCGACGATTTCCGACTGATTGCGTTTGAAATTGGACACAATCAAGGACCAGAAGTGCAAATGATGTTAAAAGAACGTTATCCAAATGCGGAAACGGGTATTTTAAAAGATATAAACGGTAAAGACCGTATCGTGTATGCGGAACGAAAGGATTGTACAGCGTGAAGACGGAAATGATTGACTTACAGACGATGGATGAAGCAGTTCGGTTATTGCAGGAAGGAGAGGTCGTGGCGATGCCGACCGAGACTGTCTATGGTCTCGCAGGGGACGCAACGAACGAAGCGGCTGTTCGGCGAATCTTCGCCGCGAAGGGTCGACCTTCTGACAATCCACTGATTGTCCACGTCGCATCCGTAGAACAGGCACATCAGTTCGTCACGCACATTCCAGATGTTGCGGCACGTTTGATGGAGGCGTTCTGGCCAGGAGCCTTGACGATCATCCTCGAATCGAACGGCACCGCATCCACACTCGTCACAGCAGGACTAGATACGATCGGATTACGGATGCCAGACCATCCGCTCGCGCTTCGCTTGATTGAGGCGACAGGGTTGGGTCTCGCAGCACCGAGTGCCAACCGTTCCGGAAAACCTTCACCGACGTCATCTGCGCACGTCGCACATGACCTCTCGGGACGCATCGCTGCGATCGTCGATGGAGGGGAAACGGGCATCGGGGTCGAATCGACTGTCATCGATTGTACGATGACGCCACCGGCGATTTTACGACCGGGCGGCGTGACACGCGAACAAATCGAGTCGGTCATCGGTCCTGTCACACTCGATCCTGCCTTATCGATGAAAGATGTTACACCGAAGGCACCCGGGATGAAATATACTCACTATGCACCGGAAGCAACACTGTCCGTAGTTGAGGGAGATCTTTCATTCTTACAGCAACTCATCGATGATGCACGACAAACCGGACACAAGACGGGCGTTCTCCTGTTTGATGGGGAGGATGTCGACGCAGATGTTCGCTGCTCCCTTGGTAACTCGATGGAGACGGCGGCACAACGTCTTTACGATTGTTTACGGCGATTTGATCAGACGACGGTGGATCAGATTTTTGTACGAGACCTATCAGAAGAAGGGGTGGGGCTTGCGGTCCGCAACCGCCTCCATAAAGCAGCAGGTGGTCGGGTCATTCGCCCTTGAAGAAGGAGGATACGGAGATGAGCACACGTCGCGTTTTATTCATCTGTACAGGAAATACATGCCGTAGCCCGATGGCGATGGCGTTACTACGCTCGAAGGTCGCTGATCAGGAATTCGACGTCCGTTCAGCAGGACTACGTTCGATGCAAGGATTTGATGCGTCCGAGAACGCCTTACAAGTGTTACGTGAGCGCGGTATCGAACTCGAGCACTATACGCAAGTCTTTGATGATGTACTCGGACGTTGGTCTGACATCATCTTGACGATGACGCGTCAGCACAAGCAGGAAGTCGGTGAACGCTATCCGGAACTGAAGGAACGGACGTTCACCTTATATGAATATGTGACAGGGCTTGAACGGGACATCAATGATCCGTATGGCGGATCGATGAACGTCTACCGGCAAGTACGTAATGAACTCGAACCCCTCGTCAACCGTCTTGTGTTAAAATTGACGCAGAACGGAAACGGAAGAAAAGCTCCGGATACACGGAAACTTCCGAAAAAACAACCTAAACAAACGGGGGAATAGTAAAGATGAAAGTAGCAATCGGCGCGGATCATGGCGGTTTTAAGTTAAAGGCAGAAATCAACGACCTCTTACAAGAGCTCGGCATCGACTATACGGACTTCGGTACGCATTCAGCCGACTCAATCGATTATCCAGATGTCGCAATTCCAGTCGCTGAGGCAGTCGCGAACGGAGAGTTTGATCGTGGCATCTTGATTTGTGGAACAGGTATCGGGATCGGAATCGCAGCGAACAAGGTCAAGGGCATCCGAGCAGCACTCGTCCATGATACGTTCAGCGCGAAAGCGACGCGTCAGCACAACGATTCGAACATCTTGACGATGGGCGAACGCGTCATCGGTCCAGGACTGGCTCGTGAGATCGCACAACTTTGGCTTGAAACGGAATTCGAAGGCGGACGTCATGAGAACCGCGTTTGCAAAATCTCAGATTATGAGGTGAAGTAATGGACTTGACACGCATCCAGCACGATTTAGAAGAAGCACTGAACGCTCTGGATGAACGATTTTCCTTAAAAGGAAAATTGCTCGTGATCGGCTGTTCGACGAGTGAAGTCATCGGCAAACAAATCGGCAAGGCGGGTTCACCGGAAGTTGCGGACGCGTTGTTCGACGTTTTCGATGCCTTTCGTCGGTCGCACCAAGTCGATCTTGCCTTCCAAGGCTGTGAGCATATCAACCGAGCGCTGACGCTTGAGCGGCAAACGGCAGAACGACTCGGGCTTGATCCAGTAACGGTCGTTCCGGTTCCGGAAGCCGGTGGATCGATGGCGAGTGTTGCCTACCAACGCTTCTCGGCACCGATCGTCGTCGAAGCGATTCAGGCAGACGCCGGGATTGATATCGGTGATACGTTCATCGGCATGCACTTGAAAGCTGTTGCGATTCCTGTGCGCTTGCCGCACAAGGAAATCGGTGAGGCACACGTAACGGCAGCCGTGACACGACCGAAATTAATCGGTGGGGCACGTGCTAAATACGAATGATTGATGCAAGGGGTTGCGCACCCCTTGCTTTTTTGATGTTGTTTTTAGGGATGCCGGGAACGAAACATTCGTGTTAAGATAGGTCTATCGAAATGAAATGGGGGAATTCAGATGGAACAAACACCGCTTACGTATCTGAAACAACAAGATGAGGCACTCTTTTCGGCAATGCGCCAGGAACTAGGTCGTCAACGGGATAACATCGAATTGATCGCATCCGAGAACTTCGTCTCGCAAGCTGTCATGGAAGCACAAGGCAGTGTCTTGACGAACAAGTACGCAGAAGGTTACCCAGGTCGTCGTTATTATGGTGGCTGTGAGTATGTCGATCTCGCTGAGAATTTAGCACGCGACCGCGCGAAGGAAATCTTCGGTGCGGAGCACGCGAACGTGCAACCACACTCGGGTGCACAAGCGAACATGGCGGTTTACTTCACGATTCTCGAGCAGGGCGATACGGTCCTCGGGATGAACCTCTCGCACGGTGGCCATCTGACGCACGGTAGCCCCGTCAATTTCTCCGGTGTCCAGTACAACTTCGTAGAATACGGTGTCGATCAAGAGACAGAGATGATTGATTACGATGTCGTTGCGAAATTAGCAGAAGAGCATAAACCAAAATTAATCGTCGCGGGCGCATCGGCGTATCCGCGTGTCATCGACTTCAAACGTTTCCGTGAAATCGCAGACAGCGTCGGTGCTTACTTGATGGTCGACATGGCACACATCGCTGGACTTGTCGCAGCAGGTCAGCATCCGAACCCAGTCGAGCATGCACACTTCGTCACGACGACGACGCATAAGACGTTGCGTGGTCCACGTGGTGGGATGATTCTCTGTAAAGAAGAGCATGCGAAAGCAATCGATAAAGCCATTTTCCCAGGCATCCAAGGTGGTCCACTCATGCATGTCATCGCCGCGAAAGCTGTCGCGTTCGGTGAAGCTCTTGCACCAGAGTTCAAGGACTACATCGGTCAAGTCGTCACGAACGCCAAAGTCCTCGGTGAAGAATTGACGAAGCGTGGACTCCGGATCGTCTCAGGCGGAACGGACAATCACTTGCTCCTCGTCGACTTACAACCGCTCGGGATCACAGGGAAACTCGCAGAGCATGCACTTGACGAAGCCGGCATCACGGTCAACAAGAACACGATTCCGTTCGATCCAGCGAGCCCGTTCGTCACGAGTGGTATCCGGATTGGAACGGCAGCGATGACATCACGTGGCTTCAAGGAAGCCGAGATGAAAGAAATCGCCGAGTTGATCGAACTCGTCTTGAACCATCCAGAAGAAGCAGACGTTCTCGCACAAGCACGCGAGCGTGTCGTTGCTTTGACAGGTCGTTTCCCACTCTACCCAGAGCGCGGGTGATCGTCATCCCCTTCGTCCTTTTCGTCATGAGAAGGGGAAGGGGATTTTTGTTTGTCTAAAAAAGGAGGCGTACGATGTATATTCTAGTCGTTGAAGATGATCCACATATTCAAGCACTCGTCTGTTCAACGTTACAAGCCGATGGACATTCCGTCCGAGCGACAGCAGACGGAAACGAAGCGCTCGCTTGGATCGAGACGATGACGTTTGAAGCAGCCGTGCTCGACGTCTTGCTCCCCGGGCAGACCGGTCTCGTCCTGTGTGAGCGATTACGGCAAAACGGGGACATCCCGATCTTGATGCTGACGGCGCTCGGTGAACTAACGGATAAGCGAGACGGTTTTGCAGCAGGTGCTGATGATTACATCACAAAGCCGTTCGATCCGGAAGAATTAGTGTTTCGGCTTCACGCCGTAGCTCGGCGCTATCAAAAAGCGGCGCAACCCGTCCTACATCTCGGGGATGTCACGATTGATAAACGCAGTCAGCTCGTGACGATCCAGTCGACCGAGTGGACACTCCCGCGGCGCGAGTTCGAACTATTACATCAGCTGGCAAGTTTCCCGGGACGGGTCTTCAGCCGCGAGGAATTGATCGAACACGTCTGGGGACTTGATTTCATGGGGGATGACCGGACGATTGACGTCCACATTAAACGACTTCGTGGACGCCTGAAGGAGACGAATCACGTGAAGATCGAGACCGTCCGCGGACTCGGCTACCGGTTGGAGGTCGACGCATGAGATCCCTCTATACGAAAATCGTTGGTCTCGTCTGTGTCGTCTTACTCGTGTCCGCCCTACTGGCTCTTTTAATTAGTAATATTGCCTATTATTCGTTCTGGCAGGACAGCTATAGCCAAAAAGTCGAGGAAGCGGTCGAGACAGCGATCGATTATTACGAGACGCACGGTGACGGAAAGACGGAATCGTTTTACCGGATGTTACAAGCAACTGGCTTTCAACTGTATGTCCGAACGGACGACGGAACGGAGCGTTACGGAAATACGTTTCGTGATGAAACGCTTTCGAGTCAAGTCATCGAGCAAGTGAAGAACGGTCAACCATATTACGGGATGCGCGAGTATCCGTTCCATCTGTTCCTGCTCGGTCTGTTCGATAACGAGGTCATCAATACGTACGGCACATCAGTCAAAACATCGCAAGGAACGGACGCGATCTTCGTTCGTCCGGACTTAAGTCGGCAGATCCGTGAGTTGCACCTGTTTGTTGGTCTGTTCCTCGGACTGCTTATCGTGATCAGCTTTCTCTTGCTCGTCTTCTCGATCCGTTATCTCGTTCGACCGATTGATCGATTAACGAAAGCAACGGAACAGATGGCAGACGGCGACTATGGAATTCGCGTCGGAACGAAGGCGCGCGATGAGATTGGTGAACTGTCCCGACGCTTTGACGAGATGGCGATGGCGATTGAAGCGTCCGATACGGAACGACGCCGGTTCGTTGCAAACGTCTCGCATGAATTCCAGTCGCCGCTGACGACGATCTCGGGATATGCTGGACAACTCAATGTGACCGGAGAAGACGTCACGAAACGGACGATCATTCAACAAGAGGCAGCGCGGATGTCCGAACTGACGCGTCAATTATTGATCTTAGCGAAGCTCGATGAAGGACGACGCTTCAAGCAGCAAGCACTCGATCTGCGCACGAGTCTAGAGACGACACTCGCAACACTTGCCTTTCAGCTCGATGAGCAAGGCATCGCCGTCGCACTCGATGTATCGCCAGCGCTACAGATTCAAGCAGATGCTAGTGCGCTTGAACATGTCTTCCAAAATGTCATTCGAAATGCCGTCTCAGTCTCGAAAGAAGGAGCGACGATTCATATTCAGGCGCAAGAACAAGCGAATCAGGTCATCGTCCGAATTAAAGATGAAGGACCAGGTATGACCGAACAACAGATGGAACATGCCTTTGAACGCTTTTATCAAGGCGATGCGTCCCGCACGTCGCGCGGGACGGGCCTCGGGCTAGCGATCGTCAAAGAGACGATGCGTCAACTTGGTGGGGATGCGAGCTTGTCGTCTGACTCATCCGGTCTGACTGTGACATTGACTTTTTTACGCATTTGACGCGTGCGTTCATGTTCCGTTCATATTGCAGTCGTATCATCAATCCTGTAGCGAACATACAGGAGGGATCACGCAATGAAACTAGGGTGGAAAGAACTCGTCCGGATGAAAGGACGATTCAGTTGGATGACGATCGTGACGATGTTGATCGTCTTATTGATTTTGATGATCACCGGTCTTGCGGACGGGCTGGCCTACGACAATGGGGCTGCCGTCCGTAATCTACCGGTCGAACAGTTTGCACTGAGTAAAGATGCGGAAGGGCAGCTGACCCGTTCGTTCTTACAGGCGGATGAGACACCAAAGGGCGCGGAAGCACTCGGTGTCCAGAACATGGTGCTTGAGAAGAAGAATGGAACGAAGGATGATGTGACGGTCTTTGCGTTACCACAGACGACGAACTATGGTCCAAAACAGCTGCAATCGTTGCAAAAAGGTGAAGTTCTCGTCGATGCTGCGTATGCAGAGCAACGCGGAACCCGTGTCGGCGATACGATCAAGGATTTTCGGACGAAAGAGACGTTCCGGATTGCCGGTACAGTAACGGACGGACGTTATAGTCACGCACCTGTCCTCTGGATGACGGATGAATCTTGGCAAGCATGGCAATCGAAGATGGGGGCATCATACGTCTCAGCGTATATCGGTCAGTCGTTGCAAACGGATCAAGTCGTCTTCTCAAAACAAGCAGTCGTTGAGAACGTACCAGGCTATGCAGCGGAGCAAAACTCCTTCCAGATGATGCGGGTCGCACTCGTTGTCATCGGGGCATTGATTCTGACTGCCTTCTTCTATATCTTGACGATGCAGAAGATGAAACAGCTCGGTGTCTTGAAGGCAATCGGCATCCGGACCCGGACGATGGGTGCGAGTCTACTCGTACAAGTCATCCTCTTGACGAGCCTCGCCTTTGCTGTCAGCGTCGCCATCACCTATTTAACAAGTCGTTTCTTACCGGCGGATCTTCCATTCCGTTTTGAATGGTCTACCAGTCTGATGTACGGCGGCATTTTACTCGTAACGGCAATCTTCGGTGCGCTCGTTCCGTTACGGATGGTCAAGAAACTCGAAGCGGCAGATGCGATGGGAGGAATGAACGGATGATTCGATTAAATCAGATTGAGCAAAGTTATGGTGAGATGACGGTTCTGCATGACATCAACTTACAGGCAGAAGCGGGTGAGTTGATTGCCCTCGTCGGACCGAGCGGTAGTGGGAAAAGTACATTACTCCAGCTGCTTGGATTGTTACAGACACCAACGAACGGTGCCGTCTACTTTGATGATACGTGCGTCAGTGAAGCAACGGACGAAGAACGTCGTCGTTTGCGTCTCGAAGAAGTCGGGTTCATCTTTCAAGAATCGCATCTCGTACCATTTTTGACAGCAGGAGAGCAACTGGAGCTGGTCGCGCAGGAAGCGGGGCGAACCGTTGACGTGACATCGGCGCTCGCGGTGTTCGGACTCGAGCACCGGAAAGACCATTTGCCGCACGCCTTATCAGGTGGCGAACGACAACGTGTGGCGATTGCCCGGGCATTCGTTAATGAACCACGCCTTGTACTTGCGGATGAACCGACGGCAAGTCTCGATTACCCGAACGGTCGCCGGGTGATGGAACTGTTGCAACAACAAGCGCATTTTTCTAACAAGACCGTCATCGTCATCACGCATGACGAACGGATGCTTGACGTCTGTGACCGGATTTGGCGGATTGAAGACGGACGCATCACGGAAACAAAAGTATTCCGATCCTATTCTCATCGTTAAACGATTCATCCTCTTGTTTTCGTACACTGACGTACGAAAACAAGAGGTTTTTTCAATGCTTCGTCAAGAAGATAGGGGAAACGAACCATTTGCGGAAGCGTTATCTTTGCTATACTTAACCGTAGTAAAAAAAGATAAAGGTGGAAATAAATGTGAACTTATCAACCTTGATCCAATCAGAACTTCAAGCCATTCAAACGGAACGCCTGACAGAATGGTTCACTCATAAAAGTCACGAGCGCCGGGAATATCACCGGATGCTCGAAGATTTCAAAGCAATCGTCATCATGCAACAGGCAGGATTTTATGAACAGGCAGATGCTCGTTTTGAACAGTGGAAGACCTTACCGATGCCAGCAGAAGTCTATCGTTATCGCCTGGCGATCGCAGGAAAAGCAGGTGGGAAGCGTCTTGCCCAGAAGCGATTGGTATCCTTCCCCATGACGGTTCAGAATCATCCGCAATTGAAAGATTGGAAGCGACTCGGAAAACTGAATCCATGGTGGATTGGTGGAGCCGTTGCTGTCATCTCTCTCGTTCTCGTCTGGACACAGTTGGATAGCGAACCCGCAACACCAGTCGCAACGAAACAAACAGAGGTCGAGCAACAACTCGCAGCGCTGCAAACGGAAGTCGAACAGTTAAAAGAAAAAAACGAGCAGCTGGCAAGTGAGCAAGAAAAAGCGAAAGCGATTAAGCCAGAGAAGAAGGAGACTTCTTCCGAAACAAAGCAGACGCAACTACCTCCGAAAGAAGCACTCGAGCAAGGGGTTGCTGCTGTTCAGGCGAAAGACTACAAACGAGCAGACAGTGTCTTGACCGGATCCGTCTTGACGAACAAAGAGACAGCAGGTATGGCACGCTTCTATAAGTTGATCGCTGCCGGAAAGCTCAAGCAGACGACACAGGCGGATTATATTGCCTATCGGAAAGATTTCCCGAAGTCCGGATACATGAGTGACGTCCTCTGGATGCAAGCGGTCTATGAACAAAAATATAAAAAAGGTGATTATCGTGCGACCTTGCAAGAACTCGCGAAACAACCGGACAATGAATGGTCTTACGCCGCAAAAGCAATTCTATCAGGGAAGAGTACGCTCGGGAACTGACGAAAAAACAGTTCCCAAGCAGTACGTTTTTAGAGTACAATGCGAAAAGAGAATGGAGAGGAGATGCAAACAATGAGTAAAGTACATGTATTTGATCACCCATTGATTCAGCACAAGATGACGATCATGCGTAAAGTCGAAACAGGAACGAAACAATTCCGGGAACTTGTCGACGAGGTGGCTTCATTGATGGCATATGAAATCACACGTGACCTTCCACTCACAGATGTCGCGATCGAGACACCGGTCACGAAGACGACGCAAAAGATGATCGAAGGCAAGAAACTCGGGATCGTCCCGATTCTCCGCGCCGGTCTCGGTATGGTCGACGGCATGCTCCGCATGATGCCGAACGTCAAAGTCGGTCACATCGGTTTGTACCGTGACCCGGAGACACTCGAGCCAACGGAATACTACCTCAAGCTTCCGACAGACGTCGCAGAACGTGATTTCGTCGTCGTTGACCCGATGCTTGCGACAGGTGGTTCGGCGGCAGACGCCATCTCCTCACTGAAGAAACAAGGGGCAAAGAGCATCAAGCTCGCATGTCTCTGTGCAGCACCTGAAGGCGTCAAACGCGTTCAAGAAGAACACCCGGACGTCGACATCTATCTCGCGGCACTCGACGAGAAGTTGGATGACCACGGATATATCGTCCCAGGACTCGGTGATGCAGGAGACCGTCTCTTCGGAACGAAGTAAAAACAGTAAGATACACAACAAGACCGCAGACGATGATCTGCGGTCTTTTCGTTGCTATTTCGTAAACTGCGCAAGACTGCTGAAGTATGCTTTAATGAAAAAAGGAAAAAAGGAGGAAGTCACCATGCCGATTACAGTCATGCCGATTTTCGGGACACGACCGGAAGCTATCAAGATGGCACCGCTCGTCAATGCCCTGAAGCAACACCCTGCTTTTGATGTTCATGTTACGATTACTGCCCAGCACCGTGAAATGCTCGATCAAGTGCTTGATTTGTTCGAGATTGAACCGGATCACGACTTGAATATCATGAAGCAACGTCAGACACTCGTCGATATTACGACGCGTGGTCTTGAAGGACTCGATGCGATCATGAAGGAAATCAAGCCGGATCTCGTCCTCGTCCATGGCGACACGACGACGACATTTGTCGGAAGCCTTGCTGCCTATTACAATCAGATCGCGGTCGGTCACGTCGAGGCGGGACTGCGGACATACAATAAATACTCGCCGTTCCCGGAAGAGGTCAATCGTCAGTTGACGTCGACGCTTGCGGACTTACATTTCGCTCCGACAGCGCAAGCTGCAGCGAATCTCGCATCCGAAAATCGTCACACTGGTGTCTACATCACGGGGAATACGGCGATCGATGCTCTGCAGACGACCGTCCAATCCGATTACGTCCATCCGATGCTCGAGACGGTCGGGGACCGGAAGTTGATCTTGATGACGGCACATCGTCGTGAGAACCAAGGGGAGAAGATGCATCAGATGTTCCGAGCGATTCGTCGCCTCGTCGATGCGTTCCCGGATACGCATGTCGTCTATCCGGTCCACCTCAATCCGGTCGTTCAAGAAGCAGCGAAGACGGTCTTTGAGGGGCATGACCGGATTTCGTTGATTGCTCCGCTCGACGTGTTCGACTTCCACAACTTCGCGAGCCGTGCGCATTTAATCTTTACTGATTCAGGTGGCGTACAGGAAGAAGCGCCGTCACTTGGTGTACCTGTTCTCGTTTTACGGGATACGACGGAGCGTCCGGAAGGGATTGCTGCCGGAACGTTGAAGCTTGCCGGTACGGAAGAAGAGACGATCTATCAGATGGCGACCGAACTGTTGACGAACGAAACACTTTATCAAGAAATGGCGCATGCCTCGAACCCGTATGGCGACGGTCATGCGTCCGAACGCATCGTCCAAGCGATCCTGCATCACTTTGGTCAAGGGGAAGCGCCGGCACCGTTACTCACACAATGAAGTAGGACAGCACGCGTCATCACCCGACTCCTACAGGAAAAAGCGCGACTTGTCGCGCTGTCAGAGACGAACAAGACCCGAATTCACGGACCGGGAGGAACGTGAATCCTGGCTTGTGTCTCGCCTGAGGAAAGCGGGTGAAGGAAGCGTGGGGAATTCAAAACAAGATAAAATACTAGTATATGTAGCTTCTTGCATGAAAGAGCTATATTATTTTTGTCATTTCCACTAAAATCAGCCCATTTGTTTAGAAAATGTAAAACCAGATGACCTTGAAACTGGAAAGGAAACGATGACGATTCAAGCTGTGACGTACCGCACGATTGAAAAAATGGAAATCGTTGAAATGTATTGTTACAAACAGATGTCAGAGCTGTTTTTATGTCCCGATTCGGAAGCGTTTTCAATTGTGAACAAAAAATGTTTTTTCACAAAATCGACACAAATCAATTTTAGAGGTCTTGTTTCGGTTGAACGGGCACGATATAACGTTACTATTCAACGGTTTTGTTCACCATATGAACAATCTCTTTAACCGTTGATAGTACTACATATTTTCTTCACATCTTCGTGAAATGACTTGCACGGATGACATCTGTGAAAACCTTATCAATCGTTGATATGTATAGGTTTTTCGGCTCTGTTTTTATTGTGAATTCATTTGACTATGAAAGCTGCTTCATTGTATTCTTGACTAGTATGAAAATCCGCAAATTGTGGGAAAGAAAAAGAACTCACAATTGGGAAAAAAGGGGGTCGTCTCTAGTGCGCCAAAGTGGGCTCGCGAAGAGTATGGTCATGGCCTCGCAAATTTCGACGGCACTGGCTGCACCGATCGTCATTGGCTTTTTGGTTGGGAACTATGGGGAACAACAACAATGGTGGGAAAAAATGGGTGCGACGTTCGCCGTGTTCATCGGGATTTTCATCGGCATTCTTTGCATGATCGCCATGATCAGGCACTTGTTAGGGGAGAAGACATGAACATCATCCTTCAAGATGCGTTGTATCGTGCGTACTTACGATGGTTTGGACTCTTTTACGGAATCCTGGCTGTCCTGCTGCTCATCGGACGCCCGAGTGATCCAGTCATCTATGGACTAGCACTTGGTGGAACTGGCAGCTTTCTGATCTTGACGCTTCAACGACTCAGCGTCGATCGGATGTATCGTGTAATCGAGACGGGGCGTAAGCCAGTGTCTCGAGGGACCGTTTCACGCATGGCGGTCGCGGTACTTTGTGTGATGATCGGTTTGAAATATCAAACTGAATTGTCATTAACTGCGGTGGTAATAGGCCTTCTCGCCGGCCACGTCATACAATTTTGTGAGTTCTTGACTCACGAACTCAAGCGGGAAAAGAGGTGAATAGTCAAATGAACCACGAAATGCCACTTTACGAAATCCCACTCTGGGGTGACTTCGTTCTGTACGGTAGCTGGACGAACTTGATCACAGTATTGATTGCTGCTGCTCTCGTCTTCTTGATTGCCGTGGCCGGTACGCGACGTCTTGTGATGAAGCCAACCGGTGCTCAAAACGTGATGGAGATGTTCCTTGAATTCGTTCGCGGAATCATCAGCAGCACGATGGACTGGAAAACAGGGGGTCGCTTCCTTACGTTCGGAATGACATTATTCCTGTTCATCCTTGTGTCCAACATCATGGGTCTCCCATTCAACGTCGTGACGGGACACTACATTTGGTTCAACTCACCAACTGCAGATCCTTACGTGACACTGGCACTTTCATCTCTCGTAGTAGTCTTAAGTCATTACTACGGTGTGAAGATGCGAGGCTTCGGCGCTTATGCGAAAACATTCATGACGCCGATGTTTATCATTACCATCATCGAGGAGTTTGCAAACACGTTGACGCTCGGTCTTCGTCTTTACGGAAACATCTTCGCTGGTGAAATCATGATCGGAATCATTCTTTCGATCGGTATCGTCTCTGGTACGAACGATTTCCAATTCCTCGGACCAATCGGCGCGATCATCTCGGGTATCCCGATGTTGATCTGGCAAGGATTCTCACTCTTCATCGGTGGTATCCAAGCGTACATCTTCCTTATCTTGACGATGGTTTACATCGGACATAAGGCAGCGCACGACCATTAATTCGAAGGTAAAGCATCCGCTTTTCCGATAACAGCACGACAAATCAATGAACATACTCTAGGGAGGCAATTTATCATGAATCTTATTGCAACAGCGATCATCATCGGACTCGGCGCACTCGGCGCAGGTATCGGTAACGGTCTTATCGTAAACGGTACAGTATTAGGTCAAGCACGTCAGCCAGAACTCAAAAACGAACTTCGTCAAACAATGTTCATCGGTATCGGTCTCGTCGAGGCACTTCCAATCATCGGTGTAGCGGTCGGTTTCCTTCTTCTCAACTCTTAATCCACGATTAACGAGAACGGACTACATAGGGCGCTATTCGTTCAACGTTTGAGTGAACCGTCACGGGAGCTTAGGCTCCCTTATGTAGATATTGAAGTTGAACCAACCACGAGGGGAGTGTAATCGAATGAATCTAACGTATCTTGCGGCAGAGGCTGGCGGCGAAGGCAACCAACTCTTACTAGCCAACATGATCGTCACGATCGTCGTTTTCCTCTTGCTCCTCATCCTCTTGAAGAAATTCGCATGGGGCCCGCTCGTCAACATGATGAAAGCGCGGGAAGAGCATGTGGCTAGCGAGATCAACTCGGCTGAAAAGAGCCGTAAAGACGCTGAAGTCTACGTAGAACAACAACGCGAAGAATTAAACAAGGCGCGTACGGAAGCACGCGATCTTTTAGAAGCATCACGCCGTCAGGCAGAAGCAGAGCAAGCACGTGCGATGGAGCAGGCACGTCTTGAATCCGAAATGAGTAAGGAAGAAGCTCGCCGTGCGATCGAACGTGAACGCGCTGAAGCACAAGCTGCTTTGAAGAACGATGTCGCTCTTCAAGCAATCGCTGCAGCACGCCACGTCATGAAAACACAGCTTGCGACAGACGAAGCCGCTCAAAAAGCACTCGTCGATCAATTCCTTGCTGATACTAAGGGCACGAACTAATGCGTGATCACGTAGCGGGACGCTACGCAAAAGCGCTCTTCGATCTTGCGCTTGAGCACCATGTGCTCGAGCAAGCAGAAGCTGATGTGCGGACGCTCGGCGAAGTGCTCCACGCAACACCAGAGCTCGCTTCGGTTTTAGATAACCCATCGATTTCTGCTGAAGAGCTCAAGCAAGTTCTTCAAACAAGCTTCACTGGCTTCAACACGATCGTCTTGAACACATTGCTTGTCATGGTCGAAAACGACCGGGCGGCAGAGATCGTTACATTACCGGAACATTTCATTGCATTGTTGAATGAACACCGCAATGTCGCGACGGCAATCGTCACGAGTGCATACAAATTGTCGGACGAGGAACTCACGAAAGTGAAAGAGACGTTTGGCCAAAAATCAGGTAAAACGCTTGAAGTCGAGAACGTCGTCGACACGCGCGTCATCGGAGGACTTCGCGTCCAAATCGGTTACACGACATATGACGGAACGATCGAAACTAAACTAACGCGCCTTGAGCGTGAGCTGTTAAAAGCGTAAGAAAATAGGGGTGAAACGCATGAGCATTAGAGCTGAAGAAATCAGCGCCCTGCTTAAAGCGCGTATCGCGCAGTACGGTTCTACGATGGAAGTGAACGAGACAGGTACGGTCATCCAAATCGGTGATGGTATCGCTCGTGCACACGGACTCGACAACGTCATGTCGGGAGAGCTCGTAGAATTCGCTAACGGCACAATGGGCTTGGCGCAAAACTTAGAAGAAGGCAACGTCGGTATCATCATCCTCGGTGACTACCTTGAAATCAAAGAAGGCGACTCTGTTCGCCGTACGGGCCGCATCATGGAAGTACCAACTGGAGACGCACTCCTCGGACGTGTCGTTAACCCACTCGGTATGCCAATCGATGGTCTTGGTCCAATCGAAACAGAACACTACAACCCTATCGAGCGTAAGGCGTCTGGCGTCATGGCGCGTAAATCGGTACACGAACCACTTCAGACGGGAATCAAGGCGATCGATGCCCTCGTTCCAATCGGTCGTGGACAGCGTGAGTTGATCATCGGTGACCGTCAGACGGGTAAAACGTCGATCGCAATCGATACGATCATCAACCAAAAAGAAGAAAACATGATCTGTATCTACGTCGCAATCGGACAAAAAGAATCAACAGTCCGTGGCGTCGTCGAGACGCTCCGTAAAAACGGTGCCCTCGATTACACGATCGTCGTTTCGGCAGCGGCTTCACAGCCAGCTCCACTTCTTTACCTCGCACCATTCGCAGGTGTCGCGATGGGTGAACACTTCATGGACCAAGGCAAACACGTTCTTGTCATCTATGATGATCTTTCAAAACAAGCAGCTGCTTACCGTGAGCTTTCACTTCTCTTGAAACGCCCACCAGGCCGCGAAGCTTACCCAGGGGATGTCTTCTACCTCCACTCACGCCTTCTTGAGCGTGCGGCGAAGTTGAACGACGAGCTTGGCGCAGGTAGCTTGACTGCCCTTCCGTTCATCGAAACACAAGCGTCGGATATCTCAGCTTACATCCCGACGAACGTTATCTCGATCACGGATGGTCAAATCTTCCTTCAATCGGATCTCTTCTTCTCAGGTGTCCGTCCCGCGATCAACCCGGGTCTCTCGGTATCGCGTGTAGGTGGTTCGGCTCAAGTAAAAGCGATGAAGAAGGTAGCGGGTACGCTCCGTCTTGACCTCGCATCTTACCGTGAGCTTGAAGCATTCGCACAGTTCGGATCTGACCTTGATAAAGCGACTCAGTCGAAGCTTAACCGTGGTGAGCGGACAGTTGAAGTCTTGAAACAAGACTTGAACCAACCACTTACTGTCGATAAGCAAGTCATCATCATCTATGCCTTGACTCGTGGTCACCTTGATGATGTTGCTGTAACGGATATTCGTCGTTTTGAAAAGGAACTCAACCTCTGGCTCGATCAAAACCGCAAACAACTTTGCGATGAGATCCGTAAGACAGGTAACCTTCCAGCAGACGAAGAGATCGTAGCAGCAATCTCAGAATTTAAGAAAACGTTCCAAGCGACGGTTTAATCCGGCGGAACGCTCTTGATACTAACAAGGTGGTGAATCGAAATGGCATCGTTGCGCGAGATACAAACGCGGATCAACTCGACGAAAAGTACGAAACAGATCACGAAAGCGATGAACATGGTTTCGGCGTCGAAACTGAACCGCGCTCAAGCACATAGCGCGAAGTTCCAACCTTACATGCTGAAAATGCAAGAGGTACTCGGAACCATTGCGAATGGCACGACAGGTGCGAGCCATCCGATGCTCGAGAAACGTCCCGTCAAAAAGACGGGCTATATCGTCATCACATCGGATCGCGGCTTAGCTGGTGCATATAACGCCAACGTGCTGCGTGAAGTCTACCGGGAAATCAAAGAAAAGCATACTGCGGACAGTTACGTTCTCTTCGTGGTCGGTAAAGTCGGTGTCCAGTTCTTCCGTTCACGCGGAATTACGGTCACGGATGCGATCACAGGCTTGAACGATTCTCCTTCGTATGTCGACGTCGCTGAAATCGTGAAGCGCACAGTGAGTGCGTTCACGCTCGGCGAAATCGACGAGCTCAAGCTGTGCTACAACCACTTCTTATCTGTCATCAGCCAAGAAGTGAAAGTCGAAACGCTTCTCCCACTCGGAGAAATCGAAGCTTCGTCTTCGACGACTTATGAGTACGAGCCAAGCGAGGAACAAATCCTTGCTGAACTCCTCCCGCGTTATGCGGAGAGCTTGATCTTCGGTGCGCTTCTTGACGCGAAAGTAGCAGAACATGCGTCACGTATGACAGCAATGCAAAGTGCGACAGATAACGCAGATGACTTGATCGGTCGATTGACTCTCGTCTACAACCGAGCTCGACAAGCTGCAATCACGCAAGAAATCACAGAGATCGTCAGTGGGGCTGCTGCGCAGCAGTAATCCCGACTGGCGTAACGATAGGTAGGAGGAAACACGATGAACGAACTCGGTTTAAAAGGCCGCGTCGTCGCGGTCATGGGACCTGTCATCGACGTTAAGTTCGAAGGACACTT
This sequence comes from Exiguobacterium sp. ZWU0009, assembly GCF_000798935.2. Lineage (NCBI taxonomy): Bacteria > Bacillati > Bacillota > Bacilli > Caryophanales > Exiguobacterium > Exiguobacterium sp. ZWU0009. Next base: position 2,890,197 of record NZ_CP018057.1, on the reverse strand, counting down.
ACCGAACATCTACAACGCGCTCCGTATTCAATATACGCCGCAAACTGTAGAAGAAGTGGCTATCGACTTGACGCTTGAGGTCGCCCTGCACCTTGGTGACGACGTCGTCCGTACCATTGCGATGGACTCAACGGATGGAGTACGCCGTGGAATTGAAGTAATCGATACGAATGCTCCAATCTCGGTACCCGTCGGAGAAGCGACACTTGGTCGCGTCTTCAACGTACTCGGTAACCCAATTGATGAAAAAGAAATCGCTGCTGACGTGGAACGTCTTCCGATCCACAAAAAAGCACCGACTTTCGATAACCTTTCAACGAAAGTTGAAATCCTCGAGACTGGAATTAAAGTCGTCGACTTGCTCGCTCCTTACATCAAGGGTGGTAAGATCGGTCTCTTCGGTGGTGCCGGTGTAGGTAAGACCGTCCTCATCCAGGAATTGATCAACAACATCGCGCAAGAGCACAGCGGTATCTCGGTATTCGCAGGTGTTGGTGAGCGTACGCGTGAAGGTAATGACTTGTTCCACGAAATGACGGATTCAGGCGTTATCAAACAAACAGCGATGGTCTTCGGTCAGATGAACGAACCACCGGGTGCACGTCTTCGTGTTGCCTTGACTGGTTTGACGATGGCAGAATACTTCCGTGATGAGCAAGGACAAGACGTTCTTCTCTTCGTTGATAACATCTTCCGTTATACACAAGCAGGTTCTGAGGTATCGGCCCTTCTCGGTCGTATGCCATCTGCCGTTGGTTACCAGCCAACACTCGCAACAGAGATGGGTATGCTTCAAGAGCGAATCACATCAACAAACAAAGGTTCGGTTACATCGATCCAAGCGGTTTATGTACCAGCCGATGACTATACTGACCCGGCTCCTGCGACGACGTTTGCTCACTTAGATGCAACGACGAACCTTGAGCGCCGTCTCTCTGAGATGGGGATCTATCCTGCCGTGGATCCACTTGCTTCGACATCACGTGCCCTTTCACCGGAAATCGTCGGCGAAGAGCACTACGGTGTTGCACGTCAAGTTCAGGAAACACTTCAGCGTTATAAAGAACTTCAAGATATCATCGCGATCCTCGGTATGGACGAGTTGTCAGAAGACGACAAATTGACTGTACACCGTGCGCGTCGTATCCAGTTCTTCTTGTCGCAGAACTTCCACGTAGCTGAGCAGTTCACAGGACAAAAAGGATCGTACGTCCCAGTTAAGGACACGATCCGCGGCTTCAAAGAAATCCTCGAAGGTAAACACGATGACTTAACGGAAGAAGCATTCCGTCTCGTCGGTCCGATCGAAGATGCGATTGAAAAAGCGAAGGCGCTTGTCTAAGTGACAAAGCATAAGGGGGACTTGAGATGAACACACTTCATGTCAATATCGTCACCCCGGATGGCGAAGTGTATGATGGCGATGTCCGTATGGTCGTTGCGAAGACGATTTCTGGTGAAATCGGGGTTCTCCCGCACCACGTCCCACTCGTAACACCACTCGACATCAGCATCTTGAAGTTGCGCCACGAAGATGGCGGACGCACGTTGATCGCTATCAGCGGTGGCTTTATGGAAGTGCGCCAGGATACTGTAACGGTTCTTGCGGAAACTGCGGAGCAAGCAGACAAGGTCGACTACGACCGGGCTGCAGCTGCGAAGGTTCGTGCAGAACGTCGTCTCCAGGACACGAAATTATCAGAACTCGAATTCAAGCGTGCTGAACTTTCACTGAAACGAGCAGTTAACCGTCTCAGCTTGAAAGACTACGGTCGCGATTGATTTGATGAAACCCCGGTTCCGTTCGCGGAACCGGGGTTTTTTTTGTATGAAACGTCAATGATTTTTCGTATGGCAACCGTTTTCGCAACACGATGAAGGATACAGGTTTAAAATACTGAAAAAATGTAAAAGTACAATATATGCCTCGTCTTCACGAATTCTTCAACCTTTTTTCAGTAGAAGACCAAATTTATCTTCAATAAATATATTTTATACGCTAAAATTAATTCAGCGTGTTCTTTTTTGTTTGCGCAATCATTCATTTTATGAAATCATAGTAGAGTTGAAGAAACTATGAAGAAGAGGTGCAACGAAAGTGACATCTATTGGTGTGAGTGCGTTAGTTAGTATGCTGGTCTACATTGTGGCGATTTTACTCGCCTGGTGGTCCTTGTTACCAGTCAAATGGGAGAAAATCCTGCAACATCCTAAAGGACCGCATGCGGTAGCCTTGCGAACGATTCTAGCAATTGCACTTGGATCCATCGTAGCGCGCTTTTTACTGGATTATGCCGGCTTTGCACAACGTCTTCAGTTTTTAATCGGGTGAACTTGTAACTGCATTGTAAACCCTGAAATGGTAATTTGTTTTAACATGGAACAGGACACTGCTCTTTCAATGAAGGAACACAGTCATTTAGCAATCATCTAACATTACAATCGAAACGTCGTATTGGCTTTGGAGTAAGAGATCAACTATAGGGAAGTTTCTTTTCTAACATTCGTTGAATTCCAACTATGATCCTCACCAATCACGAATTGAACATACTAGAACAGAAACGAAGCAGAGGAGTAGGGAGAATGGAAAAAATCGTTGTCCGTGGCGGACGTAAATTAGCTGGAACAGTCAAAGTAGAAGGTGCAAAGAACGCGGTCTTAAAAACACTTGTCGCGACATTGCTTGCATCGGAGGGACAATCGGTTCTTCAAAACGTACCACGTCTAGCAGACGTCTATACAATCAATAACGTCTTACGCAACTTGAACGCAGAAGTCGAGTTCGATGCAGAAGCAAACACGGTGACGGTCAATGCTGAGCCGGACCTCAAAGATGAGGCACCACTTGAGTACGTTCGTAAAATGCGGGCTTCGATTCTCGTCATGGGTCCATTACTCGCACGCCTCGGTCGCGCACGTGTTGCAATGCCAGGTGGTTGTGCGATCGGTTCACGTCCAATCGACCTTCACTTGAAAGGATTCGAAGCAATGGGCGCAAAAACGATCATCGGAAACGGATTCGTTGAGGCACAAGTCGACGGTCGTCTCCAAGGTGCAAAAATCTATCTTGACTTCCCATCAGTCGGTGCGACAGAGAACATCATGATGGCTGCGACACTCGCAGAAGGAACGACAGTCATCGAGAACGTCGCAAAAGAACCAGAAATCGTTGACCTTGCTAACTTTTTGAACGCAATGGGCGCAAAAGTCCGCGGTGCAGGTACAGAAACGATCCGCATCGAAGGCGTCGAGAAATTACACGGTGCAACACACTACGTCATCCCGGACCGGATCGAAGCAGGTACGTTCATGATCGCAGCAGCGATCACTGAAGGTGATGTCGAAGTCATCGGCGCTGAGCGCGAACACCTTCGTCCACTCATCTCGAAGATGGAAGAGATGGGCGTTAAGATCACGGATACGGAAGAAGGTCTCCGTGTCGTCGGTCCAGCAAAACTTGAAGCAGTTGACGTCAAGACGATGCCACACCCTGGTTTCCCGACAGACGTTCAAGCACAAATGATGGCACTCGTCCTCAAAGCAGGCGGCACATCGGTCATCACGGAAACAGTCTTCGAGAACCGTTTCATGCACGTTGAAGAATTCCGTCGTATGAACGCTGACATCAAGATTGAAGGTCGTTCATCGATCATCAACGGTGGCGTACAATTACAAGGCGCAGAAGTTCTTTCAACAGACCTTCGTTCAGGGGCAGCACTCGTCACAGCAGGGTTGATCGCTGAAGGTGAAACACGCGTCGGTGCACTTCACCACATCGACCGTGGATACGTCGACTTCCACTTGAAGTTACAAGCACTTGGTGCAGACGTAGAACGTGTGACTGAAGAAGTAGCAGTCGTTGAAGAAACAGCTGCAACAAAACTTTAAGCACTTATATAAGAGCATCATCCCATTTGCGGGATGGTGCTCTTTTTGTCGTCTTTTGAAAAGGACGACAATGAAATCCGAAAAGCGGAAAAAGAAAGTCGTTTCACGAGGGGGCATATGCTAGAATTGAAAGGTATGTATACATAAATGGGTTAGACGTCCAAACGACGTTCTATATTTTGGAAGAATAGCCAGTGGGTAAAGGAGAGCACACGAGATGTTTTCAAGAGATATCGGAATCGACTTAGGGACGGCGAACGTCGTCATTCATGTCAAAGGTAGAGGCATCGTCCTCGATGAGCCATCGGTCGTCGCGATCGATAAGGCAACAGGTAAGATTCATGCGGTAGGTACGGAAGCACACTTGATGGTAGGGCGGACGCCGGGGAACATCGTGGCCATTCGACCACTTCAAGACGGTGTCATTGCTGATTTTGAAATGACGGAAGCAATGCTTCGCCATTTCATCGATAAGATTGAAGTCCGTAAGATGTTCGGTGGAGTCCGGATGTTGATCTGTACACCAGCAAGCATCACGACGGTTGAAGCGAAGGCAATTCGTCAAGCCGGTGAAAAATCAGGCGCAAAGACGGTCTTCCTCGAAGTCGAGCCGAAGGTCGCAGCAGTCGGTGCCGGTATGGACATTTGGATGCCAGCAGGGCATATGGTCATTGATATCGGTGGCGGAACGACGGATGTTGCCGTACTTTCGATGGGGGATATCGTATGCGGGGAGACGATCAAAGTCGCAGGAGATCGTTTCGACCACGACATCATCCGTTCGATCAAGGATACGCATAAGTTGATTATCGGCGAACGGACGGCACAAGCCGTCAAGACGACGGTTGCTACTGTTTCAGAAGACGGACGGAGCGAACAGATGGATATTCGCGGACGAAATCTCGTGACGGGTTTACCACACAACATCACGGTGACATCAGAAGAGATGCACGATGCGCTTGCGGAAGCAGCGATGGAGATCGTCGAGGCAACGAAGCGTGTACTCGAGAAGACACCACCGGAGCTTGCAGCGGACATCATCGATCGTGGTATCATCCTAACGGGTGGGGGCGCGTTGCTGGACGGAATCGATCAACTGCTTGCAAAAGAACTTGGTCTACCGGTTCTGATCGCAGAAGATCCGATGTTATGTGTCGCACGCGGTACAGGAATCATGCTCGATAACCTCGGAAAGTAAGAACATCGAGATGAATTAAAAGATGGTTCTTCTCAGTAATGGGAAGGACCACTTTTCATTTTGGGACGATGTGGAAGAAAAGAAAGACTTGCTCCATTTGACCCGCTTTCCTCAGGCGAGACATAAGCCAGTCTTCACTGTTCGTATAACAGTGAACCCGGGTCTTGTTTGTCTCTGACAGCGCAAAAATTTGCGCTTTTTCCTGTAGGAGTCGGATCAATGATAGCAAGTCTTTTTTCCTGTGCCTTCGTTTCAAATCTTTATGTTCTCACTGCGTACTACGCATGAACGCTTGGTAGGATTCAAAATCATGATAGACGATCGCACTTGGCGGCAGCGAACTGGCCATCGTCTGATTGACGAGCTGATTCAACTGCGTTCGTGTCTTACCGTAAAACGTGATATCCGGCGTCTCTGGGAGTTCGGTGAACTCGATCGCATACGATAAAGTATGATTGTTGCTTGCGGCATAGAGTGCATCGGTCATCGTGATGGCGCCAAGTCCGTTACCACCACCATAGACGGTCCGGTAACTCATCAACGTGACTTCGTCAGCAAGATCCATTGCCCATTCGCTGAGAGGGCGACTGTTCGCATCCTGTACGGTATGGAACCAGAACGGGAGGAACAGTTGCAGTGGTAATCCTTCAGCAGACGCTTTCTCGCGGAAGGCGAGTAAGATGCGTTCATAGGAGGCGATGACACGTGGTTGGTCCGTCTCCCACTCAGGTAAGGCATACGGTTCGAGATCGACACTGATGCCGTCCGGATGACTGATCGTTTCCTGTTGATAGGTCGAGATCCAGGCGAGTGGATCTTCAACGTTTGGTCGAGCTGTCGTTCCTTCGTTTGTGATCCAGCGTGGCTGTCCGAACAGGAAATAAACTTCAATTCCAACAGCATGCGCTTTTTCAACGAATGTTCGGTAGAGAGTACGGTCACCCTCGACAGCGACATGCAGATAGACACGTTTCATCTGTCTGTTTGCCAGCTGATTGATCTTCGTTGAAATGGATTTGGCCTCTGGGATGGACCAGATGACCGTGTGACGAGTGACGGAAACGGCAGCTGAACTCTTGAGTGGTAGTCCGAATTGAAGCAACGATAGACAGACTACGCCAATCAAAAAGCGTTTCATTTCAATTTCACTCCTTCGTGTGGATTACCTTACTATCGGTCGTAGTACACTAGTTTATATGCATCAAAGGTCCCGTTCTACACTTTGACAGTTCAAATCCTAGACATTTCACAATGTGAAGTGTATATTAAAAGTTGTTGCATTGAAACGAATTGTCAATTAAAAGGAAGTGATGCCACAATGCCATTGTGGAAAAGAAATTTAGTCGTCGTCTGGTTCGGTAGTTTTTTGACCGCCGCCGCCCTCAGTCTCGTATTACCGTTTTTGCCTTTATTCATTGAAGAACTCGGTGTCGACAGCCGACAAGATATTACGACCTGGTCCGGTATCGCCTTTGGTGCAACCTTCCTCGTCGCTGCGATCGTCTCACCAATCTGGGGACGTCTCGCCGATCGAAAAGGACGGAAGCTGATGTTGCTCCGAGCAAGTCTTGGTATGTCGATCGTCATGTTCTTGATTAGTTTTGTTCAAGACGTCTATCAACTCGTCTTCTTACGTCTTGTCATGGGAGCCGTATCCGGATTCATCTCAGCCGGGATTACACTCGTTGCTTCCCAAACCCCAAAAGAGAAAAGTGGCTGGGCGCTCGGCACCCTGTCGACCGGTGGGATTGCCGGTGGATTGCTAGGACCTCTCATTGGAGGATTCCTCGCCGACGTTGTTGGGCTTCGACCCGTTTTTCTCTTTACGAGCGTTCCGCTCTTCATTACCTTCCTCGTGACCTACTTCTTAGTCAAAGAAGAATTCGTCCCAATGGAAGTCAAAAAAATGGCGTCCGCGAAGGAAATCATCCAATCGCTTCGTCATCCGGAACTTATCTTAAGTCTGTTCTTGACGACGTTCCTGATTCAGTTCGCGGCACAATCGATTAGTCCGATCCTGTCGCTGTACGTTCGGGAACTCAGTCCTGGTACAGAACGTCTGGCACTATTATCCGGGATTGTCGCTTCGGCACCTGGTATCGCGGCCTTAATCGCAGCGCAACGACTCGGTCGTCTGTCAGATAAGATTGGTGCAGAACGCGTCTTATTCTTTGCGTTACTCGTCTTTGCGGCCTTCTTGATTCCGCAAGCATTCGTTACGGATACAAGTCAATTGATCGTCTTACGGATGGGAATTGGTTTTGCGACAGCAGCACTGATGCCGTCGGTACAGACATTGCTCCGGAAGAATACGCCAGCGAATGCGTCAGGTCGTATCTTCGGATATAACCAGTCTGCACAGTTCATGGGGAACTTCCTCGGACCACTGGCAGGTGGACAAATTGCTGGTCACTTCGGTTTTGAAGCGTTGTTCCTCTTCACCGGCTTGATCGTCATCACGAATGCCGTGCTTGAGCGGACGCAGACTGCTGTCTTGAACAAAAATCCGAATAACTAAGGAAAGCTTCCATTCCCGTTTGATTAAGGGGATGGAAGCTTTTTTCATACAGTCGATTGTTCGAAGAAGTCATCGACGCGGGAATGATGGGAATGATTTAACTGTTCTTGGACGATGAGAGACAAGGCGCGAACTTGGAAGTCAGCGACGTAGTAGAAGAGACCGTTATCGAGTTCTGAAATCGACGTCGGTTCAATAAAGATATCAGGATGTGTCAGGTGATGCAGTTGCAGAGAGAGCTCCAGTTTATGCTTTACCGGTAGACGAATCGAGGAATAGAAAGAGATCGTCCGATTCGTACAACGATTGATTAAGATCGGAGACGATCCGACTTGGATTGGCTGTCCGTTCAGCTTCGAAATCGTCACCTTCGCATGAAGGCTTAAAATCGGCTCCTTCGGTGGAGCGGTGCCCGTATCTTTTGGATAGAGGGTACCGTTTGCAAGCAACTGCTTGAACGTCTCGATATCGACCGGTTTACTGAAAAGATAGCCTTGAATCATGTCGCATTCTAAATCGCGATACAGATTCAACTGTTGCATGTTCTCGATACCTTCCGCGACGACGGTCAAACCGAACTCCTTTGCCATATAGATGACACTTTTAATGACAGAGAGGCTCTTTGGATCATGTTCGGCATGAATCGCAAACGATCGATCAATCTTCAAACAATGCACCGGATAACGCTGGACATAGGAAATCGAAGAGTAAGCCGTTCCGAAATCATCGAGTGAGAGTTTGACACCGAGATCAACGAGACGATCGAGTGTCTCAAGGACTTGTCCGCCTTCGAGTAGAACATCTGATTCAAGGAGTTCGATTTCTAAGAGGTGACCGGGCACACCGTGTTTCTTTAAGTGTCGTTCGACGATATTCGCGAAATCGCCGTAAAACAATCGTTTAGGCGATAAGTTGATCGAGAGCGGAACGACATGTTCCGGTTGTTCATCGAGCAGATCACGAATCAATCGACAGGCTTGATCGAGTACCCAGTCCCCGATGTGGATATAGAGGTCACTCTCTTCCGAAAGCGACAGGAAGTCCTTTGGCGCAAGTCGTCCCCATTCCGGGTGATCCCATCGAATCAATGCTTCCGCACCGACAATACGTCCGCTCCAACTATCGACTTTCGGTTGATACTCAAGGAACAGCTGGTTCTGACTGATGACATGTCGCAAATCGCGTTCGAGTTGATAACGGCGATACATCGTGATGTCGAGTTTCGATGAATAGAACTGGAAGTTACTTTTAGAAATCGACTTCGCACGTCGGAGTGCCGTATAGGTCTGTTTAATCAGTTCTTCCGCTGTATGATCATGATGGACGGAGTAGGTGATGCCGATGAAGACCTTCGAAAACAATTCGTAGGATAAGACGTCGAACCGGTGATGCGTCAGCTCGAGCAGTTGGTTGGCAAGACCGATCGCCCGTGTCTCGTCGATCTTTCCTTTTAGAATAATGAGGAATTTATCCCCAAACAGATGACCGATGAATACCTCTTTTTTGATAAGCTTTTTCACGGCGTTGCTCGTCTGTCGAATCCACTCTTCCCCGATTTCGTGACCAAATCGTTCGGTCAGAACACTATGTTGATTGAAAGTGACCGTCAATAAAGTGAACGGTGAACGATGCGTCAACAACTCACGAACTTGTTCTAACGTGAAAGCATGATTTGGTAAATCAGTGATCGGATCATGCATCGATAGGTGCCAAATCTCATGTTGCTGCTCCTTGAGTCGTGTGATGTCGGTCGAGACACCGTAGTGTCCGAGGACATCGCCATTCGCATCGATGATTGGGATACACGTCTCTTCGACCCAGAATTGGCGATCGGGATAGTTTAGACGGTAAACGAGTCGAACGACTTCACCTTGGCGAATTTTTGGATACGCGTCTTTCATGATGACGAGGTCTTCTGCTGAGACGAGTTTCGTCCACAGTTGATGATCTTGTTCGATCCGCCGAAGGTAATCAGTGTATGGTTCGAGAAAACCGGCAGCATGGAAGGTCACGGAATCATCACTATAACGGTGTTCGTACGCCGTCGTATGCAGTGACGTGAAAAACTTCTTGAGGGATGCGATCGCCAGATCCCGTTCTTGTTCAAGTTGGATGAGAGGTGTCGCATCCTTGAGGATGAAGAGAATCGAACTGGGAATCGTATCCGTCTGAACGACACCTTCACAGTGGACGATCTTTTGGAAACGACTTCTACGTCCCATTCGTAATTGCATCGCGAAGGTCGGAATTTGGCCTTTATGAAGTGCAAGACTTTGTTCGCGAAAAATCGTTCGATCTTCTGGGTGGATTTCTTCAAGAAAGTCGTAGGCATCCATCTTCACTAAATGTTTTTTGGAGAGTTGTAATAGTGTGGCGAGAGAAGGGGACGTGGCGACTTCTTTTGACGTCGGGAAGTATTCAACGAAACTGACGCCCTCGATCGAGTTCGTCAATCGGTCTTTTATCAAGAGACGCTGATAATCGGTTCGGAGTTCTTGGTGGTGTGACACATCACGGGCAATCCCGTAGAGACCGATGATGACGCGTTGATCGTAAATCGGGATGTTCGTGACGTTCAAGGTCAGCCAATGACCATCTTTATGTCGAACCGTCGTCGTGAAATGGACGGTTTCACCAGCATAGACCCGCTTCTTGAATTGGTTGACCGTCTCGACTTCATTCGCTTTCAAAAATGTCTCGAAATGAAGCTTTTGAAGACTATCCCGATCGTATCCAAGCAGGAGCGGAAATTTATTGTTGAAGGAAATGAAGTGACCTTTCGTATCCATCGTATAGACGGCATCCGGATGGTTCTCTAAAAAATATGTGACGTCTGACAGTGTGTATAAATCTAAAGACCCAGGGACAGTTCGTTCAGTGACTCGTTTTTTAAAGAAGCTCATAGGATTCACCTCAGGCATCTTGAATTTGTTAGTTTTATTATAGCAATATTTGTAAATTTTGAATATGTAAACCCTTAAAAAAGAGGATAATGTAATTTTGGTAGGCCTTTCGATTCATCTCTTACGTATATTACCTTTTTGTTCAAAAAAACTCATAATTCACGTCAAGTCGACCGATATACTGAGAGGAAAGAATTGAACATGAAGTCAATGAGGAGATGAACGCATGCTACGAGGAATGTACACGGCGTCGAATGCGATGCAGGCATTACAACGCCAACAGGAAATGCTCAGCAATAACTTGGCGAATGCGCGGACGCCGGGCTTCCGCGCTGATCAGGCGTCACTCCGGACGTTTCCGGAGATGCTGATCCAGCAGACAGCAAACAATGAACGGACAGGTGTGCGGGGAGTCGCGACGGTCGGAAAACTCGCGACCGGTGTCTTCATGCAGGCAGCGACACCGAACTTCACGCAAGGTTCAATCACGGAGACGGGCAATGCGACGGACTTGCAAATCAGTTCGCTTGAAGGGGCACCGCTCTTTACGATTCGTCATCAGGATCCGTTGACGGGAGAGGAAGAGACGCTTTATACGACGAACGGACAGTTCGCCGTCGGACAGGATGGATTACTCCGGACAACGGAGAATGATCTCGTCCTCGATACGAACGGACAACCACTTAACGTCGTCAATGAAGATTTCCTCGTTGACGCGAATGGTGCCGTCACAGACGGAAACGGTCAGGCGATCGGTAACCTGGGTCTTGTCGTAACTGATCAACCGGAGACGCTTGAGCGGACAGGAAACGGTTTGTTCCGTTCCGCTAATCCGTTGAACGCCGGAAACGTCCGAGTCGATCAAGGTGTACTCGAACTCGGAAACGTTGAAGTAGAACAGACGATGGCAGAGATGAATGCCGGTCTGCGCCAGTTCGAAGCCAATCAAAAAGTCATTCAAGCGTACGACCGGACAGCGGAGAAGGCTGTTTCCGAAATCGGACGCGTTCGCTAATAGGAGGATACGATGCAATCAATCTATACATCCGCAAGTACGATGGGACAGTTGCAAAAGCAGCTCGATACGACCGGTCAAAACTTAGCTAACGTCGATACGAACGGCTATAAACGTCGGGATGCTCAGTTTAATGAACTGCTCGTCCGTAACATCAACAACCAAGCGACAGGTTTTACACCAGGTCCGTTGACGACACCAGAAGGACTTCGACTCGGTGTCGGAGGCTACGTCGCAAACGAAGCGACACGCTTTGGCGTCGGAACGTTCCGGACGACAGACCGAAAACTCGATGCTGCACTTGGGAATCCACATCATTTCTTCGGTGTCGTCGATACGGATGGCGTGACGAAGTTCACGCGAGACGGGAACTTTCAGTTGTCGCCACAAGCGAACGGACAAGTCCTGCTGACGGATGATGCCGGACGCTCCGTCATCAACCAGGCGAATGATCCAATCGTTTTGCCAGCGAACGCGACGGAGATTGAACTGAACAAGGATGGCAATATCACGGGAATCCTAAACGGAGATCGACGTGTCCTCGCTCGAGTAGGTGTCGCGGACATTCCAAACTACGGTGAGTTGACGGAAGTCGGTGGTGGTTTGTTTACAGCAACCGGACAATACCAGAATGCAGCGGGCAATCCATTGACGGTCGGCCGACTTGAGACATCAAACGTCGATATGGCGCTTGAGATGACGAACTTGACGCAGCTCCAGCGGGCGTATCAGTTCAACTCGAAAGCCTTGATGACGAGTGATCAGATGATGGGAATCGTTACGTCTCTTAAATAATTGCAAATCAAAAGGGTGGTGCTTCTCAAATCGAGAGGCATCACCCTTTTCGTTATTTTTCCTGTAAGGCAAGATAAATTGCTGCCATATCAGCATCACCATAATCAGGTTTCGCTTCAGTGTAGCTAGCGTTCGTCGCTTGGGCAAGGGGGAGCTCAAGCCGTTGGCGTGTGGCTTCTACCGTGATAAGCCCGAGATCTTTCGCCATCAGCCGGAGTGGGAAGGCAGAAGGGAAGTCATTCTTCCGGTACATGTCGCGTTTGCCGGTGAAGAGCGGCGTATTCATGCCGGAAGCACTGATCATCTTAATCAACTTCTCTTTTTCAAGTCCTGCACCTTCTCCAAGGAGTAATGTCTCCGCAACCCCTTGACCGACGACAGCAAGCAACAAATTAATGGCGAGTTTCGCCGCACTTCCCGTACCGTGCGCTCCAAAATGAATCGTTTCCTTGCCGAGTAAGTCGAGATACGGCTGACAAGTCGCGATGACTTTCACGTCACCACCAGCAAGCAGGACGAGCTGACCGTTTTCTGCGACTGGAACAGAACCTGATACAGGAGATTCGAGATACGTACCGTTATGCTCTTCGACGAGACGAGCCATCTCCTTCGTTTCTTCTGGTGAGATTGTGCTCAAATTGACGATTGTCTTACCATCGAGATCCTCTTTCACATTTTCGAGAACGGACGCAACAGCCGGTCCGTCAGCTAACATGATGAAAAGAATGTCGCTCTGACGGACCGCATCTCGTGCCTCTTTGACAGCCGTTGCGCCTTTCTCTACTAAAGGAGCTGTTTTTTCATACGTCCGGTTGTAGACGACCAAGTCATGACCACCGTCGAGTAGACGTTTTGCCATCGGTACACCCATATGTCCTAAACCAATCCATCCAAGTTGCATGTTGATTCCTCCTTAAAATAATGCGCTTTTGACTATACCCCGCGTCTTATCCGATCTAACGACAAAAAAGACCATCCACTGATGTGAACGGTCGAATGATTAATCTTCATACGTAAGGATCGTCGAGATGACAGCGATCGGGAAACGAATCGTAAAGGTCGATCCGACACCAACGACGGATTCGACATCAATCGTCCCGTTATGGTGTTTGACGATTTCCTTACAGATCGACAGACCAAGACCGGTTCCGCCGATTTTTCGTGTCTCGGAGTTATCGACACGATAGAACTTATCGAATAGTTTCGGAAGGGCCTCTTGCGGAATGCCGATGCCTTCATCCTGGATCCGGATCTGGGCGAAACCGAGTTCGTTTGAAATTCGTATCAAGACTGTACCCCCACTTGGCGAGTACTTGACGGCATTACTGAGCAGATTGTTCAGCAATTGCTTCATCTTTTCCGCATCACCGTCAATCATGATCGGTCCCCGTGCCTCAAAGTCAATCTTATGCGTTTCATGCGAGACATCATAAAACTCGATCAAGTCCTGGGCCAGTTCGACGACATCGAATGTCGACATCTCATAGCGGTGCTCACTCGACTCCATCCGCTGGACGTCGAGGAAATCATTGACGAGCGTCGTCAGGCGACCAGTCTCCGAGTGAATCGTCTGGAGATACTTCCGTTGCCGTTCTTCCTCGAACCGTTTGTTGAGCATCAGTTCCGTGAAGCCATAGATGGAAGAGAGCGGTGTCCGCAATTCATGGGAGACGGTTGAGACGAACTCTTCCTTCATCCGCTCGGCTTCCGTTTCCTTCGTCACGTCGCGCAGGACGAGCATCGTACCGACCCACATGCCGTCGACTTCAATCTTCTCGGCGTAAATCTGAATATACGTGCTGTGCTTTCGGATCGAGACGATTAAGCTGTCTTTCGGTAAGTTCAGTTCAACGATTTGTTCGATATAGCGCTCGAACGCTGCCGGTTCATCAATGATGTCCGCTAATGCTTGCATCGCTTGCTCAAAAGCAGAGCGTTCTTCGTCTTCGAACTGAGTCGGTACTTCCGGGAATAACGTCATGAGGGGTTCGTTGACGAGCAACTCATCCGTCTCATGTTCGATATAGACGACAGCTTCGCGAATCGAGTTCAACAGTTGCGTCGTCTTGTTCTTCTCGCGGATCATTTCCTCATAAATGCCCATCCGTAAGAGCGAGAGGGACAATTGATGCGAGAACGACAGGATGTCATTCATTTGTTCCGTCGTGAAAGCATCACGGTAGCGGACGAGATAGATACAGGCAATCATGTGCTCTTTCGTCGGATCAAGCACCGGCACTGCGACTTCATACATATAGTATGGATACGGGAGCGGACTCTCGTGCGCGACCTGTTTCGATGAATGGACGGGACGCTTCAAAAGACGTGCCCGGTGCAAGAGCGATTGATCGTCAGAGACAAGACGGCCGACCATCTCTTCTGTCATTCCGTAATCGATCGTCGAGCGAACTTCTTGTTGATCAAGGAACAATAGGGCACCGATTTCAGAATGCGTGATCGAGACAAGCTTTTCGATGATTTCTGGATATGCCGTCAATGTCTCGCGGGAGGCGAGTGTCTCTGTCAATTCATTGCGATACTTCAGATGTTGTTCGCTACGAAGCGTGATATCGAGTGCTTCTTCGAGTTCTTCCTGCTGTGCTTGCAGTTCTTCTTGCTGGGCGACGAGTTCTTCCTGTTGCGCTTGAAGCTCCTCGTTCTTCGCCAGCATATGGACCTTGTTATCTGCAATCGACGCTGCCATCTGATTGAACGATGCCGTCAACGTATGCAGCTCATCCTTGCGTTTAGGCAACGGAATTGCTTGAATATCTTCCCCCGTCGCAAGGAGTGCACTATCGCGAGACAGTGTATTGACCTGTTTCGTGACGCGGCTGATGAACGGACGAACGAGCGAGAAGAGGACGAGAATCAAGACGACGAGATTCGACAGCCAGATGAACTGGGCAACACGCATTTCGCCAAGAAGATCATTCTTTGCATCGACTTCCTTGCCTTGAATCAACGTTAGATAATCCGAAAGTAACGTATCAATCCGTGTCATGTCGACATCAGCATCTGATAAGCTGACCGATCCACGTAACGTACCATTTTCGGTGAACAGGTCTTTCCCGTTGGAGAGAGCAGCGAGCGTATTCGGATCAACGAAGTCTTCATTGATTTTCCCGTCTTTTTTTCCTTCAACGTATTCATTCAGGAGTGGAAGCGATGTTCCGAAGTAATCGTCATAGATTTGACGCGTCGCTGTCGCATATTCTTTTCCTTGCTCATATACCGCATACTTTTCAAACCATGTCGTCAAGCGGTTGATTTCCTGTTGATTTGTCTTGATGGCATCAAGTGTTTCTTGTGAGCCAGTCAATAAGTAGGATTTGACGTTACTTTGCGCGACAGTCCACTCGTTCGCGAGTGCATTGGCGTTCGTTCGCCGTTCCCGCAAATCATCGAACGTCGCATTCGCTTGATCGATTTTCTGCTCCGTATAGAAGTAAACAATTCCGGACGTGATGCTGAGGGCGACGAACACCATATAAAAAGCGAACATCAATTGGCGACCGATTGTGTGATTGATCCATTTCACTAGGATTTCCTCCGTATTCTATTTTACATGTATAAAAAAGGTTGCTTAAATATCGAATATACTTATCTTACGCAGAAACGGACACACCATCAAATTTGAATCTGCAAAAATCACTGAAACAAATATATCATATATTTCTTATCTACATAACGAACTATACATTTTTTAAGAATAAGGATTAAGAAGTATCATTTTAAGGAAAACTAAAGAGGATATTGAACTTTATTCTTTTACGTAGGGAAGTGGTTAGATGCAAAAAATGTTTGAAAACAAATGGTACCGATTCGCCTGGTGGGTTATGACATTACTGATCATCGTCTGGATTGGTGATCATGTGACGTTCCTGTTCCGACCAGTCGCGATTCTGCTTCAGATGGTCGTACCACCCCTCGCGATCGCTGGGATTCTCTATTATGTCCTGCTACCAATCGTCGAGTTGCTTGAGAAAAAGATGAAGCGGCGCCCGGCTGTTTTGATCGTCCTCGTTGGTTTGATCGGTATTTTAACGACACTCGGATTCATCTTTGGTCCGATGTTATCGGAGCAGATCACACAGTTCGTCAATTCGATTCCGACGCTTGCGACACAGTTCCAGCGGCAATTGGTCGACGTTCGGGAACAACTGGAGAACAGTGCCTTCTTTTCACGATTCATGACGGGTCAAGACAACTTATTCAATAAGTTCTCTGGGAACATCTCGGAGTATGCGTCGACGTTCCTAAAGAACATCGGTACAGGTGTCGGTGGGTTCGTCAGTGTTCTGACGACGACGGTCGTGACGATCGTCATCATTCCGATCATGTTGATCTACATGTTGCTTGATGGTGATAAGCTTAAAGGTAATCTCGTTAAACTGATGCCGTATGAGTATCATAAGGAAACGAAAAAAATCCTCGGTGATGTCCACTTGACGATCATGAGCTATATCCGAGGACAAGTCATCGTCAGTATCGGTGTCGGAATTATCGCCTATATCGGATATCTGATCATCGGGATCGATTATGCGTTGTTGCTCGCCTTGTTTGCGACATTGACGAACATCATTCCGTTCCTTGGTCCGGTTCTCGGTGTCATTCCGGCGTTGATCGTCGGGTTCATCCAGGATCCGATTCTTGCGATCTATGCGATCATCGTCATGACGGTCGCGCAACAGATCGATTCGCACATCATGTCACCACTTGTGCAAGGGAAAACACTTGATGTCCATCCATTGACAATTATCATCGTCTTGCTCGTCGCAGGGAACATCGCTGGATTTTTCGGCGTCTTGCTGGGTGTTCCGTTCTACGCTGTCATGAAGGTAGTCATCTTGAACATCCGTCGCCTGTATCATCTCCGGTCGCAAAAGAAGATGGTCATCACGGAGGAAGAGAAGACGTTCGATACGATCATCACCGATCGCGATTGAGTTTTGAAATTCACGTAAAAGTGCGTCATACTGAAGAGGTAGTTAAGAAAAAGGGGGCAGGAATCAGATGGATTCACGTCATACCGAAGAACAAGCCGATTTACTGGCGTTGCAAAAATTTCAACACAACTTCGAGAACAGTCTGAAGTCGAGCATCATTTATCTCTTGCGTGATGGTGCGTTGACGATCGGGGAACTCGAGCAACGGATCGATCAATCGCACGGTCAAATCCTCGAACAATTACAGGAGCTGATCGAAGATGGACTCGTCATCCAGCAGATGTCTGAGAAAGTGCACGGACTTGCCTATTATTTGACGGCACCGGCTGAAGATCTCGTCCGACAGTTCAAGGAATCGATCCGTTGGAGTAAGCAACACATTCGATACTAAAAAGCAGGTTTCTAGACCTACGAGCAGACGCTCGTAGGTCTTTTTGCGTTTTTTAAAACTATGGTCATATAAAATTGAAATAAGCCGTTTTTACACAAAATGGATAGAACTAGCATGAAATAAAATTACAATATATATTAACGTGTAATTATTCATAATATATATTATTTATATTTTTATAGCAAATTAATATCTAAAATACTGGTTAATAGTAACTATTTAAGCATTGTTTTTGTAAAAAATTGTATATTTTCATGGAGATTGCATGCATAATAATAGGTGTACGATTATTTTTTCCGTAGAAAAGGAGTGTTGAAATGAAGAAAAAAGCACCTGATTTTCGAAAGAAGATGAATCGACACCATAGAAACCACACACGAAGACTAGTGAAACTGCTGGCAGCGTCCTCTCTCGCCCTCTCTCCGATCTCATTCACTTATACAAAAACCGAAGCAGCTGAGAATTCTGAAAAGAAGTTTCAGACGCAACAAAGCCAATTCGCGAATTCGGTGCGAAACTCACTCGTCCAAGGACCGAATCGAGTCAGTTTAGCTGAAGTTCAACTACTGACAGATGTCGCGGTCAATGCAAATCTGACGGAACAACCGGATAACTATGATTTAGCCCTTAATTTAACCGGTGTCGGATTAGCCGATGCGGAAGTATTGAACCCAGACCGGGTGGCTGTCTTCAACATTCCAGATTTAGCGGGAAAAATGCAGGCGAACGGTAATGCGTCGGTCAGTGTTGAATTATTACCCATCACACTTGAAGATTTACCGACGCTTAAAGGACAGCTAGATCCGTTGACGGGAACAGTAGCAGATACTGTGACTGACCTATTAGCGGGTATCGATCGATTACAACGTACTCCAGTCGTAGGTAGTTTGTTGAGAGTGGAGGGGCTCACAGAATTAACGGATGCTCTGGATAATCTACAGAATTTAGATACCGCCCTTTCGGATCTTTTGGATTACGAAGGTTCTGCTCCAGTCACGATTAATCCGGATGGTTCAATCGTCATCGATTTTAGTGATGGTTTAGGACAGCATCTTGATACGGTAACGAAACAAGTTGTCCAAGACGCCTTAACCGATTTAGTCAATGCCATCACGAATTTAAAACTATCCGGAATAGCAGGAAACTTAATTGATCCTGTTTTAAACCCAGTCAAAAATTTACTGCCAGGTGTGAACAGTCTTTTAACGGCAGTAACGAACGATACAGTGAACTTGTCGAATGAACTCGCAGGTGTACAAGTACTTGGACCAACTTCTGTTAGTGCCGATGTCATCGTTGATAAACCGGCTGGAGTTGCTCAAGACGAAGCTGTTGTTACAGGGTCTGTCGTCAATACGTCTGCAATTGATGCACAACTGCTGGCCGATTTAGATGGTCAAGATACGATCGTCTTTGATGAAGAGGCAGATGGAGATGCTGACGCAGATGCTGACGCTGATGCGGATGCTGACGCAGATGCTGACGCAGATGCTGATGCAGATGCTGATGCGGATGCCGACGCAGACGCCGATGCTGACGCTGATGCTGATGCTGACGCAGATGCGGATGCCGACGCAGACGCAGATGCCGACGCAGATGCTGACGCTGATGCGGATGCCGACGCTGATGCCGACGCCGACGCAGATGCTGATGCTGATGCGGATGCCGACGCTGATGCCGATGCGGATGCTGACGCAGATGCCGACGCAGACGCAGACGCAG
Source organism: Exiguobacterium sp. ZWU0009 (assembly GCF_000798935.2). Classification (NCBI taxonomy): domain Bacteria; kingdom Bacillati; phylum Bacillota; class Bacilli; order Caryophanales; genus Exiguobacterium; species Exiguobacterium sp. ZWU0009. The sequence continues at coordinate 2,870,818 of NZ_CP018057.1, read as the reverse complement.
ATGCCGACGCAGATGCTGACGCGGATGCGGATGCCGACGCTGACGCTGACGCAGATGCCGACGCGGATGCGGACGCTGATGCCGATGCGGACGCAGATGCTGACGCTGATGCTGACGCCGATGCTGATGCTGACGCCGACGCGGATGCTGATGCAGATGCTGATGCTGACGCAGATGCTGATGCTGACGCTGATGCTGACGCAGATGCTGACGCTGACGCTGACGCTGATGCCGACGCTGATGCCGATGCGGATGCTGATGCTGATGCTGACGCAGATGCGGATGCCGATGCTGACGCTGATGCCGATGCTGATGCTGACGCTGATGCTGATGCTGACGCTGACGCTGACGCTGATGCGGATGCCGATGCTGACGCTGATGCTGACGCTGACGCTGACGCCGACGCCGATGCTGACGCCGACGCCGACGCAGATGCCGACGCTGATGCTGATGCGGACGCTGATGCTGATGCTGACGCAGATGCGGATGCCGACGCCGATGCTGACGCTGATGCTGATGCTGACGCTGACGCTGATGCCGATGCTGACGCTGATGCCGACGCCGACGCTGACGCTGATGCCGACGCTGATGCTGACGCTGATGCGGATGCTGATGCCGACGCTGATGCCGATGCGGACGCCGACGCCGACGCTGATGCGGACGCTGACGCCGATGCTGACGCAGATGCCGATGCTGATGCTGACGCCGATGCTGACGCTGATGCTGATGCTGATGCTGACGCTGACGCTGACGCTGACGCTGATGCTGATGCTGACGCTGACGCTGATGCGGATGCCGATGCTGACGCTGACGCTGATGCTGACGCTGACGCCGATGCTGACGCAGATGCAGATGCAGATGCTGACGCCGATGCGGATCAAGATAATGATGGTGACAATGATAATAACAATGGTGGAGACAAGGATAACGACAATGATGGGAAAGAGGATCCAGACAACGTCTCGAATCCGAACGATGATAACGACAATGACAATGTCATCATCCCGATTCCTGTCGTCACGCCACCAACGACTCCACCAGGAAATGGTCCGGTTGTCACACCAACTCCTGGAACGAGCCCTGTCTCAGGTCCGAACGTCAAGCCAACTCCTTCGAACGGCGTTGTAAACGGACCAAGCGTCAAGCCGACATTGCCAGCGAACACAGTCAGTGCTCCAATCAATAAATCACCACTCGTTTCAAAACCGATCACTCAACCAGTGAAACGAATCGTCGGTGGTACGTTACCGAATACTTCGGAAAATCTGTTCTTGATCACCCTCATGGGAATGCTTGCGACAGCTGCCGGATTGTTCACGAAACTGTTCCGTCGCCGTCCACAAGAGTAAGTCATGCTGTAGTTAATCGTAGTGGGGCCATCTGTGCCTCACTGCGATTCATCCTTTTAGAATAGGAGTGAAGCTGAACATGGACCTGCTCAACCGATTCACCACTGCCATGGATGTACTGGAACAACACATGAAGACTGATGATATCTACTACTGGAATCGTCAGATGATGTTATTCGTCTCACTCGGACAAGCATCGGAGCGAGCCCGTGTCGTTCGATTCCAAGGTAAAGGGCTACAATCCGTAAAAGATCAAGCACGCAATTGGCTCCGCCAACAACCAGAAGTAGCGTGGTTGAAGCTCGACATCGCCCGAAACTTTGAGGCACTCTCGTTTGAGACCTTAAACGAGCGAGTGAAAGACACACGGAAAAATTACTTCCGGTACGGAATCGCGTTTGATCGGAAGATGCAATGTGCCTATCTAGAAGAAGAATTGAATGGTAATGCCGTTTTGACACAAGATCCGACGCATCCAGAACTACACATCAATCTAACGAACTTGAGCAATTATGCGCACCAACAAGGGCGGACGGAGCGGATGAACTTTCATCCGACAAGTCCATGCCTCCTCTTTGATACGCTAGGTGTTTTCGCAGACGAAACACCGCATGTACTTGAAGTCATACGTGATGTTGAAAAAATCCGTGAGACGACAAGTCAACTTCCTTCTGAAATCAAGACAATCGTCGCCCAGTCGAGTGAGTATCTTGCTCGCCAAGTCCGGGCGAATGGTCGCTTCCAATATGGTTACTTCCCATGCTTTGATAAACCGATTAAGTTCTATAACAGCTTACGTCATGCAAGTACACTCTATTCAATGATTGAAGCCTATCGACTGACACCAAGCGAACGATTACGCCAAGCAATCGATCGAGCAAAACGCTATTTGATCGAGGAATTGATCGTACATGAAGGGGAGCGTTCCTTCGTGCTTGATCGCGAATCAAACGAAATAAAACTCGGCGCGAATGCTGCAGCGATCTTAGCATTGACGGAATACATGCAGACACTTCAGACGATGGATGATCTACGACTCAGTCAACGACTCGCAACAGGCATTCTTTCACTGCAACAACCGTCGGGACAATACCTGCATGTACTCGAGTATCCGTCGTTTGCGTTAAAGGAAGCCTTCCGGATCATCTATTACGAAGGGGAAGCGACATACGCCTTGATGCGGTTGTACGCACTCGATCCCGATCCCCGTTGGCTCGATAGTGTCGTCCGATCATTTGATCATTTCATCGCTAAATCGTACTGGAAATTCCACGATCATTGGTTGAGCTATAGTGCGAACGAGTTAACGAAATGGTTGCCGGAAGAGCGTTATTTCCAGTTCGGTCTCAAGAACGTCTCCCCGAAACTCGACTTCATTCATCACCGGGAAACGACGTACCCGACGTTCCTTGAACTGATGCTTGCGGCACGCGAGATGATCGACCGGATCGAAGCGCTTGGAAGAGTCGACTTATTAGCAGACTTTCCACTCGACTGGCTCGACCAGACGATTGAACGACGGATGATCTATCAGCGAAACGGTTTCTTTTATCCGGAAGTCGCGATGTATATGAAGAAACCCGGTCGGATTCTCGGAAGTTTTTACATCCGGCACCATTCGATGCGGGTCCGGATTGATGACGTCGAGCATAATTTATCTGGTTATTGCCGGGCATGGGCACGAATGCTGAAGGAGGTGCCGTCATGATGCGACGCGTATCAACGCTGTTACTCGTCATCGGACTTGCCTTACTTGGATACGTCGGATATCAAAAACTGACGGTCCAGCAAACCTTGACGACGGAACTCGCAAAAGCAAAAGATGTCGTTCGGGCGGAAGAAACTTCATCGACCACATCAAAATCAGAAGCAACGAGCAAACCATCGAAGGAGAAGACGAAGGATGTCCTCTTCCAAACCGGTGAGACGGTCGGATATTTAAGGGTGCCATCACTTGAGATGGAGTTACCGGTGCTTGAAGGCGTCGATGATGCGACACTCGCAAAAGGTGTCGGCCATCATCCGGAGACGGCCTTTCCAGGGCAAGGCGACCGGATTTTCCTCGCCGGGCATAACGATACGACGTTCTCGAAAATCAGTAAGTTGAAGAAGGGCGACGAAGTCGTCCTCTATCTCGCGAACGGCTCCTATCGCTACGTCATGCAGTCGAGTGAAATCGTCGACTACAAAGACACACGGGTGCTCGAGTCAACGAAGCAAGAGTCACTCGTCGTCTCGACCTGTTATCCATTTTATAACGTCACGGACAGCACGGAACGTTATTTGATCTACTTTGAACCGGTCGAGGAGGATGCGTCATGACACGAATTGGAATTTTACGCTTAAATGAGACGCCCCAGTTTCGCGATAAGATTGCCTGCGTCATCGGAGCCTCGATGGGTGTCGACATCTTCTTCTTCCGACCGCGCGATGTTGATTTCGAAAATCGGACGATCCGCGGACTCTTCTTCGACGAAGATGCGTGGCATCAAAGTATGTATGAGTTTCCGGATGTCATCTATAATCATTTGCCACTGAGTGATGCGGACAAAGAATTGTTCAAGCGACTCGCAACCGAGATTCCGTTTACGACGCACCGGATCGGTAATAAAAACGTCGTCCTACGTCAATTGGCACAAGAAGGCACGTTTCAGGATGTCTTGATTCCAATGCACCGGGTAAAGAAAGGAAAGACGATTTTGCCGCTGATTGAGAAATACGGAAAAGTCGTTTTCAAGCCGGCGAATGGTAAACAAGGGCAACGGATTTATACGATTGAACCAAAAGGCGACGAGTATCGATTCAGCCATCTATTGGAGTCAACCGTCTGTTCGACAGGGGAATTGATCACCCGCATCGAAGAAGAGACCAAACGGAATCCGATGATCGTCCAGCCGTTCATTGCCTCGCAAACGATTCATGGACACTCGTATTGTATGCGGATCCATGTCGCGAAGGGAGCGAACGGTCAATGGAAACTCGTCAAATATTTTCCGTTCGTCAGCAACAATCACCAAGAATCGGTCAGCCATCTCAGTCATGGAGCGTTTTCGACGACGCGGATGGACATATTTATGAAGCAGAACTATCCGGATCAACATGAAGCGATCTCGCGACGGATCGTTGACTTTGCGCGACGATTCCCCGTCTATTTCGAATCGTTTTATGATTACCCACTCGATGCGCTCGGGATCGATGTCGGGATTGGTGCGGATGGAAAAATCTATCTCTATGAGGTCAACAGTCTACCGGGAACGCGGTATGTCGAGTTTCAGGCAGAATATCTCGCAGTCCAGTATTGCCAGTACCTTGCGACACATGGACGTCCCGGTGTACATGGACTCGATCGGGGATGGATGAAGGAACGGATCGAGGCTTAGAAAAGAGGCGACGTGTGAAGACAGTATTGTTTTATGTGATGTCGGGCTTGCTCGTCCTTATCATCGTAACGAAATTCATGGTCCCGCTCTTCGGTTGGTTTCAGGCGGAAGAGCCTGCGAAAGAGACGAAACCGCGAACATCGATCCGTCTTGATGAAGCGCAGCTGAAGCAGTTTGATCGCGAAGATCGACTTGGTGTCGTCTATGAGATGGCGGGATTGAAGCTGAAGACGCTTGACGTCGATACGACGGAAAAAACGCGGCAGACGCCACTCGTTCAAATGAAAGTCGAAAAGCAAAAGCTTCTCCAAGTGATGGGGGAGACGGGACGGTTGCTTGCAATCACGGTTAAAGTGACGAATCAATCAGCGGATGAAATCGAGATCTTACCAAAAATCGGGGAGTATGAGACAGCGGACGAGATCGTAACGATCGCGGATCAGTTTAATGCCTTGAACGGTACGTATCAGCCGGATGAAAGCCGGATTGGGATCGTCTTCATTCCGTCGGAACAGCTCCGCGTGACGGAAGGGCGACTTAGTCTATTTTATGAGACGATGTCTGGTAAGAAACAACTCCGAATTGCATTACCAGCAGCGAATAAATGAACAACGGGATGCCTCCGACTTGGAGACATCCCGTTTCGTTATTTCTGAACAGCGCTGAACGCGTCTTCTGATTCGATTCCGGCTTTACTGACAGCCGTGATGACAAAACGACCGGTTGCATCTTCAGGAAGCGGGAACGCTTTACGCTCGATCGATTCTGTCGTACCGAGTTTTTTGCGTTTTCCGTCCTTTTCTTGGTAGACATTGTATTTGACGACGTCTTCATCAGTTGACGCATACCAGTTGATGAAACCGCCACTGACACGGATGTTCGTAGCAGGTTTCGGTGGTGTCTTGACGGGATCGGATGCTTTCTCGTCAAGTTCTGTGAAGACGACGAGACGATCATCATACGTCCCTTGATTCTCATCATACGTTCCGATACACGTAATCAAGTTTAAGTTCCGTGTATCGGCTGGACCAAAGATTTTCTTCAGTGGTGCTTTTAAGTGATCGTACTGGACGAGCTCCTTGACGCGGAAGACGAGCTTCCGTCCGGACGCATCGGTGATTTCGACCGGGTCACCTTTCTTCAGTTCATGCAGTTTATAGAAAATCGCTGGACCAGTCTTCGTATCAGTGTGACCGTCGATGACGGCATTTCCGACGTCACCTGGACGCGGACCGAACTTGTACCAGCCGGCTTGTTGTTCGTTTTTAGGTGTCGCCATCGCGCCATCTTTATCGAGCCCGACCTGTTCAACTTTCGTTTTAATGTCGTGCTTCGGGATGAAGAGTTGTTTCGGAAGCTCGACCTCCGTTGACGATAGGTCCTTGAACTCCTTCTTGAAGATTTCAGACGGCTTGAGCGGATCTTCTTCCTTCGTCTCGGAAGAGGCCGCGGATTCTGTTTTTGGATCGCCTTGCGTGATGTTCGATGTGTCTGGTTTAGTTTGACCGAACAAGAGGAACAGCAAGGTTCCGACCGAAACGACCATCAAGAGGATGCTCGCCGGTAATAACCAACGTTTCATAAGCGCGTATCTCCTTTCCGAGAGAAGGGATTCCCTCTATGTACAAAAATAACAGGATAGCATGTCGCTATCCTGTTATTGATTATACCCAATTTCTTAGGCGTTTTGACGTTTACGTGCGAGGACAAGACCAACTGCTCCGAGTGCAAGACCGAATACTGCGATCGCACCAGTTGTTGCAGCTGTGTTGTTGTCGCTCATTCCACCGTTACCTGTGTTAGGCATTGATCCTGGAGTACCATCCATGAACTTCTCTGGTGATTGTTTAACGATTGCATCACCGAGGTTAGCTCCTACGCCGTACATGTAAGCGTAAGACTCACGGAATGTGTCGACAGAACCTTTGTAGTCGCCTTCAACATACTGCATGAACGTATCTTGGACGTAAGTCTCGTGACCTGATACGGCTTCTTGTGCTGCTTTTGTTGGAAGGTTTTCTTCTGTAGCTGCACCAAGGAATGCACCGAAGTCGTTCGAGAACATTTTGAGCATATCTTGTGCGTCACCCATCAATTTTTTGTCGTCATTGATTGCTGCTGTGACGAGATTAGCTTGTGCTTCGATGTGGTTTTTCGTCCAAACTTGCTCGAACTGATCTGCACCGGCTTGACCGTAGACTGATTTCATTGCTGCTTTGAAGTCAGCTGTGTGCATATCTTCAGCCCAGTTTGCTGCATCGTAGTCTTTCGCTTGATCGACACCAGCTGTCATGCTGAGGTTTGCAAGAGCAACGTGTTCAGCTGCAAGGCTGTTGAGTGTTGAACGAAGATCTGCTGCTTTTGAGTCAGCTTTCGTGTTGTCGAATTTCTCAGGCATCTGTGTTGTGATCGCAACAGAGAGTGCTTTTGAGATATCATACATACGGCTGTAACCTTCGCGGAACGTGTTGTACGATCCTTCGTAGTCACCAGCTGCATATTGCTGGAATGTTTTGTAGACGTCTGCTTCGTGAGCACGGAGAACTTCTTCAGCAGCTGCTTTCGGGAGTTTACCTTCCGTAGCTGTATCGAGGAAGCTTGAGAGATCTTGGACGAACTCTTCTGTTTCTTTCTTCGAAGCGTTGATACCGTCTTGGTCGTCCGCTTTTACAGCTTTGACGAGGTCTGTCGTATATTTGTTGTGATCAACGAAGATTTTCTCGAATTGTTTTGCGCCTTCTTCGCCATAGACTGAAGCGATTGCTGGAGTCATATCGAGTGCGTTTTGTTTAAGTGCTGCTTCGTAATATTGCGCGTCTTTTGAACCGTCATATTGTTTCTTCATGTCCATGACTGCAAGGACGAAGTGCTCAGAGAGTAATTGATCGAGTGTTGCACGAAGGTCAGCGGCTTTTGTTTTGACCGTGACGTTTTTCGGTGCATCTTGTTTCATGTCTTCTCCGCCACCGGAAGCGAATGCTGCCGTTCCTGGTAGTACGAGTGCTGCTGCCATTGCTGATGCTGCGAATTTTTTCGTGTGTTTCATCTTAAATCATTCCTCTCAGTTTTTGGTTTATTTGGCAGGTGTTTCTTTCCTGTTCTGAATAGCTTACGCAACGTCGATTGATTTGGATTGCATCAAGTTTTAATTTTTTAAATTAATTGTTGAAGCGATGTTTCATATTCATCCAAGGACCGTTGCTGCGTCGTTCTGGAGAGCTTACGCCGAGACGTTCAGTTTGGATTTAAAAAAGTGTCAAAAAACCGCAGAACGTGGGAAACTGTTTTTCTCCTTCCTTATATACACAAACTAAAATTTTTTAGAGGAATTGCCTGTCTGGTCGTGTTACACTAGTTGCGGAACACGTTTTGTAGCGAATTTGGAACTATTTAATACCAGGTACTAATATGCTATACTGTTCTCAGACTGAATCAATGAAAGGTGATCAAGATGGTACAAAACCAAACAGGCACGGATCAGCCAACGCGTGAACGCCTGAAGAAGAAGCAACAGCCTTCGAACCAGGAAACCGGCAATCCGGAGCACAAATCAGAGCGACGTCTTCGTGCATATTCGACACGCCGAGTTCCGATCATCGTACGTGTACTGATCGTTCTCGCTCTCATCGTCGTAGCACTGATCGTCGGCGCAATGGTGGGTTATGCGACGTTTGGTGGTGGCGAGGCAATGGATGTGTTAAAGCTCGACACATGGACCCGCATCACCGATTTTTGGATGAAATCTTAATTTAATCAGTGATGGGAGCTGTCGAATATGTATACGATCGAACAAATCAAGGAAGTCATTCCGCACCGATATCCATTTTTACTCGTTGACCGCATTCTCGAGGTCGAAGAGGGCAAACGTGCCGTCGGAATCAAGAACGTCACGGCGAACGAAGAATTCTTCAATGGCCATTTCCCAGAATACAATGTCATGCCAGGCGTTTTGATCGTCGAAGCACTCGCACAAGTCGGTGCGTTCGCCGTCTTAAAGATGGAAGAGAACCAAGGAAAGCTCGCCTTCTTTGCAGGAATTGAAGGATGCCGCTTCAAACGTCAAGTCGTTCCCGGGGATCAGCTCCGCCTCGAAGTCGAATTGACGAAGGTCCGTGGACCAATCGGTAAAGGTCGTGCCACAGCCACAGTCGATGGGGAAGTCGCCTGTGTCGCTGAACTGACGTTTGCTATGAAGTGAAGCGAACATGAAACGCTGGCTTCTCCCCCTCGCGATTTCCTTACTCGTCGTTCCTGGTTGTCAGCGCGCAGAACAAGCGAAGACCGCTTCCCCGACGGTCATCGTGGATCCCGTTAAGCGTGCAGGACAGACCGAGAACATTTCCGCGCAGGTCACACTGACGGAAAATGACCGGATGCGTCTCGTCATCCGGACAGCGAATGACATTCGACTCGATGACCAACAGGTCGATATCCGACTCGAAGTCGCCAACCAATCGATTCCGTTTCCGTTCGTCTCCTTCGAAGCGAAGAAGATGGGGGAAATCCGGACCTACACGTCCAATACGACGATCGAAAAAGAAGTCTTCGATGACCAACGTCTTCCGGTCCTCATCATTGATGCAGGAGCAGGGCGTGGGATCGAGATTCCGCTTGAGATCGTCAAATAAGACAGCATAGCGAGCTTCTAGCTCCATGTGCTGTCTTATTTTTGTTTGATTTCGGCTCGTGAGGGAACAGAAAACATATACAAAGGAGGAATCATTATGGATCAAACGGTACAGCAACAACTGACAGATTGTATTCTTGCTTGTAATCATTGTTTTGATGCCTGTCTGAAAGAAGAACATGTTGGACATATGGCGAATTGTATTCGACTCGACCGGGATTGTGCTGATATCTGTAGCCTCTTGTTACAAGCAATTGCTCGAAACAGCTCGAATGTCGCAGTCCTCGCAAAGGCATGCCAAGAAATCTGTGAGGCATGCGCTGCAGAGTGTAGCAAACACGATCATGACCACTGCCAAGCCTGTGCGAAAGCTTGTACGGAATGTGCAGAAGCGTGTCGTCAGCTTATCTAAAACCTTGTCCTTGGACGAGGTTTTTTGATTATAAAAAAATAGCAGGAATTCAAGATTTCTTCTGGTTATTTTTGGCGGATTTGTTTACTATTTAGGGAGGTAATATTAAATCACGATAGGAGCATACATACACTCATGAAAAAACTTGGTTTACTTATGATGGCACTCGTCGTTGCGTTCGGTCTGAAGTTACCGGTCTACGCAGAAACCGTCGAGTGGGACGTCACAGGAACGGGCACGGGTCCGTATACGTTAACGTTTGAAGGCACAGGCATCGTCGATATCACGTCGGAGACGGCACTCGTCTTTGAAGACGGCGTGACAGGTGAAGATGTCAACATCGAAGAGACACCGGTCGTGACGTTCACGGCAGAGACGGCACCTGTCGTCAAGGTCGTCTCAGCAGATGGACAACGGACGATTCTCGTCGAATTCGGTAAAGTCGTTACACCAGAAGAACCGACGACAGAAGAACCAACTCCAGAGACACCCGTAACAGAAGAACCGGTCAAAGAAGATCCAGCAACGGATGAACCGGTGACGGAGGAACCAACACCAGAAGAGCCTGTGACGGAAGAACCGGTCAAGGAAGAGCCAACGACAGACGAGCCAGAGACAGGTGATGACGCGACACCGACACCAGTCGAAGCGCCGACGACGGCAACGATTGAAGGAACAATCTGGTTCGATGAGAACGAAGACGGCATTCGCCAAGAGAAGGAAACACGTCTCGATGATGTCGTCGTCTATTTGATGGACCGGAATGAAGATGTCATCGATGAAGCATATACGAAGAATGGTCTATATAGCTTCAAGGATTTAAAACCAGGAACATATGAAGTCGAAGTCGACGGATATGACATGGGATATTACTTCTATTCCGAGCAAAACGTCGGTGATGACCGGACGATCGACTCGGATGTCGATGAAGACTTTGGGATGAAGAAAGTTCGTCTCGTCGCCGGTCAGAAGGAAGTGATTGACGCTGGGATTTACGGCGACGAAGAGCTCGACGGTATGTTCGAGCATTGGTTAGCTGTCGTCAATTTCTTTGATGCAAACGGAAACCAACAGCCAGATTTTGATGAAGGAACAGTTCCTGCGACGTATACGGTAACGGATGCGATCACAGGAAAGGATGTCTATCAGGAAAAGATCGCAAAAGATGACTTGATGATGCTCCAACTTGATCCGGGAACGTACACGATCAAGACGGAAGTCGCAGCGGGCTACACGGTCAAAGCGATGCATCACCTTGACATGGATGACTTGATGATGGATATGGATGAAGAGATGTATGAAGACTATGAGTCATTCGCTCAGCAAGCGAAAGCGATGAAACTGATGGCGAGCGATGAAGAAGCAATATCGCCGGAAGAACAAGAGATGATTGATGAGTTGTTGAAGTACTTCGAGCGAAAATCACCGGAAGCGGGTGTGACGATTGAAGAAGGTAGCCTCGGTACGATCTTGCTCGCGGAAATCGCGAAAGCAAAACCGGTCGCGAAACCGACGCCAACACCAACGTCAACAGAAACATCTGTCCAAACAGTCGAATCGGCTGAAAAACAGTCGAAACCTACGACAGCAACGGGCACATTACCACAAGCAGGTGAAGACAAGCCGTTCCCATATGCAGCAACGGGAGCAGGACTTGCTATCGTCGGCCTTTGGTTACTCGTTCGTCGGGGAGCATAACGATTAGAGACCTTCTATACGAGGGTCTCTTTTTTGATGTGTGTATCCTTTGACACACACGCACACATGTGTGTATAGTAAAAGTACTACTAGAGGGAAAGAGGGATGACGATGTTAACGACAAAACAGATCAGTGAATTGTTACGTGTCTCAGAAGAAACGGTCCGTCGCTGGATTCGGACGGGCGAATTGCATGCCGAACAGGACGGAAAAGGGTATCTCGTCGATGAATTGGCGCTCAAACGTCTCGTCGATGAAAAGTCACAGATTCCAGGAACCGCGATGAACAAGATTCTCCCACTCATCCAAGATATGTTCGGACCGGAAGCGGCTCAGTTCGCGAAATCAAACTTGTTTGATCCACTCCGTCAATCGATGGAGCAAGCACCTCCGAAGCCGGAAGCGTCGAACGAGTCGCTCGCGGAAGAACTCGATCGTCTCAAACGCAAAAAACGTCGTCTCGAACTCGAACACGAACTGAAGTTGCTTGAGATCGAAGAGAAAATCGCAGCAATCGAACGCAAAGTCCAGTCCTGAATATGAAAAGCGATGTCCCCCATTTGAGGAGACATCGCTTTTTTCGTTCATCTACAAGAAAAACCCACTTCACGAGTCGGAAGGGGTTTTGTCGGTTGCTTGTTTCTTTTTACGGTACCAGTACCAGTAAGCAAGTCCCAGTCCAATCGGGATTGCAGCTAGATACGGGTTAGCTTCGATGAAGCTGATCATCTCAAAGAGCGCGAACCATCCACTGAGTAAACCGAGGATGAGTAAAATCGTCCGTAGTGCTTCGGGAAGCTTGCGGATCCGATACGCAATGAGACAGACGAGGCAAAAGATAATGATAGCCACGAGCATTCCTCCCATTCCCGTAATCCAGTATAGCGTATTCGGAAAGCTTTTTCGATGCACAAATCTTCTGCTCTCCCGTATAGTGGAGACAGAGAAACTATCGAAGGACGTGATGAAATGCAACTGACAGTGATTGGAACAGGATATGTTGGTCTCGTGACCGCAATCGGACTGGCGGAAAATGGACACGACGTAACGTGCGTTGACTTGAATGCAGAACGGATGGCGCAACTGACACGAGGGATCCCGCCGATTAAAGAAGAGGGGATCGAAGAAGCGCTAGTCGCGAATCAACAACGAATGACATTCACGACGGAATACCCAGTCGCAAAGACATATCTTGTCGCTGTCGGAACACCGGAGAAAGCGGACGGGAGCTGTGACTTATCAGCAGTAGAAGCCGTCGTCGCCCATATTGAGCGAATCGCACCAACTGCAGCTGTCATCATTAAATCGACAGTTCCACCTGGTACGACGATGCAACTAGCGATGCAGTATCCGACGCTACGCTTTGCGATGGTCCCTGAGTTTTTACGGGAGGGTACGGCGCTTGCTGATATGCGCAATCCTCATCGGGTCGTCATTGGAACGAATGATGATGAGTTGTCAAAAGAACTTGCAACATTATTTGCAACGACAGCACCTCTTGTTGCAGTCGACCCGACGACGGCTGAGTTAACGAAATATGCAGCAAATAGTTTTTTGGCAGTGAAAATCAGTTTTATCAATGAAATCGCGCGACTAGCGGATGCTGTTGGGGCTGACGTATCGGACGTCGCAAAAGGAATCGGTCTCGATCCACGAATCGGTTCCTCGTTTTTACGAGCGGGAGCCGGATACGGGGGATCATGTTTCCCGAAAGACATCGCAGCGCTCACGACGCTTGCGCGCGAGCATGAGCAACGACTTCACGTCATTGAAGCAGCAGATAAAACGAATGAAGCCCAGCTAGATTATGTCTTACAAAAAATCCAACCGCGGACGGGAATGCGCGTGGCGCTACTCGGTCTCGCCTTTAAGCCGGGAACGGATGATTTACGAGACGCGCCGGCACTACGCCTCGCAACACGACTGGAGCAATTTGGCGTCAGTGTAACCGGATATGATCCAGTTGCCCGGACGTTACTTGATCAGAAGCAAACGGTCGAAGAAGCATTGAAGGATGCAGATGTTGCAGTTATTATGACGGAATGGGAAGAGCTCCGTAACATTACACCAGAGCAATTCGTTCGTCAGATGCGTCAACCACGTGTCGTCGATGGACGCAACTGTTGGTCGTTTACGGATCAACCTGGAGATGTGCAATACGAAAGTATCGGACGACCGGCTAAATCATTTTCGAACAATCGAACCGTTTGACCTGTCATGATAGGTGAGCCCCTCGCGGACTCACCTATTTTTGATGAAAAGGAGCAGACCCATGGTCATTGATTATTTCGCAGTCTTACCGAGTGGGAAAAAAGGCGCACTAGAACCGCACTGTCTAACACAGGGAACGTGGTATCAGCGCGTCAACGAGGAATTGTTTCGAGCCATTCATTATGGAGCCGGCATCATCCAGATACGCGACAAGGGAGCGGAATTGCGGATTCCGATTGAATTCGGATTCGGTTACGTCTTGCAGTATCTGCGCCAGTTCACGGAGGCGGAACGACAAGATGGACGAAAACGTCATATCTTGCAACGGCAGCTCGATTGGATTGGTCGCGGATTACCGATTGAATTAAAACGACGCGGAGCGAAGATTGAGATGTGGGCCGATGATGTCCATCGTTTGCACCGAGAATCATTTCTTCTGGCAATTGAAAAAGCAGATCACTTCATCTCGTAAAAACAAAACTTTATTTTAGTAAAACGAAAACCAGACGAAAATTTAATAAAATGTAAGCGTTTTCTTTAAAGGGGTGAATCCAAAATTTAATTTCCATACACAGCCTATATAAATATATTTCTATTTACTACTATTCACCTATTTTTTACAAAAAATCTATTGTGGCGTCTTTCCTAGTTTTGTATATTTGACCTGTAGCGTTCTTACCGATTCTCAAAAACGAAACGGTGGAGCGCACGAATCTACAATCAGAAATGGCTTTTTGAGGCGATTTCGGCAGTTTCTTTAGTTCATCCCAATCGGATACATAATGGCTCACGAATGGATCGTCTTGATGATAGACGAAAAGTCGCACGTGAAACAGAAGGTACTCCTCCTAAGACGACTAAAGAATTTTTTAATTGCTTTAAAGTAAAATATTTCTATATTTTACTTATATTGTAGATTTAAAATTGGGATTTGCGCTTTTGATTTGTTAGAAAAGAGGAGGAATAGTAAACATGGGTTATTCGAAGAAAACGAACAAATTGTACGCTGCTGCAGCTGCACTTGCAGTCACGGCGTCTGTCGTAGCACCGGTTGCTGCTGATGCAGCATCGAAGGTCTCGGTTAAATACATCTCTCCAATCTTGATGAAACATGCTGGTGGTTCGAAATATGCAGTCAAGAAATTGACGCTTCCGACGAAAGTGAAAGTCAAACTTTCAAACGGCAAGTACGAAATGCGCTCAGTCAAATGGAGCGGTTCTGTCAAATTCGAAAAGAAATACATCAACAAATACCAAGTCCTTTACGGTAAGGTAGCGGGTACGACAAAGAAAGCTGTTCTTAAAGTCGAACTTCAAAACTACCCAGTTGATGTCCTCGAACCAGTCCTCGAGCTGGTTGCTGTTGGCGGAAAAGTTCAATTGCCAAGCACGATCAGCATCCAGTACAAATCAGGTATCATCGTTAAGCGTCCAATCAGCAAGTTCAACCTCAAAACACCATCGACTTCAAAAGCAGGTAAATATAAACTGGCTTACTCGTACAAAGGTGCTAACTCTGTCGTAACAGGTTACATCAACTACGAAGTCAAGGCAGCAAACATCTCGAACGTCATGGGAAGCGTCGATGATCAGATGCTTTCAGTCAAAGCAGACGTCATGTACCCAGCAGTGGGCGCAATGGCAGAACTCTTGATCTACCCAGGCAAAGACATGTCAGCAACGCCAATCGTTGCAAAAGGAACGCTCTCGAAAGGGAAGTTCATGGCATCGCAAGGTGGCATTCCAGAAGGAACACACAGCTACGTCGTCAAAGTCGGCGATGTCAAATCAGCTCCGATGGACTTCACGATCGCAAACACGGTCCTCGCTTCAGCGAAAGCAATCGGCAAAGAGAAAGTCGAAGTCTCATTCTCGCGTGCAGTTGATTCTGTCATGGCAGACAACTTCAAAATCGCAGGTGCGACAGTCAAGTCAGCGACACTCAGCGCAGACAAGAAGTCAGCAGTTCTTGAAGTCGAAGGACTCGAGTACGGCATGGACTATTCAGTTGACGCGAAAGGTATCTTAATCGGTGGCGTTGCGAAAGACCTCGGTTCACTCAGCTTCATGACACAAAGCATTGAAAACATCTGGATGCTTGAAGTGACACCAAAAGCGTCTTCGATCCTTGCAAACGGATCAGACAACACGGAAGTCACATTCCAGTTGAAAAACAAAGCGACAGGTGAAGTCGATACGAAAGCAGACGATATCGTCCTGAAACTATCAACATCATTCGGTTCACTTGCGAAAGAACGCGTCACGATCCAAGACGGTAAAGCAACTGTTCTTTTGACATCTGAATTCAGCAACACAGACATCGAAGCAACAATCGACGCACAAATCATCGAGACAGCAGACAACGAATATAAAGAGTTGATCGGTAAAATCGATGGTCAAGCGAAAGTCAAGTTCAGCACGGTCATGGTGACACCAGCACCAGTTGAATTGATCAACGTGCTTGCAGCGGAATCGAACCAAGCGGATCGTGTGACGATCTTCCTCGATAAAGCCGTCTCACGTGATCTTCTCTTGAAATCGTTCGGTCTCGATAAGAAATTACCGACTGTTGACGAGAGCGAGTATCTTGCGAACGACAATATTCAAATCGAGCAGTTCGATGGTATGAAACGTGTCATCGGTATCAAATCGATTCCTTCGAATCCAAAAGCATTCGAATTGATCCTTGATAAAGAAACACCACTCCAAGACAACGCCACTGTTAAAGTGCTTGCGAAAATCACAAGCAACACGGATACAGAAGTGAAGTCAAAAGCAAGCTTCAAGTTGACGGATGCACGTCAGCCGGAAGTCACTTCGGTCAAACCAGTCGGTCTGAACCAACTTGAAGTGAAATTCTCAGAAGCAATCGCAGGCGCGAAGTTCAAAATCGATGGTCAATACGGCGAGAAGTACTTCAAAGTCGAATACCTAGGGTTTGATAACAAAACAGGCGTCGATCGCCGTGATACAGTCATCATCACGTTGAACGACGCGAAAATGATGGGTGTTGCTCCAGAAGAAGCGTATCCAGGAGCAAAAGAAGGCTACTTCGCACCTGGTAAACACTCACTCCAGATCTGGAACACGATGGACTTCGCATCCCTTTCGGATGAGTCGAACATCGGAACGACACAAAACCTCGACTTCACAGTTGCTGCTGATACAGTCAAACCAACTGCAGGCGTCGTTGTTGAGTCGCCAGAACAATTCCGTATCATGTTCAGCAAACAGCTCAAAGGTCTCGACCTCGATGCAGTCAAAGCATTGCTTGCTTCGAAGAAGTTGAAACTCGAGCGTTACAACTCAAGCACGAAGTTGTACGAAGACTTCAGCCAGTATGCTGATGTCACGTACTACGATGAAGAGACAGGCGAAGTTCTCCTCGAGCTCAATAAGGACTGGACGGAAATCTACGATACAGTCAACACGAAAGAGAACTACTACAACGATAAGTTCAAACTTTCGCTCGCAAAAGATTCTGTCAAAGCAGAAGCGAACGGCGAGAAAAACGATGCGTTATCGCTTGACCTCAACTATGCTGGTTCACCGCTCAACTCTCCAGATCTGAAGAGTGCGGAAATTACGACGATTGACCGTTATCTCTTGACGAATGACTTCACAGTCATGATGAGTGAACCGGTTAAACTTCGTGGTCTTGATCAGTCGGATACGCCACTCATCAACGCAGAAGGTACAGTACTTCCGCCGAAAACAACAGTTGAGTTCATCGGTAAAGACAAGAACGGTAAAACCGTTACGATCGATGGATCAGTCGTTGGTTACACGGATAGCTCAGATATGAACTTCCGCGTCGCTGCGAACGATAACCTCCAGTACCTCGTCGACAAAGACGGTTACGGAGAAGAGTGGAAAGTCGTCGTCAAGTCACTCTCTGACGATGTCGGTAACACGGTCGCTACAGCGACACACGACTTCAAAGTTTCGAAAACGCCAGTCACACCAGTGGCTTCGCCATTCGAAATCGCTAAAGTCACAGCTAACGCAAAAGATGAAAAAGACGTGATCCGTATCAAGTTCACGGAAGGTGTACAATACACTGGCATGTACGATGCAACGAACACTGCACAGTACACGTTGAACGGAAAAAATCTCCCAGTCGGCACAAGCATCTCGCTGGCTGATTCGGATGATGATATCACGAACGGTCTCGACATCGTTAAGATCAAAGTTCCAGAAGGAACACTCAAAACATTGTCGAACGTCATCACGGTCAACAAAGAGCTTCAGTCGTATGACAACTCTGTCTTGACTGGTGGTTACGAGAAGGCAGTTCTTCTCGGACTATAAGAAACGCTAAACCTCTTCCTACTTCGGTGGGAAGAGGTTTTTTGTGACAAATTAGCGCAATCGATTGCATTTTGGTAAATCTATTTACCTGTTTTATAAATTTATAACTGTATTTACTTTGAAGAAGATGTTAAATTATGTGATGTTATTTGGAATTTTAGGTAGAAATAATCAGAAATATAGATTAGTTAAAGGGAGATTAGACTCATGAACAAGACGAAAAAAGTCTCAACAGGTTTGCTTGCGGCATTGGTCGCGACAAGCGGACTGACGTATGCACCAGAAAGCGCAAAGGCTTTCGCACCAAGTGAAAAACTCGATAACCGCGTTATTTTCCAAAGCTTCAGCCTGTATCAACCATACGAAAGCAACATGTACCGGACGCTTGCTAAAAAAGGTGAGTTGCTCAATTCGTGGGGTGTGACAGATGTGTGGTTACCACCTGCATATCGTTCATTCGATATGGCACGTTACATGGAAGGGTATGCAATCGCTGACCGTTATGACCTTGGTGAATTCCCACAAGGACCAGGTGGATCGGTTGCGACGAAATACGGAAAAGCCACACAACTCGAGATGATGGTCGACATGTTGCATGACGACAACATCAAAGTCCAGATGGACCTCGTTCCAAACCAAATGCTCGGTCTCAACAAACGTGAAGCTGTCTTCGTTCGTCGTGCGACAAGTTCAGGTGAGCCGTTCATGAACCCGTTCACAGGTGGAGAAAAAACGAAGACCCTCGCAACGCCTTACCTCGCTTACACAAAAGGTGGCGGTATGGGACAAGAGAAATACGGTTACCTTAAAGAGTGGAACAAATCATTCATCAATGGAACATCACTGCAAGGGCAGGGTATGGGCCGCGTCATGACGGACAAAGACGGTAAACCGTACCGTTACTTCGGTAAAGACGATGCGAAGAACTACTTACCAGAATGGTTGCTTGACGCAGCGAAGACACAGAACTTGAATGTCGTCGATACGTACCTCGCAGCAGACGGTTGGTATGAAGTCTCACCAGAAAACTGGAAGCCGATGCTTTCGCAATATGCGAAGGATGAAGGATACCTCGAGTACATGAAAGAAAACGGCTTCGCAACAAAAGAAGCTTTGCTTACTTCAACGGAAAACGGAAAAATCGCTTCGTTGACAGAAGAATACATGAAGACACAAGCTGCGTACGGTTATGGATCAGAAGAACGTTCATACCAAAACGATAACTCAGGAATCGACATCGAAGATCAGTTCCTCTTCGTTGATGAGACTGGTTTCCCAACGCAGGCATACAACAAAACAATGACGAACAACGATGAGTTCTTGATCGGTGTCGACCTTGCGAACTCGAACCCAGAAGTCATCAAGGAACAAAAGAACTGGATGAAGTGGATGCTTGAAACGTACAAGTTCGACGGTTTCCGGATTGATGCTGCGTCGCACTACGATACGGCGATCCTCAAAGCAGAAGCGGAAATTTCAAAAGCACACTTCGGGAAACAAGATTACCTCAGCTACATCGAGAGCTATAAAACAGAACAGAATGCTTACATGAAAGCCAACAATAACGAGCAACTCGTCATGGACGGAGAGCTTTACTTCACACTTCGCACTGCACTTACGCCATCGAACAAACGTGCACTCAGTGACTTAGCGAAAGTCTCAGTCGTTAACCGTGAAGGTGACGGCGCAACGAACGTTCAAGCGAACTGGTCATTCGTCAACAACCATGACCAAGAGAAAAACCGTGTCAACCAAATCATGCTTGATACGTACGGCATCAAAACGAATACGCAGTACGGAAAAGACGGCGAGCCGAAATCGTTCGAGAAGCTTTATAACAAAGAAGACGAAGCAAAAGCACTCGCGATCTACAACAAAGAACTCGCAAGTCCAACGAAGAAATACTCGACGGAAAACGTCGTCGCGCAATACGCGTTCCTTCTTTCGAACAAAAACACGGTCCCAACGGTCTACTACGGTGATCTCTACCAGACGGATGCATCGTACATGTCGAAAACGACACCGTACTATGACGAAATCACGAATCTCCTAAAAGTCCGTAAACAGTATGCGTACGGTAAACAGCACGTTGCGTACCACACATCGAACACGTCAAAAGAAGCGGGCAAAGACTTGATCTCAAGCGTCCGTTTCGGAAAAGACCGCAACACAGGTATCGCGACAGTCATCGGGAAAAACGCAGCGCTTGATACGACAGTTCAAGTCAACATGGGTAAAACACACGCGAACCAAGTCTTCGTGGATGCTAGTGGCGTGACGAACACGAAACTCGTCACAGATAAGAACGGTATCTTGACGGTTCCAGTCAAAGGCATCAAGACAGCTGAAGTCAATGGTTACGTCGGCGTCTTCGTCCCACAAGCAACAAAAGCACCAGTTGCAACGATCAAAGCAGGTGCGGTCTACCAAGGGAAAGCACTCGACTTGAAAACGACAGTTGCGAACACGACATCAGCAGTTGCGTCAAAACGCTACCGTGTCCTGGATACGAAAAAAGCGACAGTTGATTCAAAAGGTCGCCTGACAGGTAAAGCAACAGGCAAAACGACGGTCGAAGCAACGGTTACGTTAAAAGACGGTTTTGTCTTAAAAACAGTCTTACCGATCGAAACAAAAGCAAACAGCGTCACGCTGAAAGCAACAAAAGCAACACTTAAGAAAAACCAGACGACACGTATCACGTACACGTCAGCAACGGACAAAATCAAATCCGTTCAGTATGCGTCAGCGAACAAAAAAGTCGCGCAAGTCTCGTCACGTGGTAACGTGAAAGGAATCAAAGCAGGTAAAACGACGATTCGTGTCACATACACGACAGCAGGAAACTACAAAGTCGTTAAAACATTCACAGTCACAGTTAAGTAACATCAGACATCACTCTCAACGCGAGAGTGATGTTTTTTCGATTCACGTCAATGTTTCCTTATATTCCACATAATTCCATCTAATCCGGGTATTAGTAAGAAAGACCTAGAGGGAGGAACGATGATGCGAACATGGATAGCAGGAAGTTTAGCACTCGGTTTGATCTGTAGTACAGTACCGGTCAATGCGTTTGAAAAGCAGGAAAAGATTCGTCCGGCGACATTGACGAAGGCAAAGGAAGTCCCAGTCTTCTCAAAACAAGCCGGGAGTGCTTTGACAGGACGATTTGATTCGGATGGACTTGCCGTCTGGTATTTTGATGCGAAGGAGTTTGTTGCGAAAGGGACGCACTTTGAGTTCGAACTCGACTACGATACGTACGGAACGATGTTCGCAAGTAAAGCCGACGCGGAAGCAGGTCGCGTCTACAATCGGTATTACCAAGTCACGGATGATACACTCTACTTCCCGCTCAGCTGGAGCGGACGACAATACTTAGTCCTCGAAGGCTATCCGGGCGACCGTTATTCTGTTTCTGCCTATATCTCGCGTTACGAACCGATTGAGGAATCGATGACAGCTGCTGTCAAAGCAGTCAAACCGGCGTTACTCGTTCAGACGCGATCTGGCGCGATGCGCGCGCAATCGTTCGGAGCCTCCAAAGTCGAATCACTAGCTTCCGAGCTCCGCATCGAACGACTCGTCTATGAATCCTATGCTGACGCTGAAGCGGCGAAGAAAAAGTTCGAGCGATCAAACAGTGTGGCGTTCGCAGAGTTCGATGCACCGATTCACGCGTTCGGTGTCGATGCCTATCAAAAACATCAGTGGTCCTTGCAGAACACGGAACAAAAGAAAGGGCTAAAAGGAGCAGATATCGGTTTCGTCGCCATGCAAAAACGCATCAAGGGCAAGAAGTTGTCTGCGACGAAAGTCGCGGTCCTCGATTCTGGCATCAATCCGAGTTATGCCGACTTCGCAGGAAAGGTCCGCATGGATCTTGGTTATGATTTCATTAATGGCGATAAGACGGCCTGGGATGATAACGGACACGGTTCACATGTCGCGGGAGTCATTGCAGCGGGAGGAAATAACACGTACGGGATGACCGGCATCAATCCGGCGGCGACGTTGATTCCAATCAAGGTGCTCGATGAGTCAGGGGCTGGTTCGGTGTCGGGACTCGTCAAAGGAATCCAGCATGCGACAAAACAAGGTGCTCGGGTTATCAACATGAGTCTCGGCGGCAGTTCTTCTTCGAAATCGATCGAGTCGGCATTAGCCGCAGCGGTCAAGAAGAACATCTTGATCGTCGCGGCTTCCGGGAACGAAGGACGCGGAACGGTCGCGTATCCGGCCCGTTCGAAATATGTCTTGTCGGTCGGGGCGACCGGACGAAAAGATACGAAAGCGTCGTTCTCGAATTACGGAACGGGCCTAGACCTCGTTGCTCCAGGCGTCTCGATTCCAAGTTACCTCGCAGATGGGGAGCTGTTATATGGAAGTGGTACTTCGATGGCGACGCCACATGTCGCGGGTGTCGCCAGTCTTATGATCAGTCTGAAGCCGTCCTTGAAGGCAAGCAGTGTGGAAAGCATCCTCAAGAAATCAGCGAAGGATCTCGGTAAAAAAGGCTATGATACGAGCTATGGTGCCGGTCGATTGAACGCCGATAACGCCGTCAAACTGATTCCTTAATGCAGTCAAGAAGTCCTGTGCGAACAGGGCTTCTTTTTTCGGTCAATTCATTGATTGATGGAGGTAAAAAGAACTAGAAAAATCAATTTTTTCCATTATAATGAAAAAGGATACACGAATGAAGGGGTGAAATCATATGAAAAAGATCATCGTCAGCGCTCTCCTCGTGAGTGCGTTTAGTACATATACGTTGGATACGACGGAAGCAGCAACAACGGCGAAAAAAGTCCCAGCGATCGAAGCGAAAACGAAAAAAGGCTACATCAAAGGAACGTTCGATGCGAGCGGGAAAGCGTTGTTTTATTTTGATACGAAGACCTACTTATCAGGTGGAACACACTTGAAGTTCGCTTTTGACGCTTCCAAAAAAGCGACGGTGTATACGTCGCAAACGGAATACAAACAAAAAGATCCATATGCGCGGTATGCGAATAGTAAAAAGACACTCTTTTTCCCACTGACGTGGAGTGGGCGACAATACATCGAAGTAATGGGAACGAAGAATAAAGCTTTTACGATTCCCTATAAACTGGAACGCCTTGAACCCATTCGCGAATACGCAACAAAATCAACGACAACCGGACAGGCAACGAGTCTCGTCGTTCGTCTGAACGGGGCGACGAAAGCGAGTACGTTGTCACAGACGTCACGCGCCATTGATCACGAAACGATTGACAGTACGTTACGACTCGAGAAGTTCTCGTATAACAGCTTTATTCAAGCCCTAGCTGCGAAACGACAACTCGAAAAAACGAAGGGTGTCCGTTACGTTGAACTCGATCAACCGATGAAGTTACTCAGCGCCGATCCGTTCCAGTCGGTTCAGTGGGCATTAAAAAACACCGGACAACGTGGAGGCGTCAAGGGAGCGGACATCGGTTATCACGCGATGGTCAAACGGATTGCCAACAAGTCACGTTCCACCGTTCGCGTGGCAGTTATCGATACGGGCATCAATCCGACCTATGCGGATTTCACTGGACGCGTCCGGATGGATCTCGGCTATGATTTTGTTCATAAGCGTCAGCTTGCCTATGACGATCATGGGCACGGAACACATGTCGCGGGTGTCATTGCCGCAACATCGAACAATGGTTACGGGATGACAGGAATCAATGACCGAGCAAGCATCATTCCGATTAAGGTCATTTCGCGCAATAACTTTGCGTCGAACTCGAATATCGCCAAAGGCATTCTGTTCGCCGTAAAACAAAAAGCAAAAGTCATCAACTTGAGTCTTGGCGGTGGTGGTGTTTCCTTGGCGATTGAAGATGCCTTGGCGGAAGCGCGTAAAAAAGGAATCTTCGTCGCAGCAGCAACCGGCAACGAAGGGGCGTCGAAACTGTCCTATCCGGCACGGTCGAAATATGCCTTCTCGGTCGGGGCGACGAACCGATTCGATAAACGAGCGTCGTTCTCGAACTATGGTGAAGGACTCGATCTCGTCGCACCGGGGCAGGATATCGCGAGTTATTTGCAAGACGGCGAATCGATCTTCTGGAGTGGCACGTCGATGGCAACACCGCATGTCGCAGGGGTCGCGAGTGTCCTCTATAGCTTAAAGCCAAGTATCAAGGTGACGGACGTCGAATCAATTCTTCGGAAGTCAGCGAAGGACCTCGGCAAAAAAGGTCGTGACACGACGTACGGATATGGTCGCTTAAATGCCGATCGTGCTGTTCAGCTTGTAAAATAAGGAAAGTAGGTTACACGATGAAACGTATCCTATGTGTCTTCCTCGTCGGTGTCCTCTGTTTCAGTGGGGCACTTGAAGGACAGGCAGCATCAAAAGAAGTACTGCAAATCAAACAAGCGTACAAAGCATTCAAGTTCGGTATGACGCTAACGGAAGTTGCGAAGACGATATACGGAACAGAGTACCGGAAATACATCAAGAAACAAAATGGGAGAGTCGTCTTTACGAAAAAACCGGAAACGACCGAAAACGAACAAGGTTTTCGGTCCATTGGATATGCACTTGATCCCCCCTCCAAAAACCTTCCAACGACAACGTTTCTTGAATTTAGTACGAAACAGTACCAGACGACATATTACCTGACACAAAAAGCGCTGTACTACCAAGCCGATACGGAAAATGGGTTGTATGAAAATAGCCGGACACTCATGAAGCCGGCGTCATTGCGCCACGGGATGACGGAGAAACAACTTGATCAACTAGTGACAGGTAAAAAGCTCGGACAAGTATCGATGTATTTTAGCTGGAACGTGTCGCCCGTCATTAAAAAAAGTCCGATGAAAACGGGACGCTATAAAATCTATCAATTCCATCGACCCCATTCGAAAAAAATTGAAGTCGTCATCTTGTCCTATAACACGCAGAAAAAGCGATATGAGGTTGACACAGAAATCGGGATTTCATTGAAGTACGAAAAATGAATAATGATGATTCATAGAGTCATCAAGGAGAGAAGGAAGCAGGTATGAAGCGCATCATCACGTGGTCACTCTGTTTAGTATTGTTGCTTGGTTTGTTTGTTCCAGGAACAGTATCTGCAGCAACAAAAGCAGAAACGCTTGCGACGACACAGTACAAGGGCTTGAAAAATGGAATGACGATGGAACAAGTCGCGCAAGTCCTGTATGGCAAGTCGTATCAGAAATACCTGAAGAAAAGAAACGGATCGACTGTCTTGAAACTTTCAATCAACTTCGAAGGGGACGAAGAAGGACATAAGCAATTGATCCACGTCCTCTCCGATTCGACAACAACACATCCCCCGACCGAACTGGTTTTACAATTCATGACGAAACAGAAGAGTACGAAGTACCGGTTGGTAACGAAAGCCTTGTTCATCGAACGGAAGACGAAGACAGGATATCGTGAAAGTACACGGACGCTCGTCAAAGGTGCCGTACTCCAGAACGGGATGACGGAAAAAGAGCTCGATGCGAAATTGACGGGGAAGGGTCTTGGTAACTGGACGATGCTCGGTCATATGGATACAGCGTCTGCTTATACGCTAGATGAACAAAAACGTGGATTTGCTGAAGTGTCTCGGATCAAGGAATACGTCTTTAAATCGACGATGAACAAGTGGAAACATGTCGAGTTGACGTATAACGAACAAGCGAAAACCTACGAAATCAGTGACATGCGGACGATTAAGGCAAAAAACTAAAGCACGTGCAATAGAAAGTGAGTGAAATGGATGCGGAAGTGGAACGTCAAACGCTGGCTTCTCATGGTACTGATCGCAATAGTTTGCCTCAATCCAGTAACGACGGATGCGGCAACGAAAGCCGAGGCGATTGCGACAAAACAATATCGTGCCTTAAAACCGGGGATGACGGTGGAACAAGTCGCCAAAGTCCTCTATGGCAAGACATATAAGAAGCAGTTGAAGATGAAAAACGGTTCACAAGTCTTACGATTGAACACAGAGATTGAGATGGAAGAATGGGATCGGAACGTCCTGCTCTATGATCTCGTAAATCGAAAAGTGGAATTCCCGTCAGCGATCGGTGTCCTGATGTTCATGACGGAGACGGGCGGAACGAAGTACCGGCTGACGATGAAACAAATGGAGTTCAAGCGTGACACAGCAGCCGGATTCCGGACGAGTGATCGCAAACTGATCAAGGGTGCGAAAATCAAGAACGGGATGACGGAACAACAAGTCGATCGAGTACTGACGGGAAAAGGGCTCGGGACATTCGGAACACTCGGTCACGTCGATACGACATCCGTTCTTCGAAAAAAAGAAGTCAAAGCAGGGAAAGCAGGGAAAGCGACGATCATTCATACGAAATCATACGTTTTTCCGACTGCAACAAACAAATGGCAATACATCTTTTTCATCTATGACACGAAAAAGAAAGCGTATAGTGTTGAAGATCATAGTCAGTATTAAAAAGGAGAGTAGAGTATGAACACGACATTCATGAAAATCACAGTGGCGACAATCATCGCGGGATCAACACTCTTTAGTGGAACGGCATCGGCGGCGACGAAAGTCGAGACGACAGCGACAAATCAATACACGGCACTTAAAGCGGGTATGACGATGGAGCAAGTCGCAAAAGTCTTATACGGCAAAGACTACAAAAAACAATTAACGACGAAAAGTGGTTCACAAGTATTGAAGACAAAAGAAGAATTTAAGGACGTTGAAGAGAAGCGTAAGGAAATCTATTACGAAATCTATGATCGGAAGGCGAAGATTCCTCCGACCTTGATGTCGCTCGGTTTCATGACGAAAAAGAACGACTCGGTGTATCGCCTAATCTCGAAACAAGTCGAAATGGGACGGAATACATATTCCGAGTACCGCGAGAGTACACGGAAGTTAAACGCCGGCGCTAAAATCAAGACGGGAATGACGGAGAAACAACTCGATGCTGTGCTCTCGGGTTCAGGTCTTGGTGAATGGGCTGGACTAAGTGAGGGAGATGCGCGGAGCGTCTTCAGTACAAAGGAAATCAAAGAGTATAAAATCGAGACGCATAAAGGAAAGCTTTATGTTTTCCAAAAATCAACGAAATCACGGATTTATGTTGATTTTGCCTATGATGCGAAAAAGAAAACGTACGTCGTTGTGGATTACGAGACAGCGACATTCTAAAAAGGGGGATTTACATATGAAAACAACAGTTATGAAAGTTGCTGTAGCAACAGTACTCGCAGGAACGACTTTATTTGGAGGGACAGCATCTGCTGCGACGAAAGTCGAAATCACTGCAACAAATCAATTTGAGGCACTGAAAACCGGTATGACAATGGAGCAGGTTGCAAAAGTCCTCTACGGTAAAAGCTATAAAACGCAGTTAACGAAAAAAGATGGATCAACGATTTTGAAGAAAAAGCCAGAGTTTGCGGATAAAGAAGACGGTCAGAAGTTCGCTACTTACAATTTTTATGATACGAAAGTAAAAGTAGCGCCGACCTATACGGCGTTAGCCTTTACGACGAAAGCGAAAAACTCGGTTTACCGTCTGACTTCAAAAGTAATTAACATAACAGCTAAAACAAAACTGGGGGCCCGGGAAAGCAAAATGCAACTAGTAAAAGGTGCGAAACTGTCGGAAGGCATGACGGAACAACAACTCGATGCCGTCTTGACTGGTAATGGGCTAGGTGATTGGATGGATTGGGCAAACTTTGATTATTCGATGGTCGCTTCAAAAGCGGAAATCAAGCAGGGACTCGCCGATCCAATTATGATGAAGTCGTATGTCTTCCAGACGACAGATCCGAAAAAACGTATGCTTGTCAGTCTAGATTACAACTTTAAGAAAAAAATCTATGAAGTCTTTCTGTTTGAGAAAGTATCGGCATCAGAATCGTTGCTATGATGCGACGCAGTAAGAGTTTTCAAGATTGATGTGAAGCAAAAAGAGTCAACCAATTGGGAGACTCTTTTTTTCATCTTTTCCCGTTTTTGACAAATCACGTTCAAATTTCGTTATAATCGGACTGTAAGTTTTTTCATGAATAACCGATACTAACGAGAAGCAAAACACAGAAGGGAATGGACGCAGTTGGAACGAGTTAAAAAAAGACGTAAGGTGAAGAAACGTTGGACGCCACTGAAAATTATGCTACTGATCGCACTTATCCTTACTGTCGGTGTCGGCGGATTCATCGGCTATACATATTATCAAGTCGACCAGACGGTCAAAAAGATTCAGTCACCGGTTAAAAATACGGGAGACAAAGTCGTCGAAGAGCAAAAACCGGTATCGGTTCTATTACTCGGTGTCGATCAGCGACCAGGTGAGCAGGGACGTAGTGACTCAATCATGGTCATGACATTGAATCCGACACGAAACGAAAGTCGCTTGATTAGTATTCCTCGAGACACGAAGGTCGATATCGTCGGAAAAGGGACGAATGATAAAATCAATCACGCCTATTCATTCGGTGGACCGGAGATGGCAATCAAAACAGTTGAGAAATTCCTCGATATCCCGATCAACTATTATGCAGAAATCAATATGGAAGGATTCACGTCTTTAGTTGATGCAGTCGGTGGTGTAACGGTCTACAATGACTTAAAGTTTGATTATGAAGGTCATCAATTTAATGTTGGTAAAGTAAACTTGGACGGAACGACAGCATTGAAATATACTCGAATGCGTTATGACGATCCGCGTGGCGATTTTGGTCGTCAGATGCGTCAGCGTCAAGTCATCGAGCAAGTAGTAGCTAAATTATCTTCTGATGTATCAATCAGTAAGTTTAATGCCATCATGGATGTCGTAGGGAAGAATGCCCAAACAAACGTCTCGTTCAAACCGATGCGGACACTCGCTTTTGATTACATGGATGCTTTCCATAACCAAAAGAACCTTAAGCTTGAAGGAACAGGTGGAAAAGAAGGCGACGGAATCTATTACTGGCACCCGACGGACGACTCACTGAAAGAAACACAAACGGCATTACGCTATTCACTCGATATGGAATGAAAAAAGCACCGAATCCGTGAGGATTTGGTGCTTTTGTTTAGAACGATTGTTCAGCTAGACGAATCCGGCTGATTGTTCCCTCTTTTGCAAATCGTTGAAGACGATAGGAGTTACTCGTGACGAGCCCTGTCGATTCTGTTTCGAGTTGAAGTGGAGCCAGTGAGGCTAATTGCTCATTCGTAATAGTCGTCTCAGTCCAGTCAATGGCGATGACCTTGTTGTCCTTCAAGACAAAGAAGTGCTTTCCGTAAAATAGGTAGTCATGCAATTCATCATTGAAAGTCCGATCGGCTGATCCATAAAGACTATTCAGTTCTTCACTACTTTTGCCGATAAGGTCAATGAGGGTGCCGGTCACAAAACTCGTATCGAGGTTATCATTTGCCCACGTCAAAAGTGTTTCGTCAGCAAGCGGTTCACCTTTGAGTCGTTTTGTCGTATTGGATGTTTTGATGAATCCTGTTAAATCATCCGACAATTCAATTTCAGTCACACCGTCTGTTTTCTTGACGATGCGATACCCGTCACCGAAGTCTGCTTCATAGAGTAATGTCGTCATCGTTTCTTCTCGGTAGATGTTACTTGAGCGTGTTTTAACATACAAAACATCATCAACAGCGGCGGTCTCTTCTGTTGCTTTTGGTTTCTTTTCCTTTGTCTTCTCGACCGTGACTGGTTTTTCGACAGTGGCTTTTGGTGTCGTATCTGCAGAACCTGCGAAGTACGTTGAATAGACATAGGTTCCACTGGCGCCAAGTAGGAAACAAAGAATCAACAACGCGATCCAGCCCCACGGTAATGGTCGTTTTGCTCCAGCATGCTTGATTTCTTTCGCTTTTTTTCGACGTTTTGGTTCGGGTTCACGATGACTACGTGAAAGTGTCGGTAATGGTTCTTCTTCCTTATTTAGAAGCGGTCCATCTTCATCGAGAATCGGACGTGCGACCAATGTACCGTAAAAGTCAGCCAACGTTTCATGGTGTTTTCCAGCGAGGAATGCATTCCATTCGTCGACCGTCACGGTATCTTCATCATAAGGAATCAGTGGAGGTTGCCCGGTGATCCGGATCATCGTATCCGTCAAGGATTCAGTAGAAGCAAGACTCGAACGAATCCGTTCATGAAGTCGAGCAATGTCCTCTTTTGAGTGAGAAGTATAGAATTGAAGCGCCTGTAGCGAGCGATGCATAAAGAAATTCCTCCTATGTCGAGATACGGAAATGAATGTAAATAGTAACAATTCATCTTTTATTATACGCAATGTTTTTCAATAAACGTATGACATTTCCTAAAAAAACATCAACCATTTCCCAAATATTTGTTATACTGATTCCTAGTTGATGTAGGAAAGTCACTGAATTAGACAAATAAAGGAGAATAATTAGACCATGAATGAAACGATTAGCTTGCAGGAATTATTTTCGATTTTACGTAAATCGTTCTGGCGCATCTTGGCGTTGACGATTGTCACCGCTCTCATCTCATTTGCCGTCAGTAGCTTTTTGATTAAACCGACGTATCAAGCAGGAACTCAAATTCTCGTCACACCAAAAAAACAAGAAAATCAAGTCATCGATGCATCACAAGTCCAGTCATCTGTCACATTGGTTAATACATATCGGGTCATCATCAAAAGTCCGGCGATTTTAGAACAAGTTCAAAAAGAAGTAGCGAATGCACCAACAAGTATTAAATCACTAAACGATATGGTCACTATCGAAAGTGAACAAAATTCACAGGTCATTAACGTCTCGGTCCAAAGTACGGATGCAGCACTCGCATCAAACATGGCTAACTCGATTGCAGAGGTCTTCAGTTCAGATGTTCAAAAATTAATGAGTGTTGATAACGTTACTGTCTTATCGAAATCAGGTATTCCGACATCACCTGTTAGTCCAAACATTATTTTAAATACAGCGATCGCAGCGGTTGTCGGATTCTTACTCGGTGTCGGTCTCGCGTTCTTACGTGAAGTATTCGATCGTCGCATCCGGACAGAAGATCAAGTTCAACAAATTCTTGATCTTCCAGTCCTCGGTAGTATTCCGGACATCGATAGCAAAGTATTCAAGTCATCGTCAAAAGTAACAAAACGAGAGGCGGTCCAACAACATGGCTAAGAAGAGTAAAATGAACAAAGACGCGCGGAAACTGATTACAGTCACGCAGCCGAAGTCACCTGTTGCTGAGCAATATCGGACAATCCGTACAAACATTGAATTCATGGCTGTCGATCGAGAGATTCAAGCGATTCTCGTCACGTCAGCGACACAAGGTGAAGGGAAGTCAACGACATCATCGAACTTAGCCGTCGCTTATGCGCAACAAGGTAAAAAGGTTTTGATTGTCGATACTGATATGCGTCGTCCGACGGTTCATTATACGTTCCGTGTTGCAAATGGTCTTGGACTTTCAAGTCTTTTGACACGTCAGGCAGAAAAAGAAAAAGCTATCTTACCAACGAAAGTCGATAACCTATCGATTTTGACAGCGGGTCCGATTCCACCGAACCCAGCGGAGCTCTTATCGTCACGAGCGATGGAGCATCTTGTTGCACAACTCCGTGAAGAGTTCGACATCATCATCTTCGACGCACCACCATTGCTACAAGTCGCTGATAGTCGGATTACTTCGAAACTGACTGATGGCGTCATCCTTGTCGTCGGTTGTACGACATCCGATCGTCAACGGGTCTTGAAAGCAAAAGAACAACTTGAACTGGCGGAGGCAAAAATCCTCGGTGTCGTCTTGAACCGTCGTGAACTGACGGATGATTCAGCATACCAATACTACTATTCCTATGAGTGAGGGACATCTACATGGTTGATATCCATTGTCATATCTTGCCGCTCGTCGATGACGGTCCGGCTAGTGTCGAACATGCCTTACAGTTAGCCGAACAAGCCGTCGCAGAAGGGGTATCGCGGATCATTGCGACACCGCACCTCTATCATCCGCAATTCGAAACGGAAAATGTCGATGTGAAGCTGACGGTCAACGAGTTCAATGTCTTGTTGAAGCAACGTGATATTCCATTAACCGTTTATCCGGGTCATGAGATACGCTTGATTGGTGAATTGATGGAAGCGTTAGAAGCAGGACAAGCGCTGACACTTAACGAGTCACGCTATATCTTGATCGAGTTTCCGTCAAGTGGGATTCCATCATACGCACGCCAAGTCTTTGCGGAATTGATTTCCGATGGCTACGTTCCGATCGTAGCTCATCCAGAAAAAAATAAAGCAATCATTCAAAATCCATCGTTACTTTTTGAATTGATTTTAAACGGTGCCATCAGCCAGGTAACGTGTGCTAGTTTGATCGGGAAATACGGTAAGGATGTACAACGGTTTGCGGTTGCTTTGCTTGAGAACGGTTTAGCCCATCTCATTGCGAGTGATGCGCATCATCTCGAGAAACGTCCATTCTACTGGAAGCAATGCGAACGAATGCTTGAGAAAACATTCGAAGATTGGTTGATCGATGAAATTTATGAAAATAATGAAGCGGTTCTCTTGAATCAACTCGTGACAATCAATCCACCGAGTCCTGTCGAGAAGAATTGGAAAGGACAATGGATGTAACATTTTTTGTCAAGGTAAGGGAAAGAGAGTGAAATGACACTCTCTTTTTTCTATGTTAACGCTTACATTATGAAATTATGGAAAACTTTATGGAAAATAGCACATGTCCTATGTTATTGTATTTTACATAAAGAATGGAACAAAAAATATAATTTTCCATCTTGAAAATTGATAGAGGAGTGTATTTCATTATGAGAGTAAAAAAAGCCGTCATTCCAGCAGCAGGACTTGGTACACGTTTCCTGCCAGCGACAAAAGCAATGCCAAAAGAAATGTTACCTATCGTTGATAAACCAACGATTCAATATATCATTGAGGAAGCAATTGAATCAGGAATTGAAGATATTTTAATCATTACTGGCAAAGGGAAACGAGCGATCGAAGATCACTTTGATTCCGTACCAGAACTTGAAGCAAACTTGATTTCGAAAAACAAGTCTGAATTGTTATATCTTGTTGAAGCAACGACAAATATTAACATCCATTTCATTCGTCAATCAAAACCCAAAGGCTTAGGGGATGCTATTCTTCAAGCGAAAGCATTTATCGGGAATGAACCATTCGTCGTTATGCTCGGTGACGATATCGTTCAAGCTGAAGTACCGTGTACACGCCAGTTAATAGAACAGTATGAAATTACGAATAGTTCAATCATTGGCGTGCAGCCAGTTCCAGACAAAGATACACATCGCTACGGTATTGTTGATCCAAGTACGAGTATCACAGAGCAATTACATAAGGTGAAATCATTTGTCGAAAAGCCAATGGCTGGAACAGCACCATCGAACTTGGCGATTTTAGGGCGTTATCTACTCACACCAGAAATCTTCAAGTACCTTGAAACACAACAAGTTGGATCAGGTGGCGAAATTCAATTAACGGACGCGATTACGCGATTAAACGAGATGCAACGAGTTTTTGCTTATGAATTTGATGGCAAGCGTTATGATGTCGGTGAAAAATTAGGATTCATTCGGACGACGCTTGAGTTTGCACTAAATAGAGCTGATTTAAAAGAAGAAGTATACGAAATTTTATTAGATGTGATTAAAGAATTCGAATCAGAAAAAATGATAACGAAATAATATAAGGAGGGAAGCTTTTTGAATAATAAAAAATTGAATACTAGCGAAGAAGAAGTTTCAGTAGCAGTATTGTCTTCAGAAGAGATTAATGAAACGACAGTAATTAATCAAATTTCATTAGAAAATATTGGGTCAACCTCTGCTAAGAGTATTCTTTATAGAATATCTAAAAGGTCAATAGACATTATTTTATCTCTAATGTTCTTAAGTATTTGTTCTCCTATATTCTTAATATTTTTCTTGTTGATCAAAATAAGAGAACCAAAACATGATGTGTTTTTTGGTCAATATAGATACGGATTAAATGGAAAAAGGTTCAAAATGTATAAATTTAGGTCGATGATAGCTAACGCAGAACAAAAATTAAAAAACAATAAAATTCTTTATCAAAAGTATATAGATAATAATTATAAACTGGAGTCTCATGAAGACCCTAGAATTACTAAACTAGGTGCATTTATAAGAAAGTATAGTATTGATGAAATTCCACAATTTTATAATGTTCTTAAAGGAGATATGTCGATAGTAGGTCCTAGACCTATAGTTGATGAAGAGTTAGATATTGAGTATGGAGTAGATAGAATTAAATTTTTATCTACGAAGCCAGGAATAACAGGTTATTGGCAAGCAAATGGAAGAAGTAATGTAGGTTATCCTCGAAGAAAAAAAATGGAACTTTATTATATAGATAATTGTTCATTAATGTTGGATTTCAAAATTATATTATTGACTATAAAAAGTGTGATTTTTAAGACTGGAGCTTATTAATTATGATTAAAAAATCAAAGATATATATTGCAGGACATCGTGGTTTAGTTGGTTCTGCTATTCATCGAAAATTGATGAAAGATGGCTATACGAATTTAGTCGTTCGTACTAGTAAAGAGCTTGATTTACGTGATAAAGAACAAGTAGATCGTTTCTTCAAAGAAGAAAAACCTGAATTTGTCTTTGTCGCAGCTGCTAAAGTAGGAGGAATTGTTGCCAACAATGAATTTCCTGCCGACTTCATCCGTGACAATTTAATGATTCAAACTAACGTGATTGACGCTTCTTATCGAAATCAGGTTGAAAAATTATTATTCCTTGGCAGTACTTGTATCTATCCTAAATTAGCACCGCAACCATTAAAAGAAGAGTATTTATTAACTGGTCCCCTTGAACCGACAAATGATGCTTACGCATTAGCAAAGATTGCTGGAATCAAAATGTGTCAATCTTACAATAAACAGTATGGAACGAATTACATTTCAGCGATGCCGACAAACCTGTACGGTGAAAATGATAATTTCGATCTTCAATCTTCTCACGTCATGCCAGCTTTGATTCGGAAGTTCCATGAAGCTAAATTATCGAACCAATTGTCAGTTGAAGTATGGGGCACAGGTACACCAAAACGTGAGTTCCTCTATTCAGATGATTTAGCAGATGCGTGTGTCTATTTAATGAATCATTACAATGAAGATGAAATCATTAACATCGGAGTAGGAGAGGACGTATCAATTAAAGAACTTGCTGAAACGGTGCAACGTGTAGTTGGCTTCGAAGGTGAATTGAAATTTGATACGACAAAGCCAGATGGAACACCTCGCAAACTAGTTGATACGACGAAAATCAATCAACTGGGCTGGAAAGCGAAAGTAGAGTTAGAAGACGGAATTCGTAAAGCATATAATTGGTTCTTAAATAATACAGATACATTAGAAAAAGTTTAATTCGAGGAGCGAAAAACATGAAAAAAGCATTAATTACAGGTGTTACAGGTCAAGACGGATCTTATTTAGCGGAATTTTTACTCGGAATGGACTATGAAGTGCACGGTGTTATTCGTCGTAGCTCGTCTTATAATCAAGAGCGACTAGAGGACGTCATGAATGAGAATGAAGCAGAGTCAATGTACAACAATGAAAACTTCCACCTTCATTATGGAGACATCACAGATACATCAAACGTCATCCGATTGATCAGTGAAATCAAACCAGATGAAATTTACAACCTAGCAGCACAATCGCACGTCCGTGTATCATTTGACGTACCAGAATATACGGCTGACGTTGATGCGGTCGGAACGTTACGGATTCTAGAGGCAGTCAAAATTCTTGGTCTCACTGAAAAGACACGAATCTATCAAGCATCAACTTCAGAGCTTTACGGAAAAGTTCAAGAAGTACCACAATCTGAGACAACACCATTCTACCCACGTTCACCGTACGGTGTCGCCAAAATGTATGGCTTCTGGATTACAAAAAACTACCGTGAATCGTACAACATGTTCGCAGTAAACGGAATTCTTTTTAATCATGAATCAGAGCGCCGCGGTGAGACATTCGTTACTCGTAAAATCTCGCTTGCAGCAGCACGTATCGCACAAGGGAAACAGAAGGAACTAAAACTAGGTAATCTTGATTCTTTACGTGATTGGGGATATGCCAAAGACTACGTTGAATGTATGTGGTTAATGTTACAACATGATAAACCAGAAGACTTCGTTATTGCGACTGGTGAAATGCATACGGTCCGTGAATTTGTTGAGCTTGCATTTAAACATGCGGGTATTGATGTGGAGTGGACTGGAACTGGTGTAGAGGAAAAAGGATATAACAAAGCAACAAAAGAGTTAATCGTATCCGTAGATCCTAAGTTTTTCCGCCCTGCAGAAGTAGAGCAATTATTAGGTACACCTGAAAAAGCGAAGCGTGTTTTAGGATGGAACCCTACTAAAACATCATTTGAACAGCTTGTTGAAATTATGGTTAAAAGTGATATAGAGAAAGCAAAAGTAGAGAATGATAAGGTGAGAATGTTTGATTAATATTTTTAAAAAAACTATTTACAAGAAACCACATTTTATTGAGCAATTTTTATTTTCTATGTTGAATTTTCTGTTGGTTTTAATAGTAGGTCTTCTTCTGACACCAACTGATTTTTCAATCTTTATAATAGTTTTCGCTGCTGGATCTCTTATTTTTAGTATAGGAAGTGGTTTTTTTTCGCAACCTATACTAGTTTATTTAAATGTTGATTTTAAAGAAGACAGTAAGTTCTATATTTCAAAATTAACTTTTTATTCATTTGTAACGACGGGATTATTATCAATAATAGTACTCAGCATCTTAAATTGTTTTTTTATAAATATAAGCTTTTCTGTATTTCTAACTTCAATGTTATATTTTATTTCATGGAACCATTATGAAATATTAAGAAAATATTCAATCACTACAAATGAAATTAATAATAAAAGCATATTGAAATCGACGTCTGTTTTTCTAAGTTGTTTTATTCTAGGAGCTTCTATATTGTATGTAACCCAAAAGATTAACGTAGCTTTAATCTTTTTAGATCTGTTTTTCGCATATACAATATCTATTTTTTATTTTTATGTGTTAACAAAGGGTAAGTATAGAAAGAATAATAATTTAACTAAATTGATTTTTTCAAATCACTTTAATTATGGAAAATGGTCTATTGGAGGATTAATTTTTTTCTGGGGTTATACGCAGGGGTATTTTATTATTTCAGCTAATTCATTATCAGAATTAGAAATGTCGTCGATAAGAACAACAATGAATCTTGTAAGTCTGTTGACTATATTTACCCAGATTTATGAAAACAAAAAAATCCCAGAACTATCTGAGGAAATTTTCATTGGAAAATTAAACCCACATGAGATAAAAAATAAAATACTAAGTATGTATAAAGAAAATTGGAAAAGAGTACTTTTTTTATTAGTTATTACTTATGTTTTTTCTAGAGTGATTTATTCTATTTTTTACCGAGAAAAATTTTTAGATAACACAGAAATACTATTACTTTTTATCACATATCAATTTTTATTGGTACTTACTAAGCCTTTAATTGTGTATTTTAAATCTACAATGCAGAATAGAGTGATTTTTTTAGCACATTTAAATTCTTTTATATCATTAATGATATGTTTTTTGTTATCAAAAGATAATATCAACCTTTTAACAGCTGTGTACCCTTTAATAATAAGTATTATCTCTTTCACATTGACTTTATTTATAAAATTTAAAAAACATAGTAGAGGAATTAAATTATGAACATTTTATTAATTAACGCTTATTCGGCTGAAAACCGAGGTGATGCTGGTATAGTAGCATCTATGATTCATTTATTAAAGAAACATAAACCTGATGCTTCAATTAAAGTAATGTCGTCTTATCATGACCAAAATGAAAAATTCTATTCACAATATGGGGTTGAGAGTGTAGAAAATGTTTGGTCATTAAAACCAAAAAATAATTTTTTCGAAAAATATTTGATTGGGTTATCAAAACTTGTTTCGATAAAATTCAACAAAAAAGTTAATAATTTAAATCATTTTGAAGAAGCAGACTTGATAATAAGTGTAGGAGGAGGATATTTATATTCCTCGAAAAAAGGATCTCTAGGTCCTGGATTGTTAAATGCCTTATTTCATATATGGTTAGCAAAACATGTAAATAAAAAGTTAATTTGTTTTCCTCAGAGTGTAGGTCCATTAAATTCTAGAGTAGATTACTATCTTGTAAGAAAAATTTTGAAAAAAGTTGATTTATTTTTTAGTAGAGAACAAACTACTACATTATTACTAAAAGATATGGGTGTAAAGAATGTTAAAGAAGTATCAGACATCGGTTTTTTATTACCAGATAAAAAAAGTAACTTTAAGGTAAATAAAGAAAATTTAAATCTTGGAATTACAGTAATGGATTGGAGATTTTCTAGAGGGAAAGCTACCGAAGCCGAGTTAGAAGTTTATATTAATAAAATTAAATGGATTATTCAAAAATTAAAAGAAGAACATAGTAATTTAAGTGTATATATTTTCCCACAAGTTACAGTTAATGAGGGAGATTCAGATTATCATCAGTCTAAGTACTTATATAATAAGTTAAACCTTAATGAAAAATTTTTAGTGGATTTAAAAAGTCATGTTAATTACCCTGAACAACTTGTTGATATGTATGGAAAAATGAACTTATTTATTGGAAGTCGAATGCATTCAACAATATTTAGTCTTGCTGGAGGAGTTCCAACAATTGCTTTATCTTATCAGCCTAAAACATTAGGAACATTTAAAAGATTAGGACTTCAGGATTTCGTTTATGATATAGAACATTTTAATGAAAATGAAGTGCTTAATATGATGCTAGAGATAATTAGGAATGATCAGAATTACAAAATGGATACTTTAAAAGGTGCGCAACTTCAAATTGAAGATGAAGTAAAGAAAATTTTGTATAGATAATTAAGGGAGAGTATTATGTTTGATATTCTATCAGCGTTACTTTTTACATTTGTTGTAATCAGTGGTTTAATTTTGAGTTATAAACTAGAAAAAGATTGGAGTAGTCCAATCTTTTTAGTTTTAATTTGGGTTTTAATTTTTATAGTAGGTGATGTTTGGTATAGCGTTTACTCGAAAAACTATGGACCTGGAGAAAGTGTAAGATTTTTTTTGAGTGAAAATCAACTCGGAACAGCCTCAAACATTTGGATGATGGCTACAATAATGATGTTATTAGGATATTATATAAATAATAATATTTGGGATCAAATTTTCTTGAGTAAGAAAATTAATAAAGTTGATCAAAATTTTAATGATTTTTCTAGAATGCTAAGTGCTTCAAAAGTTACATTGTCAATTAGTTTTGTCATTACACTTGTGACTCTCATTTATATTTCTTTGAGTACTTTAAAATTAGGCTATACTTTGACTGAAGTTTCTCAGTTAAGAAACAATATATTCTCAAATGGAAATGGTTATTTATTAATTTCTGTGCAGATGTTTAAGTATGCAATTTTATTTTGGTTGTTTTATTATATAAAATTTAATAAAGACAACAATGATAAAAAAAGCATAAACATAGTAAATGTTATTTTAATAATATTTGTTTCTTTAATGATTGATTTATTTTTAGGAACAAGATCAAGTTTTGTTTACGGATTTTTGTTACCTTTATTAATCTTAATAAATACTCATTATAGAAAGATAAAGTTAAAAAAATTATTATTTTTAGGTATATTTATTTTCATATTCATTGGGATAATTTACCGTACAATAGCGAGGGATCAGTATTTTTTAGCCAATAAAGGTGGAGATTTAAAAAGTTTGCTGATTGAAAATTTAATGTCTGCACCAGATTTTTTTTGGGGTGGATTTGAAGCTTCTTCTTTCGATGGAGCTATAGATATAATTCAAAAAATAAATTTTTCCAACTATTATTTATATGGAAAAACTTTTATTGATGGTCTAACGTCTCCTATTCCAAGAAGTATATTCGAAAATAAAGTTCGAGGTGGGGGAAATTATTTATATACTACAAATTTTTATCCAGACTTTTATGGCGAAATCAGAAGTGAATATTCAATTTCTTTTTTAGGAGAACTTTATTACAACGGTGGATTAATATTTGTAGGTATCGGTTTTCTTATATTAGGAATATTTTTATCTGTTCTAAAAAAAGTTAATTTATTATATTCAAATAGTGTATTTATTATTTTTTATGGTGTAATAATTAGTAGAGTGTATAGTCTATTAAGAGGAGATTTTTATAATTTTATAAGTCAATTATTTATTAGTATAATTTGCCTTACGACAATCCTTTTAATAATGAGATTCTTTAAAAAATTTAAATTTGAATAGAGCGTGAAGAATGATGAAAATTTTAATGGTTCACAATGAGTACAAAAGTAAGGGGGGCGAAGATACTGTATTAACTTCTGAAATAAATATGTTAAAAAAAATGGGTAATGAAGTTATTTTGTATATAGAATCCAATTCAAATATAAATCAAAATAATAAGATACAAATGGTCAAAACAGGTATTAATACAATTTGGTCAGTATCTTCGTTTAAAAAATTCAGAAAAATATTAGCGGAACTAAAACCAGATATAATTCATGTACATAATACTTTCCCAATAATTAGTCCAAGTATTTATAAAGCTGCTAAAGTTCAAAAAATCCCTCTAGTTCAAACCTTACATAATTACAGATTGGTTTGTTCAAATGGTTTGTTACTGAAAAATGGATTGCCCTGTGAAAAATGTGTTGGTAAAAAGATTCCATTTGAATCTTTAAAGAATAGATGTTACAAAGATTCTTTAACTGGAACATTTGCTATAAATGCAATGCAAGTTATAAATAAATCAACAGGGAATTATAATAAAAATGTAGATGCATACATTTGTTTAACAGAATTCGCTAAAAATATAATGGTGAGAGACGGATTCCCAAAAGAAAAACTATTTGTTAAACCTAATTTTTTAAATGAAGATAATTCTAAATTAATAGAAAATAATTTAAAATTATCACCTGAAAAAAATAATAACTTTGTTTTTGTTGGAAGAGTTTCTAAAGAAAAAGGTATAAATGATATTTTAGAAGCTTTTGAAGAAATTGATCAAAGCTCTTTCTCACTAACTATTATTGGTGATGGTCCTGAAAAATCAATTCTTGAGGAGAAATACGGAAATAATCAAAATATAATCTGGAAAGGTTGGATAGAAAACGAAAAAGTAAAAGAAGAAATAGCTAAAAACAATTTTTTAGTTATGGGTTCTAAATGGTATGAAGGATTTCCAATGGTTCTTCTTGAAGCGATGTCCTTAGGAAAGCCAGTTATAGTACCAAACCATGCGGGATTTCCTGAAATAGTAACAAGCGAAACTGGAATGTTATTTAAGCCTAACGATATAAAATCATTGAAAAATACTTTACAAATTGCGATTAATCAATCGGAATTTGATTTTCAAAATATGAGTATAAAGTCTAAAGAAATCTTCAAATTAAAATATACTTCTAAACAAAATTACTCTGAACTACTTGAAATATATCAATCAGCTATAAACGGTAAGGATGGTCGTTAATGAAAAAAATAGTCTTCGTAATCAATTATTTTCATCCTGATTATGCATCGACGGGTCAGTTGATGACTGAACTTTGTTTGCATATTAAAGATGATTTTGAAATTACTGTTATTGCTGCACAACCAGGGTATAGTGAAGATACTTATTTAGGAAAGCCTAATAAAAAAATTGAAACAGAATATTGGAATGGAATAAAGGTTATTCGCGTTCAAGTGGATCAGGTAAATAAGCGTTCAAAATTAAGTCGAATAAGATATATTTCCCGATATTTTCTATTGGCTAATATTGCATTGTTAAAAGAAAAAAATGTAGATTTGATTTATACAATTTCACAGCCACCAATTTTAGGCGGTTTAATTGGAACGATTGGAAAATTTCTAAAACGTTCCAAACATTTGTATAACATTCAAGATTTTAATCCCGAGCAAGCAGCTGCTGTAAACTACACTGGTGGAACAGTACATAAGATTGCTAAACAAATTGATAAACTAAACTGCAGTTACTCTGATCATATCATTTTGGTAGGGAATGATATGAAAGAGACGTTAAGTAATCGTTTTGGAAATAAGCATTATCTCAGTCATAGCGTAATCAATAACTGGACAGATGAAAATGAAATTATTCCATTATCTAAAAACGAACTACATGTCTCAGAGTTTTTAAAGGAACATAATCTCGAAGAGAAATTTATTATTATGTACTCAGGTAATTTAGGCTTGTTTTATGATTTAGAAAATTTAATTAAAATCTCTTCCGCATTACAGAGTATTCCAGATATTCATTTTTTGTATGTAGGTGAAGGTGCTTCCAAAAAAGATATGCAAGACTATGTGTCTAAAGAAGGTCTAAAAAACGTAACATTTTTACCATATCAACCAAAAGAGTTTATTAAATATTCATTAAATGTGGCAGATGTTCATCTTGTAGTAAATCAAAAAGGAATAAAAGGAGTTTCTGTTCCTAGTAAAATTTACGGTGTCATGGCAGCGGGTAAACCTATTCTTGGAGTTCTTGAACAGGGAAGCGAAGCAGAATTTTTGATTTCAACAAGCAACTCGGGATTGGTGTCAGAACCACAAGATTACCGGAAATTTGCTGAAAACATTAAATCTATCTATGAGTTGACTCAAGAAGAACGCCATGCCATGGGAATGCGTGGTCGTCAATATCTTGATCAACATTTGAGAAAAGAACTATCACTGAATAAATATAAAGAAACTTTAACAACTATTATTAATAACTAATTATAGATAGAAAAGAGGAAGTGTGATATGAAACTTGTACTACTGTCGGGAGGGTCTGGTAAACGACTGTGGCCTCTTTCGAACGATACTCGATCAAAACAATTTTTGAAAGTGCTTGAAAGCCAAAAATTACAGGAACAGTCAATGGTTCAGCGTGTCTGGGGACAACTTGAATCTACGGGTTTATCGAATGATGCGATGGTTGCAACTTCTAAAATGCAACGGGATATGATCCATGCTCAAATTGGTGAGAATGTTCCATTAATCATTGAACCCGAACGTCGTGATACATATCCTGCGATCGCCCTTGCCGCAAGTTATTTATACTCCGTACAAAATGTAGATGAGAATGAAGTAGTAGTTGTTTTACCAGTCGATCCTTATGTAGATGATCAATTTTTTGAACAGGTTAAAGTATTAGAAAAGATGTTAATTTCAACTGATGCTGATTTAGCATTGATGGGTGTAAAACCAACTTATCCTTCTTCAAAGTACGGTTATATGGTGCCTACGAAGGATTCGACTATATCTAATAATCATATCCAAGTTCAAAAGTTCACAGAAAAACCTTCTGAAGAAGATGCAGTTACGTTAATTGAATCTGGAGCTCTTTGGAATTGTGGCGTATTTGCTTTTCGTTTAGGCTATTTACTGAAAACACTCGAAGAAAATAATCTGCCTTTAAGTTATCAAGAACTACTAGATATGTATGCGACACTACCTAAAATCAGCTTTGATTATGCTGTAGTTGAAAAAACTACAAACATCATCGCAGTGCCTTACGATGGCTATTGGAAAGATCTTGGAACATGGAATACGCTGACAGAAGAAATGGCAACGTCTCAAATTGGTAAAGGTATCATTTCGGAAGATAGTACAAATACTCATCTCATAAATGAACTAGACATTCCTGTGACTGTAATTGGAGTAAAAAATCTAGTTATTGCGGCCAGCCCTGATGGAATTTTGGTGTCTGAAAAAGAGGCTAGTCCAAAAATTAAAGATTACATCGGACAATATGATCATCCGCCAATGTATGAAGAACGCATGTG
The DNA here is from genome assembly GCF_000798935.2 of Exiguobacterium sp. ZWU0009. Lineage (NCBI taxonomy): Bacteria > Bacillati > Bacillota > Bacilli > Caryophanales > Exiguobacterium > Exiguobacterium sp. ZWU0009. The sequence goes on along the minus strand of NZ_CP018057.1, from coordinate 2,826,981 downwards.
GGGTTGGACCCGCACTCTTGATTACGCAAAATACGATGAGCAAAAGGAAATGGTTACGAAACGTATTTGTATCTATGCTGGATGCAATTCTTCGTATCATCGTCATATTCTGAGAGATGAAGTCTGGACGATTGTTCGGGGTGAAGGTGATTTGGCAGTAGATGGGCGTATCACTCGAGTCAAAGCTGGAGATATTGTCCACTTGCCAGCAGGCAAAGAACATGGTATTTATGCAATCTCTGAACTAGAATTTATTGAAGTACAGACGGGTTTAGAGATTACTGAAGAAGACTTTGTTCGTATCCATTATAAGTGGTCGGATGTGCTCTCATGTTTTAATCAATCTGACTCTCGCGTCATCTACTAATCCTTTATTGGGGGAGAGAACTTATGCTTCTCCCCTGTTCTTGTTTGGAGGAAATATATGAATATTGCCTATTATATTTCAGATTATGGATACGGACATGCTACACGTGGTGTTGCAATCATTCGCAAATTATTGAAAAGAAATCCGGAGATGATGATTACTGTCTGTCATAGCTTTGCTAGTGAATTATTAACAAATTCCTTTGATGATAATCGTGTGACTCTCCGCATTGTATCGACGGATGTTGGATACGTCTTAAATTTGGATACTCTAGAATTAGATCCTGAAAAAATGAAGAAAATGTATGATGATTATTTATATTTCCGCACTCGAAAAATTCAAGACGAAATAGACTTTCTAAAGCAAAATCAAATATCTTGCGTCATATCAGATATTTACTCAAATGCGTTTGAAGCAGCTGATGAATTAAATATCTTAAGTATTGGCATATCTAACTTCTTGTGGAGCGATGTTTATGAAAATTTGATTGAAGATTCTAAGCTCAAGGTGATGAAGAGAGCGTACAGTAAAATGAGTTATTTCCTTCAGCTAGAAGGTAGTATCAACTCGACTAATACATACGATTACTTTTCTCGTGCAATAAATGAGAAAGAAGTGAACCGAATAAAGGATGAGTTAAAGACTTCCTCTACAGATATAATCATTTTTTATGGACTAGGAATGAAAATCGATCACAGTCATCAATTAAGCAACGAATCTTTCCTATGGTCAAATGAAAATTGTAAGTTTATTGTTTCTTCTCATATAGATATTAATCATCCTAATGTATTTAAAATACCCGATGACTATATAGAAACACAAAATTACATAGCGGCTTCTGATTTCACTGTAACTAAACCAGGATGGAGTACGGTAAGTGAAGCATTGTGTGGAAAAAGTAGGATACTTCTTTTAGATCGAGCATCTTTTATTGAAGATCAAGCTACGATGAATAAATTGAAATCGAAAAATTATTGTAAATCATTCTCGATAGAAAAATTGTCACAATTAACCATTAATTCAGCTGTAATAAGTCAATGGAAAGAAACGATTCAAATTAAATTTAATAATGATGGACTTGATCGTTTAATTAATGATTTGCAAGAAAAAATTAAAGAGGTGAAGAAATGATACTTGTAGTTGGCGGAGCTGGTTATATAGGAAGTCATGTAGTGAAAGAACTTTTAAATCAAGGTAAGAAAGTAATCGTTTTAGATAATCTATCAACTGGATTTCGCTTTGCTGTGGATTCTCGAGCCATTTTTATTGAAGGAGAACTTGGAGATACAACTACTTTGAAAGAAATTTTTGATGAGTACACAATTTCGGCAGTCATGCATTTTGCAGCAAATAGTCTTGTCGGAGAATCAGTTGTTAATCCAATCAAATACTATTTAAATAACGTAAACGCTACCCTGAATTTATTATCTACAATGGGTGCTTATCAAATTAAAAAATTCGTATTTTCCTCTACAGCAGCGACGTATGGACTGGTAGAAGAATCGATTATTACGGAAAGTACAACTGTTCAACCGATTAACCCTTATGGTCATTCGAAATTGATGGTTGAGCAAATACTAGCTGATTTACATAAAGCAAATGGATTGAACTATGTAACCTTAAGGTATTTTAATGCTGCAGGATCTCATCCTGATCAGACAATTGGAGAAAATCACAATCCTGAAACACATCTTATTCCAATCGTATTACAACATTTGAATGGAAGAAGAAATCAAATAACTGTCTATGGTCAAGATTATGATACACCTGACGGAACCTGTATTCGAGACTATATTCACGTTTGTGATTTGACTGATGCTCATATTTTAGCGTTAGAAGCACTTTTAGATACTACAGTCACTAATGAAACGTATAACTTAGGCAACGGTCAAGGTTTTTCCGTCAAAGAAATCATTCAAAGTGCTGAAAAAATAACGGGCAACCTAGCTCACGTTGAAATAGGTCTTCGACGTGAAGGCGATCCGGCGAGGTTAATAGCTAGCTCTAAAAAGATACAAGAGGCACTAGGCTGGACTCCTAAATATTCATTAGATGACATTATACAGCATGCTTGGAACTACGAAGTAAAAACTCACTAATCTATTGCACATAGGGAGAAGACATGATACTAAAATTAGAACCCATTTTTCAAGAACGTATTTGGGGAAGTCAACGACTTAAAGAAGAGTTTGATTATGAAATTCCTCACGGTACGATTGGTGAATGCTGGGGAATTTCGGCGCATCAAAATGGCGAAAATACAATCAATAATGGTCCTTATTCGGGTCATACATTATCTGAACTCTGGGCAAACTATCGTCAAGAACTGTTTGGTGATTTTACTCATGAAACATTTCCTCTACTCGTTAAAATACTGGATGCTACAGACGATTTGTCTGTACAAGTTCATCCGAATGATGAACAAGCGTACAGTTTAGAAGGAGAACGATTTGGTAAGACGGAGTGCTGGTATGTACTTGATGCCGCTCCGGGATCTGAACTCATTCTTGGACACACTGCTCAGACTAAAGCAGAACTAGAAGTTGCCGTTGCCAACGAAAAATGGTCTGATTTGCTAAAAAGACAACCTGTTAAGAAAGGTGATTTTGTTTTTGTTGAAAGTGGAACGATTCACGCAATTGGCAAAGGAATCATGATTCTTGAGACGCAACAATCTTGTGACACTACGTATCGTGTATACGACTTTGATCGAACAGATGATAAGGGTAATAAACGAGAACTTCATTTAGAGAAAGCACTTGCTGTTACAACGGTTCCTGATATTCCTGTACTTGCACAGCCATCTGAACAGTTAGTTCATGCGGGAATGATTCGTACGCTTGTTCAATCACCCGAATTTGATGTGTATCATCATCGCGTAAGTCCGGGATATGTGTACCCCAAACGAACTCACTTTTCATTAATGACGATTATCGAAGGGACAGGCATCCTTCAGACTGATGATGAGTCACTAGAAGTAACTAAAGGTGATCATTTAATCGTTACTAAAAATACGAGTAACATCATTGTTGCTTCAGGGCAAATGGAATGGATTACAAGTGAAATCGGTCATAAACAGTGACAAATGTTATGGAGGACAATATGAATTATCTTGAAAAGGCACAACAATGGAATACATACATTAATCTTGATTCTGAATTGAAAGGAGAATTGGATTCTATTTTAAATCAGACATCAGAATTAGAAGAGCGCTTTTATAAAGCATTGGAGTTCGGAACAGGTGGGATGCGTGGCGAGCTAGGAGTTGGTACAAATCGCTTGAATATCTACACCGTTCGTAAAGCAATCGACGGACTTGCTCGTTATATTGTTGAACAAGGTGAAGAAGCAATGCGACGTGGAGTAGTCGTTGCGTATGATTCGCGTCACAAATCAGCAGAGTTTGCGATGGAGATTGCTCAAGTGCTAGGACATTACAACATTAAATCGTATGTTTTCGACGCGCTACGTCCGACGCCAGAGTTATCCTTCTCAATTCGCTATCTGAATACATTTGCAGGAATCGTCATCACTGCAAGTCACAATCCGCCTGAATACAATGGAATTAAGATTTACGCAGAAGATGGTGGTCAAATGCCGCTTGAGATGGCGGATGTCATTACTTCATACATTAACCAAGTTGAAGACGAATTAACGATTCCGTTTGTGGAATACGAAACGCTTTTGAAAACCGGTTTGTTGCAAATGATTGGTGAAGAGTTTGATCGAGCATATCTAGCTGCACTGGACACACTTCAATTGCGAAAAGTTACAAAGGCAGATATGAAAATCGTATTTACGCCACTACACGGAACGGCACATCATCTTGTTCCAGAAGGTCTAAAACGATTTGGTTTTGAGAATGTCATTCTGGTAACAGAGCAAATGACTCCGGATCCAGAATTCTCTACTGTCGATTCGCCGAATCCAGAAGAACATGCGGCTTTTGAATATGCGATTCGTTATGGAAAAGAGCACGACGCGGAGTTATTACTCGCAACTGATCCAGATGCAGATCGACTTGGTGTTGCTGTGAAGAATGCTAAAGGACAATATGAAGTCTTAACAGGAAATCAAACGGGCGCATTGATGTTACATTATATATTGGAACAGAAAAAGCGAGCAGGAAGTCTTCCTGTGGATGGTGCGATCTTAAAAACAATCGTTACTTCTGAGATTGGTCGTACGATTGCTACCGATTATGGTATGGAGACAATTGATACACTAACTGGATTCAAATTCATTGGAGAACAGATTAAACAATTTGAAGAGCAATCTTCAAATACGTTCTTGTTTGGTTATGAAGAAAGCTACGGTTATCTGATTAAAGAATTCGTTCGTGATAAAGATGCTGTTCAAGCAGCTGTATTTATTGCAGAAGTCGCATCATATTATCATGAACAAGGAATGACATTGTACGATGCCTTACTTAACTTAATGGAGCAATATGGGTACTATCAAGAAGATCTCATCTCATTGACGTTAAAAGGTAAAGATGGTGCAACGCAAATTCAAGAAATGATGGAACAAGTCCGACAAGCACCTATGAATGAAATTGCAGGGAAACGAGTCGTGATGATCGAGGATTATCTATTAAGTCAAAGCATTAATCTTAAAACGAATGAAATCACTCGTATCAACTTGCCGACATCAAATGTATTGAAGATGCATCTAGAAGGTGAGTCATGGATTACACTTCGTCCATCCGGTACAGAGCCTAAAATTAAGTTCTATTTTAGCGTAAAAGAACAGGACCTTGTATCAAGCATCGAGATACTTGATAAACTAAAAAAAGAATTCATGAGTATCATGAATGCAGATTGTAGACAAACCCTCATTTTGTAATCGAAATGAGGGTTTGTTGTATGTATTGATCATCAAAATGTTAAAGAAACGTGGATTCCTAGAGGAATCCCAGGACCAATTCGCAAGCTTTTGAGGTTCAGGGCAATGAAAGTAAGCATCGCTTGAAGCGTCGTTTTTTTCACTCCGCGGTAGCGGGTCCAACGCATGCCATGCTTCTCTTTCGCGTCTGCGAAGACACGTTCGATTGTTTCCTGACGTTTTCGATACAACGCTCGGTTCACATCTGTATGTCTGAGGTGCTCGACTTCATCCATTGCTTCTTGCCAGAGATGACGGAGGATGACTTTTCTATGTTCACGACTCTTCGTACACTGTGAAAGGAGTGGACATGTCTCGCAAATACGAGGATCAGAGACATACTCCCGGTATCCATCCCGTGTCGTCGTTCGGTAACGGAGAATCTGATTGTTCTCACAAAGATAACAGTCATAGTATTCGTCATAAAAGAAATCCTTCTTCTTTAACATCCCCTTCATCTGAACTGCCCCATAAAAGTTGGACATAAAAATCCAACTTTTATGGGGTGTTTTTTATGGTCAAATATACAAAGGCGTTTAAAGTCCAAGTCGCTGAGCGTTATCTGACAGGACGAGACGGATACCGAGGTGTAGCGATAGAATTCGGGATAGCACGTGAACTGATCCGCGAGTGGTCGCGTCTCTATGAGCGTTGGGGGGAAACGATCTTCGATCCTTCCTATACAAGCCACTCGCTGGCATTTAAACTGGAGGTATTAAACGACATGGTGACCAACAGGCTGTCCAATATAGAGGCGGCCGTAAAGTACCGAATTTCTTCCCCAGGGACGATCTCGAGATGGCGATCGACGTATGAACGGGAAGGGACCGCAGGTCTGGTCGCCAGACCGAAAGGACGTGCCCCGATGGCGAGACGCAAGAAGAAGGAATTTGAAGAGATGACAGAAGTCGAGAAGCTCAAAGAGCGGATCGAGTATCTCGAGATGGAGAACGCTGCGTTAAAAAAATTGAAAGCCTTGGTTCAAGAAGAGAATGCGCGACGAACCGGATCAAGGCACAAGTAATCGACGAATTGCGGTCAGTCTATCCCGTTCCGGGACTCCTTCGCGTGCTCGGTATGGCACGAAGCGTCTATTACTATTGGCGGACGCGCCTGACGGGCGAGGACAAGTATGCGGAGGTGAAGACAGCTATCCATACTCTCTTCCACGAACACGAGGGACGATGTGGCTATCGTCGCATCCACGCACTTCTCGAACGCCAAGGCTTCCGGCACGATCCGAAGACCGTACGCCGTCTCATGAATGAGCTCGGTCTAAAATGTCTTGTCCGTATGAAGCGATACCGCTCCTATAAAGGACGGGTCGGAAAGGTCGCACCGAATCTTCTCCAACGTGACTTCAAGGCCACCGGCCTGAACCAGAAATGGGTGACTGACGTCACTGAGTTTCACCTGTTCGGGGAGAAACTCTACCTCTCGCCGATGATGGACTTGGGAAATCGTGAGATCATTGCTTATACCCTATCGGACCGCCCTACCTATCAATTCGTTGGTGAAATGTTGGATCAGGCAATCGGGAAGCTCGACGGGAAAGCCCGACCGATTCTGCATTCCGACCAAGGGTGGCATTATCAATATCGAGCGTTCGTCGGTACGCTTCACGAGCACGGCATTACGCAAAGCATGTCCCGTAAGGGCAACTGCCTCGACAACGCAGCCATCGAAAGCTTCTTCGCTGTGCTCAAGTCAGAGCTCCTGTATCTCAAGGAGTTCGATGACATGGACCACTTCAAATGTGAGCTCGAGCGTTACATCGAGTACTATAACCATCGTCGTATCAAGAGACGACTAAAAAACCTGAGCCCGGTGGAATACCGGACTCAGGTCCTCAAGGTCGCCTGACAAATTATTTATTGTCTAACTTTTTTGGTTCAGTTCACACCCCTCCGGGGCGTGTATACGGGAAGACTGCTAAAATATCTTGTTCGCGAAGACGGTGAGCGATCGGAATCGTCTTATAGGCAGCGTCGGCAACGACGGCGAATGGTTTCCCGAAGTGCTCCGTGACGGTTTGAAGAAGCGAAGGGAAGACGACACTATCGTGGACACTGCCTGGTGTCACAATCATCCCCAGGACAAAACCATGTCGGTCACAGGCTGTATGACACGAATAAGCGAATTGCTTCTCACGTTCCCCCTTCACGTAATAGCCACTCTCCGGATCTGTCGTACTCTCCTTTATCTGACGTTCTTCAACACTCTTCGTCTTGGGGGTGAAGGGCTTTTTTCCATGTAAGATCCGATCCTCGTTGACTTCTTGATCCAGTTCGTCTTTGTACTGTTGGGCAGCGCGCCGAACGAGCTTCTTCTTGAACTTCCGTTTGTTTGCGTTCGCCTTGATGTGGGTGGAGTCGATAAACAGGACCGAAGGGTCCAGGCCCCTTGGGTGAGGACACGATAAAAAATACTCTCAAAGACGTCCGTAGTTCTTCCCGAACGTAGAGAAATGGGGCACCTTCTCATCCAGCCCAAGACCTAAAAACCAACGATACGCCACGTTAGTCTCGATCTCTTTGATGGTACGTCGCATGGAAGGAATACCGAATACATATTGGAGAAGCTCCATCTTGATTAATAGGACGGGGTCGATGCTTGGTCTACCATTATTTTCGCTATACAATTTCTCGACGGCACGATAGATGAAGTCGACATCGATAACCGCATCGAGTTTGTGGACAAGGTGGTCCTGCGGGACCAGTTGTTCCAATGTGATGGTGACATGTTCTGATCGATGATGGTGATTTCTCTTACCCATCATTGGAAGTCCTCCTCCTTCTTCGTTTCTACTTTTTTTATACCCGGAAGAAAGAGGAGAGAAGCGTTTTGTTCACTCGAAATCGCTTCCTAGGGAAAAACAAGCAGGAGCGACCCTGCAACGAAGTGAAACGGCGCGATGCTTGTCCCAGGAAAACGATTCGAGATGAACAGAAAAGCGCAATCTTTCTCGTTAAGAGAAAAATTGCGCTTTGTCTACAGTCTGAATTCATGAGTATCATGAATGGTGTGACGATATAAATAAAGGAGTGTAAAGTACATGAAAATCACGGTAGCAGGAACAGGATACGTCGGTCTATCGATGGCCGTATTACTCGCCCAGCATAATGAAGTCACATCGATTGATATCATTAAAGAACGGGTCGAAATGGTCACCAATCGTAAATCACCAATCGTTGACGCAGAAATCGAAAACTTCCTTCAACATAAGGAATTGAATTTACACGCGACGACAGATAACTTCGAAGCCTACAAAGAAGCAGAGTTTGTCGTCATCGCAACTCCTACAGACTATGATCCAGTACGCAATTACTTTAACACACGAACAGTCGAAAGCGTCGTCGCAACGGTACTTGCGATTAATCCGGATGCCACGATGGTCATCAAGTCGACCGTACCAGTAGGTTATACAGAAGAATTAAAAGAAAAATTTGATACACCGAACATCATTTTTTCACCAGAATTCTTGCGTGAAGGGCAGGCATTGCATGACAACCTGTACCCATCGCGTATCGTCGTTGGTGAGCGGTCAGAGCGAGCGCAACAGTTCGCTGACTTACTACTGCAAGGGGCAGTGAAGAAGGACGTTCCTGTCTTATTGACTAACTCGACGGAAGCAGAAGCGATCAAGCTCTTCTCGAACACCTATCTTGCGATGCGTGTCGCGTTCTTTAATGAACTTGATACGTATGCGGAAGTGCGTAATTTAGATACGAAGCAAATCATCGAAGGTGTTGGTCTCGATAGCCGGATTGGGAATCACTATAACAACCCGTCATTCGGTTATGGTGGGTATTGCTTACCGAAAGATACAAAGCAGCTACTTGCGAACTATGAGGATGTTCCGAACAACATCATCGGAGCAATCGTCGAAGCGAACCGGACACGGAAAGACTATATTGCAGATACAATCATCAAACAAAAACCGAAAGTCGTCGGTGTCTATCGTCTGACAATGAAGACGGATTCGGACAACTTCCGTGCGTCATCAATCCAAGGGATTATGAAACGGATCAAGGCAAAAGGAATTGAAGTGACTGTCTTCGAGCCTGTCTTGACGGAAGATACATTCTACAACTCACGCGTCATTCGTGACATTGAAGCGTTCAAACAAGAATCGGATATCATTCTTTCAAACCGCATGCATCCAGAGTTGAGTGATGTGGAAGAGAAGGTTTATACGCGAGATTTATATAGTAGAGACTAATACTACTTAAAGTTGTATAAGCGATAGTTTAAATTAAATTACCAATAAGACCATTTGAGCGTAATGCTTGAGTGGTCTTTTTGTTGAAATTCATTCACAATCGTGTTGCCAAAAGAAATTCTGAACCGTCATAAATCGAGATTTAATTTAAAATTTGAAAAAATAAGGATTTAATACCTCTTTTTTCAAAAGAATAATGTACTATTATTAAAAGACTAATTTTACCTGTGGAAAGAGGGATGTTGATGTCTACACCAATGGAACCAACAGTAAACGTGTTTGATGAATGGTTAAAAGAGAATGAAGAGCTTTTAAGTGAAATTCAAGAACCTACGGTTGAAGATACAAAAAGATTTTATAAACATTTTAAGAATTCCAGAATATTGGGAAGTCAATTAATTGTTGAACCTGTTAGAGAGAATATTATGCAAAGTGATCCAAAGAGAAAAATTGTAAGCCTATGCGTTATGCAACCTACACCAGCTGGTTACGTTCCATGTCCTCATCCGTTAAATCCAAATCGTGATTGGGAAATTTCAAGCATGTGCTCTAGCGAATTGGATACTACTCTCTCTCCTTTGTATACATGTAGTTATTTACCGATGCGTAATGCTAAAACGTTAAATGAACTACTGACTTTTAATCCAAAGTCTCTTGTTCCAATTCAATTAGATTTACCAGAGAGATTACATCGTCTTGGTGGTGAGGCACTTGTCCATGCTGCCGAAGAAACGTTTGGTACAAATATTACGACTAAAGTGGTAGAACAAGTATTACGTTTGAAAGAAGAAGAAGTTGCAGTTGCTCTTGAGAAACTAGAGTCACAGAAGATTTCTCATGAGGAAGAAGAAACAAGAATCAAACAATCACTCGAACAACGTCAGCAAGAAGTCGAGGCTGCACAAAATCAATTAGATGAACAACTACGTATGATTTCCTCAAGTGAGCGTCAGCTTGTAGAAATGCTAATGGAAATTCGTAAAAGTGAGCCGTTAAAAGAAGAGAAGGCTCCTATACTTCCTTTTGAAAGAGAAACATTATTATCAACATTACAATCGCTCTTTTATCATAATCAAGATAAAAAGTTACTGTATTCTACTGATAAAATCGAGCTTTTTCTTCGTGCGATTCAGTCGAATGTCCTGCTCATTTTGAATGGTCCTTCTGGTACAGGGAAATCAAGTCTAGTCAACGCCTTCGCAAAAGCAATAAAAGGTGCACGGTCAAGTATGGTACCGGTCCAATCGAGCTGGACGGATAAACAAGATTTGCTTGGTTATTTTAGTCCAAGCGAACGTCGTTATGTAGAAACACCATTTTTACGAGCATTGCTTGATGCTAACAAAACAGATGGATTGTATTTAATTTGTCTTGATGAGATGAACTTATCACACGTTGAATACTATTTTGCAGAGTTTCTAAGTTTACGCGAACAAGATCGTCCCGTTGTTTCACTTTATCCAAAGCGTTACTTTGATGAAGCAAGTGAATTTTGTACTGCCTATAGAGAGAAGACAGAAACGACGTATGAAGAAGATATCAGATACCGAGATGCAAGTGCATTAATTGCCTATCCATCTGAACTTGTGATTCCGGATAATGTGCGATTCATCGGAACATTGAATATGGATCATACAGTAAAACCTTTAAGTCCAAAAGTGATCGATCGGAGTTTGATTCTTGAACTGGATCATACGACGTTAGATGATGCGATCATCGAGGCAAACAAATCTAATCCACAGGTTGGTCAAATCGAGGTCCCACTTTCAGAATTGACAAAGACAATCCACGAAAGTGAACAGGTGGAAAAACTTGCAGATCGCATCATTGAGTTATCCAAGGGGCTGGACGCGATTTCAGATGCACGCATCAATGCACGAGGACGTCAACAATTGATTCACATCCTCCAGTACAGTGAGTTAACGACGCAGACGATAGACCTCTTATTACAAGCGAAGTTATTACCGCGTATTCATTTCTCCACACGAAATGAAACAGCAATGAATGCGTTTTTGGCACTCCAATCAAAGGTGAAAACAGATTCTTATTCAAAAACAGTACAACGTCTTGAGAAAATGAAAAATAATGGTCGTTATATCAACTTTTTTAAATAAGAGGAGGGATTGAATGAAACTATTTGAATTGCAAGTCCGTCGTGTGGAGCCGAAAGTCGAAATGACTTCTAGCTTAGATCAGTTGTTCCAATCGCTTAATCCTGCAGCGAACCAAGTGACGACAGCACCGGTTCGACAAATAAAGGTTGGTCCTGAACTTCAAAAGAAAAACGGAGTCTATCAAAGTATAGAGTATACAAGACGAGAGAAGCGTTTCATCCAAATCGGTGTGGAAATCGAAGCGAGTCGAATCGCTATAAAAGATATGCCGGAAATTCAGTTCGTTCAATCTTCTACTCTTAAAAATGTCTGGTATGAACTGAGTAACATTTGGTATGAAGATGGTTATGCGACATCGCAATCCGCACGCTTTGGCATGAATGCATGTGGTCGCTTCATTGTAGAAGCTTACGACGCAGATGATATCTTGATTGCTCAGGAAGTCGTCGTGATTTATCCACAAACGATGTCGTTCGAACAGTACGAAATCATGCAGGCGGAGGTCCGAGAACTTTTCCGAGTCTTGGATACACGGCCGGATGTTTCTGATAATGAAAGAGAAGTCCTTGAAGCACTGTTTCCTCTTGAAAGAATCGAACAATATACTTACGATCTTCAATTAGCTCTCGACGAGATCATTGATGCTCCGATGGAAGCGTTAAATGTCGAAAAGACTTTACTTTCACCTGAGCAAATTAAACGCTGGACATCTAGAACGTTGATTGAACATGAGCGAAAAAAGGGACAACCTAAAGTTCAGGCGGAAGTTACGTCTCGACATACGAACATACCGGAACATCAAATGATTCGGCTGATGCTTGAAACCATTTCTGAGTTACTTCACCAAGCAGAGATGATTGAACAAAGTAAGGTAACATCATTAGAAAACGAAGAACGAACACGACGATCGAAGCTAGGGTCGAGTCGAGAAGAATCAGGAGTCATTGAAGCGTTGTGGCGTAAACATGCAAAAACACAAAATGAACTAGAATTCTTCAAAGGACGCACGATGCGCTTGAGAAAATTGTTAAATGTAGTGGACTCGTTTCTCGTAACGCCTCTTTTTGAAGTAGAGGCGCTCGATATTGAAGAAACACATCTATTCGTTCATGACACGCGATATAGTGAAGTATTCGAACTGTATGAGGCTATTCAGTCACTGACTCCACAATTAAATTCGCAGAAGCAGGCGTTCGTCCAACAAATGACGAATTCTCCACTTTTATTTGAAGTCTGGACGTTACTCCAGTTATGTCAAGAGTTAAAAAAAATACGCTTCCGAACAGTGAATCAATCTGTAACCGATTTACTTCTTTCGCATCACGAACGATATGCTACCTTAAGCGGAGTAAGATTGCATTTTACACACGCTGATACGACTGATCAGATTTGGCTTGCATATGAACATGAAGTATTTTTACAACACCAATTTAATGAGAAACGTAAGCCAGACTTCTTGCTTTCTTATGCTGTAGAGGGGGATATGAATCGTCGAAACATTCACGTGTTAGATGCTAAATACAAGCCATATGGTGCTGCCTCTTTTGCTGAGTCTTTAAAAGCTGACTTAGATAAGTCTGCTAGACGATACATGACGGATTTTTTGGAAGAGGGAATGCCGGTCAGAAGCGCATCACTTGTGCATAGTGATATTAGTTCTGACATTCATCATTGGAACATCACCCCTGCTCCTGAGATATATGCATACTCACATTTTCCAATCGCTCCTGGTCAAAATGAACATTTAAACACGTACATCAAGCGAATAGTGCATCATCATAACCATCGTCACGAAATATGTCCATCATGTGGGTCTGTTACGGAAGGAATTCCGAAATATGGAGCGAATCCAGACGTACCGTATAAGTGGACATATATTTGTACATGTGACGAAGTATGGGTAAATAATAGGTGCCGATATGGACGAATGCATGAACCGAGTACGTTGCGAGATGTGCGTCTAATTAAATATGCAACAGGTAACTATAACTGGCAAATCGATCAAGGATGGGATGTCCACTGTCCAGTTTGTCATAAAAATTATCATGGGGATTTATATAATCCTAGTCTACTTGATCACTTAGAAGCGACGGATGATTTTCTTCCGTTTTAATAATAAATTTAAAGAATGGTCTGAACCCTTATTTTATAAAGGGTCAGACCATTCTTTAAATGATTAATCAAAATATAGTGGTATCAAACATTATGAGAGATACTATTAATTTTCTAGATTATCAATCAAATTTCTTTTTCGAAGCGAAGGAACAGCAATTAAAAAAATAATAGGGCTAAAGAAAAATACGATGAAATGTACAAATAACCTTAAGGCGCAGTCTATAAAAATGAATTTTGCATAAAAGTAGATTAAGTAGTTTACTCTGGCATTTCCAACTCGTTCAGCTTTTGATTTAGCACCTGCTGAAACACGAAACGTACGATTAGATCGTCTATCAGTCGAATAGATGTTGTCCGGAATGTTATTGCCTATACTAAAGTAATTTGTAAATCCTGAACTAATTGCTTCTTTGGTTTTATTAAATATAATAGAAGAAATGTTTTGATTCATCCAATGATTTAGTACAAAGTTGGTAATCTTGATTCACAAAAAGGTTAATAGGGCTGTTAATAGTAGTAGTCGAATGAGAGAGGGTTGTGTCAGTTCTTTTTAAAATTCTCTTATACAATTGTTTCATGGAGTCTCTCTTCTCAAATGGTTTTAAAATTCTGTATACGTTCTAATCGTTTTATATGAAATATGTGCTTTGCATCTATCATACACGAAAAGTAATAAGAGGAAATAAAAATGGTATTTTTTTTATTTTATACAAAAATATTTGTTTTCTCTAGGGTGGAATAATTTGATAAAATCCGAAAAAAACATAGAAGTATACGATGGATCTAAGTAAAATAAAATATAGAAAATAAGTATTAAAATGGTTCGACAGTTGCTATTTTAATGATCGAACTCAAGCTGTAATTTTAAAAAGAATCGTACAAAACTTAGGTAGCCACACCGACAAAAAGACATGTAATGAGATTGCTCTTATTGTTCGTTCCTTCCATTTTCTTATTCATCAGAGTCCTTGGTATATGCTTCGTGTGAAGGAATCCTCCGGAAGAGAAGAGTGGACGACAAGCGAGAGTGCGATCAATTATAAAATCTAAAAGAAAAAACATATTTAGAAAGTGATCAGTTAATCTCTTTGTTTTTTTCATTTCATTAGTAAATAGAAAATAAGTATGATACTAAACAAATAAGGCGGGAATAATTATGGAAGATTATTATAAAAAAACAAAGGAAGTCATCGCAAATGAAGCCGGAAAAGTTTTAATGAATCAAGGCGATGATAATTCATCAGAGCACTATATTGAAGCTTTAAGACTTGTGTCATCACTTGCAGATAAATTTTATGAGTATAATCTGTCTTCTTCCAAATATCAAAACAATTTATCTAATGCGGTAAATAGACTCAGTCATAATAAGTTTAAAGAGTTTTTGGTCTTTTATAGTACTAAGTTATTGGTTGATGATCAGTTAGGACGTGGAAAAGAAGTGAAGTATTTAACGGGACACATTGAGAAAGCCATTAAGCTTGTAGATGGATTATGAAATAAATAGTACTTCAAAAACTAGTTGAGCCTAACAAAAGTAAAAAAGGACAAAATCTTCTTCGCTTTGTCAGACAGTCGATTGGTCAAAGTAAAGGATGCAATGTTTACAGCCGTACTAAACAAAGTGAATAAGAAATACCGGCTGTTGAATCATTTGAAATGAGATTAATAGAGACAGACAGCCCAGTCCGATCCTCGCTGATCAGATTGGGCTGTTTTCGTTTTAGTAGAGAACGTTTTACGATGTTGAAGATTATTTTAACTGTTTTGTACGTTTGGCTTTTGTTGTCTTCGCCGGTTTTTTCGATGATTTTTTAACAGAAGAGGCGGCGGTCTGTTTTTGAGACTGCGTCTGCTTGCGAATCTCTTCGAATGAATCAAACCATTCCGTGTAATCAGCGAGTGCTTCGTGTGTATGCCACAAATGACTGAGTGGGAGCGATTTCAAAGCTTTTTTGTAATAAGCAACAGCTCGTGTTCTATCTTCTTCTGCTAGGAGAGTTATCAAATACTCAATCGCTCCGAATTCTTCCAATCCGTAAGGCATTAAGAACAGATGCATATCATACAGTAACAGTTCATTTTCTTTTGCCCGGATGGCGTCTTGAAGCACACTGATCAAGTGTTTCCGTTTTTCAAAGAAGCTGTCGAGAAGAGCGATTTCTTTGACCCAATGCAACACGGCAGTCCGGTCGAATCCGGCGGGTGTATGTTGCAGTTGGTGGAACGTAACAGTTGTTGCAGATCCTGCTCAAGAGCCGTCAGAAACTTCTCTTCAATGTACTCCGTCGTTTCCTTAATGACGACTGAATCTTGTGTTACGATGACGGATTCATTACGCAGATTATAGTCTCCACGATACGATAACCAGTTGAATGATCCGAGTAACAATGATGACGATCTCCTTATTGTGCTGATTACCGAACCAGAGGACGAACACAGCCGAAGGATTACCAACAGTTTGATATTCGTATTAACAAGTATCTGTTCTTCATGAGATTACGAATTAAAATTCACGTTGTATGCTACTAAAGTTTCCAGCTTGCATACCTTCTTGCAGTAAATATTATGACTCATATCGAGATACAACTTCATTTTATGAGTAAGTATTTCAAGACGCATTGAAAAATTGACTGACTTGTCAATGGAAGCTTCAATTAGATCAACGTTATACTCCACTTCAAGTGCTTTTTTAAACTAGAGTTGTTTTTTAATTCTTTAAGCACTGATTCGAACGCTAAAGCTCCTCCGACAAAAGGAATCATCGTCATAGATAAGAATTTTTTATTTGTGTCAGTGTGAAATTTTTCGATGCATAGTATTAAACGCAAAAAGTGGATCTCACCAATATGAGTTCCGCTATTTATTGTATCGGTGAATGTGAGTCTTCGTGAGTATCATGAGAGTTGGACTTGAAAAATAACTCATCATGATTTTTTTACTGTATACAACGTAAAAACAGAAGTGATATCACGATTAAAAATTGACCTATTATCATGAAAGAATTATTTTTGATTTACTAATTATTGTAAAATTGATTAAGAGTTAATATACTGCTAATGAATAGAATCGAGGATAAGTCATGAAAAAATTTATTCAAGTAATCCTGCTAATCAGTGTATGTGTCACAAGTGTATTCTTCCATGCCCCTAAAGCAGAAGCAAAAATCGTTGCGATGGGATATACACAACTAAGTTTTCCTGGAGGGCATGAATATAATAAGGGTGTTAGACGACATTTCTACACTTGGAGTCAAGAGCGTGTTGGTAAAACGACGTACCACACGTTTTCACTCAAGTCTCCTTATCGCGATGATCAGCGTCAATCTACAGGAATTTTAATGTACTGGATTGATTCAAAAGGTGTTCAAAAGCTAATACGTAAGGACTATATAAGAGTAGATGGCGATAAACCGGTAGCCTTACGAATGAGAACGAAAACAAGTTCACCCGGAACGTATTTTTACCACATCAGAACACAATCGATTTATCATGGAGATATTCAACAACCAGCTTACACAGAGACGATGCATGTGTTAATCAAGTAAATCAGTTTTGGGTGAATATGAAAAATGATACTTGAAAGGCGACACACTAGCGAGTAATCGGTGTGTCGCCTTTATTTCGAATGAATTTTTGAGGTTAAACACCTAATCCGACTTTTAGTTCCTCATTACCAAGCGTTAGATGACGAAGAGAGCCGTATTGTGTTTTTTGCAATAAATCAAGCGTGGATAAATCAAGTCGAAGAATCCGATTTTCATAATGTGTGAAAGGGGGCTTTGATAAATAGGTTGCATTAGAAGCTTCTAAATCTAACGGTTTCACTTTAAGCACATTAAAGTAGATGATACGTCCGTCTACTCGTTGAGGTACCAAGAATAAAGCGACACGTTGTTTGCGAGAGAAACCTAGTTTTTTTATCAAAACATAGCCTGAGATCTCGATTTCTTCAGGTGAAATGAGAACTTTGATGTCCTCTAACTCTTTAATTTTTTTTGCCAAAACTTCTTGTATACGTTGTTGTGGAACTGGAATTGATACCGAAAGATTAGATAAGTGATTTAAAAACTTTTTACCGATTTCCATTTTCGTAGCTCCTTTTTAATTGAGTTAATAAAAAAATCGCTTTATTTAGCAGTAATAGTCCATGTGGCATATGTTTGATGGGTATTAATTTTTCAGAAAGACAGTGTGATTTTTGATGGATATAAAAAATAAGAGTTTCATTAAATCAAAAAAATGATTTTATGAAACTCTTACTGCATTTAAGATAAAAAGAAGTCGTCCAATTCTTCATGCGTATGCAAAATTTTTGAAGAAGACACATCGAGTGCTTCTGCTAGACTAATCGAAGCGGCTGCAAGAGAAGCGGAATTTGCTTCCATATCGAATGCGGCATCAATCAGCGAATGATATCGGGCAAAGGTAGCATTGATTTTCTCGATCAATTGACGATATACTGCGTCCATTTGACGAAGCAGAGAGTCGGAGTAAGCATCTAATACCTTTTTTAGCGCCTCTTCACGCTGTCCTAGTTTTCCTTTTGCGAATTTCCAAATAAAATCAGTAGCAATTGTTCCGATGATGGCTCCTACGACAGGTATTGGAATCAGTGTCTGACCTAATGCTGCGCCAATTGCCGTAACGCCTGCTTCAAAACAAATGATCTGTCCTTCAGTGAGTACTTCATCCGCAGCGATCTCGCCTGCATGATATTGCTTGAATAAAGAGGTCATACCGAACGCAGCACTTGTGACTGCTCCTGCGAAGGGGGCAGAAAGAGCAGTGGCGTTTGTAAGTGTATAAATGGATCCAGCCGTTATCCCGGCACGGAGACCGTTCTTTCCGGCATCTAAACCGAGTTCCTTCCAGTCTTCCGCATCAAATTGAGATAAAGACTTCCCTTCTTTCGTCTTTCCATATAACCCTTTTAAAAATGTTATAGAGGCTGTGACAGTGGCAGCACCACCAGCGACTTTTAAACCCTCACCTACAGAAGGACCACGCATAGCATTCGTAGCTTTCGTCTCTTCTTTCGCTTTGCGATCAATCTGTTGTTTGATTTCATGGTTTTGATCGATTAAATCATCTTGATGATTAGTTACCGTTTCGAAAACCTTTCCTAATTGTACTTCGTCATAGTTTGAAATCGAAGGATGACACATCTCAGAGAAGGAACGACCTGATACAGTTTCTAACTCATTTATTTTGTTTAGAATCGATTGCGCAGATTTCACTGACATTGATTCTGGAACAATGCCATTTCGTATCTGTTCAATTAAAGCGAATTGATCTTTAGGAATCATATAGTCGATTGAAGAGTCTTGGTACGTCTGAAGATGCTTCGCGACATGGCTCAGAGTATTGCCCGTTCCGTTAATGAATTTTGATTGGATTTTGACACCGTTTAATATAAAATCTTCCGGTGCTGTTCGTCCTACACCTTCAAAAGTGGCATCCGTCTTTAATCCGAGTAATGTATTTTTGGCATTTCGTACGTTTACTTCGAGGTGTTCTGCAATTTCTCCGTGTTTCGTGCGAATCGTACCTAAGATGTTTTGTGGAGAAGATAAAAATTGGCGCATTTTGGATAAATGAACTAAAGCATTCTCAAAATTAAGATCTTGTTGCGTTTGGGACTTAAGCTGATCTTTAATGATTTGATCAATTTGATTATTAAGATGTGTTTGCTTAAATACATTAAATCCGTCTACACCAGCAGCAATGAATTGATCTTTAACGATACGCTCCATGATTTATCCAATCTCTTTCATGAACAAAGCAGACAAACTATGCGCGTTATTAATAATTGCAATAAGCTTATTTTTTTGATCAGACGTAAATGAAGTATAAGAGGTAACATCTTGTGCACCTCGGGTAAATTGATGGAACATCATATAAAGTTCATTTGCTAAACGTTTTGTTGCACCGTCTAGTTCTGTGATTTCATGATTAATTGCCTGTAGTTTTTTCTTTTCAACTGAGATTTTTATACGTTCTGCATCTGCTCGAATCGCAGCATCTTTGTTTTTCTTACTTGCGAAGATTCCGCCGGTAATCAGTGTTGCTGCCCCGATTGTCCAACCAATAGGACCTGCTAATGCTAACAATGCGCCGCCTCCGGCCATTCCACCACCACCAGCAGCAAGAGCACCTCCGCCTAACCATGCGAGGGCAGCATTTGTTGCTGCTACACCAGAAAGGCCTGAGATTGCTGCTCCAGTAGAAGCCGTACCAAACGTTGTAGCAATCGCCATAGCAGCTGCTGGAGCGAACGCTGCTGTTGCCACACCAGCTGCTACACCAGCGGCAGTACCTCCACCAGCGATTTTGAGCATCGTTTTTTCGTCATATTCAATTTCGCTGAGTACTTTAAAACTCGAGAGATTGACTTTGATTTCTTCTAGCTCTTTATCAAATTCTTTTGGTGTATTTGCAAGGCTATTTACATATTGTTCAATACTATCGATGACGACGACTGAATTGTTACGCGTTTCATGAAGCTTAATTGCTGAGGTTGTCGTTTCTTTACCAGCTTGCTCATGACTGTCTACTTCATTTTTCAGTTTACGGATTGCATCTTTTTTTAATGTTGTGTTTAACATATTCACCCTCCTAACAATATATGCTAATTTTATAAAAATAAGTATTTAATTTTCTTGTGTTTTTTATTGAAATAGTAAATGATTTCTTGAAAAACGCTTTAGGTGAAATATTTTTACTAGGGTTGAGAATAAATAAACGAAGATTTATAGGACTTAATCGCATTATTTTTTAAAATAGGTAAGTAATATGGGATTTGGATAAAAATCACATAATATTTGATTGATATTATGGTTTTAAATACCTATTATAAATTAAGGATGTAAATGATATCTTTTTTTACTTATTTTTAGAAAAAAACGGATGGAGTGTTAAAGAATAATGATTTCTAAATCTTCAAGGTTCATCAAAAGCGTAAAGAGAATCAGTATCGTTCTTACTGTGTTAATACTTATATTCATTGGTATAAACAGTTACAGTTTAGTCAAATCAAGTAAAGTAATGCCTGCTGCCTTTGATTTATTACTAATTAAAAAGATGGCTGGAAACACATTTGGATATAATTACGGTGCTCATGCAATGGAAGCGGCAATGGAAAGCAATGATGTCGAGCGAATCAAGTATTTAATTGATAACCATGTTTCAATCAATGGAATATATGCAAATGAAGAAACATTAACGACATATGCGCTAAAGAAGAAAGACAATCAATTGTTATTATTTTTAATTGAAAAAAAAGCAGACCTGTCAAAAAATAATGGTAAAAAAGAATCACCAATCGAAATCGCATATACGACGAAAAACAAAACAGCGATGAAACTATTTTTAGATCAAAACGTCCAATTATCAGAAGGCTTCATTAAGAATCACTTAATTGGAATTTGGAATTCGAATAATGCACTATTTTTATCGTTACGAAATGATGGCAGTACAGTTGATAGTGAATTGATTCTAAAGGGCAGTGAACAGGTTGCTGATTTAAAGGATCTCCGTGTCATGGATTATGAGAAACTTTCTTATCAGGATAATACGTATTTAAAGTCTGATATTAAAGATACTGCTCAAATTAAGAAAATATACGCTGAAGATGTAGCGAGTACGGAAGAAGTAATCACTGATACGGAAGAGAGTGATTTATCGGACTCAGATGCAACAGCAGAAGTAGCTGCGTTATTAGAAGAGCGGAAGCAAGATGAAAAGGAAAAACTGAAGATGCGTGTGCAGTTCATGGAACGATTGTCAGGATATTGGATGAGTGAAAAAAAGACGAAGGTACCTTTTTATCAATACCTGATCATCGAACCAGACAACTACCAGCAAAGTTGGGATATGGCTTTTACAGAAGATGATGAATCGAATTCAATCTCAACTAAATATGAGCTTGATCGTGAAAAGGTACGCGTATTGGATAAAAAGTTAGAGTACATCACAGATAATGCGATGAATCCGTTAGAGGGCAAAGAAAAAGTAGTCATTACGCAGATTTCAGATGATAAGATCACGGTAAATCTCAAAACGACGACGGATAATTTCGGAGATGATGTCATCGAGACATTGACATACAAACGTTTACGACTGTCTGATGTGTCTACTCCATTATTGGAGCAATTTCCAAATGCGTATACGGACTAATTAGTAAAAATAGATTTGTACTAATTGCTGATCGGATCATAGCGTAACGGATCTTTTTTAAGAAAAAGGTCCGTTTATTTATATCAGATTATTTTAAAACATTAAGAGGAGGCGAACTATGAAAAGTTTGCAAGAATATAACGTTGAAGTGAAACGAGTACATACGCTCGCGCAGGAAGTTGCTGGACTCGCAAGTAAATACGAAAAAGATGATATTGACCGTCAAGTCACGTTAGTTATGAACTGGCTAAATGAAAAAGACTTTTTAGTGGCGACAGTCGGTGAGGTTTCCGTCGGAAAATCAACATTCATGAACGCTTTGATGGAACAAGAAGCACTGCCAACTTCGTTAAAAGAATCAACTGCACTTGTGACTTATGTAAAAAAAGGAATGAAGACAAACGCTAAATTGTACTTGAATAATAAATTAGAGTTCGAATCGAATGATTTAGATAAGTTCAATGAACACTTTAAGATCAATACAAAGTTATTAGAAAGTGTAGACTCAGAAGGATTTTTTCAAAAAGTAACGACTTCCGTCAAAGATAAATTCATGAAGTCACAAAGTGGAAGTACAGCACATGAAATTGAAGAACTAAAGAAATCACGAATCGAGATCGAATTAAATAATCCATTGTTGAATCAACAAGTCCAAATTATTGATACACCAGGATTAAATGATGCAAAAGGTATCCGATCTCAGATTACGAAAGAATTCATCGCCAGTGCTGATGCGGCAATCGTGTTATTTAAAGCGGATAAGCTAATGAGTCATTCTGAAATCGATTTCTTTAAAGGACATTTAGTGAATAAGCATATCCAAGACATATTCGTAGTCGTCAACCGAATCGATAAGTTCAAGACCTCGACTGAGGAAGAACAAGTTAAACAAGAAACCTATAAACGATTGATTCCGCTTGGTATTCCAGAAAAAAACATTTTCTTCATCTCAGCCAAAAAAGCGTTTCAAGCTCAGCGGTTAGCAACACTCGAAACGAGTGCAACGAGCATGGATGCGATGGAACTAAGAGAGCGAGTTCCTTACAAAGCGATTAAGTCTCAAATCCAAGAACAGCATACAGTTGAAGAAGTAAGGCAGATTTTAACGGAGCAACATCAAAAACTAGAACAAGAAAGCTACTTCACTGATTTCAAGAAAAGCTTAGAATATTTCCTCGTTCATAATAAAGGAAAAGGAAAAATTGAAAAGGTCAAAATCGAATTTCTAGAATCCATCTTTATTTTAGAAGAGGTCATGAGATTTGAATATGGTCTATTACATAAAAATAGTGACGAGCTATCAAGAGAGAAAAAACAACGGAAAATAAAAGCAAAAGCCGAGCGAGAGGAACTGAAAAATAAATCTAAACAATATCGTGAAAAAATGAAGCAAGAAGAGGGACTACTACTTACAGAATTCGAGAAAGAACTCAAAAAAAATCACACGCTTGTCTTAGAAGATATAACAAATAAGACGTTTACGACGATTGAAGAGATGAAGCAGACGATTCAGTCGAGTATTAGTGAGACTGAACTATTAATGAAAAATTGGCTGACTGATCATCTGAAAAAACATATGCAGCATGTTCAAAAGGGATACTTAGAGATGGCGAATCAAATCGTAACTCAAGAAGTTTCAATCAAGAGTATTCCCTTTAATCTTGAAGGCTTAGACGAATCAAAACTGAAAAATAAGTCAAATGGTCCCGATAAAGGAGTCGTTGGATTAGCAGCTGGTGCAACAGGAGTTGTAGCAGCAGGAGTTCTTGGCCTTGGGTTACTTGGCGGCTTTTTGTTAGCCCCCTTGTTAGCAGCCGGTGCATTATATCTTGTCGATGAAATGGACGATAGTTCGAAACAAGCCGGTACATTCAATCAGAGTGCGGTCGTCAATGCAATAGATCATCAGTTGACCGAACATAATAAGAAACTATTGAATGAAGTTACGAAGGAAATTCATTCGTTAGTCGATCGTTACATCAAAAACATGGAAAATAATCGAAAGAAACTAGAAAGTGAAACGGATAATCGTTATAAGCAAGTACTTGCGATGTTAAATAAACAAAATCAGAACGTTCATCAAAAGCGTTTTACGATCGAGAGTGACTTAAAGTCTTTAGAGGAACTAAGAAATCAAGTAAACAACTAAAGGAGTGAGACTATATGTATCATCAAACCAACCAGCAGATGGACGATTTAATGAAAGAGATGGCTCGCGAAGAAGCGTTTATCGTCGTCGTTGGAGAGTTCAACCACGGAAAGACAACATTCGTTAACAGTTTGATGGGTGAGAACGTTTTACCGATGGGAATTTTGCCAACTACGGCTACAATCAACGTCGTCGGGAAAGGAGAACGAAAGCTTGAAGTGCATTATAAAGATGCCACGTCTAAAGCGATTGAATTAGAACATCTTGAAGAATTCATCGGTGATCATCCTGTAGAAGACATTGAAATGATCACGGTACAACACCCGGACGTTCCGTTTGTCGCACCATATTATATGGTCGATACGCCAGGATTGAATGACTTAAATAAAACACGTAGTGATGTGTCTTATCGATTCATTCCCAATGCGGATGTTGTCTTCTTTTTACTAAAAGCCGATCAACCGATTAGTGGGACGGAACTTTCCTTTTTGGAAGATACCCTATTAGAAGAAGGCTTGAGTAACATCGTCTTTGTCATGAATTTTGCAGAAGAAATTGATGATGAAGAAGAATTGGAAGAGATGATAGAAGGCTTGTACACCAAGTTACAGACGATTAAAGGACTGGAGTCGCCGACAATCATTCCATATGATGCGTACGAAGTTCTTTTTAATGGAAACCAGTATTATTTACATATCATTGAACGCATCATCTCTGAGTTCCAAGCGAAAGGCAGTAAGACGCTCCGTCAAAACAGATATCATTCCTTATTAGAGCGAATTGATCAAACCTTTGCTTTGGAAAAGGAAGAATACCTTCATTTGACTCAACTTAAAACAAATGAAGTACTTGATCTTAAGACGTGGCTTTCTTTTAATGAACAGCAAATGAAGGAAGTATTCGTTCAGGTACAGTCATACATCGCTCAACAGGTGCGCGAGATGAAGGTCATGGCAGATAAATCCATTGCGTTTCATCATGAAGAATGGCGTTCTGAAATATCGCATATCATCGATCAATATACAGGTCCATCCAATCAATTCGCTGAAAAAGTCGAAAAAGACATTAATCGTTACTTAGCTCGTGAACGAAAGTATTGGTTAGAGCGGTATCTTCCTAAAGTGAATATTCTCATTGAAAAAGTAAGAGATCATGTCGTATTGGAATTAAGCAAGGTGACAGAAAATGAAGAGCAAATCATGTGGCAAACGATTGACGCGCAATCGACCTACTCGAGTCAATCTTATGTCAAAACGAGTCGTTCGACTAAAGTGGATCCGACCATCATGGCAGGTGTTTTGACTGGTGGTGCTGCAACGGTATTAGTCTCGATAGGTACAGGAATGATCGTACCACTCGTCGGATTGGCTGTTTATCCGGTTTTGCGCAAAAGGATGGAAGACAATGCGCTCAAAGAAGCAAAAGATTTATTGAATGGACAAGTAGCCTCATCGATAGATCGATTTTCGTTAGAACTGAGCGGGAACGTTAGCGTGTACATTGATGAGACGATGGTTGGAATTGAAACGAATATTCAAACCTATTTAGAAAATCATTATGCGATGGCACGTAAAAAACTAGATGAGACGATTGAACTAGGGAAAGTAGAGACACATGAACTCAGTATGCGACTACAGAAAAACGAGCGCCAAACATTGGAAAGACTTGAACAACTCAAACTATCGATTGAATCTTTGAATTTAACTAAACTGGAGTACAATCATGAATAAACACACGAAGCAATTTTTCGAAACGTGGAAAACGAGAGACACGTTCGCTAGTTTTCTTTTACAACAAGCAATGGATCATGCGAAGCAACATCCGACAATCGGAATCGTTGGTGAATTCAGTTCCGGTAAAACTTCATTGATTGAAACTCTATTGGATATAAAACTAGGTGGTGTCAGTATCCTAGAGGCAACGAAAGTGCCTGTATATTATGTCTACGGTGAGACAATGCAAATCATCGGTTTCGATAGTACACAAAGTCAAAAAGTACATCGGATTGATCCTGTTCATTTTGAACAAACAATCTTAGATGCGGCGATTCAATTTGATTGGCTACTCATTACATCTCCGCATCCAGCGTTAAAAAACTTCTCTTTGATTGATACACCGGGAGCGAATGGGGAAACGGTCTATCAACTACCATACCTAGATATGAGTATTGTACTTTGGTGCTCTGCTTTTGGAGAGCCATTAACCGAATCACAATTAGAGGAATTAAAGCGCTTCGGTAATAAGCCGATGTTTTATGTCGCGACGAAATCAGATGCGATTGACGATGAAGAATGGGAAGAAGCAGAAGAAGTGTTCGAAGAAACGATAAAAGATTGTCAAGCTGTCGAAGGAGCTATCATCTCGGCTCATGATATGCGTTCTGACTCAAAAAAATATGAAGAGTTTATGCAACAATTAGGGAAATGGACAGGGGAGTCGACCTTGCCTCAGGTAAAACAAAAATTAGAGGTAGCGTTGGCGCCATATACCGCTCTGCAGATCGAAAGAGAAGTGGGACAGAAGGTTGCTGCGTTGAATGCAAGTCCTAGTTTGTTCACTGCTCGTTTTCGTGTTCTTTCAAACGAGCTGGCTGGATTCAAGAAAAGCTATGATTCTTTTTTCGAACGTGTTTCGCATGATACGTTTAACGTCTGGACAAATCAAATTGAAGTGAAGTATATCGATGCTACTTACCAAGAGGTTCGTTCAGGATTTGAACGCTTAAAACGAGAACTTTCTGCTGTGAAAGTGGATACTGGACTAGAGCAAATTTGTCAGGAGCGTATTGATAAGTTGAATATGCTCGAAACAACGTTAGTTAACTTCCGTCAAGAAGATGGTGTCTCCATGTTGAACGATGTATTTGTTTCATCCATTCAACAGAGCCTCCACTTTGAAAGACAAGTAGCACAAACGGCACTTCATACGAAAGTCATCAAAAAGCAACTCAGTAAGATGGAAAAAGAAGTGGATCGTGTGAACCAATGGATTCGTAATCTCTTAAATGCACAGGCAATTAAACAAGCGCATACTATCCTTTCCGTTGATCAGACGACAGATCAATTACATGTTACTTCTGCCATCAATCATCAGCCGCAAAAGGTGCGAGATGTTACGGTGGAACAATATCTAGCAACAGAAAAACAAATCATCAACATGGACTCGTATGGTCTATCTAAATTGCCTCTTTACCTTGATGAGTTAGTACAAGTAGGATTTACACCGTCTGTCTATGATCAAAGGGATGTTGCTGAAACTAGATGGAAACAAGGACTGATTGTTCTACAAGAACTTCAATTAGAAAAGAAAAATATTCTAATGCTCAATCAAAAATGGTCAAGGGATTTGAAGGATAAAAATCGATTAGCCATTACGTTGAAAAAAGAAGTGAAGAGTGCCAGAAAAGCACTACTTGCTCTTTTAAAAAAATCGGATGAAGAAGCGTTTATTGATTACTCAACAGAGATGCATCGTTTCAAAGAAGGTGCTTCATATATTCTTGAAGAAATCGATGATTATATGGACTATGTTTTACTGGAAAGTAAAGAGTTCATTAATGCGTCTCCTTATAAAACAACGATTCCTGAAGCACCATTCTATCAACTGAAATTTTATAGTAGAAGTATCTATGAAGCTTATCCGACAGCAGTCAAAGCGGGCGGAGCGGTCAGTGCATTTATATTTATTATTTCGTTATTCATGTAAAAAAGCATGTTGCGCCAAGATTTTATTCTTGGTGCAACATGCTTTTTAGATTTACCGGCTCCAATAGCCATCGCCATCAAAACGAGATGTATCACCGTCTCCATCACGAAAGTATCCCTTCACATAGGTACCTTCGCTCGTAAAGTATCCGTTAACCCAGTGTGGTTTTACATAGTGTTGACTCAAGTCGAGTGATGGAACTTTATATTCATGTGCCACTGAAAGTGGATTTGAATGGTTGATGATATCGTTGAAATGAAGCGTACCATGATTGGCAAGACTCTCTACGTTGGTTTGTAAGTAGTCATTGGCAGTATGATGTTGATTATTGTGATCGTAATGCGTCGAAGAATCAAAGTCATGTGAAAAGTCGTGTTCCATTGGTAAGTCCTCCCTTCTGAAAGATAGCTAACATATTGGTTTAGTATAAGTCTTTCTAGAAATAATTTCTATAAAGTGGTGTATGAAATTGTTTTTGTTGACTTTAAATGTAAAATTTGTGATGCGAATAATAAATACTGACCTAATGAAATGAACACCGGAAAAATACTAAGCTTAGGCACTGTCACTCGATAAAGGTGTATTTAGATAGAGGAATAGATCCTCTTCTTTTAACGGTCGACTGAAATAATAGCCCTGGAAATAATCGCAACCTTCTCGAGCGAGCCAGTCTGCCTGCTCCACCGTTTCGACACCTTCAATCAAGACTTCCATTTCTAAATTATGACCGAGTTGAATCATCGATTGAACGATTGCTTGTTGATTCTTGCCGTCAAATAACGAACTGATGAACGAGCGATCAATCTTTAACAACTGAATTGGTAATGAACGAAGCTGCTTGAAGGACGAGTAACCGGTACCGAAGTCGTCGAGGGAAACACGAATACCGAGTTCTTGCAGTCGTGCTAATTTTTCATAGGTCGTTGTCTCATATGATAAGGCGGCAGACTCCGTGATTTCGAGCTCCAAGTATGCCGGATTCATACCTGTCTCTGCGAGAATCGTTTCGACGCGACGTAGAAATTTTTGACTCGCGAACTGAAGTGGGGAGACGTTAACAGCAATCGAGAACGGTTCCGGAGTCAGGTCTTGCCACACGACCCAGCGTAGGCAGGCGGTACGTAGCACCCAGTCACCTAAGGCGTGAATCGCTCCCGTATTTTCAGCGACGGGAATGAACTCGGCTGGTGAGACGAAGCCAAGCTCATCATGCGTCCAGCGTGCCAACACTTCAACACCGGTCATTCGTTCCGTAACTACTTCGATCTTTGGTTGATAGACGAGTTCGAAGGCTTCTGCTTCGAGTGCCTCCGTCATGAATTTTTCAATCTGGACGGTCCGTAAGATATCGTTTCGATTCTCGACCTTGAATTCCTTGATCGTGTTTTGCGCTTCAGTAAACGAAGCATGTAGTGCCAGTTTCGCATACTCGATCAGTTCTTCCGCTGTTTCTGCGTCTTCCGGGTAATGACTAATCCCAGCGCGCATCGTCAGCGTAATGACTGTCCCATCGATATCAAATGGTTGCGATAAGGCAGCGTAACACTTCTCGGCTTTTTGTTTCGCCAGTTGACTCCGCTCGTCAACCAGGAGAACAAGAAATTCGGATGAATCAAGGCGTGCTAGGACATCACGCGCGTGAATCGTCGCTTGGAGACGTTCTGCAATCTGCAGCAACAGACTCTCAACGCCTTTATGTCCGAGCATATCACTCAGCGAACGCCAACGGTCCATGCTGAGCGCAAGACACGAAATCGGAATTCCTTGTCTAATCTGTTCTTCGATAAACAGCGTGATTTTGTCTCGATTCGGTAAATTCGTCAACCGGTCATGAAAGGCAAGGTGTTCGAGTTGCTGCTGGGACGAGACTTGATCGGTAACGTTGCGGAAGAACCACAGTGTCTGATTCAAGTTCTCCCCTTTTAGCGGGTGATTGACGACTTCAAGGATGCGTTCGTCAACGTGTAGCATTTGTTTCGTATGGTCGGGCACATCAAGACGTAAAGCTACGTCATGCTCCGTTAAGTATGGATGACGTTCCGGGAAAAAATCATGAAACAGCGAGTTCGCATATTGGATCAGACCATCAGGATTTGTCGTCACGACACCATCTTCAGTTGATTCAAGAATCGTCGCTTGGATGAAGTCACGTTTACGTAACTGGAGGTCAAACAAGACGGAAGCAAAGAAGACAATGAACAAAAAGAGCGTGACGATCGACACAAGCGTCAACAGCATCGCTGGTTCAATGACTTGATCACTCGTAAACGACGGAATCATCTGAAACTCTAAACCGAGCATCCCAACGTGATGCATCCCGGAGATCGCAATGCCCATGATGAGAGCAAAAAAGACTTTCGTCTGCACCAGCATCTGTCGTTTCGCGTAACGGGAAAAGAAACCGATATAAAGTGCGGTCCAGGAAGCAGCGATCGCAATCAAGATCGAGAGTAAGACGTAACCCGCGTGATACTGCAGGGTCATTCCCTGTAAAGCGGCAATCCCGACATAATGCATGCCAGCAATCGCACTTCCCATCAAAAAACCGCCGAGAACGAATGATTCACGGGACATCTGGCGTGCGACAAGATAAAAGCCGAGGATACATCCTGTCATCGCGATGATGACCGACAATAAAACGAGTGGGAACGAGTAGGTCGCCTCCTTTAATGTACCGTGACCAAGCATCGCGACGAAGTGCATTGACCAGATGCCGAGACCTAAAATCGATCCACCGGCAATCAACCAGCGATGTTTCGAACGATTGGTCGCTGTTTTGACGCGTCTCGCGAGTTCGATTGCGATGTAGGCGGATGTTGCGGCGATCAAGTAGGATAGAGTGACGAGTAAAAAGTCAGTATGAGCATGCATCGTATGGTTTGACATGATGGATGGAGTCACCTCGGCAGATTGGAATGTTTAATCGAATGGTAAAGATGTAATCTAGATACCTTTTTTTCATTCAATCATATACATTTTTTTCAAATAACATCTGACGGGTGAGGAAAAATCAAAGCGTGTCGATCATAGGTGAAGACCAACGAGGATTTTATGATCCATTAATTTCGTATACTGCAGCTTATGAAAAAATGGATTTCCGAAGTCGCATGGTTGAAGATGGACATGGATCATGTGATAGCTGTATGACAAGTTCGGGTTTGCCTTTAGCAGATTCAAAATCGTCTGTTCTTGGGACGTTGGGCTGATGTCATAGATATGAAACGAGATGATGTTATGACGGATGCGAAACGGGGCAATCGTGAGGGTGAACGGTTTATGATGGGCAAATCGATGTTCTGTTGAGACAGTCGATCCGGTAATCACGAGCTCGTGTGGGGTGATGCGTAGTTTCGGATGCCAGAAGTCTCTGAATTCGATGGCGATGATATCGCGTAAGTCTTCTTCCGTCACATACGTCGTGACGAGAATATCTGATGGATTGCCAAGATAGTCGTTATCCGTATTCATATGTAAGCTCCTTTATCGATTAGTGGATGGAATCAATGCGCTGTCGTTCAGGGTAAAGAAAGGTATGTGTTTTCTCCTGCGCTACAGAAAGTAGATTCAATACGATTGTAACTTTTTTCCTTATTTTTGTTTTTCACTCATTGATTGTTTAGGGAAAGCGATTCTTGATATTTCATCAAAAATCAATTGTGTACTCCATCAGCTGTCACGTCAGTCCCTACAAAAAGGAGGAACTACCTATGACCCACCATGACTATCTCGATCAGTATTTATTGACGGACGTCTCGCGGACAGCCCATACGATCAAGGCATACCGGAGTGATCTTCGACAAATGCGCTTACATCAAATCGATTGGTCAGTTGCGTCCTTACGCCGCTACTTTCACTGGATGAAAGCACATTATAAGCCGTCGACGATTCTGAGACGCTATCACGTTTTACACCGGCTCGGAAACGTTCTCGTCGAGCGACGACGGATCAAAAAGAATCCGATGGTCGAGATCCGTCCGATCGTCCATCAACGCCTTCAAGATGAGACCTATCACGATAGTGAAGAGTTGATTCCCGTGATTCGACAGATTCAAGATCCAACCTATCGCCTCTTCTTCGAGGTGCTCAGCCAAACGGGCCTCCGCTTCATGGAGGCCCGTTTGTTGACGGTGCAGGATTTTGATCTAGCGAAGAATGAACTGTACGTTCGTCACGGCAAAGGCGGGCGGACACGGACCGTTCCGATCGGGGAGACCCTTTGCGAAAAGATCGTTTTGTTTCTAGCAGGTCGCACGACCGGCTATTTGTTTCAATCCGTTACGGGACGGATGATCAATGAACATGCGGCGAGAAAGGCACTACGCGAGGTCGGATTTACGTCCTTGAAGCGTCACATCCGTCCGCATATGCTGCGGATCGCCTATGCGACCTATCTTTATCAGCAGGCAGGATTGAAGCTACTCGATATAAAGCGTCTGCTTGGTCACGCCAGCATCTCAACGACGGAAGGATACATCCGCAGCCAGACGAATCACGTCCGGGACGTTCTTAATCGTCTGTCCGCTTGAGCCGATTGACCGACGTATGGGCAATGTCATGTGATGGTAAGACGTAGTGTTGGGTCGTCCGGACGTCGCTGTGCCCAAGCAAGCGCATGATCGTTAAAATATCCGTCTGATGCACGTGATAGAGCGTCGTTGCGAACGTCACCCGGATGTCGTGCGGACGCAAAATCCGTCCGAGACATACCTGACTTGCCTCCCTTAAGACACGGCGAAACTTCGCCGGATTGACCGGTCGTCCACTGTCCTCGCAAAACAACGGCAGGACATCAGGACGAATCGTCTCGATGTAACGCGTTAGGACATCGCGCAACGCATGATGCAGCGGAACTTGACGTGATTGATCACCTTTACCGCTCCGGACGAGCACTTGATC
This sequence comes from Exiguobacterium sp. ZWU0009, assembly GCF_000798935.2. Lineage (NCBI taxonomy): Bacteria > Bacillati > Bacillota > Bacilli > Caryophanales > Exiguobacterium > Exiguobacterium sp. ZWU0009. The sequence continues at coordinate 2,794,355 of NZ_CP018057.1, read as the reverse complement.
GCGTGTAAAGTCGATATCTGCGAGCTGTAAGTCACGGGCTTCCGAAAACCGCAGTCCCGTGTGCAGGAGAAGAAAGCTAAAAGCGTAGACAGTCTCGTCACGAATCGTCTCGAGGACACGGTGGACGTCGTCATACGTGAAGGCAAGTCGCCGGTGAGGCGTAGGAACCGGTTTTTTAACGCGTGCCAACGGATTCGTCTGGAGTGAACGTTCGGCGACCAGTTGATCGAACAGGATTGACAGAGCATGTAGTCGTCGAGCCGCAGTTGCTGGAGCGTAAGTATCGCGCAAAAACTTGCCATATCGCTGTAGGGACGGAAGATCGATTCGTTCGACGTGGCGACAGAGATGCCGTACGTCTGAGCGATAGGCTTTTTTCGTCAAGGGACGATAGTCCGCCTGTTCGATGATTACGAGTAAGCGTTCTTGATAGTACGTCATCATCCGAGGAGGAACTGAACTTTCTGCCGGAGTTCCGACTTTAATGAGCGCAGTCGCGCTGGTGAGTAACCGAGCGTCTCTTCCGTGCCGTGCATTAAGGCTTCGAGAAACGTGTACTCCTTATTCGACAGATCTCGCTTGAGTTCGCTGAGGAGATAATGAAAGGAGACGTTCGGGGTCCGAGGGAGTTCTGGCATCGTCTCGACCGCGACTTCGGTCGCAAGCGTCCGGTTGCGGGTCGCTAAGTAGTCGAGCATCGCTCCTTTTGCCCGGATCCGGGCGAAGGTGACGGTCATGACCTTTCCTTCTTCGATTGATTTCCAAAGTCGGAGGAGGGCAGCTTGCCGGCATTCATCATGTTCATTCGGATGGATCGAAAGGCGGGACAGGAGGGAGTTGACGAGGGGAATCCAGTTACGTAGTAAGTCGTTCATGAGTATCCGTTTCTTCAGATATGCATATCTGTTATGTATTCCGCGGTAGTTTTAGTATAAGTAGAGTTATCCTGAAAGCAATCGCACGAGAATGCGGGTTTATCTGAGGCGAAGGGACGGAAGGAGGGGAAATCATACGGCTTACACTCTTTGAAAGTTAAAGAAACCGTTGGCATGATTGAAGAAATGGAGCGTTGCGCTCGGCGGATAACTCTACTTATCCGCTGGGGTGTTCGGAAAAAAATTAATAGTGAATTAATAGTGATCTGTCGACCGAAGAGCATGCGAGAAAGAAGTTAGAACTGGATTTAAAAGATTCGACATTAATCACAGAAAAAAATCAGCATAAAGAGGCGATCTTTCTGATTAAACGGACTCGTTTATCTTCGTCTGCGACGCTTGACAATCAAAGAAGCGTTCTCGAACGGTCAGTGTTCGAACAAACTACTTGCCTTTACATATGGGATGAAATTCGTGACGGCGTTCTTGACGATATTGATGCTCTCCAGCAGTATCACGGTCATTGCTGAAGGCGTGACGATCTATCTAAATTACGCGATTCACCTCCTACTTCTAAAACGAAGTGAAAGTGGGAGGTGAATCGCCCCCCTTCCTTTCGGGTATAAATCCTTTATAGGAGGTGAAAATCATGTTGAAGCATATGGCCTACAAATTCAGAATATATCCGACAAAAGAGCAGGAAATCCTGATTGCGAAGACTATTGGTTGTTCAAGATTCGTCTTCAACTACTTCTTAGCGAAGTGGGATGAGACGTATAAAGCGACAGGAAAAGGACTGTCTTACGGGTCTTGTTCAAAAGAAATCCCGATGCTGAAGCAAGAGTTCGACTGGCTGAAAGAAGTTGATAGCCATTCGCTTCAATCGAGTGTCAAACACTTGACCGATGCGTATGACCGCTTCTTCAAGAAGCAGAATAAACGGCCTCGATTCAAATCAAAGCGTAATCCCGTTCAATCCTACAAAACCAATATCGAGAAGAAGAACCAACTTCCCGAAGTTTCAATCGTTGGCAGCAAGCTCAAACTTCCTAGGCTGAAATGGGTGCGTTTTGCTAACTCGAGGCAGGTAGTAGGACGAATCTTGAACGCCACCATCCGACGTAACGCTTCAGGGAAATACTTCGTTTCCCTGCTCGTCGAGCAGGAGATCAACGAACTGCCGAAGACGGGTACATCCATCGGCATCGATGTCGGGTTGAAACACTTTGCCATCCTGTCGGACGGCACGGTCTACCAAAACGACCGTTACTTCCGAACTCTCGAGAAAAAGCTGGTACGCGAGCAACGCAAGCTCTCTCGGCGTCAGCGCATAGCCTTGGCTAAGAAAATCAAACTGTCCGAGGCGAGGAACTACCAGAAGCAGAAACGAAAGGTCGCTCGCATCCACGAGAAGATTTCCAACAAGCGCACCGACTTCCTGCACAAGGTGTCGACCGAGATCGTTAAAAACCACGACGTCATCGGCATCGAGACCTTACAGGTCAAGCACATGCAGAAGAACCGCAGGTTGAGCAAGTCTATCTCTGATGTCAGCTGGTCAGCATTTTTTCACATGCTGGAACACAAAGCAAACTGGTATGGGAAGACCGTCGTGAAGGTCGGCAAGACCTTCGCATCGAGCCAACTGTGCTCGAGTTGCGGTCATCAACACAAAGACGTGAAACATCTTGGCTTGCGTGAATGGACATGTCCGAATTGCAGAATCCACCATGACCGTGATGTGAACGCAGGACTGAATCTCAAACAAGAAGCAGAACGTATCTTAGCTTCTTCAACCGTCGGGACGACGGGGTTAGCCTGATCAGGTTTCGATCGTTAGGTCGGATTAATCAGGAATCCTCCACCTCTAAGAAAAGCGTAGGTGGAGGTAGTTCAAAAACAACGTCCGTTCTTTGAAGCGAAGAAAAACTATTCGTATACCTACATCGGTCACAAAGTAACGTCTCCGCGCTATTCGGATGAGAAAAGTTCCGACACCTCGGAACAAATCCAGACGGAACTGTACACACGCTTTTACGATGACTTTAAAGTGACATTGAGCACTCCGATTAACAGCTTCACGGTAGATCAACCGACCGTCTTGATGAATCGGACGGCATTTGATGAAGTTGCTGGACAATTTGCGAATAGTGCCTCCGTCTTAAAGCATGAGCTGACATTCTTTGCGCCAGAGGGGATTGCGATTCCAGCGAAGTCGACCATTGATAGTGGTCTTCGTGAACTCGGACTCGGGGCGTATCTCGCAGACACTTATCCGGTCGTCCGCTATCAAGAAGATTTCGAAACCGTCGCGATCGATCAAAATCTTACTAGCGGCAGTACACTCATCGATGATCCGTTACTCATCGTCGTCAATGAAGCAAAGCAACCGAAAGCACCGAAACAACTGTCCAATGTCTTACTGGCTGACGTCATGTATGACCTGGATCAAGAAACCTTTCAAGACTATGTGGCGGAGAAGCAGATGACGAACGAACTCATCTTACAGACGAATGCGTGGGAGAAGTATCTTGGCATCTGGGAAGCAGCGAAACGATTGATGAACATGAACCTGATTTTTGTCGTACTGATTCTTAGTCTCGAGTTACTCGTCATCTGGACGGTGCTACGACTCGAGTATCAAGTGAATGCGATCGAGTTATCGGTTCAGAAGGTGATGGGATACAGCATTTGGCAGAAAAACCGACGCCTGATCATGTCGACGATGGGGATTACGCTTGTCAGTACACTAGCTGTAGCGCTTGCTGCCTATATCCTTGAGTTTTCTTCACCCGGGCTACTATTAACTGGCGGAGGACTCTTACTAGTGGCAGAAGGCGTCTTATTGATTTGGCTGATTCGAAAGATTGAACGGGCAAATGTCCAGCGCATTTTAAAGGGGGGAAATCTATGATTGAAATTCGGCAACTGACCAAGTCGTTTCAAGGAAAAACTTTATTTGAAAACCTATCGTTAACGATTTCTCAAGGCGACTTCGTCATCTTTTCCGGTCCGAGTGGATGCGGGAAGACGACGCTGCTTAACATGATTGGGGCGTTAGAGCCGATTGATACGGGAACGATTGTCGTCGACGGAGTGGACATCACGAACAAGCGCAATCAACTGGCATACTTCCGGACGAAGCTTGGCTTCTTATTTCAGAACTTCGCACTCGTCGATCAAAAAACGGTCCGGCAGAATCTCGAGATCGTTCAGAAACGCTATCGCTCGGGTAAGACGATTGAAGAAGTGCTGACTGCTGTTGGACTGAGCGACAAAATCGATCAAAAAGTCTTCATGTTGTCAGGTGGGGAACAGCAACGGGTCGCATTAGCTCGATTGATGCTGAAGCAATGTGACATCATCTTAGCGGATGAACCGACGGGCTCGCTTGATCAAGCGAACGCGGAGCGGGTGATGGCGCTCTTACAAGAGTTGAACGATCAAGGAAAGACGATCATCCTCGTCACGCATGACGAAGCGATTAAACAACAAGGAAAAAGGCTGGTGGAGATAGGATAACGGAATGAACGATTCGCTGTTGTTGATTGGAGTTGTTCTAGTACTTTTTGTAATCAATCAACTCTAAAACATTTGAAAGAAGTAACGCGTGAGCATTTTTTCGCTTGATTGATCGTCAGATACCTCTCCTTTTTAAGGAGAGTTTTTTTGTTCATTAGAAACAGAAAATAGATTTCAAAAGTAGATTGATGTAATTTGAAACACAGTGACGAAATAAAAATGGATAAATTTTGCATTGGTCGGAATCCGTGACAAAGAAGGAATCATCAAATGATATGGACAGGGCTCATCATACTCGTCATGATCTTGGTGTTGCTCGTCCCTATTTCAAAACCATGTCAAATACTAATTACTAAAAAAACAATTCACAGTAGCAAAAAAGAACTTTTCTTTTATGCGAAGGCAAAGTTGTATGATTGCTTCACCATCAGAGAAAATGGTAAGTCTGCAACGAATTGATGACATTCATTTAAGGCATTAAGAGTGACTTTTGGTTCCGTAATGGGAGGTCTCTTTTTTATTTATAGTTATCCATTGCTTATCAGAAGAAAAAGTTTAGCACCATTACTAAAGAGTGTTTCAAAATAATATATAAAAAACAAATAAATTATAAGGTAAAGAAATGATGGTAGAAAAACGAAAAATGGAAATTTTTTTCTAATTTGATGGTTGTTATCTGAAAATTTATGATAGGATTTTTACGAAAGGGTAAGTGTAAAAGGAAATGAAAATTTAGGAGGAAATGTAAAATGAAAAAAGTACTTACGTTAACTGCAGTATCGACACTCGCTTGTACGCTTGCTTTCGCACCTCAAGCAGATGCTTACCGAGCGACCAAAACTGTGAGCAGTGTCACATCAAAAGCAGATTTACCTTACTTCTCTGATTTTAGTGGCTGCGGAAATTATAAAGCCTATAGTTCTACTACACGGACAGGCTTTAAAAGTTTAAAGCACCACGTCACATTTACGACAGTTGGAGGAAGTGTTTCATTCTCAGGTGCCGGCGTTAGCGGTAGCGGAACAAGCCCAGGGTACACGAAATCAACAAAGAGTAAATCATACTATAGTTCAGGAAATGTGTGTGGTAGCGGATTGACACTCTATTTAGGGATGAACACGACTACACATGTGGATTATAGCAACCGAACGTATACAGCTACTGCAAAGATTTGATCATTCGAACATAATTTAATCATTCTTTTTACACTAACCTTTCGTATTATGAACAGGAGTATCGAAACCATATGAAAAAAATAATCCTTATTTGTATCAGTTTTTTATTCATATTAGCTGGTTGTAGCCAAGGTGAAACGTTCATCAATCGAGATATACATAATTCAAACTTAGTGAAGACTGCATCTTCTTATCTAAAAACATCAGATGGTGGCTCTGTCTTTGAAGTAGATAGTCAGTTTAGTGAATCTTCAGCTATTAAAAATAACAGTACCTATCGTTTTCTAAAAAAGAAGTCAAAGAACTATTCAATTCAAAAATGTAATGAAAAGAGAAACAAGTTTTATTGTGACTTGATTGTTATGCAAATTAACGGTGAAGGTACATTGAATAGCAAACAAATTTCAAAAATCGACTCATTTTTTGATCTCTATTTTTTATACGAAACTGCAAATTCAATCAAAGAAGTCAGCATGATTCAAGATATAAAAGAGCATATTCACCAAATGAGAAAACCCGTTCAAGGTGATCAAATTGAATATTTATACTTTACACTCCTATCGCTTGAACTTGATTCTAATATAAGCACTTCTCCGACAAAAGAAACGATAAAAACAATCATTGACGAATACTCTAGTCAAGATTTGATGGATCCAAACCGTCCTATCTTGTTGTATGCAGCATTAAAATTAAACGATAGTCATAAATGGGGAATAAAGTTAGAACGTCTCCAATCTCTCTATCAGAATGAACAAAACCAAATCACACTACTATTTTGTGATGAAATCACATACTGGATACAATTACAAATTGTCGAGATGGTTATGGAGAACGATGCAGGAAAAAAAGCATTCGTAAACTTATTGAATCAAAATAAACCTTACACTAGTTTTTATCATTCTTTAGACAGTATTCGAAATCTGTATCTGATGTCTAACTTATTTGCTAGTAATAAATTGAAACATACAGAACAATACATCGAGGTGATTAATTCCCGCCTCGATACCCTCTTAGGAAGCGAAAAGAAGACGCAACAAAATTTGTACTTCATATCTGTCATAGATCAAATTTTAAAAAATGAAAATCGAGATATGAGTGAGTTTCCAGATGTGAATTGTAACGATTTGAACAATCTATCGGAAAGATATTATTGTGGGAAAAACCAAGATGAAAATGATCTTTTTAATGAAAAGAATTTATTAGAAGAAAACAAATTATTAACAAAATTGTTGATTTATGATAGCGTTACATTGACCTCTTCACAGAAAAAAGAAGTGAAGTCATTATTTCCAACTGTCTTGAAATATGATGGGAAAGATGATTATGTCGTTTTGAATGTGTATAGCAGTATGATCACGGAGCATGAATTAAAAGTGGATACTGAGAAGATCAAAGAGCGTATAAAAGAGAAAGAATGCGGTCTTGGTTATTGTGAGAAAGCAGGAAACTATTCATTCGAAATGAGTGTCTATCTGAATAATATCTTAAATATTTTAGAGGGTGACGAAATTGCTAGGAGGTTTCGATGATTCGATGATGTCAATAAACGTAAATAACGTAAGTTTCAGCTATGGAAATCAAGAAATTTTAAATGACTTTTCTTTAGAAATTCAAAAGCCAGGCATTTATTCACTATTTGGTAAAAGTGGTTGCGGTAAAACGACTTTGATTAACATCTTGTCGTTGATACAGGCTCCTACGCATGGAGAAGTAGTATTGTTCAATCAAACGCTAGATTTTTCGAATAAAGAAAAGATTGATGAGGCGCGTAAACAAATCGCTTATTTCTTTCAGGATTTAAATCTCATTGAAGCATTAACCGTGCGTGAAAATCTCGAAATCATATCGTTAATTAATCATCAAAATATTGATGAAGAAAGATTAAAGCGATACAGTGAAAAAATCGGAATGTCAAAGAAATTAGATGTACCTGTCAACAATCTTTCAGGAGGAGAACGGCAACGGGCTGCTTTCCTAAAAGTAATGATTTTTGAATACAAATTGATTTTGCTAGATGAGCCAACAAATAATCTAGACAAAGAAAACATTGAAATGATCATGGATTTATTAAAGGAAATTAAGTCTGATAAAATCATCTTAATTGTTACGCATTCTAATTATGTAGTTGGCCAATCGGATCAAACATTTAACTTCAATGAATTGAATAGAGGAATTGCAGTATGAAAATGACCGTTTTTCATTACATGAAGAAGAAGTATATGAAACAGCTAAAAAAATTGACTACATTAAATTTTCTCCTCATCGTTTTACTGTTATTTTCTGTTTTTACAATTTTTATCTCAACAGAAAATATTCGAAATAACATTTTAAACAATGAGCGGCTTTCCATGGTACTCATTAACGGATACACTAAAAACGGTGAGTTTACGTACGATACAGAAAAGATAAAAAAGTTGGATCATGTTAAAGATTTGTCGTACGAATATGAGATTCCATTATCGTATTCAAATGGCGACGGTGAACAGGATTTCATGAACTGTCTGACGCTAAATCCAACGACACGAGATGCTATCAACTATCATAAATCGGTCAAAGGAAACGAAATCATTCTACCTGATTCATTTAAAGGGAATACGTTGAAGTTCACGGATATGGAGAACAAACCGTTATCCTTAAAACAATCCTATTATGAAGGGTCAGGTATTTTCTTTTTAAAGGATAAATGTTATCTAGCACCTCAAACTAGCGCGAAACTAGCTGAAGAAATAAGTAAATCAGATAATTATTCTAGTGCTAAGTCGTTGTTAGTCAATATTACGAAAACAGAGCATATCTACGATTTCGTACAAGATTTTAATAACATGTTTGATGAAGAAAAAGCATATGTATACTATCAAGCGGAAGGATTAGAAAAACTTGTAACAGGATCTAAAATGTCGATGTATCTGTTGATACTCTTCCAAGTAGTGTTGCTTGCTATCGTTTTTATCTTCTATAGAAATAGTTTAAATGCACTGATCAAAACACTAAATAGAGACTTGTTGTCGTTGTATATCAACGGGTTATCGAGTAAAGAAATTTCTCGACAATTTTATTCAACCATCGAATCCATGAATAAAAAAATATATATGTATTCCTATGCTCTGATTGCATTATTTGCAGTAGGAATGTGGAAATACATGGGGATGCAGCCGCTTCTGATAATGGTCGCTGGATTAGTCGTTCTATTGTCACTCTTGATTGTGTTGAACAAACGATTCGTGAAGCTATTGATTACTCGGAAAATGAAGAAAGAGTTGTCTAACGACAACATCGTTTCCCAGTTGAGAAACTAACGTTGTTCCACATGCCGTAAGAGATAGAGTAGTTTAACACTTTATTTTGTAATGGAATAAGAAGGTTTTTTGATACCCTTTGGTCATTTAATGATTAAGGGGTATTTTTGTGCAGTTATGTTTATGTAGAGGATTCATTTCAACCATGCACAACCAACGAGATAGTCTAATTAAAAATCACCCCATTCAAAATTAGAACAGGGTGGAAAATATTATTTCAGTTGACTGACTGCAAAGTTCGCTTCTTCCGCTGTAAATTTTTCTCCATAATCCGATGAGAGTTGATCTCGAATCGCTTCAGGCGACATGCTCATCGTCTCTTGGTATTCCTTTGCCTTTTGAAGGGCATTCTGGTTGTAGTCGGCATCAAGTGTATCGATCGCATACTGTGCCTCTTCACTTGTAAACTTCTCACCGCTGTCGGATGTCAGCTGCGCGTAGATGCCTTTCTTCGACATACTCATCGTCTCGGAATAAGACTCAGCTGATTTGAGTGCGTTTGATTTCCAATCATCAAAACTCATGTTTTCGATCGCATACGCTGCAGCTTCCTTTGAAAACTGCTCTCCATAATCGGACGTCAACTGGTTCGAAACGGCTGCTTTTGACATGTTCATCGTTTCCGCATACGATTCCGCCTTGTCTAGCGCTGACAGATATTCTGTTGGAACATCAGGTGTCGAGTCTTCCTCTACTTCAGTGTCTTCTGTAGAAGTATCTTCTACGATAGCTTCTTCCTCCACAGCAACCCCGTCCTCTTCTGAATTCGATGGTGCAGTCGTTTCGTTATCCGTGTCGTTTGCCTTTGTAGTAGAAGACGTTTTCGTGGTTGATTCTGTTGATTTTGCTGATGTTTCTTTTTTGGCTGGAGTCGCCTGATCTTCTGAATTGTTTCCTGCTGCTACAAAAATAAGAAGTACGATTAACCAAAACCACCATTTCTTATAGAATTTACGTTTTGGTTTAGTAGATGATTGCATTATTTTATCCCCTTATATCTTTTATACATAAAAAATAGCATACATGACTATAAATTGGAATTTTATTATTTTAAAAAATGGATAATTGAATATGTTTAGTAGGATATGAATTTTACCTAAGTTTTCTCATTCATCAAGAGAACACTAGAGGGAAAGATAGCGTTTAATATGTATAAATCGTTTTTAGAATAAGTAAAAAAATCTTTTAAAATATTGATTTTAGTCAATAAGCAGTCAGAAAACAAAATTATTTTTACAAAAATAGTAATTTATGAGTAAACGTGTTATTATTTTCTATGGCTATTTTTTACTTAAATGAAATTAAAAAACAGAAGGAGAGTAGGACATATGGCATGTGTGAATTGTTCGGATGCTGCAAAACGTGGTCTGAAGTTTTGTCCGAGTTGCGGTGACGCCTTGGAACATCACGTAGAACACGCAAAACCTTTAGAAAAAGAACGCGACGTCAGACCTGTACGCTCTAAAAAAATGAGTAAGTCTGCAAAAGCCGTTCTTTTAACAGTTGGATTGTTGGTCGTAGCAGGTGGTGCCTATTATGGACTCGCGACACAATGGTTCACGGTCGAAGCGACGACGAATAAGGTCCGTGATGCGATTCGCTCTGGTGACGCTACATTACTCGCTGAGCATACGGAGTTCAACGGAAAACCGGTTGATCAGAAGATGGCGCAACGCTTTTTAGATGCCTTAAAAGAGACACCGGAACAAAAGAAATCATTCATGGATTATTTATTGATGGCCGGTGTGTCGATTCAAGCAGAAAACGAAAGTGATGTTCCTGGTCAAATCGTAGCGAGTGGTCGCCAGCTCGGGATCTTCAAGGATTATCGTCTGCGCCTCGATAGTGTCAAAACGGAAGTCATCAGTAATTTTAAAGGAACGAAGGTGACGCTCGTCAATCCGGTCGGAACGGAAAGTAGTAAAGCGTCGGCGGAGGGCATCATGATGGACGGCGTCTATCCAGGATTGACGGATGCCAAGATCGCGTATGATGGCGAATACGGAAAAGAGTCGAGCGATGTGACAATCAATCCGTTGACGCTTGACGCTGCAGATCGGAAATACGAAATCACTTTAAAAGGAAATGCGGTCGAACTCGACCAGACGTATCCGGATGCCTTTTTGATTGTTGATGGAAAATCGACATCAGAACGAGTATCAGATTTGAAGAACTATGGACCAATCCCGAAGAACGGCATTAAACTCTCGATTGAAAATTCATTCCCATGGGGTGAGGAAACATCGGGTGAGGTTGTCGTCAAACCAGATACGAAAAAAGCGATGTTCACGTTCGAACCATCAGAAAACGTTTTGAACCAACTGCAAGAAGCCGTCGAGCAGCATGCTTCTGACTGGGTTGATGCGGCAACTTATCAAGATACAAGTTATTTCTCACTCGTTGATGATGCTTCCTATCTTGCGAAACAACAAAAGAACTATGACGATTGGAGCCGAAAGGACTTGGAGTGGGACGGAGAGTTCATGAATGCGTCGATTGATCGTCCCTCAGCTAAGTTCGTCGAATATGGGGATTCGGTAGGTATCGAAGTCATGGCGACAACCTATATTCGGGGTGAAATGTATACGCCTGATAGTGAATCGCCAGGAAAAACAACATCGAAGTCGCTCTTCCGCTACTTGTTCACGTATGAAAGTAGTGAGGATAGCTACGAGGAAAGTTTCAGGATTCAACAGGCAACGAGTATTAAATAAGAACAAGGGAGGCTACACAGATGATGGATTGGCAATCAGTCAGATCACGTTTTCAAGGGATGACAGCAAAAGAATTACAGGAGCAGGCGGAGCAAGCACGACGTGAAAAAGGACGCTTGCTGTACGAAATCGGAGAGCGTCATTACATGAAGCTGCGGAGCGAAGGGCATCGTCAAGAAATCGAGGACATTCTTGCACAAGAAGTACTCGTATTCGGTGCCTTGTCACGGATTGACGAGATGGAAGTCGAAGCTGCACAAAAGCAATGTAAGTCATGCCGGACGCCACTTGAGCCAGGCGCGAAGTTTTGTGGGAAATGCGGCACGTCCGTTCCACGTGAGAACGAACAAACGAAAGTCGCCTGTACGACATGTCATACACCACAACGTAATGATCAGCATTTCTGTACATGCTGCGGATCGGAAATGGGGCAACGCGTATGAAGTATTGTTCGACCTGTGGTCAAGCACATGCTCCACACGCCCAGTATTGCGAAGTAGACGGGACGTCGCTCGATAAGCAAGCCCGTCCGATTCGCTTCGAACAAGCTGCGCATTTTTGTGTCGGGTGTGGTACACAAATGGATGGTCGTGCGTCGTACTGTCCGAATTGTGGACATTCGCGCCTCATCGCTGCGACGTCAGAAGGCTCACTTGTAGATCGTCTTCCAGGTATGGACGACATTCGTAAGAAGTGGAAGTCGCAGGATTGGAACGTGAATCTCCCGTTGAAAGAGCGTGGACGCGCATTTATATCACGATTCGATTTCTCGTTTGGGAATCCGAGTCTTGCGATCGGTAGTATCGCTGCCATCATTTGTTTTGCTGCAATCGTCGTCTTATTGTTCGTCATGCTCGGTCTCCTCAGTGATAACCCGGCATTAGAAGGAATCAAGACTGTTCAACAAAACATGGGAGATGATTTTAGTACGTTCGGTATGTTCTTTTTCCTTGCTTTCGTTGCCCTTGCTGGTCTAAATCTCACATCAAGTGAAGACTTGAAATCACGCTTCCTTACAGAAGTGGTAGGCAACGATGCAGAACAGTTCTCTGATATTCAAAAAGCGATCGATCAACTTGATTTTCATATTTTCTCAGGACATTTCTTGCTGTCCTTACCGGGTCTGCTTCTATTGATTGGGAGTGCGTGGTTACTGGAACGAGGTGGTGTCATCGGAGTCAAGACGACATCGTGGAATGAGCGAATCGAACGTGCTGTCGTCTTTGCCCTGACATTATCGTTGATTACGCTGGTCGTCGGATTGTTTGCGACAGATTTCGGTATCTTCGATCTACATCTGGTCATAGGAATGCTTCGGATCTTCCTTCTAGCGCTCGCTGGTGTCCTTTTGTTCCAATTCATCGGTCAAACGGATCTGCGTAGTTCTTGGCAAGTCGGGCGGATCGCTGCGACGACGTTAATGAGCGTCTATTTGTTTGGTGTCCTGCTGACGTCATTCGGACAATTGTATTATCTAAACGAGCTCGATGAAATGGACGAAGTCGAATTTGGTGAATCAGCAAGCCTCGTTCTCTTGAGTGGTGCTTCTCCGCTTTACGCGATGTCGCAAGCGGGACAAGTCGATTTCAAGATGACCGTTTTGACGGAAGACTTCCGTTTAGGTGCGGCCTTATATGGCGAAGACCGTTTGAATGATCTGCAACGACCAGTGGAAGAAGCGGGAGAAGCTTCGAATCTGAGTCGGATTCAAGGAATCATCGGGAACCAGATTGAAAACGGAGAAGATCCAACACTCGATCCGAAAGTAACACGTTTTGATGAAACGGTAGATGTCGGGCTCTTAACACGCTTCGCTCAAATCGCGAATGCCTCCACTCCATTTGAAGAAGAGCAATTGCTCAGTTCAAGTGTTGCTCCTTACGGCTTGATTGCGCTTGTACTGATGTTCATCATCCATATCGGAATCGGATTCCGCTGGATTCGGACGTTACCGAATGTTGCGATTTATGCTGGGGTCTTCATGATTGGTGGACTCATTCTAGCGTACTTCACACAAACACGGTTTGAACTGCAATGGGATAACGATGTCCTAGCCGGTGTCGTCGTTTCTACTTTGACATGGTGGAATGCGTTCATGCTTTTCCTCTTCCCATTCCTCGGTGGATTAGTGGGATACGGATTGAACCGCTTCAAAGATACAAAAGGATGATTCCAAATAAAAACGCTTGTCTCCTTTTGCGAAGACAAGCGTTTTATCATAAGGATTGTTTAGTTGTTTGTTCAAATTCAATGTAAGAGTCTTTTTCGATACCAGAAGCACGGAATGTCAGACTCCCGTCTTCATTAAACCTGATTTCTAAAGATGACTCGTGAAAGTAGAGCATCAAGGTGTTGTCGGAATTGAAACGTCCGCTGTACGTATAGTCATCGAGCGGTTGTCCTTCATAATCACGGGCGTCATGAATCGTCAGTGTTGCCTCGCGATTCGGACGTGTCACGACATCGATCGTCGCATCCGTATAATCTTGCTCATATTCGCCTTGATCACTTGTCGAGTACGCATAGCTACCGGCTAAATCATTGAACGCTTTTTCGACTTTACCGAGTGTCCGGTGATAACGAGCCGCCTCGTTCGCGAGTGCTTTGTCACCGAACGTCTGGTTCATGACCCGTTCTGCGTAGCGAAGGGCATCTGTCGTCTGATTCATGAACAAGGCGGCTTCAAGGTCACGAAAAGCTTCCTGTTGTTGCGTCAGTGCGATGAGCCGTTTGTCCGTCGTACCTTCCGTACGCGCCTTCTCACGCCATTGTTGTTCATCGAAAAGATCTCCAGCCATTGTACTTTGAGCACTTTGCTTCAAGTAGAGATCTGCTGAATCGTTACTACAGCCACTTAATACGACGGCTATGAAGAGGAGAGGAAGTACACGTGTCATCATGATGTAGTCTCCTTCTTGAAAGTTCGTTTGATCGAAGTAATGCTATATCGATCGTCTTGGAACGTGATCTCATATTCGACGATGGCACGATGCGAGGGCTGGTTCTCCATCTCGAAATCGTGTCGGTCGTATGTTTCCGTCGTCTCGACATGGAAGTGATTTTTATCGATGACTTTGACGGCATCGAACGTCATGTCTTGTAAGGCAACGTAACTCGTCGGATATTCTTCTGAAAAGGCAAGGCGATCGCCGAAATGTACGCGTTCATCTTCCGTCAAATCATCGTCTCCATAAAATAAGTCCGCATACGATATGTATTCGTCCATTGACGAATCATAATACTGCCAGTCATCGCCACCTTCGTTCTCAATCGAAGGAAGACGCTTGGCATAGGTACTGAGAAAGCGGTACAGGGAATCGGGTGATGCTGATTCAAAAGTGAGGTACTCCTCGAGTTCGTCGTCAGCTAACCTCGTCGCTGAGAAGCCTTGCGGCAAGACTTGATCGACATCTGCTGCGTCATGAGTCAGCTCACTCGTCTGAAACAATGGTTGTGCAGCTTGATATTTCAAATAACCGAAGGCACCTCCACCGATGCAAAGCAACAGAATCAGCAATCCGATGAACCACGCTTTTTTGGAGGAACGGGATTGCGTGTGACTATTTTTTTGACCACAAACTGGACAAAAGATCATCTGATCATTCATCGGAGTCTGGCAATTTGAACAATGTGACATAAAAGCACTCCTTTCTTATCTTCGTCATTATAATGTAAAATAAATATAAAAATAACAATTTTTTGAATAAAAGGAGAGGAAATCATGGATCCATACGAACGCCTAGGAATATCGCGTACCTCATCGATGAAAGAACTGGAACAAGCATACTCGGAAAAGCTTGAAGCACATCCGGAGGACTCCGAAGAACGGACGGAAATCGAGCGAGCGTACGTCGTCATAAAATACGAAAAGAAACAAAAGAACAAACGAAATAAACGAACGATTGGGATTGGAGCGCTCGTTCTGTTGCTCGCTGCAGGAGGCGGAACGTATTTCTTTTTAAATCAGGAAAAGACGCCTCAGGCGGTCGAACAGAAGAATCAGGACGCTTCGTTCGTCATTGGGGAAGAAGAGAAGGCAAGTCAGGAAAAATCAGAATCGACGGATACAACGAAAAAAACAGATTCGGAGGAACTGTCTAATCAGGATTATAAGGACGTCCAAGATATTTCAATGCTCTTTTTCCGGGAACTTGAAGATGCTTTGACAGAACGAAGTGTCAAAGGACTGTCCGTCAGTACAGACACATATAACCAGAACTTCCAAAAGAGTTTGGATGATTTAGTCACAGGTGGCTATATCTTTGACGGTGTACTGACGGTCAATGATATTCCTCAAAATGATATGACGATCAAAGGAGATAAGGCGACAGTCAAAGCGACGGTCGACTATTCCTCCCGGTCCTATCAGCCGTATCTGCACGAACGCCCCGAGGGTAGCACGATCGTCTGGGAACTAAGTCTTGTAAAGTCAGGTCAAGACTGGCTCGTCGATCAGCGGAAGTCGCTCTCGGATTCAGCGACAGGTAGAGGCATGGAAGTTCGAGAATCGGTTAAAGAAGATATCGTTGATACAGTGTATCAACATGCCAAAGAGTGGGAGCAGGCGTATATCGATAAAGATACGTCGGCGTTCACATTGTTTACATCATCTGCATACTTGAATAAGCAACAAGGCTACTACGCTAGCATGGACAAAAGGGGCGTCTATTGGGAAGGGTACTTGGACGAAGTCGAATATTCACCAGCATCTATCACTGTCAGTGAAGTCGCGACTAATCTGACCGCGACGGTCGAAGCACTTTGTTATTATGATGGAGATTATTTAAAAGAAGAAGACGGTTCACTTGCTGAAGAAAACCCAGGAAAAGACGTACCTTTCAAGTATTATTTGAAGTACAACCTGGATGACGAGCGCTGGTATATCACCGACTCGGAAGAACTGAAAACTTTCAGTCAAAACGATACGACGACATATTAATTGTAAGGAGGAATTCAAATGAAAAAAGTAGTTATAGCAACAGCACTTGGTCTCATCATCAGTACACTACCAGTAGCAAGTGATTCGGTAGCAGCACTCAGTAAGACGGAAAAAACGATCGTTGATCGTCAACTCGCGGCGTTAAAGAAAAGTAAACTATCAGGTGGTTATAAACCGATCGATGTCCGGTCTGTCTATCTACTAGGTGGCAAGTATCCTGAGACATTTACGTTGTATGAACGATTCAACTCGAACACATATATGAATGATGTCATCGGTAAAGCTCAGAAGTATGACGCGAAGAAGAAAAAATGGACAACGATCTATACGTATACAGATCGAGATACAGACTATTATGATGTCCGGGCGAAAGGAAAACTACTCGATACGAAAAAAGAACAGCTTGTCATCGGACCATCTGGTGGAAGCGGGGGTTACATCGTGCCGATCCTGATTGGTTCAACGGATGGTAAGATGATCAAAAAGATGTTCGAATCAAAAGAAGCATACCCGTTCGGTCGGGCGCTAATTAAAGATAAAAAACTCTATGTCGGTTCGATGACGATCGTTCATGATGTCTACTCCTACAACGGAAAGACACTGAAGCATCGAGTCGGTACAGGAGCGGATGACCGGATTGTTGCCGGGAAGGTCTCTAACTATATGACGCTCGATTATTATGGCGGTAGCACGCATCTGACGAGTGGCAAAACGATGACACTCAAAAAAGGGCAACGTTTCGGAATCGTTCGTAAATCGACGAAGGATACGAATCCATACGTCTATCGGGCATTTTCTTCAGGAGAAGGAAAGTTACAACTCGACGGATATGGATTTAAAGCGATTAAGACTGGCGTTGAAAAATGGCACTTCGAACCAGACGCATATAGTGATGCTATTACGATGAAGTTTACAGTGAAATAAGTACGAGCCAGTTCCTAGTTGTTGTAGGAACTGGCTTTTTTCGTTGTTCCTCTTATTATGGGATTGCAAACGATTTCATGATACGCTAGGGGACAGAAAAACCTGCCTAGAAAGAAGGAATTCCTATGCATATTCTTGTCATCGATGATGAGGCGAGCATCCGGCATCTCGTCAAACTGCAACTCGAGCTTGATGGTCAGACGGTCGAGACGGCAGCCGATGGAGCAGCAGCACTCGCCTTGCAGGCAACACAGACCTTTGATTTGATCGTCCTCGATTTGATGCTACCGGATACGACCGGTTTCGAATTGATTCCAAAACTTCGACAGACGACGCCTGACTTACCGATCTTGATGCTGACAGCACGTGATCAGATGAACGATAAAATCATCGGGCTGCAGCTCGGAGCGGATGACTATATGACCAAACCGTTTAACGGAACGGAGCTCGTCTTGCGTGTCAAAAATCTATTGAAACGCACGAAGGCGGTCGCGCCACCGGTACCTGTCGCAAGTGATCCATTCTTATCTGTTGATCCCGAAGAACGAGTCATTCGGCTCGACGGTCACCCGTTACCACTGACATACCGGGAGTATGCATTGCTCGCACTTTTCCTGACGCATCCGAAACGGGTCTTCGAGCGAGATGAACTGCTCGAACAAGTCTGGGGCTTTGACTTCTCGGGTCAGACCCGCGCCGTCGATATCATGGTCCAGCGCTTACGGAAGAAACTCGGAGCACAAGGCGAACGGATCAAGACGATTTACGGTGTTGGCTACAAGTGGGTCGACGCATGAAGCTACGTCAAGTCATCACGGAAAACTTCGTCTTGCTCCTCGTTCCGGCATTGCTCGTCCTCTTCTTGATTCTCTATGCCTTCATCCAATCGAACCTATACGAGAACGCCGTCGAGTCCGTCCAAAAACTAAGTCGGGAAGCGGATCTCTACACGATGAACTACCTCGCAAGTGAAGAGACGGACTCGCTCGCCGATACGGCAGTCCCGATCGCTTCCTATCTCGCAGACCGATTCGATGCGCGTGTCCAACTGTTTGGACCAAACGCAGAACTGCTCGCTGATTCGGAACGCGATCAATTGCCGCTCCTCGCGGGAGACATCGATCAAGCGTTAAAAGGGAAGTCGAGTTATCTCTTTCTGAAAGAAACCGATGTTCCGGTGCTGTTCTTCTCGAGTCCGCTGTATGGCAAAACGGACGTCATCGGCTCGGTCCGTTTTCTTGTTGATCTGAGGACGGAAGCCGAACTGCTGCGGCAATTCACCTACGTTTTCACGGGCGTATTTCTGATCTTGATCGTGATTGCTGTTTGGACAGCGCGGCGGATGGCAAAGACGTTGATCGGGCCGATCGATGATTTACGGAGCGTCTCGCACGCCTTGACGAAAGGACACTATGCGCACGCGTTACCGACGTATCCATATGAGGAGTTGAACCGACTGGCGGCGGACTTCTCGACGCTTGCTGACGCAATCCAGCACAACATTGGACAGCTCGAACAACAACGAAGCGACCAACAGACGTTCATCGATCACATCACCCATGAACTCCGGACACCGATGACGGCGATCATGGGCTATGTCGAATTGATCCCCAAGCTGCCGCCGGATGAAGCGGCGCACTGTTATCACTACATCGAAGTCGAGAGCCAGCGCTTGTTACGACTCGTCTCGCATAATCTCGAACAGGCGAAACAACAACGCAACGAACGCCACGTGACGTCGACGATGTTCGCGCTCGACACCTTGCTCGCAGACGCCTTATTCATCATGCAATTGCGTCTTGGTGGACAAGGAATTCAAGTTGAACAGGATGTTCCGCCGATCTACGTGCTCGGGCAACCGGATCAGACGAAACAAGTCTTATTGAACCTTCTTGAGAATGCCGTCAAATACAGTGACGCGATGTCGGTGACGTTTTCAACCGTCAGTACGGATACGACCCTTCAACTCATCATGACGGATGACGGAATCGGCGTTGATCCAGCAGTGCTTGCCGAATGGGAGAAGGAGCAACATAGTCTGACGACGGCGAGTGGGAATGGACTCGGTCTACCGCTCTGTCGGCGTCTGATGCAGGAACAAGGTGGCGATTTTGCACTTGAAAGTGATGTAAGCGGAACACGTATCACATTGACCTTCCGATTAGCGAATCAGACATGATGTAATCGCTTACAAATGATACATTTACGAAACAATTCGACCGGATTTACGAAACAATTGCCACGTAATCTAAGAATCAAGCAAGGAGAGGAATCATGAAAGCATCGACCATCGCTTATCTCTTCCTGATGGGCATCTTGTTTGTCCTCGGTCTTCTTTTGCTTCAGCAGACGGTCTTCGGACGCTTACACGTCCTCGATGGACCGAAACGACTGAATGCTTCCGATGACTCACTCCCGACCGAGTTGACGTTACGTCACCGGGCGTGGGGGGAGCAGACGGTAGAAGACGGAACGGAAGTCCAGCGCATCACGACGCTATTGAAGCAAATGAAGACGGTGACAAACGGGACTTGTCCGGCGGGCACGGCGACGTTTACCGGAACGCTCCGTTTCTTAAACGGAACGACGTGGACGTTCTCGCTCGGGGAAAGCATGACGCTAAATGGAAAATGTGTCGCGCAACGTCCTAGCACTCAGACGACGACATTAAAAGCACGCTTCTTGAACGCCTATCACGAACCAGAGCAGCTCGCGCGTCAGTTCGCTGAGGCGGAAGTCGTGATCGTGTATGCAGCAGGACGATCTCGTTCTTTGACTGCACGTGAGCGAGAAGACGTCAAGCGTCGCCTGACGCAAGCGGAGCCGATGACGGACTATGAAGAAGTCGGTCAAGCACTCGATGCCAGTCAGGGACAGCCGCGCATTCTCAAGCTCCAGCGGTTCAAGAATGAGCAGAACAAGCGTGCCAACTTAATGAATATTACCGTGTATGAGACATTGTTCAGCGTCCAGTACATGGATGATGACAATGGAAACACCTTCTATTTAAAAGGACAACTCCTGCCGACCGGGAAGGAGGCAAATCGATGAGAAAAGGAATGCTCTTCTTGCTGAGTATCATTTGTCTCATGAGCATTTGGATCGTCCGCAACAATGAACAGACGAAGCAGGGAACAGCTGCGCGGGAAACCGTTCCGCATTTGACGGCGTATGTCTCTGCGAAAGAGGATATCGGTCGCGCCTTGCTGTCATCATATTGTGAACAAGCTGGCTGTACGTACGAGTTCGTCCGCCTCTCGACGGAAGAACTCGTCCGGCGTGTGACGAAGGAAGCGGATCATCCGCGCGCCGACGTCATCATCGGTGGAACGTGGGATGCCCACCAGACGCTCAAGCAACGCGGGTTGTCGACACCGTTCCCGAGCGACATGGATCAAGCGGAACTACAGGATCCGGATCGCTACTGGATCGGCTACGAAGTCGAACGCCTCGCAATCGTCATCAATACGGACGTCTGGAACAACCGATTCGGGGCGGCACCGTATCCGAAGACGCTCGCTGACTTGACAGCGAAACGGTATCAGGACGAGTTAATTTTGCCGGATCCGAACCATTCCGGTACCGGTGCGACGATCCTGCAAGCGATCTTTGACGGATACGGAACGAAGTCGGAAGGTGTCTTACGCGAGCTAATCGAGCGAACGCGACTATTCACGGCGAACGGTTTTGCACCGACGTCGTACGTCGCCAGTGGGGAAGCGATGCTTGGGGTCAATTTCATCGGGGATCAACAATCGCTACGCGAAAAGTATTATCCGGTCAAAAGCATCCCACTCGATACGTACTCGATCAACGCGATCTCAAAGCTGAAAGGACGGACGCAACAAAAGCAGGCGAATGCCTTCATGCGTTTCGTACTCTCGGCGGACGGTCAGGCGATTCTGAGGAAGGTCTCATTCGGTACGCCGACCTATGCGATCGCGAAGACACAACCGATCCAGCAGAACGTCGGGCAGGACATCGTCGCCGATTACCGGGACTACCTCCGTCGATTCAATCAGCTCCAGGACAAATGATGCGAAGACTCTGATTCAGATAGGGGAAATGGAAGATGGGCTTCTTCAGCATCAAAAAATTGCCGAATGCCGGCATACCAATCGAAGTACAACGGAAACAATGGTTACAGCAATTCTTAAAGGCATTCTTAGTCGTCTTCTTCTCATATATGGCGATGTATCTCATCCGAAACAACTTCAAGGCAGCGCAACCGCTCTTGAAAGAGGAACTAGGTTTTACGACGACGGAACTCGGTTATATCGGCTTCGCCTTCTCGATTACATACGGAATCGGGAAAACATTGCTCGGCTACTTCGTTGACGGGAAAAATACGAAACGCGTCATCTCGTTCTTATTGATTCTCTCGTCCTTAATCGTCACCGCGATGGGACTCTTGATGAGTGCCGGCGGAAGTCCGGTCGGTTTATTGATGGTTTTATGGGGACTCAGTGGGTTCTTCCAATCGGTCGGGGGACCGTCGTCGTATTCGACGATCGCCCGCTGGACACCGTTTGAAAAACGTGGACGCTACCTCGGCTTCTGGAACGTCTCGCACAACATCGGTGGAGCAATTGCCGGTGGTCTCGCACTGTGGGGAGCGAACGTCTTCTTCAACGGAAGTGTCGTCGGGATGTTCATCTTCCCAGCTGCGATCGCGCTCGTCATCGGAATCGTCGGTCTGTTCATCGGGAAGGATGATCCGGAGGAACTCGGGTGGAATCGGAGTGAAGAAATCTTCGAGGAACCGATCGAACCGGAAAACATCGCTGCTGAAAGTATGACGAAATGGCAAATCTTCAAAACGTACGTCATCTCGAACCCATGGATCTGGACGCTCTGTATCGCGAACGTCTTCGTTTACATCGTCCGAATCGGGATTGATAACTGGGCGCCGCTCTACGTCACGGAACACTTGCACTTCAGCACGGAGAGTGCTGTCAATACGATCTTCTTCTTTGAGATCGGCGCATTATGCGGCAGTATGATTTGGGGTTACGTGTCCGATTTACTGAAAGGACGCCGGGCGCTCGTCGCAGCGATCTGTCTCTTACTGACGGCCGTCGCGGTCCTCGGTTATCGTTACGGGACGAGTGAACTTATGATTTACGCGTCACTATTTGCACTCGGTGCGCTCATCTACGGACCACAGCTCTTGATCGGTGTCTCGGTCATCAGCTTCGCACCAAAACAAGCGACGACGGTCACGAACGGGATGGTCGGTACGTTCGGTTACTTGTTCGGTGATTCAATCGCAAAAGTCGGTCTAGCGAAAATCGCTGATCCGGAAACGAACGGTCTAACAATTGGTTCGGTTACGTTACACGGCTGGAGCGACACGTTTGTCATCTTCAATGCAGCATTACTCTTTGGTTTGATCGCCCTTGCGATCGTCGCTGTCGTCGAGGAGAAAAAGATTCGTCGCCTCGGACTGCTGGAGCGTCAAGCGGATAAGTTGAGTTCGTAACAGACACGAGCACCCTCGCCTTATTTAGGAGAGGGTGCCCTTTTTTAATGAGACAAATAAGCAAGCAGAAAACCTTCTTCCAGTTTAACGTGACGAATCGAGCGGTAACGGGCATGACGGAAAGGAAAATAGAAGGAGAAATCGACAGTCAAGAGTCGGTTTTCATAACGCAGATAAGGTGGACGAATGAGGTAGGTTTCATTAAAGGATTCGGTATCGTGAGGACAGACGTCAAAGACTTCGAATGTGATGGTACGTTTATCGACTGCCCGCAATTGGAGCGTCAATTCGACAGGTAAGTCGCGCTCTAGACCATAACGTGTCAACGGTACGGAGGCTTGAAGGTGAAGGTGAGTTGGTCGAATCGTGACACAGATATCTGTCAGCTCTGGAATTTCCTTTGTCAGCACACTTGCAAGGTCGTATTCATCAATACTTGTTGCAAGCGTAAAACGACGAAAGGTCTCAATTATATGGCGCCCCAGTTTCATGAAGTAAACTCCTCTCTTATGATTCTTAACCTTAGTATAACTGAATTATAACCTAATTATTCCATATTATCTTTTACTAAAGTAAATTAATCCCTATGAATTAGAGCTTCTTTTTAAAAACAATATGATTTACGCATGTTTTTGTATCGTTCAGGGAACGATTAAGCATGTCGATCTGTTGTATTTTTTGAAAGGAGTTTTTTGATGCCTTACTTATCTGGATTTCCATCATCTTATTGGAAACAAAGTGCCCCTGCTACTTCCTATCCAGCTTTGAATCAAGATGCCAAGCATGATGTCGTCATCATCGGGGCTGGGATTGCTGGACTTGTCACAGCGATGCAATTGACGGAACGGGGATACGACGTCGCCGTGATCGAAGCAGGCGACGTCGCTGCCGGCACGACGGGTTATACGACGGCTAAAGTTTCCTCACAGCACGGTTTGATCTATGACACGCTGATCCGAACCGTCGGCGAGGAATCAGCAAGACTCTATTATGAAGCGAACGAAGAAGCAATCACGTTTTTACGTCATCAAGTGGAACGGCTCGATATTGGCTGTGAACTTGAAAGGCAAGACGCCTATCTCTACGTTGAGAACTCAAAAGAGCAAGCGATGGAACGAGAAGTCCGTGCCTATGAACGCTTAGGGTTGAACGGTGGCGAGGCGACGGAAGAAGTCCGAAGTAAGTTGCCGTACGATGTCAAACGAGCGGTCGTCCTGCGCGATCAAGCGCAGTTCCATCCTGTGAAATATCTTCAAGGTCTTGCGGAACAAATCGTCCACCAAGGTGGGAAGTTGTATGAACAGACACGTGCCGTATCGCTCGAGTCGAACCGGACGCCAACTGTCATCCTTGAGAACGGTCACCGGATCGAGGCGAAGAAGGTCGTCATCGCGACCCATTTTCCGTTTCATGACTTCAAAGGCTTGTATTTTTCAAAACTCGAAGTCCATCGCTCGTATATCGTATCGGGTCATGTCGACGAGACGTTTCCGGACGGAATGTTCATAAGTGCTGATCAACCGAGTCGTTCTTTGCGTCACGCGCGGACAGAGGACGGTCGTCTGCTTGGTCTGTTCGGTGGTGAGAATCATTTATCCGGTCACGAGACAGAAACGATGCAACGGTATGAGCATCTTGCTGACTTTGCGAGAAGTGAGTTTCATGTCGAGTCGTTCGAACAATTCTGGTCAGCGCAAGACTTGATCACGCTCGATAAGATTCCCTATATCGGACAGATGACAGCGGGTGATCCGAACGTGTTTGTTGCGACCGGATTCGCGAAGTGGGGGATGACGAACGGTATCGCAGCCGGACTATTGTTGAGCGATTTATTGACGGGAACACCAAATCGTTTTCGTCATTTATTTGATCCGAACCGTTCGAAGCTAAAGACGAAGGATGCGACTCAGTTCGTCAAGAACAACGCGGACGTTGCGATCGAGCTCGTCAAAGGGAAGCTGACGAAAGCAAGTCGTCGTGCTGACGAGTTACAGCCGGACGAAGGAGGACTCATCACCCATCATGGCAAGACGGTCGGTGGATACCGGGATCCGGAAGGGAACCTTCATCTCGTCTCGACGACTTGTACCCATATGGGATGCGATACGAAATGGAATAAAGCAGAACGGTCATGGGATTGTCCGTGTCATGGTTCACGATTTGGTCCGACAGGAGAGGTACTAGAAGGACCAGCCGTCAACCCACTCAAATCAATCGATTAAGCAGAGGCACTTGTCTCTGCTTTTTTTTTTATTTTAAAAATAATCCGGAGTCGATTTATAATATGTGATATAATTACCTGGTAACAAAAATATTTTAGCGCTAAACAATTAGAGTGCCGCTTTTGAATCGTGTTGTAGAGGCACCGTCACGACCACTGCTCACTGGTTTCATATTTAGTTTCACTATTTTACTTAGCGTCGTGAACGCTGAAACAACCCGAGGAGGAAGCACCACTATGAGTAAAGAAAAGATTGCCCAGCTGCGCAAACATGTGTCGCCGTTTGAAAAGGCAGACATCAAAGCCAGCGTCCGGCAGATGATCAACACGATCCTGCCATTTCTCGTCCTATGGTTTCTGGCATATCAGGCCCTGAAGCTATCTGTGTTTCTCGCGATTCCTTTGGCGATCCTCGCTGCTGGATTCGTCGTCCGGATGTTCATTATCTTCCATGACTGTACGCACGGTTCATTCTTCAAGAATAAGAAGGCGAATGCTATCGTCGGTACGATCACCGGGATTTTGACGTTATTCCCGTATGAGAAATGGAAGCGAGAGCATTCGATTCACCACGCATCAAGTGGAAATCTCGATAAGCGTGGTGTCGGTGACATCTGGGTCATGACGATTGAGGAGTACATCGAAGCGTCACGCTTCACACGTCTCAAGTATCGTCTGTACCGGAACCCACTCGTCATGTTTGGTCTTGGACCGCTCTTATTGATTCTCGTCTCGAGCCGCTTCAACCGGAAGGATGCTCGCAAAAAAGAACGAGTCAACACACATGTCATCAATGCGTCGCTTATCGTCCTGTACGGTATCCTGATTTACTTCATCGGCTGGCAAGCCTTCTTGATCATCCAAGGAACGACGATGTTCACAGCAGGCGTACTTGGAATCTGGTTATTCTACGTTCAACACACGTTCGAAGACTCGTACTTCGAGGATGAAAGTGAATGGGATTACGTCAAGGCGGCAATCGAAGGTAGTTCGTATTACGAGTTGCCGAAGGTCTTGCAATGGGTGACAGGAAACATCGGCTTCCACCACGTCCACCATCTCAGCCCACGTGTTCC
Source organism: Exiguobacterium sp. ZWU0009 (assembly GCF_000798935.2). Taxonomy (NCBI): domain Bacteria; kingdom Bacillati; phylum Bacillota; class Bacilli; order Caryophanales; genus Exiguobacterium; species Exiguobacterium sp. ZWU0009. The sequence goes on along the minus strand of NZ_CP018057.1, from coordinate 2,768,131 downwards.
GAACTATCATCTCGAAAAAGCACACGTCTCGACGCCACCGCTTCAGAAGGCGACGAAGATTGGTTTATTCTCGAGTCTGAAGTCGCTTCGCTATAAACTATACGATGCGAAGAACAGAACGTTCGTGACGTTCCATGACATCAAACACCTCTTACGCGAACCGAAGACGTCATCGCTGTAAGGAACTGTACCTCGTCCACTTGGACGAGGTGTTTTTTGTTGTGTTTGAAGCAAAAGAGGGAATCAACAAGAAATGAGAGTAAGATAAGTCCGCCTTTTGACGTATGTTCACGATGAGCATCCATGGTAGGATGTACAATAGAAAGGAGAGTGCATGATGCGCCGAATACCCATTTCCGTTTATATAGGAGGAGCCATCTTACTTTCCTTATTCGTCTTCAGCTCGATGACGTACCAGCAACAATCTTTGATTCCGTTTTTGACACAACATATCCCACTCGACTGGGTTTATGCGTTTTCCTTCGTGTCGTTCCATTATGAAGTTCCAATTAGTGTCGCGTCGCTTGGACCTGCAGCGTTCCTTGAGTTTTTCATTCGAAAGGGGATGCACGCTGGATTGTTCTTCATTCTTGGAATCAGCATCGTACATTTCTTACGTGCACGAGGATACACAGCATTACCAGCTGCCTTCTTTGCCTTTACGGCAGCGATGACGATTGGTGTCATGGATGAGTTCCATCAGCAATTGACGGGTGGACGAACACCGCTTGTAGGCGATGTATTGATCGATGGCAGTGGTGCATTGATTGGCATCGTATTGTACACAGCGATTCGTCTTTACTTAAAAGCTGATCGAATCGTGCGGGAGCAAGAACAACAGCATGCATGAAAATAACCCATCGTCTCAATCATCATGACTGAGGCGATGGGTTATTTTAGCGATTAGAACCGTTGTACCCATTCAATCTTATACTGAGTACGTCCGAATTCTTTTCTTAACATGTTGTCTGCTTTCTTTCGTGCTGCCGTGTGATCGCCTGCCCGGATGTTGAGTCGATCCGTATCAACGATCTCATCTCCGCGTAATACTTGATACTGGACGGTATAGTCCTTTTTTATTAAATTAAATAAACCCAAGAAAACCACTCCCATATTCTTCTTCCTATTAGTTATTATATGGTATTACAAATTTTTCTGCAATCAAAAAAAGTGACTTTTGTCCTACCTATCAATAAAAAAATAGTGGTTCGAACGACAGGTTGCTTTATTATGAGAATTGCGTATGAATGCTGAAAAATCAACAAAAATCGCTCTAAAATAGAATATGCGAAATTTTATTCCATATATAATGAATAATCAGGAAAAAAAGTTACGTTATCAAAGAATAGGTGAAAATATAAGTTATCTGAATATTCTTTTGGTATGTCAGGAAAGGATTCCCTTGGAACTTCGAGGGAATAACCGTTAAGATAAGAAGGAAGAGAAAACGGTGAATTACGTGATAGATGAATTACGTGATAGATGAGGGAGATGACGTATGGAGCAGGAGACGAAAGAACGGATTGATCCCGCGCACCGGATCAGAAGAGCGGTGACCCGCAAAGAGACCGTCTACTTTAGTTTGTTGTTAAGCATCGCCATTTTGACAGTGGGTGGCATCATTGGGTTAGTGTTTGAAACAGGGCAGCCCGGTATTTATGTGATGGTGGGTCTTGTGATCCTATTGTTAATACTCTGGCTACGGCAATGGCAACGGGTCTCCCGGATTCGTAGTGAAGGAGTTCGCTTGAGTGCCGAGCAGTTTCCAGAGTTGTTCGAGCAAATCCGTATACATACAGAACAGTTGCAACTATGGCGGATGCCAGAAATCTATTTCCAAAATGAAGTAAAACGACCTCACGTTATCGGTCTATTTCAAAAGTATTTGATTGTCCTACCGACGTCGTATCTAGAATTGACAGAGATTCGTCGTTTCCGATTGTTACTTGAACTGGCACGAATCAAACGGAACCATCAGGAAAAGCAAATCTTACTATGGATTGGCAGTTGGATTCCGTTTTTACGTCCGGCTTACATGCGGGCATGTGCTCGGACCCGTCACCAGATGGTCCTACCACTTGTTTCGCCCTTATACGCGCGACAAGCCATGTTTGAGGATGTGCTCGGACCAACACTTCTAGCAACGACAGATACAGCTATCTACGTCGAGGAGAAACGGAAGCAACGGACGTTTTCCATCTTATTGTATGAAGCGTTACGAACCGAACTTTCTTTACTCGAAAGGTTGCACTTAACGGGTGAGCCAATCGAACGTCCGCGCCCACTCTTTCGATATGGTCAAGGCTTCGTCGTCGCAGGTAGCATTCTAATCGCAATATTCCTCGTTAGCACGACGGCAGGTATGCTGTTAGACGAAGGGGCGATTGAGGCAAAAAAAGAAACGAGTGACGAGAACGTCACGACGAAGACGAATGGTCAGAATCTCAACGAGACGGAGTTGATGGCAGCGATTCAAAAAGGGAAGCTCGAAGACATACATCGACTGATTCCGGAAAGTGATATGAAGGCAGTCGATGCCGATGGCGATACGGCGTTGCATTATCTCGGGTACCGGAAATCGAGCACAGGACTCGAATCGATCTTTAAGGAATTGCTTGCAGCAGGCAGTGATGTCGATGCTGTCAATGAGTTCGGCGAACGACCGTTCATTACGGCAGTCTTTAGTAACAACGATGAACTCGTCGACCTATACTTGAAGCGAGGCGAAATGGTCAATCAACAAGATGCCGACAAGTTCACGCCTCTTCATCATGCTGTTGAAGGGGAAGGGAAAGAGACCGTCAAGCTCTTACTCGAGCACGGCGCTGATCCGTCGATCAAAAACGCGGATGGCTTTACGCCACTTATGTTGGCACAAGAGTATGAACTCGATGAAATCATTGAGCTGTTGAAGCAAAACTCAGCGCAGACACTATAACATAACAACCGCAGGCGTTCTCGAACGAATCGAGAAGACCTGCGGTTGTTTTTTGTTCGTATTAGTTTGGAAGTTTTGATGTATCGACGATGCGACCTTCAATCTTGTAGTCGACTTGACCGAGTGATTTCGTGAAATCACGTAGGTTTTCCCAGTCAGAGAGACCGAGGTCCGTGACGCGACCAGCTTTGTAAGCCGTCTCGAATGGTGTGAGACCATCGCCACCTTTAGCTGTGAAGGCATTCGTTGCGATGACATATGTCTTCGCTGGATCGATGACTTCGAATGTGCCGTTATTGTTCACTTCCATCTTCGTGACGCGTTCGCCTTTAGCTTTTGTGCTATCGTATTCGAACTTCATACCAGAGACGTGGAGGAAACCACCGTTTTCAACAGGTGCAACACCAACGCTGATTTCAAGCAATTCTTTGATCTCTGTACCAGTCAATTTGACTGTTGCGAGTGTGTTACCGAACGGTAGCGTCGTCAAGACCTCACCGACTGTCAGTGGACCGGCATCAATTGCTTCACGGATACCTCCACCGTTTTGCATTGCGATGACTGTCTCTGGATTATATTCCTTCGCTTTTTTAAGCATACCGTCTGTGATCAAGTTACCAAGCGCTGTTTCGCTATTACGGACGCTGATCAAGTTCTCACCTTTGACACGAGGGTTTGGTAAGGCATTGACGATATTTGCGCCAACTTCTTCATTTTTCAACTCAGCGATTTGATCGGCATACGGTTTAAGGATTTTAGCAGCTTCAACATCTGCTTCTGCTTTTCCGACTTCAATTAATGATCCTTTGTAATCTGTGAGTTGTCCTTTATAATCAAACGTTAAGTTTAAGTTACCTAGGAATTTGCCATACTGAAATGCCTGCGCGACTAATGTTGTATCTTTCTTTCCTGGCGTGTTTTCACTATCAAAAATGACTGGAGAGTCTAATTGGGTATGAGAGTGACCACCGATAATAACGTCAATACCCTCAACATTTTTAGCTAATAACTTATCATTATCAACAGCTTCGTTATCGTCAAAACCTATGTGTGTCAACGCAACAATCTTATTTACACCGCGATCTTCAAGTTTTTTGACAGCTGCTTTAGCGCTAGCGATATAGTTTGCGAAAGCAACTGTTCCTGGACTTGCGATATCCGCTGTTTCTTCTGTCGTCAAACCGAAGAAACCGATTTTTTGTCCTTTATATTCCTTGATGATCCCTTGATAGATTTTCCCGCGCTCTGGTCCTGCTGTAATTGTTTTCTTTTGCAGACCATTGAAGAGTTCGTTTTTACTGAAGTCGACGTTCGCCGTGATGAACGGGAATTTCGCTTTCGTGACGAAGTTTTTCAAAGCAATGTTGTTATCTGTATCGCCAAGATCAAACTCGTGATTACCGAACGTCATCATGTCATATTTCATGTAGTTCATCAGTTCAAGATCGGCTTGACCGAGGAACTTATTGAAGTAGAGGGATCCAGAGAAGACGTCGCCAGCATCAAGAAGTAGAGAAGGAATACCTTCTGCTCGATAAGACGATCTTAATTGTTTAATGACCGTTGCTCTCTTTGGTGCATCATCGAGGTTCGCATGCGTATCGTTTGTATGCATTAAACCGATCGAGAAGTCATCCGTATTGACGTCGAGCACCGTGATTTTTGCTTTTAATGTAATCGTCTTACCAAGACGTGTATAACTTGCGACCGCATATTTCACACCCGCTTCGCTCGTATCAACTTTCGACCAGCGGACTGGCTTGTCATAGATGCGACCTGTCGCATAGAGAACAGCTAATGTTTTCGGCAATTCTGGTTTTTGATCGACGTAGATCGTCTGATCCGCAACCTTCTCGACGAACTTCACGGCGTAGTTCTGAATGTAGATCTTGATTTCGATTGGATTCTTTTTCTTACCGTATGTGCCTTTGACCGTTTGGTAACGGTTGAACGCATGGCGGTCGTAAGACTTCCACGTGATCTTCTCGCCTTTATATGTAGCAGGGAGTTTGACCGGGGCACCTTTCGTGAAGACGAGTGACTTGAGTTTGACCGTTTTGACTTTGACATGTGTTGCAGCCGAAACTGTCGTTTGAGCAACTGGCACGATTGCCGATGTCGTCAGGGCGACAGCAACAGCTGCCGCGTAAAGCGGTTTTGATTTGTACATACGTAAAAATCCTCCTTCAAGAGTGGGGTATGAATGCAAGGTCGCGATGCGATCGTTGACCTCCTCTTCTACTATAAAGGGTTCGGAAAGCTTCGTGGGATGAACCTTTTGTAAATAACGTAAATTCTTAGGTCCGACGACAAGACAACCCACGGAAGTCGTTTGCTCGTAATCTTGAGAATCCGAACGTTCGCCTTCGCAATAAAATGATAACGCTTTCATTATATCTTGTCTTAAATAAAAATGAAACGAAATAATATTACCAATCGTTAAACATTACCATTAAATGTCGATTTTTTAGTGGTCCTGAATTGCTAAATATTGTATGATGTCAGTATATAGACAGTTCGGATGAAAAGAGGCAACGATGGATGAATGATACGATTCGAGGCGGTGTCCTCGTCGGCATTATTTGTGTGATTACCGTCCTCCTCGTATGGGGGCTCGCATCACCACCGACGACGATTGAGTTTCCACATTTTAATCATGCGTAAGGAAACAAACTAGGAGATGACCGGTGGTGGACCCGCCGGTTTTTGTCGTGCCTGAAAAACTACAGTTTGGTGTCGGTTCGTCCAATACATTGACACGCTTTTTCACGATAGCTAGAATTGATTAAGTGTATATAGGAAGTATTGCTTCTGCCATGCACGAATGAGTGGACAAAGGAGGCGAGTCGGAATCGACCGGGCAAGGACCCGTTCATGCGGAGAGAGCGTTCGTTTGAGCAATCGCGGACGGCATCTGTCTTTTTTTGAGTGGAATCAACGAATATAAAAATAAAATACATGTATCATGAATCGGAAGGAACTTACACTTATGCTGAAAGAAATGAGAAGTATCATCCGGGAACAGGTGGAGAACTTCCCACTGATTCGCCGGTTGGCGCGATATGAAATCAAATCAGCGCATGCAGAGCAACGCCTTGGCCTTTTATGGGAGCTCCTCAATCCGGGTCTCCAAATCTTTATCTATTGGTTCGTCTTCGGTGTCGGTCTACGTGGAAACAAGAACGTCGACGGAGATATTCCGTTCATCGTCTGGCTTCTTTGCGGGATCGTCGTCTGGTTCTTCATCAATGACGCCTTGCTCCGTGGATCGAACTCGATCAATAGTCGTCTCGCGATGGTGACGAAGATGCGTTTCCCGATGAGTGCGATTCCGTCGTATGTCATCTTATCACGCATGTATCAACATTTTGCGATGCTCTTGATCGTCTTCATCGTCATCATTGCAAATGGCATCCCGATTACATGGAAACTACTTCAGTTGCCGTATTATATGATCGCGACGTACATTTTCGTCTATGCGTTCTCACTTTGTTTTTCAACACTTATCACACTCGTTAAGGACATCCAGCTCTTCTTACAATCGATGATGCGGATGCTCTTCTATATGACACCGATCCTTTGGAACATCGAACGGTTCCCAGATGCTTTACATGGTATCCTCCGTTTGAATCCTGTCTTTTATCTCGTCGAGGGATACCGAGCAAGCTTGCTCGGAGGACATTGGGTCTGGCAAGAGTGGCCGACCGGTCTGTACTTCTGGAGTGTGACGCTCCTCTTGTTCACAGCGGGAACATTCTTGCACATCAAGTTCCGTAAATCATTCACAGAGCTCGTTTAAGGGAAGGAAATCGCCATGTCTATGATTAAACTCGACCATGTCACGAAACGCTTCGACATGGTCACGACTACGAAAGAAAAATTCAAGCTCTTGTTCAAGAATCAAAGCAAGAGCGTTAAAACATTCACTGCACTACGGGATGTCTCGCTCGAAATCGGCTCAGGTGAAGTCGTCGGACTCGTCGGTATCAATGGATCCGGTAAATCGACGTTATCGAACTTGATTTCAGGTATCATCTATGCAAACGAAGGAGACGTCGCGATCAATGGTGAAGTTGCGATCATCGCTGTCTCGCAAGGGTTGAAGAACGTCCTGACAGGACGGGAGAACATTCGCTTGAAGTGTCTCATGCTCGGGATGGACGATGCGGAAATCGAGCGCCGGATGCCTGGCATCATCGATTTCGCGGATATCGGTGACTTCATCGATCAGCCGATCAAGAAGTACTCAAGTGGGATGAAGTCGCGTCTCGGCTTCGCGATCGCAGTTAATGTCGACGCCGACATCCTGATCGTCGATGAAGCGTTATCGGTCGGGGACCAAACCTTTTATAACCGTTGTATCGATAAGATGAACGAATTCAAGGATGAAGGGAAGACCATCATCTTCGTCAGTCACTCGCTCTCGCAAATCAAGAGCTTCTGTGAGCGGGTCGTCTGGCTCGAGTACGGTCAAGTACGTCTCGACGGAACGACGAAGGATGTCTTACCGGAGTATAAGAAGTTCCTCGCAGAGTATAAGAAGTGGTCGAAAGAGGAACAGCATCAATATCGACGCGATCGCTTGAAAGAACAAGCAGCAAATGCGCGATCGGGTAAAGAAAACACGGACTCAGAGGATACAGTCAAACATCCAGGGTGGATTTTATCAGGTCTTGGGTTACTCGTCCTTGCAGCCGGGAGTTTGATGGTCATCGATGAGACGCCGTCTTTGACGAATCTCAGTGATGCAATCTTGAATTTCTTTTAACGTTAAGCCAGGTGCATGCGCATCTGGTTTTTTTATGCTGTAAAGTAGGATTCTTACGTCAGTGTAGAGAAAATGAGTAACGAGAGAGAAGTAAAATCGGAAGAGCTGAGCATCCATACAAAAAAAAGGAGTCGAGGACTCCGTTTGCATCAGGTTTGTGAGCGATCCATATAGGTTTTGACGTGTGGAGCTTCATACGTCGCGAAGCGTTCAAGAAGACGATCAGGATCTGACTCGACAATCAGCATCGCACGGTGTTCCGGAATCAGGAATCCTTGACGTTCCATCGTGTCAAATAGGGCGATCAAGGGATCATAGTATCCTTCGATATTGAGTACACCACACGGTTTTTCGTGTAGACCGAGTTGCGCCCACGTGAAGACTTCAAAAAACTCCTCCATCGTACCGGGACCACCAGGGAGAATGATGAAGCCGTCAGCGAGTTCTGACATCTTCGCTTTTCGCTCGTGCATCGAGTGAACGAGATGTAATTCAGTCAGTCCGGGGTGGGCAAGTTCCTTTTCTTGTAGAAAATGAGGCAAGACACCGATTGCCTGACCTTGAGCAGCAAGCGTAGCGTCCGCGACAGCCCCCATCGTTCCAACACGGGAACCACCGTATACGAGTCCGATGCCGTGCGTAGCGAGCGCTTGACCAAGCTTACCCGCTGTCTCGCGAAAGACTGGGCTAGCACCATCTTTGGAACCACAAAATACAGCAAGTCTATTCATGAAACAGAACCTCCTTCGTTATCTTCACCATAGCATATTCGGTGATCGGACGGCAGAGTAGACCAGAAAGGAGATCGATATGCGACCACGTACGATTGTTTGGCTCGTCCTAATTATCGCAGCAATCAATTTAGGGCTTGGGATATGGATGCCGGATACGTCGACTCGAACGACAATTAGTTCAATACTACTAGGTGTGATTGTCGTCCTCGGTATCTTTTACGTCATTGCGTTACGACAATCCTCAAAATAAAGAGAGCTCGTTTGACTCGTAGGAGTTGGACGGGCTCTCTTTATGTCTGTTACGGAATTTCATTATGATGGAATATTCAAAAAAATCTATTTTCATACACAAGTTCGACATATTGATGGATGATTTGTAAGAAAAACACAGGAATCAGGACATATGACTCGAGTCAAAAGTAATAGAAAGTGAAAATAATGTGTAAAATACCATAATTATTCGTATTCGAATATTCAGAGGGGGTCTAAGGTTATATGATGTTGTTACGAAGCCATACGAAAAATAATAGGAGGTAATTTAAATGAACTTGAAAAAGAAATTAGGTTTAGCGATTGCAGCTTTATCATTATCTGTTACTGTTGGTGCTGGCGTTGCTAGTCAGCTTGAAACTAATGTAGCGATTAAAGGATTGCCACTCGAGTATTCAGAAAAAACAGACCTAGCGATCAAAGGATTACCACTTGAGTATGCTCCAGCTTTCGATGTAGCGATTAAAGGATTGCCTTTAGAATATTCACAAAAAACAGATGTGGCTATTGATGGAATTCCACTTGAGTACGCAGTAAAACGAGCTTAATTGAAATTCATACATTGATACAGCTATTTGGCTAGATATTCTTCTTTCATCGTTGTGATAATTTTTTGATACTCTTTCATTCCTAATAATTCAAACAAAAAATATGATTTATCAAAAGTTCTAATGATTTCTTGTGATGGAGCACCTAATTTATCTAAACAAGCAGCTCTTTGAGAGTATAATTGTCCGAGTAACGACATATCTTTAAATTTTAAGCTTGTTTCAATTGCTTCATCAATTATAGTAAGTGCTCGATTATGTTTTTGGAATTCTAAAAGAATCTTTGAAAAATTATACGAAATTCTAATTCGATCGACGATTAAATCATCATTGTCAAAGTTGAGATTTAATATTTCTTCATAAACATTGATACTATATTGAAAACTTCTATTTTCAGAATATAGATTCGCAATCGCAGATTTAATTCGAATTAGCATATTTGGTGAATAAAATGAAGTGGAGTATTCATTAGATAGATTTTGAAGTTCTACTATACATGTACGGTAATCGATTTTTCCTAGACGATACGAGCAAATGAAGAAGTAATATTTATACAATAATGAATGTTCAAATGAAGTATTAGCATTAGATAGTGCGACTTTACTTTGTTTATAAATGCCTTCAAAGTCCTGATTTCTAAATTTATAAAGTAATTCTTCGTCAATCGTTCGTAAATTCGTTTGTTGATTTGTAGGGTCTAAGAACGCTGATAATGGAACTTGTAATCGCTTTGATAAAGCATACAGCAATTCGACTGTCGGTGAATGTGTGCCACTCTCAATCTTACTGATCTCTGCTTGACTGCAAATTCCGTTTGCTAAATCTTTTTGGGTCAGATTGTGTTTCTTCCGCAATCGGCGTAATGCTAAGCCGATTTGCGGTGACATGAATTGATCCATCGGCTCCTCGTCCTTTCGTGGAGATTGAACTGGTATAGGGTACCAACTTCTATTATAGAAGCGAACCAGACGAGATACTACTGATTTACTTGATTTCGTATCAATGTTTCAACGACCATCACACTTGATTCAGAAAGGGGTACATCCATGACACTCATCTTAAAAGAAACGCGACGTAACATGACTTCTTGCGCTTGGTGTCTCAATCCTGCTACCGTCTCCGTCGCCCCCCTCGCTCATCGGGAAATGGACCGGACTGCTACGAAACCTAAGGCAAACGTTAAATCGGCTTAATCCACACAAAAGGACTTCATTCGGCTATTGGAATGAAGCCCTTTTTTCAATCATTTGATGAGAAAGGAGAGAGGACATGATCGGATTATCGCTTTTATCGGAACAAGACGGCTGGCTGCAACGTTCTCTACCATCGATTGATCTGCAGACGTTTTGTGAGACGCACCGTATTTCGCTCGACGCGTTTGATTACGACACACATACGTTCCATGATTTACTCGATTATATGGATTTTCAAGAGTATGAGCACTATGTCTTCGTCCTCCAAGGGGAAGGGGAACGAACGTTACGACTCGTCGCGTATTTGCAACACGAGATGTTACACGTCCAGTTCCACTTGATTCGCCCAAATGGAGAAGTCCTGTTCGGACAACCTGATTTCCTGAATGGTCTCTTCTTACCGCAGGAAGACATGCCGGCTTCTGCATCCGTTCCAGCGGTCCATCATGCGCTTCTCTCATTGATGACAGGTGTGTACCCAGCATCGGTGCCGCACCATCCGCAACCGTTACGTCATGTCTACATCGAGGACAGCTCATTACTGGACAACATTCCGGCAAGCAATTTCCATGCGATGACGATCAACAGCGTCATCTATTTTGATCACCCGATGCGTCACGATCTACCGATCATCGAACTGATGAGCCGGACACCGATTCTGTTGACGTTTTCCGATCGTCTCTTTCCCTCGCTTGATTCGCAGTTGACGGTCTTGTCACGTGACGCGCTAGCAGAGCAATTAGTGGACTGGCAACAAACGGGACGGATTCAAAATGATCAATCGATGGGGATCCTCGATTATGCGACGTTAAGTGGATTACGCGTCTCGCATCGACTGTTCTTCTTTGTGGACGGGATTTACGCCGATCGACAGAAGACGATTCAGTTGAGTGCAGACCTATCTGTTGATATCGAGTCATTCCGAGAGCGGCAACTTCAACCTGACGCGCTGGCATCACAAACTGAACTAGAGCTGTTTCCGTTGCTGTATCAACTTGCCGGAACGTTTCAGGGAACGAGCCGTTTCATCACACCGTACTCTGATCTCGAATTACCTCGGACAGCCGGGCGGATCGGACCGTTGACGCTAATCGGCATTCAAAACGAGGAAGGTTGTTTTGCGTTCGACCGGACGACGTTACGGTTATTTGAGACAAACGAAGCATTCCTCTGGATTCTTGAAGCGGATCAAAAAGAACAGTTCGACATATTACCGGAGCGACTCGGCGCAGATTATGCAGAAGCGATTCAGCACTACAAGGAGTTGATGTATCATGGGTGATGTCTTATTTGGTCCATTCTTGCGTAAAGGGAGTTACTCGCGCGTCCAAGTGCTAGATCATGTTCAGGCGGATGAACGATTCGGTCAACTGTATCAAGAGGCGCAACAGTTAAATGAGGTCGATGAGCTGATGCTCTATCGGCGTTATTTACGAAAAGGGGAGCGGATCCTGTTTCATGGAACGTTTGATCCATCGCTCTTCAATCTCTTGTCGGATGAAGGGTATGATCTTTATCTGATCGAACCGGAAGCTGCACGGACGAAACAGATTGCGGAGAAGTATCAGCATAAGATTTACGGCTGGAGTCATGACGTAACGGACGTCGTCGGACCTGAGTACTTTGACCGGATCATCTTACCGGGAACGACGATTTTACGTTATACGCGTGGGGAGCTGTTATTGTTCTTCCGAAACATCCGTCAATTGCTACGACCGAGTGGACGACTGCTCGTGTCCTTGTATCGTATCGATCATCTAAAATCGATGGCCCATCCGATCGCGACACGACGTTTTCAAAAGACATTACTGTTCTATGGCTACCACATCGATGGCGAACGTTTATTATTTAACGCCTACCTTAAATCGGGGCAAGAGGAAAAAATCAGCTATGCAATAGAATATTTGTACGAACCGAAGACGCTGTTTGAATTTGCGACGTTATCGCGCTATCAGGGACAATTTCTGTATGAAGGAAACACGATGCTGGTGTTGGAGTTCGAGAAACAGTAGTCAAACAATATAATATAACGATACAATTAAAAATATATGTAATATACTGGTTTGAATAGGTCTAAAGGCTGGGTAATGTGATACAGTAGTTTCCTTTTCACGATTCGAAGTACATCATGAGAAAGAGGAGCCGGACACATCATGGAAAATCAGAGCGGAAGTACCTTTCAGCAAAGCTGTTTATCGTTCATTGAGACCTTGTTTCCAGATGAATCTTTTCACTTCTTAGAAGAATCGAAAGCAACGGACGCCTTTGGTCATCCCGGTCGACAATTGTTCTTCTCTTCATCTGCCCGTACTCTGAAATTCAGTGTACTCGAGCAGGCGCACCAGCGCTACACACGTGTATTCGTATCCGAGAAAACAAGTGAAAATGCGTTTTTTCGTCAACTATTAGAAGCGACATATGAAGACGGACAATTGTACATCGACCATATCGTCCAAACAGAATAAGAAAAAGGGATCAAAATCAGCTGATTTTGATTCCTTTTTACGCCTCGATGGAGGAAATCCCTCGTTTTAATGCCTGATCAATGGACGTTGCCATCTCATCTCGGACGTTCGCTGAGACGAGGCGACCATCAAAATAGATTTCCTTTGACAGACTGAGGTGAACGAGTAAGTCTTCGAGAATGAGTTTCAGATCAAGCGGTTGTGATGGTTCAAGCGCTTGTTGCATGAATTCATTCAACGAAGGATGCTGTACATACTTCGGATCGATGAGATCAATGACCGTCGTGTCTAAAGCAAGAGCCAATCGTTCTAGGACTTGAGGAGAGGGCATGCGCTGACCACGTTCGTAAGCGGAGATGTCCGTTGCTGTTTCTCCACATCGTTCAGCTAAAAACTTTTGAGTATACTTGTGTTGTTTGCGCAATTGCATGATTTTTTTACCTAGTGCACGGTTCATGGCACTCCACTCCTATTCTGCAGGTCATCGTGTATAGTACTAATTAACCACTTTCATTATAAAAGAAACCTTTGAAATGTAAAATATCGTTTTTCAAGGAAACTAAAAATATGAAATGGGTTAAAATAGAAATTGAATTTCAGGAGAAATCGCCTATTGTTTCCACCCATGTTATTCTAAAGTGATCTAAAAAAAGGAGTGTGTTCATGAAAAAAATCACGTGGTCCGGCTACGTCGTCCTGACCGTTCTATTGATCCTTTTTATCTCGAGTTCGATGCCGTATCAGGCACAATCCATCAAGCCGGGGTTATCTCGATACATCCCGTTAGGATTCGTCGATCATCTGCGATTCATCTCCTTCTCCTATCATGGAGAAGTCAGTGTTGCAGCACTCGGACGAAGTGGCTTCATTGAATTTTTCATCCGAAAAGCAGCCCACGTCTCGACGTTTCTCGTATTAGGCATCGGATTGATCGATTTAACACGCCGTCGCCTGACACCAGGACTTGCGGTCCTGTTCGCCTATTCGTTAGCAATCATGGTCGCTGTCTTTGATGAGTTCCATCAAATCTTGACAGGGGGTCGGACGGGACTCATCCAAGATGTTTTACTCGATGGAGCTGGTGCTTTGATTGGAATCGGATGTTATGTACTCATCTATAGGAAAAAAGTATGACGTTAAGCAGGAAGTGTCTCCTTCCAGCACGAAAAGAACAGGCATCATTTTTAACGAAGGAGACTGCCCTATGAAGACTTCCCATTTGTTGATGACGAGCGTCGGTCGACGGACGAAGCTGGTCGAGTATTTCGTCCGTGAGATGCCGGACGGTCACGTCAGTACTGCGGATTGTAGTTCACTCGCACCGGGTCTTTATATGACAGAACGCCATCATCTCGTTCCCTGCATCGATGCACCGGATTATATCGATCATTTGCTGGAGTTGTGTCAGCGCGAACAGGTGACGGCGCTATTGTCATTGATTGATCCTGAACTGGAATTGCTCGCAGCGGCGACGGAACGGTTTGAAGCCATCGGTGTCACAGTCCTCGTCTCACCGATGGATGCCTGTCGTCTCTGTTTCGACAAGTACGCGATGTATACGTATTGTGTCGCGGAAGGGATTGCGCATGCGCGGACATACGTGACGCTCGAAGCATTCCGGAGCGCACTTGCGCAAGGGGAGGTACAGTTCCCGGTCTTCGTCAAACCACGCAATGGGAGTGCCAGTCTCCATGTCCAGGCGGTCTCCTCCCTCGAAGTCGTTGAAGGACTGTTTGCCGTCCATCCGGATTTATTGATTCAAGAATACTTAAGAGGACAAGAACTCGGTGTCGATGTCTATGTCGACTGGTTGACGCATGAAGTGACCGATATCTTCATCAAGGAGAAACTCGTCATGCGTGCAGGGGAAACGGATAAGAGTCGCTCCGTTAAACGCGACGATGTCTTTGAACTGGTCGAGCAGGTCTTACGTGGAACCGGTCTCGTCGGACCGCTTGATTTCGATCTGTTCGATGTGGACGGAACGCTCTATCTATCGGAAATCAATCCGCGATTCGGTGGGGGATATCCACATGCGTATGAATGCGGCGTTAATTTTCCGAAAGCGATCCGAAACAATCTGCAGGGAAGACGTAATCCCCGACGCATCGGGGCATATGCGGAAGACATCTATCTATTGAAGCACGACACGGTGACGCTGTTGCCTGCAGCTTTGCTTGAGCAAATCAAAAAACCATAAGCGCACGAAAAAGGAGTGACTCGGTAGTGATACCGGATCACTCCTTTTAGGTAGAAGAGCAGAATCAAGAAAGAGAGACGCGTGCACGCTTGAGGCATTGCACGGCGGAGGTCCAGCTACCGAAGAGAGCGTTGATCGTCGAGGTACTCGGAACCGAGCGACCTTCTGCCCATTTCCGGTAATGAATGATACTGAGGGAAGGTAATTCTTCTTGTGCCTGCCGCAGTGCTTCAAGGACATCTTCTTCGACCCATTTCCGGCGAGGCGGTGCGATGTCGAGGCAAGCGAGGGCATCTGCCCATGAACCGTATTTACGGGCAATCGTCGCGACTGTCGGATGACCATTTTCCTGTGCCCAAATCGCATACGTCTGTGTCGTCAGACGGGGAAGGACATCAGAAGCTTCGAGTAAGGCGGTGATGATCCGTTCTTCCGTCATCGAGATGGAGCGTGTCATCTCGATTTGTGCTTCTTCGAGTGCACGTGACCAAGAACCGAAACGTAAGTTGATCAATGTCAAGGAGGGTCCATGTTTCGCCTTTGCCCATTCTCGGTAGCTGTTGCTATGGAAAGGGTGTAAGCGTGTCGATGCTTCCTTGATGAAAGCAAGGATCTCTTCATCTGAAAAGTACGGACGAATCGATGAGAGACCGGCCGCTTGGAGTGCTTCACGCCAAGAGCCGAATACATTGATGATCGTCGTGATCGACGGAATATCTTTTCCAATCGACCAACGTGCATACGTCTTTGCGTCGAGAGCGGGATATTCGATACTAGCTTCGATTAGGCTATCGATGACTTGTTGTTCTGTCCATTTCTTCATGATGTCATACCCCTTTCGTGTAGGTGCTCTAGGTGTGGGTACTGTCGTGAGGTGGAAGTCGACGAAGCGACGTATAAGCGAGAAGGCTGAGCCAAATGAAATAAAATCCACTCGGTCTGACGAGAATACTTTCCGTAAATTGGAGCAATCCGAGCCAGCTAGCAAGCAACAGGGCGAGAAACGCGAAATCCGTCGTCTGAATCCGAAACAGTCGATAGAACAGATATAGAAAGACTGCACCGTACAGCCAACAACCGATGAGTCCGAATTCATAAAGATGGGTGATCGGTGTGCTGTGGAACGTATAGAGAACTTGTTCGTTTAGTTGTTCCTGCAGACCGCGTGGGGCACTTCCAATCCCGTGTCCGAACCAAAGCGAATCAGTGGAAGCGCGCCATCCTGCTTGCCAAAGCGTAAATCGTCCGTTGAGACTGAGCAAACGGGGAAGCAGTCCTTGAAACGCAAAGACAGCTAGGAGAATCAAGCTTCCCGTTACGTAACATGCTGTCACCTGCAACCGCCGTTTCATTCCCGGAACCATTCGAATACTTGTCAGCAGAGCAAGAAGGAGAAAAGAATAGATTCCTGTCTGCGAACCGCTTCTGAGTAACGCGATGATGATGAGCAAGAGAAGGACCGCGTGCAGAAAGCTTTGCCGACGCGGGAATTGTCTGAGCAGGTAGAACCAAGCAAACAGTCCTCCTGGAACAAGCCACGCTGCAAACGTATTCGGATTGTTCATCAGACCAGCGAGGCGAAGGAACGAGCCTTGTTCCCCGACGTACAGTTGAGGAAACGACAAAGGACCGATTCGAAGCCATTGCAGGTTTTCGACCGGAACATACTCTGAACCAAATGAGACGATGAGGGCGTAGGAAGCGAGAAAGACGGCTTGTCCATAAAGAAAGTGACACAACAGTCGTTGCCATTGTTCGATCAATGTACGCGAGAGCGAAGAGACGATGCCAACGAATAGCCAAGTCGAAATGAGGTAAAGCGAAGCAAGAATACGATCCGTATTCGCGTTAAAAAAGAAAAAAACGATATGAAATGTCAGATAAATCAGAAAAATAAGTGCAATTTGATGTCCAGTCGCTCGGTTGGCGCGATAGAACGGTCGTAAGATGAGCCAACAGACGCTGAACAGAACGATGTAGACCGGAAGCAACCAAAGGGACCACTGTTTCGGCAACACTTCGTCCGTGAAGGATAAGGGACGAATCCAAGCATCGAGCATGATCCAAACGACTAGGATGGATAAGGCAAAAGATGTGGGTATATTGGCTGATTTTAACATGATTTCTAAAGACTATCCACCCTTCATATAGGACTTATTACCGATTTGAGCACTTTTTAATCATCAAATTGGTATTTACCCTTATCTTTCAAAACATCATGCAGATAAATGAAAAAAGATTAAGGGAAACGTGATCATTTTTTCGTGAATCGCGTTTTTTTCGTGATATGAATTCATGCTGTGAACTAGTGTCACGCAAGCGAGATAGCTACCGAAAAAAATATAATCATTTCCATCAAGCTCTAATTGTTTTGGGAGTCGATTGGAAATAAGGTGTAGACATAACCAATGTCCATCCATTCGGTCAAGCCAGAAAGAGGTGAACAACAGTGAGCTCGATGCATCAAAGAAAAACCTTCGGAGATCATCTAACGACACTCCGACGCGGCTGGTGGCTACTCGCACTCTTCATGATTCTCTTCGCGGGAGCCGGATATGCGCTTAGCACGTATGTCATCCCGAAGACATACGAGGCGACGGCCTACATTCTTGTCGTTCCTCAAGCGAACGCAGAGGCGACATCGACGCCGACACTCGTCAGTACCTATCAAGATATCCTACGAAGCCCAGAGGTCGTCGATCAGGTCGCCCAAAAGATGAACGTCACCGACAAGCGGTTATTCGATTTGACGGATCGTCTGACAGTCTCGAGCAATCTCGATTCGCAAGTCATCGCCTTATCCGTCACGGATCGTTCGGCGGAGCAGGCAGCCATCCAGGCTAATACGATGACGGAAGTCTTCCAGGATTATCTCCCACAACTGATCAACACGAGTAAGACGGAAGTGTTCTCAAGCGCACGGATTCCAACGAAACCCGTGTCACCGAACATCCTAATGAATACAGGCATCGGTGGCGTTCTTGGTCTGATGCTCGGACTCCTGATCGTCTATTCTCGCTCGTTAAGCAAAAAGGAAGCGACACGCGAATCCACTGATAGTTATCCGAAAGCGATTCCCCGCAGTCATTCATGAGAGAGGAGAGGAGACACCGTCATGCAGCATTCCCCGCTCACCCCGTATCGTCGACAGTTGAAGATCGGACTCCTTCGCCTAATCGACGCTGGAATCATCGCACTCGCGACTGTCGTTACGTTCTACTTCTTTAATCCGCTCCATCTCACCGTCAACTTCGAGTTGCAGGACGCACTCGAAATCGCCCTCATCCAGTGGGTCGCTCTTACATTCGTCGCACACTGGATGCGCTTCTATCAAATCATCTGGCGTTACGCGAGCCTTCGTGATCTTGCCGTCTTACTCGTCGTCGTCCTCGCTAGCAGCTTCGTTTTACTGGGTCTCGAATACGCCTTGTTCGACTTTGCGGTCGAACGAGCGATCTTCCTGCAAACAGGACTCGTCCTAAACGGTCTCTTATTCGTCCGGTTGTTGATTCGTGGACGTAGCCTTCGTCTCGTTCCTGACAATAAGACGCTCGGCAAACGAACGCTGATCATCGGTGCCGGTGCTTCCGGTCAGATGATCACAAAAGAGCTGAAGCAAAAGAAGTCGCACATCTTAAACGTCGTCGGATTACTTGACGATTCGCTCGAACTACGCGGGATGCGGGTTCACGGTGTTCCCGTCATCGGAGCGATCGACCAGCTCGAATGCATCATCGAGGAACAAAAGATTGAAGCAGTCGTCCTCGCGATTCCATCGTTACCGTATCCGCAACGGATAGAATTGCTGAACCGGATCAAACAAACCCAAGTCGAAGCGCATACGTTACCAATGCTCGTCGAACTGGCATCCGGAAAAGTCTCGATCAAACAGATCCGTGAAGTCTCGATTGCTGATTTACTGGGTCGGGAACCGGTCGAACTCGATATTACGGAAATCGAACGAAGCGTTCATGGCGCGACCGTCCTCGTCACCGGTGCCGGTGGTTCGATTGGTTCCGAGATTTGTCGGCAACTGATTCGTTTCCGTCCCGAACGGCTCATTCTTCTCGGGCACGGCGAAAACAGCATCTACCTGATTCGTCGGGAGCTCGAGTGTCTCAGTCGGGACATCCAGTTCGAATCCGTCATCGCCGATGTTCAGGACAGTGATCGGATGCTTGAAGTCATGCGACGGTTTGAACCGGATCTCGTCTATCACGCAGCAGCCCATAAGCATGTACCACTGATGGAGGATAATCCGAGTGAAGCCGTCAAGAACAACATCTACGGCACACGCAACGTCGCTCGAGCGGCGGAAGCAGCTGGTGTCAAACGCTTCGTCATGATTTCGACCGATAAGGCCGTCAACCCGACGAGTGTGATGGGGGCAACGAAGCGAATCGCCGAGATGGTCATCCAGCAGATGGCACGTAACAGCGAGACGACGTTCGCCGTCGTCCGGTTCGGAAACGTCCTCGGGAGCCGTGGTTCCGTCATTCCACTGTTTAAGGAACAAATCGCCAAAGGCGGACCGATCACGATCACCGATTCCCGGATGACGCGGTACTTCATGACAATTCCGGAAGCGAGTCGACTCGTCATTCAAGCGAGTGTCCTCGCGAAAGGTGGCGAAGTCTTCGTCCTTGATATGGGTGAACCAGTCCACATCACGACACTGGCGAAGAACTTGATTCACTTGAGTGGCTTCACGGAAGAGCAGATCCCGATCGTCTACAGCGGCATTCGAAAGGGTGAGAAACTCTACGAGGAATTGCTCGCTCGCGATGAAGTCCATGACGAGCTCGTCTTCGACAAGATCCTCGTCGGGAAGACACGACCTTTTGGATCCGTCGACCCGTACTTGCGTGAGATCGCCCAAGCGCTCGGTCAGGACGAAGCACTCCGCCAGTATTTGTTAGACGTCACGAACGAAACCGATACCGACCCGGTCGCACCAACGATACGGATCGCTCGCAAATAGAGAGGAGGGGAAACGATGAAAACGGCCCGGCTGTCCCGCTTCAATCTCATCTTCATTGCCGATACGGCGTACTCGCTCCATCAATGGATGATTTTGACGCTCCTGATCAAATGGAGCACACCGCTCAACATCGGTTACTTCAACTATGCCCTTGCCATCACCGCACCGATCGTCATGTTCTGTTGGCTGAACGCCAGTACGATCCTGACGGCAGAACGGGCTGGCCTGACGAACTTCTGGCTCTTCATCAAGACTCGTTTTTCACTCCTCTCGGCAGGTGTGTTCGTGTTACTCGGTGTCTATTATTTCTTCGGTGAAGCGGACATCTTACTCCTGACATTACTCGTCTACCTGAATAAGTACATGGAGTCGTTCGCCGATCTCGCCTATGGTTTCCTGCAAGGACACACTGCCTTCAAGGAAGTCGCGGTCTCGAAGATCTTCCGTAGTCTCTTGAACGTCTCAGGCGCAGCACTCGTCCTCTTTACGACCCATTCAATTCACGGATTCGTGCTCGCCTTGATTGCTGGGAACTTGATCATGCTACTCGCATACGACTTACCGACGATTCGCCGGGTCGGTCGTGGCTTTGACAATCAAGCGCTCGACTTACGATATCGGTCAGGCAAGGAGCTGTTCCTCAAAGCGATGCCACTCGGATTCGTCGCACTCCTGATCGCCTTGAACGCAAACATCCCACGATTGTTCGTCGGTCGCACGATCGGCACGGAAGAACTTGGCTATTACGCCAGCATCGCCTATCTACTCGTACTCGGCAGTCTGTTCATCCACTCCTTGATCGCCGTCTTGCTACCGAACTTCTCGTCTGAGACGGGCGAACGCCAAAGTTTGCCGGAATTACGCAAGCTGACCCGCTCGATGTTACTGATGACGAACATCGTCGGCATCCTGTTGATTGTCGGAGCGATCTTCTTCGGCAAGTGGGGCTTGACGATTTTCTACAACGCATCGTTCGTTCAATACCATCTGATTTTCGTCTTGATGATGGTCGCCTCACTCTTTTTCTACAACTCGACCGTCATTCAGGCACTCTTGACCGGCTTCCAGCAGTTCCGGATCCAGACAATCTCGATCTTCGGCAGTGTCGTCGTCAACCTGATTGCCTGTAGCTTTTTGATTCCGCTGTACGGTCTATACGGTGCAACGATCGCTTACACCCTTTGCGCTGTCACTCAGATCGTCCTATTGTTACCGGCACTGTATCGGTCCTTATATCCACGGGACGTCACGCTCGTCGTCGAACAAAGCAGCTGAGGAGGGAAGAAGATGCGACCAATCCTACTACTCATCGTCATCGAAGCGCTCGTTTGTCAATTCGCCCGGTCGCTCTTCCCGGACACCTACGTGACCGCCTTGCTGCTCATCAACTCGGTGTTGTTTCTTTATTACTTGCTTCGTCAAGCAGAGACGACGCCACTCTTTCTCGTTTTCATCACCGCTTTCTTCGTCCGATTGGTCCTGATGTTCATCGATCTCGAGCTGTTCCGTTTACCGCCACACAGTGGTGACGACACGGAAGCCTTTCATCTCGAAGGTGTCCAAATCTTCACTGATCCGTCGACCTTCAATGATGTCGTTCGTGGCACCTATTCCAAGTTTCTCGGAATCTTCTACCTGATGTTCGGTCCAGAACGGATCCTCGCTCAGTTCTTGAACGTCATTCTCGGTGTCGTCGCTGTCATCATCCTAGCGAAGACGCTGCAACGGTTACGCTTACCGGAACGATACGTGTTCGCAGCAACACTGATCTTCGCGTTCTTCCCGCAAGGATTGTTACTCTCACCGATTCTCTTGCGTGACCAGATCGTCGCCCTTGGCATCGTCTATACACTCTACTACATGGTGCGCTGGACGGAAGACAAGTCCGGATGGTATATGACGCTCGCGTATCTCGGCTACTTCGTTAGTACGATGTTCCACTCCGGTCTTGCTGTCGGGATCATCGTCTTACTCGTCTATTTCTCGTTTTATAGCCATGAGACACGACGAATGGACTTTGAACCGACGAAGGTGCAGCGACTGATCTTTCAAGTACTGATCGTTGGCTTCATCGTCTACAGCTTCCAGGACGTCTTGTTCGCGAAGTTCACCCACGTCTCAGAAAACGGACAGTTGTTCAGCGGGATGAGTTACGACCGTGGCGGCTCCGCTTATCTGAACGGATTGACGGTCACAGGTCCAGCTGACATGATTCTCTACTCACCGATTCGGATGATTTACTTCCTGTTCTCACCGTTCCCGTGGCAATGGTCGAGCGTCATGAACATTCTGATTTTCTTCCTTGACGCCATCTTCTACTTCATCGCCTGTTTTGCGATTGTCCGTTTCTTTAAACTGATCCGTCAGCATCCATTCGGCAGCGTTCTCTTGTTCTTTTTCCTTCTCTTTGCGCTTAACGCCGTCATCTTCGGTCTAGGAACCGGCAATGTCGGAACGGCCATCCGACACCGGTATAAGTTGTTCCCGATGTTACTCATCGTCTACACATCCGTTCACTACATGCGCTGGCAAGCGCGCCACTACTTCGAGGAGGTCGAACACCGTGCCGAATAAAACGATCTTAATTACAGGTATCGCAGGCTTCATTGGATTTCACGCCGCACGTCGTTTCATCCGGGAGGGTTACCGGGTCATCGGACTCGATGAAGTGAACGACTATTACGACCCGACGTTAAAAGAAGCCCGGCTCGCTGAACTCGGAACGAACTACACGTTTTACCGGGTCTCACTCGAAGAGACGGCAGCCGTCGCGCGGATCTTCGAACAGGAATCAATCGATCTCGTTCTCCATCTGGCAGCCCAAGCAGGGGTACGGTATAGCATCGATCGACCGGACGTCTACATGACGTCAAACATCGTCGGCTTTCTCTCGATTCTTGAGGCGTGTCGGCATCACCCAGTCGAACAACTGATTTACGCTTCCTCCAGTTCCGTCTACGGATCGAATACGAAGATGCCGTTCGCGACGACGGATGCCGTTGATCATCCGCTAAGTCTTTACGCCGCTTCAAAGAAAGCAAACGAACTGATGGCACACACCTACAGTAGCCTCTACGGCATCAAGACGACCGGACTTCGTTTCTTCAGTGTCTACGGTCCGTGGGGACGCCCGGATATGGCACTGTTCAAGTTCACAGAGGCGATCGCAAAAGGCGAACCGATTGATCTCTACAACTACGGCGAGATGGGACGGGACTTCACTTACGTCGACGACATCATCGAAAGCATCTACCGCCTGTTCCAGACTGAACCGGAGGTCGACGCGACGTTCGATGCTTCAAACCCGTTACCGGATCGGAGCAACGTTCCGTACCGCGTCTACAACATCGGCAGTCACAGCCCGATTCGACTGAACGAATTTGTTGCCTTGATCGAACGGCGCCTCGGTAAGACGGCAATTAAACAGGGGATGCCGCTTCAACCAGGCGACGTTCCAGAAAGCTTTGCTGACGTTTCCTCACTGTTCGAGACGATCGGCTATCGACCACAGACGACGGTCGAAGCCGGTGTCAACGCATTCATCGATTGGTACGAGAGTCACTACTTGCTGAAGGAGGAAATCCAAGATGGCGCTTAAAGAGGAATTCTACTACCGCTCTCCGATCTTCATCCAAAATTGGCTGACATCGTTATACGGTCGCAAGTTGATGCAAGAACGGTACGGTCCCTTCTATGAACAGAAGATGAAGGAGCTCCGGATGAAGGATCGGACGCAGGATTATAAAGCGGAACAACTCGATCGCCTGAATGCCTTTCTAGCCTTCGTCGTGACGCATACACCGTACTACACGCAACTCTTTCACGAACATGACATCCAGTTACCGTTGACATCACTCGAGCAGCTGAAGAAAATCCCAATCCTTGAAAAAGAGACGCTTCGCCAAAATAACGATGCGTTCATGTCCCGCGTCGATGCGCCGGTCCGAGGGCGGACGGGCGGAACGAGCGGAAAGTCGCTCCAAGTCGCGTTCATGCGCGAGGATGTCCAGGAACGGATGGCGCATCTCGACTACTTCAAGGAACGTCATGGCTTTCACGCCGGTATGCGGCGGGCGAGCTTCACCGGTCGGACGTTGACAGCTGTCGATCAAAAGAAACCCATTTTCTGGCGGATGAACCGGCCGCTCAATCAGTTGCTCGTCTCCATCTTTCACATGAAGGAAGAGAACTTTCCCGCTTATATCGAGGAGCTGAATCGATTCCAGCCACAGGCACTTGACGGCACACCGACAGCAATGGTCGAAATCGCCCGCTATATGCTGAAGCATCACATTCGACTGGATATCCCACTGATCGCCATCTTCCCGACATCGGAAACGGTGACGGAGGAGATGCGCTCGGTTCTCGAGGAAGCCTTCAACGCACCGGTCTTCGATCAATACGGTTCCTCTGAAGGCGCGCCAATCATTTCAGAATGCAGTCATCGAAAACTTCATCTCCATCATGAGACGGGCATCATCGAACCGTATGGAGAGGACGGTGAAGTCGTCGTCACGTGTTTTACGACACGCGGCACGCCACTGATTCGTTACCGGATCGGTGACCGGATGACGCTCAGTGACGAGACATGTAGCTGTGGCTTAAACGGACCTGTCATCGCTTCAATCGATGGACGAGGAACGAGTTATATCGTCAGCGAAAAGCGGGGCAAGGTGTTTGAAGGGGACATTACAACGATTGCCCGTGAACTGCCGAATTCGGTCTTACGACTCCAAGTCGAGCAGCATACGATTGACCATGTGACACTCCGGTATATTCCAGATGCCAAACGTTTCCATCCGAAACACGAACAGATCCTTTTGAACGAGATGCGCAAGTTGCTCGGCTCCGAGATGAAGATTGTTCTTGAACCAGTCGAACAAGTCAAACAGGAACCAAACGGAAAAACGTTGATCGTCAAACAGTCGATGAAATAGGAGGAACCCACCATGAACAAGGCAGTCAAACACATCGTAGATACGACAGCAGCCCAAACCGGTGCACTTCCCATTGCCAACCGTTCGATTGCCGTCGTCGGACTCGGATACGTTGGACTTCCCGTCGCCGTCGCCTTTGGCGAAAAAACAGACGTCGTCGGCTTTGACATCAAGGAACAACGCGTTCAAGAACTGCAAGAAGGCATCGACGCAACACTCGAACTGAGTCCGTTCACGTTGAAGAATGCAACGGTCGACTACGTCTCGGATCCTTCTGCTCTCCAAGCAAGCGACTTCATCATCATCGCTGTTCCAACACCAATCAATGCGCAGAATCAACCAGACTTAACGCCACTCTTACGGGCGTCCCATCTCGTCGGTCGCCAGCTCAATAAAGGCGACATCGTCGTCTACGAGTCGACGGTCTACCCAGGGGCGACGGAAGAAGATTGTATCCCGGTTCTTGAAGAAGCATCTGGCTTACGCGCTGGCGTCGACTTCTTCGTCGGCTACTCCCCGGAGCGGATCAACCCGGGCGACCACGAGCACACATTCAAGACAATCAAAAAAATCGTCTCTGCTCAGGATGAACAGACACTCGACGTCGTCGCAGAAGTCTACGAAGCGGTCGTCGAAGCTGGTGTCCACCGTGCTTCATCGATCAAGGTCGCGGAAGCGGCAAAAATCATCGAGAACACACAACGTGATCTCAACATCGCCTTGATGAACGAACTAGCAATCATCTTTGACCGGATGGACATTGATACGCTCGAAGTTCTCGAAGCAGCCGGAACGAAATGGAACTTCCTTCCGTTCCGTCCAGGTCTTGTCGGTGGTCACTGTATCGGCGTCGATCCATTCTATCTAACGATGAAAGCGGAGTCGCTCGGCTATCATCCGGAAGTCATCCTCGCTGGTCGCCGGATCAACGATACGATGGGACGCTTCATCGCAACGGCGCTCGTCAAGAACTTGATTAAACAAAATATGCCGGTCCTCGGCGCTCGCGTCACGATCCTCGGCTTATCATTCAAGGAGAACGTCAGCGATATCCGTAACTCGAAAGTCGCGAACCTCGTCCGTGAAATCGAAGAGTTCGGAATCGACGTCCAGGTGACGGACCGACTCGTCGAAAAAAGTGAGGCGAAACGCGAGTACGGCATCGACTTACTCGAAATGAGCGAACTCAAACCAGCCGACGTCGTCATCTTCGCTGTCTCACACGAAGAATATGTCGAAGGTGGTTGGAATTTAGCACAACATCTACTCAAAGTCGGACGCGGCATCGTCGTCGACATCAAAGGGATGTTGCCACGGTCAGAACAGCCAGAGGGGGTCCACGTATGGCGCCTCTAAAAATCCTTCAAGTCTGTGCCCTTGATACGACGGCAGAGACGATGTTGCAGCCGCTCTTACTTGCTTTGCAAAACGCTGGGCACGAGGTCGGTATCGCCTGTGCCGACACCGGTGCCTCGGCAAAACTCGCAGCCAAAGGATTCCGGATGCATGACATTCCGATCGAGCGCCGGATCGACTGGACGAGTAACTGGCGGACAATCCGAGAAATCACGCGAATCTTGAAGGAGGACGGCTACGACGCTGTCCATGTCCACACACCGGTCGCCGCCGCTCTCGGACGCGTTGCCGCGAAACGGGCCGGAACGAAGCATATCGTCTATACGGCACACGGCTTTTACTTCCACGAGAAGATGGGGCGGATGACGTATCAGCTGACATACTCCGTCGAAAAGTGGCTAGCACGTTTCGCAACCGACTACCTGCTCCTCCAAAGCGAGGAAGATTATCAACTCGCTCAGCGCAAACGCTTCAAAGCGAACACGCGCCTGATGCACCTTGGAAATGGCATCGACTTAACGCGCTTCTATCCACGACCACGTGAAGCCGGAGCACCGTTTACCTTCCTATTCATCGGTCGAATCGTCGAAGAGAAGGGGATTCTCGAACTGCTCGATGCGTTCGAGGATGTCGTCTATCGTCATCCGGAAGCCCGTCTCGTCATCGCCGGTGAGATGATGGCGAGTGAGCGCGATCAAACGACGAAACACTTATTCTTACGGCGGATCCGCGAGATTCCAAACGTCGATTACCTCGGATTCGTCGAAGATGTTCCCGCCTTGTTCCAACAAGTCGATGCCTTCGTCTTACCGTCACATCGCGAAGGCGTACCACGATCAATCATCGAAGCGATGGCGAGTGCTAAACCGGTCATCGCAACAAACATCCGCGGCTGCCGCGAAGAGGTCGTCGAGGGGAAAACGGGTTATCTCGTTGAAGTCCGCGACGTCACAAAGCTCGCTAAACGGATGAACACACTCGTCGAACATCCAGACCGTGCCAACGAGATGGGACGGAACGGATTTGACCGTGCTATGAAACATTTCAACGAAGCCGACGTCATCAAACGACAACTTGATCTCTTTTCAGCTATGTAAAAGGAGGACGTCATCATGAAACGCACATTCGACTTCACGGTTAGCCTCATCGCCATCCTGATCCTACTTCCTGTTTATGCCGTCGTCGCCTTAGTCATCTATACGAAACTCGGACGACCGATTTTCTTCAATCAAGTCCGCCCTGGCTATAAGGGGGAGCTGTTCAAAATCTATAAGTTCCGTACGATGACGAACGAAACAGATGCCGACGGACAACTCCTTCCGGATGCAGACCGGATTCCAGCATCGCTCGAGTGGATTCGTCGCTTAAGTCTTGATGAGATTCCGCAGTTCGTTAACATCCTCCGCGGACAGATGAGTTTTGTCGGACCGCGTCCCTTACTCGTCAGTTATCTCAATCACTATACGAAGGAGCAGATGACACGGCACGACGTCTTGCCTGGTCTGACAGGCTGGGCGCAGATTCACGGTCGCAACGCAACGACGTGGCAGCAACGCCTCGAACAAGATCAATGGTATGCGGCAAACCATACGTTCCGACTCGATCTCTATATCCTGTTCAAGACGTTCAAAATGGTCATCTCATCAGAAGGAAACTCGACGGCTCACCAGACTAGTATGGGTGAGTTCAAGGGTCTCGACGGAGGTGTTCCCCATGATGTCGCTAAGCGATGAACGCTTGATTCGGGATCCACGGGAATGGGACGCGCTCGTCGCGAGCTATCAGCTCGATTGTTACTACGAACATGCTTACTTCGAACTCGCAAAAGAGCACGATGAGATTCCTGAATTATTTTATTATCCAACAGAGTTCGGAACGTTGATCTATCCGTACTTGCGGCGTCCGATTCCAGGCACACTCTTTGAAGACATCACGACGCCGTACGGCTACGGTGGTCCTTATTTCACAGGTATCTGGTCACTCGATCAGATTCGCGAAGCCCGCGCGCGATTCGAACAATACTGTCACGAGACCGGGATCGTCACCGAGACGGTTCGTTTCCACCCCTTGCTACACAACCAGGAACTCGGTCAACACTGGTGCCATCAAACGGATATCTTGCAGCCGACCGTGACACTCGAGCTGACGGATCCATTCGAGACGATCGAAAGTGGATTCTCGCAAATGACGCGACGCAATATCCGGAAGGCACGTCGCGAAGGGGTCACGATTCGCCTCGGGCGTCCGGAAGAGTACTCGGACTTCGCCCGTCTCTACCAGATGACGATGGATAAACATCAAGCCGATGCGCGGTATTACTTTGATCAGACCTACTTTGATCACTTCGCCGACGGACGGATTAAAAATGTCCTGTTGCTTGCCGAACAAGAGGGACGAATCATCGCTGGTTGCATCGTCTTAACGGGTCGCCAGTTCGCACATTATCACCTCGGTGCTTCAGATCCTGCCTACTTGTCGCTTCGACCGAATCACCTATTATTCGCGGAGATGATTCGCTGGGCAAAACAAGCTGGTCTGCAAGCGTTACATCTCGGTGGCGGAACGACACGATCCGATGAGGATAGCTTACTCGCCTACAAACGGTCTTTTGGCGAAGCGAATCGAACATTTTTCGGACTCGGGACATCGATTCTTGATACAACGATTTATGACCGGCTCGCACGACAAATCAAACGACAACATCCGGAAGTCGAGACGGGGAATTGGTTTCCGGTCTACCGGACGCCACTCCGTCAGCTGTCACCTCGAAGGGAGGAAACATCATGAAACACATCCCGCTCTCCATCCCGCACTTAAGTGGCCAAGAAGCACGTTACGTCACGGAAGCACTCGAGACGAACTGGGTCGCACCGCTCGGACCGAACGTCGACGCCTTTGAGCGAGATATGCGTGCCTACACAGGGGCTGGTGCAGCACTTGCAACGAGTAGCGGAACGGCGGCGATCCACTTGGCACTCGCGACGCTTGGTGTCACGACGGGGGATGACGTCTTCTGTCAGTCCTTGACGTTCATCGCTTCGACGAATCCGATTCGCTACGTTGGTGCTAGTCCCGTCCTGATTGATTCGGAAGAGGAAACATGGAACATGTCACCCATTGCACTCCGACGCGCGTTGATCCAGGCAGCAACGCGAGGAAAACTTCCGAAAGCGGTCATCGTCGTCCATCTCTACGGTGTCGCAGCGCAAATCGAGGAGATCGCCGCCCTCTGTGAAGAGTACGATGTCCCGTTGATTGAAGACGCAGCAGAGTCACTTGGAACACGCGTCAACGGGCGGATGACAGGAACGTTCGGGACGTTCGGGATCTATTCATTCAATGGCAACAAAATCATCACGACGTCAGGTGGTGGGATGCTCGTCGCAAATGATCCAGCCTTGATCGAACGCGCCTTCTATCTCGGGACACAGGCGCGACAACCGGTCCTCCATTACGAGCATACGGAAGTCGGCTACAATTACCGGATGAGCAACGTCGCTGCTGGGATCGGACGCGGACAACTTGAAGTCCTCGATCAACGCGTCGATGCGCGGCGGAAAATCTTTGATCGTTACGATCGTGCCTTTGCACCGGACGGCGTCACGTCGCAAGTCGAGCAGACCGGAACATTCGCCAACCGCTGGCTCAGTGCTTTTCTCTTACCTGGTGGTCAAGCGCAACGTGATGCAATGATTCGGACGTTGCAACAAGCAAACGCAGAATCCCGCCCGGTCTGGAAACCGATGCACTTACAGCCCGTCTATCGCGATGTACCATTCGTCACAGCAGAAGGGGATGATATCAGCCGTCGCCTGTTTGAAGACGGGATCTGCCTCCCGTCTGCTTCACAAATGACGTTCACTGAACAAGCCGTCGTCATCCGAAACGTTCGTCATGCCTTGCAGACGACCGTACGCCGGAACGTCCAGTCATGAATATATGGGAAGGGGACATCGTCATGCGCGATATGGAGGAAGCGATCCTCGCACTCCGTCTCGCTGCGAACGGGAAGAATGAATTGACGGCCAATACCTATTTCCGCTGGCAACTGAACACCACTCATCCAAGCGTCGCGGAAATCTTGATGCTGTTTGGATCGTGGCAGATTGCCTTGGAACGAGCTGGCATCGGACAAGCCCGCTTGACGTTCACGAAATCGGAAATCATTGACGCTTTGCGTCAGGCACGGGAGGAACTCGATCCTTTCACGAGCGCGACGTACCGCGAATGGGCACAACAGAAGCAAGCACCAAGCCTGACGGATATCGTCCATCAATTCAACTCGTGGCAGCAGGCATTGTCAGAAGCAGATATCTTGAAGGAACGCGTACAGGAAATGGAACAACGGATCATCGAGTCACTACTTGAAGCGCAAGGTGCCTTGCCGGTCTTGACGAGCCAGACCTACACGAAGTGGGCGGCTGGTCAAAATCGTCCGACCGTCGCAACGATTGCCCGCCGGTACGGCTCTTGGTCGAACGCCCTGGAAATCATCGGGATCGAATTTCCCCGTAAACGCTGGCGGGAAGAAGAGGTACTCGACGTACTTGCTGCAGCCGCGCAAGAAACGGAAAATCTGACGATCGCAAGTTATCAACGGTTCAGTATCGGACGCGATGCACCGAGCATCGGTGTCATCACTGCCTTGTTCGGTAGCTGGCGCAATGCCTTACTCGTACTTGAAGCACAACGGCCGTCCTGAATTCAAATCGAAGAAAAGGAGAATGGGTGATGAAGAAATGGAAATGGATCATACTGACACTGACGGGGATTTGCCTGCTCCTTCTCTTCGGTTCAGGCGGATATGTCTATCATAAAGCGAGTCAAACACTTCAAGAGGTTCAAGTGCCGGTCAAGGCGAGCGTCGAGACAGAGAAGGCCGTCGAACAGAAAAAAGGACTCTCGTTTCTCTTGCTCGGCGTCGATCAACGGAAAAATGAGACAGGACGTAGTGACACGATCATCGTCGTGACGATTGACCCGAATACGAATAAGAGCCAGATGATCAGTATCCCACGTGATTTGAAGACAGAAATCATCGGTAATGGGTCGAATGATAAGATCAATCACGCGTATGCGTTTGGTGGTCCACAGATGTCACTCGATACGGTTAGTCATCTGCTCGATATCCGGATTGACTATTTTGCAGAGATCAATCTAGACGGCTTTACGGATCTCGTCAACGCCGTCGATGGGGTCACCGTCGAGAACGATATCGATTTTTCATACTATGAGATGCAGTTCCCTAAAGGAGAACTTTCACTGAACGGGAAGGAAGCGCTCGCTTATGCGCGAATGCGCTATGATGATCCACGCGGAGATTTTGGACGACAAATCCGTCAACGGCAAGTCGTTCAGGCGGTTGCTGATAAGATGACGGAGGACTTCTCGATTCGTCGCTTCAATGCCGTCCTTGAAGCACTCGGGAAAAACGTTAAGACAAACGTACCGTTTTCCGTTGCTCGGACCGTCGCGACGGATTACCGGGATGCTTTACGAAATGTCGAGACCTTATCACTTGATGGGAAAGGTGGCATCGAATCGGACGGAATCTACTATTGGCATCCGACGGATAAGTCGTTGAAAGAAGTTCAAACTCAGCTGCAGGAAGCATTGGAATGATATGAGGGAAGAACGAGCGTACGCTTTGTTCGCCTCGCATCGTTTTCCTGGGACAAGCATCGTGCCGCTTCGCTGCGCTGCAGGGTCATTTTCCCTAGGAAGCGATGTCGAGCGAACAAACTCCTCCTCTGTTCTTTTGACGCGTACTACAAATTGAACAAAAAAGATGTCCATCTCCGATTCAAAACCGAAAATGGACATCTTTTTTGATGAATTGATTAGCGTGTCACGACGAGCGGATCGTCCGAAGCATCGAGAATTTCATCATCGTATAGAGGAAATAAACAACAGTCAGAATGGCAGCACCGCTCCATAACCACTGGTATGCCGAACTGAAGTAGCCGAACCGAAGACCAATTAGTGCCGGTACGATCAACGTCAACCAGCTCAAGACGAGGGCAACGCGGGCAGTGATTGCATCAATCGGGCGATTCATTCCCATTCCGAGGAAGAACAGGCTCCAGAGCAGTGCCCAGAACAACCAGGTCACACCACCGATGATGTCATTCGTCGTAAAGCTGACGAACGCATAAAACAAGGCGGCAATCGCGACGAACAAGGAAAACCAACCGACACCGCTCCCGTCGAGATTGAATAAGAACGTGATCCCGACGTACACATACGTAAAGGCAAACAGATAGATGCTCGCGTATCCGAACGTCAGGGCTGGATCACCTGCTGCACCGATGACGAGATAGGTCGCGATGAACGTCTGCAATAGACCAGTGATAAGGCTGAAGACACCCGCACTACGGAGATTGACTTTTCCGAACAAGGTCAAACTATTTAAAAAGAGCGCGACGCCCCCAAATAACAAACTGACATTTCCCACGTAAAACTCTCCTTCATTAAGACGTCAGACGTCTGATTCTAAACTTAACTCTAAGATGAATTCGTTTTCAGCGCAAGCATAATTTTAGAGGCGAAACGAAAAACAACCTGACTCCCGGAAAGGGAATCAGGTTGTTGATTAAAAGATCATTGGTTCAAGACAGAACGGAGTGTCGTCTCGGTTTGAGACAACGATCCTTTCAGTGTGACAAGACCATATCGCGTCGAGCCTTTTTTGATGAAGAAGACACGTGTGTAACCAGATTCCGGTGTGTAACCGGTCTTGCTCGCATAAACACGCGTATCACCTGGAAGTGACGTGTTCGTGTGATACCACGTCAATGTCCGTGCGTACGGTCCTTTGACAGTCGTCTGGTAT
This sequence comes from Exiguobacterium sp. ZWU0009, assembly GCF_000798935.2. Classification (NCBI taxonomy): domain Bacteria; kingdom Bacillati; phylum Bacillota; class Bacilli; order Caryophanales; genus Exiguobacterium; species Exiguobacterium sp. ZWU0009. The sequence continues at coordinate 2,734,909 of NZ_CP018057.1, read as the reverse complement.
GATTTTCGTCCACTGATCGTCATGAGCGCGCTGTACTTCGCATATGTATTCGCGAGTTTTTGCATATCAGCAGCCGTCGTGTAATGACTTGGATGATAGAAGCCATGTGGGTTCATGAAATGGCTCGCACTCATCCCGATTGAACGGGCGCGACTGTTCATGTACGAGACGAACTTCGATTCAGAACCTGCTGTCCGGACAGCGATCGCTTTTGCTGCATCATTACCAGAGCGGATCAGCATCCCGTTCAACAGTTGACGCATCGTGACTTTATCGCCAGCCCGGAAGCCAGCGACACTGCTACCTGCCGGAACGGATAACATCGAAGACGTCAGAGTGAACGTTTGATCGAGCGTACCTTTACGTGCTGCTTCATCATACGCGACGATTCCCGTCAACAGTTTCGTCGTACTCGCTGGGTAACGACGGACGAAGCTTTCCTTCGTCAATTGATAACTTGACGATCCAAGCTTGAAATACCGCATCGATGCAACCGGATAACTGCCACTCGATGGTTTAGGGCTGCTCGTCGTCACTTTTCGGGCAACTTGGCTAGAGACGTAATAATAATTGACTTTCCCTTTGACCTTATACCAACCGTTCGAGTACGAGACTGCATTGAACTTCGAATTGTAGGATGCGAGTCGTTTGATATTTTTTGATGAGGCCGTGCTTGGTGATGTCCGGACGTTCGCTCCAGCTTTCGAGTAGACGACGATTTTGTACGTCTTCACGGAACTACTCGTTACTTTTTTAGCGACTTGGTTCGATAGATAACGATATGTACCTCCGTCCTTGATCTTATACCAGCCATTCGTATACGAGACGGCTGTGAATTTTGCCTTGTACGCGGCACGTCGGACGATTGTCGCAGACGAGGCTGTACTCGGCTTTGAGCGGATGTTCGCCCCAATCGTCGAAGTGACGACGACTTGGTAACTGGCTGCCTTTGCAGGTATGGCAGGAAGACATAAAGCGAACAATAATAAGAGCGTAAGACTAGTACGGAGCAAGCGCTTCATAAAAACTCATTCCCTCCTTGTTCAAATATGGTTTTATCATAAAACAAAAAAAGGAAATTCACTTCTTTTCAAAAAAAGGAATTCGAATCCTGTAACGAGCTGATTTCCATCTTTTCGTGTCAATTGACGTATCATAGGGAATGTAAGCAACAGAGGAAAAGGAGGAGTTCACATGAAATTAGCAGTCATTGGTCTAGGGGACATCGCACAAAAAGCCTACTTACCCGTCTATGCCGAACGATCCGATATCGAGGTGTATCTGATCTCGCGAGATGAAGAGAAAGCAAAACGATTGCAAGCGGCCTATCGCTTTGCAGGAACATACGCGACGTTTGCTGACGCCGTACAGGAGGGAATCGATGCGGTCATGATTCATTCAGCGACGATCGTCCATGCGGAGCAAGCAAGGCAAGCGCTAGAAGCAGGAATCGCCGTCTACGTTGATAAGCCGGTCTCGATGGAAATCGAAGAGATTCGTGAACTGACACGTCTGTCAGAGGAGAAACAGTTACCGTTCATCACGGGATTCAATCGACGCTTCGCTTCAGCGCATCAGCGCTTGCTTGAGGTGAACGATCCAAATCTCGTCCTCATGCAAAAGAATCGAACGTCGTTCATCGAAGACGCTAAGCCGTTTCTGTTCGACGACTTCATCCATGTCGCAGATACGCTTCGTTTCTTGACAGGATGCGGTGAGATTGAAGACCTACACGTCAAGAGTAAGCAGGACGCAAGCGGTCTACATCACGTGACGATTCAATTCGTCTCAAACGGAATCACGGCAATCGGTGTCATGAACCGCAATAACGGCATCACGGAAGAACGCGTCGAAATGATGGGACCGGAAGAAAAACGAATCGCAACGGACGTGACGACACTCGATCAATTGACGAAACAAGGCACGCTTCGATATCCGCTCGATAACTGGGAAGCGACATTAAAGCGCCGTGGATTCGTCGGTATGCTGGACGCGTTTCTTCGGACGGTCAAAGGGGAACCGTCCGAATCGGTCGTAGCTTCTGACAGCCTCGCGACACATGAATTATGCCAACAGGTGTATGAGCACGTCCAAGCTGCGCGCTGAGTAAGAATCGTAAAAAATGCCGCTTTACTCGAGGGTATTCTCTCAGAGTGAAGCGGCATTTTAGCTATTACTTCTTTGATAGTTGTTTGAGTTGATAGATCCGCTTACCGCCGGGTCCTTCGAACGTCACGCGGAGTGTCGAACGGACGAAACGGTAACTGACTTGTCCTCCGGATAAACTGACACGAGCAGAGAAATCCGGTTCAAAACGAATGATTTCTTCGTCGTTTCGGAGTGCGTCGGGGAGACCGAACTGATCAAAGCGAAGTGTCGCGATCAAGGTATCTTGCTCATCAAAAGAGACATCGATGCGCCCGGTTCCATCGAACGGCTCGTCTTCGAGCGTGCTTCGTTCAACTTCATATGTTCCTTCAAACTGTTTGACTTGTTGCAACGTCTCTCTTGCACTGAGGGCAATGGCTTCTGCTCGTTTTCGGACAGGATGATCGGTTGCGAGTTGAAGACGTTCGATCGCCTCCGCGGTTTTTAAGACATCACGCAGTTGATAGCCAGCAAGCTGTCGCTCAAGCTGAACCATCAGTCGAGCAGCCGGTTCATCGATGTCTTGTTTCGATTGTTCAACGGCGCGGGTGTAGGTTTGCTGTTCGAGCTGTTCTTGAATCTTGGATGTTTCGGGCGAACACGCCATCAGGAGACAAAGGGGCAGACAGAGGAGTACACGTTTCATGAGTTCACCTCCGTCCGGTTGACATCAATGATTTGGAGATGATCCGTATGCACTTTCAAACGATAATGGACACGGTAGGTCACGGGTCTCGACCCTTTTGCCGTCTCGATTTGATACGTTTCCTGTGTACGTAAACGATACGTAGCACCCTTTGACGTGAATTTTTGGAATGTCACGGCAAGAACACTTGGAGCGACAGGGGCATCAACGGCATTCGTCAATCGCTCGAGATGGTCGAACTCGGATTCGAACACCTTCAAGGTCGTAAACTGGATCGCGGAAAATGTCTCGATGGAATCGTGTTTCTTCGAATACATCGCAAGCTCTGGGATCGTTCGTGTGTATTGGCGGACGAAACGAAGAACATCATAGGACGTCGGAGGCCGATCTTTCGAATACGTTTGATTGTAAGCCGTTTGTTCATCGGACCATTCAGAAAGAGCGAGTGCTTCGACGCTAGGCGTCTGACCGGCTTCCGGCGAAACGGGATCTTTTAACGAATACCACAGGAAACCGCCTCCTCCGACGAGAAAGAGCAAAAGACAGGTGCTGATGAACCAAGTCCGTGAAGAGGACGGAGCAGGTGGTTCAGCTGGTCGTTCTTTCTTGATGACAGGATGTTGGCAATGAGAACAAGTCGTATCGTGTTGACGAAGTGGTGTACCACATAACGAACAGCGTTCCATGAAATAAGACCTCCTGTGTATGTAAAATGAAATGTCAGATAAGGTAATGGTAATTTGAAATTAGTATCATCGTAACATTAATTGGAAACGCAATCAAAACTTGATACGAGTTTTTTAGGGGGAATGTACAGATGGGACGTCACTTGATTTTGATGGATGCATTCAAAGGGAGTATTTCTTCGAAAGAGGCAGCAGAAGCTGTCGCCTCCGGGATCCGAGCGTATGATCCGACAGCGATCATCGATTCTTCGCCTGTTGCGGACGGCGGGGAGGGAACGCTCGATGTCTATCTCGCACTCGGATATGACGTGAAGACGGCGATGACGATGGATTTGGCAGGTCGTCCGTGTGAAGTAGAGTACGCTGTCAAGGGTACAGATGCCGTCATCGAAGTCGCGCGTATTTGTGGATTGCCGATGCGGCGAAGCGAGGATGATCCCGTCCGAATGAATACGCGCGGTGTCGGTCGTTTGATTGCTCAGTTACGTGATCAAGGAATCACGCATATCCGACTGGCTTTAGGCGGGACTGGTACGACGGATGGAGGACTTGGTTTGCTCGCAGAAGTCGGCTGTCGGTTACAGGATGCCTTGGGTGACCCGATTTCATTTCAAACGAATCCGTTACTTGAGACGCATACTATTCAATGCCCGGCGTATCCTGTTCAACTGGAAGCGCTCGTCGATGTGACAGCCCTTTATCATGGTCCAGATGGTCCAGCTTATCTGTTCGGTCCCCAAAAAGGACTGCTTTTAGAAAACATCGTAAAGCTTGATCAACAACTTGAACGGATCGGGAGGTTACTTGGACTAGAAAATGTTAAAGGAACTGGAGCAGCCGGTGGACTCGGGGGAGCGATCTATGCGCTTGGTGACACAATCGTTCCAGGAGCCAAGACGATCCTGCAACATCTTCGCGTAGCAGAGCGGATGGAGCAAGCAGATTATGTCTGGACGGGAGAAGGACGTGTCGACCGTCAAAGTCAAATCGGTAAGTTACCGGGTGAGGTCACGCGGATGGCACAAGCAGCTGACGTCCCTTGTCTGATCCTTGCTGGAATCGTCGAAGAAAACATGCCGCACGCACTCGATAGTCGCTCGATCCATGCCGGACAAGCAATCACGCTCGAGCGAGAACAGACAATGGCTCGTATGAGCGAACAAGCACGTAAGTGGCTCGAGGAACTTTCACTGAAACAGGGATGAAGTCGGAAAAGTTTGGGTAAATAACTGTATATTGCCATACTTTTAGAGAAGGTAGGTCATCGTATGATCAATCAATCGATTCAATTATCGTTTCGACAAGTCCGTGCACTGGTCGAACATACCCTGCTATTATTCAAAGAGCTCGATCAACAATTAGCAAACCGTGGATACGAACCGGTCCTCCCGGAAGTCGTCCAAACGGAACATGGTCTGAGCATCCATCAGACGAAGGAGAGTGCGGAGTCACTCGTGCCGCACTTTTTAACACGGACGTATGTCCGGCAACAAGAAAAAACGAACCAACATGGATTGCTGATCTCTGTTCAATACACGCATCCGCTCCATGAACGATTCGATCCGGTCGTGCTCGTCGGTGATGTTGCGTTCAAGCAGGCGAAACATGCGCAAAAAATTTTAAGTGAAAAGCCGTGGCTCCTGAAGTATGCTGCCTTTGAATCAACGATTGCGCAAGAGTTCGTTGCCGATGGTACACGCTACACGACGCAACCGATTGAAGAAATCGAAGAGCTGATTGTCTGGGGACATCCGTTCACGGAAATGCGTGATATCGATGACGTGAAACGATTGGCGGAAGAGATGATCAGTCGTCATCTCGAGCCGGGAACAACATAAAAATAAGCTTCCGTTCCTTCAAGAGAGAAGGAGGGAAGCTTATTTTTTTAGACTTGAACGAGCAATCGTTCGATCGCTGCCGTCAAATCAGTTGGATTCGTTTTTGGAGAGAACCGCGTCACTTCTCCATCACGGGTCACGAGGAATTTCGTGAAATTCCACTCGACATCTGTTGTACCGTCCGTCGTTGGTGCTTGTGCTTTCAGTTCCTCAAATAGCGGATGTGCTTGCTCACCGTTGACATCGATTTTTGAGAAGACGGGGAATGTCACGCCGTAGTTGACTTGGCAGAACGACTGAATCTCCTCGTCCGTTCCCGGATCTTGATTCGCGAACTGATTACATGGGAAACCAAGTACGGTCAATCCTTGCGAACGATAGTCTTGATGCAATTGCTCGAGTCCTTCGAACTGTGGCGTTAAGCCACATTTGCTGGCTGTATTGACGATCAGCCATGCTTGAGCTGGGTAGTCACTTAAGGATGCCGACATTCCGTCGACGCGTTGAAATGAATGATCTTGTAACATATCGATTCCCCCTTTTTAAGTACTTCTCCAGTGTAACAAATCCGTTTTCTCGTCGTCTTCTATCGCTACTTGCGAGATGACAGAAACATCACAATCGGGTGTCAGCGGCGCTTTTTCGACGAATCTTTGTTACGATGAAAAGGAATATGGAAGGAAAGGAGAGATGCCACATGAGAAAAATGTTGAAACAATCGCGGTTCGTCATGATCGCGACGCTTTGTCTCGTCCTGGTCAGTAGTTGTATTACATTGCTGACGCTTGGGTTCGAACGCGATATTGTGATTCTTGTTTCTGGAGTGGTTGCCCTATGGGTGACGATGCTAGCTCCTTTGACGGTCCATGCCAAAATGAATCAGCAATCATAATCATTGTTCGTTCATGAAACCGCGGAACGATTCTCCCTAAAATGGAGCTCCTCCATTTTAGATGAAGGAATCGATTTCTGTGGTTTTTTTTCTTCTATAGCATAGGGCGGAAAAACGCTATTTTTCGAAAGTAAGTCATTAAAAAATCAGACTATTTTTTTTTCAACTTTTCTATTTACAACCTCAAACAATCGGAGTAATATCCATCTCATCAACGAACACTAACATGTTAATGCTTCGATCTCAAAGTACGCCGAATTCATGATTGAAGCGGGGGACCCAACCGTCACGACACGTGACACGGGGTGAATCCTTTCCGAACGGGAAAGGTAGGGCGAATTCCTAGGTATGCCCGAATCCGACAGCTAACCTCGCAGGCGTTTTAGGAGGGAACGACTCTTTTTCAGTATGCCAAAGTATAAAGGCGATGCTGGGGCCGTTTATTGCCTCACATCGTCTTTTTGTCGTGTTTAATTGTAAAAATATTGAATAATATGGGGGTATTTTCATAATGGGAGAGCTGTGGAGTATCGTATTGCTTGCCTTCTTCTTCGGTACGACGTTCGGAATGATTCATCTGATCGAGCGTGTCCAGTGGAGAGCAGGTGACCGCAAATGACGTGGTTTTTACTGGCGACGGGCTGCCTCGTCTTCTTGTATCTCGGTTATTGTCTGATGTATCCAGAAAAATTCTAATCGCATAGGGAGAACAGAAAAACATGTGGACTCAATTCATGATCCAATTTTGGATCCTACTCGTCATCGCACTTTGCGCGGCGGTCTTGCTTGGTCGCTACATCGGGATATACTTCGCACCTGTCGCAGAGCGTCGGGTCGATAAAATCGGTAAGGTCGAACGACGACTCCTGTTGTTACTCGGCGTCGATGAAAAGAAACACGATCAATCGTGGGTCGGCTATTCGAAAAGTTTGTTGCTTGTAAATGTGTTCTTCTTCATCGGTGGTTATTTGCTACTTCGTTTCCAAGGCAGTCTACCGCTCAATCCGAACGGTGCTGTGAATCTCGATTGGTCGACAGCGCTGCATACGACGATCAGTTTCATGACGAACACCGATCAACAACACTATTCAGGCGAGGCACTCTCATATCTCTCGCAAACGTTCGTTCTCGGAACGATGTTGTTCGTCGCTCCGACGATGGCATTCACGGTCTGTATCGCTGTCATTCGTGGTCTTGCGAACAAACCGCTCGGTAACTTCTATGCCGACTTCGTTCGCTTCATCTTTCGGATCCTGATTCCGATTTCACTCGTCTTCGGGATGCTGATGATCGTCTTCGGTGTACCACAGACGTTTGGTGGGGCGGTCAGCGTCACGACGCTCGAAGGAGCGAAGCAGTTGATTTACCGTGGACCGGTTGCTGCATTCGAAGTCATTAAACAGCTCGGGAACAACGGTGGTGGTTTCTTTGGTGTCAATGGTGCCCATCCATTCGAGAACCCGAACCAATTCGTCAACTTCATCCAGATGTTCTTGATGCTACTGATTCCGATGTCACTTCCAATCGCGTACGGCAAAATCATCGGTTCAGCGAAACAAGGACGACTGTTCCTCGGCGTGATGACGCTTCTCTTCATCATGATGACGGTCGGGATGGCAGGGAGCTTACTTGCGAATCCAACGGCACATGGTCAGGAATTACGGTTCGGTCAAATCGGAACGGCGCTCTACAGTTCGATTACGACGGCAGCTGAAACCGGAGCGGTCAATGCGATGCATGACTCACTCCATCCGCTCGCTGGATTGATACAGCTCGGCAACATGATGCTCAACATCGTTTACGGTGGAGCAGGTGCAGGATTCCTGAACGTCTTGCTGTACGCCTTCGTCGCAGTCTTCCTAACAGGTCTCTTGATCGGTCGGACACCGACGTTCCTCGGAAAGAAAATCGAGACGTTCGAAGTGAAGATGATCGCGATCGCGCTACTCGTACCGCCATTCCTAATTCTCGTCGGAACGGCAATCTCGATGTATGTTGCACCAGGCGTTGCCGGCATCTCGAACCCAGGTTATCACGGACTGTCGCAAGTCTTGTACGAGTTCACGTCCGCGACGGCGAATAACGGGTCCGGGTTTGAAGGGCTTGGCGACGCCAATGTCTACTGGAACGTCTCGACATCATTCGCGCTATTCTTCGGACGCTACATCCCATTGATCTTGATGCTTACAATCGTGGGTTCGCTTAAAGCGAAGCCATCGGTTCCGCAAGATGAATTTTCGTTTAAGACAGATACACCACTCTTCGGAACAGTCTTCCTCGGTACGGTCGTACTCGTCGGTGCATTGACATTCTTGCCAGTGCTCGTACTTGGACCGGTCGCGGATTGGCTGACGATGTGAACAGGTAAAAGCATATGATGGAACGAATCATGCATCCGACGCCCGAGGAACACCAACCGAACGGGGAGCCGGAACACCAATCCAAATCAGCAATCAATGGCTCGATCGCGCGTCAAGCGACGATCGATGCCTTTAAAAAATTAAATCCCGTCAACATGATCAAACAACCAATCATGTTCGTCGTTTGGATCGGTTGCTTGCTCGCAATCGGCTATACGATCTTCATTGACGAGATGCGTGGCTTTAACTTAACGGTCAGCATCATCCTCTTTTTGACGGTCTTATTCGCGAACTTCGCGGAGTCGATCGCGGAAGGACGTGGGAAAGCACAAGCGGACTCACTGAAAGCGTCGAAAGCAGACGTCATGGCCCGTAAACGTGTCGGACAACTGATTCAAAGCGTCTCGTCGGCGACACTTCGGAAGGGCGATATTGTCTTCGTCCGAGCAGGGGAGTATGTACCGGGTGACGGTGAAATCATCAAAGGACTTGCTTCGATTGATGAATCAGCGATCACCGGTGAATCCGCACCCGTCATCAAGGAAGCAGGCGGTGATTTCTCATCGGTCATCGGCGGAACACTCGTCGTCAGTGACGAGATCGAAGTCCGGATCACAAGTAATCCAGGTGAGTCATTCCTCGATCAGATGATTGCCCTCGTTGAAGGCGCAAGTCGTCAGAAGACACCGAACGAACTCGCGTTATCAACGCTCTTGACGAGCTTGACATTGATTTTCTTACTTGTCGTCATGACATTACCTGTCTTTACGAACTACCTTGGATTTGATCTGTCAGGTCCAATCTTGATCGCCTTACTCGTCTGTTTGATCCCGACGACGATCGGTGGCTTGCTGTCCGCAATCGGAATCGCCGGGATGGACCGAGTCACCCGCTTCAACGTCATCGCGATGAGCGGGAAGGCGGTCGAAGCAGCAGGCGATATCCAGACGATCATCCTGGACAAAACAGGAACGATCACGTTCGGTAACCGGATGGCGTCGGAGATCACGCCAGTCGGTGAGCGTACTGCTGAGCAGGCGTTCGAGGGGACAATCCTCGCCTCGCTCGCTGATGAGACACCAGAAGGACGTTCCGTTCTTGAACTCGCTGAACTTCGCGCAATGCCGGTGGAACAACACTGGTTAGATGGCGCAGAGATTGTACCGTTTCGAGCAGAGACACGAATGTCCGGACTCGACTTAAGAGATGGACGCCGTGTACGGAAAGGGGCGGGACAAGCGATTCAAGATTGGGTGACAGAACAAGGCGGAACGATTCCGAATGATTTGCAAGAGAAAGTAGATGCGGTCTCTCGTCTCGGTGGCACACCACTTGTCGTCGCGATCGACGCAACGATCCTTGGCGTCATCTATTTAAAAGATACGGTCAAACCGGGCATGCGGGAACGATTCGATCGTTTACGTGAAATGGGCATCAAGACGGTCATGTGTACCGGAGATAACCCGTTGACGGCAGCAACGATCGCCCGCGAAGCAGGCGTCGATGATTTCGTCGCGGAATGTAAGCCGGAAGACAAGATTCGTGTCATCCAGCAGGAACAAGCAGCCGGTCACCTCGTCGCGATGACGGGAGACGGTACGAATGACGCACCAGCACTCGCTCAAGCCGATGTCGGTCTCGCGATGAACAGCGGAACACAAGCGGCGAAAGAAGCAGCGAACATGATTGATCTTGATTCAAACCCGACGAAAATCATCGAAGTCGTCGAAATCGGGAAGCAGCTCTTGATGACACGGGGAGCGTTGACGACGTTCTCGATCGCAAACGATGTCGCGAAATATTTTGCGATCATCCCGGCAATGTTCATGGTCGCCATTCCACAGATGGAAGTACTCAATATCATGCGTCTTGATTCCCCGACGACAGCGATTTTGTCTGCCTTGATCTTCAATGCGATCATCATTCCGATGTTGATTCCGCTTGCGATGCGAGGAGTCACTTACAAACCGATGACGGCGGATCAATTACTCGGTCGTAACTTACTGATCTACGGTCTTGGCGGTGTCGTCGTACCGTTCATCGGGATTAAAATCATCGATGTCTTGCTTGCAAGCATCCTCTAAGGAGAAAACGAATCATGAAACAAGCCATTCGTGTGACGGTCTTCGTCGCAGCGTTATGCGGGATCGTCTTTCCCGCTTTGTTGACCTTATTCGGTCAATTGCTCGTACCAGATAAAGCAGAAGGTTCTTTAGTGCAAGAAAACGGAAAATTCATCGGATCGGAATTGATTGCCCAGCCGTTCACGTCGAAACAGTATTTTCACGGACGTCCATCAGCAGTCGATCAATTAGCGGGAGCGTCTGCTGGGGATAACCTAGCAGCATCGAACCCGGAGCTTGGCACGAAGATGGCGGAATTACAGAAACAGAACCAAGAGGACGGCGCTTCGCTTCCGGACGATGCCCTCGTGACATCCGGTTCTGGCTTCGATCCGCACATCTCAGTCGATTATGCTTTGGTTCAGGCGAAGCGTATCGCAACCGCGCGCGACCTGTCGCGTGAAGAAGTGCGGAAGTTGATCACGAAGGAAGCCGGAACCCATGATTACGTCAACGTCTTGCGTTTGAACTTAGCGCTTGATCGGAGTAAGTCATGACACGAGGAAAGCTGAAGCTGTACATCGGCTCAGCTCCTGGTGTCGGAAAAACGTATAAGATGCTTGCCGATGCACGAACATTGACGCTTGAGGGTAAGGATGTCGTCATCGGTCTGATTGAGACGCATGGTCGAAAAGAGACGGCAGAGATGGTCGGGCAACTCGAACAAGTCCCGCTACTTGAAGTCGTCTATAAGGACAAGACATTCCCCGAGGTGAACGTGGACGCGATCATTGCCCGTCGCCCCGATATCGTACTGATCGATGAACTGGCGCATACGAATGCGCCAGGATCGGTACGAAAGAAACGCTATCAAGATGTCGCAGCATTGCTTGAAGCGGGAATCAATGTCTATTCGGCCGTCAACATCCAGCATTTCGAAAGCTTGCTCTTTAAAGTCAAAGAAGTGACGGGCGTCGAAGTCCGGGAACGTATCCCGGATCCGTTTCTCGGTGAAGCCGATGAGATTCTACTCGTCGATGTCACGCCACAGACGTTACGGGAACGACTCGAGCAAGGAAAGATCTATAAGAAGGAAAAGATTGAACAGAGCTTGAATTCGTTTTTTTCGCTTCAGAATCTTGCGAGCTTACGTGAGTTATCGCTACGTCAGGTCGCGGACGAAGTCGACGATCAAGTCTATCAATCACGCTTGTTGATTGAAAAGGATCCGGCGTCGCTACAAGAACGGATTCTCGTCTGTATCCAGCTCAACGATAATGCGCGGAAGTTGATCTATCGTGGCTTTCGGATGGCGAGTCGGCTAAAAGCAGATTTATATGTACTGACGATTTTACCGACGGTTGAGAATCAATTGAATGCAAAACAAAAAGAAGTTTTAGCGATGGTCCGCGAGAGTGGCTCTTTGTTCGGGGCAGAAGTGCTGATCCGAATCCAAGGGGAGCGCTCGATTGCCCAAGCGATCACGGCAGCTGCCAAGCATCATCGCATCACTCAAATCGTCCTCGGTCAATCTGCACGGACCCGTTGGCAGGAAGTCCGGCGTGGATCGATCATCAATGAAATCATGCGTCATGTCCGCGGGATCGATATTCAAATCGTTGCCGATGACATGGAACGCTAGGGGAGCCCTTCCGCGTAAATGCAGGGGTTCTCTTCGTATCATTCAAAGGTAACAGTGTTTCGTAGTATTATGGAGTACCATTCATATGAAGGCAGAGTGTAGTTTTTCTCTTAGCGAGAAAGATTGCACTTTTTTTGTTCACCTCGCATCGTTTTCCTGGGACAAGCATCGCGCCGCTTCACTTCGTTGCAGGGTCGCTCCTGCTTGTTTTTCCCTAGGAAGCGATTTCGAGTGAACAAATCGCATGGAGTGCGAGATGTCGCGGCTTATCTCCCGCCTGTGGAAAGCGAGGATGTCGGAAACGTCCGCCATAAAAACGAGAGTGACGTCATTTACTTTTCAATTTATAAATATTACGAAAAAGGAGTAGTCTTTCTCTATCAAGAGAAGAACTACTCCTTTGCGTGTATGCTTTTAACTATCCCTCAACGAGCGAAGACTGGAATATCGAAGGTTGCCGTATAGCTATCCATCTGTTGATAGAGTGAATAGATCCGTGATGTCTGTTTGACGGCCCATCCCATGTCTGTTGCGTACTGATGGCTACCAGGGCGCATCGGACTCCAACGCATTTTGTAAAGCGTATTTTGTCCATAGGCATTGTGGATGTACTTCGTGCTGATGAATTCAGCACCACCGACAATCGCGGCTTCCGGAGTGAACCAACCTTGGCTATACGCATAAGCAGCACCGGTGTTGATTGCATCGTAATCATACGCACCAATGCCGTACATGTTGTAGACTTTGCGTCCATTCCATGTCACACCCATTGCGAGTGTCGATTTTCCGTTACCTGTCTCAAGCAAAGCGTGGGAGATCAAGTAAGCTTCGTTGACGCTGTACTTTTGACCAGCATCGATAAACGCTTGACCACAACTACCGTTGCTACACTTGTTGAAGATTCCTTCGCCCTTCGTGACGTTCGCTAACATCTTATCGAGTGTCGCAGGTGTCGCACCTGTTGTTTTCGATAGATCAAGGAACTGATAGAAGTCTGAAGAATTCCGGTCGACCTTCAGTGGATCAGCAGCGTTACGGACGTCTGTTTCGAGTGCATTCAGCCACTGGATCGTCGAGTAATTCGTTGCGTTCGAATAGACACGTGGGTACGTCGTATAGAAGCCGCTGACGGATTGATAGACGCGAATCATCCGACCAGGCTGGAATTGACCATAGACGTGACTTGCTGTCGAAGCGCCTGAACGAATGTTGAGCGGTGTCGTCGCTGTGACAGTCGCAATCGTTCCATTGACTGGATCGAGTGCACCACCGAGACGGACGTAACCCGTGCTGACGTACATCAATTTGTTTTTGTAGATATCCGTTTGCGGAGGTGGATTTAGTTTCATCTGTGCGCTGATGAAACTATCGAACGTATACGGTGTCGCGACGGAGTTATAGACGTTTAATTTAGAAGAAGTCGTCACGAACGCCCCCTTATATGCATATCCACTTTTGCCATCGTAGGAAATCTTATACCAATCACCGATTTGACCAGAGACAGTGACGACGAGATTTTGAGGAATCGTCTTGATGACATTGTATGAGCTACCGACGTAAGAGCGTAAAGCAACGTTTGATGTAGCCCGTACGTACAATTTTTGTTTTGCTTCGTATTTGATTGATGACGTGTTTTGTCCGGTGCGGATATAACCCGTTTTGCCATCAATCGTTACTTTATGCCACGAGGTGTTCGTGTAGGACGTGATCAAAGAAGATGTGTAATAGACATTTCCGAACGAGAGTGTCGTGACAGTTGCTGCTTGATCGTCCGGTGCTTGTTTGACGACAAGTGATTGATTCGCCAAGAAACGTGCACCCGTAATCTTTTTCGTTTCCGTGTACGGTGTCAGTGTTGATTTTAAAACATAGCCGTTTTTACCAGCGTAGCTGATTTTTAACCACTGATCGAGACTACCTGTTACTTGAACGACGGCTGCTTTTGGCAGCTTCGTCACCGTCGCATAAGCTGAACCGGCATCCGACTGGAGTGTCGTATCCGTCGTTGCTTGATAGCGGTGGTTATTGACACTTTCGTATGTGACAGGTGAACCTTGATTGATTTGAATGTAACCGGTTTTCCCGTCAACCGTCAGACGATGCCATTGCTCCGAACGACCAGTCGTGACGACTTGATTTGTCGTGTAGACGTCTCCAGAAGAGAGGCGAACGAGAGTGTCAGCTGTGGCTTGGTGCGACGTTTTTACTTCGACGGTACGTCCAAGGCGATAAGAAGAAGATGGAATCGATTGCGCCATGACTTTTTCCTTAGCGTAACGTGAAGCGATATAACCTGTTTTCCCGTTGTACGTCACACGATACCAATCATTGATCATTCCAGTGACCGTGATGCTCGTACCAGAAGGAATCGTTTTGACGGTCGCGTAAGTGTTTCCAGCATATGAACGGAGGGGAGTCGAAGTCGTCGTCTGCATGACGATCCGGTCCGATTGATAACGAACGCTCTTCCCTTGACCGACAGGAATGTAGCCTGTCTTTCCATCCTTGCTCACACGATGCCATTGCTGACCGTTTGACGTCACGAGTTGTGTCGTGTAGTAGATGTCACCGCTCTGCAGTGTTGTCAGCGTGGATGCTTTTACATCTGGTGAAGATTTGATCGAAACTGCTTTTTCAAGTTCAAAGCGTGCGCCTGCAATTTTCTGCTTCGTTGCAAGCGTCGTAAAGGTGCTGGAAGCAGCATATCCCGTTTTACCGTTATAACTGACCCGGTACCAATTGCCGATCCGTCCAGAAATTTTGATGATCGTATTGCTCGGGATCGTTTGCACTGCAGCATACGATGGACCTGCATACGAGCGGATCGTTGTCGCGGCTGTCGTTTTCAATGAAAGGTTTGATTGTGATTCGTAAGCGATTGGTGTTGCCTGATTCGCTAATACGAAGCCGGTTTTACCTTCCTTCGATACTTGATACCATGTTTCACCGAGTGGATTCGTCACACGTGTCTTCGTGTAGTAGACGTTTCCAGCACTTAGTGTCGCAAGTGTTTTTCCATTGGTTGCAGGTGTCGTCTTGATGGCAAGTGATGCTGTCAACAGGAAGCGTGAAGACGGAAGCTTCGTCTTTTCTGTGTACTCTGCCAATGTAGCGGATAAGACGTAACCCGTTTTACCAGCGTATGTGACTTGATGATACGTTGCCGTCTTAGCGCTTGATGTGACAATCGTGTCTTTCGGAAGACTGGCTAAGCTATTCTTCGCTTCCGCTTGACTGTAAAGGGGTGTCACACTTTTCGTCTGATACCGTGTTTGTGGAATCAATGTCACACTTTGCTTTTCAGAAGAGGCGAACGCATCTTGATGCATGTAGCCTTTTTTCCCATCGTACTGAACGCTGACCCAGTCCTCGATCCGACCGACGATTTTGACGTCTTTTCCAGATGGAATGGTCTGAACTTTTGGATAACCTGTTCCAGCGTATTGGCGCAAGATATAAGCGTCGACCGTTCTTGACGTCGTGTTCGTCACCTTTTTATAGGCAACTGCTTTTGCGCCGGCAGCTACATAGCCCGTCTTCCCGTCATATTTGACGCGGTACCATGTTTCGCCATATGGATTCGTCACACGTTGTGACGTGTAGTACACATCCTCTTCGTTCAACGTACCGATCGTCGTTGCAGTATCCACTGCGGTCTTTTTGATCGGTGTTTTTTTGAGGACGAGGTAGCGCTGTCCAGAAACGGTTTGTTTCTTTTCATACAGCGTGAGGTATTTCGACGCGACATATCCCGTTTTTCCAGCGTATGTCACTCTTCTGAATGCTCCAGAAGCATACGTGGATGAAACGACAGTTCCGGTCTTGATCGTCAACAAGCGTTTCCGAGAAGATGCCGTCTTGTCGTACAGATAACTATCGGTAGACAGACGGTAGGTCGTCGCTTTCGTCGTCGCTGCTTCAGCTACTGGTAAAGATGTTAAAACGATGCTGAAAACGATGAGAAAGCTCGCGAACACCTTCAAGGTCTTCGAGAATGATGTCGTGTTCAAAGTATCTTTCCTCCTAGTAGATATTCGTCCGGATGGACGGAATCGGCTTCTAGGATGTCTAAGTCTAAGTTGTGAAATCTATTGCCTATCCTTACTATCGACAATATCGGATTTTTATGAACAAAATATTGAATTTTTTTGAAAAAAGGGGTCTGGTTTTTTGAAAAACCCTCCTGTTTTTTTAAACAAGAGGGAATATGGTCAGATGTTGAGACGAGCGAGGAGTTCCGTCAGATTCGTCGTTGGTCGTTCACACGAAAAATCATGACAGAGATAAGCAGTAGGTACGTTTGGTTCAGGATAATCTGCGAGCAGTGGTACAAGCGGTAGAAGGTCACGCTTCGTCCCAATCAACAAAGCGACTTCTGGCAAGCGCATCCGTTGCAGTTGATCGATTTCGATTGGAATCTCCGACTCTTCAGGAATCAAGATGATCAATTCCTTCGGTTCCATCTGCCGGTAGGTGAAAGTACTGACAAGTGAGGCAAAGCCTGTTGGTTGTTGCTCGACTTCCTCTACTAATGCCGAAAGAGCCCGTTCAGCACTTTCTTGATAGACGAGACGCCCGGTGAGGCGACTGAGCGTGAAGAAGACATGTAAGGCAACGCTGTTTCCGGCGGGTGTGACCCCATCATACAGATCAAGTGGACGAACGAGTAGTTCGTCGGAGTGTGAAGACGTCAGATAAAAATAACCATCCGCTGTTTGGAACTGTTCTTGTAGCACATCTGCAAGTGCTAAAGCCTCCTTTAGATGAAGTGCCCGTCGTGTTGATTGGAACAGTTCAAGATGTGCGTCGATCAAATACGCATAGTCATCGAGGAATCCGTGTCCGATTGCTTGTCCTTCGCGGTAATGAACGGCAAGTTGATTCTCCGTACGGACGAATCGTTCAAGCGACGTCATCGCACGCGTTGCGACATGAGTATAGTACGGTTCACCGAAGACGCGACCGGCTTTAGCGAATGTCGAGATCATCATCGCATTCCACGATGTCAACCGTTTATCATCACGAAACGGGCGCGGACGTTCATTTCGCGCATTGAGGAGAAGCTGGCGCTCGCGTTCGAGTTGCGCCGCTGTTTCAGCAGGCGACAAGTGAGCAGAACATGCGAATGCCTCAAGTGTTCGTCCTGTTCGATAAAAGACGTTCCGTCCTTCGAAGTTCCCCGATGGTGAAGCATGGTAGAAGCGCGGGAACAGTGCGTCTGGTCCGAGTAAGTCCGTCAGTTCAGCTACCGTGAACGTATAAAAATGTCCTTCGCCTCCTTCACTATCCGCATCTAGTGCAGCGTAGAAGGTGCCGTCCGGTGCAGACAACTCACGCTCTACGAATGTAAGTATTTCTTCTGTGTAGCGACGGAATCGAATTTGTCCGGTCACTTGGTACGTCTCGATGCATAAGGTCGCGAACCAAGCATTGTCGTACAGCATCTTCTCGAAATGAGGAATCTGCCACTCGGCATCGACCGTGTAACGGAACAGACCGTAGCCGACTTGATCCGTCATCCCGCCGTCACGCATCGCGATCAGCGATCGCATGACCATATGGAGCGCCGTCTCGTCTTCCGCGTATTGATAATAATCAAGCAAGAAACGAAGTAGGGCAGGCGACGGAAACTTCGGTGCCTCTCCGAATCCACCGTGTTGACGGTCGAATTGACGCATCGCCTGATCGAAGGTGTCATGAATGATCGATTCATTCCAATTATGGGTAGAAGTCGCAGGCTGCAATACATCGCGAAGCGTCTGCGACATGTTCTGACCGACTTGGGCGATTTTATCTGGTGAACGGCGGAATTGTTCGCTGAGCTGAAGCGTCACCTGACGAAAACTCGGACGATTGAACTGAGGTGTCTTCGGAAAATACGTGCCGATATAAAACGGTTGCTGGTCCGCTGTCATGAAGACGCTCAGTGGCCAGCCGCCTTGTCCGTTCATGACTTGAGCCGCCGTCATGTATACATGGTCGATGTCAGGACGTTCTTCCCGGTCGACCTTGATTGCGATGTAGCGTTCGTTCAAGAGTCGTGCCGTTTCTTCATCCTCAAAGCTCTCATGAGACAGCACATGGCACCAATGGCACGTCGAATAACCAATCGATAAAAAGATCGGCTTGCCGCTTTCTCGAGCGGCAGTGAAGGCGTCTTCGCCCCATGGGTACCAATCGACAGGCTGGTGAGCGTGTTGCAATAGGTAGGGACTCGTTTCATGGATAAGTCGATTCGGCATGATGGATTTCCCTCGTTTCTTCTATAGTAATGATTCCTCTTCACGATACTCGGCTTTTACGGCAGGTGCAACTCCAATTCTGAGACAGGAGAAAACGGTTTTTTAAAAGAAAAATTGACTTTATAAAAGAAAGTGTGATAGATTAATATAAGTCATGAATCGGGGATGATCACTCATGTGAGAATCTTCAATCCATATCATACAATTAAATCGACAGGTCAGGATTTTTAGACCGCTACTGACAAATGAGTCAGACATAAGTCATCGCTTTTATTTTGTCCTTCTTCATACTACGAGGAGAAGTTGACCCAGCAAGATAAACCTTCCAATCGATACTTTTCCGCTCATTCCCGAGCTATTTCTAAAAATCCCAGTATCATGCGTCCGTTGCAGACGCATCACGATTCTTGCTAAAATGCTTGATTCAGCTGGCGCGGCCAAGGAGCCGTAACAACGAAAGAGAGGTAGGGCTTTCGTCGTTTCAGGTGTTTTGATCACCTGTAATCCTCGATTCTCATGACAACCAAAAACAACGACACGCTGATGAGGCGTTTTTTTTGTGCCTTTTTTTGGGTAATGCTGAAAGAAGGGGGTGACGACATGCCATGGAACGAAAAGGATTATCCAGAGTCATTCAAGAATTTTGATCCGCCACTTCGGAAAAAAGCGATTGAGATTGCGAACGCTCTGTTAGAAGAAGGGTATGAAGAAGGACGCGCGATCCCGATTGCGACGTCGCAAGCTGAAAAATGGTACGAAAGTCACAAAGACGAACAATAAAAAGTTGTAAGCGATACCATTCCTTTCATTTACGAAGGATGGTATCTTTTTTTACGAAAAATATACACTATTGAGAATATAATCTGATATTATAAAGAAGTGTCAGAAAATTCAATAGGGGGTCTCATCATGAAATACGGCAGTACGTTTGGAAAGTGGGCATTGGCCGGAGTATTAACAGCAGGAATCCTTCCACAAGCGGGTCTTGTCGGGGCAGAAGGCGAAGGCGTCATCTTGTCTGAATACATAGAAGGAACAAGCAACAACAAGGCAATCGAGCTATACAATGGATCGGGGCAAATCATTGATTTAGCAGACTATACACTCGTTCAGTATACGAATGGTGGACCGTCAGAAGCGAAAATCACACTATCGGGGAAAGTGGATCCAGGGAAGACGTTCGTCATCGCGAACTCGAGTGCGAATGCAGATATCAAAGCAAGGGCACAATTGACGACGGGATCATTGAACTTCAACGGGAATGATCCGATTGCATTGAAAAAGGGTGATGTCGTTCTTGATATCATCGGGCCACTCGGTTCATCGACGGATTTCGCAAAAGATACGACACTTGTCCGGAAATCAGGCGTCACATCGGGTGCTAAAACGTACGAACCATCACAGTGGACGAGCTTCCCGGTTGATACACTGACGAATCTCGGCAGTCATCAGACAGAAGCGGGCGACGTTCTCGCGGCACCTACAGCTTCTCCGGTTGGTGAAGTCGAACGTGGAGATCAAGTAACGTTGTCAGGCGAAGGAACGATCCATTATACGGTTGATGGCACGACACCGACTGTCGACAGTCCAGTGTACACATCACCCATTACGATCAACGATGAAGTGACGATTCAAGCAGTTGCCGTCAAGGACGGTAAAACGTCAGCTGTTTCGACGTTTAAGTATTACATCGCACCACCGATCACGAAAATCAACAGCATCCAAGGTATTGCGCATACATCACCATATGCCGACCAGCTCGTCCGGACGACAGGTGTCGTCACGTATGTCGTTGATGCGAATAACTTCTACATGCAGGATCCGAATCCGGATAACGACAGCCGGACATCAGAAGGGATTCTCGTCTATGCAAAAAACCACGGTGCTGCTGTTGGACAAAAAGTCGCGACGACAGGATATGTCAAAGAGTGGTTGCTTGGCGGCTACAGCGATAAGTTCGATACAGACTTAGCAGTCACGGAAATCAGTACGGTCAATCTTGTGAAGGGTGCACTCAACGAAGGGTTACCAGCGAGTATTGTTCTCGGTGATGAAGGTGTCTTGATTCCGACACAAGTCGTTGATAACGACTCGTTCGCTCAGTTTGACCCAGAAGAAGATGCGATTGATTTGTATGAAAGCTTAGAAGGCATGCGTGTCGCTTTACCGAATGCAATCGTCACAGGTCCGCAAGCAAACCGGACGATTCCAGTTCGGACGCAGACTGCGGATAAGGTCTATACGAAACGCGGAACTCCAATCTTGACGAAGGACAACGTCAACCCGGAACGTCTCTTCGTTGAGATGGGTAGCTCGTCGTTCCGTGCAAAAGCTGGTGATACGTTCGACGGAACAATTGAAGGGGTCATGAGCTACAACTATTCGGCGTATAAAGTACTTTCAAAAGCAGCGGACCTTCCGAAACTCGTTGCGCGTGAAGCAGATCGTCAGCCGACGAACATCGAAACGGGTGAATCACGCCTGACTGTCGCTTCGTACAACGTCGAGAACTTCGCCTCAACAGCAGACGCTGGAAAAGTCGATCGTGTCTCAGAAGGTATTGCGACATTCCTCAAGACACCGGACATCGTCGGTTTGACAGAGATGCAGGATAACGATGGTGCGACGGATAGCGGTACAGTTGATGCTTCGAAATCATTTGAGACATTAATTGCAGCGATCGAAGCGAAAACAGGTGTCCGGTATGCGTACACAGACATCGCACCAGAAGATAAGAAAGACGGTGGACAGCCAGGCGGAAACATCCGTGTCGGATTCCTCTACAATCCAGCACGTGTATCGCTCGCACCAGGTGAAAAAGGTAGCGCGACAGAAGCCGTTGCGGTGGAAGAAGGTAAGTTAACGAAAAACCCAGGTCGTATCCAGCCGACGGATCCGAACTTCGCGAGTTCACGGAAACCACTCGTCGCAGAATTCCTCTTTAACGGTGATTCGTACCATGTCATCGTCAACCACTTCAACTCAAAAGGTGGCGACGAAGCTGACTTCGGTAAAAACCAACCGGTCGTGCGTAAAAGTGAAGTCCAGCGTCATGCGATTGCGAACATCGTTCAGGACTTCGTCTCTGAATTGAAGACGGAAGTCAAAGACTCGAACGTCGTCGTTCTCGGTGACTTGAACGACTTCCAGTTCTCGAAAACACTTGATATCTTAAAAGGTGATAACTTGTGGAACACAGTCGACGATCTGCCGGAATCAGAGCGGTACTCGTATGTCTATAACGGAAACGCTCAAGTGCTCGACCATATCTTGATCTCGAATAACTTGAAATCGTATACGTCGTCGGATATCGTCAACATCAACTCAGAGTATATGGAAGCAGACGGTAGCGCGAGTGATCACGATCCAGCGATCATCTCGATTCAAGGTGCAGAGACGGCCGTACCTGTCAAAGGAAAAGCAGAAGTCGGCATCTGGCGTGCTGTTCAAAAAGGAAAACATATCTTCATTGAACGGAAACTAGGGCGCAACTGGGATAAAGCAAGTGAAACACATGCAGACCAACAAGGTGAGTTGCTTGCACTCCGTGTTTCGCAAGGGCGTCCATACATTCAAGTCAAAACGATCAAAGGAAAAACGGTTTGGCTTGAACTGTCGAACAAGTATAAGTTGAAAGAAACAACAAAATATCAATAAAATTAAAAAGCGGACTTAGCGGTCCGCTTTTTTGCGTGCTGGAATTAAAAGCGAAAGAAGTGAGAGGGTGCTGATAGAGAGCGTCGAAATTAAAGCAATCGGTAGAGGAATGACGCGGAACATATACGTGAAGTGGATCAAGATTAAAAAAAGGATGATAGCAAGACCAGGAATGAATTTCTTAGAGAGAAGCATACCTGATCCGGGTACGAGCAACTCGAAACCGAGCCGTTGATTCAGGCGGACATCTTCGTGTGCATTCGCTAAACTAAACGATACGGTCAAGACGACAAGAATCATCCAGCCGGAAAATAAGTATTGTTGAATCGGTAAAAAAGCAATGGATTCATAAATGAAATACAGTAAAACCATAGGTCAACTCCTTCATATCATCTTGTTATTTGGAAAAGCATTGAAAGTTTGGCTTACGAATTCTAATGATACCGAGTCGATAATCGGAGAGCAATCAAAATTCGCTGAGAATGAAATAAAAGAATGTTCGCACATTTCAACAATAGGGGAAGATAGTTTAGAATGTATATTAAATTCTTTCAAGAATCGTTTAAACAAAAGCTTTTTTGAAATGGGAGCGTTCTCACGAAATATGTCGGATTTGTGGACGAAAGATGTGATTTAGACAAATGAGAGCCGATGACTGTTCGAAGGAATGATTTTCTTTTAAAATAAAGGTAATGAAGTAGAAGGAGGCGAAACGAGGACATGAAAAAATGGTTGATCATCGGAGTAGCAGCAGTAGCCTTTTTCGGCTACGAAAACATTCCAATGGAACAAGCAGAAGCCGATTACCCGAAAAGCGGCGGCAAGCTGATTGATCGATATAGCAGTGAGTACCCGGGATACGACTGGGAAGTCAGACGGACATCAACGGAGGAATTCGTCGCCTTGACGAAAGATGGTAAGGACTACGGGAAGTATCGTTTCAAGAACGGGGTGACGACGCAAGGTGCCGTTCTTAATAAAGATACGGAATCGTCGCTGAAGAAAAAGGGTTGGACCGCAGTGAAGTCCTACCGTAAAGGCAACACAAACTACATGTTGAACCTGGATCATGCCGCGGTCTATGAGAAGAAAGGCAATTACGTGACGTACTTCTTCGATCAGCATGACGGCAATAAGGTCAAAGCGACGCTTGCGATTCCAAAAGACGTCGAAGCGAAGAAAAAAGGCTTCTATGGTACGGCTTCGAATGCGTTACGAACGACAGATGAGAAACTGATGCTTCGGTTGATGAACTGGGAACGGGTTGACTATAAGTTGAATCCGTTAGCACCGTACACGGCACTGAAGCCGGTCACACGCGGTCACAGCGAGAACATGGCGAAGAATAATTTCTTCTCGCATACAGATCCACAAGGTCGCGATCCGTTCGATCGAATGGAACAAGGCGGTATCAAGTTCATGGGAGCCGGTGAGAATCTCTCGATGGGTTATCCGAATGTCTTTGCGGCGCATTGGGGCTTGATGAACTCAAAAGGACACCGCGATAACATCCTTCAAAAGAGCTTCAAGCAGGCGGATGTCGGTGTAGCATTCCGAGATGATTCACCGTACTTCACGATTAATTTCCGAACACCTTAATAGAAGAATGGAGGACGATATCGCTCGATGTCGTCCTCTTTTTTATGAGTTAGTTCATTCTATAATACAGGTAGGAGGTGGAACAGTTGGAAATACGTCAATTGACGGCAGAAGATGCAGTACTGTATAAGGCGTTACGATTAGAGGCGTTGCAGAATCATCCGGAAGCATTCGGTTCTGATTATGAAGCAGAAAAAGATCGACCGGTCGAACAGTACGCAACGCGTCTCAAAAGTGAACAGGTATCGACGTTCGGTGCGTTTCATGAAGGAGAACTCGTCGGTGTCGTCACCATCGTCTGTTTAGAGCCAGTGAAGATGAAACATCGGGCGAATCTATTTGCGATGTACGTCACGCCACGCACTCGAAAGCAACAGGTCGGACGACAACTCGTACAAGAGGCATTACGTCGTACATTAAAGCAGCGTCCTGTGATTGAGCAAGTCCATCTCTCGGTCGTCCGGACGAATGAAGCTGCTAAAGCGTTATATCGCTCACTTGGTTTTGAATCATACGCGATTGAACCACGGGCGCTGAAAATCGATGATATGTATCATGATGAAGAACAGATGTGGTATCGGTTTTAACACAAAACGACCGACATTCAAGGAGAGGTAATCTCATTGAATGTCGGTCGTTTTTTGAATCAATTTGCCCATTCAGGCTTGCTGAAGCCTTTAAATGATTTTTCGATGACTGTATTGAAGGCGTCCGATTCGACGGCTGCTTTTAAGTCTTTTGCGACTTGTTTGTCCGCATCTTTCGTTTGGACAGCGACGAGGTTACGGTATTGTTCGTCCATCGTCTCAAGCGCTAACGCATCGAGTAAGTCGAATTTCGCAGCAAGCGCGAAGTTCCCTGGAACAGCTGAGATATCGACACTTTCGACAGCACGTGGCAATTGAGCCGCTTCGAGTGGTTTGATGACGAGTTTCTTCGGATTCTTGACGATATCTTTCTCGGAAACGGTCAGTGGATCGACATCCGGCTTAAGTTCAATCCAGCCTTGTTCTGCCAAGAGGTTCAGTGCTCGTGCTTGGTTCGTCGGATCATTCGGCGTCGCGACTTCAGCACCGGTCTTGACGTCGTCGAGTGTCTTCGCTGTCTTGCTGTATAGTCCCATCGGTGCTGTCGGGACCGTGATGAGTCCTTTTAAATCGAGGTTCTTTTCTTTAGAAAACGTCTTGAGATAGATCGAGTGTTGGAACAAGTTGGCGTCGATGTTTCCGCTACCGAGGGCGATGTTCGGTTGGATGTAATCGCTGAACTCGACGATTTCGACTTTATAGCCTTTCTTTTCGAGTTGTGGCTGGATCGCTTGTTTGACCATGTCGCTATACGGACCACTCGTCGCACCAATCTTGATCGTCTTGTCTTTTTCATCAGCACTGCTGTCTCCACATCCCGCGAGGACTCCTGCACCGAGTAAGGCTGTTGCTAAAAAGGCATATCGTTTTTTCATGATTCCACTCTCCCTTTGTATGTATGATTAGCGTTTATCTGTTTTTCGCGCCAGTTGATTGCCAAGTGCTTGAATACTTTGAACGATAACGATGAGCACGACGATCGTCACGATCATGATGAGATTATCGTAGCGATAGTAACCGAAACGGATCGCGAGGTCACCAACACCACCGCCGCCGACGATACCAGCCATCGCCGAGAAGCCGATCAGACTGATCGTCGTTAATGTGATGCCTTGAATGATGCCGGGAAGTGCTTCCGGTAAAAGGACGCTGACGATGATTCGTAATGGTTTTGCCCCGCACGCTTCCGCTGCTTCAATCAAACCGGGCGGAATCTCACGTAGTGATGTTTCGACGAGTCGCGCGAGAAACGGAATCGCTGCGACACTGAGGCTGACGGATGCTGCCGTCGGACCAATCGTATTGTCGAGCAAGAACTTCGTTAACGGAATGAGGGCAACTAGCAAGATGATGAACGGTAGCGACCGGACGATGTTGACGACGAAATCAAGAACACGTCGGACGGCAAGGTTTTGAAAAAATAATCCGCGGTCGGTGACGAACAAGAGAATCCCGAGCGGAATCCCGACGACCAATGCGAAGGCGAGTGAAATTCCGACCATCCATGCTGTCTCGCCGAGTGCCTTCAAGAGCTCAGGTAACATCGTTTGAATACGATCAAGCCACATCCTGAATCACCTCGAGTGCGTGAAGTTCCGTCGCGAGCCAGTCGAGGGCAGGAGCGATTTGGTCGGATGATCCCGTCAAGCTGACAATCAGGACACCGAAGGCGACGTCTTGAATGTAGTCGACCTTGCCGTGCAAGATGCTGACTGAGATATCGTAACGGCGGATTGCTTCTGATAACGTACTCTCGCCGGTCTTCTCGCCTGTGAACTGCAAGCGGATGATTTTTCCCGGTGTCGCTTGTAAGATGCGTTCCGGTAGCTCGATTTGTAACGCCGTGTCGACATAATGTTGCGTCACCGGATGTTTGGCTTGGCTGAACAAGTCATAGGTAGAGGCGACTTCGACGACTTCCCCTTGCGACATGACGGCGACACGATGACAAATCTGTTTGACGACATCGATTTCATGCGTGATGAGGACGATCGTCAATCCGAGTCGTTCATTCAAATCTTTTAACAAATCAAGAATCTGAAGCGTCGTGACCGGGTCAAGAGCTGATGTCGCTTCATCACATAACAAAACGGTCGGATTGTTTGCGAGTGCCCGGGCAATCCCAACGCGCTGTTTCTGCCCACCGCTTAATTGACTCGGGAAGTTCGTCTCAAATCCTTCAAGTCCGACGAGCGAGACGAGTTCGCGAATGCGCTCCGGGAAATCTGCTCGTTTGACGCCAGCAGCCTTGAGTGCAAAAGCGATGTTATCCGCGACGTTGCGCGACTGGATCAATTGGAAATGTTGAAAAATCATCCCTGTCCGCAAACGAAGTTGACGTAAGTCCGCTTTTGACATCCCGCCGAGCGAGACACCGTCGACCTTGACGGTTCCTTGTGTCGGGTGCTCGAGCCCGTTGATCAGGCGAAGCAATGTACTTTTACCGGCACCGGATTCACCGATGATCCCGAAGATTTCTCCTTTTTGAATCGTCAAATCAACATCTCGTAATGCGAAAATCGGAGTCCGGTCTCGGACGAACCGTTTTGTAATCTGTTTGAATTCAATCATCCGCTCATCTCCTTGTACAAAAAAAGTCGCTTTTTCCTAGTAGCAGAGCAACCAGAAAAAAGCGACGAAAGTGTAAGATTTCGTAACTTATCTCTCAGAATGAAATCCATTCTGTAGGATGTGGCACCGTTCCTGATAGGTGGTTGCCGGACGTCGTTGGGCCTAATCCCTCGGTCGCTCTCGATAAGTAGTTATGCTGTTGGGATTTACTTTAACGGAAATGATTCCCATCTGTCAAATATTTTTTTTGAATTATTCCGCAACAGGTGTCCGGAATAGGTTGAGCGTTCCGATTCGGTCGACGGCCTCTTCCAATCGTTCGACATCAGCAATCAGACTGATCCGGACGTAGCCTTCACCGTATTCGCCGAAGAATGATCCAGGCGTCACGGCGACATGTGCTTCGTCAAGCAGATGATCGGTGAAGCTCTGGGACGTGTAACCTTCAGGAACAGGCAGCCAGACGAAGAAGGAACCGCCCGGACGTGGTCCACTCCAACCGATCGCATCAAGTTTTGCGAACAATGCATCACGTCGTGTTTCATACAAGCTACTTAACTCACGGACACATGTCTGGTCACTCGTCAGAGCGACGGTCGCAGCATGTTGAATCGGTGTGAAGGCACTGACGTAAAGATGTTCCTGATACGTCTCGATGCTTGAGATGACGGACGGATTTCCGATTGCGAAGGCAATCCGGAAGCCTGACATGTTGAAGCGTTTTGAGAGTGAGAATAGCTCGATCCCGACGTCTTTTGCACCTTCCGTTTGCAGGAAACTTCGCGTCGGACCATCGAAACTGATGCCGCCGTATGCTAAGTCATGGACGACACAGATATCATGGGCATCGGCGAAAGCGACTGTCTGTTCGAAGGCTTCTGCCGTCGCCGTAGCGCCTGTCGGATTACTCGGGTAGTTGAGGAACAACATCCGGGCACGCTCGACATCCGTCGTATCAAGTAAGTCGTAATCGGGTAAGAAACCGTTTTTCTCGAGCAACGGAAGCGTAATCGGGAATGCGCCAGCAAGTGCGGCGCCAGACAGGTAATCCGGGTATCCTGGATCGGGGACGATGACACCTTCTCCAGGGTTGACGATCGTCTGCGGTAAGGCGACGATTCCGGCTTTACTGCCGAGGAGAATCGCGACTTCCGTTGCCGGATCGATCGTGACGCCGAATTCAGTCGCATAAAAGCTGGCGACGGCTTGTTTTAGAAAATCATGGCCACGAAACGGTGGATATTGAAGGTTCGTTGGCTCGTCGATGGCTTGTTTTAACGCATCGAGAATATGTACGGGCGTCGTTTGATCGGGTGTTCCTTGACCAAGTGTGATGACATCGTGTCCGGCAGCTTTTACAGCACCGATTCGGTTTGCGAGCTCAGCGAAAACGGGAGCAGGAAGCCGATCAATGGCGATGGATGGAGCGAAATGTTTCATGGATGAATGCCTCCTTCGTGGTATTGTCGTCAAGGATAACGAATATTCAGTCAAAAGAAAAGAACTTTTTCGAAATTCAAAAAAATTGTCGGATAAACAGGTACAGATAAGTGGAGCGGGAATAAAGAGTAGGGAGAGGAGTGAGGAGATGAAGCGAGCTAACTGGAAAGAGGCGGTCGTCTATCAAGTCTACTGGCGTAGCTTTAAAGATTCGAACGGGGATGGGATCGGTGATTTGCGAGGTGTCATCGACAAGCTTGATTACATCGCTTCACTAGGTGTCGATGTCGTCTGGTTGAATCCATGTTATCGTTCACCGGACGTCGATAACGGTTATGATATTGCCGATTATTACGGGATCATGGAAAAAGCCGGAACGATGGGAGATCTACAGGAGTTGATCACGACCGCTCATGCCCGTGGATTGAAGGTCATTCTCGATTTAGTCGTGAACCATACAAGTGACCAGCATGACTGGTTCCGTCAGTCGCGGGAGCGGATCAACGATAAGGAAGACTGGTATATCTGGCAGGATGGCACGAAAGATACGCCTCCAAACAATTGGCGCTCCTACTTTGCGCCAAGCCCGTGGACGTGGAGTGAAGAGCGCGGGCAGTATTATTTTCATTCCTTCGCAAAAGAACAGCCAGACTTAAACTGGGAGCACCCAGCTGTGAGGCAAGCGATCTACGATATGATGAACTGGTGGATCGCTCAAGGGATTGACGGCTTCCGGATGGATGTCATCAACTTGATCAAAAAACGGTCGTTCGAGGATGTCGCCAATCCGTTTGATCTATCGTACCTTGGAAATCAGCCAGGCGTGCATGACTTCCTGCAGGAGATGCATGCGAACGTCCTTGCGGGAAAAGATTTATTCACAGTCGGTGAGATTCCGTTCGTTGGTCCGGAAGACGGTCTGTTATATGTCAGTGAAGAACGAGAAGAACTTCGGACGCTGTTTCACTTCGAAATCGCGGACGACATGGAGGCAATGGATCTCTTACGATTCAAGGAAATTCAGAAACGCTGGTACGACGTCTTATACCCACTAGGTGTCAATTCACAGTTCCTCAACAACCATGATCATACGCGACAAGTGACGCGATTCGGCAGTGAACGGTACCGGGTCGAGAGTGCGAAATTACTCGGTTTGATGTTGCATACGTTACCTGGCATTCCGTACGTGTACCAAGGAGAAGAAATCGGCATGACGGGGATTCGTTTCTCAGATCCATCGCTCTATCAAGACGTCGCCTTTCGCAATCGATACGAAGAACGCGTTGCTGGTGGAGAGGACCCGGAGGTCGTACTCTCATCGATGCAGTTACTCGCCCGCGATAACTCCCGCACGCCGATGCAGTGGAACGACACGCATGAAGCCGGTTTTACGAGTGGGAAACCATGGTTAGCGGTCAATCCGAATTATACAGACATCAATGTCGCGCAGGCAGAAGCCGATCCATCGTCCGTGCTTGCTTTTTACCGATCGTTGATTCAGATGCGAAAGGATCATCCGATTATGGTCTACGGTACGTACCGAGACTTAGCACTCCATGATCCATATCTCTATATCTATGAGCGGGAACTAGAGGGAGAGGTCTGGCGGATCGTCCTCAACGTGCATGATGAACCGATGCAGACTGCCCTCGTTTTACCACATGAAAAATTGCTCGTATCAAACTATCCGGATAGCCCGGATATCTTGCGTCCCTATGAAGCACGCGTCTACCGTTATACTGTTACAGAACAGAAGTGAGTCGTCTGTTGAACGAAAAAACATCCGCGACATATCAGGAACACGTTCGCGGATGTTTTTCATATGCGTATATTATTTGAAAGGTGATGATTTTTTCGTCTGTAAGACCTGAGTGAATCGATCGACGGCTTGTCGCATCTCGTAACTCGGTCCGAGAATGAGGGGACCGTGTCCGACGGCAAGAATATCTGGAGACAGTTCCGTCAGTTGATCAGCTGAGCGAAGGGCAACGTCCGGATCCCATGTCGCGAGTGCGGGGAACGGGAATTGCCAACGGACATCACCGGAGACGGCAAGTCCACCTTGCGTCTGAAAAGCATCTCCAGCGATCAAGGTCCGGCTTCCTTCATGCCAAAGCGAGATTGAGCCAGGTGTATGGCCGGGTGAGGCGATGACACTGAGACTACCGACTTGTTGACCACTCTCGAGTAATCGATCCGGTCGCGTTTTGATGTTTTTCGGAATGCCCCCTTTTAAGGGTGTCGTTTCACCTTCTCGTAGCGTCTCATCCCCGCTGAGCAATGCAGCATCTCGGTAACTGATACAGACTTCAGCGAGTGGGAAGGCGTTCGCCAGGAAATCAAGTGAGCCGACATGATCGGCGTGCGCATGAGTCAGGATGATTGCACCGAGTGGTTTCTCTTGCTGTCGAATGTAGTGATAGAGCGCCTTTGCGTTGATTCCGAGTCCGGCATCAATCAATGTTAAACTGTCTACTTCTTCAAACAGGTAGCAGTTGACCGGGAAAAAGGATGGGGTCGTCTGCAATTGGTGTAAACGTTCGATTGTCGTGACACGCATCGGCTTCACTCCTTCAAAAAATGAATAGTCTTCTTCTTTAGTATCGTCTGTTTTTTTAGATGCGTCTAGACGAATTGTGTGGAAAAAGAGGCATCACCTCTAAAAAGATGATCCCTCCTCTACGAATTATTCAAATGTTACGGCGAAGACGGCACCAGCGTGTGGTGCATCATCTCCATTAGCAGCGGTCGTGACGAGCAATCGATCTTCATAGAAAATCGGACACGTCGGATTTGCGACTGGGAAGTCGACATGATCCAATTTTTCGCCTGTCGCAAGATCCCACCGGGTGATGCATGATCCAGCATAATGTGCGATCCAAGCGTGACCTTCCGCGTCCTTCGTCATACCATCCGGGAACCCTTCTTCCTCTTCAAGGTCAACGGCGACACGCTTATTCGAAAGTGGTGCGTCTGGAGCGTAGTCAAAGGCATAGACTTTTTTCGTCGGTGTATCGATGTGATAGAGCGTCTTGCCATCTTCTGACCAGACGAGTCCATTCGAGTTCGTTAAGTCTTCGTGCAAGACATCGATGGAACCATCGTGACGCAGACGGAACAATCCAGCGGTCTTGCCGTCTTCTTCATTAATGCTACCGGCAACATATTGTCCGGTCGGATCAAGCTTTCCGTCGTTCATTCGGTCGGAATCGGGTAACGACAGTTGATGCTCAAGAGACAAGTGTCCTTCTTTGAGATCAAACGTTCCGAATCCGTGTTCAGCCGTGACACGTAATAAATCCGGTGCATCGGTCAAGGCAATCGATGTGATGGCGCTTGGTAACGTATACGGTTTGAGCGCTTCTGTGACGAGGTCATATGAAAAAAGAAGTTGATTCGGAATATCAACGAAATAAAAGCGCTTTGTTTTTGCGTCGTAAACAGGAGATTCGCCTGTCTTACATGCGACATCAATGAATAGGGAAACGGTCATAAGTACTCTTCCTCCTAAGTGGACACCTTTTACGAGCAGTCCAGATAATAACAATTTAGTATACCTGTTTTGACGCGCAATCAAACCTGGATCAAACAGCTGGTATACTAAATAAACGTCTAAAAAAAATAGCCTGCTATCAAAGCAGACTATCCTACGAGCGTTATATCAGCGGCTCTTAACGAGCAAGTTGACCGCTTCCTTGACGAGTTCCTCGGTTTGTCCATCGCCATTTTGTTCGGCGTCCTTGACGCACTCAATTAGATTCGAACTGACGACGACGCCGATCGTCCGGTCAATCGCGGAACGGGCAGCGGAAAGCTGGGTGATGACATCGCGGCAATCTTGCCCTTCTTCCATCATCCGTA
Source organism: Exiguobacterium sp. ZWU0009 (assembly GCF_000798935.2). Lineage (NCBI taxonomy): Bacteria > Bacillati > Bacillota > Bacilli > Caryophanales > Exiguobacterium > Exiguobacterium sp. ZWU0009. The sequence goes on along the minus strand of NZ_CP018057.1, from coordinate 2,702,677 downwards.
AAATGCCTCGTAGCTGTCCTTCGATCCGACTAACACGGTTCTTCATCTTCCGATCATAATCCATTATTATTCCTCCGATTCCCGTTGACCTGACGTCATGTAGTATCTTTATGCTATGCCCATTACGGTATCGCTGTCAATTCAACAGAATTTTAAGCTATATTTTTGATAGAATGAGGGAATATGGATGTGGTGAAGTTTTTTACTTAGAAATTTGATAAAATCGAAAACGATTTGGTGTCAGCTTGCGTATACTATATGATAAGGCTGACATCAGAAGGAGGAGAAGGATGCACACTCAATCCGATGAATCGCTTTATCATCTGATGCGTAGCGGTGATGAGCAAGCTCTCGAGACATTGTACGATAAGTACGAGAGGCTGTTGTTCTCATTCGCCCATCGCTTTACGAATAATGACCGGTTGTCCGAAGAAGTCATACAAGAAGTATGGATGAAGATTTGGAATGGTCGTGTTGATTTTGATACACAAAAAGGAAAGTTTTCATCGTGGATTTTAACGATTACACGTAACGCGGCACTTGATTGTCTCCGTCGCGAAAAACGACAACCGACAATCGAAGTCGAGGAGCGCGATGGTGGATATGACGAGCCGGTCGAGCGGACGGTCATGCAGCGGGAAACGGCTGCTGAAGTGCGCGGGGCGGTTAGTGAACTGAAACCCGAACAGCAAGAGCTGATTGAACTCGTTTACTTCCAGGGTATGACGCAGCAACAGATTTCAGAGCAGCTCGATTTACCTCTTGGAACGGTCAAGACGCGAATCAGGAGCGCGATTCAAGCATTACGAAAACGAATGGATGGGAGGGAACGAGATGGAAGAACGTTGTCATGACTTAATCGATTATTTCAATGGAACATTATCCGCAGCAGATCGCGACGCGTTCGAAGCGCATCTTGCGACGTGCGAAGAATGTCGTGAAGCGCTTTTAGAAATGGAAGAACTCATGCTTCCCATCGCTGAATCGCTTCCGGAGCGACCCGTTCCTGCAGGTATGAAAGCACGGATTCTTGGAGAAGTCCTTGGTTCAGCAGAGACAGCATCTCCGAAGGAAGCACCGATGACTACTCCGGTAGACATCAAACAAGCACGTCAGCAACAAACGAAGAAAAAGAGTGTCCCACTCGGCTGGTTGATGAGTATCGCCGCCGCCTTGATTCTCTCACTTGGTGCGAATGCCTACTTCCTCTCACAGGAAGAAAGTACGGATACACCTGAGACGTTAGCGATGGATGAAATCAAAGGGATGGGGAACTTCGAAAGCACAGAGTCCATCAAAGGATCGAGCATGATTTTCACACAAAACGATAAATCGTACATGCTGGTTCAGTTAAAAGATTTACCACCCCTTCAAGAAGGGCAACTTTATCAGTTATGGACGATCGAAGGCGAAACACCTACTGCGAACGGTGTCATCGAAAAAGATGGAGAAGCAGCAGCTGTCTTCCCACTTAAAGGAGACGGCAAAGTGGACGCGGTCGCCATTACGGTTGAACCCGAACCGGATTTAGAAAAACCGACAGGCGAAATCGTCGCATCGGTTGCGTTATAAGAATGAAGTTTAGCGGATCCGTCTCGTACGGATTCGCTTTTTTTTGTGCAAGGTGCTGAATGGAATAAGTAAATACGCGTTGAAATGATAAGAAATCGAATGAATTTCTAATTTTTACTGAAGAAATGAGACCGAGCAGACGATAGTTAGGAGAATGACAATCCACAAAGAGAGGCCTCATACAATGAATGAATGGATTATCTTAACGAAACATTACGAAGTGACATTGGTCGTGTTGTCGGTGCTTGTTGCCATCATTGGATCATACGGCTCACTAGAGTTAAATCGGCGTCTGGCGAAGGCCACTGCCTTAAAGAAGCGTGCTTTGTTTCTATCGTCGTTAACGATGGGATTATCGATCTGGGGAATGCATTTCGTCGGGATGGGCGCGTTCGCGCTGTCGGTTACGGTTCGCTATGATTGGTTTTTAATGTTCTTGTCCGTCATTCCCGCCATTTTGGCTGCTTTCATTGCCTTCCATCTGTTGTATTCGTCGGTGATTACACGCAAGAAAGTCATTTTAGCGGGAGGACTGATGGGGGGCGGAATCGCCATGATGCATTATCTCGGGATGATGGCAATGGAGTTCGGCGGAACCGTCCGGTATGAGACAAGCTTATTTCTCTTATCGGTCTTGATTGCTGTCACGGTCGCCTATATCGCCTTGCTACTGCTTCATCGTTTGCGACATGTCGATAAGAAACGCATTCTGATTCCCATCGCGATCGTGATGGGGTTTGCCATCTCGTCGATGCATTATGTCGGGATGCTTGGCACCTCGTTTTGTATTCCATCTACTAATGCCGGAATCATCGGGGATACTCCGATCACGTCGAATATCTTGAGCGAAGTCGCGATTCCCGTCTTCTTGATCGTCATCTTGATTGCAGGTCTTTATATTCATCTTGAACGTCGAGCACTGCAAATGATGGCGTATACCGATCATTTGACGGGGCTGCATAATCGCCGGTGGCTCGATCATCATATGGCGAAGGTCGATACCCATTATGGTCGATCGAAACAGGAAATGGCGATGGCATTACTTGATCTGGATGGATACAAATGGGTCAATGATACATTCGGTTTTGATAAGGGTGATGCCGTCATCCGCCAGTTCGCGGAGCGGATGCTACGGACGCTAAAGGAAGATGAAGCATGTATCCGTTACAATGGTACGCAGTTCTTCCTGATCAAACGTGTCTCGCAGGAAGATATGACAGAGGTATTCGAACAGATTTTAGAGGACGTGCGTCAACCGATCGACCTCGAAGATCAGGCAGTCCATCTGACAGCGACGATGGGCGTCATCTTACCAAATACGAAGGAATCGCTTGAGATGCGGATTGGTCAGATGGAGAGTGCGTTACGTGCTGGAAAAAACGAGGGGCGCGACCGCTTCATCGTGTATGATGAAACGCTACACTCGGATCGCAGAGAGCAATTGATCGTCGGTTCGTTACGCCGAGCGATGACGGACTTCAAGGAGTTCGCCCTCGTTTACCAACCGAAAATCGCACTCGCTACAGGAAAGGTCGATCAAGCAGAAGTCTTGATTCGCTGGAATCATCCGAAGTTCGGTTTCATCTCACCGGCAGAGTTCATCCCGCTGGCTGAGAAATATAGTCTGATTCATCGTTTAACGGAGTGGGTACTAAAAGAGACCGTCGCACAGATGGAAATTTGGAAGAAGGAAGATTATTTCATTCGCCAAGTCTCTGTCAACTTATCCGCGATGCACTTCCGGTCCGAGTCGCACAACGTAATGATCAAAGAAATCGTTCACCATTCCTTAAAGAATGGAAGTGAATTGCAACTACAGCTCGAAATCACGGAAACGTCCGTCATGGAGAACCTCGACCGAGCGATGACGATGCTTGGTGAATTGAAACAACTTAGTTTGACGATTGCACTTGACGACTTTGGAACCGGTCTATCGTCGCTAACGCACCTGAAGCATCTTCCGATTGATATCCTGAAGATCGACAAGTCGTTCATCGATGAAGTACCGCATGATGAACGAGGAACGGCGATTACGGAAATGATCATCCAACTCGCGAAAAGTCTTGGGATCGAAGTCGTCGCGGAAGGTGTCGAGACACTTGAGCAGCATCTTTTCTTGAAACGCCTCGGTTGCGATTATGGTCAAGGCTACTATTACAGTAGACCGATGCACGTCAAGGATCTAAACCAGCGGACGATTGAAGAAACGGTTCTAAATGTCGGATGAGGCAATCCAAACACGACTTTCGTTCGTATACTAGATAAGCATGCGAGGACGATGCATGCGACGTCTGGGGGGACGCAAAGCGCTGGGTTTCACCAGCTCGTGCACGATGCAGACAGACATCCAGTACATTTAACTATACTCAGGCAATCCAGCTTTCAACGCAGCAACTGTCTGTTCGAACACAAACAAAGGCAACTTCCACGACGGAAGTTGCCTTTTTCATCTGTGCTTATGAACGAACCGTCAGCACACAGCCTGTCTGATCCGTCACGAGCACATTCGTATTGAAGTATTGTCCATCACTTTTTAAGATGAGGGATTTTTTCTCTGCGTTGTAATCGAGTTTCATTTCTTGATCGAGGAAATGGCTCGACCACCGTTTGACGAGAACGGGACCAACGTTCGAGTCGATCGTCATGTCTTCCGGTGTCGCTTCATCGACGATACGAATACTGAAAATACCAGAGTTTCCGCAACCGCAACCCTCTGTATCGTAATAGAGGTGCAGTTGACCGGATACTTCACCGCGTAATTGGCGGATCCGCTCCTGAGCAGATGGTGTAAATGTGATGTTCATGGTCATTCACTCCTTTACCTTAGTATACGCCGTTTGTAGCGGAAAAGAACGTCACTTGCTCACGCTGACCTGGCGGCGCATCCGGACGAGAAGGAAGATGTAACCGGCTAATAATAAGACGACACTACCGAGAACCGTCGTATCGACGAGACCGTTATCGGACTCGAAATTGATCGCGATGTATGCCCAGACGAAGACGAGCGGATAAATCGGATCACGGTTAGCGAACATGAAGAGAAGCGCGATGATGACTCCGACGACAAGTATGATCATCGTCCAACCCGCATCTCCGATTCCGAGCCAAGATGTCACACCTTCTGCGTTAATCGTCAGGAAGATATCAGCAATCGTTGCGACCGATACCCAGCCGAGATACAGCGAGAAGGGTAACTTGAAGCGTAACCCTTTCGTCTCACGATCAATTTTTGAGTAGATGACGATCAATGATAGCAATAGACCGACGATGACGACGACCGAGACAACGAACAGTTCAAACGTGAACGAGACGATCCAACCCGCGTTGAACAGACAGCTGATTAAGAACCATGGTCCGATTTTTTTCGCGAGTTCGTGTTCCTTGAATTTCGGAATCGATTGTAAAATCAACCAGATGAGTAATACCGCATAAATCAATCCCCAAATCGAGAATGCATATCCAGCAGGTTTGAACAATGTGATGATCGAGTCGGAAATCCGTCCCGTCTTTCCTCCATCGAGAGCGTTCACGGCAATCGTGAAGATGAAGCCGACCCAGTTGAGCCAAATCCATTTATTATTTTTCAAACAAAAAACCTCCTTTATTCTCTAAAGAAGGTTTACCCAAAAATCATTTTCATTAGTCATCAAGGTCGGCGCGTCGGGTTCAAAAAGGACATACCAATAGCTGGATTCCCCGTATGCGAACCGAGAACCGGTGTTAAGTCATCAATGCGGACACGCACATCGTACTTCGATTCGAGGCGTTGTTTCCATTCGAGTGCCAGTTCATACGCTGTCGCATGGAATAAAGAAATATCGGTCACTTGCCCCTGTTCAATAATCGCGACGAGATGATCAAAAATTTTCGAATGGGCTTTCTTGAATGTCCGGACGGTTTGATAAGGAACGATCTTTCCTTCTTCAAAGTGGAATAACGGGCGAAGCTGCAACAAGTTACCGACGAATGCCTTCGTCGAAGAAATGCGTCCACCTGCTTGTAATTGATCGAGGTTCGCAACCGTGAATTCAATGTGGTGATCGAAACGACGCTCGAGAATGATCTGTTCGACGGATTCGATCGAGTGCCCCGCTTCGACGAGTTCAATTGCTTCTGTCAGAAGTTGACCGGCTGGGTAAATGCCACAGCGGGAATCGATTGCAATCAGACGAAAACCAGCAATCTCTGCCCCTTGAACGGAAGCGCTGTACGTTCCGCTCAGTTCACTCGATAAGTGAACAGCAAAACCGACATCATATTCTTCTTTCAACCGTTCATAATGCTCGGTGAAACTTCCGATCGAAGGTTGGCTCGTTGTTACCTTATGTTTTGCATCAATCCAGCTGTAGACAGTCTCCGCATCAACATCGACACCATCGATGAAACTTTCTCCATCCTTCATGACGAGTAAAGGGACAACCGAAAGATCATCGCGCCGAGCAATCGTATCCGGTAAAATCGTTGTACTATCAGTGATCCAAGCGATCCGCATAACAAGTTCCTCCTTAAATTAGTACCTGATATTAATTGTAGGTGTAAGCGTTCTCGCTGTCAAATGAACATTAAAAAATATTGAACGTTTTAGTTGATTAAATAATGAAATACGCTATAATCGGTACGTGATTAGTAAACTTTTAGTCATCTTATACTAAACTAAGCCGATGAGAGGAGGACGTCGATTGTACTCAATCGGACAAAAAATCAAGAACCTCCGTCTTCAAAAGGGATTGACGCAAGAGGAACTAGGGGAAAGAACAGACCTGAGTAAAGGATATATCTCGCAACTCGAACGGGAAATCAGTTCCCCGTCGATCGAGACGTTGTTTCATCTCCTTGAGGTCCTTGGCATCTCCCCGAAGGATTTCTTTGATGAGGACACACTCAATCAAAAAGTCGTCTATGGGGAAGAGGATGTCACGACGTATGCCGATGAGGAGCAAGGGTATCATGTCACATGGCTCATTCCAGAATCGAACGAAAAAGAGATGGAACCGGTCTTGCTGACACTCGCACCAGATGGAGCATTTAAGACATATGAACCGTCGGGTGCTGAAACATTCGTCTACGTGTTGGCAGGAAGCGTCACGCTGACGCTTGGTCATCAGTCTTTTGTAGCGAATCAAGGGGAGACACTTTACTATAAGGCTTCAGAAATTCATCAATTACGCAATGAGTCGACACAAGAGGCGAAGGTCCTCGTGACTGCGACTGACTCATACTTATAAAGGAGGAACTAGATTGGCAGATACTACGATCATTCAATTCAAGGACGTTACGAAACGATACGACGATCAGACCGTCCTCGACCAAGTTAGCTTTGAAATCGAACGCGGGAAGTTCTATACGTTACTCGGACCATCGGGTTGTGGGAAAACGACGATCTTACGACTGATTGCTGGCTTTTCGGAAGCGACAGAAGGAGACATCATCTTCAATGGAAAACGGATCAACGATGTACCGGCGAACAAACGTCAAGTCAACACTGTTTTCCAAGACTATGCACTCTTCCCGCACTTGAACGTTTTCGAGAACATCGCCTTTGGTCTTCGGATCAAGAAGGTGAAAGAAGCAGAAATCGCTAAACGTGTGACGGATGCATTGAAGTTCGTCAACTTGTCTGGTTATGAGAAACGAGAAATCACCGAGATGTCAGGTGGACAGCGGCAACGTGTCGCGATTGCCCGGGCGATCGTCAATGAGCCGGAAGTCATCCTGCTTGATGAACCACTCTCAGCACTCGATTTAAAACTACGGACGGAGATGCAGTATGAGCTCCGCGACTTACAACGTCGCCTAGGGATCACGTTCATCTTCGTCACGCACGACCAGGAAGAAGCACTCGCGATGTCGGATGAGATTTTCGTCCTCAACCACGGTGTCATCCAACAATCGGGTACGCCGACAGATATCTATGACGAACCGATCAACCGCTTCGTCGCTGATTTCATCGGTGAGTCGAACATCATTCCAGGCCGAATGGTGGAAGATTGCCGAGTCTGGTTCGCAGAAAAGGAATTCGAATGTGTCGACCGTGGTCTTGAACTAAACGAACCGGTCGAGATCGTCATCCGTCCGGAGGATCTTGAAATCACGAACGTGACACAAGGGAAACTACAAGTCACCGTCGATTCGCAACTCTTCCGTGGCGTGCACTATGAGATCGCTTGTATGGATGAAGTCGGTAACGAATGGCTCGTCCACAGTACGAAAAAAGCGACGGTGGGTGAGCAAATCGGACTGACATTTGATCCAGAAGCGATTCACGTCATGCGACTGAATGAGACAGAGGAAGAATTTGATAAGCGTCTGGAATCTTACGACGGGGTGTTATGATGCAAAAAACACGTAACTGGTATCTCATTCCGTATCTATTCTGGATTGCCTTGTTTGTCATTGCACCAATCGTACTCGTCGTCTACTATTCGTTCCTTGATTTGGATGGCAACTTCTCATTTGAGAACTACCAGAACTTCTTTACGTCGACATATTTGACGATGACACTCAGCTCGTTCTGGTATGCGTTTTTGATCACGGTGTTTTCGCTCTTGATCGGTTATCCAACCGCTTACTTGTTGACGAAAACGAAGCATAAACAGCTGTGGCTATTGCTGATCATCTTGCCGACGTGGATCAACTTGTTGCTGAAAGCTTATGCCTTCATCGGATTGTTCAGTACGTATGGTCTCGCGAACCAAACGCTTGAAGCGATTGGGATCGGGCGACAACAGATTCTCTTTACCGACTTCAGTTTTGTTTTCGTATCGGTCTATATCTTCATTCCGTTCATGATCCTACCGATCTTCAACGCGATCGAAAAATTGAGTCCGTCACTCGTCTTCGCTGCACGTGACCTTGGGGCATCGAACTTCACGACGTTCCGCCGTGTCGTCTTCCCGTTGACGCTTGATGGTGTGAAATCGGGCTGTCAGCTCGTCTTCATTCCGGCATTATCGCTGTTCATGATTACGCGTCTGATTGCCGGGAACCGCGTCATCACGCTCGGTACAGCGATTGAACAGCAGTTCCTCGTAACGCAAAACTGGGGTATGGGAGCGACGATTGCCGTCTTCCTCATCATCGCGATGGCAATCATCCTTGCGTTAACGAGCACGAAACGGAAGAAAGGAGCGACGACTTGATGAAACGTCTGAAACTAGCAAATCTTTATTTAATCGGTGTCTTCATCATTTTGTATGCTCCGATTTTCTACTTGGCATTCTATTCGTTTAATAGTGCTGATAACATGACGAACTTCGATTCGTTCACGTGGGATTGGTACAAGGAAGTCTTCCAAGACTCACGCTTGTTGATCATCGTCTTGAACACACTCGTCATCGCCTTGTTATCCGCAGCGATCTCGACGATTCTTGGCGTGTTCGGAGCGATCGGAATTCAAGCCGTGCGCAAGAAGCGAGTCGAGACGTCATTACTAACACTGAACAGCATCTTGATCGTCAGTCCGGATGTCATCATCGGGGCATCGTTCTTGATTTTCTTCACGCTACTTGGCATCCAGCTCGGGTTTACGTCGGTCTTACTGTCACACATCGCATTTTCGGTACCGATCGTCGTCATTCTCGTCCTGCCGAAGTTGCAGGAGATGAGTCCGACGCTCGTTGATGCAGCGCGTGACTTAGGTGCAAGCCGTTGGGACGTTCTGACGAAAGTCATCCTGCCGTACATTACACCAGGTATCTTTGCCGGCTTCTTCACGGCATTGACGTACTCACTTGATGATTTTGCGGTGACGTTCTTTGTGACAGGAAATGGCTTTACGACATTATCTGTAGAAATCTACTCTCTTGCCCGTCAAGGAATTTCGATGAAGATCAACGCCTTGTCGACTGTCATCTTCTTGTTTACGTTCTTACTCGTCATCGGCTACTACTTCTTGAACCAACGAGCTGCTACGAAGCTTTCGCGACCGGAGGTGAAATGACCGTTGAAAAAATTGATTCAATTGTTCGCCGCGATTTTCTTGATTTCAGGTGTCATCCTATTCACCTTGAATCAGTTGAACGAGACACAAGGGTATTCGGGTAAAAATGTCCTGAACATCTACAACTGGGGCGATTACATCGACCCAGCATTGATCAAACAGTTTGAAAAAGAGAGCGGCATCAAGGTCGTCTATCAAACATTCGATTCAAACGAAGCAATGCTGACGAAGATCGAACAAGGCGGAACGACATACGATATCGCCGTTCCGTCCGACTATGCGATTGCGAAGATGATCGATGAGAAGCTCGTCGTTCCAATCGATCATCAAAAGATTCCGAATCTCAAAAACATCGATTCACGCTTTCTAGATTTATCGTTCGATCCGAACAACAAGTACTCGATTCCGTATTTCTGGGGAACGGTCGGTATCGTTTATAATAAAGACTTAATTGGTGGGAAAAAACCGACGAGCTGGAAGGACCTTTGGGATCCGAAGCTAAAGAATCAGATTCTACTCGCTGACGGTGCCCGTGAAGTCATGGGGATGAGCCTGAATAGTCTAGGTTATTCGTTGAATGAAACGGATGAGTCGAAACTACAGGAAGCCAAAGCGAACTTGATGCGCCTGACACCAAACGTCAAGGCAATCGTCGGGGACGAGATCAAGTTATTGCTCGCGAATGAAGAAGCAGGACTTGGTGTCGTCTGGTCTGGTGACGCAAACGAGATCATGAGTGAAAACGAGAATCTCGACTATGTCATTCCAAAAGAAGGATCAAACGTCTGGTTCGACAACATCGTCATTCCGAAGACAGCGAAAAACGTCGAGGGGGCACATGAGTTCATCAACTTCATGTTGCGTCCTGATATTTCAGCGAAGAACGCAGACTACGTCGGCTATTCGACACCAAACAAAGAAGGCTTGAAACTGCTCGATAAATCGGTTCGGACCGATGAGCGATTCTATCCTGATAAACAAGTTACTGATACGCTTGAAGTCTATGAGAACCTCGGAAAGAAAATGCTCGCGCATTACAATGAGTTGTTCTTGGAGTTTAAGATGCATAAGAAATGAGGCAGAACCTAGTGTCATGCGACACTAGGTTCTTTTTTATTTCTCATCAAAAAAATAAATATAAGTTCCCAGAAAAAAACTATAAAAACTGAATAATTTTTTGAAATAGGGGAATCAGTTTATTATCAACGCCTTTCATAGGCGCCGAGGAGGACATCATCATGAAACAAGTCTTAGGAATCATCTTAACTGCCGCTCTCACTGTCAGCATCGTGTCAGGCACTTCATATAACCAACCGGTCGAAGCAACAAAACAGATAGACGTCAAATGGTTGCAAGAAATTCAAACACAAGCGAAACAAGCGCGTTCACTCGATGGAAAAGTCGTACTTGAAAAAACGACACTTGCACAAGTACATAAAGCGTACAAGGGGGAAAAGAACTCGAATTGGTGTCAAAGCGGAAATGGTCTCGCCTCAGCGGATCGTGCCCTCCATTACTGTTCTACGTATGGTGTGAAAGATTCAAAAGCGAAAGTCAGTGCTATCGTCTATGATCCGAAGCAGGTTAAACGGACTATGACGGTCAAGGAAGTTAAAAAAGCGTATCCGACAGCGAAACTCGATAAAACATTCAACGTCATGACGGTTTCCTCAAAACAGGTCAACATTTATCTAAATTTGAATTCCGACCGTACACAAGTCATGTCAATTCTAGTAAAATATAACTAATGTAAAAAGGATGACCGATTCGGCCATCCTTTTTATTTAATCGTTTTGTAGAGTGGTACGAGATACGAATAGGTATTTCGAATCATTTCCAGTAATTCTTCGCGTGATAATTGATGCACTTGTTCTGCCGAAATATGGCGGCCGACAAGGAATTCTGCCTTTTTGACGTCGTGGAAACGTTGTAATCCTTTTTCAATATCCGTCTCATGAACGGAAACAGCGTCTTTTTTCATGTGGTCGTATGAGACGACGAAATCATCAGGAAGGGATGTCAGCAGTTCGGTATGCTGCAACAGTTTTGACGCATATTGTTGTTTGTTCGGCAACTCATAGATATAAGCGAGCCAAATGAACAGATGATCATCAAACAGACCGACTTGGAAATGGGGATGCTTTTTGTATCCACGTTTATCGGGGGAGAATGCCATCCAAGTATCTTTTGGAGGATTGACCTTCCGGCGAGCGTGTTGCGCGATATGGACATGGACATCTTCTGCTGTTGCGACCGTTAAGTCAGGTGCGACTTCCTGACCGATGTCCCGAAAGACCGGCTGGATGCGTTCGCGAATCGCTTCCATCCGTGGTTCTAATCCATCAATTTGAAATGTATCAAATGCGTGTTGCGTGAATGTTTTTGTCATGAAAAATCACCTCGCGTCAATTGTATCAAAGGATACCAACGAAGTTCGACTTTTTGCTTGAAAAGTAGAATAATGGACATATCGATTTCCAGTAATATACAACTACATAATTTAAAGGAAGGGGAATGTTTTGTGCGTCGTTTTCAACAATATCTCCTTCGAAGCTGGGTTGTTTTTTTCGTAATCGTCATTGGCATCGATCTTTTTGCGAAGTCGAAGGATTATAATCTCAGCATCGATTTGTTTACATTCTTATTGATTGCCGCCTTATCGACGATTTTTGTCGTCGATCCTGTACGCCGTCGCCATATGAGTTTTACTTTCCATTTTGGATTCGTTCTCTTCACATTCTTAACGTATGGATTGTTATCAGCGATTTTTGTCGGGCAATTGACGATGCTTATCTATCAGTTGCGAACGATTCATACACCAATCGGACGTCGACGGATGTTACATAACTATCCGTTCAACGTTTCCCTCGAATTGTTTTTGATCGTTCCAGCAGGTCTTGCTTATAATGCACTCGGTGGAACGCATGGCAAAGCGTTCGTATTGACAGAAAACGTCGTGCCGTTACTGGCGATGGTCGCGATTCTTTGGATCGTCCTCTTATTGCAATATCAGTTATCTCGATTTCTTCTTGGAGAAAACATTCCAAGTGACGTCATGTTCCAGCTGCTACGTTTTGAAGCGGTCGTCATCACGGCAGAATTGTTATACGGGATTTTCAGTACGCTCGTCGTTCAAGGAAACGGAAATAGTGGACTTGTCATGGCGGCGTTTGCCTTATTCATCATCAAACGCGCACTGGGGAGTTCGGTCGAAGCGACGGATCGGATCGAACATTGGGAACAGATTGAGCGTTTGAAAGAGGCTGCTTGGAAGGACGGCGATGCCCAGTTCATCATTGAACGATATCTACGACAGCTTAATCAATTCGTCAAACCGGATATCGCTTGGATTAAGTTTGATTTCAAAGAAGGAAAGCAAAGCGTGTACTATTCGTTGAAGGATGGACGAAAGTTAAAAGCCGATCATGTCGAAGGGCGAATCATTGAAGACATCATCGAAAAAGAAGAAGTTCTTCTTTACGGGATGCAACAGGAGTGGGATATCCGTCTTTACGATAGTTTGCCGGAAGAGACACAGTCCGTCCTCTTCATTCAACCGGAAGCGACAGAGACGATCAACTGCTCGTTGCTCCTTGCCTCGAACGCAAGTGGTGAATTCACACAGGATTTCGGATATGAGCTATACCGCGCTTTACGTGTTCTGTCGTGGGCAGTGGAACGAGCACACGAACGAGAGCGCTTGTTGACAGACAGTCGGACGGATGCGATGACAAAACTACCGAACTATCGTGCCTTGCAAGAGTGGGGCGATCGTCGTATTAAACAACGCGATCTTTATCCGTTTTCAGCCTTAATGATCGATCTAGATCATTTTAAACAAATTAATGATACGTACGGGCATGAAGTCGGAGACGTCGTCCTATTTGAAGTTGCGAAGTTATTGATGCAGGCAACACGTATCACGGATCTTGTCGCGCGTTACGGGGGAGAGGAATTCGTCATTTTACTACCGAATACGGATCTTGATTCTGCCCAAATCGTCGCAGAACGAATTCGCGAGACGTTGCATGCAAATCCAATCTTAGTCGAAGGACATACGCTCCGGATTACGGCTAGTATCGGAATCGATACATTAAAGGAACTTGGTGATCTTGCGAGTTTGATTCGAAATGCCGACCGCGCGATGTACGTCGGAGCGAAGTTCCAAGGACGCGACCGTGTCGCATCGTATCAGGAGTGGAAAGAGAAGGTTATTTAAATCAAGTAGAAGAAGGTGGCAGAGACGCTATCTTCTTTTTTGATATAAAAAATCCTCCCAGTTCAGATGAACGAGAAGGATCGAAAAAGAATAAGTTCATTGTGCTTGTTGTTTGCTGAGACGAATCTCGTTTTCAATCGCATGGATTGCAGCTGACCAAGAACCATAACGATGAAGTAAAGCTTTCGTCGACGGTTTGTTGTTCCGTTTTGCCCATTCCCGATACGCTTCAAAAGAGAGGGCAAAGCCGACTTCCTCGATTGCTTGACGCAGAGAAGCAGCAAGTTCAGCTTTCGAATAAGTGACGCTCGCTTCAAGTCCTGCAGCGGTACACGCATCGTGCCACGAACCGAACATCTTGACGATGTGATAGTGACTCGGTGCATGATGGACGGATTTACGCCACATCTGGTACTTCTTGAGTGTGATCGTAGAGCCGACGTCTTGTGCGTACCGTTCGAACGACTTTAAGATTTCGTCTTTCGTATATTTTGGTGCCCGCTCGAGCTCCTCCGGCTGTTGATCGACATTCCACTCGTATCCAGCAGCAGACAAAGCTTCCGGCCACGATCCGAATTGACGAATGATATTTTCCGGCTGAGGCCAGTCATTAACTAAAGCATAACGGCGATAGACAGTACGGCGTGGACGGTCCTGGATGAGTTCACCGACCGCACGGATGGCTTCAATCATCTCAAGTTGCTCTTCTGTATAACTCTGTTGACTCGTAAGTACACGTTGCTTCATGAGTGAGTCCTCCTTCCTAGTTCGATGTAGTATTGAGGCAAAAGTCCTCTGTATTAGATATATCGGTACATTTCCATTAATTATGAATAATTCCCGCAAAATATTGTAAATAAAGTGAATCGGATTCTTTGCTTAGTATAAATGGAAGTCATGGAAATGAAAACAGAATGACACGAAATTTTAATTCTATTCAGAAAAATAGGACAAACGACTCAGATGGAAAAAAAGACCAGACACGCTCGTCAGCGAATCTGGTCTTTTGATATAACTTATTTTCCTTCGATGTAAGCCCATTTGTACGAAGTATCGGCACCGACTTTGTGGTTGACGATTCCTTTGACGTACGGTTTACGAAGAAGCGAAACACCTTTTTGGTACATAACTGAGATCGCTTGATCCTCTTCAAGGAGTGTTTTCTCAGCATCCTTGAGAGCCTGCCAGCGTTTCTCAGCATCTACTTCTTTTTGAGCTGACTTGATGAGTGAATCATACTTATCGCTTGTGTACTTACCACGGTTGTATGGTCCACCAGTTACCCACATATCGAGGAATGTCATCGGATCCTGATAGTCAGGTCCCCATCCTGCGAACGATAGCTCGAACTCACCTTTAGACTCGAGATCCAACTTGTTCTTGAATGGTTGTTGTTTGATCGTGACTTCAAGACCTGGAAGGTTTTTCTCCCACTCGCCTTTGAGGTACTCCGAGATTTTTTTCGAGTTGTCATCATCGTATGAAAGAAGTTCGAGTTTGAGAGACTTCTTGCCGACGGCTTTCAGTCCTTTTTCGAATGATGCTTTTGCAGATGATGCGTCATATGAACCGAAACCTTCGTTGCCATCACGGAAATCTTTACCGTCTGGACCTTTCGCGAAGTCTTTTGGTACGTAGTAGTAAGCAGGGATCGAACCGTTGTTCAAGAGAACATCAGCCATCTGCTTCTTATCGTATCCTGAGTCGATCGCTTTACGGATATCCTTGTTTTTCAAGAGGTCATTCTTGAAGTTCATTTGGATATAGTACATTGCTGCATCAAGACGTGTATCAAAGTCTTCTTTGTCTTTGTATTGATCAACGAACTCACTCGTTAAACCAGCTAGATCGATGTCACCTTTTTCGTACAAGTTGACGCCTGTAGAGACTTCTTTAACGATTTTCGTGTTGATTTCTTCAAGTTTGACATTATCTTTATCCCAGTACTGATCGTTTTTCTTATAGCTCCAGCCAACATCCGTTTTCCAATCTGAGAGGACGAATGGTCCGTTGTAAAGGAATGTGTCCGGCTTCGAAGCAAAGTTTTTACCTTGTTTCTCAACGAATTCTTGTTTTAGTGGCATGAATGAACCGAAACCAGTCAACGATTTGAAGTATTCAGCTGGTTGAGTCAACTTGACTTCAAGTGTTTTGTCATCAACCGCTTTGACCGCGACATCGTCTGCTTTTCCTTTACTTGTGTTGTAAGCTTCTGCACCATCGATGATATACATGATGTATGCATACTGCGAACCACTCTTCGGATCAAGGACGCGTTTCCATGCGTATTCGAAGTCTTTTGCTGTGACATCGCTGCCATCCGACCATTTCGAATCACGAAGTTTGAACGTGTATGTAAGTCCATCTTCAGAAACATCAACACTCTCCGCAACACCTGGTGTTGCTTCTTGATTCTCGTCTAGACGGAACAGACCTTCTTGAACGTTGTTCAAGACTGTGAAGGATACAGAGTCTGTTGCGACTGTCGGGCTAAGTGCTGGAATATCCGAACCGCTGATGATATTCAAGACTTGTTTGTCTGAAGATTTTTCTCCCGATGTCGAACCGCCTTCTTTTTTACCTTCATCTGTCGTCGAACATGCCGCAAGACTTGATCCAGCGATTGTCAGTGCTCCGACGAGTGCAAGTGCCTTTTTCTTTTCCATAAAGTAAATCCCTCCCAAAAGAAATAGATATATCTGGTGAAACGATAAGAACCGAATAGGATAGCGATCCGGTGTCCGACTAAAAATAAGAGGGGTCATCGCCTTTTATTCTTAAGCTGTGGAAAGCACCGGATCAACTTGTTATCAATAATAAATACAATATTCAGAAAAATCAATAGAATATTTTCAGATTATTTCAAAATTATTAAATTTATGTGTGATACCAACGTTTTTTCACGAAAAATTATTTTTATGTAAGGATAAAATTAGGAGTATTTAAAAGGATTTAATACAAAAAGAACCAGTTGTATAAAACAACTGGTTCTTGAGCTTATTTCTGCTCTTGGACGTACTGGAGTGCTTCTGCGACGTGATCCTTTACTTTTACGCTGCGCCATTCCTTGACGATTTCACCGGACTCATCAATCAGGAAAGTCGAACGAACAATTCCAAAATATTCCTTCCCGTAATTCTTTTTCAGTTGCCAGACGCCATATTGCTCACACACTTCGTGCTCGACATCTGATAACAATTGGAACGGTAATTCGTATTTTGCAATAAAGTTTTGATGCCGTTTCTGACTATCAGCAGAAACACCGAGAATGACGGTGTTATTTTCTTCGAACGCTTGCGACGCATCACGGAAATCACACGCCTCGGTCGTACAACCAGGCGTTGAATCCTTCGGATAGAAATAGAGTACGACTTTTTTTCCACGATAATCCTCGAGGGAAATCGGTTCTCCTTGTGCGTTCGGAAGGGTAAATGTAGGTGCTTGCATGAAAAACTCCTCCTTATCCTAATTCCATGTTTAATTGATCCGCATATTTCTCAAGCTTCTTTTGAAGACTTTCTTTTAAAGGATCGAGGGCAATCAAGTACTTCTCATAATCCGTTCCGGCTTTCGCCGTCTTCATGAGGAGTGGTTGTTCTTCTTCATACCAGTCTGCATAGTCTTGATAGTAATCAACGAGCGTCTCAGGATTTCCTTCGTTCTTCAATGCCTCACCGTAAATCATCAGGATATTACTGTTCATCTCGAGTGCCATATAATCCGTTTGGGCATTGACGCGAGAGAAGACAGCATCCTGCTCTTTTTCATCCGTTTTTCCGATCTCGTCGGCCGCCTTCGCATTGACACCATACTCGTCAGCGTTAAATCCAGTGAACATGTCGCCAAGCGTCGAGAAGACGGACGGATCGAATGTCGTCGGTGTCAGGACGATCTTCCATTCATCGTCTTTCTTCAATAACAGCTTCGATCCTCGGTTCGGGAGAATCGATCCTTTCGCATCCTTGAATTCGTGGATGATGTAGGCGACATCGCCTTTTTGGAACGACTTGACGACCTTACCGGGAACGACATTCAAGTTCTTCGCACCGACGGCGAGCGGCTCAAGTAGTTTTTCGTCACCCGTATATTCAATCGATGCAAGGTCTTTTGCATCTGCTCGTCCTGATTGACCGAGCGTTTTTTCGTATGTTTGATAGACGTCAATAACGGCTTGTTCAGCCTTCTGTTGTTTCGTTTCCGTCGTCTTCGGGGATTTGGTATCTGTAGAAGACGAGGAGTCGTTTCCGCAACCGACGAGTACGAGACTGGTCGCAAGCAGCACTACGAGCGATCGTTTCATTCGAATTCCTCCTAAGATGAATGTTTCATGGTGATTCCTTAGCTAATCTTGTCTCTACCATACAGGAAATTCGCTTTTTTGAGTAGGATATCGGTACACTAAACGAAAGGGGAGTGATAGATATGAAAATTCATATTACAGATGAGGCATTACAATACTTTAAAGATGAGATGGAAGCAAAATCAGGAGATACGATTCGCTTCTTTGCAAAATATGGTGGCTCAACGGATTTAACACAAGGTTTCTCGGTTGGTGTTCATATGGAAGAAGTCGAACGGGCAGCGGTCGAAGAAGTTGTCGACGGCATCCACTTCGTCGTCTCGGATCAAGATGACTGGTTATTCCAAGGACAAGACGTCAAAGTTTCAATTGAACATGAAGAGATCGTCTTCTCACAAGCAAAGGAATAATCGAGAACTGAGGAGAGACCAAATCGGTCTCTCCTCTATTTTTTTGACTAGAATAATTGTAAGCGGACTCATGCTTCTGTACAATGGAGAATGTAAGCGATTTAAAGTAGAGATTAAAGGGGGAATAGAGATGATTCCGTACAAACACGAACCATTCACGGACTTCTCACAAGAAGCAAACAAGAAAGCGTTCGAAGAGGCACTTGCACTCGTCACGCAAGAACTCGGCAAAGATTATCCGCTCGTCATCGGTGGAAAACATGTGACGACGGAAGATAAAATCGTCTCCGTCAATCCGGCTAACAAAGAAGAGATCGTCGGACGTGTCTCGAAAGCGACACAGGAACATGCAGAAGAAGCGATGCAAGCAGCAGTCACAGCTTTCGAAACATGGAAATTCGTCAATCCGTCTGTACGTGCGGACGTCCTATTCAAAGCAGCGAACATCATCCGTAAGCGGAAGCATGAGTTCTCTGCCTACCTCGTAAAAGAAGCAGGGAAACCTTGGAACGAAGCTGATGCCGATACAGCAGAAGCGATCGACTTCCTCGAGTACTACGCACGTCAGATGCTCGTCTTAAAAGACGGCAAAAAAGTCGAGAGTCGTCCAGGCGAATACAACCGTTATGATTACATTCCACTCGGTGTTGGTGTCATCATCTCACCATGGAACTTCCCACTCGCGATCATGGCTGGAACAGCTGTCGCAGCAATCGTGGCAGGGAACCCGATCCTCTTGAAACCCGCATCGACGACACCGGTCGTCGCAGCGAAATTCGTCGAAGTGATGGAGCAGGCTGGTCTTCCGGCTGGCGTCTTGAACTTCGTACCCGGTTCAGGAGCAGAAGTCGGTGACTACCTCGTCGATCACCCGAAAACACGTTTCATCAGCTTCACGGGATCACGCGATGTCGGTCTTCGCATCAACGAGCGGGCATCGAAACTAAACGAAGGTCAAATCTGGCTCAAACGCGTCATCGCGGAAATGGGCGGAAAAGATACGATGGTCATCGATGAGTCGGCTGACCTCGATTACGCAGCGGACATGATCACGAAAGCAGCATTTGGATTCTCGGGTCAAAAATGTTCAGCTTGTTCACGTGTCGTCGCACTCGACTCTGTCTATGACGAGTTGCTCGAAAAAGTCGTCGCGAACACGAACAAACTTAGCATCGGTAACCCGACGGATGTCTCAAATAATGTCGGACCAGTCATCGACGCAGCAGCATTCAAGAAAATCACGTCATACTTCGACGTCGCAAAAGAAGAAGGACGTATCGTCGCAGGTGGTACGGCAGATGATTCAACAGGATTCTTCGTCTCACCGACAGTCGTCGCGGACGTTCAACCAACGGATCGTTTGATGCAAGAAGAGATCTTCGGACCAGTCGTCGCCTTCACGAAAGCGAAAGATTTCAAAGAAGCGATCGACATCGCGAACAACACGGAATACGGTTTGACAGGTGCTGTCATCACACAAGACCGGACGAACCAAGAGTACGCGCGTGCGAACTTCCACGTCGGTAACCTCTACTTCAACCGTGGATGCACAGGAGCAATCGTTGGCTACCAACCATTCGGTGGATTCAACATGTCAGGTACGGATTCAAAAGCAGGCGGACCGGATTACTTGACTTTACATCTTCAAGCAAAAACAACTTCAGAAATGTTCTGAAATGGTGTTTAATAGATGAAACGGGTGTGCGACCTGCATGCCCGTTTTTCTTATATCACGGAAAAAGGGGGAGCAAGGATGAACGGAATGTGGTTTGCGATTTTGTTGTATCTCGGACTGATGGTCGCACTTGGCGTCATTGCGTATTATCGGACAAAGAACATGAATGACTACATGCTTGGGGGACGTACGATCGGTCCCGTCGTCACGGCGCTCTCTGCAGGAGCAAGTGACATGAGTGGCTGGCTGTTGATGGGATTGCCGGGTGCGATGTATGCAACTGGTCTGTCCAGTGGATGGATCGTCATCGGATTATTGCTTGGCGCTTATGCCAACTGGTTACTCGTCGCGCCGCGTCTGCGTGCGTATACGGCACATGCAGGGGATGCGATCACGATTCCCGATTACTTTGAAAAACGATTCCACGATAAAAGTGGTGTATTGCGTACGGTTTCAGCTGGAGTTATCTTAATATTCTTTATAATGTACGCATCAAGTGGTTTTGTCGCAGGTGGTCGTTTGTTCGAAGCCGTCTTTGGTCTCGAGTACACGACAGGTCTTTGGATTCTAGCAGGTGTCGTCATTGCGTATGTCTTCCTCGGTGGTTTCCTTGCCGTCAGTTGGACGGACGTCGTGCAAGGGATGATCATGGTCATCGCGTTGCTGATCGTACCAGCTGTCGCGCTGACTTTAAGTGGCGGGATCAATGAGACGCTCGAGACGATCCGGTCGACGGACGGCTCGAAACTGGAGCTCTTCAAAGGGACGACGACGATCGGTATCGTCTCGCTCCTGGCGTGGGGACTCGGGTATTTCGGTCAACCGCATATCATCGTTCGTTTCATGGCGATCCGTAACTTACATGAGATGAAGTCAGCACGTCGCGTCGGAATGATCTGGATGACGTTCTCGATCGTTGGTGCGATGGTGACAGGTTTAATCGGTTATGCCTATTTCACACAACAAAGTGCTGGACTAAAAAATCCAGAGAATGTCTTCATTCAGTTATCACGAGATCTCTTCCCTGGGTTCATTACGGGACTGTTGTTAGCAGCATTACTTGCTGCGATCATGTCGACGATCTCGACACAGCTACTCGTCTCTTCGAGTGCGGCAACAAATGATTTCTATCACCGTTTCTTTAAACGCAGTGCTTCAGACCGTGAACTGATGATCATGGGTCGCGTCATGGTTCTAGTCGTAGCGGTTCTTGCGATTCTCTTATCGTTTGGCGCGCAGAAGTCGATCCTGACGCTCGTCGGATACGCATGGGCTGGCTTTGGTTCAGCGTTCGGACCAGTCGTTCTGTTCAGCCTGCTTTGGCGCCGGATGAACAAGACGGGAGCACTTGCTTCAATGATTACGGGATCCGTCGTCGTCATCGCTTGGATTCTCATTAACCAAAATGTTGATGGATTACCATCCTACATTTCGGAAATGTATGAGATGATTCCAGCTTTCATCGCTTCGACGATCGCGCTCGTCATCGGTAGTCTCGTGACGAAGGAACCAAGTCAAGCGATTTATGATGAATTCGATCAAGTACAAGCACAACTAAAAGGTGCGGAACCTGAGCGGAAGATTGTTTAATTCAAACGAAAAACGATACGAACTAATGATAGCGGTTGTTCTCGATGAGGAGCAGCCGCTATTTTTTGTCGAATAATTTTAGAAGAGACGCAAATCATTGATATCTGATTTATTTTTTCATGGAAAATATATTAATTATATTGGGATAAAGTTACAATTAAAGAGAAGGGAGGCGGAATAGTTGGATCCAGTGATCAAAAGAAAAATCAAGGAAGCGACATACTTAACAGCAGAGAAGGCTTGGATTTATCGTCCAATCCTACGTTATTTCTACATACAGCATGAACGGATGCGGGAGTTCTTATTCCCGGAAGAAATCTTCGATTATTTGAAACAGTATGAGGAGTTCGAAGATTATACGCTTGAAATGGTGCAACAGGATTTAGAATCACTTACGAAGTGGGGAAACCTCATCGCGAGTCAGGATCATAGGAAAGCGAAAACGATTGATGAGTATAAAAAGAAAAATGCACGGTATCAATGCACACCGTATACGGTTGAATTCGAACGGATGATGGTTCAGCTAGAACAGATGGGTGATACGTTCGGGGGCTCACTCGAGAAGACACAGTTCGAGCGCCTGTAT
Organism: Exiguobacterium sp. ZWU0009; assembly: GCF_000798935.2. Lineage (NCBI taxonomy): Bacteria > Bacillati > Bacillota > Bacilli > Caryophanales > Exiguobacterium > Exiguobacterium sp. ZWU0009. The sequence goes on along the minus strand of NZ_CP018057.1, from coordinate 2,680,386 downwards.
CAGGTTCTCTTGAAAATCGAGAAGTCAAATCATCAATCAGCTGAGGAATCTGCTCAATTATGGGCTGATGCCATGACGTACTTCCGGCAAATCACGCGGAATACATCAGACTATATCGCCTATATTCATAGTGAAAAAGTCGCGGAAAAAATGAAGACGGAAGCCTTTCTCGTCTATAAGGATCGTTTTACGATCTATTTACGTGATTTCATCGTTGGTCTGCAACGAACATCCAATCAAATTCAGGAATTACTGACGGAGTTTTCGGACGAATCGTTGCGATTGTTTTTCGAAAAGGTCGTCTTGCATCAACAACAGACTTTTCGAATTGAAGAAGAGCAGCGAGATACCTTAACAGAGCAGCTTGAAAAGTGGAAAAGTCTCAAAGAATGGTTTTTAGGATCAGCTTACGGCGAAAGTGAATTCGAACGCCTTCAGGAGCGGACGAACGAGGCAATCCGGCGCATTACGCGTGTCGTGCAACGAATGAGTGAGCGTCATCAACAATTCAGAAGTCGGCGGCGCGATTACGAACATTTAGCGAAATGGTTCGAACGATTGGACTCGATCGAAGAAGCGCATGAATTATCGTCCGTCGTATTCGGGATTTTTCATACGAAACACTTCGTTGGTGACGCGAGGCCAACCGATGATCTCTATACGGATATTTGGGAAGAGCAACCGATTGAACACGTCGTGAATGAGCGAGCGGAACCGACACGGAATGCGAATAAGACAATAGCCATCATCGATCGAAAAGCAGAAATTGAAGCCGTTCAACGCGAGTATCTGTCACGACTTAATCAGCAACGACAGATCATCGAACAGTACATGGATGAGCGCTGGTTGCGTATCAAGCAGTTACCGGTCATTGAGCCTTTCGTTCGAAAGTTATTGTTGAACTGGGTCGGAAAAGCGATGTTACATGAAGATCAATTAGTACAGACGGAATTTGGAACGACGGTTCGCGTGACGATTCAACAAGAACGTGTCATCCTGCGTTCGACTGATGGGGATTTGGAAATGCCGGATGTGCATTATGAGTTTTTAGAGAAAAGAGGTGAAGCGGATGCAACAAGATGAACGGATGGAGGAAGCGCTCGGAATTTTATTTGAACAGTTTTGGGTGTTGCGTGCCGATGAACCACTTGTCTATCACCGTTTACGCGAACAAGAGCACCAGCTGAAGCGATATGTGTCGGAAAAATTCGGCTTCGATTTGATCGTGCATCAGCACTTCATCAAACTGGAGAAGATTCCTGTCGATCCTAAAGCCTGGATGGGCATCCAATCATTCGTTGAACCAATGGATTACGCGATCTTTTGTTGTGCGTTAGCCTTCACGGAAGGAAAATCAACAGATGAACAATTTCTACTAACACATCTGACAGAAGAGATCGAAGAAATGTATCCTGGTGAACTTCCAATCGATTGGACGAATTATCAGCATCGAAAATCGCTCGTCCGAGCATTGAAGCAGCTGGATGCGTTAAAGCTGATTCGAACAGTGGATGGCGAAATCGATGCATTTGCGATGAACGATACGGAGGAAGTGTTGTATGAAGTCAGTGTGCACGCCCGTTACTTCATGCGTTCGTATCCAGAAGATTTGTTTCAGTATGATTCGATCGAATCGGTTCTATCAAGTGAATGGTCACGACAAAAAGACGATGAACGGCGAAAACGTGTATACCGGAAGTTGATGTTATCACCGATCGTCTATCGTGAATCGAAGGACGACTTGGACTTCGCGTATATCCGCAATTTCCGTAATCGTCTCGTCGATGAGTTCGAACGGTATACACCGTTTCGATTAGAAGTGTTTAAGAATGCGGCACTTCTCGTTTTACCTGAAGCGAAACAACGCTTTACCTTGTTCCCGGATAAGAAAGGAATTTCGACGGTCGCGCTGCACGTCGCGACGAAGCTGCGGCAAGAAGCACCTGTGCCGGATGAGATGGGAGGGATCCGGATGACGTTATTCGAATTTCATGCTTTGATTGAACAAACAAAACAGACGTATGAAGCGAAATGGTCTAAACAGTACCGGGAGAGTACAGCGCGTGTGATCGCGAAGGAGTTAATTCCGTTACTGCGAAACTGGGAGCTTATAGAAGTCGAAGAAGAGTCAGAAATGATTGTTCTGCATTCGGGATTTGGTCGGATGATCGGAACATGAAGGAGAGAACAGAGATGAGAGCGACGAACCGCTGGCAAATGAACCGAGCTGGATTGTTGAATTTTTGGTACTACACTGAACAGATTTTTGACTTGTCGGACGGAAAGATGCTACTTCGCGGAAGTAATGGATCAGGAAAGTCGGTCACGATGCAAAGCTTCCTCCCAATCTTACTAGACGGAAAAAAATCACCAGATCGTCTCGATCCATTCGGGTCACGTGCGCGGAAGATGGAAGACTACCTATTAGGTGAAAAGGAAATCTCGAATCGAGAAGAACGGACCGGTTATCTATTCCTTGAGTACAAGCGAACGGATTCGGAACAATACGTCACGACAGGAATCGGCTTACAGGCAAAACGGGGAAAACCGATGAAATTCTGGGGTTTCGTCATCACGGATCATCGCCGGATTGGCAAAGATATCACACTGTACAAGAAGAGTCGTCAAGGCGAGACGGAACAAAAAATTCCATATTCGAGAATCGAACTCGAACGGATGATCGGAGATGGCGGTCGAGTCGTTCAGACACAAGGGGAATATATGCAACTCGTCAACAAACACGTATTTGGTTTTGAGACGATGGAAGCGTATGAGGAATTGATCAAGCTATTGATTCAATTGAGAAGTCCGAAGCTATCAAAGGACTTTCGTCCGACGGTCATCTACGAGATTCTAGAGGCGTCCTTACCAGCGTTATCGGATGAGGATTTACGTCATTTATCGGATACGATCGAACATATGGACCAGACGAAACAGCAGCTCGAACAGCTCAGTCGTGAAAAAGAGGCGCTCGCACGATTAAGTAAGGGCTATGACGCTTATTCTGAACGACAGCTGGCAGATATGGCTCAAGAATACGAATTGGTGGCTACGAAGGCACAGGAAGAGATGGAAAAACAGACTCATCTTCTTGCACGAATCGCACAGCATGAACAGCAGGTCGCGCAAGCGTCTGCTGAAAAAAATCGATTCCATCTTAAAAAAGAGACGCTAGAGCGTCAGCAACAACGCTTGCAAGCACACAAGGTATGGAGTCTCGAAGATGAGAAAAAACGAGAACAGGATAAGAAACTGAAACTCGAACGGAAAATCGAGTCTCAAGAGCAAAAACAGGACCGTACGCGTGATAAGATGCGGACGTTCAAAAGTCGAATCGATGAACAACAGATCATGCTTCGTCAGACGGCAAGTGATATTGAGGACGGTTTGTCTCAATTAGAAGAAGAGGCAGAAATGGCTTCATTTCAGCGACATGCAATAAATGTGGCGGATTTCGAGCGTCAAAGAGAAACGTTCGATTTTACCGTTTGGCACACTGAAGTGGCGGCGCATCTTACGCGATTAAACAATGATGTAGAACAGGTCCGTCATTTTGAAGAAACGAAAGAACGATTGCAACTTCAACAAAAAGAGTTGGCGCATGAAGAACAATTGTTTGATCAAACGAAGCGGGAGCATGATGATTGGCAAAAAACATTTGATCAAGAACTAGAGACGTACATAGCAGATATTCATATGTGGTTACAACGTCATCAGGAATTTTCCGTTGATGAGAAAAGCGTCCAGTTTACGGAACGGATATTACGAAACGAATATGGCATCGACACGATGGAGAGCATCCGTCGTCAGATTCGACCATCGATCTCGCGTTTTCAAGATCATATTCGCGAGGATATTGCACTTCATAAATCAAGACAAGAAACACTGGTTCAGCAACTGACCGTAAAAGAACAGGAGCTTCAAAGCTGGAAGCAACAAATCGATCCGGAGCCACCGTTACATCCCGAAACAAGACATGCGCGGGAGATGATGCAGGAAGAAGGCGTTCCCGTCGTACCGTTTTATTCCGTGATTGATTTCCAGTCGGGAGTACCTGAAGAAGTGAAGTGTCGGATCGAGGCCGCCCTAAGCGATAGCGGCATGTTGAACGCGTTGATCACGGATTTACCGGTCATACACGACCGTACTTTGATAGCTGATCCGCATGAAATGACGCACACGTTAGCAGATTATCTGCAACCGACTGAAAACGAGCATGTCACGGTCGAACGAATTGACGAACTCCTTCGAAGTGTTCAAATTGATGCTGGCGAGACGAGAATCATGGAGGACGGAACATACCGAATCGGTCTCTTAGCAGGTCATGCCGTTGAAGTAGAATATGTTCGTTATATCGGACGTGAGGCGCGAAAGAACTATCGGGAGAAATTGATTGATGCATTACGCGGCGAAATCGATGAACTATCGACTATGCGATCTTTCGCCGGACAAGAGATTGAACGTTTACTGCAACGCCTTCAGGATGCAGAGGAAGCATGGAACGCATTTCCGCTCGATCGTGAGTTGCGAACGATCCAGGAATCCATCTGGGAGAAGAAAAAAGAGATGGAAGGACTGAGACGCCAAGCAGAACGGATGAACGCGACCCTTAGAGTATTGAACGAACGTTTCAGTCAGCTACGACATACCGTTTCAGAAGAAGCGCGATTCTTTGGAATCGATACGACCGCTCAAGCGTTCCGATACGCACTCGAGCATGCGTATACGTATAAAGACGATCTGCGTGAAATCGAACAACTTCAACGACACCTGCTACAGGTAAAGCGCACGTCGCAACAACTTCAACTCGATATCAGCGAGATCGAGCACGATCTTGATGAACAGTCGGGGGAGTTGTATCAACTCGAGTCGGAGCGCGAACAAATCGAGGAATTGATTCAACACATCGAACAGCAACTGCAACAAGAAAAGGCAGAGGATATTCGTCAGCAAATTCAAGACATCCAAGAACAGTTACGAGTCGTGGAAAAAGAGTTGGAGACGATCACGATTCTAGCGACGACACATGCGACACAACTCGAGGTCGACCAAAAAGAACGATTGCGCCAAGAACCGATCCAAGCCTTTTATCAACAGTTGCAGCAAATATGGGAAGACGTATTGCGTGAACGTTTTCAACAAACGGAGACGGAAAGTGAACCAGCTGAGATGCCATTCGCGGAATGGGTAAGAAATCAATCGACACACTATGCGCATCGATTGAACATGACGCGATCAAAAGCAGATGAACTCTTATCGAAGACATTTTATGAGTTACAGAGTGATTTGATGGAATACCGTATGCGTGACTACACGGAAGAGCGGTCTCTACCAGAATGGATGCAGGAAAACGAAGAGCATTTCCGGCATGAAGTGGAGACGTTCCAACAAAAGACGACGCAACGGATGATCACGCTCGATTTGAGAGGACAGCAGGTCAATCCACGTCTCGTCAAACAGACGGTCGAAGAAGAATATGCACGACAGCAACAGATTCTAAACGAGGATGACCGGGAACTCTACGAGGAAATTCTCTTCAAGTCTGTCGGATCTAAGTTACGTAGTCGGATTCGTCGGGCTGAGAAGTGGACGACACAAATGAATCAAATCATGGAAAACCGAAATATCTCATCTGGCATCACCTTCTCGATCAAGTGGAAGCCACGGACTGCTGATGTAGAGGATGAACTGGATACGAAAGACCTCGTCGCGATTCTGAAACAAGACGTTCGATTGATGAAGGATGAGGACTATGAACGCATCACGAATCACTTCCGCTCCCGGATCGATCGTGCGCAACGTTTGATGAAAGAAGAAGGAGCAGGACAAACGCTGTTACAAGTATTGAAAGAGGTCCTCGATTACCGGAAATGGTTCTCATTCATCTTGTATCATGAGCGGACGAATGAGCCGAAGACGGAACTGACGAATAATAAATTTGATAAGTTCAGTGGTGGTGAAAAAGCACTCGCCATGTATATTCCATTGTTCACGGCTTGTTATTCGCGCTATCAAGAGGCGACTGATACGGCACCTTATATCATTTCGCTAGATGAGGCATTCGCGGGTGTCGATGAAAATAACATTCGTGAAATGTTCGATGTCGTCAAACAACTCGATTTCGATTTCATCATGAATTCGCAAATTCTTTGGGGTGACTATGACACGATTGATCATTTATCGGTGTACGAATTGCTCCGTCCGCAAAACGCCGATTACGTCGGCGTGTTGAAATACTACTGGAACGGAAAGCAGCGAGTCTTAGTCTATGAGTGAGCAGGTTCTCGAAGAAGCATTATGTTACTTTCGCGAGGGGAAGCGTTTCGAACAGCTTTTTCAACAATTTCGTAAAAAGTATGCATCGTACGGTCGCGTCGGGGGAAGTGTGTCGATTCGAACCTTTCGACGGGAGGATCAACAAGCGATCGCACTTTTCTTGAGCGAGGACGTCGAGGACTTACGACGACGGGGTACTGTGACATTGATACGTTTTGAACGAAGACTGCGACAGTCACGGTTCGAGAGCATCACGTTGCAGCAATTATTAGAAGCCTATTTCGACTCACCGCTTCAGACGAATCAAGAACGTCGTCTGCTGGTGAAGCAGCAGGAGATTCAGAAATGGGAAAGCTTAAAAGAGACGTTCCCGGGATTACTAGATTGGTTCGACCATCTTGCACAAAAAACACCGGATACGTTGTTCGTTCATCGAACGAGTGAACTGCCTCACTTTGAACACTTGTGTGTGCAACTCGAGAAAATGAATCAATCACTCCCTGTTGAATACGAACGAATCCCACTTTACGCACAACGGATGACAGGAGATCCGCATGCGCTCGACCGCGATACGGAGCTCGGAAAATTGTTCATTCATCTGCTGCACGTAAAAGCACAACGACTAGGTGCACCTTCGATGGATTCCGAAAGTCTCAATGAGTTGTATCTTCGTTTTCATTTGTTACGAGATGACGTGTTGAATTTCGTAACCTGTGTGAACCTCGTGGCTGAGAAGCACGGCATCCTCCATGAAATGTGGAGCGGAGCGTCAAAGCGTAACAGCGTTTTGAATGTTCCGCTTCGCGAATTATTACAGGTCGACCGGATTTATGGTGAAAAACGACCGGTTTGGATCGTTGAAAATTCAGGTGTCTTTTCGGAGATGCTTGATTTCTTACCTGGTATGCAGCTCGTGTGTACGCACGGTCAATTCAAACTAGCAGCGTATCAGTTGCTCGATCAGCTCGTCGTATCGGGTCATCACTTACGATATGCAGGAGATTTAGATCCGGAAGGGCTTCAGATGGCAGCAAGACTTAAAGCGCGATATGCTGATCGTTTGACATACTGGTGTTTAGACGAAGAAGCGTATCTTCAGTCGAAGTCAGATGTCATCTTATCGGACGAACGGCTTGCGAAATTGAACGGTATACAGGACGAGTCACTGCGTCGTGTGATTGAGATCATGCGTCAGGAAAAACGAGCTGGTTATCAAGAAGCGTTGATTCGACGGATGGTTGAAGAATATCAGAATGGATGAATCGAGTGTCTGTTTCCGAGTAACGTATCGGAAACGGACACTCCTTTTTAGTGGAGCAGAACATGAAAATTCAGCATCCCGTCTTCGGAAAGCGAGAGTGACTGAAACGTTCATCGTTGAATTTAGAAGTCATAATTGATTCACTTCATACGTTGTTATTTACCATAAACATATTTGTTGCGCTTGCGCAAAATGAGCGTATAATGAAAAACAAAAAGTGAGGTGAACGAGATGGCGACACAGCCACTTACACAAGATCTACCCAAAAAACGGACATATATCGGACCGGCATTCGTTGCTGCCGTCGCGTATCTCGATCCGGGAAACTTCGCGACGAACATGACGGCAGGTGCTCAGTATGGCTACTTGTTGCTCTGGGTCATCGTTGCCTCGAACTTGATGGCCGTCGTCATTCAGTTCCTGTCAGCCAAACTTGGAATCGTCAGCAATCTCAGTTTAGCGGAGGTGATCCGGGAAGAGTTATCGCCGGTCTATCGCTTCTTCTACTGGGTCCAGGCGGAGCTCGTCGCGATGGCGACCGATCTCGCTGAATTCGTCGGAGCCGCACTTGGATTTCATTTACTGTTTGCGATCGATTTACGAATGGCAGCATTGTTGACGGCAGTCCTATCATTCGTCATCCTCGGATTCGAGCAAAAAGGACTCCGTCATTTCGAAGCTGTCATCGCCGTTCTTGTTTTAATCATCGCAGCGGCTTTTGCGATTGAAGTCTTTGAAGTCCATCCCGTGTTCCGTGATTTATCGACAGGATTGTTACCGGGATTCGAAGGCACGTCGAGTATCGTCCTTGCTGCCGGCATGCTTGGTGCGACCGTCATGCCACACGCCATCTATCTCCATTCCGATTTAACGAAACGACGGATGGGGCACGTTGCGAATAAAGTGTCGATGTTACGGATCCAGCGCTTCGACATCTGGGGAGCGATGTTGATTGCCGGAGCGGTCAACGGAGCGATGCTCGTCATCGCAGCCAGTGTCTTTTATGGTACGAAGTATCAAGCGGGTTCGCTAGAAGAAATCTATGAAGGATTGCACGTCACGCTTGGCGGCATTGCACCGTATCTGTTTGCGATTGCTTTACTCGTTTCAGGTCTTGCTTCATCAAGCGTCGGGACGATGTCAGGTGACGCGATCATGCGTGGATTCCTCCATCTTCAATTACCACTGTTCGTTCGCCGGACCGTGACGATGTTACCGGCTATCTTGTTGCTGTTCTCCGGTTTTGATCCGACACGGGCACTTGTCCTCAGTCAGGTCGCCTTATCGTTCGGGATTCCGTTCGCCTTGATTCCCTTGATTCGGGCAACAGCAAGTGAGCGATACATGGGGGAACACCGGAACAGTCGGTTCATGAACGCGTTGGCCTGGGTGATCGTCTCGATTGTCATCGTCTTCAATGTCTATCTGCTCGTCGATGTCTTAGTATGAATATTCAGTATTTTTGTTTCGTCTGATTTAAAGCGGGTATTTCATAACTAGAAGCTTTCCGCCCGGAAGCTTTGCTACCCCTATAAGGACGATGGTGCGGACCTCCCCCCGATGCACCATCGTCTTTTTTGTCTGGACGAAAAGTGCTATGATTAGAAATAGTGTAAAATATATCGCAAAAGTTCCGGAGGTGGAATGACATGGCAAAGATTAATGAGGAGCAAGTCCGCCACGTGGCGCATTTGGCACGCCTTGCCGTGACAGATGAAGAAGTAGCACAATTCACAGTACAACTCGAGAAAATTCTTGGGTTCGCTGAACAATTAAATGAACTCGATACGACGGGCGTTGAACCAACGACACATGTCCTCGATTTAAAAAACGTCCTACGTAAGGACGAAGTACGTCCATCGCTTCCGCGTACGGAAGTAGAACGACTCGCACCCGATTGGGAAGACGGACAAGTCCGCGTCCCAGCGGTGTTCGAATAAGGAGGAAATGACCCGATGTCACTTTTTGAACATGGTGTCAAAACACTACACACACTCATTCAGGATGGCGAAGTCAAAGTTTCTGAACTCGTCCAAGAATCCTTTGATCAAATCGACCGTGTCGATGGAAAAATCGGTGCGTTTCTTTCATTGAACGAAGAAGCATTCGAGCAAGCAAAACGAATGGATGATGTCGCGAAACACGAAGCGAATCCATTGTTTGGTCTTCCAATCGGCGTCAAGGATAACATCGTCACGAAAGGGATGACGACGACATGTGGTTCGAAATTCCTCGAGAACTTCGTACCGGCACACGATGCGACGGTCGTCGAGCGTCTGCATGAAGCAGGGGCGATCACAATCGGGAAATTGAACATGGATGAGTTCGCGATGGGTTCTTCAAACGAGAACTCAGCGTATAAACCAGTTCGCAACCCATGGAATACAAAACACGTTCCAGGTGGTTCTTCGGGTGGTTCGGCAGCAGCCGTCGCAGCAGGCGAAGTCTTATTCAGCCTTGGTTCGGATACAGGTGGCTCGATTCGTCAACCGGCTGCCTATTGTGGTGTCGTCGGGTTGAAACCGACATACGGTCTCGTCTCACGTTTCGGTCTTGTTGCGTTCGCGTCGTCGCTTGACCAAATCGGTCCGTTGACACGGACAGTCGAAGACAACGCGTATCTGTTGAGCGCGATCGCAGGACACTGTGAGATGGATTCAACATCTGCGAACGTCGCAGCTACGGATTACACACAAGCGTTGACAGGTGATATCAAAGGTCTGAAAATCGCTGTTCCGAAAGAATACTTCGGTGAGGGTGTCAGTGAAGGCGTCAAAGCCAACATCCGGGAAGCAATCCAAAAACTCGAAGCACTCGGTGCGACAGTCGATGAAGTGTCACTTCCGAACTCGAAATATGCGCTTGCGACGTACTACTTACTTGCTTCATCGGAAGCATCATCGAACCTCGCACGCTTTGACGGCATTCGTTACGGAGTCCGTGCCGAAGCGGATGCACTTGAAGATGTCTTCAAGTATTCCCGTTCACAAGGATTCGGAGACGAAGTCAAGCGCCGGATCATGCTCGGAACGTATGCACTCAGCTCAGGTTATTACGATGCTTACTATAAAAAAGCACAACAAGCCCGGACGTTGATCAAAAAAGACTTTGACGATGTTCTCGCGAACTATGACGTCATCATCGGACCAACAGCACCGACACCAGCATTCGAACTCGGTGCACAGCTCGACGATCCGGTCACGATGTATGCGAATGACATCTTGACGATTCCGATCAACTTGGCAGGTGTTCCAGCGATCTCAGTTCCAGCTGGATTCGTCGACGGTCTTCCAGTCGGCTTACAAATCATTGGAAAACATTTCGATGAGGCGACGATCTATCGCGCTGCGCATGCGTTTGAGCTTGCGACAGGCGGATTCGCGCTTCCGAAGTTATAAGGAGCGAATGTATCATGAACTTTGAAACGATCATCGGGATCGAGGTCCACGCCGAACTGAGCACGAACACGAAGATGTTCTGTGGTTGTGCGCGGGAATACGGCGCAGAGACGAACACAAAAACGTGTCCGATTTGTCTTGGACATCCGGGCGTCTTACCGAAAATTAACGAAAAAGCTGTTGAACTCGCTGTTCGTGCAGCAATGGCACTTAACTGTCAAGTGGCCGATCAAACGAAATTCGACCGGAAGAACTACTTCTATCCAGATACGCCAAAAGCGTATCAAATCTCACAGTTCGATCAACCGATCGGCTTCGATGGCTATATTGATGCGGAAGTCGATGGCGAAACGAAACGCTTCCGAATCGAACGTGTCCATTTGGAAGAGGATGCTGGTAAGATGAACCACACGGGTGCGAACCACTCGGTCGTCGACTTCAACCGGACAGGCGCACCACTAATTGAGATCGTTAGTGAAGCGGACATGCGTTCACCGAAAGATGCAGTCGCTTATCTCGAACGTCTTAAGGAAGTCTTGCAATATGCAGGCGTCTCGGACGTCAAGATGGAAGAAGGATCACTTCGTTGTGACTGTAACATCTCGGTCCGTCCATACGGACAAGAGAAGTTCGGTACGAAAACAGAACTCAAGAACTTGAACTCGTTCGGAAACGTCTTAAAAGGACTTGAGTTCGAAGAAGATCGTCACCGCAAGTTGTTGCTTGCGGGTGGAGTGATGCGTCAAGAAACACTTCGTTTCGATGAGACGAAAAAACAAACGGTCCTCATGCGTGTCAAAGAAGGGGCGTCGGATTACCGTTACTTCCCAGAGCCTGACCTCGTCAAGCTCGTGCTTGATCACGATTGGAAAGAAGCGATCCGTGCGGGTATCCCAGAACTTCCGGATGCACGTCGCGTTCGTTACCAAGAAGAACTTGGTCTTTCAGCGTATGATGCGAAACAATTGACGGTCACGCGTGAGATGGCAGAGTATTTCGAGGCGACACTTGCAGCAGGCGCAGAACCAAAAGCGGCAGCCAACTGGACGATCGGTGAAATCCAAGGTCACTTGAATAAGTCGACGGAAACGTTCGAAACAGTCAAGATGACACCGGCTCGTCTGGCGGAGATGATCGACTTGATCGCAAGCGGAACGATTTCTTCGAAAATCGCTAAACAAGTTTTCACGGCCGTCATCGAAGAAGGTGCTGAACCGCGTGCATACGTCGAAGCAAACGGTCTTGCACAAATTTCGGACGAAGGATTGCTACGTGGTCTCATCGTCGAGATGTTCGAAGCAAACCCAGCCGTCGTCGAGGAATTACTCGGTGGACGTGACCGGAAAAAAGGCTTCGTCATCGGTCAAATCATGAAGAAAACAAAAGGAATGGCAAACCCTGCCCTTCTCGATCAACTCTTCTACGAAGAGCTTGAAAAACTAAAATAAATACCTGATCGAACAGCGTCCGTTCCTCCTTTACTTCTGTTAGGAATCGGGCGCTGTCTTTTTTGGCTTTGTAATGTCTCGAGAGTTCATGTAAAATAAAACAGTTATGTATCAAATGAACGGTTGAGTCAAAAAGGAGAAAATCTTATGAGACCTAGAGCGCGCGTGATTTATAACCCGACTTCCGGGAAAGAGATGGTTAAACGAAATTTACCGTATATCCTCGACCGACTCGAAGCAGCGGGTTATGAGACATCTGTCTACTCGACGAAAGCGGTCGGCGATGCGACGTATGAAGCAGCACGAGCATGCGAAGCAGAATTTGATCTCGTCGTCGCAGCAGGCGGCGATGGTACGTTGAACGAAGTGATCAGTGGAATGGCTGCCTACAATAAACGTCCAAAGCTTGGTGTATTACCTGTTGGAACGACGAATGACTTTGGTCGGGCGATGCGTATTCCATTGACGATTGAAGGGGCGATGGATGTCATCTGCACAGGACATACGATGCCGGTCGATATCGGTAAGATCGAAGGATCAGCAGGCGTCCATTACTTCATCAATATCGCTGGTGGGGGCATCATGACAGAACTGTCGTATGAAGTGCCTTCGAAGCTGAAAACGGCACTTGGACAGCTCGCGTACTATGTCAAAGGGATGGAGAAACTTCCGCAAATCCGACCGACATATGTCGAACTGGAGCATGAAAAGGGTATATTCAAAGGAGAAGTCATGCTGTTCTTGACATCCAATACGAACTCCGTCGGCGGATTCGAGAAGTTGTCACCGAACGCGTCACTCAATGACGGTCGATTCGATCTCTTCATTCTTAAGAAATGTAACCTCGTCGAATTGATTCGTGTCATGCGTCTTGCCTTAAAAGGGGATCATTTCTCGGACCCTTGCATCGAGCATGTCACGACCTCATTCGTCCGCATGAAGAATACATCAGAGATGAGTTTGAACATCGATGGTGAGTTTGGCGGCATTTGCGAAGGCGAGATGACGAATCTTCGCTCTCATTTCGAAGTCATGACACCAAAGTTCCGGATCGAAGAGATGGAACAAATCAATACACAATTACAAGAAGCAGAAACGAACCTCGCGTGAAGCGAGGTTTTTAAGGAGGATATTCATGATTCCAGTACAAAAGAACGATGAACACGTCGTCGAAATCGTCGACCTGACACATGAAGGGTCGGGGGTCGCGCGTATCGATGGGTACACGGTCTTCATCCCAGGCGCATTGCCGACGGAGCAGGTCAAGATCAAAATCACGAAAACGACGAAGTCTTACGGATTCGGTCGCATCATCCGTCAAAAGACGAAGAGTGTCGATCGTGTCGAGCCACCTTGTCCGGTTTACAACCAGTGTGGCGGTTGCCAATTGCAACATTTATCATACGACGCAGAACTCAAGTTCAAGCACAACCGTGTCCGTGACGCGTTCGCGCGCCTGGCAGGTCTTGAAATTCCAGTCCATGAGACGATCGGAATGGAAGATCCGTGGGGTTACCGCAACAAAGCACAAGTACCGGTTGCATTCCAATCGAACAAATTGATGGCTGGCTTCTACCAAAAACGGAGTCACCGGATCATCGATATGGACTACTGCTTGATTCAGAACAAAGAAAACGACGAAGCTGTTCAAGCGGTTCGTAAAGTCCTTGCTGATTTAAAAGTACCAGCATACGACGAGAAGAAAAAAGCAGGTGTCATCCGTCATATCATGGCACGTCATGGCTACCATACGAACGAGTTGATGGTCGTTCTCGTCACAAAGGTCAAACAACTTCGCGGTATCGATAAGATTGTCGAAGGGATTTTAAAGGCGTTACCGAACGTCATATCAATCCAGCACAACATCAACCCAGATGATACGAACGTCATTCTTGGGAAAAAGAACGTCGTCTTGTACGGACCGTCTGTCATCCGCGATCAAATTGCTGGTTTGACGTATGAGATCTCACCGCATTCGTTCTTCCAAGTCAACCCGCTTCAAACGGAGAAACTCTACGCGAAAGCGCTCGAGTATGCTCAGTTAACAGGAGATGAGACCGTCGTTGATGCTTACTGTGGCATCGGCTCGATTTCATTGTCACTCGCACAACAAGCGAAGCACGTCTACGGCATCGAAATCGTACCGCAAGCGATCGATGACGCACGTCGTAACGCCCAAGCGAATGGTATCGAGAACGTGACGTTCGAGTACGGTGCAGCCGAGAAGGTCATGCCGGCACTCGTCAAAGCCGGTATTCAACCGGACGTCATCGTCGTCGACCCACCACGTAAAGGGTGTGACGAAGAGTTCTTGCGTGCTGCAGCAGATGTCGCACCGAAGCGGATCGTCTACGTCTCATGTAATGCGTCGACACAAGCGCGTGACGCGAAGTTGTTAACAGAACTCGGTTATACACTCGTTGAAGTGACGCCAGTCGATATGTTCCCACATACGACACACGTCGAGAGCGTTGCCTTGTTTGAAATAGTTAACAAATCCTAAGTTATGCATGTTCTTTTATATTTGCATTACTCAGATTTGCTTTAGAAATAGATAATTTAAAATTTGTTGAAATATAAAAAGCAGACGGTTTAGAAGTGAACTGAACCCCGAGTGATAGACACTTGAAAAAAAGTGTATCATTCGGGGTTTTTCGTGTGGATACGAATCGCTATAATGAACCTATTCATTCAGACGGGAGAAACAACCATAAGTAAAATCATCTTCACTATGACTCAAATCAATCAGCTCGAAGAAAATCCGAACGTCGCTTCCGTATCAGAACGCTCGATCCAGTACATCGCCGAGTTCAAGGTCAAGGCCGTACGTGAGAATATGGAGGGAAGAGACCTCAATAAATCTTCGTGGAGGCCGGATTCGACCTGACGGTGATCGGGAAACGAAAAGCGCAATCCGCGTTAATTCGCTGGCGCCAAACGTTCCGAAAAGACGGAGAGGAGGGTCTCCTGAACGATAAATGTGGAAAGGCTCCGGGGGTGGACTCCCGAAGTGAGACGAGTCGATGGAGAGACGATTGGCGAAGGCAGAGGCACGAATCAAATACCTGACGGCAGAGAACGAGCTCTTAAAAAAGCTAGAGAAGTTAGAAGGGCAGGCGAAACGTACGAACTAACACCAGTAGAGAAGTATCAGGTCTTCAACACCGTCATCCGCATCGCACAGCTTAAGAATCTCGTCCGCCCACTATGTGAGATCGCCGGAGTGAGCCGCAGTGGCTATTACGCTTGGTTGAACCGTGCGAGGCGGATTCCCTTCTGGAAGAGCATGATTACCTAGATGCGACACTCCTCAAGAAAATCCATGATCGTCACAAAGGCAAAGTCGGTTATCGGGGGCTGTACATGAAGGTGTTCGCTACCCTCGGTTTTCGAATCAACCATGAACGGATTCTCCTACTGATGCGCAAATATAACATCGTGACCAAAATCCGAAGGATGAACCCTTATCGAAATTACCCCGAAGGGGTCATCCTTCATTCGGACCAAGGAAGTATCTATACGTCGTACGCCTTTCAAGAATTCGTTACGAGGAATCACCTAATAAGCAGCATGTCTCGTAAATGAAACTGTTGGGACAATGCAGTTATCGAATCGTTCCACTATAACTTAAAGTCTGAGGAGTTTCAGTACGTCAAGGAAAAATTAGGCTACCTGACACTGAAAAAATACGGTGAACTGGCAGCCTAATCAAGGTGTTTTATATATGTCTCATATTGCTAGGTCAGTCTAAAAGGTCGGGTTCTTGTATTAGTAATGAATAAAAGAAACGTATTTAGGAAGGCATAAGTTGATATTTATATCGCAATAAAATTAAAGGTTTTTGCTGTTTGTAATTAAGCAAATTTGATTTCAATACACAGAATAGAAACATTTATTAGTAACCAATATTAGTTGATTAAAAAAAACATATTTTTTATCTATCCCTCTTAAAAAGTTGTGAAGAACAAGTAGATATCCTCATTGAAAGCTAGATTACAACACGGAGAAAACCTTTCTTTTAAAGCATTCGCTTTACTACATGAGGAAGATATTTGTGTTAAGTTAGGAAAAAGAAAGAAGATATTTTGAAGCGGATTCTAAAAGATGACTTATGTAGAGCATGTCCTAGAGCTAAGAGGTGTTTTTTAAAGAAGAAGGGGAAAAGTCGCTACTCCCAATAAATTTTGTAACATAAAGTAAAAAATATAAAAAGAGGTGTGATTATGATTAAACCTGATTGGAAGGTTTTTGAGGCTAAATTTAGTGAAAATCCACAAGGTAATTTTGAATGGCTTTGCTATATTCTATTTTGTTTAGAGTTTAAAAAAGAAACAGGAATTTTCAGATATAAAAATCAATCTGGTATTGAAACAAATCCGATTTCGATAAATGAAGATGTCATAGGCTGGCAATCAAAATTTTATGATACAACTTTATCACCGCATAAGAAAGAATTAATAGATACTTTAGAAAAAAGTAAAAGGGATTATCCAGAAATAAATAAAATTATTTTTTATACTAATCAAGAATGGGGACAAAGCCATACTTCTGATAAACCAGAACAAAATGATCCTCAGGCTAAAATTGACGTTGAAGCTAAAGCTAATGAATTAGAAATTCAGATAGAATGGAGAACTGCTAGCTTTTTTGAATCTCCATTTGTGACTATGGAAAATGAATTAATGGCTAAACACTTTTTTACTTTCGAAACTAGTATTTTCCAAATGTTATTGGAAAAGGAATTACATACTGAGTCGATTTTAGAAGGAATTCAGACATCTATTTCTTTTCAAGATAAGAAAATAGAAATTAATAGAACCAATCTATTGCAAGGTATTTTAGATAAGATGGAAAGTGAACAAGTTTTAGTTGTTTCAGGAATAGGTGGTGTTGGCAAAACAGCCGTTATTAAAAAGTTATATGAAGATATGAAGGTTGATAGTTCTTTTTATATTTTCAAAGCTAGTGAGTTTGAAACTAACCAGATAAATAATCTCTTTAATGGTTGTAGTTTTAATGATTTTATAGAAGTTCATAAAGAAGATGAAAAAAAGGTGATAGTAGTTGATTCTGCTGAAAAGATATTAGACTTAGAAAAAACAGATCCATTTAATGAATTTATCAATACTTTAATTAAGTGTAGATGGAAAATTATTTTTACTGCAAGAAGTAATTATTTGTCTGATTTAGATATGCAGTTTATAGATCATTATAAAGTTAAGCCGTTCAAATTTTATATTGAGTCTTTAACTTCGGAAGAATTAACCGAATACGCTCAAGAATATGATTTTAATTTGCCTAGTGATGAAAAATTGTTAGAAGTGCTTAGAAATCCCTTTTATTTGAATGAGTATTTAAGACTTTATGATAAAGAAGAATTAATTAATTATAAAAATTTTAAAGATAAGCTATGGGATAAGGTAATAAAAAAATCGAAGCCAGCTAGAGAACAATGTTTTATGAAAATTGCTTTTCAAAGAGCAGATGAAGGACAATTTTTCATTTCACCAAATTCTGATGTAATGACAATGTCGTCTTTCGTACAAGATGGTGTATTGGGCTATGAAACAGCAGGTTATTTTATTGCACATGATATATATGAAGAATGGGCATTAGAGAAGAAAATAGACTCTGAATTTGTTAAAAGAGTTAATTTACAAGGTTTTTTCAATCAAATAGGAGAATCCTTGCCTATTCGTCGGAGTTTTAGAAAATGGGTATCTGATAAGCTTTTACAAGAAGATAGTTCAATTGAAAATCTAATTGAAGAGGTTTTTGAAGCCGAAGATATACCTTATTTTTGGAAAGATGAAATTTTAGTATCTATTTTACTTTCACCATACTCTGATAATTTTATCAGCCTATTTGAAAAAGAAATATTTGAAGATAATTGTAAGTTGTTAAAAAGAATCACTTTTTTACTGAGGGTAGCATGCAAAGAAGTTGATGAAGACTATCTTAAATTAATTGGTTTAGATAGATATTCAATATCACATATGAAATATATAGTAACAAAACCAAAAGGGCATGGCTGGAACAGTGTAATTAAGCTGATTTATCAATATAAAGAGTCTTTTGAAATAGAAACAATAAATTATATATTACCTGTAATTTACGAATGGAATAACAAATATAAAAGCGGTGAATCTACAAGATTAGCGGCTTTATTAGCATTGAGATACTATAAGCTAATTAGTGAAAAAGATAATTATGCTTTCAGAGAAAATGAAACTGAAGAAAAAGTAATCCAAACTATTTTATATGGGGCAAGTGAAATTAGTAGTGAACTTACAACGATTTTTTCAGAAGTAATTGATAATAATTGGAGAAAATATAGGGACCCATACTATAGCCTGGTAAATGCTATTTTATCTAAGTTGGGTGACAACCAAGAAGTTTTGAAGGTACTTCCTAGTTATGTATTACAGTTAGCAGAATTATATTGGATTAAACCAGATGAACCACCTCATCCATATTACAGTAGCTCAGATATCTCAGATGAATTTTCAATTTGTAGTAATAAAATGGATTACTCTCCAGCCAGTGCATTTCAAACTCCTGTATATTGGTTATTGAATTACGCTTTTAAAGAAACTATTGATTTTATTATTAGATTAGTAAATCATACTGCTGAAAGTTACGCAAATTCTGATCTAAGTAAAGGAGAAGTAGAAGAGGTAGAAGTAAATATTAACAATAAGGTGATTAAACAATATGTAAGTGATAGACTATGGAATACTTATCGAGGAACACAGGTTTCACCGGAAATACTTGAATCTGTACATATGGCACTAGAAAAATTTTTGTTGGAACAGTCGAAACGGACAGATTCAGAAATATTGGAAAATAATCTATTATATTTGATTGAAAAATCGAAGTCTGCTTCTATAACTGCGATGGTTGCAAGTATAGTAATAGCTAATTATGAAAAAACATTTAATGTAGCAAAGGTATTATTTAAAACTAAAAAATTCTTTTTTTACGATATCACTAGATCGGTTTTAGAACAAACAGCAATAAGTACATTTAGAATGGGTTATGGGATGATCGCTAAACATAAAGTTCATCAGGACGAAAGAATACAAAGTTGTGGCTATGATCATAGAAAAAAAACACTTGAAACAATTGCTCTGATGTATCAGTTCTTTAGAAATGAGGATACAACAGATGATGAAGCAACTGAAAGAATGGAAACTTTATGGGGTATTTTTGATGATTATTATTTGGAACTTGAAAAGACATCCTTTGAAGAAGATAAAACATGGCGACTGTTCTTAGCGCGTATGGATAGAAGAAAAATGAACCCTATTGTTGAGGAAATTGAGCAAGGTATCCAAATTGATTTTAATCCAGAGCTAGAGCCAGAATTAATAGAATACAGTGAATCTGCTCTTCAAAAAAGCTCCGAGGCTACTAAGTATTTACCATTAAGATTATGGTCTGATTATAAATTTAAAAATGACATTAAATTCAGGGAATATAATAAATATGAAGAAGATCCTTTATTAGCTTTGGCAGAAATCAGAGAGATGCATAAAGAAATACAAGATAGACATGTAGAAAATTCTTTTTTTTCCAGAGGTATTCCCTCGTATGTATGTGCAGTTTTAATTCGAGATTATTTTGAGATTCTTTCAGAATCCGACAAAGAATTTTGTAAAGAAGTTATTCTAACTTTCGCTTCATCTTCTTTAAGGGGCAATTACGCATATCAAATTGGAGATGGTGTTGAAGCTGCTATTGCGATCTTACCGATTTTGTTGAGGTATTTCCCAGAAGAAAGTGAACTTGTTAAAGGCATTCTATTAATTACCCTGTTCGATAGTAATCCTATAGGAATAACTACGGACTTTTCAAGTTATTCAACTAAAGCAATCTTAAATGAATTGTGGGATACAAACTTTGAAGATGCACAATCTTTATTATTGGGATACTTATATTTAAAACCTAAGTATGAAGATATGCGAGAAAAATTACGTATAGAGAATTTTAATAAGCATAGAAGTTTGGGTGTTGATGAAGACTTTTTACAAAAGTTCATAGAAGAATATGAAGCCGATATAGACAAATTTATGGGGAATAAAATTATATTTGAAGAAATTGAAAATATTAGCGATATTTCTCCACGTATTTTAAAAACAGCATTTCAATTAATTCCACTCGGAACTAATAATGTCGTTCATAAGTGTTTAATTAAAAGTATAGTAACAGTGTTTGCTGAAAAGCTATTACTGGATGATCGAAGAAATAAAATGGATTACAAAGTCAGTCATGATTTTCTGGTGAAGTTAGCAGAAATTGTATTGTCTGCTTCGAGTAATGATATACAAGAATATTTGAGTCCATTTATAGAAAAATTTAATAATAATGAATCTATGGCTGACCTATTTAAAGAATTTATTTATGTAGAAGATATCCTAAAAAAATATGATGAATTTTGGTTGGTATGGGATTTGTTTTTTGAAAAAGTTGTTGAATTAAACCAAAAACGTAAAAATAGTTACGGTAATTCGCGACTAATTAAAAGCTTTCTTTTTGCCGAAACATTGTGGAACGATAACATCAAAGAATGGCACTCTTTAAATGAACAAAATAAAAGATTCTTAATGAAAGTTACAAGACGATTAGGCGATGCACCGGCAGCTTTATATTCAATTGCTAAGTTATTAAATGGGATTGGACAACATTTCATTAAAGAAGGAATATCGTGGATTTCAAGTATGTTATCTAATAATAGGGATTTATGGAACGATGAACTAGAAGATTATACTATCTATTATTTAGAGAGTGTTACTAAAAAATATATTCACATCAATCGTGAGAATATCCGACGAGAAGCTAGGTTAAAGCGGGAAGTTCTAACTGTACTAGACTTTCTAGTTGAAAAGGGATCGGTAGCCGGATATATGTTAAGAGAAAGTATCTTATAAAATACAGACTAAAGATTCAATTGTTCATGGATATACCATCATTCATTCAGTGTTAAAAGTTTAGTAATAAGGTGATTCGACTACATCTTATTCATTAACTGTCTACTCTCAACACTCACCACACGTCGAGAGCGTTCCCTTGTTCGTCCGTAACTAAATCCAAAAATGCCTCTTTCCTTAAAGGAAGGAGGCATTTTTATACTCATTTGTGCTGATTGTCATTCAGCTTCTGTTGATTCATCCTCATTAGCCGATTGTGCTGTATTCGGGAACAACTCAGCAAGAACACGTTCACTTGCCGTGCCATCATCTAGACTACAGAACCGCTCGAGGAAACGGTCATACTTTTCTTGATAAGCGAGAGATTTCGTATCGATTTGTTCGATATAATCGATGACTTGATCCGTCTCTTTCAAGAGTGGTCCCGGAACGACTGCTTCAAAATCGAAGTAGAATCCACGTAACGTCGACGCATATTTCTCTAAGTCATACGTAAAGAAAATCATTGGACGCTGTAAGTGTGCGTAATCGAAGAAGACAGACGAATAGTCAGTGATCAGTACGTCACTGATCAAGTACAACTCTGCGATATCGCCGTACGAAGAGACGTCATAGGCGAATCCTTCGTGTCCACTAATGTCCATGTTTTGAGCGATCAAGTAATGCATCCGGAGCAAGACGACATAATCGTCACCAAGGCGTGCCTGCATCTCATTCAAGTCGAGCTGGAGATCAAAACGATATTTTCCACGAGCGATGAACTCGTCATCTCGCCATGTCGGTGCATATAAGACGACTTTCTTTTCAGCAGGGATATCCAGGCGTGCTTTGATTTCACTGATTAAACCAGCTTGATCGTCTGCATATAAGAGGTCGTTTCGTGGGTATCCCGCCTCAAGCATCGTGTTTTGGAAACCGAACGCACTCTTGAAAATTTCGCTCGAATAGGCATTCGGAGAAATGAGGTAGTTCCATTCCTGTGCTTGGTTGTAGAAGTTCCGTTTGTAGCGGGTTGCATTCGTTCCTGCCATATGGACTTCTTCCATGTCGAGACCTAGTCGTTTTAATGGTGTACCGTGCCATGTCTGGAGATAGATCGTCTCTTCGCGTTTCGTTAAGCTGAGTGGCTGACGCGTATTGAAGATCCAGTACTTCGCCCGTGCCATTGCTTGGTAGTATGCGAAGCTGTTTTTGAGCACCCAGTTCGGGCAAGCTTCCTTGACGTCATCTGAAGGCTCATTCGCAAAAATCCAGACGAGCTCAAGTTCAGGACGTTGTTCTTTTAATTTCAGATAAAGAGCCTTCGGATTATCGGAGTAGCTTCGTCCGAGGAAACTCTCGAATAAGACAAGGTTCTCTTTGACCGGCATCTTTTGGAACAGACGATAGAGCATGAGACCGTTCTTGATTTTTTTACGTCGTGCCGTCCGTAACGTTTGTTTTGTCTTAACAGCAGTGATATATGAACGGAACATGATATACGAACCCGTTGACCATGCTTGCAGGTACTTACTCTGTGCCTTCGTTCGTCTTAAATCGTAAGCGACATGACGGAAGACGTCTGCCTGCTGACTTTTTGAAGAGCTTCGCTCAAGCAATGCGCGACCACGTTTTGAGATGAAACGTTTGTACCATGTATTCAAGAACTTTTGAACGTCATGATCCTGCGTATGGGCAGATAACATGCCATAAATTCGTGAGATATCGGACAATGTCGTGATATCGCGTGCTTGATAGAGCGATTGTCCTTCGAGTGGCGTACTGCGTGAGTTTCGACCATAGACGACGTAACTGACCGATGTCAGGTTCGTCAATTTCGAGATGATCGTATGGGCGATGATCGTATCGGCGAACCATCTTGTCTCAAGAACCGGCAAATCGTTCAACAAATCCTTTTTGATCATCCAACCATGAATCGTCGTCAGATGACGTGAACTGAACTTTGTACGGGTATAGAAGAAATAACGATCATCATCGATCGGCATGAGCCATTTCTTCTTGTTGTAGACGGGCGAGACTTTACCGATGATGACTTCACCTCGTGATTTCTCATAGGCTTTGATATACGTATAGAGCGCACGTGGTGCGAGGATATCATCGCTATCGAGGAAGGTAACGTAATCACCTGTCGCGACTTCAAGACCGCGTCGACGTGCAGCGTAAGTTCCTTGATGCGCCTGTTCCACGATCGTACATGTCGGATAGAGGGAACGGAGCTCATCGATGTATGTGCTCGGACCATCAAAGACGACGACGATTTCCACCGGGATAGATACCTTCTGGTCGAGAACGGATTGAATGGCTGCCTTCGTTTGTGATTCAGTTTGATAGACAGGAATGATGACACTAATTGAGTTCATGTTGATTCTCCTTTTTGATGAAAGAATCCGTCAAAAACGGATTCACGAAAATAGTTCCTGTTGAATAGGATATCACAAAACGAAAAAAAGGCACGACTCTCTTAAAATTCACTTCGTTGTCGATAATGCGTTGGGGTCTCACCGGTCGTCTGTTTAAAAGCTTGACTAAAATGACTTTGGCTCGAGAAATGCAACTTGTTTGAGATGTCAAGCAGCGAGTCGTCGGAAGAACGTAAGAGGCGCTTCGCTTCCCGGATGCGTTCCCGGATGACGTATCGGGCAAGTGGTAACCCTGTTTCATCTTTAAATAGAACGGACAAATAATTAGACGAGACATGGATGGCTTGACTGATCGATGAGACAGACAATGGTTCATAGAGATGTTGCTGAATATAGCGAATCGCAGCCAGTACATGTGGGGAATGCCGTAGCGCCTGAAGTTCCTTGACGGCTTCTGCAAATGACACCGTAATACGGACGTGACGATTGCGGAGTTCGGCAATACTCGTCGCTGCTTCGATCGTCTCGATCATCCGGTCGCTTAAAGAGAACGCTTCATCGGGTTCGAGTCCTCCGCGAATCGCAGCGCGTGCGCTCAACAGAACAGTTCCAAGCAACAGATTCTTTTCTGCACGTAACGGCTGATGTCGCGCGAGCGTTCCAAATTCACCATAAGCAGGTAAGGAGTAGGTCGTTGCGAGTCGCTCACTTTGACCCGTTGCGATCCAATCGATGATTTGTTGTTCCCGTTGCCATGCTTTACGATACGCGGTCACACCAGTATGCGAGGGAGCATCTGCGACGAGCGGAATTTCAGCTTCCTGAATCTCAGACAGCTGTTCGATTTCTCGCTTCGGCAATGCTTCCCCGTGCAACAAGCGATACATCAGATGGGCACAATCAATCAATCGGTTCTCCGTCGTGCGCGGCAAGACCTTATAAAACTGATGATACGCTTCGTCTTGAATGTGCGCCCGAAAAAGAGCGGATTGCAATAAAACAGGTCCAATCCGGTACATTCCTTGTTCCGGAACGTCTAAAAAGAGGTAAGCTGTTCCATCTTTCAGGGTATAGAGTAGAGGAGTCTTCTTAAGTACTGGCCATTCGTTCTCAATCGGCAAGGTTCCGGGATGAGGTGGAGCTTCTGGACGTAATGCAAGCGGAGTACCATGATGATCTCGGTACGTGACGAAAAAACCGGTCATCCCGTAAAGGTGCTCTGCGATTTGCGTCAAGTCAGATGTCGACAAGCGATTCATGACACGACTCCTTTCGAAATAAAGTGGATTGCTTCTAGTGTATGTCCTCTTTCACGGATAGTCGAGAACGAACCAAGAAAAAACGAAGCCTTCCGAAAAAGGCTTCGTCTGCACATGCAATCGGAAAAGCCGAGGGATCTTTTGAATCTTTCATCGTCCAGTAGTGCGAGAATGGATTCTTTACACAAAAATATTTCTTCTCAACAGGTAATCTCTTAAATGGATTCATCTGTCAAAGTAAGAATCTAGTCGGCAAGGCTTCTTCCGTTGCTTGCATCAACCCGTTGATGTTACCGGTCAGTTCATCTTTCATCTTGGAACATCGAAATAGTATAGCTAAATATGAAGGAATTATGTAGAGATTTTCATCATTTGAGAAATGAATCAACGCGGGGTTCATGATAAAATGAAAAGGGTGTCACAGAGTGGCTAGGGAGGAACAGAAATGAATATTGCTTTTTTCTTATTACCTAAAGATGAGGTGAAATATTTAGATCCTGAGTCAACGGTCAGACAAGCACTAGAAAAGATGAAACATCATCGTTTTACGTCGGTCCCACTCGTTGACAATAAAGGGAAATACGCAGGAACGCTGACAGAAGGCGATATCTTGTGGGCACTCGAAGCAAATCTCGAGCATGCCGATTATGACCACGTCTTGCAGACGCGATTAACCGATATCAAACAACGCGTCCGTTATAAACCAGTTTCAATTACAGCGCAAATGGAAGAGATGATTGAAGTCATTACCGATCAAAATTTCGTCCCCGTCATTGATGACGGAAGACATTTTATCGGGATCATCCGACGACGTGATATCATCGATTATTTTGCTAAAAAAGTAGCACGAGAGAATGTCAGTTATTAAAAATGAATAAAACTAGTAAAAAAAGCACTTATTTTCACAGAAATGTGGGAAGAAGTGCTTTTTATTGCCCCAAAACGACTTCACGAAACGGGAGGAGACGACGATATAGAAGCATAATGACAATTTAGGGAGGACGATGTGTTGCGACGTTTATCACCAGTCTTCATCGTAGAAGCTTTTCGAAGACGCTCCTACTATAAAACGTTCTCATGGATGATTGCGATCATCGGTTTGGTGGCGTTGATCGTCGCGTGTCAGCATTTGACGAAAACGTTGGATGAAGGGTATCGCTTCAAGGAATCGGGTAAAACGATTGCCGAAGTGACACCTTTTAATCGTGCCGAACAAGAAGTGACGCGTTACTATTTTTCATCTTTGAATGACGACACTGATTTGGCGCAAGCTTCAGAACGGGCCAATCGATCGCTCGAACAATTGACGGACCGGCTTCCGAATATGAAAGCGACCGAGTCGACACGCGAAGAAGTCCTGACAGAAATCAAAAAACTACAACGACAAGGATACGAATCGAATCATCGCTTTTTCACGACGATGACGAACTTCAAAAGTGAAATCATCTTCAATCAGCTCGTGCTAAGTAAAGAAACAGGGTCTTATTATAATGTGTTCTCCAATCTGATTTTGATGGAAGAACAACTGGGTAAGTCCGCTGAAATCTTGAAGAATGCCCGACAAAAAGAAGAACCTAGTTCCATAGATCAGTTACGGATTCAACAGATGCGGATCGATTTACCTTTGCGACAGGAGTCGCTCATCAAATCCTTGTACGACGTGATTCCGCTTCAAAATGATGCAGGACGTCAGGATATCGCAATCATGCGGGAACAGATGGATGCCTACACACAAACGCTCGATGACCTATTACGTGCTCCGAAAGATTCAACGTACGTTGCGTTAGCAAATCAAGCCGAACAATATGAATCCAGCATGTATCGTCTATACGATCAAGAACTTAATCAAGTCGCGCAAGAAATGCAAGATCGAGGCAATCAAATCATTCGTAATGCCTGGCTTCTGTTTGGCGCGACCAGTGTCTTGATTCTTGGATTATTGATATTGACCTTATCGTTATTACGCGCGTTTCGCCAAGACCTTTCTTTACTGAAGGGAGAAGCGAATACCTTCGCGGAAGACCGCCGACAATCCGGTTATAACGTACCAGAGCGAAATGATTTCCAGCCCGTCGTCCAAGCCTTTCGGACGATGACGGCCATCATTGCTGGGTTATTAGACCATAGTGATGCGAAGACAAAAGAGATTAAACAAAAGAAAGCGGAAATCGAATCACTCTTTTCCCAAAATACCGATCCAATCTTTGCGATGTCATCGGATTACACGATCGTGAACGGGAATGAACGCTTTCGACAATTAACGGATGCGCCGGCGGGATGGACGATTGAAGAACTGATTCATCCGGCTGATTTGAACCGGATGCGCCGGGCGTTGAGACGATCGCTGGAAGGGCAGAGTCAGACGATTCGTTGTAAGATGCTCTTTAATGAAAAGATTTTGAACATGTTCGTCAATATCATCCACGTCGCAAACAAAGAGGATGACACAGGCGTCGCACTCTACTTATCCTGCCATGATGAGACGGATCAGTTCCGGCGGGAAGAACGAATCACACAACTCGCACTCTTCGATATGTTGACGGGCTTGTTGAACCGGAATGGTTTCGAGCAAAAGATGGCAGATGCCCTAAAAGCACCTCAACCGGGAGAACTCGTCACTATCAGCGTCCGGCAATTCCGACGAATCAATGATATCTACGGACATGGTGCGGGAGATCAGATTCTAAAAGATCTTGCGAATCGCCTCAAGCATCATTTCATCGGAACGGGACAAGCAGCACGGATTGGTGGAGATGAATTCGCCGTGTTGGTCGGACAACAGGATATCGTCGATTACCAGAAATTAAAGCAGGTCATCGAACATGTCTATGAGATTAACGGAGAATACGTCAATGTCAGTATCAGCATGAGCATGGTCCGTTACCCGGATGATGCAGTGGCGGTCACCTCCTTATTATCCTCAGTTGATATCGCGATGCAACATGCGAAACAACAGACAGAGGGTGGACCAATCTGGTTCGAGTCCTGGATGAGTGCGGAGTATCTTGAATCGGTTGCCCTCGAAGGGGAATTACGAGAAGCGATCGAGAAGAACGAGCTACAATTGTTCTATCAACCACAGATTAATCTCGCAACAGGTCAGGTCGATGGCTGTGAAGCACTCTTGCGTTGGTTCCACCCTGAACGGGGAATGATTAGTCCAGCAATCTTCATTCCGATCGCTGAACGATCGATGTTGATTGAAGAGATTGGGATGTGGGTCGTTGCTGAAACGGTTCGACAAGTCGAAGAGTGGAAGGACACGGAGCTCGGAATACTACGTGTCTCAGCGAACTTATCCGTCAAAGAGCTCGTCTCCGGTCGAATCGTCGATTACCTGACCGATGTCCGAGAGATTCATCCGGGGATTGAACAACGGATGGAACTTGAAATCACAGAATCGTTTGGTGTCTTTTCAGACACACGCGTATTTGATGCCTTACAGACATTGCACCAGATGGGATATCGTCTTGCGATTGACGACTTTGGTACGGGGTATTCTTCCTTGTCGTACTTAAGTCGATTACCGATCCAGCGGCTAAAAATTGATCGTTCGTTCATCAGTGGTCCGGATGCGTGTTCAAACGCACCGCTCATCGAGACGATCATCAAGCTTGCTCATACGCTGAAGTATGACGTCGTCGCTGAAGGAATCGAGGAACTTGAACAAGCGGATCATTTACGAGTGCTTGACTGTGAGTATGCGCAAGGATTCTATTATTCAAGACCGATTCCAGCTGACGAGTTTCGGGTCTGGTACGGGAAGTACCATGAAAAGCTTCTATCTGAATGAAATGAGTCCTATCGTCGTTTTACGAACGTTTTTGTCATCCTTGCTTTCCACAGGCGGGAGGTAAGCCGCGGCACCACGCACTCCATTCGGTGTGCCGGGTCTTACCTAACCCTGACGAAAGCGGAAGTCATGCTTTCTTTTCCTCTAGGAGTCAAGGATGAACATATACGTTCTATAATCATGTAGCAAAAAAGAAGAGGCGTTTTCCAGATGATATTCTGGAAAACGCCTCTTCTTTTATTGATGTTGCTCGAGATGTTCTGACTTTTAGCCAGTACGACCTTGCACGCAAAGAATTAAACGCGATCGAGCACGATGTCGTCTGCTTGTTCAAGGTAGGTTTTAACCGGTGCGACGGCTGCCTCGACCGTACCTGGTGCGAACGGAGACTTCAATCCAGCACGTTCGACGAGCGTGAGGAAGCTTTCCGATCCGCCGGCACGACAGAGATCGAGATACGACTTCCAAGCCGCTTCCCGGTCTTGTTCCATCCATGCATAGAACTGGAAGGCACAGACTTGAGCAAGTGTGTAATCGATATAGTAGAACGGACTACCGAAGACGTGTCCTTGTTGATGCCACCATGCACCTGAATCGAGATAATCGTTCGCTTCGTAATCACGATGCGGTAGGTATTTCTTCTCGATCGTCCGCCATGCTTCGCGACGCTCAGCTGGTGTCAATTCCGGTTGGTTGTAGATGACGTGTTGGAACTCGTCAATCGCAACGCCGTACGGAAGGAATGTGACGCTTCCTGCGAGGTGATTGAATTTGTATTTCGCTGTCTCTTCACCGAAGAACTCTTCCATCCACGGATAAGCGAAGAATTCCATCGACATCGAGTGGATCTCACACGCTTCATACGTTGGGAAAGCACTCTCTGGAGCTGTCAGGTGACGGCTCTCATAGACTTGGAAGGCGTGCCCGACTTCGTGAGTCAGGACATCGATGTCGCCTGCCGTTCCATTGAAGTTCGAGAAGATGAACGGGAGTTTTTCGTCTGCGATGTAGGTACAATACCCACCGCCGGCTTTCCCAGGCTTCGCCGTTAAATCGAGTGCTTCCCGGTCGAGCATGTAGTTGAAGAACTCGTTCGTCTCCGGTGACATCTCCGCATACATCTTTTTGCCGCCTTCGATGATGAACGACTCTTCGCCTTTCGGTGTCGCATTCCCAGACTTGAAGGCAAATCCTTCATCGTAGTAATACAACTGATCGACGCCGATCCGTCGTTGCTGGCGCTCTTTGAGTTGTGTCGCGAGTGGAACGATCGTCTCGCGGATTTGTTCGCGGTATTGTTCGACCATTGATTGGTTATAATCGACGCGGAGCATCCGTGCGTATCCGAGCTCGACGAACGATGGGAAACCGAGTGTCTTTGCGATATCTGTCCGGATCCGGACGAGTTTGTCGTAAATCGTATCGATTGCTTCACCATGCTCGTTTAAATAGCCATAGCGTGCTTCAGAAGCTGCTTTACGGACATCACGATCAGGGGATTGAAGATATGGACCGAACTGCGATAAGTTGAGCGTCTTGCCATCGAACTCGATTTGAGCAGAAGACATCAGTTTTGTATATTCACTCGAGAGACGGTTCTCTTCTTGGAGTTTCGGAATGATTTCTTCCGAGAACGTCTTCAGGCTCGCTTCAGCAATTAGGAATAACTGTTTGCCTTGCGTCTGTTCGAGTTCACTACGGAGTGGGTGCGTCGTCAACGCTTGATAATAGCTTGAGACATATCCTTGATAGATTGCACTCGCTTCATCAAAGAATCCTTGCTCCGTTTCGTAAAACGTATCACGTGTATCAATCGTATGACGGATCTCGACGAGCTGGCTTGCCGTTTCAAATTGATTTCTGAGGGTATTAATCTCAGTGATGGCTGCGTTTGCTTCATCTACCTGTGTGGCTTCCGTCAGTCGAGCGATCGCTTGATTCATTGATGTTTCAAGCAAGGCAAGGTCAGGACGGACATATGTAATTTCTGAAAATGGTAACATGTAAGCGCCTCCTTATGATTTCTAACTATTATCACACAAAAATACTTGCAAAACTAGAGGGACAAACGTATGCTTTTTGTGAGAACGTGAGCGAGCTGTCTAACAGCTTACTCCTATAAAAAATCGAAACTTCCATTCGGAAGAAAAACGATCGAGAAAGTAGAGGGATAGTATCATGGGATTCTTAAAAAAATTGTTTGGTGGTAACGACGCAGGAAACGCGAAAATCGCTTCTGCACTTACAGGTAAAATCGTCAACATCGAGAACGTACCCGATCAAGTTTTCTCTCAAAAAATGATGGGCGACGGTGTCGCGATCGAACCAACAGAAGGTAAAGTCGTCTCGCCGATCAACGCGACGGTCGAAACGATCTTCCCGACGAAACACGCAATCGGTCTTAAAGGTGAAGATGGTCTTGAACTCTTGATCCACGTTGGTCTTGATACCGTTAACCTCAAAGGCGAAGGCTTCACGGCTCACGTCCAGTCAGGTGACAAAGTCAAAGCAGGAGACGTCCTCGTCGAGTTCGACCTTGACTACATCCGTGCGAACGCACCATCGACGATCACACCGATCATCGTGACAAACCACGATCAATTCACGCTTTCAGCTGTACCAGCTGAAGGAACTTCTGTTGTCGCAGGTGACACAGAGCTCTTCAAAGCAACTCATAAATAAGATACGATACGCCTCCATCCCTTGCGGATGGGGGCTTTTTTGATGTCTCCTCCCTTGTCTTACCGTTTTGTAAGAGAAGTGAAAGCAAAGTCCATTTTGAGAAAAGCATGGAAGGACTAGACTAAGTGTAATGAATCAAACACAGGAGGCATTACAGATGAAAGCAATCTTACAAGCAGAACAAATCTCAAAAACCTATCAAACGAAAACCGCGCGCCACGAAGCACTGCGTCCGACGACGCTCCGTGTTCACGAAGGAGAGTTCGTCAGTATCATGGGTCCATCCGGTGCCGGGAAATCGACATTACTCAATTTATTATCGACGATCGATCAGCCGACGGACGGCTCGATTTTAATCAACGGAGCAGACGTGACGGCGATGAAGGAAAAACAATTGGCCCGCTTTCGCCGGGAACAACTCGGCTTCATTTTCCAGGATTTTAATCTCCTCGATACGATGACGGTCCGGGAAAACATCGCCTTACCGCTATCACTCGCGAACGTTGATAAAAAGATGATCTTAGAACGTGTCGATCGTGTGGCGCGCCAACTTGGTATCCACGACTTACTCGATAAACGTCCGGTCGAACTATCAGGTGGACAAAAACAACGGACAGCTGCCGCGCGTGCCATCATTCATGATCCGTCGCTCATTTTAGCCGACGAGCCGACCGGTGCGCTCGATTCGAAGTCCGCGACCGGATTGCTCGAAGCGATGCGATCACTGAATGATGAAGGCGCGACGATCTTGATGGTGACACACGATCCGATGACGGCGTCTTACGCGGAACGAATTCTGTTCGTCAAGGACGGAGAGCTGTTCAAGGAAGTCCATCGCTTCGGTTCGCAGAAGGAGTTCTTCGAACAGATCATGGAAGTCCAGCGTGAACTCGGAGGTGCCGTCCGTGAGCTTGTCTAAACTGGCGTTTCAAAATTTGAAGAACATTCGTCAAAACGTGATGTACCTCGGTGCGGTCACATTTGCGATTCTGATTTACTATACGTTCCTCGCGATTCGATCGAATGAAGCGATGCTTCAGGCGAACGAATTGTACGGAAAACTGGGAACAGTCTTTACCGGAGCAAGTGTCATTCTAGCGCTTTTCTCTGCCATCTTCATCTGGTATTCAAGTGACTTCTTTTTGCGCCGCCGTAAGAAGGAAATCGGACTTTATGCATTGCTTGGTTTAGAACGGGGGCAGATTGCTCGCCTGATCTTCCTTGAGACGATGGGGTATGGGGTGATTGGTCTGATCCTCGGGATTGCGATCGGTACCGTCGCTTCGAAATACTTCGTGCAGTTGCTGGCTTCTGTCATGGCGATGCAAGTCGATGCGACCTTTACGATCAGCGGAGCTTCCGTCATACAGACGATCGGTGTCTTCCTGTTGATTTTCTTAATCATCGCTTTACGTTCGGCACGAACGATTTATCGTTTTACATTGATCGAATTGTTCAAGGCAGAACAACAAGCGGAATCCCTTCCGAAAGTTCATCCGATTCTAGCCGTTCTTTCGGTCGTCTTGATCGGTGTCGGTTACTATTTAACGGGACAACCATTGATGGATCACTTTACGATCGTCGCACCGCTTTTGATGCTCTGCGTCATTCTCGGGACGTTCGGAACGATGAGTTATTTCACGATCTTCTTATTGCGCGTCTTAAGTAATCAAGCGCGGCACTTTAAAGGGACGAACTTAATTCTGCACGGGCAATTGTTGTCACGGATCAAATCGAATGCCGTCATGCTGTCGACGATTACGGTCATCACTGCGGTGACATTGACGACGGTCGGTACAGCGACATCGATCTATTACTTCATCGATCAGACGGTCGAGGAGCAAGTCCCGTACAGTCTGTCGATTGCGAGTAAACAAGCGGAAGCGGAAAAGCTGATTGCGAAGTCTGACCAGAAGATCGACAGCCGGACGATGGTCAACGTCAAGAACGTCGACCATGAGATGACCGACCTGCCGAACCCTTTGACGTTTACACGCTACTATGCGACGTACGCATATGAAGACCAGCCGGGACAATTCAGCTACGTCAACTATTCGGACTACGTCAAGCTCGCGAAAGCGAACGGGAAAACGGTCATCAAAGAACCGAAACAAGGCGAAGCGATCGTCCTTGAGACGTTCAAAGGAAACGATTTGTTGAAGATGAAAGTCAAATCGCCGGTCGGTGTTAAAATCAAGGACGTTCATGATTCCTTTCGTATCACCGCTGCGACGAATCTACCAATCGCTCAACTTTATGAGAAACAGCGACTTGCCTTCGTCGTAAACGATGATGCGTTCGCGAAGATCCCGAAAAAAGGCTTCACGCTGACGAATTATCAGTTCTCAGATGAACGTCATGACGATGGATTGATGAAACAGTTGACACAACTATATGGAAAACAAGCGGACACGGAGATGGCGGCTTATTATCCTGTCTACGCGATGACGACGGCAACGACCGGCTTACTCGCGTTTGCTGCCGGCTTCCTCGGACTCGTTTTCTTGCTTGCGACAGGTTCGATCATCTACTTCAAGATGCTCGCGGAAGCAGAAGAATCGAAACAACGGTTTGCCATCATCCAGAAGATTGGTGTCGATGAGAAGGAACAGACAGGCATCATCCGTCGCCTTGTTGGATTCGTCTTCTCTTTACCGTACGTGCTCGGACTCGTTCATAGTTTAGTGGCGATGCAGGTCTTGCAGAAACTGTTGAACTACAACATCGTTCGTCCGACATTACTTGCGATTGTTTGTTATACGATCGTCTATCTGATCTACTATATCGTCACGGTCCGTGCGTATCGCCGCATCGTCACGTGATGAACTAAATAGGGGGACACAGAACTGGAAACGGAATAATCGTTTCCAGTCCTTTTTGAGTTCGTTATGATAAAGGGAGAAGGAGTTGACAGAAACGATGCATACGATTTTATTAGTCGAAGATGATATGAAGATTGCTACACTATTGAAAGAACTACTCGAACGCTATGATTTTAGAGTCGTCGTTGAAGATGGGCGAGGGGATGTCGTCGCGGTCTATGAAGAGACGAATCCGGACGTCATTCTATTAGATGTCAATTTACCGAAGTTTGACGGTTTCTATTGGTGCCGGCAGTTACGGATGAAGACACGGGCACCGATCTTGTTCATCTCGGCACGGGTCGGGGAGATGGATCAAGTCATGGCGCTCGAATACGGAGCGGATGATTACATCGTTAAACCGTTCCAAGGAGCGGTCGTCATCGCGAAGATTAAAAGTCAGATTCGCCGGGCCTATGGCACGCTGTCGAACGAGACGGATGAGCGAACGGTGACGAAAGAAGGTGTCACGTTGTACTTAGATCGTTATATCGTCGAGTACGGGGAACAGTCAATCGAGCTGTCAAAAA
Source organism: Exiguobacterium sp. ZWU0009 (assembly GCF_000798935.2). Taxonomy (NCBI): domain Bacteria; kingdom Bacillati; phylum Bacillota; class Bacilli; order Caryophanales; genus Exiguobacterium; species Exiguobacterium sp. ZWU0009. The sequence goes on along the minus strand of NZ_CP018057.1, from coordinate 2,645,588 downwards.
AAGAGGGGTTGATCCTTGAGATGCTGCTGACGGCAAGTCCCCGGATCGTCAGTCGGGGCGATCTGCTCGAACGGATTTGGGATGACGAAGCGTTCGTCGATGAGAATACGTTGAACGTCAATATTACGCGTGTTCGCAAACGACTTGCCGAGATTGGTGTCGCTGGACTTGAGACGGTGCGAGGCGTCGGTTATAAACTGGTTCTTGAACCATGAAGCTCTTTTTACGGCACGCGATACCAGGAATCCTCTTCTTTACCGGACAAATGCTGATTTTATATGCCGTCTTATGGCTCTATGATTTGTATCGCCCAGCAGCCTTCTTTTATATCGTACTTTTGAACAGTATCGGTCTCTTGATTTATCTCAGTTATCGTTTCTTCAGCATGCTTCCATTGCTACGACGGATGCAACAGCCGGTTCAATCGGTCGCAGAACCGATTCGCAGTGATAGTGAAGAACCGATTTCCGTTGCCGTCGAACAATTTTTAGAGCGGCAACAGACATTGTTTCGAAACAGTCTGTTTGCTGAGCGACGAAAAGAAAAGGAACGGCATCGGTATGTCGATCAATGGATTCACCAGATGAAGACACCGTTATCCGTCATCGAGTTGATCCTTGAACACCCAGGAGAACACTATCAAGCGGATTTACGTCAAGAGGTCGATCGATTGCGCAGTGGACTCGACCAGATGCTCTATTCGTCACGTTTAGAAGCGATCGAGACAGATTTGAAGGCGGAACGATTGGCACTGAAGCCGCTCGTCACGAGTATCATCAATCAAGAGAAACGATTATTCGTTAAAAATCAGGTCTTTCCGAAACTCGATATCGCTGACGACGTGTACGTATACACGGATGCGAAGTGGTTTCGTTTCCTCGTCCTACAGCTCGTGACGAACGCCATCAAGTACACGACGGGACATGGTCGAGAAGTCGTTCTGACGGCAGAAGTGACAAACGGGCAAGTCGTCCTTTCGGTTCAAGACGACGGTGTAGGGATTCCAAAACGAGACGTCCCACGTGTCTTTAATGCGTTCTTCACTGGCGAAAACGGACGACGTTACGGAGAATCGACCGGGATGGGGTTGTATTTCGTCCAGCAGGTCTGCTTGAAGCTCGGGCACGAGATTGAACTCGAGAGTGAAGAAGGGGTCGGTACGACATGCCGGATTCGATTAGTAGGAGGTCGCGCACATGATTGAGGTTAAACAATTAGGGAAAGTCTATCCCGGAAAGGTGACGGAACAACCGTTGACGGATATCAATTTCCGAGTCGAAGAAGGTGAGATGGTCGCAGTCATGGGACCATCCGGTAGTGGGAAATCGACGCTGATCAACTTGCTTGCAACACTCGACGAACCGAGTTGGGGATCGATTTTGATTGACGGCGTCGATACGGCGACGTTCAAACGAAAAGAGATGACACGTTTCCGGCGCGAGACGCTCGGGATCATCTTTCAGGAATTCAATCTACTCGATTCGTTAACGCTCGGCGAGAACATGCTCGTCCCGTTGATGCTATCGGGGAAAAAGACGAAGCTCGCGCGGGAAGAGATGGAGGAGTTGGCACGTCGTCTACAAATTGATGATCTGCTAGATAAACAGGTCGATGAGGTCAGTGGTGGACAACGACAACGGACCGCGATCGGTCGTGCCTTGATTCATACACCACGTCTGATGCTTGCGGACGAACCGACGGGAGCACTCGACTTCCAAGCGACAAAACACGTCATGGACGTCCTAGCCGAGTTGAACGCGACGGGGATGACGATGGTCATCGTGACACACGATCCACAAGTCGCGTCGTACTGTAACCATGTCTTGTTCCTAAAGGACGGTAGCATTCAGACGGAGTTATTCCGCGATGAACCACGCCGCATCTTTTTCCAACGGGTCATCGAATCACTATCGCTGCTAGGAGGGGATGAGCATCAATTATCTGCAATACGCCCTACGTAATATCCGGCGTTATCAGCGCTTGTATTACGGCTATGCCTTGACGATCATCATCGCGATGACGATCGTGACGAGTTATTGGAACTTGTTGACGAATGGATCATTCCAAAACGTCGCCAAAATCCTTAGTCAATTGAACCAAGTCATCGAGATGACGATCTTCTTCGTCTTCATCGCGGAGCTGATCATCCTATTTTTCAGTGTACTGTTCATCTATTCGACGACCTATACGATGCTTGAGCACCGCAAGAACGATTTACGGACAATGCGGACGCTCGGTAGTGGTCTGTCGCATTTTTTAAAGTATTTTTTGATTGAAGTGTTGATCGTCGGTGGTTTAGCCATCACTGCGGGGATGATTCTAGGTAATGTCTTGACGAAGATGCTGTTGCTGTCCGTCGTCAAAGTCATGTTCTTACCAGCAATCGAATTCGAATTATCCTTTTATGCGATTCTTGCTTTGATCGGTGGCGCCTTCCTTGTGTTGCTGACGGCAACGGTCCTTGCGATCTATCGCTTTCGTCCCGACCGACCGACGCGTTCCCGTTCGCTATTTCGAAAACGAGTCTGGATTCTGACGCAAATCGGAGCGTTACTTCTGTTGATCTATGGTTATGCCTTAGCCTTTGTTCGGACGGAAGGATTTTATATATTTTTCCCACTTGTCATCTTCATCGGCTCCTTCTTCATTTGCCGATATGTCTTACCGTGGTTGACCAAGTTATATCGACCACGTCGTTTGTCGCTGCGGAAGCTGATCGTCTCGGAAATCGCCAATCAACTCAGAACGAATAGTACGCTCATTGCCCTCGGAACGATTCTGACATCGTGTGCGCTAACAGCAGTCGGACTGGTCTTCTTGTTTCAATTGATCGGACTCGACTTATCATCCCAAAATCAATTCGGTCTCGTCTATTACGAAGAATCCGCTCAACCGACGAAGCGATTGAAGGATATCAAGCAGACGATGACGGAGGCATTCCCGGATCGCTACCAGCAGGATATTGAAGTAAAAGCAGATGGCACACGTGTCCTCTTACCGATTTCGTCGTACAACAAGATGATGCGTCAACTGCATCTTAAGGAGCGAACGGCGACGGGGCGACAAAGTTTCTTTGTACCGGCACGTCCGGTACAACTTGAAGAGAATACACCGACGATGAAAAAAGAGAAGCAGGCGATGAAGAACGCTGACTTTGAGTTACTTCCCGCTGCTTCTCACGATTTAGTATTTGGTTACAATTATCAAATCGAGACGATCTTCGTCGTCAGTGATGCCGTTTTTCAAACACTCAAGCAACCCGTCCGGCAAATCGTCGTCTTCGATACGCCAGCCTACCATGATTATGGAACGAAGGACTGGAAACAGTGGATGAAAATCGTCCGCAACATCCAGTCGGCAGCGAAGCTAGATGAGAAGCAACCGGTTCCTTATCAGTTGATCAATGAGACAGAAGATGAAATCGACGGAATCCGAATCGTGCGACTTGTCACGTTCGTCGTCGTTCTCTTGACGATCTGGTTGTTCGTCATCAATGCGAGTTTTCTACATGTATGGATGCAGATGACGGCGGAACAGGAACAAAAGCGGATGAAGACGTTGTTTGCGTTAGGGTTCGGTTCCGGGAACATTCGCAGCTACTTGTTAATGAAGTATGGTGCTGTTCTGCTTATTCCGTATCTAATTTCTGTCTTCCATGCCTTCTTATTGTTCCAAGTCGTCGTGACACAAGCCGGACTACAGCCGGGATCATTTCTTAACTTAGCTGTATTTTGGATCAGTATCGTCACGGTTGGGTACTTCTTGAGTGTCCTACCGATTTGGTTGCGTTACCCGCGGCATCTGTTTCGGAATTCATCCGAAAGTTCGATGTATCCGACACCGGATTCAAGGGTATGATGATACCATAGGAATAAGGGAGGGAATCGTATGCTAGACCATTCACCATATCGGGGTTACGGTGACCGGATTCGTATTTTACGGGAGCGTGCCGGGATTACGATCGAACAGCTGGCTGAACGACTCGGCGTCGCACCGTACTTCATCCGCCGGACGGAGCTCAGCGAAGTCTATCCAACCAAACCCTACATCGAAGCATTGGCGGACGTCTTGAACATCGACGCCAGTTATTTGGCACGGCATATCTGGACGGGAGAGTCATTAAAGTTCATCATGCAACAGAATACACCGCTTGAAGAGATGAAGCTTGCTTATGAACAGACGCTCGGACAAGACGGGACGTGGGTCGAAGAACAGCTCGAAGAACGGATGCGCCTGTTTGATTTAATGTATGACGAGGACGTCAAACGGATCGAGCAGACAATGAGTGCGACCGAGCAACGGATCTTCCATGAGCTCGTCGAAGCCGTGATGGAAGCAGGGGAGTTGCAACGCGATCAAGCAGAAGAGACATATGAGTTGTTCGAGGATAAGTTACCATCGATGATGCAACTGGATGAATACCTCGACCGCATGACGGACGGTGTCTCTTTATCCAGTTCGACCTATTATGCGGATTACAGTGACCGGAAAAGTCGTTCCCGTTATCACCGAAAATAAAAAAAGTCGCTGTCTTCTGATTGACGTTCAGAAGACAGCGACTTTTTATTAACGTTGTGGCATCGGGCGTGGACGACGCGTCTTTTGACGGATCCGACCGATGATAAAACCAATGATCGCATTTGCAATGACGAGTACCCAACCGACATAGCCGAAATTGAGAGTTAAGCTACCAAGCATCGCTTGCCATTTGAAAATCATCATCACATCACCACGCAAGACGAATCGCGCGATACAGACGAGTAAGACAGTCAGTCCGGCGATGAAGACACCGACCCAGCTTCCGTATAAACGGGAAGAGTGGCGGCGCACCGCAACGAAGGACCAGCAAAAGAGGCTAGAGACGAACGCCATGCCTCCATAGGCAAGGACGAGTTCCCATGTCGCACTCGCTTGCGGGAATTTCGTGAACATGACAAGTGACGAGACCATGGCAGCAGCTGTGAAAAGGATCGCTGCCCAAAAACGAGACCGCATAACGTAGTTCCTCCTAAAGGCTTTTTCTCACCTAACGATAGCGGAAACGATTCGTCTTGTAAACTGTTACCGGCGACCGCTTAAGATCCGGCGCAACTGTTTGAGTGGATTCGATCCATAGAACAGAACGCCACCCCGGTAGAATTTGGTTCCGACGAATAAGGCGAGCGAGATGCTGATCAGCATCAAAATGAGCGAAATCGACACTTGCCATAGCGGTACATCGGTCAACATGACGCGCAGGAACATGACCATCGGTGTAAAGAACGGAACGAATGACAGGACGACGACGGCTTGGTTCGTCGGTGCATTCAGACTAAACATCGAAATCATGAAAGCAGCGACGATCAACAAGATGACCGGTAACGTCACTTGCTGCGCATCCTCGACCCGACTGACGAGTGAACCGAGTGCCGCGAGGAGCGTCGCGTACAGGAAGTATCCGAGCAGGAAGAAAACGAACAGATAAATGATCGTTCGGGCACTCAGGGAATCGAGTGATAACTGATCGAATAAACTGCTGCTTTGAGCACTGTAGTAGCCGACACCAACGAGAATCGACAATTGTACGAGACTGACCGTAGCAATCGAAAGAATCTTCGCGAGCATGTGTTGGATCGGACTCGCTGCTGAGATCAGCAGCTCCATGACACGGGATGATTTTTCGTTCGCGATTTCTGTGACGATCATTCCACCGTAGATGGCAATCGTGAAGTACATCAAGAACAGCAACACGTAGACGAGCGCTGAGGCAGCGAATAATTCATCCTCGCTTTTTCCGCCAGTCGACGTCAATTCTTGCTTGATGGGAACGGGTTCAGCGAGCGAAGCAAGAACGTTCGGATCGATTTCAGCATCCGTGATGACGGCTTGGTCACGGACTTGTTTGACGACTGTTGCGACCTGTGTCTGTAATTCAGACTCAGGACTAGCGCTGACGAGTGTCACGTCATACGAATCCTGAACGATTGCCACGGCATCGAATGTACCGCGGTCGATTGCCTTTCGTGCTTGTGCGACCGTATAGTCCTTCGTCGTGATGTCTGAAGTGACACCAGCCTTCTTCAAGGCTGGACGAAGATCGGTCGACAATTCACTGACAAGAGCAACTTTCGGATCGTCACCCGAAAACCAGTCGAGAATCCGTTCGATATTGCCGAAGCCGACGAGGAACAGGACCATCAGGACAGTCGAGATCAAAAAGCTTTTCGCACGCAATTTTTGAAGTAGATTGAAGCGATATAAAGTCAGGAATTTACGGTTCATAACGTTTGCCGACCTCCTCGATGAAGATATCCTGCAGGGATAACTGATCCCAAACGAAACGATCGACATGGTGTCCTTGACTGACGATATGTTGGAGAAGTTGATCAGCCGTTTCTTTCGAAGAGACTTGGACGATATGCCCATTGTTATCTGACTCGACCTGGAGCACACCTGGTAAGCTATCCCATAGGAGTGGCGGAGCATCTGTCGTCAAAAGGACACGTGTTTTTCCGTATCCTGCCTTGATGTCAGGAAGATAACCGGCGACGACGGGTTTCCCATGATCGAGGATCGCGACATGTTCGCAGAGTTCTTCGACGTGGTCCATCCGGTGACTCGAGAAGACGATCGTCGTTCCGTCGACGGTCAACTTTTTGACAGCACGTTTCAACTGTTCGGCGTTGACCGGATCGAGTCCGCTGAACGGCTCATCTAAAATCAGCAGTTCGGGTTTATGTAGGACGGCGGAGATCAACTGGATTTTTTGTTGATTTCCTTTTGAGAGTTGTTCGACGCGCATTTTTTCATACTGCGGAATTTGGAAATACTCTAGCCATTCCGTCAAGGCTCGTTTCGCATCCTTCCGTTTCATATCGCGAAGTTCAGCAAGGAACAAGAGCTGTTCATCGACGCGAACTTTTGGATACAGCCCTCGTTCTTCCGGAAGGTATCCGATTTTTGAAGTCGGGATGCGCTCTCCATTCCAGGTGATCGATCCTTCAGTCGGTTGCAGTAGACCGAGCAGCATCCGGAACGTCGTTGTTTTTCCGGCACCGTTCGCACCAAGCAAACCAAAAATTTGCCCTCGTGGCACCTCGATCGTCAAGGCATCAACGGCCGTGAAATCGCCGAAACGCTTCGTGATGTGTTTGATTTCTAACATAAGAACCTCCTTTAAAGACGTCTGTTGCACGACAAGTGTACCATTGTTACATAGTGTCCTACGGTCGGAAATGGATAAAGGTTCCAAAAAAGAACGAGGGAAGGCTTATCAGTTTACTTTTTGTTCTTTAGTTACTATTATTGTTTTAACAGATACGACTGAAGGAGGAACGCATCATATGAAAACGCAAGGTATCCATCATATCTCAGCGATGGTTGGCGATCCACAAGAAAATCTCGATTTTTACGGAACGATTCTCGGGCTACGATTCGTCAAAAAAACGGTCAACTTCGATGATCCAGGAACGTACCACTTCTACTTCGGTAACGAATCTGGAGCACCGGGAACGATCATCACGTTCTTTCCGTTTGAAGGCATGGCAAAAGGACAGGTCGGTGCCGGACAAGTCGGAACGACAGCTTACGCGATTCCGGTCGGTGCAGCAGATTTTTGGAAAGCGCGACTGACAGAAAAAAACGTCTTGTTTGAAGAAACGGTTCGGTTCGGAGAGCAACAGATCGCCTTCGAAGATCCACACGGTCTTCAGATTGAACTCGTCGAACGCGAGGCGGGACAAGGCAGTCGCTATGAAATCGACGGCATCACACGTGATGTCGCCATCAAAGGATTTGCGGGAGCGACGTTACTGTCAAGAGATCCATCAGACACAGCAAAATTACTGACAGACACATTCGGACTGACACTCAGCAAACGGACGGAAACCGTTGACCGGTACATCGCAGAAGGCGAGCTCGGGAATGTCGTTGACGTCGTTCATGGTCAAATGCCAGTCGGTCGTCCGGGGACTGGAACGGTTCACCATATTGCGTGGCGGGCAACGGATCAAAAGGAACAACTCGACTGGATGAACGCCATCAACACGTTCGGTTTGTTGACGACTGAAGTGAAGGATCGCAACTACTTCACATCGATCTATTTCCATGACCGCGGTCGGATCCTCCATGAAATCGCGACCGATAATCCAGGGTTCGCGATCGATGAAGAGTTCGAGATGCTCGGAGAAGACTTGAAGTTACCGGAACAATTCGAAGCACATCGTACGGCGATCACAAATCATGTAACACCTATTACTGTACCGAAGGGGAGACTCGTATGATTCATTTATACCAAGCACCAAAAACAGCAGACGCACCGATCTTTTTATTCTTACATGGCACAGGCGGAACGGAACAAGATCTCGTTGGACTCGTCTCGTTGCTCGATTCGGAAGCAGGCTACTTGTCCGTCCGTGGGGAAGTCTCGGAAAACGGGATGCCACGCTTCTTCAAACGACTCGCAGAAGGTGTCTTTGATGAAGAAGACCTCGCTTTACGGACAGCACGTTTAATTCAGTTTTTACGTGACCAGGCAGCGGAGCGCGGTTTTGATCTCGATCGTCTGATTCCAGTCGGGTACTCGAACGGTGCGAACATCGCGGCGAATATGTTGTTCGAAGAAGCTTTGTTCAAACAAGCGATTCTGTTGCATCCGATGGTACCACGTCGTGGTGTGACGCTACCTGACTTATCGGACGTGCGCGTCTTCATCGGCGCCGGAAGCAATGACCCGATTTGTCCGGCTCAGGAAACGGAAGAGTTATCAGCACTCTTGAAGCAAGCCGGTGCATCAGTCGACGTCACGTGGTCGAATTACGGTCACCAACTCGTCATGCCAACGATTGAAGCGGCAACGGATTGGTTAAAACACTAAAAAAGGGCTGTCCCATCTGCTTCTTTCATAGAAGATGATGGGGCAGTCCTCTTTTCGTTTCAAGCGGGATGATCACTTTTTGGTCGGGAGTAGACGATCAGAACACCACGCTCGACGAGCTGGAGTGCAAGAATCTGTTTCACTTCTTCCGATGCTTTCGTCTGCGCAAGATGCCGGTAGAGCAAGCGAAGTTCACGGCGCATCGTCTTACGGATCAGCCACATGCTATCAATCGTCGTACACCAACCGGTCACGGTCTCGTGTCCGATATAATACTGCGTCTGACGTTCGAGATAACGAATCCACCACTCGTCACGCGCCATTTTTAGTACGACACCCGTGAGACCAAGTACAAGGATGGCGAGGGGAATGCTTTCATATAAAGGAAGACGACCAAGAACGGTACCAACATTCGTGACGAGGGCAAGCATCACCCATCCTATGCATCCGATGACAAGCCAATATCCAAAGTTGAGAGTACCTCGATGTCGTAACGTCACTTTCGGCGTAAGCAATGAAGTGGCCATCAGAAACACCTCCTTGTTAAATAATCGAATTTTCTGACAATTTGTAGTTGTCCTTCTACTATAGTTACTTTTTCCCGAATCGTCTAGTCATTAGACATGGAAAATGTGTTTCTTTCTTGACGAAATTCGTGTACGCTAAATGAAGAAGCGAGCGTTTACATAAAGGGGGATATAAAGAAATGATGGATCAAGTGATTTGGATTGCTGTCGGAATCGTTGCCGTTGCTGTTTTCTCAGCATCGAGCGTCGCAGCCTACATGGGTGTCAAAAACCAAGAAGATTAATAATCAAAAAACGGCTCATCTCGGAAATCGGGATGAGCCGTTTTTTGATTTAGTTATTTGCTGTCAAATCGGTTTTGAGTGCATAGGGTTTCAGCGCATCACTCCAGCGCAGGTAACCGCCACCGACGAGGTGGAGTCCGTCGTACGTCATCCGATTTTGTAGGTACCCCTGTTTATTCGTCAAGACAGGTCGCAGATCAACGAATGGTACTTCCACGGATTGAGCGAGGTTTTGTAAATTCCGATTCAATGCTTCGACGTCCCGGTTGATTCGGACGGAGTCCGAATATTTCGGTGCGACAGGAACGGTTGACTGAATGACGACGTCGATGTTATTTTTTCGAAGTGTCGTCACGATCGTCGTCATGTTCTCAGTGATTTGCGGAATCGGTGTATAGTGACGAATATCATTGATACCGCCCATCAAGAAAACGCGTTTTGGTTTCATCTCAATGGTCAAGTCGAGGCGAGTCAAAAAGCCTTCTGTCGTATCACCAGGAATCCCGAAATTCACGATCGTCGGATCCTTCATCAAGATACGCCAATCGGCAAAATTCGTCATCGAGTCGCCTAACATGACAGCATTCGCAGATTTTGGGTATTGATAAGTATGGAATAGACTATTCAGACGGACATAGTTTGGATTCTTATCGTATTGGAAGGTCGTGACTGGAGTCGTACTCGTTGCAGGTAAGACGCTTTCGAATAGTTCGAGCGGTTTACGTCCCAGTAACAATGCAAGGAGAACGACGTTCAAGACGACAGATAGAATCAAGAGTGTCTTTTTCATAAACATTCGTTCCTTTCGAGGGAGTATAAGGGGTAGTGTAACATGAATCGGAATCCGTGGTTTGATAATATCAAAGGTTTTCTTGTCATTTTTGTCGTCATCGGTCACATGCTGACGGATTTACGGTTTGATTATGACGGAAAGCTACTCGAGACGGTTTATCTGTTGATTTACTCGTTTCATATGCCATTATTCATTATTTTAAGCGGTTATTTCTTCCGCGAAAACAAGTATTTACGTGTCATCCAACTATTTGCCGTCTACTGCGTCTGGCAAATCTTAATTGGATCGTGGGCGACGATTGGGGAAGGATTGCCACTCTTTTCTGGTGAAAACATCGGTATGCATCTACTACGTCCCTACTGGGCACTTTGGTATCTGTTCGTCATGGTCGTCTGGTACATCGTGACGCCGTATGTCGTTCACTTGCGTGGATACGTCTGGTTTGGTCTTGCCTTCGCCTTGCTGTATGGATTCGAACTCGAAAATACGGGATTCTTGGCACTTCGGAAGCTGATCATGTTCTATCCCTATTTCTTACTCGGGAACTATCTATCGGAACACGAATTCATCCGCATCTTCGAGATGCCGAAGAACTTCAAGCGCCGGATGAACGTCCGCTTGATCGGTGGTGTGACGTTTGCTGCCGTCATGGGCTTCTTATTGTTCGAGGCGTGGCGTGACACACCGCAAGAGATCGTCGATTTCGCGAATGCCTTCAAGCATCGTTTCCCGTACGCTGAACAGTATGACAGCGATACATGGATTGGTGTACTCAAGCATAGCGTCATCTATCTCTTGTCGATCGCGGCCTCGCTCGGTTTCATGATGTTGGTTCCGATGCGTCGCCTCCCGCTCATCACACGCGCTGGGGAACTCAGTCTCTACGTTTATCTACTCCATGTCTTCTTCGTCATGGCGTGGCGTCAATACGTGACGGATGCATTCGTACCGCAACCGTGGCTCGCCTTACTGATCATGATTGGCGTCGCCTTGTTGATCGTTGGTATCATCATACACCCGCTCGTCGTCCGTGTCCTCCGTCCTTTGATTGAGATCGACATTCGTCCGATCGTCGAGAAACGGGTAGACCTTTCAAAATAAGGCGGAATGCATTACACTTTAAGATAGATGGATTACTAGACGAAGGGCGTGGAAGGTATGTCATATAATTTAAATAATGCGGACGGTGTCGTGAACGTCTCGCAACAAGTCATCGAGGTCATCGCAGGGGTAGCCGTTCAAGAAACGGAAGGCATCGCCTTTACAGCAGATGATTCGAAACTGCAGGAAAAACAGATGGTCAAACTCGTGAAAGTCGAAGATGTCGGCGGCGATATCACGGTTAGTCTGTCCGTGCATATTAAATACGGCATGTCGATCATCAAGACAGCTGGAAAAGTCCAAGAACGGATCGCACAAGACATGGAAAACATGCTCGCGTTCCAACCAAAAGCAATCAACGTCCGCGTCATCGGACTCTTAAAAGGATAAGCAAAACGTCTCGGCATCTTGTGTGCCGAGACGTTTTTTTAGGAAGAGGGAGGAAGATAACGGAGACCGAATGCCGGAACATCTGTTGCGGTGCAGGCGAAACGGAGACGAATCGCATGTTGGCTATGAGCGGGTAACGACAGTCCAGGATGGGTGCCGTCTGCGAGTGGCGTCTCGTCATCCATTAATTCAAACGTGAGCGCCTCGAGCGTCAGTGTCTGATCGCTCGCATTACGGACGAGGACAGTCGCCGTCACAGTATCCGGCTCGCGCATAATCGAGACCGGTAATAACGACCAGCCATCTGCTGGAGGTGTCAAGTGCGAATAAGCGACTTGACGGATGATGCGTCGTTCCGATTCCGTGAAGTCATCTTCGAAGAAGAGCTCCGTCAGCGTCTCGCTTGAGAAGACGAGTTGCAACGGCTCCGTCAACTGTTCGAGATCAACGAAACAGTCGTCTTCTTCGAACGTCAACCAAAGCGGTAGCGTCGCCATAGGAAGGATGACCGGGACTTCTTCGATACTGAGTACTTTACGAGCAACGAGTTCGTCGCCGGATAAGGCAAGGACGACAAGATCATTCAGATGAAACGATCGGTCCAACGTGTTTTGGAACAAGGCGATGACGTGAAGCGGGCGACGCGATAAGACTTGAAACAGATGGATTGCCATCTGATTGACTTGTAACTCAGGTAGTTGTTTTGCGACGTGACGAAAGACGTATTCGTCTTCCTTGACGATCGGCATGTCCTCCGTGAAATAGAGCGGGGGACGGAACACTTCATTCGACGTGTGCATGATGCAGTTCTCCTTCGCTATCGTGTGTCTGTTCGGCGCGGCAGATACCAGAAAGGACCTGCTTTTCGAAACTCGCAATGGCATATTCGAAGTAATCCATGCCTTCCCGCTCAAAGATGCGCACTGGTTGCTCTTGTCCGTAACTCCGGAGGTGGATTCCTTCTTTTAAGCTGTTCATGGCTGTTAAGTGGCGCGTCCATTGCTCATCCAGTGCAAGGAGGATGAAGCGTTTGACGGTCTCTTTTTCAGCCGCAACATGGGCAACGAGTAAGGCTTCGGTGTCAGCAATCAGCGGCTCAAGTTGGCGTTTCATCTCGTCGATCGTTTCCAGTCGTTCCAACGTGACCGGTTGATGCAACAGTTGCTCGAGTTCTGTCGTGACGAGAGCCAGCGGCCATTCTTCCGGGACGAGATCGTCAGAAAGTGTTTGGTCGATGATCGACGGCAAGACACGTCCGGCAAACGGTTGGACGATGTCTTCGAGTGACGTCGCATCAACGATTCTGTTGCGGAGATGATAGATTGCTTGCCGTTGTTCACTGATGACTTCTTCGAGCTGGACGAGTTCATCCCGAACACTCCGATTAACGGATTCACACGTCGACTGAGCGAACTGCAATAGATCCCTGACGTCACGTGAAGCAAGTGGACCGGAAGCATCCCGTACTTTTTGTTGCACGCGTGCGAGACGGTCACGTGCGAAACGACGTGGCAGTTCATCTTCGAGTGAGAGATAAAATTGTGTTAATCCGGGATCGCCTTGACGACCTGCCCGACCACGGAGTTGGTTATCAATTCGGATCGATTCATGACGTTCGGTTCCGATGACGAACAAGCCGCCTTGTTGTTGTGCCGTTTCATCGAGTAAAATATCCGTTCCGCGACCTGCCATGTTCGTTGCGATCGTGATTCGGCCAGCTTGTCCAGCGGCGGCGATGATCCGGACTTCCTGATCGACGGTTTTTGCGTTCAGGATCTCGTAGGTGAGTTTGTGTGCATCGAGTGTCTTCGCAACGCGCAAGGACTGTTCAATCGACGAAGTACCGATCAGAACGGGTCGTCCCGTGACGTGTGCCGATTTTGTCGCAAGCGCGATCGCTTCTAATTTTTCGTCACGCGTCGCAAAGATGACGTCCTCCGCATCGATCCGGATTTTCGGACGGTTCGATGGAATCGTCACGACATCCATCCCGTACGTCTTTTGGAACTCTTCTCGTGACGTCGCCGCTGTACCCGTCATTCCTGCTACCTGATGATAGAGACGGAAGTAGTGCTGAATCGTGATTTGTGCTGTCGTCCGGTTCTCTTCCGTGACCGGGACACCTTCTTTTGCCTCAAGTGCCTGATGTAACCCATCGGATAGACTTCGTCCTTCCATCAGACGACCAGTAAAGAGATCGACGAGTGCGATTTTTTGATCCTTAACGATATAGTCGACATCTCGTTTGAGGACGACATGAGCACGTAAGGCTTGAATGACGTAATGGAAAAGGACGGAGTGCTCAGCTGCAAACAGATGATCAATCGCAAACGCCTCCTCGATCGTCTCAATCCCCTGATCAGTCAAGGCGACCGCTTTAATCTCTTCGTCGAACGTATAATCCCGCTCGTCTTCGAACGTCTGGACGACATGACGGACGAGTTGCTGTAACCCTTCGTGGACACTGTCTCGTTCCGCCATGATGAGTGGTGTTTTCGCTTCATCGATTAAAATGCTATCGACTTCGTCGATCAAGGCGAAATGAAGCGGACGTTGTAGACGTTCCGTCGGCTCCATGATCAGATGATCGCGCAGGTAATCGAACCCGAATTCAGTCCCGACACCGTATGTAATGTCTGCTGCGTAGGCGATCCGTTTTTCCTCAAACGTAGCTTCAGCTGAATTGATTCCGACCTGCAACCCTAAAAATCGGTGAATCTGACCGATTTGCTCCGCATCGCGTTGTGCCAGATACTCATTGACGGTAATGACGTGGACACCTTTTCCGTGAAGCGCCTGAGTGAAGCTCGCTAGTGAAGCAACGAGCGTCTTTCCTTCACCGGTCGCCATCTCGGCGATTTGTCCTTCAAGTAACGCCAGACCGCCCATGAGCTGCACATCGTAATGCCGTAAGCCGAGCGTTCGTTTACTCGCTTCTCGGACAAGGGCGAATGCCATTGGTGTGATCGCATCGATTCGTTCCCCAGTTTGTAGCCGCTCACGTAATGAGGCGGTCAATTCACGTAACGCTTGATCGGATGTTTGTTCCATTTCTCGTTCTAGGCTATTGATCGTCGTTACGATTTTTTCATAACGATGAATTCTTCGACTTTGATCATTCAACAACTGTTTAACACGTTGAAACATCTTCGTCACTCCCTCATATGCTATGAGATTCATTATAGCAGTTAAAAAATGTAAAACGAATAGTAAAGAACGAAATAAGTAAAACATTTCCTTAAAATTGAAAGCGTTATCAAAATTAACGTGTTTCGTGCTTAAAAATAGAAAATAAGAAATATTTGATAACGCTTGCAAAGATTCGGAAGAACCAGTAAAATTATTCATAAGGCAAGTGCAATCGTTTGCGCAAAGTCATTCGATTTCTTGCCTTTCATGGACGATGGAAGAAAGGATGGATGTCGGATGGCACCAACGATCGAAGCGGTCATTTTTGATTTAGACGGCGTAATTACCGATACAGCAGAGTATCATTACTTAGCGTGGAAACAACTTGGAGAGGATTTGGATATCCCGTTCGACCGGGAATTCAATGAGACATTAAAAGGTGTCAGCCGGATGGATTCACTCGAGCGTATCCTTGCGCTTGGTGGAAAACAGAACGCTTTTTCGGAGGAAGAGAAGCTAGCACTTGCTGCGAAGAAAAACGAACACTACGTCACATTGATCCAACATATTTCTGAACAGGATCTTCTTCCTGGAATCACTGCATTCCTCGATGAAATCCGAAACGCTGGGCTGAAGATCGGAATGGCGTCCGCCTCTAAAAATGCGCTGATGGTCGTCGAGGCACTAAAGGTCCGACACTATTTCGATGACATCGTAGACGCTGCGACCGTTGCACAATCGAAACCACACCCTGAAGTGTTTCTCCGTGCTGCAGAAGCACTCGACGTCGAACCGAGCCGTTGCATCGGTGTAGAAGATGCGACAGCTGGCATCACTGCCATCCACGCTGCCGGCATGTATGCCGTCGGAGTTGGACCGGAGTCGGCGCTCCATGAGGCAGACTATCGTGTCGATTCGACAGATTTGCTATCCCTTGAGCAAATCCTCGCTAGTCGCTCCCTTGTCTGAACCATTCCCTGATGGTGAAGGACATTCCTTGAAAGTTATGTGTATGCAAAAAGGATCGCTTCCCTGAGCGATCCTTTTTGATATGGCGTTGATTTAAAGTGAGGCGAGAATGCCGTCTGCGATTGCTTGCGCGTAACGTGACTGATACGATGCGTTTGTCAGTTTCGCCCGATCCGCGCTGTTCGAGAGGAAACCGAGTTCCGCTAGAATCGACGGTGCTTTCGTACCACGAATGACAGCGTAGTTTGCATAGTGGACGCTTCGGTCGCGCATGCCCGCGTAGGAGACAAGGCGTTGTTGGACGTTACGAGCAAGGTTGATCGAAGAGGCGCCTTTATAGTAGAAGGTCTCTGCTCCGTATGCTTGCGTACTCGTTGAAGCATTGATGTGGACACTGACGAAAGCAGTCGTTGCATGACTGTTCGCAAGGGCACTCCGCTCTCCAAGAGACGGATAGTAGTCGTTCGTATAGCGTGACATCGTCACATCGACTTTTCCGGCAAGGCGCTCGGCGACTTGTTTCGTGACAGCAAGGACGATGTCACGCTCTGTCACACCGTAACGAACTGCACCTGCGTCGTGTCCGCCGTGACCCGGATCAAGGACGAGAAGTGGACGATTCGATGGTGCCGGTTGGAACAACGTCAGATACGTCGCATCGACATAACCGCTTTGACCACTTGCTGTCCGGACGGCGACGAAGCCTTTTGTTTGATGACGCGAATTCGTGACGACGACAGGAGTACCGCGTCCAAGACGAGCGATTTGACCACTGAGCGTCGACGCACTCGCACGAAGCGCGACACTATTGCCTGACGGGATCAACACATACATCTTTGAACCACTATAATCGACGTTTCCAGTCGTCGAGGCAGGAACGGAAGTCCCTTTCTTCAGGTACGTTCCCATGACATACCCCGTTTTCCCTTGGTACTGGACCGTGTGCCAATTCGATTTAACGGCGAGAGAATTGACGGCAGTTCCACTTGGAATCGTCGTCAGGACTTTTCCGGATGTCGAAGGAGACGAACGGAAATTCAAGCGATCCGTCGTCGTATAGACCGTCGTTTTGGCTGGTGTAGTCACTTTCTTTAAATACGAACCAGAAACATAACCGGTCTTATTTGCATAGGTCACTTTGTACCAATTCCCGCTTTTGAAACTTGATTGTACACCGGCTCCCTTAGGAATCGTCAGTAATCGAGTAGAAGATGTCGTTGCGGCACTACGTAAGGATAGCGCATCCGTCGTCTTATAAGACGTCTTCGAAAAAGAAGTGCCAGTCTCGATTTTTTTCAGATAAGATCCGGTCACATATCCCGTCTTTCCTTTATATGACAACTTATACCAAGAGCCTTTTCGATAGCTCGATGTGACTTTCGTCGTCTTTGGGATCGTCAGCAATTTTTTAGAAGACGTCGAGTTCGAACTGCGTAGATTCAAGGCATCTGTCGTCTGATACGAAGTTTTCGTAAAGGTTGTACCAGAAGCAGCCGATACAGTAGAAGTAGAAGCGAAGCAACCGGATACCAACGAAAGTACTAGAGCGGTACGAAGTGTTTTAGGTAATTTGCCCATTAAATTTCCAGTCTCCTTTTCGGTAAAATAAGAAAGATATATATTGGATTAGTAGAACTTAAGTATTATTAAAATAGTTAAATGTAGAAATTATATGTTCCGTTTTCACTCCTTTCTGTTAATATGAGGTGTAGCCAATTTATCGGTAAGGATATGAAAATATTACAGTATAATTAAATAATTAAAGAAATTATATATTATCAAGGCAAATTATAGTTTAAAATATTTCAAAATACATACAACTGAAACACGATTGAAACATTAATGTATAAAAAAGGAAAGAGGGGCAAGGAATGGGTAACAGTGAACACATCTACCGCGAACTAATGGAAATCGAAGAGGAATACCGTCGCTTACAGCGACGTGCCGAGTATTTAATCTCGGAATTAAGCCGTGGAACGGGGGAACATTCGCAAGAAGTCGCCGTCACGCATGAACGTCCGTTAAAACAACGTCGTGTCAACCAGCGGTATCCACTAGAAGTCTACGTGCACCAAATCAGCGATTTGATGCGCGAGCGTGAATCGATGACAGCACGTGACATCCAAATGGAGCTTGAATTGCGTTACCGTCACCAAATTAGTAACATCTACCAATTGATGGCGAAAGTCGAACAGGCAAACCCTGCCATTAAAAAAGTCGGGCGCGGTATCTATACATATGATCCAGCTGCTGAAGTACCGATCTTCATGTAAGAGCCGCTCGTCGGCTCTTTTTTTTTATGATATAATTCGCGCAGGAGCGTGATGTTACTATGTTATGGACTGCGTCCATCGTCTGTTTTATCGCCGCCTTACTGATCACACCCGTCGTGAAACGCTTTGCGATTGCAGTCGGTGCCGTTGACAGTCCGGACGCGCGAAAAGTACACGTCCGAATCATGCCGCGACTTGGCGGATTAGCGATCTATATCGCTTTTATGATCGGTTATTTTATCTTACAACCTTCGAGTCCGTACGCGACGCATATTTTAGTCGGTGGGTTCGTTATTATTTTGACCGGTGCACTGGATGATCGATTCCAACTCAATGCCCGTTTGAAGCTGATGGGGCAAATCGTTGCTGCCGTCATCGTCCTAAACGGTGGGATTCGGATCGAGTTCATCAATCTACCGTTCGATCAGCAGTTATATCTTGGATGGTGGAGTGTTCCGCTGACGTTCCTTTGGGTCATCGGAATCACGAATGCCGTCAATTTGATTGATGGATTAGACGGGTTAGCAGCGGGTGTCTCGAGCATCGTCTTGTTGACATTGATCAGTCTTGCCGTCATTCAAGGAAACGTCTACGTGACGATCGTCGCGATTCTCTTATTGATGAGTACGTTCGGTTTTCTGTTTCATAACTTCTACCCAGCGAAAATCTTCATGGGTGATACCGGTGCCTTGTTCCTCGGCTATATGCTTGGTGTGTTATCACTTCTTGGATTCAAGAACGTGACACTGTTCTCGCTTGCCGTTCCAGTTATTTTGCTTGGGATCCCGATTTCCGACACGTTGTTTGCGATTGTTCGACGGGTATTGCAAGGAAAACCACCATTTGCGCCGGATAAGGCCCATCTGCATCACCGGTTGCTTGATCTCGGCTTTACGATGCGCCAAGCCGTGCTCGTCATCTACGGACTCTGTGCCATCTTCGGGATGACGGCGATTCTGTTCTCGCAGACGAATTCGATTGGTGCTCTCGTCTCACTCGTCATGCTGTTGCTCGTTCTTGACATTCTTGTCGAGTCACTCGGTTTGCTTGGTGAACGCTATCGACCATTGTTGAATTTGTTGGAACGTTTTACATCGAAATAACGTATATCAAAAAAGACCGCTCATCCGTGTGAGCGGTCTTTTTTCAGAAAGGGAGTGTTGGAATGAATCAATCATTGAATCAACGCATCGTCTATTTGGATGTGTTACGTGGTTTTGCACTATGCGGGATTTTATTCGTCAACATGCCGAGTTTTCTCGGTGATCGACCGAATGCGATGATGGGGGAGATGGATCAATCGATTCGTCTCATTTTCGATCTCTTCATCCAGACGAAATTCTATACCCTGTTTAGTGTTCTATTTGGAGCCGGTTTTTACCTGTTCATCAACCGGTTACGACAACGTGGTCTACCGATGACGATCTTCGCAAGGCGGCTCGGAATTCTGCTCATCATTGGTCTTTTGCACCTGCTTGTCTGGCAGGGCGATATCTTACATACGTATGCGTTGACGGGCTT
The DNA here is from genome assembly GCF_000798935.2 of Exiguobacterium sp. ZWU0009. Lineage (NCBI taxonomy): Bacteria > Bacillati > Bacillota > Bacilli > Caryophanales > Exiguobacterium > Exiguobacterium sp. ZWU0009. The sequence continues at coordinate 2,625,747 of NZ_CP018057.1, read as the reverse complement.
CATTTTGTTATTGTTCGCTAAAACAAAGCCAATCACGAAGCTCTTGTTTGCGATAGCATTTCAAATCTATGCCATTTTGCTCTATCTACTTATTTTCTTTGGGGCTCGTCAACTCGGCGACGCTCCCGTCGTCGAGCTGGATAAGACACTTCAGTCGTTCGTCGCATCGCGCGATCTCCTCGGATTTTTAGCGCATCATGCGACAGTTCAATTGCCGGAAGCCCTCATGAATTCCGGTGTCATTTGGCCAGAAATTCTATCACTGTTCTTGATCGGAGCCTATTTGATGGAACGCTTCAGTGCAACGCCCCCGACGAATCGTTTCCTGTGGTGGACGCTTGGCATTAGCTTATTACTGACACTTCCATCATTCGCTGGAATCATACAAGCGCATGCTGACGTACCGGACGGATCAATCAATCTATTTTACGTTTGGCTCTCAGGGCGCACGCTTGCGATCACCTATGCTTGTGCCGTAGCGTTACTCGTTCGTGCTGGACGTATGCAATGGTTTGCTGGACTGGGGCGGATGGCATTGACGAATTATTTGATGCATACACTCGTCTTTACCGTATTTGTCTTCTTCAGTGGACAACATGGAACGATACCGTTATGGCAAGGATTGTTACTCGTTTTCCTGCTTTTGATCTTACAAGGGGTTACATCAAACAGATATCTCCAGTCTCATCCACAAGGTCCCATGGAGAAATTGTGGCGAAAAGGGACTTATGGTAAGAAAAACCGTTGAAGTTCACAGGAACTTAACATTTTTTGTGTAGAATGAAGGATGGAGGTGAAGCATGAATCGTCTAATCGAAATCTTTCTTGTATCGTTCAAGCTCGGACTAACGTCGTTCGGAGGTCCGGTCGCCCATCTTGGGTATTTTTATGAAGAATATGTCAAACGGAAAAAATGGATTGATGAGAAAGCGTATGCTGACTTAGTTGCGCTCTGTCAATTCCTCCCGGGTCCCGCTTCGAGTCAGGTCGGAATGGGAATTGGTTTGATCCGTGGAGGAGTAGCAGGGGCAATTATTTCCTTCGTCGGCTTCACGTTACCGTCGAGTATCGTTTTGATTCTATTCGCGATTCTTGCGACACAATTCGATGTCGCGGAAGCCGGATTCATTCATGGCTTGAAACTCGTCGCTGTCGCGATCGTTGCTGACGCCGTCCTTGGCATGGGAATGAAACTTGCGACAGGCGTCAAACGGATGACGTTGATGCTACTAGCGCTAGCAGGGGTACTGTTGATCGCACATCCACTGGCGCAAGTCGGTGTCTTGTTGCTCGCAGGTCTTTTTGCGTTCTTCTGGTTCAAAGAAGAGACGGAGACGGGTGGATCCCTGTCAATTCGCGTACCACGCCTACTTAGTATCACGGCACTCGTCTTATTCTTCGTCTTACTCGCCGTCACACCATTTCTCGCGCAATCTGCGACGGGAACCGTCCAGCTGACGAGTATCATGTACAGTGCAGGTGCTCTCGTCTTTGGTGGTGGACATGTCGTCTTGCCATTCCTTGAGCAAACACTTGTACCTGGATTGATGAATACGGATACGTTCCTTGCCGGTTATGCCGCAGCACAAGCGGTACCGGGTCCACTCTTCACGTTTGCGACGTATCTCGGTACGGTCGTCTCTGGTATTTCTGGAGGGATTCTTGCGACGCTTGCCATCTTCCTACCAGGATTCCTACTCGTCATCGGTGTTTTACCGTACTGGGATCGTATTCGAAAGAATCAATCGGTCGGACGAATATTGATTGGTGTCAATGCCGCTGTCGTCGGTATCCTACTTGCTGCTCTCTACGATCCGATCTTTACATCAAGCATCAAGAGTGGTCTTGATTTCTTGATTGCCTTCGGTTTGTTCTGTTTACTTCGTTTTTATAAACAGTCGCCGTTACGAATTGTGTTAATCGGAGCCGCTCTCGGATTCCTTTTCTTCTAAACGACACAAAGAAGCAGTAGACCCGGTGTCTACTGCTTCTTTGTTGTTCCTAAAAGTCAGGTTCGCATCAAAAAGACAAGTTTGATTCCACTACGCCACTCGCGCCGGACTTCTGAAAAGCCGAAACGATTGTAAAGCGAAAGCGCTGGCAGATTACGTGCACCGGTCATGACGTGTTTGGCGAGACTGTGTTCGAACACGTGTCGTAGCAAAGATTGTGCGATTCCTTGACGGAAGTATGCCGGATCCACGACGAGTCGCGTGATCGTCCCGTCAGCAATCGTGACAGCACCTACAATGTCGTCATCAATGACGTAAACGAAACCGATCGGCGCTTCAACGTCGATCTCATCGATCGTTTCGCATAATGGCGGGAAATCAGTAGCGTCGAGTAATGCGGCTTCTATCTGATAAGCGCGACGTTGTACTTCCAGTAGTGACGCATGATCAGTTGCTTGGAGTGAACGAATCATCTGCAGCCTCCGACGTGATGCTGTCTGTCGTTTCATCGATTGGCAAATTAAGTTGTTCCTTCAATGTCGTCTTCGCGTCAGCCAGTGATGTTGGATCGAGCTGGTAATAATAAGCGCCATTGATTTTCGCATCGGTACCTTTTAAATCAATCCGGTTGATGGAACCGATTTTTTTGATGAACGGTTGCAGTTGGAACGCTTCTGTCAACGACATGTTCGTTTTGAAGTTGTCTCCAGTAGCATCCATTAGTGTGTTTAGTTTGGTGATTGAACCGAACGATGTCGACTGATCAACGATGGCTTCGACAATCTGTTGTTGACGTTTTGTCCGTCCGATATCTCCTTCAGGATCTTGATAACGCATTCGAGCATAAGCGAGTGCTTCTTCGCCGTTCAACGTTTGTTGTCCCGGTTCCAATTTAACGCCATTGCGCTTATCGGACGAGTCGAGTGTATCGATCGGTAACTTAACGTCGACATCGATGCCGCCTAATGCGTCGACGATCGCGACGACACCATTGAAGTTGATCGATGCATAATAATCGATTGGAATATCGAGCAACGTCTCGACCGTTTCAATCGTTGAATCGATGCCACCAAAGGCATAAGAGTGATTGATTTTATCCTCGTAACCGACAGAAGGAATCTCGACGAGTGAATCGCGGGGAATGCTGACCATATCCACAGTTTGATCGTACTTGTTGAATGTCGCGACGATCATCGTATCAGCACGCGATGAGGTGTCACCAGGTCGTTCATCCGTTCCGACGAGCAGAACGGAAAAGTGATCTTTCGTCAAATCAATGGCTGCTTCTCGTTTCTCGGACTTGTCACCGCGCGCTAAATCAACGTTTGAGTCGTTTGCGGTCTGGAACGTTTTATATGCAACGTAAGCGAAGGTTGCACCTCCACCCACAAGCACGACAAGAAAACTGATCACGAACACTTTAAACCACGAACGTTTTTTCTTTATCTTTTTTTTATTACTTCGGGTTCGCTCTTCCACTTTTATTAACTCCTAACATTAACTGAATTTTAAAAAAACTTTAAATTTCTTTACAATCAGTATAGCAGGTCAGGAAATAATGTCACGTTCGAGGTAGCGCGTAGAGCCGCTTGACAAATCAGCTTGACCGTTCGTCATGTTCGTCATCCAGTCGAGAAAATCAGGGACATCGGCTGTCTTGACGAGGACGTCGATCTGGACTTGATCGAGGTAATGAATCTGATCAATCGGATGGACGCTCGCCCGTAGTTCGTTCTCGAGCTTTCCAAGCCATGTGTAGTCGACGTTGACGGAAACAACGGTATGTTCGATCCGTTCGACGACACCGACTGCGTTCAGTGCTTCAGAGACACTCGAACCATACGCGCGAATCAATCCACCACCACCGAGCTTAATACCGCCGAAATATCGTGTCACAACGACGACCGTATCACGCAAGTCGCGCTTCTTCAATACTTCAAGCATCGGGACACCGGCCGTTCCACTTGGTTCACCGTCATCATTCGCTTTTTGGATCTCATTACGCTCACCGATGACATAGGCGGAGCAGTTATGGTTCGCATCGTGATGTTTTTTTTTCAACTCGGAAATGAACGCCTGGGCTTGTTCTTCCGTCGTTGCGCGAGCTAAATAAGTGATGAATCGTGACTTTTGGATAATGATTTCGTGGAAACCGTTTTCTTTTACTGTATAATAATTAGATAATGTCATAATCAAAAATGTCCTCCTCGTTAACTAGTTCTTTCTAGCATAACGACGTTCCAAGAGAGAGACAACCGTAGACGACTGGCAAGGAATGGAGGGAGTACCATGACGAATGAGATGAGGGAGCGGCTATCCTTGAATGATATCGTACAGAACATCATCGGCGTCGTAGAAGAGAGTCGGGAAGAAATCGTCCGGATCACGGAAAGTTCTCGCGAACAATATGCCGAAATTCAGCAAGAACTGCGTGACCTGAAGATTCGGGTACACGACTATATAAAAGAAGCAGAACGACTCGAACGCCATATCAAGGATGCGAAGGCGCGACTCGTCGTCGTCAGTAAGAACTTCGACAGCTACTCGGAACAGGATGTCCGGTCGGCCTATGAGACAGCGAACGCGTTGCAACTCGAATCGTTCATCAATCAACGAGACGAGATGAATTGCCGAAAGCGTCGCGATGAGCTCGAACGCCGACTGATTCAGCTCGATGAGACGATTGAACGAGCAGATCAATTGATTGGACGCGTCTCGGTCGTCTTGAACTTCTTGACGGACGATATGCAGATGATGAATGAAAAATATGAAAAGGCGATGCAAAAACAAGAGATGGGCTTAAAAGTCTTCCAGTCCGCCGAAAATGAAAGGCGCCGGCTATCGCGCGACATGCATGATGGTCCGGCGCAGACGCTCGCCCACGTCTTGATCCGGGCGGATTTGATTGAAAAGATTCACCAGCACAATGGGGCAGAGGCAGCTTTTGAAGAGATTCACCGTTTGCGGACGTTGATTCGGGATGGACTTGCCGATATCCGTCGCATCATATACGATTTACGTCCGATGACGCTTGACGATCTCGGATTTGTTCCGACGCTTGAACGCTATCTTCGTCATATTCAAGAAATTTCGAATATTCCGGTTCACTTCAATTATCTGGGAGGTGGTGAACGGATCGATTCGACGTATGAAGTTGCCGTCTTCCGAATCGTTCAAGAAGCCGTCCAAAATGCAGTAAAGCATTCCAAAGCGAGTGACATTCGTATTATCATAGAACAATATCAACATTCCGTACGAATCCACGTGAAGGATAATGGCGTTGGATTTGATTTCGATTCCATCGTCGCATCATGCGACGAGTCATTCGGACTCGTTGGTATGCGTGAACGGATCGAATTGATCGATGGTGAATTCGATATCGAGACGCAGCCCGGAAAAGGTACGGTCATCAAGGTCAAGATTCCAATCGAGGAATCCGAAGCGAGAGGGGAAACACTGTGAACAACGAGCAAGTGAAAGTAGTCATCGTCGACGATCATCAGTTATTCCGCGAAGGCGTTAAACGAATTCTTGATTTCGAAGAAGAGTTCGTCGTCGTAGCGGAAGGGGAAAGCGGAGCGGAAGTCATCTCGCTCGTCGAAACCCATCAACCGGATATCGTCTTAATGGATATCAACATGCCGCAAGTCAACGGTGTTGAAGCAACAAAACGTCTGATGGAAGTCTATCCGGATGTGCGTGTCATCATCTTATCGATTCATGATGATGAGACGTATGTCATGCACGCCCTTGGTGCCGGTGCAGTCGGTTACCTCTTAAAGGAAATGGCAACGGACGAACTCGTCAATGCGATTCGTTCCGTGTACCGCGAAGGCGGATATGTCCACCCGAAAGTCACACCGAACTTATTGCAGGAATATCGTCGTTTGATGAAGATGAAACAAACGATGGCGTCACAACCTGTTGAAAAACGAGTCGCGGAAGCACCACTCCACGTCTTGACGCGTCGCGAATGTGAAGTCTTGCAATTGTTAGCGGACGGTTTCTCGAACCGTGCGATCAGTGATACGTTATACATCAGTGAAAAGACGGTCAAGAACCACGTTTCATCGATCCTCCGGAAGATGAATGTGCCGGACCGGACCGGTGCTGTCGTCGAATCAATCCGTCGTGGATGGGTCGTCGTTTAATATCTCGAAAGACAGGAGCTCTCGCTTCCGTCTTTCTTTTTTTATCCAGTAAAAAATGCTACACTTAAAAGCGATTGTGGCGTGTCACATTTGGCAGCGTCACGACGGAACTATAAAAGCGAGGAAATTCACGGATGAGCCAGATTGTGATCTTAACGGATAGCACAGCCTATCTGCCAACTACCTATTGTGAAGAACATCAAGTGCACGTCGCACCACTTAGTGTCATCTTCGACGGTGACGCCTACCGGGAAGGGTTTGATATCTCAGTAGCTGAATTTTATGAACGCATCCAGACGGGCAGTCTCCCGACGACCTCACAACCGAACATCGGTGATCTCGTGTCGTCGTTCGAGCAGTTGCCAGAAGGAACAGATATCATCGGTATTACACTATCAAGTGGGATCAGCGGAACGTACCAAGCGTTACATACGATCAACATGATGGTGGATCATGTCAACGTCCATCCAGTCGATTCACGTATTTCCTGTATGCCGCAAGCGTTTCTCGTCCAAGAAGCCGTTCGTTTGCGAGATGCAGGAGCGACGGCAGAGACGATCGTCCAGCGTCTTGAGACATTAAAGGAACAGATTCGTGCGTATTTCGTCGTCGACGATCTCGAACACCTCCAGCGCGGAGGACGTTTGAGTGTCGCGCAGGCATTCGTCGGCTCGTTCCTGAAAATCAAGCCGGTCCTTCATTTCGTTGATGGAAAAATCGTTCCGTTTGAAAAGATTAGAACGTTTAAGCGGGCAGTCAATCGGATTGAGGAAATGATGAAGGAAGATATCCGCGGTGATGGTACAGGTTATGTCATCGGTGTCATCCATGCCGAGGATTCTGCGAAAGCAGAGGCAGAGATTGCTGAACTGAAGGCACTTTTCCCGCAGGCACGCATCGAGATGAGTGTCTTTGGACCCGTCATCGGTACACACCTCGGACCAGGGGCAATCGGTGTCACATGGTATCACGCAGCAGAATAAGATAGGAGCGGAAGCAGTAGGAATTCTCTTCATGAGGATACCTGCTGCTTTTGTTTTGTCAAAATCCTCAAAAATCATGGATGACTATATGGAAACGCCTGTTGAAACCGTACCGTATGGCGTTACCTCGAAATTCTGCGAGTCAAAAGCTCAAGTTGAGTAGTGGAACGCTCACAAGGAGATGACGGACGTCCGCGAGAAAGAGACGAAACAGAAAAGGAGAGATGACGATGGATCTTCGAGGACGACTCGTACCTGTTGAATGGATCGACGCACCACAAGTGACATACCGATTCAGACCAGCCGTGACATGGCGTTGCCAACGATGTGGCGCGCTTCCAGTGCGAGGAGACTGTACATGTGGTAAAGCCTGTTATTATTGTCGGAAATGTCTCGCTTACGGCAAACTACGAAGCTGTGGACGACTCGTGACGGATCAGCGGGCACTTGATCCGGTGACACCGGCACAACATGGACCATTGACGTTGACGCCGGCACAATTACGTGTTGCTCAAGCGATCCAACGAACGGTTCTAACTAACAAACGGCTTCTCGTTCATGCTGTGTGTGGTGCCGGGAAAACGCCGATGCTCTTTCCGGGGATTGCCGATGCGCTCGCAAGCGGGCGCCGTGTACTTGTTGCAGCACCACGGGCAGACGTCGTCCGGGAATTGACGGGACATCTAAAACGAGCGTTTGCGGACGCCGCCATCGTCTCCTTGTACGGTGGTTCGTCTGAACGTCTTGAGCTGGGTGATATCACGGTCAGTACGACACATCAATTGATTCATTACCGGGATTGTTTCGACGTCGTCTTTTTAGATGAGGTCGATGCTTTTCCATACCGGCTCGACCGAACGTTACATCGATACGTCAAGCGAGCGATGACGAAAGATGCCGCGCTGATTTTATTAAGCGCAACGCCTTCGTTTTGGCATCGACGATTCCCGACGGTTCGATTGATGCGACGCTATCATGGCTATCCGTTACCGGTCCCAAAGCTCGTCGTACCGTATAGCGAACAGCTCGTGTTCGATTGGTTGGCGCGTCATAACGCTGTACCACGGCTCGTCTTTGTTTCACGGATCGCAGAGCTCGAGCGATGGCAAAACCGATTCGCGACAGCGGGCTATGACGTCGAGACCGTCCATGCCGCAGATTCGGAACGAGTCGAGAAGGTCCAGCGTTTTCGACAATCGACAGGAATCTTACTGACGACGACGATTCTTGAGCGGGGTGTGACGATTGAAAACGTTCAAGTCGCGATTCTGGATGCTGATCAAGGATTCAGTACGGCAGCCCTGATTCAAATCAGCGGACGAGTCGGACGATCGTCGGCATATCCGGATGGTGACATTTTATTTTGCGCCAATGACCGGAGTGATGCGATGTACGAAGCGATCCATGAGATCAAGAAAGCGAACGCCGTGCAACCATGAACCGATGTCTATTCTGTCAAGAGGTCTATCTACCTAGTTGGGAACTCGGAAATCTCTGGACTAGGCAAGTGACCTGTCCGACTTGTAAAATAAAGTTTGTAAAAAGAGGGGAATGCGTCGATTGTGGAAAGCCGGGTCCAGTGTGCTGTTCAGACTGCGCAGAATGGCGAAGGCAAGGGCTGACGCTCCAAACAGCACCTCTTTATCTATACAATGATGCAGCGAAGGAGTTCATGCATCGCTTCAAGTTTCTCGGTGATAGTGCGTTGCTTGAGATGTTTACCGATGACTTGAAGAAGGTAAAAATCAAACAAGCAGTTCTTGTGCCGATCCCGTTAAGCGCGGAACGTCTCTCAGACCGCCGTTTTAATCAAGCGGAGCTGATCGCACGTCGGATGCGCGGAAAAATTGTTCCGTGTTTAAGTCGTCTCGATGGTCCAGAACAAAGTAAGGCAGGGCGACAAGCGCGACTTGCGCGTAGTAATCCGTTTTGCGTAACGAGTGACGTCAAAGGAAAGAACATCGTACTTGTCGATGATGTCTATACGACAGGTGCGACGCTTCGCCAAGCGATGTTTCGACTCAAGGAAGCGGGAGCGAAAGAAATTTCTGCTGTAACTTTATTTCGAAGTGTTTAAGAAAGCAACATTCCTGCCGATACTCTATGTGAGGTGAAGGAAATGGATGTCATCAATTGTAAATCTTGCGGGAAGTTAGTCGTGCGTCAATCTTCAGAACTGTGTATTGATTGCATACGAAAGGATCATACGGATTTTGAGAAGGTACGCGAATTTCTGCGAGAACGACGAAAAATCCGGACTTCACCTAAAGATGTCGAGATCGGAACGGGTGTTAGTCGAGATACCGTCTTCCGTTACATCAAGGAAGGGCGCTTATTGATCTCCGAGATTTCCCAGATGGAAATCATGTGTGAGAGTTGCGGGAAGCCCTCCCGTGAAGGCACGATTTGTGCCGCATGTCGTGATCGTTTACGACGTGACCTCGCCCAGGCGATGCTTGACTCTTCTGACTCTTCGAAACCAAGGACGTATCGGACTTGAACTAAGAATCTTGTAGTCTAGAAAGCAGGTGTTCACATGCGAATTGATTCTACGAAATGGGTGAACATGCCCAAAACGTACGAAAGAACTCAATCAGTAGAAGGAACAAAAAACCAACGTACGAACCGTCCGGACGAAGTCAGTATCTCTACAGAAGCGCGTGCGCGTTTCAACGAGACACAGTCGTCACGGACTGAAAAGATTGAATCCCTCAAACAGGCGATCCAGGATGGAACCTATAAACCAGATGCGAAAAAAATCGCGGAACGTTTCTTGAACCTGTAAGCGGGACATCGTAGACAATGGAGGCGACTCGGGGCACGGATGCGCGGGTCGTTTTTTATATGAATGGAACCTTTTCAATTCGGAAGGAGAAACCGAATGCAACTCATCAATCAGCTCAACGAGGCGCATGCTCATTTACTTGCGCTCGCAGAAGAAAAGAAGCAAGTCTTGATTGCAAATGACATGCGTCGTTTGTCTGAAATCGTTAAAGAAGAACCGGTACATATCAAACGAATCGAAGCACTAGAACAAGAACGGCTCGCACTGATGGGGAGTGTGACGATGACGGAATGGATCGCGACGCATCCGGAAGATGTCGACTCACTCCGAACGTTGTTGCAGACGATCGGTCAGCTGCGACAGTTGAATACACTAAACGCGGAGTTACTGGAACAGTCTCTGCACTATTTGGACTGGCATCTCCAACTCTTGATTCCAGAAGCGGACGACTTTACATACGGACAGTCCGCACTGAACCAGACACACTTCAATCGAAACGCGTAAGGAGGAATACGGATGGGATCGACTTTCATGGGGCTTGAGACAGGGCGTCGGGCATTAACGACGAACCAGTGGGCTCTGCAATCGACTGGAAATAACATTGCGAACGCCGGCACGGAAGGATTCTCTCGCCAACGTCTCGTCATGGGAACGACGGAACAACTTTCGATTTCACTTGGATCTGGACGAAATGGACAAGTCGGAACCGGAGTCCGCGGAGAAATGCTCGAGCGAATTCGGGACGTCATGCTCGATAAGCAGTACCGGGATGAAGTGACGAAGGTGTCCTACTACGGTACGAAACAAGCGGCATTCGGACGGATGGAAGATATCATCAACGAACCGTCGGAAACGGGTCTTTCGAAAGCGTTCGACGGGTTCTGGGAATCACTCCAGACCTTGTCGACGAATCCGCAAGATTCAGGTGCACGCAGTGTCGTTCGTCAAAAAGCGGAGACTCTCACGCAGACCTTCAATTACATGGCGAAAGCAATCAATCAAGTCAAAGCGGACTTAAAGAGTGAAGTCGAGGTCTCGACGAAAAAAGTCAACGACCTCCTGCAAAAAATCCATAACATCAATACGGAAATCCACGTTGTCGAACCGCTTGGTGCTTTACCAAACGCACTCTACGATGAACGAGATCGTTACTTTGATGAGCTTGCTCAATATGTCGATTTCGAAAAAGTGACAGTAGATGCTCAGGCGATCGAAACAGGACAGATGGGGAATGCGTTGCGCAATGCGGAAGGGCGCATCGACGTCAACATCAAGTTTCCGAACGGGGACAAGCTGCTTGCTGTCGACTCCGATTTACCGAAAGCGGGCACACTGACGTTCACGACGAACGAACAGGGACTGTACACCGGCTTTAAGTCTGAGACACAGACGTATACGTTTGATCAGCTCGGCGGCTTCTCAACAGGACGTTTATCAGGACTAATTGAGATGTACGGGCAAGAGCGAGACGGAAAAGCCGTCGGGGAATACGTCAAGATGGAAAGTCAACTCAATGAGATGGCAAAGACATTCGCGAATGCCTTTAACGCTGCGCATGCGACGAACTTGAAGAAAGATGGTACAGCGGGATCAAATGCCTTCTTCGCATCAACAAGCGGTGACATCACTGCAGCAACGATCTCCGTCGGTTCGGACATCAAGGCGAGTCTTGATAACATCGCGACGTCGACGGACGGTAACATCGGGGATAGTCAAGGGGCATTGAAACTGGCGAAGATGAAGACAGCGAGCATCGAATTCACGGAGTCGAAAACGACGACGACGATCGGCTCGTTCTATCAAAACGTCATCGGCGATATGGCGGTCTCGACCGATCAGGTCGGACGCCTGGGTAAGAGTGCTGCTGTCTTGATGGAAAGTGCGGATCAGCGCCGCATGTCGATGTCTGCCGTCTCGATCGATGAAGAGATGACGATGATGATTCAGTATCAACACGCTTATAATGCAGCAGCACGAAATATTACGACCGTCGATGAGATGCTTGATAAAATCATCAACGGTATGGGACTCGTAGGACGGTGATGAATAGATGAGAGTAACACAAACGATGTTGACGAAAACGAATATCGGGCACTTATCCTCAAGCTATCAGCGCTTGAGCACGCTTCAGGAACAATTGATCAGTGGGAAGAAGATTCAACGTCCGTCTGAGGATCCAGTCGTTGCGATGCAAGGCGTGCGTTACCGGACGGAAGTACGAGAAGTCGAACAGTTCAAGAAAAATGCCAGCGAAGCAACGGGCTGGATGGACTTGACGGATTCTGCCCTTAACGAAGTCACATCAGCGATGAGTCGGATTCGTGAGTTGACGACACAAGCGGCGACGGATACGTATGATGCAACACAACGTAAAGCGATCCAGAGCGAAGTCGGTCAATTGATTGAACACATCGGAACGCTCGCGAATACGAAATACAATGAAAAAGGCATCTTCAACGGAACGAAGACGGATACGGCATTCGTCTCGATGGACGGATTGCGTGATTACTTAGCGAGTACAACTGGTCCTGTTGACGGTGTCTTCACGGATGGGGATCCGACAGGTAAGGAGACGGAATCCATCAATTATGAAGTTTCTTCTGGTATCGAAGTCCAAGTTAACATTTCACCACTCAGCGTCTTTGGACCGGAAACGTTCCAAACGTTGAAAAAAGTCTATGATGCACTCGGTACGAACGCTGATAACAACGGGGCTACCTTATCCGGGATGTTGAAAGATATCGATGAGATGGTCAATGGAACGGTCGAGACACGTGCAGATCTCGGAGCACGGGTCAACCGGATGGATTTGAACACATCACGGCTCGAGGACCAAGAAATCATCGCGAAGACGGTCATGTCGGATAACGAAGACATCGAGGCAGAAAAAGTCATCATGGAGCTGAAGTCATACGAGACGTTACACCGCGCAGCACTCAGCGCCGGGGCACGAATCATTCAGCCGACATTACTCGATTTCCTACGATAAGGGGTGAAGGCAGATGAATCTTCCGCATCTTGAAATACGTCAGACGGCGGCACGAATCGGGATGAACATCACGCGTCCGCAAATCGAGCAGAAGCAGACACCTGCCTCCCTGTCGATCGAACAACCACGTGGGGAACTATCGATTGAAACCGTCGCGGCACGCCTTGAGATCGATTCGACGCAAGCCTGGATCGAGATGGGGCGCGTTCCTGCGCTCGAATCCGTTCGGCAGTATGCTACTTATGGACGACAAAAAGGGCAGGAAGCTGTAGCGAAACGAGCCTCTGAAGGCGATCAACTGATGCGGATCGAGCAGGGCGGTGGAACTGTCGCGCGGATTGCGAAAGCCAATGATACACCACCTGCTGAAGTAACGACTCTCGGATTCATTCCGCGGAGCCTCGATCGAGTCAAGACGACCTATACACCGGCTGAGGTACGATTAAGTTATACCGCGAATCGTCCGAAAATCGATGTCGAAACGCATCGACCGGAACTGACTGTGAAAGAAGGTCAGGTCGACATTTATCTACAAGAACAAAATCAACTGAATATGTGGCCGGTTGGTGGCATATTCGATGGGGAAGGATAACGACATGCAGATCGAAACGGATTTTTTTGGAACCATTACGATTGACGAGACGGAAATCATCACCTTCGCGTCCGAATTACCAGGTTTTCCGGAAGCAAAACGCTTCATCTTGCTCCCGTTCGGAGAAGGCGTTCCGTTCTGGTCGTTTCAATCGATTGATCAGCCGGAGTGTGCCTTCGTCGTGACGAACCCGTTCTGGATTGATCCAGAATACGTCTTCGAGTTGCCGGAAGCAGCAAAAGAGCAACTCGGAATCGAGGATACGGCGCAAGTCGCCGTCTATACGACGGTCACATTACGCGATCCATTCACGACGTCGACGACGAACTTACGAGCACCTTTCGTCATGGAAACGAAACAACGACTCGCAAAACAAATCATCCTAGACGATACATACACGAATCGTCATCTGATCGGTAGTCTGACGGAAGTAGGTGGTCGCTGATGCTCGTACTGAAACGAAAGACGGGAGAAGCGATTCAAATCGGTGACGACATCGAACTGACGATTCTTGCGATCGAAGGTGACCAAATCAAGATTGGTATCAAGGCACCACGGCAAGTCGACATCCATCGTAAGGAAGTCTACTTGTCGATTCAAGAAGAGAACACGGAAGCGTCTCGTAGTACTGGATTGATCGGACAACTCTTGAAACAACAGGAAAAATGATTCCATTTGAATGTCATCGGAACGTATCTTTTTGATGAACGATGCGCTTCAAACGAGGACGAAAAGACTCCCTTTGCCCGAATGTGCTGCAAAGGGAGTCTTTCTTATCATGAAACAAATGCTGAAACGCGTTGAATCGTGTATAGTAATGAAGAGAAAAGAAACCTTTTGAGCCAAAGAGGGAGTTGTCAGGAATGAATGAGACGAAGCAGCTGAAAAAAGACGCGAACCGTGTATTAAAAGCGACGAGTCGCACCTTCTATATCCCGATTAGTCGACTATCGCAAGACTTACAGGAAGCGGTCGGTGCTGCTTATCTATGCATGCGTGCCATCGATGAGATTGAAGACCATGAGGACTTGGCGACGGACGTCAAGACGATGTTACTTCGCGAGACGGCGTTATTGATGCGGGGCACGTTCTCCGCTACGACCTATCTCGAGTTGATTGCGCCCTACACAGCGCATCTACCGGAAGTAACACTCCGTCTACCGGAGTGGATCGCCTATTGTCCGGCCGCGATTCGTCCGAAGGTCCTCGATTCGACGGCGGAGATGGCAGAAGGGATGGCGGTCTGGGCAGAGCGTGACTGGACGGTCGAGACGGAAGCGGATCTTGACGAGTATACGTATTATGTCGCTGGACTCGTCGGTGTCATGTTATCCGACATTTGGTACTGGAAGGCTGGTATCGTCACTGATAAACAGCAAGCGATCGGATTTGGTCGTGGTTTACAAGCCGTCAACATCCTGCGTAACCAACAGGAGGATGCGGAGCGTGGTGTCGGTTACTTCCCACCTGGTTGGACGACGGATACGATGTTTGCTTATGCGCGTGAGAATCTCGCAGAAGCCGATGCCTACCTTGCGTCCATTCCGAAGGAGACGACGATTTATGAATTCTGTCACATTCCACTTGCACTCGCACATGGAACGCTGGATGCCCTTGCAAAAGGGAAAGAAAAACTCAGTCGTCCGGAAGTCTTGAAGATCGTCGGCGCTGCCGTACTAAAACGATAAGCACAAACAACAGCCGCTCGTTTCCGTCAAGGAAGCGGGCGGCTGTTCGTTTAACGTAATAAGTAAAGGGTCAGTCCGATCAGGGCGGAACCCGTCCAAATCAAGGCGATCGTTCGTCCGTACGGTAAACGATAGCCGGCACGGCGGGAGACGAGCAGTCCGATCGTCATGACTGTCAGTGCGACGAAAAAGGTCAGGAACAACGATAACTGTTGCATGTCAATCTCCTTTCATCAATGCAGATCTGACAAGTACGTCATGACTTTCTCTTCATACGCTTTTCGGTCGTGCGCATACGACTGGACGTGTCCACCGTTTTCCGTCACGTAGAGCTCGGAGCGCGGCGCCGCCTTTTGAATCTTCATGCTTTCCGTGACTGGAATCGCATCGTCGTCCTTCCCGTGGATCAACAGGATTGGATACTCAATCCGTCGAACCGCTTCAATCGGTTTCACCCGTTCTGGATTGAGACCCGTCAGAGGTGGCGTGATCTCCAGAATGATCGGGGTGAACGGGAAGTTCGGTAATCCGCTCCAGACAGGCAGGTTCGTTGCGAGATAGTTCTCGAGATCGCTAAACGGGCTGTCGGCGATGACACCGACGACGTCCGCCTTTGGAGCGGTCACGAGTGATGTTGCAGCACCCATCGAGATCCCGTAGAGGACGACTGGTTTTGAAGACCGTGACTTCGCGTAGCGAACGGCCGTCAGCAAATCATCTTGTTCCTTTGCACCGACCGTGACGCGTTTTCCGTCCGATTCACCGGATCCCCGGAAATCAAACGTCAAGACATTATAGCCGGCGTCGTGGAACTTCTTGAATAACGGGAAGACTGGAACATCTTCTTGCTCCCGGTTCTTGCCGTAACCATGGGCGAAGACGACCGTCAGTTTTGCGTCCTCGCTAGGCATCCACCAGCCAGACAAACGTGTCCGGTCTTTATAGGAGCGGAAGGTGACGTCCTCATAGTCGAGTCCTTCCGCTTTTTTCGGTGTCGTCGTCAATGCTTCGCGCTCCGGTTGCGTCAACGATGAGCCGACATAAGCGGAAATCCCGATGACGACGATGACGGCAAGCGTCACGATAACAATCACCCCGCCGATGATTTTCTTACGATGTTTTTTCCACACCCGTGTTCCTTCCTTTCGTTCGGTTAATGGATATCTTTTTTCTTGAAGCGACCGCCGTGGACATCATGGATGTTGCCGATCGCAATGAAGGCTTGCTCATCGAAGTCGCGGACGATGTCTTTGAGTTTCGATTCCTCGAGGCGACTGATGACGCAAAAGATGACTTTTTTGCCGTCGCCGGTGAAGGCACCTTCTCCGTTTAAGTACGTCATGCTTCGACCAAGTCGGTCCATGATTGCAAGACCAATCTCTTCATAATTCTCCGAAATGATCCAGACACTCTTCGACTGATCGAGTCCATCGATGACGACATCAATCGTCTTGAAGGCAACGAAATAGGTGATCAACGAGTACATCGCCCGGTCCCAACCGAAGACGAATCCAGCGGCGCCGAGGATGAAGACGTTGAAGAACATCACGATCTCACCGACTGAAAACGGTGTCGAGCGGCTGAAGGAGACAGCGAGAATCTCGGTTCCGTCGAGTGAACCGCTCGAACGGATGACGATTCCAACGCCGATTCCAAGAATCAAGCCACCGAAGACGGTCGCGAGCAAATCCACGCTCGTCAGCGGACCGATGTGTTCGAGGAGTTTCGTTGCGATCGCCATGACGAAGATTGCGTATAACGTCGATAGGGCGAACGTCTTTCCGATTTGTTTGTAGCCAAAAAAGATGAATGGAATGTTCAAGAAGAACAGCCATAAGGCGAGCGTCGTATCGGTCACTTTTGAGCCGATGATCGAGATTCCGACAATCCCGCCATCGATGATGTTATTTGGAACAAGGAATCCTTTCAGTCCAAGCGCGAAGATGATGGCACCGATCGTCAGCATCAGGAATCGTCGAAAAAGCTGACCTTTCGTAGAACGGCGATGATGTTTCGTAGGTAGTGGTGACTGCATGCCATTCCTCCCTTCTGAAGTAAAACGCTTTACGATTACTATAACAAAAAAGCACGAAGACGTGTGTGAACGTCTTCGTGGAGAGGTCAAGGGCGATAGCGTAACGACTGGAAGAAGCGCATGATCTGTTCCGCTTCTGTCGGATTCGTGTATTCGCCGATATATTGTTCATCTTCCTGTCCGTTGATCGTCACTGTACAAGTGACGAGTTGTAATCCTTCACTCAATCGAATCTCAAACGTCGCATCTGACAACGGCAACGACGTCTTCGTCGAAAAGTAGATCGCACGCGTGCTCGTCCGATGGGCTTCGATATCGGAGAAGGGTAGTTCAAACGACTGGGTGTGATGTGTCAACATGCGAACTTTTCCTGAGACAGAGAAGCGAGGAACCGTATCGCTCGATAAGGAACAGGCTTCGATCGGATACAAGATCTCGCGCAGGAGGAACGATTCCATGACGTCCGCTGACACTGGGTGACTAAACAGGTAACCTTGGATACTCGGACAATTGAGCGTCGGGAACGTATCGAGCTGACGGAGCGTCTCGATGCCTTCTGCGACGACCGTTAGATTGAACTCACCTGCCATGTAGAGAATGCTTTTGACAATCGCTTGGGCTTTGGCGTCATCCGTAATGTGGGTCGCGAACTGTCGATCAATCTTGATGACGTTGATCGGATACCGTTGCAGGTAGACCATCGAGGAGTAGCCTTTTCCGAAGTCGTCAAGTGCGATTCGAACGCCGATCCGACTGACGTATTCGAGCGTCCGACTCGTCATCGGGTCATCCATGATCAAGGCGGCTTCCGTGATTTCGAGTTCGAGTAATTCAGGTGCGAGCTGATACGTCGACAGCATCCGCTCGATATGATGTTCAAAACCAGGAATCAAGAATCGTTTTGGTGAGACGTTGACGGAAATCGGAACGAGCTCTGCCCCTGTCGTCTTCCAGTGCTGCATCGAACGACACGCTGTCTCGACGACCCAGTCGCCGATTGCGACATGTAAGGCACTCTCTTCGGCAAGCGGAATGAAGTCGTTCGGTGGAATCCGTCCCCATTCCGGGTGTTGCCAGCGAATTAACGCCTCGAGACCGACGATTTTTCCGGTCCAGCTATCGACCTTCGGCTGATATTCAAGGAACAGCTGATTACGTTCAATCGCATAATGCAAGTCCTGCTCAAGGCGATAACGACGATAGTAATCGATATCAAGATTCGATGCGTAGTGGTGCATCGTGCTGTGGTTTTCACGACGTGAGCGACGTAAGGCGGTATAGGAATGCTTCAATAATTCGACGGCGTCCGTACTGTCTTCCGGATACCGGCTGACCCCGACCGAGATCCGCGCAAACAAGGCATACGGTTCAATTGAGATCGGTGTTTCCGATAAGTCGAGCAATGACTGCGCACATGTCGTCACGTCTTGTTTATAGCTCGTCGGTACGAGCAAGGCGTACTCATCGCCGCCAAGGTGCCCGAGAAACGTCTCGTCCGGTTTCGTTTGTTGTAATAAAGCTGCCGTTCCTTGTAACCATTGGTCACCGGAACCGTGTCCAAAGGCGTTGTTGATCTCAGCGATTCGGTTGAAGGAGACGGTGAGAACGAAGAACGATTGATTCTTTTCTTGCCACGCGTCGATTGTCTCGATGAGCGCTTGCCGGTTTGGCAGGCGCGTCACGGCGTCACGCAAAGCGAGCTGTCGTAATTGTTCCTCGTACACTTTTTGAAGCGTGATGTCATGCATGATGCTATTCGTATAGGCAATCGTGCCGTCCAGTTGGAAGACAGGGATCTGTTGGTCCTCGATCCATTTGATACGACCATCTGGAAAGTGAAGACGGTACTGAATCGTTCCCGCCTGACCGTCGACTAACCGTCCGATGAACTGTTTCATCGCCGCATGATCGCGAACGTCTAATCGTTCGAATAACCATTCGTGACTAAGGATTAAGTCCTGCGGTAACTCTTCGAAGATGTGCAGGAACCCTTGTGAGTGAAAGAGAATTCGCCCCGAAATTAAGTCAATTTGCGAGATCGCGGCATTGACGGCTTCGTAGATTTCACGCGCCTGCGCCCGTTCCGTGACGAGTTGACGTCGTGCCTCGTCGACTTCCGATAAATCATACAGGACGACCGACAGATGATTCGGATGGTGCGGACGGTGAAAGGCTTTCAAGCGTAACAGCTGATAGGTATCGTCAGCCGTCAGCAGGGAGACTTCCATTTCAAAGCGTTCCTTTTCACCCGCAATCAAACGTTCCATCTCGAACTGAAGCGGATCGAAGTCACGTGGATGAATCCGACTGAACAGTTGTGCTTGATCGAGTGTCGTCGCATCGACATCTGAAAGGCCTAAAAAATGCAGTAAGGCAGGGGAGAATTCGATCGTCTGCTTTTGAACATCAAAATGGAAGACGATGAGTTCCGGAATCTGTTCCGTCAGTTCGAGTTGAGAGCGAATCGACGTGACATCTTCTTCGAGTTGTGTCTCACGTGTGATATCACGCGCGACACCATAGACACCGATGACTTGTCCATCTTGTTCGACTGGCATGTTCGTGATCTTCAATGTGACCCGGTGTTGATCAGCGTGGAGTCCTTGTGCCGTATAATGAACGGTCTCGCCACTTAAGGCACGTGTGAAAAAGGCAGTCACCGCTTCGATTTGATCTGGCGGATTGAACACTGCGAAATGCTCATAGAGCGTCTCAGCGGAATAACCGAGCATGTCTGGTAACTGTTCATTGAAATAGATGATCGTTCCAGAGGCATCGAATAAAAAGATTGCATCTGTCTGTTGCTGAAAGAAGGCTTCCGCCGTTTCCGGACGGGACACTTCAAGTCCACCGATATAGAGTGGGGCTGTGTCGGATTGACGAATCCGATTCATCGCTTCATGAAAAGCCATCCACGTCACCTCCTTACAATACTAGCGTTCTCTTTACTAGTATCGGGTGTAGGAAATGGAAATTGCAACCTTCGTTCAAGAAATAGACTTATTTTTCAAAAAAGTGAACCAGTATATGAAAATCACGATCAAAAGACATCTGTCCTAAATCGAACACAAAAAAGCCGAAGCTCTCATGCAGGAGCTTCGGTCGAAATCTTAAATCGCTAAATCGATGGACGTGTCACTGGCATTTGGATCCGCATCCGTTCCTTGATCCGGTGCGCCCGGCATGTCACCGTCCGGACCATGTCCGTGTCCGCGACCATGACCATCACGTGCAGGTCCTTTCTTGAGATCAGCGTAGCTTGAGGCTTCATCCGCGCGAGACTGGATGTGTTCTTTGATCTGTTTCGCTTGTTTGTCTGTCAGCTTGCCATCTTTGACTTGTTGATCAATCGCAGCAGTTTGTGCTGTCAGGACGGCTTTCTCGAAATCGGCGTAAGCGATCTTGTTCGCTTCCGCGAATTCAGGCAAGGATTGCTTTGCAGCTTCGAATTTCGCTTCATCGAGTCCAAGTGCTTTTAAGATTGCGGATGTCGAGTCACCGAAGACACCACCTGGTCCATGGTCACCACGCTTACTGTGATCACCGCGATCCGGAAGATCGTCGTAGCTCTTCGCGTCCTTATATTCCTCAGTCAGACGAGACTTGATTTCCGTTGCTTGTTTTTTCGTCATCTTTCCATCTTTGACGAGTTGGTTGAGTTCACTTGTCTGTGCCGCAAGCAATGCTTTTTTGTAGTCAGCGAACTTGATTGACTGTGCCTTCGCATAAGCAGCAAGCGATTGATTCGCTGCGTCGAACTTCGACTGGCTCAGTCCGAGTGCCTTCAAGACGTCGGCGATCAATGATTCATTGAAGAAACCTGATCCACCGTGGCGACCCATCGGCATCTTGTCTTTGAGTTCAGCGTAGCTCTTGACGCCACTGAACCGTTCCGTTTGACGCTTCAACATGTCGTCTGCTTGTGATTGTGTTAAGTCGCCTGATTTGACGAGACTTGCCAGTTGTTCCTTCGCTGCTGCGAGTTCTGCCTTCTTGTAATTCGCGAACGAGATTCCTTTTGCTTTTGCGAGATCGGCGATTGATTGCCCTTTCTCCCGGGCAGCATCTGCCTCAGCTTGTGTCAGGTTCAATTTTTTCAAGAGTAACGTCATATCATGTTTTTTCATACCTTCGAAGTGGTGCCCGTGTTTCGCTTGTTTTGTCGTGCTCGAGTCGTCGTTCGTCGCAGCGTATGCTGATGCGCCTCCGACTGTTAATGCGCTAATTGTCAATGCAGTGATCCATTGTTTTTTGAATGTCATGGGATGATCACTCCTTTCACCTTTTATGGTAGAGGGTCACGAAAGAGAAGTTGTGAGGAAGTTGCAAAGAAACTGCGAAGAAAGGCAAATCTGGACAAAAAGGCGCTACACTAGGAGTGGAGGGATGACCATGAACGTACTACTGATTGAAGATGAACAAAAATTAGCGCAGGTGACGGCACGTTTCCTCCGTCATCATGCGTATGACGTAACGATTGCTGGTTCATTGGCGGAGGCGAAACAGTGCTTGACGACAGCGTTTGATGCCGTCTTGATCGACGTTCGCTTACCGGACGGTGACGGTTGGTCACTCGTGCCAGGCATCAAATCACAAGTTCAACCGCCGGTCGTCTTCATGATGACGTCACGCGGGGAGGCCGATGATCGCGTCTTCGGACTTGAACTCGGTGCCGATGACTATCTCGTCAAACCGGTCGTTCTGAAGGAGTTGACGATCCGGCTTGAACGGGCATTAAAAGTCCGTCCGATCGCTCGCCATGCGTTCGGTGACTTGACGATCGATGAGAAGGGACGCCAAGTCAAAACAGGTGAGCGGGCGATCAGTCTCGCAAAGATGGAGTTCGAACTGTTACTCTATTTTATTGAACACCTCGGGGAAGCACTCAGTCGGGATCAGATTCTCGACGACGTCTGGGGCTATGCATTTGGTGGCGATACCCGGACGGTTGATACACACGTTAAACAATTGCGGGATAAGTTACCCGTCATTAAACAACAATTGAAGACGGTCCACCGGGTCGGCTATCGATTGGAGGCGATTGAATGAAACGACGTCCTTTGATGCGGAAGTTTTTATACGCTGTCGTCGGTCCGCTGCTCGTGATGGGGGTTCTTAGTTTCGTCTTGACAGCGTTCCTCGTCAATCGGTTCGCAGAAGGCGAACGGTACGATCAACTCGCCCGGGAAGCGAACATCATTAAACAAGCAATTGAAGCTGACACGCCGATTCCGCGTGACATCCAAGGATTTTTGACGACCGACGGGTTGACGCAACGGATCGGGGCGCGCGGACCAGCGGGGCGGTTGCCGCTTCTTGATAATCTCAAGAAGGAAGATGTCATTGAAGTGCAAGACGAACGGTTATTGACGTACCA
Organism: Exiguobacterium sp. ZWU0009; assembly: GCF_000798935.2. Taxonomy (NCBI): domain Bacteria; kingdom Bacillati; phylum Bacillota; class Bacilli; order Caryophanales; genus Exiguobacterium; species Exiguobacterium sp. ZWU0009. Next base: position 2,603,195 of record NZ_CP018057.1, on the reverse strand, counting down.
GTTGACGGTTGACGGAACGCGCATCACGACGGTCCGGCAAGCACCACTTGCAAGTAGTGCGCTGAGCGGTGTTTATCTCGCGATCGGACTCGCGTTACTCGTGACACTGTTACTCGCATCCTTACTCGCTTACTATATGGGACGGCACCTGACACGACCGATCGTCACGCTCCGGTCCGTCGCCCAAAAGATTGGTGCTGGCGAGACAGACGTCGTCTTACCGGCACGACCGAAGGATGAAGTCGGGGAGTTGATTGACGCGGTCGACGAGATGCAGACACAACTGAAACAGAAGGATCATCTGCAAAAGACGTTCATTGCCGGTATCACTCATGACTTGCGGACACCACTTGCGATCATTCGAAACGAGACCGAGACACTCGCGGCAGGTATCATTCCCGTTGCTGAATTGCCCGACGTGACGACGAGTATCATCGAGGAGACGGATCGACTCGGTCATCTGATCGATGAGACGTTGCTTTATTCGAAGCTTGCCGGTGGACGGATGCCGCTTGAAAAGACGGATGTGGCGCTCGATGAACTCGCGTCGATGACGGTTGAACGCCTACGAGGAACGTTCACACAAGCAGGACTGACACTGGCGACGGAGCTGCAACCGGTTAGGCAGTCCCTTGATCCACGCATGTTCGAACGCGTCTTGATCAACTTCCTGATGAACGCTCGTTTTGCTTCACCAGTCGGCGGGACGGTCACCGTTCGCTTAACGCATGACGAATTGACAGTTGAGGATGAAGGAGCGGGAGTTCAGGCAGAAGACCGGGCGACGATCTGGGACGTCTACGTCAAACAAGAAGGCAGTGCCGGGCATGGACTCGGTCTTGCGATCAGTCAGATGATTCTCGATAGTCATCAGTTCACGTATGGTGTCCGTGACCGGAGTGGTGGCGGAGCGGTGTTTTATATAGTTTTTTAATAATGAGTTATTAATGATTTTAAGAACTATTATTATTCTTAAAATACGATTAATTAAAAAGCTAAAATAAAACTACTTTTTAATAAATGACCTGACCGATTAAAATGGCAGGTCATTTTTTTGTTACGCTTATTTATAAGAACGTATGTTTTTAATTAGGATTTTGAGCTAGAATATTAATAATTCAAAAAAATCACTACAGGAGGTTTACATTATCTATGGCTAAATGTACAGCACCAGTAAGAGGTCATCAATCAGCAAGTGCTCGCGCAAACTGCCCAGCTTGCGGTGGTGGTGGTTACAGCAGAGGTGGTTACGGAGGATATGGTGGAGGTTATAATACTCCGAATTATACGAATAGTAGTGGACAAAGTAATACTACTAGAAAGCCTAGATGGTCTCCTTCTAGCTCAGGAGTAGTCTATACGCCGGAACAAATTAGAACGCTTACTCCAGTAAGAAATAGTATCGAAAGTCTCAATGGAAAAATTGATCGAAGAGATGTTTTTCTTTGTCACGCGTGGGATGACCGAAAAGGCATTGCCAAACAGTTTCATGACTTACTCGAAGCAAGTGGTATTAAAGTTTGGTTTAGCGAAAAAGATGTAGGATTAGGAGTTCCATTACTACGTGCAATTGACAAAGGGTTAGCGAATTCACGAGTCGGACTAGTGCTAGTTACTCCATCTATGTTACAACGACTTCCAGCCGAAGGAATTGCAGATAAAGAACTTTCTGTTCTACTTTCGAGAGATCGTATTATTCCAATTGTTCACGATACTACTTATGATGATCTTCGCGATGTAAGTCCACTTTTAGGTTCGAGAAGTGGTTTAGATACTGCGGAAGAATCGATAGAAGAAATTGTGACTAAGCTTAAAGAACTAATCACTCTCTAAGTGTTAATTGAAACAATAGAAGGTGTGTCTCAACTATTTTGGTAGTTGGGACACACCTTTTATGCTTGACTAATTATTTGATAGCTAATTTAATTACTCATTATCGTTCGCATGAACGAGGCTTGGTTTAACGAGGGTATAGAACTCATCGCTCATCCCGACACGGCTGCCCATCTGGCAAGCGAGTTCGAGTGTTTCCTTATAGAAGTTCGCTACGAGATCATGATTCTTGATGTGCTCATCTTGCATCGCCTTTTTGACCCCAAGGACGACCTTGTCGATTTGCTCATCGGCATCATTACGGACCGGTACGACGTTTTCTGGAAGATCGACTTCCTTATCGTGTCCATTGAAGCGGAACGATGCACCGAATCCGAGGTGCTCGAGGAAGAAGTGCGGTAACAGTTTACTCGCGAAGAACTGATGCCATTCCGTCTCTTTCATCGCTTCCATGTCACGCTTGAATGACGTCGTTGCGAGTGCATAACGATCGTGTGTATCCTTCATGAACTTCTCGAGGATCGGAACCTGCATTGCAAACGCATTCTTGAGCAAGTTATCGAGCTGTTCTTGCGTTAATTGTTCTTGTTCAGTCATCGCTTAACCCCATTTCGTTTCGTTATCCCTATCGTAAGAAATTTAGACAATTCCGTCAAATCTTTTTCGAGAATAGAGTTTACCTATTTCACAAAAGGGAATCCATTACTATCGATCATTTCAAGGAGGAGTCAGCATGAAACGAATCGCAATGACAGGAGTCTTACTCGGAGCATGTCTGACTCCGGTGACGGGTTTTGCTGCAAGTAACGTGACATATAGCAAAGGAGTCGTCGCAAACAAGACGTTCGGCTATACCGTCAAGACAACGGACGCTTTAAAAAAGGCGATCCAACAAGATAAAGTCGAGCTCGTCAAGAACAAGACGGTTAAATCGAAATACGGTGTCGTCACGCGGAGCGGCACGTTCGCATTGTATTATAAAGTCAAAGGAGCGGATCAGCTGCTCGTCAATTTGAACTACGAGCCGAAGAAGCTCTCGAAAAAACAGTTCGACCGTGAAATCGGATATGGTACATATCTCGGGACGAAAGGTAGCAAAACGTACTACTACGTCTTACCGACGGAAGCCGTCAAAGGTGCTGTCGGCAAGAAAGCGATCGAGAACTTGATCGTTAAGGACGTCCCACAGATGATGAAGACATTCAAACTGCAATGAGCACTAGCTTTTGCTAGTGCTTCTTTTGTTCGTTCGGTATAGTTGAAAATGAGGTGAATGAATATGGAATGGAACGTCACAGACGTCAAACAAACAACAGATGTATTACAACTTGAAAAATGTGTCAACGATCACGATGGCATTGAATTAAAAGTCGCAGCCGATTGGGTCGGCGAGAACGATTTCGCAATCTATGATGGTGAGCAATTGATTGGATATTTACAAGCATTCGCGTACTTACCGACGGAGTGGGAATTGAATGTCTTCGTTGATCCGGATTACCGGAAACAAGGCATCTTCACGGCACTCGTTGAAGCAGCACGGGCGCGGGCAACGGAAGCGGGCGTCGAAGCATTTACGTTCGTCATTGACGATGCAAGTGAGTCAGGTCAAGCTGTCCTCGAAGGATTAGGTGCTGAGTACCGGATGACCGAGTACAACATGATTTTGAAAAAGGCGCAGCTGTTCTTAAAAGCCGATCCGGATTTCGAATTACGCGAAGCGACAGCGGACGACCGTCCGTTCATCGTCGAGACGCTTGGTAAATCGTTCGGGAATACGGACGAAGAAGCAGAATCAATCTATCAAGCGATTGAATCCGACGACCGGATTACGTTCATCGGTGTCGCGAGCGGCAAACCAGTCGGCGTCATCCGTGCTTACCTTGCTTCCGATACACAAGCGAGCATCCATGCGTTCGCCGTTCGTCCGGAAGCCCAAGGTAATGGTTACGGGAAGAAGATGCTGAAATTGATGGTTCAAGCGTTGTTCCGGACAGGTCGGACACAACTCGAACTTGACGTCGAGACGGATAACGATCGCGCGCTCGATCTCTACAAAGAGGCAGGGTTCGTCGTCCATCGTGGGTATCAGTTCCACGTGTTGGCGGTTTAAAATAATGAGCGATTGACGGATATTCCAGTGCATGCTGGATGCTCAAGGTGCTCCACTCCTACAGGAAAAAGCGCAGTTGCGCTGTCAGAGACAAACAAGACCCGGCTCTTCGCTTGAAGCGAAAGAGTCGCGGCTTGTGTCTCGCCTGAGGAAAGGGAGCAAGACTTGAGTATAGTCGTCGATCGTTTTTTTGTTATTTTACAAACTAAACAAAAACGTTGGAACCTTTTCTGCAATCCGTCGTATACTAGACATATGGAAAAAAAGAGGAGGCGACGTCATGGAGAGTCGACAGGATTCATTGCGGACGTTGAAGTGGGTATCAGGTGGAATGGAAGCGGTGCTCGGGATTCCGCTCCTAGGTGGTTCAATCGTCATTTTCTCAGGTTACAATGCCCTGTGGTTGATGCTCGCGTTTCACATCGTCGTCGTCGTATTGACGGCACGTGCCGGGAACGTCTCAAAAGGGAACATCGTCGGGATCGTCGCATCAACGGTTGGTGTCATTCCGGTCGTCGGGATGCTCTTACACATGGCAGCAGCGATCACAATTTTACTTGACGCAGCGTTCAGCAACCGAATCGTTACACGAACACATGTCAAACACGACGAACCGATTCGACCACGTCCGGTCCGTCGGGAGCAAGAAAAACAAGAAGACCATCCGTTCTGAGTTTTTTTCGTTGACAGCGAAAAACAAGCCGTGTAAAGTAAACAACAAGTTAAGCCATATCAATTACATCGACGACGCGGAGTAAGTATCGTCAACACTGCCGACCAAGCGAGTCAGGAATGGTGAGAGCCTGACACGGTAAGCTGAACGAGAATGGACCGCTGAGAGCCTGTTGAACCTTCGAGTAGACAGGACGGTTGCCCCCGTTACCGGGCTAGTTGGTTGTTGGACCAGCGACAAGAGGAAACGATTCTTCGTCTCAATCAGAGGTGGCACCGCGCGGATACAGGCGTCCTCTATGCATTAGCTGTTAGCTATGCGTAGAGGGCGCCTTTTGTTGTACGTCAAGGTATGCCGAATCATCCAACGCTCATCATATTTCTCAGGAGGCACTACACATGAAAAAGACATTGATCGCAGCGGCGAGCACGGCATTCCTATTAGCAGGATGTGCAACGACAGAACCAGCAGAAGACAAACAAGCGGACAAGAAGGTCCTGCATACGATGGAGAGTTACGACCTCCTGTCGGTTGACCCGGCAGACGCTATCACATCAAACATCTTCAACCAAATCTACGAAGGACTCTATCGCTTCGATGCGAACAACGAACTTGTTCCGGCGGCAGCGAAATCACATAGCGTCTCAGAAGACGGAAAAGTCTATACGTTCAAGCTCGATCCGAATGCGAAATGGTCTGACGGAAAGCCCGTCACAGCAGAGAACTTCCGTTATGCGTTCGAGCGTGTCATCAAAACGAACTCACCGTTCGCTTACTTGCTCGAGCCAGTCGAAAAAACGACAGCGGTCGACGATGAGACGCTCCGAATCGAACTAAAACGACGGACACCTTACTTCCTTAGCATGACGACGTTCGGCACGTACATGCCGGTCCGGGAAGATATCGTCAAAGCAGAAGGCGACCAGTTCGGAACGGATCCAAAGACGAACGTCTACAACGGACCATTCACGTTCAAGAAATATCAAGCGGAACAAGGCTATACGCTCGCGAAGAACGCTGAGTACGCAGACCGGAAGAACGTCAAGATCGACGAAGTCGACGTTAAAATCATCAAAGATCCGATGCTTGCGATCAACTTGTTTGAGTCAGGTGAACTGGATGTCGCGCCACTCAACTCGGAGAACGTCGTCACGTACAAGGATCAAAAAGAGTACAACACGTTCAGTGATTCGCGGATGTTCTTCATCCGGATGAATGAAAAGACGGATGCTTTAAAGGATAAGAAAACACGTCAAGCAATCGACGCGGCATATGATAAAAAAGCGATGACAGAAACGTTACTCGGGAACGGATCACTTCCTGCTGACTACATCGTACCGCAAGAACTTGATCCGAAATACGATGGTGCGCGTCAAATCGAATCGTCATATGATGTAACAGCGGCAAACAAAGTGCTGGCAAAGCAAAATCTTGAATTGACGATGTTGATTGAAGATGATGACGTCTCGAAAAAAATCGGTGAGTACATCCAAGGAGCGTTGAAGAAACAGAACGTCGACGTCAAACTGTTATTACTACCGAAGAAAGAACGTCTCGCACGTGAAGGACGAGGGGACTACGATCTGTCACTCGCGAGCTGGGCTCCGGATTATCAGGATGCAACGACATACCTGAACTTGTTCACGACGGGTAACCCATTCAACATGATGGATTACTCGAACAAACAGTATGACCGTCTCTTGAAACAGGCAGAAAGTGAGCTCGATCAAGACAAGCGTCTTGCCTTACTCAGTAAAGCGGAAAGCTTGTTGCTCGACGATCAAGCGATCTCACCGGTCTACCAACGAAAGAATGCCTTCTTGCAAAACACGGAAGTCAAAAATCTTGCCCGACACAATGTCGGAACGGATATCTCATATAAATATGTTGAGATTGAGCGGAAATAAGAAAGAGAGAGTGATGGACGATTTGATCCATCACTCTTTTTGAAGTGTTTTTGTCATGCCAATAGGAATCGTTTTTGAAAATCGGGTCAACTGACTTAAAACGGTTACAAAAGAAACCGATAGAGAGGACGGTGAAAGAAGATACAGGAAAGGAAGTTTCGGTTATGCGTAAATTACGAAGCAACTTGAAGGTACGGTTATTCTTTTGGGTCTTGGCCATCTCGGTCATCACGAGTGGTATCTCAGCCCAGCTTGTGCTTTATCTCCACCGTGGACTTGATGTCGCGGATACGAACGCGATTTGGATTGGAGCAGGGATTGGCTTATTGTTATCGTTGATTGGAACGTCGTTGACGCAATTAATCCTACGTCAACCGATCAAAGCGATCGAAAAGGCAACAGAGACGGCACGCGAAGTCGCAAACGGCAACTTCAACGTCGATTTTGAGGAAGCGAAGCGTGGAGATGAAGTCGACCAATTGATGCATGAACTCGAAGTCATGGTTCTACATATTCGCAAACAAGCGACACAGATGGGAAGCTCGAGCGATAAGCTGACAGCGTCCGCGCAAGAGATTGCAGCAGCAGTCCAAGAAGGCAATGCATCAGGTGAGAGTATTCGTTCAGCGATGGCAGATCTATCAGCGAAGATGAACGAAAACGTCGATCAAGCCTACTTATCGATGGATGCCCTCGGTGCCGTCAAACGGACGATGGATGAAGTTGCAAAAGAGATGAACGAAGCCTTGAAATCAGCGACAGTCATGCAGACAGAAGCCCAGAACGGAAAGACACTGGCGACGGATTCTGTTGAAGCGATGCATATGATTTCGAAGAAGATGGAACAGTCAGCGACACTCAATGGTCGTCTGACGGATATGACAGGTGAAATCTCGCGAATCACCGATGTCATCAGTGACATTTCAGCACAGACGAACTTACTCAGTTTGAACGCATCGATTGAAGCGGCACGAGCAGGTGAAGCAGGACGTGGATTTGCTGTCGTTGCAGCAGAAGTTAAGAAACTCGCGGAACAAACAGCAACATCTGCAAAAGAAATCACTGATTTGATTTCTGGTGTTAAACGTCTCGTCAATGATACGGCAAACGCGATGACCGATGTTCAAAGTGAGGTCGCGACAGGCGTCGGACTTGTTGAGCAGGCTGGATCGTCATTTGAAGAAATCCATCATTCGACACAGAATGTCTACTCACGCGTGAAATCGGTCGACAAGCTCGTCGTCAAGTCGGATCAAGAGATTGATCAGGTCGGCTTAACGACTGCGAATATTCTCGCGATGGTCGAGGAAGCTTCGAAACACGCAGAACAAGTCTTACAAGCGTCGAGTCATCAGGCAGCATCGCTTGGTGAAGTCAATGGGGCGATGGAAGAGCTTGTTGCTGTAGCGGAGCAATTACAGGAAGAGACAGGTGCAACACGTCTTTAATTAATGAGAAATCGTATGTCCGATATGGATGTGCGATTTTTTTGTATTTTTTTGAAGAAAGTTGTTAAACATTTCGAGTGGACGACGATATATATAGTGGAAGCAGTCATCGACTTAATCCACCGTGTCACCCTTGGGCCGGCCAGGGGGCACATCTCGGAGAAGACGGATCTTCAAAGAGACAAAAAACTTATCCTATGGAGGGAAATTACAATGATTATCAATCACAACGTAACTGCGCTTAACACGCACAACAAATTGTCTGCAGCTTCTGCAGCACAAAGCAAATCGATGGAGAAACTCGCTTCAGGTCTTCGGATCAATAAAGCTGGAGACGATGCTGCTGGACTTTCGATTTCTGAAAAAATGCGCGGTCAAATTCGCGGCTTAGATCAAGCATCACGTAATGCACAGGACGGCATTTCATTGATTCAAACAGCTGAAGGTGCATTAAATGAAACACACTCAATGCTCCAACGTATGCGCGAACTTGCTGTTCAAGCATCAAACGATACAAATACAACTGAAGATCGTACAGCTGTACAAGAAGAAGCGAACCAACTTGCAAAAGATATCAACCGTATTGCTAGAGATACGCAATTCAACGGTCAAGACTTATTGACAGGCGCTGGTGGTCCTAACGGAGATGGCACGTTTACTTTCCAAGTTGGAGCAAATGAAAGTCAACAAATTACGTTAACTGTCGCTGATATGACTGGTGCAACAGGTTTAGCAATAGCAACAGGTGACGATGAAGCTGCCAACGCTATTGACATCTCTTCAACAGCTACAATTGCGACAGCTGCTATCACAACGATTAATGATGCTATTAAAACTGTTTCTACAGAGCGTTCTAACCTTGGTGCAAATCAAAACCGTTTAGATTATGCGATCAACAATATCAAAACATCTTCTGAAAACCTAACAGCGGCTGAATCACGCGTTCGTGACGTTGATATGGCAAAAGAAATGATGACTCAAACAAAGAACTCGATTCTTGCTCAAGCTGCTCAAGCTATGCTTGCTCAAGCGAATCAGCAACCGCAAGGCGTTCTCCAATTACTCCGTTAATCGTAATTGGCACATCTCGATTGTTCAGGTCACGGACTCGTTCCGTGACCTTTTTTGTTTTGTTCTATTCGAACTCTAACAAATTCAATGAATTGACCGATATACTACATAGAGAACAAATAAGGAGTGACCGACTATGAATTCCATTAATACGGAAATTCGCCTTCATCTGCCTTCGAACGTCCTGCCGTACGAAGCGACACGGAATGTGTTTGTGGAAGCGAATCAGGAAGCGTTAGCAGAAGAAGGGGTCGTTGTCCTACCGACACCGCAACACATCACGAAGCTTGAGACGGCGATGGAGCAGGCGAACGTAAAGCTCGAACTCCAGCGAACGGGTTTGAGGTTCGTCAAACACGAACAATTAAATGAATATTACATTCAAGTCGTCGATACGAATAATAACGTCGTCCAGGAAATTCCGAGTAAAAAAGAACTCGATTTTTTTGCGGCATTCATGGAATTTAATCAATTGATTGATAAACGGGTTTAACGGAAAGGACTGATTGGATGGCAGGCATTCGAATAAGTGGTCTTGCAAGTGGGATTGATACGGAAACGATGATCAAACAGTTGATGCAGGCGGAACGGGCGCCGGTCGACCGGTTATCACAAAAGAAACAGACGTTGACATGGCAACGTGATGCCTATCGGGAGATGAACCGGGCGTTGCTTGATTTTCGGACAGCCGCGAGCGATATGCTCTTATCAAAAAACTATCAATCAAAAACCGTTACCAGTTCCAATACGACGGCATTGACGGTAACGGCAAGTTCCGGTGCATCAACCGGCAGTGTGACGATTGACAGCATTGATCAGCTTGCCAGTTCGGCTTCGGTAACGATGGTCGCAGCAAGCGGGAAGAAAAGTGATGCCACCCTTGAAGAGAGTGGATTGTTCACGAAGGATACGAATGGAAAGATCAATGTCCAAATCAATACATTTGATGCGGCAGGTGTAGCCGTGACGGAGACATTGCAGCTCGATGCAACGCAAAAGATATCGGATTTGACAGCGGCAATCAATGGGAAAGCTAGTCTTGGGATGAACGCCGTCTTTAACGATTTAACAGGAAAACTCGTCTTAACGAAAACGAGTACCGGTAACTTAAATCCTGCAGGTGCCGATATCTCGATTGTTGATGCTTCGAACAACACCGCAAATGTTGATTCAGAGGACGCAACATTCGGTCGTGAAGGACAGAATGCGAAATACACGATTGGTGGACAACAGCTCGAACAGACGACAAATACGTTTGCGCAAAACGGTCTGACAGTCACGTTGAATAACGTCTCAACGACAGCGACGACGATCAATACAGTGCTTGATACACAGAAAAACTTTGACGCGATCAAGAACTTCGTCGATAAATACAACGATGTTATCGATAAGATGAACAAAAAAATCCGGGAAGAGAAGTATCGTGATTTTCAACCATTGACGGATGCTCAGCGGAAGGAGCTCAGTGAGGACGAAGTCAAGAAATGGGAAGAAAAAGCGATGAGTGGTGTTTTGAAAAATGATAGCTACTTACAAGGAGGACTGAATCAGTTCCGAAGTGCGATTTCGTCAAAAATCGATACCGGGTATTCCTACACGTCAGGAACGGATACGATTCAACTCCAGTATATGTCACAAATTGGTATTACCTCAACGAGCGACTTCCGAGACGGCGGAAAATTACAAATCGATGAGACGAAACTGAAGAAGATGCTTGAGGAACAGCCGGAAGGCGTCTATAAATTGTTTACTGCGGATGCGCCGGAGCCGGCGAAGGACGCGCAAGGGAATACGATTTCGAATCCGAATGGACTCGACGGTTTTGTCCGCCAGATCCAAGGTTTTGCGACGACACTGCGTGATAAGATTTCGGGTGTTGCAGGACGTGAAGGAGCGGTTGCGACGACGTATCGACTCGGAACATCACTGGCTGATCTCGATAAGAGCATGCTGTCGTGGGAAGACAAGCTAAAACGAAAAGAAGATAGTTACTATCGCAGATTCGCGGCAATGGAACAGGCGATGAACCAAGCGAACAGTCAATCGGCGACGCTTGCCGGCTATCTCGGACAAGGATAAAAAGGAGGAAACGCGATGAACCCTTATGCGACGTATCAGACGAACTCGGTAACGACAGCGTTACCTCAAGATTTAACGTTGATGTTATATGAAGGTTTGATTAAATTCTCGATGCTCGCAAAACGAGCGATCGAACAGAAGATGATCGAACAAAAAAATACGAACATCCAAAAAGCACAAGCAATCATCAGTGAGTTGCAGTTGACGCTCAATCAATCGATCGCCTTATCAAAAGACTTGAACAGTCTGTACGACTATATGCAAACCCGCTTGATGGATGCTAACGTCAAAAATGATCTTGTTGCAATCGACGAAGTGATCGGTTTTGCGGAAGAGTTTCGCGAGACATGGAAAGAAGCGATGAAACTCGCACGGCAACGATGAGTCCGCTCGATCCGCTTCGCCTGAAGACAAAACGACTGATCGAGCTGCTTGATCAAACGCCGGATGAGGAGACGTACGACGAATGGATCGAGAAGATTCAAGGTCTCTTGAACGAACGGGAAGCGTTCATCGCGGCGCACTCAAACCTGCTGGCTGGTGCCAATCAAGCCATCATCCAGGAGCTCGTCGCCGATAGTCGGAAAATCGACTTGAAATTAGCGGCGGAAACGGCTAAATTAGGGGTACAAATCAGTCAGTTGCGTCAGACGCAAACGAGTCGTAAATCGTACGTCGATCCGTACGAGGAAGTCGATCATAGTTTTTCACCGTATTTTGATTCTCGTCAGTAACTTTCTTGTGTGAGGGAGGGATCTTTCGTGACCAAGCGGGAAGACAAAAAGCGTCCCGTACCGCAACCGTATTTCCAGTCGGATGGCTCGTACGATCAGTTCATTGAACCGGACGTCGAATCGGAATCATGGGAAGAGTTCGAACGCCCTGTCTCCGATGCGCCGGATGCTTATGAAGAAGAAAAATATCGTCGTGAGTCGTAAGCTCATGAAACATGCCCCGTCCGGTTTCCCGGACGGGGCATGTTTCTGGTCACTTAAAGCGGTACGCGTTCTTCTCTGCTTGTTTGACGGTATACATCGCTTCATCCGCCCGGATCAAGAGCAGACTTGTCGTCCGTCCGTCATCCGGATAACGGACAATGCCGATCGACGGGGTGACTTGCATTGCGTGCGCTCCAAAAAAGAAAGGATCGTTCAAGCGAAGGAGGACGTCTTCCGCGTACGTGATCGTTTCTGCCCGACTGCGGGCGAGGAAAACGATGAACTCGTCACCGCCGAGCCGCGCCGCCAAATCGTCCGGCATCAAATCAAGTTGCAGGCGCCGAGCCGTCTCCTGCAGAACGTAATTCCCGGCATCATGCCCGTAATGGTCATTGATTTGCTTAAAGCCATCGAGATCGATGAACAGAAGTGATCCCTCCGTCAGCGTTGAAAGCTTCGCGCCAAGGTGATCCTCGAAATATCGGCGATTCGGGAGTGCCGTCAAGGCATCGTGGTAGCCAAGTTCCTGGAGCCATTTTTCTTGCGATAAGGCTTCCGTCACATCGGATAAAATGACGTAGCGATCGGGGTCGTCAGGAATCGGAATCAATGTTGCTTCGAACGTCTGTCCGTCGACGGGACGCATCACCAGTTGCTTTTCACCTGTCTCCAGTTTTAGGAACGTAGCAAACAGTTGATCGACTAACGCATCAGGGACATAACCATTTGGAAAATAGCGTTCTGCCGCCGGATTCATCGCTTTCTCATGCCCATTGCCGTCGAATCGAACGATTGGTTGCGGGTGAGCGAGGAAAAGACGCCGGTACTCTTCCTTTCGGAGTTCCAGTTGTGCCGTATGACGGTCGATCCGGTGTGTTAAGTCGACTTCGAATGTCTCGAGTTCGGTCAGTAATCGGCGATTCACCCGTTCAGAGAAAAACTGCCGAAACGTAAACAACGAAAACATGACGATCAGTGTCGGGAAGTAGACATCCTGCGCCATCGACAGGAATGTCACTCCTGTCAGTAGAACGATCAGGCTGATATACGGGAGGTACGGTCGTCCGAGCTGGTCGCGCGCCGGCTGTTTCGGGGGGACGTCCTTGAAGTAAAGCGCTAACTCATACAAACTGACCGCATAAAACGGGAAGAAACACGCCGCATAGACCAATTCATTTCGCAGGAAGAACGTATAATATCCAAGATTCGCGACGATGAATACCATCATGGCGACGATCAGCCGTTGATGTGCCGGACCCCAGAGTCCCGTTGCATACAAAATCAGAAAGAAGAACAACTGCGCGATGAAACTGATGGCGTAGCCAAGCATGGCGACGAACTCGATGTCGGAGCGAGCGAATGTCGGTAAATGCCGTAAGATGATCGTGTAGCCGAAGACAAAAACCATTCCGAATAACAGGATGCCATCGATATAAAATAGCCGCGCGTGGCGGATCGATGACCAGTCGATCAACCGGGCAAAGGCGATCGCAGTCAGCGCGAGAAAGACAGTCAGCGTCAGGTTGGCAGCAGAGTCGACTTCAGGTGGATGGGGGATGAAGGTCAGGATGAAGTTGATCCACAGTCCACTGGCGAACAGGAGGATTGCGATGCCAACCGAACGTTCCGGGTGTTGCGGGAAAAACCAGAGCCTGGCTATTATTGCGATATAGGTGACGCCGATTAACGTTGAAAGCACAGCAACGATTGGAACGAAAGGCGTGCCGCTAACGAGCACCATCAAGCCATAACTGATTAGTAGATAAACAATGGGTAACGTCGGTCGCATACCGGACCTCCTTTCCTAAAACAGTATGTTGGCTTTTTTCGACGAGTGGTGAAAAAATCCTTGTTCCGTCTACTGACGAACAAGGATTAGTCCTGCTCTTGCACCCATTCCCAGTGGAGATGTGCGTCTTTTTTGATTTTGTCTGATGCATCTTGGCTTTGAAATAAACGGCTGTACCAAAGCCGGGCCAGCTCTTTCTCTTTTGTCACGGCGTACAGATCAGCGATCCGCAGCAAGAGGATGTCTTCTGGAATCCCGCTTTCCTTGACCGAAGTATAGCTCTCATAAAGCGAAAGATACTTCTCGATCGCTCGGTTCGCCCAGAGCTGTTCTTCTGCTGACTGCTCCGTCAAGCGGTGCAACCAGGACAGCCGGACACCGAGCATCGCTTGAATCGCCGGTTTCTGCTCCGTCACTTGTGCCGTGTAAAGGCAGAGTTTATAGAGCTGAATCGCCTGCTCAATTGTCCGCTCGGTACCAGCGAACGGTAAGACGGGGAGCGCCGGCAGGATGTGGTCTTGCAGTGTCGTTCGAACGCCTGGCGATAACTTTCCAAACGATTCGTGGAAGAAAAACCGGCAATGATTGCACTGAACCGGTTCATAGAGATAGACATTGACGCCTTGATGACGGATAAAGCCATCAAAGTCGGTCGAGGCGACACGGATGTGCCGTGACAGGACACGTTTCGTTTCCGTTATCTTCAAACAGTAGGGGCAGGTGCATTTTTTAAGATATAAGTCTGGCATGTAGGGAACTCCTCTAACTATGAATTACACGAAGACGTTGACGAGCATACCTTTGATTTCGCCGACTTGGTCGAGGATATCGAGGCGGCGCGACTCACCGGAGATGACCGTATCCGTCAACTGGAGAAGCTTTGCATCGACTTGTTCGACGACTTTATAAATCTTCGTCCGACCGCGGCGGTTGAAGCCACGTTTTTCTTCGAGTTGTTGCGATTGGTCGAGGGCATCTTTTAAGAAGTCCTTGATCTTTTCTTTATAGCTTTCGAGGTGTTCAATCGTCTGACTCTCAGCGAGCAATTGCCCGTGTTCTTCGACGAGGGCGAGCTTCTGCTGCAGACGTTCGTACCCTTTATGTTCCCGTTTCTCCTGCATCAGGGCAGAGAAGGTCGTCGACGCCTCGACTTCACGCGGACCACCTTTTAAGGACTGGAGTCGTTGCGTTTCTTGGATGCGGCGGATATCCATCGGGTCTGCCTCCTTAGTTGAGTAATTGTAAGACGCCTTGCGGCAGAGCGTTCGCTTGAGCGATCATTGCCATCCCCGATTGGTTAAGGATGTTGTATTTCGCATATTCCATCATCTCACGCGCCATATCAGTATCGCGAATCCGCGATTCTGACGCTGTTAAGTTCTCGACGCTGACACTGAGGACGGATGATGTTGCTTCGAACCGGTTCTGGATCGCCCCGAGTTGTGCCCGTTGCTGGGAGATTGTATCGATTGCTTTCGTATACCGGCTGATCGCGTCATTCGCGTCCGTTGCCGTCATGACGCTAAGGGCATACTCGGGTGCATCGCTACTCGGGAAATCAAGCGGACGAATCGACGCCTCGGCTTGTGTCGTTGAACTGACGCCGATCGCGAGGGCTTGCATGTCGTCAATCGTGATCGAGATGCCTTCGTTTGCTCCAGCATTCGTTTGGATGAACAGGGCGTTGTCGGCATCGTTGAATTTCCCGCTCAACAGTTCTTTGCCGTTGAACTGTGTCGTCTTCGCGATCCGCGAGACTTCGTTCGTCAACTGGTTGATCTCTTCTTGAATCGCTGTCCGGTCTTCTGTCGCGAGTGTGCTATTACCAGCTTGGACGGCCAGTTCGCGCATCCGTTGCAATAGGTTGTGTGTCTCACTCAAACCGCCTTCAGCCGTTTGAATCATCGAAACACCGTCAAGGACGTTCTGTTCCGCTTTATCGAGCGCCTTCAAGCGATTACGCATCTTCTCCGAGATCGCGAGACCAGCTGCATCATCCGCACCTCGATTAATCTTTTGACCGCTCGATAGTTTATCCATCGTCGTCTTGACGTTCGTCTGGTTGATGCTGAGGTTGCGATAAGCCTTCAAGGCTTGGACGTTATTCGTGATTCTCATTCGTATTCCATCCCTTCGTATCGTTGATGATGTGCGGCACGCACGAGCGGTCGATCGACGGTCTGCGCCGCTTGCCAGGTGACGCGTAAGTCTTCTGCCAGTTCCAGTAGTTCGTCTAAGACATGCGGTGTCGTATAGACTTGTAACGTCTGCTCGGCAAGATAGTGATAGAGCGCGTCGAGTTGTGCGGTGATGATGCCACCGTCGTCATGCAGTCCCGCCTGCAGTTTGTCGAGTAACTGATAAGCCTTTTGTAAGCGTGCGTTCACCTCATCAAAGCGATTTGCGTCACGTGCGAGAATGGCACGGTCATATTGGAGGACGAGTCCCGTCAACATGACTTCCGTCAGCTGTTGCGGGGTCATCGCGTAGAGTTCTTGTTCTGTCATGTCTGCCGTCCTTTCGCGTTGTCGAGTTCTTCGATCAATAAGAGCAGTTCTGCCATCACGTCGTACAGTTGCGGGGGAATCGCCGTCCCGAGATCGAGATCAAGTAAGTGACCGAGCAGGGACGTATCGTGTTCGATCGCGACGCCGTTCGCCCGTGCTTCTTGCAGAATTCGGTCGGCAGCTTGTCCGCTTGCCCGAGCGACGACGACCGGTGCTTGACCGGATGCTTCATCGTAGCGGAGGACGGCAGCGGTCTTGCGTCCGGTTAAATCGATTTTCTGATACATAACGGTCTCTCCTTTTTAGATACGGTAGTCGTAGCCACGTGGCGTCTCGTCTTGTTTGACGGTCTCCGTCACTTGCTCGCGCGTGAACGGACGGAATTGGATCCGGACGTCCTGGTAACCAGTCGCTTGCAAGGCGTCCGTGGTCCGGTCGAGGAACGGGGTCGCCAGTTGTTCAAGAACTGGGGAATCATTTTCAATCGTGATCTGCATCTTCCGGTTGACGGTCTCGACGCGGACACCGATTTCACCGAGGCGCGGCGTATTGAGCTGAACATACAACGTATTGTTTTCCCAGTCGATCACTTCGTCCGGGCGTTTGTTCTGTAAATGGACATGCAGTCCTGCCGTCGCTTCGACGAGTTGGACCGGCAACGCCAGCAGAATCTGGTTCAACTGTTGCTGGCTGTCCGGTTTATTAACTTGCTGTTGTGCTGCGAGGAACGTCTGCAATTTGGCGGCTTCCGGATTCGCTGCCGGCGTACTGAGTTTCAGTTCCGCTGTCTGGAGCTGAAGCGTCTTTTGGACGGTCTCCTGCAAAAGGCGTGGACTGTTCTGTTGCGGCTCATACGGAACAGCTTTTGTTGCCGTTTGTGCCGGTAACGTTGGTGCTTGCGGTGGCAGTCCTTGCATCTCCGGTAAGTAAGTCGGACGGACGTTCGCTGGCGCATAGCGGAAGGCTTCAAAGGCGACTCGGACTTCCTGTAAGACGGCTTTTGCCTCTGTTCCACGTCCGAGTAGCGCCAGTTCCGCACCCCGCTCGAGTTTCGATAAGAAATGAATCAGCTGTTTTTCATCCTTCATCGAGGTATGCAATAAAGCGTCCGTTTGCTGGAAGATTTGTTTTAAGCGTTGCGCCGTACTCTCGATGACGGCGACCATTTGGACAGGACGTGTCTCAACGAGCGGTTCGATTTGCCGGAGTTGTGAGACGATCGTTCGCTGTTGACTCTTGAAATCGTTCGTAATCTCAGCAAGCCGTGGCGTCACTTCGCGGACGAGCGTCAAGGCAGAGCGGACCGGTGTCGTTTGCGCTGCTTGAGCTTCCGGTTGACTTGCCCGTGCCGTCAGACCGATCAGTTGCTCGCGGACGCTCGTCTTCGGCTCGAGTGGCGCTTGCGGGAAGTAAGGCGCGAGCTGTTTGCGAACTGTTTCGACATCGCCTCGTTCGAGCGTAGCGACGAGAGCCGGGCGTTTTTCCGCTGGTAGATGTTCAATGTATTGCCGGATATGCAAGGGCGACGCTGTCTCGATCTCGCGTTGCGTCGGTAGCGTCACGCGAGCGACGTCAAGCGCGACGGCTTTTTCGAACGTCGGCTGCTCCTTTAAGGTGTCGCGTTCCGGCAGGACGTCCGGATAGTCTTCCGTCGTCGCGAGGAGACTCGCGATCAAGACGTCGGCGTCAACGGGCAGTGTCGTGTCCGGTCGCGACACGAGTTCGAGTGCTAAGTTCTTATAGGTTCCTTGCAGTGCCGTCACGAGCTGGGCGACGATTTCCGGTGTCTGCGGCAGTTGACCGCTCGCGAGTAACTTCGCAACAGCTTGCTTTAGTTCAGCTGGCACGCCTCCTAGCAAAGCAGGGTCAACATTTGATGGAACGGACAGGACAGGTGGGGTTTCCGCGTCTGGTGTCGCGGGCGTCAATTGTTCAATCAAGTAACCTTCTGCAGTCTGTCCTTTGACCTTGAACTGAAAATCACCTGTCGGAACGTCGCCCGTGAAGGTCATCTCGATCTTATCCCGACCGACCTGGACGAGAGCCGTATGTGGACCAGTCTGCTCAAGGACCGTACCTTTATAGGTCTTCGTCTCCGAAAGCGGCGTCTGACCAGGGGATTGCGCCGGACGTGCCGGGTTCAATTGGATGTTCATCGAGAAGCCTCCTTGTTTTTTAAAACTATCATCTCATTATATATCGGCAGAAACCAAAAAGGATTGAGCGAATTCATCGCCCAACCCTGATTTTTTTACGGTTAATCTTTAAGATTTGATTGCATTAAAGCGTTCCTCTAATGTCATCGCGTTCAATTGTTGATAACGAGCCATCAGCTCGCCAGTTGCTTTCATTTGGTTGCGGACGATGTAAGGAGAGGCGTTTACGGGAAGGATCATGCCATTACGAGTCTTGAGCTTCGTCTGTCCGTCTTCCTCGATGACTTCGGACATGTGGCTCCAAGCGTACCACTCGCAATCATCACGTTTCGGTGATTTCGTTGGGAAAAACACGAGGCCAAGTGTCGGTTCAATAACGACTGGGACTTTTCCTTTCACAGATGCGACACGTTTTGCTGTCACGATGCGTTCCTCGATGGAACTGTTGTATTGCCTGCAGGAAAGCTGCAGTAGTTGATACGGCCGAAGCGGTGTCATGATGGTCGAGCCATCCTCGAGTACGATGATGGATTGCTTCATCATGTCGTAGCACGGGAGAATCGCCACCGTCCGTTTCGTGATTCGATACTTTTCGTCATTATGGAATGGTCGCATTCGACTACATCCTCCTTAAGATAGGACAATGGATAAAATAGGTAATTACTAACGATATAATACAATAATACAACTGTAATGACAACGTAATTTTTTAAAATATAGACCAATAAGTAGGGAATATTATTCATTTTTCGGGATGAATTCAAATTAATCAGAATTTTTAATTGTCAATAATTCCTTCTTTTGATAGACTAAGCCGTAGAGAGCTTGCTCTCGAACTCTGGTTTGCGAAGGGAACGTGAATTCGAATGGAACAAGGTAAAGTAAAATGGTTTAATGCTGAAAAGGGTTATGGTTTCATCGAGACGTCTGACGCGAAAGACGTATTCGTACACTTCTCAGCGATTCAAGTCGATGGCTACAAATCACTTGAAGAAGGCGAAGAAGTGGAATTTGAAATCGTTGAAGGCGATCGTGGTCCACAAGCTGCGAACGTTTCAAAGATCTAATCCAATAGCAGCCGCCACCGTTTTTAGGCTATTCGCCTAAAAGCGGTTTTTTGTTTTGAGTTTAGATGAAACGGGTATATACGTTAACATCAACATGCTTCAATATTATCGTACGCTAAGAACCGGAGTGAACGTTCATGAGAATGTCATCGTTTTCATGGTCTTCCTTCACTTATCGTGCTATAATAAAAACGAACCAAAGAATTTCGAATATTCAGAAGGAAACGACTGAAGCATCTCGAATTCATAGGTTCAACCGGTTACTTAAGGAGGAGTTTACATGATCTACAACATTCGCGGTGAAAACTTGGACGTCACAGATGCTCTCAAGGATTACGTCGAGAAAAAGCTTGAAAAGTTAACTCGTTATTTTACAACTCCTACGGAAGCGCAAACGGCTTATGTCAATCTCAAAGTCAACAATGAGAAGCAAAAAGTCGAAGTGACGATTCCAATGCCAAACCTCTTGCTCCGTGCAGAGGATATCAATGGCGATATGTATGCAGCAATCGACCTCGTCGTCGATAAGCTCGAACGTCAAATCCGGAAACACAAAACAAAGTTGAACCGGAGAGGACGCGCTAAAGAAGGCGGCATCGGAGAGTACTTCAAAACGCTCGAAGGACCGGAAGCGGAAGCGCCAGTCTATGAAGAGGACGAGGCAGAACTCGAACTCGTTCGGACGAAGCGTTTCACACTCAAACCAATGGACACGGAAGAAGCGATTCTTCAGATGGACATGCTCGGACACGCATTCTTCGTCTTCTCAGACGCAGAAACGGGCAACACGAACGTCGTCTACCGTCGTAAAGATGGTCGTTACGGTTTGATTGAACCAGAATAATGAATGCAACAGGGACTCGCTCTTACGGGCGGGTCCCTTTTTGATATGATGGAAAACTATTTTTAAACAAGGTACGTTTGCTTTATGACAAAAGACCGAGACCGCTGCTTGGTCCGCTTGTTGAAATTTGACGTCGTATTCGGTACACTGAATAAAGGAAAAATCTCGGAATTCTGTTCGTTCAAAGAATCGTTCGAAGTAAGGGGACTGTAAGGCATGGCTAATTTTCTAAAAGAATTATTTGCACCAACGAAACGTGTCCTGAAGAAAGCCGAAAAAGCAGCAGACGCTGTAGAAGCATTCGAGACACAAATCGGTGCGTTATCGGATCAAGAACTTGAAGGAAAAGTCGTTGAATTCCGTGAGCGTCTTGCTAACGGAGAAGACTTAGATGATATTTTACCGGAAGCTTTCGCGGTCTGTCGCGAGGTTTCGACACGCGTTCTCGGCATGCGCCACTACCGCGTTCAGTTGATTGGTGGATATGTCTTGCACAACGGGGACATCGCCGAAATGAAAACCGGGGAAGGTAAGACGCTTGTTGCGACACTCCCTGTTTATTTGAATGCCCTCGCTGGCAACGGCGTTCACGTCGTTACCGTCAACGAATATCTCGCAAAACGTGACCGTGACATCATGGAGCCTCTTTATGCGGCACTTGGTCTCTCAGTCGGCTTGAACCTCTCAAGCATGTCGCGTCAGGAGAAACAAGCAGCCTATAGCTGTGACATCACGTACGGAACGAACAACGAGTTCGGTTTCGACTACTTGCGTGACAACATGGTCCTCTATAAAGAAGACCGTGTACAACGACCGCTCCATTACGCTGTCGTCGATGAAGTTGACTCGATCCTCGTCGATGAAGCACGGACACCACTCATCATCTCAGGGTCTGCCGAGAAATCGACAGCGCTCTATTCGCAAGCGGATGCATTCGCAAAAATCATGAAAGCAGATGAAGACTACACAGTCGACATCAAAACGAAAAGTGTTCTGTTGACGGAGCAAGGGATCGACCGGGCTGAGAAATACTTCGGCATCGATAACCTGTTCGGTCTTGAGCACGTCTCACTCAACCATCACTTGAGCCTCGCACTGCGGGCGAACGCCGTCATGCACCGTGACGTCGACTATATGGTTCGTGAAGACGAAGTCATGATCATCGACCAGTTCACAGGTCGTGTCATGGAAGGGCGTCGTTACTCGGAAGGTCTGCACCAAGCAATCGAAGCGAAGGAAGGCGTCGAGATTCAACGCGAATCGATGACGCTTGCGACGATCACGTACCAAAACTTCTTCCGGATGTATACGAAGCTTGCTGGGATGACCGGTACAGCGAAGACGGAGGAAGAAGAATTCCGTAATATCTACAACATGCACGTCGTACCGGTTCCGACGAACAAACCAGTCGTCCGAAACGATATGCCAGACTTGATCTTCAAAACGATGAACGGGAAGTTCGCTGCTGTCGCAGACGAAATCGAACGTGCCCACCGCGAAGGACAGCCGGTCCTCGTCGGTACGGTTGCCGTCGAGACGTCGGAGTTGCTCAGCAACATCCTCAAGAAACGTGGCATCCGTCACGAAGTCTTGAACGCGAAAAACCACGCACGTGAAGCGGAAATCATCGAGAACGCCGGTCAAGCGAACTCGGTCACGATCGCAACGAACATGGCCGGTCGTGGTACCGACATCAAGCTTGGTGAAGGTGTCTTAGATAAAGGCGGTCTCTTCATCCTCGGGACAGAACGTCACGAATCACGCCGGATTGATAACCAGCTCCGTGGTCGTGCTGGTCGTCAAGGAGATCCAGGGGCATCACAATTCTATCTGTCACTTGAAGATGAATTGATGCGTCGTTTCGGTTCCGATTCGTTACAGTCGATGATGGATCGTCTCGGAATGGATGATTCACAACCGATCGAGAGCCGGATGGTGTCTCGTGCCGTTGAATCGGCTCAAAAACGCGTCGAAGGAAATAACTTTGATGCCCGGAAACAAGTCCTCGGCTACGATAACGTCATGGCGGACCAACGGAAAGTCATGTACGCGGACCGAGCAGCAATTCTCGATGCGGGTTCCGTATCAGATATCGTCCGTCCGATGATCGAGCAGACGATCGAAGCAGGCGTCCATCAGTACACACCGGTCGAGTTCGTCCCGGAAGAGTGGAGCATCGGTGCGCTTGCAGAATGGGCAAACCAGACGCTTGCAATCGAAGAGAAGGTCACGGAAAGCGACCTCTTCGGAAAAGAACGCGAAGAAATCATCGAGTTGCTCAAAGAGCGGACATTCGCACACTACGAGCACAAACGGTCAGAAGTACCAGCCGAAGCATTTGATGAGTTTGAAAAAGTCATCGTTCTTCGTGCCGTTGACCAACACTGGATGAACCATATCGATCAAATGGATCAACTCCGTGAAGGGATTCACCTCCGGGCATACGGTCAAAACGATCCGCTCCGTGAATACCAATCGGAAGGTTCGATGATGTTTGATGCGATGAACGCTGCGATCGCAGAAGAAGTGACGCAATTCGTCCTTCGTGCAGATCTCGATCCGAACCTCAAACGCGAAAAAGTCGTCCAAGACGAAGTCGCCGTTTCGGGTAAGGAAGACAAAGCGGTCAAGAAAAAACCGGTCCGGAAAAATCCAAACGACCAAATCGGACGTAACGATCCGTGCTGGTGTGGGTCCGGTAAGAAATATAAGAACTGTCACGGCCGTCAGGCATAAGTGATGAATCGACTGAAAGAGAGGCAGGAGATTCCTGCCTCTTTTCACGGAAAGAGAAGGTGGAACACATGGAATTAGCAGAAATTCGCAACACCGCCGAGTGGATGGAAAAGAAACTCGACGAATATAAGGCATCACTCGACCTCGAGTCGAAGATTGCCCGGATCGAAGAACTTGAAAACGAGATGACATACCCAGACTTCTGGAACAACCAGGAATCGGCACAAAAAGTCATCGATGAGTCGAACGGCTTAAAAGCGATGGTCGACAAATACAAAGAACTCGAAGCAGGTCACGAGAACGTCGCTTTGACGTACGAATTGATCAAGGAAGAGCCGGATGCGGATCTTCAAGAAGAGCTCGAGTCAGAACTTGGCGATCTCAAGAAGAAGTTTGAAGACTTCGAACTTCAAATCCTCTTGAATGGCGAGTATGACGCAAACAACGCGATCCTCGAGTTACACCCAGGTGCGGGTGGTACCGAGTCGCAAGACTGGGCATCGATGCTACTGCGGATGTACCAACGTTTCTGCGACAAGCAAGGCTGGAAAGTCGAAACGATGGACTACCAACCGGGTGACGAAGCGGGTGTCAAATCGGTCACACTCCGTATTCAAGGGCACAATGCCTATGGATACTTAAAAGCCGAAAAAGGGATCCATCGTTTAGTCCGGATCTCACCGTTTGACTCGTCAGGTCGCCGTCATACATCGTTCGTCTCGTGTGACGTCATGCCGGAATTCAACGATGACATCGACATCGAAGTCCGTACGGAAGATTTACGGATCGATACGTACCGTGCCTCTGGTGCCGGTGGTCAGCACATCAATACGACGGACTCGGCTGTCCGGATCACACACGTTCCAACAGGCGTCGTCGTCTCCTGTCAACAAGAACGGTCGCAGATCAAAAACCGTGAAGCGGCAATGAAGATGTTGAAAGCGAAACTTTATCAACGCGAAATCGAAGAGCAGCAAAAGAAACTCGACGAGATCCGTGGTGAAAAATCGGATATCGCATGGGGTAGCCAAATCCGTTCGTACGTCTTCCACCCATACAGCATGGTCAAGGATCACCGGACGAACTATGAAGTCGGGAACACACAAGGAGCAATGGATGGTGACATCATGGGCTTCATCGATGCGTACCTCCGTCTCATGAATATGTAAGACAACCAACCAGTCGGACGATGTTCGACTGGTTTTTTGACCGTCAAAGGGGGAACAGTGATGCAGGAGCAAAGTCGGGTCAATAAACAAGCGTGGGAGTACCGGGCGTATGAATTTTGGGAGAAACGCGACGGAACGCCAGCAGAATATGCTGCGATCATCAAACAAGATCCAGCCGCAAGCCTGAAGAAACATCGTCGTCATCTCGAAGACGTAGCCGGGAAGACGATCGCGAACATCTGTGGTTCGAACGGACGCAAGACGGTGCCGTTAGCGTTACTCGGGGCAGACGTCACGGTGTTCGATATCTCGGAGGAGAATGCGCGGTACGCGCTAGAACTCGCCCATGCTGCTGGAACAAAGATTGAGTATGTCGTCGGCGATCTCTATGCAATCGACCTTGAGCGATACAGCGAGACATTTGATCTCCTCTACTTAGAAGGTGGGATTTTGCATTATTTTGCTGATCTCGAGCGTTTTCTGCAGATTCTCTTTACAATGTTGAAGCCCGGTGGACAGTTGATCCTGAGTGACTTTCATCCGGTCGGACGCTGGATTGATACGGACTTGACGTATAAACCGTGTTATTTCGATCAAGCGGTACAGGCGGGTGACTTGGCATATAAGACGCACTTTACGGACGAGGAGCAAGTCGATTTTCCGGATGTCTCCGTCCGCTATTTTACACTGAGCGAAATCTTAAACGGTGTCCTGCGAACAGGTTTCACATTAAAGCGATTCGATGAGCATCGGGGCTGGAACGGTGAGAACATTCCGAAGGAATTTACGCTTCTTGCAACAAAACCACTCGAAGGGAGCAATATCTGATGATCATTCGTAAAGAAGGCTTCAAGGATGCAGCGGGAATCCGGCTCGTTCACGAAGCGGCATTCGAACAACCGAACGAGGCAAACCTCGTCGATGCCTTACGTGAGGATGAAGCAGCGCAACCGGTCTTCGGTCGCGTCGCGGTAACTGATAAAGGAGAAATCGTCGGACACGTCCTCTTAAGCCGGATCCATATCGATGACATTCCGTCGCTTGCTTTAGCACCAGTCGGCGTCCTGCCGGTCTGGCAACGAAAAGGCATTGGTTCCGAATTGATTCGCCAAGTGATTGAGGATGCGCGGGATGCTGGTGAATCGCACATCGTTGTACTTGGTCACGACAGCTACTATCCACAGTTTGGTTTCGAACGGACGATCGACTATGATATTCACCCACCGTTCCCCGTTCCGCCAGAGGTCTTTCTCGTCCTTGCGCTTGAACGACATGGGTTGCGCGGTGTTAGCGGCATCGTCCGCTACAGTCCGCCCTTTAGTGCGGTATAAAGGGAACACTGTGAGTTGTTCCGCCTCTCTAGTCGTTGTCTGACTTTTCCGCTAAAATGAAACACGAGAATCAATCGATAAGGGGAAATGGAATGTCATGACATCGACACGTCAGGAAGTCGTGCGCGATTATGCGTATTTGTTAATCGGGTCCTTGTTCGTCGCAAGTGCCTTTAGTTTGTTTTTAGCACCGAATCAACTCGCCTCAGGAGGCGTCAGTGGCTTATCGATCGTCTTGAACGATTTGTTTGGGATCTCGCCCGGGTTATTCCAACTCGTCGCGAACGTCGTCTTGCTGGCGGTCGGTTGGATGATCCTCGGAATGGGGTTTGGCGTCAAATCACTCGTTGGTTCAATCTTTTTACCGGTCGTCATCCTCGTCTACGAGCGGTTCGACGTTCCGGCTGCGACGATGAATCCGATGCTTGCCGCGATCTTCGGCGGTGCCGGTGTCGGGATCGGACTCGGTCTGATTTTCCGGGGACGGGCGTCAACCGGGGGAATGGATTTGATCGCGCAAATTTTGCATCGCTTCACGAAGTTGCCGCTCCATCTCTGTATCGCCTTGCTCGACGGAACGATCGTCATCAGTGCGGCGACGATCTTTTCGCTTGAGATTGGACTGTATGCGCTCGTCGCCTTATTTATCACGATCAAGATGATCGACGTCGTCCAGCTTGGGATTACGAACGACAAGCTCGCCTATATCATCTCCGATCAGCGGGAGGCGTTAGTGAAGGAAATTTTCGAGACGCTCGATCGCGGGGCGACGGAAATCGAAGCAGCAGGTGCGTTCACACGGACACGGAAACCGATGTTGATGGTCGTCGTTCGCCAAGGGGAGATCACGACGCTCAAAGAGATCGTCAAACATATCGATCCGTCGGCGTTTCTCGTCGTCAGTGAAGCCCACGAAGTGCTTGGTCTCGGTTTTACCGACGATAAACGTTACCGGAATGTGCCGTAATTGTTCTTAATGCGTGAAGTTTTTGTGAAATCACGCTTAACTCTTCCGGATAACGGTTATACTCTAACTAGGTCAGAAGCGTTTACTTAGATACTTACAGAGGGGGATATCCGGATGAAGCTGAAAAACTTGTTACTTGCGTTAGGGTTAGGAACGACACTTGCACTCGCAGCATGTGGCGGTAGTGATGATTCAAGCTCTAGCGATTCGTCAAGCACGAAGGAAGAGTCGACGATGAACGATGATTCGTCGAAGACGGAAACAGCCGTCGATGCGGAAAAAATCTTCGCGAACAACTGTGCATCGTGTCACGGGAACAACCTTGAAGGGAACGTCGGACCGAACCTGACGAAGGTCGGCTCGAAGTATTCTTCAGAAGAAATCCAGGAAATCATCAAGAACGGGAAAGGGCAAATGCCTGCCGGACTCTTGAAAGAGGATGAAGAAATCGTTGCCGTTGCTGACTGGCTCGCTGATAAAAAGTAATTATGGGATATGATGGGGTACGAGATGACACACACGACATGTGTTCGTCATTCGTGCCTCTTTTTTATGGTATAATCGCCTGAAATGACATTTGATTGTAATGTGCGTTCAATTTTGTCCCTGTTATAATGGTGGTCGGTAGGTTTTTAGACCTATCCATTCAGCATCAGTAAATAAGTAAGGATGTGAAGTACGTGATCAAGATGCAACGAATCAGTAAGATTTATCCGAACGGCGTCACGGCACTCCGTGAGGTCGATTTGACGATCAATCAAGGCGAATTCGTCTATATCGTCGGTCCGTCGGGTGCGGGTAAATCAACATTCATGAAAATGATGTACCGCGAAGAGAAACCCACGAGCGGTTCATTTTTATTTAAAGGAATCGAAGTCGGTAAGCTGAAAAACCGTCAAATCCCCGAACTTCGTCGCCAAATCGGCGTCATCTTTCAAGATTTTAAATTACTCCCGTCCTTGACGGTTTATGAAAATGTCGCCTTTGCGCTAGAAGTCGTAGGGGAAGACAAAGCACAAATCCGGAAGAAAGTCCTCGAAGTCCTCGATCTCGTCAAACTCAAGCATAAAGAGCGCAACTATCCGGACGAATTATCTGGGGGCGAACAACAACGGATCTCGATCGCGAGAGCCATCGTCAACCGTCCGTCACTCGTCATTGCCGATGAGCCGACTGGGAACCTAGACCCGGATACAGCATGGGAGATCATGGAAGTATTTGAAGAGATTTATCGCCGTGGGACAACGGTCGTAATGGCGACACACAACCGAGACATCGTTAACAAGATGCGTCATCGTGTCTTAGCGATCGACGGAGGAAAAATCGTCCGAGACGAAGAGAAAGGAATGTACGGCTATGAAGTTTAATGGATTCCGTCATTTACGGGAAGGGGCAAAAGGTCTCGTCCGGAACGGCTGGATGACATTCGCTTCTGTCAGTGCTGTTACCGTTACTTTACTTCTCGTAGGAATATTCGCGATGCTCATGTTCAACGTCAACAAGATTTCCGATAACGTCGAAAAAGACGTTGAAATCCAAGTGTTCGTCGAACGGGAAGCAGACCAGTCGAAGATTGATGCAGTGGGTGACTCCCTCAAGCAGATGCCGGGTGTCAACTCTGTTCGTTATAGTTCGAAAGAAGAAGAACTGGACCGCTTCAAGGAGCAACTTGGCGAAGGCTCACAAGCCTATCAGTCGGTTGAAAAGGATAATCCACTTCACGACCGATATATCGTCAAAGCTACCTCACCAAAAGAGACAGAAACACTTGCAAATTCCATCAAAAAAATGGAAAATGTAGATAGTGTCGAATATGGTAAGGACTATGTTAAAAAGATGTTTAACTTCCTTGAAGGAGTTCGGATCGGTGGAATCATCCTGATCGTCGGATTGACATTCATGGCAATGTTCCTCATTTCGAACACGATCAAAGTCACGATCTTCTCCCGTCGCCGGGAAATCGAGATCATGCGCCTCGTCGGAGCGAAAAACGGATTCATCCGTGCGCCGTTCTTCGTCGAAGGATTATTGATGGGCGTATTAGGTGCCATCATCCCGATCGTCGTCGTCTACTTCGGTTACGAAGTCTCATACAACGCGATCCAACCGCAACTTGCTACCGTGAATGCGGGAATCTTCTCGCTGATTCCGCCAGGAGAACTGTCGGCACAAGTCGTCTTGATCCTACTCGGACTCGGTGCATTCATCGGTGTATGGGGATCTACGACATCACTCGGTCGTTTCTTGAAGATTTAAGTGATTCACTCAAAAATAAAATAGAGGAGAGATGCTTCTCATGAAAGTCCGATTCTATTCTGCCGTCCTGAGCTTAGCTTTGATTGGAACTAGTGTGTCCGTTGATGCCACGTCGAAAGAAGATTTGCTGAAGGAACAACAGGAGGTCGAAAGTCGTCTTAAAGAGACGGAACGATCACAGAGTCAGACATCAGAGAAGTTAATCTTGACGAAACAGGAGCGCAAGGAAGCCCGTGCGCAACTGGATGAAGTCAACAGCCGTTTGGATGATTTAGCGCTTAAAATAGCCGATCAACAAGCGGCTGTTGCTGCATCTAAAGAACAATTGCGTCTGACGGAAGAAGCGATTTCCGAGACGTTGAAGGAACTGCATCAGCAAGAAGATTTGCTCGGAAGCCGATTGCGTGCCGTCCAGCAAAAAGGAGACGTCAAATATATCGAGGTCCTGCTCGACGCGAAGGACTTCGGTGATTTGATTTCGCGTTTCAGTACGGTCAGCGAGATCATCAAACAAGATGATAATGTCTTGCAGGCTTATAAGGCGAACGTCAAGCAATTGAACGAACAGCGCTCGGAACAAGCGTTATTACTGGAGAGCATGAAACAGGAACAACGGAAGTTACTCGTACTTCAGACGCGGATCATCGCGGAGTCTGATTTGAAGCGGAAGCTCGTCGTCCAGTTGAACACGAAGGTCAAGGAACTGCAACAAGAGCAGTTCTCGAAAGCCGAAGAGGCGGAAATCCTCGCGGATCAGCGCCGTCTGATCCAAAACGAATTGATCGCCCTGCAAGAAGCGGAACGGAAAGCAAAAGAAGAGGCGAAACGCAAAGCGGAAGAAGCCGCACGGGCAACAGAAGCCAAGCGTCAAGCGGAAGCTGCTGAAGCTGCACGAGAGGCAGCAGCGCAACAGGAACAGAAAGAGGCGCCGAAAGCAGAGGCACCAAAAACAGAGACGTCGGTTCCTGAGACTGAGACGCCAAGTGCAACACCGGATACGAGTGTTGATGTCGACGTCAGTCGACCATTTCACTTACCAGTCAAAGGCTATGTCTCGTCACCATTTGGTCCGCGGAACAATCCATTGACAGGGAAGCCGGAGCTGCATACGGGCATCGATCTCGTCAATGCGAAAGGGACTCCGATTCATGCGGCAGCCGGTGGGATCGTCCTCCGTGCCGGTAGTGCGACCGGGTACGGAAATGTCGTCATGGTGACGCATTTGATCGACAGACAGGTCTATACGACCGTCTATGCGCATCTCGACTCGATCAGTGTGTCTGCAGGTCAAACGGTCATGCCAGGTCAAACGGTCGGGACGCTCGGCTCAACTGGCTGGTCAACAGGACCGCATCTGCATTTCGAATTGCATAAGGGAGAATGGGCGGTCGGACAACCAAATGCAGTGGATCCGGCACCGTACATCTTTTGACATCCCATAGAATACCGAAAAGATAGGGTAACCTATCTTTTTTTGCTATACTGAAAAAAATACTGCGTTTTTTAACGGAAGTGGGGAATCAAGCGTGAAAAAATCTACAACAGCAGTCATCGCGGTCAGTACCTTCGGGCTTGGTTTAGGGGCAGGCGCCGTCGGGATGCTAGCGGCTGGCGGAACGGATTCTGTCTCGACGTCATCGTCGTCTGCGAATGCAACGGGTGATTGGAAAAAAGTGGATCAGGTTCGTCAAATGATCGAACAGAATTATCTAGAGGACGTGACAGATAAAGAACTGCTGGACGGTGCGCTATCCGGTATGGCGGAAGTGCTTGACGATCCGTATTCCGTCTATATGGACGAGTCGGAGACAACATCGTTCAATACGAATCTATCGTCTTCCTTCGAAGGGATTGGTGCGACGCTTGAACAAAAAGGCGAGTCAATCGTCATCGTCTCACCAATCAAGGGATCACCCGCTGAAAAAGCCGGGATCAAACCTGGTGACGTCATTTTAGAAATCGACGGCAAGTCGACGAAAGGGCAAAAGACGGATCAGGCGGTCAAGAAAATCCGTGGTGAAAAAGGAACGAACGTCGTCCTAACGATTCAACGTAGTGGACAAGACGCGATGGACATCACGATCAAACGGGATACGATTCCGATTGAAACGGTCTATACGTCGACGGAAGACGTCAACGGGAAGAAAATTGGTGTCTTGCAAGTGACGCAGTTCTCAGAACCGACGGCTAAAGAGTTCGAGAAGGGGCTTGCGAAACTCGAGAGTCAGAATATCGATGGACTCGTCATCGACGTCCGCGGGAATCCGGGTGGTCTTTTGACGGCTGTCTCAAGTATGATTGCACCATTCATTCCGAAGGACGTTCCGATTTATCAAGTCGAGAACAATAAAGGGGAGCGGCAGCAGGAATTCGGGAAGGCAGACGAGAAGAAACCTTATAACATCGTCGTGCTCGAAGACGGCGGATCAGCGTCAGCATCCGAGATTCTGGCAGCCGGTCTGAAGGAAGGTGCCGGGGCTGAGGTCGTCGGTACAAAATCGTTCGGTAAAGGCATCGTCCAAAGTGCGTATGATTTAAAGGACGGTAGTGATTTGAAGTTGACAACAAACAAATGGCTGACGCCGGACGGTAACTGGATCCATAAAAAAGGGGTCAAGCCAACGATTGAAGTCAAGCAACCAGCGTACTTCAACGTCACGAAGATCCTGACTGACAAAAAGTCGCTTGAAGTCGGCGATTACGGTAAATCGGTCGAAAACGCTCACTTAGTTCTCGAAGCAATCGGTTACGAGCCAAAAGGACAGGATGGGTATTTCGGTGACACGATGAAGCAAGCTGTCGAAGCCTTACAAAAGGATGCGAAGCTCGACATCACTGGAAAAATCGATCAGCAGACAGCGGGTGAGATGGAGACGCGTCTCCTGAAGAAACTCGAGGACGACAAAAATGACGTCCAGCGGAAAAAAGCACTCGAGGTCGCTGCTCAATAATAAGGAATGGAAAGAGGTCTGAATGCGCGTGGAATTACTCGATGAAATTGGTTGGACCGCGATTAGTCTCATCGCCAGTCCGACCTTGTGGTTAGCACTCCTTGTCAGTTGGGTCATCGGCATCCGGCGTGTCAAACGGGAACGTGGACTATTTCGCTCCCGGACACACGGAAAACGAAGCGATGTCCTCGAAACACTTTTACCAGGGTTACTCGTTGGTCTCGTCTTATCCGTCGTCAGTGGCTGGCTCGGATTGACGCTGACGCCGCAATACGCTTTGCTGTTACTCGGATTCTCAAGTGTCCTGCTGTTGATCGGCATCGTTCGCTTGAACGTACCGCTTTGGCCGATCGTCTTGCTTGGACTTGCCGGTTGGTTCCTAATGGATTCACGTCTTGATCCGGTTCGAGCGGTTGAGCCGAAAATGATTTTATTGCTTGCGACGTTAACGCTCGTCGCGGAATGTCTACTCGTCTGGTGGCGCGGGCAACGACGCCTGTCACCGTCACTCGTCGTCTCGAAGCGTGGTCGCTTCATCGGTGGGCTGTCAGCGAATAAACTTTGGCTATTGCCTTTGCTCGTCTTTGTTCCGGGCGACGTGCTTGAAGCCTGGTGGCCACGTTACAGCTTCCCAGAGCTCGTTCCGATCGTTCTCTGGTTACCGATCGGCTTCAGCTTCCTCTTTACGGGTAAGTTGCCGAAAGAATTGATGCGTCCGCTCGTTCAAGGACGTTTGATTACGAGTCTCGTCGCGATTCTCTTGACGGTTCTTGCATACGTCACCGGACAAGCTGAATGGCTGTACGGAATCGTCTTGTTGCTCGTCCTGCACATTGTGTTGCATCAGCGGGTCAAGCGATTGAACCGGGCACAGACCCCATTGTTCCTCAATGGAACGCGTGGTGCCGTCATTCTCGGAACGCTACCTGATAAACCAGCTGCCGAGATGGGCTTGATTCCGGGCGAAGCGATTTATAAGGTCAATGGTGAAAAGGTCGATTCGGAAACATCGTTCTACGAAGCCATCCAAAAACACAAACCGTATCTGCGTCTTGAAGTCATGAACCATAACGGAGACATCCGGTTTGCGCAACGTGCCTTCTATGAACAAGATCATCATGAGCTCGGCATCCTGTTCGTCAATGAGCCGGTCCATGGTCGCACTAAAGTGCGGTCCTTGCATTAACGAGTACATCCCTGTCACGGAACAGCCGTGACGGGGATTTTTTTGTCGGCAGAAAAATCGAGGATCAACACTCGAAGCAAAAAAGAAACTTTTGCATTTTCGAAAAAAAGGGTAACTTCCTAAAAGGAGCACTTCATAATCGAATGTTTGTTCGTAAAGTGGTACAATAAAAATAGATTTTTTACGTGATGAGGGGGAAGCAAACGATGGAATTTGAACTCGTTTCACCATTTGAGCCAGGCGGTGATCAGCCGACGGCAATCGAAAAATTGGTGACTGGGCTAAAACAAGGCGAACGACATCAGACGTTGCTTGGGGCGACTGGTACCGGGAAGACGTTCACGGTCTCGAACGTCATTAAGGAAATCAAGAAACCGACGCTCGTCCTTGCCCACAACAAAACACTAGCGGGACAACTCTACTCGGAGTTCAAGGAATTCTTCCCGAACAATGCGGTCGAATACTTCGTTAGTTTTTATGATTATTATCAGCCGGAAGCGTATGTCCCATCGACGGATACGTTCATTGAGAAGGACTCTTCGATCAACGATGAGATTGATAAACTACGTCACTCGGCGACGTCCGCCCTGTTCGAACGGGAGGACGTCTTGATCGTTGCGTCTGTCTCGTGTATCTATGGTCTCGGTAACCCGGAAGAGTACAACAATCACGTCTTGTCACTACGTGTCGGCAATGAGATGGGGCGTAACGAGATGCTCCGTCGTCTGATCGACATTCAGTATGAGCGTAACGACATCGATTTCCAACGAGGACGGTTCCGTGTCCGAGGAGACGTCGTCGAAATCTTCCCGGCGTCACGCGACGAACAGTGTGTCCGGGTCGAGTTCTTCGGTGATGAGATTGAACGGATTCGTGACATGGATCCGCTGACAGGTGAGATCGTCGCAGACCGCGAGCATATCTCAATCTTCCCGGCGTCCCACTTCGTGACGGGAGATACCCGTCTTCAGAAAGCGATCGCGAACATCGAGAAGGAACTGGAAGTCCAACTCGCGAAATTACGCGAAGACAATCAGCTACTTGAAGCGCAACGCCTTGAGCAACGAACGAACTACGATCTCGAGATGATGCGTGAGATGGGCTATTGTTCCGGAATCGAGAACTACTCGCGTCACTTGAACTTGATGCCGGAAGGTGCAACACCGTATACGTTGCTTGATTACTTCCCGAAAGACTTCTTGCTCGTCGCCGATGAGTCACACGTCACATTGCCGCAAATTCGCGGGATGTACAACGGAGACCAGGCGCGGAAACAAGTCCTCGTCGACCACGGTTTCCGTCTCCCGTCGGCGAAAGATAACCGTCCGTTACGGTTCGAGGAGTTCGAGGAAAAAGTCAGTCAGGCGATCTATATCTCGGCGACACCAGGACCGTATGAACTCGAACATTCGAAAGAGATGGTCGAGCAAATCATCCGTCCGACCGGTCTCGTTGATCCAACGATCGAGATTCATCCGATCACGGGACAAATCGATTACTTGATGGATAACATCCGTGACCGGGTCGCGAAGAACGAACGTGTTCTCGTGACGACACTGACGAAGAAGATGGCAGAAGACTTGACCGACTACTTGAAGGAGAATGGTGTCAAGGTCAACTACATGCACTCGGAGATCAAGACGCTGGAACGGATTGAAATCATCCGTGACTTACGACTCGGGAAATACGATGTCCTCGTCGGGATCAACTTGTTACGAGAAGGACTCGATATTCCAGAAGTCTCACTCGTGACGATTCTCGATGCCGATAAGGAAGGGTTCCTGCGGTCGGATCGTTCGCTGATTCAAACAATTGGTCGAGCGGCGCGGAACTCGGAAGGACACGTCATCTTGTTTGCTGATAAAGTCACCGATTCGATGCAACGCGCGATCGATGAGACGGAACGCCGTCGCGCAATCCAGATGGCGTTCAACGAAGAACATGGCATCACGCCGCAGACGATCAAAAAGGATGTCCGTGGTGTCATCAGTACGACGATCGAGAGCGACGACACCGTCGAAAAACTCGAGAAGTTCAACAAACTCAAAAAACCGGAGCGCGAAACGTTGCTTGAACAGCTCGACCAAGAGATGCGTCAAGCGGCGAAAGACATGCAGTTCGAACGAGCTGCTGAGCTCCGCGACCTCATATTAGAATTGAAAGCAGGTGCCTAAGTTGGGAGAAAAGAAGAATCAGATTATCATCAAAGGCGCTCGCGTCAATAATCTACAAAACATCGATGTCGAAATCCCCCGCGATCAGCTCGTCGTCTTGACGGGCTTGTCCGGGTCAGGGAAATCATCGCTTGCCTTCGATACGATTTACGCTGAAGGACAACGGCGTTATGTCGAAAGTTTATCTGCCTATGCCCGTCAGTTCCTCGGACAGATGGATAAACCGGATGTCGATACGATTGAAGGACTGAGTCCAGCAATTTCAATCGACCAGAAGACGACGAGTAAAAACCCACGTTCGACGGTTGGAACGGTCACAGAGATCTATGACTATTTGCGTCTGTTGTACGCACGGATTGGTAAACCGATCTGTCCGAATCACGGAATCGAGATTTCGAGCCAGACGATCAGTCAGATGGTTGACCAAGTGATGGAGTTGCCGGAGCGGACCCGTCTGCAAATTCTCGCGCCAATCGTTTCCGGACGCAAAGGTACGCACGTCAAGGTGCTCGACGATTTGAAGAAGGAAGGTTTCGTCCGCGTCCGTGTCAACGGAGAGACGATGGATCTCGCCGAAGAGATCACGCTTGAGAAAAACAAGAAACACTCAATTGAAGTCGTCGTCGATCGTGTCGTCGTGCGACCAGACGTCGAAGCCCGTCTTGCGGACTCACTCGAGACTGCCCTTCGCCTCGCGGACGGTCGGGTCATCGTCGATACGATGGACGGCAACGAACTGTTGTTCAGTGAACACCATGCTTGTCCGATCTGTGGCTTCTCGATCGGCGAACTCGAACCACGCATGTTCTCGTTCAACTCACCATTTGGTGCTTGTACGTCGTGTGACGGTCTCGGAACGAAGCTTGAGGTCGATGTTGATCTCGTCGTGCCACATCCCGATAAGTCATTGAACGAAGGGGCAATCGTGGCCTGGGAACCAACGAGCTCGCAGTATTATCCACAATTACTCAAAGCGGTCTGCGACCACTTCAAGATCGATATGGATACACCGTTCGAACAGTTGTCAGAAGAACACCGTGAAACGATCTTGAACGGAAACACGAAGGAAGAGATTCACTTCCGTTATGAGAATGACTTTGGGATGGTCCGAAATACGAACCTCTACTTCGAAGGGGTCCTCAATAACTTACAACGTCGCTTCAAAGAAACGTCGTCTGATTATATCCGGGAACAGATGGAAGGCTACATGGCGAAGAAAGCTTGTCCGACGTGTAAAGGACACCGCTTGAAACGGGAATCACTTGCCGTCAAAGTATCCGATCATCATATCGGTGAAGTGACGAAGATGTCTGTTAAACAAGCGGTCATGTTCTTCGACGAACTACCGGAGAAGTTGAGTGAGAAGGATCAGACGATTTCGCGGATGATCGTCCGTGAGATTCACGAACGGGCGTCGTTCCTCGAGAACGTCGGTCTCGATTACCTGACGATCTCACGCGCAGCCGGTACGTTGTCCGGTGGGGAAGCGCAACGGATTCGTCTTGCGACACAAATTGGTTCGCGTCTGACGGGCGTCCTCTACGTTCTCGATGAACCATCGATCGGTTTACACCAACGTGATAATGATCGTCTGATCAATACGCTGAAGGCGATGCGTGATCTCGGCAACACGTTGATCGTCGTCGAACACGATGAAGACACGATGATGGCAGCCGACTACTTGATCGATATCGGACCAGGTGCGGGCGATCATGGTGGTTTCGTCACGGCAGCCGGGAAACCGGAAGAGTTGATGCAGGATGCGAACTCGTTGACTGGTCAATACTTGTCCGGGAAGAAGTTCATTCCTGTTCCATCGACACGCAAAGAGCCAGACGGTCGGATGCTTCATATTCACAAAGCATCGGAAAACAACCTGAAGAACGTCGATGTCGACATTCCGCTGGGTCTGTTCGTCGCCGTCACCGGTGTCTCGGGCTCCGGGAAATCGACGTTGATCAATGAAATTCTCTATAAGACGATTGCGCACGAGATGAACCGGGCGAAAGAAAAACCGGGTGCCCATAAAGGAATCACCGGTCTGGATCAAATCGATAAGGTCATCGACATCGACCAGTCGCCGATCGGTCGGACACCACGTTCGAACCCAGCAACGTATACCGGTGTCTTCGATGACATCCGTGACGTCTTTGCTTCGACGAACGAAGCGAAACTGCGTGGTTATAAAAAAGGACGCTTCAGTTTCAACATCAAGGGTGGACGCTGTGAAGCTTGTCGTGGCGACGGGATCATCAAGATTGAGATGCACTTCTTACCGGACGTCTATGTTCCATGTGAAGTCTGTCATGGTAAACGCTACAACCGCGAAACACTCGAAGTGAAATATAAAGGCAAGACGATTGCCGACGTGCTTGAGATGACGGTTGAAGATGCCCTTTCCTTCTTCGAGAACATTCCGAAGATCACGCGGAAATTGCAGACGATCGCTGACGTTGGTTTGACATACATGCGTCTCGGTCAACCCGCGACGGAACTATCCGGCGGGGAAGCGCAACGTGTTAAACTCGCGTCCGAGTTGCATAAGCGCTCGACCGGGAAGACGATCTATATTCTCGATGAGCCGACGACGGGACTCCACGTCCACGACATTGCGCGTCTCTTGAAAGTCTTGCAACGTCTCGTCGACAATGGTGATACAGTGCTCGTCATCGAACACAACTTGGATGTCATCAAGACGGCCGACTACTTGATTGATTTAGGACCAGAGGGTGGCGACGGTGGCGGAACGATTGTTGCTGCCGGTACACCGGAACAGATTGCTGAAGTTGAAGCGTCCTATACGGGACGATATCTCGCTCCGGTCCTTGAACGCGATGCGGCACGAATTGAATCGTGAAACTTTTGTGGATGAGGATTCGTAGGAAGGAACTAAGGGAACTTAAACGAAAGTATCATGTAACACACGTTTGAGGTTCAAGAATAGGAGGGAACGGTTCATGAAGCAAGATATGCGTCAATTGATATTGGAGCAAGTCAAAGAAGGAAAGTTAACGATTGATGAGGCACTCGATAAACTCGAGCGGCTCGAAGCGATCGACGAACGTGCAACTTCTGCCAGTGAACATAAGTACGTCGATGAACCAGAACAATATGATCGGGTCGACCAGTATTCCGTCGATTCACTGACGACGAAAGTCATGTCAGCGTTCGATAATCTCGTCAGCCGGATCAAGGACAGTGATCTTTCGCTTAATCAGGCGTCCGGTCCGAACGTCACTTACGTCAAACAATTCCCGTTCAGCGGTGAGACGGTTCACGTCGATCTGTTCAATGCGAACTTGGTCGTCGAACCGAGTGATCTCGAAGAATGCGAATTGACGGTGACAGGACGTCCGCTCCGCCGCCAACAGGTGACGGAAGAACAGGCGCTTGAGCAACTTCAAGCCGCTGTGCAACACGCAGTCTCGGCGAACACACTTTCGATCCGTTTGAAGGATAAGAGTGTCCGTGCGACAGTCCATCTGAAAGTACCACGCCGTCATTACGAATCATTCGTCTTACAGACGTTGAACGGGGAAATTTCGTTGAGGTCACTCGATACGACATTTGCTCAATTGATGACAGCAAACGGTCGAGTCAACGTCCGTGATCTGTTCAGTGAGGATGTCAAAGTATCGACAGCGAACGGTTCGATCGAAATTGAAGAGTCGGAGTTGAAAGTCTTGAAGGCGAAGACAGCCAACGGACAAATCATCACGACAGGTGTCTTCGAACGTTCAGAACTGAAAACGGCGAACGGAAACGTCCGCTGCGAGCTGAAGACCGTGCAAAACGCGAAGGTCAAAGCTTCGTCGCTTGCTGGAAGCATCGCCCTGATGTTGCCGCACGGCGCTGAAGTCTACGGGGAGCTTGAGACAAACTTTGGTGGTCTCAACTGCAACCTCGATGACATGGAATTAATCCGGGATCAAAAAGAGATTGTCAACCGGAAGCTCCATTTCGTATCAGGTCGCGGTCGCTCACCAAAAATCGAGGTTGAAGCGGATACGAAGACAGGTACGATTTCGGTCACGCATGGTGTTCACCTCAGTCCACAAGCGTTATAAGAAATAGATAACAGCTACTTGATTCTTAATCGAATCAGGTAGCTGTTTTTGTGTATCCTGCTTTTTACGCGACTCCTGCAGGAAAAAGCGCGGTGATCCGCGCTGTCAGAGACAAACGAGACCCGGCTACTCGTTCGTTCGAACGATGCAGCCGCGGCTCGTGTCTCGCCTGAGGAAAGCAAGTAGAAGAAAAGGATATATCGCTATGTTTTCCTTTAGATAAACAAACACCCATCCTCATAAGAAGATGGGTGTAGCTTACATCAATAATCGTAGTCCTGATCCATCATCGGCTCGTCGAAGTTCATGTTCTCGATATTATTCATATCGTAACCGAACGAGAGTAAGGCAATGACACCGATGATTGCAAGAACGATCGAAACGAGAATCAGACCGATTCCGAGCCAACTCTTTCCACGTGCGCGATTCCAATAGAAGATGATCGCGAGGACGTAGGAAATGAATGAACCACTGATGAAGATCCCGATAATCGAGATGATGAAGAATAAGAGGGCAGTTTGATCTTGATTACGCGAATACGCTTTCCACATATCAATCAGTGAGATGATGAGATAGACGAAACCAGCAATCGCTAGAACCGCAAATAAGATAATGACTAAAATTAATCCGATACCACCGCCTGACATCACGGCAAAACCTCCTTCAAAATATTAACTCTTTATTCCATTCCCAAGAAATCATGCTTCTAATCCAATTCCATGAATCCAATAAAAATATGGTACAATACTTCAAGTGAAAGGGGCTGACGAAGCGTGCAACCAAAAGTGCGAACAGCTGAAATCGTAAAACAATTCAATCTCCACATCGTCACGGGAGAAGAGGGCTTACATCGTCCGATTCTGACGGCTGATTTGTGCCGACCTGGCCTTGTGCTTGCCGGTTATTATGCCTATTACCCGGCAGAACGTCTCCAGATTCTCGGAAAAACAGAATTGACGTTCTTCAATAATTTAACGTACGAGGAACAACGCGAACGAGCGAATGTCCTCTGTACGGATGAAACACCTGGTATCTTGATCACACGTGGATTTGAAGTACCGGAAGCGATCATCCAAGCTGCAGACGAGACGAACGTGCCACTGTTGACGACAAAAGGGCATACGACATCGGTCGAGTCACAGATCACGAACTTCCTCGAAGCGGAACTCGCACCAACGACAGCGATGCATGGTGTCCTCGTCGATATCTATGGTGTCGGTGTCTTCATCAAAGGGGCAAGTGGTGTCGGTAAATCGGAAACGGCACTCGAACTCGTTAAGCGAGGTCACCGCCTAGTGGCAGATGACTCAGTTGAGATTCGTCAAACTGGTGACGGGATTCTCGTTGGGACAGCACCGAAGTTGATTCAGCATCTGCTTGAGATTCGTGGAATCGGGATCATCGATGTGATGACGTTGTTCGGTGCAGGCGCGGTTCGCTCGCACAAGAAGATCAGCCTCGTCTGTAACCTCGAGATTTGGGATCAATCGAAAGTCTATGACCGCGTCGGCCTGGACCAAGAGACACTCCAAATCATCGATACGGAAATTCCGTTCCTGACGATTCCGGTTCGTCCGGGACGAAACCTTGCTGTCATCATCGAAGTCGCAGCGATGAACTATCGTCTGAAGAACATGGGCATCAACACAGCAGAAGAATTCGCGGGACGTCTCGCGCAAGCAATTGAAGATGGGAATGGTGGTCTTTGATGGGAACTTTAGCCTCTGTACAACCAACGTTTGACCGTGTGGCGATTGAACTCGGTCCTGTACCGATTTACTGGTACGGGATCGTCATCGCACTCGGTGCGGTCGTCGGTCTCCTGATTGCGATCTTCGAGTCGAAGCGGATCGGCTTCAACGAAGAGTATGCGGTTGATGTCGTCATCTGGTCGATTCCGATCAGTATCATCTGTGCCCGGATTTACTACGTCGCGTTTGAGTGGAACTACTATAGTCAACATCTTGACCAAATCATCAACATCCGCCAAGGTGGGATCGCGATCCACGGTGCGATCATCGGTGCGATTTTGACGGTCATCATCTATACGCGTAAGAAAAAGATCTCGTTCTGGCAAATCGCTGATATCTTGGCACCATCGCTCTTGTTCGGTCAAGCGGTCGGACGCTGGGGCAACTTCTTCAACCAAGAAGCACACGGTGGCGAAACGACATGGTCGTACTTACAAGATACGTTGCACTTGCCGAACTGGATCGTTAACCAGATGTACATTGATGGAACATACTATTTACCGACGTTCCTCTATGAAAGCATCTGGAACATCATCGGTGTCATTCTGTTGATCGTCTGGCGGATGAAGTTCAATCCACGTCGTGGGTATATCTTCCTTGGTTATCTCGTGTGGTATTCAATCGGACGCTACTATATCGAAGGTCTCCGGACGGACAGTCTGTTGATGGGAGATGGACTCCGGACGGCGCAAATCGTCTCAATCTGTTTGATCATCTTCGGTGTGATCATGATGGTCGTTCGCCGCAACGCCGTTCGTTACTTGGACGGTTCGAAAAAGGAGGCGAAGTAATCGATGATTCGCACGCTACTGTTTGATTTAGATGGAACGTTGATCGACACGAATCCATTGATCTTAAAAAGCTTCGAGCATACGCTCAGTTACTATTATCCGGACCGGACGTTCACGGAAGCGGAACTGCTTCCGTTCATCGGTCCGACGCTAGAAAAATCGTTCTCGGCGATGAATGCAGAACAGTGGAAAGAGATGGTCGCTTTTTACCGGAGCTACAACATCGCGATGCATGACGCGCTCGTGCTCGAGTATCCAGGTGTGCTTGACGGATTACGTCGTCTGCATGAAGCAGGATACAAGATGGCGGTCGTGACGTCGAAAAGTCGTCGTGTCGCTCTTCGCGGTATCGAGTTGTTCGGATTGACATCACTCTTTGATGCTGTCATTGCAGCCGACGACGTAACGGAAGAAAAACCAGCCGTTGAGCCATTCGAAAAAGCGATGCAGTTGCTTGGAGCAACGGCAGACGAAACGATCATGGTCGGTGACAACGATACGGACATTCTCGGTGGTAAGAACGCGGGACTGAAGACGGTCGCGGTCGGTTGGGCAATCAAAGGTCGTGCGTATTTAGAAGCCCTCGAACCGGATGTCATCATTGATTCGATGGATCATCTTGCTACTTGGCTGGAGGAACAAAATGGCACGGCGAACTGATCGGTTTCAGGTCGGTACGACGAATCCGCTCTGGCACATGTACCAGACCGTGTCGTTCTTTAAAGTGATGTGGTGCTTTACGATCATCACGATCGGTCGGTTCGCTCCGTCGCTTCGTTTCAAGAACGCGCTCTACCGGACATGCCTCCGGATGAAGATCGGCGAGAAGACGGCGCTTGCCTTGATGGTGATGCCGGACACGATGTTCCCAGAGAGGATCACGATTGGTGACAATACGATCATCGGCTTCAATACGACGATTCTCTGTCATGAATATTTGACGACGGAGTACCGTTTAGGTGACGTCGTCATCGGAAGCAACGTCTTGATTGGTGCGAACGTGACGATTCTACCCGGCGTAACGATCGGAGATGGTGCCGTCGTTGGTGCCGGATCTGTCGTTCACCGGGACATTGCACCGAACGAACGGGTCTCGAGTCAGCCGCTTCGCCGGCATGAAATGTGACAAAACTGTGAGAAGGAAGAAGGAAAAAAGATGACGCACATCCGCTTTACGTATAAGACAGGAAAGTATTTCGGAAGATTATTCGCCGAACGTCCACAAGGTCTCGTCGTTGAGGTGTTGGCTGTCGAGAAGCATCCTGTTCAAGGGGATCTTCATCAGCCGAACCAAGTCGATGTCCCGCTCTTCCATATCCGGACCGCCTTGCATAAGCACGAAAAGATCACGGTTTCGCCCGCAGTCGTTTATGCATATGACGGAGAGATTCCGGATTATGCGACGAGCTTACGGCAAGCATATGACAAGGACGTGGCACGTCTTGAAGGACTGAATCCAGAGACGGATGCTTTTGTACGAAAATGCTTAGAGAATTACAAAGAACTGGAATCGATTTATGCAAAACGCTGGGGATGAACTCCGGCGTTTTTTTCTGTTGCATGCCTCCTAGAGATAGGGTATTCTTGTGTCTGCAACTACGAAACCAGTTTACTATTTATGGGGGCTTGAATCATGATGGAATTAACCAAATACAAAGCAGACCCCTTTGCGATAACAGCGCGCCAAGCGGAACTTTTTTATTTCCGCGGACGGAAGGCGCACCGGGAAGGGCGACTGGACGAAGCCGTCTATCATCTAGATGAGGCGACGACACTTCAGCCAGCGGACATCCGTTATTTGCTCCGTTATGCCCGTGTCTTATTCGAGACTGGAGAAATCAATCATGCGAATGATGTCTTGAAACAAGTACGCGCACTCGACGCATCAAATACGGAAGCACTCTTTTATTTAGCGAATAACTACGCACACGTCTCGCTTTACGAAGAAGCGCGACAACATGCGATGGAATATTTAGAGCAAGCACCAAACGGCAAACACGCGGAGGCATCGGCCGCACTCGTGGAACTGATTGATCTTGAACAAGAGATGGAAGACGACGAAGAGGATGAATTGATTCGTCTGCACGGTCAGGCACAACGCCAGATCGATAAAGGAATGCTGTTCGCGGCACAGGAGACGTTGACTGGACTGATTGCCCAGTACCCGACGTTCTGGCCTGCCTACAACAACCTCGCGATCGTCGAGTTCTATTTAGGAGAGAATGATCAAGCATTCGCTTCCCTCGAACGGGTCCTTGAAGGAAACCCGGGCAATTTGCATGCCCTCTGTAACACGCTCGTCTTGCTACACGAGATGGGACAGGACGAAGAGGCACATCGTCTCTCTCGTCAGCTCGAACACGTCCGTTCCGTGCATCTTGAGACACGTTATAAGGTTGCCTCAACTTTAGCGATCATCGGACGGTACGATATCGCCTATGAAGAGTTGAAATTACTCGAGCGTCGCGGTTACCGAGGAGATCCACTCTTCGGTCACTGGTTATCGATCTCTGCCTATAAGACGGGACATGTCGAAGAAGCGGCGGCTTTCTTGAAGTCGGACGAAGCACAAGCGTTAAAGGAAGAAACGGATACGTATGACATCCGCCACAACCTGCAATTCCGTTCAGCACTCATCCAAGCGTTGAAGACAGAAGATGATGTCTCGCGCATCTTCACGGCACTGCTCCTTGGCAAACTGAACGATGCCGAGGCACGACTGGCGTTATCGATGATGCCAGAAGTGACGGACCGGGAAGACGTTCTCTTATTGACAGAACAGATTGTCATTGAGATGGAAGGTCGGACTGATGTCGTGGATGAACGCATTCACCGGGCATTGCAGACGATCCGTCTTGCGGAACGATTCGTTTCAGACGAAGAACGAATGAGTCTTGAAGGTGATTTTTACGAGCGCTTTGCACAACTCGTCTTAAGCGGTGAGTCATTCGATTCGATCGAAGCATCCGCTGCATCGCTGCTTTATCTGTTCCATGATTTACGGGACGGGATGTTGATCGAAGAATGTGCATCGCTCGTCGATTGTTCGTTCGATCATGTCGCATCAATGATCCGGACACATGAACGGATGCTGGCACCGCTGCAAGCAAAGTGTTAGACGTTTAGGCGATTCTCACCTATACTCAAACTACAACGA
This sequence comes from Exiguobacterium sp. ZWU0009, assembly GCF_000798935.2. NCBI lineage: Bacteria > Bacillati > Bacillota > Bacilli > Caryophanales > Exiguobacterium > Exiguobacterium sp. ZWU0009. The sequence continues at coordinate 2,558,237 of NZ_CP018057.1, read as the reverse complement.
TTATGATAAATGGGGTGGAATCATGGCGGAAACAGAACAAAAAATTTATGACGTCATCATCATCGGGGCAGGTCCTGCTGGGATGACAGCTGCACTTTATGCATCACGTGCGAACCTTTCGACATTGATGATCGAACGCGGGATTCCGGGCGGTCAAATGGCGAACACAGAAGATATCGAGAACTACCCAGGATACGATAGCATCCTCGGACCAGATCTCTCGCAAAAAATGTTCGACCACTCGAAAGCATTCGGCGCAGAATATGCGTACGGAGACGTTCGAAGCATCGAAGACGGTAAAGCATACAAAACGATTCATGCACACAACAAAGATTACTACGCACGGGCGATCATCATCGCGTCCGGTGCACAATATAAGAAGATCGGCGTACCGGGTGAAGAAGAGCTCGGCGGTCGCGGTGTCTCATACTGTGCCGTCTGTGATGGCGCGTTCTTCAAAGAAAAAGAACTCTTCGTCATCGGTGGAGGCGACTCTGCGGTTGAAGAAGGTGTCTACTTGACACGCTTCGCGAAAAAAGTCACGATCGTACACCGTCGTGATGAGCTCCGTGCTCAAAAAATTCTTCAAAAACGTGCGTTCGACAACCCGAAAATCGACTTCATCTGGAACCATACGGTCAAACAGATCAACGAACAAGACGGGAAAGTCGGCGGTATCGAGTTGATCAACACAAAAACAGCTGACGTGACGACGCATCCGATCGATGGAGTCTTCATCTACATCGGGATGAACCCAATCACTGGTTACGTCCAAGATCTCGGGATCTTAAACGACCAAGGCTACGTCGTGACGAACGAAGCGATGGAAACGAACATCAAAGGTATCTTTGCTGCCGGTGATGTTCGTGAGAAAACATTGCGCCAAGTTGTTACAGCAACAAATGATGGTTCGATCGCAGCGCAAAATGCACAGCATTTCATTGAAGCGTTGCTTGAAGAATTACAAGAATCCTCACACGCATAATATCGAACCAGTTTCATTGAAGGAGACTTCAGTGAAGCTGGCTCTTTTTTTATGATATACTGAGAAAGAAGTGAAAAATACACACGGAACTGTTGTCTGGAGGGCGAAAAGATGGAACAGAATCAACCGCAACTTGTCATCATCACGGGTATGAGTGGGGCTGGGAAGACTGTCGCAATGAACAGCTTTGAGGACTTAGGCTATTTTTGTGTCGACAATCTACCCCCGACGTTACTGCCGCATCTCATCGAAGTCATTGGACAAGTGCGTCCTAAAATCGCCGTTGCCATCGATACCCGCGCGCGTGATTTCATCGACAGCTTTTTTGTCGTCTATGAGGATTTAAAGAAAACGGACTTACAAATCCGGATGTTGTATCTTGATGCACGAAACGATGTCCTCGTACGTCGTTACAAAGAATCGCGCCGTTCGCATCCGCTCGCACCGACGGATTCCCCATTGATTGGAATCGAACGTGAGCGGACGTTGCTCGAAGGATTCCGTGATAAGGCACAGATGCTGATTGATACGAGTGACATCAAGCCGCTTGCACTGAAAGAACGTCTCTTGAAGGAGTTCACGGAAGGGACACGGATTCCGTTCACAGTCAACGTCATGTCGTTCGGGTTCAAACACGGCTTACCGCTTGATGCCGATCTCGTCTTTGACCTGCGCTTCTTACCGAATCCGTTCTACATTCCAGAGCTGCGTCCAAAGACGGGACTCGACGAGGAAGTCGCGTCCTACGTCATGCAGTGGCCGGAAGCGAAGCTGTTCTATAAAAAACTCGTCGATTTGCTCGAGTTCCTGATTCCACAATACGAGCGGGAAGGGAAGTCACAACTCGTCATCGCTCTCGGTTGTACAGGCGGGAAACATCGCTCGATCACATTCGCGGAAGCGATCAGTAAAGAATTCGCGACGCAGTATCACATCGAGACCAATCACCGGGATTATGTGTATGCGAAGGAGGAGAAGTGATGAAATGGGAACGTAAAGTCGTCGCCATCGGTGGCGGGACAGGACTCTCGACGCTTCTTCGTGGACTGAAACATTACCCGCTCGACATCACAGCCATCGTCACGGTCGCCGATGACGGGGGCAGTTCTGGTCGTCTGCGGACGGAATTCAACATGTTACCGCCAGGCGATATCCGAAACGTCATCGTCTCCTTATCGAAGTCGGAGACGTTGATGGACCGAATCATGCAATACCGGTTCGAGACCGGGGAAGGATTACACGGGCATTCGCTCGGAAACCTGATGCTGACAGCAGCGACTCAGCTTTGTAACGGTTCGTTCGTCGAAGCGATTGGCGTCATGGGACAACTGTTGAACGCAGAAGGAAAGGTCTATCCGGCGACGGAACGGACGATCACGTTATGTGCCGAGTTCGAGGACGGAACGATCGTCAAAGGCGAGTCGTTGATCCCGAAGGTTGGCAAGAAGATCGAACGGATCTTCCTCGAAGAACAAGATGTCCGACCGGTTCCGGAAGCGATTCAGGCAATTCTTGATGCCGATGTCATCGTCCTTGGTCCGGGTAGTCTCTATACGAGTATCATCCCAAATGTCCTGATCGATGAGATCCGGGAAGCAATCCAACAATCGTTAGCTCCGGTCGTCTATATCTGTAACGTCATGACGCAACCCGGCGAGACGACGGCGTTCACAGCCAATGAGCATTTAGCGGCACTCGAACGCTTCCTCGGACAAGGCGTCGTTGATACGATCATCGTCAACAACGAATCGATCGATGCGAGTTACCTGAAGAAATACCAGAAGGATCACGCTGACATCGTCACCTATAATGAAAAACAATTCGAGCTTGCTGGCGTTGAAGTGCTGGCAGACGATATCGTCGACTACAATCATCATTTCATCCGTCATGACTCAGATGCCGTCGCAAGCCTCGTCATGCGAAAGGTGTTGTCGATTCGACGGATGCGTCAACTCGAAGGAAAGGAGGAGCTGACATGAGCTTTGCCTCAGAAGTCAAAAAAGAATTAACGCAGATTCCGATCACCGATCACGAGATGAAGGCGGAACTCGCGGCGCTCGCCCGGATGAACGGTGCAATCTCGTTCGGTCTCGGACGTGGTCTGACACTCGATATCTCGACCGAGAATGCCTCGATTGCTCGTCGGATCTACTCATTGCTGAAAAAAGCATACGGGGTCCATCTCGATCTGCTCGTGCGGAAGAAAATGCGTCTGAAAAAGAATAATGTCTATATCGTCCGCGTCAAACAACAAGCGGACAAGATTTTACAAGACCTCGGGATTTTAGGGGAAGGGTTCACGATGATTCGTTCCATCAGTGACACGATCCTCAACGACGAACGCAAAGCGCGCGCGTATTTACGAGGAGCGTTTCTCGCCGGGGGTTCGCTCAACAATCCGGCGACGTCGTCGTATCACTTGGAGATTTTCAGCTTATATGAGGAGCACAATGCGGCGCTCCGTGGTTTATCAAACGTCTTTGATTTGAACGCGAAGGCGATCGAACGGAAAAAGGGACACATCCTCTACATCAAGGAGAGCGAAAAGATTTCCGATTTCCTCAAGCTCGTTGATGCGACACAATCGATGCTACGGTTCGAGGACGTCCGGATCTTAAAAGATATGCGTAACTCGGTCAACCGTCTCGTCAACTGTGAGACGGCAAACCTCAACAAAACGGTCGGTGCGGCATTACGCCAAGTCGAGAACATCAAGTTCCTTGAGCGGACGGTCGGGCTCGATGTCTTACCGGATAAGCTGAAGGAGATCGCGATCTTGCGTGTGACACATCAAGACGTGACGTTACAAGAACTCGGAGAGATGGTCGAAAGCGGCTCCATCTCAAAATCAGGGATCAATCACCGGTTGCGGAAGATTGATCAAATCGCTGAAAAAGTACGAAATGGAGAGTCGATGACAGGGGCCTTATAAGAGGGTCGCTTGCGGGATGAACCATAGTCTACTATAATATATAGTCGATGCAACTAAATGTTCGAATTAAGGAGTTTTTGAAATGGCTAACGAAAAGAAACGTATTTCGCTGACAGTCGATGCGAAGTTTGATGAAGTGTTAACAAAAAAAGCAAAATCAATCGGTGTACCGAAAAGCACACTCGTTGCGTTCGCAACATCTTTATTCCTGAAACAATTACAAGCAGAGGAAGAGCTTTCGCCACATGCGAACGCGATCTACTCGCTGATTCGTGAAAACCACGATATCGTTTCAGACATCACAGACTTGATCGACTGATCATCGACCTCTCGTTCTATAAGGAACGGGAGGTTTTTTTGTATGCAACGATAACCGACAAGGCTTCGCTTTCCTATGGATACAAAAAAAGTGCCTCCCGAAGGAGACACTCTGGATGACTTATGCACGTTCCATGACGCGGTCGATGAGACCGTAGTCAGCAGCAGCTTGTGCTGACATGAAGTTGTCACGCTCTGTATCGCGTTCGATGACTTCAAGTGGTTGTCCTGTGTTTTCAGCCATGATTTTATTGAGGTGCTCACGCATTTTGATGATACGCTCCGCATGGATTTTGATATCCGATGCTTGACCTTGTGTACCACCGAGCGGTTGGTGGATCATGATTTCAGCGTTTGGTAACGCGAAACGTTTTCCTTTTGCGCCCGCTTGGAGCAAGAACGCACCCATCGATGCTGCCATACCGATACAAATTGTTGAAACTTGTGGTTTGATGAAGTTCATTGTATCGTAAATCGCCATACCGGCAGTGATTGAACCACCTGGGCTGTTGATGTAAAGCGAGATTTCTTTATCTGGATCTTCTGCTGCTAAGAACAGAAGTTGGGCAACGACTGAGTTGGCGACGTTGTCGTCAATCGCGCTCCCGAGAAGAATGATGCGGTCTTTTAGCAAACGTGAGTAGATATCGTAAGCACGTTCCCCGCGGTTTGTTTGTTCGATGACTGTTGGAATTAACATAGTCTTTGCCTCCTTATAGTTGGTATGTAGCTTCCTATTCGACTTATCCTTATCATAATCCTTTGGTCAATATTGGTCAAAAGATACGATGCGACTTTTAGGTATTTTTCCATTACAAGGGCAAATGAAACATATCAGTATAGAAAAAAGGCAACGCCATTGCTGGCATTGCCTTGTAGTTGAATAAATGGTACACCCGGAGAGATTCGAACTCCCGACACCTGGTACCGGAAACCAGTGCTCTATCCCCTGAGCTACGGGTGCATCTGATGTACTGAACAATTAATAGTATAGCGACATTTTTTCAGAAAAGCAATAGGGAAGCATGACTTTTCTTTTCTCTAGCGACTCAAAAGGGGTTCAGAGCACGTTTTTTAAAACGTTTCTTCTATAATAAGAAGTGGGGGGAGGGGAATCGATGGATCAACGCCAGGAACAGACGCAACAGATGACGTTATCGGCGTCACAACAGTATCAGTTACATGTGCTTGAACAACCAGCGTCAGAGCTCGAGGAGGAATGGCGACGGTTGAAACGACGGTTGCATCGCCATTACCCGAATCAGGTTTCGCTAGAATTCGAGCAGATGGCGGGTAATTTAGCGTCCTATGAAGACGAGCTTCTTGCACAAATACGTTTAGAATCAGTCAGACAGGAAATAGGATATATGGCGGAACAACTCATCGTGTATTTAGAAGCGGACGGTTTAATGCGGACATCGGACGAGCAGCTTGCTGCATCCTTCTCGACCGATGTCGCTACGATTACAGAGGCACGGACACTCTTACAACAATGTGAACCAGTCGGCATCGCTGCCCGTTCGGAACGCGAGTGCCAATGGTTACAGGCGATCGAGCTAGACGACGCGGAATTGATCGGACTGACGAATCGGTTGCGACATGAATCCGCAAGTCAGGTGTTCGCTCAGTTCAGTGAACAGGACCGGACACGATTGCGAAAACAATTGACGCGGTTGAGCCGGACACCGGATCTTCCAAAAGAAGAACGACCGGTGACAGCAGAAGCGCGGATTCACCTGTTAGATGGAGAACTTCAAATCAACTGGATGACACTCGACACGGATCAGACGTGGCTCGAATTAAAAGAGGCAACGCCTTTTTTGCGCGCGTACGAACGACGCCGTGTCACGATGCATGCCATCCTCTCGGTCTTGCTTGAGCGGCAAGAACGCTGGTTCAAGGGAGAACTGCATCTTGAGCCATTGACGAAAAAACAAGTCGCTGAGGCGACGGGGCATCATCCGTCAACGATTGGTCGAGCGATTGCTGCGAAGTATGTCGAGACGGTCCACGGTCTCGTTGCCCTAGAAGACTTGTTCGTCTCACGGACGACAACCGGAGATTCGAGTTTTTTGATTAAACGGCGGATCGCCGAATACATTCAACATAGCGATCGTCCGTTAAGTGATCAGCAATTGACAGATCGCTTGCAAGCAGACGGTCTGACAGTCGCGCGACGGACGGTCGCGAAATATCGGACAGCGCTTGGTTTAACGAAAAAAACGATGCAGCAAAGGAAGGCGCAATCAGAATGGGATTAAAACGACACAGACACTTAACACTCTATTCACGTCCGGGATGTACGCTATGTGAAGAGGCCGCCATCTTACTCGACTTCGTACTCGATGAGTTTCCGGAATGGACGTTCGAGGAAGTCAACATTGATCAGGATGAAGCGCTCAGTCTACGGTTCTTATACGAGATTCCCGTTGTCATGCATGACGAGGAAATCTGGAGTTATGGCAAATTCGAGACAGAAACAGTAAGAAAACGCTTACTTCAAAAAACTTGAGAAACGAGACTTGCAAGGCGAGAAATGGACTGTTATGATAACGGTGTACCAAGTGGGACACGTTATGACATGCGGGACAAAAAGCGTCCAGCTACTTGAGAGGAGAGGGAAATACATGATTCGGCAGTTAGTCCAGATCCAAAAACGAATCGTGCCTGATCTGATCGAAGAAATGCAGACACGCTACGACATCCTTCATTATGTGCGACTGATGCAACCGATCGGACGACGTACACTTGCGACAAGCCTTGGCTTGACGGAACGCGTCTTACGGCGGGAAGTCGACTTCTTGAAGCAGCAAGACCTCCTAGAGGTCGCAACGCAAGGGATGTCCTTAACGGATGAAGGACGAAACGTTCTTCGCAGCATGCACAGCATCATGGGAGAACTCGCAGGGATCTCAGACATGGCGAAAGCCTTGAAAGAGAGACTCGGGGTACGGGACGTCGTCATCGTACCGGGTGATTCCGATGAGACATTCTGGGTACAACGAGACATGGGACGGGCGACCGTCGCACGACTCAAGCGAGAGCTTTCTTCAAACCATCACAATACGATCGCTGTCACAGGCGGTACGACGATGGCTTCGGTCGCGGCGATGATGTCGCCAGACAAGGAACACCGTCCAATGACGTTCGTTCCGGCACGCGGAGGACTGGGAGAAACGCTCGAACTACAAGCGAACACAGTATGCTCACGGATGGCATCACGCGCTCAAAGTGATTATCATCTGCTTCACATCCCAGACATGGTCAGCACAGAGACTTTCGTCAAGATGATCGAAGAGCCGAGCATAAAAAATGTGCTTCAAATGATTAAAGGTGCTTCAATCGTGGTACATGGAATTGGTGAGGCGAAAACGATGGCAAAACGTCGTCGTGCGTCTGAGGATCTCCTGACCCGACTGGAACATGACCAGGCAGTAGCGGAAGCATTCGGATATTACTTCGACCGAGACGGGAACATCGTGCACCGGGTCAAGACAGTTGGTCTCCAACTGGCTGACTTGAAGCAAGTCGAACACGTCATCGTCGTCGCAGGTGGTCATTCGAAGGCAGAAGCGATCAATGCCTATGTCAAACAGTCGCCAGACATCATCCTGATCACGGATGAAGGCGCAGCAGCTTCGATTTTGAAAGGGTAACCCCCTTTTGAATAATAGATAACTCGCTTTACATTAAAAGGAGGAAAATTATCATGGCAGTAAAAGTTGGTATTAACGGATTTGGACGTATCGGACGTTTGGCACTTCGTCAAATTCTTCAATTCGATGGAATCGAAGTAGTCGCGATCAACGACCTTACAGACACTAAAATGCTTGCACACCTTCTCAAATATGATACGACTCAAGGTCGTTTCGACGGCGAAGTTGAAGTACACGACGGTTACTTCCTCGTCAACGGTAAAGAAATCAAAACACTTGCTAACCGCAACCCAGAAGAACTCCCATGGGGCGAGCTCGGTGTTGACATCGTTCTCGAATGTACTGGTTTCTTCACAGACAAAGAAAAAGCTGAGCTTCACTTGAAAGCTGGCGCTAAAAAAGTCGTTATCTCTGCACCTGCAACTGGCGACATGAAAACAGTCGTCTTCAACACGAACCACGAAATCCTTGACGGAACTGAAACAGTTATCTCTGGTGCTTCTTGTACTACTAACTGTCTCGCGCCAATGGCTAAAGTTCTCCAAGATCAGTTCGGAATCGTTGAAGGTCTCATGACTACGATCCACGCTTACACTGGTGACCAAAACACACTCGACGCTCCACACCCTAAAGGTGACTTCCGTCGTGCACGTGCGGCAGCAGCAAACATCGTTCCAAACTCAACTGGTGCTGCAAAAGCAATCGGTCTCGTTCTTCCAGAACTTCAAGGTAAACTTGACGGATCTGCACAACGTGTACCAGTCGCTACAGGTTCACTCACTGAGCTCGTAACTGTACTCGACAAAAAAGTTTCTGTAGAAGAAGTCAACGCAGCAATGAAAGCAGCTGCTAACGAGTCTTACGGTTACACTGAAGACGAAATCGTTTCTTCTGACATCGTTGGTATCTCTTACGGATCACTCTTCGATGCAACACAAACGAAAGTCATGACAGTCGGCGACAAACAACTCGTTAAAACAGTTGCTTGGTATGACAACGAAATGTCTTACACTAGCCAACTCGTTCGTACACTCAAACACTTCGCAGAAATCGCTAAGTAATTCGAGCAATTAAATAGCAATTGAATAAGAGCGGAAACGATATCAGTCTCCGCTCTTATTGCGGAAAAAAGCGGGAGGGGCATTCGCCCCTCACTATACGTAAGAGACGGAGGACGAATGTATGAATAAGAAATCGATTCGCGACATCGATGTACAAGGAAAACGCGTATTTACACGCGTGGATTTCAACGTACCGTTGGAAGACGGTAAAATCACGGATGACACACGGATCCGTGCTGCACTCCCAACGATCAAACACTTGATCGAAGGCGGAGCAAAAGTCATTCTCGCTAGCCACATGGGTCGTCCAAAAGGCGAAAAAAACCCTGAGTTCTCACTTGCACCAGTCGTAGCACGCCTCAGCGAATTGCTTGGTAAAGACATCAAGCTCGTTGAAGAAGCATACGGTCCAGTTGCAGAAGAAGCAGTCAGCAAACTCGAAAACGGCGATGTCGTCGTCTTAGAGAACGTCCGCTTCTATTCTGGCGAAACGAAAAATGACGAAGAGCTCGCTAAAGGATTCGCGAAACTCGCTGACGTCTTCGTCAACGACGCGTTCGGCGCAGCACACCGTGCACACGCATCGACAGAAGGTATCGCACACCATGTCGACACAGCAGTTGCCGGTCTTCTCATCGAAAAAGAACTTCAAGTTCTCGGTAAAGCTCTTTCTAACCCAGATCGCCCGTTCACGGCAATCATCGGTGGTTCGAAAGTTGCGGATAAAATCGGTGTCATCGATCACTTACTCGACATCGTCGATACGTTGATCATCGGTGGCGGCTTATCGTACACGTTCCTCACAGCTCGTGGTATCGAAGTCGGTACTTCACTTCTTGAGGTCGACAAAATCGACCAAGCGAAGGAATTCATGAAAAAAGCAGAAGAAAAAGGCGTTAAGTTCCTCATGCCTGTCGACTGTGTCATCACGAAGGAATTCGGAGAAGAAACATATGTCGGACCACGTGACATCACAGAGATCCCAGCGGATCACATGTCACTTGATATCGGTCCAAAAACGGTTGAACTCTATGCAGAGGCAATCAAGAACTCGAAACTCGTCGTCTGGAACGGACCGATGGGCGTATTCGAACTCGATAAATACGCAAACGGTACAAAAGGTGTCGCGCAAGCTCTTGCGGACAGCGATGCGTACTCAATCATCGGCGGTGGCGACTCAGCTGCTGCGGCAGAGAAATTCGGTCTTGCTGACAAAATGAGCCACATCTCTACAGGTGGTGGAGCAAGTCTCGAATTCATGGAAGGGAAAGCTCTTCCTGGTGTCGAAGCGCTAAACGACAAGTAATCTAAGTTCACAAGGGAGTGTTTCTCAATGCGTAAACCAATTATCGCAGGTAACTGGAAGATGAATCTGACGCTCAAGGATGCAGTCGCATTCGTTGAGGAAGTCAAAGGAGCTGTACCTGCTTCGACGACAGTCGACGCAGCCGTCTGTGCGCCAGCAGTATTCTTGGCACACTTGACAGAAGCAGCAGCTGGTACGGATCTTAAGATCGGTGCTCAAAACATGTACGACAAAGAGAGCGGTGCGTTCACTGGTGAAATCAGCCCGCTCATGCTCAAAGAACTCGACGTGACATACGTCATCCTCGGTCACTCTGAGCGTCGTGAGTACTTCGGCGAAACAGATGCGTTCATCAACAGCAAAGCGAAAAAAGCGTTCGAGCACGGTCTCGTTCCAATCGTTTGTGTAGGTGAAACACTGGAAGAGCGTGAAGGCGGCAAGTTCGAAGACGTCATCCGCGAACAGACAGCAAACAGCCTCAAAGGTCTTACTGTCGACCAAGTGAAAAATCTCGTCGTCGCTTACGAGCCTGTCTGGGCAATCGGAACAGGTAAATCAGCGACAGAACAAGATGCACAAGATTCTTGTAAATTCGTCCGTGACGTCGTTGCAGCTGAATTTGGTGCTGAAGCAGCAGAAGCTGTCCGAATCCAATACGGTGGTAGCGTCAAACCGGAAAACATCAAAGAATATATGGCTCAACCAGACATCGACGGCGCGCTCGTCGGCGGTGCAAGTCTTGAGACAGGATCGTTCCTCAAACTGTTGGAGGCGATTTAAATGAAAAAACGTCCAGTCGCACTAATCATCCTTGATGGTTTTGGTATGCGTGACGAGGAGTTTGGAAATGCCGTTACGGCGGCAAATAAACCGAACTTCGACCGTTACTGGGGTCAATACCCGCATACGTTGTTGAATGCGAAAGGCGAATACGTCGGTTTGCCTGAAGGTCAAATGGGGAACTCAGAAGTGGGTCACCTCAACATCGGTGCAGGTCGCGTCGTCTATCAATCGCTATCCCGAATCAACAACGCGGTCAAGGATCGCTCGTTCTTCTCGCGTCAAGCGATGAACGATGCGGCAGGTCACGTGAAGAAATACGGTTCAGCGCTTCATATCTTCGGTTTGGTCTCTGACGGTGGAATCCACAGTCACATCAACCACTTATATGCGGTGCTCGAATTCGCGAAACTTCACGAAATCGAAAAAGTCTACCTCCATGCTTTCACGGACGGTCGTGACTGCGACCCACAATCGGGCGCTGGTTTCCTCCGTGACGCGCAAGCGAAGATGGATGAATTGAATGTTGGACAATTCGCGAGTATCTCTGGTCGCTACTATGCGATGGATCGCGATAACCGTTGGGAGCGCGTCAAGAAAGTCTATGACGTCATCACGTTCGGTGAAGGTCCAACGACGAAGGATCCAATCGGCATGGTCGAAGCTTCGTACAAACAAGACGTAACGGATGAGTTCATCGAACCAACTGTTGTCGTGCAGGAAGACGGTACGCCAGTCGCACCGATCCACGATAACGATGCGATCGTGTTCTTCAACTATCGTCCTGACCGTGCGATTCAGCTTTCGAAAGTCTACAAAGAAAAAGGTGGCTTCGACGGATTCGAGCTTCCGGACAATGCACCGAAGAACCTGCTACTCGTCTCGATGACGAAGTACTCGGATGCGATTGATACGGACATCGTCTTCCCGCCTGAAGACATCAAGAACACGCTTGGTGAGACATTGTCAAAACAAGGTCTCAAACAGCTACGCATCGCGGAAACGGAAAAGTATCCGCACGTCACGTTCTTCTTCAACGGACAACGTGAAGAACCATACGAAGGGGAAGATCGGATCTTGATCCCTTCACCAAAAGTCGCGACATACGACTTGAAACCGGAGATGAGCGTCTATGAAGTCACAGATGCGCTCGTCGACGCGATCAACTCGGACAAACACGACGCGATCATCCTCAACTTCGCTAACCCGGATATGGTCGGTCACTCGGGTATGCTCGAGCCGACGAAAAAGGCGATCGAAGCTGTCGATGAGTGTCTTGGGAAAGTCGTTGACTTGATTCTCAGCAAAGGCGGCGCGGCAGTCATCACGGCTGACCACGGGAACGCGGATAAAGTCCTTAATGCGGACGGCAGTAAGATGACGGCGCATACGACAGAACCCGTTCCATGTATCGTGACGGTCGAGGACGTTGAACTCCTTGAACCACTCACAGGTGCACTCGCTGACCTCGCACCAACGGTCCTTGATCTCCTCGGAGCGGACCAACCAGCAGAGATGACTGGTAAATCGATCGTATTGAAAAAATAATCCCGTCGATCGAAATGACTACACCACACATTCTTTATACACAAAAGGAGCGAATTTAAATGTCAATGATTACAGAGATTTACGCACGCGAGATTCTTGATTCACGCGGTAACCCAACAGTAGAAGTAGAAGTTTATACAGAAGATGGCGGTTTCGGTCGCGCACTCGTACCATCAGGTGCATCAACTGGTGAGCACGAAGCAGTCGAACTCCGTGATGGCGACAAAGCACGTTACCTCGGAAAAGGTGTTTTGAAAGCTGTTGATAACGTCAACGAAAAAATCGCACCAGAAATCATCGGTTACGATGTCTTCGACCAAGCTGGAATCGACAAAAAGATGATCGATCTCGACGGTACGAAAAACAAAGGTAACTTCGGCGCTAACGCAATCCTTGGTGTTTCTATGGCTGCTGCACGTGCTGCTGCTGATGAGCTTGGTCTTCCACTTTACACATACCTCGGTGGATTCAACGCGAAAACATTACCAACACCAATGATGAACATCATCAACGGTGGATCACACGCAGACAACAACGTGGACTTCCAAGAGTTCATGATCATGCCTGTCGGTGCTCCAACATTCAAAGAAGCACTTCGTATGGGTGCTGAAATCTTCCACGCGTTGAAATCAGTTCTTAGCGGAATGGGTCTTAACACAGCAGTTGGTGACGAGGGTGGATTCGCTCCAAACTTGAAATCAAACGAAGAAGCAATCACAGTTATCCTTGAAGCAATCGAAAAAGCTGGCTACAAAGCAGGCGAAGATGTTTACCTTGCAATGGACGTCGCTTCTTCTGAGTTCTACGATAAAGCAGCTGGAACATACAACCTCGCTGGCGAAGGCAAAGTCCTCTCAACAGAAGAGCTTGTTGAATTCTACGCACAACTCGTTGACAAATACCCAATCATCTCAATCGAAGATGGCTGTGACGAAAACGACTGGGATGGTCACAAACTTCTTACAGATCGTATCGGACACAAAGTCCAACTCGTTGGGGATGACCTGTTCGTAACGAACACTGAGAAACTTGCTGAAGGTATCGAAAAAGGCATCGCTAACTCGATCCTCATCAAAGTTAACCAAATCGGTACGTTGACTGAAACATTCGACGCAATCGAAATGGCTAAAAAAGCTGGTTACACAGCTGTCGTTTCTCACCGTTCTGGTGAAACTGAAGATTCAACGATCGCTGACATCGCTGTTGCGACAAACGCTGGTCAAATCAAAACGGGTTCACTTTCACGTACAGACCGTATCGCGAAATACAACCAACTTCTCCGCATCGAAGACATGCTTTCAGACGTTGCTGTCTACGACGGAATCAAATCATTCTACAACCTCAAGAAGTAATTTCAGGTTGATCGTTTGAATAAGCTATAAGGAAAACCTCCTATTCGTGTGATACGTACACACGGATAGGAGGTTTTTTACATATCAAGCGATGTCAAACGCGAAAATCCCTTTTGTCATCAAAACTAAAATGAACTGTCAAAAAATTGATTTATCTCATTAGACGGCTAAAATGTTATACTCATAAATAAGTGCAAATTAAATAGTTATAGCGATTAATTACACCTTAATCAATGAAGGTGAAAAATACGTTTAAAGGAGATACGATCATGTTAAATTCAGATTTAGATATCCGTTTAGAACCACGTATTCAAGAGTTATATCGACTGCATAAGGAACGTTCAGCTAATATTGACTGGAGCTACCACGAGTTCATTCCATGGGATAAGGCGATGTCGTTTAAACGCGTTCCTTGGGATGAGAGCCAAGTCACGCTTCCGGAAGGTGTCATCGTAGCAATCGAGACGGCATTACTGACAGAAGTCAACTTACCATGGTATACGTCACACTTAGACTATACATTCAAGAACTCGATGGAAGTCATCAATGATTTCGTCCGGACGTGGACAGCGGAAGAAGATCAGCACTCGAACTTACTCGAGACATATCTACTCGTCACGCGAAACGTCAATCCGACACGACTCCATCAACTGAGAAAACGTGTTGTTGAGAACGGCTGGTTCCCGGACTTCACGAACCCGTTAGCGACGATGGCATATACGTCACTGCAAGAGTTAGCGACACTTGTCTTTTATAACAACGTCGCGAAAATCGCAGGGGCACATGACAAGGACTTAGCAACGCTACTCCGTCGTCTAGCGAAGGACGAAGCACTGCATTATGCGTTCTATCGTGACACGGTCAAAGCACACCTAGAGCTTGACCCGAACTTCATCGTCTTCTTCGAAGATGTCATCATCAACTTCTCGATGCCAGGTGCTGTCATGCCGGACTTCACGGAACGCATGAAGACGATTGCCGTCGATACGAACTATGGACCACTCCAATACTTCGACCAAGTATTAGACGTCGTCGTCAAATACTGGGGCATCGCCGATTTGGAACCGACAAGCGAAGAAGCGAAGCAATCTCAAGCGAACATCATGAAGTATCACGGACGTTTGAAGCGCATCAAGGAGCGTCAGGAACGCCAACTCGAAAAAGCGAAGCTCGACGTCTAAGGAGGCAATGAACATGAAGTGTGAAATCTGTGGAACCGAAACGAACAACCAAGTCAGTTACTTGGAACTCGATACGTGGGAATTCAACTCATTGAACAAAGAAGCAAAAGACTTTTATCCGATTTGTTTTGATTGTTTTGATAAACATACGAACCATTTCATCGATCAGGAAATGGATCTGGAGTTACGAAAAAAACGTTCACAAATGGTCAACAAAGAAGTAGAAGCCGAAATCGAAGCGATTCTTGAGGTCGAGAATTAAGGAATCTTCTTCATAGAAGTATAACCGGTAGTGCTTCGGCTCTACCGGTTTTTTACGTCTATAAAAAAGCAGCTATTTCTTCTTTCACGCAAACACGTGCACGTGATGGAAGAAATAGCTACTTTTTAATATGAAATCAATCTTCAATAAACGTAACGAGATAATGATGAGGGGAATGAAGGGGTGCACGGGTCACGAAAAAATCTGGGAGATCTACATCGATTCCAAGTTCACGTAGTGTATCCGGCTCCAGACATTCTTGAACGAGACGCTTAATATCCTGTAATAATTCATCATGCAGGTTCGCTTCCTTTGGAAAGGCGCGCTTCGCATCGTCGCGTAATAATAATACGATCGGCGGTAGCCCCCGCAATAGGTCGACTTGAAGAGGCTGCTGATGACGTTCGAAATAATCATTCAGACAACTGACGACCCTCATCGAGTGTTCTTCTTTCATCCGATCCCAACTCTCTGTATGTGACTGTAACTCTCTAGCTATTCCCTAATTGAAGCGAGGATATGCAGGGAAACTGGAAATGAAGCATTACGAGGACACTGTTCGGGGTACAACTAGAGGGAAGGGGGAATCGACATGCTATTTCGTTTTTTGTTTTTAGGGCTTGATACGTCGATTGGTGACATCCCGTTGCGCCTCATCTATTTTACGGAACTCATACTATTCATCGGTTTGTATCAAATCACGAGCCGATTTTCACGTCAGAGTCTGATTTTGGGAACGGTACTCGGAATTGGCGGACTGATTGCCATCTTACCCGGTGCGCTCTATATCATCCGTTATAATCCGGAGGATGCCGTCATCGATGTCACGTTCCTATTGATTTATTTATTTGAGCCGCTAGCAATTGTTGCGTTCTTTGTTGCTTTGATTCGACGTTTGTTCGTGGAGCGAAAAAGAGCCGGGAAAGCAAAGAGATGAAAGTCTTGTCAGCTAGACTCCGATTGTTCGTTGATTTCCGTCCAAGACGTCGCTTTCCGCGGACGGAAGGCAAGTCTTCTCGTCGCGTGCGCTCCTGCAGGTTCTTGTCTATTCCGCTCTTCCCGCAGGAGTTTCCGTCTTTTTCGGAAATCAACAATCTAACCTAACGTGCTACTGAGAGGACAAGAAATACACCGTAAGATGGCGTGACGCTGTCTTGCAGTGTATTTGCGTATGCATCCAAATACTTTCTTTCAATAGTGTAAGGGAGAGTAACTGGAAGAATATTCTATAATAGAGGGAGAGCGAAATCAGATATTAGTTGGTTTCGTAAGATCCTGATGATTATAGGAGTGAGTTTCGTGCATAAAGTGTTGTTTGGTTTATCTGTCTTAAATAGTCTCTATATTACGAATAACTTATTTACGTATTCCGATAGTTTTTTAAATGCGCCTCTGGGCATCACGACCGTCATTGCCGTGACATTGATGTTTCTGAATGACAGCGTTAAAAAAGATAAACCGTCACTATACACGAAAGCGACGGATGGGTTAGGATTCATTAATATTTTGATTGGTCTCTCATTGATCGTCTTTATTTAAGACATGATTCGTGCATGATCATATGGAATGATCGTAAGTCTGATGCGGTGTCAGGCTTCTTTTTTATGGTCCAATCCAAGGGCTCGAAAAAAATAAAATATATTTTATATAAAAAAGATTGATGTGTAACCGGTTACACAATATGATGATTCTTGTAAGCGTTATCAAAAGAAAGAGGTGGCGAAACATGTCGACCATCCGGGAAGTAGCGAAAGCGGCACATGTCTCCGTCGCGACGGTCTCACGCGTCATGAACGAAAAGGGTTATGTCAGTGAGAAATCGCGTAAGGCGGTGCTTCAGGCAATCAAACAATTGGATTATCGACCGAACCGGGTCGCGCGATCGTTGTTCCAAAAACGATCCGGATTGATCGGTTTGATCGTTCCAGACATCACGAACCCATTCTTCCCACAACTCGCACGGGCTGTGGAAGATATGGCACATCAACATGGTTTTCAAGTCATTTTGTGTAACACAGACGAACAGTTTCAGAAAGAACGCGAATATATCAAGTCACTCGAGGCGATGCATGTCGACGGATTAATCATCACGACGAACTACTCGAACAATCCGAACTATGAAGAACTCGAAGTGCCGGTCGTAGCGTTAGACCGTGTGTTACAAGGAGCGATTCCGACGGTGACCTCAAACGGATACGAAGGTGGGAAGAAGGCGGCATCATTTTTACTTGCATCTGGTGCGACGGAACTGGCCGTCATCAGCGGTCCATCGAAACTCCCGACGATCAAGAAACGACGGGATGGCTTCGAAGAGATTGCCGGAACGCATCTCGTTGCAAGCATCGAGTCACCGTTCCACTTTCAAGGGTCGCTCGATGCCGCGAATTATCTGTTTGATCACTATCATTGCAACGGGATCTTTGCCGCGAGTGATGTCATTGCCGCAGCAACGGTGCAGGTCGCTGCGGAACGCGGGATCACGATTCCAGACGAGCTACAAGTGATCGGCTATGACGGGATCGAACTCGGACAAATGATTTCACCACCGTTGACAACGATTGCGCAGCCGATCTATCAAATGGGGGAACTAGCCGCGAAACTCCTGATTCAGCGGATTGAAGGCACACCAATTGCCGCCGTCCATCATGAGTTGACGGTTGAGATCATCGAACGGGAAACGACGAAACGGAAGGATGAGGAAGCATGAAACAAATCAGTGTCATCGGCAGTATCTCGATGGATCTCGTCGTTGAAAGTAAACGCCGCCCAGGCGCAGGCGAAACGGTCATCGGGGATGCCTTTCATACCGTACCGGGTGGAAAAGGTGCAAACCAAGCGGTGGCAGTCGCGCGTCTCGGCAGTACCGTCGAAATGATCGGTTGCGTCGGCAGTGATGCGAACGGTGAAGCCATCCGCGAAAACTTCAAGACGCAAGGGGTACAGACGACGCACTTGCAAACGATTGAAGGCGAACGGACGGGCACGGCACACATCACGCTCGCTGAAGGCGACAACTCGATCGTCGTCGTTCAATCTGCCAACCAACATGTGCGATTTGCGGATGATGCACTCGCACCGATTCTCGCAGACAGTGAAATCATCTTACTCCAGCTCGAGATTCCGATCGAAACGGTCGAGACCGTTTCTCGCGAAGCACATGCAGCCGGCATACCAGTCGTCTTGAATCCAGCACCGGCGAGGTCACTCAGTCCGGAATTGATTGAACACGTCACATACTTAACGCCAAACGAACATGAATGTGGCTTGATCTTCGGACAAGACCAGCCGATCGAACATTGGCTGATGGAATACCCGAATAAACTGATCGTGACCGAAGGTAGTCGCGGGGCACGCTTCTATGACGGAGAGTCGATCGTGACAATTCCTGCGATCGAGACGACCGTCGTCGATACAACGGGAGCAGGGGATACGTTCAATGGCGCCTTAGCCGTTGCGTTAACGGAAGGACAACCGCTCGTCGAGGCAATTCGTTTCGCGAACCGGGCAGCCGGCTTATCCATCCGCGCACTCGGCGCACAAGGCGGGATGCCGACACGGGATCAGATGGAGGGAGACGCATGAAGAAACACGGTATCTTAAACAGTCATATCAGTAAGGTCCTGACCGATCTTGGTCATACCGATACGATCGTCATCGCTGATTGCGGCTTACCGATTCCAGAAAGGGTCGCACGAATCGATTTAGCACTGGAACTCGGCACACCATCATTTCTCGACGTCGTCCGTGTCGTCGCCGGTGACATGGCGATCGAACAGCTGACTCTGGCAACGGAGATTAAGGAAGCGAATCCAGACGTCCTCGAGCAACTGGAAGCCATGCAGATCGAGACGACGTTCGTTTCGCACGAGGAATTCAAGAAACAGACACAGCAGGCGAAGGTCATCATCCGGACCGGAGAAGCGACACCGTACGCAAATGTCATCTTCCATTCCGGCGTAATCTTTTAAGGGGGTCATGCGATGCGTATCGAGATGACAGGTATCAAAAAAGCATTCGGTCCCGTCCCTGTCCTGAAAGGGGTCGACTTCGAACTCGCTGCGGGTGAGATCCACGCCTTGATGGGAGAGAACGGTGCCGGGAAATCGACGCTGATGAAGATTTTGACCGGTGTTCATAAAGCGGACGCAGGCACGATCCGCGTCGATGGACAGGACGTCGAGTATAAGAATCCGAAGCTTGCCGAAGAGGCGGGGATTGCCTTCATCCATCAGGAACTAAACATCCTCCCGGATTTGACGGTGACGGAGAACTTGTTCCTCGGACGGGAGTTGAAGTCACGCTTTGGGATTCTCAAGCAAGGGGAGATGAAGCGGCAGGCGGAACGTGAACTCGCGGAATTGAACGTCTTCATGGACGTCGACCAGCTTGCTCGGACGTTATCAGTCGGTCAACAACAGATGATTGAAATCGCAAAAGCTCTGATGACGGATGCGAAGGTCATCATCATGGATGAACCGACAGCCGCACTAACGGAGCGGGAAATTCGTGCCTTGTTCAGCGTCGCGACGGCACTGCGCAACCAAGGTGTCTCGATCGTCTATATCTCACACCGGATGGAGGAAATCTTTGAGCTTTGCGACCGGATCACGGTCTTACGGGATGGAATTTCCGTCTCGACACACGCGATTCCCGAGACATCGTTTGAACAGATCGTCCGGGAGATGGTCGGTCGTGAGATGGGGGAACGGTATCCGGATCGTGATGTGTCGATCGGTGCGACTGTTCTTGAGGTCAAACAGGCGAGCGGAAAACGGTTCGACGATGTCTCGTTCTCCGTCAAAGCAGGCGAAATCATCGGCTTCTCTGGTTTGATGGGTGCCGGTCGGACGGAAGTCATGCGCGGATTGTTCGGGGTCGATCGCCTGAAAGACGGGACAATCGAACTGAACGGACAATCGCTGAAAATCAAGACACCGTACGACGCGATCCGCCAAGGCATCGGCTTTTTGACCGAGGATCGCAAAGGCGAAGGATTGTTCCTCGACTTTTCACTGCGCGAGAACATCTCACTGCCAACGATTCGTTCGTTATCAAGATCCGGTGTCATCAAGGATCAGGCAGAACGTGATTTCGCAGAAGGATACTTGAAGTCACTCTCGGTCCGGCATAGCTCGATGGACCAGCCGGCGAAGTCCCTATCCGGGGGGAACCAACAGAAGGTCGTCCTTGCGAAGTGGCTCGGAACACAACCGAAAGTCTTGATCCTCGACGAACCGACACGTGGTGTCGACGTCGGGGCGAAGAAAGAGATTTACCTCATCATGAACGAACTCGCTGCGGCGGGGGTCGCGATCATCATGGTCAGCTCGGACCTTCCGGAAATTCTCGGGATGAGCGACCGCGTCTACGTCATGCGCGAAGGCAAGATGAGCGGCATGTTGACACGACAGGAAGCGACGCAAGAAAGCATCATGACACTTGCGACAGGAGGACAATGATATGGAATTGATGCAAGGCAAGGTAACGGAAGCAAAACCGAGACGTCTTGGGATCGGACAAAAGCTTGGACCACTCGCAGGATTGTTCGCGATCGTCCTCGTCGTCTCGATCATGGAACCGGACTTTTTAACATTGAATAATTTATTTAACATCTTACGTCAAGTCTCGATCAATGCCTTGATTGCCTTCGGGATGACGTTCGTTATTCTGACGGGTGGGATTGATTTATCAGTCGGCTCGATTCTTGCGCTATCGTCCGCCTTCGTCGCGGGTCTGATGACGGATGGAACGTCAGCGTTGATCGCTGTTCTCGCCGGATTGATCGTCGGAGCTGTCATGGGTGCCTTGAACGGGATGGTCATTTCACTCGGGAAAGTCGCACCATTCATCGCGACCCTCGCGACGATGACGATCTTCCGCGGCTTGACGCTCGTCTATACGGACGGGAAACCGATCACTGGTCTAAGCCAAGGCGGCTGGTTCGAACTGTTCGGACGCGGTTACTTCTGGATCTTCCCAGTACCTGTTCTGACGATGTTGATCGCCTTTGCGGTTCTCTACTTCATCTTGAAGAAGACGACGTTCGGTCGTTATACGTATGCGATCGGCGGTAACGAAGAAGCAGCGAAATTGATGGGGATTCAAGTCAATAAAGTCAAAATCATGATTTACTCACTCTCAGGTTTGATGGCAGCACTCGCCGGCATCATCCTGACGTCCCGTCTGAACTCGGCACAGCCGACGGCGGGGACATCGTACGAACTCGATGCCATCGCAGCGGTCGTCCTTGGTGGGACGAGCCTGTCAGGTGGTCGTGGCTGGATTGTCGGTACCTTGATCGGTGCCTTGATCATCGGAACACTGAACAATGGTCTTAACTTGCTTGGTGTTTCCTCGTTCTTCCAACTCGTCGTCAAAGGTTTAGTCATTTTGTTCGCGGTACTCGCGGACCGGAAACAAGCAGCGTAACCCATATTCCAAAAGGAGGATCTACAGATGAAAAAACTACTTGCAGTCGTCATGATGGCACTAATGGTCTTTGCAGCCGCTTGTTCGACGGAACAGCCAGGCAGCAACAACGGTGATACGAAAAAGAAGACGAAGGACTTCAAGATTGGTCTTTCGATTTCAACCCTCAACAACCCATTCTTCGTCTCGTTAAAAGAAGGGGCAGAACAAGAAGCAAAAGCACAAGGCGCAACACTTCAAGTCGCGGATGCGCAAGATGACGCGGCAAAACAAGCAAGCGACATCGAAGACATGGTTCAAAAGAAAGTCGATCTCATCTTGATCAACCCAACGGATTCAGCAGCAGTTGGTGCAGCCGTCCAAACAGCGAACGATGCGAACATCCCTGTCATCACAGTTGACCGCAACGCAGAAGCAGGCGACGTCGTCGCACACATCGCGTCAGATAACGTCGCAGGTGGGAAACAAGCAGGTGAGTTCATGATCGAACTCGTCGGCGATAAAGCAAAAGTCGTGGAGCTCGAAGGGATTCCAGGAGCATCCGCAACACGCGACCGTGGTAAAGGATTCCATGAAGCAGTCGACGGTAAACTTGACGTCGTCGCAAAACAAGCAGCAAACTTCGACCGGGCAAAAGGTTTGTCGGTCATGGAGAACATCCTCCAGAACAACAAAGACATCAAAGCCGTCTTCGCACACAATGATGAGATGGCACTCGGTGCGGTTGAAGCATTAAAAGCAGCGGGTCTGAACGATGTTAAAGTCATCGGCTTCGATGCGACAGATGATGCCGTCAAAGCTGTCAAAGACGGAAAAATGGCAGGAACGATCGCTCAAAAACCGACTGAGATCGGGAAAATGGGTGTCGAGACAGCGATCAAGCACTTAAAAGGTGAAACAGTCGAGAAGAACATACCAGTCGACCTCGAATTGATCAAACAATAAGAAGACAGGACACCTGAGTCGACGATTCAGGTGTCTCTTTTCGTCGGGCAGAGCAGGCAGGAAAAAGTTCCTAAATCTATTCCTTGTTCCCGTACTTGTTTTTCTCTATAATGAAAGAAGCGTATATTACTGAAGGAGGATCATCGATGATCATTCATAACGTGGCTCTTGTCGGCCTCATCGTCGTTTCCGTTCTTCTCATCATCGTCGTTCTATTGATGTCGGGTCGTACGACTGGACTCGGAGCATTGACGGGTGGAGCAGAACAATTATTTGGTCGCCAAAAAGCTCGTGGCTTGGATGCGGTCCTAAATCGTGTGGCGTCTATCTTAGGAGCATTACTCTTCATCTTGGCGTTACTCGTCGCTTTTTATAAGTGAGCACTGAAACGACAGCCGTATGATCGCGCTGTCGTTTTTTGTATTTCTCGATATTCATTTTTTCCGGATATGGGGTATAGAGTTAGAGGGGGAATCATTTTATGAAAATCACTTTACCGAAACCATTCTTTTTCGAAGCCGGCCCACGTGCCGTTTTACTATTACACGGATTCACGGGATCGAGCGCGGATGTCCGCATCCTCGGTCGCTATTTACAGAAGCAGGGCTATACGTCCCTCGCACCACAATATAAAGGGCACGCTGCCCCACCCGAAGAGCTGACGAAGACCGGGCCAGCCGACTGGTGGCAGGATGTCCTTGCCGGATATCAAGAACTCGTCGATAAAGGTTATGACGAAATCGCCGTTTGCGGACTGTCGCTTGGTGGCGTCATGTCGCTGAAGTTATCGATGAACCGTCCGGTCAAAGCGGTCATCCCGATGTGTGCACCCGCCTACATCAAAAGTGAAGAAGTCATGTATGCAGGAGTCACCGAGTACGCACGAGAATTCAAGAAGCGAGAAGGCAAATCGCAAGAAGAGATCGACCACGAGATGGCGTCCTTCGAACCGATGCCGACCTTGAAGGACTTACAGGAACTGCTGCGCGAGACACGCGATTCGCTTGAGGATGTCTACGCACCGACGCTCGTCGTCCAAGCGCGCAACGATCACATGATCAACACCGACTCCGCGAACATCATCCATGATGGAGTCAGTGCCTTCCAAAAAGAGTTGATCTGGTATGAGAACTCAGGTCACGTCATTACGCTCGACAAAGAAAAAGACCAGCTCCACTCTGACATCTTGGACTTCCTGGAGTCATTGAACTGGAGCAAGTAACTGGAGGTGTCACGTTGGAATTACGTGAACGAATACTAACGGTCATCACGACGGAAGAACGTCCGTTGTCGATTGATCAATTAACGAAAAAACTAGAACTAGCGGATACGGACGCATTCAAGGAATTGATCCGGACGCTGAACGCGATGGAAGACGAAGCGTTGATCGCCCGGACACGCTCGAACAAGTACGGAACGCTCGCGCAAATCGGTCAAGTCGCAGGGAAGATTTCCGTCCACCAACGCGGATTCGGTTTCGTCTCACCGGAAGACGGCTCAGAAGGTGACATCTTCTTGCCAGCACCGGAACTGAAGAACGTCTATAACGGCGACCGTGTCCTCGTCAAAGTGTTTGCCGAGTCAAACGGCGGCGACCGTCGTGAAGGGAAACTGCTCAAGATTCTCTCACGCGGACCAGCCGATTTCGTCGGGACGTTCGTCAGTCCAAAAGGACGGATCGAATCGATCGCTTATATCGAACCGGATGATACGAAATTAACGTTCTTACCGGTCGTTGCGAACGACGATACGCTCGGTGCTGTCGATGGACATAAAGTTCTTGCCCGAATCACGAAGTATCCGGATGGACGTTACGCTGGAACGGCGAAAGTTTTGAAAATCATCGGTCACAAGAATGATCCAGGCGTCGACATCTTATCGATCGTCCATAAGCACGGGATCAACGTCGACTTCTCACCGGAAGCGATCGCTGAGGCGAATGCTGTACCGGATCAAATCGATGAGAAGGATTTAGTCGGACGCGTTGATCTACGGAACGAATTGACGGTGACGATTGACGGAGCGGACGCAAAAGACCTCGATGATGCGGTTCACGTCAAGAAGTTAGCGAACGGCAACTTTGAGCTTGGTGTCCACATCGCTGACGTCTCGCATTACGTTAAAGAAGATTCAGCACTCGACGAAGAAGCGCGTGAGCGCGGAACAAGTGTCTATCTCGTTGACCGTGTCATTCCGATGATCCCGCACCGTCTATCGAACGGGATCTGTTCGCTCAACCCGCACGTCGATCGGCTGACGCTCAGCTGTATCATGGAAATCGATGCGAACGGTGCTGTCGTCAACCATGAGATCTTCCAGAGTGTCATCAAGACGACAGAACGGATGACGTACACGGATGTCCGGAAAATCATCGAACGCGAAGACGAAGAAGTGATCGCGAAGTACCAAGATCTCGTCGAGTACTTCGACAAGATGGCGGAACTCGCAGCAATCCTCCGTGAACGTCGCTCTCGTCGTGGGGCGATCAACTTTGACTTCCCAGAAGCGAAGGTCCTCGTCAACGAAGAAGGCAAGACGAGTGAAATCATCCTCCGCGAACGGTCGGTCGCTGAGAAGCTGATTGAAGAGTTCATGCTCGCAGCGAACGAAACGGTCGCCGAGCACATCCAGCGTCAAAAACTGCCGTTCATGTACCGGATCCACGATGAGCCAAAAGCAGAACGTCTCGATACGTTCTTCAAGTTCATCGGCAACTTCGGGATCAACGTCGAACGTAAGGGTGAGTCAGTCGCACCGAAAACGTTGCAATCAATCCTCAATGCCGTTGAAGGTGAGCCGGAAGAAGCGGTCGTCAGTACGGTCATGCTCCGTTCGCTCCAACAAGCGAAATACGACATCGAACCGATCGGTCACTTCGGTCTGTCGACGGACTACTACACGCACTTCACGTCACCGATTCGTCGGTACCCAGACTTAATGGTTCACCGTCTGTTGCGTGAATATGTCATCTACAACGACAAGTCACAGAAGACGCAAGACCGTTACTCGGAGATCCTACCGGAAATCGCTGATCATTCGTCAAAACGCGAACGTCGTGCGGTAGATGCGGAGCGGGAAACGAACGCCTTGAAGAAAGCCGAGTATATGGAGCAACACATCGGCGAGACGTTTGAAGGCGTCGTCAGTGGCGTGACGAACTTTGGAATGTTCGTCGAATTGCCGAACACGATTGAAGGACTCGTCCACATTCAAGCGATGACGGATGACTTCTATCGCTACGATGAAGCGAACTATCAGTTAATCGGTGAGCGGACGAAGCAACAGTTCCGGATCGGTGATGTCGTTGAGATCAAGGTCACGAACGTCAACATCGATGAACGGACGATCGACTTCAGTGTCGTCGGGATGCCAGAACGGCAGCCGAAGAAACGGTTCGAGTCGAAGACAATCCGCTCAAGCGGTGGACGTCCGGGACAAAAACGCGATGATAAGAAGAAAGACGACCGTCGCGGTAAGTCAAAACGTCCGGGTAAGTCGAAGGACCAGTCGAAAGGCAAAGGCTTCGCGCTGAAAGACAAAAAGGATAAACCGCCATTCCATAAGGCGGTCTCGAATAAGAAACGGAAGCGCAAATAAGCGCTTCCGCATCGGAAATGTGGTGAATGAACATGCCAAAGGGAACAGATTCGAAAGTCTTAGCGAACAACAAACGGGCCTCGTTCGATTACGCGATCGAGGATACGATTGAAGCCGGTCTCGTCTTGACGGGAACGGAGATCAAATCGGTCCGTAAAGGAAAAATCAGTATCGGGGACGCGTTCGTCCGGTTCGACGGGGGAGAAGCGATTCTTTGGAACTCGAACATCGCCCACTTCGAACAGGGGAACCGGTACAACCATGAGCAGCTCCGCCCACGGAAGCTGTTGCTGCACAAGAAACAGATCGCGAACTTGATCGGTGCGGTTTCACGGGACGGCTATACGATCGTACCACTGAAGGTCTACATCAAGAATGGATACGCGAAATGCTTGATTGGACTCGGACGCGGGAAGAAGAAATTCGATAAACGTGACGATCTGAAGAAGAAGGATGCGAAGCGTGATATCGACCGAGCACTGCGTGATAAGCAAAAGTATTGAACCCGTAACACTTTTCTGCTAGAATATTAGTATTCGGAAAGCCCCAATTTATTATCTTGGGGACGTTACGGATTCGACGGGGGTAGTTCGGTCTTCTGTGGCGTGTCGAGGGGTCGGCCTCGTTAAAACGCACCAGCCATAACTGGCAAAACTAACACACAACTCGCAGCAGCTTAATTGCCGCTACGGATCCTAGCAGCCGTCGCCTGGTCGGCTGATTTCTAGGGTCTCACTTTAAACAGGCTACGCTTGGACCCTTCCGTCTGGAGGGAAAGAGAAGAGATGGAATCAGACTGGTCGGACGGACGCCTGTCAATTGGCAGCCTGACGACGAGATCCCAATAAATTGACTACACACGTAGAAGCTTAAGTATACGATGCCTTCGGACGTGGGTTCGACTCCCACCGTCTCCATACGACGAAATCAGTGGATTTCAAAAAAAGTGTCACACCAATTGAGGTGTGGCACTTTTTTACTTAAAAATTAAAGTATATTTAGATTTATCATAAAAATCCACTTCATTAATATATATGATTAAATACAAATACATTTATTAAATTAGGTACTAAAATTAAAACTACAAAATCTTTATTCACAGTTTGTGATTTTTATGGATATAAAGTAAAATAATAGTGTTGCGTATTGATTAGAATCGCAAAGGAATTGTTTCAACTTGTCAACCAGATAATCTCCTGAGGCGTCAAGAAGCACTGCGGCGACCCAGTAGAAGATTCTGTTCGTCATTTCTGAATCATCTCCTATATTCATCACAAGTACTACATGATGACTGTACAATAATTGTTTATTTGGGTCCGATTGCTGTTTTCATCCTAATGATTAGAATAGTGATTGATTTTTATTTATGCTGAGAAGGCGATTTTTAATAGACCCGGTTAATGTCTTCTTAGCTCTAAATTAAAGGAGCCTGTAATCATGGAAACTTTAGAAAGATTTAAAAATTATCATCCAAAAAATTATTTACATATTGATAGAAAAATTTTTATTGGAAACATGTACACTCCGACTCATAATAAAACAATAAGAAGGCGTGCTTTTGAACTGGTTCAAGATAAAGAATATGTTCAAAAGCATGCTTTTTTACCATTTATACATTACAGTATAGATTTGAAAAAATATACATTTATAGAAGGTCATGATAATAAAACTTTAAAAATACTTAAAACAAGAAGTAATGAATTTAATCAAGGACAATATAAATATGTAAAGCCCAAAAAAAGAGAGATTTATTATGCATCACATTTTGATAGTTACATATATAAATACTATGGTGAACTTTTAAATATGTATTATAACGATTTTGCTATAAAACATAGTATTGATGAATGCTCGATTGCTTATAGGGATAATAAAAAAGGGAAAAACAATATACATTTCTCTAAAGAAGTTTTTTAGTTTATTTTAAAACAAAAAAATGCATTAATTATTGCTTTAGATTTTTCTTCTTTTTTCGACAATATATCTCATCACGAATTAAAAAGTTCTTTAAAACAATTGTTGAACGTCGGAGAATTGCCTGCAGATATCTATAATGTATTTAAATCAATTACAAAATTTAGGTATTTAGAAAAAGAAGACCTTGATAGATATTTGATATCTGTAAAAAATGAAAAAGACATAAATATAGATAGGTTAATACAAGAGGAACAAATAAAAAACTATATGAGTATGCATACTTTTAGAAATTTAATTAAATCTAATAAACTAAAAGTTTATCCTGAAACCCCAAAAACATTTGGTATTCCTCAGGGTTCTGGAGTAAGTTCTGTTTGTTCTAATATTAGACTGATGAAATTTGATATAGAAATGAATGAATGGACTAATAAATTAAATGGCTTGTATAGAAGATATTGTGACGACTTAATTTGGATAATTCCTGATGTCGACGAACAACAGATGGATCAAATAAAAAATGAAATTTATGAAAAAATTTCTGGATATAAAGACTTAAAATTACAAAAAGAAAAAACTATATTGCTTAATTACTCTGATAGAAAAATGACTACTCTTGAGGGTCAATCATCTAAGTTAGATTACTTAGGATTTGTATTCGATGGTAATTCAATAAAGATTAGGGAGAAAAGCTTGTTCAAATATTATAATCGTGCCTATAGAAAAACTAGGATTTTAGCTAAAAAACACTATGTTTACAACAGAAATGCTTATATGAAAAGTCTTTATGGTCTATATACTCATTTAGGAATGAACTATAAAGGCTATGGAAATTTTATTTCATATTCTTATAAAGCAGAAAAAATAATGAAGGAACTTCCTGTTGATGTTCAAATTAGGCAGCAAGTAAAAAGACATTGGTATAAAGTAAATAAAAGGCTTAAAGATAACAAAGAAATGTATAGACAAAATTTAAAAAATTAGTCGTATATTTTAATATTAATTATAATTTTAGATTGATGAGGTGTAAAACATGATACGACGTGCTACGTTGATGGACGGAAAGGCCTTATCGGACTTATTGCGACGAATTGATCGGGAAACGAAATATATGTTGTATGAGCCGGAGGAACGTGTCCTGTCAACGGAACAGGCGGAAGCGTTTATCGAGAAGTTCGGTCAGGCTGCGAACTCAGACATCTTCGTCGTGGACGTCGATGAGCAACTCGTCGGGTATGTGCTCGTCGTTGGTGGTGAACCGAGTCGGATTCGTCACCGGGCGAATCTCGTCATCGGCTTACTTGACGCCTATACGGGTCGTGGGCTCGGTGCAGGATTACTTGAAGCGGTTGATGCCTTTGCGATTGAAGCAGGACTCGTCCGACTCGAGTTGACGGTTCGCAAAGATAACTTGCGGGCAATCGAGCTCTATCATAAGTTTGGCTTCAACATCGAAGGAACACGCATCGCGTCGCTCTTCATCGATGGCGAATACGTCGATGAACTGGCGATGTCGAAGGTTTATACAGTGGAAGAATCCTAAAAAAGATGCTCAGTGGACTTATCTCTAAAAAGAGACGAGACCGTGAGCATCTTTTTCATTGCGATATTTTATGTTGTTCGAAATCAATCTCCAGGACGTTTTTCGCATAATCCTTACCCCAGTCATACATCGCATCTAAAATAGGCATTAAGCTATGACCGTGCGGCGTCAACGAGTATTCGACCTTCGGTGGTACGACCGGATAGACTTCCCGGTGAATGATGTGGTGGTCTTCGAGTTCCCGTAGTTGATTGACGAGCATCCGTTGCGTGATGCCGGGCATCAGACTTTTCAGTTCCCCGAATCGTTTCGTCCCTTCCTTGCCTAAGTGCCAAAGAATGAGCATCTTCCATTTGCCCCCGATGATCGAGAGGGTCAATTCCTTCTCACAGTTAAACTGACGGTCTTCAAAATGTGGCATCGTTCCACCTCCTGTTCCAGTATAGTCTTTCTTCCAGTTGACAGTATACTTTTCCGCACTATGTATGAAAAACCGCACTATGTAAATTAAAAGTGCGTACTTCTCAAGAATGCTCCTGCGGATTATATTTAGTCCTGTTCCTTCATGAACGTTTGAAGGAAGTGTCAGGTACGACAATACAGAGAAGAATGGGAGAGATACAAAATGAAATTACAACTCGCAATTGATTTAGTCGATACAGCAGGTGCGATCGCTTTAGTCAAAGAAATTGGAGAAGACAATTTAGATATCGTTGAGATCGGCACACCGGTCGTCATCAACGAAGGGCTCCGCGCTGTCAAAGAAATGAAAGAAGCATTCCCGAACTTAACGGTCCTCGCTGATTTGAAAATCATGGATGCTGCTGGCTACGAAGTCAGCCAAGCTGTCGCACATGGTGCCGACATCGTGACGATCCTTGGTGCAGCGGAAGACATGTCGATCAAAGGGGCAGTCGAAGAAGCGAAAAAATCAGGCAAACAGATTCTCGTCGACATGATTGCTGTGAAAGATATCGCAACACGGGCGAAAGAACTTGATGCGTTGGGCGTCGACTACATCTGTGTCCACACAGGTTACGATTTGCAAGCAGTCGGTCAAAACTCATTTGAGGATCTTGCGACAATCAAGTCAGTTGTGACAAATGCAAAAACAGCTGTTGCGGGTGGCATCAAGATGGAGACGTTACCGGA
The DNA here is from genome assembly GCF_000798935.2 of Exiguobacterium sp. ZWU0009. NCBI lineage: Bacteria > Bacillati > Bacillota > Bacilli > Caryophanales > Exiguobacterium > Exiguobacterium sp. ZWU0009. Next base: position 2,527,276 of record NZ_CP018057.1, on the reverse strand, counting down.
AGTCATCGCTGCACGTCCTGATTTGATCATCGTCGGTGGCGGAATCACAGGACAAGATGATAAACAAGAGACAGCGTCAACGATGCACCGGATGCTACAAGAGGCGTAAATGACACACATTCAAACGATTATCGAAGAGCTGACTTCGACGGTCGAAGCAATCGATGCGACCGAGACAAAAGAACTGGCAGATGCTGTGCTGCAAGCGAACCGGATTTTTCTCGCAGGAGCCGGCCGCTCCGGCTTAATGGGAAAAGCGTTCGTCATGCGGCTGATGCACATGGGACTCGATGCTTATGTCGTCGGCGAAACGGTCACGGCGAACTTACGTGAGGGTGACGTGTTAATCGTCGGTTCCGGATCGGGTGAGACGAAAACGTTGGTACCAATCGTCGAGAAAGCACAGCAACTCGGTGGAACGATTGCCGTTGTCACGATCAGTCCGACGTCGACGTTAGCACTACTTGCAGACTTAGTCGTCAAACTGCCCGGAGTTCCGAAAGAACGAACGGCATCAGCGGACGAGACGGTGCAACCAATGGGCTCATTGTTCGAACAGACGATGTTGTTGTTCTATGATGCCTTGATTCTGCAGATCATGGAAGACAAACAGCTCGATTCGCAAACGATGTACGGGAAACACGCCAATTTAGAGTGAAACTAGCATATAGATGAAAAAGATGAGTTCTCTTCTTTATAGAAAGAGATTTCATCTTTTTTGTTATAAATAAACAATTAATTACATAAAAGTAAGTTCAATTATTTTGCGTGGTATAATTAGGTTTCTCATTATTCCTGTAAAGAGGTGGTAAGATTGCAAGATCAAATTAACGTAAATTTTATTGAAAACAGTAATCCAAGAGATACTGAAACTGAGGGTGAAAAATACCTAAAACATAAAATTTTAAATGCTACTATTTTTAATGGTTGGACATTATACGAACAGCCTGTCATAAATTCCATGCATCCAGACTTTATTTTGCTTCATCCTAATAAAGGGATAATCATTATAGAAGTGAAGGATTGGCATTTGTGTTCGCCACAGTATAAAGAAAATGGTCAGGTGTTGGACAATAATAACAACTATATAAATAGTAATCCGATTGATCAGGTCGCTTCTTATAAAGAGTTAATATTAAAGTATGAGTTAAATTTTTTCGTTGAGGCTAATGAAAATTATGATAAAAATGAAGCATTTTCTACTATTAGTTCGGTAGTATATTTCCACAAAGCTAGTAGAGAGAAATCAGTAAAGTTTTGTGGTGAAGAAAAATCAAAAAAAGCATTTATTTGGAGTCGAGATAATTTGGACTATCTTTGCTCGGAAATGCCTAAAAAAAATAAAATTTTTCCATCTTGTTTGTTTTATAACAGTTCTAATTTTGCAAGAGATTCATTTAGAACAATGCAAAATCTGGTTGAAAATTTAGAGATGATTTTAAGACCTAGCGATTATGCTAGAGAGCGGAAATTTCCATTGACTCTCACGAGAGAACAGAAAGAATTAGCAACATTAAAATCTGGAAGCATACGAAGATGGGGAGGTGTAGCGGGATCTGGAAAGACGTTAATCATTGCTTCGAAAGCTGCTGAAGCTCTGAAACAAAATAAACGAGTTTTGATTTTAACATTTAATATCACTTTAAGACATTATATAAGAGATTTAAGTAGTCAACAGTTTGGTGATGGGGATAGAAAATCATTGAAAAGCCATTTAACAATCGCTCATTTCCATGGATTTTTAAGCATACTCAAAGCGGAACTTAACATAAGTGTAGAAACAAAAAAGAAATCAGTTGAAGAGTACACTGAATGGTTGATGAATAAAATAGTAGAGCGGATTAATTCTACTCATCCTAATAATTTGAACTATGACTATATATTAATAGACGAAGGGCAGGACTTTAACGGTGACTGGATTAGATTCTTAAAAGAATTTTTTACTTATAACGGTGAACTCCTAGTAGTGTACGATCGGGCACAAAGTATTTACGAAACTCAAGGAGAATGGATTACAACCCCTTCTGAAATTCAAGGAATTGGTTTTAGAGGACAAGTAGGTCATCTTTCAGTCACTCATCGATTGCCTGAAAGTATTATTTATCAAGTTCAACGCTTAAATCCTTTCTTTGAGAATGAGAACGAGCTAACTGGTACAAATACGCAAGAGGATTTATTCACTAAAATAGAGTGGAAAAATATTAGTAATCCTGATAATCAAATTGATTATATTGAAAAGAGAATAAACAGCATTATGAACGAACGTATTAGTACAATCGAAGATATTGTTATCATCACTATGCATGAAAAAACTGGGATTAATATAGTCAATAGATTTAAAGAGAAGAATTATAAGGTGTCACATGTCTATGATTTAAGTGGTAAAAAAGATATGGAGGAAAGAAGAAATGAGAAATGGAGATTTCAACCGGGAACAGGTCGAATAAAAGTGTGTAGCTATCAAAGTTATAAAGGTTGGGAGAGTTCACATGTAATCTTACTTTTAGAGAAGATAAATGGTAATGCCGATCATCTGTCTGATGTTAAAAAAGCACTGTTTATTGCTTTGACCAGAGTGAATGCTTTTTCTGATTCAAGAAGTTTTACGTGCATTAACAAAGAACTGGAATATGAATCAATCGGTAAATTTTTCTGATTTGATGTAAGTAATGAAGAGTAACAAGTAATTAAAAATGCCGACGTCCTCAAAAGACGCCGGCATTTTTAATTCATCACCATTTGAAATCGAAATCAGCTCCGACATCTTTTGCAAGGTGGGCATCTGATCCATAGACGAGCGGAATCGATAACGACTGCGTGACTTGCAGGAGTTCCGGGTAAGGATAGGAAAGACCACATAACGGCTTTCGGAGTCCTGCCGTGTTGACGTCGAGTGTGAAGTTCGCCTGACGGATCTTCCGTAACGTGTCGTCGAGGTTCGCTGGGTTCGATTCGAGCGGATAGGCTTGGATGAACTTCGTCGGTAACGTCAAGTGACCGAGTCGCTTCGGTTGGTGTGCACCGAGGTCCGTCATGACGAGGGCTTGGATGCCTTCATAATACCGTTCGTGGACGGCGGTAACGCTTCCGAGTTTCGTGACGATCTCACCGAAACTTTCCTTGCTGAAGTCGACGCCGTAATACTGATCATCGATGTATAAGTAATGCAATGAGAGAATCCCGTCGGTCAAAACGTCAGCGTAGCGAGCGATGATGTCACGCGTACCGTCGACATGTCCTTCCCAGTAGTCGAATTCCATCCCGATTCGGATGTCGATCTGATTCTTGTATGTCTCGCGGAGTTGCGTCAATTCCTTCAGGTAGGCATCGGCTGTCGCGAACGACATCCCGGAATCATTATCTGGCGCAGGATCCGTCACACCTTCAGGTAAAGGGGCATGTTCCGTGAAGCTGATCCGTTCTAAGCCTTGCTCTAAGGCACGCTCGATGTAGGCTTCAAGTGGATCCTTCGTACCGTGTGGACAATATGGACTGTGGACGTGACCGTCCCATTTCAATAATTGCATGATAAACCCTCCGATTTTTAGAATTGGCAAGCAAAGCGATTGACAATGTGCCCGAAACGCGGTATCTTATCGTTAAATAATTTAGCGTGGTACAGTGATAATAAGATAAAGGAGTGGGAGTATGCAATCATTTTCTACGATTCGACTCAAGGATGGAGCGACGGATTACGTCGGTGCCTCAGCAACGCGGCTTCAACGGGTCATCCGTCAGCTCGAAGATGGACTCGAACAATCTAACTATACCCGATTAATCACCCCCTTAATTGAGGAAATCGGTGGACGGGAACAGATTCGGATGGATTTTACGACTAGTGTCGCGCGTGCCCTCAGCGAACGTGGTCGCGAACAATATAAACGTGTCTTCTACAGCGGCTCGGTCTTTCAACCGGAAGAGAAGTTCCAAGTCGGGTTCGAAGAACGGGGACAAATCGCAGAAGTCGAAGCAATTCAACTCGCGGTCCGACTCGTCGAAGAACTGACAGGAAAAGAAGTCACACTCTCAATCGGCGATGCCGGTCTAATCGAGCATTTGATTGAGACGCGTGTCGGTGATCACCACTTACGCGACCAAGTGACGCAGATGCTCCGTTTACGTAACGTCATCGAACTGAAGCGAATCGCGGGTCAACTCGATGATGCCTTACTTGCGAAACTTCCTTTATTATTCGGACGTGAAGGGGCAGAAACGATCTTACCGTACGTCGACGAAACACGACTCAATGCCGTGCTTGATCTCGCGGAAGCCGTTAATGCCGATCTCGACTTCGGTCAAATGGGCTTACAGACGTACTACGACGGGATCACGATTCATGGTTTCATCGAAGGTGTGACGGAACCCGTCCTCGTCGGTGGACGCTACGACCGGCTCTATGAACAATTCGGACAAGAACAACAGGCGTTCGGCATCGGATTCTCGGTCGAACGGTTGGCGGAGGTGCTCTAAATGCGAATCGGAATTACGAAAGGACGGCTGTCGAAAGCGACAGAACGTTATTTAAAAGAAGCTGGCGTCGAGACATGGGGAGCCATCGAACGCGAACTAATCGTCAAACGGGGCGAGCACGAATTCGTCTTTATGAAAGGATCGGACTTGATCCCGTACGTCGCTCAAGGAGTTCTCGATGTTGCAATCACCGGCAGTGACATCTTACTCGAATCGGATCAAGAACTATCGGAACTCGCAGAATTACCGTTCGGAGTCTGCCGGATGTCCGTCTGTGCGAAGGAGCCTTTGCAATTCGAAGGCGGACGCCGCGTCCGGATTGCGACGAAGTATCCGGTCATCGCAAAACGCTACTTCAGCGAACTCGGTGTCGACGTCGACATCGTACCGTTGAACGGTTCGGTCGAGTTGGCACCGTTACTCGGACTTGCTGACGCAATCGTCGATATCGTCGAGACGGGTGAGACGTTACGGGCGAACGGACTAAACGAATACGAAAAAATCATCGATATTAGCGCTCGGTTCTTTACGAGCGAATGGACGTTAAAACGGAAGCGGGTTGAAGTCATCCGCTTGCTCGAGCAATTGACAGAAGGAGTGACACGATCATGACACCGACAAAACCTTTCAGCATCGATCGCGACACGGAACTCGCGGTCCGTGCGATTCTCGAACGCGTCGCAACAGACGGTGACGCTGCTGTCCGCGATTACACGAACCAATTCGATCAGGTCGATCTCGAAGATTTCCGTCTCAGTGAAACACGGATCACGCAAGCGTTCGAACAGGCAGACGCCAACTTGATCGACTCGTTGAAGTTGATGGCGACACGGCTCGTCGAGTGGCATGAACAAGAACTGCCGTCTGACATCGAACTCGTCGAAGCAGACGTGACACGACGTCAACGCTTCGTTCCTGTTGATTCGGTTGGGATCTATGTACCAGGTGGTGCGGCAAGTTATCCATCGACGGTCTTGATGAACGCGATTCCAGCGAAAGTTGCCGGAGTCGAACGCGTCGTCATGGTAACGCCGATGACGAACTTAAGTGACGAGGTTCTTGTTGCGGCACGCATCGCTGGTGTGACAGAAATTTATACGATTGGTGGAGCGCAAGCTGTCGCCGCGCTGACATTCGGAACAGAAAGTATCCAAGCCGTCGATTTGATCGTCGGACCAGGGAACCGCTTCGTCGCTGAAGCCAAACGCCAAGTCTACGGGATCGTTGGCATCGACTCAGTTGCTGGTCCATCGGAAGTTGTCGTCATCGCGGACGAAACAGCGCATCCGGACCGGATCGCAGCCGATTTACTTGCCCAAGCCGAACACGACCGTGACGCTGTCGCGATCGCCTTCGTGCCAACGGAAGAAATGAAACAAGCTGTGGATGCAGAGATCGAGCGACGCTTACAGCAATTGCCGCGTCAAGAGATTGCCCGTCGTGCGATGGAAAACGGTGGCGTCTTCGTTGCTCCACTCGAGACAGCAATCGAAGAAGCGAATCGCCTCGCAGCGGAGCACTTGGAACTTGCCGTTGCCAATCCACAAGAAGTCGTCAAATCGATCCGTCACGCCGGGATGATCTTCCTCGGTCACGAGACACCGGAAACGCTCGGCGATTATGTCGCCGGAACGAACCACGTCTTGCCGACATCCGGCACAGCCCGTTTTGCGTCTGGATTATCAGCGCGGACGTTCCTGCGTCACCAGACGATGCTCGAAGCCACACGCGCAGGCGTACAACGTCTCGCGAACGCAGCGAAGACCGTTGCCCGAGTCGAAGGACTCGAAGCACACGCACAAGCCATCGAAGTGAGGGAAGACTAATGCGATTACACCAAAACGAACGATTCACGACCCACAGTCCAGTCGGGATTGAAGCGATCCAGGAATTGATCGCAACGTTCCCTTTAAATGAATATCCTGTCGAGATCATCGACCAAGTCAAGGCATCGTACGCGACGTACGCCGGTGTCCGTCCGACGCAACTCGTCGCCGGAAACGGCTCGGATGAGCTGATCGGCTACTTATGTGCCCGCTACGGCGGACCTGGGATGCCGGTCATCGCCTCGGAACCTGACTTCGTCATGTATCAGTTCTATGCTGATCGGGCACGGGCACCGTTTGAACGCGTGCCGTTACTGGACGAGATGGCGCTTGACGTTGAGGGATTGATCGCAGCACCGGGTGAAATCATCTTCTTGAGTCACCCGCACAATCCGTCCGGAGTCCTTCGCAAGGAAGCAGACATCCGTCGTTTGCTCGACAGTGGCAAATACGTCGTCATCGATGAGGCGTATATCGACTTTGCGCTCGAGCAGTCGATGCTTCATCTATTAGAAGAGTATCCGAAAGCGATCATCTTACGGACACTCTCAAAAGCGTTCGGACTCGCATCGCTTCGACTTGGTTTTGTCATCGCGAGTGAACAGATCATCGAAGAAATCGAACAGATTAAATCACCGTATAACGTCTCTGGTCTATCAGCAGCTGTCGGCATCACCATCATGGCAGAACCGGAACTCGATCGGGTCTTAGACGAAACGTATGCGAGCCGTGAAGCAATCGAACGAATTCTCGCGCCAATTGGCAAGACATATCCCAGTGCGGCGAATTTCGTCTACGTCGAGTATCCGGAAGCCGAACGCTTTACGCAGCGTTGTGCTGACGCCGGATTACGGATCCGTCTGTTTAACCAGGCATTCCGTGTCAGTTGTGGATCACCAGAAGCAATGCAAGTATTAGAAACGTGTGTAGAGGAGGAATTACGATGCGGCGTGGCGCAAGCGAACGAGTAAGTGCAGAGTCAGACATCAAGGTTGAGGTCGATCTCGCAGGAGGTCCGGTTGAGATTAAGACGGGTGTCGGTTTCTTTGATCATATGTTGACGTTATTCGCCTTCCAGGCCCGGATTGGTCTGAAGGTAACAGCCAAAGGTGATACGTGGATCGATGCCCATCACACGGTCGAAGATACAGCGATCGTCCTCGGGGCAGCATTGACGGAAGCGCTCGGCGATAAAGCCGGGATTGAACGCTACGGTGAATCGCGTGTACCGATGGACGAGGCACTCGCGTCGGTCGTGCTCGACTTCAGCGGTCGTCCGTTCACAGTCTTCCGTGCTAGTTTCAAGAATCCGAAGCTCGGTGACTTTGATACGGAACTCGCAGAAGAGTTCTTCCAAGGCTTATCCCGGAGTGCCCGGATGACGATTCATGCCGAAGTCTTATATGGTTCAAACACACACCACATGATCGAAGGGTTGTTCAAAGCACTCGGTCGGGCCGTCCGTCAGGCAGTTGCCGTGACGAGCGAAGGCGTACCGTCTACGAAAGGGTTGATTGATCAATGATAGCAATCGTCGATTATGGCGTCGGAAATATCGCGAACGTCGAGCGGGCGTTAAAGGAGCTCGGCGAAGCAGTCATCGTTACGAGTGACACGGAGTTGCTCGACCAAGCGGAAGCACTTGTCTTACCGGGTGTCGGTGCTTATGCACCGGCAATGGAGCGCTTGAAAGAAACGGGACTGGTCGACTTCTTAAAAGAACAAGCCGAAAAGAAGCCGTTCCTCGGGATTTGCCTCGGGATGCAACTGCTCTTTGAATCGAGTGACGAAGATGGACTGACGGAAGGTCTCGGCATCTTACCGGGAACGATTGAAAAATTACCGAGCGACGTCCGCTTGCCGCACATGGGTTGGCACCAGCTGACGAACCATGGCGAAGCCGTCTATTTCGTCCACTCGTACGGTGCCGTCTGTGATGCAGAATGGATCGTCGATTCGGTCGAATACGGACGCCTCGTCCCAGCGATCGTCCAAAAAGGACAAGTCACGGGGATGCAGTTCCACCCGGAAAAGAGTGGCGAAGTCGGATTGAAACTACTGAAGGAATGGAGAGAGACGACATGCAACTCTACCCAGCAATCGATTTAATGAGCGGACAGGCGGTGCGCCTGAAGCAAGGAGATTTTGACCAACAGACATTCTTCGGTGATGCACTGACGATCGCGAAGCGCTTCAAAGAAGATGGGGCAACAGCGATCCACTTGATCGATCTTGACGGCGCGAAAGCCGGTGAACCGTTGCACTTGAATTTGATTGCCGACATCAAAAAAGAAACCGGGTTGTTCGTGGAAGCCGGTGGTGGTGTCCGTAACATCGAGACCGTCGAAGCGTACGTCGGTGCCGGAATCGACCGGATTCTCGTCGGCACGGTCGCTCTTGAAGACGAAGCGTTACTTGAGCAGATGATTGCCCTCGCTGGTGATAAACTGGCTGTAGCCTTGGATGCAAAAGAAGGCATCGTCCAGACACGCGGCTGGCTCGAAGCGAGCGGTTGGACGCTCGAAGAGGCAATGACGCACTTGATTGGTAAAGGCATCAAGACGTTCCTGTATACGGATATTTCGCGTGACGGAATGATGATGGGACCAGACGTTGATGGACTCGATCGGTTGAAACGGGAAGGGGTCGAATTGATCGCTTCCGGTGGTGTGACGACAGTTGACGACGTCGCGCGTCTGAAAGAAATCGGGATGGACGGAGCCGTCGTCGGTCGGGCGTTACTTGACGGATCACTCGCCTTAAAAGAGGTGTTACGCGTATGTTGATGAAACGGATCATTCCCTGTCTTGACGTCAAGGAAGGTCGTGTCGTCAAAGGGGTCAAATTCCAGAACTTACGCGATCTCGGTGACCCGGTCGCCGTCGCAAAGTACTATTACGAGCAAGGAGCAGATGAACTCGTCCTGCTCGATATCTCAGCAACGCAAGAAGGGCGCGAGACGATGCTTGATATCGTCGAACGCGTTGCGGAAGTCATTTACATGCCGTTTACGGTTGGTGGCGGAATCAAGACGATCGAAGACGCAAAACGGTTGATTCGTGCCGGGGCTGATAAAGTCTCGCTCAACTCGTCGGCGCTTCAAAATCCGCAACTGATTCAAGAAGTCAGCCGCCTGTTCGGTGTCCAAGCGACGGTCGTCGCGATCGATGCCAAGCAGACCGGCGACTCATGGGGAGTCTTCTCACACGGTGGCACACAACCGGTCGGACGTGACGCAATCGAATGGGCACAGGAAGCCGTTGCGCTTGGTGCCGGCGAGTTACTCGTCACGTCAATGGATGCTGACGGCACGAAGGACGGGTATGATCTCGCCTTGATCCGTCGTCTACGTGAAGTCGTCAATGTGCCGATCATCGCTTCCGGTGGGGTCGGAACGCTCGATCACTTAGCAGAAGGGTTGGAAGCAGGCGCTGACGCGGCTCTTGCTGCTTCAATCTTCCATGAAGCGACATACACGATGCCGGAAACGAAAGCCTACCTCAAAGAACGGGGAGTCGAAGTCCGATGACGACATTGAATTTTTCAAAAGGACTCGTCGCTGCCGTTGTCGTCGACGAGCAGACGAACGATGTCTTGATGGTCGGCTTCATGGACCAAGCCGCTTATGATAAGACGCTTGCGACCGGTCTTGTCACCTTCTTCTCACGGACGAAGAATCGTCTCTGGACAAAGGGGGAGACGAGCGGGAATACGCTTGAGCTCAAACGGATGTGGATCGATTGTGATCAGGATAGTCTCTTGATCGCAGTCAAAGCGAACGGTCCGACATGCCATACCGGAAATCGCAGTTGTTTCTATACGGAAGTGGAGGTGCCAAATGTTATACGAACTGGAACAGACCGTCAAAGCGAAGATTGAGGCAAAGGAAGCAGAATCCTATACGAACTATTTGATTGCTTCCGGATACGAGAAGATCGCGAAGAAGTTCGGTGAAGAGGCGTTTGAAGTTGTCCTCGCCGGTAACGATACGTTAGCAGAAGAGACAGCAGACTTGTTGTACCACCTAACGGTCTTGCTTGCTGACCGCGGTGTCTCCTTCAAAGAAGTCGAAGCCGTCCTCAATGAGCGTCACGGAACAAAATCGACGTTCAAGGATCGCCCGGATATTGAACAGTGGTAAACAGAATCCATATCGCATACGCGATGTGGATTTTTTTGATAGAGAAATGGGAAAAGACAAACAGATGACGGTTGTCATCAAATCGACAGAATCTTTCAATAGGCATGCTGTCTCGTAAGGGCGTATAATCAAACACATAGTCGTATGTTTTTCAATCAGAAAGTAGGTGTTCGATTGGTTACAAAAAAAGAACTTAAGCAAACGATCAAGCAACAATCGAAAGAAACGATCGAAGAGCTGCTCGCAAAAGGTGATTCCTTGAAAGAGGAAATCGCCAGTGCCATTACACACGGATTGGGTGTCATTTTCAGTATCGTCGCGCTGGTCCTATTGATTTTGCAGGCGACGAAATCAGGTAGCGCTTGGAACGTCACCGCTGTCAGTATCTTCGGGGCAACGATGATTCTCCTTTATCTGTTCTCGACCTTGATGCATTCGCTGATGCATACGAAAGCAAATAAGGTTCTACAAATTTTAGATCATGCTGGTATCTATCTGTTGATTGCCGGTAGTTATACACCGTTCGCCTTGATCACGCTCCGTGGTCCGCTCGGCTGGACATTACTTGGGATCGTTTGGGGTGTCGGGACACTCGGTATCATCTGGAAGCTCTATTCGACCGGTAAATACGTTTGGATCTCGAATGCGTCTTACCTGATTCTCGGCTGGTGTTGTCTGTTTGCGATCAAGCCGATCTATGAAGCGCTCGGGTTACAAGGATTCTTATTGCTCCTCGGTGGTGGACTTGCTTACTCACTCGGCGTCATCTTCTACGTCTGGGCACGCTTGCCGTATAACCACGCGATTTGGCATCTGTTCGTCCTCGCTGGCAGTATCTTGATCTTCCTATCGATTTTCTATTACGTTGCTCCGGCGACGATGTCATGAAGAAACTACGGCTCCGGGACTGGCTCCCGCTCACGCTGTATTTTATGTTTGGACTTGGATTGCTCCTGTACTTCCGGATGTCTGGAATGCTGGAGCAATTCGACATTCAAGCATTATCGGATTGGGTACGGGATCAAGGTCTGACAGGGATGTTGCTTTACGTGCTCGCCTACACTGTCCGACCACTCGTCTTTTTCCCGGCGAGCTTGCTGACGTTATTTGGTGGGTATACGTACGGACCGTGGCTCGGAACGTTACTTGATGTTATTGGTGCTGGTACCGGCGGTTTGCTCAGCTTTTGGATCGCTCGATTGCTCGGTCGCCGTGGCGTCGAGAAGTTGATTGGAAAAGGGAAGCTGAACGTACTCGACGAACGGATTGCGACGAACGGTTTCCTCGTTGTGCTCGTCGTTCGGTTGATTCCACTATTTCCGTTTGACGCGATCAGCTACGCGTCTGGATTATCGAAAATCCGCTTTAAACAGTTCGCTATCGCCAACTATCTCGGGATCATTCCCGGTGCGTTCGTTTACAACAATATCGGCTCAAGCCTTCGTGATCCGTTCTCCTGGCAATTTTTCGTTGCGATCGGACTATATGTCCTATTCTTTGCCGTAGGACTTGTTGCTCAACGGATTCTCAAAAATAAACGAAATAAAGAGCGTATGTAAGCGCTTTATGGCATAATATGAGTGCAGAGATGTGAACCGATACGGTAAAACAGCCTAGCATTTATTTAGGGGGAATCATGAGTGATGGAAAAAGTACTACGGGATGGTTTTATCTTCTTATCGCAAAACAAGACATTGAACGGTCTCGCCAAGCGATACGGGCTTAAATTCGGAGCAAGTCGCTTCGTGGCAGGGGATTCATTGGAAGCATCAAAACGGGCGATCCAGGAATTGAACGCAAAAGGGTTATGCGTCACGATGGACCATTTAGGGGAGTTCATCTCGACGGTGGCTGAAGCAGAGATGATGACACAGGAATGTATTCGTGCGGTAGAGATGATTGCGGAAGAAAAATTAGACTCGCAACTCTCGTTGAAACTGACATCACTCGGACTCGATATTTCGGACGACTTGATCCGCTCGAACATGGAACGGATCTTAACACGAGCGAAAGAACTTGGTGTCTTCGTCACAATCGACATGGAAGATGAGCCACGTTGTGAAAAGACGATTCAATTGTTTGAAGAATTGCGCCAATCTTTCGATAACATCGGAACGGTCATCCAGTCGTATCTCTACCGGTCGGAAGATGATATCAAACGTGTCGGACGTTTCGAAACGAATCTCCGAATCGTCAAAGGAGCATACAAAGAGCCGGCAACGGTGGCGTTCCCAGAAAAAGAAGACGTCGATCACAACTACATCAAGCTCGTGAAATTACAATTATCACTCGGAAACTATGCTGCCGTCGCAACGCATGACGATGCGATGATCGAGCAAGTTATCCGTTACGCTAAAGAAAACGGGATTGAAAAAGACCAGTTCGAATTCCAGATGTTATTCGGTATCCGTGTCGAGCGTCAACTCGAACTCGTCAAACAAGGCTATAAAGTCCGCGTCTACGTCCCTTATGGACGTGACTGGTACGGTTACTTCATGCGCCGCTTAGCAGAACGACCGGCAAACGTTGCCTTCGTTCTTAAAGGGATGGTTAAAGGATAAGAAAAGAAGGCGATGCAACGTTGCATCGTCTTTTTTTGATTTAGAGAGGAGATGACAGAATGGCACGCACAGAACAAGAGTTAAAGGAACTGTTGCAACAAAACGCGAATACAACGCCTGCATTACTCGATGAGTTACTTCTACATATTGGTTCGACGGATTCTGAGTTGCGGGATGGATTGATCTATCCGCAGTTAGCGACCTACATCGCATCAGAGTCCTTTACGATAGAAGACACCAATCGAATTTTCGATTTCATTTTAAGCGGGCATGGATTGATGTACCGGATGGGAACAGCGGACACAACAGCTGTTCTGACACGATCATTTTCAGCATTAGCACTTGCTGAACTGTTAGTGATGGATAAAACAAGACACTTATTGACGCAAAGTCAGCTGAATCGGCTGTCGACTTACTTAAAAACCTATTTGGAGCAAGAGAAGGATGTCCGTGGATTCATTGATGGAATGGGGTGGGCACACAGCATGGCACATATCGCCGATGTCTATGCGGTTTGGTTTACGCATACAGCGAGTCGTCCGCAGGAGGAACTCGGAGCGATTGATGCGATGATTCGTCAGTTGACACGGTCCGATTATCTCTATATCGATGAAGAAGCGGACCGGATGGTGACGGCATGGTTGCAAGCTTGTCGCCATGGACTGTCGGAAGGCCTCCTATTACAACGAATCGAACGTAATATTAAGGAGTGGCTTGAGAGTGACGTGACATGGGGGGATGCGGAGTGGACGACGTATCGTAACGTCAAACAGATGTTGCAGACACTCTATTTCCGATTGAAATGGGAAGGACAATCGAGTCTTGTCTTGATTGAAGAGTGTTTGCGACAGATACATCAGCGAACGCATGGATGATAAAGACATAGAGTATATTGGACGTCTTCGAATTCTTCGCTGTCCTCAGGTAGGAAGTATGCTCATAAATGAAAGGACGATTTTATTATGCATTTGGAAGTTAAGAGTTTCATTAAAATTCCTCCTGAAAAAAAAGAACTAGATATTAATCAAGAATACCCAGGGTTCATAAAGATGACCGATTTAAAAGACAACGATGTATTTAATTATGCATTTGGTCGAACTGACGGGTATCCTTCTGGAAAAGTTGTTTTTTGTATAGATGGTGAACCACTTCCCTTTGACGCACATGTAAGTGAGCTATACATGTTTTGGCACGCTTTAATAAAAAGTGTATCGACAAGTGAACTATATGACATTGAAAAATCAAACTGGTCTTTACAATATGAGAGCGAGGAAATTTCTTCTAACTTTATCATTCGATTTTTCTATCAAAAAAAAGTAGTAGAGTTTTATTATAAAAATAAAATCTTGGCTACTTTTCCACTAGATATGTATAAGAAGGCAGTCCTACAAGGATTTTTAGATTTTATGTGGCATACGAATTTAGAGTTTGAAACGATTGTGTATGATTCGCTAGGTGAAGAAATTGATTATGCTTCGATGAGAGAAGACACTGGAGACGATTTATATACGTGTTGCTACATTTTCTTGCAATTCATGAAAGAGATGTATCAGCAAAAGAAATACGATTTAAATACTCTTATTGATTTCAATTTTAAGGTAAGTCGTTCATTTTCTGGTTTGAAATATGACTTAGAAGATTGAATCTGTAAAAAGTACTTCTTAAAATACTAAACGAATTTTAGTAAGTAGACGATCTTGATTCACACTTATCATTACCGTTACCGGTGTGATGAAGACAATGTAATTTGCAGTCTCAAATTGAATGAAATCAACTAAAAACGGTCTCTTAACTTCTAGTGAGAGACCGTTTACTATATCTAAGCTACCTCACATGTCTTCACCCGACTCCTACAGGAAAAAGCGCGACGTTTTATCGCGCTGTCAGAGACAAACAAGACCCGGATTAGTCATCCGAGGGATGAGGAAGACTGGCTTGTGTCTCGCCTGGGGAAAGCGGGTGAGAAGACAGTGAGGTGAATAGTGCGTTACATCGATCATTTCGCATCATGGCCAAATGATATTACCTAGAAACACCATCCCAGCAAATAAACCAATCATTAAGAAGACAGTAGTTTGTGGTTGGAAACGTTTCTCCCGATAACGTCGAAATAAACGGTCCCCCAATGCCTGTATACAGAATAAGAGACCAATAAAGAGTAGGAAGAATTGCCATCTTTCTAGAACATCGAGAGCATCAATGTAAAATAATAAAACAATACATAAAGCTATTAATATAGACGTATAAAAGGTACTGTGTGACATATTTATCTCTCCCTTACAGCCGTCGTCTGAAAAGCAAATAAACATGAGAAGGCATGGGCTTGATCAAGTAACCGGTGTCCTGTCATGACGGCGCCTTCCTTTTGGATGACTGCTTCATCAAGTAACGTCCAACCCCGTTCTTTCGCTAATTGCAGCAATTCCCACGGCATCATCGTATTCCCCATCGCGACTTCTTCGCCATACAGACGACGATAAGCAAGTTGCCGTGGTGCGGCTGTCGGACCGAGTAGACTGATGACGACAAGTGGGGCGACGCGTTCGATTTCTTGTAACACCTGGACGGGACGTGTCGACCATTCGAGTGAGTTGACGGCAAGAACGACGTCAAATGCATAATCGCCGAACGGCAATGCTTCGCCCGTTCCAACGATGAACGTCTGCTCGGGTGACTTCTCACGGGCGATTCGAATCATCTCGTCAGAGACATCGAGCCCAACTGTCTGAAAGTCCGGTGTCAGTAAGCGACAGGCGGCACCATCGCCACAACCGAGATCAAGCAACCGACCACCGGTGATCATTTTTCGTAAGAACGGCAAAACGGTTTTGCGGCTACCATTCGTCCACATATCATCAGCGCGCTCCGCCCAGTCAGCGGCTTTTTGATTCCATACGTGCTCAGTTTGACTCATTTTCAACCACTCCTTTTTATTAGTCTAACAGGAAAATTTGTCCATTGACTGATTTTTTATTGCTACTGAATCATTATTCATTTATGATGAAGATGTAGAAGAAGCAAACGAAAACCGATTGGCTTCTTTTTTTGTCAGTATAATGAATGGTTGTTCATTCAATTTAAACTCAGGGGGTATATCATGGCGAGTCAAATCGGTCAGCCGACCACAATCCAGTTGACGAAACACATCCAATTCGCCGTCATCATCGGTTCAGGGGTGATGGGTGCAGGCATCGCGGCACATCTTGCGAATGCTGGCATACGGACATTGATGCTTGATATCGTACCAAAAGAACTTACGGCACAAGAAGAGAAGCAGGGTTTGACGCTGAGTGATCCGCGCGTCCGCTCCCGCATCGCGCGCGATAACCGCGAAAAACTCTTGAAACAAAATCCAGCACCACTCGCGTCAAAGAAATTGATCGACTTCATCGAGGTCGGAAACTTAGAAGACGATTTAGAGCGTCTGAAGGAAGCGGACTGGATCGTTGAAGTCGTCGTCGAACGACTCGATGTCAAACAGCAATTGTTTAAAACAATCGAACCGTTCATTCGGGAAGATGCGATCGTCAGCTCGAACACATCAGGCATCTCGATCGAAGCGATGCGCGAAGGACGCTCGGAATCGTTTAATCGTCGTTTCCTCGGGACACACTTCTTTAACCCACCACGTTATCTGAAGTTACTCGAGTTGATTCCGACGTCAGACACGGATCCACGTGTCGTTGACTTCATGAAACAATTCGCAGAGGAACGACTCGGGAAAGGTGTCGTCATCGCGAAGGACACACCGAACTTCATCGGCAACCGGATCGGGACATACGGTCTCCTCGTAACGATGGATGAGATGAAAAAAGGTGGCTATTCGATCGGGGAAGTCGATTCCGTCACAGGTCCACTCCTTGGTCGCCCAGGGTCAGCGACGTTCCGGACACTCGACGTCGTCGGCATCGACACGTTCGTTCATGTCGCAAACAACGTCTATGACTTGTTGCCTGAAGGCGAAGAGAAGGAGACGTTCGCGGTTCCGGCTGAAATGCGTCGCCTTGTCGAACAAGGAGCGCTCGGTGCGAAGACCGGTCAAGGCTTCTATAAGAAAGTCGGAAAACAGATCCTTGAACTTGATCTCGAGACATTCGAGTACGTTGAAAAGAAAGCGCTTACTGAACCGTCAATCGGACAAGCCAAAGCACTTCCGGGCGCTAAAAACAAACTGAAAGCCGTCGTCTTCGCGCAAGATCGTGTCGGCGCCTTACTCTGGCCGATCCACGCGAAAACATTGCTCTACTCGGCTCAGCTGACGGGAGAGATCGCAGACGACATCAAAGCGATTGATGAAGCGATGAAATGGGGCTTCGGCTGGAAGATGGGACCGTTCGAGACATGGGACGCACTCGGCGTCGAGAAAACGGTCGCGAAGATGAAACAAGACGGTTACGCGGTACCGGCCTGGGTCGATGAGATGCTTGCGGCAGGGAAGACGAGTTTCTATGATGCGTCCGGTCGTCATTATGACTTAGCGACACAAGACTACGTCGGAGCAACGGTCAATCCGAAGGAAATCCGTCTCCGCGACGTTCGGAAGTCAAACGGTGTTCTCCTTGAGAACAACGGAGCGCGCCTGCTTGATATTGGAGACGATGTCGCGGTCCTCGAGTTCACTTCGAAGAGTAATGCGATCGGTGTTGACATCATGCAGATGATCGAACAGTCGGTTGATCTCGTCGAGAAAAACCACCGTGGTCTCGTCATCGCGAACGATGGTAAGAACTTCTGTGTCGGTGCGAACCTAGCGATGATGCTGATGGAAGCAGAAGATGAGAACTGGTTCGAACTCGATTGGATCATCAATAAGTTCCAACAATCGATTCAAAAGATTCGCTATGCATCGCGTCCAATCGTCGTTGCACCGCAAGGAATGACGCTTGGTGGCGGTACGGAGATCTCGCTTCCGGCAGCTCGTCTGCAAGCTGGTCTTGAAACGTACATGGGTCTCGTCGAAGTCGGTGTCGGTCTGATTCCAGGAGGCGGCGGAAACGTCAACACGTACCGTCGACTGTTAGAGAACACACCGGAAGGACTCGTCAACATCGAGAAAGCAGCGCAAAAGACGTTCGAGAACGTCGCGATGGCAAAAGTCTCAAAATCAGCCTTTGAAGCACGCGAACTCGGATATGTCCGCTCCGTTGATCAGATCTCGATGAATCGGGATCACTTGACGTATGATGCGAAACAACTTGTCCTTGAACTGGACCGGACTGGTTACACGGCACCAGCGAAAGCGAAGATTCCAGTCGTCGGTCGTGCGGGGAAAGCGACGCTTGAACTCGCAACACGCGAAATGTTCTACGGTGGTTATATCTCGGAACACGATTTGAAAATCGCAAGTAAACTCGCACACGTCATCGCCGGCGGAAACGTCGCCTTCGGTAGCCACGTCGATGAACAATATATGCTCGACATCGAACGGGAAGCATTCTTGAGCCTGATCGGTGAGTTGAAGACACAACAACGGATGCAGCACATGCTCGTAAAAGGCAAGCCGCTTCGTAACTGAGGACTGGGGGGATTCGGATGAAGGAAGCAGTAATCGTCGCCGGTGCACGGACACCGGTCGGAAAAGCAAAAAAAGGCGCATTCAAGTCGATGCGCTCGGATGAATTAGCAGGCATCGCCATCCAGGAAACGTTGAAACGGTCCGGTTATACGGGAGCGGTTGATGACGTCATCCTCGGATGTGCCTTACCGGAAGCAGAGCAAGGGATGAACATCGCCCGCTACGCTTCAGTCCTCGGTGGATTATCACATGAGGTACCGGCGATCACGATCAACCGGTATTGCTCAAGTGGACTACAATCGATCGCTGATGCGGCGATGAAGATCATGACGGGGCAAGCAACTGCTGTCGTTGCTGGTGGACTCGAATCGATGAGTCAAGTTCCGATGCCAGGTCACGTCGTCCGACCTAATCCGTCGATCGTCGACACGGCACCGGAATACTATATGAGCATGGGGCATACAGCGGAGCAAGTCGCTGCGACCTACAATGTCTCACGGGAAGATCAAGATGCCTTTGCCTTGAAGAGTCACCAAAAGGCGGCGGCAGCAATCGCAGCTGGCAAGTTTGCTGACGAAATCGTCCCGGTAACGGTGACGGAACAATTCGTCAATGATGAACTGAAAATCGAAGAGAAGACATTCGTCGTCGAGCACGATGAAGGCGTTCGTCCGGATTCGTCACCTGAAGGTCTTGCAAAACTTCGCCCAGCGTTCCGCCTCGGCGGTAGCGTCACGGCAGGGAACTCTTCGCAGACGTCAGACGGTGCCGCTGCTGTCCTCGTCATGGAACGGGAAGAAGCAGAACGCCAAGGCTTACCGATTCTCGGCAAGTTCAAGTCGTTTGCTGTCGGTGGTGTCCGTCCGGAAGTCATGGGCATCGGACCGGTCGTCGCGATTCCGAAAGCACTTGAACTCGCAGGCATCACGCTTGAGGACGTCGGATTGATCGAGTTGAACGAAGCGTTCGCATC
Organism: Exiguobacterium sp. ZWU0009; assembly: GCF_000798935.2. NCBI lineage: Bacteria > Bacillati > Bacillota > Bacilli > Caryophanales > Exiguobacterium > Exiguobacterium sp. ZWU0009. Next base: position 2,507,790 of record NZ_CP018057.1, on the reverse strand, counting down.
GCAGTCACTCGGTGTCATCCGCGAGCTTGGATTAAACGAAGACATCGTCAACGTCAACGGTGGAGCGATCGCCCTCGGTCACCCACTCGGTTGTACAGGAACAAAACTCACATTGACGCTCTTGCATGAAATGAAACGTCGGAATGTCCAGTATGGTGTCGTCTCGATGTGTATCGGTGGCGGAATGGGCGCAGCAGGCGTATTCGAACTAGTTGAAGGAGGAACAGGACAATGAGCCAAACGACAAACGAATTAATCAAAGGTGGCAGTTTCGTATTAGATGAGTTAGCACCAGAACGTCTCTTCACACCAGAGGATTTCTCGGAGGAACACAAAATGGTCGGTGATATGACAGCGAAGTTCGTTGAAGATCGTGTCGTTCCTGTCCTTGACCGAATCGAAAAACACGAGTTCGAACTGTCGGTCGGTCTCCTCCGCGAAGCAGGCGAATTAGGTCTACTCGGCGCAGACGTTCCAGAAGCATACGGCGGCTATCAGATGGATAAGATCTCGTCTTCGATCATCACGGAGAAGTTCGCGCGTGGACGTTCATTCGCCCTCAGCTACGGCGCACACGTCGGAATCGGTTCGTTGCCGATCGTCTTCTTCGGTAACGAAGAGCAAAAGCAGAAATACTTGCCGAAACTCGCTTCAGGGGAGTGGATTGCTTCGTATGCATTGACGGAGCCAGGCTCTGGTTCGGATGCTCTTGGTGCTAAAACGACGGCTGTCTTGAATGAAGCCGGCACGCACTACATCTTGAACGGTGAAAAACAATGGATCACGAACGCTGGTTTCGCAAGCTTGTTCGTCGTCTACGCGAAGATCGACGGTGACAAGTTCACAGCCTTCCTCGTCGAAGGATCATATCCAGGTGTCTCGACAGGTGTCGAGGAGCAGAAGATGGGGATCAAAGGATCATCGACACGGACGTTGATCTTACAAGATGCAGAAGTACCAGTCGATAACGTCCTTGGTGAGATTGGACGCGGTCACGTCATCGCCTTCAACATCTTGAACGTCGGTCGTTATAAACTGGCTGTCGGTGCTGTCGGTTCGTCAAAACGAGCGATTGATCTTGCAGTCCAGTACTCGAATGAACGTAAACAGTTCAAGACACCGATCAGCTCGTTCCCATTGATTCAAGAAAAACTCGCGACGATGGCAGCACAGACGTATGCGATGGAAAGTTCAGTCTACCGGACGGGTGGTCTGTTCCAAGATAGTCTTGATCAGTTGTCAGAAGAAGAGAGCAAGGACGGTAAGAAAATCGCCGATGCAATCGCGGAGTACGCAATCGAATGTTCAATGAACAAAGTCTTTGCTTCGGAAACATTTGATTATGTCATCGATGAAGCGGTTCAGATTCACGGTGGTTATGGCTTCATGGCAGAATATGAAGTCGAGAACATGTACCGTGATTCACGGATCAACCGAATCTTCGAAGGAACGAACGAGATCAACCGTCTTCTCGTCCCAGGAACATTACTGAAGAAAGCGATGAAAGGCGAGTTGCCGTTGCTTGCGGAAGCGCAACGTCTGCAACAAGAAGTGATGAGCTTCATGCCGACAGAAATCGGAACAGCACCACTTGATCGCGAACGCCACTTACTGGCGATGATGAAGAAAATCTTCTTGTTGACTGCCGGAACAGCGGTCCAGAAATACCAGGACAAACTCCAAGGCGAGCAAGAGATCTTAGCGAACACAGCCGACATCATGAGTGCGATCTATGCGCTCGAGTCAGCGATCGTCCGGACGGACAAAGCGATTACCGACAAAGGAATCGAGAAGAGCGAACTGAAAGTCCGTTACACGGAAGTCTTCGCACAACAAGCGTTCGAAGCTGTCGAGCGTGACGCGAAAGAGACGCTCTACGCGGCAGCAAGCGGCGACGAACTCCGGATGTTGCTCTCGGCGCTGAAAAAATTCAGCCGTTACCAGCCAATCAACGTCATCGGTACGAAACGCGACATCGCAAAACGTCTCATCGAGTCAAACAAATATACGGTCTAAGTCAGGTTTACCGCTTCGCCTTTGCAGGGAAAATCTCTGTAAAGGCGAAGTTTTTGGTTGGAGGAGGAAAACGAGATGCGCCAAGAATTGGTTGAACTGCAATTTGCGATTGCCTACTATCAATCCCTTGAACGTTTGACGCCGGAAGAATGGGATCTGCCGCTCGCCCTTAACAAGTGGACCGTCCTTGAGTGCGTCAGTCATCTGTATTTATGGGACCGGTTTTATTACGATCATGCTATTTCGAAATTACCGGACGAACCGTTGACGCTTGTTGAGACAGATTTTGATCAGTTCAATCGACTGGCGGTCGAATATGCGCATCATATCGATCCGCTTGCTTTGTTGAAAAAAGCGATCAGTGTCCGGCGTGACATCGTCAATCACCTCGATCGTTTGTCTGACGAGCAGTTTGAAGCAACCTATGAGGATTTCCGACCACTTACATTCGTCGAGTCGTTCGTTGCCCATGACGCGCATCACCAAGATCAGATTGACGGGGCGCTCGCACGCTTGAAGCAGAAGTGATTCATCTGCTACTCTTGAAGGTGAGGTGATGAACATGACAAAAACAGTCACGATGTACGGCTATCCGAAATGTAGTACGTGTGTCAAAGCGAAAAAAGCACTCGAACAGCACGGTGTCGAAGTGGACTACAAACATATCGTCGAGGAGACACCATCTGCAACGACGATCCATGAACTTCATCAAAAGAGTGGAGAGCCGTTGAAGAAATTCTTCAACACGAGCGGTCAATCATACCGTTCGCAAGGGATCAAGGACAAACTTCCTGAGTTATCGGAAGACGAGCAATACAAGTTGCTCGCAAGTGACGGTATGTTATTGAAGCGTCCGATCGTTACAGACGGGAGAGACGTCACGATCGGCTTCAAGGAAGAAATGTATCGAGGAAAATGGTATTAAGTTCAGAGTCGATTTTGGTATACTGAACACGTTAGTCCAAATTAGTCCACAGGGGGAATCGGAAATGAGTCAAGTAAAAGACAACTTACGCTATTCGGAAGAACATGAATGGGTCGAAGTATCAGGAAACAAGGCGCGTATCGGAATCACGGATTTTGCGCAACACGAACTCGGGGATATCGTCTTCGTTGAATTGCCTGAAGTCGGGGATACGATCTCAGCAAACGAGCCATTCGGTTCAGTCGAGTCGGTCAAGACGGTCTCGGAACTATATGCACCGATTTCTGGTAAAGTCGTTGCCATCAACGAAAACCTTTCAGATTCCCCAGAACTCGTCAACGAGTCACCATTCGAAGGTGCTTGGATGGTCGACATCGAAATCGAAGATGCTTCACAAGTTGAGGCATTGATGGATGCTGCAGCATACAAATCGATGATCAACGAGTAATACTTAACGAAAAGAGAGTGAACGAGGCGCTTGCGTTTCGTCCGCTCTCTTTTTTTTGTATACTGACGACAGATACCACGAAGAAAGGAGCGACCGTCATGCAAGAGGTCACGACCGTCCCAGAAAACGGGCTATTGTATGTCTATGCACCGATGTGCGGGACATGCGCCATCGCGGAGCGCATGCTAGATATCGTCGAAGCGACGGAATCAGGTCAATCGATTCAGAAGGCGAACGGGAATTTCATTCCGGATTTCTTAGAAGAAGCCCGCGTCATGAGTGTTCCTGCGTTGCTGCGAATTGAAGAAAATCAAGTCGTAGAGCGACTTTATGCTTTTCAGTCCGTACAAAACGTCTTTGCTTTTTGTCAAGAACAGTAAGAAAAGTCCGACTGGATTTTTCTTTTTGTTAAATTGTCGGAATATTTACAATAATCCGTTGACAACGTCGAAATATGAATGGTATATTCATAACAACTTCTAGAAATGCATTATAGGAAGTCTAGCAGAGATGATCGTTCAATACGATTCAAGTCCTGAACCCTTTCTCCCATCCTAAGCCGGTGTATTGTTTCCCCTTAAGTCGTCCCCCAAAGACGAAGCGGTGCAATGAACAGGTGGTGGATCGAAAGGACTGATCAGGAAGTGAACGTAAGCTGGCGATCATGTCGAACAGGCGCCGTCCTCCACGCGGAAGAGCGAACAATTCCGAATGGAGCTGGGTTTTCCTTCGTAGCATTTCTAACCACATTATTCGTGTTGTCGGTTCGCCGGCAACGCCTTTTTTTGTTTTCTGGAAGTTTTTCGAGCCGGTCGCTTGCCAGGATAGCATCTCCTTGCTACAATGCGAATAAGGAAAATTACTTTAATTCATATCCGATTACTCGGAATTAACTGGTGAGATGGAGGACGACAAGGCATGACAGTACGTTTTATGGATGTTTTCACAGAATGGGCATCGACGTATGACGAGACAGTAACCGGACACGATCCGGAGTATAAAGAGGTTTTTCGTCGATACGATGAGATTTTGGATACAGTAGCGGATAAAGCGCAGTCGCCGGTCATTGAATTCGGAGCAGGTACAGGGAACCTGACACAACGTCTTCTGACACGTCACGACGCCGTACTTGCCGTCGAACCAAGTCCGGAGATGCGGGCGATCCTGACGGAAAAGATTCCATCGCTTGATGTACAGGACGGTCACTTCCTCTCGTTCGAAGCGAAGGAAGCACGCAGTTTCGTCTCCACTTATGCGTTTCATCATCTAACGGATGAGGAAAAGGGAGAAGCAATCGATCTGATGGCGTCACATTTACCGAAAGACGGAAAAATCGTCTACGCGGATACAATGTTCGTCTCAGAAGAGGCACGCCTGCAAACAATCCGTGAAGCACGCGCGCAAGGGTTCGATGCGTTAGCGGAAGATCTCGAACGCGAGTTCTACCCGTTGATTCCAGTCATGGAAGAATTGTTTACAGCACGGGGATTCACTGTTAAATTTATACAATACAATCACTTCGTCTGGCTCGTAGAAGCCGAGAAAATGGGGGAATAAATCATGGCACTTCAAAAAATGAACGTCGAAAGCTTTAACCTGGATCACACGAAAGTCAAAGCACCTTATATTCGCGTCGCGGGTTATAAAGAAGGTAAAGTCGACCAAGTCGTCAAATACGATATCCGTTTCACGCAACCAAACGTTGAGCAAATGCCGATGCGTGCGATGCACACACTCGAGCACTTACTTGCTGAAAACATCCGCAACTACTCGGATGATGTCATTGATGTCTCGCCAATGGGATGCCAAACAGGTTTCTACATGGCGATGATGAACTTCGACTCGGTCGAAAAAATGAGCGAACTCGTTGAGAAGACGTTGAATGACGTCCTCGCAGCAGAAGAGATTCCAGCGCAAAACGAAGTCCAATGTGGATTTGCGAGCGCACATGACCTCAAAGGAGCGAAGCACTATGCCGAGAAAATGCTTGCCGGTCGTGATGAATGGGACATCGTCTTCGGATGATCGCGAACAACGTCCGCGACCTCGTCGGAAACACACCACTCTACGAGATCACTTCATTCGATTTGCCTGCTGGTACGCGCATTTTGGCGAAGCTCGAATGGATGAACCCTGGGGGCAGCGTCAAAGACCGCCTTGGCATTCAACTCGTTGATGCAGCAATCGAAAACGGACATGTGACACCAGGCGGTACGATCATCGAGCCGACAGCCGGGAATACCGGCATCGGCTTGGCGCTCGCCGCTAAAAAATACGATCTCCAAGTCATCTGTGTCGTTCCGGAAAAATTCAGTCAGGAAAAGCAGACGTTGATGCGGGCACTCGGCGCAACCGTCGTCAACACGCCGACTGAACTCGATATGCAAGGGGCCATCGACCGGGCAAAAGAACTCGGTCAGGAAATTCCGAACAGTTACGTTCCGTTACAATTCGAAAACGAAGAGAACCCAGTCACGTATCAGCGGACACTCGGTCCTGAGCTGATTGCGGACTTACCGCATATCGACTGGTTCGTTGCCGGTTGTGGTTCAGGTGGTACGTTCGCCGGAACAGCGGACTTCTTAAAACAACGTCTCGGTACAAAAGCAGCAATCGTCGAACCGGAAGGCTCCGTCTTAAACGGTGGTCCAGCCGGTCCGCATAAGACAGAAGGTATCGGTACAGCAAAATGGCCAAGTCTCGTTCCGCGTGAACTCGTCGACGAGATTCATACGATTTCTGACCGTGATGCATTTGACGCAGTTCATACACTCGCTGCTCGCGAAGGATTACTCGTTGGTAGTTCAGCAGGTGCAGCGCTCGTTGCTGCGCTTGATATCGCAAAGCGTCACCCCGGCAGTACGATCGTCACCGTCTTCGCAGACAGTGCCGAACGCTACTTGAGCCAACAAATCTTTGAAAAGGTGGACGAAACTCATGCGTAAGAAGACAGCATTGATTCATGGAGGAACAGGTGTCGACCGGGCAACAGGAGCCGTCACACCTCCGATCTATCAAACAAGCACATACAAGCAGGATAAAATCGGTCAACTCAAGGACGGATATGAATACTCACGGACAGCGAACCCTACACGGACGAGCATCGAACGATTGATTGCGGATCTCGAAGGCGGCGCACGTGGTTTTGCCTTTGGTTCTGGGATGGCAGCAATCCATGCCGTCTTCCACTTGCTTGAGTCTGGCGACCACATCGTCATGACGGATGACGTCTACGGTGGTACGTTCCGCTTGATGCAACGCGTCTTACCGAAGTTCAACATCCAAGTGACGTTCGTCGATACGACGGACCTTGCGGCAACGGAAGCAGCGATTCAAGACAACACGAAGATCGTTTACGTTGAAACACCGACGAACCCGTTGTTGAAAGTAACGGACATCGAAGCGATCGCAACGATCGCCAAACGTCACGATCTTAAACTCGTCGTCGACAACACATTCGCGACACCATACCATCAACAACCACTCGCACTCGGTGCAGACATCGTCTTGCACAGTGCGACGAAATACATCGGCGGACATTCGGACGTCGTCGCTGGACTTGTCGTCGTTAAAGATGATGCGCTCGGCGAAGAGTTGCACTTCATCCAAAACTCGACAGGCGGCGTGCTTGGACCGCAAGACAGCTTCTTGCTCGTTCGTGGTCTTCGTACGCTCGGTATCCGGATGGATGCAATCGAAGAGACAGCACATGATCTCGTCGCGTTCTTACAAGCGCAAGACATTGTCTCGAACATCTTCTACCCAGGACTTGCATCGCATCCTGGTCACGACATCCAAGCGAAACAAGCGACTGGATTTGGTGGGATGATCAGCTTTGATGTCGGTTCAGCAGCGAACGCAGAAAAACTTGTCGAGGCGACACATTTCTTCACACTTGCTGAGAGTCTTGGTGCCGTTGAGAGTCTGATTTCCGTTCCGGCACGGATGACGCACGCGTCGATCCCAGCAGAACGTCGGGCAGAACTCGGTATCACGGACGGTCTCGTCCGGATTTCAGTTGGACTTGAGGATGCGGAAGATTTGAAAGAAGACTTAACACGTGCTTTCACGTTCCTCGAAAAAGTTTCTGAAAAAACTGTTTGACAACAAAAATAACCCCTGCTAATATTCAGAATATATTCTACAAACTTAATACCGAAACTCTTATCGAGAGTGGTGGAGGGACTGGCCCGATGAAACCCGGCAACCGCGGATCTAATCCGAAGTGGTGCTAATTCCAGCAGACAAAAGTCTGGGAGATGAGAGCAAATGGTTTTGTGTACTGAAAAGTGCGCGCGTTTGCTCTAAAACGCGCGCACTTTTTTATTTAGGAGGGACAGTAGTGATTCGTTTACAAGACGTAGGAAAGATTTATCGCTCAAAGCGCGGAGCAGTCGAAGCCGTCGCGAATGTTGATCTGACAATCGAGCGCGGTGAAATTTTTGGAATAATCGGTTATTCCGGAGCAGGGAAATCGACCCTGATCCGATTACTGAATATGCTCGAAGCACCAACGAGTGGTTCGATCCAAATCGATGGTGTCGAAATGACATCACTGAAACCAAAAGAATTACGAGGCGTCCGCAAGAATGTCTCAATGGTATTCCAGCACTTCAACTTACTTTGGTCACGAACAGTCGAGGAGAACATCATGTTCCCGCTCGAACTCGGTGGCTTTCCAAAAGCTCGCCGCAAGGAACGGGTTGCGGAACTGATTCAACTCGTTGGTCTTGACGGACGCGAAAAAGCTTACCCATCGCAATTATCCGGCGGTCAAAAGCAACGTGTTGGTATCGCTCGGGCACTGGCATCAAACCCAGACGTTCTCTTATGTGACGAGGCAACCAGTGCACTCGATCCGAAAACGACGGACTCGATCCTTGAGTTACTCGTCGACATCAATGAAAAACTGAAGCTGACGATCGTCTTGATCACACACGAGATGCACGTCATTCAAAAAATCTGTCACCGGGTCGCCGTCATGGAAGCCGGTAAAATCGTTGAGCAAGGTCCGGTCGCAGAAGTCTTCCGTCATCCGAAACAAGCGATGACGAAAGAATTCGTCAAACAATTGACGTCGCCGTCGGAAAACGAGTTGACGTTCGCGAAACTACGCGAACGATACCCAACCGGAAAGATCGTTCAGTTGACGTTCGTCGGATCGACGGCGGAAAGCCCGATCCTCGCGGAAGTCATGAAGGATTCACCGGTCCTGTTCAATATCATCGGCGGAAACGTCGGTCAATCGCAGGAAGGGGCACTCGGTACACTGTTCATTCAGTTGATCGGGGAAACAGAAGCAACACAAGCGGTCATCACGAAGCTTCAAGCCAGTGATGTTGAAGTGGAGGTGGATCACCGATGATTTCATTCTTTGACAACCTAGACTGGGACATGGTGTGGGAAGCGACAGGCAGTACCGTCTATATGACGGCAATCGCTGGGGTTTCGACATTCGTTCTCGGTTTGATCATTGGTCTATTATTGTATGCAACAAACGAAGAGTTATTATTCAAGAATCGGGCGTTTTATTCAATCTTGAGCTTGGTCGTCAACGTTTTCCGTTCGATTCCGTTCATCATCTTACTGATCTTATTGATTCCATTCACGACAGCAATCGTCGGTTCGTTCCTCGGACCAACGGCAGCATTACCGGCACTGATCTTCGGTGCTGCACCGTTCTACGGTCGGATGGTTGAACTCGCGTTACGCGAAGTCGATAAAGGTGTCATCGAGGCAGCCGAATCGATGGGTGCGACGAAGTTCCAAATCATCTATAAAGTCTTAATCCCGGAAGCGTTGCCTGCCATCGTTTCAGGTATCACGGTTACACTCGTCTCACTTGTCGGTTATACGGCAATGGCCGGAGTAGTCGGCGGAGGTGGACTTGGGGACATGGCCTTCATCGAAGGATTCCAGCGTTCTCAAAACGATGTCATCGTCATTGCAACACTCTTAATCTTAGCGATCGTCTTCGTCATCCAAATCATTGGTGACTTGCTGATCCGCGCAATTGATAAACGTTAATTCGAATCTTAATCATATTGGAGGAATCATTCATGAAAACTTGGAAAAAATTCGTAGGTACTGCCGCTGTATCCGTTTTAGCAATCAGCCTTGCTGCATGTGGTGAAAAATCATCAGGATCAGGTAGCGACGACAAGACACTCGTCGTTGGTGCATCAAACGTACCGCACGCTGAGATTCTTGAGCACGTTAAAAAAGAATACGAAGAAAAAGGTTACAAGCTTGAAATCAAGAAGTTCCAAGATTACGTACTTCCGAACAAAGCACTCGCTTCAAAAGAAATCGATGCGAACTACTTCCAGCACGTACCGTATCTCGAGCAACAAGAGAAAGAAAACAAATCATATAAGTTCGCGAACGCAGGTGGCGTCCACGTTGAACCACTCGGTATCTACTCGAAGAAATACAAATCACTCGATAAGTTGCCAAACGGTGCAACGATTCTGACGAGCTCAAACGTCGCGGAACGCGGTCGTGTCTTGACATTCCTTCAAAACGAAGGATTGATTAAGCTCAAAGACGGTAAAACGACAGATGCACAACTCGGTGATATCGCGGAGAACCCGAAGAAACTCAAGTTCAAGACGAACATCGAAGCATCGCTGCTTCCGCAAGCTTACAAAAACAATGAAGGCGACGCCGTTCTTATCAACACGAACTATGCGATCGATAACGGTCTGAACCCGTTGAAAGACGCAATCGCTTCAGAAGATGAGTCGTCACCATACGTCAACATCATCGTTACACGTGACGGCGATGAAAAAGACAAACGTGTCACAGCACTTCTTGATGTTCTGCACGAGAAGAAAAACCAAGATTGGATCCTCGACAAGTACAAAGGTGCAGTCGTTCCAGTCAGTAAATAAGTTCACCGAATCCGGCATCCTTCCTATATAATGGAAGGATGCTTTTCATTTGTCTGAAACAGGGGTTAGGGGGAATCATATGCAACGCATTCGTCAACTGCATCCGTTGACACTCGGGGTCTTGTTTGGAACGTTTTTCTCGCGTCTCGGAACGTTCATCACGATGCCGTTCTTCGCCATCTACATGACGACCGTTTTGAAATTCGATCCGGTCGATGTCGGCTGGGTCCTCAGTATCTCAGCGATCGCCAGTCTCGTCATGAGCTTCATCGGCGGTACATTGTCGGACCGGTATGGTCGCCGGGCGATGATGCTCGCCGGAACGATTGGGTTCGCGATCGTCTTCATTGCGCTGGCACAAGTCGAGACGTTCTGGGCGTTCTTTACGCTCAGTGCCTTGAACGGTGTCTGTCGCTCAATCTTCGAGCCATCCGCTCGTGCCTTGATCAGTGATACGACGGACGAAGCAAACCGATTATTCGTCTTCAATATCCGTTACGCGATGATCAACATCGCAGCAGCAATTGGACCGGGAATCGCCTTACTGCTGAGTGCGGGGAACACGTCAGCGACGTTTTACATCACGGCGTTCGTCTATATCGTGTACGGGGTGATGATTGGATTCTTATTCAAACGTCATCCGATCACCGAGACGCACGGTGGCAAGAAGGTCTCGTTCGGAGCGACGGTTCGTCTGTTACGGACGGACATCGCCTTTACACTCGCACTCGCCGGCATTATCTTCGGGGTCTTTGGTTACAGCCAGTTCAACTCGACCTTGCCACAGTTCTTGACGGAGACGTCACTCCTTGAAGGCGGAAAGACACTCTATGCGATCTTGATCACGATCAATGCGATCACCGTCTTGATCGTCCAATATCCGATCATGAAGTTCGGTGTCAAAACGTCACCGCTCGTCTCGATCACGACCGGGATTGCGACAGTTGCGATCGGATTGTTCATCATCGGTAATGTGAGTTCAATTTGGCTGATGGTTGTCGCGATGGTTATCTTCACGTGCGGGGAAGTCATGATGTTCACGATGACCGACATCTTGACCGATCGGTTTGCCAAACCGGAATTACGGGGCAGTTATTTCGGGGCGATGGGCTTGACGTCGATCGGACAATCCATCGGTCCGATCGCCGGAGGACATTTGTTAAGTTTATATGGAGCGGACCGTCCGTTACCGATTTTCGGGATATTAGCGGGCTTGACATTATTCGGAATACCACTACTCTTACTGTCACAACGGATTCATCGGGGTTCGACGATCGAGGAACTGGAGGAACCGGTGAAACTTTCGAATGATTCTCAACAAAACGCATGATTTTGAGAAAAATCAGCGAGCGATGACGCTTGAATAATACGCCATGTTTCTTTAAGATTAGAATGATACTAAATTAGTAACGCTCGTGTTCTGAATCGTCAGTCACGAAATGAATAGATGGAGGGATTCTAACATGAAGGCTTCACACTTGAAGATTGAAGATCTACACGTCGCGATCGACGGCAAGGAAATCTTGAAAGGCGTCAACTTGGAAATCAAAGGCGGGGAAATCCACGCGGTCATGGGACCAAACGGGACAGGTAAATCAACACTCGCATCAGCATTGATGGGTCACCCATCGTACGAAGTGACATCTGGTTCAGTCACACTCGACGGCGAAGACGTCCTCGACATGGAAGTCGATGAGCGCGCACAAGCGGGTATGTTCCTCGCAATGCAGTACCCAAGTGAAATCAGTGGTGTCACGAACTCAGACTTCCTTCGTTCAGCGATTAACTCGCGTCGTGAAGAAGGCGATGAAATCTCACTCATGAAGTTCATCCGTGAGCTTGATTCACAAATGGGTCTTCTCGAGATGCCTTCAGAAATGGCACACCGTTACCTCAACGAAGGTTTCTCTGGTGGAGAAAAGAAACGTAACGAAATTCTTCAAATGATGATGCTTAAACCAGCAATCGCGATTCTTGATGAAATCGATTCAGGTCTTGATATCGATGCATTGAAAGTCGTCGCAAAAGGTGTCAACGAAATGCGTTCACCTGAATTCGGTTGCTTGATCATCACGCACTACCAACGTCTCTTGAACTATATCGAGCCAGACTTCATCCACATTATGATGGGCGGAAAAATCGTCATGTCTGGTGGTAAAGAACTCGCACACCGTCTCGAAGCAGAAGGTTATGACTGGGTTAAAAAAGAACTCGGCATCGAAGACGTCGAAATCGAAACAAAAGCGTAAGACGAGGGAGGAAGCATGATGACTGTAGAACTGAATCTTGCAGTAAATCGCGAGGCAGTGGCAGAACGTGCGACTCGCTTAGGGGAACCATCTTGGATGGTCGCAAAGCGTCAAGACGCGCTTGATCTTGCCCCAACGCTCGCATTGCCAAAAGTAGAAAAAATCAAGATCGAAGGCTGGAACTTCACAGAAGGTACGACGGAACTCGAAACCGTCACTGGTCTTTCTTCAGATATCGAAGCATTGATCGGTGAAAACCGTGATCACATGCTCGTCACGCGTAACGGACAACTCGTCCATGCGCAAAACAGTGAAGCGGCGAACGGCGTCATCTTCACGACGCTTGAAGACGCATTAAAACAACACCCAGAACTCGTCGAGAAGTACTTCATGACGGAAGGTGTTCAAGTCAACGAAGATCGTCTTGCGGCATTAAACGCGGCACTTCGTAACGGTGGTACGTTCCTCTATGTACCAAAAGGCGTCAAGCTTTCTGTACCGATGCAAGCGATCTATACGCTTGAGCAATCAGGCGCAGCGCTTTACCATCACGCGATCATCGTCGCAGACGCGGACAGCGAATTGACGTATATCGAAAACTTTGTCTCTTACGGGGACGAAGCGCATAACGTCAACGTCGTCACAGAAGTCTTCGTCGAAGACAACGCAAAAGTTCTCTTCGGTGGTGTCGATACGCTCAGCAAGGGTGCGATCACGTATATGAACCGTCGTGGTGTCGTCAAACAAGGCGCGAAGCTTGAATGGGCACTCGGTCACATGAATGACGGTCACACGGTCACAGAAACAAAAACACACCTCGTCGGAAACGATTCGTTCTCAGATACGAAAGCCGTTACGGTCGGTCGTGGAGAGCAAAAACAAAACTTCAACGTCCGGACGGATCACTTCGGTAAAGGATCAGAAGGTTTCATCTTGATCCACGGTGTCCAAAAAGATTCAGCAACATCTATCTTCAACGGAACGTCGATGATCCATCACGGCGCTTCGAAATCAAACGGCGTTCAAACGGAACGTGTCCTCATGTTGTCTGAAAAGGCACGTGGTGATGCGAACCCAATCCTCTTGATCGATGAGGATGACGTCATGGCAGGACACGCGGCATCTGTCGGTCGTGTCGATGAACTACAACTCTACTACTTGATGAGCCGTGGCCTTTCACGGAAGGAAGCAGAACGCCTCGTCGTTCACGGATTCCTCCAGCCAGTCGTCTCGGAACTTGCGATTGACTCGGTGAAAGAACGTCTCGTTCAAGTCATCGAAGGGAAAGTAAACTAATATGGGAATCGATGCATCCATCCGCAATCAGTTTCCGATCCTCGACCAACAGGTCAACGACCGGAAACTCGTCTATCTCGATAGTGCGGCCTCTTCGCAGAAGCCGCTCGTCGTCATCAACGCGATTGACGACTACTATAAGACGATTCATTCGAATGTGCACCGTGGCGTCCATACGCTCGGAACACGAGCGACGGATGCGTACGAAGGTGCGCGTGAGAACGTTCGTCGTTTCATCCAGGCGCAACACCATGAAGAAATTATCTTTACCCGCGGCACGACGACGGCGATTAACATCGTCGCGTCAAGCTACGGCATGGAGCATGTCGAAGAAGGCGACGAGATCGTCGTCACGTACCTCGAACACCATGCGAATCTCATTCCGTGGCAACAAGTCGCTAAACGCAAAAAAGCGAAGTTGAAATACGTTGATTTGACAGCGGATGGTCGCGTGACGGTCGAAGCAGTCGAAGCACAACTGTCCGACCGGACGAAGATCGTCGCGATGGCACATGTCTCGAACGTTCTCGGTACAATCAATCCGATCAAAGAAGTCGCTCGTCTTGCACACGCTCGTGGTGCCGTCATGGTCGTCGATGCAGCGCAAAGTGCACCGCACCAACGAATCAATGTCACGGATCTCGATTGTGACTTCCTCGCCTTCTCCGCACACAAGATGTGTGGTCCAACAGGTGTTGGTGTCCTTTACGGGAAAAAGGCATTACTCAATGCGATGGAACCAGTTGAATTTGGTGGTGAGATGATTGATTACGTCGGTCTTGAAGAGTCGACGTTCAAACCGTCTCCATATCGTTTCGAAGCGGGTACACCAATCATCGCTGGTGCCGTTGGTTTATCAGCAGCGATTGATTTCTTAGAAGAGATTGGTCTAGAGAACGTCGAAGCACACGAACGTAAACTCGCGCAGTACGCGATGGCACAAATGCGTGACATCGACGGACTCACGATCTACGGTCCGGAAGAACGCGTCGGACTCGTCACGTTCAATCTCGGTGATGTCCATGCACATGACGTCGCAACCGTCCTTGATATGCAAGGAATCGCGGTTCGCGCCGGTCACCATTGTGCACAGCCCTTGATGCGTTGGCTCGGAGCGAGCTCGACGGCTCGCGCTAGCTTCTATCTCTACAACACGAAAGAAGAGGTTGACGCACTCGTGACAGGACTTCGCCAAACGAAGGAGTATTTCAGTCATGGATTTTAACAATCTCGATCACTTGTATCGTCAAGTGATCATGGATCATTATAAAACTCCCCGAAATCGCGGTGCGATCGAGGGGGGCGTCACAATCGACATGAACAATCCGACGTGCGGCGATACAATTCGTCTCCAGCTCGCGATTGAAGACGATGTCGTCCGTGATGCGAAATTTGACGGGGAGGGCTGTTCGATCAGCATGGCGTCTGCTTCAATGATGACGCAACTCGTCAAAGGGAAGACTATCGAAGAAGCCTTACGACTCGCGGATATCTTTTCGGACATGGTCCAAGGAAAAGACTATGACGACGAATCGTTCGACCTCGGGGACGTCGAGGCACTCTCGGGTGTCACGAAATTCCCGGCACGGATCAAATGTGCGACACTTGCCTGGAAGGCGCTCGAACGCGGCGTAGAAGAAGGGAAGTAAACTTCGGTCACAAGCAAGTAAGAGGAGGAAATGAACATGGCAAAGAATATGCCGGAAATTGGCGATTATAAATATGGTTTCCACGATCGCGATATCTCGATCTTCCGTTCTGGACGTGGCTTGACGACTGAAGTCGTCGAAACGATCTCGAAAATGAAGGAAGAACCACAATGGATGCTTGATTTCCGTTTGAAATCACTCAAGATCTTCAACGAACAAGCAATGCCAGCGTGGGGTGGCGATCTCTCAGAATTGAACTTCGACGACATCACGTATTACGTCAAGCCGTCTGAACGTGCAGAGAAATCGTGGGATGAAGTACCAGAAGAAATCAAACGTACGTTTGATAAGCTCGGTATCCCTGAAGCAGAGCAAAAATACTTGGCAGGTGTCTCGGCTCAGTACGAGTCAGAGGTCGTCTACCACAACATGAAAGAAGACCTCGAAGAAATCGGTGTCGTTTTCAAAGATACAGATACAGCGTTAAAAGAGAACGAAGATATTTTCCGTGAGTACTTCGGAAAATTGATCCCGCCAACAGATAACAAGTTCGCAGCCTTGAACACAGCAGTCTGGTCAGGTGGATCATTCATCTACGTACCAAAAGGCGTTAAAGTCGACACGCCGCTTCAAGCCTACTTCCGGATCAACTCGGAAAACATGGGTCAATTCGAGCGGACATTGATTATCGTTGATGACGAGGCATCGGTTCACTACGTCGAAGGATGTACAGCACCGGTCTACACGACGAACTCGCTTCACTCAGCGGTCGTTGAGATCTTCATCAACAAAAACGCTTACTGCCGTTACACGACGATCCAAAACTGGGCGAACAACGTCTACAACCTCGTTACGAAGCGTGCAATCTGTGAAGCTGGCGCAACGATGGAATGGGTCGATGGTAACATCGGTTCGAAACTGACGATGAAATACCCAGCTGTCATCCTCAAAGGTGAAGGTTCACGTGGTATGACATTGTCGATCGCAATCGCTGGTAAAGGCCAACACCAAGATGCGGGTGCGAAGATGATTCACTTAGCACCGAACACGTCGTCGACGATCGTCTCGAAGTCGATCTCAAAACACGGTGGTAAAGTCACGTACCGCGGTATCGTTCACTTCGGACGTAAAGCGACAGGTGCACGTTCGAACATCGAATGTGATACGCTCATCATGGATAACCAATCGACGTCGGATACGATTCCGTACAACGAAATCCTCAACGATAACATTTCGCTCGAGCACGAAGCGAAAGTCTCGAAGGTCTCGGAAGAACAATTGTTCTACCTCATGAGCCGCGGGATTTCACAAGAGGAAGCAACGGAAATGATCGTCATGGGCTTCATCGAGCCATTCACGAAAGAACTTCCAATGGAATATGCGGTCGAAATGAACCGTCTCATCAAGTTCGAGATGGAAGGTTCAATCGGATAATTCGTCTTACTCTCTCATCTGCGGATGAGGGAGTTTTTTTATGGAGTTATAATTGGGGTAAAGAGTGAAAAAGGAGGGGTTACTATGCGTGACGTCGTTTATTCCTTTCAAGTCTCACTCGACGGTTATATCGAGGATGCGTCAGGCAGTATCGATTTCGCTTCACCGGACGCAGAATTACATCAATATTTCAATGACTACGAGAAAGCGTTTGATACCCATGTCTACGGACGTCGTTTGTACGAGATGATGCAGTACTGGGAGACAGCGGATCAGGAAGACGAGCCGATTGTCGTGGAGTATGCGAAAACCTGGCAGGCACTTGAGAAGGTCGTCTTCTCGCGTACGCTTGATTCCGTCACAGGAAATGCGCGTCTTGCGACTCAGTCACTTGCGGAAGAACTTCAAGCTCTAAAAGCCTTACATGGAAAGCAGATTGCGATCGGTGGCGCGACGCTTGCTGCTGAAGCGTTTAAGCTCGGACTCATCGACCGTTATCATGTCGTGATTTACCCGATCCTGCTCGGCGGTGGGAAACGGATGTTTCCGGTGTTTGATCAACCAGAGGCGCTACGCTTAGCCGAAACACGCGTCTTCGAATCGGGATGTCTCGCGTTATCTTACGAAAAAATATAATCTGCTTAAAAAGAGTCTCTTATTGCAAAAGGGATTCTTTTTTGTTACATCCGATAAAATTTGGATATTATCATTTAATTTGGACGAAAATAGATTATAATAACTTTTGTGAAAAAATATATAAACATGATTAAGGTGTGAAAAAATGAAATTTTATCAAGAAATTCCTGTCATTCGATCGATTGCGGCAATCATGGTCGTTGCTGTCCATGTCATCGCAGGTCTGTATCATTCGAAAGGGGAATTCGAAAATGAAGCGATTGGTTACATCGATCAATTTTCTCGGATCGGTACGCCAATTTTTGCTATCATCAGTGCGTTTCTGTTGATGTCGATGGTCCAGCGCAAAGGATTCGATTTTGGAACATTCGTTAAGTCACGTTTCTCTAAGATCTTTATTCCTTACCTGATTTGGAGCACGATCTACCTCGTGTATCGTTATCATGTAGAAGATAGTCTAAAACCAGGTATGCCGCTATCAGATTACTTTCTCTATGGAACGGCGAACTTCCATCTGTACTTCATTTTGACGGTACTTCAGTTTTATGTCGTATTTCCGGTACTTGCACGACTTAAGAAAGGAACATTGCTACTTGTCGCGACAGTTGTGGCGATGGGCGTCAACTACTTCTGGCTGACATCAGGAAGCTTAACGACGGACATCGCGTTTCTCGATCGACTCGTCAATAGCCGCTCTTTCTTACTCAACTGGATCGCCTATTTCATGATGGGGATTACATATGCCGTCTATTATGAAGAGATTCAACAGATCCTAAAGCGTCATCGGACAATCTTGTTATTAATCAGTGGCTTGATCATCCTTGATATCTGGGTCAGCATTGATTTAGAGCGGACGTACACGTCGACGAACATTTCGAACCTTGTGTACATCCCGTTCGTTCTCGTCGTCTTGAACTACGTCTTCCGTCGTGTCCGGATGGATGCGACAGCGATGCGCATCTTCCAGACGATCGGAACGCATTCGATGGGCATCTATCTAATTCATCCGCTCGTCATCCGCGGAATTGGTCGGACGGATCTCTTCGCTTACTTCGACTCTGCGAGTATGTTCATTTGTGCGATGATCGTCACACTTACGGCTTCGATTTCTGTCTCTTATGTGATCAGTCTTTTGCCGTACGGAAACTATATCGTTCCGGTTCCAAAACGAAGAGCGCCTGCTCCGAAAATGGTCGAGGCACAGTCTACTGCTTCATGATAAGAACGATTGACTAGGCATCCTTTTCCTTCCTACATGAGTAGGGAGGAGAGGGGTGTCTTTTTCTGAAAAAAGAGTGTTTGCTTAGGAAGCATTGAAGAAGAAATCCCGGATTCTGCTATGCTATGATGAATAGGTAGAATAGTACACGTAAGGGGGAGGAGAGCATGATATATATCGGTGTCACAGGCTGGGGAGATCATGATAGCCTCTACTTGACCCCGCAAGATCGTAAAGAGAAACTGGCTGCCTATGCCGGGCATTTTCCAGCAGTCGAGGTCGACTCGACATTCTATGCGATTCAACCGGAACGAAACTACGAGAAATGGGTATCCGAGACACCGGATAGTTTCCGCTTCATCGTCAAGGTCCATCGGGCGATGAGTGGGCACGACCGGGAAAACAAAGATCCACTCGGACCGATTTTTGAACAATATATCGCGTCGATCGAACCGATGCGAAAGAGTGGAAAGATTGCCGCGATTCTCGTGCAACTGCCACCCTGGTTCGATGTTAGTAAACTGCACTTAGAGTATTTGCAAACGATCCGAAAATCACTTGCCGGACTGCCAGTCGCAATCGAATTCCGAAATCCATCGTGGTATTCAGATGCTTATCGTGAGCGGACACTCCGTTTTCTGAAGGAACATCAGTTCATTCATACGATTTGTGATGAACCGCAGACGGAAGACGGTTCCGTACCGTTCGTACCAGTCGTGACGCAGGAGACGGCATTCATTCGTCTCCACGGACGAAATAAAGCCGGCTGGTTAAAGAAACCAGGTCAAAGTAGTGACGATTGGCGTAAAGTCCGCTGTCTCTACCGTTACTCGGAAGACGAGTTACAGGAACTCGCAAGTCACGTCCGAAACGTGGCGGCGGAAGCAAAGGATGTCTATGTTTTCTTCAATAACAACTCAGCAGGAGATGCTGCCCCGAATGCGAAACGATTAATCGAGATTCTCGATCTCGACTATGAACTCGCGCCGCGACAAATCTCTTTGTTTTAAATCATCAAGGGGGGCTTCTGCATGAAGTTACACATCATTCACTATAATGATTTGCACTCACACTTCGACATGTGGCCTCGCTACATGTCCTTCGTCAAGGAACACCGGACGTATGATTCGCTCGTTTTTGATCTCGGCGATCATGCTGACCGCGTCGATCCAGCGACGGAAGCGACAAAAGGAAAGATCAATACACATCTATTGAATGCGTTGATGCCAACTGCCGTGACGATCGGGAACAATGAAGGCATCACCTTTCCACACGACTGGTTAGCAGATCTCTACACGGAAGCGGACTTTCCGGTTCTCGTCTCGAATTTAGAAGCACCGTTTGCGAAGCAAGGTGTCATTCACGAATTACCGACCGGTAAAGTCGGTGTCTTCGGTCTGACGGCACCTTATATCGAACTTTACGGTTTACTTGGTTGGACGATCGAAGAACCGTTTGACGTCGCAGCGCGTGAAATCGAGCGGTTGCGTCAAGAAGTTGACGTCTTGATTTGTTTAAGTCACCTTGGTTTTTATCAAGACGAAGAACTGGCAATGCGTTTTCCGGAGCTCGATTTAATCATTGGTGCGCATACGCATCATGTCCTCGATGACGGTGTCGTCAAGAACGGTGTCTTGATCACGCAAGCGGGGAAACACGGTCAATATGCAGGTGAGATCTACATGAATACGGATACGGGTGAGAAGGAAGCGGTTCTTCACTCCTTACACGATTACGTCGAAGATGAAGCGACAGCGAAACTACTCGACCGGGAACAGTATCTCGCAGAACAACAGATGAAGGAGCCGATTGGCGAGACAGCGGGTCTAGCCAATGATTGGTTCAGTGAGTCGCCGTTCTCACAATTGCTCGTCGAGACGATGCGCGACTGGTGTGACGCTGATATCGCATGTATTCCAGCCGGTATTCTGCTTGGGTCACTTCCGCCAGGTCCTGTCTCTGCCTTTGATTTACATCGACTCTGTCCGCATCCGATCAATCCTTGTAAGGTGACGATGACTGGTGCGGAAGTCCAAACCTTCCTCGATGAAGTCAAGACAGATCAGTTCGAACAACTGAAGGTTCGTGGTCTCGGTTTCCGAGGTAAGTTGATGGGGCGGATGCATTATGCTGGTTTGGCGGCACATCAACCGCTTGAGCCAACGCGAAACTACACGGTCGTATTGCCGGATATGTTCACGTTCGGTCCACTCTTCCCAGCAATCAAAGAGATGCCAAAAGAATACTTCATGCCGGAATTGTTACGGGATTTGTTGTTCGAACGCTTATCGGAGAAGTCGGAATATAATGAATTGCATGTTCGCAAACGCTGATTGTTTGTTATACTAAAGCAGACATTAATTGACTTTTTGGGGATGAAGGGGGAAGCGAAACCATGGGACGCGGAGAAATCCAACGTAAACCGGAATGGTTGAAAATCAAGCTGAATACGAATGAAACCTACACAGAATTAAAAAGTATGATGCGCGAGAAAAAGCTACATACTGTCTGTGAGGAA
The DNA here is from genome assembly GCF_000798935.2 of Exiguobacterium sp. ZWU0009. NCBI lineage: Bacteria > Bacillati > Bacillota > Bacilli > Caryophanales > Exiguobacterium > Exiguobacterium sp. ZWU0009. The sequence continues at coordinate 2,486,507 of NZ_CP018057.1, read as the reverse complement.
GCAAAGTGTCCGAATATCCACGAGTGTTGGGCGGTACGCCGGACGGCGACGTTCATGATTCTCGGAAGTATCTGCACACGTGCGTGCCGTTTTTGCGCCGTGACGACAGGACGTCCAAACGAACTTGATCTCGAAGAACCAAAACGTGTCGCGGAATCCGTCCGTTTGATGAACTTGAAGCACGCGGTCATCACAGCGGTCGCACGCGACGATCTGAATGATTTCGGAGCAGGCGTTTATGCGGAGACGGTTCGTGAAGTCCGTCGGATGAATCCAGAAACATCAATCGAAGTCTTGCCTTCAGATATGGGAGGGAACTTCGAAGCATTAAAAACGCTGATTGATGCACAGCCAGACATCATGAACCACAACATCGAGACGGTCCGCCGTCTAACACCGACCGTTCGTGCGAAAGCCACTTACGACCGGACGCTTGAATTCCTTCGTCGTTCGAAGGAACTCGCACCTGAAATTCCAACGAAGTCGAGCTTGATGCTTGGTCTTGGTGAGACATGGGAAGAGATTCTTGAAACGATGGATGATCTCCGTGCGAATAACGTCGATATCATGACGATCGGTCAGTATCTCCAACCAACGAAAAAACACCTCGACGTCATCAAATACTATACACCACAAGAGTTTGCTGAACTGAAGCAGATTGCCCTCAGCAAAGGGTTCTCGCACTGTGAGGCAGGTCCACTCGTTCGTTCGTCGTACCACGCGGATGAGCAAGTTAACGCAGCGAAAAAGAATAAAACAGCACTTCCGATCGACTAATGATCAAAAACCGTTCGAGCAGTTGCTCGGACGGTTTTTCGTCTGCCAGGCGAAATGGAATATGCTATGATAAGAACAGCAGGAGGTGGGAATAATGATACAAGTCAATCGGGAACGTTATGAGGTCGTCGAAGAGAAACGCGAAGGTTTTAATGAGGAAGCCTTCATCGGTCGTTTTAGCGATGTCCTTGAGAAATATGATTATATCGTCGGGGACTGGGGGCACGGTCAATTACGGCTACGTGGCTTCTATGAGGATCAACACGAGAAAGCAACATTTGATACGAAGATTTCGCATGTGGCGGATTATCTCTACGAATACTGTAACTTCGGATGTGCCTACTTCATCGTCAAGAAGATCGGATTGGTAGAAGGAGAAGAAGCACCACCTCGCTTCGACGGTTCTTCATCCAATACGTTGAAGTTGAAACGGAAGTTCGCACCTGCACCAGAGAAGACGGAAGGCGAGTAATCAAACTGTCATACAGAAAAGCGTTTCTAGTGGACGGAATTCGGCTATTACTATAAGTATCACGTACCTAATAGGGGGAACTATCCATGCGAATCGTTGGAATTTACTCATCCGTACCAGAAGTTGTTAGTGCCGTGCACGATCTCCGTGTTGCCGGTGTCGTCTCGACTGATTTAAAAGTTTTAGCACACGACAAATACGATCTTGAACAAATCGAGGAATTGGCGGATCTAAACAACCAACAGACGTCAACACGTTTGTCGCAGGAAGATCATCGTAATCTCTGGCAGGAAATCAAGAGCATCTTCAAAAAAGATGACACAGCTTCTCATGGAGACGCGATTCATGGAAGTGGCTTGACGAAGGAAGACGTCGATCGTGCGAATCACGCGGTCGAAAGTGGTCAATTCGTATTGCTCGTCGGTGATGAAGCGGATCAGCATTCAGAACGCCGTGCCCATGACGAGTCAGACAATACGAATGTCTTTAGCGGACCAAACACACTAAATGAACGAAACGATCGTCTCTTATAAGACAAACAGCCTTCGTCCGCGGACGAAGGCTGTTTTCATAGACCGATATAAGCGCGCAGATACATCTCGAGTTCCGTTGCCGCATCGTCTTCGACGTCAAACGCCGTCGCGATGTAGCCTGGTTCATCGAAATCATCCGCACCAATGATTGCAAACCGATTCGATAGAAGATTCAAGACGAGAATCTTACCGTAAAAATGTTCCGAATGCGTGATGGCGAGATCAAACCGGCTTGCTTCTCCAATCCAACTGACGAAGCGTGTCTTCGTTTGTTCGACATCATCATATAAAAAATCACGTTCTTCCATCATCAAGCTTCCCTCATTTCCCTAACGTCTGTTTCAGATTAAAGGGTTTGGGGGACTTTTTGCAAGTACGGTTTACGAGATAAGCTATGCTCGGCGATAACTTTTCGGATTGTCCGTGTTTTCGAACGCATGACGAGGGATGTCGTTTCAACGATATCATCCGTCAAGAACTTCACGCCATCGAGCATTTCGCCTGTCGTGACGCCTGTTGCAGCAAAAATGCAGTCGTCGCTTTTGATCAGGTCGTCGAGTGTTAAGAGTTGAAGCGGATCTTCAAGTCCCATCCGGATGACGCGAGCGGTTTCTTCTTCGTTCATCGGGTGTAAGCGGGCTTGCATGTCGCCACCCATCGCTTTGACCGCAGCAGCCGTGATGACACCTTCAGGCGCACCGCCTGTGCCGATGAAGATATCGATTCCTGTCGCAGGAGAGAGTGGTGCGATTCCAGCTGAGACATCACCGTCTTCAAACAGACGAACCCGTGCGCCCATTCGCATTGCAGCTTCGCGGAAGTGATCGTGACGCGGGCGATCCTGCATGATGACCGTGACGTCCTCAATCCGTTTATTGTTGTATTGAGCTGCTTTTTCAATAATGACTTCAAGTGGATCGTCGAGCGAGACGTGCCCTTTTAAGTTTGGTCCAACTGTTAATTTATCCATATACATATCGGGTGCGTGGAGCAGGGCACCTTGATCGGCGACGGCGATGACGACCATCGCATTACCGAGACCTTTGGCAACGATGTTCGTACCTTCGAGTGGGTCGACAGCGATGTCAACGATTGGACCGTTTGCTGTTCCGACACGTTCGCCGATGAAAAGCATCGGTGCTTCGTCGAGTTCGCCTTCACCGATGACGACCGTTCCGTTCATGTTGACCGTGTTCAAGACTTCGCGCATTGCAGTCGTTGCTGCATCATCCGCTTCATTTTTCTTGCCGCGACCAATCCATTGAGCAGAAGCTAGTGCTGCTGCTTCCGTAGCGCGTACGATTTCCAGTGCGAGTTCCCGTTCCATGTATATAACCTCCACGTCACCAATGTGACATACTATTTTCAGCAAAAATCTAAATTGAGGATAACACATTGGGGAATGTGATGCAAATGACCTTTCTGCTTTTCAGGATTGCCGGATAACGATAAAATGGAGGATGTGAGGGGGAATGAAGATGTATTTCGTCAATCGTCAAAAAATCGAAGAGACGGTCGTCTGTTATGAGACGGCACTTCGACAAAGTAAGGAAGTTACGGGGGATCCGGTGACGACAGCACTGGCTATGGAGCGAATCGGTTTTTTAGTCATCGAGAGTGTCATCGACATCGGAAACAGTATGATTGATGGATTCATCATGCGGGATCCGGGAAGTTATGAAGATATCATCCTCATTTTAGAAGATGAGAAGGTGATCGATGGACCGCTCGCGACGAGTCTGAAGAAGCTTGTTGCATTACGTACGTTGATCGTCCGGTCATTCACACAATCGAGTATGGCGGAGATTCGGGCGGTACTAGAGACAGAGGAAGCAGAACTACGTCGTTTCCCAGAAGCGATTCGCCGGTATATCGAGACAGAACTCGGACCGGTGTCTGCATTTTTACCAAACGAGGAGTGAGTCAGGATGAAGGCAAAAGGCTATTTATTTGATTTAGATGGAACGATGTACAACGGAACGGAACCGGTAAAAGAAGCGGTCGATTTCGTCAATCGTCTGCAAGCAGAAGGCATTCCGTATTTGTTCGTGACGAATAATGCGTCGATGACGGCAGAAGCCGTGGCAGAGAAATTACGCGGGATGGGTGTTCATTCTGATGCGAAGCACGTCTTAACGAGTGCGATGGCGACTGGTCGTTATATCGCTGATCTGTCACCGAAAGCGCGCGTCTATGCCATCGGAGAAACAGGACTGATTGATGCGCTTGAACGGGAAGGGTTAGACGTCGTCGCAACCGAAGCGGCAGACTACGTCGTCATCGGTCTCGACCGTCAGATCACGTATGAAAAACTCGCTGTCGGTGCCCTTGCGATTCGTGCCGGTGCTCGTTTCATCTCGACGAATGGTGACATCGCCATTCCGACAGAACGCGGTTTCTTACCAGGAAACGGTGCCTTGACGTCCGTCCTACGCGTGACGACGGAGAAGGAACCGTTCTTCATCGGTAAACCGGAACCGGTCATGGTCGATATCGCAACGGAGATGATTGGTCTATCGAAAGAAGACGTCATCATGGTCGGGGATAACTACCATACGGATATTCTGTTCGGAATCAATGGAGGCATCCGGACGATGCACGTCAATTCTGGCGTCCATACACCCGTCTTCATTCAAGGTCAGGATCGTCAACCGACATATATGGTCGATACGTTAGCCGAATGGATTCTATGAATCAAAAAATCCCGAACGAGAATTCGTTCGGGATTTCATGTATTAGAAGACTTGTTCGACTTCAACGACGCCAGCGACTTCTTCAAGAAGGGCACGTTCGATACCGGCCTTCAATGTGATTGTTGAACTTGGGCAGCTACCACAAGCTCCCATCAAACGGAGTTTTACGATTCCGTCTTCTACATCTACGAGTTCAACGTCTCCTCCATCACGAAGAAGGAACGGACGCAATTTTTCAAGAACTTCATTCACTTGATCAAACATTTCCATGCGTAAACACATCCTTTCGTATAATTTCATTGTAACAGGGTTGAAAAATGTTCTCAATCTGGAAAACTTGTATACTAAAGAGGAGAGAATTGAAAAGGGGGACTTCAAGATGGAAATCACGGTCTACGGAACAGCGGTCACTTGTCCGAGTTGTGTCGGGGCACCCAGCTCGGAAGAGACGTTCAGTTGGCTCCAAGCCGTCCTCGGACGGAAATATGAGCAAGCGATGACGCTACGCTATGTCGATTTCGAGACAGCGACAGCGGATCAATGGACGGAAGCCTTAAAAGAGGATGTCTATTTTTATCCATTGATCGTGCTTGATGATGAGATGATTGACGAGGGGTACGTCAAGCTGAAGACGATCACGGCGGCGATCGATGCGAAGTTAAGTCAGACGGGGTGAACGAAGAAGAGGTATCCCGAAGCTCGGGACACCTCTTTTGCTCATTTAATCTTTTTGTGTTTCCATAAGACACCGGACTTCAAGAGACGTGGGACTTTCCCCGTCAGTGCTTGTTTGCCCATGACGATCCCAAAACCATCTGATTTTCCGAGCGAGCCGAGCATCCCACGCAGTTTGATTTCTGGCAGCTTCGGCAATTTCTTCCCTTGCCATTTCGCTTGCAAGACGTCAACGACTTGTTCTGCTTGATGTTCTGCAAGTTGACCACTTGGTGCATACGGCAAGCTGGCACAATCGCCGATGACAAAGACATTATCGTATTCCGGTACGTGATGATGTGCCGTCAATTTGATCCGACCGCCACTGTCTGCAGCAAAGCCGAGATCACGAACGACCTTGACCGGCTGCGTACCTGCCGTCCAAATCGTTAAGTCGGATGGATACGTATCGTCGCCATTTCGCACGTCGTCCGCCGTGACGAGCGTGACGTTCGAATTATTGATGACCTCTACGTCATGCTCCTCGAACCATTCTTGAACGTAAGATGAGACTTTGTCCGATAAGAACGACAAGACGGATGGTCCGCGGTCGAACAGACGGATCGTTAAATCTTTCCGGCTCTCATGCAGTTCACTGGCAAGTTCAACACCAGATAGACCAGCACCGACGATCGAGACGACGGATCCCGGTGACAGACCGCAAATTGCTTGCTGTGTCTTCCTTGATTCTTCAAGTGTCTGGATGCTGTATGTAAACTCTTGAGCACCCGGAATGTTGTGGTATTTATCCTCACAACCGAGAGCGATGATCAAGTCATCATAAAATAATTCTGATCCGTCCTGCAGGTGGACCGTATTCGTCTCCGGTGAGATTTTGATGACATGTCCATATTTATAAGTAAGATGTTTCCCCTCCGGAAATTCAATCCGGACATCCCGATCTGATAATGTACCTGCTGCGAGTGCGTAATATTCCGTTTTGAGTGCGTGGTATGGTAGACGGTCGACGAGCGTGACGGCAACTTCCTCGTCCTTGAACCGCTCACAAATCCGCATTCCACCATATCCTCCGCCGAGTACGACCAATTGCTTCATAACGTAAAATCCCCCTTAGTTCCCCTAAATCAGTCTGACCTTGTATAATACGACATGAGGCAGGTCGTTTCCTGCTTGAAGGAGGAAAAAAAGTGAATCCGATTATTGAATTTTGTATCAGTAACTTAGCAGCTGGTACACAGGTCGTCATGGAGCAACTCGAACGTGACCCGAATGTCGATGTCGTCGAATACGGTTGCCTAGGCTATTGTGGCATTTGTTCGCTCGATCATTTTTGTCTCGTCGATGGTGAGACCGTCGTAGGCGAAACACCGGAAGAGTTGCTCGAGAAGATTTACCTGAAAATCGAAGAGAACGAGCTGTAAACAAAGACAGCCAAAAAATCCCCTCGTTCATCTGAACGAGGGGATTCGTGTCCGTCAGCGGGCGCAGCTTTTCGGATCAGGCAGATTGTTGACGGCGCATCATCCATGGTCTTAGTTTCAAGAACAGTGGAATGAAGAGTGCCGAGATGAACAACGCCTTGATAACGTTAAACGGTAAGATACCGGCTGTGATCGCTGTCCATTTGACAGCTGGATCCGCCATGTAGTCCATACCGAGGAACCATGCATACGCTGGCAGGATCAAGATATAGTTGAGGATCGCAAGACCAAGTGCCATCGTGATCGTACCAGCGACGAGGCCAGTTGCGAGACCTTGTGTTGATTTCTTTTTGTGGTAGAACCAGCTGACAGGAAGTACGAATGCGACGCCTGCAGCAAAGTTCGCGAATTCTCCGACCGGAACACCACTTCCGCGGAAGATATAGTACAACACGTTCTTCAATGCTTCGACGATGACGCCTGCAACCGGTGAGAACATGATCGCTGCGACGAGAGCAGGAACATCACTGAAGTCGATCTTCAGATAGTTCGGTAAGAACGGTAGTGGAAAATTGATTAGCATAAGAACAAACGAGATTGAACCTAACATTGACAGAGTGACCATTTTTTGTGTGCGTTTCATACGAGTATTGTCTCCTTTTGCTCGTTCCTCTCGATGAAGTATTGGCATGACTGCGACCATAAAGAAACCCCTATTGATGAGATCAACAGGGGAGAAGTCCGCATTAAATAAACCTAATCGATTGTTGCAAAAATCGATCAAATTCAAACTCATGCCGCCATCTTCTCCCATCCAGACTATACTGTCGGCTCCTGAATTACACAGAATCAGCAAATAGCGCCCTATTCGCTCGCGGGCTTCAACTCAAGAAGAGTTGTTTACCGCCGGTCGGGAATTTCACCCTGCCCTGAAGATGGAACGATTATTTTATTGTACATACCATTTATACAACGAATTCAAGATAGTTTCAAGCAACTAGGTTTCGATTCGCCCAAAAGTTGCGTATACTAAAGAAAAGGAAGGTGATGACATGATCCATTTAACGGAGGCAGCAGCGTTACAAGTCCAGGACATGATGGCGCAGGCACCAGCAGATGAACGGAATCTTCGGATGCTCGTCCAAGGTGGTGGATGTAGTGGTCTGTCGTACGGAATGGGATTCGATCAACAGAAAGAAACGGATCTCGTTTTCGAACAGCACGGCGTGACCGTCATCGTGGACGAAAAAGATTATCCGGTCGTCAAAGGACTGGAAATCGATTATAAGCAGTCGATGCTCGGCGGCGGATTTACGATCACGAATCCGAATGCTATCGCAACATGCGGTTGCGGGACATCGTTCCGGACGGCAACGAATGCCGGGACACCGGGTGGCTGTTAATGAATCCAATCGTGGACGATGTCCACGATTTTTTTATTGCCTTCTACAGGAGACCTGTTCCATTGACTCGAAATATTAAGAGAGTGAATGCTACTACGAAAAGGGAGGGCTTCAAGATGAGAAAAGTATTGATCTTCGGGGGAACACGCTATTTCGGACGACGCTTAGCGATTCGGTTAGCCGATTCGGGGGATGATGTGACGATCGTCACACGCGGTGAGCATACTCCACCGGTCGCAAAGGGCTTGACATTCTTTAAAGGGGATCGGACGTCGAGTAGTACGATGAAGGACTTGAGCCAACAGCACTGGGATGTCATTTATGACAATATCTGTTTCACGCCGTATCAAGCAAAGCTCGCGGTCGACGCGTTTGAAGGAAAAGTCGGACGCTACGTGTTGACTTCGACGATGTCTGTCTATGAAGACGGTGGTGCGAATATCACCGAGCGTGCCTACAATCCGTTTCCCGGGAAATATGACCTTGAGAAGGAACATGGATATGGCGAAGGGAAACGCCAAGCGGAGAGTTATTTCTTCCAACGGGCGACATTCCCAGTCGTTGCCGTCCGTTTCCCGGTTGTTCTCGGACCCGATGACTATACGGAGCGACTTGTCTTTCATATCAAGCGGGCGCTTGGCAGCCGTCCGATCGTTGCTGAAAACACATACGCAAAGATGGGTTATATCTCAAGTTACGAAGCCGCTGCCTTTCTTGAGTGGTGTGGTCGCTCGGAACTGACGGGACCGATCAATGCTGCAAGTGACGGTGTCTTATCGATTCAAGACCTATTGGATAAAATCGACCGCGTTGCGGGAACGACAAGTCAACTCGTCGCAAAAGGAGAGGATGAATCACCGCTTGCGCCAGAACGCGATTTCTATATGGATACAACAGCTGCGAAACAAGCGGGCTATCTGTTCCAACATGTCGATGACTGGCTCGATCGTTTGATTGAAGAGGAGGTGCGCAATCATCAATGATGCAGTTAATGAAACCAACTCTTGCGTGGGAGACAGAGTACCGCGCCTTTTTAGAAGACTGGCGAGAGTCGGGCGAAACGATTGTGCCGGAAGCAGTCGGAGACACATATGAACCGCTCGGCGCTTATTTTGCGGAACTCAAGGAGATGGAGACGACGGTCAGACCGGGTCTTGTCACCCATTCGACGTACTGGATGGTCGACGGGCAACGAATCGTCGGTGCGCTGAACTTCCGGCATGATTTGACGGAGAACTTGAAGTTATACGGCGGACATATCGGATACGGGATCCGACCATCTGAGCGTCAGAAAGGGTATGCGACGACTGGTCTTCGATTGACGCTTGAAGAAGCACGACAACGTGGACTGGATCAAGTGCTACTGACGTGTGGCGTTGATAATCTAGCATCACGTCGTGTCATCTTAGCGAACGGCGGACGAGAAATCGAGCCGACTGTTCGTAATGGACGCGAAACACGTCGCTTCATCATTGCGTTATGAATATTCGTAAAGCGCGTCTTGAAGATGCGTCAGCCATCGCGCGCGTTCATATCGATGCCTGGCGCGAGACGTATCAAGGGATCATCCCGGCTCCGTATTTAGCACAGTTGTCGCATGCGAAACGGACGAAACAATGGGAGCAGACGTTAGTCGATGAGCGCGTGTATGTTGTGGAATCAGAAGACGAAATCGTCGGATTTGCGCAAGGCGGACCGAATCGAAGTGATGCGCGTGAAGGGGAGCTCTATGCGATTTATGTCTTACAAGCGTCTCAAGGGCAGGGATTCGGGAAAGCGTTGTTTCACCAGATTGCTGATGATTTAGCGGAGTATGAGACGATGCAGGTTTCTGTCTTGCGAGATAATCCTGCGTGTCGGTTTTACGAACGATTTGGTGGTCAGGTCTTCGAAGAATCGACGATTGAGCGTGGTGGAGTCGAACTCGTACAACGGATTTATCGGATACCTGTTAAAAGATCATCCGTATGAAATCGGACGTTTTCAACATCTTAAGTGTGATTCCATGAAAATGAGAGGTCGGGCTCCGGTATGTCATCCGGAATCCGACCCCTCATCATTTGCAGTCATTCACATATATCTCAAGAATGATTCGTTACTTTTTCAAACAGACTCGTCGAGTGTTGCGGGTGACGAGCAGATGGATCAACGAGAAGCTTCGCTTGGTTAACGGCGATCGGTGCTTCACCGAATCCTGTTGCGATCAGTTTAACGCGTCCTTCGTAAGTCGCAATATCACCACAAGCGAAGACACCTGGAATCGCTGTCTCCATCTTCGAGTTGACGCGAATCGAATTGCGTTCGAATTCAACTTCCCATTCTTTAAGCGGTCCGAGTGACGAGACGAAACCGAAGTTACAGACGACATCGTCAGCAGCAACGACAACGACTTCGCCGCTTTCAGCATGTTTGAACGTCAGCGTCTCGATGTGTGTCTCACCTGTGACCGATTCAAGTGTATATGGTGTCATGACGTTGACGGACGAATCGTGTAACAGTTCGACCGAATGTTCATGGGCACGGAACTTATCGCGACGGTGGACGAGCGTGACGGATTTTGCGATCGGTTCAAGCATCAATGACCAGTCGACTGCTGAATCGCCGCCACCAAGCAAGACGACTTGGCGATCCTTAAAACGCTCCATGTCGTTGACGAAATAGTGTAAGTTCGTCTCTTCGAAGCGTTCTGCGTCCGCGACGCCGAGTGGACGTGCAGCGAACGAGCCGTTTCCTGCCGTCAAGATGACGGTCTTCGTATAATGCTCGCCTTTGTTCGTGACGAGGCGGATGATTCCGTCATCCATGCGTTCGTAAGCAATGACGGTCTCACCGAGTACGTACGTCGGATCGAATTCATTTGCTTGTTCAAGCAATCGATCGACCAGTTCCTGCGCTTTTACTTTCGGAAAACCGGCGATATCGTATATATATTTTTCAGGATAAAGCGTAGCGAGTTGACCACCTAATTGAGGTAGACTCTCGATGACCTTCGTCTTCATCTGGCGCATCCCTGAATAAAACGCGGTGAACAGTCCGACCGGACCGCCGCCGATGATCGTGACATCATATGGTTGGTGCATCTGATTCCCTCCTAGCGTTGGATAGGTCTATTATATAGGAAGTAGGGGGTGAGGGTGCAAGTGCGGGACATCTCACATTTTTTTAAGGGAAATGACATTTTTCTTTTGCAATCATTCCTAAAAAGTGTTTCAATAGGCTTATAGACATGTGAACATTATTTGAACAAAATTTTTGAGCATTCGTCTGTAATTGAATGTGAAGAAAATCACAACAAAACTACGATTCGTAAGGAGTATCAGAACATGAACACACCTAACATTGTTATTCTTGGAGCGGGCTACGGTGGATTGATCACAGCAGTCAACCTTCAAAAGAAACTCGGCGTCGATCAAGCGAACATCACGCTGATCAACAAACACGACTATCATTACCAAACAACTTGGTTGCACGAACCAGCTGCAGGTACGATGTCTGCGGAGCAAGCGCGCATCTACATCAATGATGTCATCAACCCGTCACGCGTCAAACTCGTTAAAGGTATCGTTGAGAAAGTCGATACGGCTGCTAAAACGGTTCTCTTACAAGATGGCGGAACAGTTCCTTACGATTACGTTGTCGTTGCTCTCGGTGGCGTTCCTGAAACATTCGGTATCAAAGGATTGAAGGAACACGCGCTGACAATCAGCTCGTTGAACAGCGTCCGTAAAATCAAGGAACATATCGATTACTCATTCGCACAGTACAAAACAACAGGATCACAAGATCGTTCACTCTTGACGATCGTTGTTGGTGGTGCTGGATTCACAGGAATCGAGTTCATGGGTGAACTCGTCAACCGTATTCCAGAACTGTGCAAACAATATGATATCCCACGCGAACTCGTTCGTGTCGTCAACATCGAGGCAGCACCAACAGTCCTTCCAGGATTCGATGCAGATCTCGTCAACTACGCACACAAATGGCTCGAGCGTCAAGGCATCGAGTTCAAACTCGGTAACGGCATCAAGGAATGTGGACCAGGAAGTGTCACATTCGGTCCGCTTCAAGGCGACACAACTGAAACAATCGAAGCGAACACGATCATCTGGACAGGTGGCGTCAGCGGTAACCCTGTCGTTGCAGCATCTGGTTTCGAAGCAATGCGTAACCGTGTCGTCGTCGAAGAAGATCTCCGTGTTCCAGGACACGACAACGTCTTCATGATCGGTGACTGTTCAGCAGTCATGGATCCAAGTTCGAACCGTCCGTACCCACCAACTGCACAAATCGCGACACAACAAGCACACAAAGTCGCTGAGAACATCGCAGCACTCATCGCTGGTCGTCAAACATCGACGTTCACGTACGAGAACAAAGGAACGGTCGCTTCACTTGGTCATAAAGACGGTATCGGCATGGTCTTCGGTAAGAAGATCTACGGCCGTAACGCATCGTTCATGAAAAAAGTCATCGACAACAAACACTTCTTCGAACTGAAAAAACTTGGTCTTGCGATCAAAAAAGGGAAGTTCTAAGTTCACGTTTTAGGCAAATGTACACTCGTGCATTTGCCTTTTTTGTCGGTTATACTAGAAGAGATTCAAAGGGGGAACAGTATGCATATCATTCAAGCCGTGATCGGGAGTGTGCTTTATCTCGTCATGTTCTTCAGTATCGGATTCATCTTAAACATGTTGTTGCGGAGTACATGGGTGATGCTCGTACTCTATCCGGTCATCATCATCATGATGATTGACAACCAATCGACGCTCGAATACTTCACGAATGCTCGTGAAGCGATTCCGAATCTTGGGGACCGGATTGCTGGTCTACAGACAGCGGATATCACGATGTTCGCGGCTGGTCTTGCCGGAATCATCATCGCCGGTCTATCGATTCGCTTCTTGCGTAAGAGCGGTTACCAAATGTTTTAAAGTCTACTTGAGTAAGTAGGCTTTTTTCGTGTCTGAAAAACCGTTATAATAAAAACAATGTCTTTAAATAAATGTGTAAGAGCAGATTGGGTTGAGAGCGAATGGATAAACAAATGTACCACGTTATCAAGGTATTGAATAATAATGTCGTCATTTGTTCGACTGGTGCGAATCAGGAAGTCATTATCCTCGCAAAAGGGATTGGCTTCGGTCGGAAGCCAGGCGATCAACTGACAGATCTCGACAAGTTGGAAAAAGTCTACACGTTGAAGGATAAAGAAGAACAGGATCAATATAAGGCACTCGTCGGTCACCTCGATGAAAATTTCATCGCGCTGATGAATGAGATCGTCTCGATGATCGAGACACGCTTCGGAAAAAAGGTCGACGAACATATCCATATCGGATTGACGGATCATTTGACGTTTACGTTCAAGCGACTAGAACAAGGAATGGAAGTCACGAATCCGTTTCTTGCCGAAACGGAAGCCCTGTATCCGGAAGAGTACGCCCTTGCAGAAGAAATCGTCGAGTTCATCAGTGCTGAGATGAATTTTTACTTGCCTACAGCGGAGACAGGATTCATCGCACTTCATATTCATTCAGCGACGAACTTCAAAGACGTACTCGAAGTCAACCGCCATCATCAGCTCGTCGGTTTAATCGCTAGTCATATCGAACAGCGACTGGAGATTAAAATCGACCGAAAATCGCTTGATTACAAGCGTCTGATTCGGCATCTTCGTTCAGCGATTGAAAGGGTTTCCAATGGGGAGTATCTAGAGGCTCCAGAAAAAGTAGAAAAGCTATTGCGTGAAGAATATCCGCTATGCTATGATACTGCTTGGGAGCTGATGTCCATCATGGAACGTCAGTTGAAGAAAGCGGTACCGCGCGGTGAGGCGACGTATCTTACGATGCATCTGCAACGCTTAGTGCAGTACGATTCAGGTAAATGACCGCACGGACTACGTGTTACTGATACGATCAGGCATGAGTGGGATGTCGGGCAAGAAGCTTTATTTCCGTTATTCAACGGGATAAGTCTATTGTCTACAATCCGCTCGTGCCTGATTTTTTTCTGTAAAAAAACGGTCAGATGTCTGACTTTTTTCGTCTCAATCATTGGAATTATTCATCATACTTCGCTCTTAACAGGAAAAGGAGGAAACACACATGTTCAAACAGATTTTTGCTGTTCTTCAACGTGTCGGTAAAGCGTTGATGCTTCCTGTAGCGATTTTGCCAGCTGCCGGTATCCTACTCGGATTCGGTAACGCGATGCAAAATCCGAACTTGACGTCAAAACTCGAGTTCTTGAAAAATGATGCAATCATCAAGGTTGCAAAATTGATGGAAGCAGCCGGGGATATCATCTTCGGTAACTTAGCACTCTTATTCGCGGTCGGTGTCGCGATTGGTCTTGCAGGGGACGGCGCAGCCGGACTTGCGGCAATCGTCGGATTCTTGATCATGAACAAAACAATGAGCGTTTGGCTCGGCGTTACACCAGAAATGGTTGCTAACGGTCAAGGGTATGCAAACGTACTCGGTATCCCAACACTTCAAACTGGGGTATTCGGTGGTATCATCATCGGTCTGATCGCAGCTTGGGCGTATGGGAAGTACCATAATCTCGAATTGCCACAGTTCCTCGGATTCTTTGCTGGTAAACGTTTCGTTCCAATCGTTACTGCTGTCGTTTCATTGTTCGCAGGTCTTGTACTTGTATTCGTTTGGCCGTTCGCTCAGGACGGATTGAACACATTCTCCCACTTCATGATGGAGAAAAACCCAACACTCGCAGCATTCGTCTTCGGTCTCATCGAACGTTCGTTGATTCCATTCGGTCTTCACCACATCTTCTATGCACCATTCTGGTTCGAATTCGGTTCGTACACGAATGCAGCAGGTGATGTCGTTCGTGGTGACCAAGCGATCTTCTTCGCTCAATTGAAAGATAACGTTGAATTGACTGCTGGTACGTTCATGACTGGTAAATTCCCGTTCATGATGTTCGGTCTTCCAGCGGCAGCTCTTGCTATGTACCACGAAGCTCGTCCTGAGCGCCGCGCAGTCGTTGGTGGTCTTCTTGGATCAGCAGCACTTACAGCATTCTTGACAGGTATCACAGAGCCAATCGAATTCGCGTTCTTGTTCGTTGCTCCAATCTTGTTCGCAGTTCACGCAGTCTTCGCAGGTCTCTCGTTCATGACGATGCAATTGTTGAACGTTAAGATCGGTATGACATTCTCTGGTGGTTTGATTGACTTCCTTCTCTTCGGTGTTCTTCCAGGACGCACGCAGTGGTGGCTCGTCATCGTCGTCGGTCTTGCACTCTCTGTCATCTACTATGTTGGATTCCGTTTCGCAATCCGCAAGTTCAACCTGAAAACTCCAGGTCGTGAAGATGCAGCGCAAGAGACTTCATCTGCTCAAGGTTCTGAACTCGCTGAAGGTATCCTTGATGCACTCGGTTCAGAGTCGAACATCAAACACTTGGATGCATGTATCACACGTCTTCGTGTCGAAGTTCTCGACAAATCGAAAGTCAACAAAGATGAGTTGAAAAAATTAGGTGCTGCTGGTGTCCTTGAAGTTGGTAACAACGTTCAAGCGATCTACGGACCGAAATCAGACAACATCAAGTCTGAAATTCAAGCCGTCATCGCATCACGTAAACAAGAAAAAACAGTCTGATGTTTTTAAAGTGAGTCCTTCTGCGGAAGGGCTCATTTTTTTTGGAAAAATCTTTTAGAATCGTTTTGCGCTAGAATATTTTAGGGTATGAATTAAGTAGTTTGTTTAAAAAAAGGAGGGAATATACGCATGTGGAAAAACGTGTTTGGTGTCTTACAGCGGATCGGTAAGGCCCTGATGTTACCGGTAGCGATTTTACCGGCAGCGGGGTTATTGCTCGCGTTCGGGACAGCGTTTCAAAACCCGAACTTGACGCAATATTTACCGTTCCTCGAGAACGATTCGCTAGTCGTCATCTGGCGAGTCATGCAGGATGCGGGTGATATCATCTTTGCGAACCTCGGATTACTGTTTGCCGTCGGGGTCGCGATTGGTCTTGCGAATGGGGAAGGAGTTGCCGGTCTAGCAGCGATCGTCGGTTTCTTGATCATGAACAAGGTCATCAGTTCGTTCTTACAGATCACACCAGAAAAAATCACGGAAGCACAGAAGGCGAGTGACTTGTCGTATGCGACGGTCCTCGGGATACCGACCTTGCAAATGGGGGTATTCGGAGGGATCATTGCCGGTTTGATAGCAGCGTACAGTTATAATAAATTCTTTAAAATCAAACTGCCTGATTTCCTCGGATTCTTCGCAGGGAAACGTTTTGTTCCAATTGCAACTGCCTTATTCAGTCTTGTCGCCGGGTTTGCCTTATCGTATATTTGGCCACCGATCGGCAGTGGAATCAACACATTCTCGAAAACAATTATCGAAGCGAACGAACCGTTGTCTGCCTTTATCTTTGGACTCGTCGAACGTTCGTTGATTCCGTTTGGTCTTCACCATATCTGGTACTCAAGCTTCTGGTTCCAGTTCGGGGAATATACGGATAAAGCAGGAACGATCATTAATGGGGATCAGCGGATCTTCTTTGCACAGTTGAAGGACGGTGTACCATTCACGGCAGGGACATATATGACCGGGAAATACCCATTCATGATGTTCGGTCTGCCAGCAGCCTGTCTTGCGATGTACCATACGGTCGCAAAAGATCGTCGTAAAGCCGTCGAAGGTCTCTACTTCTCAGCGGCGTTGACTTCTTTCCTGACTGGTATCACGGAGCCAGTCGAGTTCTCCTTCGTATTCGTCGCACCACTCTTGTTTGCCGTTCACGCTGTCTTTGCAGGTCTTTCATTCATGATCATGGATCTACTGAACGTCAAGATCGGGATGACGTTCTCCGGTGGATTGATTGACTACACGTTATTCGGGATTCTACCGAACCGAACCTCGTGGTGGCTCGTCATTCCAGTCGGTCTTGTCTTCGCCGTCATCTATTACTTCGGATTCCGCTTCGTCATTACGAAGTTTGATTTGAAGATTCCAGGACGCGAAGCGATTAAAGAGGGTGCCGCTACCTCAACGGCAAAAGCAGGCGATCTACCGTATGAAATTCTACAAGCATTCGGTGGTCCATCAAACATTAAACATTTAGATGCTTGTATCACGCGTTTACGGATTACGGTTAATGATAAATCAGGTGTCAACAAGGATCGTTTGAAAGAGCTCGGTGCTGCCGGTGTTCTTGAAGTCGGAGATAACGTCCAGGCCATCTTTGGACCGAAATCCGATGGAATCAAGACCGAAATGGCAGATATCATGAAAGATCCAAATTATAAACCGAAAGAGACACCAGAAGCCGATCCAATTCCACAAGTACCAACGGGAGACGAAGCACGGACTTCTGGAGCTGGTACAGCAGATGCCGGTCCACTCGCTGGGGATCGTGGTGGGGCTTACGTGCCTGAAGATGGATATGTCGCACCATTAAGCGGTATCATTTGTTCTCTCGATGATGTACCGGACCAAGTGTTCTCCGGTCGCATGATGGGTGACGGATATGCAATCGAACCAACGGAAGGATATGTCGTCTCTCCAGTCTCTGGTGAGATCACGACGTTCTTCCCGACGAAACACGCGATCGGTATTCTTGCGGATAATGGAGATGAGATCTTGATTCACATCGGTATTGATACGGTGTCACTCGAAGGAAAAGGGTTCGAGGCGTTGGCGAAAGCCGGCGATCGTGTCGAACCGGGGACACCACTCCTCAATGTGGATCTTGAACAAGTACGACCACTCGTACCATCATTACTGACACCAATCATCGTCACGAATAGTGGGGATCGAAAAGTTGATGTTGATGTCGGACGGACGGTCGAAGCCGGAGAAGCAATTTCGTATCGTGTAGAGTAAAGAAGAAAAGCGACGGATCGTCATAGGCGATCCGTCTTTTTTGTGTGAAACGATCGTAGAGCACATTTGATAATGAGATTTTGCACATATGATGATACAATGAGTTAGCTATTATAAGAGTTAGCTAATTTTTTTAGAAATGAGGTGAGTCGATGTCTTCGACTACAACAAAAACGAATACGACACCTGTCGTCATCGGATTATTGATTGGGATTTTAGTCGCAGCAATGGATAACACGATCGTTGCGACAGCGATGCCAACGATCGTCAGCGAACTGAATGGTTTTGATCAGTACGCATGGGTCACATCTGCTTACATGATTGCAACCGTTGCCGGAATGCCGATCTTCGGTAAACTGAGTGATATGTATGGAAGAAAACGCTTCTTCCTCTTTGGGATGCTTCTCTTCATGGTAGGGAGTATCTTGTGTGGGATGGCGGATTCTATCATTGAATTGTCTGCGTATCGTGCCTTGCAAGGGCTCGGTGGAGGGGCGTTGATGCCGATTGCTTTTACGATCATCTTTGATATCTTCCCACCGGAAAAACGGGGGAAGGTCAGTGGCTTGTTCGGAGCAGTCTTCGGAATCTCGAGTATCTTCGGTCCGTTGCTTGGTGCCGTATTGACGGACTCCCTTGATTGGCGCTGGGTATTCTATATCAATATCCCACTCGGCTTGATTGCCCTTGGTCTCGTAACGGTCTTCTATCAGGAATCACCGGTGCACCGGACACAGAAAATCGACTACGTCGGTGCCTTTACGCTTGTCGCCGGATTGGTATTATTCTTACTCGCGCTCGAAATGGGTGGAAAAGAGTATGCGTGGTCTTCACCACAAATTCTTGGTCTGTTCGGAGCAGCACTCGTCGCGTTCGTTGCTTTTGCGTTTGCAGAACGTCGTGCTGCAGATCCCGTCATTACGTTCAGTCTATTCCGCCGTCGCTTATTTGCGGCAACACAAGGCGTGGCGTTCTTTTACGGATTCGTCTTTATCTCGGCCAGTGTATTCATTCCAATCTTCGTGCAAGGTGTCTTTGGTGGCAGTGCGACGAATTCTGGTCTAATCCTGATGCCGATGCTGATTGCATCAGTCGTCTCGGCACAGCTCGGCGGGCAATTGCCGAATAAGTTCGGTTTCCGCAACATCATGATCGTCTCGGCTGTCTTTTTCTTACTCGGTGTCTATCTCCTCAGTACGATGACGCTTGAGACATCGCGGACAGCGGTAACGATTTATATGATCATTCTCGGCTTCGGTGTTGGATTCAGTTTCTCTCTGTTGAATCTAGCGAGTATCAATGGCATCGAGATGCAACGTCGTGGCGCAGCGACCTCGATGGGCTCGACATTCCGGACAATCGGGATGACGCTTGGTGTCACAGTCCTCGGAATCATCCAATCGCGGACGTTCATATCGGCTGTCTCCGATCGGTTACCTCAAGGCGGAGCGCCGTCGGGTGGGCAGTTCCCAACGGCTGATGCGTTTGCGAAGATGCCACCAGAAGTCGCGACAGCAATCAAGACGTCGCTTGCAGAATCGATCTCAACCGTCTATTTCTGGGCACTGATTCCAGCAGTGCTTGGTGTCATCTTTATCTTCTTGATGGGGAACGAGCGTCCGATTTTATCGGAACAAGCAACGCCAGCGAAGAAGAAACAAGCTCAATAACCACCGTTTTAACAACGTCTTCTTTCTTATTAGAAAGAGGCGTTGTTTTTTTGTTTAACAGGACAAAAAAAAGACGAACCTGGATTACTCCAGATTCGTCTGACAAAACTTATTTTTTGATGTCGAATGTCGTGCTGAGGAAGTCAACGACTTCTTCTGCCGTATCCATATCGAGTACTTGCTCGACGATTGCTTCACACTCTGATTTGTTGAGGCGTGTCATCAAGCTGCGTGCGCGAAGGACAGATGATGCTGACATCGAGAACTCATCAAGACCAAGACCAAGAAGGATCGGGAGTGCCAATTCTTCTCCTGCCATCTCACCACACATGCCGACCCATTTGCCTGCTTTGTGTGCTTCAGTGATGACGTTGTTCAAAAGGTTCAAGATCGCTGGGTTGAACGGTTGGTACAGGTATGATACTTTTTCGTTCATCCGGTCTGCTGCCATCGTGTATTGAATCAAATCGTTCGTTCCGACTGAGAAGAAATCGACTTCTTTTGCGAACTGACGAGCCATGACCGCTGTTGCTGGGATTTCGACCATCATACCGACTTCGATGTCTTCCGATACAGTGACGCCTTCAGCTTGGAGGTTTGCTTTTTCTTCAAGGAGAAGTGCTTTTGCAGCACGGAACTCTTCGATCGTTGCGATCATCGGGAACATGACAGCAAGTTTACCGTATGCGCTCGCACGAAGAAGTGCGCGTAATTGCGTACGGAACAAGTCTGTTTGATCGAGACAGAGACGGATCGCACGGTAACCGAGGAACGGGTTCATCTCGTGTGGGAGATCAAGGTACGACAATTCTTTATCGCCACCGATATCGAGTGTCCGGATGACGACTTTTTTATCGCCCATTGATTCGAGAACTGTTTTGTAAGCTGTGAATTGCTCGTCTTCCGTTGGGAATGTCTCTGCATCCATGTAGAGGAATTCCGTACGGTAGAGACCGACTGCTTCTGCACCGTTCTCAAGAACGCCTTTGACATCGTTTGGTGTACCGATGTTTGCAGCGAGCTCGACGTGATGACCGTCAGCCGTCATTGTTTTTTCGTTCTTGAGTTTTTTCCACTCTTCTTTTTGTGCGATGTATGCTGCGCGTTTTGCTTCATACTCAGCTACTTGCTCTTCGCTTGGGTTGACGATGACGTCACCTTCAGCACCATCAAGGATGAGAAGGTCGCCGTGTTTAACGTCCGTTAAAACAACTTTTGTTCCGACGACTGCTGGGATTTCGAGTGAACGTGACATGATGGCAGAGTGCGATGTCCGGCCACCAATGTTCGTTGCGAAACCTTTAGCATATTTACGGTTCAATTGAGCTGTATCTGAAGGAGTCAAGTCTTCTGCGATGATGATGACTTCTTCGTTGATTTGAGCTGGAGTGACGAACGTGATACCGAGAAGGTGAGCCATCGTCCGTTTCGTGACGTCACGAACGTCTGCTGCACGTTCGCGCATGTATTCGTTATCCATTGATTCGAAAATCATGACCATCATGTTTGCGACTTCATCGAGTGCTTTTGCAGCATTTGCTTGCTCATCCTCGATTTTTGCGTTCACCTGACTGACGATTTCCGGATCTTCTAAGATGAGAAGGTGAGCCGAGAAGATCTCCGCTTTATCTGGACCTAATTCTTGTAAGGTATTTTCACGAATGACTTCGAGTTCCGTCTTCGATTTTGCGATCGCTGCTTGGAAACGTTCTTTTTCCGCAGCTGCATCCTCGATTTTGTGCGATGGAATCTCAAAGACCGGTGTTTCCATCACGAATGCTTTTGCAATCGCGATCCCTGCAGAAGCGCCAATTCCCTTGATATGTTGTGCCATGTGTATTACCCTCTTTTCAGTAAGTTTTTTTAACGCGACGACTTCGTTTCTTAGCTATCTATAGATACCCATAAACGCCTCTCTCTTAACGAGCCTTCTGCGCACTCTCCCTTGAATGAAAACGTAGACATTTCTCGGAACAGCAAACGCATCGTTTCTTGAAGTGTCTCAACATTTCACCCGTTTAATCCTATCATATTGTGAAACGGGCAACAATTGTTTGAAACCAAGCATTTCGACAAATTGTCGAACAGAAGTAGTGAAAGCGTTTGCGGTCGGTCGAGAGGCTATCAGTTGGAAAATGACTGAAAACACTTCATACTAATAGATACTAGTCAAAGGGGGAGTTTTATATGCAAACGAATCAATCCGTAGATGTACTCGTTGTCGGGATTTCAGGAAATCAACCGCTCGATGAACGGTTACAGGCACTGTATGGTGACAAATTAGAAGAGTGGGTCCGTCAAGGTGATATCTCAACGAAACGCGGAGAACTCCGACTGTTGCCGACATTATCGGGAGACATGGCACGTGTCTTGTTCATCGGCCTCGGGAAAGTCGATCAGCTTTCGCAAGATGATTTGCGTCGCTTACTCGGAAAAGCAGCACAACATGTTAAAGCACGTCGCTTAGAACATGTCACAGTTGATGCGACGACATTCCCAGGACAACCGGTCGAACTGATTGCCGAGACATTTACCCTCGCTACATATGAGGTCAAGCATTATAAGACGTCGCCTTCTAAAGCATATACGTTACAACTGACGGTCTTACCTGAAGAGGAAGAAGCAGTACGCCGCGGGACAGTCTTGGCTGAAGCGACGAACTTAGCGCGTCGTCTCGTAACGATGCCAGGGAATCTCTTGACAGCGCCAGCGCTTGCGGACGAAGCCCGTTTCATCGCGGAGCGTCATGGGCATGATCTCCGGATCATCGATAAGGAAGAGATGGAAGCACTCGGGATGGGCGCCTTGCTTGCGGTCAACCAAGGATCCGTCATTCCACCGAAATTGATCGTCCTTGAATATAAAGGTTCAGCAGAAGCACCAATCGCGGTCGTCGGAAAAGGCGTCACATTCGATACAGGTGGTTATTCCATCAAACCGAAAGACGGAATCGTCGGAATGAAGGGCGACATGGGGG
The DNA here is from genome assembly GCF_000798935.2 of Exiguobacterium sp. ZWU0009. NCBI lineage: Bacteria > Bacillati > Bacillota > Bacilli > Caryophanales > Exiguobacterium > Exiguobacterium sp. ZWU0009. The sequence continues at coordinate 2,464,011 of NZ_CP018057.1, read as the reverse complement.
GAGCAGCAGCGGTTCTCGGTCTGTTCGAAGCACTCGGTCAGCTGAAGCCAGATGTTCACGTCATCGGTGTCATTCCAGCAACAGACAACATGATTTCCGGGGATGCCTTCAAGCCGGACGACGTCATCACATCGATGGCAGGAAAAACGATTGAGGTCTTGAACACGGATGCGGAAGGACGGCTTGTCCTCGCAGATGCGGTCACGTACGTCAAAGAGTATCAGCCAAAAGCGATCATTGATCTTGCGACTTTGACAGGTGGTGTCCTTGTTGCCCTTGGAACAGAAATCACAGGTGCGTTGACGAATGATGCGTCACTTTACGAACGTTTTGAACAGGTGACGAAAGAGACGAATGAGATGGTCTGGCAAATGCCGTATGTCGATGCCTTCATTAAACAAGTCCGCCGTTCGGAAGTCGCAGACTTGAACAACTCACCAGGACGCATGGGACATATGATCTTCGGTGGTGCGTTTGTCGGTGAATTCGTTGGTGACACACCATGGTTGCACCTCGATATCGCGGGAACATCGGAACAGAATCAAGCGTCTGAGATTGGTCCAAAAGGAGCAACGGGTGTCATGGTTCGTAGTCTGTATCGATTCGTCGAGCAAGAAAAATGAGACGCTGGAATTTACTCGGTGTCTTGTTGACGATTCTTGCCGTCGTCTGGTACTTGGATGCGCGCGATCGTCTATCGCTCGGTCTCGCGACGTTCATCGGTATCTTCACCGTCTTATCACTACTGCGTTCTTTCCGGGAGAAGACGAATGCACGTCATCGGAATTGATGCGGCAAAGGCGGGGTGGGTCGTCGTTATGTACGAAAACGATCGTTATAGGGGATTTGTCGAACCGACGCTTGCACAGATTCCGATCGCCGACCGGATTTGGATCGATATGCCGATTGGTTTAACGGAAGGACGACGCGAAACGGATCAGTTGTTACGACAGGAATTACGCCCTGGGCGGACGAGTAGTGTCTTTAATGCACCGTTTCTCAGTGCGTTGACAGCTTCAACGTATATGGAAGCAAATGATTTAGCGAAACAACATGCGGGGATCGGGCTTTCAAAACAAGCATGGTATCTCTTACCGAAAATCAAAGAAGTTCGTCAGGTATATCGAACGGAGATGATTGAAGCCCATCCAGAAGTCTGTTTCGCGCGACTCGCCGGTCATCCGGCACGCTTTTCAAAGAAAACGACCGAAGGCATTGCGGAACGAATCGAATTGCTGGAGCGCTTTGATTGTCCGCCGTTATGGGAACAGCGTCAGTCGCATGTTGCGATCGATGATTGGCTCGACGCTTGTCTGCTTGCGACCGGTGCCCGTTTTCCGTGCGATTACCTGCCAGCCAGTCGACCGGTGGATCCGGAAGGGTATCCGTTATATGCAGCTCTACCGAAAAAATCACCCTCACCGAAATGGTGTGGGTGATCCTTTAACGAAGTCCCAAATGTAATGGAAAATCTGTGCATTGTAGAGTGCTTTTAAGATGACCGCGATCAATGGTCCGAGAATTAACCCGAAGACACCGAAAAATTGAATTCCGACGAACAGTGCAATCAATGCTGTAATCGGTTGAATGCCGATATTATCGCCGACAATCTTTGGTTCCATGATGTTACGTTGAAGAATGACGAGGGCGTACAAAATACCAAGTCCGATTGCAAGAGTCGTATCGCCCGTGATGATCGAGTAGGTGATCCAAGGCAGGAAGACGGAACCGGTACCGAGATACGGTAAAATATCAAAAAAGGCAGCAATAAAAGCAATTGCAAACGGATGCTCGACACCAATGATGAACAAACCGATCAAGACGATGAAGAACGTGATTGTGATCAAGGTGAGCTGTGCTTTGAGATAGCCGAATAAGGCGGACCGTAAGCTCAGGAAGACCGACTCGAAACGAGCGAACCAGGGAAGCATCTCATAACGTTTCAATCGCATCTCGTACCGGTGCCAATCTTTTGCGATGAAAAACCAGGCAAGTAAGACGATGACGAAAATCAATGCAATCGATGGTAATGTCGCAAGGATCGTCTGCAACATCATGGCGATACTTTTTGATCCTTCGCCAATCGCACTCGCAAGTGAACTACCGAGCGATTGGATACTGTTTTGAACCGTATTTTGTTGCGATGGTTCCAGTGAGCGTAAGGCTTCAGAAGCATCGTTCCAGATGGGTGCCAGTTTTTCGTTGTACAGCTTTTGAAAATACAGGCTCAATTCTTGGATTTGCGCCGGTAATTGATTCGCGACGAACACAAGACCACGTATTAACTGCATGATGATCAAGGCGAGCGAACCAACCAATAAGCCACTGATCAAAATGATCGATAACAACGCACCCCATCCGCGATTGATCCGTAACCGCTTTTGGAAGAAATCAACGAGCGGTCGGCTGAAAAGGGCAAGTAGAAACGCAAAGACGAATGGATACAAGATGGACGAGAGGCGGATGAGTAACCATCCACCAATTAAGAAGGCGAAGATCACCGTCAGGAACCGGGCCATTTGCCAAAGACGTTCAGTCGACACAAGCAACACCTCTTACTGGATTATGTAGAATTAATTGATATCATCATATCATGTTTCGGTAGATTACGAGTCATTCAAAAGGAGGAGATCTCGATGCGTAAAAGAGAAATCGGACTATTTGCTGCATTGATTGCTGCGACATCTGTCGGAATCCGGGAATGGAAGAAAAATCAGGCGTATGCACAACGCGTCAAACAAGAGACAGAAGCGCACGTACGCCAGGCTATCGTGGAGGGTCAGACTGATGGAACAGATGAAGACACTGCAACAAAAGGTTGATGCGACGATTCGCTCACTCGGCGGTTATTTTCGACCGTTATCGGGTCTCGCACGCCTGACGGAGGAAATCGGAGAAGTCGGCGAAGCACTGGAACAAAATGATGTAGAAGTCCTGCGTTCGGAACTTGTCGACGTCTTGATGATCTCAACCTGTCTTGCGAATCAATACGTGACGAATCTTGCAGCACAGCATGAGACACTCGGTACGGCAAACGACGATCAGGATGGTTCATTTTATCGACTTGTACATGAGGCAGGGCAAGTTGCACGTGTCATGAACGGATATGAAGGCGATAAGCCACCGAAAGCGAAAGATACGATTGTTCCAATCGGTAATTCCTTAGCACGTCTGCAACGCGAACTGTTTCGTCTAGCACGACCGCTTCAACTTGATTTACTGACAGAAATCGACCGGACGAATGAGAAGAATCTGAAGCGGGATAAAACACGCTTCGCGTTGACGCGTGATCCCATCACGGAGGAGACGATTGATCATTTCCGGAGTGCGACAGGAAGTGAGGTGCGCCTCTGGGGAGCCCCTGTGTACGAGGAGAACCAAACGATAGAGGACAACATGGAAGCAGCATTACCGTCACTCCGACGTTTCATCCGATGTGCGCCGACTGAAGGAATCGAGGCATTCGTCTTCGAGGCACCGATGGAACGCTCGCGCAGTTTAGTTGAAGTGAAAGAACTAGCGGACGAAATGGGACGCTTGATCAAAGAGCGGACACCGCTTGACTTCAAGAATTCACCGTATCGGTTGGAAGTCTTTGCACCACAACTTGGTCCAATCTCACCGTATCATGCGGAAGACGACCATCGGATGTTCCTTGTTCTCTATATCGATTAAAAAATGATCCGCCTGCTTTTCGGAGCAAGGCGGATCATTTTTTAATGTGAATGAGACGATGTTGCCTCATCTTGAGTCTGCCATTTTTTCATGAAGCGCTGAATCCGTGCGATCGCTTCTTGGAGTTGTTCGATCGAACTCGCGTAACTTGCTCGGACATATCCCTCACCACTTGCTCCGAAGACGGATCCTGGAACGACGGCGACACGTTCAGCGAGTAACAATTGCTCCGCGAACTCTTCACTCGTTAGTCCAGTATGACCGATGTACGGGAAGGCATAGAAGGCACCGCCGGGTAAGTGTGTCGGGAGACCGGCATCGTTTAACGCCTTGACGAAATAGTTCCGGCGTTGCCGATAACTCGTCACCATGTCAGGAACCGTCTTATGACGTGAACGGAGTGCTTCAATGCCCGCGAATTGAACGAGTGTCGGGGCACACATCATCCCGTATTGATGCACCTTCAGCATCGATTGCGTGATTGAAGGTGGTGCACAAGTGAAGCCGAGCCGCCAGCCTGTCATCGCGAAGGCTTTCGAGAAACCGTTGATGATGATCGTCCGCTCCCGCATTCCGGGAAGGGTCGCAAAGCAGATTGCTTCCGTTTCGTAGGATAGTTCGGCATAAATCTCGTCACTGATGACGTATAGATCATGTTTTTGAACGAGTAGTGCAAGATCGGCGAGTTGATCGCGTGTCATTGTCGAGCCCGTCGGATTCGATGGGAAACAGAAAATGATCGCTTTCGTCTTGTCCGTTAGCAATTGCTCGATCGTTTCCGGTTGAATCGCAAAACCATCTTCTGCATGACACGCAGCGGCGACAGGAATGCCTCCAGCGAGTTCAATTAAAGGGGCATACGAGACGAACGCCGGTTCAACGACGATGACTTCATCTCCTGGATTGATCAAACTACGAAACGCAAGGTCGAGTCCTTCTGAAGCTCCGGTCGTGACGATGATTTCTTCCGTCGTCGAATAGGAGATGGCGAACTTTTCTTGCATATAGAGTGCGATTTCCTGACGTAACTCGAGTAAACCGGCGTTCGCACTATACGCTGTATAGCCTTGCTCGAGTGCTGCGAAGCTCGCTTCGCGAACATTCCATGGCGTGACGAAATCAGGTTCGCCGACACCAAGGGAGATGACGTCCTCCATCGATCCTGCTAAATCAAAGAAACGACGGATGCCGGATGGGGCTAGCTGTTCGACACGTTCAGATAGAGACTTCATGGAGACACCTTCAATCGTTTGTCGTCATCATCCTGACTGAAGAGAACACCATCGTGCTTGTAGGTCTTCAAGCGGAAATGGGTCGTCGTCGAGATGACGGAGTCGAGCGTCGATAATTTTTCCGAGACGAATTGAGAGACTTCTTGTAGCGATTTGCCATCAAGTACGACTTGTAAGTCATATGCGCCCGACATCAGATAAAGGGACGTCACTTCCGGGAAACGATGAATCCGCTCCGCTACCTCGTCAAAACCGCGTCCACGTTTCGGTGTGACTTTGACATCGATGAAAGCTGTCACGCCATGGTGGGCATGAATCTTTTGCCAGTCGATGACAGCGGTGTAACCAAGTAGGACACCGTCGCGTTTGAATGTCTCGATGGAAGCTGCTACTTCTGCCGCTTCCCAGTCGAGCATTTGCGCAAGCAAGTCCACGTCCATCGGACCATTTTGTGTTAATAATGCTAATAATTCGAGTTGTTTTTCGGTGTACATGGGATCACTCACTTTCTGTCAATTGACCATTGAAGGTACGGCGGGTCTGGCGCAATCGTGCGCGTCGCTCAGCCTGGACGATATGAAAGTTCTTCATTTCAGTTGTCGGAAGTTGGTGTTTTTCAACGAGGCGTTCAAAAAAGACGCGTCGCGCCGCATCCTGACGCGCGGATTCATGATTACCCGACGGATTGAAAGCATATAGGACGGTCGCGCGCGCCGGGTGCAGTATTAAATGATCCTTGCCGACGCGTAAGATCCAGTCCCAGTCCCAGTAGTTGAAGACGTCCTCGTCAAACGGACCGAGTTGATCGTGGAGCGATTTACGGTAGAGTGACCCGGACGGAATATACGTCGAGTCTTCTCGAATCGTCTCTGAATCGTACGGATACGCGAATGGCTCAGAATCGATTGCAATCCGGTGATCCTCTTCCCAGCGGTACGTAAAGAGTTCCGCGTCTGTATAGGTGAGATCGGCACCAGCTTCGAGATCGCCGACCGCTTCTTCGAGGTGACTCGGTAATAAGAGGTCATCGTCATCATGAAGTAAGATATACCGACCGGAAGCGAGCGTGACACCATGATTTCGAGCACGAACATGATGGTTTTCAGGTAACTCGACATAGGTCAGTTGAAGACGGTCCTGATATGCAGTCGTCACTGCTGAGACATCGTCTCCATTATTATTTAAGACGATGACTTCGAAGTCTTGATAGTGTTGACGTGTCAACGCTTCTAGCGCTTCTGCTAATTCACGAGGACGATTGTACGTCGGAATGATGATGGATACGGTTGGCATCAGTGATCGCTCCTTGAACAAAGACACCTGTCCAGGAACAGGTGTCTTCTTGTTTTTTACATGTTTGCTTCAATACGTGGTAGCAGTTCGTTCCATTCTGCTTCTGGTTCTTTCGTAACCGTTACGAAGTCGCCGTAAGCGAACAGATTGTCGATGCCATCGAGGGCGATCAATGATGCGAGCAACGCATCTTCAGGTGTATCTTCTTTTTTGACACTCGTACTTTTAGCACCGAAGCGCTGTTCTTCGAGCGTGATTTTGACGGAATTCGGATTTGGTGTGTAATCGACTTGCATGAGGTAAGCTCCTTTCAACGTACATCCATGTTTGGATGGTAGGTATCACTTTCAGTATTATTAGTTTGAAAATTAACAGTTTATAATAAAGTAATTTGCTTGAGTAATCTAACTTGATTATAAACTTTCAATAAGTTTAGTATAGCAGATATCTCAAGAATACATTTTGTTGACTGAACATTCTTGTTTGAAACTTTGTTTTAATATTTGAACGAAGCAATCACCTTAGATTTCACTCTATTGTGGTAGTTAAAATTCATAAAAAAATCTATTATTAATAATAGGTTCTGAAGAACTTGAAAATAAAAAAAACCTTAGGTTTATGTTATTTTAATATGTTGTTAAACCGCTCTATGGAGGGAACGGATAAAACGGAAGTTTACTACCATCTATCTCTTTAAAAAAGTCAAGGTTTGTATAAAAAAAAAACTACGTTTAATCTACATATTGTATCTTAAAGGCGAATTGCAGTTTGTTACGATCAATATATAGAGAAATACGTTTGAATACCGTCATGACCGGATATATAGTGATAAAAACACTATATATCCGGTCATGACGGGTTCTCTTTGTAGTCGTACTTAAATTTATAATCCACATAAATAAATTGTTTTGTATTTCAAAAAAATTTATTTATGAATTTTAAAAACTGTGATGTCGTCTGGCGACTTATTTTTACGAACAGAAGGAGTGGTTCATAGTGGCATCTCCACTGAATACAGCACGCATCTTTAAAGGTGCAATGACAATAGAAGACGTATATGTCGTGATTAGACAAGCAACGGAAACGTATCCGGAGCTTGATATCGACCGCTATACTGAACGTGCCATCCGAGCGCTTGAAGGAAAATCCTTACAAGCCGATCAAGTCTATGAACTGTTAACGATGCACGCACTCGATATGTTGAAGGCAGAAGAGCCGAACTGGACATTCGTAGCGACAGCGACTTACTTAAATCGGTTATACCTTGAAGCAGGTGAAAATCGCGGATATGCAGCAGAAGAACGGTATGGTTCGCTGTATACGCTGATTGAAAAACTGACAGAAATCGGCATCTTCACGAAACATTTACTAGATGCGTATTCGAAGGAAGACATCAACGAACTGTCGGCAACGATCGATCCATCCCGCGACCACTTGTTCACATACATTGGTCTTCGAACTCTGGCAGACCGGTACCTCGCACGCGATCACGTCAAAAACCTGTACGAGCTACCACAAGAACGGTTCATGGTCATCGCGATGACACTGATGCAGAACGAACCGAAGGAACGTCGTTTAGAACTCGTCAAAGAATCTTACTGGGCATTGTCGAACCTCTACATGACAGTTGCGACTCCGACGCTTTCGAACGCTGGTAAGTCTTACGGTCAACTTTCTTCATGTTTCATCGATACAGTCGATGATTCGCTACGTGGCATCTACGACTCGAACACGGACGTGGCGACACTTTCTAAAGGTGGCGGCGGAATCGGCGTCTACATGGGTAAGATTCGCTCACGCGGATCAGACATCAAAGGATTCAAAGGTGTCTCAAGCGGTGTCATCCCGTGGATGAAACAGTTGAACAACACGGCAGTCAGCGTCGACCAGCTCGGTATGCGTCAAGGATCAATCGCTGTGTATCTCGACATCTGGCATAAAGACATTCTCGAGTTCCTGGACGCGAAGCTCAACAATGGGGATGAGCGACTTCGGACACATGACTTATTCACAGGTGTTAACTTACCGGACCGTTTCATGCGTGCCGTCGAAGCACGAGAAGACTGGCATTTGTTTGACCCACATGAAATTCGGACGGTCATGGGCTTCAGCCTCGAAGATTACTTCGATGAGACGGAGCAAGGTGGCAGCTTCACGGAACGATACGAAGCGTGTGTAAACGAACCACGCCTCAGCAAAAAAACAGTCCCGGCGATCGATCTCGTCAAACGCTACATGCGTTCGCAGCTCGAGACAGGGACGCCATACATGTTCTTCCGTGACGCCGTTAACCGTGCGAATCCGAATAAACATGCAGGGATGATCTACTCGTCTAACCTTTGCTCAGAAATCATGCAGAACATGAGCCCGACGACCGTGACAGAAGAATACACGGAAGACGGTAAAATCATCGTCACGAAGACACCAGGGGACTTCGTCGTCTGTAACTTGTCATCGATCGCACTTGCACGTGCAGTTCGTTCTGACGTCCTAGAGCGATTAATTCCGATTCAAATGCGGATGCTTGATAACGTCATCGACTTGAATACGATCGATGTTCCGCAAGCACAATTGACGAATCAAAAATACCGTGCCGTTGGTCTTGGCACGTTCGGTTGGCACCATCTGCTCGCACTCGAAGGCATCCGTTGGGAATCGGTCGAAGCGGTACAATACGCAGACCGTCTCTACGAGAAGATCGCTTACTTGACGATCGATGCGTCGATGCAACTTGCGAAAGAGAAGGGCGCATACCGTCTCTTCGAAGGTTCAGAATGGCAAACAGGAGAGTACATCAAACGTCGCCACTACAAAACGACGGATGAACTTGATTGGGATCGTCTCCAAGCTGACATCACGGCGTACGGAATGCGTAACGCATACTTGATGGCGGTCGCACCGAACTCATCGACGGCGATCATTGCGGGTAGTACGGCATCGATTGATCCAATCTACAAAAAAGTCTACTCGGAAGAGAAGAAAAACTATAAGATCCCAGTCACTGTTCCGGATTTAACACCGGAAACGAACTGGTTCTATAAATCAGCGTTTGAGATTGATCAGTTATGGAGCATTCGTCAAAATGCTTCACGTCAGCGTCACATCGACCAAGCGATCAGTTTCAATCTGTATGTGAAAAACAACGTCAAGGCGAAAGAGTTACTCGAGATGCACATGGAAGCGTGGCAACTCGGGATGAAGACGATCTACTACACGCGTTCGACAACGGTTGAGATCGACGAATGTGAATCGTGTTCATCATAAGATAAGGAGGACGATATCATGAAGGCAGCAATCGTATATGCGTCATTGAGTGGAAACACAGAGGAGGTGGCAGAACTCGTCGCGAAGACGTGTTCTGAGATGGGAATCGAGCCGACGATGTTGTTTGCGGACGAAGTGACGACGTATCAGTTAATGCCTTATGATATCGTCTATTTTGGTTCGTATACGTGGGGAGATGGGCAACTGCCCGACGATATGCGCGACTGTCTTAGAACCGTTCTGAAGGAGAGTTCGCATGCGATTCCGCAGGCAGCTGTTTTTGGAACAGGGGACAAGATGTTCGTCAAATATTGTCGCGCCGTTGATGAGATGGCATATCATCTCTCAAAATTCGGGGTACCGCTTGCTGGAGAACTGTTGAAAATCGAACAGTCACCACGCAATCGCCCGCATCTCGTCAAGGAATGGACGAAACGGACCATTCTTCAATTACAGCAAGAAGGAGTCGAAGCACATGGAACAGCTACAAAAAATCAAACTGCTTGATGCACGCCATCCGAATCGCGCGACAGCGATCATCGGTGGCGAAACGAGTGCCATCGTCAACTGGAACGACATTGCGTATCCACAGTTTTATTCGATCTACAAACAATTGTTATCGAACTTCTGGATTCCAGATGAGATTTCGATGTCAAAAGACATGCAACAATGGAATCAATTGAGCGAACGGGAACAGGATGCCTTCAAACGAATCATCGGGCTACTCTCGATCCTTGACTCGGTTCAGACACGTTATATCTTGGAATCGGCAATGTTCACATCGGATTCATCTGTTCATGCGATTCTCGCCATCATCGCTCAACAGGAAGTCGTTCATAATCAGTCGTACAGCTACGTCTTATCCAGCTTAGTTCCATTGGCTGAACAAAACCGGATTTTCGATATCGCGAAAGACGATGACATGGTCATGAAGCGTAATGCATTCATTCTTGATTTATACGAAGATTTCCAAAATGACCGGACTCCAGAAAACTTCGCGAAATCGCTTGTTGCTTCGATCGTTCTTGAAGGAATCAACTTCTATTCAGGCTTTGCCTTCTTCTATAACTTAGCGCGTCACCAAAAAATGGTCGGAACATCGACGATGATCAGCTATATTCAACGGGATGAATTACAACACTCGTACTTCATCAGCCAATTGTTACGTGCTGTCTTGTCAGAGCATCCGGAAATTGATGCCGATGGCTCATTCACACAATTCGTCTATGATACGTTCAAGCGTGCCGTTGATCTTGAAATCGAGTGGAGCGAATACGTCTTACGTGATCTAGACGGACTTGACGTCAGTGAGATGCGTGATTACGTTAAATATCTCGCGAACAAACGCCTTCGCGTCATCGGTTTGTCGGATCTCTATGAAGGGCACGACGAAGACGTCATGCCATGGATTCGTGCGTATTCAGATGATTCGATGAACGCGACGAAATCGGACTTCTTCGAACAAAAATCACGTTCGTATGCGAAAGTAACGGATGCGAATGGATTCGACGATCTATAAGTAATAAATAGATAATTGATGATTGCTTCTACTCTATATTTCCTTTACGCTAGGACAGGTGAGGTTCTGCTCGACTCCTGCGGAAAAACAAGTCATCATGACCCTGGAAGATGCGACGCATCTGAAGCGGCATGAGGGCTTATCCGCGGAAAACGAGCAGACCGAGACTGTCCGTTTTTATTAGAGCGTTGTGAAAGTCGCTCACATCACTTTTCGGTATCTGTTTTTTAGGTCAATTGAGTAAAAGAACAAAAAAAGGGCCGAACTCGGAAAGTTCGGCAGAATCAGGGGGAATACTTGAAGTCTTGCTACTAAAATGTTCCCTCGTGAAATAAAAAATAAACAAATTCCAAAAATATTTTTTACGATACAAGAAAAGTGTGTTATTATAAGTTGATGAATTTAGTTAGGGAGTGTATACATTATGGCAAACTTTGAAAAAGACCAAGTCGTTACTGGTAAAGTAACTGGTATTCAAAACTTCGGTGCTTTCGTAGCACTTGACGAGCAAACACAAGGTCTCGTCCACATCTCAGAAATCTCACACGATTACGTAAAAGACATCAACGATTACGTAAAAGTTGGCGATGAAGTAACTGTTAAAGTTCTCGACATCGACGAAGCTAACAAAAAAATGAAGCTTTCGATCAAAGCAACTCAGGAAGCTCCAAAACGTGAAGCACGCGCGAAAGGTCCACGCAAAAACGCTGGACGTCGCGATGCAGGTCCTGCTTTCAAACAAGAAGAAGCACCTGGATTCAACGTTCTTAAAGGTAAATTGGAAGAATGGATTGAAAAATCAAACTTCCAAAAATAAGCCACATGAGAGAATCGACATCGGTCGGTTCTCTTTTTTTATGCGGTTTTTACATAGAATAAGCATTAAATTAGATGCGAAAGGGGAATGTGTGGATAATGTAAGGTGTTCATTACTTATTGAGGAGGCAACACAGATGGAAAACTTTGAATATCGCAATCCAACAAGACTTATTTTTGGTGACGGTCAAGTCAGCCAACTGAAACCACAACTCGAAGCACTCGGTGCAAAGAAAGTCATGCTCGTCTTTGGTGGCGGTAGTATCAAACGTAACGGCGTTTATGATGATGTTACACGTGAACTCAACGCGGCAGGAATCGAGTACGTCGAATGCGACGGTGTCGAACCGAACCCGCGTATCGAGACAGCAGAGCGCGGTATCAAAATCGCACGGGAAGCAGGCGTTGACGCATTGCTTGCACTCGGTGGCGGTTCTGTCATCGACTGCACGAAATTGATTGCTGCTGGTATTCCTTATGAAGGCGAAGCGTGGGATCTCGTCATCGGTAAAGCAACACCAGAAACAGTCATCCCATTCGGAACAGTCTTGACGCTTGCAGCAACAGGTTCTGAGATGAACTCAGGATCGGTCATCACGAACTGGAAGACACAAGAGAAATACGGTTGGGGCAGCCCGCTTACGTTCCCGACTTTCTCAATTCTTGATCCGAAGTACACAGTCAGTGTGCCAAAAGATCAAACGATCTACGGTATCGTCGATATGATGAGCCACTGCCTCGAGCAATACTTCCACCCTGCGCATGCACCGGTCCAAGAACGGATGACAGAAGGTGTCATGAAAGCAGTCGTCGAAGCAGCACCAAAACTCGTCAACGATCTCGAGAACGTTGAACTTCGTGGCACGATTCTCTTCGCTGGTACGATGGCACTTAACGGTGTTCTTCAAATGGGAGCACGCGGCGACTGGGCATCACACAACATCGAGCACGCTGTCTCAGCTGTTCACGATATCCCGCACGCAGGTGGACTCGCAATCCTCTTCCCGAACTGGATGCGCCACGTGCTTGACGAATCAAATGCACATCGCTTCGTGACACTCGGTGAGAACGTCTTTAACGTTGATACGGAAGGTAAATCAGAGATGGAAGCAGCACACGCGACAATTGACGCGATCAGCGCTTTCTGGACATCACTCGGTGCACCAAACCGACTTGCTGATTACGACATCAAAGAAGATACAGTTGATTCAATCGTCAAGTCAGCGATGACACGCGGCGACTTCGGAAACTTCAAATCACTTGGAAACGAAGATGTTCGTCAAATCGTGACAGCTGCCCTATAACAATCTGTAACATTTGCTACTCATTTCACAAAAGACTTGAACGACCTTCCTTCTTGCGTTTTAATGAAAAGGAAGGTCGCATTTCGTTGCGAATGAATAAGGAGGACGATGGCATGTCAACAGTACGTTTTGATTATTCGAAGGCCCTACAATTTGTAGGTCAACATGAAGTAGATCATATGGCGGAGACGGTAAAGACGCTTCACCATGCGATTCATGAAGGAACAGGCGCAGGAAGTGATTTCTTAGGATGGGTAGATCTTCCGACGAACTACGATCAAGCGGAGTTTGCACGCATCCAAGCGTCTGCAGAAAAAATCAAGTCGGATTCTGATGTGTTGTTAGTCGTCGGAATCGGCGGTTCGTATCTCGGTGCGCGTGCTGCAATTGAGATGCTCGGACACTCATTCCATAACTTGTTATCAAAAGAAGATCGCAAAGCACCACAAATCATCTATGCAGGTCATAATATCTCATCGACGTATCTGCACGATTTATTCGAAGTCCTCGAAGGAAAAGATGTATCGGTCAACATCATCTCAAAATCGGGTACAACGACAGAACCAGCAATTTCGTTCCGTCTCTTGAAATCGTTCATGGAAGAAAAATACGGTAAAGCAGAAGCGAAACACCGGATTTATGCAACGACGGATAAAGCACGCGGTGCATTAAAAACACTCGCAGACTCTGAAGGATACGAAACTTTCGTCATTCCGGATGATGTCGGCGGCCGTTTCTCTGTTTTGACACCGGTTGGTCTATTACCAATCGCAGCAGCTGGTATTTCAATCGAAGAGTTGATGCAAGGTGCCCGTGACGCGCAAGAGCGCTATGCGAGCGAAAACCTAGCTGACAACGAAGCGTATCAATACGCGGTCGTCCGAAATGCGCTTTATGCGAAAGGGAAGACGATCGAGCTTCTCGTCAACTACGAACCAGCACTTCATTATGTATCGGAGTGGTGGAAACAATTGTACGGCGAGTCAGAAGGAAAAGACTTCAAAGGGATCTTCCCAGCAGCAGTCGACTTCTCGACGGATCTCCACTCGATGGGACAATATGTCCAAGAAGGTCGTCGTGACCTGTTCGAGACAGTCATCAAAGTCGGTCAAGCGCGTCATGCGTTGACGGTTGAAGAAGATGCTCAGGATCTCGATGGATTGAACTTCCTTGCAGGCAAGTCGATTCAATTCGTCAACGATAAGGCGGCAGAAGGTACGTTGCTTGCGCACACGGATGGACAAGTACCGAACTTGACGGTCGAACTTCCAGAGATGACACCGTATCACCTCGGATTCCTGTTCTACTTCTTCGAAAAAGCTTGTGCGATGAGTGGTTACCTCCTCGGAGTGAACCCATTTGATCAGCCAGGCGTCGAAGCGTACAAGAAAAACATGTTCGCGCTTCTTGGGAAACCAGGATTCGAAGCAGAAAAAGCAGAACTCGAAGCACGTTTGAAGTAATGTGAAACGACAGTCGATCGTTCCCTTGTGGAACATCGGCTGTTTTTTTGCGTTTACCGGATGATAGTAGGAGATCATTTTCCAGATTTACAGGTAATCCTAGCGTTTTCACTTTTAGAATACCCGTGAAACAGGTAAAGTGAAGTTAGAAGAAGAAATGAGGTGCACGTACGTGATTACATTCTTGGATTATTATCAAAATCAAGTGGAATTAAGTTTTGATGACCATCCGTTCTCGGATCGTCCCTTGCACGTGTGGGTCATTGCCGTGTACGAAGGAAAATGGTTGCTGACCCATCATAAGCAGCGTGGGTACGAATTTCCCGGCGGAAAGGTTGAACCAGGTGAGACAGCAGAAGAAGCCGCACGTCGTGAAGTGATGGAAGAGACGGGTGGGAAAATCGATTCTCTCTCATATGTCGGACAGTATCGTGTTGCCGGAAAAGGTGATACGATCATCAAAAACATCTATTTCGCGCAAATCGGATCATTGTCGTCTCATCTTGCCGTGGATGAAACAGATGGTGCTTTTCTATTCGAGGAACTCCCTGATCGTCTCGATACGAATCGACAATACAGCTTCATGATGAAGGACCGTGTCCTTCCGGAGACGCTCCGTGTACTTAGCGAACGCCGATTGGTTTGAACTTCCGCGTCAAGGTCCGTTTCGTACGTTTCGGATGTTCTATACCACAGGGGATGGGGAACGGGTCGGTGCCTATATCGTACTCCCGCAAGTCGCAAATGGTCAGGGAATTCTCTATTTGCGTGGTGGAACGCGTTCGATCGGAATGGTCCGACCGACACGACTGCTCGCGTTCGCACAGGCTGGCTTTTTTGTCATGGCACCTTTCTATCGGGGGAATTTAGGCGGTACGGGAAAAGAAGACTTCGGTCATCACGATATCGAAGACGCCTGCAGTGCCTTTGACTGGTTGCAGCAACGTGTCTCGCATGTTCACGCATTCGGATTTTCACGTGGTGGGCAGATGGCATTGCTCCTTGCGCATCATCGTCCAGTTGCCCGAACGGTGTCGTGGGCAGGGGTGACCGAGTTGAAATGGACCTATGAAGAGCAGAAGACGATGCAAAAGATGCTTCGTCGCTACACGGGAGGTACACCCGACACGGTTCCTGATGCATACGCGGTTCGCTCTCCGCTTCATGTCGCACCTCAAGGTGAAGTGTTATTGATTCACGGTGCGTATGATGAAAACGTTCGTTTACGCCACGCGACGGCTTATGCTGCGCGTCATTCCGAAAAGACGATGCTTCAGACTTACGCCTACGCGCATCAATTTCCGATTCACGAAAAGTTACGTGTGACGTGGAATGTATTGAATTGGTTTGAGACTGGTATCTATAATCGATGATGTAACCGGTACGACGAATGTCGTATCGGTTTTTTGTCATCTAAAGAATTGAACTTACATACATAATGGGAAAAAAAGAATATTGATTCGTTGTAAAAAACAATAAACTTCCTAAAAAATAAATTTTGATATAATTAGAACCATATGAGTAATGTAGAGGGGGATGGAGGACGATGGATATCTTATTAGCACGTCAACCCATCGTTGACCGAATCGGAGCAGTTGATGCATTTGAGTTGCTGTATCGTTCCGTCAAACAAATGAATGTATTCGACGGTGACTTAGCGACAATGGATGTATTAACGAATACACTTGTTCATATGGGTGTGGAGCATGTCGCTGAAGGTAAAAAACTTTTCGTCAACTTTACGGCGGATCTCTTAAAAAGTGATCTGATTCACTATTTAGATCCAAGTCGGTTCGTTATCGAAATTTTAGAAACTGTCGACATCGATACAGAGATGTTATCTGTGTTGCACAGTTGGAAAGAAGCAGGTTTTACGCTAGCACTCGATGATTTTGAAACGGATTTACTTCGTCAACATGGAACAGAATTATTTGCACTAATTGATTTAATTAAAATCGACATCGAAGCGATTCCCACTCGTGAGCAAAGTGCAATCTTGCATATTGTCCGGCGTAATTATCCCCATATTAAGATGCTTGCCGAACGAGTCGAGACACACGAGGATCATACACGTTGTCTTGCCATGGGATATGACTGGTTTCAAGGCTATTTTTACGCTAAGCCAATGTTGATGAAGGGAAAAGCTGTCCCTCCTCAATTGCCGGTATTGCTGAAGATGCTAAAATGGCTCGATACGGACGAAAAATACGATGAAGTCATTGATGAGATTGAAGCAAATCCGTATATCAGCATTCAAGTACTGCAACTGATCAATTCTCCGGGCATGGGATTACGAAATACGGTCAGCTCTGTTCGTCAAGCCATCTCATTGCTAGGCTTCTCGCAACTCAAAAGCTGGATTTCGTTAATTGTCTTACGCGAGATGAAGCTTGCTAGTCCTTACGAATGGTCAAATGAGTTACTCCGGTCTTCCTTACATTGTGCAAAACTTTGCGAGTTGTTTGCGAAAGAGACGCGTACGTTAAAGCCGGAGAGTGCTTATATGATCGGTCTGTTATCACATATTGATGCGTTATTGTCTGTGGATATCGACGACATCATCGACCAACTGCCAATTGAAGATTCTCTAAAGGTCGTTCTACAAGGAAAAGATCATCCGTTTCGGGATTGTTTAGTGCTTGCAATCAGTGCAGATCGCGGTGATTTTGATCAGTTCGAACTGCTCAGTCAACGTTTAGGTGTCTCGCTTACTCGTTCCTATGCGCTACTAGCAGAAAGTCAGGAGTGGCTCAACCAAAAAGAAACACATCTTCAAGAAAAAACGGATTCTGTTTTAGACTAAAAGTGAAGTGCATGTTTTTCTTGATTGAGAAAAACGTGCACTTCTTTTTTTGTTAATCATGAATTAATTTCTTAAGAGATTTACCGATTTCTAAGCTTAAAAAAAGAGCCCGAGGGCTCTTTTTTTATAGACGTGGACCAGCTGACTTGATTGCATCTGTCGCACTTTCGAAGCGAAGGAAATTGTGTTGGAATTTCTCAGCAAGCGAACGCGCTTGTGTGTCGTATTCGTCCGGATTCGACCAGACGCGTACCGGATTGAGTAACTCGCTTGGAACACCTGGAACTTCAAGTGGCATATGAAGTCCGAAAATCGGATGTTCTTCTGTTGGAATCGTTGCAAGTGTACCGTTGACGGCAGCATTGACCATCGTCCGGGTGTAGGATAGCTTCATGCGGCTACCCGTACCGTAAGCACCACCCGTCCAGCCGGTGTTGACGAGATAAACGGTGACACCATGACGATCAATCAATTCGCCGAGCATCGTCGCATACTTTTCAGGCATGAGTGGAAGGAATGGTGAACCGAAGCACGTTGAGAACGTTGCTTCCGGCTCCGTTACACCACGCTCTGTTCCAGCGAGTTTTGATGTATAACCTGATAGGAAGTGATACATCGCTTGTTCTTTCGTCAACTTGCTGATCGGAGGCAAGACACCGTACGCATCAGCCGTCAAGAAGACGATCGTCTTCGGGTGACCAGCGCGTGATGGAACAGCGATGTTATCAATTGCTGTAATCGGATAAGCAGCACGCGTATTTTCCGTCAACGATGTGTCATCGTAATCAGGGTGACGTGTTTCATCAAGAACGACGTTTTCAAGAACCGTTCCGAAGCGGATTGCGTCAAAAATCTGTGGTTCTTTTTCACGTGACAGGTTAACCGTCTTCGCATAACATCCTCCTTCGATGTTGAAGACACCATCGTGTGACCAACCATGTTCGTCGTCACCAATCAATTGGCGGCTATCATCAGCGGAAAGGGTGGTCTTACCAGTCCCAGATAGACCGAAGAACAAGGCAACGTCACCTTCGTGTCCGACGTTTGCCGAACAGTGCATTGAAAGAACGTTTTCTTGTGGCAAGAGGTAGTTCATGACGGAAAAGATTGATTTTTTGATTTCGCCCGCATACTCCGTTCCACCAATCAAGACGATTCGGTGTTCGAACGACATGGCGATGAACGTCTCAGAGTTCGTTCCGTCAACGGTAGGATCTGCCTTGAAATGTGGTGCGTAGACGACCGTGAACGGTTCAAAGGCAGCCACTTCAGGATATTCGCGTAAAAAGAGTTGTTTGGCAAAGAGATTATGCCAAGCGTATTGTGTGAGCACACGGACCGGAAGGGTGAAGTGCGTATCTGCACCTGCTGCAGCTTCTGTGTAGTAGAGATGATCGGCTTCGTTCATGTAACGAAGAACCTTCTGCAACAATTGTTCAAATTTGTCTCCATCCATTGGTTGGTTAACGTGACCCCAATCAATGTGAGACTCGCAGGAAGAATCACGGACGATGAACTTATCTTTTGGTGAACGACCTGTAAATTTCCCCGTTTCTACAGATAATGCGCCGTTCTCAGCAAGGACACCTTCTTCGTTTCGAATCGCATGTTCGACAAGTTCAGCAACAGATAGTTGTTTGAACACATGCTCTTTCTTGAGTAGTTCTTCGATATTCAGGACCGTCATCGGCATCCTGACCCCACCTTTCCCCTACGTTGGTTTTGGCTCATCGTATTTAGTATGACACATTTATTATATATGACATACTAAAGAGAGAGCAATCATTTTCTGGTGCTGATTTCTATTTATCTGGAAACGCTTTCAGCATTAACAGTTTAACATCTCTTTCAAAAAGTTTCGACTAGAATTTGAAACCTTGCTTGACAGAGTAGTTACAACTTTATATCATGTAATTCGTAACGGATACTCTTATTCTGAGCAGGTGGAGGGAACAAGGCCCGAAGAAACCCGGCAACCGTCCTACATTAATTCACATATTAATGAGGGAAAAGGTGCTCTCCTGAAGCGAAGTAAACACTTCGAACGATAAGAGGGTAAAGGAAGAACGCACAACCTTTCCCTGACCATTTTTTGGACTTGGAAAGGTTTTTTTCATTTTACCGTCCCACTCAACTAGGGGAAATGAGTACACCGTCAAATTCTTTTTTGGGAGGGTCATACATGACAAACCTTAATCGCCGACTTTTCACGTCGGAGTCAGTCACTGAAGGTCATCCAGATAAAATCTGTGACCAAATTTCGGATTCAATTCTTGATGCAATCCTCGCAGCGGATCCAAACGCACGTGTTGCGGCAGAAACTTCTGTCACGACAGGTCTTGTTCTCGTTGCAGGTGAGATCACGACATCCACTTACGTCGACATTCCAAAAGTCGTTCGTGAGACAATTCGTGAAATTGGTTACACACGCGCGAAATACGGTTTCGACGCGGACACGTGCGCTGTATTGACATCAATCGATGAGCAATCAGCAGACATCGCTCTTGGTGTCGACCAAGCGCTTGAAGCACGTGAAGGTAGCATGTCTGATGCAGAAATCGATGCTATCGGTGCAGGAGACCAAGGTCTCATGTTCGGTTACGCAACGAAAGAAACACCAGAACTCATGCCACTTCCAATCTCGCTTTCACACCGTCTCGCACGCCGTTTGGCAGAAGTGCGTAAAAACGGTCAACTCGACTACCTTCGTCCGGACGGAAAAACACAAGTCACGGTCGAATACAACGAGAACAACGAGCCGGTTCGTGTCGATACAATCGTCATCTCGACACAACACGCAGAAGAAGTCACGCTTGAGCAAATCCAAGCTGACTTGAAAGAACACGTCATCACACCGGTCATCCCGGCTGAATACATCGACGCAGCAACGAAATTCTTCATCAACCCAACTGGTCGTTTCGTTATCGGCGGACCACAAGGAGATGCTGGATTGACTGGTCGTAAGATCATCGTTGATACGTATGGTGGATACGCACGCCACGGCGGTGGAGCATTCTCAGGTAAAGATCCAACGAAAGTCGACCGTTCAGCTGCATACGCAGCACGTTACGTCGCGAAGAACCTCGTTGCTGCAGGTCTTGCAGACAAAGCAGAAGTTCAACTTGCGTACGCAATCGGTGTCGCGCACCCAGTATCAATCGCGGTTGATACATTCGGTACAGGAAAACTTCCTGAAGCGCAACTCGTCGAATTGGTTGCTGAAAACTTCGATCTTCGTCCGGCTGGAATCATCAACATGCTTGATCTCCGTCGTCCGATCTATCGTCAAACAGCTGCATACGGTCACTTCGGTCGTACAGATGTTGAGCTTCCATGGGAGCAAACAGATAAAGCAGCAGTTCTTGAAGAACAAGCAAAACGTTTCGCATAATCAAAAAGTCCGAGAACCCTACGCGGGTTTTCGGACTTTTTTTGTTTACGGGGAACTTTGCAGGAAACGAATGTTTTTTCTAGAAGAGGGTAAAAGTACATGAGTCGATTCGTATGAATACAAAGGGGGGTTCCGATTATGGAAATACGCGAAGCTATTCCAGCTGATGCAGGACGTATTCATGACATTGCCGTCACATCTTGGTTGGATACGTATGCAGAAATCTATTCCGAACGTTCGAAAGCGCATTTCGTGCAGGAGGCGTATCCGCAAGAAGAAGTCGTTCGTGCGATCCGGACGGCGGAAGAAGCACGGGGAGAGTATTTTTATGTCGGAATCATCGACGAGGAAATCGTCGGTTTCATTCATGCTGTTGATGTTGAGGGAACGTGGGAGATCGTTCGTCTGTACGTCTTACCGAAATATCAGCAAAATGGTATCGGGCGACGTCTGATCCGTGAACTCGAACGACAAGGAGCCGTCCCACTCGAAGTCTACGTGGAAGCACGTAACTATAAAGCACGTCAGTTCTTGACCTCATTTGGTTTTGAAGAACTGAGTGAGATGACGGAAGAAGTCTTTGGTCAAGCAGAATCAGTCATTCGTCTTCGCCATGTCGCCTCGTGAAATCCGTCTTGGGACGGTTTCGATTGCGCTTGAAATAAGGTATCGTGAAAAGGAAGTATGAAGTGAAGAGGTGAGTTTGTGGTTGAACAACCAACAGGAATCATCGTATTAGTCTATCCGTTACAACTGCGTGCCCGTCCGAGTGAAGCTTTGATTCGGGTACTCGAACGAGAGTATGAAGTGTTACTCGTCGACGCACCACGTCGCATCTCGTTTGAAGAACATGGTCAACTGTTAAAAGAAGCATTACGTGAAGCCGGAAAACGTAAGTTACCGATTCATATCGTCGCCTGTAGCATGGGCGCACTTGTCGTCAATCGTCTGTTGCAAGAATATGAATTACCTGTCGCCAGTCTGTCGTTCATTTCACCGTTATTTGATTGGCACCCTTCGAAACAACTCGGAGGCGTCAAACAAGTCTTCGCAAGTGCGTTCGATCGTTTCCGACCTGATGTGCCACTCGGTACGTTACCATTTGGTCAAAGTACGGAAGATACTGTTCGTATCGGTGAACTGACCTATGCACAGTACCGGGAAATCGAAGAAGAGATCGTCGTACATGACGAGGAACGAAAAAAACTGCCGCGTGTGAACTTGGCTTGTTTTTATGCACCGGACGATCAATTCGCAGACGTCAAGTTGACGCTTGAAGTATGCCGGAAAATGGGGGGCGATCAGATTTACTTACAACGTCTACACGGATTTCCGCATTTTAGTTTCGAACGGTTGAACACACGGTTTGCAGAAAAATTAATGTTGTTCTTTAAGCTTGTTGAAGAATGAAATAACAAAAGTGATGCCTCTAAAAAAAGGCATCACTTTTTTGTGTCCAATCATCCGCGTACTTTTTTCTCGATTGCGATGATGAACGGTGGATGATTTTGTTGATTCAAGAAACGGTACTGAAGAACGGCGTAATCTTGCTGATCAAGGGCTGTCACGTAATCGAGGACGGCGTCGCGCTCTCGTTTTCCTTCCAGGTGACCGTGATAGACGACGAGGACGACAAGACCGCCGGGAGCGAGGACCGGGAGGAGGGCATCGAGTGCTTCGAGCGTCTCTTCACCTGTCGTTGTGATCGATTTGTCGCTTCCAGGCAGATATCCGAGATTGAAGACACCGGCACGAACGGGACGTTGTTCGTCCGAAAGACGGGCACCGACATGGATGTGGCTTTCATGATAAAGGTCGACGCGTGCTAACATTCCGGCTTCGTCGAGACGTCGCGTCGATTCCTCGATGGCTTGTGCCTGGACATCGAACGCAAGGACTCGACCTTCTGGACCGACGCATTCTGCTAAAAACTGCGTATCATGTCCATTTCCGGCAGTCATGTCGACGACGCAGTCTCCGGGCTCGATAACGGACTCGAGTAATTGTTTCGTATAAGGTAGTACACGGGCAAGTGACATGGCATAGACTCCTGTTCCTATAGTCTGTTTTTCTAGTAATGGTTCAGTATGTGCAAGATTCTTTCTGCATTATATCATTTTTTGATTCGTTGACGAAAAGCGAAGTGGCTTGACAGACAAGGGACGGATTGCGTAAAGTGGCAAGGTTGAGAATGAAATAGGAGGACCACAGGTATGCCAAAATTACCAAAAGCGGTCTGGATCCTTGTCCTTGCGATGGCCATCAATACGACGGGATCCTCTTTTTTATGGCCGTTTAATACATTATATATACATGAATATTTAGGAGAGTCGATGACGAAAGCAGGGATGGCGTTGTTCGTCAACTCGGCCTTAGCAATCGTCGGAAACTACTTAGGTGGAAAAGCGTTTGACCGTCTCGGCGGCAAGAAGACGCTCGTCATCAGTGTCATCGGACTTGTCCTGTCTTCCGTCGGCTTGTTGCTGTTTCATCAGACATACCTCGGATACGTCGCGATGCTTGGATTGATTGGATTCGTCGGTGGGATGGTTTTTCCGACGATCTACGCGATGACGGGTGTCATTTGGCCTGAAGGCGGGCGTCGTGCCTTTAATGCGATCTATGTCGCACAAAACGTTGGTGTAGCGCTCGGGACAGCTGTCAGTGGTCAAATCGCTGCCTTTTCGATTCAGTACATCTTCATCGCCAATCTCGTCCTCTATATCGCCTTTGCCATCATTTTGTTCGTCGGGTTGTCCTGGATTCAGGCACCAGCGCGGATGCATGCGGCCCATGAAGAGACCGAAACGACACGCACGCCCCTTGCACGCGGTGCGGCACGGACGATGTTGCTCGTCTCGATTGGTTATGCCTTACTTTGGTTCGTTTATGTGCAATGGCAGGGAACGTTTGCTGTACACACGAAATCGCTCGGTGTCACGATTTCCGAATACTCGATTCTTTGGACGATCAACGGAGCACTCATCGTGTTCGCGCAACCTTTACTAACACCAATTCTTCGTTGGTTTGGAGATGACTTAAAGCGACAACTGATGACAGGTACAGGAATCTTCCTCTTGTCTTATCTGATCGTTCCGTTCGCAGGTGGCTTCAAGATGTTCCTCGTCGCGATGATCATCCTGACGGTCGGTGAGATGTTCATCTGGCCAGCGGTTCCTGCTATGGCGGCGAGACTCGCGCCAATCGGGAAAGAAGGAGAATTCCAAGGGTATGTCAATATCGCTGCTTCAGCAGGGCGGATGATCAGTCCGACCGTTGGAGGGTTGATCTACGACTTATCTGGTATGTCAGCGGTCTTCTTGACATTGATTGGATTGATCCTGTTAGCGGGCGTCGTCTTCCTTCGTGCCATTCCTAAAATCACATCATGAGCATCATCTGTAAGACAGCGGACACTTTGATTCGCTGACTTTTGTTACGTCGTTCGTTCTAAAAACATAAAATAAATATTTAATAATATGGAATATTTCGGCAAAGAAACGGGTACTTTCTAAGCAAGAACTTGAAAAGAAAGGTCATATGAACGTTGCTTCTTTTTTGACTGGAGGTGCACGAATGGAAAGGTGTCAATTCATCACAGATGCCGCAACTTGGACGACACACGTACAGCAACAGCCTCTTGATATCTTCTACAGTCACCAATACGTCACGCTCAATGCTAGACCGTCTGAGCAAGCGGTGCTATTCCGTTATGAAGGTGATGCAGGAACACTATTTTATCCCTTTTTAAAGCGCCGGATTTTTGATACACCTTATTCAGATCTCATCACGCCGTATGGCTACGGTGGACCGGAAATCATTGGTCAACTGACTGCGACTGAAATGCAGCATGCACGCTTATTGTTCGAAAGGTGGGCAGAGCGAGAAGCGATCGTCTCGGAAATGATTCGCTTTAATCCATTGACGGGGAATGAACGCTTCATGCGGGATTGGACGAAAGTCTCTTTCATCCGTCATACGACGAGTATCGATTTACGCCCTTCAATAGAGGACATCCTGCAAACATTTCATAAGAAGACGAGAAGTATGATTCGCAAATCGCTTGCCTCTCCTTTAACTGTTAGAACAGGAACACGAGACGACCTATCTGTTTTTGTAGCGTTGTATCATGAAACGATGGACCGGAAGAATGCTTCGGCTCATTACTATTTTACAGCGAATTATTTTGAGCAATTATTTGAAGCAAATCCCCTCTGTGAGCCATTGTTACTGATTGCGGAAATCGACGGAGAACCTGTTGGTGGATACTTCGTATTGCTCGGAAAAGAATATGCCCACGGTCATTTGATTGGTTGTAAGCGGGATGAAGCGAAGGTGTTTCCGAATCAGCGACTCGAGTACGAAGCGATTCTTCAGGCGAAAGCACGCGGTCTCGTCGAACAACATCTCGGGGGTGGATATCAAGAACGGGATAGTCTCTTTGAGAGTAAATGCCGCTATACTGGATATCGACTATTTGAGTATCATCAAGGAAAATCGATTCTTCAACCAGCCATATACGATCAGTTATGTATACGATACGGGTCAGATGCCGATTCGGATTATTTTCCGGCTTACCGACAAACCAGTGTCCAAATGGCGACAAGTTAAACAGTAAGTAAATGAAGAAGGTGAAACGACTACATTGTGTAGTCGTTTTTTTGATATGCTGAAATCATGATAGATCAATAAAGGGGGATGTGTCTTGAAAAAACGAGGTCTTATTTTTGATATGGATGGGGTCATCTTAGATAGTGAAATTCGCTACTTTGAGGTCCATCAGCAGATGTTTAAAACGTTATCGATTCCGCTCGATCCGGTTCAGTATGCGACGTTCATGGGAAAAACAGGAGATGAGATGTGGGAAGAACTTGTCGCGCAACACGACCTTCCAGAAACAGCGAGTGCGTTACTTGAGGAAGAACATCGCTTGTTTCAAATTCATGCAAAACCAGAAGAATGTGGTTTAAAAGAGGGAGTCAAACAAGTCATCGAACAAGCGGCGTCTCTTGGTTATGATATCGGGATCGCCTCTTCAAGTTCGCTTCAAAAAATCGAACGCGTCATCCGTCATTATGAGCTTCCAATTACGCATTACGTTAGTGGGGAAGAAGTCGTACGTTCGAAGCCTGATCCTGCGATTTTTCGACTTGCGGCATCACGAATCGGACACGCACCTGAAGATTGTCTCGTCATCGAAGACGCTGCGAACGGGATGATCGGCGCAAAAGCAGCAGGCATGGAAGTGATTGCGCTTCTCGATGACCGGATGCCGACGCAACGTCTAGAACAAGCGGATCATGTGGCGCGATCGCATGCAGAAATCGAGGAAATTTTACGGAAGCGTTGACGCTTGAGGAAGAAACAGATTACACTAGGAAAAGATAGTCAAATGCATGGAACTGAAGTAGTAGGGGAAAGGTGCCGTCAAGAGAGCTGGTGGAAGGTGCGAACCAGTCGGTAACAACCGTGAACTCGTCAGGGAGCACGATTCGTGAAGTCGTAGTAGCGAATCCGGTCTTTCACACCGTTATCCGTGAATCAAGCGGTCTGTCATAGACAGACAACGTGGGTGGTACCGCGGAAGCCAAACCGGTCTTTCGTCCCTATTCCTAGGGGCGGAGGACCGGTTTTTTTAGATTAGAGGAGGAAAAGACATGCCGTACAATCATCGCGAAATTGAACCAAAATGGCAGGCGCGTTGGGATCAAGACAACGCCTTCGTCACGACAGAAGATCCAGAAAAAGAAGGGTTTTATGCCCTTGATATGTTCCCGTATCCGTCAGGTGCCGGACTCCACGTCGGTCACCCGGAAGGCTACACAGCAACGGATATCCTCGCACGGATGAAACGGATGCAAGGGTACAACGTCCTTCACCCGATGGGATGGGATGCGTTCGGGTTACCAGCAGAACAATATGCCCTCGATACAGGGAATGACCCACGTGAATTCACAGCAAAAAACATCGAGACGTTCAAGCGTCAGCTGAAAGAACTTGGATTCTCCTATGACTGGGATCGTGAAATCAATACGACGGATCCGAAGTACTACAAATGGACACAGTGGATCTTTACGAAGTTGTATGAAAAAGGACTTGCATTCGTGGACGAAGTCGCGGTCAACTGGTGCCCAGCGCTTGGAACCGTTCTTGCGAATGAAGAAGTCATCGACGGATTATCTGAACGCGGAAACCATCCGGTCGTGCGTGTCCCGATGCGTCAATGGGTCTTGAAAATCACGGAATATGCAGATCGTCTTCTTGAAGATCTCGATGACCTTGATTGGCCGGATTCTGTCAAAGAGATGCAACGGAACTGGATCGGAAAATCAGAAGGTGCTGAAATCGACTTCACGATTGATGGACACAAAAAACAAGTCACGGTCTTTACGACACGTCCGGACACAATCTTTGGTGCGACGTACCTCGTGCTTGCGCCGGAGCATCCATTCGTAGCTGACATCACGACAGCGGATCACAAGGAAGCCGTCGATACGTACATTTCGCAAGTCCAAACAAAGTCGGATCTCGAGCGGACGGATTTAGCGAAGGAAAAAACAGGTGTCTTCACAGGTGCTTTTGCTGTCAACCCAATCTCAGGTGATCGCCTTCCAATCTGGATCGCTGATTATGTCCTTGCTTCGTATGGAACGGGTGCAATCATGGCTGTTCCAGGACACGATGAGCGTGACCATGAATTCGCGAAACAATTTGACTTGCCAATCGTTGAAGTCGTCGCGGGTGGAAACGTTGATGAAGCAGCCTATACAGGAGAGGGCGAACACGTCAACTCACATATGCTTGATGGTCTTGGAAAACAAGAAGCAATCGAGACGATGATTGCTGAACTCGAAACGAATCAAGTCGGACGTAAGAAAATCACGTATCGTCTCCGGGACTGGTTGTTCAGTCGTCAACGGTATTGGGGTGAACCGATTCCAGTTGTTCACATGGAAGACGGTTCAATGAAGACGCTCAGCCAAGAAGAATTGCCACTTGAACTTCCGATCATTCCGGAAATCAAACCGTCTGGTACTGGCGAATCACCACTTGCGCTTGCGGAAGACTGGTTGGATTATACGGATCCTGAAACAGGAATGAAAGGACGTCGCGAGACGAATACGATGCCACAATGGGGCGGAAGCTGCTGGTATTATCTTCGTTTCATCGATCCGCACAATGAAGAGGCGATCGCGGATCCAGAAAAATTAAAATACTGGCTTCCAGTTGATATTTATATCGGTGGAGCGGAACATGCTGTTCTTCACTTGTTGTATGCGCGCTTCTGGCATAAAGTCTTGTATGATGCAGGCGTCGTACCAACAAAAGAACCATTCCAGAAGTTATACAACCAAGGGATGATTCTTGGAGAGAACAACGAGAAGATGTCGAAATCACGCGGTAACGTCATCAATCCGGATGAAATCGTCAAATCGCATGGTGCGGATACGTTACGCTTGTATGAAATGTTCATGGGACCACTCGATGCATCAGTTGCCTGGTCTGAAAACGGTCTTGACGGTGCGCGTCGTTTCCTCGACCGTGTCTGGCGCTTGTTCGAACGGACAGCAGACATTCAGGACGTCACAGAAGTCGATGCTGACTTCGAACGGACGTACCACCAGACGGTCAAGAAGGTCACAGAAGACTTCGCGAACATCCAGTTCAACACCGGAATTTCGCAACTCATGGTCTTCGTCAACGAAGCAAATAAGCAACCAGTTCTTCCACGTCACTTCCTTCGTGGATTCATTCAATTGTTAACACCAGTCGCACCGCACCTTGGTGAGGAACTCTGGGAACAACTTGGATTTGAAGAGACATTGACGTATGCGGCATGGCCAACATTCAATGAATCGAAACTGGTCAGCGATACGATGGAATTCGTCATTCAAGTGAACGGAAAAGTTCGCTCGAAAATCGAAATCAACATCGATGCGACAAAAGAAGAAATCGAAGCACTTGCCTTCGCTGATGAAAAGACACAAGAATGGATCGGCGACAAAACAGTTCGTAAAGTCATCGTCGTACCGAAAAAATTAATCAATATCGTGGCAAACTAAGCCATAGCCCCTTTCATTCGCTTGACGCGGATGGAAGGGGTTTCTTCATTTCCGTCGCAAGTCCGCTTTTTTTTTGAACGACCTTCTGCTACACTGAATCAGAAACCGAGAAAGAAAGGCGAGTACCATCAATGAAACGATCTTATATAGTCTATACAACGATTTTTGCTGTCGTTTCGGGGTTGATCCTTTGTATACTGCTCGTCTTCTCGAAGCCGGAGACGTTGTCACGTATTCAGGAAACGTTCGCGAAAATCGAGACGCAATCGAAGCATCAGGCAGCCGTTAAACAGGTGCCACCGAAAACGCCTTCAGCTATTCCAAATCCAGAAGAGCCGTTAATCAAAAATGTCCAACAAATGTTATATGATGATTCCATTGGTTCGTACCTCGTCGTCACAGACGATTATCGTTTCTTTGAAATCAGTGGAACCGGAGAACGCATCAATGCATCTTTCCAGTTAGAAGAAGGAAAGTTGTTGCTCGCTGGTCTTGACGGTATGACCCTCGTTGACGGGGAGACCGTCGCGCTATTGACGTCGAATCAGATTCTGGTCACGATTACGCGAAAAGATGGTGTCTGGAGCGAAGAGAAACGTGAAAAAGTACAAGGAACGACGATACGGGACAGTTTCCACGGTCTTGGATATGATACGAAGAAGAAAGAATTCTATACGATTAATCATATTCGAGCACTGGGACGAGTCGAGGTGACCTATTTTGCGATGAAAGAGGATAAGATCAAGATTGATCCTGACGCCTCGGAAAAGAAAAAACGTGCGTTGAAGAAAAAACAGAAACCACCTTATCTGTCAGTCATCAAACGGGAGAAGATCGAAGCGGCGAGTGGGATGCGAAGTGATGCGAAGAAATCGTTCGAGTCTGAGTTCCGACCGATTGGTCTTGCTGAACGACAAGGTCGGATCTACACACTGGATTCAGAAGCCCTCTATCTCTATTCGATCGATCGAAAGGACAAAACGATCACGGGCGAGACAGCCAGTCCGAAAGTATATGGTTCGAAGGGGATTTTCGTGCAAGATAATGAGTTGTTTGCGTTAGTCGTCACGGATAAATTCTCAAGCCGATCGTTTACACCGATCGATTAAATCCTGACACAATAAGACCCGATTCCTCTGCTAAACAGAAGAATCGGGTCTTATTCATATTAAAAGACAGAGTCACGTGCCATCTCTGCAGCGTGACTACCGGCGCAATGACCCGTCACGAATGCAGCTGTGATGTTGTAACCACCTGTATAGCCATGGATATCAAGAATCTCTCCGGCAAAGAATAACCGCTCAGCTTTTTTCGACATCATCGTCTTTGGATCAATCTCTTTGATCGAGACACCACCACCCGTGACGAAAGCTTTATCAAAGTCGAGCGTTCCTGTTGCTTTCAGTGGGAATCGTTTTAATTTTTGTAAGAAGTCCGTCCAGTCCTGTTTCTTGACTTGTGTGCAGACTTCATCGCCAAATCCGATTTGAGCAAAGAGAAGTTCAAGCAGACGTTCCGGCACGAAGCCGCGGAGGGCATTGCGCACCGTTTTCTTCGGGTTTGCTGCAAGCGCGGCTTGGAAGCGTTCCGTTAACGCACCGAGTGATTCGTCCGGGAAGAGATCGATTGATAGATGGACGATCGTTTCCTTCGAACGTTTGCGCTCCTTGATCGTGTACTGGCTACAGCGTAAAGCAATCGGACCGCTTAAACCGAAGTGTGTGAAGAGTAGATCACCCGTATGTGTTTTGATTGCTTTGTCCTTTTTACCGTGGACCGTTAAGGCGACGTCACGCAGCGACAGCCCTTGTAATGTTTTTTCGTGAATGAACGTATCCCCTAATAAGATCGGGACTTCGGTCGGGAAGAGCTCTGTGATCGTATGACCCGCTTTTTCAGCCCACGGATAGCCGTCGCCTGTCGAACCGGTATGCGGAACGGATTGTCCGCCAACCGCGACGATACAACTCTTTGCTTCAAGGCGCATGCCGTTCTCTAAGAGGACAGCTGCAAAAGAACCGTCCGGATGGAAGTCGAGCGTAGCGACTTGCGCGTCTGTTTGAATCTCAGCGCCATGCGCGCGAATTTGATCAATCAATACACGAACGACATCTGCGGCTTTATCCGAAACAGGGAACATCCGCCCGTTGTCTTCTTCTTTGAGTGCGACACCAAACCCTTCGAAGAGTTCGATGATCGATTCATTGTTGAATTGAGAGAAGGCGCTGTAAAGAAAACGTCCGTTTCCCGGAATCGACTGGACGAGCTCATCGAGTGGTTTTCGGTTCGTGACGTTACAACGTCCGCCGCCTGAGATTGCAAGCTTCCGACCTAATTTATTTCCTTTATCAAGCAGGAGCGTCCGAGCTCCAGCCTGTAAAGAGGCGAGCGTCGCCATCAAGCCGCTCGGTCCGCCTCCGATTACGATTACATCGTACATATGGTCACCTCATTCATAGAATTCTGCTTGTTTCACTTTAGCAGAAGTTGTGACTGTAAACAAACCGTCTCTTTCAATTCAAGATAGACAGCGGTATAATGATTTGCAATTGTGTACGAGAGAACTTGTATAATGAGACAGTCACGATCAGAGTGTCGAGTATAAAAATTAGAAAGCGTGAGGGATGTTACCATGTCCACAGTCAGTAATAAGCAGTCTACTTCTTCCGGCAATTCAGGGTTCGTTCGTGGAACGATGCTCCTGTCCGGTGCGTCACTGATTTCCCGCGCACTGGGTTTGATTTATCTCTTTCCGTTTCAGTTCATGGTCGGCGCGACGGGCATCATGTTCTATACCTATGCCTACAATTATTATGCGATCATGATTGGACTCGCGACAGCGGGGATTCCTGTCGCCGTCTCGAAATTCGTCGCGAAATACAATGCACTAGGTGAGTACGATACGAGTGAACGATTATATCGGTCTGGTCTGAAAATCATGTCCTTGACCGGGATTGTTTCCTTCCTCGCTTTATTCTTTCTCGCACCGTATTTAGCACACCGGGCCATTCCGGGTGGTGACGTTGATTCAGCAGCATACGTTGATGCTGTCACGATGACGATTCGGGGCGTAAGTTTCGCTTTACTCTTGATTCCACCGATGAGTATGACCCGAGGCTACTTCCAAGGGTATCAATCGATGGGACCAACAGCGATTTCGCAAATCTTGGAACAAATCGTCCGGATCATCTTCTTGCTTGCAGGAGTCAGCATTGCGATTTATTTATTTGATTCAGGTGCAGCATTTGCCGCAACGATTGCAACGTTCAGCGCCTTCATTGGCGCAATCGGTAGTGTCGCGGTTCTGATCTATTATTTCCGCAAACGTGCCAGCGGCTTGCAGGAACTTCGTGCTACTCAAACCGTCCGTTCGCCGGATCGCCCGTTAACGGATTTGTATAAAGAATTATTGACGTATGCGATTCCAATCGTCATGGTCGGTCTTTCGACACCCCTTTATCAAGTCATCGACCAGAATACGATGAATGCCGCCTTACAAAATATCGGCTACACGCTCGAAGCGGCTGGAAACGCGACTGCCTATCTGATTGCGGATAGTCATAAGATTGTCTTGATTCCGGTATCGGTCGCAACAGGATTGTCGTTGTCGGCAACTCCACTGTTGACAGCTTCCTTCACGCAAGGCGATATGCGGAAAGTACGGGCTCAAATCTCACAGATTTATCAACTTGTTTTCTTCGTGACGATTCCGGCAGTCGTCGGAATGATTCTTTTAAGCGAAGAAACGTTTCATGTACTCTTCCCGAAAGATCAAGCAGCATGGGTCTATCTGTTAAGCTATGCACCGAGTGCCTTATTCCTTGCCCTGTATTCTGTTACGGCAGCAGTCCTTCAAGGGATTAACCGTCAGTACTTCACGATCATTGCGACCCTCGCAGGATTACTTGCGAAGTACCTCTTGAATGCGCCATTGATTCATTTGACGGGTGATGGAACGGGTGCTGGTTATGCGACGATCATCGGTTATCTCGTTGCGACGGGATTGATGTTCTTCCGGATCACACAAACAGTGAAGTTCCCATTCAGTACCGTCTTGCGCCGGACATCATTGATTCTAATCATTAGTGCTTTGATGGGGGCGGGTGTCGCGCTTGTGAAGTGGGGAATGGTGTCCTTCTTACCAGAGACGACATGGGCATCTCTTTTGATCCTGATCATTGGTGCGGCAGTTGGAATCGTGATTTTTGCTGGACTCTCGATTTGGAGTGGTTTAGCAGAAGTCGTATTAGGACGGAAAATTTCATTGAAACGAGGACGAGGTCATGCGTCTAGATAAATTATTATCTAACATGGGGGCAGGCTCCCGAAAAGAAGTAAAACTTTTGCTTAAGGCAGGAGCAATTCAAGTCGATGGTGAAATCGTTCGTGATCCGAAACAGCATGTCGATGTTGAGTCGCAACAGGTTCTGATGTACGGCGAACCGGTCACGTATCAAAAATACATCTACTTGATGATGAATAAACCACCGGGTGTCATTAGTGCGACAGAGGATAAACGAGATGAGACCGTCATCGATCTGTTGTTTGAAGACGTGACGTATTTCAAACCGTTTCCGGTCGGACGACTTGATAAGGATACAGAAGGCTTATTGTTACTGACAAACGATGGAGCGTTCAATCATGCCTTGATGTCTCCGAAGAAACACGTTGAAAAAACGTATTACGCGGAAGTGACAGGTGTATTGACGCAAGAAGACGTCGAGGCAATTGCGGCAGGCGTCACCTTAGAAGACGGTTATCAGGCAAAGCCAGGAAAACTCGTCATCTTATCGACGACAGAAACAGATTCAACGCTTGAATTGACGATCACGGAAGGGAAGTTCCATCAAGTCAAACGGATGATGCTTGCCCTCGGTAAAGAAGTCACGTTCTTGAAACGGCGCTCGATTGGTCGCTTGGAGCTTGATCCGGCACTTGCACTCGGGGACTACCGTGAACTGACGCAAGAGGAATTGTCGTTATTTGATTGGCAACCTGAATAAGCAAAACGAAAAGGCGATGGAATGAATGTACATTCCATCGCCTTTTGTTATGGGATTCAATTATTGATTACGCAGTGCTTCCGCGATCGGATAAGGACCGCTGAGTACTTCGAATACACGCGATTGTGTCGGATGATCAATCAAGTGAACGAACAGCGCCGCAACATCGTCACGAGGCACCTTACGATCTTCGTATGAATCAAAATGCTCTTTCGTTTCAACAGTACCTACCGGGTCATCGTAGCTGAGTGGGCCAGGACGGACGATCGTATAATCAAGTCCGCTTTCTTTTAGGTGAGCGTCTGCTGCTGCTTTCGATTCGAGATATACTTTTAGTTCGCCTTTCGGTTCTTCCGTACCGACTGAACTGAGCATTAGGAAACGATTGATCCCGTTGGCTTTTGCTGCATCGATGACTTTAATCGCGCCTTCCTGATCGACGGCACGTGTCAATTCGTCCGATGCGCCACCAGCACCCGCTGCAAAGATAACGACGTCCGCATTACTGACGACGCCACTGACATCCTTCGTCAAATCCCCAAGTCTGACTTCAGATGCACCGAGTGCAATCAAATCATTGATTTGATTTTCTTCCCGTACGACAGCGATCGCTTGGTGATCTCCTTGTTTAGCGATCAATTCGACCAACTTACGTCCCGTCGTTCCGTTTGCTCCAATGATTAAAATATTCATTCTTATCATCTCCTTCTCCCAATAGCTATACCCCACGTTTTAAAAAAGATAACAAAAAAAGACGCGAAGAATCGCGTCATCGAAAGATATACATAGTGAAACAGTGGATCAACCCGCTTGCTTTTGTTTCTTACTCGACGTCCATGTACCGCGTCGAGGGCTCACAATGAGATTGTTGTATTCGAGCACGTTCAAATCCCGCTGGACGGTCCTTGAAGTGATGCCAAACTCTTCAACCAACTCTGCTGTCGTAGTAGCTCCGTTCTCTTGGATGTAGAGATAAATCGATTTAATCCGGGTCAACATACGGTCTGTAGAATCTTTCATTGGTATAACCACTCCCCCAATGGATAGAATAGTGTTCTAAAGCTTCGGGTGACAAAAGACAATGCAATATCCAGTTGTTTCGCCTTTAGTATAACGTTTTGATATTAAAATGCAAGTAATTTAACCGAACGTTTTCATAAAAAACATATTCAAATGGTTTGTAAAGTCGATGATTCAGGTTTTATTTAAGATTAATGTTCGTCATTTCAATAAATAAAAAAGAAAACAGAATTTGGATGTTCGTATCTGAACGAATATTCGCTATACTAGGAAGGTGTATAGGAAACGAATCCAAAACCCGTAATGAAGGAGCGAAATCAGATGGTGAATTGGAAAGAGGAAGTACTCGCACGTCGCGAGGACTTATTGGAAGATTTAAAAGAACTATTACGGATTCCGAGTGTACTCGACGAATCGACGATCGAAGAGGGCGCACCGTTTGGTCATGAAGTCAAACGTGCCCTCGATTGGATGCTCGCGACAGGGGAACGCGATGGGTTCACGTCAAAAAATGTCGATGGGTATGCAGGACATTTGGAGTATGGTCAAGGGGAAGAGTTACTCGGTATTCTTTGTCACTTAGACGTCGTACCAGCTGGTGGCGATCACTGGACATACGGTCCATTCAACCCGACGCTTGTAGATGGAAAACTGTATGCGCGTGGAGCAATCGATGATAAAGGACCGACGATGGCAGCGTATTATGCCCTGAAAATCGTCAAAGAGCTTGGCTTACCACTCTCGAAGCGCATCCGTCTGATTGCAGGAGGGGATGAGGAGAGTGAATGGCGTTGTGTCAATCATTACTTCAAACATGAAGAGATGCCAACACTCGGTTTTGCACCAGATGCCGACTTCCCGATCATCAATGCGGAAAAAGGACTCTATGATGGGTTATTGATTCAAGGGAAACCAGCGCAAGCCTCGGATACAGGCTACCATCTCGTTCGTTTTGAAGGTGGCGAACGTCCAAACATGGTTCCAGGTCATGCCCAAGCGCTTCTTCGTGTCGTCGAAGTAGGAACGCTTGAAACGGATTTCCATTCTTATCTTGAAGAACAAGGTTTGACGGGAACAGTCAAGCAAGAAACAGAAGGTCTCGTACTTGATGTCAACGGTGTCGCAGCCCATGCGATGGAGCCGGACAACGGTAAAAATGCTGCCTTACATTTGGCACGTTTCCTCAATACGCTTCACTTGGATTATAACGGTCGTCGTTACATTCAACTCGTGACGCATATGTTCCGGGATTCTCGCGGTGTAGCAATTGGTGTCGCTGCTTCGGATGAAACAGGTGACTTGACGATCAACGGTGGCGTTTTCCGCTATGCTGAAGAACAAGGAACGGCGTCGATTAACATCCGTTACCCGTATACGGCAGACTTCACGGAACGTCTGCAAATCATTAAGGAAGCCGCGGCAGGATATGGTTTTGAATTGCAGACGCGGACGCATATGACACCGCACCATGTCGATCCAAACCATGAATTGATCAAGACGCTAAGTGCCGTTTATGAGCGTCACACGAACCAATCAGCTGATCTGATAGCGATTGGTGGCGGCACATATGCGCGTTCGTTGACGGCGGGAGTTGCTTTTGGTCCAGTCTTCCCGGGTGGTCCTGAAGTTGCCCACCAAGTCGATGAATATGTTGATTTTGATGAACTATTGCTTGCTGTCGCAATCTATGCAGAAGCGATTTATGAGCTCGCAAAATAATGATTGATGATCCCCGCATCGTAAAGATGGGGGGATTGCTTCTTGAAAGGAAGTTCCGTGTGAAAAATCGTCAAACCTATCATTTCCAAGCCTTATATTTCTTTATTTTCTTTGGACAAGGAGCGCTCATTCCGTATCTCGCGCTTTATTTCTCAAACGACGCGTTCGGACTGTCGGCTTCAGAGATTGGAACGATCGTTGCGATTGGACCGATTCTCTCCATTTTCCTACAACCTGTCTGGGGAATCGCGGCGGATCGCCTCGGGAAGCCGAAACGACTCTTACTCGTCGCGATGCTTGCTGCCGGTATTTTTACACTCAGTTACTTACTGACTTCTGCTTATCTACTTTTATTGTTGATTTCTTGCGTCTGGGCGTTGTTCCAGTGCGCGCATATTCCGCTCGTGGATACATTAGCGATCGAGTACACGCGAAAGCGTAAGGTGGATTATGGTGCTTTACGTCTTTTCGGCTCAGCAGGGTTCGCTTTAGCTGTTTTTGTTCTTGGGCAAATCACTGAGGATGGCGGACTAAATCTGATTTTTTATGCAACCGGTGCAGCATGGGTTCTCGGTTTCCTTGTGCTGATCGGTATTGAAGAGACGGGCAGCGTCCATGTTTCACATCAGCAACCCGTACCGCTAAAACAGCTCTTTTCGAATCGACGCTTCTTGTTATTCCTAGCAGGGGGAAGTTTAATCTTCGGACCAATCTTCGCCAACAATTATTACTTTGGTAGCTACGTCACGATTCGTGGCGAGACGACGGCACTCGTCGGAACACTATTCTTTGTCGCCGTTCTGTGCGAAATTCCGTTCATGCGCATCGCCTCGCGTCTGTTATTACGATTCGGAGCGATTCCGGTTCTTGTATTCGTCTCCTTGTTGTCGGCTGCGCGGACGGCGATGATTGCTTTAGAACTTCCGATCGTCACGCTATGGGTATTATCTGCGATGCAAGGAATGATCGTTGGTCTGTTGATCCCTGTCGCCTTAGATTATGTCCGATCGCTCGTTCCAGAGACGATGGTCGCAACAGCCGTCAGTACATATATGGCAATGACGACGGGACTCGCGACAGCGTTGTTTAATCTGATGAGTGGTTTTGTACTCGAGGAGAGTACAATCTATACCGTCTTTTGGGTATATACAAGTAGTAGTATCCTAGGCGCGATTCTGTATGGTATTAGTGGTCGTATGAAGGAGTGAACGCGACGATGAGACAAGAACAACACTTTTTCATTGCTTTGCCGATCCCTTCTAAAGATTTGGCAAATCTTGCTGAACGGTTATCGCTACCAGAGTACTTTCGTAATGTCTATACGTTAGAAGAGTACCATCTAACACTTCGTTTTTTCGGTCCATTAGAGGAAAAAGAACAGCAGTCGTGGAAACAGCAGTTACAGCAGATCGCACGTACGATGGAACCCTTCGTGCTGCGATTCGATCGTTTGATTACGTTTGGTCGGGGTGAACGACCACGCGTCGTAGGATTTGGAACAGAATCGAAGGAATTGTTTCAACTAGTGGAACAGATTGATCCGAATTCGACTAGACCATTCGTTCCGCATGTCACGATCGCGAAAAAATGGCGCACAGAGGCAGCCGAATGGAAGACGAGTCCGATCCGATCAGTAGAGTGGACTGTTCGTGAACTCGTTCTATTTGAAGTACGACCAGAGGTTTCACCGCGATATGAGCCGGTTTACCGGATTCATCTAGGTGAAGAGGAATGAGGTGATCCCCATCGCAATTTTGATGAAACTATATGACTTAGATAGTCGATTTGAAAAAAATCCGCTAGAGATGACGAAACGATTCGGTGAACACCAAGCACTTGATTATGCCCATGTCTATCGCAGATGGGAGGCAGGAGAGTTGTTTCCAGGAGAAACGCTCATCCGTCCGAAGAAGTGGTGGCAAGTGATGAAAAAAAGTGAAGTCATTCAACTTCCGGGTAAACAATTATCTCGAAGAGCGTTTGATAAATGGTACAAAAAACGTCTCGAGTTACAAAAACTCTTGAACGTCACTGGCGGAGCAGGGGAGGAGGACATTTGGCGGATTCCATTGAAACGTCATTTAGACTTCTACCAGATGCTGCATCTACTAAATGAACAGTATGCGATGTTTTATCGAGCGGTCATCCAATATCAAGTCGGAGAAGTCGAGTTGAGTCCGTTCGTCGTCGGTCCGTCTGCGATCTATATCATGGAATGGCTTGATGGCGACGAAAGTATCTATCATATCCGACGAGATAAGTTATGGCGGGAGCAGCCGTTCAAGGCTTCTGCGAAACAAATCTTGAATCCGAACATCGGTTTAAAGCGGACAGAAGATATTTTACGGGTCGTACTCGGACGTGATTACGTCTTGCCGATTGAACGAGTCATCCTCGCCCCTTCAGGTTATTTTGATCAAATTCCAAAAGAAACAACGACGACTTATGTCAATAAAGTCGATTTTCCGAATTGGGTGCAACGGATGAATGCGAATGCGACACATACAAAGGCATTTCAGATGCGGGTGTGTGAAAAGATCCTAAAAGAGACGGTATCGATTCCGTTTCACATGGCGATTCAAAGTGAGGGGCAGTCTCGAATCCAAGAGTAAGGGAGGGAGCGACGGCATTGTCGTTGCGAAAGAGATGACGAACCAAGAAGTAGCGGTACCAGTGATCCGGGCGGAGTTCTTGTCGTTCCAAAGCATCCGGGTCGAGGTCGAAGGCAATCCGTCAATCCACTGGTCGCTTGAATGTGATGGACAATCACTTGCGATCCAGCAAGTCGAGACACACCGTGAGGAACAATTGGTGGTTTATGAATTGACGGTTCTGGAACCAGTCGAGCTAGAATGCCGATATGAGGTATTCGGAGCGGGTAGGTCAATCCGCGTCGTTCCCGACCGGTTAGTCCGGACGGAAGTATTCGAGCGCAAGTACCGTTACGAAGGGGAGCTAGGTGTCTGGGAAGAAAAGGGCGCATTTCACTTTGCTGTTTGGTCACCGGTCGCAGAACGGATCATGTGTGTCGTGTACGATCAAGATGAACAATTGCTCGGAAAGCACGAAATGGAGCGACAAGAGCAAGGTGCCTATCATCTTCACCTGGAACAAGATATCGCAGAGTGCTGGTATCGGTATGAAGTGACGACATACCTTGGCACACAGGAGGTCGTTGATCCGTACGCTAGTGCGATATCGGAGAATGGTCGATACGGCGTCATCGTTGACGTCGAACGGACGATTTCCAAGTGGTTCCCGAAGCGCGTCGCGCGTCCTCTGTTCGTCAAACCGTCAGACGCTGTCATCTACGAAGCGAATATTCGTGATTTCACGATCGATCACTCAGCTGGTTCAAGTCATCCGGGTCAATACGCAGGGATGACGGAACGAGGGACGTGCTCTCCTCGAGGTCATGCGACGGGACTTGATTATCTCCTGGATCTCGGGATCACCCATCTGCAATTGCTACCAGTCCACTTTTTTGAGACGACCGATGAACGAACGCGGTCTCCGTATAACTGGGGATACGACCCAATGCTTTGGTTCGGGTTAGCTGGGAGTTATGCGAGTTCGGTTGAACCACTCGTTCGCGTCAGAGAGTACGCGGAAATGGTAGAGCGGCTCCATGAAGCAGGCATTCGTGTCACATTCGATGTCGTCATGAATCACGTCTTCATTCGAGAACGCTCCTCTCTCGAACAGCTTGTCCCTGGTTATTATTTCCGCTACGAAGTAGACGGGACACTATCGAACGGAACGGGTGTCGGAAATGATACCGCATCCGAGCGATTCATGATGCGCCGCCTCATCGTTGACTGTTTGACGTACTTTGCTCGTGTCTACCGTATTGATGCCTTTCGATTTGATTTGATGGGGATTCATGACATTGAGACGATGAATGATGTTCGTTCGGCGCTCGATGCGATTGATCCAACGATTCTGGTGTATGGAGAAGGATGGGATCTTGCGACAGCGTTACCGGAACGATTAAAGGCGATGAGTGCCTCTGCTGCGCAAATGCCGCGGATTGCCCATTTTAATGATGTGTTCCGTGACGCGTTAAAAGGATCGACGTTCAGTGAGTTCGACCGAGGATTCGTTGCGGGAGATGGCTGGAAGGAAGGGGAGGTCCGAAACGGAATTGCGGGAAGTATTCACATCGACAATCAAACGTACGGACGTTTTCCGGAACCTACCTATTCCATCAATTACGTCGAGGCGCACGATAATCATACGTTATACGATAAATTAAAGTTATCTTGTCCAGGGGCGGATGAACTGCAATTATTGCGGATGAGTCGCCTAGCTCAGACGATTGCCTTGTTTGCGCAAGGGATTCCGTTTCTTCACGCAGGTCAAGAGTTTTTGCGCACAAAACAAGGTGTTGAAAACAGCTATAACGCACCAGACGAGATCAATCGAATGGACTGGGAACGGCGGGATGATCATCTGTCCCTTGTAACCTACATCAAGACGATTTTGCAGATTCGTAGAATGCATGGCGGATTCCGATTGCACCGAGCGAATCAGATTCGCGAGTTGCTTCATTTCATCGACTTACGTCCGGGTGTCATCGCTTATGAACTTGGAGCGGTCCACTCGTATGATGCATGGCAACGCACGCTCATCGTTTACAATACGACGCGCGAAATCGTTGAAGTCGGACTGGAGCATTCGCGCTGGAATGTGCATGTACAAGGGGATGAGGCCTCGGTCGACCCGCTTCTAAAAGGTGTCGACAGGATTCAGGTCCTTCCGTTGTCAACGACGATTGCAACGTGTTAAGATAAGCATTGTGCCTTAGGCAAATCTACTAAAAAAGTTGAGCGGATTATAATGGAATTAGATATTTTAGATGCGCTTGGCGAAGGCTGGACCCTTACGCCAGCAGGTGGAATCACAGGAGAAGCGTACATCGCTTCAACCGGACAATCGAAGTTGTTCTTAAAACGAAATTCATCGCCGTTTTTGGCGATTTTATCCGCAGACGGAATCGTTCCGAAGTTATTATGGACGAAACGGATTTATAGTGGGGACGTCATCAGCGCCCAACAGTTCATTGAAGGGAACGAGTTAGAGCCCGAAATGATGGAACGCCCTGAAGTAGCACGTTTGCTTGGGAAAATCCATGATTCGAAGGAATTACTGTTCATGCTACAACAGCTTGATCAGCGCCCGATTGAACCTGATGAGTTATTGCGACAATGTCGTTTGTACTTCCAACCGGATGATTTAGAGGATCCGGAGCTCGTGGAACATGCGATGGTTTACCTCGAACAAAATCTGGAGCAGGTAAGAACGGATGAGCAGGTCGTTTGTCATTCAGATTTGAACCACAATAACTGGTTGACGGGAGCAGACGGTCAACTCTACCTGAACGATTGGGATGATGCGATCATTGCTGACCGTGCGTACGATCTTGGAATGATGTTATACAGTTATGTCGACGAAGCAGCTTGGCCAGAATGGTTTGAACATTATGGACATCCATTGACGAGTGATTTGAAGCGACGCATGCACTGGTATGTCGTAGCGCAAGCGGTACTATCACTCTACTGGTATGAAGATACGCGTCATCCAGATGTCGACGACAGTTATCATTTTCTTGAACAGCTACTTGAATACTCAAACGACTAAAAAGCGTGTCATTCCGAAAGGGAACGACACGCTTTTTTTGCTTAACCTTCTGCGATTTTAATTTCTTTTTCAATATCGTGACTTTCGAGATCTGCCGATCGATAAGCCTCTGTCGTCGGTAGACGTAAATCAAGTTGCGACTTTTCTTCGAATGTGACGGTGACGTTCTTGACTGTGTAGTCAAAGACGTGACCACCACCTTCGTGGGCAGCATCGATGAAATGAAGATGATATCCGGCGACGGCGATCCCGTGACCGAATCGTGGTGTATAGTATCCGGCAAGCGTTCCTTCCGTGTGCTCGAACGTACGAGCACTTTGAGAAGCGACAGCTTCCGTAATCGGAACGAACGGCTTCTCCTGACGCGCAACGGTGCGTGTCTGAACCTCCGTGAACGTTCCATCAATCCGGATAGCATAAAAGCTATTGATCGTAGGGAGTTGTTCGTTCAGCCAGTGCTCAAACGTCGCTTTTGACATCTCTTCCGTCACGGTCAGGGTTTGTTCCGGCTCGAAACGGGTTAATGTCGCGAAAGGGGTCGTCGTCTCGGGTTGAAGCGGTCGAGCGCTACCATCTGAGCGGAGTTGATAGAACTGTCCATCGAATCCAATCATCTCACCGTCTAAGTGGTCAAACGTTCCGATACCGAAATCACGTTGATCAAGGACGGAAGCGTACGTCACTTCACTCTCGAATACGCCGTCAAGCAGTGCCATCATCGTTGAAATCTGGACGAGTGTTTTATCGTGTGCCATGTGAATCCTCCTTAGTTCAATTGATCGAGATGAACTTGTTCTCCGAGTGCAATGTTGTCGCGGTAATCGATCGGCACATCAACGATGACGGGACCGTCTGTCGCGAGTGCTTCATCCATGATTGCTGCGAGTTCCGAAGGATGATTGACACGGAGTCCTTTTGCTCCAAAGCTTTCCGCATATTTGACGAGATCGACGTCACCAAATGACGTACCGGATTTCCGTTTGTATTTCATCTCTTGTTGGAACGCGACCATATCGAATCCGCTATCGCGCCAAACGAAGTGGACGAGTGGTGAGTTCAAACGGACAGCTGTCTCAAGTTCCATTGCAGAGAAGAGGAATCCGCCGTCACCTGAAATCGAGACAGCTTTCTTCCCAGGACGGACGAGTGTAGCTGCGATTGCCCATGGAAGTGCGACGCCGAGCGTTTGCATCCCGTTACTAAAGAGGAGGTGGCGTGGTTCGTACGAACGGAAGTGACGTGCCATCCAGATATAGTGTGAGCCGACATCGACCGTGACCGTGACATCGTCCGCAATTTTTTCACGTAACGTCTTCATGAAATAAAGTGGATGCGTCAATGGAGAATCCGCGACAGGAGGAACATCGCGATCGACAAGACGTTGATGTAATCCTTCAAGGAACTGAACCGAGCTTTCCGGTAATGTGAGTGGTTGCAGGCGTTCAGCGATCGCGTCGACTGTTTTCGCCATATCACCGACAAGCTCACGGTCGGGACGATAGAAATGATCAATTTCAGCACGCATTTGATCGATGTGAACAAGCGTCCGGTCGTGCGTTGGTTGGTTCCAGAATTTCGGGTCATAACCGATTGGGTCATATCCGATCGAGAGGACGAGATCGGCTTCTGCAAGTAACGCATCTCCCGGCTGATTACGGAACAATCCAACACGTCCGTAAAAATTCGATTCAAGCTCACGTGATAATGTACCGGCCGCTTGGAATGTCTGAACGACAGGGATCGAGACATTTTTGAGTAACGAACGAATCGCATGTACGACGTCTGGTTGACTCGCGCGCATACCGAGTAACAAGACAGGGAGTTTTGCATCTTGAATCAGACGGGCTGTTTCGTCGACCCATGCTTCTGGTGCCACACCAAGCTTTGGTGCTTCGACCGCACGGAACGCCGTGACGTTCGCTTCGCTTAGCCCGACGTCTTGCGGGATACTGACGAAAGCAGCTCCAGCTGTCGTTTCAGCTGTTCGGAAAGCATTCGATAATACTTCTGGAATGTTGTCGGCATCTTGCACTTCCGCACTGAAGTTCGTAATCGGTGTAAAGAGTGCCTGGTTGTCCATTGACTGATGTGTTCGTTTTAAACGATCGGCTCGCGTGACAGCTCCGGCAATTGCGACAACAGGGTCACCTTCAGAGTTCGCTGTCACAAGACCAGTCGCTAAATTCGATGCCCCAGGACCAGATGTCACAAGGACAACACCCGGTTTGTCCGTTAAGCGTCCGATGGCTTGAGCCATGAAGGCAGCATTTTGTTCGTGCCGTGCAACGATGAGTTCAGGTCCCCGGTCCTGTAACACATTGAAGACGGAATCGATTTTGGTGCCGGGAATACCGAAGATGTAATCGACACCCTGCTCGATGAGTGAATCGACGACTAGGTCCGCACCTGTTTTCTTCTGTACTAGTTCTTTTGAATCACTGTTTTTATTT
This sequence comes from Exiguobacterium sp. ZWU0009, assembly GCF_000798935.2. NCBI lineage: Bacteria > Bacillati > Bacillota > Bacilli > Caryophanales > Exiguobacterium > Exiguobacterium sp. ZWU0009. The sequence continues at coordinate 2,419,356 of NZ_CP018057.1, read as the reverse complement.
TCGTTCATTACAATTCTCCTTTTTACCAACGTTTTTGGTGTTCGATAGCTGTAATAAATTATCTGTTTCAAAAAAAGTATACATCTGTTTCATGGTAAAACCAACCTAAAATCGTTTAGAAAATAAAAAAAGTACCTTGTGTACGATTACACAAGGTACAGAGATTGCTCTTATTCGACGTCGACTTTTCCGAAAGTCGCCCAGACGAACAAAGCAGTGATTCCCAATACGAGAACGATGGGAGATGCCCAACTAATCAAGAAATCATCCACAGGATAGCCCTCCTTTTCGGTTCTTACGTACCTTAAGTGTATTAGAATGCTCACTATTTCTCAAGTGACGAACTGCTGAACATTCTTCGAAAGGAAATGAAGAAGTTCTTATATAATTACCCGAATCATGATAAACTTATCTGCGGATAATTTAAGTTTGGAAAGGATGAACGATAGTGCGTTTACGACATAAACCATGGGCGCAGGATTATATGAAGGAACAATCCTCGATCTATATAGCAGAACCAGCATCTCTTAAAGGAGCATGGGCTAGCGAGTTCAAAAATGATAATCCGATCTATATCGAAGTGGGATCAGGGAAAGGAGCCTTCATTACCGGAATGGCGCACCAACACCCGGATGTCAACTTCATCGCGATTGAATTATTCGAAAGCGTTGCCGTGACAATCGTTCAAAAATTGGTCGAGACACCACAATCGAACGTTCGCGTCTTGACGGTCGATGCAAAAGACCTACGTGATTACTTTGAAAAAGGCGAAGTGGCCCGCGTGTACTTGAACTTCTCTGATCCATGGCCAAAGACACGTCATGCGAAACGCCGTTTGACGTATAAAACATTCCTCTCGACATATGAAGATATTTTACCGGCGAAAGGGCAAATCCATTTCAAGACAGATAATCGGAAGTTGTTTGAATCGAGTTTGATGACGATGTCAGCATACGGCATGCGCTTCGACTGGATGTCGCTTGATTTACATGCGAATGAACCGGAAGATAACGTCCGAACAGAGTACGAAGAGCGTTTTTCATCAATGGGTCAACCGATTTATCGGATGGAAGCAACGTACCAAAATTAATTTAGACAAAAAGTTTTCTTATTTTCCTGGTATTTCTTTCACACTTTTTTCTTATTAATTGGTACAATGTTGTTGACTGAAGAACTTGTACTTATAGGTAAAGGGGGAATTTGGGGATGTGGCAGAAAAGCTTAGCCTTCGTAACGGCGCTCTTTCTCGCGTTAAGTATCGGTCAATCGGTACTTGCTGCGGTTGATACCTCAGAAATGACGAAAGCATTAAATGAGGAATTACCAACGACGCATTACGATTATAAAAAAGGTTCGGTCGAAATCGAGGATCCGAAGACGTTCACGAATGAAAAAGGAGAAGAAGTCATTGGCGGAATCGCTGTCATCGAGACAGTCCGTGACGGCATCTTCATCACGATCAAACGTGAAATCCACTTCTTCAATGCCGATAGCGGTAAATTGTTGACGAGTGCCGATGCTGCAAAAGTTGATGGCGTAAAAGAATACATCGACAGCAACTCGGATAATCTTCAACAAAAAGTCGTCTACTGGTTACCGATGCTCTTGATGTTGTTGATCATCGCTGTACCAGCGGTCATCTTATACATCGTTGTTCCACGTCTATACTCGACGACGGAATACATGAACCCGATCTACGAACGCAACGACAACCCGCGTTAATTAAGAAAAAAAGCCTCTATCCAATCGGATAGGGGCTTTTCTCATGCAAGCAATACAAAGATGAAAGCAAGTATGGCAGGCAAGCCTTGTTTGAGTAAAATAGAGCGATTGGCAGTCGCGGCACCATAAAGCGCAGCGATGATGACACACGCTAAAAAGAACAATTGGACAGCGGCATCCTCACGAATCAGACCGAATACTAATCCGGCTGCTAAAAACCCATTATATAAGCCTTGATTCGCAAAAAGTGTGCGAATTTGTTGTGATGCAACAGCTTCATCCGTTAAACCGAATGTTCGACGAGCCGCTTTGGAAGAAAGAAAGAACATTTCAAGTGCTAAAATATAAAAGTGCTCCAAAGCAACGAGGATAACGAACAGCGTAGCAAGAATCGACATGAATCATACCTCCCTCAGATGAACGTGGAAAAAAGACCGTACTTCATCGATCGAAGCACGGTCTTTTGATTAAGCGTATTCGAGTAAAGCGCCAGTTTCGGCATCAACTGTGAATTGATACGTTTTTTCGTCATCACCTTCAAGGACCGAGATGCCACCTTTGTAGCTTTGGTAGTCACGTGACTCATATGCGTAAGCCTCTGGTGTTGCAGAGATCCATGCACCTTGGACACGTCCTTTTGCTGAAAATGTGCGTTTCGTGATTTCGAGCGCTTCCTCGGCAGAAAGTTGTTTGTTATCAACGGCTTTCTTCACTGCGAAAGCGGCGACGACAGCTGCTGCCAATCCGATAATCCAATAGCGTTTTTTCATTAAAATTCCCCTCCTTACAGGTTCTATTCCTACTGTACCAAATAATTCGTTCAGAGAGAAACAAAAGGTTAAGTGATAGAAGCAATTTTTTGTATAATGAGAAGCAGGAGGCGATACATATGAATGAAAAAACGAGAGAGTTATTTCGAACACTGACGGAATTAAATGGGGCACCGGGGTTTGAGCACGACGTTCGTCAGTTCGTTCGCGAACGCATCACACCTGTCACGGATGAGATCGTTACGGATGGACTCGGTTCGATTTTCGGAAAACGAACAGGCGATGTGACAGGACCGAAAGTCATGGTTGCCGGGCACATGGACGAAGTGGCATTCATGGTGACGCAAATCACGAAGAACGGAATGTTACGGATTCAACCGCTCGGTGGCTGGTGGAGCCAAGTGTTGCTTGCGCAACGCTTCTCGATCTGTACGGACAACGGTGTCATCCCTGGTGTTATCGCATCGATTCCACCACACTTATTGACAGAAGAAGTACGCAATAAGCCAATGGCGATCAAAGACATGTTCATCGATATCGGTGCGGACTCCAAAGAAGAGGCGGAATCGTTCGGAGTACGTCCAGGTATCCCTGCCGTACCATTCTTCCCGTTCACACCGATGGCGAATCCGAAGAAGATCATGGCGAAAGCATGGGATAACCGCTATGGTGTCGGAATGGCGATTGAATTGCTGGAAGAGACGACAGCGGCGGATCATCCGAACATTTTGTTCTCGGGTGCAACGGTTCAAGAAGAAGTTGGATTGCGCGGTGCGCAAACAGCGACAGCACTCATCGATCCCGATGTCGCGTTCGTCGTCGACGCTTCTCCTGCCAATGATGCATCAGGAGACAAAACGGAATTCGGTCAACTCGGACAAGGACCATTGCTTCGAATTAAAGACAGTGTCATGATCCTCTCAAAAGAGATGACGGATTACGTCCTCGATACGGCAGAATCGAACAAAATCCCGTACCAATACTATGTCGGTGCAGGTGGGACCGATGGTGGTGTCATCCATCGTTCGAATAATGGGATTCCAACGACAGTCGTTGGCTTACCAGCACGCTACATCCATACGCATGCATCGATCATGCATACAGATGATTATGATGCGGCGAAGGAATTGCTTCGGAAACTCGTCACGAATCTCGATGCGACAACGCTCGCGACGCTACAAGTCAAGTGAATGACATGACAGACAGTGGATGTGAATCCGCTGTCTGTTTTTGTTTAATAAGAATGATGTAAATACTAACTGTCTTGTCAGTTGAAAAAACAATGTAGTCGGATAGAAAGGAGATTTGATATAATGATACGCGATGTTAAGAAAAGGACGTGACAAGATGTTCAAACAAAAAGGGATTTCACTTAGCCCTAAAGTATATTTCATAACCGTATTAAGTTATATGGCACTTGGCTTGTTTAGTTCGTTGATCATGGGTCTCATCATCCGGACGATTGGTGAAGGACTGGTCGATCGTGGTGTAGAGGCGAAGTTTCTCATTCAGTTAGGAGAGCAGGCGATCGCGCTGACGGGACCAGCAATCGGTGTGGCTGTAGCGTTTGCACTTGAGGCACCACCGCTGATCTTGTTCGCAGCAGTTGCCGTTGGTGCGTTCGGATATGAAGCAGGAGGACCAGCAGGTAGTTACATTGCAACGCTTCTTGCGACAGAGATCGGAAAACTCGTTTCAAAGACGACGCGACTTGATATTTTATTGACGCCGTTCGTTACGTTACTAGCTGGATTCGTTGCCGGACGTTACGCAGGGAAGTGGATTGGAAAAGGCATGACGGATCTGGGCGAGTTGATTCGTTGGGGAACGGAACGCGAACCATTATTCATGGGAATTTTCGTTGCTACCGTCATGGGTCTTGCATTGACAGCGCCGATTTCGAGTGCTGCGCTTGGAATCATGCTTGGTTTGGATGGACTTGCTGCAGGGGCGGCGACGATCGGTTGTGCGGCACAGATGATTGGATTTGGCGTCATCAGTTACCGTGATAACGGAATCGGTGGTGTGGTTGCCCAAGGGATTGGAACATCGATGTTACAAGTAGGGAATATCATTCGAAATCCTTGGATTCTTCTACCACCGACGGTAGCCGGTGCTATACTAGCGCCATTCGCGACTGTTCTGTTAATGCTTGAGAGCAATCCAGAAGGTTCTGGTATGGGTACGAGCGGATTCGTTGGTCCGTTGATGTTATTAAAAACGATGGGGTTCGAAATGGAGTATTACCTAGCAGTTGCTGTCCTCTGTTTCCTTGCGCCTGGTATCATCAGTTATTTCATCTATCGTGTCTTACGACGCTTTGGGCGAATTCAAGATGGCGACTTAAAAATCGAATATTAAGTACAAAAAGCTGATTCTAAAGGATATGCCTGTTTGACCGGATGGTGGACGAACAAGCATATGACTTTTTGAATCAGCTTTTTTCATAAAGAGAATCCAAATGAACTTGAATAAAAACTCGTAAAGAAAACGTAGAGATAAATGAGATAAAGTGGAGTCAAATACCGCATGCGTACGACGGGTAATTTTCGAGCGAGTCGTTTTCCGAGTGCTTCGAGTAAAATGATGATCGCAAAACCGATGACTAAATACAAAAAGATTTCCGGTAAGCTCCGTTCGGAATCGATGAAAGAATAGCCGTAACGTAAACAACTTGTCATGCCGATGAAGCCGACGAAGCGTTCGAACGGATGTTTGATTGGTTGATCTGCCATAGTGAAGTCCTTTCCAGGTGTTTTCTAGTTGCAGTATAGCAAACCAAGCACGAAAACGCACAGCCACAATTGAATATGCTATGATGAGAGCAATGACTTCTAGGGAAATCAAAGGAGGAAATCATCATGAAAACATTACAATCCAAACAAGAATTCGATACAGCAAAACAAGGAAATGCCGTCTTTTTATTCTCAGCAAACTGGTGCCCGGATTGCCGCTTCTTAGATCCGTTCATGCCGGAAATCGAGCAAACATTTAACGGCTTCGAGTTTTACTATGTCGATCGTGACGATCATATTGAAATTGCCCAGGAAATGGACATCTTCGGAATTCCAAGTTTTGTTGCGTTCCGCGATGGTGAAGAGACAGGGCGTTATGTTGGGAAAGAGCGGAAAACACCAGAACAGGTGACAGCATTTTTAGAGACGGTTTAAGAAAAAAGCGAGCGCTGACTCGCTTTTTTTCATGATAGAAAGGATGAATTCGAATGGAACTACAACAAATCCGAAGAATGATGACACAAACATTTGAAGAAGAAGGGTACACGACGTATTTCGATCGTGAAAAGTCTGTATTACGAATTGAGCGAAAGCACGATAAATCAGGCGTTGATGTCGGATTGAATCCGCTTGTCGCAAAAGCAAAACGAAGAGGTGTCATCGCGGTCGAAGAGACGATCGAATATATCCGTGCTGTACTCGGACAAACGGATCAAATCTCACTCGTTGGACAAGAACAAAAAATCTTTCCCGTCATTCGCGCTAAATCGTTTGCCGATACGACAAAAGAAGGAAAGACGCTCGTCAGTACACCACATACGGGCGAGACGAAAATCATGTACGCACTCGATTTAGGAGCGACTTATCGTTTGATTGATGAGGAGTTACTGGCATCTGCAGAGTGGACAGCTGAACAGTTATCAGAAGCAGCGCGTTTTAATGTGAAATCGCTTGATGCGCCATTCAAACAAGACGAAGTCGCAGGGAATATCTTTTATTTCTTGAGTCTCGGTGACGGATACGAGGCGAGTCGTGTTTTGAACAAGACGTTATTAGCCGATTATGCGGCGCAAATCGAAGGAGAATTCGCTGTAGGGATTCCGCATCAGGATGTCCTGATTTTCGCTGATATTCGGAATGATGCCGGATATGATGTCTTACAGCAACTGATGTTTGACTTCTTCTCGAACGGTCGTGTCCCGGTCACGGCATTACCATTCTTATATGAAGATGGCAATCTAGAACCGGTCTTCGTCCTTGCGAAAAACAAGCAGCCGAAAGAGTGAAGAATCTGATACAATAGGCATTGTGAGAAAGACGGAAGGGAGTCATGGATTGAATGAATGTGTTTTATAATAAAGAGGGCGTCGGCGACGTCTTAATGATTATTTTGGAAGACGCACCACGTGCGGAAGTGACAGCGACTCGTGAAGGAGACGTAGCAATTATCAAGCATGGTGATCGTGTCGTCGGTTACAACCTGTTTGATGCTTCGACTACATTTACGATCGAGACACAAGGACCGGTTGAATTGACGGAAGAATTGGCAACACGCATCCAAAAGGAACTGGCGAGTCGAGATATCAAATTGTCACTCGAACAAGTGGATTATTCTCCGAAATTCGTTGTTGGGTTCGTTGCTTCTTGCGAGAAGCATCCGGATGCTGATAAATTATCGGTCTGTCAGGTAGAAGTAGATAACGGAACTTTACAAATCGTTTGTGGAGCACCGAATGTAGCGGCGGGTCAAAAAGTAGTCGTTGCTAAACCAGGAGCGGTCATGCCGTCTGGGTTAATCATCCGTCCTTCGGCGTTACGCGGCGTACCATCAAGCGGTATGCTCTGCTCAGCGCGTGAGCTCGGGCTTGTCAATGCACCACAAGAAAAAGGGATTCTTGTACTCGATGATACAAAAGCAGTAGGGGAAGCATTCTCAATCGGTCGATGATTCGACCGATTTTTTAACAAGATGGAGGGGTGAACGTATGAGTAATCGTTATGAACAGTCACTAAAAGAGCAGGCTGCCCGGATTCGTCGAGAGCTTGCAGGGGAACGTGAGACAAAGCCGGTAGAACGTCCGAAAAAAGAGGAGCGTGAAGATCGCTTCGTTTTAACGGATGTTCCTTCACCGATTTATGGATTCCAACGTCCGAAGCAATCTGCATCGGAAACCGTAAAAGCTACGGAAGAAACGGAAACGAGTGAGCAGGTTTCGGAAACAGTGGAAGAGGGAAATACCGATGAGGTTGCTTTGACGGATCAAGAACTGATCGCGCCAGAAGTCGTAGTAGACGAAGCGGAAGCAGATGCTGGTCTTGTACCGGTGACGGACGTCGAATTGCTCGTACCGGAACCTCACACAAGTGAAGAACTCGTGAGAGAAGAAGTACCGACCGTAACGGAAGTAGAAGAAACGGACGTAATTGAAACCTCTTCCAACAGTGAGGCCGTGGAACACTCAACTGTTCCGAAAGAAGTCGTATTAGACGAAGCGGAAGCAGATGCTGGTCTTGTACCGGTGACGGACGTCGAATTACTCGTACCGGAACCTCACACAAGTGAAGAACTCGTGAGAGAAGAAGTACCGACCGTAACGGAAGTAGAAGAAACGGACGTAACTGAAACATCTTCCAACAGTGAGACGATGGAACAATCAGCTATTACGACAGAGGCATCAAATGAAGCGTCTGCTGATGAAAAAGAAGCTGAGCAACAATTGGAGAGCTTCGAACCGATTCTTGATACATCTGCTATTGAAGTAGATCAAGATTCATCTGTTACCGAGGTGGATAAGCCTGTTCAGTCGGAAGTGAAAAAACCGGTCGGACCGCCTGTCAACGTCGTCATGACAACGAAAGACTTGATGGCGATGTATCGCGCACGTCGCGAGCAAAATAATTTACATGGTAAAAAATAAATCGGTTTGCTATAATGGTACAGGTTTTGTACCCGAGCCCGATGGTACGGACCGGAACGTGAATTGGAGGGCTTTTATATGACAAAGTATCATTTTGTTGGAATCAAAGGAACGGGGATGAGTGCGCTCGCCCAAGTACTACATGAGATGAATCATGAGGTACAAGGTTCAGACATCGAAAAGCACATTTTTACTGAAGACGCGTTACGAGCTAAGGGAATTCCATTTTTCCCGTTCAATGCGGATAACATCAAAGAAGACTACGTCATCATCCAAGGGAATGCCTTTGGGGATGATCATCCAGAAATCGCACGGGCAAATGAACTTGGTTTAACCATCCATCATTATTACGATTTCTTAGGACACTTAGCAAATGAATATCGTTCAGTCGCCATTACAGGCTCACACGGAAAAACGTCGACGACAGGTTTGCTTTCACACGTCTTAAGTGGAATCACACCAACGGCTTTCTTGATCGGAGACGGTACAGGAGCAGGTGTAGAGGATGCGAAGGCATTTGTCTTCGAGGCATGTGAATACAAACGTCACTTCTTATATTACAAGCCGGACTACGCTATCATGACGAATATCGACTTCGATCATTCGGATTATTTCACAGGAATCGATGACGTCGTTTCGGCATTCCAAGAGATGGCGATGCAGGTTAAGCAAGCGATCGTTGCTTGTGGAGATGATGAGCATCTTCAAAACATTCAAGCGAATGTACCTGTTCTCTATTATGGATTTGGAGAAAACAATGATTTCCGCGCAGAAAACGCGACGTCAACGCCAGACGGTACATCATTTGATGTCTATTTACGTGATGATTTCTACGGCACGTTCCTCATTCCAGGATTCGGTCGTCATCATGTCTTGAATGCACTTTCTGTCATTGCGATCTGTCAGTACGAAGGATTGAGCAAAGACGACGTTGCTGAACGTTTAGCTACATTTGGTGGTGTGAAACGCCGCTTTAGTGAGTCGGAATTCGGCACACAAATCCTAGTAGATGATTACGCGCACCATCCGAAGGAAATCAGCGCAACGATTGAGTCGGCACGAAAGAAATATCCGGACCGTGAAGTCATTGCGATTTTCCAACCGCATACGTACACACGCTTAAAATCATTCATGGATGATTTCGCGACTTCTTTACGTGAAGCAGATGCGACATATCTATGCGAAATCTTTGGATCGGCACGTGAGCAGGAAGGGCAAGTTCGCGTCGAAGATTTACAAGAGAAGATTCCGCAAGCTTCTATTCTGACACGCGACAACGTTTCTGTCCTACGTCAGCATGAAAATGCTGTGCTTCTGTTCATGGGAGCAGGCGATATCCAAACGTACCAGCACCAATACCAAAGTGTAAAATAAATAACAGATCAAAAAGTGTCACTCGACTGGAGTGGCACTTTTTTTGTCGTAATTTTGAATTATGATAATAATTTCAAAAAACCGATGAGGAAAATCTAAAATAGGATTGCATCTTGAAATAAAGTTTGAAATAGTGTGTATGTGTTGAAGTTATTAACAGAAAGGAAAGACACCATGGGACAGATTTTACTCATCTTATTGCTCCAGTTGATTTACGTTCCTGTATTGACATTACGGACGATCATGCTCGTCAAAGGGCGGACGGTCATCGCCGGATTATTTGGAACGGTTGAAACATTAATTTACATTTTTGCACTAGGAATCGTGTTCCAAGACTTAACGACACTCGGTATGGTCGTTTATGCGCTTGGATTTGGTCTAGGAATACTCGTCGGTGGATATGTCGAACGAAAACTCGCCATCGGTTACAATATGATTCAAGTGCATACGCAAGAATTTCCAGCGGAACTGATTCAAGTCATTCGTGATAATGGATTTGGTGTGACACATTATCAAGGACAAGGACGCGACGGTGTCCGTTACCGGTTAGATGTTCTTGCAGCCCGAACACGTATGAAAGTGTTACGTAATCTCGTTGAGGAATACGAGCCAAAGGCCTTCCTCGTTGCCTTTGATTCCGTTGACTTTAAAGGTGGCTACATGTTGAAAGGTCTAAAACGCCCTCGTTGAATGACTCTTCCTGAAAATGATGTTTATCCTTTGTTATTTAAGGATAAAGATGAAGTAGGACGTCATTTGAAATCAGGAAAGGGGAATGTCAGATGATTAGTAATCATGCAAAATCAGCTTTAAATCAACAGGTAGCAAACTATGGAGTACTGTTCGTTAAACTCCACAATTATCATTGGTACATTAAAGGACCAGATTTCTTAACACTTCACGAGAAGCTCGAAGAACTGTATACATGGGTGTCTGAACAATATGATGTCGTTGCGGAACGTCTCCTAATGAATAACGGAACACCTTCTGCGACACTGAAAGAGTATTTAGAGCAAACGACGCTTGAAGAAGCGAAATCGGGGTTATCGGCAGATGAAATGATTGATTCTGTCATCAAAGACTTCCAACAAGTCCGAAAAGAGATGCTCGATGCGATTGAACATCTTGAGGCACAAGACGTGACGGTTGAAGATGATCTGCTTGGTCAAGCGAAGGAAATCGAAAAACAAATTTGGATGCTTCGTGCGACATTGAAAAAATAAGTTAAAGAAAACGGATGACCCGGTCCTGTAAAGGATCAGCCATCCGCTTTTTCTTATTTCAAGTTTTCAGGATTGAGGACTTCGAGTTCTGGAAGGACGAAACGACCGTCTTTGCGGATCAATACGTCGTCGAACCAGATTTCTCCACCACCGTAATCAGGACGTTGGATGTTAACGAGATCCCAGTGAACGGATGAGTCATTACCGTTGTAGGCTTCTTCGTAAGCTTGACCTGGTGTGAAGTGGAAGCTGCCATCGATCTTTTCATCAAACAAGATATCTTTCATCGGATGCTGGATGAATGGATTGACACCGATCGCGAATTCGCCGACGAAACGAGAACCAGCATCTGTATCGAAGACTTGGTTGATTCGATCTGTATCGTTTGCCGTCGCTTCTACGATTTTACCGTCTTTGAACGTCAGTTTGACGTTTTCAAAGGTGAACCCTTGATACGGAGATGGTGTGTTATATGAGATGACACCGTTGACCGAATCCTTGACCGGTGCCGTAAAGACTTCGCCGTCTGGAATGTTGGCGTTTCCAGCGCATTTGATGGCTGGGATGTCTTTGATCGAAAACGTTAGATCCGTTCCTGGTCCGACGAGGCGAACGCGATCCGTCCGGTTCATCAAGTCGACGAGTGGTTCCATCGCTTGGCCCATTTTTTCATAATCAAGCGTACAGACATCAAAGTAGAAGTCTTCGAATGCTTCTGTCGATTGGTTGGCAAGTTGTGCCATCGATGCAGTTGGGAAACGAAGGACGACCCATTTCGTTCCTTTGACACGATCTTGTGTGTGCATCTTACCGATCGTTTGACCGTACAGTTTCATTTGTTCAGCCGGCACATCTGATAATTCATTGATGTTATCACCAGCACGTAGTCCGATGTATGCGTCCATCGCTTGCATCTGCTTGCGTTCAATGTCTGCCATCAATTGGAGTTGCTCTTCTGAAGCATTTCGGTATAATTTTCGTAGGATACGATTATCCTTAAGTAAGACGAACGGATGACCGCCAGCCGCGTAGGCAGCTTCAACGAGTGCCTCGACCAGTTCGCGTTCGATGCCGAAGTTTTCAATCAATACTTTTTCACCAGGTTCAAGGGCAACCGAATAGTTAATGAGATTCGTTGCCAGTTGAGTAAGACGTGGGTCACGCATGAAATTTCCCCCTCGAAATGGATGATATAGGTTTCAATTATCATTGTAACGGAAATAAACCATTTGGAGTAGCAGGAACGACTTGCTGCACGTCGAACTAACAATAAAAGACTATGCAAAAAAATTGGAGGCAAGAACCATGGAAATCACATTAGGCGGAATCGCCGGATTAGTCGCTGCGATCGCATTCGTAGTGCTCGTCATTTTCCTTGCCCGTGTATTAGGTGCTGCGAGTAAGACGCTCAACAATGTAGCCAACACGACAGCAGGACTTGAACGTCAATTAGACGGTATCATGATGGAGACGACAGCGTTGTTACATAAGACGAATCGTCTGGTAGATACGATTGAAGAAAAAACAGAATTGCTTGCACCTGTCGCAAACTCGATCGAAGAACTCGGTACGTCTTTAAACAAAGTGACAGATTCTGTCCGAACAGTATCCGATACGGTTGCTGGTGCGGCGGATACGAATAAAGAACAGATTGCGCAAGCAGTCCGTTGGGGCTCAGTCGCTGTAGAGTTATTTAAGAAAAATAAACCGGCAGAAACTACGGTTCAAAATCATTCGACGGCAACGACGACGGTTGAGAAAAAGCCACGTCGTCGATTCCGGAAAAAGGCAGAGGCGCCGGTCACACCGGAAGTCGTATCTGTACCAGACGTCGAAAGCATTCCAGATGAGTTGAAGGGAGATCGTAAATCATGACGAAACAACACCCATATCAAGCACAAGATTCTTCTAAAGGAGGAGGCTTCCTTGCCGGAATCATCGTTGGTGGATTGATCGGTGCTGCGGCAGCTCTCCTTTCTAGCCCGAAATCAGGCCGCGAGATGCGCGACATGATCGATGAGCGTACAGCGCCTGCGCGTCAACGTTTGACGGAACAGACACAAGTCGTTCGCGAAAAAGCAGAACCACTCGTAGGTGAGTGGATTCAACTAGCAAAAGATAAAGCAGCACCTGTCATTGAAAAAGCAAAGAATAATCCAACGGTTCAAGAAGCGGCACAATATGCGGGCTTTGAGAAGGATCAGGCAAGCATTGATGCTGCTCTCGCAGAAGCAGAACAACTCGTACGTGACATCGAACGTGAAATTGGCGACGAAGTCGATGGGGCGTCAGTGGCAGAAGAAATCGACACGGAGACGGTCGTTGAACTTTCGGAGTTACGTGAACAGTTAGCAGACGAACAAGATGAAGACAATGATCCGCAGTCTGATGTGAATCATAAGAAATAATCAATAAATGAGGAGCTCTCATCATGAGGGCTCTTTTTCTATGTTTCCTTATAGAGAAAACATAAAAAAATTATATGAAAAAACGTAATTTATTTTCATATTTTAAGAAATCATGCAGCTTCTTTATGTACAATAGGGAAAGAGTTCGCTATAATTAGTTGCTATTACGAGCTATATGCTGATTAGGGAGTGGTAGGACATGGATCAACATGCAGAATTAAAAAGATTACGTGATGAACTCGATTTAGTGAATGCAGAATTATTGGAATTGATGAACCGACGTGGTCAAATTGCCGTCGAAATCGGAAAAGTCAAACGAGCACAAGGGCTAGATCGATACGATCCTGTTCGAGAACGTCAAATGCTCGAATCAATTGCCGCTAATAACCATGGACCTTTTGAAACAGGACGCCTTCAGCATGTATTTAAAGAAATTTTCAAAGCTTCTCTCGAATTACAAGGAGAAGATCGGACTCGGAAATTACTCGTATCACGGAAACAAAAACCGACGAATACGATCATCCGGATCGGAGATGCCGTCATCGGAGACGGTTCGCAACAATTGATCGCTGGACCGTGTGCGGTCGAGAGCGAAGAACAAGTATTTGAGGTCGCGGAACAGCTCGCGAAACATGGCGTGAAGTTCATGCGAGGCGGAGCGTACAAACCACGTACATCGCCTTACGACTTCCAAGGTCTAGGACTCGAGGGTCTAAAAATGTTGAAAAAAGCAGCCGACGCGCACGGTTTGCATGTCATCACTGAAATCATGACACCGAGCGCCGTTGAATCTGCTTTACCATATGTCGACATCATCCAGGTCGGCGCACGCAACATGCAAAACTTCGATTTACTCAAAGAAGTCGGTCGTACGAATAAACCAGTTCTTTTAAAACGAGGTCTTTCTGCAACGCTCGAGGAATTCATGTACGCGGCTGAGTACATCATGGCAAGTGGTAACGATCAAGTCATCTTGTGTGAGCGTGGTATCCGGACGTACGAGCGTGCAACACGGAACACGCTTGATATCTCAGCAGTTCCGATTCTGAAGCAAGAAACGCATCTCCCTGTCATGGTCGATGTCACGCACTCGACAGGACGTAAGGATTTACTCTTGCCAACAGCAAAAGCGGCATACGCGATTGGAGCAGACGCTGTCATGGTCGAAGTCCATCCGTTCCCAGCACTTGCGTTGTCTGATGCGAACCAACAACTCGATTTCCAAGAATTCGATACGTTCATCGAAAACTTGACGACTACCTTTCCGGCACTAAACGTTCAATGATTTCCGAAAAAGGGTAACCTAAAGCGAATGAAAACGTTTTACAATGAAGGAAGAATGGGAAAAGAAAACTATCTTTTCCTGTCTTCCTTTCGTGTTGCCTAAAAATGAAAACGAAATGAAAACACTTGAGATGGATCATACTAAAGGAGGAATTTGTTTTGAATAGTAATATTACGATTTACGATGTCGCGCGAGAGGCTGCTGTTTCGATGGCGACCGTATCGCGTGTCGTCAACGGAAACCCGAATGTTAAACCATCCACACGAAAAAAGGTCCAAGACGCAATCGAACAGCTTGGTTATCGTCCGAATGCTGTTGCCCGTGGACTGGCAAGTAAAAAAACAACGACGGTCGGTGTCATCGTGCCCGATATCTCGAACATCTTCTTTGCGGATTTAGCACGCGGAATTGAAGATGTCGCGACAATGTATAAATACAACATCATTTTGTGTAACTCCGACCAAAACCGGGAAAAAGAGATTCATTTGCTCAATACATTACTTGGGAAACAGGTGGATGGAATCATCTTCATGGGCGGACGTCTGCATGAGGATCTCGTTCGTGAGTTTAAAACATCACCGGTACCGATCGTTCTTGCTGCAACGTTGAATCAAGATTATGATCTTCCTGCCGTCAACATCGACTATGAGAGTGCTGCGCACGATGCTGTGAAGTCTTTGATCGACCGTGGACATGAACGGATCGGGTTCATCACTGGACCACTCGAACAGCAAATCAATGGTGAAAAGAAATTTGCGGGTTATCGCCGAGCACTTGAAGAAGCAAATCTTCCGTTTAACGAGCAAAATGTCGTCCTTGGAAACTATACGTATGATTCGGGAATGAAGGCGATGAATCAATTGCTTGAACTTGGAGAAGATTGCCCACGCGCGATTTTTGCTGGAACGGATGAGATGGCTCTTGGTGTTATCCATGCCTTACAGGATGCTGGACACCGTGTACCGGAAGACTTCGAAGTCATCGGACACGATAACACACGTCTTGCGACGATGATTCGTCCGAAACTGACGACTGTCGTTCAACCGATGTATGATATCGGAGCAGTCTCGATGCGTCTATTGACGAAAATCTTGAACAAAGAAGAAATTGAAACGAACGATGTTACATTACCACACCGAATCGAACAACGGGATTCGACACGCCCTTAATCGAAAAAACGTCTCTTCTCTCAAGCAAGCTGCTTGAAAAAAGAGACGTTTTTTTATTTCGCGACGGTAATAAGTTCATCTTGATGATGGTGAAGTTGATCATTTTCGACATGGAGTCGAACCGTAGTCTGACCAGGTGCAGTCAATGTCACTTTCCCGCTGTACGCATCACCCTTTTTTTCTAAAGGAACATAGGTATGCTTTTCTATGCCCGTTTCAATGACTTCCACTTGTACGTTCGCCTTTAGCGGTTTCCCATCAAGGAAAACATGAAAGGAGACGGGGAGTTCAGCACCAGCTTTCGCTTTTGTTGCGCCCATGTAATGGACAGACAGACCGTCGACGGTTTCGTGATCATGTCCATGCTCGTGCGATGCTTCCTCTTTTTCATGTGAATGATCCATGACGACGAATGAGATCTTATCCATATGATGGAGTCCTTTTTTATCATTGATATGATACAGTCCTTCATATTCCCCTTCAGCAAGTTTTGCTTCCGCTTGATAATAACCTGTCTTTTTCAAGGTTGCCTTGAACTTTTGATGGGCACCATCTTGTTTTCCAGCTTCCCACACTTCAAATGTCACGTCTTCAAGGTTAACTGGTTTCTTTTGTTCGACAGCTGACGCTTTAAAAACAACTTTATCTTCTTCCATTGTCTTGGCTGGAACATTGACGTTGACTTCGACCGTCGGTTTTCCTGACCCTTGCATGTTATCGTGATCCATTGCCTGTTTTTCATTGCCACACCCTGCGAGTACGATCCCCGTCGACAGAATAAGACCGGAATAAAGCCATGCCTTTTTCATGATGATTCCCCCAACTATTATTCATTTACTAAGTAAAAATTCCATATTTAGTATAGCAACAAGTTGTGAACTCCGAACGAAATAAATGTGAAGATACAAAGTCAATTAATCAACGGAGTACGGGGAAGTCGTAGTCAATTGTCTCTTACGCTCATCGCTAACGAACGGCCAAATCAATCGTTTGACGGTTTCCCAATTTTTTTCTTCGATTTCAGGTCGTCGCGGAATGGCCGGGTAGAGTGGCGTTGGATCATGCCAGTGTGTTGGCGGGGGTGTTTCTTCTCCACTCCAACGTTCTTGCCATGAAATAGGAATCTCTCCATGGAATGGAGCTTGTCCGGTCATGGCAGCAAAAACTTGACTCCACGCGCGGGGAACGACACGATACCAGTCATAGCCACCGCCTCCTAAAGCAACGATTTTTCCATTCGTATATTTATTTGCTGCAGCGACGGCGATTTGAGGTATCTGTTCATAACTTTTCATCGTTAAGGATAGATGAGTCAATGGATCAAGCGTGTGTGCATCGGCACCATTTTGCGTAATGATGAGATCCGGTTGGAACAATTCACAGGCTTCAAAGAGTGCCGTCTCATACGCGAGTAAAAACGAATCATCTTCCGTAAAGGCGTCCAGTGGCACGTTCCAACTAAATCCATACCCTTCTTCAGATCCCCGTTCCGTCACCATTCCCGTTCCTGGAAACAAATAGCGACCTGTTTCGTGGAGCGATAACGTCATGACGTCCTTTCGATTATAAAAGGCCCATTGCACCCCATCGCCATGATGGGCGTCCGTATCGACATAAAGAATTTTACAGTGATATTTTTCAATCATGGCTGCCATGGCGACAGCGGTATCGTTATAGACACAAAAACCAGAGGCACGTCCTCGGAATCCGTGATGCAATCCACCACCGATATGAAAGGTTCGTTTATATTGACCAGATAAGACGAGGTCACATGCTTCGATCGTGCCGCCGACAAGGAGAGAAGCGCCCGAATGCATCCCCTGGAACAAAGGTGTATCTTCTGTTCCTAACCCATACATTTGGGCTTTAAGTGGCGTTAATGCACCGGTCCCGGCTGCTTTGACTGCAGCAATATAATCCTGATCATGAATGAGTGCCAGTTCTTCATCGGTCGCATGACGCGGCGCGATACAAGGAATATCATCTAATTGATGCATCGCTTCAAGTAAGGAAACGGTTAATTCGAGACGAATCGGATTGAATGGATGTGTCTCCGAAAACCGATAAGTCGCTTCTTCAGGACTGTACAGATAGGCAAAATCCTTCATCTGCTCACATCCGGTCCAAGTACATCGAATCCTTCTTTGCGCAACTTGTCGATGATCCGAATCGGATTCATCGTCTGGACACGAAACGCAACGATCCGGACATACGGATCGTCTGTTGGATACACGAGTACATTTAAGATATTGATATTCGTTTTGGCAAGCAGTGCGGCAATTTTTGCTAATGTTCCAGCAGTGTTTTCAACACGGATTTCGATTTGAGAACTTGGTTCGAGTGCACCCGTCAATTGAACGAATGTCCGTAACAAATCCGTTTCCGTGACGACACCGACAAGGCGTCGACCGCGGACGATTGGCAGACACGTCAATCGATATTCATAAAACAGCACAGCCGCATCTTCGAGAAAATCGAGCGGGTGGGCCGTGACAGGACTTTCAATCATGATGCTTGAGACCGGATACTGTAGGTCTTGTTTTGCCGTATCCGGATGAAAGATGCTACTTGCGCTTTGAATTTCCTTTAGTCCGACAAGACCGACGAGTTCATGACGGGCATTGACGACGAGAATATGACGAATCTGATGACGTTGCATGAGTTCAACCGCATGCGCGATGGAATTCGTCGGTTGCATCGTGATGCACGTCGTATTCATGATTTGTTCGATTAACATGACGATTCCTCCTCGAGCTCAGTCATACATGAAACGTCTTCTCAAGCGTAGCGCATCAAAATGAGCGACGACTTCAGGTGAGACGTGTTTTCCGATACGCGCCATCAGGCAGTTGGCAGGATGGGAGGCGATTTCCGGATCGTCGGTCGGGAAGAAGACGAGACCACCATGGTTCATCATCTTCTCCATGATCTTCCGGTAATCCCAGACCGATAGTCCGCTCCCTTTTAGGTCCCAATGCCAATAATATTCAGTCGTTAAAATCAAATAGTGTTCCATGGCGGGGTCCAGCATGGAGATTTCAAGTAATTTTTTACCGATCTGTTGTCCGCGGAACCGAGAGGAGACTTCAATCGCTCCGAGTTCCAAGATGTACGGATTGTTTCCTTCACTCCACGTTTCATAGGGATCAGGGTATAAGTAAGTCACATAACCGATGATTTCCGTTCCTTGACGAGCGACGATGATCCGTCCTTCTTCAAGATCCGCAATCTCAACGAGCGCTTGATGTTGTTCAGCGGGTGGACGAAAAGCCGTCAACCCTGAATCGAGTGTATACGTTGCTAGTGTTTGACTCGGTACGGGACCTTCGATGTCGACAGGACCGAGTGATGTTTCGTGCGTCCGATGATTGAATTGTTTTTCAAACATGTAAGCGTCACCACCTTCTTATTCATTATAGACGAAAGCGCTTGAGCAAAGAGAGGGATTTTTTAACAAATTGACGGCAAATGGATTGAACTGACGGATAACTAGCTTATAATAAAGAGGAAAACATAGAAGGGGAGGAACGAGACATGAAAGTTTTGAAAGCGCTTCCGGGGAAGCATTGGTTAGCAGAGTATGATGAAGCAAACACGTACGACTGGAAAGATGCTGAGCAGTACTTTTCATGGGCGACAACGGGGAAAGTCAACATGGCTCATGAAGCAATCGACCGCCACGCAGAAGGCGAGCGAGCGAACAAGGATGCGCTGATCTATTTCGATGGAACGACGGAACAACGATTCACATATGCAGATATGAAACGATTGACGAATAAAGCGGCAAACGTATTAGTCGATGCAGGGGTCAAAACGGGTGACCGTATTTTCATCTTCATGCCACGTTCACCGGAATTGTATTTTGCCTTGCTTGGCGCACTGAAAGTAGGCGCAATCGTCGGTCCGTTATTTGAAGCATTCATGGAACAAGCGGTCCGTGATCGCCTGCTTGATTCTGAAGCGAAGTTACTCGTGACGACGAAGGCACTGCTCCCACGTGTTCCAGTTGGGGAACTGGAATCACTTGAAAAGGTAGTACTTGTCGACGAAGATGTCGAAGAATCGGACACATTACTCGATTTCCGCAAAGCGTTCGAGCAAGCATCCGATGTATTCGAACCGGTCTGGTTAGATCGTGAAGACGGATTGATCCTGCACTACACTTCAGGATCGACAGGGAAGCCGAAAGGTGTGCTCCACGTTCAAAATGCGATGATTCAGCACTTAATGACAGGTCGCTGGGTACTTGATCTCCAAGAAGATGATGTCTACTGGTGTACGGCTGACCCGGGGTGGGTCACAGGAACAAGTTACGGTATCTTCGCACCATTCTTGAATGGCGCGACGAACATCGTCGTCGGTGGACGCTTCAATCCGGATTTCTGGTACAGTGTCATCGAGAAGTACAAGGTAACGGTCTGGTATAGCGCACCAACGGCTTTCCGGATGTTGATGGGAGCAGGAGCGGATGTTGCAAATCATCATGATCTCTCAAGTCTTCGTCATGTATTGTCTGTCGGCGAACCGTTGAACCCAGAAGTCATTCGTTGGGGGAAAGAAGCCTTTGATCAACGGATTCATGATACATGGTGGATGACGGAGACAGGCGCGATGATGATTTGTAACTACAAGTCGATGGACATCAAACCGGGATCGATGGGGAAACCGATTCCAGGAACTCAGGCTGCGATCATTGATGATCAAGGAAATGAGTTACCGCCATTCCGAATGGGGAACCTTGCTTTAAAAACACCATGGCCATCGATGATGCGTCAAATTTGGAACAATCCGCAGAAATATGAATCGTATTTCTTTAAAGGATGGTATGTCTCAGGGGATTCTGCCTATATGGATGACGAAGGTTACTTCTGGTTCCAAGGACGTGTCGATGACGTCATCATGACGGCTGGAGAACGGGTTGGTCCGTTTGAAGTCGAAAGTCGTCTCGTCGAGCATCCAGCTGTCGCGGAAGCTGGTGTCATCGGGAAACCAGATCCAGTCCGCGGTGAAATCATCAAGGCATTCATTGCCTTGCGTGATGGTTACGAGCCAACGGATGAGCTAAAACAAGAAATCCAAGCATTCGTTAAAGAGGGGCTTGCTGCTCACGCAGCACCGAGAGAAATCGATTTCCGAGATAAGTTGCCGAAGACACGAAGTGGTAAAATCATGCGCCGTGTTCTGAAAGCGTGGGAGTTGAATCTTGAAACAGGCGATCTGTCGACGATGGAAGATTGAACGAAAAAAGGATGAATCACCGTGACAGGTGATTCATCCTTTTTGTTAGTTTTCAGAAGCAGCATCGTTTTTCTTTTCATCTTGTTTCTTCTGTTGTTCTTGTTGTTTCTTTGCCTCTGCTTCTTTCTTCTTAGCATCAGCTTCTTTTTGCTTAGCGTCCGCTTCCGCTTTCTTTTTTGCCTCTGCTTCAGCTTTTGCCTCTGCTTCGGCTTTTGCTTTTGCGTCGGCAGCACGTTTTGCGTCGTCGGCTGCTTTTTTCTTGGCATCAGCTTCAGCTTTTTCTTTAGCCTGATCTTGTTCTTTTTGTTGCTCTTCTTTCTTCTGTGCGTCCGCTTCTTTTTTCTTTTCTTCTGCTTCTTTCTTTTTCTTCGCTTCGGCTTTTTTCTTTGCTTCTTCCGCTTTTTTCTTCTTATCTTCTTCTTTGAAGCGACCACTGTTTTTAAAGTCGTTTGCTGTTACAGAAGATGGTTGCGTGAAGCGGGCACCGGATTTGAAGTAGCTACTGTTCGCGGCATACGTCGCATTCGCCATTTGTGACCACAGCGTTTGTGTTCGTTGGTAATACGTCGTTGGACCGATGAGCGAGTTGTTCTGATCGTGTCCTGTCCAAACGGCAAGCGTTACACCAGGAGTGGAACCGACAAGGTAAGAGTCTTTAACATCGTTCGTCGTACCTGTCTTACCAGCCCAATCTCCAGGAACGTTTAATCGACTTTTTGCAAACGTTGCTGTACCTTTTGAGAAGACGCCACGCATCATATCAAGCGTCAGGTAAGCTGTTCGTGGTTCATAAATTCGTTTTTTCTTCGGTTTTGCTTTATAGATATCTTTTCCGTCTTTCGTGATTTTCGAAATGACGTATGGTTGCACGAATTCACCATAGTTGGCGAGTGTCGCGTAAGCACCGGCAAGTTCGACAGGTGTGATCTCCATCGTTCCGAGTGCTGCTGAAGGGGCATAACGAATCGCATCCGGTACTTCAACACCCATATCGACGAGTTTTTGAATCGAGTTCGACATGTTCATCTTCTCGTAAATCTTAACGGCAGGTACGTTCAATGAGAGTTCAAGTGCTGTACGAACCGTCACGTTTCCACGATAACGTCCACCTTCGTTCTTGATCGGACGATCGCCTGGTTGACGTGGTACGGTCTGATAGTAGTACTCTTCATCATTGACGGTAGATGCCGGAGTGATTAAACGATTTTCAATCCCGTTCGAATAGACGAGAATTGGTTTTGCCGTTGACCCGATTTGACGTTTCGCTTGGAATGCTCGGTTGAAATCATCGGCTTTTCCATCAAGGTAACGTCCACCAACGAATCCGAGAATACGACCCGTCTCATTCTGAACCATGACCGCAGCTGTCTCTTCTGGATCTTGTTTCGAAACGGTTTTTTTCGTTTTTGGATCCACGACTTGTTTGTACTGCATGCCGCCAGGGAAGTTCCCGTTGTTCTTCGCAGGTTGTTGCATCGATTCATGAATTTTTTTATCTAGCGTCATATGAACTTTGTATCCACCTTGACGGAGTGCAACCAGTGCTTGATCTTGATAGTTTGCCCGGACTTCTGCCAGTTCAGACGGTTTGACTTCGTCTTCTTTCACACCATCTTGTTTCATCAAGTACTTCGTCATGATCTTCGTCGCTTCACGTTCTGCTAAATCATAGACATACGGATACGTGTCACGCGAACGTTTCGACTGTTTCGCGAAGTCTTTCGTGATGTCGTGTTTGATTGCTTTTTCATATTGTTCTTTCGTAATGTTTTTTGCGACATACATTCGCTTCAACACGGTCTTCATCCGATTGACACTTGGCGTCAAGTCCTTTTTGACGACACCGCCCTGTAGATAAGGTGTGTAGTAGTAAGGGTTTTTCGGAATACCAGCGAGGAAAGCTGCTTGTGGTAACGTCAGTTTTTTCGCTGATTTGTTGAAGACCCCTTGGGAGGCAGCTTCGATACCAGCGATGTTACGCCCGAGTGAATTTCGTCCGAATGAGACGACATTCAAATATGCCTGTAAAATTTCATCTTTTGACATCGCATTTTCAAGGCGGAGCGCTAAGATGATCTCTTTTGCTTTCCGTTCGAATGAAACTTCGTTCGTCAGGATTTGGTTTTTAATTAATTGTTGTGTAAGCGTACTTCCGCCGGTGCGTGACGCTGAATTCGTCAATTCTTGTAAGACTGCTCGTAAAGTCGCTTTTGGAACGACTCCATCATGTTGATAAAAATCTACGTCTTCCGTTGATAGAAGCGCATCAATTAAATAAGGGGAGATATTCTTGATATCAACCGGCTGACGTTCTTCATCCGTTGAGATGTTCGTCAGCTTTTCGCCACTTCCCCAATAAATTTGACTTGTCACCGCATAACTGTTCACTTCTTGTTTCATCTCAGTCAAAGGTGGTGCTTTCGTATCTTTGACGAGGGAAGCGAAATATCCTCCAGCCGCTCCGACAGAGAAGCTGCCGATGAGAAGGACTGCTATGATGAGGAATAAAATGATGTTCCACGAAACATCGTATGTGATATTCGACCAGTGCCGAACGGCTTTCGTCCGGGGGTGATTCCAAAACTTGAACCAGTTCTCGCGCATAAATGATCTCCTTTGCATCTTAAACTTAGGTGTAAATTAATATTAAATCACAGATAGACGTATTATACCATAAATCCACCAGTAAAATCGGACTTGACAGCGGATTCGCCTTCGACGTATCATGAAACCATCTTATTTTCATATATTACGTTAAACAGTGATCGGAATACAGTAGTAAGTCACTCCCTGTGACAGAGACCTAGTGGTGCTGCGAACTAGGACACAGTGAACTTACGAATTACGCTTCCGGGAGTTTCTTGAGAAATCAAGCGGTCCGTCCCGTTATCGACGAACCAAGTGGTCCTTTTATGTAAAGGGCAATCAGGGTGGTACCACGGAATTTTCCGTCCCTTCGTCTTAGACGAAGGGACGGTTTTTTATTGTTAAAAGTGAACTTTAGGAGGAGACACAATGACGTTATTAGAGGATTTAGAATTTCGCGGTTTAATTAACCAAATGACGGATGAAGAAGGACTTAAGACATTACTCGAGACACCAACGACGCTATACACGGGTTTCGATCCAACAGCTGATTCATTGCACATCGGGCACTTGTTGCCGATTTTAGTCTTAAAACGATTCCAACAAGCAGGTCACCATGTCGTAGGTCTCGTCGGTGGGGCGACGGGAATGATTGGAGACCCGAGTGGTCGCGCAACGGAACGTTCATTGAACACATCGGATATCGTTGAAGAATTTGCAAACCGGATTAAAGATCAACTGTCGCGTTTCTTACCGCTTGAAGGAGAGAACCCGGTCACGATCGCCAATAACTTGGACTGGACGAAAGACTTGACGATCATCGATTTCTTGCGTGATATCGGAAAACACTTCCCGGTCAGCTACATGCTTGCGAAAGACTCTGTTGACTCACGACTTCAAAACGGAATCTCGTTCACTGAGTTCTCATACATGTTACTTCAATCGTTTGACTTCTTGAAACTTTACGAAGACAAAGGATGCCGCCTTCAAGTCGGAGGAAGTGACCAGTGGGGGAACATCACAGCAGGGATGGAATTGATTCGTCGTGCCGGTCATGAAGAAAAAGCATTCGGTTTGACGGTACCGCTCGTTACAAAAGCAGACGGTCAAAAGTTCGGTAAGACAGCAGGTGGTGCGGTTTGGTTAGATGCTGACAAAACATCACCGTACGAGTTCTACCAGTTCTGGTTCAACGTTGACGATCTTGACGTCATCAAGTTCTTGAAATACTTCACGTTCTTAACGCACGAAGAACTTGATGCGCTCGCAGAAGAAGTTAAAGCAGCACCAGAGAAGCGCGTCGCACAACGTCGTCTCGCAGAAGAGATGACCGTTCTCGTCCATGGTGAAGAAGGTCTGACACAAGCACAACGTATTACGACGGCACTCTTTAGTGGAGATATTAAATCGTTGCAAGTCGAAGATATCGAAGATGCGTTCAAAGGAATGCCACGCTTTACACTCGGTGAAGCGACAAACCTCGTCGACGTTCTCGTTGAGGCGAAGATCAGTCCGTCAAAACGTCAAGCACGTGAAGACGTAACAAACGGTGCGATCTACCTGAACGGAGAACGCGAGCAAGATTTAACGAAAGAAATCACGGAAGCTGATGCAATCGGTCGCTTTACGATCGTACGTCGCGGAAAGAAAAAATACTTCGTCGTCGAGCATGCTTGATGATCAATTAAATAGGGTTAACTCAAAAAAGAATGACTTGTCTTTTCACGCCCTTTCCTCAGGCGAGACACAAGCCAGTTTTCCTGCTTCACTTCAGCAGGAAAGCGGGTCTTGTTTGTCTCTGACAGCGCAAAAATGCGCTTATTCCTGTAGGAGTTGCGTGCAACGAGTCATTCTTCTTTTTACGAGATAAGGGTGGCAGACTCATGATCTGCCACCCTTATCTTTTTATAAATTGACTTATGGGTCAGCCTCGTATTTTTAAGCTGTTCGGAATAAACGGAGTGGTAACAAGCGAACGGCAATCGTCGTGGCGATGACAGCTTTGATTGTATCCCATAGGACAAACGGATAGTTAATCGCAAAAGCATCTTTGAACGATAGATCGAGTACAGCCATTAGACCGAATGTGCCAAGCAGGTAAACTAAACCAAGTCCGAAGACGATCATCCCGATGAAGAGAGGAACGAAGCGGCGCGTTTTTTCTGCAACAAGACCGATGAAGAAACCGGCAATCGGAAAGGCAATCAAGTACCCAACGGTTGGTCCGACGAATGGAGCAAGTCCACCTTTTCCGCCAAGCACCGGTAGACCAGCTGCTGCGAGTAATAAGAAAATCAAGACAGCGAGTCCGCCACGTTTGCCACCAAGGATTGCGCTGACCGTCATGATCGCGAGCATCTGAAGCGTGATCGGAACGGCACCGACAAGTTGAATCTGTGGCAAAGAACTGACGGCTGCGATGATGGCAGCACCAAGGGCAATGAATGTTAAATCTCTTGTTTTCATGAATAAAGTCCTCTTTTCTGTTTGTGTTAACTATGTATATTTAAAGGTTAACACAAACAGGTAAATGACGTCACTCTTTTTTTAAGACCAGGTATACATTTTAGTCATAGGTATAAAAAAAGCACCCACCGAAGTGAGTGCTGGAACAATCGATTAACGTGAGTAGTACTCGACGACGAGTTGTTCTTGGATTTGATCGTTCAATTCAGAACGCTCTGGAAGACGGACGAATGTTCCTTCGAGCTTCTCAGCATCGAAAGTAACGAAGTCTTTAGTTGCTGGAGCAACTTCGAGTGCTTCTTTGATAACGACAAAGTTCTTCGATTTTTCGCGAACTGAGATCGTTTGACCTGGTTTCACGCGGAATGATGGGATATCAACGCGTTGTCCATCAACTTGGATGTGACCGTGGTTGACGAGCTGACGAGCAGCACGACGTGTACGAGCCATACCCATACGGTAAACGACGTTATCAAGACGTGCTTCGAGTAAGAACATGAAGTTCTCACCGTGGATACCAGGCATTTTGCCAGCATCGTTGAAGATACGGTTGAATTGGCGTTCGTTTACTCCGTACATGTGACGAAGTGTTTGCTTCGCTTGAAGTTGAAGACCGTACTCAGATACTTTACGACGGCTGTTACCGTGTTGACCTGGTGCGTAAGGGCGTTTTGCGATTTCTTTTCCTGTTTCAGTAAGTGAGATACCGAGACGACGTGAGAGTTTCCAAGCTGGACCTGTATAGCGAGCCATAATAAGACTCCTCCTTATTGTTCGTTATTATTTGCATAAAAATAATAACGCCATCAAACCCACATTACGCCCATTTCATGATGTGGCACCCTCGCTTGATAGCAAAGTTACACGATGCCCCTCCGGTTATTCACCGAGTCATGAAATGTGATACGTAAGCGATTTGACCGCTATCGTTATCATTTCTGCACTTTTACAAGTATACGGTGTGGACAATCGACTGTCAATCAGAATTACAGATGGCGAAGCAGAGTCGTACAGAATGCTTCTAGACCAGCTTGATCGACTTCGTCAAAACGATTGAATTCTGGGCTGTCGATATCGAGGACACCGATCGTTTGTCCGTCTTTGACGAGTGGAATGACGATTTCTGAATTCGAAGCCGCGTCACATGCGATGTGACCTGGGAACTGATGCACATCTTCGATTCGTTGTGTCGTTTGCTCTGCTGCAGATGTTCCGCAGACACCACGACCGAATGGAATACGGACACATGCTGGAAGTCCTTGGAACGGTCCGAGGACAAGTTGGTTTTGCTCCGTATCCGTCAAATAGAAGCCGACCCAGTTGATACGGTCGAGGAACTGGTTGAGCAACGCGCTCGCATTCGATAAGTTCGCAACTTGATTGTCTTCTCCCATTAA
Source organism: Exiguobacterium sp. ZWU0009 (assembly GCF_000798935.2). Classification (NCBI taxonomy): domain Bacteria; kingdom Bacillati; phylum Bacillota; class Bacilli; order Caryophanales; genus Exiguobacterium; species Exiguobacterium sp. ZWU0009. The sequence continues at coordinate 2,392,065 of NZ_CP018057.1, read as the reverse complement.
TAACGCATCAAGTTGTTTTGAGAGCATGTCATATTGTTTCGTCCGGTCACCTTCATATGTCTTTGTTTCGAACATAATAAAAATTCCTCCCATGAAAAGCGTATTTTTTTTAGTTTAACGAGTTTTTGCGTAGCTGACAAACAATTGATTTTTGGAAAAAGGATTCAAAACAGCGGAAGAAATCAGGAAAAGCCCTTGTAAATCTATGCAAAACGGTTGCGCTATACTATTATAAGGATAAGATTATTGCGATTTAGAGAAAATCTAAAGTCGTAGGACAGAGTGGAGGTCGTGACAAATGTGGGCATGGGTGATCGGAGTCATCGTCATCGTATTACTCGTCATGCTATTTAGCATGATCAGTCGAAAAAAATACTACGCGAAAATCGATGAACTTGATATGCGCAAACAAGGCATCGTCAGTGCATCGATTCCAAAGGAGTTGCAGGACTTAAAGCAACTACCGATGGCGGGTGAGACGGAGACGAAGTTCAGCTCCTGGCATCAAGCGTGGGAAGAGTTATTAACGGTCCACGTCGCCCAAATCGATGAGACCCTTTACCGGGCGGAGGAAGCGCTCGATAAATATCGGTTCATCGCCGTCAAGAATGACCTCGAAGTAACGGAACAATTGATTGCGGAACTCGAAGGATTGATCGATGAAATGCTCGTCGAGATGTCGACGTTCAAAACGAATCAATCGGTTCTAGCCGAACTGAAAGCGCAAGGGGAAGCCGATTCAGGGCAAGTTCGGAAATCATTATTGATTCAAGCGAATTCATTCGGTCCGGCGCTTGCGCGTCTGGAAGAACGAAGTGAACAGATCGACGCGCACTGGAATGAGATGTGTCAGTACGAAGCTTCAGGTGAAGTGACGAAGGCGTATGAAACAAGCTTGTTACTCGAGCAAGAAGTAGCAACGACGCGTCAACTCGTCGAACTCGTACCGAAACAATGGAAGATTCTCGCTCATGAATTGCGTCAACGGATTGATCAGCTTGGAGCGGGCTATAAGGAGATGTCGTTAGATGGGTACCCACTTGAACCACTCGGTCTCCAATCCGAGATCAAACGGTTCGAGGAACAACGTCTGAGCCTCTCTGAGAAAATCGAAATGCTAGAAGTCGACGGGTTGGAAGAGGCGATTCAACAGTTATCGGCCGATGTTGATCAAATGTATGATACATTCCGTCGTGAGGTCGATGCGCGTCATCAAGTGAAAAAAGAAAATCAATTCTTGAAACAAAAAGCGCTACGGATGCGTGAACGGATTCATCAATTGGCACAAGAATTTAGCATCTTACGTGAAAAATATGAAATCTCAGCAGATTTAGGGATTCATTATGAGACGATCCAGCGTGACGAAGAGCTACTGTTTGAAGCTGCAAAAGATCTCGATGAGTCGATTGCCGGAAAAATCATTCCGTTCAGTATGCTCGAAGATCAGATGCGCGATGCGATTCGCCTCGAAGAACAGTTGATGATTCAGTACGAACGCTTTACGGTCGAACTCCAGGCACTTCGAAAAGAAGAGACGGAAGTTCGCGAACGAATCGTCGAATGGCGTCATCAGCTGTCGCAGACACGTCTCCGTCTGAAACGACTCGGATTACCGAACTTACCGGCTGAGGTGGAAGAAGCGCTCCGAAATGCGAATCGTTCACTGCAGACGCTTGAAACACGGTTAGAAGAGTTACCGTTTAACGTTCGATCGATCGTCGCACAAAGTCAAGACGTCCAAGAAACGTTTAAACATGTGCAAGAACGGTTAGATACATTAGTGTTCGAAGTCACGTATGCCGAACGGCTCGTCCAGTATGCGAACCGGTACCGTCGCCACGACAACGAGATACATATGTCGCTGACGATCGCGGAAACGAAGTTCTTAGCGGGAGACTATGAACGAACGATTGTCTTAGCGGAACGTGTCCTAAATGAATACGATCCGGCCGCGATCGAACGTATTAAACGGTCGTGTGCACCAGAAGAAACATTGCACGTTTAAATCAGGATCGACAATTCAGGGTGACCGTCATGGTCACCCTATTTTTGTAAAAAGAGGAGTGAGTGGAATGGGAACACTATACGTAAACGGATTGATTCGAACGATGGCACACGAAGAGGATGTCCATTCAGCGATGTTCGTCGAGAAGACGCGGATCATCGCGATGGGAGAGGAAGGAAAGCTACGCCGCCGTTTCGGTAGACGTATTGATCAGATTCACGACTTGAACGGAAAAGCTGTATATCCAGCCTTTACGGATGCGCATATTCATCTGATCGGTTACGGGGAAGCGATCAATCGTGTCGATGCCTCGCGTTATACGACGCTTGAAGCGTTAGGGCAAGCTTTTCTCAAGGCGGAACCAGTCAATGGGATCCATGTGGCAGAAGGCTATGACGAAACGAAGCTTGATCGTGCACCGACGAAAGCATGGCTCAATCAGTTGTTCCCTGATGCACCTGCCTTGTTGAAACGAACAGACCGGCATACAGCACTTGTCAACGATGTCTTGTTCCAACAGCTCGGATATAAAGCGTCGACTGTCATCGAAGGTGGAAAGGTCGGTATATCGGATAATGGTGAAGCTGACGGATTCTTGTACGATGCGGCGCTTGAACCTTTATATGCGTTACAAGCTGGAAACTTGGAGCGGAATAAATCGTCCCTCCGGTCAGCGATTAAGAACTTATACCAATACGGCATCATTGCGGCACACACAGAAGACTTGTCGTATCACGGTGATGTCGCGGACATCTTGCAAGCCTATAAGGAAGTGACGCAAGAGACAGGCTTCCATACGCATTTGCTCGTGCATCATCTTGTCATTGATGAGTTCGTGCAACAACAACCTACTTTACCGTCAACGATGTCAATTGGTGCGATGAAACTGTTCGTCGACGGCGCTCTCGGAGGACGGACAGCTCTTCTCGGTCGTGGTTATTCCGATGATCCGACGACACGTGGTATTGAAGTGCATACGCCAGAACAACTCGAGCAACTCGTCAAACGTGCACGTAGTTACGGGTTCACAGTCGCGGCACACGTCATCGGGGATTTAGCGATCGAGCGGTTCGTACAGGTGCTCGAGAAGTATCCTGCGCCAAAAGGGAAACGAGATCGCATCATTCATGCGACGGTCGTCCGACCAGAAACGCTTGCGCGAATTCGGAAGTTACCGGTCTTGATTGACGTCCAACCGGTCTTTTTACTGGATGACGCCGATTTCATCGTCGATCGACTCGGGTTGAACCGCTTAGACTGGAGTTATCGCTTACGTTCGTTAGCTGAGACCGGCGCATTATTGTGCGGCGGAGCAGATGCGCCGATCTCTGACCCCGATGTCCGACGGTCGCTTTATGCAGCAACTGAAGGAACGGCAGGGCGTGTCAATAAAACGAACGAGACGTTATCGATGTTTGAAGCCTTATTGCTCTTTACGAAAAATCCACATCTCGCGACGGAAACACATGGTCGAAAAGGATTGCTCTTACCTGGCTATGATGCCGACTTCGTCATCTTTGAAGAAGACTTCTATCGCCTGCGTGGGGAAGCGATCTTAAATAACCGTTTGGTCGAGACGGTCCAAGCTGGAAAAACCGTTTATCAGGCGGAAGCCGCGTTAGTGTGATGTTTGCGCATAGTGTGAAATAGCTTCCGAATAGAACGTGGATAGTCCAGGGGCATACGCATCGTAATAGGCACGGAATCGTTCGTCAGACACATACATCTGACCGAGTGAGGCAAAGAGAGATAATGCGCATGGGTAATAGTACGTATCGATGAAGTCATGTTGATCTTTGACGACTTGTTGAACGTCTGGATCCGTAGTCATGCGCCCGTCACGGTAAAGGACCGTCAAGCGCTGATCGAGCTGTTTGTGCATGGTGCTCAGTTGTTCTTTCTCATTCGGAGTACGTTGTTGTTGTCTTTTTGCACTGATTCGATAGGCGTCGGTGTCGCCGTAGTGTTTTTGGACTTCATCTGCATGTTGCTTTTCATGCGTAACGATCTCATCATGCCGTAAACCACGGAATAATTGTTCGTCTTTCATGGGGAGTCCTCCTTTTAACGTGAGTAATGTCTGTTCAGCGAGTTGAGCGAGCATTTGATAATGCGAAGCTTTTTCTTGAAGAAGCGCAATCTGCTTTTTCAGTGTCGTATGATGATTGGAATCAGGTTGCGTGAGTAATCTTCGGATTTCTGACAGTGGAAAATCAAGTGAACGATAGAGCAGGATTTGTTGTAAACGTAAAAGATCTTCCTTGCTGTAACTTCGGTGACCGGCATCGGTACGCTTTGGCACGAGGAGACCGATCGTCTCATAATGATAGAGTGTTCGTTTTGTGACGCCGGTCAGTTTGGCAATTTTCTGAGTGGAATACATCAGTTGTGTACCTCCTTTGATTGGAGTATAAGGGGTGACGTAACGGAAGACGCAATAAAAAAATCTGCCCCGAGGAGGCAGATTTTTTTATTGTCATAAGAACGAGCGTTGAATCTTATGCCAAAATGTATTATTCGTCAGTTTGACGGTTTTCAGTTCTTTTTCAGAAAGTTGGATATCGACTGAATCTGTTCGTGTGAGACTGAGTGCTTCGTTATCCATCCCGATGATCGGATAGTCGTTTCCGTCTTCGATGATGCGTAACGAGAGTTTCCGTCCACGGTTCAGTAGGAAAGCAGAACCGAGTGTCCGGTACCGGTTGTTGTTGACCGAAGCAATTTCGCTGACTTGAAGACAGTGGATCAATGGATCGACGATCGCACCAGAGAGTGACTTATTATAAGCCGTAGAGCCCGTCGGTGTTGAGATGACCATTCCATCCCCGCGGAATGTCTCAAACAGGAAGTCATCGATATAGACTTCGATCGCGAGTGATTTGATGATGCTCGACTTCACGGAACATTCGTTCAGACAGAGCATCGGTGGTCCACCGTTGATGGATGCTTCGAGCAGTGGATAACGACGTACTTCGATTTCACCATCCGAGACACGGTTGCCTGTCTCTTTAAAGATCGCTTCGACCGCCGAAAGATCATTGATATCAAAATCACAGTAGAACGAGTTTGGTCCTTCAGCGAATCCAACATAGATGGCATCATCACGGAAACCTGTGAAGCGTGCCGCTTGCAAGAAAGCCCCATCTCCACCAATCGAGACGATGATGTTTGCTTGTCGGTGATCTTGGACGACGTTCAGTCCATATCGTGTACCGACATCAATCAACTTTCGCACCTGCGTCTCGTGTCTTTGTGTATTTCGGTAGTACAGGTAGACATTATTTCGAGCCATGGTCAATTCCCCCTTGAAAGCGTTTCATGAACTCTTTCATTATACCTGTTTTTTGGAAAGACGGGTACTGAAGTCCATCAATTATGGCAGAATGCTTGCCATCTTCGCAGATCATTCCTATAGTTAAATAGAAAATACAGTATATCCAATCAGGGGAAATGGGGAATTCATATGGCAACTTTTAAAGGAAATCCAATCACACTTCAAGGTACAGCAGTTCAAGTCGGACAAACAGCACCTGACTTTCAAGTGTTAGCTAACGACTTATCACCGGTAACACGTGATACATATCAAGGTGTTCGAATCATCAGCGTTGTCCCATCAATCGATACAGGCGTTTGTGATGCGCAGACACGCAAATTCAATGAAGAAGCAGCAACAATCGAAGGTGTGACGGTCATGACGATTTCAAACGACCTTCCGTTCGCACAACGTCGCTGGTGCGCATCAAGCGGTCTCGATCAAGTCGTGACGTTGTCTGATCACCGCGATCTTTCATTCGGTACACAGTATGGCGTAGCCATCGAAGAATTACGCCTGCTTGCACGTTCTGTTTTCGTTCTTGATTCAAACAACGAGATCACGTACGTTGAATATCTTGAAGAATCAACAGACGAAGTTAATTTTGAAGCAGCACTCGCTGCAGCGCGTGAAGCGAAGTAAGAATGGTTTACAAACGCCGCTGAAGCGTTACAATGGAACTAATGATAGAAACGGCTCCCGCTCTACGGGGGGCCGTTTCGTTTTGGAGAGGATGACGTACATGGAGCCGTTAGAAAAGTTATATAAGGAATTAACACGTCAAACAAAACAAATCGAACGTGATCTTGATATGCCCTATTTAGAAGCGTTGACGACGGTGATTGATCGATTGAACGATCGTCATACTGAAAATGTAGATAAAGAGGTCATTCGGAAGGCAGTGTCGCTTGCTATTTTAGAAGGGATGAAACAAGCGCAACCGAACCATTTGCCGACGCCAGACAGTGTCGCTTTGTTTGCTGGTTATCTAATCGGGAAATTGGTAGGTAAGGAGGACATCCGATTACTTGAGTTGGGGAGTGGGACGGGTGGCATGTTACATGCTGTCTTAAGTCAGCTTTCGACAGGTACAGCCGCTGAGGCGGTCGAGGTAGATGAGACATTGATTCGTTTATCAGCAGCGGTAACGGAATTACTCGACTATCCAGTCACGTATACCCATCAAGATGCGTTACGACCATTATTGTTAGATCCAGTTGATCTTGCGATGGCCGATCTTCCTGTCGGTTATTATCCGGATGAAGAGGCTGCCGCGTCTTACATCTTGAAACGAGACGAAGGCATGAGCTATAGTCATTTCTTGTTGATTGAACAGGCGATGCAATACGTCAAACCAGGTGGATTCGGTGTCTTCGTTATCCCGAACGGTCTGTTCCAGCATGATACGGAAGGGAAGTTGAAACAGTACTTCGAATCAAAAGCGCATGTCATCGGTATTTTGCAGTTGCCGCTCACGATGTTCAAACAAGAACAGGCAGCAAAAAGTTATTTGATCGTCCGTAATCATTTAGCCGGTATGAAGATGCCGAAACAAGCATTGCTTGCTGAGTTGCCATCGTTCACAGATGCCCGCGCCTTTGGTGGTATGGTGAAACAGATTGATGAATGGATTAACACAGAATTAAAATGAATTACGCAAAGTGATTGAAATCTGTCGTTAATTTGACTATTCTAGTTGTAGAACAGAAATAGAAGAAAACCTAAACAGATGTGAATGTTCATTGGATTCAAATGGAAAAGGGGAAAAATCATGGCAAAAATTATGGCGGTAAACGCAGGTAGTTCGTCTTTGAAGTTCCAATTGCTCGAAATGCCGAACGAAACGATGATTGCAGTCGGACTCGTTGAACGCGTTGGTAAAGACGATGCAATCTTTACGATTAAATATGGTGAAGGACAAAAGTATACAGATGTCCTCCCACTTGCAACACATAAAGAAGCAGTCGAGTTGTCACTCGAAAAATTGATGGAGTTCGGAATCATCTCGTCTTACGATGAGATTAAAGGTGTTGGACACCGTGTGCTTCATGGTAAAGAAAAATATGCAGACTCTGTATTGATTACAGATGAAGTCATGCACGATATCGAGTCGTACACAGAACTCGGACCACTTCACATTCCACCAAACTTGATCGGAATCCGGGCATTCCAAGCATTGCTTCCGGAAGTACCACAAGTGGCAGTCTTCGATACGGCGTTCCACCAAACGATGCCAGAAGAAAACTTCCTTTACAGCTTGCCGTATGATTACTATACAGAATACGGCATCCGTAAATATGGTTTCCACGGTACGAGCCACAAATACGTTACGGAACGTGCATCTGAATTACTCGGTCGTCCGTTAAAAGACCTCCGTTTGATTTCATGTCACTTAGGTAGCGGAGCATCGATCGCAGCAGTTTCGGGTGGCGAATCAATCGATACGACAATGGGCTTCACACCGCTTGAAGGGATCACAATGGGAACACGTTCTGGTTCGCTTGACCCAGCGTTGATTCCATTCTTGATGGAGAAAACAGGGAAAACAGCAGAGGACGTCTTGAACGTCATGAACAAAGAGTCTGGAATCTACGGTCTTTCAGGTCTCTCAAGTGACTTGCGTGATGTCCAGACAGCTGCTAAAGAAGGAAATCATCGTTCAGAGATGGCACTCCGTATCTTTGCTAACCGTATCCACGGTTACATCGGGCAATACGCTGCTGAGATGAATGGTGTCGATGCGATCATCTTCACAGCGGGCGTCGGAGAAAACTCAGATTCAATCCGTGAGCGTGTCTTACGTGGTCTTGAATTCATGGGCGTGTACTGGGATCCATCACTCAACACTGGAGCTCGTGGAGAAGAACTCTTCATTAACTACCCACACTCACCAGTTAAAGTCATCATCATTCCAACGAATGAGGAATTGATGATTGCACGCGACACGGTTCGTGTTGGTGGATTAGTTGCTCAAAACGCATAATCGTTTCAATCAAAAAGACTGAGTCGTTATTCCAACGATTCAGTCTTTTTTTATAAAATCTAAGAAATAGAATATACGAACATACGATCTATTGTTACGGTGTTTGTCATATAACGAAAAATGAATCGTCATCTTTGTAAAAATAAACCCAAAAATGATCGATTTCTTAAAAAAATGAGTCTTTTGTAACATAAAAGTAATAGTACAGACATATTTTTGTGGTCTATATGTAACGGCACTACTTCGTTTTGTCATGTATATTAATCTCAGTTAACAAACACGAAACAATGATGGAGGAGAAAATACATGATGAAACGGATGCTCGCAAGTGTTTTAACGGTCGTGTTAGCACTCAGTTCGTTCGCAGGTCTTCAAGCAGAGGCTGCAACTAAGAAAAGCGTCAAGTCAACAGTCGATAGCCTAGTCATTCGTCAGAAAGCTACTACTTCTTCGAAAAAGCTCGGTCTTCTATATAAGAACCAAACGTTATCGTACAAAGCAAAAACAGGTAACTGGTATAAAGTAAGTTACAAAGGTAAAACAGCTTACCTTAGCGCAAGCTACTCGAAAGTCGTGACGTCAAGCAGTTCGAAAAAACAATCGACAGGTGGTTGGAAAACAATCACGAACGTAAGCGCAACAGCTTACACGCCGTATGATCCAGGTAGTGGTAATCTGACAGCAATCGGTTGGAACATCAAAAGCTCGAAAAAGAAAGTCGTAGCGGTTGATCCACGTGTCATTCCACTTCGTTCGACAGTGAAAGTGTATTACAAAGGGAAATTAAAAGGAACGTATACAGCCGCTGATACTGGCGGTGCCATCAAAGGCAAGAAGCTGGATATCCTTTACTACTCTCGTTCAGAAGCATTCAACTGGGGTCGTCGTACGGTCACAGTAAAATACAAATGATTTTAAACCATCGGACATTGGTTCGATGGTTTTTTTTGATTAAGTAGGTCGTCAAAAAAGCCTCGCTTCCTTTGAAATGAAGGAAGCGAGGCTTTTTGGTGAAGAGTGGTTCATAAACGGACGATCAAAACGTCACATTTTGCGTAACGCGTAATGCTTTCAGAGACACTACCGATGAAGAAACGCTCAACAGCGTTTAAACCAGTTGCGCCACAGATGATTAAATCGGCATCGTGATTAGGGGCAAGCTTTTTGGCGATCGTTACTTTCGGTGAGCCGTATTCAATCGCTACTTCGACTTCCTGTACACCGCGATCTTGAGCGGTCTTGACGTATTCGTCTAGCAATTCCTTCGCGTAAGATTCGGCACGCTCCGTGATGGTGCGGTCATATGCTTCTACCGTTGCGAATGTCCGTGTATCAATGACGTGTGCGATGATCAATTTTGCATCATTTCGCAATGAAACATCGATTGCCGTCTCGAAGGCACGTTCTGCCTCTTTTGAGCCATCTACTGCTACAAGTACATTATGATAGACGATTGCCATGATGAATCCATCCCTTCGTAATCGATATGATGAGTACACCCTAATTATACCATTCTCTTACTGGGAGCGGATGAAACATTCAGTGAGTTCTAAAAATTGTCCTTCCTTTCCGTTCCGTCGTAAGATGGAGTCAGTGAAAGGGGGCGATGCCAAGATGAGGCACGCGTTAATTACAGCAGGTACAAAAGGACTGGGAGAACGAGTAACGCGCCAGTTACTGGAAGAAGGTTGGAAAGTGACAGCGTTCCATCGTTCCGAACCCGAATTTACACATCCGAACCTCATGACGATTCAAGCGGATGTGACGAATCAAGAAGAATTGGAACGCGCAACCCAACAAGCAATCAACGAGCAAGGTCGGATTGATGCGTTGATACTTAATGCAGGACCTTATATATTTGAACGAAAAGCGTTAGTAGATTACACCGATCAGGAATGGAATGAAGTGATCACCGGGAATCTGACGGCTAGTTTTTGGCTGTTACGTCAAGTGTTACCCGTCATGCGTAAGCAATCTTATGGTCGAATCATTACGTATGGCTTTCCAGAGAGTGCAACAGCGCCGGGATGGGTATGCCGGGCGGCGTTCGCTGCTGCTAAAAGCGGGATGGTGAGTTTGACGAAGAGTGTAGCGCTTGAAGAAGCGGAACATGGCATCACGGTCAACATGGTCAACCCAGGAAACATCGTCGGAGACAATAAGACGAAACAGATTTCAGAAGCGGAGCATGATGAGGCGACGCCTGTCGGAAGAACGGGTGTCGGAGAAGACATCGCTCGCGCGATCTCCTTCTTGCTGGCAGAAGAATCGAGTATGATCACGGGAGCAATTCTCGATGTAACAGGTGGCGTCAATGTCATCCATCAATCCCGTAAGTAAGCAAAAACACCTAATCCAAGCGATGGATTAGGTGTTTTTCTTGAGTTAAGATGAAGGAATGGATTGAAGGTGTTTTGGTGTGCGAGTTAACGCAACTGGACCTTCCGCAGTGAGATGAATATCATCCTCGATGCGGACGCCACCGACACCTGGAACATAAATGCCTGGTTCGAGTGTGTAGACGATACCAGCTTCAGCCGTCAGTAGGTTGTTTGACGCGAGAGACGGGAATTCATGAACCTCGATTCCGAGTCCGTGACCGACACGGTGCGTGAAGTACTGCCCGTAACCAGCTTCTGTGATGACGTCACGAGCTGCCTTATCTAACGAACCGAGTGTCGTGCCGATCTGGCTTGCTTCTGTCGCGGCTTCAAGTGCTTGGCGAACCGTTTCATAGATTTTTTTCTGTTCTTCGTTCGCTTCGCCGTAAACGAAGGTCCGTGTAATATCGGAACAGTAGCCTTTCCAAACGACGCCGAGGTCAAATAAGACGAAGTCGCCTTCTTGGATGACACGGTCGCCGGGTACACCGTGCGGATCAGCACTGTTTGCACCAAATAAAACAAGCGTATCAAATGACATCTCGCGGACGCCTTTTTTCTTCATTTCATATTCGATTTCCGCAATGACTTCGATTTCCGTGATCCCCGGGCGAATCGCTTGTTTACCGATTTTGATTGCTTCGTCCGCAAGTTGTGCTGCTTCTTGAAGAATAGTGATTTCGTCCGGTGTTTTTTTCAAGCGCAGTCCTTGTAGCGACGCACCGATATCGAGAATCGCTGCGTTCTCAAGACGTGAACTTAACTCCTGATAGCGGCTGAACGTCATATGTTCCCCTTCGATACCAATCCGGTTATTCGAGTGTTCGAATGTCGCGAATAATTCTGCTAATCGATCAAACGGGTTTTCGTGATCCTCATACGTCACGACGTCTCCTTCCCAAGGGCTCGCTGCAACGATACTTGCTTCGAGTGCCGGACAGAATAATACATGTTTACCGGTTACATCGACGAGGACCGCCATGACACGTTCGTGTGGTTCAGCGTAGACTCCTGAGAAATAAAAGACGTTTGCCTTCGAAGTGACGACGGCTAAGTCGATTCCTTGTTCTTTCAAGAATTCACTGATTTGGTTCGTACGTTCGCGCATATATGATTCCACCTCTCTACTCATTTTCTACATAAGTATATCATCGTCCGGTTCGAAAAACATTTATCGTAAATCAGACTAGTACACGTTTTCATCTTTAGAGTAGTACAGTATAATGACAGGAGAGTAGAAAAAAGGAAAAGAAGGGATACAGTATGCCTACGAAACACGAACAGATCATTCGACACATCGAAGATCTTGATGTCGGAACAAAGATTTCCGTCCGACAAATCGCGAAGGATTTGACCGTATCCGAGGGGACGGCTTATCGCGCCATCAAGGAAGCAGAAAATTTAGGGTTCGTCTCGACGATCGAGCGAGTCGGAACGATTCGGATTAAAAAGAAACAAAAAGAAAATATCGAGAAGCTGACATTCGCGGAAGTCGTGAACATCGTCGATGGTCAGGTGCTCGGTGGTCGAAATGGATTACACAAGACGTTGACGAAATTCGTCATTGGCGCAATGAAGCTCGAAGCCATGATGCGCTACATCGATGTCGATAGTCTCGTCATCATCGGAAACCGCGAAAAAGCACATGAGCTCGTGCTTGAAGCAGGGGCTGCTGTATTGATTACCGGTGGCTTCGATACGACAGAAGATGCGAAGCGATTGGCGGATGAGATGGAGTTACCGATCATTTCGACGTCATATGATACGTTCACGGTTGCGACGATGATCAACCGTGCGATTTATGATCGATTGATCAAAAAGGAGATTTTACTCGTCTCGGATATTTTAATTCCGTTGCATGACACGTTCTATTTACAGACGACGGATCCCATTTCACGCTGGCATGAGTTAAATGAGCAGACGAAACACAATCGTTATCCCGTCATCGATGAACAAATGAAGGTCGTCGGTGTCGTGACAGCGAAGGACATCATTGACCGTCCACATGACTGGGCTGTTGAAAAAGTCATGACCCGTCACCCGATCACGGTCGGTATTCGAACGAGTGTCACGAATTCCGCGCATCAGATGGTCTGGGAAGGAATCGAGATGCTACCGGTCATCGACCAATACGGTCGATTGCTCGGGATCATTAGTCGGCAAGACGTCCTCAAGGCACTGCAACTCGCGAATCGTCAACCACAAGTCGGAGAGACGTTCGACGATCTAATCACGGGGCAAATCAAGGCGGCGGAGGACGAACGGGGACCGTACTTATCGCTTGAGGTCTCGCCGCAAATGACGAACTTCATGGGGACTGCTTCGAGTGGGGTGTTGACGACGCTTCTAGTCGAAGGAGCGACGCGAATGTTACGCCATATGAAAAAAGGTGACCTTGTCATTGAAAATGTCAGCATCTACTTCATTAAACCTGTTCAAATCGAGAGCACGGTAACGATCCGGGCGAATGTCTTTGACGTCGGTCGAAAATTCGGGAAAGTCGATGTCGAAATGTATCAAGGGACACAAATTGTTGCGAAGGCACTCGTGACATCCCAACTCATCGATCGTTAAATGAATCAAAAAGAACCGAAGTCAACTGACTTCGGTTCCTCTGAATCTAGCTCAGGATTGCTCCATCTCGCGGACGACATACGGATAAATCTTTTTGTAACGGATGAATCCGGCGATGAATGAAGCAACACCGACGATGATTAAAATGGAACAAACGATTTTCCCAACGAGTGTCGTTAATCCGTTCCCGGAAACGAACTGGTTGACGGCGAATAGGATGACGAACAAGCTCAACCAAATGCTCGCTTGCGTATTGAACAAGTATTTTCGGTTCGTGCTTTTCGTATGGAACGCGCGGCGTTTTGCTAACAAATACCCACCAAGCGAGAAAACGATGAGGGCGATGAGGATGAATTGCATGTTAAAAGGACCTCCTTTTTGTCTTCATCTAGTATCATATCAAGATTAGAGGAGCTGTGCACAGTGAAAGAGCAAATCAAACAAATGATTGAAGCGGCAGATACGATCATTATTCATCGTCATGAACGGCCAGATCCCGATGCACTCGGTAGTCAATTCGGTTTACAATTAACATTACAACATCAGTTTCCTGAAAAAACAGTTTTGTCAGCAGGTGAGATGGCGGCATCACTGTCATTCATGGGGGAGCTCGATCAAATCGATGACGTGTTGTATAAAAAGGCGTTAGTCGTGATTCTGGATACGGCGAACCAAGCGCGGATCGATGGAAAAGTTGCGATGACAGGAAAAGATGTCATTAAAATCGACCATCATCCGGATGAAGATCCATACGCGCCCGTGCAGCTCGTCGATACGACGATGAGTTCGACATCGGAACTGCTCGTTCATTTATTGAATGAATGGGGATATGAGATTCCAGCATCAGCTGCCATTCAATTCTACGCTGGGATCGTCGGTGACACGGGACGTTTTCAATTCCGTGGTACGACGAAACGAACATTTGAAGTCGCAGCGCAATTGATTGATGCAGGAATCGATACGGACTGGTTGTATCGCAATATGTACGAAACAGAACTTGCGGCGCTTCACTTACAAGGATACGTCCTACAACATATTCAATTGACGGATCAAGGTGCCGGTTATGTCGTTTTGACACAAGATACATTGAAGCAGTTTGGGGCGACGGTTGAGCAAGCATCGTTACTCGTCAATAGTTTTGCTGGTTTAAAAGGAATGAAGTGTTGGGCGTTATTCCTTGAAACGGACAAGGAAGTCCGTGTCCGGATTCGTTCGAAGGGTCCTGTCATCAATGAAGTAGCAAAAGAATTCAATGGTGGTGGACATCCGATGGCGTCTGGTGCAACGATTGGACAGTTGAGTGAAGTCGAACGTGTCATCCGTCGTCTGGATGAGGTCGCTGCTAACTTCCAGTTTTAAATGGAAAAAGGCTGCTCGGTCTCACTCCTCTCATTGAGGAAGCGAAGCGAACAGCCTTTTTACGCTTATTGCGTCTTTGTTTCGTCTTGCGGAATGAACCAAACGCCACGATCTGTGTGATCTTCAATGACATTCAGTTGAAGTTCAGCGACAGATTTGCGAATCTTCTCAGCGATTTCTTCCGTTTCAGTAAAAGCGGTAACACCGAGCTTTAGTTGTTCGACTTTTTCACGTGCGATTTGACTGCGATTCAAAATCATGAGAAACGCTCCTTCCGTACCCGTCATGATATTTCTATACTTATTGTAGCGAATAATAAATCAGATGGCGAGTACTTGAGTCAGTTAGATATGAATGTTCTGAAAACTTTTAAAAACATCCATCAGAAGAGAAAGGAGAATGGAAGATGCATATAAATGTTCGGACGAAGTTTAGTCCATTGCAGAGTTTAGTTCGAATCGAGCCGTATCTCGATGAACTAGTACGTCGACACATCGGACGAGCCGTCATCTGTGAGACGACATTAACAGGAGTTCCCGCATTCATCGATGCATGTCAGCGTCGAAATATGCAACCGATTGTCGGATGGGAGCAACGAATCGAAGAAGAAGAATTTTGTATCTTATGGTTTGCTTTTTCTTCTGATGGACTGCGTCAACTGTATCGACTAGCCAGTCAACAAGGGGAGACTGAAGTTTCATCACTGATCGCGGTGCTCGTGCCACTGCGTCAAGCCTCTGAAGATGCGACGCGTCTACGTCGTTCCTTCGTTCAATGGATGGGACATGTTCAAGGAGCGCGTACATATATGGGTGTGACCTCAAGTCGCTCAACGGTCGAACGAGAGAGTCGTGCGCGTTACCGCGAAGTCGCAGCAGCGCTTGGTGTTGAGACTGTTCCAGTCGATCCTGTTCGTTACATTCGTCGAGATGAAGCGCCAGCGTATCAAGCGATACGTGCGATTGGTGAAGCGACGACGTTCCAAGACCAAAAGACAGATCGGCTGATGCATTTAAAGACCCGGGAAGAGTTACTCGAAGACTTTACCGAGCGAGAAATTACGATGGTGGAGCAGTTTGCTGCGACATCTGAACGCTTGGAATTACCGTTTCAACAACGTCCACTGCCGCGTGTCGCGGAAGACTCGAATGCGTTATTACGGAAACGTGCTGAGGAAGGGTTACTGGCACATGGTCATGAAAGTAACGAAGCGCGTGAACGTCTCGCTTATGAACTATCAGTCATCCAAAAGACGGGATTTGCCGATTATTTTTTAATCGTTGAAGAACTCGTACGTAGTGCAAAAGCGAAAGGCATCTTCGTTGGACCCGGTCGAGGCTCAGCAGCCGGATCACTTGTCAGCTATGCGCTTGGGATCACGATGGTGGATCCATTGAAATATGGATTACTATTTGAACGATTCTTGAACCCCGAGCGGATTTCGATGCCGGATATCGATATCGATATCGAAGATGAACGACGCGAAGAAGTATTAGAGGATCTCGTGATGCGTTACGGAAAAGATCATGTTGCTCAAATCGGTACATTGTCGACGCTCGGTGCCAAAGCCGCTTTGCGAGACGTCGGACGGACGCTAGAGTTTTCGAAGGATGAGTTAGATGCTGCAGTCAAACAGCTTGGAAAATCAACGACGTTACAAGGGATTGAACAAAACAAACAGACATATCGCTGGTTCTCTGGAAGCGAAAAGCGCCGGCAACTGTTGCAACTAGCGCAAGCGGTCGAGGGTCTCCCGCGACAACGTTCGGTTCACGCGGCTGGCGTCGTCATTGGATCTGAACAGCTCGTCGAGACGACACCTGTTGAAACGGGACCAAATGAACGCTATGTGACGCAGTTTTTGATGCAGGCGTTGGAACGTCAAGGATTGTTGAAAATTGACTTGTTAGGATTACGAAATCTCAGTCGTTTGCGTCGGATGGAAGAATTGATTCGACGAGAACAGCCATCCTTTACGCTCACGCAAATTCCGGAAGAAGACCGCGCGACATTCCAAGTCTTTGCCCGCGCTGAGACGGATGATATCTTCCAATTCGAGTCGACAGGTATGAAACAGACGTTACGCGAAGTCAAACCAAATCGGTTCGAGGATTTGGTAGCAACGATGTCACTCTATCGTCCAGGACCAATGAAATTCATTGATCTGTACGCGAAACGAAAAGCCGGTCAACCTTATCAAATGTTGCATCCCGTTTTAGAAGACGTCCTTTCACCAACGTATGGCATCATCGTCTATCAAGAGCAAGTCATGGAAATCACCCGTCGAGTGGCTGGATTTACACTGGCACAAGCAGATTTATTACGGCGTGCAATTTCTAAGAAAAGTACGGATTCGCTCGAACGGGAACGGGTTCGTTTTCTCGAAGGAGCAAAGTCGAATGGATTCGATGATGCAATCGCACAATCACTCTATGAACAAATCGAGCGATTTGCTGGGTATGGATTCAACCGAAGCCACGCGGTCGCCTATTCAAAAATTAGTTATGCCCTTGGATATATCAAAGCGCATTTTCCGCACATTTTCTTGCTTGTCTCGGTCGAACAACCGGAGCGTCTCGTCCGATTGATGCGTGAACGACGTCTTCCTGTCCTATCGCCGGATGTCTGGATTTCGGATTACCGTTCTTCGTTAGAGGGCAAAGGAATTCGTCTCGGTATCCATGTGATTAAAGGTATTTCTGAGCGAGAATTCGAGCGTGTAAAGGACGCGTCGAAGCATACGGCGACGATTGCTGATCTATTGACCCACGTCGGATGGGGCAAGAAGGAGCGCGCAAAAATCGAATTGTTACTCTACAGTGGTGCGCTAGATCGAGCGACACACGGCGATCGCGGACTCGCTGAACAAGAAGTACTCGAATATTTCACTGAGTCGTCGAATACATTACTTCCAGACGAGTTGGCAATTCTCGGGAAACGCCGGACACAGAAGTCCTCGAAACGAAGTGATTCCGACTGGGCACGATTAGAACGGGAAGCGCTTGGGTTCTGGTTGACGTATTCGCCGTTGACGACAGCAATGAAAGCTCCGGTTGAATCTGCTTATTTCCATGATCTTGGCGTCGGCTCGGAAACACATTATTTAGTCTGTTATATTGATCAGATTCGAGAGTTCAAGACGAAACGTGGTCAAACGATGGCAGTTATTCAGGCAGTCGACGGGTATTCGAATGAAGAGGTCGTCGTCTTCCCGAATCAATATGAACGATTCCGTCGATCGCTTTATTTAGGGAACGTCTTACTGATTGAACTAAAGGTGCAAGATCGCGAAGGGGAGCGTCAGTTCATTTTGGAACGTCTCCGTCCACTTGGACAAGATGTGCTGTTCGTCAAGTTAACATCAAAAAATGAGTTGGCCGCACTCGAACAGTTGCTAGAAGCAGCACCAGGCGATATTCCAGTCGTCGTTCGCTACGCGGATTCACGCGAGACGAAATCGTTACCGCCGCTTTATGCAGTGCAGCATGATGAGGAATTACTAGCTCGGCTACGTATTCGGTTTGGCGAGGATCATGTCGTCCTGAAAAATGTCCCCCGCTCAAACTAGTACTAGGTAATAAGATTTGTTATAATAAGGGGTAATTGGTCTGACCAATGCCACCAATTAAAGCAACCGACTGAAGGGTCAGAAAGGTGGTGCCGTATCGATATGGAGAAGAAACGAAATGCGTTTGAAGCCAATATCGCGGCGATTAAATTGATGATCGAACAAGATGGATTAGTTCCAGGAGACCGTATTCCATCAGAACGGGAACTGGCAGAACGACTATCCATCAGTCGACCGTCCGTACGAGAAGCATTACGGACGCTCGCTTATTTAGGGATCGTCGAGACACGACATGGAGGCGGAAGCTTTCTATTGAATCGTGACGATCATACCTATATTCAAATCATCGCTCAATTCTTAGTGACTGGCGATTCGAAGTTCGAAGACTTGGCAGGAACGCTTCGCTTGCTTGAGCAAGCAGCGCTCGCGCAGCTGGATGACCTTTCGGTGCTTGCACCAGTCGTTTCATCCGATGTTGCGTTTCGTGAAACGTTGATTCAGACAGTCGATAACGATTTGTTTGAACGAATCTGGCGACAAGTCAATGCCTTCCATAAAAGCTTCGGTCAAGGGGAACTCTATACGCAGGCGGAACGGGAACAACTCTTGAACCGCCCCTAGGATGACAAGGGGGAACTGAACGTGCAAGCATTTTTTCGAAAACCTAAAAAGTTCGTCACGCTGACTTCGAAGGAGCAGCGTGTCGATGTGCCAGTTGGCCTAATGACGAAATGTCCGAAATGTAAATTAATCCAATATACGAAACAACTGGAGGCGAACTTACGTGTCTGTTCATGTGGGTATCATCATCCGTTGACCGCGCAAGAACGTTTTACGCAATTATTCGATGAAGGTTCGGTGACGTATTTCGACTTACCGGCAGTTCAAGCGGATCCTCTCGGATTTCAAGATTACCCGGAAAAATTAAAGGGCGACCAAGTCAGAACGGGTCTTGAGGAAGCGATCGTCTGTGGCGTCGGGAATGTGAATGGTCACCCACTCGTCGCTTGTGTCATGGATGCACGATTCCGGATGGGCTCGATGGGGGCAGCGGTTGGTGCTGCGATTTCTGAAGCGGTTCGTTACGCAACGAAACATCGTCTACCTGTCACGATTTTCTCCGCTTCAGGTGGAGCACGGATGCAAGAGGGAATGGTTAGTCTCATGCAGATGGCGAAATCGAGTCTCTTCTTAAAACAGCATTCAGATGCTGGATTACTTTATATTTCTTGTATGACTCATCCGACGACCGGCGGTGTATCAGCAAGTTTTGCGATGCTCGGTGACTTCAACATCGCTGAACCGGGGGCGTTGATCGGGTTTGCAGGTCGACGGATCATCGAACAGACGATACGTGAAAAACTACCGGAAGATTTCCAAACAGCAGAATTCTTATTACAAGCAGGTCAACTGGACGATGTCGTATCACGACATGATCTGAAAACGTACTATACGCGAATCTTAAAGCTACATGCGGAGGGAACGAACCATGCAACCATTTGACCAACCAGTCATCGCGTTACGCGAAAAAATTCTTGAGCTCCATGATATGGCGGAAACACAAGGATTAGACTTCAAGGAAGAACTCCAACTTCTTGAAGAACGCCTTCATCGATTAGAACTCGATATTTACGGGAATATGAAAGCGTGGAATCGTGTTCAATTGGCACGTCATCCAGAACGTCCAACGACACTCGATTACATTGAATCCATTTGTGAAGATTTCATCGAGCTGCATGGCGATCGTCATGGGTATGATGATGCGGCAATCGTTGGTGGAATTGGAACATTGAATGGTCGTCCGGTGACGATCATCGGTCATCAACGCGGAAAAGATACAAAAGAAAACATTCGTCGTAATTTTGGGATGCCACATCCGGAAGGGTACCGAAAAGCACTACGTCTCATGCAACAAGCGGAGAAATTCAACCGACCAATCATCACGTTCATCGACACGAAAGGGGCTTATCCAGGACGTGCGGCAGAAGAACGTGGTCAGAGTGAGGCCATCGCGAAAAATCTGTTTGAGATGGCTGGCATGACAGTTCCAATCATCTCAATCGTCATCGGTGAAGGTGGATCAGGTGGTGCTTTAGGAATCGGAGTGTGTGACCAACTCTTGATGCTCGAGAATTCAACGTATTCCGTTATCTCTCCTGAAGGTGCTGCAGCATTGTTATGGAAAGATGCAAGTCTTGCGGAGAAAGCGGCAGAATCGATGAAGATCACAGCACCTGATTTATTACGACTCGGGATCGCAGATGCCATCATTCCAGAAGTCGTCGGAGGCGCACATCTCGATGTGTCATTACAGGCGGATAAATTAAAAACTGTATTGGTACAGAAACTCGAATCATTGGTTCATTTGACCAAGGAAGAGCTTATCGATCAGCGGACCGAAAAATATCACCAAATTGGCACATAAGCACCATGTAATCGCTATCATGATTGATATTCCTCATTTCCGGAATCGGTGATGAAAAACCAAGTGAAAGTTTATGCAATCTGCCCTGTTGTAAAACAAGAAAACAACGTGCTATTTTAGATTCAGATTAATGGAGAGGTGATTAACGTGAGTTTAAAACGGATTGCTGTCTTAACGAGTGGCGGCGATGCACCAGGTATGAATGCCGCGGTGCGTGCTGTCACGCGTAAAGCGATTTTTCATGGCTTAGAAGTATTTGGTGTCTATAACGGCTATCAAGGATTAATCAACGGGGACATCGTCCAGTTGAACCTTGGATCAGTTGGTGACATTATTCAACGAGGCGGAACGTTCCTACGTTCAGCACGTTGCCCTGAGTTCCGCACAGAAGAAGGACGAGCAAAAGCGGTCGTCAATCTTAAGAAATTTGAAATTGATGCACTCGTCGTCGTAGGCGGAGACGGGTCGTATCGTGGTGCCCAAAAATTGACAGGACTTGGCTTCCCGACAATTGGACTTCCAGGTACGATTGATAACGATATCCCTGGAACAGACTATACGATCGGCTTTGATACAGCGCTCAACACGGCGCTTGAAGCGATCGATAAAATCCGTGATACGGCATCGTCGCATGAGCGGACGTATGTCATTGAAGTCATGGGGCGCGATGCAGGTGATATCGCATTATATGCAGGACTTGCTGGTGGAGCAGAATCGATTCTTGTTCCCGAGCGTCCTGAAGATTTAAAAGAAGTCCTTGATCGCATTCAAAGTGGTGTCAATCGCGGTAAAAAACACTCGATCGTCATCGTCGCTGAAGGGGCAGGTCGTGCTCAGGACGTGGGAGACGCGATCGCAAAAGAAACAGGTCTTGATACACGCGTCACGGTTCTTGGTCACGTTCAACGTGGTGGAGCACCAACGGCAGCGGACCGTGTACTTGCAAGTCGGATGGGTGCACATGCTATCGAAATCCTACTTCAAGGAAAGCAAGGACGTGTCGTAGGTGTACGTGGTGGTAAGATGATCGATCTCGATATCGATGAGGCACTCGACGAAAATAAACACGAGCTGGATCTTGATATTCTCGAGCTTTCAAAACAGCTTTCGATTTAACGAACGTCGATAGGATTGGAATGGACAAGAGAACTTGGCCAAACACCGTAGGAGGTTTATGGAATATGCGTAGAACTAAAATTGTATGTACGATTGGACCGGCGTCAGAAAAACGTCTTCCAGAAATGATCGAAGCAGGTATGAACGTCGCTCGTTTGAACTTCTCACACGGCGATTATGAAGAGCACGGTGCACGAATCACGGATATCCGTCGTGCAGCAGAAGAAGCAAACAAAATCGTTACGATTCTTCTCGATACGAAAGGTCCGGAAATCCGTACACATTCGTTTGAAGAAGGAAAAGCGCTTCTCGAACGTGGACAAGAAGTCATCATCGTCAGTGGTGATGCAAACGAAATCGTCGGAACGAAAGATAAATTTTCTGTCACATACGAAGGACTTTACGATGATGTTGAAGTCGGTTCGATGATCATGCTTGATGACGGTCTCATCGGTCTTCGTGTCACTGAAAAACTTCCGAACCGTGAGCTTCGTTGTTCAATCGAAAACGAAGGCGTCATCAAAACGAAAAAAGGCGTTAACTTGCCAAACGTGAAGGTTAACCTTCCTGCTTTGACAGAAAAAGATATCGCTGATATCGAGTTCGGTATCAAGAGCGATATCGATTTGATCGCGGCATCTTTCGTACGCCGTGCGTCAGACGTCGTTGCGATTCGTCAATTGCTTGAGAAAAACAACGCGAGCCACATCAAGATCTTCCCGAAAATCGAGAACCAAGAAGGTGTCGATAACATCGAAGAAATCCTTGCGATTTCAGACGGTTTAATGGTAGCGCGTGGTGACCTCGGTATCGAGATCCCAACGGAAGAAGTTACGCCAACTCAAAAAGACTTGATCAAGCTTTGTAACGACTTTGGTAAACCAGTCATTACAGCAACACAAATGCTCGACTCGATGCAACGTTTCCCACGTCCAACACGTGCTGAAGCATCAGACGTCGCGAACGCGATTCTTGATGGTACGGATGCAATCATGCTTTCAGGTGAGACAGCAGCAGGGGACTACCCAATCGAATCTGTCCAAATGATGCACTCAATCGCAAAACGTACAGAAAAAATGCTCGACTACAAGCTCTTATTGAAAGATCGTCAGACACGTAGTGAGCACACAGTAACGGATGCGATCGCTCAAGCGGTTACGCACACTGCGATCAACTTGGACGCAAAAGCAATCTTGACACCGACACAATCGGGTTACACGGCTGCACGTATCTCGAAATACCGTCCGGAGCCGAACATCGTTGCGGTTACACCAAGCGCACGTGTCGCACGTCAGTTGAACATCGTATGGGGCGTGTACCCAATCGTCGTTGATCATCTTTCAGACAACACGGATGACATGTTGACACTTGCTGCGGACACAGCAAAAGACGCTGGTTTCGTCACAGATGGTGATCTCGTCGTCATCTCAGCAGGTATCCCTGCTTTGACTGCTGGTACAACGAACATGTTGAAAATCCACATCGTCGGTAAAGAGATCGCAAACGGTCGTGGGATCGGTGAACGTGGAGTCGTTGGCGAAGTCGTCATCGCAAACAACGCTGAGGAAGCAAACTCTAAAGCGAAGCCAGGCATGATTCTCGTTACGAACTCAACAGATCGTGACATGATGCCTGCAATCGAGATGGCTGTAGCGATGATCACAGTTGATGGCGGATTGACAAGCCACGCTGGAATCGTTGGACCATCACTCGGTAAACCGGTTATCGTTGGTGTCGAAGATGCATTGACAGTCTTCAAAGACGGTCAAATGATCTCAATCGATCCATTGACAGGTAAACTGTATAACGCATAAACCATTCATGACGGACGTGACTTAGGTCATGTCCGTCTTTTTTTGTACGAGGAGGACGTATGGAAGCTTATCTTTTTTTGATTGCCCTCGTCTTCATCGGGGTCATCGCACAAAATAAATCATTGATCATCGCTGCAGCCTTCCTATTGATCATCAAGGCAATCGGGCTGGATGGTAGACTGTTTCCTTCCTTACAGGCAAAAGGAATCACGTGGGGCGTCACATTGATCACAGCAGCAATTCTTGTACCGATTGCAACAGGGGATATAGGCTTTAAGGAGTTGCTCCAAAGCATTCGGGGACATATCGGCATCATCTCATTTTTATCAGGAATTTTTGTTGCAATCGTCGCAGCACACGGTGTTGGACTGATGAAAGAAGATCCACTCGTGACGACAGCCTTGCTAGCTGGAACGATTCTCGCCGTCGGGCTCTTCCGGGGAGTACCTGTTGGTCCGCTGATTGGTGCTGGAATCGCGGCGCTCGTCATCGGAATGTGGGATGTCATCGCAAAAGCGTTCACAGGATGAGCCGAATCAGCAAAGTAACTGAATTAATTTTTTGATAATAGTATGCAAGTTCATTCACTTTTTGGGTAATTTTGTTTATACTAAGAACAGAAACAAGATGGTCTATTCAAGAGTACAGCGCTACAAGCATGGGGAACGACTCTTGAGTGGACGTCTTTTTTTCAATACGGAAATGAAAGCGTTTTAAATTTCTGGGGAAAAAAAGGGGGATTATTGTCATGACGCAAACTAAAGGTTTAGAAGGAATCGTCGCGACTTCATCGAAAATCAGTTCGATTATCGATGGTCAATTGACGTATGGCGGTTATACGATTGATGATTTGGCGGAGCACGCCTCATTTGAGGAAGTCGTCTTCTTATTGTGGAACGACCGTCTACCAAAAGAAGAGGAATTGAAGCAACTATCGGAAGCACTCATTTCCGAAGCAACGGTTGCGACTGCCGTTCTTGAAACGATGAAGGCAGCACCGAAGTCGGCGAATGCGATGGCGACGATTCGAACAGCGCTCTCTCAACTCGCGCTTTACGATGAGACATCAGAAGATATGTCGACTGAGGCGAATTACGCTAAAGCCATCAAATTACAGGCACAAATCGCAACACTCGTCACAGCTTACGCCCGTATCAAAAAAGGACAAGAGCCGATTGCACCTAAAGCAGGTCTATCATACGCAGGAAACTTCTTGTTCATGTTGACGGGTGAGGAGCCAACGGAAGTTGCAGAAAAAGCCTTCAACCAAGCGCTCGTTCTTCACGCTGATCACGAGTTGAACGCTTCGACGTTCACGGCACGCGTTTGTGTCGCGACACTCTCTGACGTCTACTCAGGTGTGACGGCAGCGATGGGCGCGTTAAAAGGACCACTTCACGGTGGCGCGAACGAAGCCGTCATGAAGATGTTGTTAGAAATTGATTCGGTTGAAAAGGTTGACGAGTATGTTCATAATAAACTTGAGAACAAGCAAAAAATCATGGGCTTCGGTCACCGTGTCTACAAGGACGGCGACCCACGTGCGAAGCATCTTCAAGAAATGAGCCGTCAGCTGACTGCTCAAATCGGGGAGCCGAAATGGTATGAGATGTCAGTTAAGATCGACGAAATCGTCCAATCGGAAAAAGGATTGAAACCAAATGTTGATTTCTATTCCGCTTCTACGTACCATGCACTTGGACTTGATACAGAACTATTCACTCCAATCTTTGCAGTAAGTCGGATGTCAGGTTGGTTGGCGCACATTTTAGAGCAGTATAGCGATAACCGTCTGATTCGCCCGCGTGCAGACTACACGGGTGAAACGCACCGGACATACGTGTCCATCGAAGAACGTTAAAAGGACGGGGAGGAGCAATCCTCTCCTGATTTTTGATGTAGATTACAATTACTTAAGGGGGATTTTTAGACATGGCTACACTTCAAGGCGAAAACATCACAGTAACTAACGGTACACTTCAAGTTCCAAACGCTCCAATCATTCCGTTCATCATTGGTGACGGAACAGGACCTGACATCTGGAACGCAGCTGTACGTGTGTTTGATGCAGCAGTTGAAAAAGCATACAACGGTGAGAAGAAAATCGAATGGAAAGAAGTCTACGCTGGTGAAAAAGCATTCAACAAAACAGGCAACTGGTTACCAGAAGAGACACTCGATCTCATCCGTGAGCACATCATCGCAATCAAAGGACCACTTACGACACCAGTCGGCGGCGGAATCCGTTCGTTGAACGTTGCTCTACGTCAAGAGCTTGATTTGTACACATGTCTTCGTCCAGTTCGTTACTTCACAGGTGTTCCTTCACCGGTTAAACGCCCAGAAGATACAGACATGGTCATCTTCCGTGAAAATACTGAAGACATCTACGCAGGAATTGAATACGCAGAAGGCAGCGAAGGCGCTGCAAAACTGCTTGAGTTCCTTCAAAACGAAATGGGTGTCAATAAAATCCGCTTCCCTGAGACATCTGGTCTTGGAATCAAACCGATTTCAAAAGAGGGAACAGAACGCCTTGTTCGTGCAGCAATCGAATACGCACTTGAAAACAAACGTGCTTCATTGACGCTCGTTCATAAAGGAAACATCATGAAGTTCACTGAGGGTGCTTTCAAAAACTGGGGCTATGAACTTGCTGAGCGTGAATACGCAGAGCACGTCTTCACTTGGAACCAGTACGATCGCATCAAGGAAGAAGAAGGAACAGATGCTGCCAACAAAGCACAAGCAGACGCAGAAGCTGCTGGTAAGTTGATCGTAAAAGATTCAATCGCTGATATCTTCTTACAACAAATCTTGACTCGTCCAAAAGAGTTTGATGTCGTTGCAACAATGAACTTGAACGGTGACTACATTTCGGATGCACTTGCTGCACAAGTCGGTGGTATCGGAATCGCACCTGGAGCAAACATCAACTACATGACAGGTCACGCAATCTTTGAAGCAACTCACGGTACAGCACCGAAATACGCTGGACTTGATAAAGTAAACCCATCATCTGTCATCTTGTCAGGCGAAATGATGTTCCGTCACCTCGGCTGGAACGAAGCGGCAGATCTCATCATCAAATCGATGGAAACATCGATTGAAACGAAAGTCGTCACATACGACTTCGCGCGTCTCATGGACGGTGCGACTGAAGTGAAGTGTTCTGAATTCGCGGACGAACTCATCAAAAACATGTAATCCGATCAGGAGGAATGAGTCGATGAACAGACGGAAGAAGATCGCAGTCATAGGAAGTGGCTTTACAGGAGCGACGACGGCACTCTATCTTGCCCAGCAAGAGCTAGGTGATGTCGTCCTCGTCGACCGACCAGAGCAAGAGAATCCGACGAAAGGAAAGGCGCTCGATATGCAAGAAGCAGCGCCGATCCTCGGGTTTGATGCTTCAGTAAAAGGGACATCGGATTATGCAGACATTAAAGGTGCAGATATCGTCGTCATCACTGCCGGTATCGCTCGGAAGCCAGGTATGAGCCGCGAAGACCTCGTGAGTACGAATGCTGCCGTCATGACAGCTGTGACGAAGGAAATTGTCGCGCATGCACCAGAATCGATCATCATCGTTTTGACGAATCCTGTCGATGCGATGACTTATACGGTCTATCAAGCATCTGGTTTTCCGAAAGAGCGTGTCATCGGTCAATCCGGTGTCCTCGACACGGCACGTTTCCGGACATTCTTAGCAGAGGAGCTGAACGTTTCTGTGAAGGATGTATCGGGATTCGTGCTCGGAGGACACGGAGATGATATGGTACCGCTACTGCGCTATTCTCAGGCGGGAGGAATCCCAATCGAGAAGCTCGTATCGAAAAAACGACTGGATGCGATCGTTGACCGGACCCGTAAAGGCGGCGGTGAAATCGTTCAGTTACTCGGAAACGGCTCTGCTTATTATGCACCTGCAGCGGCAATCGCTGAGATGGTCGAAGCGATCTTGAAGGACCAGCGACGTATTCTTCCGGCAATCGCTTACCTCGAAGGTGAATACGGATATGACGATATGTATTTCGGCGTACCTGTCATTCTCGGCGGAAACGGTGTCGAGCATATCTATGAACTCGAACTGACGACTGAGGAGCAAGAGGCTTTGAATCGCTCTGCATCTACTGTCCGCTCTGTACTCGACTTATTAAAATCCTGAATTTAAAAAAGACGAACTTGTCACTTTCGACAAGTTCGTCTTTTTTGTCTCGTCATAACCGATGAGGAGAAGCATAGTGCGATAACTTAGCATACCAAGGACAGACTAGTATAAGAAGGAACGTCAGCCAAGGAACCAAATAACCAATCCGGAGGAAGTGACCTTGATGCTCCATATGTAGGTGCTGCGGATTCTGACAGTGTGGACAAGTTACATGGGCAGACCAGATTAATCGATAGATTGTTCGAGCAGACCAATTTTGACGACAAACAGTACAGCGTGCCACGCGAGTGCCTCCTTTCATTCCTGTGCTAATTGTGTAGAATGTCTTATTTCATAGCATAGGATACATGTAGGAGAAAAGTTCCAATTTTAATAAACATGTAGAGAGAATGCTAATATTAGGGTAAGGACAAAGGTACGTCATTCTATTCCACTAAGGGGGATTTTACATGCGCGCCGTAACGTACCAAGGAACAAAAGATGTCCAAGTCAAGCAAGTAAAGGATCCATCGATTGAAAAAAACGATGACATCATCGTAAAAATCACATCGACTGCCATTTGTGGTTCGGATCTACACATCTATCAGGGGAATATGCCGGCTCACAAAGACTATGTCATTGGTCATGAACCGATGGGCATCGTTGAAGAAGTGGGACCAGGTGTGACGAAAGTCAAACGAGGAGACCGCGTCGTGTTACCGTTTAACGTTGCTTGTGGTCACTGTTTCTTTTGTGAACATGACATGGAGAGCCAATGTGATAACTCGAATGGAAATCCCCATGTCGATACAGGTGGGTACTTCGGTTTTACAGAAGAGTTTGGTGGACATCCCGGTGGTCAGGCGGAATATTTAAAAGTTCCGTTCGGAAATTTCATGCCACTTGTGATTCCTGAATCGTGTGAACTGGAAGATGAGGCATTATTGTTCTTATCTGACGTTTTACCTACGGCGTATTGGAGCGTCTTGCATGCGGGTGTGAAAAAAGGAGATACGGTCGTCGTACTCGGATCAGGACCAGTTGGACTAATGACACAAAAATTTGCATGGATGCAAGGGGCAAAGCGAGTCATTGCGGTGGATGATCAAGTGTATCGATTAAATCATGCCAAAGTCACGAATAAAGTCGAGACAGTGAATTTCTCAGATCACGCAGAAAGTGGTGCGTATATTAAAGAGCTGACACAGGGTGGGGCAGACGTCGTCATTGATTGTGTCGGTTTTGATGGGAAGATGTCCCCTGTAGAAAAAATTGAACAAAAGATTGGTCTGCAAGGTGGAACGTTGAGTGCCATTGATATTGCAAAGGATGCTGTCCGGAAATTTGGTACTGTACAGTTGACGGGCGTCTATGCTAAGAAATATAATCAGTTCCCGCTTGGCGATTTCTTTACCCGAAATATTACGCTGAAAATGGGACAAGCACCAGTCGTCCATTTAATGCCGGAACTGTTCCAGAAAATCATCAACAAGGAATTTGATCCAACAGATATCGTAACGCACCAAGTCGCACTAGATGATGCTGCGTCTGCCTATCAGACATTTAATGATCGGACAGATGGATGTATCAAGGTCGTCTTGAAACCATAAGCTATCTCATACTCAAACAGCCCATCCGATTTTTGGATGGGCTGTTGTACATCATAGGATTAAAAAAAGAAGACGGGCCATAGAAGACCGACGGCTAGTCCGAGCAGGAGACCAACGAACACTTGAAACTCGGTATGACCAACGAGCTCATTCAGGAGAGGAGTCTCATGGCGAATCCCTTTGAAATAATCATTGAGTAGTTTTGCCTGAACACCGACAGCTTGCCGGACACCTGTCGCATCATACATGATGATCGTCGCAAAGATGACGGCCAGTGCGAAAATCGATGATGAGAACCCCTCCTGAAAACCGATGACAACGGCTAGAGCGACGACAGTCGAACTATGTGAACTAGGCATACCACCAGAAGCAAACATGATTTCCAGGTCGAACTTTCGTGTCCGTACCAAACTTGTGACAAGCTTCGCTGCTTGAGCGATAAACCATGCCGTAATGGCTGCAAAAAGGGGATGATTCCATTCCATACATTCTACCTCCTACAATTAACGATATGTATTGATTCCCCGTTTTATTAGCTTTTACACGAACGATCTAGTTGGATTCGGCATCTCCTTTAAAGATTATGTAAAGAAACAGCAGAAAGATTTGTGATTTTCCTGTGAAAGTCGGTAAGATGAAGACAGACGAAGCGGATTCCACGGAATTCCTTATTCGAAAGAACGAAACTTGAGGGGGATGCAAGGTTTGAAAGATAAAATTATCGTGGTAGATGATGAATTGTCGATCGCAACACTATTGAAGTTTAATCTAGAACAAGCTGGTTTCGTCGTCGAAACGGCACATGATGGGATGTCAGGTTTAAAATTAGCGGAGAAGCAAGATGCCGCATTGATTGTACTAGATCTCATGTTGCCGGAACTCGATGGTCTGGAAGTATGTAAACGGCTACGCCAACAGAAAATCAATACGCCGATCTTGATGTTGACAGCAAAGGATGATGAGTTCGATAAAGTCCTTGGTCTTGAACTCGGTGCGGACGATTATCTGACAAAACCATTTAGCCCACGTGAAGTCGTCGCCCGTGTGAAAGCAATTTTACGACGAATGAGTCATCAGACAACACCTTCGGAAGAAGTGACGGATGGGACGATTCTGATTGGTGATGTCAAAATCGTTCCAGATAACTATGAAGCTTTCAAAGCAGAAGAGCGTCTTGAACTAACACCTAAAGAATTCGAACTGCTCGTATACCTTGCTAAAAATAAGGGACGTGTCCTGACACGAGATCAACTGTTATCCGCAATCTGGAACTATGATTTCGTCGGCGATACACGAATCGTGGATGTGCATATTAGTCATGTCCGTGAAAAAATCGAGCCGAATACGAAAAAACCGATTTACATCAAAACAATTCGTGGTCTCGGGTATAAGATGGAGGAGCCGAAATCGGAATGAGTAAGTATCGCAAGCGATTTATCTTTAAAATGTTTTCGTTCATCAGTCTCGTGCTGATTGCACTCGGTTTCTTACTTGGACAATCCTTCAAGGAGTTCTATGTCCAAAATGAAAAAGAAAAATTGATGGATGAGACTTCTCTTGTTGAGACGATCTTACAAGGGCGCGATGTTTCTGAAATGGCCCAGTACGTGAATCAATTGTACGCTGAATCGAACTTCGACATGATTTTATTTAATGGTCGGGGTGAGATCATTGCCGGTACACCGGTTGATGTCACGAAACTGAAAGTCGCGACCCTCAATTTTTCAGCGATTCCTGATGAGGGAACGTTTGAATCGAAAACAGATGATAGTGTCGTTCAATTCACGAAGCCTGTTCCGACAGCGGACGGTGGTGAGGTGTATGTCAGTTTTATTCGTTATGCAAAAGACTTGAACGTCATTTATTCACGGATTTGGACGGTCATCATCCTTTCTCTCGTTGCGTCGTTATTGGTTATCTTCTTGACGATTTATCGTTCGACAAAACGATTCCTGCGACCGATCGCGGAGGCAACCGATGTCTTGCACGAACTATCACATGGAAATTACAAGTCCCGTGTCTATGAGTTATCGGCACCTGACGAATCACGCGATTTAGGGCGCTCCATCAATCTATTAGCGCGCAATCTCGAGAACGCATCGTCTGGTGAAGCGATGCAACGGGCACGTCTCGAATCCTTGATCGAGTACATGGGAGCTGGTCTCATGCTGATTGATGAGAAGGGCTACGTCCTACTCGTCAACCGAACGTACCGAGAAATGTTCAACATTCATGAACCGTCTAGCGGGAAGCTGTACTATCGTGTACTTCCAAACGAAAAGATGAGCCAGGTAATTGAAGATGTCTATCTGACGGAAAAACCGAACCGGAAACAATCGAGTGTCCGATTTGGCATCAACAGTCGGACGTTCATGGTCAGTGCTGCTCCGAT
The DNA here is from genome assembly GCF_000798935.2 of Exiguobacterium sp. ZWU0009. NCBI lineage: Bacteria > Bacillati > Bacillota > Bacilli > Caryophanales > Exiguobacterium > Exiguobacterium sp. ZWU0009. The sequence goes on along the minus strand of NZ_CP018057.1, from coordinate 2,360,375 downwards.
TTTTGATAAGAACGGTCGAGTGCAGGGAACGACTGTCGTCTTTAACGACATCACGGAAATCAAAAAGCTGGAACAGATGCGTAAAGATTTCGTTGCGAATGTCAGCCACGAATTAAAGACACCATTGACGTCCATTAAAGGATTTGCGGAAACGTTACTCGATGGTGCACAAGATGTTCCGGAAATCCGAGAGCAGTTCTTACGGATCATCCACGATGAATCGGAACGGATGCAAACATTGGTGGAAGACTTGCTCGAGCTTTCTCGTTTAGAACAAGATAACTATCAGCTCGAGACCGCAATCGTTGATGTGACGAGTCTCGTTCGGGAAACTGCAGCACTCCTGCACCGACGAGCAACAGAACAAGAGATGACGATTCATATCGAAACGGAAGAAGAAGTCTTCATTCGGGCAGATCTGAATCGATTAAAACAGGTCGTCGTCAACTTGGTTGCGAATGCGCTGAATTATACGCCGAACGGTGGCAACGTCTGGATTCAGCTTGAGGATGGAGAAGAGTCTGTCCAGCTCATCATCAAAGATGACGGAATTGGCATTCATCCGAAAGAAACCCAACGGATCTTCGAACGTTTCTATCGCGTCGATAAGGCACGAAGCCGTAATTCCGGGGGAACGGGTCTCGGACTAGCCATCGTCAAACATATCGTCGACCTACACCACGGTGAAATCGAAGTCGCTTCAGAAGAACAGAAAGGAACGACGTTTACGATTCGTTTACCAAAACATGGCTGAATTTCACAGTGGATTCACATTTCCTTAATAGACGTATCTTATGATGAAAGTACCTTCTTCATCATCTGTATGGCGACTGGATCAGCTCCCATGTCGTCATGCCCTTGGCGGTTGACTCTCCGTGAGTCAATCGTCTTTTTTTGGTCATTTTTAGCGAACAAATGTGTGTAGAGTGATACAATAGGAACAGAAAATCGATTAAAGGGGCGTAGATGATGGAAAATAAATTGCTATTGATTGATGGGAACTCGTTGACCTATCGGGCGTTTTTCGCCTTACCACCAATGACGGATGCGCAAGGACGAAATACGAACGCAGCTTATGGCTTTACGATGATGTTATTGAAGTTGCTCGAGGAAGAACAACCGACCCATATGCTCGTTGCCTTTGATGCTTCGAGTGAAACGTTCCGTCACGATGTCTATCAGGAGTATAAAGGAAGTCGCGAAAAGACACCGTCCGAACTACGTGAACAATTCCCGATCGTCCGGGACATCTGCGAAGCGCTCGGTATTCAAATGATGGAACTTCATCGCTATGAGGCGGATGATTTGATCGGTACGCTCGCACGAACGATGCCGACGGATCGGACGCGGATCGTCACTGGAGATAAAGATTTACTTCAACTTGTCACGGATAAGATCGAAGTCTTGATCACGAAGCGTGGGATTACGGACGTCCAGTGCATGACTGAGGAACTGTTCGCTGAGACGTATGGTGGTCTAAAGCCGATTCAAATGATTGATCTGAAAGGATTAATGGGGGATAAGTCGGATAATATTCCAGGGATTCCTGGGATTGGTGAAAAGACGGCGGTTAAATTGATTTCGGCATATGGTTCTGTCGAAGGACTGTATGAGCACGTCGAGGACTTAAAAGGGAAGCAGAAGGAAAAAGTCATCGCGAACGAAGAGCTAGCACGATTATCGAAAGAACTCGCGACAATTAAAGTCGATGTCCCGCTCGAGACGACGCTAGAGGATTTGCAAATTCGCGACATTGATACCCAAGTTCCTTATTCGTTGTTCCAGTCGCTCGGCTTCAAGTCGTTGACGAATCGATTCGCCCCTGTCGTCAAAGAAGAGGATAAAGAGCAGTTGAACGTCGTGACGATTACGTCACTTCCTGAAGACGTCACCGATGCGGTGTTGCTTGCTGAACAGCTGCGAGAGGATTACATGGAAGAAGACATCATCGGGTTTGCGATCGCGACGCCTGACACGATCTATGTTGCTGCTCCAACGCTCGTCGAGGATCCGGCATTCCGCCAATGGATCGAGTCAGAACATCGGAAGATTTGTCTCGATGCCAAACAAGTCGCATTCGCATTGCGTAAGCATGGCTTAACCTTAAACGGTTATGAGGATTTGTTATTAGCTGGTTACTTATTGAATTTAAGTGGCGGCACGACGCTCGCTTCAATTGCTGGTCATTATGCATTGATGGCACCGAACGAAGAAGCGGTCCTCGGCAAGGGAGCAAAACGTCTAGCCCCAGCGGATGACGTATTACACCCTTATCTTGCAGAGAAGGCACGGATGATCGAATTATTGTTTCCGAAAGTCCGGGAAGAGTTGAAGGCGAATCAGCAATATGAGCTGTATGAAACACTGGAACGTCCGCTATCAGGTGTCCTTGCTGAGATGGAGTGGACTGGGATTCGTGTCGACGTCGCGACGCTCCAATCGATGCAAGCGGATCTTGCCGGGCGTCTTACAGAACTTGAAACGTTGGTCTTTGAAGCTGCAGGTGAGTCGTTCAATATCAATTCACCGAAACAACTCGGTGTGATTCTGTTTGAAAAACTCGAACTACCAGCCTTCAAAAAAACAAAGACCGGCTATTCGACTGCCGCAGACGTTCTTGAAAAACTGCGTCCGTTGCATCCGGTCATTGATCACATCATGTTGTACCGGGAGCTCCAAAAATTACAGTCGACGTATGTCGAAGGCTTACAAAAAGTCATCAAGGAAGACGGAAAGATTCATACCCGTTTTGCTCAGACGATTGCCCAGACAGGCCGTTTAAGTTCGGTCAATCCGAACCTTCAGAATATCCCGATTCGGATTGAAGAAGGACGGAAGATTCGAAAAGCCTTCGTTCCAAGTGAAGCAGGCTGGTCACTGTATGCTGCTGATTATTCACAAATCGAACTACGTGTCATGGCCGATATGTCGCAGGATCAGACGCTTGTCGATGCATTCTTACATGATGAGGATATCCATACTCAAACCGCAAGTAGTGTCTTTGGTGTTGAACCGGAGGATGTCACAGGAAACATGCGGCGTCAGGCGAAAGCCGTCAACTTCGGCATCATTTATGGAATCAGCGATTATGGACTGTCACAAAACTTGAACATCACGCGGAAGGAAGCACAATCGTTCATCGATCGTTATTTCGAGCTGTTCCCGCAAATCAAACAGTTCATGGATACGGCGATCGAGACGGCACGAGCGAATGGATTCGTCGAAACGTTGATGAACCGGCGCCGCAACATCCCGGATATCAATTCGAAAAACTTCAATTTACGTGGTTTTGCGGAACGTACGGCAATCAATACGCCGATTCAAGGTTCGGCTGCGGATATCATTAAAAAAGCGATGCTTGATGTGCATGCTGCCTTACAAGCATCAGATTTAAAAGCACGTTTGTTACTACAAGTACACGATGAATTGATTTTTGAAGCACCGGACGAAGAACTTGAAGCCTTACAAGCGCTTGTCAAACAAGCGATGGAGCAGACCGTCGAACTATCCGTACCGTTACGCGTCGATGGGGGCGCAGGACATACGTGGTACGAAACGAAGTAAGCAAGGAGGAATAGACGTGCCTGAATTACCTGAAGTCGAGACCGTTCGCCGCAGTTTAGAACGTTCGGTCTCTGGAAAAACAGTCTCTTCCGTCAAAGTCTACCACCCGAAAATGATTCGGGGGATGGAAGTGGCACCATTTGCAGATGCCTTACATCAAGAACGGATCGAACGCGTCGAACGTCGCGGTAAGTTCCTACTCTTTGATTTTGATCGTTTTTATCTCGTCAGTCATTTGCGGATGGAAGGGAAGTACTTCCCGTATCCGCAACCGGTCGAGCGGGATAAACATACCCATGTCGTCTTCCGATTCACGGATGGTTCGGAGCTGCATTACAATGATGTCCGGAAGTTCGGAACGATGGAATTGCGTGATAAGGAAACAGCAATGCAGACTGCTCCACTGGCACAGCTGGAGCGCGAACCGTTTGATCCGGAGTTCACAGCAGAAGTGTTAGCAGAGAATTTAATTCGTAAAAAAAGAAGTCCAATCAAAACGGCATTGCTGGATCAGTCCATCTTCCTTGGTCTCGGTAACATCTATGTCGATGAGACCCTTCATGCGGCACGCGTCCATCCATTGACGAAGGCTGGTGCCTTGACGCTTGATGATATCTCACGTATTCATCAAGCCGGTGTCGACGTCTTACGACAAGCGGTAGAAGCAGGGGGAAGTACGATCCGAAGTTATGTCTCACCTTCCGGAAAAGGTGAGTTTCAGCTTCAACTCGCGGTATACGGTCAAAAGGGCGAACCGTGTTCCCGTTGCGGTACTGCCATTGAAAAAATTAAAGTCGGCGGACGAGGAACGCACTTCTGTCCGACATGCCAACAGGTCGCCTTATGAGGGTTGGTCTGACGGGCAGTATCGCTACCGGTAAAAGTACGGTTTCTAGCTATCTGAAGCAAAAAGGAATAGCGGTCATCGATGCGGATCTCGTTGCGCGAGAAGTCGTTGAGCCAGGAGGGCGAGCATATGAGGCGGTCAAGTTGGCTTTCCCGGAAGCATTCGAGGAGGAACGTCTCGTCCGTCCGAAACTCGGACAAATCATTTTTCAGGATAGCGAAAAACGACAACAGCTGAATCAGTTGATGCATCCGAGTATTCGACGACAGATGCTTAATGAAGCAGATGCCTATGAACGTTCAGGACATTCGCTCGTCGTATTTGATATTCCGTTATTACTTGAAGGCGATTGGCGGACGCTGTTCGACCGTGTCGTAGTCGTTTATTGCCCAGAAGATATGCAGTTAAGACGATTGATGCAACGTAATGATCTATCGGAAGCAGAAGCATATGCACGTATTCATTCGCAACTTAGCATTGAACAGAAAAAAGAGCTCGCGGATGATGTGTTCTTCAATGATGGGAGTCTTGATTCGTTATATCAGCAAATCGATAAATGGTTAGCGTTATATGACACCGGCAATCATGAGAGTGACACATAAAAAGTGTGAAGTGAGAGAAGTTTCCATCTTCTCTCACTTTTTTTAGAGAACATAATGAAATCGCTTACATTTCATGATATAGTTCTATCTGTAAACGGAGCTACATCCGTCACATTGAAGGGGGATCCGCACATGGGAGTCAAGGTGGCAGTCAATGGTTTTGGTCGAATTGGTCGAATGGTCTTTCGACGTCTGATCGCTGAGGGGAAAAGCGAAGTCGTAGCAATCAATGCAAGTTATCCAGTCGAAACACTTGCACATTTAATCAAGTACGACACGGTACATGGGAAATTCAATTATCCGGTCGACATCATCGATGGGGCGTTGATGGTTGACGGAAGACAAATTCAAATCGTCAGTGAACGCAATCCTGAGCTATTGCCGTGGGGGGAACTCGGCATCGATATCGTCGTCGAAGCGACAGGAAAGTTCAACTCAGATACGGGTGCTGCGAAGCATTTAGTGGCAGGCGCAAAAAAGGTCGTCATCACGGCACCTGCTAAAGGGGATGTCCGAACGATCGTCATGGGTGTCAATGACGACATGTATGATCATGAAACAGATGCTATCGTCTCGAACGCATCGTGTACGACGAACTGTCTCGCACCTGTCGTGCAAGTCATCGACCGGGCATTCGGAATCGAATCCGGTCTCGTGACGACGGTTCATGCGTTTACGAATGATCAAAATAATATTGACAATCCGCATAAGGATTTACGACGCGCCCGCGCATGTGGATCATCCATCATTCCAACATCGACAGGTGCAGCAAAGGCAATCGCACTCGTCTTGCCACACTTGGAAGGGAAATTGAATGGACTCGCGCTTCGTGTTCCGACACCGAACGTCTCACTCGTCGATCTCGTCGTCGAAGTTAGTCGCGATACGACGGTTGCTGAAGTGAACGAAGCGTTCACGAAAGCAGCGGACGGTGCGCTTGACGGTATTCTCGGAATGACGATGGAACCGCTCGTCTCGATCGACTTCAACGGAGAAGAGCGTTCGACGGTCGTCGATGGACTCTCGACGATGGTCATGGGTGGTCGTCAAGTGAAGGTCCTCGCTTGGTACGATAATGAGTGGGGTTACTCCTGCCGCGTCGTCGACCTCGTACACCTTGTTTCGGCGCACTTAGAGGCGATGGGAACGGTTGAAAAAGAACTTGAATTGAATTAATGACAACGGGCAGATCCCAGTAACGACGGGACCTGTCCCGTTTTTTTTCTAGAAATGTATTAATTTTTGAAATTTATCCTTGTGTATCTTTTTGATACTCGCTATAATTCAAATCGTGAACTTCAATCGGTCTGGCAATCGCAGCTTAAAGGGTTAGGACCTCTCTGGACTAACTTTCCCCCGTGGGTGCGAACGACTCAGGCGCAAAGTAAGTGATCAACTACTTTGAAGACCATTGAATGTAGGGGGGATCCACAAATGGATACTATGGGAAGACACATTATTGCAGAACTTTGGGATTGTAATCCTGAAAAATTGAACGACATGGAATTCGTTGAACGACTTTTCGTTGACGCAGCACTTCAAGCAGGTGCAGAAGTACGAGAAGTAGCATTCCACAAGTTTGCACCACACGGCGTCAGTGGCGTCGTCATTATCTCTGAATCGCACTTGACGATTCACAGTTTCCCAGAGCACGGGTATGCATCGGTTGATGTCTTTACTTGTGGGGATCGGATCGATCCAGCCATCGCAGCGAACTACATTGCTGAAAAGCTCGATGCGAAAATCCGTGAAAATGTCGAAATTCCACGTGGTATGGGACCAGTTCAAGTTCCAGCGGCTACTGTCCAGCACGTCAACTGACAACACACACGAATTCGTCAAGCCCTCGTCGTTCAGACGAGGGCTTTTTAATATGTCTGACGTCTGTTATTCTTAATAGTAGAAGAAACAAAGAAAAGAGGATGACCATGGGACTGAAGGAACGCTTACAAAAACAGCTAGAGACATCCGATACACATAAAAACGAAAATCTACGCACACACTATTACGCAGCAACGGTCGAGATGTTGTTTGCTGGTTTAGAAAATATCTTAAAGCAAGAGGGTGGGACGGTGCGTCGTGTTGACGCGGAACGTGGAGAACTCGCTTTTACATTAAAAGAAGTCGACGGACTCGCGACCGTCATCATGGTGGCGGGCGGACGTACGGCCGTCGATCTATTCTTACATCGTGAGAGTCTTCTCGGACCTGATCTCGAAAAACACATCGAGCGAATCTATGCCTCACTTGATGCGGGATACCGATTAAAAATGATTGGAACAAAAGAAATCACGTGAACGGAGGTACGGCATGCGCTGTCCAGCCTGTAATTTTAACGGAACAAAAGTACTGGACTCAAGACCGGTCCAGGATTTCGGTTCGATTCGGAGGAGACGTGAATGTGAGTCTTGCGGCTATCGCTTTACGACTTTCGAAATGGTCGAACAGACCCCTTTAATCATCGTAAAGAAAGACGGAACGCGCGACGAGTTCAATCGTGATAAAATTTTGCGGGGACTAGTGCGTGCCTGTGAAAAACGACCGATTTCAATTGAACAGTTAGAAACAGTCGTCAGTCGAGTCGAAAAGGCATTACGAGCGACAGCTCAGCATGAGATTCCAAGTGAGCAGGTCGGGCGTCTCGTGTTAAATGAACTAGCTTCCGTCGATGAAGTGGCATACGTTCGCTTTGCGAGTGTCTATAAACAATTCAAGGACATCAATGTCTTCTTCCAAGAGCTTTCTGAGCTGATGGAGCGACATCAAGAAAATGACCGTGAAAATTGAACGTGATATAAGAGAGGTCGTCTGTCCGGTCAGCGTACCTCTCTTTTTCTCCCTAAGGAAAGGACGAGTCAGATGGTAGAACGTGAACTTTCCGGTACCGATCTTTGCTTAGTGATGAGCAATGGTGTCGTCGACCGTGAAGCCTATCAATCTTTATATTATTTGTACCAGCCGATCATCGGCGTCAAAGCACTTGGACTTTATCAAACGTTTTGGAGCGAGATGATTCCAGGAAAAACAAAATCCCAATACATCTCCCATGCGGAACTCGGAACACTACTCGGTTTTTCCGTCGATGAATTCAAGGAAGAGTTATTCAAGCTAGAAGGCATCGGTTTGATCCGGACGTTCGAAGCGCGCCAAGCCGCGTATCGCTACATCTATCAAATCCGGGTGCCGCTCGCGCCGAACACTTTCTTGAATGACGGGGTGTTATCGAGTCTGCTATTTTACCGCGTCGGTGAAATTCGTTTCCGCTCCCTCCAGCATCGTTTCCGGACAGAACCGCTTCCGAAGAACATCGTTGATCGGACGGTCAGGTTTGATCAAGTGTTCGATGTGAAAGCTGGTCTTGCTTCCGCGCATCAGCCGAAAGCCTATGCCAAACAGGAACGAGCAGTATATGAATTTGATTATTCGTTTGACCTAGAAGAGATGAAGCGACAGACGGATCGTTTCTTGCCACGAACATTTTACTCAAAGGCAATCGATCATCTGCTCGTGAAGCTTGCTTACGTCACGCAGTCGAATGAAGCGCTGATGGCGGAACTATTGAATGCCCGTTTCCGCCACGAAGCGTACTTGCCGATGACCGATGCTGAGAAACAAGAACGTTGCAAACAGATGATGTTGTCAGCGAAACAAAAGCTCAGCCGAGAGAAAAAAGCGAAGGTCGCCTCACTCGACACGATTGAGGTCGGAGACGTTGAAGCGACGGAAACGATGGAAAGTACCCATCCGAAGCATTATGTCGCGAAGTTGCGAAAAGTCAAAGCATTGTCTGAACGGGATGAAGAATTGATCCAGCAATTGATCATCGATTATGAAATGTCATCCGGGATTGTCAATGCCGCCTACTACTATGCGCTTGTCGTCAAAAAAGACAATCGCTTCAGTAAGAACTTCCTCTTATCAATTGTTGATGATTGGAAACAGAAGGGATACGTGACAGCATCCGAGGCGCTGGCGAAGACACAGGAGCAGGATGACTTAATTGCGAAGAAGCAGGAGCAAAAACAAGAACGTGCGCGTCAGACTGTCGGTGGACGTCGGGGACGGACGAGCAATACGAACGGCGGTCCGAATCCGAAGTGGTTGCAAGAAGAGAAGGCGAAGCAGCAACAGTATGAAGCCTCTAAAAAAGCGAGTTTCGAAGCAGATGTTCCAGACGATGAAGAGATGGAACGAATCTTACGAGAACTGAAGGGGAACTAAAGGAGTCGGGACATGGAACATATCCAATCATCTATCGAAAAAATATTAAGTCGACCGGACGTCGCAGAATCGGTTCGAGCGATTCAACAACGGGTGTTGTCTCATCCGGGGGTCGTCATGTTCTTACGGACCCATCCAGAGATTGATCAACGGATGATCGAGCGGGGTATGCTCAAACTGAACGAATACGCGGAACAGATGGATGGGAATCGACTGATTGAAAGTAAAGCCGTCATCGAAGGCTATCAGCCGATCCTGCACGTCGAAAAAGGACAAATCGTCGTTTCATATGAAAAGTCGCAAGCACTCAAAGACCGAGAAGATGAACGTGCACTTGAGAAAAAGTTCAAGAGTCTGTTCCTGCCGGACGAAGTGCGCGATGCGAACTTCAGTGATTTTGACTTGTCGACGACGGACCGGAAGCTCGCTTTACGTGCGGCGTCGCAGTTCCTCAATCATCTGCGCTCAAAAGAGCATGTAAAGGGACTGTACCTGCACGGTAGCTTTGGTGTCGGGAAAACGTATCTCTTGGCTGCGATCGGGAATGCACTAAAGAAAGAACGGATTGCAACGATTCTTGTCCATGCTCCTGGGTTCGTCGCTGAAGCGAAACGGCGGATTCGGTCTGACTCGTTCGATACGTTTCTTGAAGGATTCCAAACGATTCCGGTCTTATTGATTGATGATATCGGCGCAGAATCGATCAGTCCGTGGGTACGAGATGAGTTGTTCGGAATCATTTTGCAATATCGGATGATGCATCGTCTGCCGACATTGTTCAGCTCGAACTTATCTTACGATGAACTCGAACTCCATTTTGGGATTACGAACGATCAAGGCGATAAGTTAAAGGCCGCACGATTGATGGAACGGATTCGGACGACGACACAACCGATCGAGTTCCTCGGTGAAAATCGACGTCGCTACTAATTTTCCTTGTCAAGGAAGCGACGGATTCGTTATACTAATGACACGTCAATAGACGATGCAACGATTGAGGATATGAAGTATGAAATGAACCAAACTAGCGAGAGAAGAGCGGTGGAAGCTTCTCATGGCATCATTCATGTCTTTACTCCCTCATAGCACGAACGGGGCTAATCCGTTTGCGCTTCACGCCCGTTAACGCGTGTTCGAGCCGAACCAGTATATGGTCCGGGAACGAGGGTGGTACCACGAGATTAAGACTCGTCCCTTTTTAGGGATGAGTCTTTTTTATTTTGTTAAAGGGGGAAACAGTCATGTCAAACATCGCACTTACATTTCCAGACGGCGCCGTAAAGGAATTCGCAGTCGGTACGACAGCAGAAGAAGTCGCTGCTTCAATCAGCCCAGGACTTCGTAAAAAAGCATTTGCTGCAAAACTAAACGGGCACGCAATCGATTACCGTCGTCCAATCGAAGAGGACGGTACAATCGAATTGATTATGCCGGATTCAGAAGAAGGGCTCGACTTGATTCGTCACTCATCGGCTCACTTGATGGCACAAGCCATCAAACGTCTATATCCGGATGAAACGATTCATCTTGGAATCGGACCGACAATCGAGAATGGTTTCTACTATGATATCGATATGGAACGTCGCCTGACAGAAGAGGATCTTCCGGAAATCGAGAAGATGATGAATAAAATCGCGGGTGAAAACTTGCCGATCGAACGCGAAGTCGTCTCTCGTGACGAAGCACTCGCGATCTATAAAGAGCTCAATGATCCGTTGAAAGTCGAATTGATCGAGTCGATTCCTGCTGATCAGGATTTGACAATTTACCGTCAAGGCGAATTCTTCGATCTCTGCCGTGGACCACACGTTCCAGCGACAGCGAAGCTACAAGTCTTCAAATTGATGAGCATTGCTGGTGCTTACTGGCGTGGCGATTCAAAAAACAAGATGTTACAACGGATTTACGGTACAGCATGGGCGACAAAAGATCAGTTGAAACAACATCTCCACTTCCTTGCTGAAGCAAAAGAGCGGGATCACCGTAAGCTCGGGAAAGAACTTGGCTTGTTCTTCACTTCTCAAGAAGTCGGTCAAGGACTTCCGATGTGGCTACCAAAAGGAGCAGCGATCCGTCGGACGGTCGAGCGTTATATCGTCGATAAAGAACTCGAACTTGGATATGAGCACGTCTATACACCGGTCCTCGGTTCAGTCGATCTATACAAGACATCGGGTCACTGGGATCACTATCAAGACGACATGTTCCCGAAAATGGAGATGGACAATGAAGAACTCGTTCTTCGTCCAATGAACTGTCCACACCACATGATGGTTTACAAGAATGAACCACGTTCGTACCGTGATTTACCGCTTCGTGTTGCGGAGCTTGGTGGCATGCACCGTTACGAAATGTCTGGTGCCTTGACTGGTCTTCAACGCGTTCGTTACATGGTCCTTAACGATGGACATACGTTTGTCCGTCCTGATCAAATGAAGGATGAGTTCAAAGCCATCGTTCATCTCATTCAAGAAGTCTATGCGGACTTCGGGATTACAGATTACAAATTCCGTCTTTCGTATCGTGACCCAGCGGATAAAGAGAAGTACTTCGATAACGATGCGATCTGGGAAATGGCGCAACGTGAGTTGAAAGAAACGATGGATGAGCTCGAACTCGAATACTTCGAGGCAGAAGGCGAAGCTGCATTCTACGGACCGAAGCTTGACGTTCAAGTTCGGACAGCACTTGGTAAAGATGAGACGCTTTCGACAGTCCAACTCGACTTCCTCTTACCAGAGCGATTCGAATTGACATACAAAGGAAATGACGGACAAGATCATCGTCCGGTCGTCTTACACCGAGGTGTTGTTTCGACGATGGAACGATTCGTCGCATACTTGATCGAAGAATACAAAGGCGCGTTCCCAACATGGCTCGCACCGGTTCAGGTGAAATTGATTCCGGTTTCTAAAGTTCATGAAGACTATGCCCGTGAAATCAAAGCGATCCTACTGAAGAAGGGAATTCGTGTTGAAACAGATTTCCGTGACGAAAAACTCGGATACCGGATTCGTGAAGCACAAGTCAACAAAGTACCAGTCATGCTTGTTTTAGGTGACAAAGAAGTCGAATCGCGCGAAGTCAATATTCGTCGCTACGGTTCAAAAGATTCAAGTAATGCATCACTTGAACAATTCGTCGCCGACTTAGAACAAGAAATCGCGAATCGTTCAAAATAATGATAGTCTCACGAAAGAGTTCGTCCTGCTGATGTAGGGCGGACTTTTTTTGTGATGTGATAATCAAAAGAAAGAAGCAGCATGCCGATGAAAAAGAGAGATCATTCAGCTAAATCTATCCAATATAACCGAAAAATTTTTTTCCTTTAATTGGATAAATGCTATAATAAACCTTTAGTAGATGTAATGTTTTGATATAAGGGAAAGGAAGTTACAAAAAATGAAGCAGACGACTCTTGCTGTGTTCATCGCATCTTCACTTTTGATTGGTATTCATCCGGGTGAAGTGAGTGCGGCGACGACAAAAAAGACGTACCGGATCACACCAAAAACAGAAGCAATTGACCCGACGATCCGTAAATATACGACCTATAACGCAAAGACGCGTAATCACTATACGATGCGCTCCTATTTGGAGCGTCTTGAAAAAGAGGGTGGCGGGACACTCGTCTTGACGAAAGGAACGTACCTATCTCCACTACGTGTCGGTATTCCGTCCAATACGACGGTGATCTTGGAAGATGGCGTCATCATCAAGAAGACGACGGAAACGGGAACGACGAAGATTAGTTCGACGACTAGTGTATTTGATCTTGTTGCTCCATCCGTGTTGCGTTTGAACAAAAAGGTCGGAAAGTATGATGGCTCACAGAACGTTAAAATCATCGGGAAAGGGAATGCGCAAATCGACTTGAATCGATATACGCGTGGTTCAGCATTCGCCATTGCCCATAATCAAAACTTGTATATCGGCGGCATCACAGTACGGAATCAAAAAGGTTCACATGCGATGGAACTTGATGCGACGAAGAAGGCAGTCATCGAAAACATGAAATTCGTCGACGCCGTCATGATCCCGAATACCGGTCCGAATGAATCGATTAATCTCGATACACCAGACCCGATCACAAAGGGCTTCAACTGGAAGTGGTCGAAACAAGACGGAACGCCGAACGCAGATATCATGATTCGCAATAACCTGTTCCGTAATATCAACGTGGCAATTGGCACACATCAATACACAGAAAATAGATTACACACGAATGTCCGGATCGAAAAAAATACGATTGACGGAACAAAGGATTACGCGATTTCGATGATGAACTGGAAGAATCCGACGGTTCGTTACAATACGATTCGAAATGTGCACCGGGCGGATGGAAAAGCGATGACGATTCTCGGTAGAGGAGTTGTCGGAGGGACGATTCGCTACAATCGATTTGAAGATGCGGATCGGGCGATTCAAATGCAACCGTTCCAAAGCAATGGTTATGCTCCCATCTATAATACGTTTACGTCAGAACAAAAACGTTACATGCAACAAAATACGGTCAAGCAGGTCGGTCTCAATCAAATCGTCTTGTTCAAGAAACTCAATGAGTTCACGTACAAGACGGCAGAACGCTACGATTTCATCCCATATTAAGACATAAAAAAAAGCACCCAAGACGTAAGTCAAGGGTGCTTGTGTCATATTACGAACGCATTTGTTGCAAGAACGGTTCGATATCGACTTGAAGCGCTTCTGATAATTTCTGACCGAGTGAAGCATCAGCACGGTAGAAGTTACAGATTGCGAGCAAGACTGTGTTCTCATGACGTACTTGTTCGAGATCATTGACGAGGTTCTTCAGAAGAGCTGCTTGCTCGTCTTCTGTCAAACGACGGTATACTTCGCCGGCTTGACCGAAGTTGTTCGTTTTCTCGATTTCGAGACGACCATGTTTATCATCAAGTAACGGCTGGTTTTCTTCCGTAAACTCTGGTGTTTCTTTTGGTTCTTCTTGATAACGGTTCGGTTCGTAGTTCACCGGACTCGTTTGCTGACCAACTGGCATTGCACCATCACGTTGGTAGTTATTCACTTGTGCGAACGGACAGTTAATCGGAAGTTGTTGATAGTTCGTTCCGATACGGTAGCGTTGTGTGTCCGAGTAAGAGAACAGACGACCTTGTAACAACTTATCTTCAGATGGCAGCATCCCTGGAATCAAGACACCTGGGTTGAACCCGACAGATTCCGTTTCAGCGAAATAGTTGTCGACGTTTTTGTTCAGTGTCATCGTACCGACGTGTTGGAACGGGATGACATCTTCAAACCAATCTTTTGTTGCGTCGAGCGGATCGAAATCGAACTGATCGACGTCAGCCGGATCGAGCACCTGTACGAACAGATCCCATTCCGGATAATCTCCGTCTTCAATCGCTTGGAACGTATCGTTTGAAGCATGGTTGAAATCTTTTCCTTGAATCTCTGTTGCTTCTTCAGCTGAGAGATTATGAACGCCAGCTTTTGGTACCCAGCGTAGTTTAACATAGACCGTGTTGCCGTGAGCATTCACCCATTTAAATGAGTGGACGGAAGAACCACGCATTTTACGGTAGCTTGCAGGAATACCTTCATCCGTGAAAAGGTGCATGAGCATGTTCGTCGATTCTGGACGAAGTGTCATGAAGTCCCAGTAACGATCGGGATCTTGAATATTCGTGCGTGGATCTGGTTTAAGTGAATGGACCATATCCGGGAACTTCATAGCGTCGCGAATGAAGAAGACAGGAAGGTTGTTCCCGACGAAATCCCAGTTTCCTTCTTCTGTATAGAACTTGACAGAGAATCCACGTGGATCGCGGAGTGTCTCTGGAGAATGCGTGCCGTGAATAACAGTCGAGAAACGGGCGAAGACAGGAACTTCTGTCCCTTCTTCTTGTAAAAACGCAGCTTTCGTGTACTTTTTCATCGAGTTTTTCACAGTGAAGACACCGTGAGCACCGAATCCACGAGCATGTACAACACGCTCAGGTACACGTTCCCGGTCGAAATGGGCCATCTTTTCGATTAATTGATAGTCTTCTAATAATGTAGGTCCACGACGTCCAGCCGTGCGTGAATTTTGATTGTCTCCGATTGGTACACCTTGATTGGTCGTTAATCGTTTTTCAGTCATCTGTTATTCTCCCCTTTATGTAAGATTACATTGATTATAAAACAATAATCATTCTAAATAAACAATTTTGCTTGCGAATGTTCTGAATCTTTTTGACATGTAGTGAATGTACCCGTGAAAAACAGGTTAGAAACTTCTTGCTTATCCGTTAAAGGATTGCTATTATAATCAAGTATGTGAGCAACGTTCTGTAAGAACATAGAAAGCGGCTTGACATCACGGGAAAACAAGTGCTATGATAGCAAAGTGAAATGACAACAAAGCAGAAGCATCCCGCTTCTCACCATGTATGACGACTCGTACTGGTTCATCATGAAGATACGCAATGTATAGCGATTGCTATGCTTTGACGTTCCTTATGAGTGTGGGCGGGAAGAACTGCCGACGCTTTTTTTATAGCGTTTTCTATCATTCATTTTTCGTGCATTGCACGATGGAGGTGCTAACCATTAGCAAAGATCTGTTAATCAATGAAAGCATCCGTGCCCGGGAAGTTCGTCTTATCGGAGCGGATGGTGCTCAACTAGGTGTCCAATCACGCAACGAAGCGCTACGTCTCGCAGAGGAAGCGGAACTTGACCTCGTCATGGTCGCTCCACAAGCGACGCCGCCAGTTTGTAAGATCATGGACTACGGTAAATACCGTTTCGAGATGCAAAAGAAGGACAAAGAAACTCGGAAGAATCAGAAAGTGATTCAGATGAAAGAAGTTCGTCTTAGCCCGACGATCGAGGAGAACGACTTCCAAACGAAATTCCGTAATGCGAAGAAATTCTTGGAGAATGGTAACAAAGTGAAAGCGAGTATTCGTTTCCGCGGTCGTGCCATCACTCACTCGGAAATCGGTAAACGCGTTCTCGAACGCCTCGCAACGGATTTAAGTGAGTTCGGTGTTGTGGAACAGAGACCGAAGATGGAAGGACGCAGCATGTTCCTCGTGCTTGCTCCTAAGAAAGAAGACTAATCGAATCGAAGTAGGAGGGAATCTCTCATGCCTAAAATGAAATCGCACCGCGGTGCTTCTAAACGTTTCAAACGTACTGCTTCTGGCAAATTGAAACGTGGTCGTGCTTACACAAGCCACTTGTTCGGTAACAAATCAACAAAAGCGAAACGTAAATTACGTAAAGCTAGCATGGTATCTACGGGTGACTTCAAACGCATCCGTCACATGATCGCGAAGTAATTTATCCAATCGTATACAGATTTAGGAGGGAATTTATATGCCACGCGTAAAAGGCGGATATACGACTCGTCAACGTCGTAAAAAACAACTCAAATTAGCTAAGGGCTACTACGGCTCGAAACATACACTCTTCAAGGTTGCGAAACAGCAAGTCATGAAATCTCTCATGTACGCTTACCGTGACCGTCGTCAAAAGAAACGTGACTTCCGTCGCCTCTGGATCACTCGGATCAATGCGGCAGCACGTATCAACGGTCTTTCTTACAGCCGCATGATGCATGGTCTTAAATTAGCAGGTATCGACGTTAACCGTAAGATGCTCGCTGACCTCGCAGTTACAGATGCAACTGCATTTGCTTCACTTGCTGACACAGCAAAAGCAAAATTGAACGCTTAAGTTCTACAATTCGTCGGGGAATTTAATTCTCCGACGTTTTTTTCGATTTAATGATAAAATAAGAAGGCACGTCGATGAGACGGTCATATGATTTTTTTAGATAGAAGGAGAATTAAAGATGGATTGGTTGACACTTTTTGAGATGCAAGAACAGTTGGATAAACGGATTCAGTCAGAACATCAATTGACAGGCAATCAATTCGACGAGCGTTTACTCGCCTTATTGGTCGAACTCGGTGAACTTGCGAACGAGACACGTTGCTTTAAGTTCTGGTCGAAGAAGGGACCATCCGCTCAAGTCACAATTCTTGAGGAATATGTCGATGGCGTCCATTTTCTACTCTCACTAGGTCTAGCGCTTGAATACAAGAAAAGTCATTTTACAGAAGGTGACTTCTATTTGACAGCAACGGATGCTTTTTTAGATGTCTATAACAAAACGAACGTCTTTGCGATTTCGCGGACGGAACAAAGTTATGACGTTCTGATTGGTGCATACCTTGCATTAGGTGCTACACTAGGCTTTACACAGGATATGATTTTCAAGGCTTACATTTCTAAAAATGAAGCAAACCATGTGCGACAAGACAACGGTTACTAAGGAGGAAATCAGATGAACGAACAATTACATATGCTAAAACGTCTCACGGACGCAACAGGTGTACCGGGAAACGAAAAAGAAGTCAGGAGCCTCATGCGTGAATATTTAGAACCTCATGCAGAAGCATTCCACCAAGATGGTCTCGGTAGTCTGTTTGCTGAACATAAAGGCGCAGGTGAAGATGCACCACGTGTGTTGATTGCTGGTCACATGGATGAAGTCGGATTCATGGTCACGAAGATCGATGAAAAAGGATTCCTTCGTTTCCAACCACTCGGCGGTTGGTGGGGGCAGGTCCTCTTGGCACAGCGTATGAACATTGTGACGTCATCTGGTGAAGTCATTCCAGGTGTAATCGGTGCAAAACCACCTCATGTTTTACCACCGGAAGCGCGCAATAAGCCGGTCGACATTAAGGACATGTTCATCGATATCGGTGCTTCATCAAAAGAAGAAGTCGACGGTTGGGGAATTCGTCCGGGCGATACGGTCGTACCACATTGCGAATTTACTGTGATGAAAAATGAGAACTTCTTGATGGCAAAAGCGTGGGACAACCGGATTGGTTGTGCCATCGCAATTGAAGCAATCAAACGCTTAAAAGCAGACGGACATCCGAACACGATTTTCGCGGGTGCGACTGTTCAGGAAGAAGTCGGGTTACGTGGGGCTCAAACTGTCGCACACTTGCTCAAACCATCAATCGCCTTTGCTGTCGATACAGGTATCCCGGGTGACACGCCAGGGATGACCGATCGTGAAGCATTGTCGAAATTAGGTGAAGGCGTTCAAGTCATCATGTTCGATGCAACGATGATCGCACATCGCGGATTGATTGATTTCGTGACGAAAGTTGCAACAGAAGAAAATATCAAGTATCAACTGGACTTAACACCAGGTGGCGGAACGGATGCAGCGAAGTTCCACTTATCGAATACAGGTGTTCCATCACTTGCATTGACTGTACCGATCCGTTACCTGCACACGAACGTCTCAATCATGCATAAAGCCGATTTCGAAGCAGCCGTCGATTTAGTCGTTGCTGTGACAAAACGTTTAGATGCGGAGACTGTCCAAGCGATCTACGAGGGGTAATAAAACAATGAAGCACATCGCATCAGCAAAGAACGAAATCGTTAAACAATGGAAAAAACTCTTAACGAAAAAAGGACGTCTGCAGACGAACCGTTTCTTGATTGAAGGAGAACATCTGATTGAAGAAGCTGTTCGCGCCGGAATCGTCAAGGAATTAATCGTGCGTGAATCGTACCAAGTACCCGGTTCTTGGAAACGAAATGCCGATGTCTTTACGATCGATGATGCCGTCATCAAAGTATTGGCTGAGACGGAAACGTCGCAAGGCATTTTCGCTGTCTGTGAGATGAAACAAGCTTCGGCACAATTAGAGCGAGGACGCTATCTGCTCCTCGATCGTCTGCAAGATCCAGGGAACGTCGGAACGATGATTCGGACAGCTGACGCAGCTGGATTCGATGGTGTCGTCGTCGGACCGGGAACAGTTGACGTCTATAACGGAAAAGTCATCCGTGCGACGCAAGGATCGCTGTTCCACCTACCTGTTATCTCCATGCCGCTCGAAGAGGCAGTCAATGCCTTGCACGAGCAAGGCATTGCGGTAATCGGAACGGCGTTAGAAGGGGCGACGTCTTATCAAGGAATCGCACCGATGGACGCAATCGGTTTAATCATCGGGAATGAAGCACAAGGCGTTTCGCCAGAGTTGCTCTCGTACTGTGATGAGCGTGCCTACATCCCGATTCGTGGTAAAGCAGAGTCGTTGAATGCGGCAGTAGCGGCTGGTATTTTGCTCTATCATTTTGCAAGCGTGGATTGAAACCGACAGGCGTTCATGCTAAAGTGAACATCAGGAATACATCATGGACGTTGATGGAACAGAGTACGTTAGGGAACGATTCAATCAGGGAGAAGCGGTCGTAGACTGAAAACTGCTTCGTGAATCTGCTAACCGAATTCACTCCGGAGTCGCACGAGAGATCGTGACGGGATGCGCCCGTTATCGCGCAATTGGAGGACTTTTCGATTGAAAAGTCAAACAAGGGTGGTACCACGGTGTTTACATCGTCCCTTCGGCATTTGCCGGAGGGACGTTTTTTTATATCTTCAACTAAAGGAGTGGGAAAGATGCGCGAGCAATTAGAAGCATTACGCGATGAAGCGTTGACATTAGTCGATCAGGCAACGACACAAAAAGATCTTAATGACGTCCGGGTCAAGTATCTCGGGAAAAAGGGACCAATCACAGAAGTATTACGAGGAATGGGAAAGTTATCAGCGGAAGAACGACCAGTCGTCGGTGAGATCGCAAATACGGTCCGTCAAGCGATCCAAGAGCAATTGGAACAACGTCTGACAGCTGTCAAACAACAAGAAATGGATGCGAAACTGGCAGCGGAAGCAATTGACGTCACGTTACCAGGACGACCGAAAAAGGTCGGTCATGCGCACCTCTTGCAACAAGTGACGGATGAGATCGAAGACATCTTCGTCGGACTCGGTTACACGATTGCCGAAGGACCAGAAGTCGAGCAAGATCTCTTCAACTTCGAGATGTTGAATTTACCGAAGGATCACCCAGCACGCGATATGCAAGATTCATTCTACATCACGGAAGAAATTTTGATGCGAACGCATACGTCACCGGTCCAAGCACGGACGATGCTCGCTTCTAAAGGTGAACCGATCCGCATTCTCTGCCCAGGTAAAGTCTATCGTCGAGACGAAGATGATGCGACGCACTCGCACCAATTCATGCAAGTCGAAGGACTCGTCGTCGGAGAATCGATTTCGATGGCAGACTTAAAAGGAACGCTTGAAGCCTTCGCGAAGCAGATGTTCGGTGAAGCACGTGAAGTCCGCTTACGCCCAAGTTTCTTCCCATTCACAGAGCCGTCCGTCGAAGTCGACGTCTCGTGTTTCAAATGTGGCGGTAAAGGATGCAATATCTGTAAACAGACGGGTTGGATTGAAATTCTGGGTGCGGGAATGGTCCATCCTCACGTTCTTGAAATGGCTGAATATGATAGCACGAAAATGTCAGGATTCGCATTCGGAATGGGTATCGAACGGATCGCCATGTTGAAATACGGTGTCGATGATATTCGCCACTTCTATACGAATGACGTTCGCTTCAGCGAACAGTTTTAAGGGGGAACGCAGATGTTAGTCTCAAAACAATGGTTGAACGAATATGTGGATGTCAGTCACACGTCAGGACAAGATTTGGCTGATTTGATTACAAAGAGCGGGATCGAAGTCGAAGGCGTCGATGTCCGGGATGAAGCGTTGAACAATATCGTCGTCGGACGTGTGTTAACGAAAGAAAAACATCCAGAAGCAGATAAATTGAACGTCACGACGGTCGACATCGGACAAGACGAACCGGTTCAAATCGTGTGTGGTGCACCGAACGTCGAAGCTGGACAAGATGTCATCGTCGCACGTGTCGGAGCTCGCTTACCAGGTATTAAAATTAAACGTGCCAAATTGCGCGGTGTCGTCTCAGAAGGGATGATCTGTTCACTCGAAGAACTCGGATTCGAAAAGAAATATATCCGAGAAGATGAGCAGGACGGGATTCATACGTTCCGTGAACCAGTCACACCAGGACAAGACGTCTTGGAGTTACTCGGTCTACGCGATGAAATCCTCGAACTTGGGTTAACGCCGAACCGTTCGGACTGCCTCAGTATGTATGGTGTCGCACACGAAGTGGCGGCGCTTTATGATACGACACCGACTTTCCCGGTCGTTGAAGTCAAAGAAGCAGAAACTGCGACGGCAGTCGACGTGACGCTTGATTCAGAGGACTGCCCGTTCTACGCGGCACGAGAAATTCAAGGCGTGACGATTCAAGAATCACCGACTTGGTTAAAAAACCGTTTGATCGCGAACGGCATTCGTCCGATCAACAACGTCGTCGACGTTACGAACTTCGTTTTACTCGAGACAGGTCAACCGCTTCATTCATTTGATGCCGAAAAACTCGGAAAACGGATCGTCGTGCGTCAAGCGCGCGCAGGGGAGTCGTTCACGACGCTAGACGAAGTCGAACGGACGCTCGATTCTTCGATGCTCGTCATCACAGACGGGGAACGCCCGGTCGCACTTGCTGGTGTCATGGGTGGAGCGAATACCGAAGTTGACGGGAACACGACATCGATCATTTTAGAATCAGCTTACTTCGCACCGATTTCCGTTCGGAAGACGAGCCGTGTTCTTGGACTTCGTTCTGACTCAAGTGCCCGTTTCGAAAAAGGTGTTGATCCACGTCGTGTCTTGTTAGCACTCGATCGGGCAGCAGCTTTGATTGCTGAACTCTCGGGTGGAACGGTTCAAGCGGGTGTCGCTCAAGCCGGAACGCTCGAGCTTGACGATCATTTGATTGAAGCAAGTGTCTCATACATCAATCATCGTCTTGGTATGGAAATCGAAGGAACGGTCATGCAAACGTTACTCGAACGTCTTGGTCTCGGTGTTGAATTGTCGGGTGATGCCTTGACGGTCAGCGTACCGACTCGCCGCCAAGACTTGAAAATCCCAGCAGATTTAGCAGAAGAAGTCGCACGTCTTTATGGATATGATGCCCTGACTTCAAGCTTACCGTCTGAAGCGAGCCGTGGTTTTTTACCGAAACGGAACATCCACCGTCGTCATTTACGCCGGACATTGCAGGGAGCGGGTCTTTCACAAGCGATCACGTATTCATTGACGAGCGAACAACGCGCGATGCAATTTAATGAACGGGAAGATTTGCATCCGGTCAAACTGGCGATGCCAATCAGTGAAGCCCGTTCGACACTGCGGACGTCACTCATTCCGGGACTCCTTGAAGTCGCGCAGCATAACGTCGCACGACAGCATGCCGACGTTGCGTTTTATGAACTCGGCAGTGTTTATCTGCAACGGGATGCGTCACTTGAAACACTCCCGATCGAACAAGAAATGATCGGTGGTGTCGCAGTCGGTGTGTCAGAACAACACCGGGCGCACGGAACACTTGTCAAAACGGATTTCTTCGTCATGAAAGGAATCGTCGAGACACTCGGATCTGCAGCCGGTGTCACGTTGACGTTCGAGGCAGCGAACATTCCATCGATGCACCCAGGACGGACGGCACGCATTCTGCTTGACGGAGAAGCGATCGGATTCGTCGGTCAAGTCCATCCTGGTCTGTCAAAAGAACAGTATGGTCTAAAAGAAGTGTACGTCTTCGAGTTAGAGGCGATGGTACTGCGTTCGAAGGAAGAGCAGGTCTATTCGGAAATTTCACGTTTCCCATCGATGACACGAGACTTAGCAATCGTCGTCGAACGTTCAGTGCCAGCACAAGCAATCGTTGATGTCATGACGGAAGCAGCCGGTCCACTTCTACAGACGATCGAATTGTTCGATGTCTATACGGGTGAGAACGTCGGAGAGAATGAAATATCATTTGCTTTCTCCCTCCGTTATCAAAACAAAGAACGGACGTTAGTTGATGAAGAAATCACGACAGCGCAACAGCGAGTCGTTGATGCAGTGAAAGAAACGTTCAATGCGGAACTTCGCGCATAATCAGGATAAACAAACAGCCGCTTTCCTTTCAAAGGAAGGCGGCTGTTTTCGTTTGATGGGATAGATTTAAGAAGCAAGTTCTTCTGTTTCAGATGACGCAGCTTTTCGTTTCGTAAAGGTGAAATACAGTAGACCACTTACGAGAACGATCATACTACAGGATAAGAACATATTAGAATAGCCGATGCCGCTTGCGACTGTGGCGAGAATCAAGGCACCGATTCCAAAGCCTGTGTCGTAAGCAAGGAAAAAGGTCGAGATGGCTTTCCCTTTCTGTGCGGGCGGCGCGAAGTTCAAGAGGACAGTTTGAAGTCCCGGGAAGATGGAAGCGGAACCGATACCAATGATGATGGCAGCAGTCAATAAACCAGCAAACGAAGGATACATGCCGAGAATGACAAAGCCAATCATATAAAGGGCATACGACGGCAACAGCACGAATGCAGCACCTCGCTGATCAAACAATTTTCCGGCAATTGGTCGAATCCCGACCATTCCGAGAGCGACTAACGCATAAAAATAAGAAGCATATGCGATATGTCCAATCGAGTCCGTATACAGTGAGATGAAGGCGGATGTACTAGAAATCGCAACGCCTGCCAAAAGAGTCGCTACCAACAAAAGCGGACGTGATAAGAAGAGAGATTGGCTTAGACGAAACGCGGAAGTACTTGGAACATGTTGGCTCGTCAGCGGTAGACGCATCATGAACAACAAGGCGATGACTGCTAGGGCAGCAACTGTCACGAAGTACAGAACGAATGCTTTTTCTTGAATAAAGGCAAGACCGATGACAGGACCAAGGACGGATGCCAAGTTCATCGACAGGACGAAATACCCCATCCCTTCACCTTGACGTGTTTTTGGAATCAATGTCGTGACGGCGAGGCTGATCGAAGAAGATAACATCCCGAAACTAAACCCGTGGATGATACGGATGATGATTAGATAGAAAAATGATTCCAAAGGTAGGACAAGCATGTAGCAGATACTCATGACTGTAAAGAGACTTGCAGAGATCATCAAGATGCGCTTTAAGTCGTAACGATCCAACCAGTGACCAATCAATGGACGAGAACAGACGGTTGCTAGAATGAAGCTCGTCACGATCCACCCGAGTGCTGAAGCGGAGACTGGAAACTGTTTAGCAGCGAGTAAAGGAAGTGACGCATTTAATAAATAAAACGTGATGAAGAGCAATAGATTAATGATCAGCGTCATGACGTAATGACGCGAGAATAACCGAGCAGTCATAAGGATTCCTCCTGTCGATGTAGAGTAAGTAAGTGCGTCATCCATTCACCGAGCTGTTGCTGATCGGTAAGGGAGAAGGAGGTAAGTAATCGTTGGTGTGTTTCTTGAACCGCAGCGTCGATTTGGTCGAACCGTTCGATGGCTAAAGGTGTCAATGAGACAAAGTGTGTTCGTCCTTCTTTTATCCGAGTGATGAAACCAAGCGTCTCAAGACGTGAGACGGTTTTTGTCACAGCTGGTTTTTCAATGATTAGATAATCTGCCAATTGGACTTGTGAAACAGGTTGTAGTAATGCAACTGCTTTTATTAGTGCCCATTGACCCGTGTGTAAAGAGTATGGAAGCAAAGTAGCATCAATCTCTCGTTTGACGAGACGTGAGACTTTTGATAATTGTCCGAGAACATCTTCTTGTGTGTAGAGCATTTTATTTCTCCTTTTAGTTAACTAGTTAACTTTAAGAGTGTATCAAAGCTGATTAAGAGGTGCAAGGGAAGAAACGCTCATTTCATGCATTGAAGTGAATTATTTTCTAGCACGATAAAAGATTAAGCAGGTATTAAAGCGGGTATGTTCCGTAAAAGAGTATTTGATTTACTTGAAACCATGGATACGACTGCTTATGTGATCGGTTGACTAAATCATCTTGACATAGAGAAGAGACAAGAAGGGAAGAGTACATCATGAATCGACTAGCGAAGCTTCTGACTGAACTATTACCAATCACTATAAATGAAGCAATCAATCCACTCATCACGAATATCGCAACAGATTCGAGACAAATCACACCTGGCGGATTATTCATCTGTATCAACGGCTACACTGTTGATGGTCACGATTATATCAATCAGGCAATCAAAAACGGAGCTGCGGCGATTTTAGCTGAACGATCGTTTCCGGATTGTCCGGTTCCCGTCATTACTGTGCCGGATACGAAACGACTTGCAGGTCAAGTCGCGAATCGCTTTTACGATCAACCGAGTCAAAAGATGCGTGTCTACGGTGTAACCGGAACGAATGGAAAAACGACGACGACGAAATTGGCGTATGATCTCTTTCGAGCAGCAGGTATAAAAGCCGGCATGATCAGCACGGTCGGTGCACGAATTGATGAGGAACTCATTGAGACGCCGAATACGACGCCTGAAGCCATCATCTTACATCGACTGTTGTATGAAATGGTTGAACAAGGCGTGACGGATTGCATCATTGAAGTGTCTTCTCATGCATTAGCTGAAGG
Source organism: Exiguobacterium sp. ZWU0009 (assembly GCF_000798935.2). Taxonomy (NCBI): domain Bacteria; kingdom Bacillati; phylum Bacillota; class Bacilli; order Caryophanales; genus Exiguobacterium; species Exiguobacterium sp. ZWU0009. The sequence continues at coordinate 2,334,742 of NZ_CP018057.1, read as the reverse complement.
TCGAGTCGAGGGAGTCTCCTTCCACTCGGCAGCATTTACGAACCTGACACATGATCATTTGGATTACCATCATTCAATGGAGGATTACGCCAAGACGAAAGCCTTATTGTTTCAACAAGTCGCTGCGTCAAATGGTCGGGCCATCGTCTTAAATCGAGAAGATGGTTGGAGTCGCGTCATGCGAGAAGCTGCGCCTTTGCAACCCGTCATCTGGTATACGACGCAACCGCACCGAACATCACAAATCGCAGTCGAATGGCTGACGGATACTGTTAACGTGCGCATCGATGAGACGACGACGCGTGTGCCGACAGCTTTACTAGGTGAATTCAATGCAGCGAATTTAGCGGCGGCGATGGGATTATTGCGGGCAGGCGATGCCAATCTCTATACGTTGATTCGTCATATTCCAGAACTGGAATTGCCGAAAGGACGACTTGAACGATTGGACTGGGCACCTTGTGAGATTTATATCGATTATGCCCATACACCGGATGGTCTAGAAAAATGTTTACAGGCACTCACTTCTTCCGGAGAGTCGCTATCGGTCGTTTTAAGCGCAGCTGGAGAGCGTGATCGAACGAAACGAGCAGAGATGGGGCGAATCGCAAGCAAATATTGTGAACACATCATCGCAACGGTCCATGATGCGAGGACAGAGAATCCGGATCAAATCATCGAAGAGCTAATCGTCGATATTCCACGTGAACATTTAGTAGGGTGCCATACATCCCGTCACGAAGCGCTCGTACAAGCAGCGCATCTGGCGCACGAAGGAAAACGCATCGTCATCGTCGGGAAAGGTCATGATGAGGTAGAACGAATCGGTACAAAAACGATTCCTTTTAATGAAAAACACATACTTCTTGCGGAATTAGAACGACTGTCTGAAGGGGAGTCCGTCGTTTAAAAAAACCGACCATTCCGTTAAGGTCATGGTCGGTTTCGTTTCGCAGCTAGTTGTTGTGCCTTTTTCGTATTCGCAAAATGGGCTTTCGTCCAGTCACGAAGTTGATCAGCTCCATAACGTAAGATCAGTGAAGCAGCGACTTGATCCACTTTAGCACCAGCACCTTTGGGAATGACGACACCTGTTGTTTCACTCAATTTGTCCATCTCCTTCAAAAAGATGGCGCGAGCGATGATCGAGGAAGCAGCGACGGCGACATGGAGTTGTTCCGCCTTGGTCGAGAAGTAGACATTTTCTCGAACAGGATTGACGACACCAGACAAATGTTTGTAGTAAACAGTCTTTTCAGCGAACTGATCAATCAATATCGCTTCTGGTTTCGTCTCCAGTTGGTCAAGAAGTCGCTCGAGTACATCATTATGCATCAGGGCAGTCATCTTTCCTTGTGTCATCGTCCGTTGCATCTGATTGTATTCTGGATTGTGTAGGATACGATATGTGTACGGAATGACCGCATGGAGATCGCGAGCAATCCGACGAATCTCGGTATCGTTCAGATGTTTGGAGTCCCGAACACCGAGTTCCTGAAGAAGTGCAATCTGCTTTCGATCAACGAAGGAAGCGACGACGACGAGTGGACCGAAGAAATCGCCTTTTCCGACTTCGTCACTTCCAGCGACGGACCATTCTGCAAAACCAGCTGGTAACGTGGATACAAGTGGTTCCTTCGATTTAGTTGGTGTAGCCGTGCCAAAGCGTGAAGCGATGGTTTCAGCTTCGGTTCCTTGAAACATCACTTTTCCAGAATTGTAAATTGTGATGACACATCCAGGTACTTTAGCGGCGAAGCGGGCATACGGTGGACTCTTCGTCTGTCCTTGCTTAAACTCTTGTATGACGAGGTCTTGCTTTTCTTTAGATAAGCGTAAAACGGTAGTTCCCACGAGATAACCTCCCTTTCCGGGATTAAGCATACCATCCTTAAGACCGATGGGGGACTTCTTTTCCTAAAACGAAAATGATGGTACTATATGAAAGAAGCAAAGTATGAGGAGGACAGAAAAATGGCTGATTCAGAAGGGTTGAACCGGACGACGATTCATATCGCAGGCAATGATTATACGATTGTCGGAACGGAGTCGCCAGAACACGTACGCGAAGTGGGTCTCCTCGTGGATACGAAAATTCGAGAAATCCGAGAACAAGCACCACAACTCGACGTTCGTCAAATCGCCGTCCTAGCGGCGCTTAATATTGGTAGTGATTACGTAAAAATAAAAAAGAATTTGGGTGAACTATAAACTATGATTTCTCTCGTTATCTTATTACTTCTCGCCTTAGGCGTCATGACGGGTGTCCGACGGGGAGTCGTATTGCAGGCCGGGCATTTGCTCAGCCTGATCATTTCCTTCATCGTCGCCTTGTCGTTCTATGAGGAACTGGCGACGAAATTCCGTTTGTGGGTTCCATATCCGTCTACACTGGATGATGCGGGAATCGACTTGACGATGTTCGCAATTCCAAGTTCAGCACGACTTGATGAGGTATTCTACAAAGCCTTTTGGTTCGTCGTCCTGTTCTTCGGTACAAAGATCATCTTAGCAATTTTGTTGTCGATGTTTGATTCGTTGACGAACATTCCGATTTTAAAACAAGTCAAAGGATTATTAGGTGGTGTCTTCGGCTTCATCGAGATGTACATCTTCATTTTCTTACTCTTGTTCCTCGCAGCATTCGTTCCGATCCAGTCGATACAGGATGCGATCGCAGACTCGAGTTTGGCAAGTTTCATCATCCAACATACACCGCTCCTTGCGAATTGGCTGATGGATCAAGTTGGATTGATAAAATAAACATGCTCCCGTTAAATGGGAGCTTTTTTTGAGGGGAGAATTGCACATGCGTACGATTCAAGATGCAATGCGTCACTTGGAACGAATCTCAGTTTACCTAGAGGTTAAAGGGGAAAATCCGTTTAAGATCAATGCTTTTCGAAAAGCAGCAAGTATCCTCGAGGCATCGGATGCTGACTTCATGGCAATCGACGATTTTACGGCGATGAAGGGGATTGGTAAAGGAACGGCTGCTGTTCTTGAAGAGTACCGGGAAACGGGAACGAGTACGGCACTGACGGAACTCGAACAAGAAGTACCGGAAGGACTGATCGCTTTACTAAAGATTCCAGGTCTTGGTGGGAAGAAACTTGCTAAATTACATGAAGTCGGCGTTATTGATGCGGATTCCTTTGCAGAGAAATTAGCGGATGGTACAGTCGAAGCGATGCCTGGATTCGGTAAGAAGACGGTCGAAAAGTACGTCAAAGCGCTCGAAACGTTTGAAACACGACCGGAACGATTACCGTATGGTGTCATGCGAAAGGTCGTTGCGGAATTAAATCAGACCCTTGCGTCGTTCGATGAAATCATTCGCTTCGAAGTTGGTGGAAGCTTCCGCCGAGCAGAAGAGACGTGCAAGGACCTTGATTTCATCCTCTCGACGAACGAACCGGAACGGATCAAGGAGCAACTCTTGGAACTGTCGCTGATCGATGAAGTCATCGCTGCCGGCAGCACGAAAGTATCACTCGTCTTAAAACGAGACGTTCATTATATCGCGGTTGATTTCCGAATCGTCGATGACGCGGCGTACGCATCCACATTACATCACTTCACGGGTTCGAAGGATCACAATGTTCGGATGCGTCAACTCGCGAAAGAACGAGGAGAGAGCATTTCTGAATATGGCGTTGAGACCGAACAAGGATTAGTCCAACCGAAGACGGAAGAAGAATTGTTTGCGCGGTACGACTTACCGTTCATCGCACCTGAATTACGAGCAGGGCGGCACGAGTTTGAACAGGATTTGTCACGCCTTTTGACGGAACAGGACATCCAAGCGGATGTACACATGCATACGACATGGTCAGATGGAACATTATCCGTTGAAGAACTAGTCGATGCGTGTGCTGCACGAGGGTATACATGGATGGCGATCACCGACCATAGTAAGTATATGAAGTTCGTCAATGGATTGACGGAAGAACGCTTACGTGCGCAACGTGTCGAAATTGAAGCAGCACGTAAGAAACATCCCGAGATGACGATTTTATGTGGCGTCGAGATGGATATCTTGCCTGATGGATCGCTCGATTATGAAGATGATTTCTTAAAAGAGATGGATTACGTCATTGCTTCGATTCACTCGAAATTCGATCAGACGGAAGAAGAGATCATGCAACGGCTTGAGAATGCGTGTCGTAATCCTTACGTTTCTCTGATTGCCCATCCGACAGGACGGATCATCGGTAGACGAGAGGGTTATGCCGTCAACGTCGATCGCTTGATCGAACTGGCAGCCGAGACAGGAACAGCGCTTGAGATGAATGCAAACCCGGCACGATTCGATTTGACGGCGAATTCCCTAGCAAAAGCAAAGGCTGCTGGTGTGAAAATTTTGATCAATACGGATACACACCGACCAGAAATGTTAGAAGATATGAAACTTGGAGTCCTCCATGCACGTAAAGCCTATTTGGAGGCGTCTGATGTCATCAATACGTGGGGTGCCGAAGAGGCACTTGCCTTCTTCGGTCGAAAACGTTTAGGAGTGGATTAAATGAATGCCAACGCATTACGCGTCTTAGAATATGAGAAGTTAAAAGAAAACATGTTATCGTTCACGGCAAGCTCACTGGGTGCACAGTTCGTTCGAGCGATGCGTCCAGCGGAAGAGTTTGAGCAGGTCAAGGAATTATTGGCTGTCACGACGGAAGCAACGACGGTCTACCGGTTGCGTGACCGTTATCCGTTCGGTGGATTGACAGATGTCCGCAGTGAAGTCAAACGAGCAGAGATTGGTTCGGTCCTCTCGACGAGTGAACTCTTATCCGTCGCAGACGTCGTTTATTCAGGACGTCAAGTAAAGGCGTTCCAGGAACGATTGCATGAGGATCACGCGGATCTACGATTACCACGACTCGATAGTCGCATCGAACAGATCACGAAGCTTGTTGAGATCGAACAAGGGATCCGTCATGCCATCGACGATCAGGGAACTGTCCAAGATTCGGCAAGTGATAAACTACGAGCGTTACGTAGTCAGTTACGCTCGCTCGAAGGACAAGTTCGTTCAAAAATCGATAGTGTCTTACGCAGTAAAGCGAAGATGCTGTCTGACGCCATCGTGACGATGCGAAATGATCGCTATTGTGTTCCGGTCAAACAAGAATACCGTCAAGCGTTCGGCGGAATCGTCCACGATCAGTCGGCGTCCGGTGCGACGTTGTTCATCGAACCACAAGCTGTCGTCTCTGCAAACAACGAGATCCAAGAAGCGCGTTTGAAAGAACGAGCTGAAATCGAACGAATCCTTGCCCAACTGTCGGCACTTGTCGGGAGTGTCGGTGATTCGCTGCGCATCAATCTCGATGTACTAGCAGAACTCGATTTCATCATGGCGAAAGCATTATACGGTCATCAGATTGGTGCTGTCGAACCACGCTTGAATGAAAATCGCCATATCATTCTGAAGGAAGCACGACATCCCTTCATTCCAAAAGAAGAGGTCGTACCGATCACTGTCTCGCTGGGTGGCGATTTTACATCCCTCGTCATCACTGGTCCGAACACCGGTGGTAAGACGGTTACCTTAAAGACGATCGGTCTTCTGCAATTGATGGTGCAATCAGGTCTATACGTACCGGCCGCAGATGAGACGGAGCTCAGTGTCTTCGATGCGATTTATGCTGATATCGGGGATGAACAGTCGATTGAACAAAACTTATCGACGTTTAGTTCGCACATGACGAACATCGTCTCGATGATGGAAAAAATCGATTTCATGAGTTTAGTGCTGTTTGATGAATTAGGGGCAGGAACGGATCCGACAGAAGGAGCTGCCTTGGCGATCGCGATTCTTGATGAAGTAAAACGCCGCGGAGCGCGCGTTGCAGCGACGACACACTATTCGGAATTAAAAGCATATGGCTATAACCGAGAAGGGGTCGTCAATGCATCGATGGAATTCGATGTCGAATCACTCAGTCCGACGTATCGCTTACTCATCGGTGTACCCGGACGCTCGAACGCATTCGAGATTTCAAAACGTCTTGGACTCGAAGATCGGATCATCGATGCGGCACGTGGTCAAATCGGTAGCGACGCACAGTCCGTCGAAACGATGATTGAACGACTGGAAGAAGCAAAACAACGTGCTGAAACGTTAGAAGCGCAGTTGCTTGAAGAGAAGAAGCGACTTGTTGCGGAGCGTGAGCAATTCGAGCAAGAACAAGCCGAGATTCAAGAAGAGAAAAACGAGATTTTGGCAAAAGCAGAAGAAAAAGCAGCACGTGCAGTCGAACGTGCTCAAAAAGAAGCAGAAGGCGTCATTAAACGTTTGAAAGAATTACGTGATGCTGGTGCCGTCAAAGAGCACGAACTGATCGAAGCACGTAAAAAACTTGAAGATGCGAAGCCAAGTCTGCAAGAAAAGCGGATCGCTAAAGTGAAAGCAAAATACGATCAAACGCCACGTTTTGATAAAGGCGAAGAAGTCAAAGTCACAACCTTCAATCAAAAAGGCTATATCATCAACCAACAGGCGAACGGCGAGTACACCGTTCAAGTCGGCATCATGAAGGTGAACGTCAAACCGGAAGATCTTGCGAAGATCGGCAGTACTCCAAAACGTCCGCAAACAAAAGGGCGTTCTGGTGGCACGAGTGTGACGAAACAATCGGCGCCTTCAGCTGAACTGGATTTACGTGGCGTCCGTGTTGAAGAAGGATTATCGAAGCTCGAACGCTTCATGGACCAAGCTTTGTTATCGAACTACGACCATATTCGCGTCATTCATGGTCTAGGCACGGGAGCGATGCGTCAAGGTGTCCAAGAATTCTTAAAAGGTCATCGTCACGTCAAAGGTCACCGCTTAGGTGGCCAAGGTGAAGGCGGACACGGTGTGACGATCATCGAACTGAAATGAGGAAAGTAAGATGAACATTTTTGAGAACGTCTATGTCTATACGACAGCGCTCTATTCGGTCGCGGGATTACTGATCATTTTAGGACTTGCACTTTTTGAGTTGACAACCCGGTATAAAAACTGGGAACATATCAAGAGTGGCAACATCGCCGTTGCGTTAGCAACAGGTGGAAAAATCATCGGACTCGCCAATATCGTTCATTTCGCTGTTCAAGGGGAAGAACGGGTCGGGTCGATATTTCTTGAAAGTGCTTTTGGCTTCTTACTGTTAATATCGACATACTGGATCTTTGAATTCCTGACACCGAATTTGCCGGTAGACCGTGAAATCGAGAATGGCAACATTGCTGTCGGTATCATTTCATGTGCCTTATCGATCGGCATGTCCTACGTCATCGGATCAGCGTTAGTGGGGTGAATTCGTGTTAGAACGTTTAGCGAAAATCATGTTCGGGGTTTCGATCGCCTTTTTGGTCGTCGGTATCCTTTGGATTGTATTTAATTAAAAGAACCGGTCTTACCGTGTGATCATTCCGTACTGACATCGTTTCAGTACGGAATTTTTATTGAGCCACGCCTAATCAAAAAAGGAGGAACGCATATGAACGTACGAAAAACATCAACAACGACAGAAACGAGACGCCGTGCTTTTGAGGCGATGCAATTGATTTCTTGGAAGGACATCTTCTGGGTCATCATCGGGTCGGCGATTCTCGCCTTTGGAATCAACTACTTTACGATTCCGAACGATCTTTCAGAAGGCGGATTAATCGGGATCACGGTCATCTTCTACTATCTCTATGGCTGGGATACGGGACTTGTTTCCCTGATTGCGAACGCCTTGCTGTTCATCGTCGGTTATCGATTCCTCAGTCGGAAGACGATGCTTTACTCCGTCATCTCGGTCGCCGTCACATCATTTGTCCTCTCCTCGACTGCTAGTCTTGCGACATCATCTGACAGCCGTTTAATCGGTACGGTCTATGCGGGAATTCTGATTGGCGTCGGAATCGGACTTGTCATTCGTGCTGGAGGAACGACGGGCGGCGGAGTGATCATCGCTCGACTGATGAATAAGTACTTGAATCTCAGTATCGCGGTCTCGATGTTCATCATCGATGTCGCGGTCGTCGGTGCATCAGGATTTCTGTTCGGAGAAGAAACGATGCTGTACACGTTGATTGCGATCATCATCGGCTCGTATTTGATTGATCTCGTCAGCGAAGGATTGAATGTCCGCGAAGCGGTCACGATCATCAGTCATCGCCAAGAGGAAATCGCGACGATCCTGACAGAGACGCTCGGTCGTAGCGCGACGGTCATTCACAGTCACGGTCATTTCACGAAACAAAAAAATGATATGTTGTATATGATTGTCGATAAACGACAACTGGCACCGTTGAAACAGATCGTCGAAGCAGCAGATCCCCGCGCCTTCGTCGTCATTCATAAAGTGCGCGAAGTCATTGGTGAAGGATTCACGTATCCATCTCGGTAATGCCTATTAAAAAGCAGTACTTCTTCTTTTTCGGAAACGAGAAAGGGAGGTGCTGCTTTTTTGTATGATGATTCCGATTGAAAGAATCGAAAAAAAACAAGCAGATTCGATTTCTTTTTTTGGATTTTACTGGCATGTCGAATTCGATTCAACGTATAATAAAAATGAATAGTAATTCATTATCAGGGAGGGAAATGTATGGAATCCGTTTGGTTATCTGATTATCCCGAGCAAGTACCCGCATCGATTGATTATCGAGAATTACCTCTTTATCAGGCACTCGATGAGGCAGCGACCGATTTTCCAGAACAACGTGCCTTGAGTTTCTTAGGAAAACGTATGACGTTTCGTGAAGTACGTGACGAAGCTCGCGCACTTGGGAGCCTATTACAAGAGCACGGACTAAAAAAAGGGGATCGCGTCGGACTGATGTTACCGAACTGTCCCCAGTATATGATCAGTTATTATGCTGTCCTCTATGCAGGTGGTATCGTCGTCCAAGTGAACCCACTCTATACAGACCGTGAACTTGAACAGATTCTCGTCGATTCAGGAGCACACATGCTCGTGACGCTCGATCTACTTTATCCAAAAGCGTCTCGTGTCAAGGCGGCGACGACACTCAAGACCGTCGTGACGACAAGTATCGCGGATTACCTTCCCTTCCCTAAAAATAAACTGTACCCGATTAAAGCACGGAAAGATAACAACATCATCATTGATACGACGGGTTCGATTCCGTTTTTATCTTTGCGAGGTTATGAGCCGATTACACCAGTCGCGATTCAACCGAAGGAGGACGTCGCGGTTCTCCAATATACGGGTGGAACGACAGGCGCTCCAAAAGGTGTCATGTTGACACACTTCAACTTGAGTGCAAACGTCGAACAGATCGACAACTGGTTCTATAAATACAATCGAGGAGATGGACGGAAGCTGTTAGCGGTCGTTCCTTATTTCCATGTCTATGGCATGACATGTAACCTCAATTTCGGCATATTTAATGCCTATGAACAAATCATCGTTCCGAAATTCGATATCGAACAGGTTCTCAAGACGATTCATAAGGAAAAACCGAATCTGTTCCCAGGTGCTCCGACGATGTATGTCGGTCTATTGAATCATCCGAAACTGAAGAAGTATGATCTCTCTTCGATTGAAGCCTGTATTTCTGGTTCTGCTCCACTACCAGTCGAAGTGCAGGAAAAATTCGAAGCGCTGACGGGTGGGCGGATTGTTGAAGGATACGGTCTGTCTGAAACGAGCCCGGTGACGCATACGAACTGTATCTGGGATCGTCGCATTCCTGGAACGGTCGGTATTCCGGTACCCGATACGCAAGCGAAAATCGTCCAAGCGGACGGAGAGACACCAGCTGCTCCGGGTGAGATTGGCGAGATTATCGTCACAGGTCCGCAAGTCATGAAAGGATACTGGAAACGACCAGAAGATACGCAAGCGGTACTTCGAAACGGTTGGTTGCATACAGGAGACCTTGGATATATCGGTGAGGATCATTACTTCCGAATCGTCGATCGGAAAAAAGATTTAATCATTGCTTCCGGATTCAACATTTATCCACGTGAAGTCGAAGAAATCCTATATGAACACCCAGCTGTCAAAGAAGCGGTCGTCATCGGTGTTCCAGATGTCTACCGAGGCGAGACCGTCAAGGCGTTCATCGTCGTCAAGGATGAGATGACGGTCACGGAAGAAGAGCTCGATCAATTCTGTCGTAAACAGTTAGCATCGTTCAAAGTGCCAAAGCAGTATGAATTCCGGCAAGAGTTACCGAAGACGTTCGTTGGTAAGATCCTCCGCCGTGTTCTCGTTGAAGAAGAACGTGCTAAACAACTCGAAGAAAGCAGTTGACAGGATAAAATGACATGATAGAATAAATATGAATGAACCATCATTCATTTTATGCGTTAGGAGATAGTGGAATGAAACGAACAATGTCAAAGAGTGACCGCATCATTGATGCCGCCGTAAAAGTCATCGCCAAGAACGGCTACCATGGAGCGAAAGTGACTGCCATCGCAAAGGAAGCCGGGGTTGCGGATGGAACAATCTATCTATACTTCAAGAATAAAGAACATCTCTTGATTTCGCTATTCCAAGCGAAAATGGGAAGCTTCATCGAATATTCCGAAGGACAAATCGCGAGCCATACATCAGCGACGGAACAATTGGCAGCATTGATCGAGGCACACCTCGAGCAATTATCCGTCGACTATGATTTAGCGGTCGTCACGCAGATCGAGTTGCGTCAATCGAACCAAGACATGCGTCAAAACATCGCTGCTGTCTTGAAACCGTACTTGCATCTGATTGACCGGGTCGTCAAGCACGGGATGACGACAGGTGAGTTTTCAAACGAACTCGATTATCGATTGGCACGTCAGATGATTTTCGGAACGATCGATGAGGTCGTGACGAGCTGGATGGCAAGTGGATTCAAATATGAGTTGCTTGAGACACGCGACGGGATTCATCGGATGTTGATCAAAGGGCTGAGTTAAGCCCTTTTCATGACAACAATCATGTAAGCGGATACAAAGAATGATGGTGAATAGACGACAAGGGGGAGCATGAGATGGAAATCTATGTACTGTTGAAACGCACATTCGATACGGAAGAAGCAATCCAACTCGAGAATGGTCAAATCGATGAGGATGGCGCTGAGTTCATCATTAACCCATACGATGAGTATGCGGTAGAAGAAGCGATTCGTGTCCGTGATGCACAAGGGGGAACGGTGACGGTCGTGACGGTCGGACCGGAAGATGCGGATAAGGAATTACGAACAGCACTCGCAATGGGAGCGGATCAAGCCGTTCGTATCTCGATTGAAGATGACATCGAAGAGGCAGATCATTTCACGATTTCTGAAGTGCTCGCTGGTTATTTGAAGGAACAGACAGTCGATCTCGTCATCGCTGGGAACGTCGCAGTCGATGGCGGAAGTGGTCAAGTGGCACCGCGCGTCGCAGAATTACTCGATATTCCTTACGTGACGACGATCACGAAACTAGAGCTCGACGGTACGAAAGCTATCGTGACACGCGACGCTGAAGGGGATACAGAGACGATTGAAACGACGCTTCCGTTACTTGTAACTGCGCAACAAGGGTTGAACGAGCCACGTTATCCAAGTCTTCCGGGGATCATGAAAGCGAAGAAGAAGCCGCTAGAAGAACTCGAACTCGATGATCTCGAACTTGATGAAGACGAACTCGCACCACGTCTAGAAACGATTGAGCGTTTCTTACCACCGAACAAAGCAGCCGGTAAGATCCTTGAAGGTGAACTAAACGAGCAAGTCGCGCAACTCGCATCATTATTACGCAACGAAGCAAAAGTGGTCTAAGGGGGAGAAACGAATGACAAAAGCATTAGTACTCGCAGAATCACGAGATGGCAGTTTACGGAATGTGTCGTTTGAGGCAATCGCAGCAGCACGACGTGTCGCTGACGAAGTTATCGCAGTCCTGATTGGGCACGATGTCGCAAAGGATGCTGATGCTTTAGCATCGCGCGGAGCGGACCAGGTGCTTGTCGTCGAGGATGAGCGTCTTCTACACTACACGCCAGATGGTTACGGACAAGTCTTCCTCGAGTTGATGAACCGGACGTCACCAGACGTGCTCGTCTTCGGACATACGTCGCTCGGTAAAGATTTATCACCGAAGATCGCGGCAAAACTACAAGCTGGTTTGATCAGTGATGTGACGGCGATTGAAGGGGAAGGCGCGGATGCGTCATTCATTCGCCCGATCTACTCGGGGAAAGCATTTGAAAAAGTCAAAGTCTCAGAGGGCAAGACGCTCTTTACGGTCCGTCCGAACAACATCGATCCGCTTGAAGCAGGTAGTTCACAAGGAACTGTCGAGTCGGTCACGGTCGAACTGAAGGATTTACGAACGATCGTCGCAGACATCGTACGCAAAGCAACTGGCGGCGTTGATTTATCAGAGGCAAAAGTTATCGTCGCAGGTGGACGCGGTGTCAAGAGCTCGGATGGCTTCGCACCGTTACAAGAACTAGCAGATGTCCTCGGAGGAGCAGTGGGTGCTTCACGTGGTGCTTGTGATGCGGATTACTGCGACTATGCCCTTCAAATCGGTCAGACGGGGAAAGTCGTTACACCGGACCTTTATATTGCATGCGGGATCTCAGGTGCGATCCAACACTTAGCAGGGATGTCGAATGCCAAAGTGATCGTTGCAATCAACAAGGACCCGGAAGCGAACATCTTCTCTGTCGCGGACTATGGTATCGTCGGAGATTTGTTCGACGTCGTGCCACTATTGACAGCTGAATTCAAAAAAATGCTCGTTCACGGATAAGTTTGAAGACCGGTACCATTATCATGGTGCCGGTTATTTTTGCGGATTTTTCGCGTGAGCAGTTTCGTTTGTTGGAAGAGACTGCTATGATATACTCGAATCAATAAAGAGATCACCTATTTTTTTTACCGGGTCGATCTACTCATTAGGAGGTTATGATCAATGGCAATCGTACACGCAACTAGCCAATCATTTAAAGAAGAAACACAAGAAGGACTCGTCCTTGTTGATTTTTGGGCAACATGGTGTGGACCATGTCGTATGCTCGCACCTGTTCTTGAAGAACTCGATGCTGACATGCAAGATGTAAAAATCGTCAAAGTCGACGTAGATGCAAACCCAGAAGTAGCTGGAGCATTCCAAGTTCAAAGTATCCCGACACTCGTTCTCTTCAAAGATGGACAACCTGTCAACAAAACAATGGGCTTCATGCCAAAAGACGCACTTAAAGAATTCGTTGAAACATCTAACTAATTCTTTCCTGCATATCAAAACAGACCGTTCTGCACAGGCAGAACGGTCTGTTTTTTTAGATTACATTGGCGTACAAAGTTCAATCAGGTGACCATCGGGGTCGAGAACATAGGCGACGACTTGCCCCCATGGTTTTTGTGCAGGCGCGAGGACGGTCTCATATCCTGCCTCCACCACCTTCTGAAATAGAGTAGGGACGTCATCCGTAATAAAACCAATCTCTAACGTCTGTTGTGTTTTTCCACTCGGTATCGTGTAATCCGGAATCAACTGTTGCACGTCTTCACGCGTATTGAAGGCGAGTGTCGTCTGACCGGTCTCGAACTCGATGTAGCTCCCGTGCTCCGCCTTGACGGATAGTCCAAGAACGTCTCGATAGAATGTCAGCGTCTGCGCAGTGTCTTCAACGTATAAAATCGTATAGCCGTATTGAATCATCAAAAAGCCTCCTGTCAATCCTCGAATAACGAAGCGATATCTGAAGCCGGTGTCGGGTAAGCGAATCCAGTCTGTTGCATCGAAGTACTTGGAATCCGGTGTTGCATCGCAAACGAGAAATAGTTTGCTAGTTCCGCTGCATTGACACCGATGAAGTGTGCGCCGAGTACTTGATCATCTTCTCCAACGAGCACTTTCGCCCGAGCAAAACTGTCCTTGATCCGTGCGTTCGTTTGCCAGGAGGACGTATCGATCAAGCGACCACGGTAAGGAATACCTGCTTTTTTCAAAGCAGCTTCCGTTTCACCGACGAGGGCGAGGTTCGGAGCAGTGAATACGACGCTTGGTACAGGGAGCAGCTCCAGTTTCCGGTTGTTCCCTTCGAGCATGTTATCGGCAGCGAGTCGTCCTTCGGTTCCAGCAAACGGCGTCAATGCGGGATTCCCGCTGACAGCGACATCTCCTGCGGCATAGATATGTTCGACGGAAGACTGAAGGTACGCATTGACATGGATTCCTTTTTCGTTATGGGCAACGCCAATGGCTTCGAGACCAAGCTGGTCGATACTCGCGACACGTCCAGTCGCATTCAAGACGACGTCGGTCTTCAATACGTCGCCGTTCGATAAATGAAGTGATTCCTCTTCGTAAGCGACGACCTCTGCTTCTTTGATGATCGAGATACCAAGTGCCCGTGTGGCTTCTAACAACACATCGACCAATTCGCTCTCGAATTGTTTTAAGGGGTTAGAACGTAATACTATCGTGACGTCTGCGCCAGCAATACGAGCGAGATGGGCGAACTCGAACGAGATATAACCGCCGCCGATGCAGACGAGTCGTCGTGGAAGTTCTTTCAGTTCAAGAAACTCATTACTTGTTATGAAACGCTCACTACCGGGTACAGTTAATTCGCGAGGTCTTAGACCGGTTGCGATTAAAAACTGTTTCCCTTCGATTTCGTCTTCACCAATTCGAAGGCGATGTGAAGACACGAAATGCGGTTCTCCATGGAAATAGTCGATGTCCGTTTCCGCGTACCGCTTTCGTGTTTGCTCCGGGATGGCGCGTGTGTATTCATTCTTTCGCTCCATCAATTGGCGCCAATCAATCGAAATCAGACCCTTTACGCCGTATCCGAGCAATCGCTCGACAGCGTCTTTCGTCTCACTACCCGTCAGTAAGATTTTTTTTGCGTCACATCCACGTTGTGCGCATGTGCCACCTGGAGTGAAGTTCTCCACGATGGCAACACGTAGTCCTTTTTCAGCGAATTTATAAGCCGCTTGATTTCCAGCGGAACCTGTTCCGATCACAATGCAATCATATGTACGCATTTTTCATCCTCCGTATGTCATAATCAATGTATGGTATTTACCCGAACGAGTAAAACTAAAAACGGTGAAAGGAGACATTTATTTGGGACATCAAGAACATATCAAAGCGAAACTATCCCTTTTGCCTGATGAGCCAGGATGTTATCTGCACAAAAATGAATTCGGCGAAGTCATCTATGTCGGAAAAGCAAAAAATCTCAAGAATCGTGTCCGTTCCTATTTCACGGGAGCACATGATATTAAGACGGAACGTCTCGTCGCGGAAGTCCGTGACTTCGAATACATCATCACAGCTAGTGAACTAGAAGCGTTGTTGCTTGAGATGACGCTTATTAAGAAACATGATCCGAAGTACAATATCATGTTGAAGGATGATAAGTCGTATCCGTACTTGAAAATTACGAATGAGACATATCCTCGCCTGATCACGACGCGTAAGTTGAAAAAAGATGGTGGTCATTATTTTGGTCCTTATCCGAATGCGTATGCGGCAAACGAGACGAAACGTCTGCTAGATCGTTTATATCCGCTACGTAAATGCCAGCCGATGCCGAAAAAACTTTGTCTGTATTACCACATCGGTCAGTGTCTTGGTCCATGCGAAATCCCGAATCTCGAGTCGGAACAAAAGGCGCTCGTTTCGGAAATCCGACGTTTCTTATCGGGCGATACGAAGGAGCTTGTCGAAGACTTGAAACAGAAGATGGCGGACGCGGCCGAAACGATGGAATTCGAACGTGCGGGAGAATTGCGCGATCAAGTAAGGGCGATCGAGTCAATCATGAACAAACAAAACATGATCACAGCGGATCTGACGTCACGTGACGTATTCGGGATCCATGTCGATAAAGGCTGGATGTGTGTCCAAGTCTTCTTCCTTCGCGGCGGAAAGATGATCGAACGTGATGTCTCGCTTTTCCCGATCTATGGTACGCCGGCAGAAGAGCTCGAGAGTTTCATCGTCCAGTTCTACGAAAAGAACATCAAACCAAGTGAAGTATATGTACCGCCACTCGTCAATCAGTTGCTGCTCAAAGAGGCGCTATCGATTAAAATTCACGTTCCGGTCCGAGGATCAAAACGGAAATTACTTGATCTAGCGACGAAGAATGCTGAAAATGCGATCTCGGAACGCTTCGAGTTGTTAGCAAAAGATGAGAAACGGACCGTTCAAGCAGTCGAAGAACTCGCCGATGCGATCGACGTTCATCCACTGTCACGGATCGAAATCATCGATAACGCGAACATTCAAGGTGCGGATGCCGTCTCGGCCCTCGTCGTCTTTGAAGACGGTAAACCGCTTAAGAAGGAATACCGGAAGTTCAAAATCCGGACGGTGCAAGGACCCGATGACTATGAATCGATGCGGGAAATCGTGCGCCGTCGGTATCGTCGGTTGTTACTTGAAGGAGCGCGCCTTCCAGATCTCGTCCTGATTGACGGAGGAGTTGGACAGTTGAATGCTGCTTTAGAAGTCATTCAAGATGAACTCGGTTTATCCCTGCCAGTCGGGTCATTAAAAAAGGATGACAAACACCGGACAAGTCAGTTGTTGTTCGGAGAAGGTGCACGGTTAATTGAACTAAGTCCGCGTTCAAGTGCGTTTTATCTACTTCAACGCATGCAAGATGAAGTCCACCGGTTTGCGATCACGTTCCACCGCTCGCTCCGTTCAAAAGGGATGACCCGTTCCTTGCTCGACGAGATTCCAGGAGTCGGACCGAAACGACGCCAACAGTTGATTCGTCATTTCGGATCGATGCGTAGCTTGCGACGCGCAACGATCGAACAGTTGGCGGAAGCAGGATTACCTGTCAAGTTAGCGGAAACCGTCGCTGAATATTTAAGTCAAGCGAATGAAGAATGAAAAAAAGCCGTCCTCTTGAAGAGGGCGGCTTTTTTAGTGATTAGTTGTTGATGTACTTTTCGTAGTATGAACCAAAGTCACGCTGGTTCCACTGATGGTAGTGACCTTGTAGCCACTCGAAGGATTGTTCGGACAACTCCTTGAATGTTTGCGGCACGTTCATGTCACCTTGACGAAGTCCGCCGAGAATCGTGACCGAATGATTCAATGAGCTGTTTGCGAACTCGAGCATCTTTTGTCCTTCATACTGTTTTTCAGCAATGGCAAGAAGTGTTTTATAAAGATCTTTCACATGTTCAAGTTGTTTTTTATCGACGTCGATCGAATAATGTTTACCACCGATCTCGAATTTGATCTCGACATCAAGATCGACTGTTCCCGCCGTTTCGAACATGACGTGGCGAATCGGATAGTGTGCGTACGGATAGCGATACAAGACGCGTTTTGAACTGACGGCACTCTCACCATCTAGGTGAACTAAAGCCAAGTTCGTAAAGCAATACTCATCAGATTTGGATTTGATCAAGAAGTAGATTTTCTCACCGTCTTCATGCAAGACATAATCGTCAGCGGCTGCCTTGTCGAAATCATCAGGATGAATGACTTGTCCGATATCACTGAATCCCGTTAAATCTGCTGCTAGTTTTTTGAACATGTGAAGTTCCTCCTCGCGATTTGTGTACGAATGATTTTACGAGCACTTACTGCAAAAGGTTTCATGAATCTATTTCGATGTTGAAAATTAAGATTCCTGTCACGTTCTATGTAAATTTTACTTGAGCGGTTCAAGTGGATCTTTAGGGTCGATTTGGACCGTGATTTGAACGAGCTCTTTACTTGTCTCAGCATATCCTTCCGCGACACACCCATTAAAACGGGAGAACTGTTCAGCGAGGAAACCGGCTTCGAGTTGGAAGTAGCCTTGTGGTCGTTCATCTCTCGTTGTATCAGGAGGAGACAGCACGAATGAGATAGCAGTTCCTTTGCGTTTCTTGATTTCGAGCGTTCCCCAACCTGCTTGTTCAAAAAATGAGGCTAATTCAGATTCATCTACGACAGGGAATTGACGCGCTAAACGTTTACCTGCCCAATAGATGACTTGCCGATAATCCGATCCAAGAAGATCGGTCAGCACATAATCTCGGATCAATTCGATACCGAAAAGTGGTGTTTGATTTGGTGTAGCATCCATCATGATTCACTCCTATCTGTGAACCATTATACCGAGATGATTCTTGTCGGTCATTGTTTTCCTAAAAAAATTTGCAGTTAAATGCAACGGCTCGGGTTGTCTTCTAAAAAGGACAGGAGTAGAATAAGTGATGAAAAGACGAATTTCCTTATGAAAGCGCTTTTCTACCAAAATGCGCCAACGGTTGATTGGCAAACAAAAGGGGGGATTTGGATGGCGAATCATCGTGATTTCGTGAGTCGTAAAATACACTCACTGCTCGGCGTCATTCCAATCGGGTTATTTTTACTTTCGCACTTAACGACGAACTACTTCATCGTACGTGGTGAGGAAGACTTCAATAAGGCCGCGGAATTCGTGGGGAACGTTCCGTATCGATTGTTCTTAGAGATCTTTGTCATCTTCATTCCGATCATCTTGCATGGCGTCTACGGTGTGTACATCGCATTCACTGGTTCTGCGAACACAGGACGTTATACATACTTCCGGAACTGGATGTATGTACTGCAACGGTTTAGCGGTGTATTCCTTGTCGTGTTCATCACGTGGCACGTTTGGGAAACACGGATTGCCGCTGCGATGGGAACTCCAGTCGATGCAAGCATGATGCAGAACATCGTCGATAACGGATTCATGCTCGCGTTCTATATCGTCGGGATCTTGGCGACGACATTCCACCTTGCGAACGGACTTTGGACGTTCTGCATCACATGGGGAATCACACAGTCACCAGCATCTCAACGGGCGATGTCTTACGTGGCAGCACTCGTATTCATCGGTTTATCGTTTGTAGGCGTACGCTCGATCTTAACGTTTGCAGGCGTGTTGTAAGGAAAGGGGAACTGACAACATGGCGAACAAGAATCTTGTCATCATCGGCGGAGGGCTTGCCGGTCTGATGGCTACGATAAAAGCAGCGGAGCAAGGCGTACCAGTTAAGTTATTCTCACTCGTACCCGTCAAACGCTCACACTCTGTTTGTGCACAAGGTGGTATCAACGGAGCGGTCAATACAAAAGGGGAAGGGGATTCACCATACCAGCATTTCGATGACACGGTATACGGTGGGGACTTCCTCGCAAATCAACCACCTGTTCAAAAAATGGCGGAAGCAGCGCCGAAGATCATTCATATGTTCGACCGGATGGGTGTTATGTTCAACCGGACACCGGAAGGCTTACTCGACTTCCGACGTTTCGGAGGAACGTTGCATCACCGGACGGCATATGCTGGGGCAACGACAGGGCAACAACTGTTGTACGCATTAGATGAACAGGTTCGTAAGTTCGAAGCGCAAGGTTTGGTAGAAAAATATGAAGGATGGGAATTCCTTCGTGCCATTATCGATGACAATGGCATCTGTCGTGGAGCGGTTTGTCAAAACCTCCGGACGATGGAAATCGAGGCATTTGCCGCGGATTCTGTCATCCTCGCGACAGGTGGTCCTGGGGTCATCTTTGGAAAATCGACGAACTCGGTCATCAACACAGGACAAGCAGCAGCAGCTGTCTATCGTCAAGGTGCGATCTATGCGAACGGTGAGTTCATCCAGATTCACCCGACAGCGATTCCTGGAGACGATAAGTTACGTCTTATGAGTGAATCAGCACGAGGTGAAGGTGGTCGCGTCTGGACTTATAAAGACGGTAAGCCTTGGTACTTCCTCGAAGAGAAGTATCCGGCATACGGAAACCTTGTTCCACGAGATATCGCAACACGTGAGATCTTCGACGTCTGTGTCAATCAAAAACTCGGCGTCAACGGGGAGAACATGGTCTATCTGGATCTATCGCATAAAGACGCAAAAGAACTCGACGTCAAACTCGGTGGGATCCTTGAAATCTACGAGAAGTTCGTCGGTGATGATCCACGAAAAGTACCGATGAAGATCTTCCCGGCCGTTCACTATTCAATGGGTGGACTATGGGTCGACTATGATCAGATGACGAACATCCCTGGATTGTTCGCAGCTGGTGAATGTGATTATTCGATGCACGGTGGTAACCGTCTCGGAGCGAACTCCCTTCTCTCTGCGGTATACGGCGGAATGGTCGCTGGACCATCAGCAATCGCGTATATGAACGAACTCGAGACATCAGTTCATGAGATGAGTGAAGACGTCGTCGAAGCGCATAAAATCGAAGAGATCAACCGCTTCAACGATATCCTATCGATGGAAGGTACGGAAAACGCGTATCAAATCCACCGTGAGCTTGGAGAAATCATGACGGACAACGTCACGGTCGTCCGTTATAACGATAAGCTCGAAGAGACACTGACGAAAATCAAGGAACTTCGCGATCGGTTCACGCGCATCTCGGCAACGGATACAGCACGTTGGAGTAACCAAGGGGCATCGTTCATCCGTCAGCTCGATCACATGCTCGATCTAGCCGAAGCAATCACGCTCGGTGCCTTAAAACGTGACGAGAGTCGCGGAGCACACTATAAACCGGACTTCCCGGAACGTAATGATGAACAGTTCTTGAAGACGACGATGGCACGTTATACGAATGGTCATCCGGAAATCTTCTATGAAGACGTCGACACGTCGTTGATTCCACCACGGAAACGCGACTACAGCAAGAAGTCGAAGAAAGAGGTGAAAGCATAATGGCGACACCACTCGAATCATCTACTACGCAAAAATCGGTTCAATTCATCGTTCAACGTCAAGATGGACCAGATGGTAAACCGTATGATGAAGCGTTTGAAATTCCGTACCGTCCGAACATGAACGTCATCTCTGCTTTAATGGAGATTCGCCGAAACCCTGTGAATGCAGCCGGTGAAAAAACGACACCAATCAACTGGGACATGGGTTGCCTAGAAGAAGTATGTGGCGCTTGTTCGATGGTCATCAACGGTACACCACGTCAGTCGTGTACAGCACTCGTTGATAAACTCGAACAGCCAATCCGCCTGCAACCGATGCAGACGTTCCCGATCGTTCGTGACCTTCAAGTTGACCGTCAACGCATGTTCGATGCGTTGAAAAAAGTCAAAGCATGGGTTCCAATCGATGGAACGTACGACTTAGGTCCAGGACCACGGATGCCAGAGAACAAACGTCAATGGGCATATGAGTTATCGAAATGTATGACGTGTGGCGTGTGTCTCGAGGCATGTCCGAACGTCAACGATCGTTCGACATTCATCGGACCAGCATCGATTTCACAAGTTCGTCTATTCAACTCGCATCCGACAGGTGCTTTCCACAAGGAAGAACGCCTTGAAGCGTTGATGGAAGATGGCGGGATCATGCAGTGCGGTAACGCTCAAAACTGTGTCGAGGTTTGTCCGAAAGGGATTCCGCTGACAACTTCGATCGCAGCGATGAACCGTCAGACGACACTTCATTCATTCAAGAAGTTCTTTGGTAGTGACGAAGGACGGACAGGTGAAGCAGTTAGTTCATGACTTATCAAAGAAGGAGCTTGCTCCTTCTTTTTTCATTCAGACAGGAGGAACTCATTGTGCGCGTACCAGCTTATATTCCAGAACTTGAAACATGGCTTGAACAGATGAAACATGGCACACGACTCGACGTCGCGGTTCGTTTTGCGGAGACGGATGCCTATGGTCATATGAATAACCGGGTACCGTTCGTCTATTTTGAGGACGTTCGGACATTGATGTTAGAGGAAACAGGATATTCGCTTGCAGAAGACGGCATTATCGTCGTTGCGGATGCCCAGTGTAATTACATTCGCCAAGTTTATCCACGTACGCGTCTTGCCGTCTATGCCTATCCCGTACATGTCGGAAGTGCGTCGTGTGACGTCCATTATGCGGCATTTGATGAGCAAGGTGAACTGATGTTCACAGGACGGACATCGATGGTACAAATTGATCGTGCCGGGAAAGCATTCCCGTGGAGTGAAGCGTATAAAAATTCCTTGCAGAATCGATTCGAATCCGTTATCATTTGATAATGAGTTCACATATTCGAAAACGACTCACTAGTACGTTATTAGTGAAGGGAGATTTCTTAATCATGGAAAAAACATTCAAAGTCATCGCGGATTCAGGCATTCACGCTCGTCCGGCTACTCAGCTCGTCAACACAGCTTCTAAATTCCAATCAGACATCAACTTGGAATACAACGGGAAGACTGTCAACTTGAAGTCAATCATGGGTGTTCTTTCACTCGGAATCGCGAAAGATTCAGATATCAAAATCGTTGCAAACGGTGACGATGCTTCTGAAGCAATCACGACTCTTTCAGATATGCTGACTAGCGAAGGTCTTGCTCAGTAATCCTGTAATCGTACATTCTCGGACGCCGGTCTTGCACCGTCGTCCTTTTTTGTTACCATAGGAAAGAGAGAAAGAGGTGGAGAAGAGTGAATCGAGCGATTGGAGTACTAGATTCCGGAGTCGGTGGGTTGACGGTCGCACGTGAATTGATGCGACAGTTGCCCCATGAGCGAATCATTTATGTCGGGGATACATTGCGGTGTCCGTACGGTCCTCGTCCAGAAGAGGAGATTCGTGAGTTTACGTGGGAGATGATTGATTATCTCGTACAACAAGATGTGAAATTGATCGTAATCGCCTGTAACACAGCAACGGCTGTTGTTTTAAAAGAAGCGCGAGAACGTTTAAATATACCTGTCATTGGTGTCATTGATCCTGGAGCCCGTGCGGCAGTCAAAGTGACGCGGACGAAACGAATCGGTGTCATCGGAACGAAGATGACGATTACAAGTAATTCCTACGAGAAGGCGTTACGACATGTCGAAGGACAAGTCGTCGTCGAATCGTTAGCCTGCCCACCGTTCGTTCCGCTCGTCGAGTCGATGCAGACGGACGGTACTTATGTCGAACGTGTCGTTGCGAATACATTACGACCTTTAATGAATTATGATATGGACACATTGATCCTTGGGTGCACACATTATCCACTCTTAGCAGATGTCATTGGACGGGTCATCGGACCAGGCGTCCAACTCATCTCTTCAGGGGACGAGACAGCACTTGAGGTAGCAGCACTACTTGACTACAATACGATTTCAGCAGATGTGACACAAATACCGGAACATCGTTATTATGCGACAGGCGATATTCGCTCATTTGATCAGATTGCAACGGATTGGCTCGATCAGCCAATCCACGCAGAACGCATCGTGCTTGGAACGGAGGAAGACTAAATGCGAATAGACCAACGAACAGCGGAGAATCTCCGTCCCATTCACTTATCGGTTGATATCAATAAACATGCAGAAGGTTCGGTTTTAATTGAACTGGGCGATACGAAAGTCCTCTGTACGGCGACCGTCGAGGAGAAAGTACCACCATTCCTTCGTGGTAAACGCCAGGGCTGGATCAATGCTGAATATTCGATGTTACCACGAGCGACGGCTCAGCGGACGGCACGAGAAGCCGTCCGCGGCAAGCAGACGGGACGGACGATGGAAATCCAACGTCTCATCAGTCGCTCGCTTCGGGCAGTCGTTGATTTAGAGAAGCTTGGGGAACGAACAATCTGGATCGACTGTGACGTCATTCAAGCAGACGGCGGTACACGAACAGCATCGATCACCGGTGGATTTCTAGCGCTCGTCCGTGCAATCGATCAATTGATTCAAGCGGGAAAACTGACGGATACACCAATCAAAGAGGGTATCGCAGCTATTTCGGTTGGAATCGTCGAGTCGAATGTCTTGCTCGATTTATGCTACGAAGAGGATGCTGCGGCGGAAGTCGACTTCAATCTCGTCATGACCTCATCGGGTAAAATCGTCGAGATGCAAGCAACAGGAGAAGAGTCGACATTTTCCCGTCAAGAGATGCTCGAAATGCTCGAACTTGGGGAAAAAGGAATTAAGGAGCTGATTAATGCTGGCCGTGAGGCACTCGGTGTCTCTTGGTGGTATGTAGGAGAAGAAGTGGGGGAACATAGATGAAGGTCATCGTCGCAACACACAATGCAGGTAAAGTGAAGGAACTTGAAAGCATGCTGGGTCGTCTCGGTTATACGGTCGAATCGTTACTCGATCACGCCGATGCTCCGGAAACGGATGAAACAGGTGAAACATTCGAGGAAAATGCACTCTTGAAAGCAACAGAGGCAGCAGCCTACTTTGGTCACGCGGTACTTGCTGATGATTCAGGACTTGAAGTTGACGCTTTAGATGGCGCTCCCGGCGTCTACTCAGCACGCTTCGCGGGTCTTGAAAAGTCGGATGCGGCGAACAATGCTCTACTACTTGAAAAGTTAGAAGGTATTCCGGAAGAGGAGCGGACGGCGCGCTTCGTTTGTGTACTCGCGCTAGCAAAACCAACTGGTGAGACATTGACGGTTCGTGGAACGATGGAAGGGCGAATCGGTTTTGAAGCGGCGGGTTCGAACGGTTTCGGTTATGATCCATTGTTCGTCACGGCAAGTGGACAAACGGCTGCTGAGTTGACGAAAGAAGAAAAAGCGATGATTAGTCATCGTGGCAATGCATTGCGTAAGCTCGAACAGGACTTAACTACTTTCTTAGGAGTGTGATGAAGATGAGAGCGTTGATCGTTAGTGATAGCCATGGACTAGAACAAGAACTGCTTACGATATTCGAACGTCACCAAGACGTGGATTTGGCATTTCATTGTGGGGACTCCCAATTGACGCGCGACATCGAATCATTATATCCATATCGTGTTGTGCGAGGGAATTGCGATTACGGACACGATTTTCCGGAAGAAGTCATGTCGGAAATGGATGGTCATACCATCCTTTGTGTCCACGGACATCGTCAGGACGTCAAATACAGTCTAGATGTCTTGCAACATCATGCGAAGGAAAAGCAAGCGGACATCGTCTTATATGGTCATTCCCATGTTGCGAAGGCTGAATATCGGGACGGCGTATTATTCATCAATCCAGGTTCAATCCGGATGCCACGCCATCGACCAGACAAGACGTATGCGATTCTTGAAGTGGATCAAAACCGTTATTCTATCGATTTTCTCGATGTGAACGGCGATCGAGTGAATGCCCTGCATCTGGACGGAACATTTTTGTAATAAAATAAATGCAATGTTTGTAATGTGATTGACACGAAAGAATTGTTCTAGTATAGTTTATTCGTGTTGACACGTCCCAATAGCTCAGCAGGATAGAGCAACGGCCTTCTAAGCCGTCGGTCGGGGGTTCGAATCCCTCTTGGGACGCTATAATTAAAATAGAGACTGCCCTTACGAGGGTGGTCTCTTTTTTTTATTCCGATTTTCGATTATAATTAAGGTATCATGAACTCGAAAGGGATGAATGCAATGTGGAAGAAAGTTGGAGCAGTCCTCGTACTAAGTACGTTTCTTGCTGGATGTAGTGAGATTTCAAATACAGTCGACGATGCAAAACAACAAGTCAACGATGTAAAAAATAGTGTCGATTACGCTGGAGAACTTCAAGGCATTGCGAAAGATACGGCACAAGTCACGTCAGATTTGTCGGCTTCCTTGAATGAGGCTGCTACGACAGCGCGTGAATCCGCGACCCCTGAACAAGCACTTGATCAACAAATCGAAAAGTTGAAGGAAAACGGAACGATTGATCAGTTCAATCAAGAACTGGATCAAATCGATCAACGATTAGCGGGACTTGAAAATCCACCGCAAGAATTGCAGAATTTAAGTGCAAAACTCGAGCAGTACGTGAATCAGTCGGAAGACATCGCTCGATTACTTGAAGCTGACGTCTCATTAGATACGTTGAATCGATTAGGAATCGAGCAGGCGGGACAACTTCAAGAAGCGATCACGAACTGGACGTCTTTACTCGATCCATTTACGAAATAAGAAGTTGAACATGAAGGAGTGCCGGAATATGGGGACATCGCGCTGGATGGAACATGAACTAGAAGTAGAACGAGCACGGATTCTTCGTTTGCCCGCTTCTAAACAAGAACAATTGATTATGGAATTAGAGACTGACCAATTGACAGGAGAAGATGTATTACACCGGCTCTATGTCATTCAACCACTCTTAATGCATGACCGTGAACGATTTGAAACAGTGGCAGAACGATTTCTTGAAGTCGAGGGTGTCGAGCAAGTGCTCGCACTCTTTCTTTATGAACTCGGAGAACGGTATCCGATGAAACTCGCTTTGCGCTCAGCGTCACCGTATCTGCCTTATGGGCTCGCGCTTCGATTAGATGAAGTCAAACAACAGATGCGTGTTCGAGAACAAAAGCCGGCAGTTCAAAACAACCCTGTTGCACAGCGTGAAGTAACATCAGCAACGGAATTGATGCATGTGTTGCGACATGGCAGTTGGGTCGAACAAATGCGTCATTTGACCGGTATGGAATTTGAACGGACAACTGAGCTCATTGCATACATCACGCAGAAATATCTTCAGGCGCAAGAGACAGAACATCAAAGTCTACTCGTCATTGATCAGTTATTAGGAAATGTGCTTCATCACGTGTCATATCCGATAAGCATTCATGTGCCACACTTAGGTGTAGACTGGACGATTTCGTCACGCGAAGATTTAGAAGAAATCCTGGTGGTACATCAACAGGAGCAACAAGCGTTACTCGCATCGATGCATACGTTAGAGCGAATGGATCCGTTCCGAGCATTGCTCGTCTTGCGATCGGATCAACTGATTCATTTTGAAGAACGAGAACGAATCGGATCAGACATGGAGAAGTGGCTCACAGCATGCGAAGAACTCGCAGGTCTAACATTTGAACGTGAAGAACCGGAACGTATCCTCAGTCCGCTGGCGAAGCGGTTATATCGAGCGGCACATATCCTTTATCCAGAAGTCATCGCATTCGAGCAGATTTACTTCGATTGAGACATCTGGAAACGATTCGTTCAACAGTGGTAATCGTCAGAACGATTGTGCTATAATGTGACTTGTTGTACACACATGTACGCTAATTGACAATTTTGGAGGGACTCAGCATGACTGCAAAATGGGAAAAACAATCAGGTAGCCTCGGCGTCCTCACGTATGAAGCGCCTGCTGAAGCATTTGATAAAGCGGTAGACCAAGCGTTCAAGAAAGTCGTTAAGACTTTGAACACACCTGGTTTCCGTAAAGGAAAAATGCCACGCGCAATGTTCAACAAAATGTACGGTGAAGAAGCACTGTACCAAGATGCACTCGATATCCTTTACAAGGACACAATAGAAGGTGCAGTCGTCGAATCAGGAATCGAGCCAATCGCGCTTGAGAACATCGACGTTGAAACACTCGAAAAAGGCAAGCCAGTCGAATTCAAAATCACGTTCGTCATCGAGCCAGAAGCTACACTCGGTGAGTACAAAGGTCTTGAGTACACAGCAGTTGAAACGAACGTTACTGACGAAGACGTCGACGCTGAACTCAAAACATTGCAAGAACGCGGTGCAGAACTCGTCGTTAAAGAAGATGGCGTCATCGAGAATGGCGATACAGTCGTATTCGACTTCGCAGGTTTCGATGGGGAAAACCAATTCGACGGCGGAACTGCTGAGAACTACTCACTCGTCATCGGTTCTGGAAACTTCATTCCTGGATTCGAAGAGCAAATGGTCGGTTTAAAAACTGGCGAGCAAAAAGATCTTGAAGTGACATTCCCAGAGGAATATCACGAAGCATCACTCGCTGGAAAACCAGTTACATTCAAAGTAACGATCCACGAAGTTAAAGCACAAGAGCTCCCTGAATTGACAGATGAGTTCGCAAAAGAAATGGATGAAGAAGTTTCTTCACTCGACGAGTTGAAAACAAAAATCCGTACGCGTCTCGAAAATACACGCAAACAAGAAGCTGATGCTTCAATGCGCGATGAGTTAGTCGAAGCGGCTACGAAAAATGCGACAGTTGATCTTCCAGAAGTCATGGTCGAAAACGAAGTCGAGCGTATGGTTCAAGAGTTCACACAACGTATTCAATCACAAGGCATCGACCTCAACATGTACTTCCAGTTGACTGGAACGACAGAAGAGGCAATGCGTTCTGAAATGAAAGAGCAAGCGGAAGAGCGCGTTAAAGCACGTCTCGTCCTCAAGCAAATCGTTGCTGACGAAAAAATCGAAGTAACAGATGAGGAAACTCAAGCTGAACTTCAATCAATGTCAGAACTCTACAACATCCCTGCAGATCAACTTGAAACGATGCTTGCACCACAAGGTGGTCTTGAAACGCTTAAAGGCGATCTTCAATTCCGTAAAGCTATCGATGTTCTCGTCGACAACGCAAAAGCAAAATAAGCCATTTCATGGTTTTCGATCGACTTCAAGCCCAATTTCTGGTCTTGGAGTCGATTTTTTTGTACGATAGGTCAAACAAGGACAAACAATCCTTGGTTCAGAACATCAAACTGTAAATCGTTCGTCCAGGATTTGAAAGACTTTCCTTGTTCATGCTACAATCATAAATAGTAAAACGTGAGACGGGATGCTACAGGCATCCATACAATTTCCACGTTAAAGGGGTGGACCTTTATGTTTAAATTTAACGAAGAAAAAGGTCAGCTAAAATGTTCTTTCTGTGGAAAGACACAAGAACAAGTACGCAAACTTGTTGCTGGACCTGGCGTTTACATTTGCGACGAGTGTATCGAACTCTGCAATGAAATCGTAGAGGAAGAACTCGGTACTGAAGAAGAAGTCGAGCTGAAGAATGTTCCAAAACCGCATGAAATTCGTACGACACTTGATGATTACGTCATCGGTCAAGAGAAAGCGAAGAAATCGTTGTCTGTAGCGATGTACAATCACTACAAACGAATCAATGCTGGTGGTCGTGCAGATGATGTCGAGCTCTCAAAATCGAACATCGTCATGATTGGACCAACAGGTAGCGGTAAGACACTTCTTGCCCAAACGATGGCACGGATCTTGAACGTACCGTTTGCGATTGCCGATGCAACAAGTTTGACGGAAGCCGGTTATGTCGGTGAAGACGTCGAGAACATCCTGTTGAAACTCATCCAAGCAGCGGATTACGATGTCGAGAAGGCTGAAAAAGGCATCATCTACATTGATGAAATCGATAAGATCGCTCGTAAATCAGAAAATCCGTCGATTACACGTGACGTTTCTGGTGAAGGTGTCCAACAAGCCTTGCTTAAAATTTTGGAAGGAACTGTTGCGAGTGTACCGCCACAAGGTGGACGGAAACACCCACATCAAGAATTCATCCAAATCGATACGACGAACATCTTATTCATCGTCGGTGGCGCATTCGATGGTATCGATCAGTCGATCAAACGTCGTCTTGGTAAAAAAGTCATCGGATTCGGAAACGATTCAGAGAACCGTAACCTTACGCAAAAAGAAATTCTCGCAGCTGCATTGCCAGAAGATCTTCAAAAGTTCGGTTTGATTCCAGAGTTCATCGGTCGTTTGCCGGTCATGGCGACGCTCGAGCCACTTGATGAAGAGGCACTCGTTCAAATCTTGACGAAACCGAAAAACGCCCTCGTGAAACAATATAAGAAAATGCTTCAACTTGATGATGTCGAACTCGACTTCACGGAAGATGCACTTCTTGAGATTGCAAAACTTGCAATCGAACGTAAAACAGGTGCGCGTGGTCTTCGTTCAATCATCGAAGAAACTATGCTTGATATCATGTTCGAAATCCCATCGCGTGAAGACATCGCGAAAGTCATCATTACAGCAGAAACGTTGACTGGTAAACGCGGTCCAACGCTCGAGTTGAAAGATGGTACAATTGAACATGGGAAAGAAAAAGAAACGGCGTAACACCGTGACAAATCGGCTCGGAGGCTACTTGTACGCCTTTCCGAGTCTTTTTGTTTAGGAGGAATTCGAATGAAGAAAAAACAATATCCACTTTTACCGTTACGCGGTGTCGTCGCATATCCGTTGATCGGATTGACGATTGATGTTGGGCGTCCGGTATCCTTAAAAGCCTTACTTGCATCAAAGGAACACGAGATCGATCTCGTCGTCGTCACGCAACGTGACCCAGAAGCGGAGCCGTCTGTCGACGGGCTGCATCAGGTTGGGACACTTGTTCAAATCGCGAAGATGAGTGAACTCGGGAATGATACGGTCCGTGTCCGCGTCATCGGGAAGGAACGCGTCCGGATTGAAAACGTCGAGGAGACGGACGAGGGCTATCAAGCCGTCATCGAACCAATCGAGAAGATGGACATCAAAGGAGCGAAACAAGAAGCGCTCGTTCGTCTCATCAAAGAACAGTTTGGTCAACTCGTCTCTCGGATCAAAGGAATCGGAACGGATGAACGTCGCCGGTTCGAAACATACGAACGCCTCGATTCATTGACGGACTATATCACGTCGAAGCTACCAATCGATATCTCGAAGAAACAGGAGTTTCTCGAACAACAGGATCCGGTCGAACGAGGATTGATGTTGCTAGACGTCATGAAACACGAATATGAAGTCGTCGAACTCGAACGTGAGATGCGTGAACGGACGAAGAAGACGATTGAACAATCGCAACGCGAGTATTACTTGCGGGAACAATTGAAGACGATTCAACAAGAACTCGGTGGCGAATCAGCTTCTGTTGAAAGCGATGCGACGAAATACCGGGAGCAGCTTGCGATGCTTGATTTACCAGAAACGACGGTTGCGAACGTCGAGAAGGAAATCAGTCGTTTAGCGGTCGTACCGGCGACGAGTCCCGAACATGGGGTCATTCGCAACTATCTCGAATGGTTCTTCTCGTTGCCATGGAATGAAGCAACGGACGATTTTTTGAACGTCTCTGCTGCTTCAGAACAGCTTGAAAAGGACCATTACGGTCTAGAGAAGGTCAAAGAACGAATCCTTGAGTATCTTGCCGTTCGTCAATTGACGGACTCATTACGTGGACCGATTCTCTGTCTTTCTGGTCCTCCAGGAGTCGGGAAAACGTCGCTTGCCCGTTCGATTGCCACAGCACTTGAGCGGAAGTTCGTCCGTGTCTCACTTGGTGGCGTGCGCGACGAAGCGGAGATCCGTGGACATCGCCGGACGTATATCGGTGCGATGCCAGGACGGATCATTCGTGGTTTAAAACAAGCAGGAACGAACAACCCGGTCTTCCTGCTCGATGAGATCGATAAGATGTCAAATGACTTCCGTGGTGACCCGTCGTCCGCGATGCTCGAAGTTCTTGATCCGGAACAAAACAACAGCTTTTCTGATCACTATATCGAAGAACCATTCGATTTATCGAATGTCCTGTTCATCGCGACAGCGAACGATGTCTCGAACATTCCCGGACCGTTGCTCGATCGGATGGAACTGATTCAAATCGGTGGCTATACGGAACAAGAGAAGACGGAAATTGCTGTTCGTCATCTCTTATCGAAGCAACTGGCTGAACACGGTCTGAAAAAGAGTCAATTGACAGTCAAAGCAGACGCGCTGGAAGAAGTCGTCCGTCGTTATACACGAGAAGCCGGTGTCCGGAATCTCGAACGTGTCCTCGGCTCTCTTTGCCGGAAAGCAGCGAAACAAATTGCGATGGGTGAGAAGAAGCGCGTGACGGTGACAAAACGTAATCTGGATGATTTCTTAGGTAAACCGATCTACCGCTATGGTCAAGGCGAACTGGAAGATATGATTGGCGCGGTGACTGGTTTAGCGTATACTGCTTTTGGGGGCGATACGTTGACGATCGAAGTCAGCCTTGCTCCGGGTAAAGGGAAATTACAATTAACCGGGAAACTCGGTGACGTCATGCAAGAGTCGGCTCAGACCGCGTACAGCTTCGTCCGAGCGAACGCGACGTCCCTTGGCATCGAACCGAACTTCTACGAAACGCAAGACATCCACATCCACGTTCCTGAAGGTGCCGTACCAAAAGACGGACCATCTGCTGGGATTACACTCGCGACAGCACTGATTTCTGCCTTGACGAAGCGTCCGGTGCGCCGGGACGTCGGGATGACGGGTGAAATTACGTTGCGTGGACGTGTCTTACCAATTGGTGGATTAAAAGAGAAGTCGCTCGCAGCGCATCGTGCGGGTTTGACGACCGTTCTTTTACCGCAAGATAATACGCGGGACATCGATGATATCCCGGAAAGCGTCCGCGCAGGAATGGAATTCATTCCAGTCGCGACGATGGAGCAAGTGCTCGAACATGCATTAAAAGGAGAGTAACATGAAAATTTATAAAGCTGATTTTATTACGAGTGGCGTCAATCCGGAACATTATCCGGAGCCATTATTGCCAGAAGTGGCACTCGCAGGGCGATCGAATGTCGGAAAGTCCTCATTCATCAACAAATTGGTCCAGCGTAAAGCACTCGCGCGGACGTCTTCAAAACCAGGTAAAACGCAAACCTTGAACTTCTTCAACATCAATGATGAAGTCATGTTCGTCGATGTACCCGGTTACGGCTATGCAAAAGTCTCGAAGACGGAACGCGAAGCGTGGGGCAAGATGATGGAAAAGTATTTCACACAACGTGAAATCCTCAAAGGTGTCGTACAGCTCGTCGACATCCGACACGATCCGTCTGCGGATGATGTGACGATGTATGATTTCTTGAAGTATTATGATCTACCAGTCATCGTCGTTGCGACAAAACTCGATAAAATCAAAAAGAGTCAACGTGATAAACATATCGCGGCAATCAAACGTAAATTGCAATTTGACGGTCAAGATACCTTGATTCCTTTCTCATCTGAGACAGGAGAAGGCGTCGATGCGGCATGGGAAGCGATTTATCGTCTTCTGTAAAAAACGAAACGTTCTGTTCTCCGACAAAAGAGAACGGAACGTTTTTTTTTGTTAGGGGTAAAGTAATCTAAAATTAGCATCTTATCATTTCCTTCCATCAATTTTGATTTCCATTATATGAACATCATTTGATTCACGTTACAATGATAGGAACAAATTGTTCTAGTGGGAGGCTATGCCAATATGAGGCGTTATAAATGGACGTTCGCAATCGTCGTCTTACTCATTCTGACACCATTTGCCATTTGGTTCTTGAAACAGGAAAAGACATTAAACATTGCGCTATTTGACTACACGAACGGAACGGAGGAGCGAGAGCATGCCGGAACGACGTGGTTATTGAATCACTTAAAGATCCGAAATGCGCAAGGGCAGGATTATGCGTATTCGGACTACATCAACCGTTATGACGGAACACAAGGTGAAAAAATGTTACAACAAGCCTCTAAAGCAGATGTGCTGTTGTTTACGGATACGTATGGAAAGTCATATGACGTCAACGGAAAAAAAGAACATCGTGGTGGCTTGACGACGGAAGACGTCGAGCTTGCGACCGAAGCGATTTCGCAAGGGAAAACGGTCGTGGCGGAGTTTAATACGGCGGCAAGTCCGACGTCAGTCGAACGGTCCAATGCGTTCCGCCAATTATTCGGAACGGCTTGGACAGGATGGATTGGTCGGTTTTTCCCGGATTTAACAAAACTGCAAGGTCTTGAGAAGAACGTCGTAGCTCAATTAAAAGCGCAGGCGAAAGAAAAAGAATTCAAACTATCTGGTCCAGGTTATGTCTTTATCAATGACTCAACAGAAAAAGCATTCTTTGTTAATGATGACACGCCGCTTCTCTATAAATGGGATAAAAACAAGGGCAATGCAAAAGATGAGGTCCGTTATAACTACTGGTTTGAGATTTTAGAGCTAGACGGTGGCGAGCAACAAGCGCATTTTTCTTGGAAACCGTCAAAACAAACCCAAGCGATGCTTCGGAAATATCAGTTGCCGCTTGAATTCCCAGCGTATGTCACGCAAGGAAGTGGACACTATTTTGCTGGGGACTACACTGATGTCGCGGATATCCCGCGCTACTATCGATATAGTGGGCTCGATTGGTTCCGCAAACAGTTCATTCTCGATAGTGCAGAGAGTGAATCAGCATTCTTTTGGAAGATTTATGCCCCGACACTGACACGAATTCTAGAAGATACAAAACGTGTCTCGACGCAGGCTGCGAAAGTTAAGCCACTCTCTCAAACGAAAGTCGGTAATCAAGAACTACGAACTCGAGCACGTGAAGGACAAGACACACTTGAAATGTATCAAGATGGCGAATGGAAGCCGTATTTCGTCAAAGGCGTCAACGTCGGACTCGGTCGACCCGGTGCATTTCCCGGGGAACATGCGATCAGTCGTAATGAATACGATCGTTGGCTAAAGGAAATTGGTGAGTTGGGCGTCAATACAATTCGAATATATACGCTTCATCCACCGGCTTTCTATGATGCACTAAAAGCCTATAATGAACGTGCAAAACAACCGATTTATCTGATGCAAGGTATGTGGGTCGAGGAAAAACCATTCGAAGAGTTGAAGAACGCTTTTGAGCCAGACTTCTTGAAGATGACCGATACGGAAGCAAAACGAATGGTCGATGTCATTCATGGCAACGCCGTCGTCAAGGAAGTCGTTGGTCATGCTTCTGGAACATATACATCGGACGTTTCGCAATACGTTTCAGCATTCGTCTTTGGAATCGAATGGTTACCGGAAGCCGTCGTTGAGACGAATAAAAAGAACAAAGGCACACGATTTGAAGGGAAGTACGTGACGACGACAAAAGAGGCGTCACCGTTTGAATCGTGGCTTGCCGGTCGGATGGATACAGCGACAGCACATGAAATTAAAGAGTACGGAACGACTCGACCAATTGGTTCGACGAACTGGCCGACGACGGATCCGTTGAAACACCCGAAAGAAGTTGAAGAAGAGCAAGATCTCGTCTCGATCGACTTCAATCATTTGAAAGCAACGAAGGATTTCCCTGGTGGCTTGTTTGCGTCTTATCACATCTATCCGTATTATCCTTCGTTCATCAAGGAAGAATACAGCCAAAAAGCAGACAAGGGCTCTGAATCATATGCTCGTTATTTGAAAGAAATGAAAGACTATCATGAGATGCCGTTACTCGTATCAGAATTCGGCATTCCAAGCTCACGCGGTAAGACACACCTTGGACCGAATGGTTTTGATCAAGGACATGTCAGTGAAAAGAAACAAGGTGAACTCGTCGCGCAGCTTTATCAGGACATCAAGGACGTCAAGACGGCCGGTGGACTTGTCTTCATCTGGCAAGATGAATGGTTCAAACGGACGTGGAACACGATGGATTATGATGATGCGGATACTCGTCCACGCTGGTCGAATGTCCAGACGAGTGAACAACATTTCGGGATGCTTGGTTTCCTTCGTTCGGACATCGTCATTGACGGAAAACTGGATGACTGGAAAGGGTATGCTCCAGTTGCTGAAAATAAGGATCAAGCGATTTACATGACTTCTGACGAGGCATATCTCTACTTGCGCATCGATCGGAAGAAAGCAGAGCCGACGACACTTGCACTATCGACGAAACCGAATGATGGGAATACGAAAGTCGGTCCGTTGACGCTTGACGAAGGAGCCGAATATCGCCTGACGATTGATCAGACGGCGCGTATCGATGTCGATGCTCGCTATGACATCTTCCGTTATCATTACGGTTTGAAGATGCCGTTTGAGATGGTGAAACCGCCATCTGATCAAAAAGATAGCGGTAAGTTCGTTCCAATCTATCAAATGCTCGATTATGCAAGACGAGATCCGGTGACGAAAAAAATCGTCAAACCAGCCGTTAAATGGGACACAGGTGTTTTACACGAAGGAGAACCGGATGACATCTTGACGGATATCTCAGATGTGACGAAACCAACCGTCGAACTCCGTATTCCATGGATGGTCTTGAATATGCGTGACCCTAGTAAACACGAAATCATCGGCGACTTCTGGAAAGATGGGCTCGAAGCGAAGATGATCACAGAAGGAATCGAAGTCACAGGTCAAGTCGGTGAGACACGCATTCCAGAGAAGGATCGTGGTTTCTACAACTGGGCGGAATGGACGAATCCGCAGCAACGTGAAGAATTGAAGCCGGTCTATCATACGATGAAAAAAGCATTCACTGAGGGAGGGAACTAAATGCGGCGTGAAGAGATGTGGAAGTTAATCAATCAGTCGTTTGAGTCAACAAGTCAAGATCGTGAGGTCAGTTCAACGATTGAATGGACGGAAGAGGTTGTCCGACAATCGTCGACGAATACCTTGTTCGTGCACACGGTCGGACAAATGCCGGAGACGGTCAATGGTCTGATCGAGGAAGGATGGTGCGTGCGGACAGACATCTCGTATGCCGATGTCGTCCTCGCGAGTGAACCCGTCATCGAGGAACGAATCCCCGTCGTGTATTTTAATACGGAATCCTCTTTCTATGGGTTAGAAAATGCACGCGAAATTTTACCGGCGACGCTGTCGCGCGAGCTTGTTCTCGATCGCCTTGCACGCTATAAAAAAATCCAGCATATCGCGGAGGTCGTCGTCGTAACGGAAGATCCACATATCCGCCGGATGATGGAACGGGAACTGATGGAACGATTCGAACGGTTCGTAACGTTTGAACGAGCAGAGACGTTCCTTGATGAGTATGTGGCCTCCCGTCCGTACTTGCTCGTGTTCACGTCCGCATTACCGCGAGCAGATGGACTGGAATTGTTGTTGCGGGCAAAACAACAAAGTATCGCGCCATTCCAATCGATGATGATCTCGATGTATAATCGCGAACGAGATCACGTCCTAGCGGTTGATCGTGGTGTTGATTACATCATGACGCTCCCGCTGAAAATCGAAGAGTTCCGCGCATGGATCCGAAAAGTCGAGGACGGCCGATGATGCAGGCGATTCTAGTATTCATCGTCGTACTCGTTCTCTTACAAGGTGGGGCACTGATCTATCTCGTCGTCCAAAAACGACAACGTGCCAACCGCGAGCATGCACGGCGCGATTGGCAACTCGCCTTTCGAGATGACATCTATGACTATGCGACAGGGGAACGACAGGACATGCCGACGATTCAAAAAGGAAACGAGGATTTAGCGGAGCTTGAACTGTTCGCCCTGTCCAATTTAACGGCAACACCGGCACATCTCGAACGAGTGCAAGCATTCGTCGCTGCCAATATGCAAGCGTATTATGAACAACAATTGAAGCATCGCCGGATTGACCGCCGCTTGAACGCCTATGAAGCGGTGTCTCAATTCCGTTTGGTCGCAGTCGCACCAATGATTCATGCGCGTTGGGGAAAGGCAATTGAAAAAGAGGAGAGCGATGTCATCGTCCGCACACTCGTGTCACTATCCGAACAAGATGCAATCGCGATCGCTAAACAAGAAAATGACATTAGCTTCTTTGGTGCGATTCTTGCGGTCGGGCGTAGCCAAGACTTGGCGGAATGGGTGACTGCGTTTGAAGAATTAACGTTGTCCTTTAGGTTAGCGATTCTTCAGCTGATCTTTGACCGCGATGAAACACGTTATATCGCGCTCGTTCGTGACAAGACAACAGATGAAAATCCAGAAATTCGAAAACGTGCCCTTCGTGCACTCACGCGAATCGGACTTGAGGAAGACTGGAAATTGTATGTCCCATACTTGGAAGAAGAATCGAGTTGGGTCGAGCAAATGCTTGCCCTTCGTTTCTTAGAACATGTCGTTCCAGACGATGCGATACCAGCGATCTTGCCGTTTGTCGGTAGTCGATCGTGGTGGGTTCGGACGGCAGCCTTCGATGCGTTACTTTCTTGTGGTGGGATCGAACAGTTGGCGAAGGTATCAAGTACACACCCCGACCGCTATGCGCGTCAAAAAGCAACAGAACGGTTGGCAAAGGAGATGAAACATCATGTCGTCTGAGACAATCCAAGCCATTATTGAAGTCCTTTCCTGGACAGTATTGATTTATATGCTACTCGTCATCGTGTTCTATTCGACGCTGTACCTGATTTCAGCTCAGATGGTGCGACGACAACGTTTCCGCCGGAAAGAGAGCTCCTACTTGCCGCTGATGCGGTCACTCTATACACGACCGGTCAGTATCCTTGTTCCAGCCTATAATGAAGAATATACGATCGTGTCAAGTGTTCAAGCATTACTAGCGCTTGACTACCCGGAGCATGAAGTCATCGTCATCAACGATGGTTCAAAGGACGGAACGATGGATGAACTATTCCGTTCGTATGAGTTAGAGAAGGAAATCCGCTATCCGCGAATCCTGATCGGTTCGAAGCCAGTTAAACAAGTCTATCGTTCGCGGATTGATAGTCGCTTGATCGTCATCGATAAAGAGAATGGTGGAAAGGCAGATGCCTTGAATGCCGGTATCGATCACTCGAGTTATCCGTATTTCTGTTCGCTTGACGCGGATTCGATTTTAGAGCGTGATGCGTTATTGAAAGTCATGAAGCCGATCGTTGAGTCAGATGAAGAAGTCGTCGCGACATGTGGTTCGATCTTCCTCGTTAACGGTTGTACGATCGAAGGCGGCGAAATCGTCGAGATTCGGACACCAAAACAACGGATCGTCCTGATGCAGATGATCGAATATTTCCGAGCGTTCCTGTTTGGTCGCCTTGGTCTTAGCCGTTTCAATATCTTATTGATCGTCTCCGGTGCCTTCGGATTGTTCCAAAAGAACATCGTCGTACAGGCAGGTGGGTATAAGGAAGGGCTTGTCGGTGAGGACATGGAGCTTGTCGTTCGTTTGCACCGGTACATGAAGGAAAATAAGCTCGATAAACGCATCGAGTACGTTCCGGCACCGGTTTGTTGGACACAAGCTCCTGAGTCGATGGAAGTGTTACGTTCACAGCGAACACGTTGGCATCGTGGTCTTGCTGAGACGTTGTGGACACATAAACGGATGATTGGCAATCCCAAATATGGCTCTGTTGGTAGTGTCTCGATGTTATATTTCTTTTTGATTGAACTGCTCGGACCCATCGTCGAACTGATTGGTTATTTCATCATTCCGCTCAATCTACTCGTCGGTACACTCAACTTTGAATTTGGGATCGTCTTATTAGTCGTCGCTTTACTCTACGGTTCCTTATTATCAGCAGGTGCCGTATTATTGGAAGAGTGGACGATGCACCGATTCAAGAACGTCAAGGAATTGATTCGGTTGTATCTATGGTCTTTGACCGAGTCGTTCTGGTACCGTCCGATTCTCGTTTTCTTCAAATTAGGAGGATTGATTCAATTCTTGACGGGTCGAGGAAACTGGGGACAGATGGAACGCCAACGTCTCGAAGACGTCACCGAGGAAAAAGTCGGCTGACGAATAGGTATGAGGGGGATAAGTTAGGTGGAGTTGTTACGAAACAAATGGTTCAAAGCATTAATCTGGGTATTGATGATTTTTCTCGTCATCTGGGTTGGAACGAAGATTTCATTCTTATTCCAGCCAATTCGAGTCATGTTGGCCTTGATTTTCCCGCCATTGATCATCGCAGGGATCTTCTATTACTTTACGCTCGGTATCGTGGATGCGTTGCAGAAGCGGGTCAAGAAGCGTGGTCTTGCCGTGCTGATCGTCTTGCTTGGTTTCATTACAATCCTGACGATTGCGGTTGCATCCATCGGACCAATCTTAGTCGAGCAGGTGACGGATTTTGCGACGAGCATCCCGACGCTTGTCGTTGAATTGCGCGATCAGACGTTAAATTTACGCGATCAATTGATGAACAACCGATTCATCTCGACATGGGTTCATGAGAATACGGACTTATTTGACAAATGGACGAATGAAGCAACGTCGTATATCGGCACAGTCTTTAAGTCTGTCTCGACGTCTGTCGGAACGATTTTCGGTGTCATCTCTTCGACGGTCTTAATCATCGTCTTAGTACCGTTCATCTTAGTCTACATGTTGCTTGACGGCTATAAGTTTCCGGATTCTGTCGTGAAGCTGTTGCCGAAAAGCTATGAAACAGAAACGCGTAAAATCTTGCACGACATGCACGTGACAGTGAAGCATTACGTCAATGGACAGGTCATCGTCTCGATTTGTGTCGGTCTGATGTCATTGATTGGCTTCTTCATCGCTGATATTCAATATGCGTTACTGCTTGCTTTATTCTGTACGGTCACAAATATCATTCCGTATCTTGGTCCCTACATCGGTGCCGTACCGGCGGTAATCGTCGGGTTCATCGATGATCCGATCAAAGCCGTCTATGCGATCATCACGATCGTCGTCGCGCAGCAAATCGAGTCGAACTTGATTTCGCCTTATGTCCAAGGAAAGACACTCAAGGTTCACCCGTTGACGATTATCATCGTCTTGCTCGTTGCCGGGAAAATCGGTGGAATCATTGGTGTCATCCTAGCGGTTCCGACCTATGCGGTTACAAAAGTCGTCGTTCAAAATATCGCTCGGATCTATCGTTTACGTCAGCAACGTCTCGACGTACCGGACGTGACGGTATCACCCGAATCCTTGAAGTGAAGTGTAGCCCTCTGCTCTTTTTAGGAGCAGAGGGTTTGTGATTTTCATGAGAGAGGGATAAGGTAGAAGAAGAGAAAAAAATGAAGAAGATTTCACAACTTCGACTCATTTTAGTTTATAAATTGATTGGAATCTTTTTTATAATGGTTATAATGTAGGATAGAGAACGAAAAGATAGATCGGAACGAAATCTTTGGACGTAAGGGGTAGAGCGCATGCATATCGTAGTGGTCGGCTTGAATAACAAAACAGCGCCTGTATCAATACGCGAACAAGTCTCATTTGGGGAGCATGAGATGAAGGGAGCGGTCGTCGCATTGCGCGATGAAAAAAGTATTTTTGAAAGTGTCATCGTCTCGACATGTAACCGGACGGAACTTTACGTCGTGACGGATCAGCCACATACAGGACGGTATTATACAAAACGTTTCCTTGCAAACTGGTTCGGTTTGACGATGGAGGAACTGGAGCCGTATCTCTTCATTCATGAAGGATTCGATGCGATGAAGCATCTGTTCCGCGTGACAAGTGGACTTGATTCGATGATCGTCGGTGAAACGCAGATCCTTGGTCAAGTCAAGACAAGCTTCTTCATGGCGCAGAAGCTTGAAACGACAGGAACGGTCTTCAATAAACTCTTTAAAGAAGCGGTCACGCTCGCCAAACGGGCTCACGCAGAAACTGGAATCG
This sequence comes from Exiguobacterium sp. ZWU0009, assembly GCF_000798935.2. Classification (NCBI taxonomy): domain Bacteria; kingdom Bacillati; phylum Bacillota; class Bacilli; order Caryophanales; genus Exiguobacterium; species Exiguobacterium sp. ZWU0009. The sequence goes on along the minus strand of NZ_CP018057.1, from coordinate 2,293,749 downwards.
GTGAAAATGCCGTTTCTGTCAGTGCTGCTGCTGTCACGCTTGCCGAACAGTTACTCGGATCGCTTGAAGATAAATCAATCGTTGTCATCGGTGCGGGAGAAACCGGCGAATTGACGACGCTTAACTTATATGAAGCAGGGGCACGCGATATCACGGTCTTTAACCGGACATTAGCTAAAGCAGAAGAGGTCGCGAATCGGTTCGAAGGATCGGCACATTCGATTAACGAGATGCAGTGCGGTTTGCTTCGGGCAGACATCGTCATCTCTTCAACCGGTGCAAAACGTGCCATCATCAAACGCGAAGACATCGCGGCAGCACAGCTGTTCCGGCACGATCGTCCATTCCTCTTGATCGATATCGCCGTACCACGCGACATCGAACCGACCGTCGGTGACTTGCCAGGTGTTCATTTGTACGATGTCGATGATCTGACATCGATCGTCCAACAAAACATGGCGGAACGGATGAAGGAAGCAGCGAAGATCGAACAACGGATTGAAGCGGCGATTGCTGAGTTCGAAGGTTGGATGACGACACTGGGTGTCGTACCAATCATCACGGAATTACGAGACCAGGCGTTACGCATTCAACAAGAAACGATGCAAAGCTTGGAACGGAAATTACCGGAGATGTCGAAACGTGAAAAAACCGTCATTGGCAAACATATGAAATCAATCATCAACCAGTTGTTACGTGAACCGTTGTCTTATATTAAAGATGCGGCAGCGAAACCAGATGCCGATGAGCGGATTGCGCAGTTCATGGATACGTTTGCATTAAACGAAGACTTGTTCGAAGGGCTCGAAGATGACGTCATGACATCAGAAGAGACGACACCTTCTGCAAAAGCTGTGAACCGGTGAACAAAGCACGATTTGTGTTACAATAGAAAATGCATGGGGCGGACTTGTGCCGCCCCTTTATCATTGTACAGGGGGATTTTAGCATGCGAAAAATCATTGTTGGATCGCGAAGCTCGAAGCTTGCGATGACACAGACGAAATGGGTCATTGACCAGTTGAAACAAGCCGGCGCGCCGTATGAGTTCGAAATCAAGAACATCATCACAAAAGGGGACCGCATTTTGGATGTGACGCTCTCGAAAGTCGGCGGTAAAGGATTATTCGTAAAAGAGATCGAGCAGCAGATGATTGACGAAGAAATCGATTTTGCCGTTCACAGCATGAAGGATCTACCTTCTGAATTACCGGACGGTCTCATCATCGGTGCAACACCAGCGCGTGTCGATGCGCGTGATGCTTTGATCACGAAAACAGGCGAAGGTCTTGCTTCCTTGCCAGAAGGCGCAGTTGTCGGCACGAGCAGTTTACGTCGTGGGTCGCAATTGCTAAAACTCCGCCCTGATTTAAAAATCGAATCGATTCGCGGAAACATCGACACACGACTCGATAAATTAAAGAACGGTTCGTTTGACGGGATTTTGCTTGCAGCAGCTGGTCTACAACGGATGGGTTGGTCTGAAGACGTCGTTTCGGAATATCTCTCGACAGACGACATGATTCCAGCCGTTGGTCAAGGAATCCTCGGCATCGAATGTCGCGCACATGACCAAGAAGTACGTGACCTCCTTCATCTGATCCATGATCAGATGACAGAAAAAGTAGCTTATGCCGAGCGCGCTTTCCTAGCAGCGATCGAAGGTAGCTGTCACGTTCCGGTCGGTGGATTTGCAACGATCAACGAAGATCTGTCAACGACACTCGTCGGATTCATTGGATCCGTCGATGGAGAGCAAATCCTACTCGAGCGCGAATCAGGTCTTGACCCGATGCAACTCGGTCAAGATGTTGCCGAACGTCTGCTTGCTTCGGGCGGTCGTGAGATTCTCGCGACACTTCCGGATGACTTGTAAGCAGGTACTCTTCACGGGCAGCCGACCACCGACGACCGAGCAGATGGCGCGACTGCGCGCCGTCGCGATCGAGTCAGTGCATTATCCTGTCATTGAAACGCGACCGGTTTCGTTTACGTTACCGAAGGGAATTGATTGGCTCATCGTGACGAGTCCGAATGGTGTCCACCGGATTGCTGATGCGTTGCCTGAATTAGCAGCAACGCGTATCGCGGTCGTCGGACGAAAGACGGCAGATGCACTTGCGAAGTACGGTCGAACAGCCGACTTCTGTCCGTCGACCTTTACAGGAGACGCACTCGTCGCAGAACTGGGACCACACTTGTCTAACGGCGATCATATCGTTTTTGCGCGAGGGAACCGATCGCGGAAAGCGCCGGTCGATCAGTTACGAAAACTGAATCGATATACGATCGAAGATATCATCACGTATGAAACTGTCACCCGTCGGCTACCTGAAGCACTTGTCAGAACTGCCACCTATATTGGACTGCAGAGTCCTTCCGCTGTCGAAGCGATTGCTCCACTATTCCCGCAGACGACGTTCATCGTCATTGGGACAATCACGGAGCAAGCAGCAAAAGCAGCCGGACTTCAACCGATCCATGTCGCCCGTGAATTCACGGTAGACGGCATGATTGATCGTATCATTGAGGAGGAATCAGCATGAACACATTAGAATACGCACGTCACCGTCGTTTGCGCCATACCGCATCACTCCGGTCACTCGTCCGCGAGAACCAGTTGCATAAATCAGATTTGATTTATCCGATTTTCGTCGCTGAAGGCGAAGATATTAAACGCGAAGTCAGCTCGATGCCTGGCGTCTTCAACTTATCACTTGATCATCTGACGGCTGAGATTGAAGAAGTCGTCGCACTCGGAATCGAATCTGTTATCTTATTCGGTGTTCCGCATGACCACTTGAAAGACGAGCAAGGATCAGGTGCGTTTCACGATCACGGGATCGTTCAAGAAGCGACACGTCTCGTCAAGAAGGTTGCCCCGCAGCTAACGGTCATCGCTGACACATGCTTATGTGAATATACGTCGACAGGTCACTGTGGGATTGTCGCCGACGGTACGGTCGATAATGATGCGTCATTACCGCTTCACGTCAAGACAGCGATCTCACAAGCTCGAGCGGGTGCCGACGTCATCGCGCCATCATCGATGATGGACGGATTCGTCGCAGCGATTCGTCAAGGATTAGACGAGAATGGCTTCAGCCATATTCCGGTCATGAGCTATGGTGTTAAATATGCGTCTGCTTATTACGGTCCATTCCGTGATGCAGCGAATTCGGCACCGGGAGAAGGCGACCGGAAAGGTTATCAAATGGATCCAGCAAACCGTCGCGAAGCGTTCCGCGAAGCAACAGCGGACGTCGATCAAGGAGCTGACTTCATGATCGTCAAACCTGCACTTGCGTTCATGGATATCATTCGTGATGTGCGCGAGCGAATCGATCTACCAATTGTCGCGTATAACGTATCAGGTGAGTATGCAATGGTCAAAGCCGCTGCCTTGAACGGCTGGATCGACGAAGAACGAATCGTCCTTGAGACGATGCTTGGCTTTAAACGAGCAGGTGCTGATTTAATCATCACCTATTTCGCAAAAGACATTTGTCGTTACCTGGAGGGGTCGAAATGAGCTTAATTAACCAGAACTCAAAATCAAAAGAAGCATTCGAGCGGGCACTCCCGCTCATGCCGGGTGGTGTCAACAGTCCGGTCCGTGCTTATAAATCGGTCGGGATGACACCGATTTTCGCAGATCATGCGAAAGGATCAAAGCTCTATGATATCGACGGAAAAGAGTATATCGATTACGTCTTGTCATGGGGACCAATGATTCTCGGTCATGCCGATCCAATCGTCACGTCAGCGATCCAAGAACAAGCAACACGTGGCTGGAGCTACGGGACACCAACGGAAATCGAATCAGCGATGGCGGAAGTCGTCATCAGTCGGGTACCGTCAGTCGAAGTCGTTCGGATGGTCAACTCAGGGACAGAAGCGACGATGGCTGCCCTTCGTCTCGCACGCGGCTATACAGGTCGGACGAAAATCCTCAAGTTCGAAGGCTGTTACCATGGTCACGGTGACTCGCTCTTGATCAAAGCGGGTTCAGGTGTCGCGACACTCGGACTACCAGATTCACCAGGAGTTCCTGCGCAAATCGCGAGCATGACGCTGACGGTTCCGTACAACGATTTGGACGCTGTCCGGATCGCGTTTGAAAAACACGGCGACGATATCGCTGGTGTCATCGTCGAACCGGCTGCTGGGAACATGGGCTTCGTACCACCAGAGCCAGGATTCCTCGAAGGCTTACGGGAGATCACGGCGGAAAACGGTGCCTTATTGATCTTTGACGAAGTCATGACCGGTTTCCGAGTTGGATTCCACTGTGCACAAGGGCACTTCGGTGTTACACCAGACATCACGTGTCTCGGTAAAGTCATCGGCGGCGGAATGCCAGTCGGTGCTTACGGCGGACGTCGGGACATCATGGAACAGATCGCACCACAAGGTCCAATCTATCAAGCAGGTACGTTATCCGGGAACCCACTCGCGATGGCAGCGGGTCTAGCAACATTGACACAATTGAAACCAGAACACTATGCAGAGTTCGACCGGAAAGCGAGCCGTTTGTCAGAAGGCTACCTGAACGCTGCATCGAAATACAACATTCCGCTGACGACGAACCGTGCAGGCGCGATGTTCGGTGTCTTCTTCACGGATGAACGTGTTACGAACTTCGAAAAAGCGAAAACGTCGAACCTTGAGATGTTCCGTTCGTATTATCAAAAGATGGCGGCGCGTGGTGTCTTCTTACCACCGTCACAATTCGAAGGTCTCTTCCTGTCGATCGCCCATACGGACGAAGACATCGAGCAGACGATCGAAGCCGTCGAATTGACATTCCAAGAACTCCAAGTTGAATTTGGTCGTTAAGCAGTTCTTGACGATTACTTGAACTCTCGGCTAAAATGAGTAAAGAAGAAAATGGCAACAGCGATGACGGGAAGAGTAGTCCTGTATTCGTACCGGTGTAGAGAACACATCCTTGGCTGAAAGATGTGACGGGCGAACAGGAGGAAGGTCACCCCACGAGCTGATATCGTGAGTCTTACGAGCGATATCCGTCCTCCACACGTTACGTGGCTCGAGGGCATCCGATTTTGGATGAACTAAGGTGGTACCGCGGAAAAAAGCAACGGCTTTCTTTCGTCCTTAGCATAGGACGAGAGAAGCCGTTTTTATTATGGACAAAAAGGGAGCGATCAGGATGCAGGAATTATCAATGCCAACGAAGTATGATCCACAGGCAACGGAAGAAAAATGGTACGACTTTTGGGTGAAAGGTGACTATTTCAAAGCCGATCAGGATCCAGAAAAAGAGCCGTACACGATCGTCATTCCACCACCGAACGTCACAGGTAAATTGCACCTTGGTCACGCGTGGGACACGACGTTACAAGACATGCTAACACGGATGAAGCGGATGCAAGGGTTTGACGTCCTTTACTTACCGGGAATGGACCATGCCGGTATCGCAACACAAGCAAAAGTCGAACAAAAACTGCGGGCAGAAGGACAATCACGTCTTGAAATGGGGCGCGAGAAATTCCTCGAGCAATCATGGGCATGGAAAGAAGAGTACGCATCAACGATTCGTGCACAATGGGCAAAACTCGGTCTTGGACTCGATTACTCACGTGAGCGTTTCACGCTTGACGAAGGATTGTCGGAAGCGGTTCAAGAAGTCTTCGTGAAACTTTACGAAAAAGGCTTGATCTACCGCGGCGAATACATCGTTAACTGGGATCCAGCGACGAAAACAGCGATCTCGGATATCGAAGTCATCTACAAGGATATCGAAGGTGCGTTCTATCACTTCAGCTATCCACTAACGGACGGTTCAGGTCACGTTGAACTAGCGACGACACGTCCGGAGACGATGCTCGGTGATACAGCGATTGCCGTGAACCCGAAGGATGAGCGTTATGCTCACCTCGTCGGAAAAACGATCACGTTACCAATCGTTGGTCGCGAGATTCCGATCGTTGCCGATGACTATGTCGATATGGAGTTCGGTACAGGTGTCGTTAAGATTACACCAGCCCACGACCCGAACGACTTTGAAGTCGGTAACCGTCACGAGTTACCACGTGTCCTCGTCATGAACGAAGATGGAACGATGAACGAGAACGCCGGTAAATACGAAGGCATGGATCGTTTCGAATGCCGGAAACAAATCGTTGAAGATTTAAAAGCAGCAGGTGTTCTGATCAAAATCGAGCCACATTTACACTCTGTCGGTCATTCGGAACGTTCAGATGCGATCGTTGAGCCGTATCTTTCACTCCAATGGTTCGTCAAGATGGAACCACTTGCGCAAAAAGCACTCGAGGAGCAACAAGGACCAGACAAGGTCAATTTCGTTCCACAACGCTTTGAAAACACGTACGTGCGCTGGATGGAAAACATCCGTGACTGGTGTGTCAGCCGTCAACTCTGGTGGGGACACCGGATTCCAGCTTGGTACCATAAAGAAACAGGAGAAGTTTATGTTGGTAAGGAAGCACCAGCCGATATCGAGAACTGGGAGCAAGACAACGATGTTCTCGATACATGGTTCTCGTCAGCGCTTTGGCCGTTCTCAACAATGGGCTGGCCGAACACGGACGCAGCGGATTATCAAAAATACTTCCCTACGTCGACACTCGTTACGGGTTATGACATCATCGCTTTCTGGGTATCACGGATGATCTTCCAATCGTACGAATTCACAGGACAACGTCCATTCCAAGACGTCTTGATCCACGGATTGATTCGTGATTCGGAAGGACGCAAGATGTCGAAATCCCTCGGGAACGGAATCGACCCGATGGATGTCATTGAGAAGTATGGTGCCGATTCACTTCGTTGGTTCCTAACGACAGGATCGACGCCAGGGAACGACCTCCGCTTCTACTGGGAAAAAATCGAAGCAACATGGAACTTCTCGAACAAACTGTGGAACGCAAGCCGTTTTGCCTTGATGAACATGGATGGTCTAACGTTTGATCAGATCGATTTGACAGGCGAGAAGTCACTCGCAGATAAGTGGATTCTGACACGCTTACAGACGACGATCGACGATGTGACACGTCTGTCGGATAAATATGAGTTTGGTGAAGCAGGACGCATTCTCTATCACTTCATCTGGGAAGACTTCTGTAACTGGTACATCGAGATGGCGAAATTACCGCTCAACGGGGAAGATGAAGCAGCGAAGCAGACGACGCGTTCGGTTCTTGCCTATACGCTCGACCGGATCATGCGTCTGATGCATCCATTCATGCCGTTCATCACGGAAGAGATCTGGCAACACTTACCGCATGAAGGCGAGACGATCACACGTGCTGCATGGCCAACACGCGAGGCATCACTCGACTTCCCGGAAGCTGTTCCAGCATTCGAAGCAGTTCAGAACGTCATCCGTTCGGTTCGTAACATCCGCGCGGAAGTGAACGCACCGATGTCGAAACAGATCCAACTGTTTATCTCGACGAATGACGCACGTGTTCAAGACGACTTGTCGTCAAACAGCTCGTACTTGCAAAAGTTCACGAACGCGTCTGAACTCCGGATCGAAGAACAGATGCCGGCGCCAGAAAAAGCGATGAGTGCGATCGTAACGGGAGCAGAATTGTTCATCCCACTCGCGGACTTGATCAACATCGAGGAAGAAATCGCGCGCTTGAATAAAGAACTCGTCAAGTATACGAAAGAAGTCGAACGGGTCGAGAAAAAACTCAACAACCCTGGCTTCGTCGGCAAAGCACCAGCACATGTCATTGATGAAGAAAAAGCGAAGGCACTTGATTATACGGAAAAACGTCAAGCTGTCGAAGCACGCATCAACGAACTCTCACACTAATTACAGCAGTGGCTCAAGTCTCCTTGAGCCACTTTTTTTAAAGGAGCGAACAGCATGAGGACGCGAGAAGATGTATTGGATTGGTTATCGAGCTTACTAGCATTCGGCGTCAAACCAGGTCTTGAACGGATGCAGGCGATGTTACTGGAATTACAGATTGACCCGGATGCGATTCCAACGATTCATGTCGCCGGTACGAACGGAAAAGGATCGACGGTCGCGTTCTTACGTGAGATGGGGATTGCAGAAGGGTTACGAATCGGAACGTTCACGTCGCCATATATCATTCAGTTCGAGGAGCGGATCATGTTGAACGGAGTCCCGATTGCAGAAGATGATCTCGTCACAGCTGCGATTGCCGTTCAAGCGGCCATCGGGCACATCGATCCAGCACTTGGTACAGTCACTGAGTTCGAGGCATTGACGGGACTTGCCTTCTATTATTTTGATCAGATTCGTCCCGATTTCGTCATCTATGAAGTCGGACTCGGTGGGTTGTATGATTCGACGAACGTCTTCAAGAAGCCGGTCGCAGCGATCATCACGTCGATCGGGCACGATCACCAAGCGATTCTCGGAGATACGCTCCAAGAGATCGCTTTACAGAAGTTCGGCATCATCAAACAAGGGACGCCGGTCATTGCCGGGAAACTGCAGGAAGAGTTGACGGTGCCGTTAATGGCGTATTGCGGGGATCGAAATGCGACGTTGAAATGGAGTCAGGAAGCGATCATTCGTTACCGCTTAAAAGAGACGGGGACCTGGGCGACATATGATGGGATTCCGGAGACCCGCTTAGGTCTCGAAGGTCATCATCAAGTCCATAATGCGGCAAATGCCGTCATCTGTGCGCGACGACTCGGATGGTCGAAAGCGGCGATCCGAAAAGGATTACGGGAAGCAAAACATCCGGGACGGTTTGAGATCATCTCGCGCAAACCACGAATCATTCTCGATGGTGCACATAATCCGGAAGGCATCACGGCACTTGTTGAACGGTTAAAGGAAGAATCAAAACCCGTGACGTTGCTCTGTTCGATTTTGCGTGACAAAGACCGGACGGCGATGCTTACGCAGTTACGTAGCATTACACCGGATATTTATGAAACGACATTTGATTTTCCACGAGCGCGGACACTCGATGAGTTAAAGCAAGAAGGCGCCAATGTAACGACGGTCGAAGCGTTCTTCGATCAATTAGAGATAGACCGGACATACGTCGTGACGGGATCACTCTATTTCATTAGTGAAGTACGTCATTATTACGCTTCTATTTTTACAAAATAGGGAAAATTCGTATTCTCTCGTTATAATGAAATGGGGGAGTATAGTCCCATATTTCAATGATACGATGAGGAGACGATAAATGATGAAACAGTGGGTCCGTCTAGCCTTAGCCATCTTACTGATTTTTTCGAGTTTTACGTATATACATGAGCCACATTCCAAAGCGGCAACCGGTGAAAAGTTTAAGGTTTTAGAGATTCGTGATGAATGGTCGACAATAAATCGAATTAATCCGAAAACGAATATCACTTCGCTATTGACTGGACTTGATTCAGTGCGTTTTGACGTTAAAAAGATGACAGTCAAGGAACTTAACGCCTCGCGTTTCCCGTTAGATGGAGCGTTTGATGCGATTGTTTTTGATCCATCAATCAATAGTAATGATCAAGAGAAATATTCAATTAAATTATCTGAGTTTGATAAAAAAAATCATAATACAAGTAAAATCGAAAATGATATTACACGACTAAAAAGTAATGAAATCCTAAATGCGTATGTCCGAAAAGGGTTACCAGTGTATTTGCATAAAGATGTTTTCACGCATGACCAAAGTAATTTCTCGAAGGTCTTGAAAAACTACGTATCGACGCAAGCAACTGTTTCTTACGAAAATATTAATGATGTCATTAACTCATTGAAGCAAAAAATTAATATCCGCCCCCGTATTTCGAGTGTGACAGTAAAACAAGATGGAAGCACATTGGCGACCATCAGCTCAATCGCTGTACCGAATCGACCAATTGAGTTTAGTTATGTACTTGATCAGTCTACGATTGATACAACAGCAACGCTTTATATCGATTTTGACAGTAACGATCAGTTTGATGAATCAGAAAAAGTCGATGAATTATCAGCAGTAGCTAATGGAAAACTTACCTATACATTTGACGTTCCGAGTTACACTGGACCAAGACAATGGATGGTTCGAGTCACCAAAAGTAATGGATTGACGGATTACAAGACAGGTAGCTTTTTAATGAAAGACCAGTTAGCTGAAGCGAAAGTACTACAAGTTCTTGGAACGAGTTTGAAAGGTTCTCTTTTGACGGATTTAACTGGAGAGAATCTAAGTAAAAGTGATTTTTATAATTTCAAATTAGATGTTATAGATTCAGCAAAATTTTCGAGCGAAGCGATTTTGAAAGATTTAAATACTTCATATGACATGTTGATCTTTGGATTTCAAGATACGTATGGCACAGCTAGTCTTACTAGTTCGGCTTTCGATAAAATTAAATCATTTACGAATACTGGCCAAGGTTTAATGTTGACACACGATACTATCTTTAGATCGAAAGTAACGAATTCTCCAACACGTTGGGAATCAGACTATGCTGCAACGTCAGGTCAAACCTACTATACGAACATGGGATTTGGCGCACCTAAAAGATCCACAAAAGCTATTCGTCAAAATGAAGGACAAATGACATCGTATCCATTTGCTTTAGACAATGAGATTTCGATTGCACAAACACATAATCAGTACTTTGCTCTTGACTTAGAGCAACCAGATCTAATCCCTTGGTATAACATTAAAGAAACAGAAACAAGTACAGATACTGGTAGAACGGTAGGAGATGCTCGAAATCACTACTACATGTACACTAAAGGAAATATAACTTATTCAGGTGCTGGACATACTTCTTCTTTTCCTGATGTAGGGGAGCGGAACTTATTTACGAATACAATGTATCGTGCCTTCACCGGTGCTAATCATAAACCTTTAATCAAAAACGTTCTACCATCTGATAAATCAAGTTATCTTGAAAATGAGCCTCTGGCAATCTCATATCAAGTAAACGACTATGATCTTCAAGATCGTGAGCTGAAAACAAGAATCTATATCGATGATGAAAAAGTCTTTGAAAACAATAAGTTGAAAAATAATTCTTTTGTCAGCCAATCTTTTGAATCGAAGCTCACAGGAAAAACGAGCGTAACGATTCGAATTGAAGCAGAAGATCAACGTGGTGCGAAGACGATTGAGACTAGGACTGTTCAAGTCGTTCGTCCAGCTGCCTCCGCCCCATTCGTCTTGTCACGCTCGATTGATCCGGCAACAATTCCGAAAGGGGAAACAGCGGACATCACGTATACGGTTAAGACTTCTCCAATGATGCAAAAAGATGCAATCGGGAATAATGGATATATCATGGGACAATTTTCAGTGACGATGGAAAACATCCTGTTCAATGAACAATTTCCTAGTAACCTTGAGATACTCTCAACGACGGGGCTGACAGGAACGAATATAACTGGTCAGACGATAAAAGGGAGACTACCGGATATCGAATACGATGAGGCGGTCTCAGGTGTTCATAAGGGGGAATGGATTGCGAATCAATCGGAAGTCACGTTTACTGTCAAAGTACGTGCGAAAGATGCCGCAGGAGTCCATTTACTCGATAAAAAAGACAACACGTTGACATCAATAAAAAATATTTATCGTGATAAAAAGAATGGGAAAGATAAATCGACAACCGTCACAAATGATCCACAAGCTTTTCCGACGATTGGTTATGCACTGACACCATCCTTTGCGACCAGTGCGAAGATTCCGTCCGTTAAGATGGATATCACGACACCATCTTATAAAGTCTTGCCAGAAATTAATCCTTCAGGCAGTCAATATGGCACGTTAAAATGGTCGATTGTGGATTCGGAAATCGCATCGATTGATGAGGCTGGTGTCATCAAACCGAAAAAAGTCGGAACGACACAGATTAAACTCGTTGTTCCAGTCGGAAACGGTAAAGAGTTGACAGCGACTTCAGAACTCGTCATCAATGATGTATTTGGAGGACTAACCGTTCAAAATATACCGGAGACATTATATGTTGGAGAGACAAAATCAATGTTAGGAATTGCTTCGATGGTATCAGGACGAAACACACCGATTCAATGGATTATAACGAACGATTCTCGTGTGACGACGAATGGCTTAACTAAAAATACGTTGGAGCTGACAGGAAAGACGCCAGGAACGGTCACGGTCAAAGCGGTCGTCCCTGCGACAGCTGGAAGCTCTACTTATCTTGCACAGTCGCCAGAGTACACGATTCAAGTCAAGTTGCCAGAATTATCCGTCTCGCCAAGTAATCTTGAACTGTGGGTCGGATCGAACCAAGATGTGACAGCGATATTTAAACCGAACTATCCATTACCATTTACGACTTCGACTGTTAGTAATGCAATTGAATTGAAACAGACGGCATCGGGTTATACGATCACAGGTAAATCCGGCACACCAAACGGACCGGTCGAAGCGCTACTTACATTGACAGATTTCCCAGATACAGTAGCGAAGACGCTCGTACGGGTACGTGAGAATCCACTTAATCTGACAGCCGATGATATCGCGATGACGATGAAAGATGATAAGAAATCACCGATTCTGCGCTGGTTCCCAGTGACGACGACGGAACGCTTCTATCGGTTGGAAGTGCTTCAGGGTAAGGAATACGTCAAAATTGATCCAACAGGACAAGCGCTACAACCACTTCGTCCAGGTGTGGCACGTATCAAGGTAACGGCATTAAAAGAAAACAAAGATGTGCTCGAAGTCATGAAAGACAATCAAAAAACACCACTAACGACGACATTCAAGGTGACGATCGGTTCTGAATCAGGTACGTCAGACTTGGATGGAGATGTTTATTAAGAAGTGGGGATGCTATATATGAAACGCAGACGAATCATTGTCGTACTCTTGATTTTAATCATTATTGGAATCGGGGGAGCGGCGTACGTTATAAAAGCGAATCAACAAGCAGCATTGGAACAAGGACTGCGTTCAGAAAAACCAGGACGACTTGCGAACGCATTAAAAGACGCTTCTTTATCAACAAAGGAGAAAAATCGTTACATTCGTCAATTCCAGGAAACACTCGCTTTTGACAAAGCAAAACTCCTTCTTGATGAGCAGACCGTAAAAAATAAAGCGAACTGGTTTTATGCGGCGCAATTTGCGCCGCGGAGTACAGTCTCAGCATGGTTGGCGAAAGGTGCAAAAATTAGTCGACTGAATGCACAAGGTCAGTCAGTTCTTCATGTTGCGACGAGTGTAAATCGATCGATTGATGCGTATGCTCTTTTGATAAAAGAAGCGTCTAAAAAAGAGCTCAATCGGATGGATGACTTTGGGCATACACCACTCTTTTATGCGACACTGGATCAAAATGAGGCAGCGATTGAACTGTTGTTAGAAGCAGGAGCTGATTCGAATCGTGGGAAAGAGAAACCGGTCTATGAAACGGTCAAACAAAATCGAAAAGATTTGTACGCCATGTTAGAACAGAGCGGAGCAACGGTAGAAAGCAAAAAGGTGAAAAAGCTCGCTAAGGAATACCGAGCAACAAAATTCTAGAAAAAAGAGTCATTCGCCTGAGACGAATGACTCTTTTTTATGTGTGTTACGGTTGAACGCGCTTTGGTGTTTCGACATACAATTGAACTGCTCGATTGAGTGGAAGTAATGCGGTTGGATTTTTTAATACCGTCGCATCATACGCCATGCGTAGACGGGATGCTTCAAAGTCAGATGATTTGTTAGCGACCATCAGTTTTTCGAGTTCTCTTACGTTTGCAGGAAACGCATTTTCTGGTAAATCCAATTTTCCACGATAGGCGTTGACTTCTAGATTACCCTTCGTAAAAATGCCACCGCGTACATTCATCGTCGAACCTACAGAGTAAATCGTATTTTTTTGATTGTCATCACTATATAGAAAGGCATTTAAATCAGGTGTAGTCGTTTGAGGCGTCGAAAATTTATTGACGCGGTTAATAACGAGATTTCCTTTACTGAGTAAAATCAATGTATTTTGTTTAGCTGTTGAAGTCAGCCCTTGAATGTTTGCGTCATCCAGGCGACTCGTCCCGGTCGCATAAATCGTCGTTGCAAACCCAACATTTCCTCGAATCAGTAAGTTGCCAAGAACGATGAGAGGACGCTTGATTTCAAGCGGTTGGGTCAAAGGGTTCAAAGAAGAAATCGTTAAATTCCCGTTAATGATTAAAGGTTCGAGTGTTTCCTGAACAAGATCATCTGTCAACGTCACGGTATTACCTGTGTTTAATGCTGGACTAATCATTTGTCGCTTCGTATCAAGTTCTGTTAAAAAAGGTCCTGTTAGTATAGACTGCGGAATCGAGGAATTTTTTAATGTAGACGCGACTTGTGTAAGAGGCGTATTCACCGGTAGTTTCAGAAAATCGTTCAACGCATAATCGAAATCGAACGGAACGAGTGTTTCTTTCGTTGATACTAATTCTGTCTCACCTTTAGGATCAAAAATCGTTTTATCACACACAAGGTAATCTCCGCACTTCAGTAATGGCTGATTCTTCTCTTGAAAAACGCGTACCTGACCTGCGATATAAGGAAGTGCTTTTGTATTAGTGAAGATTCCATCCTCGTCGTTGTATTTAAATATCGGGGTCGCAGTTGCTTGCAGAGCGTTGCGGGAAAAAATATTACCTTCGATCAAGGGAGCGCCATTTAAGATGACTTGATCATCTGAACCTAACGTATAGTACAAAAAACTAGGAATCGCAGACAAATAAACACGTTGTCGATACGTTTTTTTGATTGCCGGCTGATCGCCTTTTTGTTTTGAAACTGTCGCTGTTAAATCAAGCGCTTTGACACGAACGTTCGATGCGGCTTCATTTAGCTTGACGGTCACGTTCGGAACGATTGTTTTTAAAGGTAAGACGATAGAACTGTCGAGATTCTCAAACAATGCTTGAGAAGAAGTCGTTGGTGAAGTCCCGGTCGTCTTTGAAACAATGTTTTGGAGGGAGGCGACTGCTAAATCAAGATCATTTTGTGTCGTCGTCTCGACATCGATATCCGTCTCGCGGATTTCGGTTAGGCGAGTTGACTGTAAACTGATGCCAATCGTCGCAACAGCGAGAACGGACAGGACGGTTAAAGTCACAAGAACGAAAAGTAATGTATAGCCTTGTTCGGATTTACGCATACCGTGTTCCTTTCTGAGTTAAAATCCAATCGTACTCGTGAAGGTCTGGACTTCTTCTTGATCTGTCGATTGAATCGTAGTTGTAATCGTTAAAATCCCGTGAATGACATAGCGCCCCGGATATGTTCCTGATGTAATGGTTTGATACTCGGGACTCGATAACTTAAAAGTTTGAAGTAATTCCGTTTGGTCGTCGATCGACTGTGGTGTCGATTCGTACGTTAGTTCGGTGCTGTCTAAAGTTTGTTCTGCGAACGTATAACGAACTGGTGTCACTTCCTTCTCTGAAGAAGATGCTTCTTCTGTTGCGTTAAAAGGTTCAAATCCACTGGCGCGTTCAAGTAGACCGGTGTCGGCGTTTAAGACAGGAAGTGTTCTTTTATAAAACGATAGCTGTTTTGCTTCATCGATTCGGATTGCATCAAATCCACCGATTTCATTTAATATGATACCGACGCGGCTATCAGCTTCACTACGCAGTTCACTGATGATTCCTGTTGCCCGAAAGCTTTTCGTACCAGAGATGAATACCGTCAGGATGACAGCACTGAAAATCGAGGCGATGACGATGGCGACGAGTAGTTCGACGAGCGAGAAGCCGTCATTTTGTTGTCGGAAAACTTTGATTGAGCGTCGCATTCGTAATCGATCCTTTCAATGATGTAATCGGTTCAGTTGTTCCTTCTATGTAAACGAATACATGGAGGTCCAGAAGATTCGGATTAACGACTCCTTCGAGTTTCCGAGGAGTCACACTGTATTTGACTTCAAAGGCAATATTATTGATTTCAGGATTAGTAAAGATTGATGAGCAAATAGCCGATAGTTCACAAGAAGGAGACGTAGGCTCTGGAATGACATATTTTCCATTCAGATAAGTAGCTTTGTCTGCCTGTGTAGATAGAGAACTGAAGGCGAAGGGTTCATCACTTGTCGCTTCTAAAGCTTCTCGCTTGATATAAGAGGTTGCGTTTTTTGCCAAATAATTCGCAAACGTCAACTCTGTACTGTCGCGTGAGGCAGCTAGTGACTGAGAAAAAATGCTGATCAGAGAGACCGATATGATAGATAAGATCGTAATACTGACTAATACTTCGATTAGCGAAAAACCGCCTTGCTCGCGTTGCATGGATTCACCTCTACTTCATGATAGATGAGGATGAAAGATCCTAAATGATTTTCTAGAAAATCAAAAACAGCACCTATTCACAGATCATGAAAGGATTTGTCAGGATAGGACTTATGTTTCATCATAATATTCATTATAATGGAAATACTAGGCACCTGAAATGATTAAATTCATACAGAAAGGAAACAGATGATGATTAATCCGAAGCGTTTTGTTATACATACACTTTTACTCCTTGTACTAATAGCTCTGATTTACGTACCATCGTTTGCCTTGATTTCCTTTACCGGTAAAGCAACGGCACCGACGACGTTTTCTGAGACGGCACGGATTGGATCGGTTCCAGTCAGTGGCATGGATCGAAAGGAAGCACAATCGAAAGTTGAGAAAGCGATTACGGAGTGGACGAAGAAAGCGCCGCTGACGACTGGAACGGGAGAAGAGACGACACCGATTCCAACAGAAGTCGTGACGATCAACGCCGCTGATTCTGTCAAAAAAGCTTCTTTGAAAAAAGGCGGAGACTTGATGGTGACGGTAGATGAAGCGTCGCTTGAGAATTTTCTAGCGACGCAGCCAATCAGTTACTCGGATGAGCAACTCGTTACCTTTAAGACATGGTTAATCGATACGAGCAAAACGTTACAGGAAGGAAACTTTGATCCTGCTCAATCGGATGCTGCAGTCGATCCAACAGGTGAGGTCGTTTCAACGGTTTCGTTCTCGACGCGTTCTGCTGCTGAAGAACAGATGATCACAGCAATGATGAATGTGGAAATCAAGCCGGGACAATTGATGAATGTCAAGACGTACGGTATGGATGCAGTCGCGGGATCGTATGTCGGTAGCAAGTTATACGAATTGTTTGCAAAAACGCCATTTGAAATCGTCGAACGGATGCCGCATGCGGCATTACCAGACGGCGTCACACTGGGATACGATGTCAAAATTGACGAAAAAACAGATTTTGCCGTTCGTAATACACAAGCATCCATCTATCGTGTCATTGCGACCCAAAACGGAAGCGATGTCACGCTTGAATTGCGAGGCACACCGTTCAAAGAAACGGTCACGACCGTCCTTGAAGGCGAAAAAACGATTCCATTCCGGACGATCACACGTTATTCTGCAACGCTCACGGCAGGAACGACGAGTGATACACAAGCGGGAGAAGAAGGGAAATCGATTGAAGTCTATCGCGTGACGAAGACGGCTCAAGGGGAGAAGAAGCAGTTATTGTCTCTTGATTTCTACAGCGCCATCCCGGCAATCGTCACAAAGAGTAGTCAAGAAGAACAAGCACCTGTCGTCGTACCTGAACCGGAAGACGACACGAACTCCGATGATTCGACAGATACGAATGATTCCAATGATTCAACGGATACAAATAATGACCAAACAACGGATGAGCCGCAGACAGATGGCGTCGAGACGCCAGATACACCAACGTCTCCGACAAGTCCGACGACACCCGACACACCAGATAGTAATGAAACGGGTGATCCTGCTTCACCAGTAGAAGGTGAAACAACAGGGGAACCTGTTGGATAAGAAGGAGGAAAAAAGATGAACTGGACGACGATAGCAATTGAACTCGGTATCATTATCGGTCTAGCGACGATCATCTGTGGTCTGATGTTTGCGGTGACGATTCCTTACGTGACGACCGTGACGACGAAAGCGATTTTATCCGTTGCGGCAATTTTGATCGTAACGTTGATCTACTTCAGCATCCAGCTCGACTGGATTACGAACCCACTCGTCCTCTTCGGAATTGTCGTCCTATGTCTGTTGACGGCAGCAGTGACGAGTGTAATGGATGAAAAACATCAAAAACCGGATGTGTTAGAGGAAGAAGAAACATGGCACGCGGAAGGATGACACGTTAAATGGCAATGAAACGAAAACGTTTAGGGGAAATGTTGATCGAAGAAAGCCTCGTGACGGAGCAACAAGTCGAAGAGGCGTTGACGGTTAAACGATCGACCGAAAAACTCGGGGATGCACTCCTTCGACTTGGTCACTTGACGGAACAACAATTACTAGAGGCGCTACATCACCAATTGAAGATTCCGATCATCCAGCTGTACAACTATCCAGTTGACGTCGCCGTCACGAAACTGATTTCAAAAGACCTCGCACAGCGACATACGCTCGTCCCGGTCTACCGGGAAGGAAATCGTCTATTCATCGCCATGGCGGATCCGATGGATTTGATCGCGATCGATGATTTGCGGATGCAGACCGGTCTATCAATCGATGTCGGAATCGCGACGCGTGACGAAATCAGACGAACGATTCTGAAATACTACGACATTGATTCGTCGTTACGGGAGCTACTCGAATCCGATGACATGATGGAGTCGGATCAATCCCGTGATGTCGTGACACGCGAAGATGCACCCATCATCCGGCTCGTCAATCAAATTTTAGAGAACGCGATTGCCCAGCGTGCATCAGATATTCATATGGATCCACAGGAAACGTCGATGACGATCCGAATCCGGATTGATGGAGAATTACGAACGGAGAACAACTATCCGAAACAGATCCAAAGCATTCTGACGACCCGGATCAAAGTCATGAGTGAACTAGATATCACCGAGTCACGCTTGCCACAGGATGGACGGATTAAATATGTCTTTAACGGATTACCATATGATTTCCGTGTCTCGACCTTGCCGACCGTTTACGGTGAAAAGGTCGTTATCCGGATTCTTGACAGCTCGAACTCGAACATCTCGATTTCAAAAATCGGTTTTAGTTCGCGGAATGAAGCACAGTTCCGGGAGATGTTGAAGCGTCCGAACGGGATTATCTTGATTACTGGTCCGACCGGTTCCGGGAAATCGTCGACGTTGTATGCCGCCTTAAATGAGTTGAATGACGAGTCGCGCAACATCATCACTGTCGAAGATCCGGTCGAGTACCAGGTCGATGGGATCAACCAGGTTCAAGTCAATGCGAAGATTGGTTTGACGTTTGCGAGTGGTCTTCGCTCGATCCTTCGTCAGGATCCGAACGTCGTCATGGTCGGGGAGATTCGAGATATTGAGACGGCTGAGATTTCGATTCGTGCCTCGCTGACAGGACACTTGGTTCTTTCGACTTTGCACACGAACTCTGCCGTTAGTTCGATTACGCGATTGATCGACATGGGAGTGGAACCGTTCCTCGTAGCTGCTTCTGTCAGTGGATTGATTGCACAACGACTCGTTCGCCGTGTTTGTCGTGATTGTGGCGAAGTCCATCCGATTTCAAAACGAGAGCAAGAGTTATTTGATCAAGAGAGAATTGAAGCGACAACGGTCATGCGTGGACGTGGTTGCTCGTCTTGTAATATGACGGGGTACCGCGGACGGGTTGCGATTCAAGAGGTCATCATGGTCGACGAAGTGTTACGTCGGATGATCATGAACCAATCGACGGAAAGTGATATCACAGCGTATGTCAAGGAACAAGGTCAACGGTTCCTGCTTGCAGATGGTCTAACCAAAGTCGCAGATGGGATTACGACGACAGAAGAGATTTTACGGACGGTGATTTCAGAATGAACAGTACGATCGAACGGGCACAAATCGAAGATATTTTACGTTCGTCGAAAGAGCGAGGCGCATCCGATGTTCACTTGACGGCGGGATCACCGCCCGTCTTTCGGATCAACGGAACGTTGACACCGTTTGGAACAGAAAAGATGAAACCGATCATCATTGATGGATTTGTTCAGTCGTTGATCACGGAAGAAATGTATCAACAGCTGAAGCAGGACCGGGATATCGATTTTTCGTTCGGTGTGACCGGTGTCGCCCGGTACCGGGTCAACTGTTTTTACCAACGGGGCGCTTTGTCGATGGCGTTTCGAACGATTCCGACCGAGGTGCCAACGCTTGAGCAATTAGCGTTGCCGCCTGTCTTAAAGCGATTCTTAACGAAACCACACGGCTTGATTCTCGTGACGGGTCCGACGGGTTCCGGAAAATCGACGACGCTTGCAGCGATGATCAATGAAATTAATCAGACGATGTATAAACGGATCATTACGCTGGAGGATCCGATTGAGTACTTACATAGTCATCATAAAAGTCTTATTGATCAGCGGGAAATCGGGATTGATGCGCCGCGCTTTGCGACTGGATTACGGTCAGCGCTCCGTCAAGATCCGGATGTCATTTTGCTTGGAGAGATGCGAGACCTTGAAACGATCGCGACCGCCGTGACAGCAGCAGAAACTGGTCACCTCGTCTTTGCAACGGTCCATACGTCGACGGCTGCCTCGACAGTCAGCCGGATCATCGATGTTTTCCCGTCAGAGCAACAAGATCAGATTCGGGCTCAACTCGCAAACGTTCTTGCGGGTGTCGTCTCGCAACGCCTGATGCCGCGTTCGGATGGAACTGGACGCGTCGCAGCCCTTGAAATCATGGTCGATACACCAGCTGTCTCGAACTTGATTCGGACCGGTAAGGAATATCAGATTCAATCCGTCCTGCAGACGGGTAAACAATACGGCATGCAGACGATGCAGATGGCATTGCAGGATCTCGTCAGTCGGGGATTGATTCCGGCTTCTGCTGCATCACCGTACATATCGGGGTGAACACATGGCAGTATTCATTTATGAAGGTCGGACGATTGCCGGCAAACGAAAGAAAGGCAAGATTACAGCACTGACGAAACGAGAAGCTGCAGAACGGTTGCGGACGGATCAGATTGCTGTCACTTCGCTTGAAAAACAAGAATCGAAAGGCTTGAACACCGAGATTACGTTTCTCAGTGCCAAACCGAAAATCGAACATCTCGTCATGTATGCGCGGCAGTTCGCGACCCTCGTGCGGTCCGGTGTCTCAATCGTCAAGGCGACGGAAATTCTACGCAAGCAGACGGAGTCGAAACCACTTGAACGGGCACTCGTTGAGGTCGAGGACGATTTGCGAAGTGGGATCCAGTTTTCGCAAGCAATCGAAAAGCATCCACGTGTCTTTGATACGTTCTTCGTCAGTATGGCGATGGCGGGAGAGGCGAGTGGTAATCTCGAGGAAGCACTCGATAACATCGTCACTCAACTTGAGAAACAATATGAAATCAAACGGAAGGTCATCTCGGCACTCATTTACCCGGCGGTCGTCTCACTCGTTGCCGTTGGGGTCGTCGTCTTTTTGATGATGAACGTCGTACCGACGTTTGCGTCAATCTTTGATCAGCTCGGGAGTGAATTACCGTTAATCACGAAGCTCGTCGTCGCCGTGTCCGACTTCTTCGTCGCCTACTGGTGGGTGATGCTATTGATTGCGTTCGGTCTGATTGGATTACTGTACTTCAATTTAAAAAACGAACGGCAACGTGTATTCTTTGATCGTTTTTTATTGATGATTCCAGTCTTTGGACCGTTGATTCAAAAGTCACAGATTGCCTTGATGACGCGTGGTTTGTCCGTACTGTTGAACGCTTCGGTCCCGATCCTGGCATCGCTCGACATCACGGAACGAATCGTCACGAATCGGATCATCCGGAAGGGGATTGCTGGTGCCAATGAAGCGATGTCACGCGGAATCCCGATGCACGAGCCACTTGAGAAAAACAAATATTTTCCACCTCTCGTCACACAGATGATTGCGATTGGGGAAGAATCAGGGCGTCTTGATACGATGTTGACAGAAGTCGCGAACTTCTATGAGACTGAAGTCGAGACAACAACGGACCGATTAAAGTCGATTATTGAGCCACTCTTAATCGTTGTGTTGGCCGCAATCGTTGGGGTCATCGTCATTGCTGTCGTCGTGCCGATGTTTAAAATTTACTCGGATATCCAAGCAAGTTGACAATTGTAAAAACATTTACCTGTTGTGAAAAAAAGACATAATCTACAAAAAATATGGTGCTACTATAATAGTATTCGTCTGGATAGTATTACCTACTAGCCACGCACAGTAAAAAAGTACTAGGGAGGCATAATGTAATGGTAGAACGGTTAAAAGAAATCTGGTTAGATGCAAAACAAATGCGCGATGAGCGCGGACTGACGTTGATCGAGTTACTGGTCGTCGTCGTTATCTTAGGAATCATTGCAGCAATCGCTGTCGTCGCAATCGGTGGATTGATCGAGAACTCACGTAAAGATGCAGTTGTTTCGGATGCGAAGCAATTGGTATCAGCTGCGAAGTTGTACACTTCGTCAAATCCGATTCAAGCAGGAGAATCAATTATCTTGGGAATTAATGAAGATGGAAAAGCTATTAAATCAACAGCAGTTGGCACCGATGTTCCAGTTCGTAAAGAATCATTAAGTAAGTATATCGATGAAATGAAAGATTCATTAAATTCGGATGCAGAGTATAAAGATTCTTACGTACTTGTGAAAGAAAGTGCTGGAAAATATACTTATACAGTCACGCTCACAAGTAAAAAATCGACAAATTCTTACTTCGAAAAACAAGATCCATCTGAACTCAAGCGTTCAGCTGTTGAAGTAAAATAATTCCTACCCCCTCCTCGGGGGTTTTTTTCTGAACTTTTTTGAAAGGGAGGTCGTGTCATGACGATCGTCTTCACGGTTTATTTTTTCTTGTTAGGCTTACTCATCACGTCGTTTACGAACGTCGTCGGTCTGCGCGTCCCGGTCGGGGAGTCGATCGTTCATCCGCGCTCCCATTGTCCGACGTGTGGACATGTTCTTGGACCGCTTGAACTGACACCGGTACTCGGTTACGCAATACTCGGCGGCAAGTGTCGCTCTTGCGGACAGTCAATCTCGATTAAGTATCCAGCGCTTGAATTACTCGGAGGGATTCTTTACGCCTATGCCTTTTGGCAGTTCGGCTGGTCGATGGAACTCGCGTTGACACTCGTCCTGACGAGCTTGCTGTTTATCCTGACGATGTCGGACTTAGCCTACATGCTGGTTCCGAATAAAATTTTGCTGATCTTTTTGCCGATTGCCTTGATTGTGCGCTACCTTTCTCCACTCGAAAACTGGTATAATCCAATTATTGGTGGAATCGTCGGATTCGTTCTATTATTCGTCATCTTTCTTGCTTCCCGGCGTGGTATGGGAGCAGGGGATGTCAAGCTGTTTGGACTGCTCGGAATCTTCCTCGGACCACTTCACGTCGTCATTGCCTTGTTCGTCTCGGCATTCGTCGGTTCCGTTCTTGGCTTAACGTTACTTGGACTCGGACGCGTGAAACGGAAACAACCAATTCCCTTCGTTCCGTCGATTGCCGTCGGAACATTACTGACATATTATTTTGCGGATGATTGGGTATCGTGGTACCTCGATTTACTGCTTTAAGAAAGGAAGAACGTACATATGGCGCAACGGCGTAAAGGTACTTATATCTACTTTAATTTCACCGATGTCGCAATTTTCGGTGCAGTCGTCAAAAAAGGCGTCATTAAGCGCCGGGCAGTCGTCGCGCTGCCGCCGGGAACACTGCAAGGAGGCTGGTTGCAACCGGAAGCCTCGCTTGATTTCATCTTTGACGGGTTACTGACGAAGCTGAAAGTACCACGTGGCTCGCAAGCGGTGCTGGCGCTCGATGGTTCGCTCGTTCTTGCCCGGAAACTCGATATTCCGGAAACGATCGAGACGAATCAAATTCGCGGCTACCTGTTCATGGAGATCGGACATAGTATCGTCTTGCCGTTTGAAGAACCGTATTTTGATTACACGGTTCTTGAAGAAGATGGCAAGCGGGAAATCATGCTCTATGCCGCGCCGAACGAGGCGCTCAAGCAATATACACAACTGTTCAAACAAAAACACCTGCGCCTCGTTGCCGCTGAACCACAACCGCTTGCGACCTATTTCGGGATTGAAGCCCATCATCCGGTCGCAACGGAAGCCGATACCTTATTGATCTGGAATGCCAACGCGACGAACCATCAGTTGATCATCATCGAAGATCACGTGCCGCGTTTGATTCGCTCCGTTGATACGTTTGCTGCTGACGCGTGGGATGTTGATGTCATCGACGATCAACTGCATTACCGTTATCGTTCAGATGATCCGACTGTCGAACTTGTTTTAGACGAGATGTTGCTCGAGTTCTCACGGGTGCTCGATTTCTATCGTTTTTCACTCGCGCGCGAAGGGCGAGAGATCACGAACGTTGTCCTTGCTGGGGACTTCCCGTTCCGTGATGAATTGGCGACGCGTTTCCGGTCGAACTTTGATTTAAGTCTTGATGAGATTCCAGACATGATGACGATCGATGGGCAGTCGATTCCACGAGCGTACTTACCGCTTGCTGGTCTTGCCTCACCGCGAAAAGACCGGATCAACTTATTGCCGGAAAATGACGAAGCCCCGAAATATCCGCTTGTTGCTTCACTCATTTTATTGTTATTCGGAGGACTTGCCGGCGGCTATCTGTATTGGCAAACCGATCAATTCGCTGATCGCGTCGAATCGACGAATGATCAAATCCAGATCGTTCGTCAGCTACAGTCGGAATCCGATCAATCGGCAAAGCAAGAAGTCGCACAACTTAAACAGACGGTTGAAGGTCTTGAGACGACGCCTCGTCCTGCCGTGCCGACATTGGAACGGATTACTCGTTATCTCCCGGAACGCGGTTATATTCTTCAATTTGCGTACGGTGCAGATCATGCCGTGACGATGACGACCCAGTTCGAGACACTGGATGAACTGAACGATTTTTATCGCGAGCTACTGACGGATAAAGTCTTCTCAGGAACGAATCTCGCGAGTGTGACGACACGAACGATGAACGAAAAGGCAGACGTCGTCACGACGACGACAGTTGATCCGACGACTGGGCAAGAAGTTCCAACGACGGAAATTACACCGTCTGACGATGCTAAGTCAGAAGAACCACGTTATATCGGACAATTCTCGTTGAACGTCAATCCGACGGAAGTCGTTAAAGGTGAGACGAACGAGGCCGATCCAGAAGTACCGAAGGAAGATCAGCCAGCTGAATCGGAAACGGATAGCTCAACCGAAGCGACTCCTTCGACTGATTCGACGACAGGGACGACTGATCCAAATGTAACGACTGAAATCGAGGAGGTGCCGGACAATTGAAACGTTATAGTAGCTTCATCCTCCTTGGTCTAACGATCTTGATCGTCCTCGGTGCGGTTGGTTACTTCGGTTATACGACGTATACGACACATCAAACGTTGCAAGAAAAAGAAGCGACGCTGAAGCGAGAACAGATGGTGCTCGAACAAGCGAAAGCAAATGAACAGAAAGTTGACGTCGCTGAATCGAGCTTTTTGCAGCAAAAAGTACCGGTGACGGCGTCAAACGATGACGTCATCGATGCGATCAACGCATCAAGTCAGATTGCCGGTGTCAAAGTCCAGTCGATCACGTTTGGTCAGGCGACAGAGACAGCACAGCAGTCACCCGTGACATCAACACCTGCAGTTGACGGAGCGATGGCGACGGAATCGGATCAGGCTGAAACAACTGCCGCAGCACCGGTCGCAGCGAATGCAACACCACTTCCGGCATCACTAACAGTCGAAGCTCCGTCGTATGTTGAATTAATGGCATTCCTGAAGCAAATCGAGCGGACGGACCGGATTACGGTCTTACGTCAGATTCAATTGTCGGGACCGGAAGAACCAGGTCCGGGTAGTGGAGCCATCTTGCTTGAGGATGAGATGCTCTCGTTCACAGTGGAAATCGAATCGTACTATCGTCCGGACTTGACGAAGTTGACGCCGGATAAACAAACACCACTCGAGGAGAAGACACCGAAGTCGGATCCGTTTGTCGATGTGACAGGAAATTAAGATAAAACAAGTGGTTCCTAGGCTGTTAGGGGCCGCTTGTTTTTTGTTAGACTAAACGATGACTCGAATTATCCGATTCGAAATTAACGGGAAAGAACGTGATACTGATGATAACGCAACCACACTTGATTCTCGCGTCGGCTTCACCACGTCGGACGGAACTCCTACAACAAATCGGGATTCCTCATGAAGTCGTACCGGCGAATGTCGTCGAAGAAGCACCATACCCGATGTCACCGCATGAATACGTCCGCCATCTATCACAAAAGAAAGCGCGAGCGATTACAGCAGATGGTGTCATTCTGGCTGCCGATACGGTCGTCGCAATCGATGACATGATTCTTGAGAAGCCGGTGGATATTTCTGAAGCGCGGGCGATGCTTGCGCGTCTGTCAGGACGTGCTCATGAAGTCGTGACAGGCGTGACGATTCGCTTCGGGGAGAAGGAAGAGACGTTCGACGTGACAACGTACGTCCGTTTTGGTGCATTGCCAGGCGAGTGGATGGAAGGCTATATCGCGACGAACGAGCCCTATGATAAAGCGGGCGGCTACGGCATCCAAGCGATGGGTGGTCTGTTCGTCGAAGCGATCGAAGGCGATTATTATAATGTCGTCGGACTGCCGATCCACGAGATCACGAAACGTCTCGCGTCCTTTGAAATCAAGCCGATGTTTGCGTAATCCTGAAACAGAGAGGTCGGATGCTGTGATTGAATGGCCGAAGGATATGGTTCAGTTGAAAGGCTTGGCACAAGCGACGACAGTCGAGTTGCTGGCGTGTCTCGTCCGAAGTGGGACGCGCGACCGGACACCACTTGAAATCGCGGAAGAATTACTGCACATCTATCCTTCATTGATCGAACTTGAGGCGGCTGGAGTCGGTGGACTCGAAAAAGCACCTGGGGTCGGGAAGGCGAAGGCACTACAAATCATGGCTGGACTGGAACTCGGTCGTCGGCTCGTCACGGAACCGAAGTGGGTACGACCGACGATCCGCTCACCGGAAGACGCGGCGGAACTGTTGTTAGAAGAGATGCGTCTCTATCAGCAGGAACACTTCATCTGCCTGTATTTGAATACGAAAAATGAGGTCGTCTCGAAAAAGACGTTATTCATTGGAGGATTGAACACGTCAATCGTCCACCCGCGAGACGTCTTCCGGGAAGCGATTCGTTGCTCGGCTGCGAACTTCATTGCCGTCCACAATCATCCGTCCGGTGACCCGACGCCAAGTCGCGAAGATATCGAGGTATCCGAGCGACTTGTTGAGGCGGGACGACTCATTGGAATCAGTTGTCTTGACCACATCATCATCGGGCATGGACAATTTATTAGTATGAAACAGCGCGGATTTATGTAAGAATAACGTCTGAAGGGAAAGCTTTGATTCTTTCCGTCAGACGTTTTTTTGTGTGTTTTCTAAGGCGAACTGTAAACAAGCTGTAACGTTTTAACGCTTTCCAATGAAGGCTTTTCCGTTATAATTAGTGAAGTGTATTCTCAGAGAGGGGTTTTTTGAATAATGTTTGGATCATTCAGCCGTGAAATCGGCATTGACTTAGGTACGGCTAACACGCTTGTGTATGTAAAGGGGCAGGGAATCGTCGTTCGTGAACCGTCCGTCGTCGCCTTCCGTACGGATACAGGGAAAATTGAAGCTGTCGGTAACGCAGCGAAAAACATGATCGGTCGTACGCCGGGTAACGTGACTGCACGACGCCCGATGAAAGACGGGGTTATCGCGGATTATGAAACAACCGCTACGATGATCAAATATTTCATGGATCAAGCTTCGAAGAAAAAAGGCTTGTTCTCTTCTAAGACGAACGTCATGATCTGTGTACCAAGTGGTATCACATCAGTTGAAAAACGTGCGGTCGAAGATGCAGCGAAACTCGCAGGTGCGCGTGAAGCGTACACGATCGAAGAACCATTCGCAGCAGCAATCGGAGCGGGTCTTCCGGTTTCAGAACCAACAGGCTCGATGGTCGTTGATATCGGTGGTGGTACGACAGAAGTTGCTGTCATCTCACTCGGTGGTATCGTTACGAGCCAATCGATCCGTGTCGGTGGTGATGAGATGGATGAGTCGATCATTCGTTACATCAAATCGAAATACAACTTGATGATCGGGGAGCGGACAGCTGAGACGTTGAAAATGACGATCGGTTACGCTCGCATCGATGAAGAGTCAGAAAACGAAACGATGGAAATCCGTGGACGTGATCTCGTCACAGGTCTTCCGAAACAGATTGAAGTCACAAGTGCTGAAATTTGTGACGCACTCTCGGATACAGTCGAAGCGATTCTTGCAGGTGTCAAACATACGCTTGAGCAGACGCCTCCTGAATTATCAGCAGACGTCATGGACCGTGGAATCGTCTTGACAGGCGGTGGGGCACTCTTGAAGAACCTCGACGCTGTCATCGAAGACGAAACACGCATTTTGACACTCGTTGCGGAAAACGCACTCGATTGTGTCGCAATCGGTACAGGAAAATCACTCGAGATGATGAATGTCCTTCGTTCGAAATCAGGCATCTCGCAAAAAAGATAAGGACGGGATGAGCGATGAAGCGATTTTTAAATAATCGAAAACTGCTCATCACACTCCTTAGTTTTCTCCTTTTGGTGATCTTAATCGGGATTTCGCTACAAGGGCGTAACCAATCCCACTGGTATCAAAGCTTCGTGCGGGATACCGTGGGCGTCGGTCAACGCCTTTTCGCGACACCGATTGGCTGGATTGATGATACGGTCACTTCGATTAAAGAAGTGCGTGACGTGTACAAAGAGAACGAACACTTGAAATCACGTTTAAGTGACTATGCCGGTAATGCCGTCAAAGTCCGTGATCTAGAACGTGAGAATAAAGAATTGAAAGATATGCTCGACCTGAACGGATCGATTCGCGACTATAAATTGTTACCAGCAGAGATGATCGGTCGGACATCGTCCGAATGGCAACGGTTCGTTACGATTAACATCGGCGAACAAAAAGGAGTCAAGCCGAACATGGCCGTCGTAACAGCAGATGGACTGATCGGTCGCGTCATCCAGGCGAGTGCGTATACATCCCTCGTGCAGTTGATGTCAGATACGAGTCGGACGAATAATGTCTCGGCAACGGCAGACGACACGAAAGGAAAAGGAGTCTTCGGTACAATCGAAGGCTTTGATGAGGAGACGAAATTACTCAAGTTCACGAAAATTCCGAATGACGCGAAGCTGAAAAAAGGGCAGACCGTCACGACGTCCGGTCTTGGTGGAAAGTATCCGAGCGGAATCGTCATCGGAAAAATCGAGGAAGTGAAATCCGATCAGTATGGGGCTTCGAAAATCGCATACGTCAAACCGGCAGCAGACTTCGAACAGTTCGGTCATGTCTTCGTGATTGAGCGCGAAGCGAAGGAACCTTTCGCTGAGACCGATAAGGGAGGGGACACTCGTGAATAACGTTAAGTTGTTTTTCGCCGTGTTCCTTCTTTTTATCTTAGAAGGAACGCTGTTCGCAGGACCACTCGGAGACGGTTCACCGTACGTCATCCATGCGACATTGATTGGTCTAATGTTCCTCGGTCGGTATGGAAAACTTGAACAGGCACTCGGATTCGGACTCGTCTTTGGATTGCTGTATGATTTCGTGTACTCGGATATCATCGGCATTTACTTATTTGCGTTATCCGCCATTCCGCTTTTTAGTAGCTTCGTGCTAAAATATGTAAAGGAGAACGTATTGACGATTCTTGTCACGTTCACGTTCAGTGCCATTTTGTATGAGCTCGATATATATTTCTTCACGGCTTCGGTCGTAGGTGTCGGAGTCTCCTTCCAGGAACTCGCGACACAGATCATTCCAAGGAGTCTGGTTGCCCAGCTGATCGGGATCATCATCCTGTATTATCCGATGACCCGACTCGTGCAGTCGACCCTTGACGAGAAAAGAGGATGAGTCATGATTGAGCGTAAACGTTATGTAACGATGAAAGGTCATCGTGGTGGCCTCGCCGTCTATGTGAATGAAAGGTGCAGTGTGGATGAATTTCTTGACGATCTAGAGTTGACGCTTGCGGACAAATCCGTCGAGAACGGACGCGCCGTACCGATTACCTTCTTCTTCGGTCGACGTTATGTCGATGAAGGAGTGTTGACGGCCGTCGAATCTATCGTCGCGCGACATGATTCCTTCTCTTTCAAAGGCTATGACAGTGAGTGCATCACGAAGGACGAGGCAAAAGCCTTGTACGGAGAGCGAACGTTTCATTACTTCGGTGGAACGGCACGCAGTGGGCACGTATTAGACGTCGAAGGTTCGATCGTCATCATCGGAGATATCAATCCAGGTGCGGTCGTCCATGCGACAGGAAGTATCTATTGTCTCGGTGCTTTACGTGGTACCGTTCATGCAGGAAAAGGTGGCAATGCGGAAGCCGTCATTGCGGCGAGTGTATTGCAGCCGAAGTGGGTTGCAGTCGCTGGCACCGTCCATGAAGAACCGGACGACGCACCGATTCCAGCTCTCGATATGGGTTGTGCATTTTTAGGCGAAGACGGGGTCGAATTCTCCCGCCTTCAAACCGTTCCGCTCGCGCGGATGGATCAGTTTGCGATTGATAGTGAAAGAGGGTGACGGATATGGAACAAGTGAAAGAACAGGTACATATGGAGGCGAAGACGAACATGGGACGCGCCATCGTCGTCACATCCGGTAAAGGTGGCGTCGGAAAGACAACGACGACTGCAAACATCGGAACAGCACTTGCATTGATGGGACATTCCGTTTGCCTCGTTGATACGGATATCGGGTTACGTAATCTGGATATCGTGCTTGGTCTCGATAACCGGAGTATCTATAATATCGTTGACGTCGTGACAGGGCAATGTAAGTTGCACCAAGCACTCGTCCGCGATAAACGTTTTGAAGAGATGTATCTGTTGCCTGCTGCTCAATCAAAGGATAAGTCCTCCGTCACACCCGAACAGGTGAAGGCAATCATCGATACACTGAAACTCGAATACGACTTCGTCTTGATCGATTGCCCTGCAGGAATCGAGCAAGGCTTCATGAATGCAATCGCTGGAGCCGATGAAGCCGTCGTCGTGACGACACCGGAAAAAGCAGCCGTTCAGGATGCGGACCGGATCATCGGGATGCTCGAGCGCTCAGAACGTAACATCGTTCCGAAACTCGTCATCAACCGGGTGCGTTCGCATATGATGGCATCTGGCGATATGCTCGACATCGATGAGATCATGCGTATCCTTTCGATTGATCTGCTTGGTCTGATCATCGATGATGAAGAAGTCATCGCCGCTTCCCACCGTGGTGTGCCTGTAACGATGAATCCGGATAACCGGGCTGGACTCGGCTACCGGAACATCGCTCGCCGGATTCTTGGAGAATCTGTACCACTGCTTGATTTAAATGAACAACCGCAAAAAGGGTTCTTCGTCAAATTGAAGAAGATGCTTGGGATGAAATAAGAATGGGAAATTAGACTAGGACGACATCGTCGCGCCTAGTCTAATTTTTTTGGAGGGATCAGTATGCGATGGATTAGTGAACAGACCGCTTCGCTTGAACGATTGGCATTGGTCGAAGGCGGTCGATTGATTGAATACCATGAGCGGATGCGTGACGAGATTCGGGTTGGCACTTTCGTCTATGCCAAGGTCGACCGGTTGCATCCGACGCTCGGAGCAGCCTTTTTGATTGCGACCGACGGTACACCGCTTTACTTACCGCTAAATGAGACGATTGAAGCGTTGCACCGTTATCCGGACGTACCGACGATCGGACAAGCCGTCCAGGTCGGACAGACGTTACTCGTCCAGGTCGTCAAAGAGGGCGTTGCACCGAAACAACACAAAGTGACGCAAAACATCACCTATGGTGGACGTTATCTCGTTTATTTCCCGTACGGTCGACGCATCCGTTTCAGTCGAAAGCTGGATCTCGTCGTCCAGCGTCAACTGGCGGAACAACTGACGACGACGGACGAAGAGGGGATTCTCTACCGGACGGAGGCAGCAAAAGCATCAATCGACGAATTGAAGCAAGAGCTGCAGTCGTTACGGACACGGCACAAAGAACTCATGCAGGCGCCGCGTCTTGAACAAGACGAGGCACTGATCGTCCAAGAAGCGAAACGTCTTCCACATGTCACGGAAGCACTCGTCATGACGCGTCAGGAAAAGGAACGACTCGAACTACTTGGTCTTTCTGTCGAACGGTCGCTACGAAAAGGGCGCTTACCCGAGATGGAAGCAATCGATGGCGCGATTGAGAAGGCGATGCAACGGGTCGTCTGGCTCGACGGAGGAGCGTATCTCTTGATTGAAGAAGTCGAGACGATGACTGTCATCGACGTCAACAGCGGGAAGACGATCTCCGTCAAGGAACAAAAGCGGACGTTTGATCAAATCAATGAAGCGGCTGCCGTCGAAGTCATGCGGCAATTACGGTTGCGCAACATTAGTGGCATGATTGCGATCGATTTCCTCCGTGGCTCAAGTAAAGGACAGACGCGCGTGACCCAACTCCTTAAAGAACGGGCAGCGCTCGAGACGAAACAAATCGAAGTCTATGGGTTTACGAAGATGGGTTTATGCGAACTGACACGACAACGTCACGGGAAATCGCTACAGGAACGTTCACAGGAATCCGGGCAGTGGACGCGATTGAGTGTCTATCGCTTGATTGAACCGAAGTTACTTGAGATTGCGACCTATGCGGAAGCGGTCGTGATTCGCGCACCACGGCATCTGTTGCAGGACGAATTCGTTTCCCGTCAACCGCTCGAAGTCCATGTGCTCGAAGGCGATCCAGCGGTCCTGTTCACGGGGTTGTCACAAGACTGTCTCGATTTCATCAAGCGATCGGAATAATCCTTCAGAACAGCATTGACAAGGTAGAAGAACGTTTGGTATTCTGAATAACGTTAGTTCGTTTGGAAGCACCCAAATGACTACAACCGCACAGACCGGGTTTTAAAGCATCCGCTGCCCGTGATGGCGAGTCTGAGTTCCTAAGAGGAGGTGCACGTAATGTACGCAATTATCAAAACTGGTGGTAAACAAGTCAAAGTTGAAGCTGGCCAAGAAATCTACGTTGAGAAATTAAACGCAGACGTCGACAGCACAGTTGAATTTGGTGAAGTATTGATCCTTGGTGGTGACGATGTTAAAGTCGGCGCTCCACTCGTAGAAGGTGCGAAGGTCGTAGCAACGGTCATCAAACACGCTCGCGCGAAAAAGATCACTGTCTTCAAAATGAAAGCGAAAAAGAACTACCGTCGTAAGCAAGGTCACCGTCAACCTTACACGAAGGTCCGCATCGAGAAAATCGAAGCGTAAGCCATGATACGTGTCAAGATTCGACGAGATGAAGCGGAACTCGTCCGCTCCATCGAAGTGACAGGACATGCCGAGTTCGCAGAACCAGGTCTCGACCTTGTCTGTGCCGGCGTCTCGTCGGTGATCTTCGGGGCATACAATGCCATAGAAGCATTACTCGGGCAGGTCCTGCTCCTTGAAATGGCAGAACAACAAGAGGGTGGCTACTTTTATGTAGAACCGTACGCTGACTTAGCACCGGATGTCAGTGAGCGCACCCAATTGTTACTGGAAGCGACTTTGGTCCAACTTGGTACCATCGCTGAAAGTTACGGTGAGTTTATCCAACTTGAACAAGTATAGGAGGTGGATTCCACATGTTGAAACTTAATCTTCAGTTCTTCGCATCGAAAAAAGGGGTAGGTTCGACAAAGAACGGTCGTGACTCGCAATCGAAACGCCTTGGGGCGAAACGTGCAGACGGTCAAACTGTTTCTGCTGGTTCAATCCTCTACCGTCAACGCGGTACGAAGATTCACCCAGGTATGAACGTCGGACGTGGTGGCGATGATACACTTTTCGCAACTGCAACTGGTGTCGTTCGTTTCGAACGTCTCGGACGCGACAAGAAACAAGTCAGCGTTTACCCAGCATAAGGATCGACGAAGCAGACTCTAGCCACTTTCGAGGGTTAGGGTCTGTTTTTTTTAGGAGGGAACGACCGATGGAGGAACAGCAGGTACTTGATCTTTTGAAGACTCTTCGTCACGAGTGGTTGAACCGGATACAACTCGTCCGTTCGTATGGCGCGATCGGAGACGAACAAGCAGTCGAGTCGATCTGTTCGGCGTACCGGGAGCAAGCATCTCGGGAAGGACGTCTAGGGCGAATCGGATTGCCGAAAACCGCACTGGCGTTACTGCAAGCTGAATGGTCAGGCAAAACTGTGACGTATGATGTCATCGGAGCACCCCACATGGAAGATGAGCGGCTGAAGCAACTCGTCGAAGCAGCCATCGCCATGATTGATGTAGGAGTAGGAGAAGTATCCGTGACCTTCCACGAGGGCGTGACCATCGAGATCTATCGGGATCTACTAGATATGTCGCGCCTTGAGGATCTAGTGACGCCGATGGAAATCGAGTCGCAGACGGAAAATGAGTGTGTGATTGAGATTGAAAGTCTTCCGTTTGAGGAAGAGAAGTAAGAGGAGGGATCCGACATGTTTGTCGATCAGGTAAATATTTATGTAAAAGCAGGTGACGGAGGACGTGGGCAAGTAGCGTTCCGTCGAGAGAAATACGTTCCGGACGGCGGTCCTGCCGGCGGTGACGGTGGTCACGGGGCTCACGTCGTCCTTGAAGTCGACGAAGGGCTTCGGACATTGATGGACTTCCGTTACAAACGTCACTTTAAAGCAGTTCAAGGTGAAAACGGTATGTCAAAAGGCATGCACGGTCGTAAAGCCGAGCATTTAATCGTCAAGGTCCCACCTGGTACGGTCGTCTATGATGACGATACGAATGCAGTCATCGCTGACCTCGTCCATCACGGGCAACAAGCGATCGTCGCAAAAGGTGGACGTGGCGGACGTGGGAATACACGTTTTGCAACACCTGCCAACCCAGCACCTGAGCACGCTGAAAACGGTGAGCCAGGAGAAGAGAAGTACTTGAAACTTGAGCTGAAGATGCTAGCAGACGTTGGTCTCGTTGGTTTCCCGAGTGTCGGAAAATCAACGATGTTATCAGTCGTTTCAGCAGCACGTCCGAAAATCGGCGCGTATCACTTCACGACGATCACACCGAACATCGGTGTCGTCGAAACGGAAGATAGCCGTAGCTTCGTCATGGCTGACTTGCCAGGATTGATTGAAGGCGCAAGTGAAGGTGTCGGACTCGGTCACCAGTTCCTACGCCACGTCGAGCGGACGAAAGTCATCGTCCACGTCATCGACATGAGTGGGATGGAAGGCCGCGATCCAATCGAAGACTACAACATCATCAATAAAGAACTTGCAGACTATAACCTGCGCTTAACAGAGCGTCCGCAAGTCGTCGTCGCGAACAAGATGGACATGCCGGATGCGGCAGAACATCTTGAAGCCTTCAAGGAAGCTTTCCCAGAGCTTGAAGTATTCGAGATTTCAGCAGCAACACGTCAAGGATTACGCGATCTGTTATTCCGAATCGCGGACCTCGTCGATGCAACACCAGAATTTGGTCTTGAGGAACTCGAAGAGAAAACAGCGACACCACGTGTCGTCTACGGTTACGAAGCACCTGAAGCCGGCTTTACGATTTCGAAAGATGAAGACGATTGCTTCGTCATCAAAGGACCACGGATCGAAAAACTCTTCACGATGACAAACTTCATGCGTGAAGAATCGATTAAACGTTTCGCTCGGACACTGCGTCAAATGGGTGTCGACGAAGAGTTACGTCGTCTTGGTGCGATCGACGGCGATGTCGTTCGTATCCGTGATTTCGAGTTCGAATTCGTCGAGTCATCCTTCTAAGCGGTTCATTCCATTAGGAAACGGAGTGTGAAAGCATCGTGGACCCATTGCCCATGATTTCATTCGTTTGGTTAATTCCGATTCTCGTCTTATCCGCATTCTTTTCCTCAGCCGAGACGGCACTCGCGAGTGTCAATCGGTTGCGGTTGTTGCACCAGTCGGAAGCAGGGGACGCGCGTGCGTCCCGTGTATTTCGTTTACTTCAACGCTATGAAGAGACACTGACGTCGATTTTGATTGGGAATACGATCGTCAACGTCGCTTTTATCTTATTTGGTGGCTGGTGGATCATCCAATTCGTCGAGACAATCGCGACACAAACCATTGTCTTTCTTGCGCTGTTTTTCCTGTTGCTGTTGTTCGGGGAATTGATACCGAAGTCGTATGCCCGTGAACATACGGAACGTTACGTGTTGTTGATCGGACATCCACTGCGCTTCTTCTTACTGTGCTTTCGACCACTTGTCTTCCTGTTACTCCGCTTACGCCAGTTAGCGCTAAGGTTGATTGGAGCAGATCCAAAAGGACCGCTCGTGACTGAACAGGAACTCAAAGCACTCGTTGATATCAGTCAAGAAGAGGGGATCATGGGGCTTGCAGAGGCTGAACTCGTTCATCAAGCGGTTGATTTTCAACATGCGACGGTCGAGGATGCGTTGACGCCTCGCATGGACATTCAAGCGATCGATATTGATGCGCGGCTTGAAGATATCCTTGCAGAGGTCCAGAAGGGTGGCTATTCTCGTCTACCGGTCTATAAGGATTCGATTGATCACGTCATCGGTGTATTATCGGAGCGGGACTTTCTGCGTGCGTATGTGAAGAACGGCTCTGTCGATATCCGAGAATGGATTCGACCGGTATCGTTCGTCGTACCACAGACACGATTGATGGATTTATTACCGGAACTCAAAGTCAAGCAGTCCCATATGGCAGTCGTCCTTGATGAATTCGGAGGGACGGCAGGTCTGATCACCCTTGAGGATATTTTAGAAGAAATCGTCGGGGAGATTTGGGATGAACACGATGAATCATTGGAATATACGAAACGGATTGGTCCAGAGCAATACGAATGTCTAGCAGAGTATGACATTGAAGACTTCTGTCAGCAATTTCAATTGACGATGCCAGACACCGATGCCCAGTCACTCGGGGGATGGATCATGGAGGAGAGCGGACAATTGCCGGACGTTGGAACGGCGATGCGTTATGAACGTGTCACGTTGACGGTCTTGCATATCGAAAACCGACGCGTCCGCAAAGTCTTAGCAACGTTTGATCCGCCATCTACGATGCCGGAGACACGACTTGAACCGATTGAACGATAAAAACCGCTTATTCCTTGGGAATAGGCGGTTTTTATTGTTCAGACATCGAGCTCCGAAACGAGAATTCCGAGACGATCGAGTTTTGCGATAGCTGCTTCTAGTGCTTCTTCATGATCCGCTTCCAGCGTATGAATATGGACTCCGTCCGTCAGGCTCGAGAGCGGAGTGGCTTGCGTCTCCTTTAACTGCTCGAGCAATACGCGGACATCTCGGCGGCTTTTTAGCATCAATTCTCCAGTGATGAAGCCGTAGACGGGATGTTCGATGATAACATCACGGACGACGACCCCTTCGTCAACGATGGCGTCACACTCATCCTTTAACTGATCGATGCCGTGACGGCAAACGATCTTGCGGCGTAATTTTGAGCCGTCGACTTCCGGATCATTGATAAAATAGCCACGAGCTGTCGCGATGACAGGATATCCTTTTGCCTTTAACAATGATAAATCCTGCACAATCACTTGGCGACTGACACCTGCTTGTTTCGCCAGTG
Source organism: Exiguobacterium sp. ZWU0009 (assembly GCF_000798935.2). Taxonomy (NCBI): domain Bacteria; kingdom Bacillati; phylum Bacillota; class Bacilli; order Caryophanales; genus Exiguobacterium; species Exiguobacterium sp. ZWU0009. Next base: position 2,256,095 of record NZ_CP018057.1, on the reverse strand, counting down.
CCGTTCCTGTGACAGGTTGCTCACTTTCCTCAATCATACGAAGTAATGATTTCCGGCGTTCTTCTCCGGAGATGCGTTTCCCCATCATGTCTCCTACCTTTCTCCAGTGTCATGAAATTGTGTTCAACACATCAATGCACTGTTCGATTTCTTCGTTCGTCGTGTGTCTTCCAAAACTGAGTCGAATCAACCCATGAGCCGCCGATTCGTCATAGCCGATGGCACGTAATGTCGCATTCGGACCATTTTCTCCAGCCCGACAAGCACTACCAGCAGAAACGGCGATTCCAGCACGATTCAAGGCGAGCAACGCGTATTGACCGTCCCGTTGTTTCGTATGGACGGCACAGATGGAAGCCAGTTGCGTCGGGGACTCGATGATCACGTAACGAGACGAAGACAATGTTTTTTTTAGCATACCACGAAATCGACGGCTTGAATCCTGGATTCCTGGATTTTCTAGTCGCGTGGCTTCACAGGCAGCGATGAAGGCTGCAATTCCCGGAACATCGACTGTACCAGGACGGATCCCGAATTCGTGATGACCTTCGTAGTAAGGACTGAAGAGTGGTCGTCGCAGATACAGGGCGCCCAACCCTTTAGGTCCATAAACCTTGTGACTACTCATCGTGTACGCATCAAAGGCGTCAATATGGATGTCGTCTTTTAAGAATCCTTGGACCCCGTCGCAATGAAACAGAATCCCACGCGATTGACAGTAAGCTGCAATTCGTTCGACGGGAAAGCGAAAACCCGTATCCGAATTGACGTGTTGAATCGAGACGACACCAATTTCGTCCGTACAAGTCGCGACGAATTGTTCCCAATCGAACGTTCCGTCCGGTAATAAAGGCAGGTGCCGTGTTTCTTGTGCCCAGCGCGCAAGCGGAAGCAAGACCGAATCATGTTCACATCGAAGTGTCAAGACAACTGATTTGTTACTCTGTCGCATCAAGTGTGTCAAAGCGATGTAATTCGCTTCTGATCCGCTCCCTGTAAAGATAACGGTTCCTTCTTGTTGAGCCAATTGTTGCATCAGATAGTGACGGGCTCGTTCGAGTAAACGTTCAGCATCCCCACCGATGTCGTGAAGAGAAGAACTGTTGCCGTAGAACGACTGAGCGGCTTGTTGATAATGATCGAGTGCTTGTGGATGCAGCGGAGTCGTCGCTGCGTAATCGAGATAGATCATGAAAAAATCCTGTCCTTTCGTCTTGTCACTCAGCTAAAAGTATGCCAAACTTATTGTCAAGTCAATAGTAAACATTTAGATATAGAGGTGTAAATCATATGTCTTTACATAAAAGGCTTGAGACGGATGTGTTGATCATTGGAACAGGGCTTGCCGCGATTTCAGTCGCCCTGCATCTTCCATCGGGAATGAACGCATTACTTGTCTCGAAAGGTTCGCGATTTGAGACGAATTCCGTCCGAGCACAAGGTGGGATTGCTTCCGCTTATGCAGAAATCGATCATCGTGGTCACTTTGAAGATACGTGCCAAGCAGCAAAAGGGCGTATCAATCGGTCCGTCGTCGATTACGTCACCCGATCGGGAACCGAGGCGATGGAATTCTTATTACGACAAGGCGTTTTATTCGATCAGTCCGAGGGAGAGTTTTTACTCGGTCGTGAAGGAGCACATCGTTTGCCGCGGATTTATCACTGTGGCGGGGACGAGACTGGTAAACGGATCATGGAGACGTTGATGCCGCAAGTACCATTTCCGATTCTTGAGCAGACGCATATCACAGAGTTGATTCAAGTCAATGGACAGGTAGTAGGTGCAGTCGGATATAGCGAGGGAGAGCCGATCGAGATTGTGGCGCGCGCAACGATTCTCGCGACCGGTGGAGTGGGTGGATTATTCGCAGCGTCGACGAATGACCCTTTGATTCAAGGGGACGGGATTGCACTCGCCTTTGAAGCGGGGGCGACGATTCGTGATCTCGGTTATATCCAGCATCATCCGACGGTACTCGTTCATGCAGGTCGTTCGGAAGGTTTAATCACGGAAGCATTACGAGGTGCAGGAGCGACGCTTGTAACGAAAAATGGCGACCGGATCATGGCGGATCATCCGATGCAAGATTTAGCGGCGCGAGATGAAGTCGCAAAACGAATCCATGAGGTGCGAAAACGTGAACCGGTCTATCTCGATACGTCGAACGTCGTCGACCGAACGAAACGGTTTCCAACGTTTGTAGAAAAATGTGAAAAACTGAACATAAATCCGGATCTCGTTGAAATTGCACCAGGCATTCATTTCTTAATGGGTGGGATCGAGACGGACCTTTCAGGGCGGACGCAGGTCGAAGGACTATACGCGGTCGGCGAGACAGCATCGATTGGACTACACGGTCGAAATCGTCTGGCGTCGAACTCGCTCCTTGAATGTGTCGTCATGGGAAAAGCGGTAGCAGAACAGCTCAAGCTGTTACCGGAACGTTCAGTCAAACAAATAAAACGACGTCCGGGAACACTTCGTTCCGTAACAGACCGTCTATCGCAGGTCATTGGTGTCGAAATGGATGTTAGGCAGATACAAGAAAGTCTGGACGCATTAAAAGACTGGACATTAGACGAATCCGGACAGGAAGCGGAAGAAAATCGATTACGTCACGTAACGGCATGTTTGTTGCTTGAAGGAGCACGGAGTCGATTGACAGGAGAGGATGAGAGCGTTGAACAAGTGGCAGTTACGGCAACAACTGGAGGCATTTTTAATCGAGGATATCGGACAGTGGGACATCACGAGTGAAGGATGTCTGACGGGACAAGAACGCGGGACCGGTCGTTTTTTAGCAAAGGAAGACGGAGTTTTTTGCGGAGCAGACATCATTCGGGAGATGGCGCATCTGTTACAAGTCGACGTGACGATTCATGTAGCGGAAGGGACGGTCGTCACGCGAGGCACACTCCTTGCTGAGTGGTCTGGTTCGTTACAGGATATTTTAAGTGGAGAACGGGTCGCCTTGAACTTGGTGCAACGTTTATCCGGGATTGCGACGAAGACACGTCAAGCCGTTGAAATGGCAGCAGGACGAATCCGAATCACGGATACACGAAAGACGACCCCTGGATTACGAATGCTCGAAAAACATGCCGTTCGCGTCGGGGGTGGTTATAGTCATCGCGGACGTCTCGATGACGCCGTCATGATCAAGGACAACCACATCACAGTAGCGGGATCGATTACGGAAGCGGTGACGCGAGCAAAACGTGTCGCGGGTCATACGACACCAATTGAAGTCGAAGTCGAGACGGAAGCGGAAGTGCTGGAGGCAGTGGCTGCAAGAGTCGATATCATCATGCTCGATAACCGGACACCAGCAGAAATCAAACAGCTCCGGCAATTGATTCCACCGCACATCACGGTCGAACTATCCGGTGGGATTACGCTAGACACGTTATCAGACTTTGCAGATAGCGGAGCAGACGTCATCTCACTCGGAGCACTCACCCATTCAGCAACAGCACTTGATATCAGCATGAAAATCGAAGGAGGAAAAAAAGATGTCATTTGATCTATTACGTCACGAGGGAATTCCAGCGTCGTACTTACAACAATCAGAAGCAGAATTGATCGCCATCATCGAAGGGGTCAAAGCACGGATGGGCAGTCGCTTGTTCTTACCTGCCCACCACTATCAAAAGGATGAAGTCGTCCAGTTCGCGGATGCGACGGGAGATTCGCTCCAGCTCGCGCAAGTCGCGAAGCAGATGACAGAAGCGGAATTTACAGTCTTTTGTGGTGTCCACTTCATGGCAGAGACGGCAGACATGCTGACGGATGCGTCACATACGGTCGTTTTGCCTGACATGCGTGCTGGTTGTTCGATGGCGGACATGGCGAACGATACGCAAACGGAGCGTGCCTTTACGATCTTGACGGAACGGTTCGGAGAGTCGATTTTACCGTTGACGTATGTCAATTCGACAGCAGCGATCAAAGCGTTCGTTGGTCGTCACGGGGGGGCGACAGTGACGTCATCAAACGCTGTCCAGATGGTCAAGTGGACGCTTGCTGAACGCGACATCTTATTCTTCCTGCCCGATCAACACCTCGGTCGCAATACGGCGCACGCACTCGGAATTCCGTTAGAACAGATGGCGATTTGGGATCCGATCAAGGACGAACTCGTTTTTGACGGGGAAGACCAGGACGTCCGCGTCATCTTATGGAAAGGACATTGTTCGGTCCACGAGAAATTCACGGTCGGTCAGATTGAACAGTTCCGCAAGACGGATCCAGAGCGAAAGATTCTCGTCCATCCGGAATGTTCGCACGAAGTCGTAGCAGCGTCTGATCTCAACGGATCAACGGCGTACATCATTCAACAAATCGAACAGGCTGCTCCTGGAACGAAGTGGGCGATCGGAACAGAGATGAACCTCGTCAATCGACTCGCGTCGACGCATCCGGAACTTGATATCGTGTCGCTCAATCCATTCATGTGTCCGTGTCTGACGATGAACCGGATTGACTTACCGCACTTGGCGTGGGCGCTCGAACAAGTCGAAGCCGGTGACCCGGTCAACATCATCACGGTCGATGCAGAGACGACGCGGCACGCCGTATTGGCACTCGAACGGATGCTTGAGCGTTCATAAAATAAAGGGTGAGAGCGTGGTCGTGCGAACGATCACGCTTTTTTGTTTTCTGATTGAGAGACCGAACATATGTATTGATTTTTGCTGAAGAACGCTTTGAAGCCAAACGAAGATGTATGCTACAATAACACGAGAGTTTGTTTAAGGATGGGAGCGTTCCACATTGATAGAATTCGTACGCGGCGAAGTCGCTTATGTCTGTGCGGAATTCGTGACGGTAGAAGTTGGCGGGATTGGCTACAAAATCGTAGCACCGAACCCGTTTTTTTATCGGACCGGAGACGAACAGATCATCGTATATACGTATCATTATGTCCGTGAGGACCAAGAAGTCTTATTTGGATTCCGTTCCCGTCGTGAGCGTGCCTTGTTCACGAAGTTGCTCGGTGTCACAGGAATCGGACCAAAAGGAGCGCTTGCGATCGTCGCATCAGGGAATGTCGATGCGCTCGTTGAAGCGATTGAACAAGAGAAAGAAAGTTATCTCGTCAAATTCCCAGGGGTCGGCAAGAAAACAGCGAAGCAAATGACGCTCGACCTAAAAGGAAAGTTAGCCGAGCTTGCGCCGGATTACGTACCGAGCGAAGGCTTGTTCGCGCAAGGCAATGCTGAGCTGAATGAAGCTTGTGAAGCCTTGACGGCGCTTGGTTACAGTGACCGAGAAGTCGAGAAAGTCAAAAAAGCGTTGCAGGCAGAAGTCCTGTCGACGGATCAATATGTCAAACGGGCACTCCAGTTGTTATTGAATGTGAGGTGAGGACATGGAAGAGCGCATTTTGTCAGAATCCGCCCATGCGGAAGATCAAGAAGAGTGGAGTCTGCGTCCTCAAACGCTCGAGCAATATATCGGGCAGGAGAAAGCAAAAGGAAATTTAAGTGTCTTCATCGAGGCGGCAAAAATTCGTCAGGAAACACTCGATCACGTTCTTCTCTACGGTCCTCCGGGGCTCGGGAAGACGACGCTTGCAACGATCATCGCGAACGAGATGGGAGTCGGCATCAAGACGACAGCCGGTCCTGCGATCGAACGACCGGGTGATTTGGCAGCAATCCTATCATCACTGGAACCGGGTGATGTCCTGTTCATCGACGAGATTCATCGATTGAGTCGATCGATCGAAGAGATCCTTTATCCGGCGATGGAGGATTATTGTCTCGATATCGTCATCGGCCAAGGTGAACTTGCCCGCAGTGTTCGGATTGACTTGCCACCGTTTACGCTCGTCGGTGCAACGACACGTGCGGGGATGTTATCAGCACCGCTACGTGATCGTTTTGGCGTGACGCTGAAGCTTGAATATTATACGATGTCAGAGTTGTCTGCCATCGTGACCCGGACGTCACGATTGTTCGGATTCGAAGCGGATCGTCTGGCAGCAGAAGCCATCGCGCTCCGTTCACGCGGAACACCACGTGTCGCGAACCGGTTATTACGGCGTGTCCGTGATTTTGCTCAAGTCGCCCATCAAACCGAGATCGATGCCACGCTTGCGACAAGTGCGCTTGATCGCTTGCATGTCGATGCGCTCGGACTCGACGATGTCGACCATCGTTTACTACGATCGCTTGCAGAACGGTTTGCCGGTGGTCCGGTCGGACTCGAGACGATCGCAGCGACGATCGGAGAAGATGCGCAGACGATCGAGGATGTGTATGAACCATATCTACTGCAACAAGGATTTTTACAACGTACCCCGCGCGGACGTGTCTTAACACCGTTCGCCCGCCAACATTTAGGACTGAAAGAAGGAAATTGAACCAATGGATGTAAACTTATTTGATTTTCATTTACCAGAAGAACAAATTGCTCAAGTGCCATTGCTCGACCGGACGAGTTCGAAATTGATGGTTCTCGATCGGGAGACAGGTGCGATTCAGCATCAGCACTTCCATGATATCGTCGACCACTTCCGGGAGGGCGATACACTCGTCATCAATGATACAAAAGTCTTACCGGCACGTCTCTTTGGTGTGAAGGAAGAGACGGGTGGGAAGATCGAACTGTTACTCTTGAAGCAAACGAGTGACGATGTTTGGGAAACACTTGCGAAACCGGCAAAACGCGTCAAACCAGGAACGATTTTGTCGTTTGGTGACGGATTACTCCGTGCTGAGTGTGTCGAAGCACTTGAAGACGGGGGACGAATCCTGAAGTTTTTCTATGACGGCATTTTTTATGAAGTGCTCGACCAACTCGGAACGATGCCACTGCCACCATACATTCATGAACAACTCGAGGATCAAGATCGTTATCAGACGGTCTACGCTCGCGAACGCGGAAGTGCTGCAGCACCAACAGCCGGGCTTCATTTCACGCCGGAATTGCTTGAAGCATTAAAAGCGAAGGGCGTCCGGATCGCACCGTTGACGCTACACGTTGGACTTGGCACGTTCCGTCCTGTCTCGGTCGACGACGTCGATAGTCATAAAATGCACAGTGAGTACTACGAACTGCCGGAAAGTTCAGCTGCCTTGCTACGCGAAACACGGAAACAAGGCGGACGGATCATCGCAGTCGGAACGACATCGACACGGACGCTTGAAACGGTCATTCGTGACCATGGCGACTTCGTCGAAGCAACGGGCTGGACGGACATCTTCATCTTCCCAGGTCAGGAAGTCAAAGGGATTGATGGATTGATTACGAACTTCCACTTACCAAAATCAACATTGATCATGCTCGTGTCCGCGTTATCGACACGAGAACACATTCTGCATGCCTACGAAGAAGCAGTTGCAAACGGCTATCGCTTCTTTAGCTTTGGTGATGCGATGTTCTTAACGAGAGAGGAACGAAACTAATGACAAAACACGCGGTAACATACGAACATATCAAAACATGTAAACAATCCGGAGCGCGGTTAGGAATCGTCCACACGCCGCACGGCAGTTTCGAGACACCGGTCTTCATGCCGGTTGGAACACAAGCAACGGTCAAGACGATGGCACCGGAACAAATCAAGGACATGAACGCGAACATCATCCTCGCGAACACGTACCACCTCTGGGTGCGTCCAGGACATGATGTCATCAAGGAAGCGGGCGGTCTGCATAAATTCATGAACTGGGATGGCGCGATTCTGACGGACTCAGGTGGTTTCCAAGTGTTCTCACTTGCTGACCTCCGGAACATTTCTGAGGAGGGTGTTCATTTCCGTAACCACTTGAACGGGGACAAATTGTTCTTGTCACCGGAAAAAGCGATGGAAATTCAAAATGCACTCGGTTCAGATATCATGATGGCGTTTGATGAGTGCCCACCGTACCCAGCTTCTCACGAGTACATGAAAGCATCTGTCGAACGAACGAGCCGCTGGGCGGAACGTTGTCTTGCTGCGCATGAACGTCCACACGATCAAGCGCTGTTCGGTATCATCCAAGGTGGAGAATACGAAGACTTACGTCGTCAAAGTGCAAAAGACCTCGTTGCCCTTGATTTCCCTGGTTATGCGGTCGGTGGTCTATCGGTCGGAGAGCCAAAAGACGTCATGTACCGTGCGCTCGAATTCACGACACCACTCATGCCGGAAGACAAGCCTCGTTATTTGATGGGCGTCGGTTCACCGGACGCATTGATCGAGGGTGCGATCCGCGGAATCGATATGTTCGACTGTGTCTTACCGACACGGATCGCGCGAAACGGCACATTGATGACATCACAAGGACGTCTCGTCGTCCGGAACGCGAAGTATGCACGTGATTTCCGTCCGCTCGATGAGAAATGTGATTGCTACGCGTGCAAGAACTACTCGCGTTCGTACATCCATCACTTGATCCGTGCGCAAGAAACGTTCGGTCTGCATCTGTGTTCGACACACAATCTTCACTTCCTCGTCAAGTTGATGGAAGGCGTTCGCCAAGCGATTCGTGAGGATCGCCTGCTCGATTTCAAGGAAGAATTCTTCGAAGAATACGGTTACAATTTACCGAACGCAAAGAATTTCTAACAAATCGTCTGACAAATCAATTCTTTCACGGTATAATGAACGTGATTTGAATGATAAAGGAGCTGAATCAGATGGAAGGCTTAATCACATTCCTCCCGATGATCTTGATCTTCGTGGTGTTCTATTTCTTGTTGATCCGTCCACAGAACAAACGCCAGAAGCAAGTGCGTCAGATGCAAAATGAACTCTCACGCGGCGACTCGATCGTTACGATCGGTGGTCTTCACGGGGTTGTCCAAAAAGTTGACGACATGACGGTGACATTGAAGTCAGGTAATGCACAATTGACATTCAACCGAAGTGCTGTCGCAGAAGTGACGAAAAAATCAACGACTGTCATGGACGACGAAACTGTCGAATAAGGCATTGAAAAGGCGCTTTCCGGATTCCGGAGCGTCTTTTCTGTTTATATATGAGAAAAACGTTTGCTAAGATTACCATTTCTTTTGTAAGCTAGGGTAGGAGAACAAAGTTGTCTGAAAATATACTGGGAACTAGAGAAAGGACAATGTAGCATGATCAAGAAAGGGAAACTTGCCACATTCTTCATCGTCGTCATCGCGTTGCTCGTACTGATCGGTACGACATCGTCATGGTTGTTGAAGGATACGAAGCTCGGCCTTGACCTTAAGGGTGGCTTCGAAGTCTTGTATGAAGTACAACCGCTGAAAGAAGGAGACGTCATCGATCAAAATGCGATGAGTGCGACGCTGACGGCAATCGAGAACCGTGTCAACGTCCTCGGTGTCTCTGAACCAGACATCCGGATCGAAGGCGATAACCGGATTCGCGTTCAGCTTGCTGGCGTCAAGGATCAGACGGAAGCGCGTCAAATCCTCTCTTCGACAGCACAATTGTCATTCCGTGACATCAACGATAAGTTGTTGCTCGATGGATCAGACTTAAAAGCCAAAGGGGCAAAAGTCGGGTATGATCCGAACACGAATGAACCACTCGTCGAGTTGACGATGAAATCAAAAGAGAAATTCTATGAAGTGACACAACAAGTCTCACAAATGCAACCACCTGCGAACCGTCTCGTCATCTGGCTCGATTACGAGAAAGGCGATTCGTATGAAAAAGAAATTCAAAAAGCGAACTCGAAAATCGTTTCGGATGCATCGGTCACACAACCGATTAATTCGGATAAAGCGATCATTTCCGGTGGCGATATCGATGCCGAGTACGGGAAACAATTGTCGTCGATCCTAAACGCCGGCGCATTACCGGTCAAACTCGAAGAAATCTACTCGACATCCGTCTCTGCTGCTTTTGGACAGGATGCGCTCGATCAGACGCTCTTCGCGTCAGCAATCGGTGTAGCTGCGGTCTTCTTGTTCATGCTCTTGTTCTACCGGATCTCTGGATTCGTTTCGATCATCACGTTGCTGTTCTACATCTATCTCGTCATGATCTTCTTTAACGGGATCAATGCCGTCCTCACGTTACCGGGGATTGCGGCACTCGTTCTTGGAGTCGGGATGGCGGTCGATGCGAACATCATCACTGCTGAGCGGATCAAGGATGAATTACGAAGTGGTAAATCCGTCTTGTCCGCATTTAAAGCCGGTAACCGTCGTTCGTTCGGTACGATTCTTGATGCCAACTTGACGACGTTGATCTCTGCTGGTGTGTTGTACTACTTTGGTACAAGTACGGTCAAAGGATTCGCCATCATGTTGATGGTTTCGATCGCCGTCACGTTCGTCACGAACGTCTTTGTCTCACGTTACCTGATGCAACTCCTTGTCAGTAGCCGATGGTTCGATAAGAAGAAATCATGGTTCGGTGTAAAGGAGAGTGAAATCCGTGAGCTTTAATCCTACGAAATTCGATTACGTCAAACATCGTAAAATCTATTTCGCAATCACGATTGCGCTTGTCATCGTGTCGGTCCTCTTGTTGTCGTTCCGTGGTCTAAACCTCGGGATCGACTTCACGCAAGGAACGCGTGTCGAGATTTCTTCTGAGAATCAAATCAAGGAAGCGGACGTCCGCTCTGTCATTGAAGATGCCGGGATTGATGCGGAAGAAATCGATGGTATTCAATTCGCTCAAGGCGGAAAGTTAGCGAACGTCACGTTCGTTGGTGAATTCAGCCAAGAACAAATTTCTGAAATCAAACAATCGGTTGAAGCAGAATACAAGAAAGAACCGAGTATCTCAACAGTTTCGGCACAAGTCGGTCGGGAAATCGCGCGTAACGCGATTTATGCAGTCTTACTTGCGTCACTCGGGATTGTCATCTACGTCTCGTTCCGATTCCAACCGCTCTACGGAATTGCGACAGTCCTCGCATTGCTACATGATGCGTTAATGATCATTGCTTTCTTCTCGCTGTTCCAGATCGAAGTCAATCTGTACTTCATCGCAGCCGTCTTGACGATCATCGGCTATTCCGTCAACGATACAATCGTTACCTTTGACAGGGTACGAGAAAATCTCGGACTTGCTGAAAAAGGTGGACGGAAAGTCTCATTCGATGAATTGGCACACATCGTCAATGAATCGATCCAACAAACGATCATCCGCTCGATCAATACGGTCGTCACGGTCATCATGACAGCAGCAGCGCTCTACATCTTCGGTAGCGAAGCGATCCGTGGATTCAGTCTTGCCTTGCTTGTCGGGTTGATCATGGGGATGTATTCTTCGATCTTCATCGCCGCGCAACTCTGGCTCGTCATGAAAGGTCGGACACTTGGTCGGACAAAACGTGCTTCTTAAAAGAGTATCCGCATCAGCTATCGCTGGTGCGGATTTTCAATTATAATGGGGAAGTTGATTGGAGGGTTTGAGATGTACCATGCTAAAAAAACATGGCTTGATAAAGTCATCGATTCAGAACAAATCGAACAATTGACGGCGGATGGCACGATCTCACCGCACGTCGCACAACTACTTGTCCAACGGGGATTCACGACACGTGAAGCTGCCCGTGATTTTTTAGAAACCGATCAAATGGCATTTCATGATCCATTTGCTTTTAAAGACATGCCAAAAGTCGTCGAACGGATTCAACGTGCCGTTGACGAGGGCGAGATGATTTTAATTTACGGTGATTATGACGTTGACGGCGTGAGTTCCGCTGCGATTCTCTGGCACGCCTTAATTGAAATCGGAGGGATGGCAGAGTGTTATATCCCGAACCGATTCACGGAAGGCTATGGACCAAACGAAGCCGCTTTTCGCTGGGCTGCGGAAGAAGGCTTTAGTCTCGTCATTACCGTTGACTGCGGCATTTCCGGCATCCATGAAGCAGATGTCCTGAAAGAACTCGGTGTCGATTTAATCATCACCGATCATCACGAAGCAAAAGAAACGTTACCCGACGCTTTTGCTTTGATTCATCCGGGTGTTGATCCAGCGTATCCGTTCTCGAAGCTTGCTGGAGCGGGTGTGGCCTTTAAGGTCGCACATGCACTGCTTGATCGGGAACCCGTCGAGTTACTCGATCTTGCCGTGCTCGGAACGATTGCCGATCTCGTCCCACTTGTCGGTGAGAACAGGTTGCTAGCGATTCGTGGCATCGAGGCGCTGAATGCGAGTGAACGTCCGGGTATCCTTGCGTTACGTGACGTTTGTAGTTTAACGGAAGAGGAACTGACCGAAGAATCGGTCGGATTTGCGTTCGGTCCGCGGATCAATGCGGCAGGTCGTCTTGATTCGGCGATGCCAGCGCTTGAGATGTTACTAGCGGAAAGTAAGGATGAGGCACTTCACCTCGCGAAGCAACTCGACCAACAAAATAAGCAGCGTCAAGATATCGTCAAGCAGATTGCGGAAGAAGCGACGGCGCTTGTCGAAGAACGGTTTAAAGATGACCGCGTACTCGTCGTCGATGCGGCAGACTGGAATCCAGGTGTCGTTGGGATTGTCGCTTCGCGACTCGTTGAAAAATATCATCGTCCCGTCATCATGCTGTGTCATGATGCTGAAAAAGGAACAGCTAAGGGTTCTGGACGTTCGATTCCAGCCTTTGATTTATTCGCGGAACTGACGAAGTGTGAAGACATCTTGCCGCACTTCGGTGGACATCCAGCTGCTGCTGGAATGACACTCTCTTCCGATGACGTCGAGACGTTACGTCAACGCTTGAATGAACAGGCTAGCACGTTGCCAGACGATGCCTTCATCGCGACGATTGATGTCGACTTACGTTTGCAAGTCAGCGACGTCTCGATCCAGTTAATTGAAGATATTCAGCGACTCGCACCATTCGGGATGGGGAATCCCGCGCCACGGATTGTCATCGAGCAAGCGAAGATCCGGGACATGAAGCGGATCGGTCGTGACTTGACGCATGTCAAAGCACTACTATCAGGCGACGGGAAGGAACTCGATGCGATCGGCTTCGGCTTCGGCGACCTTGTCGATGAAGTCTCGACCCTGTCGGAGATTCACTTGATGGGCAGTCTGAACATTAATGAATGGAATGGGTTCCGTAAACCACAATTGATGATTCAAGATGTCGCCGTCGAAGATGTTCAAGTGTTTGATTATCGTGGGGGTAAACGACCGCTGAGCGAACTATTTGCCTTACCGCACGAGACAACGACATTCGTTGCCTTTACCGATGAGGTGAAAGAAAAGTACGCGGAACGTCCGTTGAACGGTCCGATCCGTCAAAATATCGTTTTCCTTGACCTACCGGAGGAAGAAGTTGCATTCCATCCTTACGTGCAACAGGCAGAGCGGATTTATTGCGCTTTTAAGGATGAAGGATATTATTTCGAGACGATTCCATCGCGGGAGGACTTCAAACAGTACTTCCAGTATTTCGCGAAATGTCCGCGTGACGAGCTCCGAATTGGTCTTGTACGTTTGTCGAAATCGCGAAAATGGACGAAACGATCGATTAACTTTATGCATTCGGTATTCTCGGAACTTGATTTTCTTGTTACAATGGAGGACGGGCTGCCGGGTGTGAACCCAAATGCTGCAAAACGAGATCTGACGGAAGCTCCGACGTACCAGCGTCATGAAGCACGTCAAGAGCTCGAGCAACAATACATTTATTCGTCACTCGCTCAGTTGAAAGAGCGTTTTGATACTTTGGTAGAAGCGGCGAAGCAGGAGGAAAAGACATGGAGTTCAAACAGCATATAAAAGAGGTCGAAAACTGGCCGAAAGAAGGAATCAGTTTCAAAGACATCACATCACTCATGCAGAACGGACCAGTGTACAAACAATCGGTTGATGCACTCGTCGAATATGCACGCAGTAAAGGCGCTGATGTCATCGCGGGTCCGGAAGCACGTGGATTCGTCGTTGGTTGCCCAGCCGCTTACGCGATGGAGATCGGATTTGTACCTGTCCGTAAAGAAGGAAAATTACCACGTGAGACAGTCCGTGTCGAGTATGGTCTTGAGTACGGAAAAGACGTTTTGACGATGCATGAAGATGCGATTCAACCAGGACAACGCGTCGTCATCCTTGACGATTTGCTTGCAACAGGTGGTACGATCGAAGCAACGATTCAAATGATTGAAAAATTAGGCGGAACGGTTGCCGGAATCGGATTCTTGATTGAACTCGATGGTCTTGGTGGACGTGAGAAACTCGAAGGATACGACGTTCTCTCATTGATTCGCTACGAAGACTAAAGCATATATACTCTCTTGGTACGTGATGACCAAGGGGGTATTTCTTTTTATTTTGACATCTTCTCAAGATTTCACGATAATAAGAACTATATATTAGGGATTCCGTTGCAGACGATCCCGGGGACTGGGTGAGGAAAAGGGATGACAAACAAACAAATCGTAAATGTAGAAGACCTTCTCGCTCGATGTGCGGAATACATGACGCAAGCTGAAGTCAAAGACATCGAACGGGCTTACCAATTCGCGAAAGACGAACATGATGGGCAATTCCGCCGTTCAGGGGAACCATACATCATTCATCCGGTACAAGTTGCCGGTATCTTAGTCGATATTGGTTTGGATGCAACGACGATCGTCGCTGCGCTTCTTCATGATGTCGTCGAAGATACGGACATTACACTCGAAGAATTAACGGAACGATTCGGTCCTGACGTCGCGATGCTTGTTGATGGCGTCACGAAACTCGGGAAAATCAAATATAAATCAAAGCGTGAAGAGCTTGCTGAGAACCACCGGAAAATGTTCATCGCCATGGCGGAAGATATTCGCGTCATCTTGATCAAACTGGCTGACCGTCTGCACAACATGCGGACGTTGCAACATATGGTCAAGGAAAAGCAGGTGCAAAAGGCGGAAGAGACGCTTGAAATCTTTGCGCCGCTTGCCCATCGTCTCGGGATTTCGACGATCAAGTGGGAACTTGAAGACATCAGTTTGCGTTATATCAATCCACAACAGTACTACCGGATTGTCTCAATGATGAAGCAAAAACGGACGGAACGCGAAGCGCTCGTCAGTTCGGTCATCGAAGAGGTCAACGAAGTACTCGATGATGTACAGATCGCGGCGGAAGTCGATGGACGTCCGAAGCATATTTATTCCATTTATAACAAGATGCAAAATTCGAAAAAAGAGTTCAGTGAAATTTATGACTTAATGGCTGTGCGTATCATCGTCGATTCAATCAAGGATTGTTACGCCGTTCTCGGAATCATTCATACGCAATATAAACCGATGCCGGGACGTTTCAAGGATTATATCGCGATGCCGAAGCCGAACATGTATCAATCGCTGCATACGACGGTCATCGGACCGAAAGGCGAGCCGCTCGAGGTCCAAATTCGGACACGGGACATGCATTTTATTGCCGAGTACGGGATTGCCGCTCACTGGGCGTATAAAGAAGGTAAGGAACAGGAAGCGAAATCAGGCTTTGAGGATAAGATTGCTCATTTCCGTGAAATTCTTGAATTGCAGAAGGATACAGCGGATGCTGAAGAATTCATGGAATCGGTCAAAGTCGACTTCTTTAGTGACATGTTGTACGTCTTTACACCAAAGGGTGACGTCATTGAACTCCCGAAAGGGTCTGTTCCGATTGATTATGCCTACCGGATTCATACAGAGATCGGTCACCGAACGATCGGAGCGAAAGTCAACGGACGGATGGTACCGATTGATTATAAGCTGAAGACAGGTGACATCATTGAAATCGTCACATCAAAACACAGTTATGGTCCAAGTAAGGACTGGCTCAAGATTTGTGTGTCGAGTCAGGCGAAGAACAAGATCCGTCAATGGTTCAAACGTCAGCAACGGGAAGAGAACGTCTCCAAAGGACGGGAACTGATCGAAGCGGAAGTGAAGAAGCTTGGTTTTGAGCCGAAGGAAGTCATCAATGAGAAGACGCTCGAAGACGTGACGCGGAAGTTCAACTTCGCGCAAGAAGAAGATATGTATGCTGCCGTTGGCTATCATGGTCTGACCGCTGCCCAAGTCGCGCACAAATTGACGGAAAAGTTACGCAAAGACAAAGAGTCCAAAAATCTTGAACTGAACGAAGCCATCAGCGAGATGAAGACGTTCGATCGTCCGAAGAAAGAAAATCCAGAAGGTGTTCGTGTCAAAGGCATCGACAACATGCTCGTTCGCATGAGCCGCTGTTGTAATCCGGTACCAGGGGACGATATCGTCGGGTATATCACACGTGGACGGGGTGTCTCGATTCACCGGACGGATTGTTTGAACGTCATTCACGAACAAAATCCAGAGCGCTTGCTCGAAGTCGAGTGGGAACACGAAGGTAAAGCCGTTAAGAGTTACAACGTCGAAATCGAAATTTCAGGATTCGACCGGGCTGGATTACTGAACGATGTCCTGCAGTCGGTATCTGCGACGAATACGAACATCGTCGCCGTCAGCGGGAAAGGCGACGACAGTAAGCAAGCCAAAATCACGATGACGATCGCGATCAACAACGTCAATCATTTACAGAAAGTCGTCGATCGGATCAAACAAATCTCTGACGTGTATGCTGTACATCGCGTCATGATGACGTAAGGAGCGGATGAGTCATGCGAGTCGTATTACAACGAGTCAAAGAAGCAAGTGTCACAGTCGATCAGGAGGTCATCGGTCAAATCAAGCAAGGTTTTCTCTTGCTTGTCGGTGTCACGCACGAAGACACGATCGATCAGGTGAACTGGTTAGCTGATAAAATCGCAGGACTCCGTGTGTTCGAAGATGAGGAAGAACGGATGAACCGCTCGTTGCAGGATGTCGACGGTCAGATTCTGTCCGTCTCGCAGTTCACGTTGTATGGTGATGTCAAAAAAGGACGTCGTCCAGCGTTCACGGAAGCAGCGAAACCGGATCTTGCCAACGCGTTGTATGAAGCGTTCAATGAACGTCTTCGCGCGCAAGGACTGAAGGTCGAGACTGGTCAGTTTGGCGCGATGATGGATATCGCGCTCGTCAATGATGGACCGGTGACATTGATTCTTGAAAAAGAAGCAAACGCTTGACAGGAACCGAGAGACGAGGCAATATTAGACGTAACCAAATGATTCATACGACCGAAGACGAAGAGGAGTAATCAAGACCTCGTCTGCTTAGAGAGTCGCCCCTTGGCTGGAAGGGCGAACAGACGAACTCGATGAAAGACCCTTCCGAGGTATCTTCCTGAACTGATAGTAGGGAAGGTCGTACGCAGGCGTTAACTGCACCGAGTGGTCAAATGTGATTTGACAACCAGGGTGGTACCACGGGATCTTCAAGTTCTCGTCCCTTTGCGGACGAGGACTTTTTTGTATTCAAAAAAGGAGGAATTTGAGATGAAATTACCACGCGGTACGTTTGATGTCCTTCCAGGAACAGTCGAACGCTGGCAGTACATCGAGCAACAATTACGTGACATCAGTAAGCGTTACAACTATAAGGAAATCCGGACACCGATTTTTGAGGAGACAGAACTCTTCAAACGTGGCGTTGGTGAGACGACGGATATCGTTCAAAAAGAAATGTTCATGCTTGAGAAACGCGGAAAAGACCAGTTGACGTTACGCCCAGAAGGAACGGCTGCTGTCGTTCGTTCATTCGTGACGAACAAACTGTTTGGTTCACCGAACCAACCGACGAAATTGTTCTACATCGGACCGATGTTCCGTTATGAACGTCCGCAAGCAGGTCGTTTCCGTCAGCTCCACCAATACGGAGTCGAAGCACTCGGTAGCGAGCAACCGGCGATCGATGCAGAAGTCATCAGTCTCGCGATGAGCATCTACCGGTCATTCGGCTTGAAGCACCTCAAGCTCGTCATCAACACACTCGGGGATAACGAAAGCCGCGCCGCACACCGGGCAGCACTCGTCGCTCACTTCAAACCAGTCGTTCACGAGTTATGTCAGGACTGTCAGAATCGTCTCGAAACGAATCCACTTCGTGTCCTCGACTGTAAGGTCGACCGCGATCACCCGAGCATGGCGACGGCACCATCGATTCTTGATTACTTGAACCCGGCATCAAAAGCCTACTTCGACGAAGTATTGCTTCACTTAGACGCACTCGGCATCGAGTATGTCGTTGATCCGACGCTCGTCCGTGGAATCGATTATTACAATCACACGGCGTTCGAAATCATGTCAGAAGCAGAAGGCTTCGGAGCGATCACGACATTATGTGGTGGTGGACGATACAACGGTCTCGTCGAACAGATCGGTGGACCGGCAACACCGGGAATCGGATTCGGAATGGGTATT
Organism: Exiguobacterium sp. ZWU0009; assembly: GCF_000798935.2. Lineage (NCBI taxonomy): Bacteria > Bacillati > Bacillota > Bacilli > Caryophanales > Exiguobacterium > Exiguobacterium sp. ZWU0009. Next base: position 2,237,892 of record NZ_CP018057.1, on the reverse strand, counting down.
GAACGTTTATTGATGGCGCTTGAGAATGAGAACGTCTTACCGGCAGTCGATGATCAAATCGATGTCTTCATCGTCGCGCAAGGCAGTGACGAAGTCGAAAAGACAGCAACACGTCTCTTACAATTGATGCGTCTCGAAGGACTTGTCGCGGATCGGGATTATCTTGGTCGGAAGTTCAAAGGACAATTCAAAGCGGCAGATCGCTTGAAGGCACGCTACACGGTCATCCTCGGGGATGAAGAAGTCGAGCGTGGCGCAGCGGCGCTGAAGAACATGGCTACAGGGGAACAGACGGACGTCCCGTTATCAGCAGTCGCTGATACGATCGTCGCGAAATTAAAGGAGGAAGCACAATGATCGGACGCACGCATATGAACGGTCAGGTGACGGAAGAAGTCATCGGACAACACGTTCAACTTAAAGGATGGGTTCAAAAACGACGTGACTTAGGAGGATTGATCTTCCTAGATCTCCGCGACCGTAGCGGCATCGTCCAAATCGTCTTCCAACCGGAAAACGAGCAGGCACACCGTCTTGCGGAATCAATTCGTTCGGAGTATGTCCTCGATATCAAAGGGCACGTCATCGCTCGTGAGAATCCGAACCCGAACATTCCGACTGGACAAGTCGAAGTCGTCGCGGATGAAGTCGTCATCTTGAACGCAGCGAAGATGACACCATTCCCAATCAGTGAAGAAGCAGAGCAGACGTCAGAAGATTTACGTCTCAAATACCGTTATCTTGACTTGCGTCGTCCATCGCTCCAAGAGACATTCCGTCTCCGTTCGAAAGCATCGAACATCATGCGGAACTTCCTTGATGAGCAAGACTTCCTAGAAGTCGAGACACCAATCCTAACGAAATCAACACCAGAAGGCGCACGTGACTATCTCGTACCAAGTCGTGTTCACCCAGGTGAGTTCTACGCCTTGCCACAATCGCCACAATTGTTCAAACAATTGCTGATGGTATCTGGTTTTGAGCGGTACTTCCAAATTGCGCGTTGTTTCCGTGACGAAGACTTACGGGCAGACCGTCAACCTGAATTCACGCAAGTCGACATCGAGACGAGCTTCATGGACATCGAAGACTTGTATGCGATGATGGAGTCAATGATGACGCGTGTCATGAAAGAAACGCTTGGCAAAGATATCGTGACACCATTCCCACGGATGCCGTATGCAGAAGCGATGAGCCGGTATGGCTCGGATAAACCGGATACGCGCTTCGGTCTCGAATTGATTGATGTCGCAGAAGCCGTCAAAGGGGCAGGATTCAAAGTATTCGATATGGCACTTGAAGCAGGTGGCGAAGTCAAAGCCTTGAACGTCAAAGGTGCAGCTGAGCGCTTCTCGCGTAAAGACATCGATAAGTTACAAGAATTCACAGCGATCTACGGCGCAAAAGGTCTCGCTTGGGTCAAAGTGACAGCGGAAGGATTGAACGGTCCGATCGCGAAGTTCTTTGACGAAGAAGCAACCGCTCGCCTGACAGCGGCGACAGATGCGGAAGCAGGCGACTTATTGTTGTTCGTCGCAGCAAAAGCATCGATCGTAGCAGACAGCTTAGGTGCGCTCCGTCAGAAGTTAGCGAAGGAACTCGACTTGATCGATGAGTCAGTCTTCAATTTCCTTTGGGTGACAGACTTCCCACTCGTCACGTACGAAGAAGAAGATGGTCGTTTCTACGCGAACCACCACCCGTTCACGATGCCACGTCGTGAAGATCTCGAATTGCTCGAGACGGATCCTGGAAAAGTCCTCGCAGTCGCGTATGACCTCGTCTTGAACGGATACGAGCTCGGCGGTGGATCACAACGGATCTATGAACGGGATATCCAAGAGCGGATGTTCAAATTGCTTGGCTTCACAGAAGAAGAAGCAAACGAGCAATTCGGCTTCTTGATGGAAGCATTCGAATACGGAACACCACCACATGCGGGTATCGCACTCGGTCTAGACCGTCTCGTCATGTTACTTGCAGGACGTTCGAACTTGCGTGATACGATTGCCTTCCCGAAAACAGCATCAGCAAGTGATCTGTTGACGGCAGCACCAAGCCCAGTCTCGGATGCGCAATTAAATGATCTCTCGATTCGAACAGCAGTTAAACAATCTTAAGACACGACAAGCGAATCTTCCGGTAGAGGGAGGTTCGCTTGTTTCATGAAGGAGGACGAACGGATGGAACGACAGTTTTTTGAGCGCTCACCGGTTGAAGTCGGTCCAGATTTCTTAGGAACACACATCACCGTCGATGAGGTGACGATGCGGATCGTCGAAGTCGAAGCCTATCTTGGTCCTCACGATCAAGCCGCTCATTCGTTTTCCGGGAAACCTACGAAACGGACGGCACCAATGTTCGGTCCACCGGGACATCTCTATGTTTATTTCACATATGGTATGCATCATTGCATGAACATCGTTTGTGGTCACGAAGGGGAAGGATACGGACTGTTGTTACGAGGTGCCGAAATCATCAAGGGTCATGATCGGGTCGCTGAACGTCGTTTTGGTTGTTCCTACGCAGAGTTGACAGCGGTGCAACGACGCAATCTCGTCAATGGACCAGCGAAACTGTGCCAAGGGTTCGGTCTAACGACAGCTGATTCAGGTCAAGATCTTTATCAAGCCCGTTTTCGACTCGTTGCTGACCCGGTCGATGCAATCGTCCAGACGACTCGCATCGGTATCCCGAATGCAGGAGAAGCGACAGCCTATCCATGGCGGTTCTATGTAGAGGCGAGTGAGGGTGTCAGTAAACGTTAAAAAAATGGACGCTCCGGTAAGGAGACGTCCATTTTTTATTTAGGATTGTTAATTGATTTTTTAGACTGCTGTTTTTTATAGAATTTATAGACGATTGGTCCAACCGTCGTTACAAGCGTCATTAAAGTTCTGAGTTTACCGCGTTTTGCTGCCATTGATTCATTCACTCCTCTGGTTTGTTGTACTAATCATATTCCACGAAAACAACGTCTTAAAACCTCATCGGCACATTAAGTGGTTTTCCAAATACTATAGTCGGGTCATAGTATAAAGAGAAGGGAGACGATCAATATGGGAGCAGTTGTTTGGTATCGTCATGATTTACGTGTTGATGATCATGAGGCACTTCGGAGTGCATGTGAAGAACAGGACGTCATTCGTGCCGTATACGTCAAAGATCAAAAGAAACGCGATTTTAAAAGAGGTACACATCAAGAACGGTTCGAACAAGAGACACTTGAGAACTTAGCGGGTCACCTGTCTCAAATCGGGATCACGCTAGATATAGTAGAAGGGAAGACATGTGAGGTACTCGATTCTTATCTGCAAGCGGATGATACCGTCTATTTCCATAAGATGACCGGAACAGAAGAAGCGACAAGTGAGCAGTATATCGAAGACAGATATACCGTCCACTCTTTTGAAACACAGACGTTACATCGTCGGGAAGATATCGGAAGTGATGAATTAAAGCGCGTCTTTACGGCATTTCGAAAACGGGTCGAGGCGAAAGGGACCTTCTACGATCCACTCGATCCACCAACTGATATTCAGCTGATAAAAGAGGAATCAGTTGAAGCGGACCCAGAGACCGCGTTCCCATTTCGGGGAGGAGAATCAGCGGGAAGGGCACGCCTTCAGGAATATCTCGCCAAGCCTGTATTCACCTATAAAGAAACACGGAATGGGTTCTTACGAAATGATTCATCGAAGTTATCTGCCTGGCTAGCGAACGGTTCACTCTCACCGCGCCGCGTCATGGCTGAATTACAGGAAGCCGAGCGAAAAAAGGGAGCGAATGAATCGACGTACTGGTTGTATTTCGAATTGTTATGGCGTGACTTCTTCCATTTGACGATGCGTGAGACCGGAAGCCGTCTGTTCCGGTCGAGTGGATTACAAGAAGGTCAATACACTTGGAAGACGGACCAAGCAGCGGTCGAAAGCTGGATAGAAGGAAAAACCGGTGTGCCATTCGTCGATGCCTTCATGAACGAGATTCGCGAGACAGGGTGGATGTCGAATCGCGGAAGGCAAATCGTTGCCAGTTATCTGATTCATGAATTAAAGCAGGATTGGCGTATCGGAGCGCGGTATTTCGAACAGCAGTTGGTCGACTATGATGTCGCTTCGAACTATGGAAACTGGGCGTTCATCGCGGGTGTCGGGAATGCGACACGCACACCACGATTCGATCCCGCATTCCAACAACAAAGATATGATCCGAATCAACACTTCACGAAACGTTGGACCTGAAAAAAAGCATCTTTTTCTGGAGTGGGAAGTAGTTGCATTTCAGAAGGGAGGATGCTATATTAAATGCATCAGATGGGGTTCCTGAATTGTACGAGAGCCGCCTTTTATCTTTGAGCCACTCTTTTTTGATAGGGAGTTTGACGTTCCAACTAGTAGTACATGCCTCGTAACACAGCAGGAGGACGTACGAATAGGAATCGGATAAGACACCCACCTGCACAGCAGGTTCAAAAATAAGGTATCGACACGGCACTTCGGGTCCCATCGTCTTATTATTTTATTGTTTGACACGTCGCATGACGTTTTTTTTTATGATATAATTCCGAGTAAAACAGTATGAGTATTGTGAGGTTATGAGATGTTACATCAATTTTCGCGTAATGAACTAGCAATCGGTAAAACTGGACTTGACGCATTGGCATCCAAGTCTATCGCTATTCTGGGAATCGGTGGTGTTGGATCGTTCTCAGCAGAAGCACTTGCCCGCAGTGGCGTAGGTCGTTTGATTCTCGTCGATAAGGATGATATCGACATCACAAACGTCAACCGACAAATCCATGCTTTGCTTCCGACGGTTGGTCAACCGAAGGTTGATGCGATGGCAGAGCGTCTTGCGTTAATCAATCCGGATCTTGAAATCGTTCGTTTGAAGATGTTCTACAACGAAGAGACATTCGAGTCGTTCTTCGAACAGCAACCGGATTATGTCATCGATGCATCGGACACGGTCTCGTTCAAAATTCACTTGATTCAGGAATGTAAGAAACGCAACATTCCGATCATCTCAAGCATGGGGATGGCGAACAAGATGGATCCGACACGCATCAAGATCGTTGACATCAAAGATACAAGTTATGATCCATTGGCGAAGGTCATTCGGACGAAACTCCGGAAAGCCGGTATTCATAAGGGTGTTCCTGTCGTCTTCTCCGATGAACCGCCTGTTAAGATCATCGAAGAAGTCCGTCAAGTCGTCGGAAATGATGCGGCTGCAATTCGTAAGGCAAAGATGCCGCCAAGTTCAAATGCGTTCGTTCCATCAGTTGGTGGATTGATCGCAGCGAGCTACGTCATCAACGAGATCGTCCGTGAAGCCGGCGTGACGATCGAACGCGTTCGTTAAAAAAAGCGACCTTATGGTCGCTTTTTCTGATGTGTGGCTGTTTGTTTGTTCCAAAAATCAAGTCGAGCTTGCAGTTGTTTCTCAAAACCGCGTGGGCTAGGACGATAAAAGACCGGTTTTGTCCGGGCAAGATTCTCAGGCCAGTAATTTTGTGGCACATAGGCATGTTCGAAGTCGTGCGGATATTGATAGGTGACGCCATTCCCAAGTGCTGCTGCCCCCGGATGATGAGCATCGCGCAAGTGCGGCGGAACCGGTCCACCGTCCGAACGACGAACGAGTGTCAATGCTTGATCAATCGCTGAGATGACAGCATTCGACTTCGGTGCTGTCGCGAGATATAAGACCGTTTCAGCGAGCGGAATTCGTGCTTCCGGGAAACCGACGTATTCACAAGCACGGGCACACGCATCGACCATCAATAACGCTTGCGGATCAGACAGACCGATGTCTTCTGCCGCATGGACATAGAGACGACGAACGATGAAACGTGGACTTTCGCCCGCTTCAATCATGACGGCGAGCCAGTAAAGCGCGGCGTCCGGATCGGAACCACGAATCGATTTGATGAAGGCAGAGATGACATCGTAATGCCGATCGCCGTCCTTGTCGTACTTCAATGCTTTTTGCTGAATCGATTCCTCGGCAACAGCGAGGTCGATCGTGATCTGACCATCGATTTCCGGTGTTGTTAAGACGGCGAGTTCAAGTGCATTCAATAATGCTCGGTAATCGCCATCTGACAACTTGACGTAATGATCGATTGCATCATCTGTGATCGTAATCGGATATTTGCCAAGACCACGCTCTTCGTCCTTTAAGGTCCGGTCGAGGACGATTCGTAAATCGTCTGCTGTCGGTGGTTCAAAACGAAAGACCGTTGCCCGCGATAAGAGAGCGGCATTGACCTCAAAACTCGGATTTTCCGTCGTTGCGCCGATCAACGTGATCGTACCCGCTTCAAGCGCCGGCAGTAAGGCGTCTTGTTGCATCTTATTGAATCGATGGATCTCATCGAGAAAGAGAATCGTTTTTTGATCCTCGAACTGAAGACGGGCTTCGGCTGCTTTTAGAATTTCCCGTAATTGTTCCAACTTCGCCGTGACCGCATTCAATTGCTCGAATGCTGATTTCGTATAACTAGAGATAACGCGTGCGAGCGTTGTCTTACCGGTACCCGGTGGACCGTAAAAAATGACGGTTCCGAGACGATCGGCTAAGATGGCACGCCGTAGGAGCGTCGTTTCTCCAATCAGATGGCGTTGTCCGACGATTTCATCCAGATTCTGCGGACGCATTCGATTCGCGAGCGGTCCGGCAGGTGACTGGGATTCAAATAAATGTGCCATACACATACGCTCCTTCCACTTTTAGCTACTACTATACTAGAAAGGATGATCCTTCGCATGATGAAAATCTCGACGAAAGGGCGATATGGTCTGACGATCATGATCGCACTCGCGAAAGAAGCTGAATCTAAACCACTGTCTCTAAAAAAAATCGCGCAGATGTATGACCTATCTGAGCATTATCTCGAACAGTTGATTGCACCCCTTCGTAATGGAGGGCTCGTCAAAAGTGTCCGTGGTGCTTACGGCGGGTATAAGCTCGGTCGTGAAGCGCAAAACATCACAGCGGGTGAAATCATCCGCCTGCTTGAAGGACCACTCGTCGTCGTCGAAGGTGATGCGTGTGACGAGGTCACGAAACGCAAGCTTTGGGATAAAATCCAGCAAGCGGTCGATCAAGTACTCGATTCAACGACGCTACAAGACTTAGCGGAAGAAGAAGATACAGGATACATGTTCTATATTTGAGAGGTGAAAACGAATGAATTACTTTGACCATTCGGCGACGACGCCGATGCGTCCGGAAGTCCTTGAGGCGATGACGCCTTATTTGCTCGAACAGTATGGCAACCCATCGAGTGTCCACGCGGCTGGTCGGTCTGCTCGGGCAGCAATTGACAAAGCACGTCGACAGATCGCACAAGAATTGAATTCGAAACCAACTGAACTGATTTTTACGAGTGGTGGCACGGAATCGGATAATTATGCAATCTTCGGTGCAGCTGAGGCGGCGCGTGAAAAAGGGCGTCATCTCATTACGACACGGTTTGAGCACCATGCTGTATTGCATGCGTTCGAAGAGCTCGAAAAACAAGGCTATGACGTCACGTATCTCGATGTACCGTCGTCTGGCGTCGTCTCATTGGCTACCTTGCAAGAAGCAGTCCGGGAAGATACGACTCTCGTCTCGATCATGTTCGGCAACAATGAAGTCGGAACGATTCAGCCGATTGCGGCATTTGGTCAATTTTTACGGGAACGCGGTATTTTGTTCCATACGGACGCGGTGCAAGTGTTCGGAAAACAAGCAATCGATGTCGAAGCGTTACAGGTCGATCTCTTATCCGCGTCTGCTCATAAAATCAATGGTCCAAAAGGAATCGGGCTATTGTATGTACGGACTGGTGTGAAGTTAGCGCCTCAAACGTTCGGAGGAGAACAGGAACGCAAGCGTCGCGCAGGAACGGAGAACGTACCGGGAATCGTCGGTTTAGCGAAGGCGCTCGAACTGATGGTAGCAGAGCGCGATCAACAACAGGACCACATCAAACAACTGCGTAGCATTTTGCTAACGCGTTTGGATGAAAGTGGCGTCACTTACGAAGTCAATGGTGTGGAAGGATTACCGAATGTCCTCAATCTTTACTTCCCGCAGATTGAAATCGAACCGTTCTTGATCATGCTCGATATGCGTCAGATGGCCGTATCGAGCGGGAGTGCATGTACGGCAGGATCCGTCGAACCTTCGCATGTCTTATCGGCGATGTATGGCGAAGAGGAACGAACACGGGCATCGGTCCGGATTAGTTTTGGTCACGGAAATGAGGTCACGCAAGTCGAACTACTCGCACAAGCCTTGCAAGATGTCGTAAAATCGTTTCAGAATTAACTAAGAGGTGAAATAAATGAATACACGAGCGAAAGCCCCGAGTGAAACGACAGTCGTCGTTGGGATGTCGGGGGGTGTCGATTCTTCTGTGACGGCTCATTTATTAAAAGAGCAAGGTTATAACGTCATCGGGATCTTCATGAAAAACTGGGATGACACGGATGAAAACGGCTTTTGTACGGCGACGGAAGATTATGAAGACGTCATCGCCGTAGCCAACCAAATCGGCATTCCGTATTATGCGGTCAATTTCGAGAAAGAGTACTGGGATAAAGTCTTCACGTACTTCCTCGATGAATATAAACTCGGTCGGACACCGAATCCGGACGTCATGTGTAACAAGGAAATCAAGTTCAAAGCCTTCCTCGATCACGCGATGCGTCTTGGTGCCGATTTCGTCGCGACAGGACACTATGCGCGTGCTGTCTATGAAGACGGAGAACATAAATTGCTTCGAGGCGTGGATGCAAACAAGGATCAAACGTATTTCTTGAATCAATTGTCGCAAGAGCAGATCGCGAAGGCGATGTTCCCGATCGGACACATGGAAAAATCAGAAGTACGCCGGATCGCAGAAGAAGCGAACCTCGCGACAGCGAAGAAAAAAGACTCGACAGGCATTTGCTTCATCGGCGAGCGGAACTTCAAGCAGTTCCTCGGTCAATATCTGCCGGCGCAACCCGGTGAAATGCGGACGCTTGACGGGAACGTCATGGGACGTCACGATGGATTGATGTACTATACGATGGGACAACGTCATGGACTTGGTATCGGTGGCGACGGAGAACCTTGGTTCGTCGTTGGGAAAAACCTAAAAGAGAACATTCTCTATGTCGATCAAGGATTCCATAACGAATTGTTGTATTCGGAAGGATTGCTTGCTTCAGATGTCAGTTGGACGTCTGAGCGTCCGGTCGGTGAGACATTCCGTTGTACAGCGAAATTCCGTTACCGTCAACAAGACACAGCCGTCACGGTTCGTGTCCTCGAAGATGGACTCGATGTCTCGTTTGACGAGCGTCAACGGGCAATCACACCAGGACAAGCGGTCGTGTTCTATGATGGAGACATCTGCCTCGGTGGTGCGACGATCGATGCAGCCTATAAAGCAGGCGAACGCCTCGCTTATCTCGCGTAAGGAGCAAAAGAAGATGAATTATAATGAAGTAGGATTCCGGCATTTAGAAGCTGGAAATTATGAATTAGCAGCGCAGGCTTTCAACGACGCAATCGAAGAAAATCCAAAAGATCCGACAGCATATGTCAATCTCGGAACATTACTCCAATCGATGAACGACGCTGATCGTGCCCTTCGTTTTTATGATCGGGCGCTGATGATCGATAATACGTTCGCGAGTGCCTATTATGCAAAAGGTGCGCTATTCTTTGCTGCCGACCAACTCGTCGAAGCAGAGGAATCATTGCGGGCAGCGTTATTATATGGACTTGACGACGCGGATCTCCATTTCATGCTTGGGATGACGTATCAAAAACTTGGTGATCCTGTACGTGGCTTACCTCGTCTACAACGTGCGTCAGAATTGAACGGTGTCGATATTGAGATCGCGTTCCAATACGGGCTTGCCTTAGCGCAAAACGAGAAGTTGGAAGAAGCCGTCGAGATGTTCGAGCACGTTTTGATGCTTGACGAAACGCACACGGATGCTCGGTACAACTATGCGATCGCGCTTGCTTTCCTCGGTCAACAGGAAGTGTGTTATGCAGAACTTGAAGCCGTTCTTGCCTACCAGCCGGAACACGCTCTTGCGCGAGATGCAAAAGCGAAGATGGATGCGTTATTAAAACAAGCAGACTGATCCAAAAAAGACGATTCCATCTGGAGTCGTCTTTTTTGTGCTATTTAATTCCCAACTTCACGGATGACACGAAGTGGTGGACCGGAAAAGTCTTCATAGGCTTCATCCATGTTTTTCGTGTACAGTTCGATGACGTTATTTTCCGTATCCTTGAAATAAGCTGAATGCTCTTTTTGATTCGAGGTCTCCTGTTCATCCCACTCTCTGAGCTTCACGGTGATCGAAGCTTCGCGCAGTTGATTCAAGGCTTGTTGGAACTCTTCCTTCTCAACGTAGAAAGCACAGTGGACATGGACACCACCTTCGTCATACAACGTGTCCCATTCGGACACTGGTAAGTGTTTGACCGTTCGTTCTTCCATCGTGAAGTCTCGCTTCAGCCATAGACCGAGTCGGGTGTTACCGCCAATGTAGAGCCACGTTGCCCAAACTCCGTCCTGTTTAGATTGTTCCTTGCTCGGTTCTGCATCCTCAGGTGCCCATTGCTCGACGATCGGAATACCAAGTGTCCCATTCCAAAAGCCAACCGCACGGTCCATATCCTCGACTTCCAGTACTAATTCACACAATCCTGCAATCGGTAAACGTGCCATCCTTGAACTCCTCCTCTTAACGAAATGTTTCAGGGTATCTTTCCCTGATTTAAAATCCGGTAAACGAATGCTATGATGAAAGCAGCGAATGAAAAAGAGAGAAAGAAGGTGGAGTGATGGAGCACCCCCATCAAGTCGTCGGGCGCGTCAAACGTGTGCTCTTTTCTTCTGAAGAAGAAGCACACTCCATTGTATTGGTCGCCGTCAAAGAAAAAAACTTTGAACTGAAAGAAACCGAGCTCGTCATCACGGGTACAGGGGTCGGAATCGAACTCGGAGGAACGTATCAAGCATTTGGTCGTCTCGTTGATCATCCTCGCTTCGGAAAACAACTGAAGGCGGAGCTGATTCGTCGATCGGTTCCGATGACAAAACAGGCAACGATCCGCTTCTTGACGAATGGTTCGTTCACCGGCATTGGTCCGAAGACAGCGAAAAATATCGTCGATGCTCTCGGAGAAGAGGCAGTGGACCTCATTTTGAAGGATGAGCGAGTACTGAATCAGGTGCCTGGGTTAAAACAAAAACAAGCGGATATCATATTGAGTCGACTCGCTACGTTATACGGTGTCGATCAGTTGATGCTATTCTTAGCGCCATTTGATGTCACACCAAAACTAGCGGCGAAAATCTATGCTGCTTACGAAGGGGACGCCATGGCGCGAATTCGAGAGAATCCGTATTCCTTGATGTATGAAGTGAACGGGATTGGTTTTAAGACAGCCGATCATATCGCCTCACATCTCGGACTTGTCGGATTACATCCGGAACGTGTCGCTGCTTCGATCATGCATATATTAGAACAAGAAGCAGGAGAGGGACATGCCTTTGCGACGGTCGACTCACTATTACAACGGGCACCCCGGTTGCTTGGTGAAGACCCAGGAGAACGGCTGGAACAAGCGATTGAACTGTTGCTCGCTGAAGATAAGGTCAAGCTTGAAGAAGGTTGTTTGTATTTACCGACGATCTTTTATGCGGAAGTTCGAGCGGCGAAAGAACTGGCTCGCGTCATGGCGAACGGTGCCGAACAGGAAGTCGATGTCGCGACGATTCTTGAAGCGATTGGGCACCTCGAAGAACAGTTTGGCATGGAATATGCCGCACAGCAGCGGGAAGCGATCGAGTTAGCGGTTAAAGCACCATTGATGGTTCTGACCGGTGGACCAGGGACCGGTAAGACGACCGTCATCAAGGGAATTTTACATGCCTTGCAAGAAATTCATGATTGGCCACTTGAGAAAAGTCGCGTCAAGACGGGAGATGTCTATCCGTATGTCCTTGTTGCACCGACCGGACGCGCCGCTAAACGTTTGTCGGAAGCAACGGACGTTCCAGCGATGACGATTCATCGTCTGTTGAAGTATGACGGAACGAACTTCCAACTGAATGAAGATCAGCCGATCACGGGAAAAGTACTGATCATCGATGAGTCATCAATGATTGATATCTACTTGTTATCGAGTCTGCTCCGTGCTGTTCCGAACGGTATGAAAATTTTGTTCGTCGGTGACCGCGATCAGTTGCCATCCGTAGGTCCTGGGCAGGTACTGGCAGACTTGATGGACACGGAAGGGATTCCCGTCGTTCGTCTGAACGTCGTCCATCGCCAAGCGGAAGATTCTTCGATTTTACGGCTTGCCCATGATTTGAAGAACCGGACGACGTCTGCTGATTTGTTGGCACCACTTGCGGATCGTCGCTTCTATACCGCGTCTCCGCAAGAGACGTTACGCGGTATTTCAGCTTTCGCAGAAAAAGCACTTGCGAAAGGCTATTCGAAATTCGATGTTCAGATTCTTGCACCGACTTACCGTGGTCAAGTCGGAATCGACGAATTAAATGTCGCCTTGCAACGCGTCTACAACCCGGAAGAACCAAAGAAACGAGAAGTTAAACAAGGCACGCGGATTTACCGGACCGGAGATAAGATTCTCCAGCTCGTCAACAATGCAGAAGAAAACGTTTATAACGGAGATATCGGAGAAATCGTCAACATCTTCTTCGCTAAAGAGAATGTCGACAAGGTGGATAAGATCATCGCCCGCTTCGACCAGACGGAAGTCGAGTATAACCGAAGTGACTGGGATCAATTCACGCATGCCTATGCGATCACGATCCATAAGGCGCAAGGGTCCGAGTTTCCAATCGTCTTGATGCCGGTCTATTTTACGGGGGCGTTCAAGCATTCCCGAAATTTGATTTATACGGCGGTTACCCGTGCGAAGTCGAGTTTATTATTGTTCGGCGACCCACGAGCATTCCATAAAGCGTCGCAAGAAGAGGAACCCCGGCGCCGTACACGATTGATTGAACGACTCGGTGGTGTGACAAAGACTTGACGGATGCTGTGCGATAGGTAATAATCACGATAGATGAATGGACGTAACACGTTGATGGAAGATAAGTAAAAGGAAAACTCGAGTCCAGAGAGAAGTGAGTCTGCTGCAATCACTTTCTCGAGTCCCTTTGAAGCTCCTTCCGGAGTCGGGTGTAAACACCTGCGGGTCATCCCCGTTATCAGATGTTCGAGGTAGGCAATGGATTGCTTACGAACGAGGGTGGTACCACGGAAGCGATGCTTTCGTCCCTTTTCAGGGATGAAGACATCGCTTTTTTGCGTCCAAATAAAACCAATGGGGGTAACTGTTCATGAAAGCTCTAAAACCATTAACGGGTGCACAAATCCGTCAGATGTATCTTGATTTCTTCCAAAGCAAAGGACATGCGATCGAACCGAGTGCTTCACTCGTACCGGTCGAAGATCCATCGCTCTTGTGGATCAACTCGGGTGTTGCAACACTCAAGAAATATTTCGATGGTCGTGTCATTCCTGATAATCCACGGATTGTCAACGCACAAAAATCAATCCGGACGAACGATATCGAAAACGTTGGGAAAACAGCGCGTCACCACACATTCTTCGAGATGCTCGGAAACTTCTCCGTCGGTGATTACTTCCGTGAAGATGCAATCAAATGGGGCTGGGAGCTCTTGACGAGTGATGACTGGTACGGTCTTGATCCGGAACGTCTTTCGGTCACGATTCACCCGGAAGATGACGCAGCGCGTCAAATCTGGCTTGAACTCGGCGTGCCGGCTGAGCGGATCATTCCACTTGAAGATAACTTCTGGGAAATCGGTGAAGGTCCATCTGGTCCGAACACGGAAATCTTCTTCGATCGTGGTCCAGCTTTCGGAGACGATCCGAACGATTCAGAACTCTACCCAGGTGGCGAAAACGAACGCTATCTCGAGATCTGGAATATCGTCTTCAGTCAATACAACCACGATGGACACGGCAACTATACGGAACTTCCGCGTAAAAACATCGATACAGGGATGGGACTTGAACGGATGGCGTGTGTCATGCAGGACGTGCCGACGAACTTCGATACGGATCTGTTCATGCCGATCATTCATAAGACAGAAGAAATCAGCGGTAAAATCTACCGTGATGATTCGAAACTTGATGTAGCATTCAAAGTCATCGCAGACCACATCCGTACCGTATCATTCGCAATCGGTGATGGTGCGCTTCCTTCGAATGAAGGACGTGGATATGTCCTTCGTCGTTTACTACGCCGTGCGGTGCGTTATGCGAAGATGCTTGGAATCGAGCGTCCGTTCATGTATGAACTCGTCGATACGGTCGGGAACGTCATGGTCGACTTCTACCCACAAGTTCCGGAAAAAGCGGACTTCATCAAACGCGTCATCAAAAACGAAGAAGAACGTTTCCATGAGACACTTCATGACGGTCTTGCAATCTTGAACACAGTCGCTCAGACGTCTAAGGCGAACGGTGAGCATGTCATCAGCGGCGAAGATGCGTTCCGTCTGTATGACACATATGGTTTCCCACTTGAGTTGACAGTCGAGTATGCAGAAGATCATCAGATGTCTGTCGATGAAGAAGGCTTCAAATTAGCAATGGATGCGCAACGTCAGCGTGCACGTGCGGCACGTGAAGAGAGTGGTTCGATGCAACAGCAATCGGAAGTCCTCTCGACGCTAAAAGATAAAAGTACGTTCGTCGGCTATACCGACCTTAAGGCGGATGCAAAAATCATCGCTTTAGTGCATGATGGAGAACGAGTCACAGAAGTCGCTGCTGGTGAAGAAGCACAAGTCATTCTCGACATCACGCCGTTCTACGCTGAAAGCGGTGGTGAAGTCGCAGATACAGGAACAATCGAAGGCAAAGACTTCGTTCTTGATGTTAAAGATGTTCAAAAAGCACCAAACGGTCAAAACTTGCATACGGTCATCGTTCGTACAGGGATCGCAACGGAAGCGGCAGATGTCGTTGCAACGGTCGAAGCAGCAGAACGTAAAGCCGTCACGAAAAACCATACGGCAACACACTTGCTTCATAAAGCATTGAAAGATACGCTCGGAACACACGTTAACCAAGCGGGATCACTCGTTTCTCCAGAACGTCTTCGCTTCGATTTCTCACACTTCGGTGCAGTGACACAAGAAGAGTTGACGAAGATTGAACAAGACGTCAACCAAGCAATCTGGGCATCGCTACCGGTCGATATCGAAGAGATGAACATCGCTGATGCAAAAGCAAAAGGCGCGATGGCATTGTTCGGTGAGAAGTACGGTGAAACGGTCCGCGTCGTCTCAGCAGGCACATACTCGATCGAGTTGTGTGGCGGAATCCACGTCGGAAACACAGCCGAAATCGGCTTGTTCAAGATTGTTTCGGAGTCTGGTATCGGTGCAGGTACCCGCCGAATCGAAGCGGTAACGGGTGCAGGTGCGTATCGTGTCATGAACCAACACTTAGAGACACTCGAACAAGCAGCAGCTGTTCTGAAGACGAAGACGACAGAAGTTCCTGTACGCATTGAAGCACTGCAACAACAGCTTCGTGAGACGGAACGAGCAAACGAATCGTTGCAAGCAAAACTTGCGAACATTGAAGCTGCTTCACTGAAAGACGATGTAGAAGAAATCAACGGCGTACGCGTGCTTGCGAAACGCGTTGACGTCTCAGATATGGATGCTCTTCGCGGTATGATGGATGAGTTGAAGAGCTCGCTCGGATCAGCGATCATCGTACTCGGTAGTGCGCAAGGTGAGAAAGTCAACCTCGTCGCAAGCGTCGCAAAAGATTTAATCGACCAAGGCTATCATGCTGGTAAATTGATCAAGGAAGTCGCAACACGCTGCGGTGGTGGCGGTGGCGGTCGCCCTGACATGGCTCAAGCTGGTGGAAAAGATGCGTCGAAATTAGAAGAAGCACTCGCGTACGCTTCACAATACGTGCAATCACTGGCATAATAGAAACGTAGTGTATATGAAAGAGGTGATGAACGTGAGTCAGATGGATCAAACGATGAAATTCAACTTTCCGGAAGACGATAACAAAGCAGCGACACGTGATGTGTTGTTGACGGTCTATCATGCTTTAGAAGAAAAAGGATATCATCCGATCAACCAAATCGTCGGCTATCTCCTTTCAGGAGATCCTGCTTACATTCCTCGTCATAATGACGCACGTAATTTAATTCGTAAGATTGAACGCGACGAATTGCTCGAAGAACTCGTGAAATCTTATTTGGCGGAGAGTGGAAATTCAAAATGAAACGTGCAATGGGACTAGATGTCGGTTCGAAGACGATCGGAGTAGCGGTCAGTGACTTGATGGGCTGGACGGCGCAAGGTGTCGAGACGGTCAAGTGGACGGAACCGGATTACCCGGAAGCCTTCAAACGGCTCGATGTCATCATGAAGACATACAATGTCGAAATCCTAGTCATTGGTCTTCCGAAAAACATGAACGGTTCCATCGGTCCCCGCGCAGAAGCAAGTGAAGCTTTTGCGAAGGAAATCGAACAGCATACCGGGCTTGAAGTCGTCTTCATGGATGAACGGTTGACGACGATGCAAGCAGAACGGATGCTGATCGATGCCGATGTCAGTCGTAAAAAGCGTAAACAAGTCATCGATAAGATGGCTGCCGTCATGATCCTGCAATCGTACTTGGATCGGACGAACCGATGAAGGGGGAGAAACCGATGGCTGAAGAAAAACGTCAGTATCTCTTTCCGGATGAAGAGGGCGGCGAACATCTTTTCGAAGAATGGTACCGTTACTCGAGTGAACGTACAGGAAAAACCTATCTGTTTCTTGAAATGATCGGTAACCCTGACGAAGGAGCAGATGATCTGATCATCTGTGAGATCGATGAATATGGAGAAGGCGAAGATGATTTTGAATTGAGCCTGATCGATGAAAATGATGAGCAAACTTGGGATGAACTCGAGCTTGCGTTAAAGGAGCGGATCACTGATGCAACAGAATGAACCAACACGTTACGTAATTCCGGACGGCGAAGGAAATGATTTCGAATTCGTAGAACGTCTGCGTTATGAAAGCCCACGTTCGAGCAAGACATACATCTTCCTCGAGCCAATCGGAGCAGACTATGACGAAGCAGAAGAAGTCGATATCTTCGTTTACGAACTCGACGAATACGGTGATGGAGATAACGACTTCAACCTCGTACCAATCGATGAAGACGATACAGCGACTTGGGATGAAATCGAAGAAGTCTTTAACACGCTCGAAGACCAGTTAGACTAACCCGACTCATGACAGGTGACGTCGTAAGAGACTTTCTCTTACGATGTCACCTTGTTTTAAGAGAAGAAGGAGGAACCGATGGAGAACGAATGGAAGCAAAATGCTGAAATCGAAAAAAGGCGACGCCGGACATCACGCCGGATTACGCTAATCATCCTTTCTGTATTGTTGACGATTTTTCTAGTTACCAGTGCGGTCATCTATGTCTTTTTGAAAAATGCGCTTGAACCAGTCGATGAAACAGCGACGAAATCCGTCAAAGTCGAAATTCCTTTAGGAGCAGGGACGAGTTCGATTGCTTCTTTACTAAAGGAAAAAGACTTGATTGCAAACGAGACGATTTTCCGTTACTACGTCCGTTACAAGAATGAATCGTCATTCCAAGCGGGTACGTATACACTGTCACAAGCCATGTCCCCGGATGAAATCATTAATGAATTAAAGACGGGAACGGTCATGAAGGCAGCGGATGTGAAAATCACGTTACCTGAAGGCATCACGATGGATCGTCAAATCGCTTTGATCGCGAAAGCAACGAACTTCAAGGAAGAGACGGTCCGTAAAGAATTGACGGATGCGACATTCATCGACAGCATGATTGAAAAATATCCGATGTTGACGGATGAAGTGAAGAAGAATGGTGTCTTGTATGCACTTGAAGGATATCTCTTCCCAGCAACGTATGAGTTTGATAAAGGAAAAAGCATTGATCAAATCGTCGAGACGATGCTCGATGAAACAGAAAAAGTCTACGATGAGAATGCGGATGCCATTCAAAAATCAGGCATGACCTTCCATGAAGTACTCAGTCTCGGTTCCATGGTCGAGCGTGAAGCGGCGACAGCAGATGATCGTCGTGAAATCGCTGGTGTCTTCAAAAATCGATTGGATGACGGCATGAAGTTACAGTCGGATCCAACGGTTTGGTATGGCACAGGTGAAAACACGGCTTTAACGACACTGAAGGATCTCGAGAATAATTCGAAGTACAATACGTATAAGTACGAAGGAATTCCGATTGGTCCGATTTCGACGGTCAGTAAAGATTCGGTACTTGCCGTGTTAAATCCGAATAAAACAAAATATGTCTATTTCTTTGCTCGTCCACCAAGTGATAAACATCCACGCGGACAGATTCTATACGAAGAGACATATGAAGAACATCAACGAAACGTCGTTAAGTATAAGCCGGAATGGGTGGAATACGAAGCGAGTAAAGAGCAATGAGCAACGGGTTGGGTTGAAGCGGGAAGTTCGCTTCAAGTCAACCTGTTTATGCGGAAGAGGGAGTGAATGGCGTGAATGATTTCACGACCTATGTCGAATCAATGATTCATCCTCGAGATGCTCTGTTAGAAGAAATGGAGCGTTATGCGGAAGAAAATCATATACCAATCATCGAACTGACAGGTTCCGAGGTCTTGTTATCGCTCCTGCGATTACAACAACCGAAGCGCATTCTAGAAGTCGGAACCGCAATCGGATATAGTGCGATTCGGATGGCGCGTGCGCTACCGGATGCGCGTATTACGACGATTGAACGAAATGCGAAGCGGTATGAAGAAGCAAAAACCTTCATCGCCCGGTCAGATGTGGCGGACCGGATTGACATCATTTTTGGTGATGCAGTAGAATTAGCCGAAACGCTTGAAGACCAGTTCGATGCGGTCTTCATTGATGCAGCTAAAGGACAGTATAAAAAATTCTTTGCAGGATATGGGCGACTCATTCCTGAGGGCGGCGTGCTTTATACGGATAATCTCTTCTTACACGGAGATGTCCTCGAGTCCGATCCGAAGACATTCGATCGAAGAAGACGTCGACTCGTGCGTCTCGTCAAGGAATTCACGGTCTGGATGATGGAACAAGAACAATACGATACGACGATTTTTCCGCTCGGTGACGGTGTATCCGTCAGTCGGAAAAAGTCGAAATGATGGAGGAACGAATGACATGCAAAAACCGGTAGTAATTGGCGTAGCGGGCGGAACGGGTTCAGGGAAGACGACGGTGGCACGTTCACTCGTCGATGCGTTCCCAAGTGAATCAATCGTCATGATTGAACAGGACGCGTATTATAAAGATCAAAGTGATTTATCAATGGAGGAGCGGTATCAGACAAACTATGATCACCCGTTTGCTTTTGATAATGGTCTGTTGATTGAGCACATTCAGTCGCTCCGTGAAAACATTGCCGTTGAAAAACCGGTATATGACTATGTCGCCCACACGCGGGCACAAGAAACGATTCGTCTCGAACCACGCGATGTCATCATCGTAGAAGGAATTTTAGCGCTTGAAGACGAACGGTTACGGGAACTAATGGATATCAAGGTGTTCGTCGATACGGATGCGGACGTTCGCATTCTTCGTCGGATGCAACGTGATATCAACGAACGTGGACGCTCGATCGACTCAGTCGTTGAGCAGTATACGAACGTCGTTCGTCCGATGCATCTTCAGTTCTGTGAACCAACAAAACGATATGCGGACATCATCGTACCGGAAGGCGGCGAGAATCATGTCGCGATCGATTTACTCGTGACGAAGATTCGAGCGATTCTTGATTATCGTTCAGCACTCGATCAAAGAGGATATTGATTCCAAAAAAGATGTGAATATACTATACTAGTGGAATAAAAAGGAGCGTGACAAAAATGGCAGAAAAGCAATACTACATGACGCTTGAAGGTAAAGCGAACATTGAAAATGAATTGAATGAATTGAAGTCAGTCCGCCGGAAAGAAGTCGTCGAGAACATCAAGATCGCCCGTTCGTTCGGTGACCTTTCAGAGAACGCAGAATACGATTCAGCAAAAGAAGAACAAGCGATGGTCGAAGGCCGGATTGCTCAACTTGAAGAGATGCTTCGTAATGTTGCGATCATCTCGGAAGAAGAGAAGGATATCTCGGTCGTCGGTATCGGAACGACAGTCACTTTCTTGAGTGTCGAAGATAACGAAGAAGATACGTACACAATTGTTGGTAGTGCCGAAGCAGATCCGTTCACAGGTAAAATCTCGAACGAATCACCAATCGCGAAAAGTTTAATGGGGCACCAAGTCGGAGATCAAGTCTCTGTACCAGCACCAGGCGGCGAATACGCAGTAAAAATTACATCGATCAAATAAAGAACACAGGAGCCGGAGCAATCCGGCTTTCTGTTTGATGGAGGAATGAAGTATGCCAATCGCAATCATCGGCGCAATGGAAGAGGAAGTCAACTTATTGCGTAATGAGTTATCAGAACGTAAAGATACAGTCATCGCAAACTATCATTTTTATGAAGGGCTTTTAAATAGCGTTCCTGTCGTCATCTTGAAGTCAGGAATCGGGAAAGTGAACGCTGCGATCGGAACGACATTATTGCTGGATCATTACAAACCAAGTGCTGTCATCAATACGGGCTCAGCAGGTGGATTCAAGGAAGGCTTAACGGTCGGGGATGTCGTCGTCTCAACAGAAGTACGTCACCACGACGTCGATGTGACGGCATTTGGATACGAATATGGACAGGTACCTGGAATGCCAGCTGCCTATCAAGCAGATCCGAAGCTTGTTGCAACAGCAGAAGCCGTCATCGAGCGGATGGATGCGATTCGCGTCGTTCATGGATTGATTGCGACAGGCGATTCGTTCATCCACGATTCAGAGCGCTCTGCTCAAATCAAGGCGCACTTCCCAGAAGTCGCAGCCGTCGAAATGGAAGCAGCACCAATCGCACAAGTCTGTCATCAGTTCGGTGTCCCGTTCGTCGTAACGCGGTCGATTTCAGATAGCGCCAATGAAGAAGCGTCACTCTCGTTTGATGAATTCCTCGAGATTGCGTCAATCAATTCCGCTAAAATGGTCATGGAAGTCGTACGGACGTTAGCAGAATGAGGTATGAGGAAGGGCACGGGAGACCATGCACTTCCTTTTTTCTTTGACAAAAGCAAATTAACGCTTTATATTAGTACCAGATACTAATAACAAAAGGGGATGCCTTATGAAGATCGGGATTGTAGGATTAGGAACGTCTTTGCCGTCACGGCGCGTGACGAATGATGAATTAGCAACGACGCTCGATACGAGCGATGAATGGATTCGGACACGGACAGGAATCGGGGCACGACGGATTGCAGCCGATGATGTGGATGTCACTGACTTAGCGACAGAAGCTGCTCAGAAAGCGCTTGATGATGCTGGATTGACAGTAGAGGACATCGGGTTGATCGTCGTCGGAACGGCAACAGGACGCGCGTTTCCATCTACAGCCTGTATCGTCCAAGAGCGTCTTGGAGCACGCAGAGCGACTGCATTCGATATTAGTGCGGCATGTAGTGGCTTCATCTTTGCATTACAAACAGCTGCTAGCATGTTGACGACAGTTGAAGGAAAACATGCGCTCGTCATCGGTGCTGAAAAAATGTCGAGTATCGTCGACTGGTCAGACCGGTCAACTGCCATCTTATTTGGAGATGGTGCAGGGGCAGTCGTCATCGGACCAACTGAGCAAGCGGGTCTTAATGCCTTCGAGCTTGGAACAGATGGACGCGGAGCACATTTATTATTTAAGGACATTGATGGACCAATCGAGATGAACGGTCGGGAAGTCTTTAAGTTCGCGGTTCGTAAATTACCGGAAATCGTTGAGAAAGTCATTCAAAAAGCGGATAGTACGCTCGAAGAGATCGATATCTTGATTCCGCATCAAGCAAACCTACGCATCATTGATGCAGCGTGCGAACGACTGCATATTCCGCAAGAAAAGGTCATCGTCACGATCGATGAGCATGCGAATACATCTGCTGCATCAATCCCACTCGCACTTGAGGAAGCGCGTCAACAAGGACGCCTGACACCTGGTACGAAACTCGTACTTGCTGGATTTGGTGCCGGATTGACTTGGGGAGCAGCATACATTACTTGGACTAAAGGAGAGAACACATAAGATGATGAGAAAACGCGTTGTAGTCACAGGAATCGGAGCACTGACACCGATCGGGAACGATGCCAATACATTCTGGGAAGCACTAAAAGAAGGAACAAACGGGATTCGTCCGATGGAGCGTCTCGATATCGATGAGTATCCAACGAAGGTCACTGGCGAATTACAAAACTTCGATGTAACAGAATTCATCGAGGCGAAAGAAGCACGTAAGATGGACCGCTTCGTTCATTACTCACTTGTCGCAAGCATGGAAGCTGTCCAAGATTCTGGAATCGACATTAAAGAAATCGCAGAACGTGCTGGGGTTTGGATTGGATCAGGAATCGGTGGCGTTGAGACAATTGAGAAACAAGCGAAGATCTACTTCGAACGTGGACACCGTCGTGTCAGCCCGTTCTTCATTCCGATGATGATTCCAAACATGGCAAGCGGTCAGGTATCGATCTATACCGGAGCCAAGGGACCGAATAACTGTTCCGTCACTGCATGTGCTTCAGGAACGAATGCCATTGGAGAAGCCCTTCGTGTCATCGAACGGGGCGATGCAGATGTCATGATCGCTGGTGGAGCGGAAGCACCAATCACGAACTTATCATTTGCTGGTTTTTGTGCCAACAAAGCGATGTCAACGAATCACGATCCTGAGACAGCAAGCCGTCCGTTTGACGAAGGACGTGATGGATTCGTCATGGGAGAAGGGGCAGGCATCTTGATTCTTGAAGAGTACGAGCATGCGGTAGCGCGTGGTGCAAAAATCTATGCCGAAGTCAGTGGATATGGATTAACAGCTGACGCCTACCACATCACAGCTCCAGATCCAGATGGAGACGGTGGAGCACGTGCGATGGCAATGGCAATCCAAGATGCAGGTATCGCACCAGAAGCAGTCGGATACATCAATGCACACGGAACGAGCACACCGATGAACGACATTCTTGAAACAAAAGCAATCCATAGTGTCTTCGGTGAACAGGCAAAACAACTCGTCGTCAACTCGACGAAATCGATGATTGGTCACTTGCTTGGTGGCGCTGGTGGCGTCGAGGCGATTGCAACAATCAAATCGTTACAAGAACAAACCGTTCACCCAACGATTCATCTCAAACAGCCGAGTGAAGGTTGTGATCTTGATTACGTGACGGAAGGTGCACGGAGCGTAAAATTGAATTATGCCCTGAGCAACTCGCTCGGGTTCGGTGGACACAACGCATCACTCGTCTTCAAACGTTACGAAGCTTAAGCTTAAGCGATTCCCTTAGAAAAACGAGGGGGTCGCTTTTTTGCTGATTTTCTGATTCAATAGAGAAATGCGTGTTTGACGCAGAAAGGAGTCGTTTATGACTAATATCACAAGAAAAACATCAATCATGATACTGATCATATGTTTATTGATTGGTCTCAGTGGTACGCTCATATACCGTCTATCATCATCTCAAAAGACGAAAACAGATCAGGAGACACAAGCAGTGAAGGTTGAATTAATTGAATCATCACTCCCGAAGACATCCGATATTGCGTTAGCAACGGATAGCCGTTCTCAGACACTGTTAGCACAACTGTATGAAGGATTATATGTTTTTACTTCTGGGACATCCGTCCGTAGAGGATTAGCACAGGATATGTCAGTCTCAAAGGATCGTCTGACGTATACGATTCAACTCAAACAAACAAAAAATGCGAAGGGTCAGCCGATTACAGCGCAAGACTTTGTCGATAGTTTCCGACGTGTCGCAGCCAATAAAACAAATTCTCCCTATGGTTTTTTATTTGAAGTGTTTGAAAATGGACGTGCCGTCAATGACGGAAAAATGAAGCCAGAACGTCTAGGTGTAAAGGCCAAAGGACGTGACCAACTTGTCATCACGCTGAATCAGCCGGTTTCGAATCTAAAAGAATTACTCGCGATGTCCGTCTTTTATCCACAACCGGAATCTAAGAAGTGGCAAGACCTCACGGGTAATGGTGCGTTTACACTAGAACAGATGTCGAAAAACGGATATACGCTTAAGAAAAACAACCAGTATCATCAACAAAATGTTGTCACAGTCGAAGAAGTGAAAAGTCGCATCATCTCTGATCATCAGACGCAATGGAGTACGTATGAGAACAGTAAAGCAGCGATTCTTCCGTTACAAGAGAGTGTCGAGACACAAGAAGATCAAGTCTCTCGACCAACCTATCAAAAAAAGCGGAGCGGTGTCTTTTATATCGCATTTAATCAAAAAAATGAAGCCTTCCGCGAAAAGACACTCCGAAAACGAATTGCTTACGCCTTGATGGAAAAAGAGTCCGTTCAACTTCCTTTAGGATATGCAGGCATTCCGACTAATCGGTTCGTCGTCACAGATACGAACGTATTGATGACGGAACCGGTACAAGTAAAAAAAGAACAAGTTAAACAACAGAAGAAACAGCGAATCGAGATGCTTAACTTCGAAGACCCACAGGCGAAGCGTATCGGGCAACAACTCGAGACGTATCTTGAGAGACAGTTGCCTGATATTGATATTGTTCTTAAACCCGTTGCGATTGAAGAGAAGATCGATAAAGAACAGTCGGCGCAGTATGCGATGACGTTAACAGGATGGATGCCGGATTATCCAGGTCCACTTGCATATTTGAATCAGTTCGTCTCGGGTAATCCGTTGAATTCCGTAAACTATCAATCAGACACGTACGATCAAATGATCGAAAAAGCACGGCAGGTACGAGATATGAAGAAAAAACAGGCGTTATATCATCAAGCTGAAAGACAGTTAATCAATCAAGATGCCGTCATCGTTCCTTTGTATCAGACGACAGAGAAATTATATGTTTCTGATACAATTCAAGGAATCGAAGTACCGATTTATGGACCGGAATACCTACTTCGCGCAATGAAAATTCTAAAATAATTACTGAGCTGGGACCATTTTTTCGTGAGGTCCCAGTCTTTTTTGAAAAAATATTTAGAAAAATCGGATAAAAGGTTTGCAAAATTATCAGAACATTGTAAACTATTTGTAACGAAGGGTTTGATTCGAATATAGTAATTCTTTTTTTTTCGGTCAAAAACCTGACAGTATCACTTTTTAGAAACCTAGGGGGGTCATCGTAACATGAAGAAGAAAAGTTTTGCTTTAGCTACTTCAGTAGCTCTCGTATCAAGTGCGTTCCTCGCAGCTTGTTCGACAACGGATTCAGGCGACAAATCGGGCGACACAGGTTCAGACAAAAAGTCTAGTGATCAAACACTTAACTTGATCGAAGGTTCGGATATCCCGACACTTAACCCGACGACTTCAACAGACTCGGTTTCATTCAACGTGTTGAACAACACGATGGAAGGTCTTTACCGTCTAGATGACAAACAGCAACCAACACCAGGTATCGCTGAGAGTCATGAAGTATCAGAAGACAAAAAGACGTACACGTTCAAATTACGTGATGCGAAATGGTCTGACGGTACTCCAATCACAGCTAAAGACTTCGAATATGCATGGAAAGAAGTTCTTAATCCAGAGAACGCTTCACAGTATGCATACGTCTTCTACAACATCGAAGGTGCAGAAGAGTACAACACGAAAAAAGGCGAGCGTGATGCTGTCGGCGTCAAAGCGATCGACGACAAAACGTTCGAAGTTAAGTTAAAAGCACCTGCAGACTACTTCCTCGGACTTACTGGATTCGGACCATTCATGCCGAAATCAGAAGAACTCTCGAAGAAAATCGGAAAAGACTTCGGTTCGACTGCAGACAAAGCGCTCTATAACGGACCATTTAAATTAACAGAGTGGACACGTGAGCAAGGCTGGAAAATGGTCAAAAACGATAACTACTGGGATAAAGATGCCGTTAAACTTAAAACGATCAACGTTAAGGTCGTTAAAGAAGTTGCAACTGGTGTTAACCTTTACGAAAAAGGTGACATCGATCGCACAGGTTTAACATCTGAGTTCGTTGCCCAGTTCAAAGATAATAAAGAATTCAAAACAAAAGGTGAATCAACAATCTTCTACCTCTACCTCAACACGAAGGTAAAAGCGCTTGATAACGAAAAAATCCGTCGCGCAATCGACATGGGTTACGATAAAAAAGGGATCACGGATGTTATCCTCGCAAACGGATCACTTCCAGCGAACTATCTCGTACCAAAAGATTTCGCGAAAGATGCTGACGGGAAAGACTTCCGTGATAAGTATCCAGCATTCAACGAATACAATGCAGACGAAGCGAAAAAACTCTGGGAAGAGGGCTTAAAGGAAATCGGTCAAAAATCGGTTGATCTTGAACTCTTGAACTACGATAGCGACGATTCGAAAAAAATCGGTGAGTTCTTGAAAGGTGAACTTGAGAAAAACCTTCCAGGTATGAAGGTCACAATCAAACAACAACCATTCAAAAACAAACTTGATCTTGAAAACAAAGGGGACTTCCAATTCTCGCTCGCGGGCTGGGGACCTGACTACCAAGATCCGATGACGTTCCTCGATCTCTTCTTGACAGACGGACCATATAACCGTGGTAAGTGGTCAAATGAAGAGTATGATAAACTCATCAAAGATGCTCAAACACAAACAGATGCAACGAAACGTTGGTCTGAATTGCAAGAAGCTGAGAAAATCCTTCTCGACTCTGCAGCGA
This sequence comes from Exiguobacterium sp. ZWU0009, assembly GCF_000798935.2. Classification (NCBI taxonomy): domain Bacteria; kingdom Bacillati; phylum Bacillota; class Bacilli; order Caryophanales; genus Exiguobacterium; species Exiguobacterium sp. ZWU0009. The sequence goes on along the minus strand of NZ_CP018057.1, from coordinate 2,211,001 downwards.
TCTCACCTGTTTATCAGCGTGGACGTGCATTCCTCGTCAAACCATACGTTAAAGGAGTCGTCGAGCATAACTTCGGCGCAGACTTCTCGTACAAATGGGCTTCAATCGAAGGAAAATAAGCAATATAAAAACTGCTTCCGAAATAAATCGGAAGCAGTTTTTTTGTTTGGAAATATCAAAAAAGACCGGAGCATTCCGATCTCTTTTGCGTAGAACTTATTTTTTTACTTTAGCACGCTTCCGTTGTAAGCCCATTGCCTTCTCGATTTTCGCGAGCTTTTTAGCAGCAACGGCTTCAGCACGGTCTCGTCCAGCGTCGAGAATCTGATCGAGTTCTTCTGAATCAATCAACTCATAGTAGCGTTGTTGAATCGGTTCGAGTTCTGAAATGATTGCTTCCGCGACATCTGCTTTAAATGTTCCGTAGTTCGAACCTTCGTATTTGGTTTCGAGATCTGGAATCGAGATGCCAGCGAGTAGGGAGTAGATTTCAAGCAAATTCGACACACCTGGTTTATTTTCCCGATCGAATTTGACGATTCCTTCGGAGTCCGTGACGGCTGATTTTACTTTTTTACGAATGACATCTGGTGCGTCAAGCATCGAGATGAAGCCTTTCGGATTCTGATCAGATTTTGACATCTTTTTGTCTGGTGTCGTCAGGCTCATGATTCGAGCTCCTGATTCAGCGATGATTGGTTCTGGTAATGTGAACGTCTCATAGTAACGACTATTAAAACGTTGAGCCAAGTCGCGCGTTAACTCAATATGTTGTTTTTGGTCATCGCCGACCGGAACGAGTTCCGCATCATAGAGTAGGATATCAGCTGCCATGAGTGTCGGATAGACAAACAATCCAGCACCGATTCGGTCTTTCCCTTGCGATTTATCTTTATACTGTGTCATACGCTCTAGTTCACCCATTCCAGAAAGACACGTCAACATCCAGCCGAGTTGCGCATGCGCTTTAACTTCTGATTGAACGAAGATTGTTGATTTTTCTGGATTCAGACCACTTGCGATATAAAGAGCTGCGAGTGCACGTGTATTATTCATCAATTCGACACGATCAATGTCGACCGTGATGGAGTGCAAATCGACGACACAATAATATGCATCATGACCATCCTGTAAGTTAACGAAGTGTTTCATGGCACCTAAGTAATTTCCAAGTGTTACTGTTCCCGTTGGTTTGATACCTGAGAAAATCGTTTTCATAATGAAATCCCTCCAAATAATAAAATCAAAATAAAAAACGCCCCTTGAAAATCAAGGGACGATTCATCGCGTTGCCACCCAAGTTGCTATTCGCATAGCCGCTCAATTTGCTGTAATGGGCACACCCATCTGACTCTACTTGATTCGAATCAGCCACTCGAAAGTCCATTCACGTAGGCATCACCTGTCCATTTCCAGCACCATGGACTCTCTGAAAGGGATGTACCTAAGTTACTACTCTTTGTCGTCGTGTTTTCTTGTTTAATTCACTTAAGTTTACCATACGATAGAAGGCACGTCACGGTGATTTCGATTAAAAGTAAGAGATGATCAGCGATACGATGATGAAGATAATACCACTAGAAACATAGGGTTTCGTTCGGGCAGAAGCCCGGTTTTGCTTTTTACGGAGGACTTCTTCCTCTTCGTCATCATCTTCGTAGTAATCGCCATCAATCTCTCGAAGCTTCGCTTCCCGTTGTTTTTTAAATCCAGCTGTCATGCCACGGAAGAAGCCGTTAGCCGACATGTTGGAAAAGAATCCGATTGCCATAAGCAAAAAGCCTCCAATGAATAATCCACCAGATAGATGGTACAAAATACCGTGCGTCGAATCGGTGATAGTCGCCCATATCGTATAAAGTAAGACTAGAATGACCGCAATGATGACAGGTCGGAAATAGGTCGATCGCATGAAAATCCCCCTTAAATGCATTGATAACCTTAGTATACGAAATTTTTAATCCTGTTACGAATCGGTAACAAACGAATGATGCAAAATAGCAAATAGTGTGACTATTTACTTGACGTTAATGCTATTCTCACATAAAATCAATTTATCACTTCGTTTAAGTTTTTGAAACTAGGTCAATGCATTTTGGGGAATACATTGCAGTTTCGACGGGACGTTATTGATGTCATAGGCATTATGGCAACTTGGAAATTGAAAAGGAGATGACTTACCGATGAAGAAAAAAACAGTCGGTCTCGCATTATCAGTCATGCTTGCAGGAAGCGCAGTGCTTGCTGGATGTTCGACAGGTGGCGGAGACAGTGATTCAGGTTCTACAGACGGAAAGAAAAATCTACGCTTAACAGACTCTTCGGATATCACGACAGTTGACCCGGCAAAAGCTACGGATTCTGTCGCTTTCAACATGATCGGGAACACGATGGAAGGTCTTTACCGTCTCGATAAAGACGGCAAAGCCATTCCAGCACTTGCAGAAAAAACAGATATCTCAAGTGATAACTTGACGTATACGTTCACACTTCGTGATTCAAAATGGTCTGATGGTTCACCCGTCAAAGCACAAGATTTCGAATTCGCTTGGAAACGTGCTGCTGATCCGAAAACAGCATCTAGTTACTCGTACATCTTTGACACGTTAAAAAACGGCGCTGATGTTACACAGGGTAAAAAAGCTGTCGACGAACTCGGTGTTAAAGCACTTGACGACAAAACGTTAGAAGTAAAACTTGAGCGTCCAGCGCCGTATTTCCTTTCACTGACATCGTTTGGTACGTACTCACCGATCAGTGAAGACTTCTACAAAAAGAATGAAAAAGACTTCTCGCTTAAACCAGATAAATTACTCTATAACGGTCCTTTCGTTTGGGAATCTTGGAAAACGGATTCAAAACGTGTCCTGAAGAAAAACGATAACTACTGGGATAAAGATGCTGTCAAACTCGACGAAGTTACGGTCAGTGTCGTCAAAGATACGTCAACAGTAGTAAACCTTTATGATTCAAACGATATCGATTACGCTGGTCTGACTTCAGAGCAAGTTGAAGCTTACAAATCGAAGCCTGAATTCAAGACAGCACTTCGTTCTTCAATCGCTTATTTGAAGTTCAATAACGAAGATGCAACGATGAAAAATGTTGATGCACGTAAAGCAATTGCTCGTGCTATCGATCCAAAAGGAATTACAGATACGCTTCTTGCGAACGGTTCGATTCCAACAACAAGCTTCATTCCGAAAGAATTCATCAAAGATGCGTCTGGTAAAGACTATACGAGCGACATCAACTGGTTCGACCGTGATGGAAAAGAAGCAGCTGATCTTTGGAAAAAAGCAAACGGCGATAAGAAAACGACGATTGAACTTCTTTCATTCGACAATGAAGATGCGAAGAAGATCAGTGAGTACATGAAAGGTCAAATCGAGAAAAATCTTCCGAACGTCACTGTTTCAATCAAACAACAACCGTTCAAGAATAAACTCGATCTTGAATCAAAAGGAGACTACCAGGTTTCTTACTCACTTTGGGGCCCGGATTACCAGGATCCAATGTCTAACCTTTCGATCTTCGAATCAACGAATAGCCAAAACGACGTCAAGTACAAGTCTGCAGCTTATGATAAATTGTTGAACGCAGCGAATGAAGAGTCTGACTTAAACAAACGTCTCGATCTCTTCAAACAAGCGGAAGCACAATTGATTGAGAAAGATCAAGCCATCGCGCCAATCTATCAAGCAGGTTCTGCATACTTGAGCCGTCCGACGGTTAAAGATTTCAACCGTCAAGTGTTCGGAGCAGATTTCCAATACAAATACGTTGATATTAAGTAATCGAGAATGGGAGCGTCCCCTGATCAGTTCGGGTACGCTCCTGTTTTATACTACTTTTTATGAATGGAAACTCATTTTTATCGAAAATGTGAAAGTTTCGTAAAAAAGTAGTTCTAATTACTTTGTTAGCAAAGTATAATGGAATCAAACGAAAAATTCTGACTATTGGATGAAATTAGAAAAACATCCAAGCGAACATCAAATCAAAGCACAATTAAAAAAGAATTTTTAAATTTTTATGACAAAATTCTTGAATGTTCCGACAATTGTGGGTCATACTGATTTTATTGATGTTTCGAAAAAAACAGAAAATCTTTATAGGGGGTGCCATCTTATGGGCCGTTATTTAGCTCAACGCCTGGTTTACGGCGTACTGACGTTTTTACTCATCGCTTCGTTCACTTTCTTCCTGATGGATCTGCTACCAGGTTCACCGTTCCAAAACCAGGAGAAACTTTCTCCTGAACAGTTGAATATCCTTCGGGATAAGTACAACTTGAATGATCCACTGCCACAACGCTATGCAGCGTATATGGTCAACTTGTTCCAAGGAGATCTCGGTATTTCATTCAAATATGATAGCCGTCCGGTAACGGATTTGATTTCTGAACGAATTGGACCATCGGCTCAATTAGGAGTTCAAGCACTAGTACTCGGAGTATTATTAGGACTCGTCTTAGGTGTTGTCGCAGCGCTTCGCCACAACACAGTGATCGATTACGGTGCGATGTTCGTATCGGTTATCGGAATCTCGGTACCGTCCTTCGTATTCGCCTCACTCCTTCAATACTACGTTGGCGTGAAATGGGGCGTTTTGCCAGTCGCGTTCTGGGAAAGCCCGGCGCATACCATCTTGCCGACTATATCGTTATCACTTGGGGTCACAGCCTCAATTGCTCGATTCGTCCGGACAGAGATGCTAGAAGTTACGAACCAGGATTATGTCACGTTAGCTAAAGCAAAAGGCCTAGATGGTCAGTCGATTACTTGGAAACACATGGTTCGGAACGCCTTGATTCCGGCGATTACGATTCTTGGACCAATGACAGCTGCTTTGATTACAGGAACACTCGTCATTGAGCGGATTTTCTCTGTACCTGGTCTTGGTGAACTCTTCGTATCATCAATCACACAAAATGACTACACAGTCATCATGGGTACGACGTTGTTCTTCTCAGCAGTCTTCATTCTCATGATTTTGATCGTCGATTTGCTGTACGGTGTCGTTGATCCACGGATCCGTTTGGGGGGTAACAAATAATGGCTGAACAAAATTCAAATGCAAAAGCAGAACAGTTTGATTCATCGCTGTTCCAACACGTTGAGTTCAATGAACAAGCAGGGGAACGCCTTGCTGGTAAAAGCTTAAACTTCTGGCAAGATGCTTGGATGCGTCTACGCAAGAACAAAGCAGCGATTCTCTCACTTGCTGTCATCATCATCATCGCGATCATGTCATTGGTCGGACCTGCGTTGTCTGGTAATGACCCTTATACCCAAACAATCACGCAAGCTAAACTTCCGCCTAAAGTTACTGGTTTAGAGTGGGCTGGTTTTGACGGTATGGCGACACTTGGTGATACGCCGATTGATTTTTATAAACAAAAACAGGTGACGGAGAACTTCTGGTTCGGAACGGACCACCTTGGTCGTGATCTTTGGTCACGTGTTTGGGAAGGAACGAAGATTTCGCTATTCATCGGGTTGATGGCAGCACTCATCGACGTTCTCGTTGGTGTCACATACGGCGGGATTTCTGCTTACTACGGTGGGCGTGTCGATAACATCATGCAACGGATTGCAGAAATTTTAACAGGTGTACCGAACTTGATTTTGATCATCTTGTTCATCTTGATTCTTGAACCAGGGATCACGACGATCATCCTTGCGATGACGATTACCGGCTGGATCGGGATGAGCCGACTTGTTCGTGGTCAAATCCTGAAACTAAAGAACCAAGAATTCGTTCTTGCAGCACGGACACTTGGTGCTTCTAGCGCACGATTAATCTTCAAGCATTTGATTCCAAATACCTTGGGAACAATCATTATCTCGCTTATGTTCACGATTCCAAGTGCGATCTTCTTCGAAGCGTTCTTAAGCTTCATCGGTTTAGGACTTGCACCACCACAACCGTCACTCGGTACATTGATCAACGAAGGGTACAAAGAACTCAAAACGTTCCCATTCTTGCTCGTTGTTCCATCGACGGTCATCGTACTCCTCATGGTCAGCTTCAATATGTTGGCAGATGGACTGCGTGATGCGTTCGACCCACGTTTACGACGCTAACGGAAACTAGAGAGGAGCTCATTCACAATGGAAACTATTTTATCTGTTCGCGACCTGAATGTCGCTTTCCATACGTATGCCGGGACGGTACAAGCCGTCCGCGGTGTATCGTTTGATTTGAAAAAAGGCGAGACACTCGCAATCGTTGGTGAGTCTGGTTCTGGTAAATCGGTTACTTCAAAAGCGATCATGCGTTTGATCCCAAACCCACCAGGTGAAATCACACAAGGTGAAATCTTATTTGAAGGTCGCGACCTCGTTAAGCTTTCCGATAAAGAAATGCAAAAAGTCCGCGGTCGTGATATCGCAATGATTTTCCAAGATCCGATGACATCACTTAACCCGACGATGACGATTTATAAACAAATCGCTGAAGGTCTAAAACGTCACCAAGGCTTAACAGGTGACGCAGCGAAAAAGCGTACACTCGAACTTTTGACACTCGTAGGAATTCCGAATCCAGAAGCGCGTCTGAAACAATATCCGCACCAATTATCGGGTGGGATGCGTCAACGGATCGTCATCGCAATCGCGCTTGCATGTAATCCGAAAGTGTTGATTGCCGATGAGCCGACGACTGCACTCGATGTTACGATTCAAGCTCAGATTCTCGAGTTATTGAAAGACATTCAGCAAAAAACGGGTACAGCAATCATCTTTATTACGCACGACTTAGGTGTCGTAGCGAACATGGCTGACCGTGTAGCCGTCATGTATGCTGGTAAATTGATTGAAAAAGGTACAGTAGATGAGATCTTCTATGAGCCGCGTCATCCATACACTTGGGGACTACTAGGTTCAATGCCACGTCCATCTGATGACCGTTCACAAGATCTTCCTGCGATTCCAGGAACTCCACCGAACTTGATGCATCCACCAGTCGGTGATGCGTTTGCACCGCGTAACAAATACGCGATGAAGATTGATTTCGAGAAAGAACCACCTTTCTTCAAAATCTCAGATACACACGAAGCGGCGACGTGGTTGCTACATCCACAAGCTCCATATGTCGAACCACCCGCTGCAATCCGTGACTTGGCGTTAAAATACCGTCCGGACAGCGTGTTCTCAAAATCGCTTCTGAAAGGCGGTCTGAAATAATGGAAAACCGTAATAAATTACTTGAAGTAAAAAACTTGAAGCAACATTTCAATATTGGACGTGGACGCGTCGTCAAAGCGGTTGATGGACTTTCATTTGATATCTACGAAGGCGAAGTACTTGGTCTCGTTGGAGAGTCAGGCTGTGGTAAGTCTACGACTGGTCGCTCGATTATTGGTTTATACGAAGCGACAGACGGCGAAGTCATCTTCAAAGGTGAAAACGTTCATGGTAAGAAGTCACGTAAAGACAAATTGAAATTCAACCGTGCAATGCAAATGATCTTCCAAGATCCGTATGCATCGTTAAATCCACGGATGACGGTTGGCGATATCATCGCTGAAGGAATCGATATTCACGGTTTAGCAAACTCAAAAGAAGAGCGCAATAACCGTGTGTATGATTTGCTTGAGACGGTTGGTTTGACGAAAGAACATGCGAGTCGTTACCCGCACGAGTTCTCAGGTGGTCAGCGTCAACGGATTGGTATCGCACGCGCACTTGCTGTAGAGCCGGACTTCATCATTGCGGATGAGCCGATTTCAGCACTCGACGTATCGATTCAAGCCCAAGTCGTCAACTTGATGAAAAAACTGCAACGTGATCGCAGTTTGACATACTTGTTCATCGCCCATGATTTATCGATGGTCAAGTATATCTCAGACCGGATCGGTGTTATGTATCAGGGTCACCTCGTTGAATTGTGTGATGCGGATCGTCTGTATGAGAATCCAGTTCATGCGTATACGAAGTCACTTTTGTCTGCGATTCCGCTTCCGGATCCAGAGCACGAGCGGACACGTAAACGGATCATCTTCGATCGTCCGACGAGTGGACCGGTCGGTAAATCGGATGAAGATTCGAGCATTCCACCACTTCGTGAAATCGAGCCAGGTCACTTCGTTTCGATGACGGATGCAGAACTTGAAGCGTATCAAGCGCAACTCGTATAATCGTTAAAGCAAAAAGGCATTTCCACGTTGATCGTGGAAATGCCTTTTAATTTTCTGATGCGATACGCGGTAGATGAGCAAATCGATGGACGACTGCATCGATTGCATCAAGACGACGCATGGCTTCTTCAAAGTCAATTTTTTCGTAATGATGGAGTCCGCCCGGCTGTTCTTCCAGCGTATCCGCATCATGGACAAGTTGTTGAAGAGGTGTTCGATTGATCGCACCTGGTGGAAGATAAGAATCCGTATGCAACAGAACGGCGAGAGCAATTTCTTTTGCGCGTGCTGGTTCTTCACCAAGGCGAATTAGAAGTTTGTGAGCACGTTCAGCTCCTTTAATGGCATGAATATCATTTTGGCGATATAAATCATAGTTCCAAGTGCCATCGGTATACCATTCGTAATGACCGATATCATGTAAGAGTGCTGCCTTCGTAGCAGTGTCAGCATCTAAGCCGCGTTTCGTAGCAAGTGTTAGCGCGCGCTCCGCGACTGAAATCGCATGATTTAAGCCAGAACGAGATAAATATTTTTGAGCGATCGGATGATCGAGAATCGTGACGAGTGTTAATGCCATGAATGAAAAACTCCTTTCTGAGCGTTGATATTTCTATACACTCTACAGAAAATTGAAAGAAATTGCAACTGTTTTTCATTTCTCAATCGACAATCTCACATATTTAATTGCTTAAAGTAGGAATAGATTTTTAGTTTACGTGGTATACTTACTAATGTAGAAGATGATTATTTCGCTTTCGTAGGTTGTTAGTTCTGTTTCGGGCCGATTGGGGTGTCGGAATATGAAAGAACGTGACAAGAAGAAAAAGCTGAAGAAGCGCCTTTTGCGGGATATTTTAGAGAAAAAACTGAAAGAAATGAAACTTCCTAAAGCAAAAGAGACGATTTCTCAGCCATTTGATCACACGCCAGCTTGTTAAAGCCACGTGGTGGCTTTAACAAGCTTTTTTACGAAAAGTTCTTTCATCTTTATAAAAAAGCTAGGTTTTCTGCTTTATTAGATGTAAACTGTCAAGTAATAGAACCATCATCAATATTTGCTTATTCACATAGATATTGAATGATGTTAAATCAGGGGGAGGATGTTTTTCAATGGTAACACTCTATACTTCACCAAGTTGTACTTCTTGTCGGAAAGCACGCGCGTGGCTTGAAGAACATGAAATCCCGTTCGTTGAACGTAATATTTTTTCAGAACCATTATCGCTCGATGAAATCAAACAGATTCTTCGTATGACGGAAGATGGAACGGACGAGATTATCTCAACACGTTCAAAAGTCTTCTCGAAACTCGATGTTTCCGTTGAAAACTTATCGTTGCAGCACCTATACGATTTGATTCAAGAATATCCGGGATTATTGCGTCGCCCAATCTTGATTGATGAAAAACGCCTTCAAGTTGGATACAACGAGGATGAAATCCGTCGATTCTTACCGCGCAAGGTGCGTACGTTCCAACTTTTGGAAGCACAGCGTCTTGTAAACGAGTAATTTTGAAAAGCACGCTGCTTCGTGAGCAGTGTGCTTTTTGTTACCGATAAAAAAGGTTAAAATAAAGATAACAAAGGAATAGAAATATATCCTTAGGATTCAAAACTATGAATCCAAGTCATGTCCTCGTTCGTATTCTAGATAAGGAACGAGAAGAAAGGAGTGGACAGTTTGAAAATCGAACGCGTCAATGACAATACGGTCAAGTTCTTCATCACGTACACCGACATCGAACGCCGTGGTTTTGCCCGAGATGAGATTTGGTATAACCGGGAACGGGGAGAACAGTTATTCTGGCAAATGATGGACGAAGCGAATGAAAAAGAGTCCATCTCCTTCGAAGGTCCACTGTGGATACAAGTGCAAGCATTTGAAAAAGGTCTTGAAGTCACTGTAACGATCGCGAAAAATGCAGTTGATGGTGAGCAAGTCGATGAAGACGAACTCGATTCACTTTTACGATCAGCGATGTCTGAGACAGAAGATAAAGATACAGAGTTAAGCCAAGATGTTTTATTTGAAACTCGCGATTTTGAACATATCATCGCGCTCAGTCAATATGCGAATGCTCCTGTATTCGCAGAACTTGAAACAGCGCTTTACCAAAAAGATGGACTCTATTTACTGCATGTTCATTTCGAAGATGATGTGAACGTAGAGGCGCAAGAAAACGTCATGAGTTTAATCGCAGAGTATCTCCAGTTCAGCGAGCAAACGATACATCCTGTCGCTGAATACGGGAAACAGATCATTGCTTCAGATGTCTTTCCGTTCATTCGGAAACATTTTCCGAACTAAGGTCAGAAAAAGTGCGAGGAAAAGGAGGATCACATATCGTGATACCTCCTTTTGTTCTGGTATTAAGTGAGGGTGTAGCCTCCATCTACGATGAGCGCTTGACCGTTGATGTAACTCGCTTTGTTTGATAGTAAGAAACAAACGACCTCAGCGATTTCAGAAGGTTGTGCAGGTTCACCTCGAAGGTGATGTTTCATTGCGAGATCAAATTTATCTTTCCCGCCATATAACGCATGACTGAGCGCTGTATCGACTGGTCCCGGGCAAATAGCATTAAATCGGTACTTACCATGGAATCGGGCGGCGTATGTCTTTGTTAGCGTCAGTAAAGCACTTTTAGACGATGCATAAGGCAGTAGCATTGCTGGAAACTTAACGTGACCTACGATGGCACTATTATTGACGATAGAAGCACCCTTTGAGAAGCGTTTCGTCGCAAGCTGGATGATTCGTTCGGGCGCGTGATAGTTCACTTGGAACACTTCTTTTTGTTGATCGGAGACACGTTCAGGTGCAACGGGTTTCCCGAAAGTACCTGCATTGTTGAAAATACCATCGATTTCTGGGAAATCTTCTTGTGTTTCTTCAAAGAACGCATCGATTGCAGAGGAATCAGCTAAGTCGACAGGGAAGAAATATAAACGTCCTTCTCCGTTTGATTCAAGCGAGGATCCCTTTTCTTCATTGCGACCAATCGCAAGGACGGTATGTCCCTCCCGAATGAGTTGAAGGGAAGTTGCCTCACCAATTCCACTTGTTGCACCAGTAATGATATACGTACCCATTTAAACGCTTCCTTTCTGTCATCAGTTAAAATACGATTTGTACGATCTACATAAAAAAGGAGGGGGATTCATGCTACGACGTGTACAACTTCTCATGACCCTCATCTTGACCATCGGCTTGATTGCCTTTTTATCCTACTATTGGAGTGTCTATATGGTAGGTTGGCTGTCCATCGTCATCATCTTGGTCGTCATGAGCGTGTTCGTCATCATTTTACTTGAAAATCGGAACCCAGAACGAACGCTCGTCTGGGCACTCGTCATGATGGCATTGCCTGTCGTTGGCGTATTCGTGTATTTCACATTTGGTCAGAATTACCGTCGAAAACGAATGTTTCGACTGAAGGCAATGCTTGATGAAGAGTCTTACATTAAATATCGTACCCAGTTTAAGGCAGGGGTACACCAATCAGTGTTCCAAGAAGGACATTATGGAAAAGTTGTGACACTTATCGATTCAATCAGTCGCCTTCCGATTTCGTATAATACACATACAAGGATCTTGACGAATGGTCAGGAAAAGTTTCCGATTCTTTTAGAAGAGATTCGTCAAGCACAGCATCATATTCATTTGGAGTACTATATCGTACGCGATGATCAACTTGCGCTTCAGTTACAGGAAGCGTTGATTGAAAAGGCCAAGCAAGGAATCGAGGTCCGCTTTCTTTATGATGCTGTCGGATGTTTTTCGACGGATAAACATTATTTCAAGAAGATGCAGGCGGCTGGTATTGAGGTTCGTGCGTTTTTCCCCGTCGTCTTACCGTTTATTTCGAGTAAATCTAACTACCGGAATCATCGGAAAATCGTCGTCATCGATGGAACGGTTGCTTTTACAGGCGGAATCAACATTGGCGACGAGTATATCGGTCGTGATCAACATTTTGGTTTCTGGCGTGATACTCACCTTCTTGTAAGAGGAGAGGCTGTCTCTGAACTCCAATTGATTTTTTTGCAAGACTGGTATTACATGACCGGTGAACGGCTGTTTACCCCGTTTTATATGGAGCCACTTGAGTACGTTGAAGAAGCAACAGGAGGCGTTCAAATCATTGCAAGCGGACCTGATGAGCCACATGAGGCAATGAAATCACTTTACTTCGGGCTCATCACGGAAGCGCGTGAATCGGTCTATATTGCTTCCCCGTATTTGATACCGGACGAAGATCTCATGACAGCGCTGAAGACAGCTGCTATGGCAGGGATTGATGTCCGTATTCTACTACCGAGTTTCCCAGATCATAAAATCGTGTTTTATGCGAGCCGTTCATACTTTGATGATTTGCTACAAGCTGGTGTGAAAATCTACGAGTACAACAAAGGGTTCATGCACTCGAAAGTCATCGTCGTCGATGACGCCATCGCAACGATTGGGACAGCGAACATGGATTTACGTAGTTTTCATTTGAATTTCGAAGTGAATGCTTTTTTATACGGAACAAACTCTGTTCATGAACTGACACGTGATTTTTATGAAGATTTTAGCCATTCAACACAAGTTGATGCTGATCTGTTTCATCGGCGTCCATTACGCCGTCGATTGATTGAATCAATTTCACGTTTATTCTCACCGTTACTCTAGCAAAAGGGGACGATTCAGATGTTTGAAGCCATTAATGCTTCTGGTAAACGCATCATGATTCACAGATTTCCCATCCATGAATTAAAAGCGATGTCCTTACGTTGTCCGTATTGCCTGAAGCCATTGCGCGTCAGGCAAGGACGACGACCACATTTTGCACATATCTCAGCTTGTTCAGGAGAAAGTAGTTTGCATATGTCCTGGAAAAAGCGTATTGCCGATTCTTTAATAAACGCAGGTATCCAAGTCGAATTTGAATGGATGACTGGAGAGAGACGTTTTGACCTGTGGATACCAGAAAGGGAACTTGGAATTGAAATTCAACGTTCTCCAATGTCGGCAGAGGAATGGATGAGACGAGCCATACTTGATGCGAAACAAGAACAAACAGTTCGGTGGATCGGATTTCATCCTTCACAGGGTGTCACATTGCGATTGCAAGGTTGGATGCGACAAGCATTTTTACAAAATGATTATTTGGATCTAATCGTCGAGAATCAAATCCGGAGATTTCGACATCCGGTTCCTTTTGCGAAACATCATGTCTATTGTACGGTTCAATCGCTTTCGTTATCTGATTTTCTCTCGATAGAGTCTTCATCATTTCCTCGGAAATTTTCAATCGCTCGATGGCAAGGAATCGTTCATCGCTATCGTCGACGTCCTTTTTATCCTTCATTACCTCCACGCCTCCTAAAGGTTCCACTGTATCAAGCAGGTTTCCATCTACAAAATCTTCCCTCTTTTGTCTTTCTTCCCATCACACGTTTATTATTTCTACCCGTCCATCCCTTTGAATTTCAAATCGTCGTCTTTTTAGAGCTAAAAGGAAGATATACTTCGATCTGTCTGGAACATGCCATAAATCAACTGCTTCAGCAATTGAATCTATCAATTGAAAGAGAGTTGATTGATGCTCTTGTCAGGGAATGGATGGAGCGGATTGAGGAGGCGAATAAGCTGTTTTAGCAGGAGCACTTCGATTGTTTGTCGAAAAGAAAACAGGTATAACTGAATTAAAGGAGTGAGGGAAATGGCAGAAGTATTAACACGTCAAGATGTTGACGTTACAGAAACATGGAATCTAGAGTCGATTTACGCAACGAACGAAGCGTGGGAAGAAGAATTCGAATCGGTGAAAGCGATGCTTCCATTACTCGTCGAGTATAAGGGTCGTCTTGGACAGAGTGCAGAAACGCTCTATGAAGGGTTACAGTTACGAGACGAAGTCTCAAGACGCCTTTATAAGCTTTATACATACGCGCACATGCGTTATGACGAAAATACAGCAGACAGCTTCTATCAAGCCATGAACGACCGTGCTCGGACGCTCGCGTCGCAAATCGGAGCAACACTTGCTTTCATGACACCAGAACTATTAGCTGTACCTGAGTCAACGATTGAGACGTATCTTAATGAGAATCCAGATCTTGCGATGTATCGTCACGCATTTGATGAATTGAATCAAGAGCGTGAACACGTCCTGACGGAAGCAGAAGAAGCGATTCTTGCGAAGGCAGGAGAAGTACTCGGTCAATCCGGTACGACGTTCGGTATGTTGAACAATGCAGATCTGACATTCCCGAAAATTAAAGGGGAAGACGGAGAAGAGACAGAGTTGACGCATGGTCGCTTCATCACATTCCTTGAATCATCTGATCGTTCGGTCCGTGAAGCAGCATTTAAAGCGATGTACGGAACATATGCGAAATACACCAATACACTCGCCTCGACACTTGCTGGGTCAGTTAAGAAAGACAACTTCTATGCGGATGTCCGGAAGTTCCCATCGGCACGCGCAGCAGCTTTACACGGTAATGCGATTCCTGAGTCCGTCTATGATGGATTAGTTGAAGCGGTACATGAGCATTTACCACTGCTCCATCGTTACGTCGCCCTGCGTAAGCGGGTGCTCGGACTCGATGAACTACACGTGTATGATATGTACACACCACTCGTTTCTGAGGTGGAGATGAAAGTCTCTTATGAGGAAGCGAAACAATTGATGGTTGAAGGACTCGCACCGCTCGGAGCGGAGTACAAGCACATCCTCGAAGAAGGATTGTCTGAACGTTGGGTTGATGTCCGGGAGACGCGTGGTAAACGGAGTGGAGCTTACTCTTCTGGTGCTTATGATACACAGCCGTTCATTTTGATGAACTGGCAAGACAACATCAACAACCTCTTTACACTCGCACATGAATTCGGACATTCTGTCCATAGTTATTACACGCGGAAATCTCAACCATATCCATATGGTGACTATTCAATCTTCGTCGCAGAAGTCGCCTCAACGACGAATGAAGCATTATTGAACGACTATCTATTGAAAAAAGTGACGGATCGTAAAGAAAAACTCTATCTATTGAACAATCAACTCGAAACATTCCGCGGAACATTGTTCCGACAAACGATGTTCGCCGAGTTCGAACATGCAATCCATGATGCGGCTCGTCTTGGACAATCGCTGACACCGGAATTCCTAACGTCAACGTATTATGCGTTGAATCAAAAATACTTTGGAGAAGAAATTGTATTAGATGAAGAAATTGGTCTAGAATGGGCTCGGATTCCACACTTCTACTACAATTATTATGTCTATCAGTATGCAACAGGTATTTCTGCTGCTGCTGCCTTGACGGATCAGATTCTAGAAGAAGGACAACCTGCTGTAGAGCGATACATCAACAATTTCTTAAAAGCGGGATCAAGTGATTATCCAATCGAAGTGTTAAAAGCTGCGGGTGTTGATATGACAACAAAAGCACCAGTGGAAGCAGCACTTCGTCAATTTGAACGTGTCCTAGATGAATTTGAATCTTTGTTAGCAGAGTGACATCTTTGTGACAAAGTGAACAAAGAGTGGAAAAGAGGAGTGGTCCACGATATACTTATATTGTGAAGAGGGTCACATTCCCCAGTCGATTCTCTTTTTCCCCCATCCAGTGGTCAAAAGAAAAGTCCTTCTCGTCATGAGGGACTTTTTCTTTTGTCTATGATTGAACATAAAAAGGACAGTGAAGCACGCTTCACTGTCCTTTTTATGTTTTTATCATGCATGTGCCGAATCTTTTAAATGACGCCATACTTTTCCATCACAGTACGATAGAGAAGCACATTTTTGTTGCAAGACTAGTTTTTTTAATTCATGTTCAATCTGGGATTCAGGAGCGTCATAAATAAAGGCGATTTCAGCCGTTGTTGCTGTTTCATACCGTCTCAAGAATTGTTCGAGTGGTGGCTTCGGTTGTTTTTCGATCGTATGATCTAGCAATTCACTTAAGATCGAGACATACACCAAATACTCATAAGGTCCTTCTGCTTTAATCGCTTCTTCGTCTCCGACGAAAGCAAGTGTCGGAAGAATCCGAACATCCCACTCGGTGACTAGTTCAGTTTCTTTCTCGAGCATTTGCTGAATCGTATCCGACGACACATCACGATGGAACTCTTCTAAATCCAAACCATACTCCGTCAATGCTTCTGCTAGCCGCATCAATGATGGGCGACTATAAGCACTTTCTCCTTCGACGTTATGAAGCATTCGAAGGCGTCGCATGAATCGCATACCAAACGTTTTTCCTTGAAGCTCAATTGCTTTTAGAATGACGAGTGGTGACATATCGCATGCAGATCGTGATGGAGCACATGGAATCGTTGCAATCGTCCGAAGACGGAACAGATGACCATATTCTAGCTCTAGCTTCTTGAGGACGGGTATCAACCGTAAACCATCCGTTTGTGTCACATCTAGAAAATGATAGATTTCCAGAGGTTTCGTCGGTTGTTGAATCGATGGTTCGTCCAATGAACAATAAGATCCGTTGCATTGTGCGTGTTCCATCCGTTCACCCCTTCCTGTTGTTATCGTTACCCTATTTTAGCAACGAAAAAAAAGAAAGAGCAAAGGTTTTGCTTGTTCATTCTTACACGAAAAATCAAGAAAGCGCTTTACGTTCCATGAAGCGAACGATTTTGTTTTTTGTTTTGCGCTTGGGAATGTCGTGTTCTGAAAGAAGTCGCTCGAAATCCTTTTGCCCTTGTTCGAAGTTACTGACCTCAAACTCTAACTCATAATCGGTATGTCCGAGATAGCGACTTTTATCAAGGACAAGCAATCCTTCTGGAAGAACGGTTTCGATTCGTTCTGTCTCTAATCGACCTAAATGTTCTAAAGATCCCTGTAAATCAAATGACTTTAGCTGATTGTTCATCTCTTCGGAATGAATTAGACCGTATTTGAATAAATCTTCTGCTTCAGTTGCTGATAACGTGACATGTGTCTCAAGCAACCCCTTTTCATGAGGTTGTTTTAAAGTCAGTACGAGTCCCTGTTTTTTTTCACGAATCCGTAATGCAGCGCCTTTTTTACGAAGTTCAAAATCTGGTGTATCAAAATAATCATTTGCTTGCCAAATGGGTTGTTTTGTTGACGCATAATGGGTAAATAGTGATAGATATTCTTGTTCAGACAATAAGTTCTTAAATTCGATTTCCAATTCTTGTCTAATCGGAATCACGCCTTTCTAGTTGAATGTCTGAAAATATGATAACATGAATGAGGTAGGAACAGGCACCGAACCAATACTATTCGATTAAAAGTGGTGACAAATCAGATGACAAAAGAAAATTGGGATTTATTTCTTGCGCCGTATCAAATCGCGGTCGATGAGTTGAAAGTTAAGCTAAAAGCGATTCGTAAACAATTTCAGCAACGGGGAGAACATTCACCGATTGAATTTGTCACAGGACGGGTCAAACCTGTAAAGAGCATTCTTCAAAAAGCGGAACGAAAAGCAATTGCGCGCGAGTCATTAGAACAAGATATGCAGGATATCGCCGGATTACGTATCATGTGTCAATTCGTCGATGATATCATTCATGTCCTTGAGCTCTTGCGCTCGCGCGGAGATTTCAAAATCGTCGAAGAACGAAACTACATTACGCAAAAAAAGGATAGTGGCTATCGATCGTATCACGTCATCATTGCCTATCCGGTACAGACAATCGAAGGTGAAGTTCCGACATTAGTCGAAATTCAAATTCGAACGCTTGCGATGAACTTCTGGGCAACGATTGAACACTCGTTGAACTATAAGTACCAAGGAAATATTCCGGAAGAGACGCGTGAGCGATTGCGGCGTGCGGCAGAGGCAGCATTTTTGCTTGATGCGGAGATGAGCCAGCTGAAAGTAGAAATCCAAGACGCACAACTCGTCTTTCAACGCGACGCTAAGGCGTCTGAACGATTAAAAGAGTAGGGGGATGACCATGCGTTTTGCAATCACGGCTCGTGATGATGAGCGATCTCATGCGCTGAAACAGCAACTCGAGCAGGCATTGACGGATCGAGGATGTATTCTTGATGTCAGCCAGCCGGAAATCGTCGTCTCGATCGGTGGAGACGGAACGATGTTACAGGCGTTTCATTCGTATCTAGATCAAGTAGAGACGATCACGCTTGTTGGGATTCATACGGGGCATCTTGGTTTTTATGCGGATTGGCGCCCTGAAGAAATGGATGAACTGATTGATCATATCGCGAAGCAGGATTTGGCGACGGTTCAATACCCATTGCTTGAACTCTCGATTGATTATGCGGATGGTTCACACAACCAACTGCTTGCCTTGAATGAATGTACGATTAAAAGTTTTAATCAGACGCTCGTTTGCGATTTATCGATTCGAGGCGACTACTTCGAGACATTCCGAGGGGACGGGTTGTGTGTATCGACACCGTCTGGTTCCACAGCTTACAATAAGGCACTCGGCGGAGCGATCGTTCACCCGGCGCTCGAAGCAATTCAAATTACAGAGATGGCTTCCATCAACAATCGTGTCTACCGGACGATCGGCTCACCGATGTTGTTACCGAAACATCATGATGTCGAAATTCGTCCCGTTAATCCGATTGATTTTCAGATGACCTATGACCACTATGCTTCGATCATTCATCAAAACGTGACATCGATTCGATGCCGGGTCTCTGATAAAAAAGTGAAATTTGCTCGTTTTCGTTCTTTCCCGTTCTGGCAACGGGTGCGGGAATCTTTCCTGGCAGACGAAAGACGTTAAAGTAAAGGAAATGGAAACATGAATGGATTTCAGCTACAACAGATGGTGACTGACATCGAGGATGGCTGGCGTGTCAGTCATTTTTGTACGACCCGCTTAGGGATTTCGCGAAAAATGTTAGTATCGATTAAAAATCATGGGGATATCACGTGTAATGGTCAGCATGTCAACGTCCACGACGTCTTACACGCGGGCGATCGTGTCCATGTGTTCTTCCCGGAAGAGACACCAGCACCGGATATGGTGGCGACAGAAGGGGAGCTCGATATTTTGTTTGAAGATGATTGGTTGCTCGTCGTCAATAAACCGCCAGGCATGGCATCGATCCCGTCACGATTGCATCCGGAACGCTCATTGTCGAACTATGTTCTTGGTTATTATCAAAAACAAGGCATTCCGTATGCGATCCATATCGTTAATCGGCTCGATCGTGATACGAGTGGTCTTGTCTTGTTCGCGAAACATGGGCTTGCTCATCACCGAATGAGTCTTATGCAACGATCTAATGAATTGGAACGACATTATTTAGCGTATGCACCCGGAAACGTATCGGTACAAACGATTGATCAACCGATTGGTCAAACCGATCATTCTTTCATGGAACGGATGGTACGACCAGATGGTCAACGGGCCATCACGCATATTTTAAATAGCCGTCTAGTTCGAGCTTTTGATCAAGAGATCTCATTACTCGATATCCGACTAGAGACGGGTCGGACACACCAAATTCGTGTCCACCTTGCTTTTCTTGGGCATCCTTTGATTGGCGATACGATGTATCAAGGAAACCCGTTGTTGCCGCGTCAGGCACTCCATAGTGCGTCAGCAACGTTCCTTCATCCTGCGACGGGAGAACGGGTTCGTTTTGAAGCACCACTTCCTGAGGATCTCCGACTGGAATGATGAAGTACACAAATAAAAGGCAATGGACTTGGTCCACTGCCTTTTTATTTGTGTTTAGTCTTCATCGAACATAGAAATTCGAGATTGAGAGGCGATTGCCATGATCAATCCTAGACCGACGAGGTTTACGATCATCGTTGATCCACCATAACTGATGAACGGTAAGGGAAGACCTGTGATCGGTAAGACACCAATCGTCATCCCGATGTTTTGGAAGATCTGGAACGTAAACATCGCGACGTATCCTGTCACGATATAGGTGCCAAATGGATCCGCTGTTTCAAGTGCAATTTGAATCAAGCGATAGACGAACAGGAACAAGACGATCAAGACGATGGCAGCTCCAATGAAACCGTAGTGTGAGGCAATCGTCGTAAAGATGAAGTCTGTATGCAATTCCGGAACGAACACTTGCAGTTTTCCGTATCCAACGCCGAACATTTGCCCTGAACCTGTAGCGTTGATTGCTTGGACGAGCTGGTACGACAGATCATCCGCATATTCGAATGGTTGCAACCAAGCCATGATCCGGTTCATCGCGTGACCCGGGAAAAAGGTGGCGAGTAAATCGTTCTGGAAAAAGAACAGATAAAAGAAGATGATGACGGCGCCTGCAAACAGACCGAACATTGTCAAAAGCCATTTCCAATTTAGTCCTGATAATAACATCGCACATGCCAAGATGACGCAGAGAATCAAACCAATCCCTAAATCGGGCTGAATGATGATGAGACCGAGCGGCAAGGCTGTAACCGCGACTAACTTGATAAGTAACAAGAGATCTCTTTCATGTTGAACATAACGCGCATTGTGCTCGGTAATAACGGCAGCGAGCGTCACGATCAAAAAGAACTTCATGAACTCAGCCGGTTGGACCGTACCGATAACGGGGAATTGATACCAACCGTATGCCCCTTTGATTTCAGTGACGATTGGTGTACCACGGAAAATGACAAGACCGATCAATGACACGATACCTGCTCCATATAAAAACCAGTGGAATCGCTTCAACTGTTCATAATCGATGAAAATGACGACGGATAACGCCATGAAGCCGATGACATACCATTGAATTTGTTTGGCAGAGAAGTTGATGGCACTGATCGCACCTTTAAGCGAAGGTTGTGCTGTATAGATGGCGATGATACTGATGACCATCAGACAGGCGAGTAAAAAAAGCAACGTATGATCATAACGTTGTGTAAATGATTTGAATCGATTCATTTCATCCCTACTTTCTATCACTTTCTATATTACCGTAATTTATCAAATCCGCAATATCAAGAGCGATGGTTGACAGAAGCGTTACGTTTTTGTAACCTGAAGATAGGTTTTATTACCAGGTACTAATTCAAGGGGGACTTTATTATGAATATTTATCCTTCACTCGAAGGCAAGACGTACGTCGTCATGGGCGTCATCAACCAACGTTCGATTGCATGGGGTATCGCACGTGCGCTCGACGCTGCTGGAGCAAGCCTGGCATTTACATATGTCGGGGAACGTTTTAAAGCACCACTTGAAAAATTAGGGCAAGAATTATCACGTCCGGCTTCTTATTATACGTGTGATGTCACAAGTGATGAAGAAATCGAACAGGTCTTCCAAACAATCCATGCGGATCACGGTAAGATTTCAGGAATCGCTCACTCGATCGCATTCGCGGACAAAGAAGCGCTTCGTGGTGAATTCTCTGGAGTAACGCGTGAACAGTTTGCGCAAGCACTTGATATCTCAGCCTACAGCTTAACAGCAGTCGTCAAGGCGGCGAAGGATTTCTTTACGGAAGATGCATCCGTCATCACGTTGACGTACCTTGGTGGTGAGAAGATGGTTCCGAACTACAACGTCATGGGTGTTGCGAAAGCCGCATTAGATGCAAGCGTTCGTTATCTCGCTGCTGAATATGGTCAGCAAGGCGTTCGTGTCAATGCCATCTCAGCTGGTCCAATTCGGACAGTATCAGCAAAAGGTGTCGGCGACTTCAATTCGATTCTTGATAGCATCGAAGAACGTGCGCCACTTCATCGTAACGTCACGACAGAACAAATTGGTCAAAGTGGACTGTTCTTGCTTTCACAAATGTCGAGTGGGGTGACAGGAGAAATCCTTCACGTTGATAGCGGATTCCACATTCTTTAATAAAAGATCGATTAAGCCAGGCTTTCCTAAGTGGGAGGCTTGGTTTTTTTTGTGCTGGATCGGGGAAGTATCAAATATGAACATGTTGAAGGAGAGAGGAAGTGTAATGGATGAATGCAATCGATTTTACAGTCGTGCAATATGTGAACCGTCAAGTACGTGTCGATCCACAACTAAAGACTGAGCCAGTCGCTCGGATTCAACCAATTCGCCCAATCGATGCTTATCGTGAACATGAAACTGACGATTTTTTAGAAGAACAAGCAAATGCATACGGTGTATTACCAGAACTAAAACTTCCCGGTCGAAGCTTCGACCGGGAAGTTTAATCATTCATTGACCTGTGAAGCGGAATGTCTCATAGACACTCCAAGCACCGTTTTCCAGTTCATACAATAAAGCCATTTTCGTAACGTCCTCTTGGAAACGAATATCTTCCATCTTGAGACGTTCTAACACGTCGAACAGTTCGACATCCGACAGTTCTTGACCAATCGTGATATGTGGCAAGAAATCGTATTTCGGCTTATGTTCGAGTGGCCCTGTATGCAAAGCGCGATGTAATTGTTCTAACTCATCCGTTGGCATTACTTTAAGGAACAAGACATTGTTCGTCGGATGGAACGAACGAGCTCCTTGAATGTGCAAATTGACAGGCTTCATTTCGGACGCGATTCGATTCAACTCCGTCACGATGTGGTCTAATTCTGTCTCATCGACTTCCATCCGCTCCCGTAGCGTGATATGAGGTGTGATCAGTGCATACTTCGAGTCATATCTCTTTCGGTATGAATTTGCAAAATCTTGAACGCGTTTCGATGGAAACAATACAACCCCGATGTTCATCGAAAATCCCCTACTTTCCCCTGAAATGATAACGCTTTACAAAATAATCATGACGGATTCTGGCGTCGATGTCAAAGAAGTTTGAGAGGAGGTTCAGAATCCGTGTATACTAATGAAGTACTTTGTTGGAGAGGTGGATACAGTCATGAAGAAAACACATTCAAAAGAGGTCAAACAAGCAGCTATCGATAAGTTGCATGAACGCGGGGTGACGATCCATGCGATTGCTGAGATCGTATACCAAATGCAAGCCCCATACACAGTAGATCTGACTATCGAGACATGTGTTAGTTCTGTTGAACGTGTTCTTGAAAAACGTGAGTTACAACATGCGATTCTCGTCGGAGCAGAACTGGACATCTTGGCGGAAAAAGGGTTATTATCAGAACCACTCTTGTCCATCATCCAAAGCGACGAAGGACTATTTGGTGTCGATGAGACGATTGCGATTGGTGCCGTCAACACGTATGGTTCGATTGCGGTTACAACGTTCGGCTACCTGGATAAAGCAAAGGTTGGTATCATCAAAGAACTCGATACGAAGCTTGGGGACGGAAAAGTCAATACGTTCATGGATGATATCGTCGCAGCGATCGCAGCAAACGCATCCGGACGTCTAGCGCATCGCTTGCGGGATAAAGAAGACTACTCAGCAGAAGAATTAGAAGAACGTAAGGGGACATACTAATGCGGGGTGGGAGAGCGGCATGGACAGGTGCGTCCATCGCTGTCGTCTTATTCGTAATCATCGCCGTCTCGATTCGAATGACAGGCTATTTCTTATTTGATGCCCAATTATCGTCATACATGTCGCAACACGTTCCAGGAGATTACGTTTCTTGGTTCACTCAACTCGGATCAGGTCCAGGGGCGATGACGATGACGGCGTTACTTGGCATACTGAGTTATGTTTTGTGGCGAGATCGTATCGCAAGCATTTGGTATGTGCTCATGGCAATATCAGTAGGTGTATTGAATCAAGTCGTTAAATTCGCTTTTGTCCGAGAGCGACCTTCATTAAACGAACTGGTTGGTGGCGTAGGATACAGTTTTCCGAGTGGTCACTCAGCGATGGCTTTTGCCGTCTATGCTGGATTTCTCGTCGTTGCGTTTCGTCATCTTAAAACAAGTGGGAAAGTACTTGTATCGATCGTGACGATTGGATTATTCCTCGCCATGGGAGCTTCTCGAATCATTTTAAACGTTCACTATTTCTCAGATGTCATCGGTGGATATTGTTTTGCCGCAATTCTTTTATGTAGCTCCTATGCATTCATCGTCTCCCGTAGAAAAAAAGGAGTGGCTTGATGTTACTGTTAGATGTTGATCATAGTTTATTATTTGATGAAGAAACGATGCGCTCCATCAACAAGCCGACGTTGCTTGTCGAGCGAGTCGCTGGGCGACCTCGTTTCATGACGATGCGAGCGCATCTTAGATTAAAACGGTTAGTATCGATTAACGGTGTTGTTCCGGTGACGACCCGAACGATGGAAGAGTACCAGCAGTTGGAACTCTTTCAAATCGATGCGCCACCTAAGTGGGCGATCATTGACGGTGGAAAGATTTTGCTCAAAGAAGGGAAAGTGGATCGTCGATATGAAAATTGGCTTCGTCAATTCAATAAGGAGACATCACTTGATTCCATTCTTGAGTATCTCATCGAAATGGAACAAGTTTCGATCGATGTATATCCTTCTGAGACGTTATCCAGTGTAATCACGCTGCCGCATGAACCGATTCAACGGACGACGGACGAAGCGGTATTACTAGAAGAACTATTTCGTAAGTATGAAACGACATGAAAAAACCGGACGGTCTGCTTGAGACCGTCCGGTTTTTATCGTTTCGTGCAAGATATCAAGTTGTCGGTAAAGGAATCTCATCGAACCAGTACACACCGACCGTCTCAGCGCCAGCATGTGCCAAGATGGAAGGACCAAATTGGGTAATGCGTACTTGAAGCTCCGGATGTTCTGTAGAAATCAAACGCCGTAATTCTTCTGCAGCGGCATGAGCGAGCGTATGACTGACATAAAGCGTCCGATCATATACACCATGAGCGCTGACTTTTGATGAAATTTCACTAACCATTTCTTTAAAAGCTTTTTTGATGGAACGAACTTTTTTAAATGGAACAAGCCGTCCTTCCTCATTAAATTGAGCGATTGGTTTAATATTGAGCATGTTTGCTAATAAAAATTGACTTCCTGAGACACGTCCGCTACGTCGCATCGTCTCCATATTTCCGATAATCAGATAAAAATGCGATTTGTGCTTGAATGTCTCAAGCGTAGACATGACTTCATCTGGACCTTTACCAGCAGCAACGAGTCGTTGTGCGATCCGGACAAGTTCTTGCTGATTCGCAGCACCTGTATACGAATCAATCGCGTATAAGGGGAAACCGACGGCTTCAGCTGCAGCGACGGAACTCGAATATGTGCCGCTCAGTCCACTCGTGATATGAATCGCATACCCATAATCATAGCCATCTTCAAGTAATTGTTCATACAAGGTTACGAAGTCACCGAATGATGGTTGAGAAGTCGTCGGTGAAACGTGGGAATCTTCTCGCATTTTTTGATCAAGTTGTTCAATCGAGATATCGACGTACTCCCGGTAAGACTCTCCGTTTAAGATGAGTAAAGTCGGTATCACATGGACTCCGATTTTTTCAGCCTCTCCTGGCTCAAAAAAAGCCATGCTGTCGGTAATCCAAGCAATCTTATCCATGTATATGACGCCTCCATTAATATAACCATTTTGTCCATCATACCATAGCGATGAAAGCGGAATCACTAGCTAGCGCGTTTTTGTGTGATAGAAGCACTGGAAACGTGTCCAAACCATGAACTGATACCAAAGGCGATGAGTGTCGGGAATAACCATTCTAAACTTTGATCCACTAAAGGTAAGGATTGATAGAACGTTTTAAGATTTCCCGGGAAAAGCGAAAGTTGATTCAACGCACTACAGAATGAGAAGAAAATCGTTACTCCAAGAGTTGATTGATAAACGACCGATTTACGACGGAACAGATGACGTATGAATGTCAATGCGATCAAGACGATGACGATTGGATAAAGGAACATCAATACCGGAACAGCGATGGATAACAATGTCTGCAATCCGACGATGGATACCGTAAGACCAAGAGCAGTCGTGAAGACACTTGCCGCTTTTAAAGATACACGGTTGGAAATCGTCATCATATATTCTGCAAATGCGGTGACGAGACCAACTGATGTCGTCAAACATGCAAGCAAGATCGCAAGACCAAGTACAGCTAAACCGATTGAGCCGAATGCAGTATTTGCATAATGTTGAAGAAGTGCTGGACCATCAACTTTTCCGATGGCGGCAAATGTGTTACGTCCGATCATTCCAAGTCCGACATAGACGAGAGTCAAAGCAGTGGCAGCGATGATTCCGGCACGAGTGACGACTTTAAATTGTGCTTTTCGTTCATGAACGCCTCGGCTTTTTAGTGTATGCAGTACGACGACCCCAAATACTAAGGCACCGAGTGCATCAAGCGTTAAGTATCCTTGAAGGAATCCTTGAATGAATGCCTGTCCAGTCGTCTCATACGCTTCGTTTGGTGAAGCGACGCTCGAGAGTGGTGAAATGATACTACTGATGCTTAATGCAGCAAGAGCGATTAATAACAAAGGTGTGATGAAACGTCCGATGATCTCAAGTAATTTTCCTGGTCGTAGTACAAGATAGAGTGTAGCAAGGAAAAAGAGACTTGATGAGATGACCAACGTCATTTGTGAAGGAGCACCGAGAAACGGAACGACTCCGAGCTCATACGTAACAACCGATGTTCGCGGAATCCCGAAAAAGGGACCAATCGCAACATAGAGTGCAAACGTCAAAGCAGCACCTACAAAACGAGGGAGTGGTGCAGCAAGTGTTTTGATGCCGCCTCCGATAGAGGCAACTGCAAGTAAGCCGAGCAAAGGAAGACCGACACCCGTTACGATAAAACCAAGGATGGCAGGAAGGAACTGTGAACCTGCAAGCGCACCGAGTTCCGGTGGGAAGATGAGGTTACCCGCACCGAAAAATAAAGCAAAAATCATAAATCCTAAAGCAAATGTATCTTTTGTCTTAAACATGTGTTGTCCTCCATTCATCCTAATTTCATAAAAAAAGCCTCATCCACTCAGTTTGTGGATAGGCGTCGTTTGCACAGACGCCTTGTCGAAATGACGAAAAGGGCCTGGATCTTCATTTTCTCAAACGAGAAATGAATCTTCAGTCCCTGCTCTTAATCACAATCAGTCGTTCTTGGATGAGCGTTGCGTGTGTCATGTTTAAAACCTCCTGTTTGAATTTTTCTAAGGATAACATGAAGAATTTAATAAAACAATATTTTCTGAAAATTCACCACCGAATTTTTGAAAATAAATAACGCCTCGAGCAGAGATGACGGTCTCTACTCAAGACGTTTCACGTTACATATCAGCTCGTTGCAATCGAGCGCGTTTTTTTGTGGCGTTTCAATTTATGGAGGAGCCAAGCGTGAACGACCTCACAGGATTGACGTGGTAACGTCAGTTCAACAAGCGATTCCTGCTGTTGCCCTTTAATGATGAAAAGTCCATTTTCTTCATCGACAGGGGCGATGGTCATTGAACTCGCTTCATTCAGCGACAATTTCACTTCACCGAGTGTCGTATCCTTTAATTTCAGGATGTTCCCATTTGTCGCAAATTTCGTGAATGAGCCAATTCCGTTCACTTTTAACTGATCCATATTGAATTCCTCCTTCTGTTGATTCCAGTACTATCCCTATAAAAAACCGGGTCTAACTTCTATCTTTAAAAGGTTATCCTCATTATAGCGAAGTCTTCACAAGATGCTAGTCTTATTTTGTGTGAAAATTCGAAAAATTTTTTAACAATATTGTCATATGGATAGGAATACCTGTTAAGAGGGAATCGTCATGTGAAATTCAAATAGAACAAAAGCATCCTTTTCTAAAAGAAAAAGATGCTAAAGGTCAATCTAACTCAAAACTCCATTTCTTCTTGCGGCAAACAAGCGTTCCTCGTCGAAGAATCGATTCTTTCTCCGCTTCAAAATCTTCATGTAGTACGCTCATGTCTTCATACCGTCCTGCTACATAGACAGGAATCGTAATATTTCTTGAGAAAACAGACCGTTTTGCACTTTCGAAATCAATCAATACTCCTTCTTTGAGGAGATGACGGATATGAATCATGATTTCAGCTGTTAAGGCGATCGAGGCGACGGATCGTGCGTGCTGACGAAATTTCCGTTGTACGAGGTCGGAGATAAGTTGTTCTATCCGTGACCAATCCTTTAAGTAAACCGAAGCATGAAGACCATCGTGTTCGCTAAAATAAACTAGTTCATTCTCAATCGATTCAAGGAAAGGGAGCGGTGTACCTCGTTTCATATGCATTAAAAATAATAACTCCGCGATTTCGACATCCGTTAATACATCGAGCGAATGGGAGGAGCGAATATCAATAGCAGTCAAAGGATGACGCTGGACATCTGTTGATTGTGAAAACTGTTCGATCTCATGCCCTTCGATGTAATGAAGCATCGTGCGAAACGATTGTTTCGTCTGTTTGAAATCACTTCCTGAAATAAGTAAAGGACGTTTCAAATCGACGGCTGCGGCGAAATCAGAGAAATGTACTCCTGACATCGTCAATCGTTGATTTTCCTCGTCCTCGTATAAGTAAAGTAACGCACTCGACATACCACTTCGCTTCCTTTCCATAACTAACTCCTTCATAATTTAATAGTAGCAAAACTTCGAATTGCCTGAAAGGATATTTACTTCTGAAAACGGGCATACTACATAGAGAAGCATAAAGAGAGGTGATGGAGCATGTGGGGCTTGCGAAAGCCATTCCCGGAATTGCGGACCGAGCGCTTCATATTACGGGAGCTCGAAAACCGTGACGCACGCGAATTGTTTAAAATCCTATCGGACGATAAAGTGATGTACTATTACGGATCAGATCCGCTCGTGACGGTCTATGAAGCTAAAAATGTCATCAGTTACTTTAAAGAACAGTTCACGCAAGGTAAAGCGATTCGCTGGGCAATTGCTGATGCGCAAACGAATCAATTGATCGGTACGATCGGATTTCATAACTGGCTATCCCAATACCATCGGGCTGAGATTGGTTTTGAAGTTAGTCAAGACTATTGGCAACGTGGTGTCGCTTCGGAAGCGGCAAGAGCTGTTCTGACATATGGCTTTGAAGAATTTGCTCTCCATCGAATCAGCGCCCTCGTCGCACCTGAAAATCTCGCTTCTAATGCATTGGTTCAAAAATTAGGATTCAAAGCAGAAGGATTACTAGAAGATTATGCATACAGTCATGGCCGTTTCATGGATTTGACGATGTACCGTATGCTCGCATCTGAATGGAAGGGATGAGGTAGTCAATGGAAAAACAAACACTTGTACTCCTGCATGGATTTACAGGAGGAACAGATTATTTTAATCGGGTAGAGGCAAATTTACGACATTCCTTTGATGTATTACCACTAAGTTTACCAGGACATGAGGGACTTGACGTTGGTCCGGATACGATTGAAGGCTTTGCAGAATGGGTCATGCATGAACTTGATCGACGTGGTATCGAAAAGCCGATCATCATCGGGCATTCCTTTGGTGGATACATTACAGCTGCAATCGTAGAAGGGTATGCGGATCAAATCAGTGGATACGGTCTCGTGTACTCGACAGCTAAAGCAGATGATGAACAAGCGAAACAAAAACGAAATCAAAATATCACGCGCGTTGAAGAAGTCGGTGTCAGAGAATTCGTCAATGGTCTTGTTCCGTCCTTATTCGCTGAAGGGGCAGATGAGTTCGCTGTCGCTGAAGCACTTGAAATCGGGTACATGATGACGGTCGAAGGAGCCATCCGTGCGCTTTCTGCAATGCGAGATCGGCGAGATATGACGAAGGTCTTAACGAAAGCAAACGTAAAAGGTGTCATCATTCACGGCACGAAAGATCAACTGATTTCAGAGGAAAGCGCATTTGCACCAAAGAATGATCATCTCATACATCGGTCAACAGACAGTGGACACATGGGGATGTTTGAGACACCGGATGCCTTCGTTGCAATCATTGAAGAAGCATTCAAGTAAGTTTTTGCCCTACGGTCACGTCTGTAGGGCATTTGCTTTGCATTTCAGATTAGATATCTGAAATGATAGAAGTGGAGGGGATACACATGAAAATCGTAGCGATTGAACCAACACCAAGTCCAAATAACATGAAAGTCATCGTTGATGAGGTCTTTTCGGAAAAAGGACAGACATTCGAGCATGCCTTTGGCGCACCGGAACACATTCAGCGATTACTTGAAATACCTGGCGTTAAGTTCGTTTATCAGGTCAGTGACTTTTTATCGATCGAGCGTTATCCGAAATATGATTGGCGTTCGCTTGTCATCGATATACGACGTGCGTTCGGTGAAACGTTAAATGATGTTGAACAGCACGAGACAGATGCTGAGTATGAACCTGTCCATCTGTTCGTGCAGTTCATTTTAGGCGTACCAATGCAAATCAAAGGTGTAAAAGGATTAGAAGAAAAACGAGAAGGGCTGTCGGAACGTTTC
This sequence comes from Exiguobacterium sp. ZWU0009, assembly GCF_000798935.2. Lineage (NCBI taxonomy): Bacteria > Bacillati > Bacillota > Bacilli > Caryophanales > Exiguobacterium > Exiguobacterium sp. ZWU0009. The sequence continues at coordinate 2,180,581 of NZ_CP018057.1, read as the reverse complement.
CGAGAAGCAGCGCTATTCGTCCAACCATTCGTTCAGAATGTCATTAGCGATCGACGCTGGGTGGAACAAGCACCTCGATACGGTGACCTTGACGAAAGTTTGCGTGAAGTAGCGAATGAGATTGAGATTGCATATCCAGTCGAACGTATCGAACGTCTTAAGTCGCTCGCAGCAGGAGAAGATATTACATTTAGCGGTCAAGCGATTCAATCAACCGATTGGAAAGAACGATTCGCGGCGCTCGATGAACTACCTGTTGAGATGGAATGGGTTCCTGCTTATGCTCGCCTGCTACAGGATGAGAAGATGCAAATTCGACGTCAAGCGATCGTAAAGCTTGGGATGTTCGAAGATCACCGTGAAGAACTGTTAGAGTATTTGACGAGTGCACTGCATGATCCGTCAGGGATTGTGCGTCGGACAGCAGGCGATACGATTTCTGATTGGGCGATGCCAGAAGCTGAACCAATGATGATGGAAGCATTAGCGGATAAAAATAAATTAGTACGCTGGCGAGCTGCTCGCTTCTTGTTTGATGTCGGAACGGAACAGTCGATTCCAAGACTGCGTGAAGCAATCCGAGACCGGGAATATGAAGTAGCTCTACAAGCCGAACTCGCATTGACGCGAATCGAGAGTGGGGAAGAAGCACTAGGAACGGTTTGGCAGCAAATGAATCGAATGATAGATGAAAGTTCATGAGAACTTAAAAAATAATTGCTTGAGAGAATCATTCGACAAAATGAGTCACTAATTGTCTAGGTATATTTTCCCTGTTGTCTAAAAATGCTGGTAAAATAATCAAAATTATGTTGTCATCTTTTTGAAATCGAAATGAAATGTGTTGGAAATGCTTATTAAAACGCTTGCATCTAACAACTAAATCAAGCATTCCAAAATATCCCTGATGAAATTGAAATATTGTTTTGAAATGAAATGTCGAATGACAATTTTCTTCTTTTTTCTGCCCTTTGGTACAGTTAATCTACAATAACGAATTCGAATCATGTAGGTCATCTCTTGGCTGGGCATTATGAATGAGAAAAGGGGAGAATCGGGGATATGTTACTTTTCGCTGAAACAGATTTAGCAGTAGGATACAAGGAACGGACAAAAACAGGGGTATATGTAACGATCGAAACAATCGACAGTCGGACGATTACATTAGTCGCACCAGCAAACGCGGCAGAGGATATTTGTGACGAACTGTTTGCGACAGGATTAGAGCAATTGTTTTCATTCAAGATGAATCCATCGACTTTACCTGTGGCATAAGCGGATAAACGTGCGAGAGAGGAGAATCCTCTCTCGCTTTTTTTTGTGATAAAATTAATAAAGATAAAAGGAGGGATGAGATGAAACGTCTCGTTTTCATTCTGCTACTGCTTACTGTTTGTTTAGCAGGTTGCCAAGAAAAGAAACAACAGGCAACAACAACCACGAACGAACCGATTCAGATCGCAGTCAAAACGACCAAGCAGGACGACATGATGCAATTAGACATATCTTTAACGAATCCAAATGATCATAGTGTGAACGTGACGTATCCTTCCTCACAACGTTTTCAGGCTCAATTGATTGATGCGAAACAACACGTAACGTATGATTTTGAGAAAGAACAAGTTTTCACGCAAGCGATTGAAAAGGATACGTTCACGAAACGTGAAACGAAACAGTATACGGTTGAATTACCAATCTCCTCTTTAGGTGATAGCACGGAAGTTCGCGTATCGACAATCCGTCAATTCAAGGGAGCAAGTGCAAAACAAACGACGGATCGACAAATGATTGATTCAAAATGACGATCAACACAATGTGAAGGAGTGAAGTGATTCATGCAACAAGAAATCATCCAAGTAACAGGAGTAAAGCCTGTCATTGATCCAGCACAAGAAGTAAGCGAGCGGGTAGGCTTCTTGAAGGCGTATCTCAAGCATACTGGAGCAAAAGGATTCGTATTGGGCATTTCAGGGGGACAAGATTCTTCGCTCGCAGGTCGTCTATGCCAACTGGCAGTTGAAGAGTTGCGAAAAGAAGAGGGGAAAGATGTCGCATTTTATGCGGTCCGCTTGCCTTACGGGGAACAACAAGATGAAGCAGACGCACAGACAGCCTTGACGTTCATTCAACCGGATCATTCGCTTCGTGTGAACATTAAACCAGCAGTCGAAGCATCGATGCAGGCGTTCAAAGAAGCGACAGGTGCAGAACTCTCCGACTTTAGTAAAGGAAATACGAAAGCGCGGGAGCGAATGAAAAGCCAGTATGATTTAGCCGCTCATTATGGCTGCTTAGTCGTTGGAACGGATCATGCAGCTGAATTCGTGACAGGATTCTACACGAAACATGGTGATGGTGCATGTGATCTGACGCCATTGACGGGACTGAATAAACGGCAAGGGAAACAACTCTTACGTTACTTGAACGCACCAGAAGTCTTGATTGAAAAAGTTCCGACAGCAGATCTTGAAGAAAACCGTCCGGCACTACCAGACGAAGTCGCACTCGGAATGACATACGAAGAAATTGATGATTACTTGGAAGGTAAGACGATTTCAGAAGCAAGTCAAGAAAAGTTAGAGACGCAGTATAAACGTGTTGGGCATAAGCATCATATGCCGGTCTCACCACTCGATGAATGGTGGAGAGCATAATCAAGAATAAGGAGGCGTGATTTCATGATTGAAATCGCGTCTTTTTTCATGTTCTTCGATTCTTCTTCAATCGTTATGGGAAAAGAAAAGAAATGACGATTGAGGAGGCGGGAGTATGACGATTGGTATCATAGGTGGAGGATTATCCGGCTTGACGGCAGCGGCATTATTCGCAAAACAAGGAACACCGGTCACGCTTTGGGATGCTGGATTACTTGGAGGACGTGCCACCTCTCAAACCGTAAAAGGGTTTACGTTTAATTACGGTGCTCATGCGATTTATGGACGCGATCAATCGATTCTTCGCAAATTAACGAAACAGCTCGGTATCGAAGTGACGTGGTTAGATTTCTCAGCGAGTCGTGCGAAATATGAGTTTTCAGGTCATTTGACGGCAGTTCCTGCGAATGCCTGGGGATTACTAAAAACAGAAGTCATCGAAGGAACGAACAAAGTACGTTTCACATGGGAGATCATTAAAACGATTTTACGAGTCGAACGAGGGGATCCGCTACAATCGATCGGACAATGGTTAAAAACAGAACGAGTCGATGAACAAGTGGCACAGTTGATGCTTGATTTGGCATCAACGAACTTTTTTACGGCAGAACCGGAAAAAATCCCGTCAGACGTCTATTTCGAGTATTATCAAAAACTTTTTCGGACGCGAAAGCCTGTCTCATACATCGAAGGTGGGTGGCAAGGGTTAGTACAGGAGTTGGAACGGATCATCCTAGAGAATCGTGGAGAGATCTTGAAAAAAACAAAAATAACAGCAGTCGAATCGACTATGACAGGATTCTTAGTCCGTGATCGAAAGAAACAAGAATGGAACGTCGAACGGATTATCTTTGCCGTACCACCGCGTGAAATTTTAAAAATGGCGACCCCAACTGTCATTCAACGATTTGTTACACCGTATGCGAGTCATGAACCAGTAGAAGTATTCGTGTATGATCTTGGACTTCACCCGTATATTCAAACACCGTATTCATACATCTACGACCGTTCGCATCGAGCGTTCATCACGGATTTATCGCATTATGATACAAGTCTTGCACCGAAGGATGGTCAAGTCCTTCAAGCAATCGCCTATCTTGAACACGATCGACTTGATGATCCCGATTATATTGGACATGTCCGAACGGGAATCGAACAGATGCTTGACGTTCATTTTGCAGATTGGAGACAACGTATCGTCGCAGAACGAACGATCAAACGAGCAGTCGTACAAGAAATCAAATGGAAAATGGGGCAAACGCCACTTGCGACTCACATTCCGGATCATGCAGGTGTCGCTTTCGTCGGGGACTGGTGTGAAGGTACGGGACAACTCTCAGAGCTTGCGTTCTCAAGCGCCGTCAGCGTCTTCAATCGCTGGACGTGATGTACGATACAAATAAGGAGAAGCTCAAATAGCTTCTCCTAATTTGTATCGTGTTGTCTTACGCTTCATTGTTTGAACGTGCTGGATAGAACGCTAGTACTAAGAGTAATGTAAAGGCAATAAGACTCATCATCGGAATCGTCAAGAAGCCAAAATAGTTGACCCATTTAATGAGACAGCCACTCGTACATAACGCTTCGCCATCGGGTAAGCGCTCAAGGATGACGTGGTACAAGGCGACACCAAAGCCGGCAAGCACATACAGGCGGACGAAGAGCGGATCAATCGTTTTCGACCGGAATAGCGAGATGAGCAAATAAAAGGCTGTCGTATACATGAATAGTCGTTGCCACCAACAGAGCGGGCAGGGAATGAATCCGCGAATTTCACTGAAATAGAGACTGCCAAGCGTTGCAATCGTTGAGATGATGAACATAAAATGATAGCGTGTCATATGTATCGTCCTTTCTAACGTGTTAAACTAATGCCATCTTATATCATGAGGAGTCGAATCTCACATTGCAAGTGTCGGAAATGGAAATGTTGATCACCTTATCGGAAGAATTGAATATGAGGCGCGCTGCTGAACGATTATTCGTCTCGCAACCTGCACTTAGTCAACGTCTCGTTGCGATTGAAAGACGCTGGGGAACAAAATTATTCATTCGTTCATCGCGTGGGTTAAGCATCACACCACAAGGAGAAAAAGTAATCGGTCTCGCAAAAGAGATGAATCGGAAGGAACTCGAGTTAAAAAGTGAATTGACAGCAGAAGAAGGTGCCGTTTATGGGACGCTTCGGATTGCCGTCGCTTCCATCATGGGGCAATACTGGCTCCCGCGTGTCTTAAAACGATTCGTTGAGCGTTATCCGCATGTCCGTGTCCAGCTTGTCACGGGTTGGTCGAGTGAGATGATGCGTCATATGTTAGAGGAACATTTTCATATCGGGATCATTCGTGGAAACCCGGACTGGAAAGGTGTCAAAGAACGTCTTTTCTCGGATCCGCTCTATTTAGTCGATAGTGAGCTGACGTCGATTGAACAATTGCGCGTGACGGATCGACCGTTCATCCAGTTCAAGAGTGATTCGACATACTACCAAGAAATTTTAGAGTGGTGGCAAGATCGGTTCGCAAGCCCCCCCTCTCGGACGCTGGTCGTCGATCAAATCGAGACATGCAAGCAGATGGCTCTACATGGAATTGGATTTGCGATTTTACCCGAGTCGACGATCCAGCAATCAAATGAAGTCATGCAGCTTCCGTTAAAAACATCGTCCGGAAAGATATTAAAGCGAGATACATGGATCTTGTCTACGGAATCGATGCTTGAGCTGAAACAAGTTCAAGCATTTTGGGACATCGTAAAAGAAGAAGGAGGAAGTCAGTCAGATGGAATACGCCATTGAAATGCGGCGCGCGCTTCATAAAATACCAGAACCAGGGTTCAAGGAATTTAAGACGCAAGCTTTTATATTGGAACAAATTCGTGCTTATCCACCAGATCGTGTCACGTATGACACGTTTGAAACGGGTGTTTTCGTTCGAGTGAAAGGATTGACTGGGAATCGGACGATTGGGTACCGGGCAGACATTGATGGGTTACCGATCGAAGAAGCGACAGGTCTTCCATTTTGCTCGGAACATCCAGGCTTCATGCATGCCTGTGGTCACGATATGCACACGTCGATTGCGTTAGGATTAATGAAACGAATCATTGAATTGCCGGTCATGGATGATGTCGTCTTTTTATTCCAACCAGCGGAAGAAGGTCCGGGCGGGGCAGAACCGATGATTAAAAGTCCGTTGTTTGAAAAATATCGTCCAAGTGAGATGTATGGTCTTCATGTCGCACCGGAATATCCAGTCGGTACGATTGCGAGCCGTCCTGGCGTCTTGTTCGCGAGTGCTCGAGAAGTCCATATCACGATCTATGGTCAAAGTGGTCACGCGGCATTTCCTCATTTGACGATTGATACAGTCGTTGCGCAAGCAGCCTTGATCATGCAATTGCAAACAATCGTCAGCCGATCCATCAATCCGATGAACTGTAGCGTCATCACGATCGGAAAGGTCGATGCTGGGATTCGGGAAAACGTCATCGCCGGTAGAGCTGTTCTTGACGGAACGATGCGCGCACTCAATGGAGAAGACATGGAAAAACTGGAACGACGCGTTCGTGACATCATCCGGGGAATCGAAGCTTCGTTCGGCGTCAAGATTGATCTACAATTCGGAAATCGTTATTACGAGGTCGTCAATGACCGACACATCGTTGATAAATTCTCATCATTCGTCAAGATGAATGCGAACTACATCGAATGTGATGCAGCAATGACAGGAGAAGACTTTGGATTCATGTTGAAGGAAATTCCAGGAATGATGTTTTGGCTCGGAGTCGATAATCCGACATCTGGACTTCATCAACCAACTTTGAATCCAGATGAATCCGCAATTCCATTTGTGATTGATTTACTCGACCATTATTTCCGAGAATATGTTTAAAAAGTTTTATGAAATAATGAAGGACATACTGCTTTCCCTTTCGAAATCAAGAATGGGAAAGCTTTTTATATATGTAAGAATAGGAGTTTTCGAACATTTTGTGAAAAAAATCACGTGCACATGTGAACAATTTGTTACATCAAACATTATAAACAGACATAAAGGGTTATGTTCTCTATGATACGGTTATAGACCATATAGAGAAGTATGTTTTAGGAAGAGGGGGCTATATACATGTTCAATGATCCCGTATTGCTCAGTCGATTGTTGACAGGGCTCACATTAGCGTTTCACATTATATTCGCGACGATTGGCGTCGGGGTACCGCTCATGGTACTCGCAGCTGAATTCATCGGTCTGAAACGCAAAGATCCGGATTATATTTTATTAGCAAGACGGTGGACGCGTGGATACGTCGTTACCGTCGCAGTCGGTGTCGTGACAGGGACGGCAATTGGATTGCAATTATCACTACTTTGGCCGTCACTCATGCAAGTGGCTGGTCAAACGATCGCATTACCGCTATTCATGGAAACATTCGCATTCTTCTTTGAAGCGATTTTCCTCGGTATTTATCTGTACACGTGGGATCGGTTCAAAAACCCATGGTTACACTGGTTGATCGGGATTCCGGTCGTCATTGGTGCGACAGCATCAGCATTCTTCATTACGACGGTCAACTCTTTCATGAACTCACCAGAAGGGTTTAAGATCGTCAACGGAACGCTAACGCAAATCGAACCATTAAAAGCAATGTTCAATACAGCAACACCTACAAAAGCAACACACGTCATCGTATCGGCTTATTTAACAGTCGCATTCATCTTGGCGGCAATCGCGGCGTTCCACTTACTCCGCAAAAAAACACTCTCAGCAGCGGAGACGGCTTATCATAAAAAAGCTCTTCGTCTCACTGTCATGGCCGGTTTGATTTTTGCCTTCTCGACGGCACTTGTCGGAGATTTCTCAGGGAAATACTTGGCAAAATACCAGCCAGAAAAACTTGCAGCTGCTGAATGGCATTTTGAAACGACAAGTGAAGCCGAGTTGATCTTTGGTGGGATACTTGATCAGCAAGAAGACGGCAGTTATGAAATTAAGGGAGCCGTCAAAATCCCATATGCACTTTCAATTCTTGCAGGTGGAGCTCCAGATACAGAAGTTATTGGTCTAAATGAGTTTGCTAAAGAAGATCAAGCACCGCTGATCGTTCACTATTTCTTCGATATCATGGTCTCGATTGGTATGTATTTGGCTGCCATCTCTGCGTTGTTCATCTTGGCATTCCGTTTGAAAAAATTGAATCCGTATAATAAATGGATTTTAAGAGGTGTCTTCATCGGTGGACCTCTAGCGATGATTTCAATTGAAGCAGGTTGGATGTACGCTGAAATTGGTCGCCAACCTTGGACACTTTACGGCATCATGCGGACTGCAGATGCGGCGACGACGTCAACTGCTGTTGGTCCGATGTTGATTCTATTCAGTGCCTTGTACTTGATGCTTGGTACGATTTGTACAGTCGTATTATTACGGATGTTCAAGAAAAACCCGGTTGGTAAAGAACTTCAAGAACTTGCTGAAAACCACCACGCGCGTGGGGAAGCTATGTTCGTGGATGATAACAAGTAAGGAGGGAACGATTTGGACGTTCAAACACTAGGAATTACGGTCCTTTGGACTTTCCTGTACGGATATCTCATCGTTGCCTCAATTGACTTCGGTGCTGGATTTTATGCCTTTTATTCAAAATATACGAAGCGGGATCATTTAACGAATCGATTGATTCTTCGTTATCTCTCACCAGTGTGGGAGGTAACGAACGTCTTCTTCGTATTCTTCTTCGTCGGACTAGTCGGGTTCTTCCCGGATACCGCTTATTATTTCGGTACGGCACTGCTTGTGCCAGCCTCAATCGTTCTTGTATTGATTGCAATTCGCGGTAGCTTCTATGCATTTGCCAATTATGGATCAAACGACAGCATGTTCTATACGTTCTTATATGGAGCAACTGGTCTATTGATTCCGGCGGCGATGTCAACGACATTGACGATCAGTCAAGGTGGTTTTATTCGTAAAACGAATGAAACAGTCGAGTTTTTAGGAACAAAATTATTTACGAACTTTTACTCTTGGTCGGTCGTAGCACTCGCTATCGTATCCGTCCTCTATATCAGTGCGATGTTCCTTTTGTTCTACGCAGATAAAGCGAAGGATGAAGGGGCTACTCCGCTAATTCGTAAATGGGCACTCTTCTGGAGTGGTCCGACGATTCTTGTCTGTGCACTCGTCTTCTTTGGATTGAAAAATCAAGCGGCATGGCACTATGAGAACATCTTAAACGGGAACTGGTGGTGGTTCGCTGCTAGTTTCATCTTCTTCCTCGTTGCGGTAACACTCGTCTACATGAAGAAGAATTACGGAATTGCCTTCGTCGCGGTCATGTTACAGTATGGAGTGGCATGGTTTGGTTACGGTTATACGCACTTACCATATATCTTGTATCCATATATCGATATCAACAAAGCGGTCGTTAACGAAACAATGGCTTCCGCACTCGTCGTTGTCTTCATCTTCGGACTCTTACTCTTGATTCCGGCGTTGTACTTGATTTTACGACTCTTCTTGTTCGATAACGATTATGTACGTGGGAAATCCTCAAAATAATGGATGAATAAACGCCTCTGCGAATCGCAGGGGCGTTTATAGTATTTTTAAAATGAATCGGGTACACTACTAAGGAAGAGCGATTGTGAAGGAGAGTTGTGAAAATGAATGGAGAGTTTGCAGTAATTGGACTAGGGCGCTTTGGTGGCTCGATCGTCCGAGAACTATCAAAAAATGGTTATGATGTTTTAGCGATTGACTCCGACGAGGAGCGCGTCAATGAATTCATGGGAATTGCGACGCATTCCGTCATCGCGGACACGACGGATGAGAATGTCTTAAAAAGTCTAGGAATCCGAAACTTCGATCATGTCATCGTTGCCATCGGGGAAAATATTCAAGCATCCATCTTGACGACATTGATTTTAAAAGAGCTCGGGGTACAATCGATCACCGTTAAAGCGACGAACGATTACCACGAAAAAGTATTACGAAAAATCGGAGCAGATTTCATCGTTCACCCAGAACGGGATATGGGCGTCCGAATTGCGAACGGTTTAATGAGTTCAAATATTCTTGACTATCTCGACTTATCTCAAGAATTTTCGATCGTTGAAATTAAAGTCAGTGACCGGATGGCGAAACAAACATTGATTGATCTTGATCTACGGAGCAAATACGGGGCGAACGTCGTCGCCATTAAACGTGGAGAAAACGTTCTGATTTCTTTACAAGCTGATGAAATGATCGAAAAAGGAGATTATCTCGTCGTCATTGGTGAAAATGAGGATCTCGACCGTCTAGAGCGCGCGATTCATAAAGTGAAGAATTAAAAAAAGCTGAGGCATGCCTCAGCTTTACATCTACTTATTAAATCAGTTGGAACTCTTTTAATCCGTGTGCGATCCCGTCTTCGAGAATCGGTTTCGTGACGTAATCAGCAGCAGCTTTCGTTTCTGGAAGTCCGTTGCCCATCGCAATACCGGTTCCAACGTAGCGGAGCATCTCTAGATCGTTTAAAGCATCACCGAATGCAAAGGTATCTTCGCGGCGAATGTTCGTCAATTTCAGGAATTGTTTGATCCCTTCTGCTTTCGAAGAACCGACATTGATGACATCCATTGCGTGTGGGTGCCAACGAATGAAATCGAATGCGTCATACCGTTTAACATAATCCGCTTCTTCTTCGGCCGTACAGTAAACGAGCGTTTGGAAAACATCATGCGATAAGAAAGCTTCTTCATCGTGAATCGGTAATGGCATGTCGAGATCGCCGAGCGAATCTACGACATGCGTGTCATTTGATTTCGTCGTGAAGCCTTTTGTTTCACCAAGATAAACGAGTGTATGCCCGTTTTCTTTCGCTTGCTGCGTTAAATGAGTTAAATCCGTCTTCGGTTGTGGACGTTTGTAGATGATTTCATTTTGATGAACGACGATTTGCCCGTTATAGCCGATAATCGTATCGATGTTGAGTAGTTCACGGATTCCAGACAACATCGCAGGTCCGCGTCCAGTTGCGAGCGCTACATAAACACCATTTTCTTGAAGCTTACGAATTGCCTGTTTTGTTGATTCCGGAACAAAATGACCATCATGCAATAAGGTTCCGTCGATATCGAAAAAGACGACTTTCTGATTTGCCATGGTTTCACCTTCTCTTTTTAATTGGTCGAAATGACCTGTTCATGTGAAAGTATAGCATAACCAAAAGCGTGTTGCCGGAAGGGAACATGCCGAATAAGGATGAAAAATAGTCCATGTATCGTGTATACTGTACTAAGGACAAAAAACAATGTACTGATAAGGAGTTGCTAGGCATGATTTTTAAAGTATTTTACCAACCGCTTCGTTCGGAAGCACCTGTTCGTGAACGGACAGAAACAATGTATGTAGAAGGGGAAAGCATTCGTGACGTGCGATCAACGATTGACCACCTCAAAGAAATCAACATCGAGTTCATCCGCGAAGTCAGTGGAGAATTTTTGACATACGAACAACAACATCCTGATTTCAAGGTTGCGACGTTCGAATGAAGTTCGTTAAAAACCATCAGGCCGCCGTTTTCGCACTCGGTGGACTCGGGGAAATCGGAAAGAACACGTATGTTGTTCAATTCCAAGATGAAATCATCGTCATCGACGCGGGTGTCATGTTCCCAGAAGATGAATTACTCGGAATCGACTATGTCATTCCAGATTACACGTACTTGATCAAGAACAAGGACAAGGTCAAAGGCGTCTTCATCACACACGGTCATGAAGATCACATTGGCGGTCTGCCTTTCTTGCTTAAACAAGTAAACTTACCGATTTACGCAGGAAAGATTGCGATGGGTCTCATCAAGGTGAAACTTGAAGAGCACGGGTTGCTTCGCAACGCGGAACTGCATGAAATCGATGAAGATTCGATCATCAAGTTCCGGAAGACAAGCATCTCGTTCTTCCGTACGACACACTCGATTCCAAACTCGTTCGGCGTCGTCGTCAAAACACCACAAGGGAACATCGTGCATACAGGGGACTTTAAGTTCGATTTCACACCAGTCGGAGAACCAGCTGATCTAGCGAAAATGGCTGAACTCGGTAAGGAAGGCGTTTTGTGTCTTCTATCGGATTCAACGAACGCAGAAGTGGAAGGGTTTACGATGAGTGAACGTGTCGTTGGGGAAACGATCTCAGACATCTTCCGTAAAGCGGAAGGACGGATCATCTTTGCGACGTTTGCGTCGAACATCTATCGTCTGCAACAAGTCGTCAATGCTTCTGTTGAAGCAGGACGGAAAATCGTCGTTTTCGGACGTAGTATGGACAAGGTCATGATGATTGGTCAAGAACTTGATTTCATTAAAGCGCCGAAGGGCACAATCATCGAGCCGAATGAGATGAAACGCTACAAGTCAAATGAATTGACGATCCTTTGTACCGGTTCGCAAGGTGAACCGATGGCTGCACTTAGCCGCATCGCAAACGGAACACACCGTCAAATCTCAATCATTCCAGATGATCTCGTCATCTTCTCTTCGTCACCGATTCCAGGGAATGTCGTTTCTGTCGGGAAGACGATCAACCAGCTGTATAAAGCTGGAGCGGATGTTATGTACGGTAAACTAAATGATATTCATACATCGGGTCACGGTAGTCAACAAGAGCAACTGCTCATGTTACGTCTATTGAATCCAAAGTACTTCATGCCGATTCACGGTGAATATCGGATGCTGAAGAAGCATATGTCGCTTGCGATGGATGCTGGTGTACCGGAAGAAAACTGTTTCGTCATGGATAACGGTGAAGTACTCGCATTAGATGCGAATGCAGCCGCTATCACCGGGAAGATTCAAGCGAATGCGGTATATGTCGACGGAAAAGGGATCGGAGACATCGGAAACATCGTCTTACGCGATCGTCGTATCCTCTCGGAAGAGGGACTCGTCGTCGTCGTCGTGACGCTCGACTCGAAGACGAATCGTCTCGTCTCAGGACCGGACATCATCTCACGTGGTTTCGTCTACATGCGTGAGTCGGGTAATTTGATTAAAGATGCTGAACGTCTACTCAAGCGTTCACTTGATCAATCGCTTGCGAACCGGAATACGAAATGGACGGATATCAAACAAGTCATCAATGATACGCTCACACCGTATTTAACAGAAAAAACACAACGTCATCCGATGGTCATGCCGATCATCATGGAAGTCTGATTCAAAAAATCCTCGTCTCCGAAAACGGAAACGAGGATTTTTGTATTACGTAGCAGGACCGTATTCCTTGAACGGTTCTTTTTTATCAATCCGATCGTAAAACATGACGCCATCTAGATGGTCGTATTCATGTTGGCAGACGATTGCTTTCATCCCTTTTAAACGTAATTTTACAGGATTTCCGTTATGATCGATGCCAGTTAGGGTAATACGCATATAGCGCGGTACATGTCCTTCGACTTCACGGTCGACGGACAAACATCCTTCACCGCCAGTTAAATACGTCTGCTCGACGGAATGACTGATGATTTTTGGATTATAGATACCAAATTCCAATAAATCGTCACCATCCGGTAAGCGGATCGCGAACATGCGCTTGTTGACACCGATCTGTGGTGCTGCAAGTCCAATACCGCTTCGTAAGTCGTATTTCTTCGCAATTTCATCATCTTGACTGTTGGCGAGGAACTCGCGCATGAGTCGCATCGTTTCCTTATCCTCATCGCTGAGAGGGAAGGTCACTTCTACTGACCGTTCGTGAAGAGCAGGAACGTCTTCGCGTACGATTTCATTCATGGTGATCATGAACAACACTCCTTTCGTCTACAAAAAGTATAGCATAGGAAAGTGGGGAATGATGACAACTAACACAGTAGGAAAATATCGAATGATACAGAAGATGGAATATTCTAGTTTTGTGATTGAATTCACAATATGAAACGTGAAAAAAATAAAACATTTCCTTTGATTTTAAGGTGTTACAGATTTATACTTGTAACGTAATGAACAAGACACTATTACGTGTCGATTCATGATAATACAGTTTACTCAACTGAATAGGTACACAGACACATGTTCAAAGGATAGTCACACGGGACTTCGTTTTTTGGACACTATTGTCATGTGAGCAAATCAGTCAGAGGAATATTTCGCTGAACGCAGTGAAAGGATGAGGTGAAAAGATGAACGTAAACATGTTTAAAAACGTGGAAGAAAACTTTGAAACGTTCCGCATTCTTGACGAGAAAGGTGAAGTCGTCAATAAAGACGCTATGCCAGACCTCTCGGATGAAGAGCTTACGGAATTAATGCGCCGTCTCGTATACACACGTATCTGGGACCAACGTGCAATCTCACTTAACCGTCAAGGACGTCTTGGGTTCTACGCACCAGTAGCTGGACAAGAAGCGTCAATGATCGGTACACAATTCGCTTTGGATAAAGATGACTGGATTCTTCCTGGATACCGTGATATTCCACAAATGGTCTTCCATGGCTTCCCACTTTACAAAGCATTCTTGTTCTCACGCGGTCACATCACAGGTGGTAAGATTCCTGAAGGTGTTAACGTCTTAATGCCACAAATCATCATCGGTGCGCAGATCGTTCAAGCGGCTGGTGTTGCTCTCGGTCTTAAGAAAAGCGGTAAAGAACAAGTCGCAATCACTTACACAGGTGATGGTGGTTCTTCACAAGGGGACTTCTATGAAGGTATGAACTTCGCTGGAGCTTTCAAAGCACCTGCAATCTTCGTCGTTCAAAACAACCGTTTCGCAATCTCGACACCTGTCGAAAAACAATCTATGGCGAAAACAATCGCTCAAAAAGCTGTCGCTGCTGGGATCAATGGTATCCAAGTCGACGGTATGGACGTTCTCGCTGTATACGCAGCTACGAAACAAGCTCGTGTTGAAGCACTTAACGGTGTTCCGACATTGATCGAAACATTGACTTACCGTTACGGACCACACACACTCGCTGGTGATGATCCAACACGTTACCGTACAAAAGACATGGATGATGAGTACCAAGCACAAGATCCACTCGTCCGTTTCCGTGCTTTCATGGAAGCAAAAGGTCTTTGGAACGAAGATAAAGAGAACGAAGTCATCGAGCAAGCAAAAGCTGACGTTAAGGAAGCACTTGCACAAGCTGACAAAGAACCAAAACAAAAAGTTACAGATTTCATCAACGTGATGGCTGAAAAGCTTCCACAAAACCTGCAAGAGCAGCTTGATGAGTATACAGCAAAGGAGTCGAAATAACCCATGGCACAAATGACGATGATCCAAGCGATCACTGACGCAATGCGCGTCGAGATGAAACGCGACGAACAAGTTCTCTTGTTCGGTGAAGACGTCGGTAAAAACGGTGGGGTATTCCGTGCGACAGAAGGTCTTCAAGATGAGCTCGGCGAAGACCGCGTCTTCGATACACCACTTGCGGAATCAGGTATTGGTGGTCTTGCTGTCGGATTCAGTCTGACAGGATTCCGTCCAATCATGGAAATCCAATTCTTCGGATTCGTATTCGAAGTATTCGATTCAGTCGCAGCACAACTTGCGCGTCTCCGTTACCGTTCAGGTGGTACGTACAGTGCACCTGTAACAATCCGTTCACCATTCGGTGGCGGTGTTAAAACACCGGAACTTCACGCAGATAACCTCGAAGGACTCATGGCTCAGTCACCAGGACTTAAAGTTGTCATTCCTTCAACACCATACGATGCAAAAGGTCTCTTGATCGCGTCAATCCGCGACAATGACCCAGTCGTATTCCTCGAGCACATGAAACTCTACCGTTCATTCCGCGGTGAAGTGCCAGAGGGCGATTACACGATCGAACTCGGAAAAGCTGATGTAAAACGTGAAGGTACAGATGTAACAATCGTCACTTACGGTGCGATGGTACACGCTTCACTTAAAGCAGCTGAAGAGCTCGAAAAAGAAAACATCAGCGTCGAAATCATCGACTTGATGACGATCAGCCCGATTGATATCGATACGATTCTTGCTTCTGTCAAGAAAACAAACCGTGTCGTCGTCGTTCAAGAAGCACAAAAACAAGCGGGTATCGCTGCAATGGTTGCTACTGAAATCCAAGAACGTGCAATCCTTGACCTTGAAGCACCGATCCTTCGTGTTGCTGCTCCAGATACAATCTTCCCATTCGCACAAGGTGAAGACGTCTGGATCCCAGACCACAAAGATATCGTTGAGAAAGTCAAAACTGTCTACAATTTCTAAGAGCATTTCGGAAAATAAGGAGAGGGTTCCATTCTCTCCTTCCTTCCGTTTTTACAGATAACAATCGACTAGAAGAGTGAACTAAAAGGAGGCATATTCAAATGGGTTTATTTGAATTCAAATTGCCGGATATCGGTGAGGGTATTCATGAAGGTGAAATCGTAAAGTGGTTCGTAAAAGCGGGCGACACTGTCAAGGAAGACGACGTTCTTCTTGAAGTACAAAACGATAAAGCAGTCGTTGAAATCCCATCACCAGTTGATGGTACTGTTAAAGAAGTAAAAGTTGACGAAGGTGTCGTAGCTGTCGTTGGCGACGTCCTCATCACATTCGAAGTCGAAGGCGAAGGTTCTGCTCCTTCTGAAGAAGCAGAGCAACCAAAAGCTGAAGACAACGCGAAAGACGTTCAAGATACGGATCAAAAAGTGGAAGACAAACCAAACGATGTTCAAATCCATAAATCAGAACGCGTCATCGCGATGCCATCTGTCCGTAAATATGCACGTGAAAAAGGTGTCGACATCCGTGAAGTCCAAGGTTCTGGCGACAACGGTCGTGTTGTTAAAGAAGACATCGATGTATTCGCAAACGGTGGACAAACTTCTGAAGCACCAGCAACAGAAGAAAAAGCACCAGCTGCAGCTGCTTCTGCACCAAAAACAGAAGTTAAGCCTTACGTTGCTGCTCAACCTGAACTTGAAACACGCGAGAAAATCAAAGGAATCCGTAAAGCGATTTCGAAAGCAATGGTTAACTCGAAACATACAGCTCCACACGTAACACTCATGGACGAAGTTGATGTTACGAACCTCGTAGCACTCCGTAAAAACTTCAAAGAAGTTGCGGCTGCTCAAGGTACGAAATTGACTTACCTTCCGTTCGTCGTAAAAGCATTGACTGCTGCTGCTAAGAAATACCCAGCAATCAACGCATCAATCGACGATGTAAACGAAGAAATCGTCTATAAAAACTACTTCAACATCGGTATCGCTGCAGATACAGACAACGGTCTTGTCGTACCAGTCGTTAAAGATGCAGATCGTAAATCGATCTTCTCACTCGCTGACGACATCAATGACCTTGCTGGTAAAGCACGCGAAGGAAAACTTTCTGGCGACGAGATGAAAGGTGGATCAATCACGATCACTAACATTGGTTCTGCTGGCGGTCAGTGGTTCACACCAGTCATCAACCACCCAGAAGTTGCAATCCTCGGTATCGGTCGTATCGCTGAAAAAGCGGTCGTTAAAAACGGCGAAATCGTTGCTGCACCAGTTCTTGCACTTTCATTCAGCTTCGACCACCGTCTCATCGATGGTGCAACTGCACAAAACGCGCTTAACTTAGTTAAACGTCTATTGAACGACCCACAACTTCTCATCATGGAGGGATAAGCAATGGTAGTAGGTGAATTCGCACAAGAAACAGATTTACTCGTAATCGGGGCTGGCCCTGGTGGTTACGTTGCTGCAATCCGCGGCGCGCAACTCGGTATGAAAGTAACAATCGTTGAACGTGAAAACGTCGGCGGTGTCTGCTTAAACGTTGGATGTATCCCGTCAAAAGCCTTGATCACTGCAGGACACAACTTCCAGCATGCTAAAGGTTCAAGCGATATGGGGATCACTTCTGAGAATGCAACTGTCGATTTCTCGAAAGTTCAATCTTGGAAACAATCTGTCGTCAACAAATTGACTGGCGGCGTTAGTGGTCTTCTTAAAGGGAACAAAGTTGAGACTGTCGTTGGGGAAGCTTACTTCCAATCAGAAGATACAGTTCGTATCATCAACGAAGATTCTTCGACTCCTTACAAATTCAAGAAATGTATCATCGCGACAGGTTCGACTCCAATCGAACTTCCAGCTTTCAAATGGTCAAAACGCGTTCTTTCTTCAACAGGCGCATTGAACCTTCCTGAAATCCCGAAAAAACTCATCGTCATCGGTGGCGGATACATCGGGATGGAGCTTGGTACAGCGTATGCGAACTTCGATACAGAAGTCGTCATTCTTGAAGGAACAAAAGACATCCTTTCTGGTTTCGAGCCTGCTATGACGCAAGTCGTTAAGAAAAAGCTCAAACAAAAAGGTAACATCACAATCCACAATGAAGCACTTGCTCAAAGTGTGGAAGAGTCGGAAGATGGCGTTAAAGTAACATTCGAAGTCAACGGTGAAGCACAAACAGTTGAAGCGGACTACGTCCTCGTTACTGTTGGTCGCCGTCCGAACACTGGTGATCTTGGTCTTGAAATGGCAGAAGTTAAAGTCAGCGACCGTGGTCTTGTCGAAATCGACGATCAGTGCCGTACTTCAAACGAAAACATCTACGCAATCGGTGATATCGTTCCCGGACCACCACTTGCACACAAAGCTTCATTCGAAGCTAAAATCGCTGCTGAAGCAGCTGCAGGACACCCTGCATACCTCGACTACAGCGCGATTCCAGCGGTCGTCTTCACAGACCCAGAACTCGCTACAGTCGGTTACACGGAAGCACAAGCAAAAGAAGAAGGACTCGACTACATCGCGTCTAAATTCCCTTACGCTGCGAATGGTCGTGCACTTGCACTCAACGAGCCAGACGGCTTCTTGAAAATGATCACTCGTAAATCAGATGGTCTCTTGATCGGCGCGCAAATCGCTGGTACAGGCGCTTCTGATATGATCGCTGAAATGGGACTCGCAATCGAGTCTGGTATGACAGCTGAAGATATAGCACTCACAATCCACGCGCACCCATCACTTGGTGAAATCGCAATGGAAACTGCTGAAGTTGCAATCGGCAGCCCAATCCACATCATTAAATAATATTGAAACACCTCATTCGCGGGGAGCCGACCGTGAATGAGGTGTTTTTTGTTTGGGCTTGATTCAAAAAAGGAAAAGGAAAAGTAAAAATTGGAGAGGGTGGACGCACATGGAATCCGTGACTACCTTGGAGGAGCTGTATTACGTATCAGAGATGGATAAGGTTCGTTTTGTCGGCTGGACGACTGCACTCGCCCGCTATGATTTTGCTGTCGTCTGTACAGGACAATTCTTCGGGAAAGTACTCGTCGTCAGTTTAACCGGTGGTCAGTCAGCGTTACTCGATCAACAGGATGTGTTGAATGGAGATGTCTTAGTTCGTACATTTGCGATTGAACGAGAGGATGTCGAAGTAATTGGTGAAGCACTCGCAGCATTCATTCCTTGTTCACCAAATGATGAGTACGCAGAATGAAATGACTAAAAAAGCAGTAATCCTCATTGAATAAGGATTACTGCTTTGTCTTGTTTTTACCGAATCGCATTCGATTGTTGAATGACTTTGATTGTCTCGAGTGAATGGTCCTCAAGGCCTTGAACCGGAAGACCAGCTTCGATGTTTTCTTTAATATAGGCAAGATTGTCTGCCGTAATCATTTCGCCTGGAATGAAGATTGGGATGCCAGGTGGATATACCATCATGAATTCAGCTGAAATCCGCCCGACCGCATCAATCAACGGAATCGTCTCTGTCTCTTCATAGAATGCATCACGAGGACTGAGAGCGAGTGCTGGGATGTCTGGAAGAACAATCGAATGATCAGTCGTTTCAGCGCCATTATTTTGATAACGTGCAACCAGCAATGACATCGCATGGAGAAAGGCATCAATCGTCTCTTCCGAGTCACCAGACGTAATGATGACGAGGATGTTGTTCAAATCTGAAAGTTCAACTTCAATCCGATGTTCTTCACGTAAAAACTCTTCAACAAGGTGACCGGAAATACCAAGTCCTTTAACGGAAACGAGCACTTTCGTAGGATCAAAGGCAAACGTCGCACTCGAATGAAGATCGGATTCGCCGAAAACAGCGAGATAAGGAAGCTTCGCTAATCCAAAACGCATCCGTGTCGCAAGTTCAAGTGCCCGACGATTCATCGCTTCACCATTGATCGCAAGATGACGTCGTGCACAGTCAAGAGATGCGAGCAATAGGTAGGATGTCGATGTCGTCGTCAACATCGAGAGCACCGCTTGAACTTTATCTGGAGAAACAAGTCCGCGACGAACGTTCAGGACAGAGCTTCCAGTGAGTGACCCACCGAGCTTATGCACGCTGGTTGCGGCAAGATCAGCTCCTGCTTGCATCGCAGACAATGGCATATCTTCGTGGAATGCGATATGAACGCCGTGTGCTTCGTCGACGAGTACCGGAATACCTTTACTATGGGAAAGCTTGACGATACTCTCTAAGTCGCCAGCAACGCCGAAATAGGTCGGGTTGATGACGAGAACTGCTTTTGTATCGGGATGAAGTGCAAGGGCACGTTCTACCGCGCTTGGTGTGATGCCGTGCGCGATTCCGAATGTCTCATCAAATTCAGGGTGAATGAAAATCGGATGCGCACCAGAAAGAACGATAGCTGACATCACCGATTTATGCACGTTCCGAGGAACGAGAATTTTATCATCAGGTCCGACGACACTCATGATCATTGCCATGATTGCCGTTGAAGTTCCTTGTACGGAAAAGAACGTTTCGTCGGCGTGGAAGGCTTGAGCGGCCAATTGATGAGCTTCCTTAATGATTGCCTTTGGATGATGAAGATCATCAAGGGGAGCGATATTGATTAAATCGATATCGAGCGCATTCTGACCGATGAACGATCGAAAGGCTGGATCCATTCCTTGACCATTTTTATGACCGGGAATATGAAATTGAATTGGTTGACGTTTCGCATGCGCGAGTAGCGCATCGAATAAAGGTGTATCGAGCTGTGTTAAGCTTTTTGTTTGCACCAGATTTCCCCCCTTAAAACCGAATAAAAATACAATCAAACAAGCTAACTATAACAAGTTTTCGGACGGTTGCAACTGTTTTATGCTTCTTTTCCGTGTAAAATAGAAAAGTGCAGAAAGGAAGTGGGAATGATGGCATTGAATTATCCGCTCAATTCCGATTGGTCGACTGAAGAAATCGTGAAAGTCATCGACTTCTTTAATTTAGTCGAACAAGCGTATGAATCAGGCGTTGAACGACAGCGGTTGCTCGAAGCATATCGTGAATTCAAACAGATCGTCACCTCGAAATCCGAGGAGAAGCAATGGGATCAGTTTTATGCGGAAGAGACAGGTTGCTCGAGTTATCGGACGATGCAGCAGGCGAAACGTCAAGAAGAATCAATCGTTCGCATGAAGAAATAATTAGACCATGAAGATAAGACTCCTGTGCGAACGCGTGGGAGTCTTATCTTTTAATCCGACTGGAAATGTGCGGGAAATGATCAACATTTGTTTAAAGTGGAAAGGAAGCGGCTATATACTACATACAAGACGTTGACCTTACAAATATGTGAAACTGTATTTTTTAAAATTAGATGCTTTACATCTAAGTTGAATCGTACTATTATAGATTCAATCCACTAATAAGTCGCAATTGTCTGACAAATTAAACCTCTGTTTATCCCGCGAAGGAGTGTGGTTACTGTGAAACAAGTGATAGAAGCATACAAGAGAAAAGATGCAGAAAAACGCATTCCTGTATTGCGTCTCGAAATCGATTATGAGCTTGCTACATTACACGATGCGATGGTGGCAAGTGACGCAGAAGCTGTTGGCGCAAGTAAAGAGCGCCTCGAAAAATATCGTCAAGAGATGGTACGTCTTGAAGCTTGATTTCAACGTTCCGATCTCTACCTTATAATAAAATATCAACTCTTCAACCAGCGAACTGTTCGCTGGTTTTCTTTTTTTGTTACTATAGAAGAAGCTGGAAACAACGATGAAGGAGTGAACTCAAATGCAGATTGAGTTGGATGCGATAGATTTGATCAAACGAGCGGGAAAGTACATTCGCGAAAAAATTGATGGTTCGTATCACGTCGAACAAAAAACCGGAAAAAGTGATTTAGTGACGGAGATTGATCAAGCCGTCGAGGATTTATTGATTCAAGGTATTTTAGATCGCTATCCGAATCATCATATTTATGGGGAAGAGGGACGAATCGCTCGACCTGATACACTCGAAGGCACGATCTGGTTCGTTGATCCGATTGATGGAACGATGAACTTCATTCGTCAAAAACGAATGTTTGCCATCTCGATCGCGATCATGATAGATGGTGAGTTACGTTATGGTTTCGTTTACGACGTCATGGCTGACGAGTTGTTCCATGTCATCAAAGGGCATGGTGCTTATCAAAACGGCATACGATTACCACAAATCGAGGAGCGGAGTGTTAAAGAAGCAATCATCTGTATGAATGCGACCTGGGTGACACCAAATCGTCGGATCAATACGGATCGTCTTGCACCACTCGTGCGACATGCCGTCGGAGTGCGAGCGATCGGTGCAGCATCACTTGAACTTGCATGGACAGCTGCAGGACGTGTTGATGGGTATATCACGATGCGTAATATGCCTTGGGATTACGCAGCCGGTCAGTTATTGATTGAAGAGGTCGGTGGGCGTGTCGGAACGATCACAGGTGAATCGATGTCATTTCTCGAACAAACGAGTGTGCTAGCAGGGAGCCAGACGTTCGTTAAAGATGTTTTGACATTCGTACAAACACAAGAAGATTGAAAAAAGGTTTCTTTCGTTTTAAACGAAAGGAACCTTTTCGGTCATGCTTGTTTTCGTAAACGTGCCTTTAAGACGAACCCAGCACCCATCGCAACAATCATCAAGATGACAGAAGCAATCGTCATCGGAACGTTTTGTTCCGCGATGAAGATGCCGATGGCTGCCATGGATCCTACGGCAAGCATAGCGAGTAATAAAAATAGCAGACGCATGTTTTTTCCCCCTCTACCCGTGAGTACGTTAACAGTGTAGCGTGAATGAAGGATAATGAAAAGGCTTTCGGAGTGATGTCGAATCTTAGTCATTGCCAATTAGGACTCTACCTGTGCTATACTCTTAAAGTTGACCGAAAGTATGATAAGATTTATTTAAATGAATAGAAAGAGGTACACACCTATGACAACATTAGTACGAAATGATTTACGCAACGTTGCGATCATCGCCCACGTTGACCATGGTAAAACAACATTAGTCGATGAGCTTTTAAAACAGTCTGGTACGTTCCGTACGAACGAACAAGTCGAAGAACGCGCAATGGACTCAAATGACATCGAGCGGGAACGTGGAATCACGATTCTTGCGAAAAACACTGCAATTGACTACAAGAACACACGCATCAACATCGTTGATACGCCAGGACACGCCGATTTCGGTGGAGAAGTTGAGCGGATCATGCGTATGGTTGATGGCGTCATCCTCGTCGTCGATGCACGTGAAGGCTGTATGCCACAAACACGTTTCGTTTTGAAAAAAGCACTCGAGCAAGGACTTCAACCAATCGTCGTCGTCAACAAAATCGACAAACCGATGGTCCGTCCTCTTGAAGTCGTCGACGAAGTCGTTGATCTCTTGATCGACCTCGGAGCTGACGAAGATCAACTCGAATTCCCAGTCGTTTATGCATCGGCAGTCAACGGCTCAAGTTCATTTGAACCTGAATTAGAAAAACAAGAAGATACAATCACGAACGTTCTTGATTTGATTCTTGAGCACACACCAGCACCTGTCGATAACACAATGGAGCCGCTTCAGTTCCAAGTGACGATGCTTGACTATGATAACTACCTCGGACGGATCGGTGTCGGTCGTGTCTTCCGTGGAGAAATCAAAGTTGGCGATAGCGTTTCGCTTTCGAAACTTGACGGCTCAACGAAGAACTTCCGTGTTACGAAGTTGTTCGGTTACTTCGGTCTAAAACGTGTCGAAATCGAAACAGCAAAAGCTGGAGATTTGATCGCGATCGCTGGTATGGAAGATATCAACGTCGGTGAGACGGTTTGCCCGACTTCACACGTTGATCCACTCCCATTATTACGTATCGATGAGCCAACGCTTCAAATGACATTCATCGTCAACAACTCGCCATTCGCTGGTCGTGAAGGGGATCTCGTTACTTCACGTAAAATCGAAGAGCGTCTTGAAAAAGAACTCGAAACAGACGTTTCACTTCGCATCGAAAACACGGACTCACCGGACCGCTGGATCGTTTCTGGTCGTGGGGAACTTCACCTCGGGATCTTGATCGAAAACATGCGCCGTGAAGGATACGAAATCCAAGTATCAAAACCGCAAGTTATCATCAAAGAAGAAGAAGGCGTCAAAGTCGAGCCATTCGAACGCGTCGTCATCGATACACCAGAAGAGTACACAGGTTCTGTCATGGAATCGATCGGTCTCCGTAAAGGTGAATTGACGAACATGCAAACAATGGACAACGGTCAAACGAAAATGGAATTCATCGTTCCTTCACGTGGTTTGATTGGTTACCGTAACGAATTCCTTTCTGCTACACGCGGATACGGAATCATGAACCACACATTCGAAGAATACCGTCCGTTCATCCAAGCGGATATCGGTGGACGTCGCAGTGGAGTTATGGTCTCAATCGAAACAGGTAAAGCAACTGCTTACGCGATCTCAGCTCTTGAAGACCGCGGAACGATCTTCATCGAGCCTGGTATCGAAGTATACGAAGGTATGATCATCGGCGAATGTAACCGTGATGTCGATCTCGCTGTCAACGTCGTTAAAGCAAAACAATTAACGAACATGCGTGCATCTGCAAAAGATTCAACGAACGTTCTTAAACGTCCACGTGTCTTCTCACTTGAAGAGTCGTTGACATTCTTGAACGAAGATGAGTACTGTGAAATCACACCACAATCGGTTCGTCTCCGTAAACAAGTCTTGAACAAGAACGAACGTGAAAAGCAAGAAAAACGTCGTCGTCTAGGTAAAGATTGAGTCTTGAACGAATAGGGGGACTGGCAATGAATGCACAAGCTGCCGTTGCTTCTGATTTCTCGAAATACGATATTCCGTTCATCGCGAAACTTCTCGGTATCGGAAGTGATCCGAATAACATCGAAGCGGGATTTTATCCTTTAATGATTACCGTTGTCATTTTGACGCTTGTCGTCTTTAAGTTAGGATTTGCTAAGGAACTGGCATGGTGGAAATCACTGATCGTCTATCTCTTGCTCGCCGTCTTCTCGGCAGCATTGACGCTTGTCTTCTGGACATGGCCGATTCCTGAAGTACTTCTTGCGATGGTCTTCGTACTTGGTATTTATCGCTTCCGGATGTGGATGGTCAAGCGTGAACGTGAACGGACAGCTTCTTGACGGAAGCGTGTCATGAATCAAAAGAACGAATCTCTTCGGAGGTTCGTTCTTTTTTTTGAGCCAATTCAGATGCATGATTTAAAGCGGAGCGGGAACAATGATACTAAAAGGGGGAGAAAACAGTGAAAATAAGGTATGTCATACCCCTACTGTTAACGGGTATTCTGATGGGCTGTACGCAAACGTCAGAAGAATCGTCAACAGAGGAAACGAATCAGACGACACAAGAAAACAATCAACAGGATTCAGGTGATCAAGAAGCGACGCAATCATCTCAAGCGCAAGAAGGCGTCGTATTTAAAGAGCTAAACGCTCCGTGGAATATCGTCCGAGAAGGAGAGGTATTTTACATCACGGAACGTGAAGGAACGATTGTCAAAGGAGAACAAGATGATTATGAACGGATGCGCCTTCAGCTGAAAGAGGATATCCTCGCTGAAGGAGAAGGTGGATTGCTTGGGATGGTACTCGATCCTGATTTTAAGGACAATAAGACAGCATACGTCTACCATACGTACGCCAAACAAGGACAAGCGACGAATCGCGTCATCGCGATAAAAGAAGAGGGCGACCAGTGGACGGAAGAACGTGTCTTACTCGATGATATTCCCGGAGCTACGATTCATAACGGGGGACGGCTGGAGTGGGGACCAGAGGGCGCACTCTACGTCACAGCAGGAGACGCAGCGAATCCCGAACTGGCGCAAGACATTGATTCGTTGGCAGGAAAGATTTTACGCATCACATCTGAAGGGAAACCGTTCGAGGGGAATCAAAAAGGATACGTCTACAGTCTCGGTCACCGGAATCCACAAGGACTTGTTTTCGTCGATGATCAACTGTATGCAAGCGAACATGGACAAAGTGGGCACGATGAAATCAACCGAATCGAACAAAAGAATTATGGATGGCCGACGATTGAAGGGAAAGAACAAGCTGAAGGACTGGTGACGCCGTGGTATGAAGTAGGAGAACAATCTGTTGCACCAAGTGGAGTGGCAACAGCAGAGAATACACTGTATTTTGCAACACTTGTCGGACAGCGATTACAAACGATTGATTTAGAGACGAAGCAAGTCAAGACGGTTGTCGAAAACCAAGGTCGGATTCGAGATGTCTGGATTGACGAGACATCGATTTACTATATTACAAATAATACGGACGGAAGAGGGAATCCATCGGCAGATGATGATCGACTCGTTCGAATCAATCGATGAACAATAAAAGGTCTGTCAGGGAATTTTCCCGCAGACCTTTTGTTTACCAGTGTTTTCGTTTTGTTTCCCAAGTCGGGTATAAATGGAATTGTCCAGAAGCGTGGCGTTCAAGTGTCCGTTCTTCTACGCGTGATCGACACTCATCACAGATATGGACACGAACAGGTTTATTGCGTAATCGCTTCGCCGTGAAGGACCAATCATCAATCGTTTCACGCTTATCGCAAATCGTACATTTCACTCGCATGTCAGGTCCTCCCTTTTTTTCTTAGTATATCATATTAGAAGATTATTCAGATGTAAAAAAGGGAAACGAGAAGTATATCTCGAAATATCATCACTAAGTCGCAGAGGGGGTGATGTCATGGCAAATAAAGTTGAACAACAGCTCAACTCAGGTCAACTAGAAGCATTATCGCAATTACCACTCGTTTTTTTGATTACGCATGATCAATCCAAACATTGGCCCATCACACATGCAATCAGTTGGGTACATGCGACGGATTCGCAAACGGTTCGTTTTGCAATCGAAGCAGATTCTCATCTCGTTAAAACATTACGAGAGCATCCGGTCTTCACGTTGATCTTTTTTGCTGATCAGTCGACGTACAGCTTAACGTGTACGGACGTCAAGGCGATTACGCCACAAGAAGACCTTCCGTTACCACTCGCTTTTTATGAGGGACGCGTTGAGGAGGTACGTGACATCTTGTTTTACGGAGCAGCTGTCACACAACGACCGACTATTGAAAAAACATACGATGAACAGGCAGCCGAACGGTTAGATCAACTCGTTCATCGCATCCTAAAAGCGTAACATTCATCACAAACTCGACTCTAAAGGGGCGAACGATGGAATGAAAAAAATATACGTACTTGATACCAATGTCATGCTTCACGATCCACTTTCTCTTTTTCAATTCCAGGAGCATGATGTCGTCATACCAGCGATCGTACTAGAAGAACTGGATGGAAAAAAACGCAACATGGATGAAGTTGGACGTAATGCACGAGAAACAGCTCGCATCTTAGACCAATTACGAGAAACGGGGCAGCTTCATGCGGGAGTGCCACTCGGAAACGGCGGCATTCTTCGCGTCGATATTGGAGACTCTATTCATGAAGGTTCGCCGTTTACGCATGAATCAAACGATAATAAGATTATTGAACTGGCGTGGTCGATTCACCGTGAACAACAAACTGAAGCGACACCACGAGATGTCATTCTCGTCTCAAAAGATATCTTAGTCCGCGTCAAAGCGGATGCGTATGGATTAGTCGCTGAAGATTATATGACGGATCATATCGCTGATCTGACCGGTCTTTATACAGGATTTATCGAAGTGACTGTCGATCAGGAATATATTGATGCCTTTTATCAGGATAAACGGCTTTCGGTTGATGTCTTGCCAGAAAAAGTGCAACCGAATGAGTTCGTCATCTTAAAAAGTAACATGTCGAAAGCTTCAGCCATCGCCGTCGTTGATCAGAACCTGCCAATTATCCGGGCACTTTCGATCGATGTCGATCAAGTTTGGGGCGTCATTCCACGAAACGTCCAACAACGAATGGCATTTGAATTGTTATTACGTGACGATGTACCACTTGTAACACTCGTTGGTAAGGCAGGTACCGGGAAAACGTTACTCGCACTCGCCGCGGGTCTTTTGCAAGTAGAAGACGAGCATAAATATAAAAAATTGGTCGTTGCTCGTCCCGTCGTACCGATGGGAAACGATATCGGCTACTTGCCGGGTGAAATGGAAGAGAAGCTTCGTCCGTGGATGCAACCCATCTACGATAACCTCGAACACCTCTTCAATACAGGATCAGGAGATGAACTTGGTAACATTCTCGCTGGAATGAAGACGATTCAACTGGAAGCATTAACGTATATCCGGGGACGTAGTATGCCGGGGCAATTCATCATCATCGATGAAGCGCAGAATTTAACGAAACATGAAGTGAAGACGATTTTGACACGTGTCGGTGAAAACTCGAAAATCGTGTTAGTCGGGGATCCGCAACAGATTGATCATCCGTATCTAGATGAGTATTCCAATGGTTTATCCTACGCCGTAGAACGACTCAAAAATGAGAAGATGACGGGACACGTCAAACTCGTCAAAGGGGAGCGCTCGAACTTGGCGCGCCTCGCAGCCGATTTACTATGAAAAAACGTGGTGCGTCTAATCAGGCGCACCACGTTTTCCTTATATGACGGTAACCGTATGAACGGATTTGACGATCCGTTGTCCGTGCAACAAATGAACGGGTCCATCTGCTAACACTTTGCCGTCTTGTGAGAACTGCAAATACACTTCGTCGAGTTGCTCAAGTGGAAGTTCAACCGTTTCTTCGCCTTCAAAACGAATAGCGATCGCATCCGGTAAGAGTTCAGCATTCCGGATGAACGGCGCAAGCGCCATCGCGAATGACCCTTGAAGCGCGGCTTCTTTTTCAGCACGTGTCATCGGACGATTGTGATCCGTACGACTGCCTTCCATGATACCTTTATCCCACGCAGCCCCCATTTTCGCGTAGTAAGCTTCTTGTTCACTTGTGTCGGCTGGTTGCCCGATTTTCTCGATTGCCACCTTTCGTTCATCAAAGATCCAGACTGTCGGATCAATCGTTAACTGATGCCGTACTTTACCGTTAATCGGAAAAATCATTTGTTCTACCCCCTAAATGTGTAAGTCCAACAAATCCATTATACCGAAACGTTGAATTGTTGGCGAAAGTAAGGTAAAGTTTAGCTATAACAGGAACGCGTCATTTGATGAGGAGGGATTGGATTGTCAACTGAAATCGAGACAGTTCATCGCCAGCGCGCTCTTGAGCTACTAGAAGCGGATGCACAAAAAATCCGCCGGTTGATCGAGGTCCAGCTTGCGAATTTAACGATGCCACAATGTCCTCTTTACGAGGAAGTATTGGATACACAAATGTTCGGATTATCCCGTCAGATTGATTTTGCGGTACGTCTTGAACTGATTGATGCGGGTGAGGGGAAACAATTACTCGAATCACTTGAACAGCAATTATCTGATTTACATGATGCGGAGACGTGCTGATTTTCTACTCAAACGTGAAATGCGGCGTTTGGGTATTTTTTTTTAGAAAATGAAAAAAGGACGTGTACATATGTTAGCGAAGTTTAAAGAAAAACGAGCATTTTTTGACTATGGTCTCTTCTTTACGATGCTCATCCTCATGGCGATCAGTACGGTCATGGTTTATAGTGCGAGCGTGTGGAACGGTGGAGATTATGCGAATACGTCCTTCTTTGAGAAGCAGTTGATGTTTGATGCGATGGCTATCGTATTGTTCCTTTTCGTTTCGCAAATAAACCATGAGGTGTTCCGTGGACCAGTGATTCGTTTACTCTTGTACGCGATTACATGGTTGATGTTGATGGCGACGCTGTTTTCGGCACCACTAAACGGGGCTCGCGCATGGTTGAACTTCGGTATCTTCTTGATTCAACCAATCGAGCTTTGTAAATTTGTGCTCGTCGTCGGACTTGCGAGTTATTTTGATCAAAAGCACAAAGGGAAAATGGATGGCGTGATTGGGATCGTCCATCACTTCATCCATCGTCAAATTCCAGCGACGTCTCCAGGAAGACGAATTTTACTTAGTTTCTCGGACTGGATCTTGATTCCGATGATTGTATTACTTGCACCTTACGCGATCATCATTCGCATGCAACCGGATGACGGTGGATTGTTCATTCTGTTACTCATCACAGCGATGATTTTATTCGCAGTTGGATTGCCGAGTGGTTACATCATGTTATGTGTCGTCACCGTACCAATCATCTTCTTGTACGCATGGAATAATTTTTCGGATAATCAGATGCAACGGATTCAAGCAAGTTTGAATCCATTTCTCGATGCAGAAGGAAAAGGTTATCAGCTCATCAATTCCGTCATATCAATTGCCCACGGGGGATTATTCGGAGTAGGTCTTGGAAATAGTTTTCAGAAGTATGGCTATTTGCCGGAACCTGAAACCGACTACATCATGTCGATCATCTCAGAGGAGCTTGGATTCGTGGGTGTTCTCGTCGTGCTTGGTCTATTGTTCTTCTTGATGATTCAAGGGGCAATCATCGCTAATCGGTGTGTCTCACTGTACTCGAGTATGCTCGCGCTCGGTATTTCGGGTATCATCTTCATCCAGACATGTATCAATATCGCGGCGATGTCTGGTCTGTTTCCAGGTACAGGCGTTACCTTGCCATTCATCAGTTACGGTGGATCATCGTTACTTGTCATGAGTACGATGCTTGGTGTGATGGCGAACATTTCCATGCAAAACAAATATCGGATGGCGTATCATAAAGAAGTGCAGACTGCACGTTCGATGAGTGCCACGAGCTCATTAACTAAAGGGGGAGCATCAGTTGACTAAAATCCAGAAGATTCTCGTAGCAAACCGCGGGGAAATCGCGATTCGCGTTTTCCGTGCAGCGACAGAACTCGGTATTCGTACCGTTGCCATTTATTCGCGAGAGGACATGGGTTCTCTTCATCGCTATAAAGCCGATGAAGCGTACCGGATCGGAGAAGGAAAAAAACCGATCGAAGCCTATCTCGACATTGAAGATATCATTGCAACAGCGAAAAAAGCCGAATGTGATGCGATCCATCCTGGTTATGGATTCCTCTCTGAGAATATTGAGCTAGCCAAACGTTGCCGTGAAGAAGGCATCATCTTCATCGGACCGCAAGAAGAGCACCTGTATAAATTCGGGGATAAAGTACGGGCACGGACGACGGCGATTGAAGCTGGTCTTCCTGTCATTCCAGGAACGGATGGTCCGATCTCATCCATTGATGAAGCGTATGCGTTCGCAAAAGAAGCAGGCTATCCACTCATGGTCAAGGCATCGCTTGGCGGTGGTGGACGCGGTATGCGTGTCGTCCGGACAGAAGAAGAGCTTCCAGACATGATTGAACGTGCGAAATCTGAAGCCTTGAAAGCGTTCGGTTCGGATGAGATTTACGTCGAAAAATTAATCGAACGACCAAAACATATTGAAGTTCAAATCATCGGTGATGCCCATGGGAACATCATTCATTTGTTTGAACGTGATTGTTCCGTACAGCGTCGTCACCAAAAAGTCGTCGAAGTGGCACCATGTGTCACGCTATCAGACGAAGGGCGACAAAAGATTTGTGACGCAGCCGTCACGTTGATGAAACATGTCGGATACGAAAATGCGGGTACGGTCGAATTTCTCGTGACACAAGATGAATCGTTCTATTTCATCGAGGTCAACCCACGTGTCCAAGTCGAGCACACGATTACGGAGATGATCACAGGCGTTGATATCGTCCAGACGCAAATTCGTGTTGCTGAAGGCGAATCGTTACATAGCGACCTCGTTGGTATTCCGCAACAAGAAGACATTAAGATGCTTGGGTTTGCAATCCAAAGCCGAATTACGTCAGAAGACCCAGAGAATGGCTTCTTGCCGGATACAGGAAAAATTAAAGCGTATCGTTCACCAGGTGGTTTTGGTGTACGTCTTGATGGTGGGAACGCTTATGTCGGAGCAGAAATTTCACCATATTATGACTCACTGCTCGTTAAAATCTCGACGCACGGTTTGACGTACGATCAAGCTGTCGCGAAGATGCGTCGAAACTTAAGTGAATTCCGTATCCGTGGGATCAAGACGAATATTCCATTCTTAAGCAACGTCTTGAAACACCATGCGTTCGTCAGCGGGGATTACAACACATCGTTCATTGATGATACACAAGAATTATTCATATTCCCGAAACGTCAAGACCGGGGAACGAAACTATTGACGTACATCGGAGAGGTTTCCGTCAATGGATTCCCGGGAATCGGAAAATTGGACAAGCCGCTTGCGCGTGACGTCCGGATTCCAAAAAATCTCCCGACAGACTATACACCAGGTGCCAAAGCGATTCTCGACGCGGAAGGTCCGGAAGCCGTCGCAAAATGGTTGGCAGCTCAGGAAAACGTTTTGTTGACAGATACGACATTCCGTGACGCCCATCAGTCGCTCCTTGCGACGCGGATGCGGACGAAGGATCTCGTCGCGATTGCAGAGGCGGAAGCGAAACTGCTACCTGAATTGTTCTCTGTCGAAGCATGGGGAGGCGCGACATTTGATGTCGCCTACCGATTCTTATCGGAGGATCCATGGGTTCGTCTGATGAAATTGCGTGAAAAGATGCCGAACGTCCTCATTCAAATGTTGCTTCGTGGTGCGAACGGCGTTGGTTACAAAAACTATCCGGACAACGTCATCCACACGTTCGTCAAGGAAGCGGCGCAAGCAGGAGTCGATGTCTTCCGAATCTTCGATAGCTTGAACAACCCGGAGTCGATTCAACTCGCAATCGATGCGGTCTTGCCGACAGGTAAAATCGCGGAAGCAGCAGTCTGTTATACAGGGGATTTATTCGATGCGAATCGACCAAAATACCACCTGCCGTATTACGTCAATCTGGCGAAACAACTGGAAGAAAGCGGCGCTCATATCATTGCGATCAAGGATATGGCGGGTCTCTTGAAACCGGAAGCAGCCTATGCGCTCGTATCAGCACTTAAAGATGCGGTATCGTTACCAATCCAT
The DNA here is from genome assembly GCF_000798935.2 of Exiguobacterium sp. ZWU0009. Taxonomy (NCBI): domain Bacteria; kingdom Bacillati; phylum Bacillota; class Bacilli; order Caryophanales; genus Exiguobacterium; species Exiguobacterium sp. ZWU0009. The sequence continues at coordinate 2,147,683 of NZ_CP018057.1, read as the reverse complement.
CTCCACACACACGATGCGAGTGGGAACGGGATTTACACGTATGCGCGTGCGATCGATGCAGGTGTCGACGTCGTCGACGTTGCGGCATCAAGCATGTCAGGACTGACAAGTCAGCCAGCGGGTGGGAGCTTGATTCATGCCTTAAGTGGTCATCCACGTCAACCGCTCGTCTCAGCACAGAAGTTTGAACAGATTTCGGATTATTGGCAGGATGTGCGTCATCTGTACCAAGCATTCGAACTCGATATGATCGCACCGAATCCAACGGTCTATGATCACGAGATGCCAGGTGGACAATACTCGAACTTACAGCAACAAGCAAAAGCAGTTGGACTTGCGGATCGTTGGTCTGAAGTCAAAGAGATGTATGCGCGTGTCAATATGCTGTTTGGAGATATCGTCAAGGTCACACCATCGTCGAAAGTCGTCGGAGACATGGCACTCTTCATGGTTCAACATCATCTGACAGAAGAAGATGTCTTGCAACGCGCAAGTGGACTTGATTTCCCGGATTCAGTCGTCGAACTGATGAAAGGGGAGCTCGGAACACCACCAGATGGTTTCCCGCAAGACGTTCAACAGGCTATTCTCAAGGGAGCTGCTCCGCTGACAGAACGCCCAGGTAAGATGATGGAACCACTCAACTTCGATGCGGTCAAACATGAGTTGTTCGAAAAACTTGAACGTCCAGTCACGGAGTTTGATGCACTCGCTTACGCGCTCTATCCAAAAGTCTTCATGGATTACAGTTCGTACGTCGCGCGATATGGTGACATTTCTGTTCTTGATACGAATACATTCTTCCATGGAATGCGTCTAGGTGAGACGATCGAAGTTGAAATCGAACGAGGCAAGACACTCTACCTCAAGTTGATTCAAATCGGTCAGCCAGACGATCATGGTATGCGGACGATTTATTATGAGATGAACGGTGTTCCTCGTGAAGTTGAAGTCAAAGACATCAGTATTAAGGAAAGTTCATCAAGTCGTCCAAAAGCAGATCGAAGCAATGCGAAACAAATCGGTGCATCAATGCCGGGTAGCGTGCTGAAGGTACTCGTCGAGACGGGTACACGTGTCCGTAAAGGAGAGCAACTTCTCGTCACGGAAGCGATGAAGATGGAAACGACGATCCAAGCACCGGAAGACGGTGAAATTAAAGCCGTCCACGTCAAGGAAGGCGAAGCCATCGCGAGTCAAGACTTACTGATTGAATTCGTATAAGGTCACAACGAAAAACAGGCGCACGCTCGGCGGGCTGCCTGTTTTTCGTTCAATACGTAGTGGGAGAGGATACGATTGAACATTATTTGTTGGGTACGAAGTGATTTTCGATTACATGATAATCACATGTTGGCACGTGCTGTTGAATTACTAAATGAAAATCCGAAGTTGACGGTCGAATTCGTCTTTTGGCTCAATCCGGATTACATCGGAGAATATGAAGCACGGCAACAATATTTCTTCCAAGCACTCGAAATGTTTTCCGATGCCTGCAAAGAGAAAGAGATGCCAATCCGTTTCATCGAAGGGGATGAACAGGCTTTCTTAGACGCAACCGATGATGCGGACATTTTGTTATTTAATGCGGAATATGTCGAACCATTCAAGACGCGAGATGAAAAAATCATTAAAAAGCGTAAAAATCGTCAGACGGAGCGACTACTAGACCGGCATCTTCTTCACCCGCATGATATTAAAAAGCAAGATGGAAAGTTCTATAAAGTATTTACGCCATATAAGAATGCATTCATGAAAAAAGACATTCCTGCACCATACGAAGTCAAGTGGCAAACGCTACGGGATCATTATCAAAAGCGTCAGCACGATAATAGTTTCATCAACGCTTACTTTAAAAAGGCAGAGTCGGAAGCCGTCTTCCATCCTGGTGAAAAGCAGGCGAAACAACGCTTGAAGAAATTCATCGAACAATCGCTTGAAGGTTACGAAGAGAACCGTGATCTTCCTGCTGTTGACGGTACAAGCTTACTCTCCCGCTACTTACGGACTGGAGAGATCGGTATTCGAACGGTCTATGCGGCTGTTCAGGAGGCAAAAGAATCAAAAGGAAAACAGACCTTCATCACGGAACTCATCTGGCGTGAATTCTATTACATGATTTTAATGCATTTCCCGGAATCAAAACGACAAGCCGTCAATACGCAATATCGGGAAATCGAATGGGAGAAAGATGAAGAGGGCTTCAAAGCGTGGTGTGAAGGCAAGACGGGCTATCCGATCGTTGATGCGGCGATGCGACAATTGAATCAAACGGGGTGGATGCATAATCGTCTACGGATGATCGTCGCTTCTTTCCTGACAAAAGACCTGTTAGTCGATTGGCAGAAAGGCGAACAGTATTTCCAGCAGAAACTCGTTGATTACGAAGCGGCATCAAACATCGGGGGTTGGCAATGGGCTGCATCAGTCGGAACGGATGCCGTTCCGTACTTCCGCGTCTTCAATCCGACGACTCAATCGAAGAAGTTCGATAAGGATGGCGAGTTCATTCGAAAGTATGTCACGGAAATCAAGGATTTATCAAAGCAGTATATTCATGAACCGACTGCTGAGCAACGCAAGGATTATGGCTATCCAGAACCAATCGTCGCACACGACGAAGCGCGAAAGCGTGCGATTGCTCGATTCAAATAATGAAAAAAGGATGTCCCTCAAGCGAGGAACATCCTTTTTTACGACCTTATTGAAGACGACTGTTTGCCTTGCGCGTTCGGAATGCATGGTACGTCAAGTAAGATAAGACACCGAAGTAACATGTGATCAAGAAAGCATGGAGTAACGGCACATACGTTGCATGTCCACCAAGAACGATCCAAGCCCCAGTGGCGACTTGGCACGAGATGAAGAACGTCGCGAACGCCATACCAATCGTTGTCGTCCGGTGTTTTAAGCGAATCGCAACGACATGGACGAATAAGGTGAACAAGAACAATAGTCCTGCCATGATCCGGTGAATCATCTGCACCCACGCTTCGAACGTCATGGACGGTTGAGAACAGACAGGCCAACCAACGCAAGCATATGTAGCGCCGACGTGGCGTACGTAAGCACCGGTATATACGACGATCAGCGTATAGATGAGTAGAGCGTATAAGAGTTTCCGTAAGAATGCTGGGACCGATTCCCTGAATTCCTGACCCGGACGCTCCATGATCAACAACGTCAAAATCAACAGCGAAGCAAAGGAAATCAAGGAGATACCGAAGTGTAACGCCATGACGAGGTCCGATTGTTGCCAAACGACAGCACCAGCGCCGACGATCGATTGAATCAACATGAAGATGAAAGCAAGAAACGCAAAGATCTTCGTATCGAGTCGATCCTTGAAGGCAACGAGCGTCCAGAGACATAAGGCGATGATTAAGAGTCCAACGACTCCAGTTACAGCACGGTGGCTATATTCAATCATCGTTTCAACACTTGGGTTCGTCGGAATGAGTTCCCCATGACAGAGTGGCCAATCCGTTCCGCAACCATCTCCCGAATCCGTTTTTGTGACTGTCCCACCCATCAGTAAGACGATCATCATCGTAAACGTGACGAAGGCTGAAAACATCGAAAGCTTTCGATTCAAGATTTGGACACCACCTTTCTAAAAAAATACGAAATACATGGATTTCCATAGGTCTAGTATCGCATAAAAAGTACTGAAAGGGTTGCAATCTTTTAGAACAACGCTATTCTAGTATTAGGTAAATATGGTGAACTGTGATGAAAATCACATAGATTTCACATTTTGTTCATTATGTCGAAAGTATTTTCATACGTCACGGTCCTCGATATGTGGTATCTTTTATAGAGAAAAGGGCGTTTCGTGGCATGTCTGTGTTATTTCTGTGAAGAAATTACGTGAAGCCTAGGTGCTAAACGGAAGCAGACGGTGAAAAGGAGGGAACAGCATGGCGAAAGTTACTGGAGAGGCACTGGATATGGCAATCGAGCAAGCAGATCAGCCCACATTCAAGGACTATATTACCCTAGCAAAAATGGGGATTGTCCGTGCCAATCTAATTACGGTCTTCGCAGGGTATGTCGTAGCGGCATCGTACATAACGGATGATGTCCTGTTGTATCTATGGCAAACCAAGTGGATGTTACTGTGGACGCTTCTCGGGAGTGGATTGGTCATTGCCGGAAGTTGCTACCTCAATAACTACATTGACCGGGACATCGATTACAAGATGGAACGGACGATGGGAAGACCAAGCGTTACTGGGAAGATGGATGGACAACGGATACTCGCACTAGGACTCGGTATTCTTGCGACCGGTACGGTATTGTTGTTGATCGTCAACCATGTGGCGGCAGTGTTCGGATTGATCGGATCATTCGTTTACGTCGTGATTTATACGATGTGGTTAAAGCGGACGCACACGATCAATACAGTCGTAGGTGGTATTTCAGGAGCTGTGCCACCAATCATTGGATTTGCGGCAGTCACTCCGACGCTTCACATTGATGCGTGGATTTTATTCCTCATCATGTTCGTGTGGCAACCACCACATTTCCTTGCACTCGCGATGCGACGGACAGAGGAGTATCGGGCAGCAGGTATCCCGATGTTACCTGTCGTAAACGGATTCGCGATCACGAAACGACAAATTGTATGGTGGATTGCAGTACTCATTCCATCATCACTCCTCTTAGCACACTATGGCATCATCTACATGATCGTCATGGCATTGCTCGGTGGATATTGGCTCTATATGGGACTGAAAGGTCTTAAGATCCAAGATGAACAAGCCGAAATCAAATGGGCGTCGAAGATGTTCTTCTTCTCACTCTTTTATTTCACGGCTTGGATCGTGACGGTCGTACTCGTTTCTCTCTAAAACGATTTGACATAATTCACGTACACCATTACGAAAGAAAAAATTGGGGACAAAGAAAGTGGGGATGGTTGTGAAAAAATCAGTAAAAATGCTCTTCCGGCTTCTTCCAATCGGCTTGATGGCACTCATGTTATCAGGTTGTGGAATTCCGGAATTGTCTGCGCTACAGCCTCGCGGAGAAGGCGCTGAGATGCAACTTGAGATCATCAAGCTTAGCTTGTGGGTCATGTTGTTCGTCCTTGCGATCGTAGCCGTCATTTATATTTACGTACTTATGAAATTCCGTCGTAAATCAGGTGATAACACGGTTCCGAAGCAAGTCGAAGGGAACCATACGCTTGAAATCATCTGGACAGTCATTCCGATTCTTCTCTTGATCGTGCTTGCAATTCCGACGATCAAAACAACGGTTGAACTCGCAGATGCAAAAGAAGCGAAGAAAAACGAACAAATCAACGTTACAGCAAACCTCTACTGGTGGGAGTTCGAATACCCAGACAAAGGTGTTTCGACAGGACAAGAACTTGTCATCCCAGTCGGTAAACGTGTTGCTGTTAACTTGACGTCTAAAGACGTCATTCACTCATTCTGGGTACCAGCTCTTTCTGGTAAAACAGATACGAACCCAGGTCTTGAGAACGAAATGTGGTTACAAGCAAAAGAAGCAGGCACTTACTACGGTAAATGTGCTGAGTTGTGTGGTCCTTCCCACGCATTGATGGACTTTAAAGTCGTTGCGATGGAACAGGATGACTACGATCAGTGGTTGAAAGACATGAAATCTGCAAAAGAAGCAGAAACGAAACAGCTCGACAAAAAGAATGAAAAGAACTGGACGACTGGCGAGAAAGTCTATGCTCAGAACTGTCTCAGCTGTCATGGTGGCGGAAAAGTCGCACCTAGCTTGACGAACTTCGGTGACCGTCAACGTATCGCGGGTTACCTCGATCATGATAAAGAGAACCTCGAAAAATGGATTCGCGATCCTCAAAAAGAGAAACAAGGTACGAAAATGCCTGGATTCTCTGAAGATCAGATCAGCGATGAAGAATTGAGCGAATTGGCAGATTATCTATTGGACAAAAAGCTCCAATAATTTTTTAAGGGGGAATCATAGTGGGGACACATACTATGGGTATGCCGCAGAAAAAAAGCGGCATCATGGACTGGCTAACGACAGTCGACCATAAGAAAATCGGGATTCTCTACATCATGTCTGGATTGTTCTTCCTTCTGGTCGGTGGCGTAGAAGCCCTAATGATTCGTTTTCAATTGATTAAACCGATGAACGATTTCGTCAGCGGTGAACTCTTTAACCAATTGATCACGATGCACGGTACGACGATGATCTTCTTGGCAGCGATGCCGATGTTGATTGGATACATGAACGCTGCAGTACCGCTTCAAATCGGGGCACGTGACGTTGCGTTCCCATTCTTGAACGCACTTGGATTTTGGTTGTTCTTCTTCGGTGGAGTCTTACTGAACCTCTCTTGGTTCTTCGGCGCTGCACCGAACGCAGGATGGACAGCGTACGCACCACTTTCTACAGTTCCTGAATCTCTTGGTGTAGATTTCTACGCTTTAGGTCTTCAGATTTCTGGTTTCGGTACACTTATGGGGGGGATTAACTTCCTCGTTACGATTTTGAACATGCGTGCACCAGGTATGAAACTGATGCGGATGCCGCTCTTCACATGGACAGCATTCGTTGCTTCTGCCTTGATCGTTTTCGCATTCCCACCACTTACGGTTGGATTGTTCCTCTTGACGTTCGAGCGACTCTTCGGAGCGCACTTCTTTGACCCGGCAGCGGGCGGGAATATCGTCATCTGGGAACACCTCTTCTGGATCTTCGGTCACCCAGAAGTTTATATCTTGATCTTACCGGCATTCGGTATTTTCTCTGAAATCATTCCTACATTTGCTCGTAAGCGTCTCTTCGGTTACACGACGATGGTCTTTGCGACAATGTTGATCGGTTTCCTCGGATTCATGGTATGGGTCCACCACATGTTCACAGTTGGTCTCGGTCCGGTCGCAAACGCGATCTTCGCCGTAGCAACAATGGCGATTGCTGTACCGACAGGGGTCAAGATCTTCAACTGGCTCTTTACGCTGTGGGGCGGTAAGTTGACGTTCCCAGTCGCGATGCTTTATTCGGTCGCGTTCATTCCATCATTCCTTGTTGGTGGTATGACAGGGGTCATGCTTTCAGTAGCACCTGCCGATTATCAGTACCATGACAGTTACTTCGTAGTCGCTCACTTCCACTACGTTATCGTTGGTGGGGTAGTCTTCGGTCTCTTCGCAGGTCTGTACTACTGGTTCCCACTTATGTTCGGGAAACAGCTCAACGAGTTCTGGGGAAAAATTCAATTCTGGTTGTTCTTCATCGGCTTCCACTTGACGTTCTTCCCACAACACATCCTCGGTCTTACAGGTATGCCACGTCGTGTCTTCACGTACTTGCCAAACCAAGGCTGGGAAACAATGAACTTACTTTCATCAATTGGTGCAGCATTCATGGGTGTATCGACGATCGTTCTCGTCATCTCGATTGCAGCAGCATTGATGTCAAAAGAATATGTGAAACGCGACGTTTGGGGAGATGGACGTACACTTGAGTGGACACTTCCAGTTCCAACTCCAGAGTATAACTTCGCTCAAATTCCACTCGTCAAAGGTTTGGATACGTATTGGCTCGAAAAAATGGCGGGGAACAAAACAGTTTCTGTATCGGAAGAAGTCGGCGATATTCATATGCCGAATAACACGATCTTGCCATTCGTCATGTCAGTCGGTCTATTCCTTGCAGGTCTCGGATTCATTCTTCGCCTCGACTATGGAACTGTTGGTCTCGTCGTTGCCTTGATTGGTCTTGCGATGACATTGATCGCGATGTTCTTCCGTTCTTGGATTGACGATGAAGGATACTACATCCCGAAATCAGTCGTCGAAGAAGATCTACGCCTTGAAGCAGAAAAGGAGGCGAAGTAAGATGGGTCATCATTCAGTACCGAATAACCCGATCACGGGTATTCCGGATCATGTTGAAAAAGCAACACTTGAGGGTAAGAATAAATATGTAGCCTTCTGGTTCTTCCTTGGAGGAGAGACGACTTTGTTCGCCTCTCTCTTCGGAACATACATCGGACTTCATAACTCCGGTGCAAAAGAAGGATTACGCAGTTATGACATCTTTGAAATGGGTCTCGTCTTCATCATGACGATGCTTCTTCTCACAAGTTCATTAACAAGTGTTCTTGCGATGATGGCGATGAAACGTAATGATGTGAAGAAGATGAAAATGTGGTTGATTATCACACTTGTTTTTGGACTAGCATTCTTAGCGGGTGAGATCTATGAGTTCAATCACTACTACCACATCGGTCATACGTTCACGTCGAGTGCATTTGGTTCTGCCTTCTATACACTCGTCGGTTTCCACGGTGCGCACGTCTTGTTCGGTCTTCTCTGGATCTCGACATTGCTCATCCGGAACTGGAACCGTGGCATCACGGTCGTGAATGCGCCGAAGTACTATGTTTCAAGTCTTTACTGGCATTTCATTGACGTCGTCTGGGTCTTTATCTTCTCAGTCGTCTACCTCATGGGGATGGTGAAATAAGATGGAAAAACACGAACCGCAACTTACGCGCAATCAAATCGAGCTTGAGATGAAAGCAGAACGTGGTCGTGAGACACAACTGCAGCTCATCAGTTTCGCACTCATGATTTTCTTGACGCTCATCGCTTTCGGTGCTGTCATGGCTGATCTCATGCCGCACTGGGCAGCCGGTGGTTTCTTGATCATCATGGCAATCGTTCAGGTTTACCTTCAGCTTTACATGTTCATGCATATGAACAACAAAGGCAACACATGGATCAAAGTCATGATGGGTCTTGGCATTTTCGTCGCCTTGACGATCGTTGCGACACTCCGTCTGTTGATCTGGTAAGAAATGTGACCATTCTGCTAACGTTTAGCAGGATGGTCTTTTATTTTGGAATCGTTTTATGAGAAACCTTTACAATGAAATAGGGGAACGGTAATCTTAGTTTGTAAGAGAAAGGAACGGGGTGAAAAAATATGTTAGGCAATTTAAGGGGAGCACTTTCGCAATTCGACTGGACTGTCTTATGGAGTCCGTATTATGCGTTGATACTCGTTGGATTGTATATCCTATATGCTGTCGTGACAGAAAAGTTGCGTCGTCCGGATGAGCCGGAAACAACGCTTGGGCAAAAGTTTTCGATGCTCGCAGCATTGATCGTTTTTTACATCGGTTTTGGAAGTCCGTTAGACCTGCTAGCGCATATCACGTTCTCAGCACACATGCTGCAGATGGTATTCGTCTATATGGTCGCACCGCCGCTCTTGTTGATTGCGATACCAGAGTGGCTTTATAAGCGCTTGTTCGATGCACCGTATCTTGGGAGGATTCTTCGCTTCTTCATCAAGCCGCTGATTGCACTTGTCGTCTTTAATGCCTTGTTTACGTTCTATCACATGCCATTTATTTTTGATTATGTCTTAACGAACTATACCGTTCACCGTCTGTTCCACGGAACATTGATTTTCTTGAGTATGACGATGTGGTATCCGATCATTGCACCGGTCAATGAGGCGGACAGCCTTTCTGACCTAAAGAAGATGGTGTATATCGTAGCGAATGGTGTGTTGTTGACACCAGCCTGTGCCTTCATGATCTTCAGTCAAAGTTTTCAGTATCAAGCGTATCAGGATCCGGCGACGTTCGCGAAAGTACTCGCTTACTGTATGCCGAACAATGATTTGAGCGGCTTGAACCTGGAACGATTGCTCGGAACGACAGATGACTTATTAGAGGACCAACGCTTTGGTGGTGTCCTCATGAAGCTCGGTCAAGAACTCGTGTATGGTTTATTCTTCGGATTAACCTTCTTTACATGGGTGCGCCGTTCAAAAAGTACTGCCGTGGATGAAGGCATGTCCTTCACACCAAAAGCGGATTAAATTGGAGGAAGTTGGAACATGAGTTATTTGCCGTTCATTTGTGTGTCGCTGATTGTCATCAGTGCGATTTTCGTAGCGATTGGCTGGTTTTTGATCGCCCAAACGCGTCGTAACATGAAAGCTCACCAAACCGTGATGACGATTGCAGCTGCACTCGCTTTATTATTCTTCATCATGTATGCCTTGCGGACGATTCTGCTTGGTAACACAGCCTTTGGCGGTCCAGAATCCGTCAAAGCCTATTACACAGGATTCTTGATCTTCCACATCCTTCTTGCGACATCTGGTGGGGTGCTCGGTTTGATGGCACTCTATCATGCGTATAAGAAGAACTTTGCACGTCACCGTAAAATCGGACCGGTTGCCTCGATCGTTTGGTTTTTGACAGCCATTACCGGTGTGATCGTGTACTGCTTATTATATGTCGTCTACGATCCAGGTGAGACGACGAACGTATTCCGGGCGATCTGGAGTCATTAAGGGGGAGCCAACTTGAAAAAGAATAGTTACTTGACGGTCGCTGCCGTCGTCCTCATCTTAGTTGCGGCAGCCGGGGGATATTATTATTTCTTCATGAAAGAAAAGTTACCTGTCATCGCTGAACCGACGCCATTTGAATTAACGAATGCTGTAGACGGAAAATCATTCAATTCGGAAGATGGAAAAGTCAAAGTATTGACGTTCTTCTACTCGAACTGTCCTGATATCTGTCCGTTGACATTAAATGATTACCGTAAGCTTGAGAAGAAGCTTCGGAGTGAAGAATTGTATGGAAGTGACGTCGAACTCGTCGCAGTGACAGTTGATCCAAAAGTCGATACACCAACAGTCTTGAAGAAGTATGCTTCGAACTTTGAAGCAGATGCTAAGGGCTGGAAAGTATTGACGGGAGATCCAGTCGTCATCGATCGTCTGACTCGTCAGTTGAACTTCTATTACTCAAAGGCCGAGAGTGGCTTAGTGACACACGGAACACAAATGTTCATTTTGGACCGTGAGAATAAAGTACGGGCGATTTCGTCTATGGCGAAGACACCGGATGAACCGGTCGACTTAGAAGAGGTCATGTCTTCGGTCACACAATTAGCAAAGGAGTGAAGGTAGATGACATATGAAGAGTACATGCAAGGAGATGTTACCGTCTCTATTCAAGCCATCGAGGAATTACTTGCTTGTGCGATCGAAGATTATGGAATCCATCACTCCCGGATCAAACGGATGGACCGGGAAGAGATTGCATTTAGCGTAAAGGTCAATGCACCGGCAACGTCACTTCACGCACTTTATCTTCATGTACGCGAGCAGCTTGGGATTCAGCTCGGAGACGATGTCGTATCCTACGTACAATTCGTCGCGCGTTAAAAGCGGTTTCGTGTATTTTAAGGAATAACAATCAGATGGGCAGAACAGCTAATGACTTCGTAGATGATGCGAGGTCGTTAGCTTTTTTTGTTTGGAATGAAGAACAAAAAATAGAGGCTCCTAATTGGAACCTCTACGTGTGAGTCTTATTTTTCGAGTGTTTCGAGCAATGCTGCTAAACGACGTTCGCAGTCTTTGACGATTTCTGGAGGGAACGTCTCATCATACTCGACACCGTGTGGATAGTAGTGTTTACCGAGAAGTGGTGTCATCATACGAACGACAGCATGGCGATCTTCAATCTCGCCTTGGATCGCATAGACAGGAACACGCAGGTAGAATACTTCACCTGTTGATTGTTTTTCGTACTTCATGTCGTACATCGCGCGTTCATAATCCCACTGTCCTTCACGAACGAAGCGGTGATGTTCCATGATTGTTTCGAGAAGACCGAACTTCAGTTCCTTGCCTTCGATACCATATTGTTCAAACTTCATGTTTGAATCCCCCTATACCCCAGTTTGCTAGTAGATACTAGTCTTTCCAAACTATCATACCATAATGAATGAAACGATGACGTAAAAGATGTGAAGTCATTTTGAAGAATTCATGAACTTCCATATTTTCGTTCGACATATTCAAGAATCGTATCCGGTGCGTGGATACCAAGATGATTGAGTCCTTCTCCACCGAAGAAAACATTGAACTCAAGAACGTACCACTGTCCGTCACGGATGATGAGATCAAAACCAGCGTGATCGATATCGAGCTGTTTCGCTAGAGCGAGCACGAAGTCGATTGCTCCTTGTGGCACATCATCAAAATCAAGGACACCACCTTGAGCGACGTTATTTAAGAATTGAGCACCACCGACGCGCCAGTACGCAGCAAGGACTTGATCGCCGACGACGACGACACGTAAGTCTTTCTCATTCGGAATGTACTCCTGAATGTAGAACGTCTCGTGTGTATCCGTGTATTTCTTCCAGTCCATTTCATTTTTGATGAGATGGACACCTTGTCCCATTGAGCTACGAACTGTCTTAGCAACGAACGGAAACGAAAATTCTCGTAAGACACGTTCGACAGTGAATTCATTTTTTCCGTAGATGCCGGTCCGAGGGATGTTATCCGGAATGACGGTTTGAAAAATCCGCGTCATCTCAATCTTGTCATGACCTAAGTGGAACGTAGCAGCCGACGGGAAAATCGGTTTTTTCATTCCGTAGATGATCGAGTGGATTTGCCAGTATTCCGGGAACAGGACGACATCCGCCTGTTCGATTTTTTTTAAGGAATCAAAGTGATAATCTGACTTGGCATGTTCCGTCTTGATTCCAATCGTCCGGAACATATTAAAAGAGAGCAGTTGCATAAAGTTCATTCCTTCCTTCTGAACAAATTATACACAATTCAACAGGCTAGGAGGGAGAGAAATGTTATGATAAGATGGTAAAGTTAAGGAGGAGATTCGTTGTGATATATACCGATAAGACGATTGACCTCATCAACGCAGCGGAAGACCTCATTCGATCTCTCGCTCAAAGTGAAACGGGGCAAGCATATAGATGTGCGAAACAAGCACAGCAAGAGTCAGTAGAGGCACAGGCTGTCATTCGCGATTTTCATCAAGTCAAGGAGGACTACGAACTCGTACAGCGATTCGGACGGTACCATCCTGACTATCAGACGATCACGAAAAAGGTCCACGAAGTCAAACGGCGACTTGATTTACAAGAGGAAGTCGCGCAGTTTAAAAAGGCGGAAAAACAACTCGAAACGTTACTCGGACAAATCAGTCTGAAGCTCGCTGGGGAAGTATCACCGCAAATTAAAGTACCGACGGGAAATCCTTTCTTCGATCAAGGATGCGCTGGAGGTTGTTCGACCGGTGGCAGCTGTAGCTGTAGCGGATAACGAAGATGAAGGGGGTAGGCTGGCGTGATCAAGGAACGAGTGGGACTCATCGTCTATGTCAATGCGATGAAAGCATCCCGTCAATTACGCCGTTACGGGAACGTCTACTTTACGTCTAAACGTGAACGATACGTTCATCTATATGTCGATTTAGATCAACATGAACAGGTGATGGAAGTCATTTCGACTCTCCCGTTCGTCGAATCGATCAAACGTTCAGAACGACCGTTCATCACGGAGACGTTCGCGAACAAAAAAGGTAAAATGCCAGAAGAAGCATAATCCATGGAGCGATGAGGACATCCTCGTCGCTTCTTTGTTGAAAGGAATGAAGGAAATGCGAGTCATTTCAGGGGAACGGAAAGGTACACGATTAAAAGCAGTACCAGGGGATCAGACACGACCGACTACGGATAAGGTAAAAGAATCTTTATTCAACGTCATCGGTCCTTATTTCAATGGAGGACGGGCACTGGATCTGTTTGCGGGGAGCGGTGGTCTTGGGATTGAATCTCTGTCAAGAGGATGCGATGAGGCAGTGTTCGTCGACCAACACCATAAAGCGGTCCAAACGATCCAAGATAACTTACGAACGACGCACTATACGGACCAAGCACGTGTTTTGAAAAAAGATGTAGCGATCGCTTTAGCGGAACTCGCATCTGAAGAGCCGTTTAAATTGATTTATTTAGACCCTCCTTATGCAAAAGAGCGATTGACGGAACATGTCACATACATAGAGCAACATGATATGCTGACGGACAACGGTGTCATCGTCTGTGAACATGACTCTGCTGTTGAATTACCGGACCGGATCGGACGGCTAGAAGTCGTGCGTCGACTTCGTTATTCTGCTGTCATCTCGATCACATTGTACGAATTCATGGAAGCGGAGGAAGACCACGAATGAAACGAATCGCCATTTGCCCAGGTAGCTTTGATCCGATCACGAACGGACATTTAGACATCATCGAGCGTGCCGTTCCGATTTTTGATGAGATCATCGTTGCCGTACTGAATAATTCTTCGAAGCAACCACTCTTTTCTGTCCAGGAACGGATGGAGTTGATTGCCGATGTGACGTCGCACCTACCTCAAATCAAGGTGGATTCCTTTAATGGTCTACTTGTCGATTATGCGGCGGAAGTCGGTGCAACCGCGATTGTCCGCGGTCTACGAGCAGTTTCGGATTTTGAATACGAAATGCAAGTCGCTTCCATCAACAAGAAGATGAACGATCAAATCGAGACACTGTTCATGATGACGAATAATCAGTATTCCTTCTTGAGTTCTTCGATCGTTAAGGAGGCTGCCAAATATGGTGCTTCCGTTGCCGATCTCGTACCGCCTTCCGTCGAAGAGGCGCTACGTCAGAAATATACGAAAGGAGAACTGTGATGAAAGCTTGGAAACCCGCCTTAGCAGCTATCGTTGCTGCCTTGATCGTATTTTTCGTACCACTTCCTTATTTCATCTCTTATCCAGGTGATGCGACGTCGACAGAAGATTTGATCGAAGTATCTGGAGGCGACAAGGAACCGGGAGATTTGATGATGCTGACGATCGCACAACGTCGGGCCACGCCTTACTTTCTCATTGAAAGCTTATTTCTACCGTTCTCCGAAACATCGAGTGTAAGTGATTATCTGTACGACGGCGAGTCGGACGCGCAGTATGAAACGCGTCAGAAGCTGTATATGGAAGAAGCGCAACATAACGCAACGATCGAAGCGTATGAATTGGCGGATCAAAAGGTCGATGTCGATTTCGAAGGGATTTACGTCTCTGGGGTCATTCCCGGTGGTCCAGCTGAGGGGAAACTGAAAGCAGGGGATCGCATTACAAGTATTGACGGAAAACCGATTACGTCATTCGAAGGTTTCATGAAGACGATTCAAGCAAAAAAAGCAAAAACAGCTGTTCCGATTCAGTTCACGCGTAAATCGGAAGACAAGAAGACGACGATTCGAGTGGATCAGTTATCCAAAGAGGTTAAGCGCGTCGGGCTCGGCATTTACGAACCGCTTCCGATCTCAAACGTGACGACGGATCCTGATATTGCGTTTCAGGTCGAAGACGTCGGAGGACCTTCTGCTGGGATGATGTTCACCCTTGAAATCTATGACCAATTGACGCCGGGAGATTTGGCGAAAGGGCATAAAATCGCCGGCACAGGAACGATTGAAGAAGGCGGCAAGGTAGGACCGATTGGTGGAGCGTGGCAAAAGGTGGTCGCTGCAGACGAGGCAGAAGCAGAAATCATGTTCGTACCAGCAGGAGAGAACTACATAGAAGCAAAACCATCCATCAAAAAACTCGGAACGAACATGAAGCTCGTTCCGATCAAGACAGTCGAAGATGCGATTGATTATTTAGAAGAACTTCCAGCAAAATAAGGGAAACGACGGTGTTCGAGCAACGCGTCGTAGCGAGCCAAGGGCAGTGCATATGCAGCTGTCACTTGGCTTTCTTTCGTTAGCCAAGGATGACTCGTAAAGGTACTGAAGACGGTAGTCCGCGTTTTGATGGTTTTGAGTGCTTGTCGTCCTCGTTCTGAAAAGGCGAGGGGACGAACAAAATCAATATGGTCGTAATCAATCCGTGCGACCTCCTCTGCTGTCGTTGAGGTCAACAGATAGATCAGGGCACGTTGCAGGCTCGTCCGCGTATAACGGCGTGTTTTGACGTAATTCAGAAAGGTATCGAACGTCGTTGCTTGTTTCGCCCCTTCGATGAGTCGTGGCGCTAACGAAGCGTTGATCCCAGCGATTCGTATCAACTCGGGTACTGGGGTTGTCAGTAGACGTTGTCGAATCCACGGATAATAGTGCGAAAAGTTGGCGAAAGAGGCGTTTGCTAAGACGTCTTCGGTTTGTTCAGGAAGTGCGAGCAGCTGACCGTGCGTTTGATGATGGGCGCGTATCGCGGTGGCGCTCATGATGTCTCCGGTTGATAAGTCGTGGTAGCCACTTCCAATCCGTTTCGTCGTGTGAAGCGATAGGGTATTTGCGGCGCGAGCGTAATAATAGCCAAGCGTATTGTTCGGTTGTGTCAAATCAAGCGTTCCTGAGACGCTCTTGAATGCTAGACTAGCGGCGTGAGCAGAAGAGAGACCAGATGCCAAACCATCGTGTAACGCTTGCTTGTAAGCAAGTGTCTCTTCGATCTGTTCCGCTGACGCATGCAGAAAAGGTTCGATGTCTCCACACTCGCTTCCGAACGAAAGCGATTGACAGCCGATCGTCTCGGCAATCGTCACACCACCGAGTGCAAAACGATCAGCACGCTGGACAGCAAAATAGAAGGGGAGTTCAAGAACGAGATCGATGGCACCGCTCGCGACCGCTGCCTGAGCACGTGTCCATTTGTCTGTAAAGGCGGGTTCACCACGCTGCATGAACGTTCCGCTCATGATGGCGACGATGACGTCGGCATCCGTTTCCCGTCGTGCTGTCGTCGCTTGATAATAGTGTCCGTTATGAAACGGATTGTACTCTGAAATGATAGCTGTCATCCTCATGAAAACTTTCTCCTTTGCAAACCGAATTAAGTGCGGTAATATGGATAAAGACGTCCAAAAGTGTTCGTTCTCTAGCGATTTCAGTGTAAAGAAAAAACATTGACAAAACAAGATGTCCTCTCTATAATTCATATTGTTGCAATTGAGGTGATTCGGATGAAATGGTCCCTGATGCAATTGAATAAATTGCGCAATCTGGGTCAACTTCAGGTTAACGAGACGATCGAGCTCAATGAGCTAGTCGCCCTCCATCCGGATATCCGGGCGGTGCAACCTGTGCACGTTCGTGCAAATGCATCGTTTACATCGAATCAATTAATATTCAATCTTCGGATCACTGGCGAAATGACGCTTCCGGATGCCCGGACGCTAAGTGACGTCGCTTATCCATTCGAGATTGAATCCATCGAGCCATTCCTGCTCGAGGTCGATGCTGTTTCGAACGAAGCAGATGACATCAACGTACCGATCGGGAATACGGTCGATCTTCGACCGCTCGTGCAAGAATTGATTTTACTTCATGTGCCAGTGCAAGTGCATGGGGATGATGAAGAGAATCAGTTGGTTGAGGGGGAAGGCTGGACGATTCTTTCTGAAGAAGATCCAGAGGAAACCGAACCAAAAATCGATCCGCGACTCGCGGGTCTCGCTCAGTTCTTTAAAAAAGATCAGGATTCCTGATTTCTGAAGTAAAGGCGAGTGTATTTTTTCAAGGAGGTGGACAACGATGGCAGTACCATTCCGCAGAACGTCGAAAACACGCAAACGTCTTCGCCGTACTCATTTCAAACTCCGTGTACCAGGTATGGTCGAGTGCCCAAACTGTGGTGAAATGAAACTTTCACACCGCGTTTGTAAAGCATGTGGCTCGTACAAAGGTAAAGAAATCGTCAGCAAATAAGCTGATTGATCGGTATAAAAGCGACCTTCGAATCGAGAAATCGGTTTTAAGGTCGCTTTTTTCATGAAAGGGGACATGAATAGATGAATGTTGGAATCATTGGCGCGGGTGCCATCGGGTTGTTGCTTGCCTCTTATTTATCGGAAGAGCATGCAGTTACGCTTTATGTGCGACAGGAACAAGATGAGGAACGACCAATCATTCGTGATGGACAGGCGAGTCGTCTCGTACGGATCCGGAAGATTGATCGGCTCGAGTCAGAAGACTTGGTGTTTGTCGCGACAAAGTCGTATGATATAAAAAGTGTGATTCCATTCCTCGAACGGCTGACGTGTCCCGTCATGTTCCTGCAAAATGGAATGGATCATTTGAAATGGAAAGAGCAATTGCCGCATGTCTTATTTGGTGTCGTCGAACATGGTGCCATGCGTACTGCACCGTTTGAAGTTCAGCATACTGGAAATGGCCGCATCCGCTACGGCAATCAAGAGGTAGCGAACTTGTCGTCAAAGCAACTGTGCTTTGAATTCGAGTCAGATATGGAAGCCGTTTTATTGACGAAGCTATTCATCAACGTCGTCATTAATCCAGTGACGGCTTATTACGGTGTTGAGAATGGATCCTTGTTAGAGATGCCTTATCGAGAAGAAGCCCATCAATTATTTGACGAAATGCGGACGATTTTCCCGCACCATGACATTACTTATTCCGAGATCGAGCGGATCATGAAGAATACGAGCAAAAATCGTTCTTCCATGTTACGAGATTTTGAGTATGGACGACGAACGGAAGTAGAACCGATACTTGGATACGCATTACGTCAGGCGACGACTGCGACGCCACGTTTATCTTTTTATTATGAACAGATCAAACAGAGGGAGGGTCCGCAGTGACAGTCTTCATCATTTTTCCTTTATTCAGCCTGATTGCGTTGTATCTCGTCTTTCTACTTCTATTTCGGAAACATGGGAAGGCCGTTCGAGTTGCACTCGACTTTGGAACGTTCATCGTTCTGTATGCGATTCATGTTGCATTGATTGCCTTGACCGGAACAAATTACTTAGGGTGGATCGTCATCGTCGTGTTGTTGGTATTTGCGTTGAATGCGCTCTGGCAACGAATTCGTCAACTTGACGTTGATTTGAGACAAATGATTCGCCACAGTTGGCGGATCATCATCTTGCTGGCATTACCCGTCCATTTCATACTGTTCGTACTTGGTATTCGTCAACTGTTCATCAGTTGACCAGTTAGGTAAGAAAGAAGGGATTTTGTTTGAAGGTACAACCATTTGAAGCCTTATACGATGATAACTCGTTGATGCATCGTGCTTCACGAGAAGAATTCTTAACATATGTCGACCATCTTGGTGAGAGTGGTTTAGCGTCAAGGAGCCGCTTGCTCGAAGGTCGTCATTATCCGCATCTTGCGGCACTGACAGACGAACTTGAACGTCAAAATCCGAACATGACGGAGCGTTTGCGGGAGCGCGTCGCGAAGCTTCGTACGGGTGAAGCTCAAGTTGTCATTACAGGGCAACAAACGGGGATCTTTGGCGGACCATTATATGCGATCTATAAATTGTTGACCTGTCTTAAGGTCGCGCAGCAGGCGGAGACGACACTTGGGCGACCTGTCGTTCCGATTTTTTGGCTCGCGACCGAAGATCACGATTTTGATGAGATTAACCATGTTTACGTTCCGACAGCGGATTATCAAACGCGTAAAATCGCTGTTGCACCTACAGAATCGATTGCCCGCTCGGTCAGTCGACTCTCTTTTGATCAAGCAACACTTCTTGAAATCATCGAAGAGACATTCCGAGCAATGCCAGAAACGGTTCATACGAAACGATTAATTGCGCGTCTGAAGCAAATCGTTGAAGCGTGTACATCCTATGGGATGTTTTTCTCGCAATTGATCGGTGAATTGATCGATTATGATGTCGTCTTCTTTGATGCGGATACACATTCTGTCCGTGAACTCGAGATTCCGTTCTTTGAACGGTTGATTCAAGACAATGCGGAATTTAGACGAGCATTGACGGATGGTATTTCACAGACGCAAGAGTTACCGGATACGTTCTTGAACGAGGAAGCGGCGCATCTTTTCGTCGATGATCATGGTCGTCAGTTGCTTTATCCGACAGCAGACGGATTCGAGACGAAACAAGGAAAGCAATATACGGAGCTTGAATTGATCGCGTTGCTGTACGCCAGTCCGGAACGTTTCTCCAACAGTGTCGTCACACGTCCATTGATGCAGGATTACCTGTTCCCGACGCTTGCCTATATCGGGGGTCCGGGGGAGTTAGCATACTGGACACGCTTACGACCGCTCTTTCATCACCTGAATTGGACGATGCCGCTATTGATTCCCCGCATGGGCGGGGTAATCGTGCGTCATAGCGATGAAAAGCGTCTTGCTAAACTCGAGGTATCGCTCGAAGAAATCGTCCGTTCAGGCGTTCCGATTCCGCTCTATTCAGAAGAGAAGATGACAGGACGTATGCAGACGGCAGCGATGCTAAAAGACAGTTTCGTCTCCGAGTTTCTCTCGCTCGAACAGCATTTACTGCGGACGTCGAGTAAGAGTGAGAAGGTCAAGAAACAGCTCGAACAAGCAATTGCTAGTTTGCTAGCAGAAGATCGACGTCAGTTTGATCGACAAACACGGCAATATAAAGAGACGGCTTACCATCTCCTTCCTGATGGAGCGCCACAAGAACGGATGCATTCTGTCCTCCCGTGGTTGAATCATCATGGTCCTGATTTTGTGCGGGACTTAAGGACAGCCTATGAAGCGAATGCGAGTGATCAACTGAAGATTTTCCTCTAAACCTGCTGAAACTAGCAGGTTTTTTCGGTTTTTTAGCGAAAATTACACAAAAGTTAAATAAATCAAGGAAACTGTCTCATTTTCGTAACGTTTTCACGAGAGAATGTGATACATTGAAAAAGAGTAACGTCCTTCAAGGACAGTGAAAGGTGAGGCAGGACATGTTTGAGCATGAAACAGTATTGAAATGGGAGTCGATCGAAGGACTCGCGATTAAACCCGACGGCATTTACGTCGATTGTACATTAGGTGGAGCAGGACACAGCGAAGAGATCGTCAAGCAACTGACGACAGGTCATCTGTATGCATTTGATCAAGATGATGTCGCCCTCGCTCATGCAGCAGAACGTCTCGCGGCGTATGAAGGTCGCTTTACTTTAATAAAGAGTAATTTTGCTTATTTAAAAGAGCAGTTGGCAGCACATGGAGTCGAGAAAGTGGACGGCATCTTATTCGATCTCGGTGTCTCTTCACCACAATTAGACGAAGGGGAACGGGGATTTAGTTACAATCACGACGCACGTCTCGACATGCGCATGGATCAATCTTCTCCACTTTCTGCCTACGAAGTCGTCAATGAGTGGCCGTACAATGATCTCGTACGTATCTTCTTTACATACGGGGAAGAGAAGTTCTCGAAACAGATTGCGCGCAAAATCGAAAAAGCGCGGGAAGAGCGACCGATCGAGACGACGTTCGAACTCGTCGAATTGATCAAGGATGCGATTCCGGCACCAGCACGACGTAAAGGTGGTCACCCTGCGAAACGGACATTCCAAGCAATCCGGATCGCCGTCAATGATGAACTGAATGTCTTTGACCGTGCAGTACACCAAGCCATTGATTTATTACGGGTCGGTGGACGTCTATGTGTCATTACGTTCCATTCACTTGAAGATCGCATGTGTAAACAAGCAATCAAAGAAAAATCATCACTACCCGAGCTTCCACCGGGGTTACCGATGATTCCCGTCGAAATGGAGCCGGAACTCCGACTCGTCACACGCAAGCCGATTACGGCTGGTGTTGAAGAGCTCGATGATAACCGTCGCGCCCGATCGGCAAAATTACGAGTTGCTGAAAAAATGAAAGAAACTTGAGAGGAGCATTCCAATGGCAGAACCACTTCGTAAATCGGTCCAAACGGTTCAACCCGTTCGTCAACAACCTGTTCAGGAACCACGAAAGACGGAAGATATCGCGCGTCGCGTCGCCGTCCGTCCGAAGTATCGCTTGTACCCCTTTGAAAAATTCTTATACAGCGCGATGATTGGTGGTCTTGTGTTATTTGGGAGTTTGACGATCAGTACGCATAACGAAGCGTATAATGTGAGCCGTGATTTAGCGAAAGAGAACCAAGTCACACAATCACTCCAAAAAGAAAACGAACGTTTACAACTAGAGGTCACGAACTTAAGCTCTCCGGAACGGATTTATAAGATTGCAAAAGAACAGGGTCTTGATATGCGTAAAGGGAACATCAAGGTGATTCCTAAATGAATCCACTGAAAAAATCCCGTTGGAGAGTAGCCTTTATCATGGTGATATTTGCTACTCTCTTTTTTGTGTTCATTGGTCGATTTTTGTATTTAGCAACGACAAAACAGTTCCACGGTGAAGATATGATTGCATACGCGGAAAAGAAACGATGGGAGTCTCAAGAAACGCTTGGAGCAGAACGTGGCGAGATTTTCGACCGTCTCGGTTCCCCGATTGCGATCAACATTCCATCCTATCATCTGATTGGCGTTTATCGACTGGGTGGTGTCAAAGATCCAGATGAGACGATCGTCGATTTTAAAAAGACGGCTGAGGGTCTTGCGCCGATTCTTGGGATGACGACAAAGGAACTGGAGACCTATCTGATTGAAAATAAAGACCGTTCTCAAATTGAGTTCGGAAAAAAAGGAAATGATTTGACGCTTGATCAAAAAGAGAAAATCGACAATCTGAAGCTTCCTGGCATCCGGATGATTGAAGAGCCGAAACGATACTATCCGAACGGTATCTTCTTGTCTGATACACTTGGGTTCGTTCAAAAGATCACCGAGGAAAATGGTCGGGTCGCTTTACAAGGTCAGATGGGAATCGAGAAGCAGTATGATAATGCTTTAAGTGAATCTTACGGAGCTCGTGTCTTTGAAAAGGATCGTAGCGGTAATCCGTTGATTCAAGGCGCGTCACGTGTCTCGAACGAACCAAAGGATGGATCGAATCTCTATTTAACGATCGATCATCGAATCCAACAGTCACTTGAAAAAGAGATGCAAAAAATGTACAACACGTACAAACCGAAAAATGCGACAGGTATCGTCATGGATGCGAAGACTGGTGAAATCCTCGCCATGGCGGATCGCCCATCGTTCAACCCGAATTTACGTGATATGAAAGATTTCACGAATTTTGCCGTCTCGTCACGATTCGAGCCAGGTTCGACGATGAAAATCTTTACGCTCGCAGCGGCGATTGATGCGGGAGTGTTCCGTCCGAATGAGATGTATAAATCGGGTAGTTATAACTACAAAGGAACGGTCATCAAGGATTATAATGATGTCGGTTGGGGAACCATCCCGATGATTGAAGGGGTCTATCACTCCTCAAACGTCATGTTCTCGAAGTTAACAGCAGAAAAACTTGGGATTGAACGGTATAAAGATTACTTTAAGAAGTTTCATTTTGACCAACGAACGGGTATAGACATCTCGGGAGAAGTAAATAGTCAATCTGACTTGTCTAAACCGTTGAATGCGCTCATCACCTCATGGGGGCAATCGACTGCGGTCACGCCGATGCAATTGCTTCAAGGAGCGACAGCAATCGCTGGAGACGGCGAGATGGTCAAACCGCATATCATCCAAAAAGCGGATCATACGGATAAGGCACCATACCGAGCGAAAACAGAAGTCGTCGGTAAACCGATTTCTGCTGAAGCGGCAAAAGCAACACGCGAAGCACTGGACGGTGTCGTCAACAGTAAGCTTGGTACAGGTCAAATGTATAAGTTGAAAGACTACCGAGTCATCGGGAAGACCGGTACGGCTCAGATTTCTGAGAATGGAAAGTATATTCAAGGACAATTCATTCACTCGTTCATCGGTATGGCCCCAAAAGATGATCCGGAATTGATCATGTACATCGCGGTCGATCGTCCATCGAAAAACGAATCATCCGTCTCTGGTCCGCTCATCATGAGTCCTGTGTTCAAAAGTGTCATGAATACGGCACTACAGTATCGTAGCATCCAACCGGAAACGCAAAAGGATTCAGTGGATGTCAAAGCGAAGATCACGCCAAGTTATATCAAAAAGAGTGCTCGACAAGCGACTGACCTAGCAAAAGAACAAGAGGCAGTTGCGATCATCCTAGGCGATGGTGCTGAAGTCGTTTCGCAGATTCCATCCCGTGGACAGGAATTCGTCAGCGGAGAACGTGTCTTGCTGAAAACATCAAATACGTTTAAGATGCCGGATTTGACCGGTTGGTCGCAACGAGACGTCAAAAAGCTTGTCAGCTTATATGATTTGAAGCTCGACGTCATCGGTAAAGGTTTTGTAACCAAACAATCGGCTCGAACTGGTACACTAGTGAAGGAAAATGGAAAGTTGACGGTCGAACTAGCTGAACCTAAAGAGTAACGGTAGAGCAAGTTTCCTGATTTCTACAGGAAGACGAGGACGAACAGGAGTCATTCGTTGACTTTTGCATTCGTCCTCTTTTGCTGTCATCGAATGGAGGTATATATCATGTTAACAATTACGCAACTCGCTGAATGGTTGCATCTCGATGTCAAAGACGACCGTGTCGTCCGGCACTTTGCAACGGATTCGCGCGCGCAACTGGAAGACGGTCTCTATGTACCGATTCAGGGAGCACGCGTTGATGGTCATCGATTCCTTGAAGGTGCAAAAAATCAAGGAGCGATCGTCACCTTATGGAAGAAAGGCATTGATCGACCAGATATCGATGTCGTTTTCTTGGAAGTTGATGAACCATTGGTTGCCCTGCAACAAATCGCAAAACGATACTTAATGCAGATTGCGCCAAAAATCGTCGCCATCACTGGATCGAATGGGAAGACGTCGACGAAGGACATGGTCGAAAGTGTACTCAAGACGACGTTCAAGACACATAAGACACAAGGAAACTTCAATTCGGATATCGGAATGCCGTTAACGATTCTCATGATGCCGGCTGATACGGAAGTCGCTGTGCTTGAGATGGGAATGAACGGATTTGGCGATATTGAATTCCTATCGAATCTAGCTGAGCCAGATATCGCACTCGTCACGAATATCGGCGAATCGCATGCGGAGCAAGTCGGTGGACGCAGTGGCATAGCCAAAGCGAAGCTTGAGATTCAATCCGGACTCAAGCCAGGTGGTCATTTATTCGTTGATGGTGACGAACCACTTCTCGCAGAAGTCGAAGCGGAGAAGATCGGCTATCAGATCGGAAATACGTACCGGATCGAAACGAAGGAAGCAACATTCTTTGGGACGGCCTTTACTTACGATGGCACCGCTTTTCATCTGCCAGTGTTAGGAAAGCACCAAGTCCGAAATGCAGCATACGCGATCGCGACAGCACGTGCACTTGGCGTGACAGACGCCCGGATTCAAGAAGGGTTCGATGCTGTTGAATTGACACCGATGCGGATGGAACGACTGCTCTTTGAGGAGACTGCAGTCATCAATGATGCGTATAACGCGAGTCCGACATCGATGAATGCGGCGATAGAGACCGTCACTGCGCTGGAAGGGTATACGACACGAGTTCTCGTCCTCGGCGATATGTATGAATTAGGGGACCAAGAACGCTTATTACATGCCTCGGTCGGAAAGCGGATTGCGTTACCCGTTTCGCATGCTATCCTAGTAGGGGAGAAAGGCGCGTGGATTGCTGAAGGAATCAGCGACCCGTCTGTTCAAATCCAATTCGCAGCAACTGTCGAGGAGGCTGCAAAACGATTGTATTCGCTGCTCGGAGAACGAACAATCGTCTTATTGAAAGCGTCACGTGGGATGGCGCTCGAACGGATATTAACCTATCTGAACGAAAACTAATTTTTGAAAAAGGGTGTCTGCTATGATCACATTATTCATCAGTCTTATTCTTGCATTTCTTGTTGTACTACTTATAATGCCAAAGGCGATTCCGTTTCTACACCAATTGAAGTTCGGTCAGGAAATTCGGGAAGAAGGACCGCAATGGCATCAGGTCAAATCAGGAACACCGACAATGGGTGGAATCGTCATTCTTGTCGCGATGATCGTCAGCGTTCTCGGTGCAGTCGTCATGGGCGATCTATCGACAACACAATTATCGTTACTGTTTTTAACACTTGCTTATGGCGTGATCGGCTTCATTGATGATTACATCAAAGTCGTCAAGAAACGTAACCTTGGTCTGAATTCGAAACAAAAATTAATTGGACAAATCGTCGTCGGATTGTTATTCGTCTGGTTGAGTGGTGGATTTACGAGTGATGCGACGTATCTATCGATTCCATTTACAGATTTTGAGCTTGATTTCGGTATCGTCTATCCGTTCGTTGCCTTGTTCTGGTTAGTCGGCTTCTCAAATGCAGTCAACTTGACGGATGGTCTAGATGGTCTCGTGTCGTTCACAGCGATTCCAACATTCTTGTTCTTCGGATTATACAGTTGGTTTATCGCGGATGAAGTAGGCGCTGCTTGTTTTGCTTTCTCAGCAGTCGGTGCATTGATCGGATTCCTGTTATTCAATGCGCACCCAGCGAAGATCTTCATGGGAGATACAGGTTCACTAGCACTTGGGGCTGCACTAGCAGGTCTATCGATTGTCTTAAAACTGGAATTACTACTCGTCTTAATCGGTATCGTTTTTGTTGTCGAGACATTATCAGTCATTCTACAAGTCATCTCCTTTAAGACGACAGGGAAACGAATTTTCAAAATGAGCCCAATTCACCACCACTTCGAAATGGTCGGTTGGAGCGAATGGCGGATCGTCGGTACATTCGCAGGAATCAGCTGTTTGATGGCATTCATCGCCTATCTATTCGTGTAATAAAAAAGAAGAGAGAAAGTGAGCGATTCAACAATGGAACAACGACAATGGAATGATCAAAAAGTGCTCGTTCTCGGAACGGCGAAAAGTGGAATCGCAGCAGCTCGGTATTTAGCGAGTGTTGGTGCAGAAGTAACGGTCAATGACGGGAAAACGCCGTCCGAGAGTGATCAAGCAACGCTTGCATCACTCGACGTTAAGACGGTCTACGGTGAGCATCCGCTCACACTACTCGACGACATCGATCTGATCGTCAAGAATCCAGGGATTCCGTATCACATCGATCTGCTACAAGAAGCGCTACGACGCGACATTCCGGTTTGGACAGAGGTAGAGCTGGCGTATCAAGCAACAGATGCGACGTGGATTGCCATCACAGGATCGAACGGGAAAACGACGACGACGACGCTTGTCCATGAGTTGTTGAAAACCGGTACTCGGCGTGTACATTTGGCAGGAAACATTGGATTCCCGGCAATTGAAATCGCATGTCAGGCGAAACAGGACGATATCATCGTCATCGAATTATCAAGTTTTCAATTGATGGGGATCGAGCAGTTCCGACCGTACACGGCAGCCTTTTTGAATTTATCACCGGCACATCTGGATTATCATGGTGATTTTCAATCGTATGGCGAAGCGAAAGCCCGGATCTTTAAGAACATGAAAGAAACAGATCGTCTTGTCTTGAATGCCGATGATACGTCCGTCAATGCGCTCGGAAAGACTGCTGAAGTAACGCCGCTCTTGTTCTCTCGTCGTCAATCGGCGTATGCAGAAGTCATAAACGATACGTTGACAATCAATGGAACGAGTATCTTACCTGTTGATGAACTGGCTCTCGGTGGTGGGCATAATGTCGAGAACGTTCTCGCAGCCTTAACACTCGTCGAACCATTTAACTTAGCATTATCTGACGTTCAACATGTTCTACGGACGTTCGGTGGTGTAGAGCACCGGACACAGTTCGTTGGTGAAGTTGCTGGACGAAAAGTTTACAACGACTCAAAAGCGACGAATAATGTTGCGACGGAAGCGGCGTTATCCGGATTTACGGCACCCATCATCTGGTTATGTGGCGGACTCGAGCGTGGAGCGGATTTGACACCGTTACTCGATGCAATGAAGCATGTCAAACATGTCATCGGACTTGGTGAAACGGGTCATCGATTCGGAACGCTTGCGTCAGAAAATGGCTATGCGTCAACTGTCGTTGAGGCGATGGATGAAGCCGTGAAAGTAGCGTTTGAAGTATCGCAACCCGGCGACATCATTCTTCTGTCACCAGCATCTGCAAGTTGGGATCAATACAAGACATATGAAGAGCGCGGCGATCATTTCGTTCGTGCCGTACATGAAGTAGGAGGAACAACAGTATGAAAATCGTCGTCTCTGGAGGCGGTACAGGTGGTCATATCTATCCGGCACTCGCCATGATTCGGGAGCTCGAACAACGCATGCCGTGTGAGGTCCTCTATATCGGAACAGAAAATGGTCTCGAGGCGGATATCGTCCGTCGCGCGGGAATTTCATTTGAATCGATTGAGATTTCTGGTATCCGTCGTTCCTTGTCATTCGAAAACGTCAAGACCGGCATCCGATTCGTCAAGAGCGTCCGGCGTGTTCGTCGACTACTGCGCCAGTTCCAACCGGATATCGTCGTCGGTACAGGTGGGTTCGTTTGTGGACCGGTATTGTATACGGCTGCAAAAATGGGTTTCAAGACACTCGTTCATGAACAAAACAGTCTGCCTGGTATCACGAATAAATTCTTAGCTCGGTATGTGGATCGGGTTGCACTCTCTTTTAAAGGATCTGGGCATCACTTCGGTAAGAATGAAGCGAAGACGGTTTTAATCGGAAATCCGCGTGCTTCTGAAGTGGCAGAGCTCAACATCAATCCGCTTGAAGAGCGACAACGTTTCGGTTTTGAGGAAGGACGCCCTCTCATCGTCATCTATGGCGGTAGTCGTGGCGCACCGGCGATCAACGAAGCAGTCGTCGATATGATGCCAAAGGTCGAGCAAGCAGGATGGTCGCTCCTCTTCGTTACTGGTCAAATTCATTACGATACGATTGTGTCACGCGTTGGTTCCGTACCAGAACGCATTCAACTTCGCCCATTCGTATATGATTTACCAAACATCTTAAAAGCAAGTCAACTCGTCATTTCGCGTTCGGGAGCAAGTACGCTGGCAGAGCTGACGACACTCGGCTTACCAAGTGTGCTCATCCCGAGTCCTTACGTGACGGAAAATCATCAAGAGGTCAATGCCTCATCGCTTGTCGAGACAGGTGCGAGTCTATTGATTCGTGAACAAGAGCTAACGGGTGATCGATTGTTTGAGGCATGTGAAAAAGCATTAGCACAACAACAAATGATGTCTGAAGCGGCGCTTGCCCTCGGTATGCCGAATGCTTCACGGGACTTAGTTGATGAATTGTTACGATTGACGGCACAAAAAAACTAAACTATTGCAGGAAAAGACCGATAGGGAAATGAACTGTTACGTATAGAGGGGGAATGAGACGTGAGGGAACGGAGAGCGGTCGGACGACCACAAGAGGACGAGAACGTCCGTAGTCTCGAGGATAAGATACCTTATATCCGTGAACAACGTCGCAAAAAAGCCAACCGAAGACTCATTTATGTCCTGATTCTGATTGGTCTATTGGTCGGTGTCGTCTTTTATCTACAATCGAGTTATTCTCGGGTTGCTCAATTTGATATCGATGGTAATGTCAATGTGAAGTCTGCTGATATCTTGCAAGCGTCTGGGATTAAGGTGAAGGAAACACACGCCTTTAATGTATCGGAGGAAGACGTTCTTGAGCGAATCGAGAAGGTTCCGGGTATTCAAGAAGCGACGATGCAAAAACAGTTTTTGCATCAATATCGCGTGACGGTGACGGAAGAGAAAGAGATTGCTTACGCGAAGGATAAACCGGGAGACCGGATCGTGCTTGCGGACGGAACAATCATTCCTGGAAAGTCGAAGGAAGAACTATTCGATGCTCCGATCTTGACAGGATTCACGGATCAGTCATTAAATCGATTGACGAAGGAACTCGTTAAAATTGAGCCGAAAGTACGGAGCCGGATTTCCGAAATCGTCGCAAACGATAAGACGGACAAAGGTGGTCTGAAGTTATTCATGACGGATGGGAATACGGTATTACTCAGTACGTCTGCCTTTTCAAATTCCTTGAATGAGTACGTGAAGGTCATTTCTGCCTTACCGAAAGGAAAGACGGGAACAATTACAATTGATGGCGGTATCTATTTCAAACCATATAAAGGGAAAAAATAGAAGATTCGTAAAGGGCTGATGAACAAAAAAACAAACGTGTGTTTTCATTCGTCGACTGTTATTCGAATCGTCATCAAATCGTAATCTATTCGAACGCTAAGACGGGCAATAACTTCTTTTCGTAAGTATTTATATAGTGTAGACTTAAACGAGAAGAAGCCTGTCCTGTTCCTAGAATATAATTAGGAATAAAAAGGATTAGTATTATGAAAGTGGAGGTGTCACTCCCATGGAAACGAAAGGTACGATTGCCGCACTCGACATAGGGACATCGGAGGTGAAACTCATCGTCGGTGAACTACTTGGTGGAACGCTGAACGTTCTTGCTGAAGGTTCTGCACCATCCGCGGGTGTTAAACGAGGTGTCATCGTTGACATCGATCAAACGGTACATGCCATTAAACAAGCGGTCACGGAAGTGGAACGTACACTTGGTGAACCAATTGGTGAAGTATATGTTGCTATTTCTGGCGAACACATTCAAGTGAAGGATTGCCAGGGGATGACATCGATCAAAGGTGAGGACAATGAAATCACGGATGATGACGTGAAAGATGTTCTGCATTCTGCGATGGTCATGCGAATTCCAAACGAACTCAGTGTCGTCGATGTTCTGCCGAAGACGTTTACGGTCGATCAGCAAACGGAGATCACTGATCCTAGAGGAATGATTGGTTATCGTCTCGAAGTAACAGGGAAGCTCATCATCGGAGCAAAGACGATCCTACATAGCATTAAACGTTCCATTGAACGGGCTGGTTTAGAGCTTGCTGGATATGTGCTGGAGAGTTTAGCGGTATCTAGAATCGCAGCATCGATTGATGAACTCGAACTCGGTGTTGGAATCATCGACATCGGACATGAGACGACGACACTTTCCATCTATGAAAAGAATGATCTCGTCTACTCGACGACGTTGCCATACGGTGGCGATCATCTGACACGTGATTTGACGTATAAGATGAATTGTAAATATCAAGATGCGAAGCTCGCAAAAGAAGAGTACGGTGTTGCACTTGAAGCACTCGGTGATCCGGAAGAGAAAGTTTCTTACGTCACGATCAACGGGGAACATCGTTTCGAGCCACAATCAGAAATCGGTTTCGTGTTAGAAGCACGACTTGAGGAAATCTTCGAGATGATTCAAAAACGAATGACGCAAGCAGGATACGCTCATATGAACAGCGGTTTAATCTTGTGTGGTGGAAGTTCTTCACTGCCGGGAATCGACCAGCTTGGAAAACGAATCTTCAAGCAGAGCGTCAATGTCTATCAACCTGCTAGTCTTGGTATTCGTCATCCGAAGTATGCCGTCGCAGCTGGTATGTTACGTTATGTACTTTCACGAAGCGCCGTATCGAAATCAGGTTTCGACCGCGCGGAAGAGAAGGAAGTCGTAGCACACGGACGTGAACAGGATGCACTGCTCATGAACGAACAAGCGGCACCTGTTCGAGAAGAACGGTCGACACGTGAACAGCCTCCAAAAGAGAAAAAGTCATTCAGCAGTTTCTTTGAGAAATTCTTTGGTTAATGCCTACAAAAAATCCAATGAGTAAAAAATATTAGGGGGCCCTTTTTATGTTGCATTTTGATGAAATGATGGACCAAGTAGCAAAAATCAAGGTCATCGGTGTAGGTGGTGGCGGTTCGAACGCCGTCAACCGAATGATTGAACACGGTGTCCAAGGCGTAGAATTCATCGCAGTAAACACGGATGCGCAGGCATTGAATATGTCACAAGCTGACGTAAAACTACAACTCGGTGCTAAATTGACACGCGGTCTCGGTGCGGGTGCCAATCCGGAAATCGGTAAAAAAGCGGCGGAAGAGAGCCGTGAGCAATTAACGGAAATCCTTTCTGGCGCTGACATGGTCTTCGTCACAGCGGGAATGGGTGGCGGAACGGGTACGGGAGCTGCTCCTGTCATCGCGGAGATTTCAAAAGAGATCGGCGCATTGACAGTCGGTGTCGTTACAAAACCATTCATGTTTGAAGGACGCAAACGGATGCAACATGCTGTTTCAGGTGTCCAGAACTTCAAAGAAAAAGTCGATACGTTAATCGTCATCCCGAACGACAAGTTGCTTGAAATCGTCGATCGGAATACACCAATGCTTGAAGCGTTCAAAGAAGCGGATAACGTCTTGCGTCAAGGTGTACAAGGTATTACCGACTTGATCGCCGTACCTGGTCTCATCAACCTCGACTTCGCCGATGTGAAGACGATCATGACCGAAAAAGGTTCTGCATTGATGGGTGTAGGGGTCGCAACAGGCGAACACCGTGCGACGGAAGCAGCGAAAAAAGCGATTTCGAGTCCGTTGCTTGAGACATCAATCGAAGGCGCAAAAGGTGTTCTGATGAACATCACGGGTAGTGCGAACCTTAGCTTGTACGAAGTGACGGAAGCCGCACAAATCGTTCAGAGTGCAGCCGATGAGGAAGTCAACTTGATCTTCGGTTCTGTCATCAACGATAACCTCGAAGATGAAATCATCGTTACAGTCATCGCGACAGAGTTCGAAAACGAACCACTCGATTTCGAAATTCCATCGGCACAAGAGATGATGAAGAATCTTCTAAAGAAAAAACAAGCGACTCCACCACCAACAGAGGAGTCAAAACCACAAGTCGAAGAGACACCTGTCAGCTCGAATCCTGAACCGGCTAAAGCGCCAGATGTCGAAGAAACGATGGACATCCCATCTTTCCTTCGCCGGAATAATCGTTGATCGATGTTCCAGTGACACGACTGCTAAACGATGAGGTGTCGCGAAAGCGGCGCCTTTTTTTTAAAAATCAAAGGAGGCATGAACATGTTTGGACAATGGATCAAATGGGATACACCGACAGGTACCGTACGTGCCGCCTTTACGACGAAGTTCGCTGCCCCTCATGAAAACGGAAATTTAGGATTACATGTCAACGATGATCGCGACGGTGTCATCCAGAACCGACAAGTCATCGCACGTCAGCTTGATCTATCCCTCGAGAACTCGATTTGGGCACAGCAAGTTCACGGAAATCACGTCGAACAGGTGACGACACTTGACTCTGGGCGCGGTGCTTTGGATTACGAAACAGCGATTCCGGGTACAGATGGATTGGTGACGACTGATTCGAATGTTTTATTGATGATGCTCTTCGCTGACTGTGTTCCGCTTGTCTTCTGTGATCCGACGACAGGAATCATCGCGAATACGCACGCCGGTTGGCGCGGAACTGTCGGCAATATCGTCGAGGAAACAGTCAAGCAAATGGAACGTGCGGGTGCGAGTCGTTCATCGATTCAAATGGTCATTGGTCCATCAATCCGTGATTGTTGTTACGAAGTCGATCAACCCGTCATCGATGCAATCGATGCGCTTGAACTCGATGAGTCTCCTTACATACGCAAGGAAGATGGAAAAGCGATGTTATCGCTACAAAAAACGAACGCTGCGCTAGCTGAGCGTTGTGGAGTCGGTGATGTCCTGGACACAGGTCTATGTACACACTGTCAGGCGGAAGATTACTTCTCTTATCGCCACGGCGACCATGGTGGTCGCTTTGCAAGTTTGATCGTAAAGGAGTCATTGGATGTCAATTCTTGATAATGTACAAGAGGTTACGAAACGAATGGAACAAGCAAGCGAAAAGAGTTCTTCTGAAAAGCAGGTACAGTTGATTGGCGTGACGAAATCAGTCTCAAGTCAAGTTGCTTCTGAATTATTAGCAGCAGGTGTGACACATCTCGGTGAAAATCGCCCGGATAGACTACTCGAAAAACAGGCAGAGCTCGGACGAACGGCATGTACGTGGCACTTCATCGGTACGTTACAGACACGTAAAGTTCGTCAAATCATTGATGCCATTGACGTGCTGCATTCCCTCGACCGTCTTCATTTGGCGGAAGAGATCAATAAACGAACGGACCGAATTATTGATTGTTTCATTCAAGTCAATGTTTCCGGAGAAGAATCGAAGCAAGGCATTGCACCTGAGGATGTACCTTCGTTCTTACATGAAATCGGTCAGTATCCAGCGATTCGTGTCATCGGACTGATGACGATGGCACCGTTAACGGAAGATACGACGCGTATCCGTGAGGTATTTCGTTCATTAAAAACATTGCAAGAAGAGGTCAAGGCGAAAAAATTGTCGTATGCTCCATGTATGGAGTTATCTATGGGAATGTCGTCTGATTTTGAGATCGCCATCGAAGAAGGGGCGACGTTCGTCCGAATCGGGACGACGCTCGTTCACACCTAAACGAGAAGAAGGGAGAATGGATATGGGTTTTAAATCAAAAATGCAAAATCTATTTCTCGGCAACAGCGACGATTTAGATGAACTTGAATATGAAAATGATGCTACAATAAATAAAGGTAGAGGTGCTTCACAACAAGAGTATGAAGAGTATTACGAGGAATCTACCCCAAGTGTTACTCAAAAGGAGGACAGCGTGAGACAATCGAATATCGTGCCGCTTCATGCGACGAAAAAAACGAAATCGCAAGTCATTTTGAGTGAACCACGTGTCTTCAACGAAGCCCAGGAAATCGGGGAACATCTTCGTCAGAACCGTGCTGTCATCGTCAATATGCAGCGTATGTCAAAAGATCAATCACGACAGATGATCAACTTCTTATCTGGTGTCGTCTTCGCTCTCGATGGAACGATTACGACGATCAGTCAGAATACCCTCCTCTGTGTTCCGAACAACGTCGAGTTGGCTGGTAGCATCTCGAATCTTCTTGGAGAAGATGATATTAATCATAAGGGGTGGTAAGTGTGGATTCTCAAGTGATGTACGCAATTGGTCGTACATTGAGTACGTTATTACAGTATTACAGTTACGTCATGATCGTTTATATCCTGCTATCGTGGTTCCCGAATGCCCGTGATTCGAAATTCGGACAAGTGCTCGCGATGTTAGTCGAGCCATTCCTAGCGCCCTTCCGTCGTATCATCCCGCCTATCGGGGGCATGCTGGATATCTCGCCGATTGTAGCCTTCCTCGTCTTGAACTTGGCTCAATCGGGCATTCGAGCAATCTTTTTAGTATGAGCGTATACGATCATTATCGTGGAAGCGAGCGGGAATTCGTCGATTCAGTCTTGAACTGGATCGATCATGTGGAAGCGACCTATACGTTCAAATTAACGGATTTCCTAGATCCACGTGAACAACAAATCACACAAGAACTCGTCGGTTCGAAATGCGCCCTCTTTTTTGAGGGCGGTTTCGAAGGCGCTGAACGTAAACGGGCAATCCTCGCACCAGATTATTATGAATACAACGCGGATGACTTTGACATTTCCATCTATCGCATTCATTATCCTACTAAATTCGTTGAACTTTCTCATCGTCAAGTCACCGGTACATTATTGAACGTCGGATTGAAACGAGCCAAATTCGGCGACGTCATCATCCAGGATCAAGTACAATTTGCCGTCGCGGACGAAGTCGCGACCTATATCGAAGCAAACGTCGAACGAGCAGGGAAGACGAAGATTCGTCTTTCGCGTGTTGAGGCGGAAGACCGTTTGAAAGTGAAGGATCAAGAGTGGGAAGAAACACTTGGGTTCGTCAGTTCACTTCGGTTCGATACGGTCGTGAGTGAAATTCTAGGCTTCTCACGTCAAAAAGCACAGACGCTCATTAAACAAGGTGAAAGTAAGGTCAATTATAAAGTAGTGGATGATTCAAGCTTCATGCTAGAAGAAGGTGACTTGCTTTCCTTGCGTGGAACGGGACGTGTCAAGTTGATTGCAATCCTCGGATCAACAAAACGTGACCGGATCAAGCTACAATACGGTATTTTAAAAGGATAAGATAAATGCGGAGGAGGAATTCATCATGCCATTAACGCCACTCGATATTCATAATAAGGAGTTCACACGAAAGTTTCGCGGCTATGACGAAGATGAAGTGAACGAATTCCTAGATCAAGTCATCAAGGACTTTGAATTGTTGTTACGTGAGAATCGTCAACAACAGGAAGTCATCCAAAATATGCAAGCACGCGTCGACTACTTCAGTTCGATGGAAGAAACATTAAACAAATCGATCATCGTCGCACAGGAAGCGGCTGAAGAAGTCAAAGCCAATGCTTCAAAAGAAGCGAGCTTGATCCTAAAGCAAGCAGAACGTGAAGCAGAGCAGTTGCAAGATGCGGCGCAACGCCGGGCACAACGGACAGACTTCGAAGTGGAGCAGATGCGCAAGAAAATCGAGCTTTACCGCAACCGGTTTAAAGTGTTGATCGATGCACAGATGGAATTGTTGACGAGCCACGACTGGGATGCGTTTGATTTCTCTTCTCGTGGAGCGCTTGACGATGTTCCGGCAGTTGCGTATAATGACGACGATGTCGTATAAATAAAATCAATGATAAGGACACGTCGCATCTTGGACGGTTGACAGCGAATCGGGGAACGGTGGGAGCCCGAGCAACGAAAAAGATGGGGTATCCCCTTAGAGTG
Source organism: Exiguobacterium sp. ZWU0009 (assembly GCF_000798935.2). NCBI lineage: Bacteria > Bacillati > Bacillota > Bacilli > Caryophanales > Exiguobacterium > Exiguobacterium sp. ZWU0009. Next base: position 2,111,463 of record NZ_CP018057.1, on the reverse strand, counting down.
CATGACTGAACGTTCGCTGAACAGTAAGCCATGCCGGTTCACTCCCGTTATCGAGTACTTAAGCGGTCCTGTGTCATCGAACTGATGAACAGGATTAGTAGGGTGGTACCGCGAGTTCAGCCAAGCTCGTCCCTATCTCAGGGATGAGCTTGGCTTTTTTTGTACTTTTAAAGCGAAAGGTGAGAGATGGTCAGATGGATTACAAAGAAACCTTATTGATGATGAAAACTGAGTTTTTAATGCGAGGCAATTTACCTAAACGTGAACCAGATATGCAAGCACGTTGGGAAGAAATGAACCTCTATGCTGCCGTACAGGAAAAGAACGCTGGGAAACCAACGTTCATCCTCCACGACGGTCCTCCGTATGCGAATGGTGATATCCATATGGGTCACGGATTAAACAAAGTCCTAAAAGACATCATCGTTCGTTATAAATCGATGAATGGATTCCAGTCTCCGTACGTACCAGGTTGGGACACACATGGATTACCAATCGAAACAGCACTTCAAAAAGCCGGCGTTGATCGTAAATCGATGACGGTCGCGGAATTCCGTGAATTATGTGCGAAATATGCGCTCGAACAAGTCGATCACCAACGCGAGCAATTCAAACGCCTCGGCGTACTCGGTGACTATGACAACCCATATATCACCCTGCAACCAGAATTTGAAGCAGCGCAAATTTGTTTATTCGGAGATATGGCGAACAAAGGCTATATCTATAAAGGGAAGAAGCCAGTCTATTGGTCACCGTCTTCTGAATCGGCACTAGCTGAAGCAGAAATCGAATATCAAGATAAACGATCAGCTGCCATCTATGTCGCGTTCCAAGTCATGGACGGAAAAAACATCTTAGAGCCGACGGATCATTTCGTCATCTGGACGACGACACCATGGACGATTCCAGCGAACCTTGGAATCTCTGTCAGTGCGGAATTGACGTATGCGCGGATCGAATATCAAGGAAAAGGCTATATCGTAGCGGAAACGCTCGTTCCTGAAGTCATCGAAGCACTCGGATGGGAAGATGCAACAGTCGGACGTGTCTTCAATGGTGCGGACTTCGAGTACATCAAGGCAAAACATCCGCTTTACGATCGTGAATCACTCGTCATGCTTGGCGATCACGTTACAGCAGAAGCGACAGGTGTCGTTCATACAGCTCCAGGTCACGGGGAAGATGACTTCCGCATCGGTCAAGCGTACGGTCTTGACGTCCTTTGCCCAGTTGACGATAAAGGAGTCATGACAGCGGAAGCTCCTGGATTTGAAGGCATGTTCTATGAGGATGCGAACAAAGAAATCGGTCTCGCCCTCGAAGAAGCAGGCGCTCTCTTAAAACTATCGTTCATCAAACACTCGTATCCACACGACTGGCGGACGAAAAAACCGGTCATCTTCCGGGCAACGCCACAGTGGTTCGCTTCAATCAAAGACTTCCGTGCGGAAATCCTTGATGAGATCAAAGGCGTCCAGTGGGTACCAGAGTGGGGCGAAACACGTCTTCACAACATGTTTAAAGACCGCGGCGACTGGGTCATCTCACGTCAACGCGCTTGGGGTGTACCACTTCCAATCTTCTACGCTGAAGACGGTACGGAAATCGTCACACCAGAAACGATTGATCATATCGCGAACTTGTTCGCAGCTCACGGATCAAACGTCTGGTATGAGCGCGAAGCGGTCGACTTGCTTCCTGAAGGATTCACACATCCAGCCAGTCCGAACGGTATCTTCAAAAAAGAAACGGACATCATGGATGTCTGGTTCGATTCTGGTTCATCACATGCCGGTGTCCTTGCGACACGTCCTGAATTGACGCGTCCGGCGGATCTCTATCTTGAAGGATCTGACCAATACCGCGGTTGGTTTAACTCTTCGTTATCGACAGCTGTCGCAACGACAGGGAAAGCACCATATAAAGCGGTCGTCAGTCACGGATTCGTCTTGGATGGTCAAGGTCGTAAGATGTCTAAATCGATCGGTAACACGATCGCACCGATCCAAGTCATGCAACAATTCGGAGCAGAGATTCTTCGCTTATGGGTCGCATCTGTTGATTATCAAGCCGATGTCCGGGCATCGATGGATAACTTCAAACAAGTCTCAGAGTCATACCGGAAAATCCGCAACACGGTTCGTTTCCTTCTTGGAAACTTGGATCAATTCGATCCTGCGGCGCATCGTGTCGCATTTGAAGACTTACCAGAGTCAGACCGTTTCATGCGGACGAAATTGGACCAACTTGTTGGAAAAGTAAAAGCGGCATATGATGCGTACGACTTCATGTCGGTCTATCAATTGCTCCACAACTTCTGCGTCCTTGATTTGTCGTCGTTCTACCTCGATTACACGAAAGATATCCTGTATATCGAAAAAGCAGACGCGACGTCGCGTCGTGCGGTTCAGACGGTCATGTATGATACAGTCGTCGCCTTGTTGCAATTGATGGCACCTGTCCTGCCACACACAGCAGACGAAGCATGGGAGTTCGTACCAGCTGTTGAGACGAAGAGTATCTTCTTGACGGACCTTCCGGAAACGGTCGAAGTCTCAGAAGAAGGACTTGCCCTCATCGAGAAATGGAACGCGTTCCTGACGTTCCGCGATGATGTTTTAAAAGCACTCGAGGAAGCACGCGTTGAGAAACTCGTCGGTAAGACACTCGAAGCGAAACTCTTACTTGCGCCGAAAGAAGAAACAAAAGCATTGCTCGGAACAATCGATCATCTTGAGCAGTTACTCCAAGTCTCACAACTCGAATTCGTGGAAACAGCGGATAAGACGTATGAGACGACCGGCATCACGGTTCAAAAAGCTGACGGTGAAAAATGTGAACGTTGTTGGACATATTCGACGGAACTCGGACAAGATCCGGCTCATCCGACGCTTTGCCCACGTTGTACTGAAGTCGTCAATTCTTTATAATGATACAAAGGGAGGGGCGACTGCGACTTCGCAGGACGTCCCTCATTATTTTTGGATGCGGAGGACAATAGGATGTGGCTTTACTTAGGGATTGCTGCTTTACTCGTTGGAATCGACCAGTTAACGAAATGGATCGTCGTTCAAAACATGACGATCGGTCAAGCGATCACGGTCATTCCGGATTTCTTTTATCTCAACTCGTATCGGAATCGAGGCGCTGCGTGGGGAATGCTCGAAGGTAAATTCGGCTTTTTCTTCATCGTTACGGTCGTCGTCGTCATTGGATTGATTTACTTCCTCTACAAGGAAGGCACGAAAAATAAGGTATTTGCTTGGAGCATCGCGTTATTGCTCAGTGGTGCAATCGGAAATTTCATTGATCGAATGGCACGAGGAGAAGTCGTTGATTTCTTCCACTTCTTCCCGTTCGGCTATAATTTTCCGATCTTTAATGTCGCAGACGTCTGTTTGACGTTTGGGGTCATCGCGATGCTGATCAGCGTCATGTTCGAAGAACGGTTGACTAAGAAAGGAACGATGGATAAATGAATGAAGTAGAAACATGGTCCGTGCAAGCGGATGGAGCGACAGGGCGCATTGATAAATGGCTCGCAGAACAAAACGATTGGTCGCGTTCGCAAGTACAGGAATGGTTGAAAGCGGGACGTGTCGAAGTCGATGGTCGTGTTGTCAAACCGAACTATAAATTATCGGGAACGGAATCGATTGTCGTTCATATCCCGGAAGCGGTGGAGCTCGAGATCTTACCGGAAGACATCCCACTTGATGTCGTTTATGAGGACTCGGACGTCATCGTCGTCAACAAACCAAAAGGGATGGTCGTTCACCCGGCGGCAGGTCATGTCTCAGGAACGCTCGTCAACGCCTTATTACACCACTGTCAAGATCTCTCAGGCATCAATGGCGTCAAACGTCCAGGAATCGTTCACCGGATCGATAAGGATACGTCAGGTCTCTTGATGGTCGCTAAGAACGACTTAGCGCATGAATCGCTCGCGCATCAATTAAAAGAGAAGACGACAGAACGTCTTTACATCGCGCTCGTACACGGTGAAATCCCGCACGAACTCGGAACAATCGAAGCACCAATCGGACGCGATAAGAACGACCGTCAACGGATGACGGTAACGGATAAGAATTCAAAGTCTGCCGTAACCCATTTCCGTGTGCTTGATCGGTACGAAGGCTTTACGGTCGTTGAATGTAAACTTGAAACAGGACGGACACACCAAATCCGTGTCCATATGCGTTATATCGGTTTCCCGCTTGCAGGTGACCCGAAATATGGTCCACGCAAGACGATGAAAATGAACGGTCAAGCCTTGCATGCTGCGGTTCTCGGTTTCGAACATCCACGCACAGGCGAGTGGATGCGGTTTGAAGCACCACTCCCAGAAGAGATGACATTTGAAATCGGTCAATTGAAAAAACTTGAATTAGAGTCTTGACGTTTTTCTAATAAAACGGTAGAGTATCACCTAGAGAGCGATGCGAGACATCCTCTACTGACACTTCGGTCGTCCGAGCGACGATCCTACCAAACCAATATCACCTTTAATCGAGTCCGGAGAGGCTGCGAAAGGGAGAACCTACCACGATTGTGTGTAGGCATGCATACAATACGTATGCCATGATTCTGTCTTCGATGACCTTCTGCGGATTCCCGCAGAAGGTCTTTTGTATGAAAGGAGAAACTATGAAACCAGCCGTCATCTTAGATGAAGCCGCGATTGGACGTGCACTGACACGGATCGCCCATGAAATCATCGAACGAAACAAAGGGATTCATGATTTGATGATCGTCGGAATCAAGACGCGTGGCGAGACACTCGCTCGTCGCCTTGCGAAGCGAATCGAACAAATCGAAGGAAAACCGGTCTTACTCGGTGTCGTCGACATCTCGATGTACCGGGATGACTTGTCGAAACGAAGTTTAGAACCAGAAATCAAAGGTTCTGATTTACCGGAAGACATCACCGGGAAAATCGTCGTCCTCGTTGACGATGTCCTCTACACAGGACGCACCGTTCGCGCCGCGATGGACGCGCTCGTCGACCACGGAAGACCAAGTATGATTCAACTCGCTGTCCTCGTCGACCGCGGACATCGGGAGTTACCGATTCGACCAGATTTCATCGGTAAGAACGTCCCGACATCCCGTGAGGAACAAGTCGTCGTCGCGCTTTCTGAAGTCGATGAAGCCGATCAAGTATTCATTAAACGCTAAAATTCAAAACCTTTAAGGTGGTCCAGAGAGACCAGAAAGGGAGTCATCCATATGGCAAAACATGCCGCAGTACTTGATGTACAAGAAGTACCTACTCACCCTCTAAACTGGCTGATGCTCAGCCTGCAACACGTCTTCGCGATGTTTGGTGCGACCGTGCTCGTCCCGCTCTTAACGGGACTCAACACATCGGTCGCGCTCGTCGCAAGCGGAGTCGGCACACTGATTTTCCTCGCCGTTACCCGCTTCAAAGTACCCACATATCTTGGTTCGAGTTTTGCCTACATTGCCCCGATCATTGCCGTCAGTGAACGGTGGGGTGTCGAGGATGCCTTAATCGGCGGAATGGTCGCTGGACTCGTTTACGGACTTGTCTCACTCCTCATCCGCTACACGGGAGCTGCTTGGTTGCTTCGCTTACTCCCGCCGGTTGTCATCGGACCGGTCATCATGGTCATCGGTTTATCGCTCGCCCCGACCGCTGTCAACATGGCGATGAACGGAGCGGACGGTAAGTACAACGGACTGTACTTCCTCGTCGCGATGGTCACACTCGGTGTCACACTCCTTGCGATGACGTACTTAAAAGGAATGTGGAGCACGATTCCGATCCTGTTCGGGATCACGGTTGGTTATCTCGTTGCGGCATCGGTCGGAATCATTGACTTCACACCACTGCAACAAGCCACGTTCTTCCACGTGCCGGACTTCACGATTCCGTTCCTGAGTTACACACCATCGTGGAATACAGCAGCCTTGCTACTGATCGTTCCCGTGACGCTCGTCACACTGACGGAACACATCGGCGAACAAAAAGTGACATCACGCATCATCGGGCGCGAGACGCTCCTTGATCCAGGGATGCACCGGACCGTACTTGGCGACGGGATTGCGAAGACAGTCGCTTCGATGCTCGGTGGACCACCAGTTACGACCTACGGTGAAAACAACGGTGTCATGTCAATCACTCGCGTCTATAGTGTCTTTGTCCTAGGTGGTGCGGCGGTTCTTGCGATCAGTTTCGGTTTCCTCGGATATGTCGAAGGGTTCATCAAGACGATTCCGACACCAGTCATGGGCGGGATCAGTATCCTCTTATTCGGAGTCATCGCGTCAAACGGTCTCCGGACGCTGACGGAAAGTAAGATTGATCTTGCCGATAAACGAAACTTGACGATTACAGCCGTCATTCTCGTCACGGGTATCGGAGGCGCAGCGCTCAAAATCGGCAACTTCTCTCTCGAAGGGATGGCACTGGCGACGATTCTTGGGATCATCCTGAATCTAGTCCTTCCGAAAACGACAGAGCAGGTCGAAGAAACAACGGAAACCTCTACAACTCAATCCGTAGCTAACAACTTTTAAGACGTTCCGAGAGAACGATAAAGTGAGGGCCATGAAAAGATGCAGGGAATCACTCTGCCTTCTTTCGGCGCACCTTCACTTAGAAGGTGCGCCTTTTTCATGACCTGAAAAGGAGTGAATGATATGAAGACGATCCTAAAAAACCGGCATTTCGTCAATTTAGAAAGCTTATCCACGACAGAGATCAATTCTTTGATTGAGCGCAGTCTCGCTTTTAAACGGGGCGAGCCAGCACCAGATTTTTCCGATAAGACACTCGTCAATCTGTTCTTTGAAAACTCGACCCGGACACGCTCTTCCTTTGAGATGGCAGAGCATCGCCTGAACATGTATCTACTACCGTTCGAAACCGCGACTTCCTCCGTACAAAAAGGGGAGACGTTACTCGATACGTGCAAGACGCTTGAAGCAATCGGCGCAGATGGGTTGGTCATTCGTCACGGGGCGACCGGCTATTACGAAGAACTACTAGCAACGCTCGATATTCCGATCATCAATGCGGGAGACGGGAGCGGTCAACATCCGTCCCAGTCCTTACTCGATCTGATGACGATGGTCGAGACGTACGGAACGGTCGAAGGAAAAGTCGTCGTCATCTGTGGGGACTTACAACATAGTCGCGTCGCCCGGTCGAATGCGGATATCTTAAAGCGACTCGGTGCCATCGTCTATGGATCAGGACCAGTTGAGTGGTACGATCCGGCGATGGGGATTCCACATCTTTCGATGGATGAAGCCGTCGAACAGTGCGACATCTTGATGTTACTGCGTGTCCAGCACGAACGGCATGACGGGACGACTCGATTTGATCCAGCAGACTATCACGCGACGTATGGATTAACGCATGAGCGGATGAACCGTCTGAAGAATTCCGCAATCGTGCTTCATCCGGCACCGGTCAATCGAGGAGTCGAGATTGCCGACGAACTGGTTGAACATCCGCGATCACGGATCTTTGAACAGATGAAAAACGGTGTCTTTGCCCGCATGGCGATTCTAGAATGGTGCTTTTCAACGAAATCAATCAAAGGAGACGATGAAGATGATAACACGAATTGAGAATGCAAGATGGTTCGAGGCGGGACAAGTTCGGACGGGGGATATTCGAATCGATGACGGGAAAATTACGGATTTAGCAGCAACACCACAAGCTGGAGAAACGGTCATTGATGCATCCGGCTTATTCGTTGCACCAGGATTCGTCGACATCCATGTCCATCTACGGGAACCGGGTGGCGAACATAAGGAAACGATTGCGACCGGCACAGCAGCGGCGGCAGCGGGAGGATTCACGACGATTTGTCCGATGCCGAACACGCGTCCTGTACCGGACGATCGCCAAACACTCGATGCCTTGTTCCGAAAGATTGAAGAAACGGCATCCGTCCGGGTTTTGCCTTACGCGGCGATTTCAAAAAATCAACTCGGACAAGAACTCGTCGCGTTCGACCAACTAACAGATGCTGTTGCGTTCACGGATGACGGTGTCGGTGTCCAGACGGCAGCAGTCATGCGGACAGCGATGCAACAAGCGGCACGGCTCGGGAAAACGATCGTTGCCCACTGCGAAGATGATTCATTAAAAGCAGGGTGTGTGCACGAGGGGAACTATAGTCGACGGGAAGGACTACAAGGTATTCCATCGCTTGCTGAGAGTATCCACATCGCCCGGGATGTCCTGATCGCCGAAGAGACTGGCTGCCATTACCATGTTTGTCACGTTTCGACGAAAGAATCGGTCCGTGTCATCCGTGATGCGAAACGAGCCGGGATCCGGGTGACGGCAGAAGTCACACCACACCATCTCGTGTTGATCGATGAAGACATACCGAATCAGGATCCGAACTTTAAAATGAATCCTCCCCTGCGGAGTGAAGCGGATCGCCAAGCATTGCTCGAGGGGCTAGCGGACGGAACGATTGATTGCATCGCGACCGATCATGCTCCTCATGCGGCAGAAGAGAAGGCACTCGGTATCGAACGCGCCCCGTTCGGCATCACAGGGTTTGAGACGGCCTTCCCATTGCTCTATACGAAACTCGTCGCTGAAGGTGAGATGACACTTGAAGCACTGATTCGGAATTTGACAGACAAGGCAGCAGCGATCTTTGAACTTCCTTACGGCAAACTCGAAGTGGGGGCGGAAGCAGATTTGGTTCTGCTTGATTTAGAAACAGAGCGGACCATATCACCGGAACGATTCCGCTCAAAAGGTAAGAACACACCGTTCGCAGGAGAACGGTTAAAAGGATTCCCGGTCATGACGCTCGTCAAGGGAGAAATCGTATTCAAGGAGGACACAGCACATGCGTAAACGGACACTGATACTAGAGGATGGGATGACGTTTGAAGGAACAGCGTTTGGCTCGGATACGACAACAACAGGAGAAGTCGTCTTTCAGACCGGAATGACAGGGTATCAAGAAATGTTATCGGATCCATCTTACTGCGATCAGATGATCGTGTTGACGAATCCGTTGATCGGAAACTACGGGATTAACCGAGAAGATTATGAAACGACGCGTCCACTCGCTAAAGCATTGATCGTACGTGAACATTGTCAGACACCGTCGAACTTCCGGAGTGAGATGTCCCTCGATGCAGCACTCCAAGATCTCGACATCCCAGGATTAAGTGGAATCGATACGCGTCAACTGACACGACATATCCGTTCGAAAGGCGTCATGCGCGGACGACTTGTTGATGGTGAGTTCGATTTAGCAGCAGAACTGGTTCATCTTCAAAACGCCCCCATCGAGACGGATCAAGTCAAACGGGCCTCGACGGAACGAGCGTACATCATTCCGGGAGCTGGACCGCGTATCGTTCTCGTCGATTTCGGTGCAAAACTCGGAATCGTCCGCGAACTCGTCAAACGCGGCTGTGAAGTCGTCGTCGTGCCCTACGACGTCAGTGCAACGGAAGTCTTACGCTATCGTCCGGACGGTGTAATGCTATCGAACGGACCAGGGAATCCAAAGGATGTCCCAACGGCGATTCCGATGATTCAAGAATTGACGGGAAAAGTCGTCATCTTCGGCATCTGTCTCGGTCATCAGTTGATTGCACTAGCGCACGGGGCGGATACGTTCAAGCTCCCATTCGGTCATCGCGGGGCGAATCATCCAGTCCAAGATATCCGGACAGGTCGCGTCGATATCACGTCGCAAAACCACGGGTATGCCGTCGACGAACAGTCATTACGCGATACCGTGCTTGAAGTGACGCATCTTGCGATCAACGACGGAACGGTCGAAGGCATCCGTCATACGACAGCAGCGGTCTTCTCCGTCCAGTACCATCCGGAAGCATCACCTGGTCCGATGGATGCGAACGGTCTATTCCAACAGTTTTTAGAAGAAATCACGAAACAACAGGAGGTCTCTCATGCCTAAACGTCAAGATATCCAGAAAATTCTCGTTATCGGGTCCGGTCCTATCGTGATCGGACAAGCAGCTGAATTCGACTACGCTGGAACACAAGCGTGTCAAGCCTTGAAGGAAGAAGGATATGGAGTCATCCTCGTCAACTCGAACCCAGCAACGATCATGACGGATCCAACGGTCGCTGATCGTGTCTACATCGAGCCCCTCCAAGCAGAGTTCGTCTCACGGATCATCCGTAAGGAACGTCCGGATGCCTTGCTTGCGACACTCGGGGGTCAAACGGGTCTGAACTTGGCTGTCGAACTGGATCGTCTCGGTGTCCTTGCTGAGTATGGTGTCGAGTTACTCGGTACGAAATTGTCAGCAATCGAAGAGGCAGAAGATCGTGATTTGTTCCGTCAACTGATGTTCAAACGCGGGCATGGTGTACCGGATAGTGAAATCGTGCATACGCTCGAAGAGGCACAACAATTCCGGCAACAGATCGGTTTACCAATCATCATCCGTCCGGCGTATACGCTTGGAGGAACGGGCGGCGGAATCGCCAACACACCAGAAGAGTTCACGCGAATCGTCGAAGGGGGACTCAAGGCAAGTCCGGCAACACAAGTACTTCTAGAAAAATCAATTGCCGGGATGAAGGAAGTCGAGTTCGAAGTCATGCGCGATGCGACGAATCAGGCGATCATCGTCTGTGCGATGGAAAACTTCGATCCCGTCGGTGTTCATACTGGAGACTCGATCGTCTTCGCTCCGACACAAACGCTATCGGATCGCGATTATCAATTGCTACGAAACGTCTCGCTCGATATCATTCGTGCACTCGGGATTGAGGGTGGATGTAACATCCAGTTCGCACTGGATCCGACGAGCTTCGACTACTATGTCATCGAAGTCAATCCACGTGTCTCACGCTCGTCTGCACTCGCGTCAAAAGCAACGGGTTACCCAATCGCAAAACTGGCTGCGAAAATTGCCGTCGGGTATGCCTTATCCGAATTAAAGAACCCGATCACCGAGACAAGTTTTGCTTCCTTTGAACCGGCACTCGATTATGTTGTCGCCAAGATTCCGCGCTGGCCGTTCGATAAATTCGAAACGGCAGATCGGACACTCGGCACACAGATGAAAGCAACTGGTGAGGTCATGGCAATGGGACGGACGATGGAAGAGGCATTACTGAAAGCCGTTCGTTCACTCGAGATTGGTACAGCGGATTTGTATATGCCACGCTTCATCGAAATGGCAGATGATGCCTTACAACAAGCGATTCGCCAAGCGACGGACGATCGACTCTTCGCCTTGTACGCGGGCTTCGTCCGCGGTTACAGCGTCGAACAGATTCATGACTGGACGGCGATTGATCGCCTGTTCCTAGAGAAGTTGCACCATATTTGGCAGCTCGAGCAATCGGTCGCAGCTGGTTTGACACCTGAACTGCTCCTGCATGTGAAGCGGTATGGATTCAGTGACCCGATGCTCGCCCGAATCACCGGACGAACGGAAACGGAAATTCGCCGGATGCGTGAAGCACAAGCGATTCATCCGGTCTATAAGATGGTCGATACGTGTGCGGCAGAGTTCGCGTCCGATACGCCTTACTACTACGGAACATACGAACGTGAAAATGAAGCGATCGCGACGAACCGTTCTTCGATTCTCGTCTTAGGATCAGGTCCGATCCGGATTGGTCAAGGAGTCGAGTTCGATTATGCGACAGTCCATTCGATTCAAGCGATTCGACAAGCCGGATACGAAGCAATCATCGTCAACAACAATCCAGAAACGGTGTCGACCGACTTCTCGATTTCCGATCGGCTTTACTTTGAACCATTGACGACAGAGGATGTGCTAGAAGTCATCCGAAACGAACGTCCACTCGGTGTTATCGTCCAGTTCGGTGGACAGACAGCGATCAACTTAGCCGAGTCATTAGCAGCAGAAGGTGTAAAAATCCTCGGGACATCGCTTGAGGATCTTGACCGAGCTGAGGACCGGAAGCAGTTCGAAGCAGCGTTGACGGCGCTCGACATTCCACAGCCTCCAGGTCAAACGGCCGTCACGGTCGAAGAAGCGGTCACGGCAGCGGCGTCACTCGGTTACCCAGTCCTCGTTCGTCCATCGTATGTCCTCGGCGGTCGGGCAATGGAAATCGTCTATGCTCAAGAAGAACTCGAACATTACATGAAACACGCGGTCATCGCCTCACCGGAACGACCGGTCCTCGTCGACCGCTACCTGACAGGAATCGAACTCGAAGTCGACGCGATCTGTGACGGAACGGATGTCGTCATTCCAGGCATCATGGAGCATATCGAACGTGCCGGTGTTCACTCGGGTGACTCGATCGGTGTCTATCCGCCACAACGTGTGTCCCAAGACATCAAGGATCGGATCGTCGACTACACGACACGGATCGCGAAAGCATTCGGCATCAAAGGCTTACTCAACATCCAGTTCGTCTACGCGGACGGCGCCCTCTATGTCCTTGAAGTTAATCCGCGTGCCAGCCGGACGGTGCCATTCATCTCGAAAGTGACGGGACTTCCGGTCGCGCGTCTCGCAACGGACATCATTCTCGGTGAGACACTCGCTTCTTATGGGTTAACTAGTGGTGTACTACCGGAAGAACCACTCGTCTCGGTCAAAGTACCGGTCTTCTCATTTGCGAAGCTTAAAGAAGTTGATCCGACACTCGGACCGGAGATGAAATCAACCGGTGAAGTCATCGGAACGGACCGGACGCTTGAAAAAGCGCTCTATAAAGGGTTGCTCGCATCAGGGATGGCAATTCCAGAGCACGGTCGTGTCCTCTTGACGGTCGCAGATCCAGATAAAGCAGAAATGACGGATCTTGCACGACGCTTTGCCTCACTGGGATTCACGCTACTTGCAACGGAAGGAACGGCAGCCTACTTGACGGAACAAGGATTACCGGTCCAGACGGTCGGCAAAATCGACTCGTCTTCCGAATCGATGCTCGACGTGATTGAAAAAGGAGAAATCGAATATGTCATCAATACGATGAGTCGGGACTCACAAGTCACAAAAGACGGCTTCATCATTCGCCGGGCAGCAGCCGAGAATCAAGTCGTCTGTCTGACATCACTCGATACAGCGGAAGCAATTCTACGTGTCATCGAAAGTCGCTCGTTTGAAGCCAGTGCAATCCAAGCCTTCACACATGAAAAGAAAGTGGTGATCCAATGAAGCAACTCTTGACGGTCGTCTCTCGACGAACGGTAGCTCAAGGTGCGACAGAACTCGTCTGTCGCCTCGAGCAACCTCAGGACATCGCGCCAGGGCGATTCATGCATCTGCGCGTCGGTCCACTCTTACGCCGACCGATCTCGATTGCCCGGGTCGATCGTGACTTGATCACGTTTCTCTTTAAAGAAATCGGACAAGGAACAGCAGAACTGGCTTCTTTGCGTCCGGATGATACGATCGATGCCCTCGGACCGCTTGGAAACGGGTTTCCGATTGCTGCTATCCATCCCGCTCAACGCGTCGTCCTCGTTGGTGGTGGGATCGGTGTCCCGCCGCTGTATGAGACGATGCGCCAACTTGTCGCCCGGGGCGTGACATGTGAAGCGATTCTAGGATTTGATACGGCAACAAGTGTTTTTTACGAAGCGGAATTCCAAGCACTCGGTAAGACGACGGTTACGACCGTCGATGGAACGCATGGCACGACAGGATTCGTCACGGCAGCCTTACGTCCAGAAAGCTACGACGTCCTACTCGCCTGCGGACCGGAACCGATGTTAAAGTCACTACAGCAACAACCGATCGAGCATAAGTATCTGTCGATTGAAAATCGGATGGGATGCGGCATTGGAGCATGCTTTGCCTGTGTCTGTAAAACACCGACGGGCGGGTACGTTAAGACGTGTTCCGATGGTCCGGTCTTTCGGGCAGAGGAGGTCGTATTATGACGGAACGATTGCGTGTCGAATTACCGGGACTTTCTTTAAAAAATCCGATCATGCCAGCATCCGGATGTTTTGGATTCGGTGAGGAATATGCGAAGTTGTATGATTTATCAGAGCTTGGGGCGATCATGATTAAAGCAGCGACGGGGGAAGAACGCTACGGAAACCCGACGCCGCGTGTCGCAGAGAGTGGCATGGGGATGTTGAATGCGATCGGTCTCCAAAACCCAGGTGTCGATGGCATCCTAACGAATAAATTGCCTTTCCTCGAGACGTTCGATACGGCAATTATTGCCAATGTCGCAGGTTCGACACCGGAAGAATATGAGCTCGTCGCGGAGAAAATGAGTCGGCATCCTGGCATTCATGCACTGGAATTAAATATTTCCTGTCCGAACGTCAAATCGGGTGGGATTCAATTTGGGACGGATCCGTTGCTTGCTGCTGAGTTGACACGACGTGTGAAACGGGTCTCGACTAAACCGGTTTACGTCAAACTATCACCGAACGTCACCTCGATCGTCGAGATGGCTCGTGCCGTCGAGAACGCTGGTGCAGATGGTCTGACGATGATCAATACACTCGTTGGGATGCGAATCGATGTCCGGACGGGGCAGCCAATCCTTGCCAATCGGATTGGTGGATTATCTGGTCCGTCAATCAAACCAGTCGCGATTCGGATGATTCATGATGTTGCACAAGTCGTCTCGATCCCGATCATCGGCATGGGTGGCGTGATGGAGGTCGATGACGTCTTGGAAATGATTTACGCTGGGGCTTCGGCTGTTGCCGTCGGTACTGCAAACTTCGTCAATCCATACATCTGTCAAGAATTGATTCAGCAGTTACCGGAACGCATGGACGAACTGGGTATCGATCATATTTTAGACATTAGGGGGAAAGCATATGAATCAACTTTACATCGCGCTTGATTTTCCGACCGAAGCAGAAGTCTTTTCGTTTCTCGAACGGTTCGAAACGACACGACCGGCCGTAAAAGTCGGGATGGAATTGTTTTATGCAGCAGGCGGAACGTTCGTCCGTAAACTCGTCGAGCGTGGACATGCGGTATTCCTCGATGTCAAAGTCCACGACATTCCAGAAACGGCGCGCCGGACGATGCGTATCATCGGACAGCTAGGCGTCGATCTGACGAACGTCCATGTTGCCGGTGGGAGAGAGATGATGATCGCGGCGCGAGAAGGACTGCGTGAGACGAACGCCGAGACACAACTGATTGGCGTGACTCAGTTGACATCGACGGATGAAGCGATGTTACGCGATTTAAAGATTGAAGGAGCGATGCCGACTGTCGTTCGTGAGTATGCGCAACTCGCAGAAGCAGCGGGACTAGATGGTATCGTTTGTTCAGCACTCGATCTTCCGGAATTAGTTCCAGCCTGTCGAGCAGATTTTCGGTTCGTCACACCCGGCATTCGTCCGACGAACAGTCAAGCGGATGATCAAAAGCGTGTCGCGACCGTTCTTGACGCTCGTCAAAATGGAGCGTCGGATTTAGTGATCGGTCGTCCGATTACACGTGCTGAACATCCCGAACAGGTCTATCAGATGTTACTTGAACAATGGAAGGGGCAATTCTCATGGTAAATCCAATCGCTAGTGCGTTACTCCGTATTGAAGCCGTCACCTTATCGCCAAACGATCCATACACATGGGCGAGTGGACTTCGTTCACCAATCTATTGTGATAATCGTTTGACGCTCTCGTACCCGGAAGTTCGTTCGTTGATTGCGGATGCACTCGCAGAGAAAGTGAAGCGACTTGCAGTCGATGTGATTGCGGGAACCGCGACGGCAGGTATTCCACACGCAGCATTCGTCGCGGAACGATTAGGATTACCGATGGTCTACGTACGTAGTGGCAACAAGAAACACGGTAAAGGGAATCAAATCGAAGGTGTCATTCAGCCTGGACAACGTGTCGTCGTCATCGAAGATTTATTATCGACCGGGATGTCTGCGATCGAGGCAGCGGAAGCCTTGCAAGCGAAAGGGGCAGATGTCGTTCGCATTCAAGCGATCTTCTCATACGGGATGGAGCGCTTGTCAAACAATCTCCGCGACGCAAAAATTGAATCGGATGCATTACTGACGTTTGAAGCGTTACTCGAAACGGCGCAACAACAAGGCGATATTACTATAGAAGAGCAAAAACAGTTGGCGGATTGGTCGAAAGATCCAGTTGCTTGGAGTGAACGTTTTACAGCGAACGTTTAAAATCGATAGATTCCGTCGGACGACCTACGATTTCTCGTGTGAGATTTGGTACACTAGAAAAATAAAGGAGGTCGTCGACTATGGTGACGCATTATCGTGATTATGAACAGTTCAAAAAGGTCGTCCTCCCGTTTTTGCTTGAACGTCCGGATACCGATCAGTTGATTCTTGGCATATTAGAACGTGGGGATGAACCGCTCTTGATGGCAACGGCACAAGAAGGCGATCATCGTCTCGTCATATTGCAAACGATACCCGAGCAAGCCATCGTCGCTGGGGATGTGTTCTCGCAAGAAGGGATCCGAAAGCTTGCGCGAATTCTGGACAGTCCAGGATTCGTCGGAGAACAGGTCATCTTAGCACCGCTTTTACTTCCACATTCCATGTATGAGGTACATATGGAACAGGGGATGTATGCACTGACGAAGGTCAAGATGCCAGATGTTCCGGAAAACGTCGTCTTCCGACCGATTTCGGACGATGAAAGACAACAAGCCTTAGCGTTTGCGTCCGGATTTTTATATGAAGTCGAACCGCGTCCTTCCGAGCGACAGCTTGCACAACTCCATCAGTCGATGACGCGCCACATCCATCAAGGAAGCTTGTTCGGACTGTTTAGTGGAGATATGCTTGTCGCAATGGCGGCAGCGACGCGTCCGACACAAACTGGGATTACGATTTCTTACGTCTATACGCCGAAAGAACTGCGTGGAAATGGGTATGCCTCTTATCTCGTCGCCAAACTATCTGAACATCTACTACAGTCTTATCCGGTCGTGACGCTCTATACCGATTGGTCGAACCAGACAGCGAATAAGATCTATCAGCATGTCGGTTTCGAGTTGGTCGGACGATCCTTACATATCAAGAAACAAGAGCGCTATCGGTGAATATCGAGCCGCCTGTATCTTGGACATGGCTAGACATTGATATGTACAAAAACAGCCGATCATCCTTTTATAAAATAGGATGATCGGCTGTTTCATGTCAAAATGAAATTAATTGAATGTAGCAATGATTTTACCACGGACGTGGCGTTCAGATAGACGTTGCAATCCTTTGACGATGTCTGCTGCTGGAATCTCTTCCGTGACGAGTGGATCGAGTTCTTTTGTTGCGACGAGTTTTAATAACTCGCTTGCCATATGACCGAGGTTTCGGATGGCGCGGTCATTTTCGCTGGCATAAGCAGCCGCGAGTGCCACTTCATGGATTGATGGAGAGAGCGTGAACGGTTTGACGACTGACTGATCAGGACCACCGGCGATGAAGGCAAGTTGTCCTGAGAAAGCAAGACGTCCGAGATCTGCTGTTGCTTCGTCACGACCGACTGTATTGAAAATCAAGTCAGCGCCGCGACCGTTCGTCCAGTCTCGAATGACATCCGTGACATTTTCTTTTTTATAGTCAATGGCAAGATCGGCACCGAGTCGCTTGACCCACTCGTGGTTTTCCGTCGAAGCAGTCGTTGCGACCGAAAGACCAAGGCGTTTCGCGAGTTGAATGCCGATGCCACCAACACCACCTGCACCAGCATGAATGAGGATCGTCTCTTTTCCTGTCGTGTTCATCTTTTGGACGATAGCTTCATAAGCTGTCATACCTGCGCAAAGAATCGCAGCGGCTTCAGCGAATGAGACGTCTTCCGGAATCAGGGCGAGGGCACGTGTATCGACGAGCGCATATTCAGCAAAAGCACCATCGCGTTGCAGGTTCGTATGAATCGCTACACGATCCCCGACTTTTACTTCTGCGCCTGGTCCGATTTGTTCGACGACACCGGCTAGGTCAACGCCCGGAATATGCGGGAACGTCCAAGCTGGATTGTTGGTCGCTTTATAATCGACGGGATTCAACGCGACGGTCTTGACGCGAATCAAAGCTTGTCCTTCTCCTGGCGTTGGCGTTTCGACCTCTTCGAATGTCCATTGATCAATGGCTGTACCTGAGTGATTTAACCATGCTTTCATGTTTAATACGCTCCTTCCGAATACGTGAGTTCATACGAGTGAGAGTAGATTTCGACGAGGTTACCGAATGGATCCTCACAGTAGACCATCCGATACGGCTTGTCTCCAGGGTAGTATTCGCGGATCGGCATCCGTTGTTTGCCGCCGTGGGCGACGATTTTTTCGACGAGTCCTTCGACGTCTGGGTCTTGGATCGCATAATGGAAGATCCCTGTTTTCCAGAATTCGAAATTGTTCTCGGGTTGTTCATTGTTCGGGAACTCGAACAACTCGATTCCGATACGGTCACCTGTCGCCATGTGAGCAATCCGGAATTTGTTCCATCCTGCACCAAAGACATCCGTACACATGACACCGATGGCAGAATCATCTTCGAGGACATCAGATGGTTCCATGATGATATACCAGCCCATCACCTCTTGATAAAAACGGACGGCTTCGTCGAGATTCGGTACAGAAAGACCGATGTGCGAAAAATTACGTGGATACGTCATGCTTAACACTCCTTTTGCAAAATGATTTACGCATACTCTAACTTACGCTACACTCGATTGCATAGTACGCACTTTGAAGTAACTACTCTGGAGGAGAGAACAACATGTCGACAGAACAATTTCCGGTCAATCGGGCGCTCGCCATCATCGGCGGAAAATGGCGTCCACAATTATATTGCACGTTAGAGAACGGTCCGAAACGTTTTTTAGAGTTACAACGTGCCATTCCCGGGATTTCTCGGAAAGTCTTGACTGATCAGTTAAAAGAACTCGAACGTCTCGGAATGATTGAGCGGATTGAGTATGATGAAGCCGTCTTACACGTCGAATACAAATTGACAGAAGCGGCATTTACACTGCAACCAGCCATGAAAGGTTTATGCGCATGGGGGGAAGGGAATCAATTATCCGAATCCTAATCGAGAGGCAGTGAACTAGATGAAGCTAACTTATCATGGACAGTCAACAGTAACGATTGAAACGAATGGTCACCATCTCGTCATCGATCCATTCTTTAGCGGTAATGAAAAAGCGACGACGAATCCAGATGACGTCAAGGCAGATTTTATTTTGCTAACCCATGCCCATGCCGATCATATGCTTGATGCAGAGCGAATCGCGAAAGCCACGGGAGCAACAATCATTGCTACTCATGAACTGGCGACGTATCTAAGTTTCAAAGGGCTCAACGTTCATCCGATGAATCTCGGCGGACAGTTTGAATTTTCGTTTGGTAAGGTGAAGATGACACAGGCATTCCACTCGTCGAGCATCATCGATGAGGAAAAACAGACGATTACGTATATGGGGATGCCGGCTGGATTCTTGCTGACGATCGAAGGGAAAGAAATCTATCATGCAGGCGATACGGCACTGTTCGGGGATTTAGCCCTTTATGGCGCCCATCACGAAATCGATTTAGCCTTCTTACCGATCGGTGATAACTTCACGATGGGTCCGGATGATGCGTTGATCGCTGCAGATATGTTGCAAGCGAAAGCAGTCGTACCGATCCACTACGATACATTTGATTTAATCAAACAAGATGCCAACGCATTCTGTGAAAAGATTGAAGCGCAAGGTCAAACGGGTCATCCACTCGCAATCGGCGAGTCACTCGAATTATAATCCGTTCTTAAGCAAAGGAGAGGAAACGTCAATGTTCCTCTCCTTTTTGTCGATTATTCTTCTGGAATGTCAGTGGTTCATCCGATGACGCTTCCTTCTTCCGCCCGATGGCGAAACGGTGAACTTCTTCTATGATAAGAAGGGGGCTGTTGACAGCCGATTCAGATATTCGGAATAATGGTAGACATGAGATGGAGGGGCTGACATGGAAGAGCATAATAGTAGGAGTGTGCGGAAACGAAAACAATCGTCGTTCACACGCTTGAAAAATAAACAAAAACAAAAGATGGATGCACGGTTGAATCAGATTGGAGAAAAAGGGCCAGTGAAGCGACCGCTTTATTTATACGGTGGTGTCATTCTCGGACTTGTCCTCATCTATTCGATCACATTGCTCGTCTCAACGGAATTGTTATCGCGCGGCGAAACATTCAAAACGACGAATCGCTATAAATCTCTCGCCATCGAGGCGCCGCACGCAACGGTACAATTCGTTCGAAGCACAGACGGAAACGTCCAAATCAAACTCGTCGATAGTGCGTCGAGTGGAAAACGACTGAAAATCAGTACATCGACGAATACGGTGACGGTGACAGGACGAGATGGTTGGCTGTCTCGACTTGGCAATCGTCCGAGCGAAAAAACAGCAGACTACACGATTCAAGTGGGATTACCAAGTTATATGAACCGTGTCGATGTCGATGCCGGTACACTGAAAGGAATGGGCATCTACGCAAAAACGATCGAGATGGACGGAGAAGCGATGAGTCTCGATAAAGTAAAAGGTGATGAGATTACACTGAATGCAACACGTGCGATTACCGTCAAGGAAATGGATGCCGTCCATGCGCAGGTGACAGGCGAGAGTGTCTCTCTATCAGACTACATGGCGAAGTTGAGTCTCGACGTCACAACGATTGACGGCGCGACAAAGCTAAAACCAAACAAAGCAGCCGGTACGATTACGATTGACACGGGAGGCGATGTTAAAGCCTCTGACCGATATACAAAACAAAAGAATAAGGATGAGACGATTTATGAACTGTCGAAACAAGAAAAACCGGAAGTGA
Organism: Exiguobacterium sp. ZWU0009; assembly: GCF_000798935.2. NCBI lineage: Bacteria > Bacillati > Bacillota > Bacilli > Caryophanales > Exiguobacterium > Exiguobacterium sp. ZWU0009. The sequence goes on along the minus strand of NZ_CP018057.1, from coordinate 2,090,699 downwards.
CAGTCAATAGTGAAGTCGGGCAGGTGACGCTCGAGTGAAATTAAAGTTTCGGATTGGACTTCGGACGATCAAGACCGGTATCGCGGTAGCTCTTGCCCTAAGCATCTCTTGGTATGTCTTCGGTATTTATTCAGGCATGGGAGCCGTCGCGGCAATCGTTGCGATGCAACCGACGATTCATCGGTCGTTCAAAATCGTCTTCAATCGGATTTTCGGAACGGTACTTGGACTGATGTGTGGACTCGCCATCGTTGCGACACTTGGCGCCAATCCACTGACGATCGGACTCGCCGTCGTTGTCTCGCTCGTCCTCAATTCGATGATTGGACGAACGGATATGTCGACGTTCGCCGCTTTTGCAATTGTGTTGATGTTCGAGAGCCCGACCGCCGACTACGTCCACTATGCCTTATCACGGTCGTTGCTGACTGTCGTTGGGGTATTATCTGCTGTCCTCGTCAATTACATCGTCTTCCCACCACATTATGAAGACCGCTTACTGTTACTCGTCAAAAAAACGACGCAACAGTTGATGGAAGATTGGCGCAGCCTTGTGCAAGATGATGGACGCTTGCTTACTGTCCGTAAACAAATTCTCAAGCATGAGGAAATGATGTTGATGCTCCAAGAAGATCAAAAATATCCACTAGTGGCGAGCGGTCAAAGTGAAGCGTTCATTCGACTGAAGGAGCTTGTCGATCTTGAAGACAAGTTGCTCGTCTTGCTTGAAAGCATTGCCAGTCATCGGGATATCCCGATGACAGAAGAACAGGAAAAGACGCTCGGTCAGGAAATTGATTTCTTACTCAGCCATCATTACGATGTCATCTTCTCCCACGAACGAAAACAAGCGATGTTCTCATTCGATCAAGAATTAAGCGAGGCGAAGGATATCATCCATGGGCATTTGCTCGATTACCGGGAACAGTTAGAAAAAATGAAGTAACGATGAAAAAGCGCTGTTTCTCCTAAGTAATATTTAGGAAAAACAGCGCTTTTTTGTGTAGCGTCATTGACGTAAGGATTGGACGACATCTGGATCAGGTGTGACGTAAAGAGTCGTTTGATCCGTATAGATGACGAATCCGGGTTTTGCACCACTCGGTTTTTTGACATAACGTAGTTCCGTGAAGTCGACCGGGACTTGGCTCGACTCACGTGCTTTCGAGAAATAAGCCGCGACAATCGCTGCTTCCTTCAACGTCGTCTCGTCAGGTGTATCACTTTGAATGATGACGTGCGATCCCGGGATATCCTTCGTGTGTAGCCACGTATCGGACCGTCGACCGAACTTGAACGTCGCGTAATCATTTTGTTTATTGTTCTTTCCGACGAAGAATGGAAGACCAGTCGAAGAACGGTATGCTTCGAGTTGTGGGAGCTGTGGTTTCTTTTTCTTCTTTTGTCGTTCGCGCAGATAACCTTCTTCGACGAGTTCCTCGCGCATTTCCCGAATGTCTTCCGGGGACGCGACGTCGAGCTGTGCAAGCAAACCTTCAAAATATGCAATCTCAGCTTGGTTCTTCTCGAGCTGACGCGCGACTTCGACTTTGGCGGTTTTTAATTTGTTATACCGTTTGTAGTAACGTTGCGCGTTCTCATTCGGTGAAAAGCGAGGGTCGAGCGAAATCGTGATCTCAGCGCCGTCTGGGTCATAGTAATCGACGACTGTCGCTTCCTTCATCCCACGTTCGAGCTGATACAGATAGGTCGTCAGTAATTCCCCTTTATGTTTCCACTCATCCATCCGTAGCGTCGCTTCTAAATCTTTTTCGAGTTTCGAGCGTTTTAGAATATTTTTATCATATTCACTCTTGATGAACCGTTCGAGATCAGCTGCTTGTTGTTTGACGCGATCGCGGTTCGCTTTTTGATGGAAGAAGGCATCGAGGACTTGACCACTCGTCTCGAACATCTTTTCATCGATGATGGATCCTTCCGTTAAGCGGACGGGGGCGAAGCGTTCCTTACCACCCTCCATCCGTTGTAAGACATAAGGACCATCGAGTTCCTTCAGGACATCTTGAAAAGCAGATGCAAGATTTGTCCGGTTGGCAAGACCTGCCCGTGTCACGATCTCTTTTGCGATTTGCGGGGATAGACCACTGAACAGACCAAGTAACTGGCGATCGAGTTTCCCGGCGTTCCAGTCGATCCGGTGAAGCGCCTTTTCGATATCTCCTGTAAGCGGATCAACTTTATCCTGTGCTGGTGGAAGTTGATAAGTCATGCCCGGCATGATCGTCCGGAAGGTATTTTGACTGAGGGGCAAGTGTTTGATCGCATCGAGAATCTTATCTTGTCCATCGGTCAAAATGATGTTCGAGTGACGTCCCATCAACTCGACATAGATTTTTTTCGCTTCCTCATCACCGAGTTCGTTCCGTGACCGGACGCGTAAGACGATGATCCGGTCGCGTTCGAGTTGTTCGATTGATTCGATGAATCCGCCTTCGACATGTTTGCGGAGCATCATGCAGAAGAGTGGGGGTTCACTCGGGTTGCTGACTGCTTCCGACGTAATGTGCATCCGTGCATACATGGCATTCGCAGAGGCGAGCAATAGTACGTTTTTTCGCTCGGCCCGGACCTGGAATACTAAATCCAATGTGTAAGGTTGGTATACCTTGTTGATCCGTCCTCCGACGAGCGGTTGGAGTTCTTCGACGACACGTGTCGTCATCAATCCGTCAAAAGCCATACGATTACCTTCTTTCTTGATTTCGTTCTCACTTTCTAAAGGTAACAGAAATGGCATCGTTATGGTATGATAAAGCAGTCGAGCTAAAAAAGATGACTTGCGAACTTCCCGTCTCTACTGCTAATATGAAACAATGTGAAGTTTGTGAGATGGAGGGGTTTTGAAGTGATTTTCAAAGAGCGTGGCTTATTACTCGTATTATCTGGTCCAAGTGGTGTCGGAAAGGGAACGGTCTGTCGTGCCTTGCGCGAAGATCAGGATAATGATCTGCATTACTCGGTATCCTGTACGACGCGCCAACCGCGCGAAGGAGAAGTAGATGGTGTTCACTATTTCTTTAAATCGCGTGAAGAATTCGAAGAGATGATTGCGAACAATCAACTCTTGGAATATGCTGAATTCGTAGGGAATTATTATGGAACACCTGTCGAGTGGGTGAACCAGATCCTAGATGAAGGAAAAGATGTCATTCTCGAAATCGAAGTTCAAGGGGCCATGCAGGTCAAAGAACATTTTCCGGAAGCTGTCTTCTTATTCCTTGCACCTCCAAGCCTCCAAGAATTGCGGAACCGCCTCGTAGGGCGTGGAACGGAATCGGAGGAAGTCATCAAGCAACGTCTTCTCGTCGCTAAGGAAGAGATCGAGATGATGGATGCGTATGACTATGTCGTGACGAACGACGAAATTCATAAAGCCTGTGATCGAATTCAAGCGATCGTCACAGCGGAACATTGCAGTCGGGAACGTGTCGCGTCCCTATATAAAAAAGCCATGGAGGTTAAGTGATATGTTATATCCATCAGTTGATAAGCTTCAAAAGAAAGTACCGTCGAAATATACGATCGTTACAGTTGCCGCTAAGCGTGCACGTCAAATCCAAGACGGGAAACGCGTGAAAGTCACGAACCCAAAATCGCATAAACCGGTCGGGAAAGCTTTAGAAGAGCTTTATTTCGAAGAAGTATCCGTCACGAACCAACCGCAAGACTAATTTTGAAGCAGCCACTTGTCATCGTGGCTGTTTTTTTCAATAAGGAGGACACCTACATGTTAACCAACCGAAACATTCTACTGTGTGTCGGCGGTGGAATCGCTTCCTATAAATCAGCAGCACTCGCTTCAAAACTCGTTCAAGCAGGGGCACACGTCCAAGTTGCAATGACGCGTAATGCACAACAATTCGTCGGTAAGACGACGTTTGAAGCACTGACGCGAAAAGCGGTCTATGATGATGTCTTCATCGAGCATGATCCGTCAAAGATCGCCCATATCGATTTAGCGGACGAAGCGGACTTAATCGTCGTCGCACCAGCGACAGCGAACTTGATCGCAAAACTCGCACACGGGATCGCAGATGACTTCATTACGACAACGATCCTCGCCGCGACGTGTCCCGTCATCGTCGCACCGGCGATGAATGTCAACATGCTCGAACATCCGGCGACAGTCCGCAATATCGAACAACTCAAGCAGGATGGTGTCCAGGTGATTGCACCGGGAGTCGGAAATCTCGCATGTGGTTGGGTCGGGAAAGGTCGTTTACCTGAACCGGAAGACTTAGTCGCAACACTCTCAACGTTCTTTGAAGATAAGTATTTAGCCGGGCGAAAAGTCTTGATCAGTGCAGGTCCGACAGTTGAACGGATTGATCCGGTCCGTTACTTGACGAATGACTCTTCAGGAAAGACGGGAATTGCACTTGCGGAAGCAGCGAGAGACGCAGGAGCAGATGTCACGCTCGTCCATGGACCCCTTCGGATCGGATTACCGACCGGCATATCGACGATTGCCGTTGAGTCGGGAGAAGAGATGCTCGAAGCCATGTTACGTGATTATGAGACGCAAGACATCGTCATCATGTCCGCTGCCGTAGCTGACTATCGACCGTCTGTCCAGTACGATCAGAAGCAAAAGAAAATTCACGGACCATTGCGGATTGAACTCGAGGAGACGACGGATATTCTGAAGACGCTCGGTGAGCAGAAACAACACCAACTATTAGTCGGATTTGCAGCGGAGACGACGGATGTCGAGACGTTCGCGAAACAGAAACTCATCCGAAAGAAGGCGGATTTCATCGTCGCGAATGATGTCTCTCGTTCTGACATCGGATTTGTCAGCGACGAAAACGAGGTTGTCGTCTTCGGGAAGAATGATTCCGTCACGCGATACGATCAACAATTGAAATCGACGCTCGCTAAATCGCTCATGCGCCAATTTGCGGAGGCATTGGCATGATAGCCGAAGTCATCGTCGATGTCGCAGCGGCCACCGTTGATCGTCCGTTTGATTACGCCGTGCCGAAACTCTGGCAAGAGTTGATCGTTCCCGGGATGCGCGTCGAGGTACCATTCGGTCCACGGGCGTTGCTTGGAATCGTCGTTGGAACAAAAGCTACGTCTGATCTGACGAACGTCAAATCAATCGTTCGTGTTCTCGATGAGACCCCGACCTATACGGAAGAATTACTCGAGTTGTCGGCGTATTTATCAGAAACGACCTTGTGTTTTCAGGCGACGGCGTTGCTTGCGATGCTGCCGGCTGCCTTAAAGGTGAGTTATGATAAACTGGTCATAGTCGAGTCGGGCCCACTTCGGGCATATCATGGTAAGAAAATGAGTCAATTACCAACGGAAGTCCAACAAATCATTTTAACAGCGGCGAAACAAGCTGATGTGACGCTTCAACCGGTCATTCGCGAGAAAAAGACGTCTAAAACCGATAAACGGATTCGTCTCCTCGAGGAGCAAGCAACCTTTACAAAACAAGCGAGCCAACAAGCGGCACTTTATGCGTATATCCAAGAATTTCCGAATGCGTTGTGGAGTGAAATCAAGCAGGCGACGGGCGCAACGAGCGCGACGTTGAACGCCCTCGATAAAAAGGGCATCGTTCAAGTCGAGACGATCGATGTGCGGCGAAATCCTTACGAGCATCTCGTCCAAGATATCTTTGTGCCGTCTTCTTTGACGGAAAAGCAACAGGAAGCCGTCTCGGCGATCACGGCTGAAGCGGAGACCGGAACGTTCTTGTTACATGGCGTAACAGGAAGTGGTAAGACGGAAGTCTATCTTGAATCGATTCATGCACAACTCGAACGCGGTAGACAAGCGATCTTGCTCGTTCCTGAAATCAGTCTGACGCCGATGATGGTCAAACGCTTCAAACGTCGTTTCGGAGAACGGGTCGCTGTCTTGCATAGCGGTCTATCGCTTGGAGAAAAGTATGATGAGTGGCGCAAAATCGCCCAAGGCGAGGTTGATGTCGTTGTCGGTGCACGGTCCGCCGTGTTTGCGCCGCTGACGAATATCGGAATCATTATTCTCGATGAAGAACATGAAACAACCTATAAACAAGAAGAGAATCCGCGTTATCATACGCGCGATGTCGCGAAGTGGCGGGCGGCTTATCATCGTTGTCCCGTCGTGCTCGGAAGTGCAACACCGTTACTCGAAACGTATGCGCGGGCACAAAAAGGGGTTTATCATTACTTACCGCTTCGTGAACGATTTGGTGGGGAATTACCGCCTGTCGACATCGTTGATATGCGTAAAGAGCTTGAACGAGGCAATCGTACTCCGTTCAGTCTTGCACTCATCGAAGGCATCAAAGAACGAATCGAGCGCGGCGAACAGACGGTCTTGCTTTTGAACCGTCGTGGGTACACGACATTCGTCTTATGTCGGGATTGCGGTGAGACGTTGCAATGTCCACATTGTGCCGTTAATTTAACGTATCATCAGCACGAAGATCGCTTGAAGTGCCACTATTGTGGATTCGAGGCAGCGATGCCGAAAACTTGTCCGTCCTGTGAATCTACGAAGATTCGTCAGTTCGGAACGGGGACGCAAAAGATCGAGGAAGAGTTGGCGCATTTGATTCCGGAAGCGCGCATTATCCGGATGGATCAGGATACGACGTCTCGTAAAGGTGCACATGAGAAGTTACTCGATGCCTTCGAGCGTAAGGAAGGGAACATTCTTCTCGGGACACAGATGATCGCCAAAGGTCTCGACTTTCCAAATGTCACGCTCGTAGGGGTGCTCGCTGCCGATGCGACGCTCGGTATTCCGGATTTTCGGGCAAGTGAGCGAACGTTCCAGTTGATCACGCAAGTGTCGGGTCGTGCCGGGCGGGGGCAACTCGCCGGACAGTCGATCATCCAGACCTATAATCCGGAGCACTACGTCATTCAGACGGCAAAACAGCATGATTTCGAAACGTTCTATAAGCGCGAGATGCAGTTGCGCAAACTCGGGGGACACCCTCCATTCTGGTTCCTTGGTTTAATCACGGTCTCAGCGACACATCCACTCGAAGCACAAGCAGAAGCGCAACAGATTGCTTCCGAGCTGCGGGCTTTCGAGTCAGAGGACTTAGTCGTCAATGGACCGTTCGATGCGCCACTTGCTCGACTGAAGAATATGTACCGACAACAGGTCTTAATTAAACATAAAGGGCAGGAAGATGTCCGGACACATCTCCGTGATATCTTAGCCCGTCGTCAAAAGTCAAAAACACAAGTCGCGATCGACTTGAATCCATTTGTATTCATGTGAGGTGTCTGTATGTATAAAGTAGTAGAAGTACCTAATGACGTATTACGACAGGTGTGTGAACCTGTCACGAAGTTCGATAAAAAACTTGGTAAGATGATCGACCGGATGTTCGATACGATGTATGAATATGATGGTGTCGGCTTAGCGGCACCGCAAATCAATCAACCGATCCGTGTAGCGGTCGTCCATACGGATGATGAGACAGGACCGATTGAGCTGATCAATCCGGAAATCATCGAAGCCGATGGTTCACAGATTGATGACGAAGGATGTCTCAGCATGCCAGGTGTTTTCGGACCGGTCGAACGGTTCGACCGCATCGTCGTCAAGTCGCAAGATCGTCTTGGACGGACGGTCAAAATCAAAGCAAACGGCTTTTTTGCACGTGCGATCCAGCACGAGATGGATCATTTAGACGGTGTCCTGTTCACGGATAAACTCGTCGAGCAAGAAAAGCCGCGCGTCGTCTTCATGGGGACGCCTGAATTTGCGGCAGGAACGCTACGTGAAGTCATCGATGCCGGGTATGACGTCGTCGGTGTCGTCTCACAACCAGATAAGCCGGTCGGACGAAAACGAGAAGTCAAACCGACACCAGTGAAACTCGTCGCGATGGAACACGATATTCCCGTGTTGCAACCGAAACGGATTCGTGAAGACTATCAGGACGTCCTTGATTTAAAACCAGATCTTATTATCACGGCAGCTTACGGTCAGATTGTACCGACAGCTATTTTGGAAGCACCACGTTTTGGGGCAATCAATGTCCATGCGTCACTCTTACCGAAATATCGTGGCGGTGCCCCGATTCATCAAGCAATCATTGATGGCGAAAAAGAGACGGGCGTGACGATCATGTATATGGTCGATCGACTTGACGCCGGTGATATGTTGTCAAAAATCATCGTTCCGATCGAAGAGAACGATACAGTCGGAACGATGTTCGAAAAATTAGCGGACGCAGGAGCGCGGCTGTTGCTTGAAACGTTGCCGCGTCTGTTAGCAGGTGAATTGACACCGGAAGCGCAAGTCGAGGCAGAAGCGACGTTTGCGCCGAATATCTCACGGGAACGGGAACGGCTTGATTTTACGTTACCGGGTGAGACACTCTATGATCAAATCCGAGGAATGAATCCTTTCCCGAGTACGTATACGATGCTTGGAAATGATCGTTTAAAAGTCTTTTTCGCAACGAAAGTCAAAGGAACGGGACGACCGGGTGAAATCATCGCTTTAGAAGCAGATGGTCCCGTCATCGCAACGGGTTCTGAAACAGCGTTGAAGCTGATCGACTTACAACCGTCCGGTAAAAAACGAATGGATGGTGCCACGTTCATGCGCGGGATCGGTCAATCGCTTGAACTCGGACAACAAGTAGGTGAGAACGCATGAATGTACGCGACGCAGCAGTAACGACACTGATGAAAATCGGTCAAGGTGGTGCCTTCTCGACAATCACCGTTCACCAGATGCTTGAAAAGCGTGCTATCTCAGCGTCAGATGTCGGTTTGTTCACGGAACTCGTCTACGGGACACTTAGTCGTGAGTTGACGCTTGATTACATTTTGGAGCCATATTTAGCAAAACAGAAAAAACTTGATCCGTTCATGCGTCCGTTGTTACGGATGAGTGTGTATCAGTTGTTTTATCTTGATCGTGTACCGGATCATGCCGTCATCCATGAAGCTGTTGAGATTGCTAAAAAACGTGGAAAAGTCCATGTCTCGAAAGTCGTCAACGGAGTGCTCCGGAATGTATTACGGGCGGGAATGCCTCATTTCGCTGAGATTGAGCCTGTTGCAAAACGGATCAGTATCGAAACGAGTCACCCGCAGTGGCTCGTCGAACGCTGGCTTGAACTGTTTGGTCCGGAAGAAACGCTTCAGATCTGTCAATTGAATAACACGCCTGCACCGGTCACGGTTCGTATCAATCGGACGAAGACGACGCGAGAGGAAGCGATCGAGCTTCTACTCGACCAAGGTGTGACGGCAAAACCATCTACGGTAGCGCCAGACGGTCTCGAAATCGAACGAGGAAGCGTTCAAAAAACCGATTTGATCAATCGCGGATACCTATCTTTGCAGGATGAGAGCTCGATGCTTGTCGCTCGTGCACTTGGTGCAGAAGCATCTGATCATGTACTCGACAGCTGTGCTGCACCTGGTGGGAAAGCGATGCACATTGCTGAAGGTTTGACGACGGGTACACTACAGGCACTTGATCTTCATCCACATAAGATTAAACTGATTGAACAGCAAGCGACACGATTAGGTCTTACGACTGTTCAAGCAGAAGCGTTAGATGCACGTAAAGCAGGGGAACGCTTTGAAGTAGAATCTTTTGATCGAATTCTTGTTGACGCACCTTGTTCAGGACTCGGTGTCATTCGGAGAAAACCAGATATCAAATGGACGAAACGTCCGGAACAGCTCGAGCAACTGCCGAAAATCCAACGAGATATTCTGACAGCTGTCTTACCACTCGTTAAAAAGGGTGGAACCTTCGTCTATTCGACTTGTACGATTGATCCGACAGAAAACGAGGAGCAGACAGCGTTCATTCTCGATCAAGGGTTCGATTTTGACACATCCTTCGCGGCACGCATGCCAGAATCCGTGCGACATCTGATCGGGGATCGAGCAGAACTCAAGTTGTTACCGACGACAGTTGGAACGGACGGCTTCTATATTGCCGCGTTTAAAAAACGAGAAGATTGACACGAACGGAGGACTGTCATGGAGTTAGCTCACCTTTCGACTACTGGGAAAGTCAGGACTAAAAATGAGGATACGGTATTACTCGTCGGGAACGCCGAACGTGGTCTTGCCGTCGTTGCGGATGGTATGGGAGGTCATGCTGCTGGCGATATCGCAAGTGCGATCGTTCGCGAGGTATTTGAAGCATCCTTTTCACTCATGCCAAATCGTCCGATGGAATTGTCTGAATGGATAGAACAACGTGTAGCCGAGGCGAATGCCCGGATTCTTCAGTTTTCAAAAGAAGAGCAACTTGCGATCGTCGGAACGACCATTGCCTGTGTCTGCTGGGTCGAGGATTTGCTCGTCATCGGTCATGTTGGAGATAGTAGAGTCTATGCCCTTGAAGGTACGGCGTTAAAACAATTGACGGACGATCATTCTTACGTCAACATGTTACGACAAATGGGGGAGCTTTCGGATGAGGAAGTCGAAAATCATCCACGTAAGAATGTCATCACACGGTCGGTCGGCTCGAACGAAACGGTCGAAGTCGACATTCAAGTCAGAGATGCTCCAGACTATGACCTCGTCCTCGTTTGTAGTGACGGATTGACCGATGAAGTACCAGATGATGTCATCGAACAGATCATCTTACAGGATGAGCCGCTTAATGAGATTGTCGGACGATTGGTGAAAGAAGCGAACGCTCGAGGAGGCGCGGATAATATTACGATTGCCGCCATCCGGTTCAAAGAAAGAAAGAGGGTCTGAATATGCGATACGGAGATCGATTAAATGACCGCTACCGCATAGAACGGCTAGTTGGAAGTGGCGGGATGGCGAATGTCTATCAAGCCTATGATGAGATTTTAAAGCGTCATGTTGCCATTAAGATTTTACGAACTGAATTTTCGCATGACGAACAATTCATTCGTCGATTCGAACGTGAAGCACATGCTGCTACCAGCTTGAATCATCCAAACATCGTTGCCGTCTATGATGTAGGCGAAGAAGATGCCATCTATTACATCGTCATGGAGTATATCGATGGTATGACATTAAAAACATTTTGTGAAAATCAAGCATTACCTGTGCCGCAGGCAGTTGATATCATCGCTCAAATTTGTGATGCAATCGATCACGCCCATGCACACCGGATTATCCATCGCGATATTAAACCGCAAAACATGTTGATTCGAGAAGATGGTACCGTCAAAGTAACGGATTTCGGAATTGCTGTGGCGATGTCGAATGCGACGCTGACGCATACGATGTCCGTTCTTGGGTCCGTGCATTACTTTTCACCGGAACAAGCAAAAGGTAAATTTGCGGATGAGAAGTCGGATATCTATTCACTTGGTGCTGTCTTATACGAACTTGTTACAGGACAAGTGCCGTTCGAAGGGGATTCACCGGTCGCGATTGCGCTGAAGCATCTGCAAGATACACCGTGTCGCCCATCCGTCTTGAATCCGAAAGTGCCACAAGCGCTTGAGAACTGTATCATGCAGGCGCTCGCGAAAGCACCGCATGACCGCCAACAGTCCGTCGCAGCCTTTAAGGCAGATATGGTGACGGCGTTGTCTGACGAACGGGCAAGTGAAGGCATTCGAGGTGCAGAAGAGGATGAGATGGAAAAGACGATGGTCTTGTCACCCGTCCAAGTGCCAGAAGAATCAAAAGCGGAACCAGAATCACCCGCCGTCACGACTGTTCAACCGAAAACACCGGAAAAGAAAAAGAAAAAACGCTGGTGGATCGTTCTCTTATTGCTCGTTTTACTCGGTGGAGCGGCTACGACGTTTGCGATGTGGCCGGATCCAACGGTCACCGTACCATCTGTCGTCAAGACAGATGGAGACGATGCGGAAACGAAGCTTGAGAAACTTGGATTCGTCGTCGAGACGACAGAACGAAATAGCGATACAGTCGATGAAGGCGATGTCATTAGTCAGACACCGCGTGAAAATGCACAAGTCAAAAAGGGTTCGACGGTCAACTTGGTCGTCTCTACAGGTAGTGCTCCGGTCGAAGTACCAGATGTGACAGATGACGCTGAAAAAGAGGCGATTGCAACATTAAAAGAGGCTGGATTCGCAAAAGTCGAGGTCGAACGTGAAAAGTCGGATGAAATTGCGCGAGGTAATGTTATCCGGCAATCGATCTCTGCTGGAACGGAAGTGATTGCAAAAGAACAGACGATTACGATCACTGTCTCGGAAGGAACGTCATCCTTTGAATTGAAAGACTTGACGAACTTATCGAGTGATGAAGCGAAAGCGTATCTCGATGAAATGGGTCTCGACGGTACGTTTGAACAAGAATTCTCGAGTGATGTCAAGCTCGATCAAGTCATCCGTCAATTCCCACAAGCAGGGGCACAAGTCGAACCAAACGACTCTGTGACCGTCTTCATCTCAAAAGGTGAGGAAGAAAAAACGGTGACGGCAACGTTCCCTGAAAAGGTCGTCTATGATGCGGTCAGCGAGAACGAGGACGAGGAACCACCGAAACAAGTCATACGGATTGAGACGGAAGACGCGAAAGGGAAGCGGACCGTCATCGAGGAATCGATTGATCAAGATGAGACATTCGACGTGCCGGTGACGATTGATCCAGGAGAAGAAGGAAAAATTACGATCTATAAAGACGATACGGTGTATCGTTCAAAAACCATCACGTACAATCAAGCAAAAGACGCACAATGAATGTGATGAAAAAGGAGTGCATAGGATGACGGAACAACGCATCGAAGAGAATCGAGAAGGAACGATCATACGTCTGCAGGGTGGCTTTTATGATGTCATGACACCAGAAGGAGAGGTCCGTTCACGGGCAAGAGGGAATTTCCGAAAACGCGGCATCAGTCCAGTCGTCGGAGACGAGGTCGTTCTTCATATCGAAAGTGAGACAGGATATATTCTCGAAGTGAAGGAGCGGGACAACTTTTTAGTACGCCCTCCAGTCGCGAATATCGACCAGGCATTGCTCGTCGTCTCGGCGGCAGAACCTGATTTTTCAGCGCACTTGCTCGACCGATTTCTCGTTTTGATCGAAGCGAAGGAAATTCAACCCGTCATCCTATTGACGAAGATGGATTTGCTGGACGATGTCAAAGGACCGGCTGTCCGAGAGGCGATTGCCGCTTACCGGAAGATTGGGTATACGGTCATCGAGACATCAAGTGAGACGTTGGCAGGTATTGAGCAAGTCCGTCCGTTACTTGCTGGAAAAACAAGCGTTCTCGCCGGACAATCCGGTGTCGGGAAAAGTTCATTGCTCAATGCACTGGAGCCCTCTCTTGATTTAGAAACAAGTGCCATCTCGAAATCACTCGGACGCGGACGTCATACGACTCGCCACGTCACATTGATGCCGCTTGCCGAAGGATTGATTGCCGATACGCCAGGTTTCTCGAACCTCGATTTTCCGTATGATATGGAAATCGAGGATGTACGGTGGAGTTTCCCTGAATTCGTGGCTGTACAAGATGATTGCAAATACCGAGGTTGCTTGCATTTGAATGAACCCGGTTGTGCCGTCAAGGAAGCCGTCGAAGCCCAAGAAATCATGTCCTCTCGTTATGAGAACTATGGTATGTTTATAGACGAAATCAAGAATCGAGCCCGGAGGTATTAAAGATGATTAAAATTGCACCATCTATTTTATCAGCAGATTTTGCGAATCTCGAACGCGATGTTAAAGCAGTCGAAGCAGCAGGCGCGGACTATATCCATTTTGATGTCATGGACGGTCAGTTCGTACCGAACATCTCATTTGGATTACCTGTGCTTAGCAGCTTACGTCAAAAGACGGATATGATTCTCGATGTCCATTTGATGATCGACCAGCCAGAACGTTTCGTCGAGGATTTCGTCAAAGCAGGGGCGGACATCGTGACGTTCCACGTCGAAGCGACGAATCATGTCCATCGTGTCTTGCAACAAATCAAAGCAGCGGGCGCAAAGGCAGGGGTCGTCTTGAATCCCCATACGCCATTATCAACGATTGAACACGTCCTTGAGGATGTCGATATGGTTTTATTGATGACGGTCAATCCGGGCTTCGGTGGACAAGCCTTTATCGAGCGTGTCATGCCGAAACTCGCAGCACTCGCGCAAATGAAAGCAGATCGTGGTCTGACATTTGAAATCGAGATTGACGGTGGCGTCAATCCGGAAACGGCAAAGCTTTGCATCGATAACGGTGCGAACGTTCTCGTCGCAGGATCAGCAATCTACAATGCACCAGATTATGCGGAAGCGATCACTAGCATTCGTCAAGAGGCTGCCGTATAATAAGAACGAGAAAACGAAATATGATGACCGCAAGGGGTGTCGCTTGAAAAGCGGCTGAGAGGAGTCTTTTAGACTTTAACCCTTCGAACCTGTTCCGTTCAAACGGACGTAGGGATGTGGCGCACGCAGGCAGTACGGCGTTCGTCGTACTGCCTTTTTGCGTCCTCTCGTACAATGAAGGAGGAAAAACAGCATGAAACGGTTACAAATGATGATGGAAATTGCCATCTTCGCCAGTCTCGGAGTCGTCTTTGATTTACTGATTCCATTCAAAATGCCACAAGGAGGCTCAATCAGCTTAGCGATGCTACCGATCTTCGTCATGGCATTTCGCCACGGTGTCGTCGGAGGGGTCGTCACGGGAGCGCTTGTCGGTACGATTCAATTGATGTTCGCTCCACAAGTTTTGACGATCGTTCAACCGATACTTGACTATACGATTGCGTATGGTGTCGTCGGATTAAGTGGTCTGTTCGCGCGTCAAGTCAGACTAGCCGCGCGCAATGGACAAAAGAAAAGCTTGATGGCGTTCGTTCTCCTTGCGACGTTATTAGGCGCAGGACTCCGTTATATCTGTCATGTCATCAGTGGAATCGTCTTTTTTGCCGAGTATGCAAAAGGTCCAGTCGTGGAGTACTCTTTTGTCTATAACGCAACGTATATGGTTCCTTCGTACATCTTATGTGGAATCGTAGCAGGAATTCTATTTACGACTGCGCCACGCTTACTCCGTTATTCGGCACGAGGCGTCTGAGATGCGGGCGATTCTCGTCTGTGCCGGTCCGCGAGAAGAAGCGCCGGATTTACGGACGTTTTGTCAGCCAGGTGACTTTATCGTCGGTGTCGACGGTGGTGTTCAGACGATTGAATCGTTTGGGCTGACATGCGACCTGACGATTGGTGATTTTGATTCGCTTGGTTATGTACCAGAAGGGGCAATCGTTCATCCGGCCGAGAAAGATGAAACGGATCTCGAACTGGCACTTCGTACAGTCTCAGAGAAGAAACAGTTTGAGGATACCTTCATTATCGGGGCGACAGGTGGGCGGCTCGACATGACCGTCCAAAATGTCTATTTGTTGAAGCGATACCCAGAGGCACGACTCGTGACGAAACGAGAAGAGGTACGATACTTGGCTGAGGGAACGTATGCAGTCGAAGCAGGGAGCTATCATTATCTTTCGTTCATTCCACTCGTACCGTCGACTTTAAGCTTATCCGGAGTCAAATATCCACTTGATGCACATCCAGTACCGGTCGGAGATTCCTTGACCGTCAGTAATGAATGGTGTGCGTCAGAAGCGAAGGTAGAGCTCCATCAAGGAGAACTATTGATGATGCGGACGCTTAAGGAATAGCACAATCATAGGAAAGAGGCCGTGGATGACTCCGCGGCCTCTTTTTAGATGAAATTATTCTTCGAGTTGAGAAGGGGCGACACGGATGTCGCTTTGAGCGGATAGATGTTTTCCTTTGACGAAGAGATGATAACTTCCCCACATGACAAGGAAGAAAGGAACACCGATGTATAGAGCGATTCGTTGATCCGCTTGAAACGCAAGACTGACGAGGACGACGACGTTAAGTGTCAACGAAATCAGTGGTAACACCGGATAGAGTGGTGTCTTGAATTTCAGTTCGGATACATCGTGTCCGTTTCGGACGAACTGACGACGAAATGCAAGCTGAGAAGCAGAGATTGAAATCCAGCCGACTTGAGCCCCGAGTCCGGCTAAGGACAAGAGCCAAATGAAGACGGTATCTTCTGCGAAAAATGCGGTCAGAAGCGATAACATCGCGAACATCATCGTAAAGAGCAACGCCCGCATCGGCACACCATGTGCATTGACGTAAGATAATTTCTTTGAAATCATCCCTTCTTGCGCCATTGCCCATAACATCCGAGTCGCCGCATATAATCCGGAGTTTCCGACGGACAATAGTGCCGTCAAGACGACGATGTTCATCAAATCAGCAGCGTACGGAATACCGATCGCATCAAAGACCATGATGAACGGACTGCTGACTCCGCCAGCTGTTTCATACGGAATTAATGCACCAACGATCGTAATCGATAAGACGAAGAAGATGAACGTCCGCCAGACTGTATTGCGGATGGCTTTTGGAATCGATTTTTCTGGCGTGTCGGACTCCCCAGCCGCAACACCGATCAATTCCGTTCCTTGGAAGGCGAAGTTGACAGCAATCATCGTCGTCAAGACGCCAAGAATCCCGTTTGGAAACCAACCGCTTGCCGTAAAGTTCGCGAATAACGAGGTTGGACGATCTGCTTCCATCGGTAACCAGCCGAACCAAGCAGCGCCACCTAGAATGATGAAGAAAAGGATCGCGAGGACCTTCAAACTCGAGAACCAGAATTCGGCTTCACCGAATGCTTTGGCTGAGACGGCATTCAGACCGAACAGTAAGACCGTAAAGACGGTACACCAGACGACGACGGGTACATTCGGAAACCAGCGGTCCATCAAACTGCCAGCTGCCGTGATTTCGAGTGCGACCGTCACGGCCCAGCCGAGCCAATAAATCCAACCGACGGCAAAGCCAATTCCTGGTCCAATGAAGCGGGTCGTATAGGTCTGGAAGGACCCCGAGACCGGCATATAGACCGCTAATTCCCCTAGACATAACATCGTCAGATACATGATGGTCCCACCCACGATGTAACTGAGGACCGCCCCGAGAGGTCCTGCTTGTGAAATAGTTAATCCTGACCCTAAAAATAAGCCTGTCCCGATGATTCCCCCGAGTGAGATCATGAACAGGTGTCGACTCGTCATCTCTCGTTTGAGTTGCATGATGACTTCCCCCAATTCTGACAAAATAAAGTACGTTCCTATTGTAAGCGTTTTCAATAAAAGCGACAATTAGTTTATGAGAAAAATAAATGAGGGTATAAAAAAACCGGAAGGGAAGATTCCCATCCGGTGGTTGCGCCTTATACGCGTTCGACTTTACCTGATTTAAGAGCTCGAGCTGAAACCCAAACCTTTTTCGGCTTACCGTCGACGAGGATACGTACTTTTTGTACGTTGACTCCCCAAGTACGTTTTGTTTTGTTCAATGCGTGTGAACGGTTGTTACCCGACTTTGGCGATTTCCCAGTAACGTAGCATTTACGTGCCATGCGTTCCGCCTCCTTTTATGTTGTTTTGCGTTCGTCCTAATAGACACTTTGCTATCTTAGCATGGTGTCAGGGCGGTTGCAACATAAAAAAAGTAGCTGACAAGAAAAAAACTTGACAGACAACCTCGAAATTTAAAATAATGGATGAGGATGATGGTAAAAGTTCATTTGACCGCTACTATTTTTCACTTATTCATTGTATAGTCAGTACGGCGACTTTTCAATAGTAGGTCCTTATAGTAGAATTATGAGAAGAATACAATATTCAAAGGGGGCTACTCAGGTGGCGATCGAGATGAAAACGACCTATGGAAAGATTGATGTAGATAATGATGTCGTTGCGCAACTTGCGGGCGGCGCAGCAATGGAATGTTTTGGTGTCGTTGGTATGGCATCCCAGTCTCAAATCAAGGATGGTCTTGCAGAACTCTTAAAACGCGAGAACTTTGCACGCGGTGTCATCGTTCGACAGGCTTCAGAGCAGGTCCATATCGATATGCATATCATCGTAAGTTATGGAACGAAAATCTCAGAGGTGGCGAATAACGTACAGAGTCGCGTGAAATACACGCTCAGTCAGGCACTAGGTCTTGACGTGACATCTGTGAACATCTTTGTCCAAGGAGTCCGCTTGACGAATGTCTAAGGCGGGAATAGAGGAGGAAACTTTAGTGAGTGTAGATCGTTTAACAGGAGCGCAGTTAGTCAAGATGATTCAAAATGGCGCGGCGAATCTCTATCAAAACGCAGATTTCGTCGATTCATTGAACGTCTTCCCTGTGCCAGATGGTGATACGGGAACGAACATGAATTTGACGATGACTTCAGGTGCAAAAGAAGCAGGTAAATCAACTTCGGATTCTGTATCGGAAGTCGCGAACGTCTTCGCACGTGGATTATTGATGGGAGCACGCGGAAACTCTGGCGTCATCTTAAGCCAATTGTTCCGTGGATTCTCGAAATCAATCGAAGGTAAGACAACGATTGATACGAAGGAATTCGCAGATGCGTTGCAAAAAGGTGTCGATACAGCATACAAAGCAGTCATGAAACCGGTCGAAGGAACAATCTTGACGGTTGCCCGTGAAACAGCTGTCGCTGCTATCGCACAATCTGAGACGACGACGGATTTCTTAGAGTTGATGCGTCAACTCGTCGAAGCGTCGAAAGTATCGCTCGACGGTACACCAGAACTTCTTCCGGTATTAAAAGAAGTAGGCGTCGTTGACTCTGGTGGTCAAGGTCTCGTCTGTATCTATGAAGGATTCCTCGCAACGCTCGAAGGAAAAGAACTCGACAAGCCGCATGCGCCTGTCATGGAAGCACTCGTCGAAGCAGAGCATCACAAAACGGCTCAAAGCTTCATGTCGACGGAAGAAATCCATTACGGTTACTGCACGGAAATCATGGTTCGTTTCCAGGATGACAAACTTGCGAATGCACCGTTCAGCGAAGAAGACTTCCGTAACGAATTAGCGGAATTCGGTGATTCGTTGCTTGTCGTCGCGGATGAAGAACTCCTTAAAGTTCACGTCCACGTCGAAACACCAGGAGAAGTCATCACAAAAGGACAACGTTTCGGTGAACTCGTCGCTGTTAAGATTGAAAACATGCGTCAACAACACTCAACAATCCTTGAAGAAGAAGGCGCGAACCAAGTCACTCCAGTTGCTGCACCGAAGGCAAAAGCGAAAGCAGCCCTCGTGACAGTCGCAATGGGTGAAGGAATCAGTGAACTCTTCAAATCACTCGGTGTCAGTGTCGTCATCGAAGGCGGACAAACGATGAACCCATCAACGGAAGATATCGTTAAGGCGATCGAGGATGCACACGCGGAACACGTTTATGTCTACCCGAACAACTCGAACATCATCATGGCGGCTGAACAAGCAGCATCTGTCGCGAATTGTGGTGTGACGGTCGTGAAATCAAAAACAGTCCCACAAGGTTTAGCAGCAACAATCGTTTATAACCCGGAAGCGACTGTCGAAGAGAACGAAGCGCATATGGCGGATGCGATTGCAGCTGTTAAGTCGGGTCAAGTCACATATGCTGTACGTGATACGAACATCGATGGTGTTGAAATCAAGAAGGACGACCATATGGCGATTGCTGAAAAACAAATCGTCGCTACAGACGGATCAAGTCTTGGTGCTGTCAAGAAACTCGTCGATACACTCGTCACGGAAGATGATGAGATCATCACGGTTCTTTACGGTGAAGGCGTCTCAACAGAAGAAGTTGACGCACTCGTCGCGTACATCGAATCGGTTAATCCGGATGCTGAAGTGGAAGTCCACGACGGTAAACAACCACTTTATTCGTACATTTTAAGCGTCGAATAAAACCATCATACTGAAAAAGGGCGACTAGCCTTTTCACGAATCCCACCATCTGCGATAATAGAGGTGGGATTTCGTTTGTTTCATAGAGAGGGGAAAAGAGATGAAATATCGTAGCGTCTTTGACATCATCGGACCAGTCATGGTTGGTCCATCAAGCTCGCATACAGCGGGAGCTGCACGGATTGGATTGATGGCGGGTAAATTATTCGGGGAAACACCTACTGTCATCCACATCACGTTTTATGGGTCATTTGCTGATACGTATCGCGGACATGGAACGGATGTGGCGATCATTGGCGGGGTTCTCGGATACGACACGTTCGACGACCGGATTCCACAATCGATCGATATCGCGAAGTCGAAAGGGATTGAGATTCATTTCGAGACGAGTGAGGCGTTGACGGATCATCCGAATACGGCACGTGTCCACTTGTCGAATGGATTAGAAGAGTTTGAATTGGTTGGTATTTCAATCGGTGGGGGAACGATTGAGATCACGGAACTAAATGGTGTACCGCTTCGTTTGTCCGGTGGGGGACCGGCACTCGTCGTCTTACACCATGACCGCTTTGGTGCGATTGCAGCCGTGACGAGCATTTTGGCTGATTACGAAATCAACATTGGGCATATGGAAGTGTCACGGCACGAAAAAGGAAAACAAGCACTCATGGCAATTGAGATTGATGACCGGATAACGGCAGAAGTGTTGGAAGAAATCGATCGGTTACCTCAAGTCGAGCGTGCCGTCATGATGGGAGAGTGAAAACATGTTTAAATCCGTAAAAGAACTCGTCGCCATCGCGACGGAACGAAACATTCCGATTTCGGAAGTCATGATCGAGCAAGAGATGACGGTTCGTCACTTAGAGCGGGATGAAGTTTACGCGATGATGGAGCGAAACCTACAAGTCATGGAAGAAGCAGTCGCTCGTTCACTTGATGGTGATGGTGTCCAGTCGGTGACAGGACTAACCGGTGGGGATGCTGTTTTGCTTCAACGGTACCGTGCTTCAGGTAAAGGTTTATCCGGTGATTTATTACTGGACGCCGTTAGTAAGGCAATCGGAACGAATGAAGTCAATGCTGCGATGGGAAAAATTTGTGCGACACCAACGGCAGGGAGTGCCGGCGTCGTGCCAGGTACGTTATTTGCGGTCAAAGATCGCTTAAACCCAACGCGTGAGCAGATGTTACGCTTCTTGTTCACATCCGGTGCGTTCGGCTTCGTCGTCGCGAATAATGCGTCGATTTCCGGAGCAGCTGGTGGCTGTCAGGCAGAAGTTGGTTCAGCAACAGCGATGGCAGCAGCTGCGATCGTTGAGATGGCAGGCGGGACGCCGGATCAGTCAGCGCATGCTTTTGCGATCGCGCTGAAGAACATGCTCGGACTCGTCTGCGATCCTGTTGCAGGACTCGTCGAAGTACCGTGCGTCAAACGAAATGCAATGGGTGGAGCGAATGCCGTCGTCGCTGCCGATATGGCACTCGCTGGAATCACGTCACGGATTCCGTGTGATGAAGTCATCTCAGCCATGCATGAGATTGGTCAGATGATGCCATCTGCGCTTCGCGAGACAGCAAAAGGCGGACTCGCGAATACGCCGACGGGTCGCTGGCTCGAAGCGAAAATCTTCGGAGAGTTATCGAATGAATCCATCACGTGACGTCAAGACGCTAAAAGGTGTCGGACGGGATTTGGCGAAAAAACTAGAAGAGATGAATATTCTCACCGTTGCGGACGTGCTCGAGCACGTCCCGTTTCGTTATGACGACTTCGTGACGGGAAGTCTAACGGAAGCGATTCATGAGGATAAAGTCAAGTTCACGGGTCAAGTCCAGTCTGAACCACTTGTGCGCTATTACGGTAAAGGAAAGAATCGTTTAACGTTCCGACTGCTCGTTGAAGAACGATATAGTGTGACGGTGACGATGTTCAACCGAGCATTCTACAAAGACCAACTACAACTCGGGGCAGAAGTGACGGTCAGTGGCAAATGGGATTTGCACCGAATGACGATCTCTGCGACGGAACTACAATTCGGAGCAATCGAAGGTGAATTGACACCGGTCTATTCGTTACGTGGCGACATGCGGATGAAGACGTTTCGACGCGTCGTCGACTTGGCGTTCAAGGAGACTGAGGCATTGGCTGAACGGATACCGGATAGCATCCGGAAGACATACCGGTTACAAGATCGGATGACGATGCTAAAGGCACTTCATTTCCCGACGAATCGAAAAGAGTTAACGGCAGCTCGTCGGAGCTATGTCTATGAGGAGTGTCTTTATTTTCAGCTGAAGTTACAGGCATTACGTCTTGGACGAAGAAAAGGTCAAGGGATTGCCTTGCCTCTGCACGAAGCGGATATAGCGAATTTCATCAAGAGTCTACCGTTTCCACTGACAGGAGCGCAACAGCGCGTGACAAAAGAAATCCTAGACGACATCAGTCGCGGCGAACGAATGAATCGGTTGTTGCAAGGGGACGTTGGAAGCGGGAAGACCGTCATCGCTGCCATCGCCTTGTTCGCGACGGTTCGTGCCGGAAGACAAGGCGCCTTAATGGTGCCGACCGAAATTTTAGCGGAACAGCATGCAGCGTCGCTCGCCCCATTGCTTGAACCACTTGGGATTCGGGTCGGTCTACTGACGAGTTCGGTTAAAGGGAAAGCACGGGTGCATTTACTAGAAGCCCTCGTGACAGGAGAGATTGACGTCTTGGTCGGAACACATGCGCTGATTCAAGATACCGTCCAGTTCAAGGCATTACACCTCGTCATCACCGATGAACAACATCGCTTCGGTGTCGAACAACGGAAACGACTGCGCGCGAAAGCCGAACAGGCAGATGTATTATATATGACAGCGACACCGATTCCGCGTACGCTTGCGATATCGGTCTTTGGAGATATGGATGTTTCGATCATCGATGAGATGCCGGCGGGACGAAAGGAAATCGAGACCTACTGGGCGAAACCACAACAGATGGAACGCGTTTTCGGGTTCGTCGAGAAAGAATTGTCGCAAGGAAGACAAGCCTACGTCATCACGCCATTGATCGAGGAATCCGAATCACTTGAAGTTCAAAATGCGATTGAATTACATGCGATATTGACCGAGAGGTTCAAGCCCTATCATGTCGGTTTGATGCATGGGCGCTTGACTTCTTCCGAAAAAGACGAAGTCATGCAGGCGTTCAAGGAGAATACCGTTCAAATCCTTGTTTCAACGACTGTCGTCGAGGTCGGCGTGAACGTTCCGAACGCGTCGATCATCGTCATTCATGATGCAGAACGCTTCGGTCTTGCGCAATTACACCAATTAAGAGGACGCGTCGGTCGAGGTGATGCCCAGTCTTATTGTATTCTAATCGCCAATCCCTCTTCCGATACGGGAAAAGAACGGATCAAGACGATGACGGAGACGAACGATGGCTTCAAGCTAGCGGAAAAGGATTTGAAACTGCGCGGAGCCGGAAATTTCTTTGGTACCGAACAAAGTGGTTTACCGCGATTCGTCTTGACTGATCCTGCGCTCGATATACAAGTCATGGAAACTGCGCGACAAGATGCAGTCCGTTTACTGCGATCGGACGCCTTTTGGCAAGCGCCGGAATATGATGTTTTACGTGACTATATCGAACGACAAGGACTACTTGAAGGAGAAAGAATCGAATAATACTTGAAAGTGAACAACAAGGGATATATACTACTGTTAGTACCAGGTAATAATAGTGGTCATCCTTCTTGTGGGAGGAACATACATGCGGGTACCTAAAAAAGAGAGACAACAAGAATTATTACAGACGATCGAGCAAAATCCGTTCATCACGGATGAAGCGCTGGCGACACGATTCCGTGTCAGTATCCAGACGATTCGTCTCGACCGGATGGAATTAAAAATTCCGGAATTACGGGAGCGAATTAAACACGTCGCGACCGAACGGCTGGATGATGTGCGTACGTTGACTGAAAATGAAGTCATTGGTGATATGATTGACCTGAAACTCGATACATCTGCGATCTCGATCCTTGAGATTTTGCCGGAACATGCGTTTAGTCGGAATGCGATCGCCCGCGGACATATTTTGTTTGCGCAGGCAAACTCGCTTGCGATTGCGCTCATCGACGATGAACTCGCGTTGACGACACGTGCGAACGTTCAGTTCACACGCTCCGTTCATGTCGGAGAACGCGTCGTTGCGAAGGCGTTCGTCAGTTCCCATCGTCAAGATGGGCGTTCTGACATCACGGTGGAGAGTTATGTCGGTGAAGAATGTGTCTTCATCGGTGAGTTCACGGTGTATCGAAGTAGTAAGGAGGAATCGAAATGATTTTAGCAGTTGACGCTATGGGGGGCGACCACGCACCCCGTGCCATCGTAGAAGGGGTCGTTGCCTATTTGGCAGAACGTCCAAACGAAGACATCGATATCCGACTAGTCGGAGATGAGTTGAAATTACGCTCATACACAATCGAGGATCCGCGCGTGACGATCGTCCACGCGGCATCCGTCATCACCGGAGAAGATGAACCGGTACGTGCGATTCGCCGCAAGAAAGATAGCTCACTCGTTGTGGCTGCAAACCTGGTGAAATCAGGAGAAGCAGATGCCTTGATTTCAGCAGGAAACACGGGAGCGCTCATGACTGCCGGATTGTTCGTCATCGGTCGAATCGAAGGAGTTGACCGTCCTGCACTGGCCCCGACTTTCCCGACACGTAATGGGAAAGGTGTCGTCATCTTAGATGTTGGCGCCAACCCGGATGCGAAGGCAGAGCATTTGCTCGATTATGCCATCATGGGGTCTGTCTACGCAGAACAAGTTCGCGGCATCACACGTCCGAAAGTCGGACTCCTGAATATCGGATCAGAAGCCGGTAAAGGGAATGCACTGACGAAGGAAACGTATCCGCTACTTGAGACAGCACCGATTCATTTCGTTGGGAACGTCGAGGCGAGAGAAGCGATGAGCGGTGACGTCGATGTCATCGTCACGGAAGGTTTTGCCGGCAATACGTTACTTAAGAGTACAGAAGGGGCTGCCAGTATGATCATGGGTGTCATGAAGGAACAGTTCATGAGCTCGTGGACATCAAAGCTTGCCGCTCTCGTACTGAAACCGAAGTTGAAAAAAATGAAGCAGTTGCTCGCTTATGAAGAATATGGCGGTGCCGGACTATTCGGCATTGCGGCTCCGGTCATCAAGGCGCATGGTTCAAGTAATGCCTACGCATTCAGCCGAGCGCTCGTTCAAGCGGAAAAGATGGTCGAACAAGAAGTCGTTGCCAAAATCGTTCAAGCGAAGGCAACAGAAGCACGTTAAGAAGGAGTGAGACGAGATGGGGAAAACAGTTTGGATGTTTCCAGGACAAGGGTCACAGACGCCTGGAATGGGACAGACGCTTATCACGCAAGACGAGACACGCCAAGCACTCGCTGACCTCGGAACGCGAATTGGTCTGGATCTGACGACGCTGATGACGACAGGGACGAAGGATGAATTGAAAGCGACGGACATCGCTCAACCAGCCATCGTCGCACATAGTGCATTACTCGCACAGCAGTACGCAGCACAAGGACACACACCTGATTTCGTACTCGGACACAGTGTTGGAGAATATAGCGCGCTCGTCGCAGCTTCTGTCATCACACCGTCTGAAGCCGTCTATCTCGTCCGCGAACGCGGAAAACTTATGAATCAAGTCACGGGTGGAACGATGGCGGCAGTCATCGGTATGAATGATGTCGAGGCAGCCCATCACGCGGTCGAATCGATTGCGGCAACGGGAGAGATTGTCCAGATAGCGAACTACAACTGTCCTGGGCAATTCGTCATCTCCGGACAAATTGCAGCGGTCGAATCCGCTACAGCGAAGTTAAAAGAGCTCGGAGCAAAACGTGTCTTACCGCTTGATGTTTCAGGTGCGTTCCATTCGTCACTCATGACACCATTCGCACCACGATTCGAAGACATTCTCGTCTCGTCACCGTTTGAAGCAGCGAAGACGAAATTCATCTCGAACGTCGACAGTGCGTTCCACGATCAACCAGACGAATTGATTCGTTTGCTCGTTCAACAGCTCTATTCACCGGTCCGGTTCGAAGCATGTGTCGAGCGTCTGATTGAAGAGGGTGCAGATACATTCATCGAGTTCGGTCCATCATCTCCATTGAGCGGTCTCGTGAAACGAATCAAAAAAGATGCGAAAATCATCAGCATCACGACACTTGAGCAATTGGAAGCGGAGGGAATTCGTTGAGTAAAGTAGCACTCGTCACTGGCGCGTCACGCGGCATCGGAGCTGCCATCGCGAAGCGATTGGCAACAGATGGTTTCCGTGTCGTCGTCAACTATGCAGGAAGCACGGACAAGGCGGAAGCTGTTGTCCGTGAAATCAAGGAAGCAGGCGGAGAGGCACTCGCGATTCAAGCGAATGTCGCTGAAGCGGATGCTGTCAAACAGATGATCAAACAGACAATCGACACGTTCGGTCAACTGGATTGTGTCGTTAATAATGCCGGCATCACGCGCGATGGTTTGCTAATGCGCATGAAGGAAGCGGATTTCGATGCTGTCATCGATACGAACCTCAAGGGAGCGTTTCTTGTCACGCAAGCTGCGACACGTCCATTGTTAAAAACAAGCGGTCGTATCATCAACATCGCATCAGTCGTCGGTATTTCCGGAAATCCAGGGCAAGCGAACTATGTCGCTGCGAAAGCGGGTCTGATCGGGCTGACGAAATCCGTCGCACGTGAACTCGCTAGTAAAAGCGTCACAGTCAATGCCATCTGTCCAGGCTTTATCGAGACGGACATGACGGATGAATTGACGGAAGAACAGCGGAACCTGTCACTCGGGCAAATTCCGTTGAAACGCTTCGGTCAAACGGACGATATCGCTTCACTCGTCAGTTTCATCGCTTCAGATGAAGCGCGATATATCACAGGACAAACTCTTGCCGTCGATGGCGGCATGACGATGTAACACAACTAACGGTAGTACTTTGCCAAATCGGCAATCATCTTATATACTCAACTCATGGAGGGATTTTAAAATGACAAAAGAACAAATCTTAGTAGACGTACAAGAAGCAATCGCAGAAAAATTAGGTAAAGAACAAAGTGAAATCACACTTGATAAATCGTTCAAAGACGACCTCGGTGCTGACTCTCTAGAAGTCATGGAACTCGTCATGGACTTAGAAGACAAGTTCGAAATCACGATCGAAGATGAGCAAGCAGAAAACTTGAAGACTGTCGGCGATGTCGTCAACTACATCGAAACACAAGTCTGATCATTGAAGCTGACCCACCGCATTTTGCGGTGGGCTTTAGCTGTTTAGGAGGAACTATGACGAATCAAAAAGGACGTCGTGTCCGAAAAGGACCCTATGTAAAACGACGCAAGGATGCTCGGACGCTCGCTCAAATCGAGCAGAAATTCGAAGCGTTACAAGAGCGTCTGAATATCACGTTTTCTAATGTCGAGCTATTAAAACAAGCCTTCACGCACTCTTCGTTCGTCAATGAACAACGCGAGTCAGAAGGGGATAATGAACGCCTAGAATTTTTAGGGGACGCTGTCTTAGAGTTGACGGTGTCACGCTATCTATTCGAACACTACCCGGAACGTTCCGAGGGGGAATTAACGAAATTGCGAGCGGCGATTGTCTGTGAACCGTCACTCGTCCAATTTGCGAATCACTATCAGTTTTCCGATATGATTCTGTTAGGTAAGGGGGAAGAACTGACCGGTGGTCGGAATCGTCCAGCCTTACTTGCGGATGTCTTCGAATCCTTCATTGGCGCCTTGTATCTTGACCAAGGCATCGAAGCAGCCGAACGATTCCTCGCCGAAGCGGTTTTTCCGAAAGTGGCGACAGGCTTTTTTGAAGAACAGACAGATTTCAAGAGTCAATTACAGGAAGCGATTCAACGTGTCGGTTTAGGTGTCATCGAGTATGAAATCATCGAGGAGCGCGGTCCGGCGCATAGTCGGGAATTTATCTCGCGTGTCCAAGTCGCGGATGAGCTTGAAGGGATCGGGACAGGCCGATCGAAAAAAGAGGCAGAACAACAGGCGGCAAAACAAGCCTTACTTGAATTAAAGAAACAGTTTTAAGCAACAAAAGGCCGACCATCTCTCGAATGCGTGAGAGATGATCGGCCTTTATCGTGTGAAGTTCGCTTGATTAGACAGTCTTGAGGGATTTCAGTTCGTCGACGATCGCATCGACCTCTGCAAGTGATAACGAGTCGCGCATCATGACGAACTCATAAATCTCTTTTAAGTCCTCATTTTTTGAGCCGTCGAACTGGTCTGCTTTAATGACCCCTTTGTTGATGATGTTCAATTTATCTAAGATTGCTTCAATCATTTGTTCAATCGTCATCGTGTTATTCGCTCCTCTTCTTCTTGTTTCGCATGATACTACCTTAAAACCTATCATGTTGCTAGCGTTTCGGCTATGGTAAACTGAAAGAAATTCAAAAGAAATTTAAACATACGGGTGATCAAGATGTACTTAAAACGAATTGAAATCAATGGCTTCAAATCATTTGCCAGTCGAACTGAACTAGAATTCCTTCCGGGTGTCACGGCAGTCGTCGGACCGAACGGAAGTGGGAAATCAAATATATCGGACGCTGTCCGTTGGGTGCTCGGAGAACAATCTGCGAAGTCCCTGCGCGGGGCGAAGATGGAAGACGTCATTTTTGCCGGCAGTCTGTCTGAACACCGGAAACAATTTGCTGAAGTGACACTCGTCTTAGACAACGAGTCGGGAACGGTTGCTTTACCGTATCAGGAAATCAGCGTCACGCGTCGTGTCAGCCGCAATGGAGACAGCGATTATTTTTTAAATAAAAAACCATGTCGTCTGAAGGATGTCCTTGATCTGTTCATGGACACAGGCTTGTCACGTGACGCCTTTGCGATCATCGGACAAGGGCGAGTTGAACAAGTCATCTCCGGTAAACCGGAAGAACGTCGTGCTGTCATTGAGGAAGCAGCAGGCGTTTTGAAGTATCGTCATCGCAAGAAGCAAGCAGAGCGGAAATTAAGTGATACGGAAGCGAATCTATCGCGTGTCGATGATATTTTATATGAACTGGGCGGACGAATCGAGCCGTTACGTGAACAAGCGGCGCTCGCGAAAGAGTATCTCGTCGCTCGAGAACGGCATGATGTACTGGAACGTGGCATCTTGGCGCATGAAATCACGACGTATCAGACGGAGCTCGAAACATTGGCGCGTGACATCGCCCAATGTGAAGAACGCCTTGAGTTTCAAAAGGCGACCTACGAAGAGACCGTCGTGTCACGAGAGAAACAAGAATCGATGCTTGAAGAAGAACGACAACAAGAAAACACTTTGCAGGAGCAACTTCGACATGTCTCGACGCGACTTGTTGAGATCCAAGGTGCCCTTAACCTAGCGAAAGAGCGTGAAAAGCACGGAACCGAGACGAAAGAGCGACTCGAACAAGAGGTTGCCGTCGTCGAAGAACGCGTCAAGGAACTGGAACGCGAATTGACGGCTTTACAAGAACGCCAAGCAGAAGTCGATCAGGACGCAAAACGGATCACGGCTGAACGAGAACGAGCCGATCAAGCGCTGACACAAACCGATCGTGATTTTGATAAGGAAGCTGAAACATTACGTTCGGAAGCTTTTGATGTGGCGAGTCGATTAGCTGCGACGAATAATGCCTATAACCGGGCGAAGCAAGATCTCATGCAGGCAGAAGAACAACAACGTTCTTTTACGGCGGATAGCGGTACGAAACAATCGACACGTCGTCAACTCGAGGAAGATGTCGCTCGACTAGAAGCGGATGTTGCTTCGATCCGGACGAAGTTGGACCAAGCAACAGACGAAGAAACAAAGGCACTTGTTGCACGAAATGAACAACAACATGCGTTACGCCAAGTCGAACAGTCCGTTGCGGATTTAGAGCGACGTCGTCATAAAACGGAAGACCGGATTGAATTCCTTGAATCTGTCAAAGCCGACTATAGCGGTTATTTCGGTGCCGTTAAGACGATTTTAAAACAACGAGATCATCACCCAGGTATTCACGGGGCGGTCGCAGAGTTGATTTCGGTTCCGGCGCGGTTTGAAGCGGCAATCGAGACAGCGCTCGGTGGGGCGATGCAAAACATCGTTGTTGATACCGATGCGACTGGACGTCGTCTGATTCAGGAACTCCGACGATTAAATGCCGGTCGAGCGACGTTCATGCCGCTCGCCTCACTCCAAGCACGTGAAGTTAACCGTTCAGTGCGAGAACAAGTCGGGGGGATGTCTGGATTCGTCGGGATCGCAAGTGATCTCGTGACGACGGATGAGTCGTTGACGAAATTAAAGATGAACCTGCTCGGTACGACACTCGTCGTCGACTCACTTGAACAGGCGAACCAAATTGCCCGTTCGACAGGACATCGCTATCGTCTCGTCACGCTCGAAGGAGATGTCGTCAACGTTGGCGGTACGATGACTGGCGGAAGTCGGAAGAAGGGTACCCCATTGTTCAGTCAATCGCGTGAGCTCGACGAGTTAAAAGAGGGACTGACACGCGGGCAAGCGGTCATTCGGGAGCAGATGCGCCGCTTGGAAGATCTGAGAGCGGCGATTCAGACGCTTGATGCTACTGCTCGGACGCGGACAGAAACGATTCAAACATTACAAGGACAACTCGAACAATCGCGCGATACGTTAGCAGATGCGAACCGTCATCTTGCTGTCATGACGTCTGAATTATCGGTTGAAGATCGACAGATGGCACGTGTACTCGAACAAGAACAAGAAGCACGTCGGATCATCGAGACGTCGGAAGTTGAGATCGCAAAATGGACGGAGCGTCAAACAGAGCTCAGACAAGCCTTAGATCGTCTCAAGGATGCTCAAGCCCGTGGCGCCGTTACGATGGACGAACTGAAGAAGGAACAAGCAGAAGCAGTTCTCGAAGAGCGGACGATTCAAATGAAACAAGCGCAACTCACGCAAGATATCGAACGCCTGACGGAACAGGTCAGTCACGCGAAGCTTGAGCGTAGTCATAAACGCCGTGACTTGCGTCATGTCCTTGAAGGATTCGATGAAGCGAAAATCGATGCCTTGCATGCGGAACAGCGTGAACAGGAACAGGAACAACAACGGGTCGAGACCGAACTCGTCGCGATCGGACAACGGATTCAAGTACAAGCAGAATCCTTGCGCTTGATCCGGATCCGCGAAGCGAAGACAAAGGACGATCAACAAACGACGAAACAGACACTCGAGCAACTTCGACTTTCTCAAGGGAAAACAAGTACACGTCTTGAGACAAGACAAGAAATGCTTGAAGAGATGGGATTACTGCTCGAACTGATTGCACCACTCGATCTATCGTATGATGAGGCGAAAGAGGAAATTCATCTGCTCAAACGCCAACTCGAAGAAATCGGCATCGTCAATATCGGTGCGATTGAGGAATTCGCGGAGGTCGATGAACGGTTTACGTTCCTGTCAGCGCAACGGGATGATCTCGTCGCTGCTAAAACGGATCTCTATGGCGTCATCGAAGAGATGGACCGAGAAGTCATTCGGTTGTTCCGTCAAACGTATGATGCTGTCCGTGAACACTTCCGGGAAACATTCCGAGAGCTATTCGGGGGCGGTGAAGCCGATCTAGTCCTCGTTGACCCGAGTGATCTGTTGACGAGTGGAATTGATATTGTCGCGAAACCGCCTGGTAAGAAGCTGCAAAATTTGTCGCTCTTGTCTGGTGGAGAGCGTGCTTTGACGGCAATCGCCTTATTATTTGCGATTCTTAAGACACGTCCCGTTCCATTCTGTGTCCTCGATGAGGTCGAAGCAGCGCTTGATGAAGCGAACGTCGCGCGATTCGGCGAGTTCGTCCATCAGCTAGCACGCGAGACACAGTTCGTCATCATCACTCATCGTAAAGGGACGATGGAGGCAGCAGACGTCCTTTACGGCGTCACGATGCAGCAAAACGGGATATCAGAAGTGTTATCCGTTAAACTAGAAGAGGCACGGCGTACATTAAGTGAAGAACCAAAGGAGATTAAACAATGAGTTTCTTTAAAAAACTGAAAGACCGCTTGACGACTTCGACACAAGAAGTCACGACTAAATTCACGGAAGGCTTGACGAAGACACGTGACGGATTAGCGAGTGCCGTCAATGATCTCGTCTACCGCTTCCGAGAAGTTGATGAAGACTTCTTCGAAGAGTTAGAAGAAGTGTTGATCCAAGCCGACGTCGGTATGACGACGACGATGGATTTGGTCGAGGAATTAAAGACAGAAGTCAAACGACGTAACGTCAAGGATCCAAAACAAGTCCGAGACGTCCTCGTTGAAGTCGTTGCGAAGATGTTAGTCGAAGAAGAAGAGACAGCTCTCGATCTCGATCATGAGCTGAATGTCATCCTGTTCGTTGGTGTCAATGGCGTTGGGAAGACGACGACAATCGGGAAACTTGCGAACCGATTAAAACAAGAAGGCAAGAGCGTGATGTTAGCAGCGGGGGATACGTTCCGGGCGGGTGCGATCGATCAATTGCAAGTCTGGGGTGAACGCTCCGGTGTACCGGTCATCCGCCAAGGCGAAGGGTCCGACCCGGCTGCTGTCGTCTATGACGCCGTCCAAGCAGCAAAAGCACGTAAGGTTGATGTCCTGATTTGTGATACGGCAGGACGTCTTCAAAACAAGGTCAACCTGATGAACGAACTTGAAAAGGTCAAGCGTGTCATCGAACGTGAAATTCCAGGTGCACCCCATGAAGTGTTACTAGCACTTGACGCAACAACAGGGCAAAACGCGATGGTGCAGGCAAAAGCCTTCAAACAAGCGACGAACGTCAGCGGGATCGTCTTGACGAAGCTTGATGGAACGGCAAAAGGCGGGATTGTTCTTGCGATTAAGAATGAGCTGAATCTGCCGGTTAAGTTCGTGGGTCTCGGTGAAAAAATCGATGATTTACAACCGTTTGACGCAGAACAATTCGTATATGGCCTGTTTGGCGATGTCTTTGAAGAAAAAGAAAACGTCGACACGGAAGAAAGCGCTGAATAAGCGACGTTTCATGTAAAGAAAAAAACTTGACAACACACTGTGAGGGCTGTACTATACTATCTGTAAAGGAATTTCACTTAACATTGCGGAGGTGCTCGGATGACACTTGATAAAACGAACCGGATGAATTATCTGATTGACTTTTATCAGGAGCTTTTGACGCCAAAACAACGGAATTACATGTCACTCTATTACTTAGATGACTTTTCCTTAGGTGAGATCGCCGATGAGTTTGAAGTCAGCCGACAAGCAGTCTACGACAACATAAAACGCACGGAAGCCATGCTCGAGCAGTATGAAGAACGACTATCCCTGTTCAAGAAACACGAACGGCGAAAGCAGTTACTCGATCAGCTGAAGCAATGCGACCTTCCGGGTGAAGCCCTAGTGATCATTGAGACATTGGAGCAATTAGAGTAGGAGGCATTCTTAATGGCATTCGAAGGATTATCGGAACGGCTTCAAGCCAGTCTCGCTAAAATGCGAGGTAAGGGTAAGATTTCTGAAGCAGACGTCAAAGAGATGATGCGCGAAGTTCGCTTAGCGCTACTCGAAGCCGACGTCAACTTCAAAGTCGTCAAACAATTCGTAAATGATGTAAAGGAACGCGCCGTCGGACAGGATGTCATGACGTCTTTGACGCCAGGGCAACAAGTCGTCAAAATCGTCCATGATGAATTGACGAATCTGATGGGTGCAGAAGTGTCACCATTGACGCTTGCGAACCGTCCTCCGACCGTCATCATGATGACGGGTCTGCAAGGGGCAGGTAAAACAACGACAACTGGTAAACTTGCCAATCATTTACGTAAAAAACATAATCGTAGTCCTTTGCTTGTTGCAGCGGATATTTATCGTCCGGCAGCAATCAAACAATTAGAGACACTCGGAAAACAATTGGAGTTACCGGTCTTCTCGATGGGAGATCATGTCAGTCCGCAAGAAATCGTTACCGGTGCACTCGATTATGCAAAAGAGCATCATCACGATATCGTGTTGATCGATACGGCAGGTCGCTTACACGTCGATGAGGAACTGATGCAGGAACTCGTTGATGTGAAGGAGATCGCCAAACCGCATGAAATCTTCCTTGTCGTCGATTCGATGACGGGTCAGGATGCTGTCAACGTCGCAGAGAGCTTCAACGAGAAGCTTGGCGTAACGGGAGTCGTTCTGACGAAGCTCGACGGAGATACGCGAGGTGGTGCAGCACTCTCCATCAAGGCAGTCACCGGAGCACCGATTAAGTTCGTCGGTCTTGGAGAGAAGCTCGATGCCATCGAACCATTCTATCCCGAGCGGATGGCGTCTCGGATTCTAGGCATGGGAGACATGCTGACACTGATTGAAAAAGCAGAGTCACAAATGGACGCTACGCGTGCCAAAGAGTTAGAAAGCAAAATGCGCGATGCATCGTTTACATTCGATGATTTCATCGAGCAGTTGCAGCAAGTGAAACAGATGGGTCCACTCGACGAACTGTTGGGAATGATCCCTGGGGCAGGTAAAGGGAAGATGAAGGGGTTGAAAAACGCCCAAATCGATGAGAAGCAACTCGTGTATGTCGAAGCGATCATCCAATCGATGACGAAACGAGAGCGGACTGAACCTGAAATCTTGAATGCGAGTCGCCGGAAGCGGATTGCCCGCGGTAGCGGACGCAGTATCCAAGAAGTCAACCGTCTCATTAAACAGTTTGAAGACATGCGGAAAATGATGAAACAATTTTCCGGACAGATGGGCAAAGGGAAAAAGAAAGGCTTTGGCCTTCCATTCTTTTAAAAGTCTTTTCTCTTTCGCTGTAACGTTGTATACTAATGAAGTTGTCAATTTGACTAAACGAAAAAATTATTTATTATTTGGAGGGACTTACGAATGGCAGTTAAAATTCGTCTTAAGCGCATGGGCGCAAAAAAATCACCTTTCTACCGTGTGGTAGTAGCAGACTCACGTGCACCACGTGATGGTCGTTTCATCGAGCAAATCGGATACTACAATCCAGTTGCTAAACCAGAAGCAGAAGTTAAAATCAACGAAGAGCTAGCTCTTAAATGGCTCTCTGAAGGTGCTAAACCTTCGGACACAGTTCGTAACCTCTTCTCACAAGCTGGTATCATGGAGAAATTCCACAACGCGAAACTCGCGAAGTAAGACATTAGGAGGTGAGCGAAAGCTTACCTCCTTTTTTTAATTCAAGAAAGGAAGTGAAACGAATGGAATGGTTGGAAATTGCGAAAATCGCTAATACGCACGGTCTAAAAGGGGAATTGAAATTACTTGCAAGCACGGATTTTCCGGAAGAACGCTTTAAGATCGGAAAAGAAGTCTTTCTCGGCTCTGAAGGTACGTATACACCGGTAACAATCAGTGGCTACCGGAAGCATAAACAATTCATCATGGTGACGTTCAAAGGGATGCATCATATCAATGATGTCGAGAAGTATAAAGGATTGAAACTCTATGTCCACGCAGAAGACTTGCAGGACTTAGACGAGCATGAATTTTACTATCATGAAATCATCGGTTGTACGGTTTACGACGGTGAGACAAAAATTGGTGTCGTATCCGATATTCTCGAGACAGGAGCGAACGATGTCTGGACGATCAAACGTGACGGGAAAAAGGATGTCTTGATTCCGTATATTGAACAAGTCGTTGCTTCCGTTGACGTCGAACAGAAACGCATCCAAATCACGCCGCTTCCGGGACTGATCGAAGAATGAACATCCGTGTGTTGACGCTGTTTCCAGAAATGTTTTCAGCGCTCGATCATTCGATCGTCAAGCGAGCGCAAGACGATGAACGCGTCATGCTCGAAACAATCAATTTTCGGGACTTTTCAACGAATCGGCATGGTAAGGTCGATGATTATCCATATGGTGGAGGAGCTGGCATGCTGTTGACACCTCAACCCGTCTTCGATGCGATGGCGAGCCTGCCGGAACGAAAACGACGAATCATCGTCATGACACCGACCGGTAAACGTTTTTCGCAACGGATGGCAGAAGAGTGGGCAAACGAAGAAGAACTAGTCTTCTTATGTGGTCACTATGAGGGGTTTGATCAGCGAATTCATGATCAGTTGGTGACGGATGAGGTCTCGCTCGGAGACTTTGTCTTGACGGGAGGAGAACTTGCTGCGATGACGATGATCGATGCTGTCGTCCGACTTTTACCGGACGTCCTCGGTGCATCTGCGAGTCACGAAGATGATTCCTTCTCGACGGGGCTACTTGAATATCCGCATTATACACGTCCGGCAGAATATAAAGGGCACCGAGTACCCGATGTCTTGTTATCAGGCAACCATGCCCGGATTGAAAAATGGCGACGGGAACAGTCGCTAAAACGGACATATGAGCGTCGTCCCGATCTCCTCGTTGATGCACCGTTAACAGAAGAAGATCAGCATTATTTAGACTCGATTTCAGGATTGTCAAACGACTGAATCTATGATAAGTTAAAACATGTGGCAAAAGCCACCCATTAACGATGTTCCGCTGTCGGATGCTTGAAGCAAATGAAGATAAGAACATTGGTGAAAAAAGGAGAAATCATTCATGAACACACAACAATTGTTCCGTGAACTTACACAAGAACAAATCAAGTCAGACGTCCCTGCGTTCCGTCCTGGGGATACAGTCCGTGTACACGTTAAAGTCGTCGAGGGTACGCGTGAGCGTATTCAGCTCTTCGAAGGCGTAGTCATCAAACGTCACGGTGGCGGCATCAGTGAAACATTCACAGTCCGTAAAATTTCTTACGGAGTTGGCGTTGAGCGTGCATTCCCGCTCCACTCACCACGTGTTGCACAAATCGAAGTCGTTCGCTACGGTAAAGTCCGTCGTGCGAAACTTTACTACCTCCGTAACCTTCGTGGTAAAGCGGCGCGTATTAAAGAAATTCGTCGTTAATCATGTGAAAAAGTGGCTTGTCTCCGGACAAGCTTCTTTTTTTTGCCGTTTATGCGTATACTAGTCCTTAGGAAGAAATTGCGTTAATCAAGGGAGTGGAATTCGTGAAGGAGTTATTCAGTTGGGTAAAGGCGCTCGTCGTAGCGCTCGTCATCGCGTTTATCATTCGAACGTTCCTGTTCGTACCCGTCATCGTTGATGGGGAATCGATGATGCCAACCTTACACAATGCGGATCGAATGATCGTTAATAAGGTCCCGTACTATTTTAATGAACCAGAAAGAGGCGATATCGTCGTCTTCCATGCAACGGAAACTCGAGATTACATCAAACGGGTCATCGCTGTTCCAGGAGATACGATGTATTACAAAGACGATACGTTGTATGTCAACGATAAGAAAGTAGCTGAACCGTATTTGAAAGAATACAAAGCCCAGATGAGTGGTGTTCCATTGACGGAAGACTTCACGCTTGAAGAGCGAACAGGTGAAACGACTGTTCCGAAAGGGAAAGTATTCGTCATGGGAGACAACCGTCAAAATTCAAAAGATAGTCGTGATATCGGTTTCGTGGATGAAGAACAAATCGTCGGAACGACGAACTTCGTCTTCTATCCATTCAATGATGTACGTTCTGTCGATTAAAACGAAAGAAGATGAGACGCTTGCCGTTAAAAGTAAGCAGCTCATCTTCTTTTCTCGTCTTAAGTTGCGTATACTAGGGAGTGGATGTTTTTTCATGTATCGTATGATCAGCAAGAAGTCCAGGAATATATGAACGAGGTGAAGGATATGACGATTCAATGGTTCCCCGGTCACATGGCCAAAGCACGTCGGGAAGTCACAGAAAAATTAAAGTTGATCGATGTGGTGATCGAACTCGTCGACGCACGTCTTCCGATGTCGAGCCGTAATCCGATGGTCGAACAGATCACGGCAGGTAAGCCGCGATTGATTGTCCTCAACAAAGCGGATATGGCAGACAAACGAGTGACGGAACAATGGATGCAGGCATTACGAGCAGATGGTGTCGATGTCGTCGCGGTCGACGCGAAGCACAATAAAGGATTGAATCAAATCCATGAGGGCGCTTTACGACTAATGAAAGAAAAACATGCACGGATGCGGGAGAAGGGTCGGAATCCGAGCGCGATTCGTGCCTTGATCATTGGTATTCCAAACGTCGGGAAATCGACGCTCATCAATCGACTTGCCGGCCGAAATATCGCCATCACCGGTGACCGTCCAGGTGTGACGAAACGCCAGCAGTGGATCAAGATGAAAACAGGTGAGATGGAATTACTCGATACACCAGGTATTCTCTGGCCGAAGTTCGACGATCAAGTCGTCGGCTATCGTCTAGCAGCAACAGGAGCGATCAAAGATGATATCTTAAACATCGACGATATCGCGCTATTTGCCCTTCGTGAGCTAAAGACACGGTATCCGGAGCAGTTACGTGAGCGTTATCGACTCGACGAAGTATCGGGAGAAGCGGTCGATGTACTCGAAGCAATCGGTAAAAAACGTGGTTTCGTCTCAGGGGGTTATGTCGATTTCGAGCGGACGAGCGAAATGCTCCTGCATGAATTGCGAACGGAAAAGCTCGGTCGGGTGACGCTTGAAACAGTCGAAGAGTGGGAAACGAATGCATAACGGACTTGGACATCCTTTGATGTCCAAGTTTTTTTCAAAGGAGCAGGGTGTATGAAAATAGCCGAATTAAAAGAACGATTGCAAAAAGCAACACTAGAAGAATTTATTCAACTGAAGCAGGAACTGGCGACAGATGCGCGAAAAGGGGTGCATACACTGTTTCGTCAGACAGAGCGACGATTTGCGCTCGAAGAGCAGCAACGGATCGATTTCAAGGAACGACTCGCATTTGAAGACGAATATCGTCAACAAGGGTACGTTCGAATTGCAGGAGTGGACGAAGTCGGACGAGGTCCACTAGCTGGTCCTGTCGTCGCAGCAGCTGTCATCTTACCAGACGGTTTCTATCATCCGGGACTAACGGATTCAAAACAGATGAGTAAAGTACAGCGACAAGCGGCACTTAAGCATTTGCAAGACGTCGCAGAGATTGCGATCGGCATCATCGAACCGGCTGAAATCGACGAAATCAATATCTATCAAGCATCGAAACAG
The DNA here is from genome assembly GCF_000798935.2 of Exiguobacterium sp. ZWU0009. Taxonomy (NCBI): domain Bacteria; kingdom Bacillati; phylum Bacillota; class Bacilli; order Caryophanales; genus Exiguobacterium; species Exiguobacterium sp. ZWU0009. The sequence continues at coordinate 2,051,796 of NZ_CP018057.1, read as the reverse complement.
GCGATGCAAAATGCTCTACGTCAATTGCAACCGGATGCCTTACTCGTCGATGCGATGACACTCGACGACGATATACCACAACTCTCTCTCATCAAAGGAGATGCGCGAAGTGTCTCAATTGCTGCTGCAAGTGTCGTTGCGAAAGAGACACGAGATGCGATGATGGAACAATACGCGATCGAGTATCCGGGATACGGATTTGAAACACACGCAGGTTACGGAACACCGATACATTTACAAGCGCTCGATACACTGGGCGTCACACCGATTCACCGGAAAACATTCCGTCCTGTCAAAGAACGTCTCTAGGAGGGATCGAGCATGCAAATCGAACATCGTGCCTTACTTCCATTTAAAATCATCGATCATGCGAACCTGCCGTTACGGGAAGGAGCAAACATCGTCGGTAAAGTATTGAAACTGTTGCCGGACGGATTGATGGAACTCCAAGTCGGTCAACGCGTCTTGACGGCTGGGACAACGGCTGAACTAAAAGAAGGGAACATGTATCGCTTTCAAGTCGTTTCAGCAGAGGGACAACCGGTCTTAAAAATCATCTCGACCGAGTCTGTTCCGCAAAAGTCGGCTCTACCGCAGTTACTCGATTCCTTTTTACAACGCCAGACGGTACCGACTGCGGAAACACGAGAACTCCTAAGGCAAATTGGTCAACCAGTAACAGGAGGAGAAGCGAAGCAGTTAAAGCACGCTCTTACCGAACTCGTTCAACTGGCAAAGGGCGACGAGACAGGTCGAACGCTTGATCGAAAGACAAGTGATCAGATTTTAGCGCAACAACTCGTTCAAGCGACAAACGAAGCAGGGAAAGGAGTCTATTTATTTCAATTACCTCAATTTGGACCTTTCGAAGATGTCGATCTCATGATGGAAGCACCGTTCGAACGGACGTTTGATCCAAATCATGCCCGCGTCGTGTTATATCTTCAATTACCGGCGCTTGGTGAGGTCGCTGTTGACGTCTTGATCGCAGACCGGAATGTTTCGATTTCCGTCTTTCATCCGAATGTACACGTCAATACGTTCATGCAAGCCTACACACCGCAAATCCAGACTCGTCTTGAGGAGCAAGGCTATGTATTGACGCGATTCGATTGGGTCGAACAGACGAAAGAGCGCGTACCGCATGATATCTCGACGCGTAATGGAAGGGTGGATCTTCATATATGAAAAAAGCAATAGCTCTATCATACGAAGAACAGATGCACGCTCCAAAAGTCGTCGCTAAGGGATCGGAACATATCGCGGAACGGATTTTAGAAGAGGCATTGAAACATGATATTCCCATCCGACAGGACGAAACGTTGATGACGTTACTAGACGCTGTCCAAGTATCGGAACAGATTCCAGAAGAATTGTACGGTGTCATCGCTGAGTTATTCGCCTTTTTATATCGTCTCGATCAAGATGAAATTCTGAAAAAATAAAGCTTTCGGTCGATAACGATAGACAGCGCTTCCAATTTTAACTACAATGAAAGAGCCGAAACTAAAGGGGTTAAGGGGGATTTTTTCATGAATGTACATGAGTATCAGGCAAAAGAATTACTTCGTTCGTACGGTGTACCCGTACCAAACGGAATCGCAGCCTTCACCGTCGAAGAGGCGGTCGATGCATCAGAACAATTGTCAGGCCCGATTAAAGTCGTCAAAGCTCAAATTCACGCGGGGGGACGCGGTAAAGCAGGTGGCGTCAAGCTTGCAAAATCGCAAGAAGAAGTGAAGGAATATGCGACGGAGTTACTCGGCAAAACGCTCGTCACGCACCAAACAGGTCCAGAAGGAAAAGTCGTTCAACGTCTTCTCGTCGAAGAAGGTTGTGCGATTGACAAAGAATACTATCTTGGAATCGTACTTGATCGTGTGACAGGACGTGTTGTCATCATGGGATCAAGCGAAGGTGGTATGGACATCGAAGAGGTGGCGGAAGCGACACCAGAAAAAATCATCAAAGAAGTCGTTGATCCTGCGGTTGGTCTTCAAGGATTCCAAGCGCGTAAACTTGCGTTCGCAATGGGTGTTCCAGTGAAGCTCGTCAACAAGTTCGTCGGTATGGTCACAAAACTCTACAACTTCTTCGTCGACAAGGATTGTTCGATCGCAGAAATCAACCCACTCGTTACGACGAAGGATGGCGAAGTCCTTGCATTAGATGCAAAGTTGAACTTCGATTCAAACGCGTTGTATCGTCATGCGGATATCGTAGCGTTACGTGATGAAACAGAAGAAGATCCACGTGAAGTCGAAGCGTCGAAAAGTGATTTGAACTACATCGCGCTCGATGGAAACATCGGTTGCCTCGTCAATGGTGCGGGTCTTGCCATGGCAACGATGGATATCATCAAACACTTCAGTGGTGATCCTGCAAACTTCCTCGATGTCGGTGGTGGTGCGACAAAAGAGAAAGTTACAGAAGCATTCAAACTGATCTTATCAGATGAGAACGTCAAAGGGATTTTCGTCAACATCTTCGGTGGAATCATGAAATGTGACGTCATCGCAGAAGGTATCGTTGCGGCGACAAAAGAAGTCGGTCTCGAATTGCCACTCGTCGTTCGTCTTGAAGGAACGAACGTTGATGCAGGGAAACAAATTCTCAAAGATTCAGGTCTAGCGATTACAGCAGCTACATCAATGGCAGACGGCGCAGAAAAAATCGCTGCGCTCGTGAAGTAAGGGGGAGCTAAAGATGAGTATTTGGGTGAACGAATCGACGAAAGTCATTATTCAAGGGATTACTGGTAACCAAGGGATGTTCCACGGTGAACAGATGATCGACTACGGCACAAACCTCGTAGGAGGTGTCACACCAGGAAAAGGCGGTACGGAAGTACTCGGTGGTGTTCCTGTTTTTGATACGGTCGCACAAGCGGTCGAAAAAACGGGTGCGAACGCATCGATCATCTACGTTCCACCAGCATTCGCAGCGGATGCAATCATGGAAGCAGCAGATGCGAACATCGCGTTGATCATCTGTATCACGGAAGGTATTCCAGTTCTTGATATGGTCAAAGTAAAACGTTACCTCGAAGGCAAACCAGTTCGTCTTATTGGACCGAACTGCCCTGGCGTCATCACTCCAGGTGTCGCGAAGCTTGGTATCATGCCAGGATATATCCATACACCAGGTCATGTCGGTATCGTCTCACGTTCTGGGACTTTGACATATGAAGCTGTCCATCAATTGACGACAGCAGGCATCGGTCAATCGACAGCTGTTGGTATCGGGGGCGACCCGGTCAATGGAACGGACTTCATCGATACGCTCAAAGCGTTCAATGAAGATCCAGAAACAAAAGCTGTCATCATGTTAGGGGAAATCGGTGGAACAGCTGAAGAAGAAGCGGCTGAGTGGGTCAAAGCGAACATGACGAAACCAGTCATTGGTTTCATCGGTGGTCAAACAGCTCCTGCCGGCAAACGGATGGGTCACGCAGGTGCGATCATCTCTGGCGGTAAAGGAACAGCTGCTGAAAAAATCAAGACACTCCGTGCAAACGGAATCGAAGTAGCAGAAACACCAGCTGTCATTGGTGAGACGTTAATCCGTGTCATCAAAGAAGCAGGGATCTATGACGAGTGCGTGACGAACAGCACAGTCAAATAAATCAAAAAAAGAAGCTGTCCTGATCAAATCAGGACGGCTTTCTTCTATATAAATAAGAAGCTTAAATAAGGAGCGCTGATCTCATGAAACGTGAACTGTATGTCCGCTTCGCCATGTGTCAGGTACCCTACACGATCGTCCGATTGATTGAGCAATTCGGAATCGTTCCAAGTCATGAATTACCCGTTTCGACGCGTCTTCGAAAACGGTATGAACAAGCACTACAGCTTGATTGGATCGAAGAGTCGATTCTAGTCAAAGGAGATCGGCTGTTTCCGACTGTGTTACTGACGATCCCTCAACCTGTCTATGCCCTCTTTTACCGCGGTGACCCGTCCCGCCTAACTCTTCCACGCGTCAGTATCATCGGTAGTCGAACCCCTTCACCGCAACACCTTTCCCGCATGCGTTTCCTGCAACCCTTCTTTCACCCCGATCTCGCCACCGTTTCCGGAGGTGCCTATGGCATCGATGCCCTCGTTCATCGTCTATCCTTAAAACATCAGCAAACAACGATTGCGGTTCTTGCTGGCGGACTTGATCGTCTATATCCCACTTCCCATGCTACTCTTTTTGAACGGATCCTCTCAAACGGTCTTCTTCTCTCCGAATATCCATCCGGAACTCCTATTCAAAAATTTCAATTTCTAGAACGGAATCGCATCATCGCCGGATTGTCCTCCTCGTTGATCATCGTCGAAGCGGCGAAACGAAGCGGTACGATGAATACTGCAAGTCACGCACTTGATCAAGGAAAAGATGTCTATTGTTTGCCGGGTTGTCCAACTGAATCGTTCTTTACCGGAACGAATCAATTGATCGCAGAAGGAGCGATTCCACTCCTTAATCCGGAAGAAGTTTCAAAAAGTATTCGGCTGAACGTTGACAAATGGGAATCGAGACTACTATGATAAGTGAGATTAAAATACGAGTACGCCTCTAATAGGGAGCGATTGCAATGGCAAAATATCTAGTAATCGTCGAGTCACCCGCTAAGGCAAAAACCATCAAACGTTATCTCGGATCCAACTATACCGTGAAAGCGTCGATGGGGCACGTCATTGACTTGCCGAAAAGCCAAATGGGAGTCGACGTCGAACATGACTATGAACCGAAATATATCACGATCCGTGGTAAAGGTCCGGTCTTAAAAGAACTCAAGACAGCTGCGAAAAAAGCACAAAAAATCTATCTCGCAGCCGACCCCGACCGTGAAGGGGAAGCGATCGCATGGCATTTAGCCAAAGCATTAGGCGTTGATGAATCAACGGAGTGCCGCGTCGTCTTCAATGAAATCACGAAAGATGCCATCAAGGATTCGTTCAAGCGACCACGCAAGCTCAACTATGATCTTGTCGATGCACAGCAAGCCCGTCGTATCTTGGACCGCCTTGTTGGTTACAGCATGAGTCCGTTATTATGGAAGAAGATTAAAAAAGGGTTATCTGCGGGACGCGTTCAATCCGTTGCCGTCAAGATGATCATTGATCGGGAACAAGAAATCAACGCGTTCATGCCTGAAGAATACTGGACGATCAAACTCGAACTCGATGCAAACGGTGAAAAGCTCGAAGCGAACTTCTATGGAGTCGATGGCAAGAAGCGTGAACTTCATTCGCAAGAAGAAGTCGATCAAATCTTGAATCAACTCTCGGAAGACTTCACAGTTGATTCCGTCACGAAAAAAGAGCGGAAACGGAATCCGGCGTTACCGTTTACGACGAGTTCCCTGCAACAGGAAGCAGCACGTAAGCTGAACTTCCGAGCAAAGAAGACGATGATGATCGCACAACAGCTATACGAAGGAATCGAGATTGGAAAAGAAGGTACAGTCGGTTTGATCACGTATATGCGTACCGATTCGACACGGACGTCAGATTCGGCGAACCTTGAAGCACACGGGTTCATTGAGCAGGCGTACGGAAAAGAATACATCGCAAGCGAGAAACGCAAAGAAAAAAAATCAGCGAACTCACAAGATGCGCACGAAGCAGTTCGTCCGACTTCGACGATGCGCGAGCCACAACTCGTCAAATCGTATTTATCGCGTGATCAGTTCCGCTTATATAAACTAATTTGGGAACGGTTCGTCGCAAGTCAGATGGCGCCAGCGATTCTCGATACCGTCAAGATCGATCTCGTCTCGAACGACGTCACTTTCCGTGCCAACGGGTCGACCGTTAAATTCCCAGGCTTCATGAAGGTCTACATCGAAGATACGGACGATGAGGCGGTTTCAGACGTCAAGGAAGGATTACTTCCTCCACTCGATGAAGGGGAAGAGTTAAAACAATCAGCAATCGAACCGAAACAACACTTCACCCAACCACCGCCACGTTATACGGAAGCACGTCTTGTCCGGGCGATGGAAGAACTCGGCATCGGTCGTCCGTCGACGTATGCGCCGACGCTCGATACGATTCAAAAACGGGGTTACGTGACGCTTGAAGAGAAGAAATTCTTACCAACGGAACTTGGTGAACTCGTCATCGATATGATCAGCGACTATTTCCAAGAGTTCATCACTGTCCAGTTCACTGCAGACATGGAAGCTTTACTCGATGCGATCGAAAAAGGTGACATGCAGTGGACGGAAGTCGTCGATCCAATCTACAAGTCCTTTGCAAAGCGTCTGACACGAGCAGAAGCAGAAATCGAGAAGATTGAAATCAAAGATGAACCGGCTGGAGAAGATTGTGAAGTCTGTGGTCATCCGATGGTCATCAAGATGGGACGTTATGGCAAGTTCATGGCGTGCTCGAACTTCCCAGAGTGTCGTAACACAAAACCGATCCAAGTCGAGATCGGTGTGAAGTGTCCGACATGTGGAACGGGCGACATCGTCGAACGTCGTAGTAAAAAAGGACGTTTGTTCTACGGTTGTTCGAACTATCCGGAATGTGAGTTCGTCTCATGGGATAAACCGGTCGAAGAACCATGTCCGGTATGTAGCAGTATGATGGTACAAAAGAAAATCAAGAACGGTGTGAAAGTAGAATGTACATCTTGTGGACATCATGAAACACGCATCGATCAGGAGCAAGAGGAGGAATGACCGTTGAAACGTGTAACGGTAATCGGCGCGGGACTTGCAGGTTCTGAAGCAGCATGGCAACTTGCAAAACGCGGCGTACAAGTAGACTTATATGAAATGCGGCCTGTCAAGCAGACACCCGCGCACCATACAGACCAATTCGCTGAACTCGTCTGTTCGAACTCACTTCGAGCGAACCAGTTAACGAACGCAGTCGGTGTTTTAAAGGAAGAGATGCGTCAGCTCGATTCCTTGATCATGAAAGCAGCAGACTTAGCGAGCGTTCCAGCAGGTGGAGCACTTGCTGTCGATCGGCACGACTTCGCAGGATATGTGACGGAAACGTTGAAAAACCATCCGAACGTTACAGTCCATCATGAAGAAATCGAAGCGATTCCAGATGGTCCGACGATCGTCGCGACGGGTCCGTTGACGAGTGCGGCATTATCGGAATCACTTAAACAATTCACAGGTGAAGATTATCTATACTTCTTCGATGCAGCGGCACCGATTCTCGATGGAGACACAATCGATCGTGAGAAGGTTTATCTGAAATCACGATATGATAAAGGCGAAGCTGCCTACTTGAATTGTCCAATGACGGAAGAAGAATTCCAGCTCTTCTATGATGAGCTGATCAATGCGGAAGTTGTTCCACTGAAGGAATTTGAAAAAGAGATTTACTTCGAGGGCTGTATGCCATTTGAAGTTCTCGCTTCTCGCGGACCGAAAACACTCTTGTTCGGACCAATGAAGCCAGTCGGACTTGAAGATCCGAAGACAGGCAAACGGCCATATGCTGTCGTTCAATTGCGTCAAGATAACTCAGCTGGAACATTGTTCAACCTTGTCGGCTTCCAGACACATTTGAAATGGGGCGAACAAAAGCGGATCATTCGCTTGATTCCTGGTCTTGAGAATGCAGAAATCGTCCGTTATGGTGTCATGCACCGTAACACGTTCGTCAACTCACCGAATTTGTTAAAGCCAACGTATCAGACACGTACACGTGACGACTTGTTCTTTGCTGGTCAAATGACAGGTGTCGAAGGGTACGTCGAGTCAGCAGCGTCCGGCTTAACGGCAGGAATTAACGCGGCACGTCTCGTCAATGAGGCGGAACCGGTTACGTTCCCGCAGGAAACGATGATGGGTGCGATGTCGCACTATATCACGACGACGGAAGGGAAGAACTTCCAGCCAATGAATGCCAACTTCGGATTGGTACCAGCACTCGTTGGTCATCCGGTTCGGATGAAAAAACCTGAGAAGTATGCGCTCTACGCAGAGCGAGCACTTGAAGCAATCAAAGATTTCACGGATATGTGATTTTTGATGGGGAGAAAGGCGTGATTCAGCGCTCTTTCTCCCCATTTCTTAATTTGTCATAAAAGCGCGATAATTTCGTTAATTTTTCGGTTTTTGGTCTATTGTCAGACTACTTGGTCTGTGCTATGCTAAGGGCGATTCGAGAATGAAATGGTCAGAAGGGGGCGCATTCATGGGGATAGACACTGCTTTTGAGCGACTGCTAGAAGATTTTATGCGGTATGTTCATATTGAACGTCAATTATCTCCGAATACAGGTCGCTCTTATGATCAAACACTTCGACAATACGCCGCTTTTTGCCGCGATCATCAGTTACGATCGATTGAATTGGCAAGTGCACGGCGTTATTTGTATGCTCTTTACGATCAGGAGCTGGCGCGGGCGACGATTGCACAAAAAGTTTCCTGCCTCAAACAATTTGGTCGTTTTTTGACACGTGACACCGATGAGCCTAATCCATTCGATGGATTAAAAGCACCAAAACGACAACAAGGACTTCCGACATTCCTCGTTCCAACGGAATATGAACGTTTCCTCGATGCCTTTCGATCGAGTGATACGCTTGGCAACCGGAATGTGGCGTTAGTAGAACTTTTATATGCGACGGGTATGCGGGTCAGCGAGGTCGTTCAACTTGATCTTCGTGATCTCGCGACTGATCACTCCTACGTCCATGTGTATGGAAAAGGTGGGAAAGAACGCATCGCACCAATTGGAACCTTTGCTAAAGATGCATTAGAACTGTACTTACCATCACGAGATCCAGTCGCAGGTCATGAGCAAGCGTTATTCTTGTCTCATTCAGGGCGTCGATTGACGACGGATGCGATTCGGAAAATCATGAAAAAAGGGGAACAACTTGTTGGGAAACATGTGACACCACATGCGCTTCGTCATAGTTTCGCGACAGATTTACTGGAAAGAGGCGCCGATTTGCGAGCAGTCCAAGAGTTACTTGGACACGCATCGCTGTCGACGACCGGTCAGTACACACACGTAACGACGGAACGATTACGACATGTTTATCAACAAGCACATCCTCGTGCCTAAGGGAGGAAACATTGATGTTTCATGCAACGACGATTTTTGCGATTCAACATAACGGACAATCCGCGATGAGCGGAGACGGACAGGTGACTTTCGGAAACCAAGTCATCATGAAGAAAAGTGCGAAAAAAGTACGGCGCCTCTATGGTGGAAAAGTCATTGCCGGATTTGCTGGAAGTGTCGCGGACGCGTTTACACTCTTTGAAAAATTCGAAGCGAAGCTTGAAATGTATAACGGGAACTTACAACGGGCAGCAGTTGAGCTAGCGAAGGAATGGCGAGGCGATAAGATGCTGCGTCAACTAGAAGCACTCTTACTCGTCATGGATGGAACACATCTCTTACTTGTATCCGGAAACGGGGAAGTCATTGAACCGGATGATGGCATTCTCGCAATCGGTTCAGGTGGTAATTATGCGCTTGCAGCAGGTCGCGCGTTAGCTCGACACGCAAGTCATCTCACGGCAGAGGAAATCGCCCGCGCAGCTCTTGAGACGGCTGGTGAACTCTGTGTCTTTACGAACGATCAAATCATCCTAGAAACGATCGGAGGCAATGACCATGCATGAATTGACGCCAAGACAAATCGTCGAGAAGTTGAATGAACATGTCATCGGACAAGCAGATGCTAAACGTGCGGTGGCGATTGCTTTACGAAATCGTTATCGTCGACAGTTACTCGATGCATCGATGCGGGACGAAGTCACACCGAAGAACATTCTGATGATCGGACCTACCGGTGTCGGAAAGACGGAAATTGCGCGACGCCTCGCGAAACTCGTTCGGGCGCCATTCGTCAAGATTGAAGCAACGAAGTTCACGGAAGTAGGGTACGTCGGTCGTGATGTGGAGTCAATGGTGCGGGATCTCGTGGAAGCGTCTCTTCGTCTTGTCAAAGATGAGAAAAAAGAAGCGCTCAAGGATCGAGCGGAAGCAGTGGCGAACGAACGAATCGTTGATGCGTTGTCTGGGAAAAAAGCGTCATCTAGTCTCGGTGGTGGAACGAATCCGTTTGAGATGTTGTTCGGTGGGAACCAAAAGCAACAAGAGCCGGATACATCGGAAGCGACAGCCGACCGTTCGTTACTTCGTCAGCAATTACTGACGGGGCAACTCGAGGATCGAATGATCGAAGTCGATGTCGAAGAACGTCAAGTGGATTTATTCTCTGGGCAACAAGGTATGGAGGGGCTTGCGAATCTTCAGGATATGCTCGGACAAGTCATGCCGAAGAAAACGAAGAAGCGTCAACTCACAGTCAAAGAAGCGCGACCGATCTTGACAGCGGAAGAAGCGGAACGGTTGCTTGACTTGAACGAAGTCCATGACGAAGCGGTCCGTCGCGCAGAACAAATGGGGATCATCTTCGTCGATGAGATCGATAAGATTGCGACAAAAGGACATGATTCAGCAGGTGTTTCACGAGAGGGTGTTCAGCGGGACATCTTACCGATCGTTGAAGGATCGACGATCGTTACGAAATATGGTCCAGTCAAGACGGATCATATCTTGTTCATCGCTGCAGGTGCGTTCCATATGGCGAAACCATCTGATCTGATTCCTGAACTCCAAGGTCGTTTTCCGATCCGTGTCGAACTCGATAGTTTGACAGAAGATGACTTTGTCAAAATTTTGACTGAACCGAATCAAGCATTACTCAAACAATATAAAGCATTATTAGGGGCAGAGCATGTTCATGTCACCTTTACAGAAGAAGCCATTCGTGAAATCGCACGGATTGCTGCACAAGTGAACGATGAGACGGATAATATCGGAGCGCGGCGCTTGTATACGATCATGGAGCGCGTGCTCGAGGAATTATCTTTCGAAGCAGCAGATATGCCGGAAACGGATGTGACGATCACGCCACAATACGTGACGGATCGAGTTGGAAAAGTAGCAGATGATCGTGACTTAAGTCAGTTCATCTTATAAAGTGGAGGAAGAAAAAATGAATTTATTGGCGAAAACGCGGAAGCTGAATACGATGTTACAACAGGAAGCGAGCACACATGTTGATTTCAAGGTCATGGCTGACCGTCTCAGTGAAGTCATGGAATCAAACACATTCATCGTAAGTCGGCGCGGTAAGTTACTGGGTATCGCAATCAAGCAACAAATCGAAAATGACCGGGTCCGTGGTTTCTTAGAAGAACGTCAATTCCCGGAAGATTACACGAAAAAATTATTTAACGTCACGGAAACGACGGCAAACATTGCCATCGATAGCGAACATACGGCATTCCCAGTCGATAACCGTGACACGTTCGAAACGTCGAAAACGACGATCGTACCAATCATCGGTGGTGGAGAACGCCTTGGTACGCTTGTCCTCGGTCGTATGGTTGAAGACTTTAACGAAGAAGACCTCGTGCTGGCAGAGTATGGTGCGACAGTCGTCGGGATGGAGATCCTTCGTGAAAAGGCTCATGAGGCGGAAGATAAAGCACGGAAGAAAGCTGTCGTTCAGATGGCGATCAATTCACTGTCTTATTCGGAACTCGAAGCGATTGAGCATATCTTCGAAGAGCTTGAAGGAAATGAAGGGTTACTCGTCGCTTCAAAGATTGCGGATCGTGTCGGTATTACTCGTTCCGTCATCGTCAATGCGCTTCGTAAGCTCGAAAGTGCAGGAGTCATCGAGTCACGTTCGCTCGGGATGAAGGGAACATACATCAAAATCTTAAACGATAATTTCCTATATGAATTAGAACGAATTAAATCGAACTAAAAAGGGAATTGCTGCTTATAGAGAGAAGACCTAGTTAAGCACTAGGTCTTTTTTGTTTGACTAGGTATTATTTATCATTTTTATAAGAAAAGGGAATAAAAAACAGATTATTAACATCTCATTACCCTATTTTTCAAAAAACTTCTTTTCAAACATTGACCTATTTGTTTCAATTATTTCAGATATGTTACTAACGACTTACTTTTTGTCGTGAATTTGAATATAGTTTCCATGAGTGGAGGAAAGAAGATGAATTGGTTAGGGTCTGACTATAACGTAATGACACAAGCTGTCAATCGAACGGTTATGGCACAGGAAGTTATCGCTAAGAACATCTCGAATGTCGATACGCCTGGGTATAAGGCAAAGCGTGTCACTTTTGGAGATGTGCTCGATTCAGAGATGAAAATGAGTTTAAAGCGACACGCAACAATCGGAACTTCTGGTAGCATCGTCGATCGACCAAATACGATGCGTAACGATGGAAATGGTGTCGATATCGATCTTGAGATGTCTGAATTATCACGCAATCAAATTGAGTACGAGGCGTTGGTCGAACAGTTGAATCGCAAATTCTCTGGCATTCAGTCTGTTATCCGAGGAGGAAAGTAATCGATGAGTATGTTCAACGGATTTCATACGTCTGCATCCGGGTTAACTGCCCAGCGTTTGCGGCTCGATACAGTCTCGGCAAACATCGCGAATGCTCAAACGACAAGAGGTGAGCTCGTCAATGGACAGTGGCAACCGTATGCGAGAAAACTCGCTGTGTTGAAAGAGACCGCCAATGGTGTCACGGTCAGTGAATTGAAGAAGGATCCTGAACCATTCAAATTAGAATATAATCCGACGCATCCAGATGCGGATGAACTCGGGTACGTCAAGATGCCTAATGTCGATATCTTAAAAGAAATGGTCGACATGATGGGCGCGACACGCTCTTACGAAGCGAACGTAACGGCTTTGAACGCGACAAAAGCGATGCTCGTCAAAGCGATGGAGATTGGTAAATAAGTAGAGGAGATGAAGAGATGGCAATTCAACCAATTCAAAACATGCAGATGGTACTACCCACGCAGACAGTCGCTAAGACGACACCAAGTGATTTTAGTGAGGTGCTCAGCGAGGCGATGAACGGACTGAATGCAACGCAACACGCCTCATCTCAAGCTCGTGTCGATCTCGCGACAGGAAAGACGACGGATCTACATAACATCATGATTAAAACAGAAGAGGCATCGCTTTCTATGCAACTCGCCCTTGAAGTCCGTAACAAAGGCATCGAAGCATACCAAGAAATGATGCGTATGCAACTGTGACTGTTAAGGAAAGCGTGGGAGATGTTGAATGAACGAACGTTTAAAAGCTCGATTAGGAGCTATGAATACGACATGGAAAGAATGGTCACTTGCGAAAAAGGCGACGATTTTAGGAATCATCGTCGTCGTTTTAGCGGCGTTGATTGTTGCGATCATCTGGTTATCTAAACCAACGATGACGCCTCTTTATTCGAAGCTATCCCCTCAAGAGGCGGGGCAAGTGACGGAAAAGCTAAATGAAGATGGAATCGCATCGGAAGTCGTCACTGAAGCAAATGGCGTGACGATACTTGTTCCAGAAGCAAACGTTGAAAACTTAAAAGTCGAATTAGCGACGGCTGGTATACCAAAATCCGGTCAAATCGACTATTCCTTCTTCAGTGAAAACGCTGGATTCGGAACAACGGATAAAGAGATGAACATTCTCGAACGCGATACGATGCAGACGGAACTTGAAAACTTGATCACACAAGTTAATGGGATCGAGTCAGCAAAAGTCATGATCACTCTCCCGGAGAAGAGTGTTTTTCTATCTGATGAAAAGGAATCTTCAACGGTTTCTGTCGTCTTGACTTCTAGCGCGGGTAGTAATCTTAACAATCAGACGGTTCAAGGGTTGTATCATTTGATTGCAAAGAGTATTCCGAACCTTAAAGAAGAAAACATTACGATCATGGATCAGTATTTTACGTATTACGAGCCAGGATCTGCTACGCAAACAGCGGGTGGAACCGATCCGATGGCGCTGAAGAAAACGACGGAAAACGATTTACGCAAGCAGATTCAGCAGATGCTATCTGTCGTTCTCGGTCCACAAAAAGCACTCGTTTCAGTCACGGCAGATGTCGATGTCACGAAACGTCAGGAAGAACAAAAGCTTGTTGAGCCAGTAGATCCCGATAAAATCGAAGGGATCGTCACGTCTGCTGAAAAAGTAGCAGAAGCGTACACAGGCTCTGCAAATGCTGGTACAGCAGGTACGGGGCAAAATGAGACGACGAATTTCCCAGCGGGTACTGGAACGACGGGTGATACGAGTGAGAAAACACACGATATCATCAACTATGAAGTCAATCGAATCACAAAACAAATCACAGGAGCTCCTTACGAGATTCGTGATTTAGGAATTCAAATCATCGTCGAGCCACCAAAAGGTCAGAATCAGATCGATCCACAACTACAAACTGACTTACAGACGATGATGTACTCGATCATCCGGACATCATTAACGAAGACAGATGCGAAAGCAACGCTGACGGATGCAGAACTTGCCAATAAGGTCGTTGTCATGTCTCGACCATTCGCGGAAACGACGGCAGCGACGAAAACGACGACGGCAACACCGATGTGGGTTTGGTTCGCCCTTGGTGGAGCGGCAATCCTCGTCATTGGAGCAGTCATCCTCCTCATGCGTCGACGGAGAGCGAATGAAATCGAAGAACTTGAGGAATGGACACCGATTGAGACGGAAATTCCGGAATTATCAACAGAAGATACGAGCGACGGTGCAGTCAAACGCAAACAGCTTGAAAAACTCGCTGAATCCAATCCGGATGAGTTTGCGAAATTATTACGTACTTGGTTAGCGGAGGATTGATGAGATGAAGAAGCTAGAAATGAACAGTCGGGAAAAGGCTGCGATTCTCATGATTTCGTTAGGTCCTGAAGTCGCTGCCAGTGTATATAAACATTTATCGGAAGAAGAGATGGAATGGTTGACCCTTCAAATCTCAAGTATGAAACGAGTCGATCCAGAAGATAAGTTAGTCGTTCTCGAAGAGTTTCATGAACTAGCGATGGCGCAAAACTACATCACTCAAGGTGGAATTGGGTTTGCTAAATCGGTTCTAGAGAAGGCGCTTGGTGAAGAAAAGGCGATGGAACTCATCTATCGCCTGACATCGACGTTACAAGTCCGACCGTTTGAGTTTGCACGAAAGGCAGACCCAAAACAGCTATTGAACTTCATTCAAAATGAACATCCGCAAACAATCGCGCTTGTTCTTGCCCATCTTGATCCTGCTAAATCAGGACAAATTCTCTCGGAGCTACCGGCAGAAGCACAATCCGATGTAGCACGACGGATTGCGACGATGGACAGAATGAACCCGGAGATCATTAGCGAAGTAGAGCAAATTCTCGAACGGAATCTGTCACAAGCAGGCATGCAAGATTTTGCGCAGTCTGGCGGTATCGAGGCGGTCGTTCAAGTATTGAACGGGGTCGACCGGACGACGGAACGAACGATTCTCGATACGCTCGAGATTCAGGATCCGGAACTCGCAGAAGAGATCAAAAAACGGATGTTCGTCTTCGAAGATATCGTCACGCTCGATGCAAGGGCGATTCAGCGCATCATTCGCGAAGTATCGAACGAAGATCTACTGTTGGCACTCAAAGTATCGTCAGACGACGTCAAGGATATGGTCTACCGCAACATGTCACAACGGATGGTCGAATCGTTCAAAGAGGATATGGAATTCATGGGTCCTGTTCGTCTCCGAGACGTCGAAGAAGCACAAAGTCGAATCGTCGGAATCATCCGCCGCTTAGAAGACATGGGTGAGATCGTCGTGGCTCGTGGTGGAGGAGATGATATTGTTGTCTAACGTCATCAAAAGACAAGCTGTGATTGAACGACAGGAACGAACACTCGTTCAAGTCCGAAATGCTCAGGAAGAATCGGCAATCGTTCCAGATACGTTCTATGAAGAGCGGATGGCAGAAGGTCAAGCTGAACTAGAACGTCTTCGCCAGACGATGGTTCTAGAGTTTGAACAGCGTCAGCGTGAGTTTGAACAAGAACGTCTTCAGGCATTAGAGGAAGCACGTCAACGAGGATATGAAGAAGGACACCAGGCTGGATTTGAAACAGGACGTGCGGAAGGACAAGCAACGTTCGAAGAGCAAATCGCAACGACAAATACGTTTACTGCACGAATCGAAGAGCAAAATCAAGAGCGATTGATGCGATTGGAACATGAATTGTGTGTTCTTGGACTCCAGGTGACGCATCAGTTTCTAGAGCAGTTACATGATGAAGAAGAAGAGGCATTATACCAATTATTACATCAGTTGATCATTCAGTTCCGAGATCGTGAAAAGATCATTATCTACGCTTCACCAGCGGATTTTGAACGGGTCGTTCTGCTTGAAGAGCAGCTCCAAGGTGTTCTAGGTGCTAATGCGACGATTCAATTACGATTTGATCCAGCGCTTAAAGCACGCGATTATCGGATCGACTCGGAGAATGGAGCAATCACAGGTGGTTTGACAAGTGGCTTTGAAGCCCTACAAACCAAAATCAAAGAGGTTTTACATCATGTTTAACGTAAATGCGATTCAAGCCGCAGTTCGAGAAATTCGTCCGGAAGAACTCGTTCAGCATTCCGGAAAGGTCGTACAAGTGATTGGATTGATGATTGAATCACGTGGACCAACGGCTGTCGCAATCGGCGAGCGTTGTTTGATCCAAATTCAACAACGGCAGACGATTGAAGCGGAAGTCGTCGGTTTTAGAGAAGGTCACGTCCTACTCATGCCGTATGGTGAAACGACATCGATTGCTCCAGGCTCGATTGTTCTTGCGACAGGAAAACCACTCCACGTCCCTGTAGGGGATGAACTGATCGGTAAGGTGCTCGATGGTCTAGGGAGACCACTGGATGGGGAGTCATTAGAAAATTTACGTACGACATCAATCGTTCGTAAACCACCTAGTCCGTTGGAGCGACCTCGTATCAGTGATGTTCTCTCGACGGGCATCCGTGCCATCGATGGGCTACTAACAGTCGGTCAAGGGCAACGCGTTGGTTTATTTGCAGGATCAGGAGTTGGGAAGTCGACACTACTCGGTATGATTGCAAAACGATCGACAGCAGACATCAACGTCATTGCCTTGATTGGTGAACGAGGACGCGAAGTCAAGGAATTCGTGGAGGCAGAACTCGGTGAAGAAGGAATGAAACGCTCCATCTTGGTCGTAGCGACAAGTGATCAACCGCCACTTGTTCGTCTAAAAGGCGCCTATACGGCAACAGCCATCGCTGAACATTTTCGGGATCAAGGTAAGAATGTGGTCTTGATGATGGACTCTGTCACACGTTTTGCGATGGCACAACGAGAAATTGGTCTTGCGACAGGTGAACCGCCTGCGTCAAAAGGGTATACACCAAGCGTTTTTGCTCTTCTTCCTCAGTTACTCGAACGTAGCGGGAAAACGCAAGATGGCTCGATTACGGCTTTTTATACTGTGCTCGTCGATGGAGACGACATGAATGAACCGATTGCTGACGCTGTACGAGGGATCTTAGATGGTCATTTCGTTCTTGATCGTAATCTTGCGAACAAAGGACAGTTTCCGGCGATTCATGTCTTACGATCCATCAGTCGTGTCATGAATCAAATCACGACTGCTGAACAAAAGACAGCTGCCGTCGCATTTCGCCAGCTGTTATCGACGTATCTTGATTCGGAAGACTTAATCAATATCGGCGCCTACAAAAAAGGGACGAACCCAGAAATTGATCGTGCCGTTGATAAATATCCGGAGCTGATCCGTTTTTTAAAACAACAAATCCATGAAGACAGTGACTTCGAAAAAGCTTGTCAGCAACTCATGGCAACGATTCAGTAAGGAGGACGGAAGATGAAGACGATTTATGAACGAATCATTCCTTTGGCTGAAGCAGAGAAAGATCGCGTCGCAAAAGAATTGAGCCTTCATAAAAAACAATATGAGATTGAAGTCGAAAAACTATACCATCTGCTCGTCCGATATGAATCCTTTCTGAAAGCGCAAGATGAGATTGGCATCGTCGAATTAACGTCTTCGCAATATCGGGAGCGGGCTCGAGATGTCGTGAAACAAGAAATCGAACGGCAACAACTGTACGTGACACAATCGAAAAATCGCTATGAACGCGCACAGGAAGCACTCGAACGAGCATTGATCGAGGAGAAGAAGTTTAGTCGTCTGCAGGAGAATCATACGGTTGAAACAAAACGAATCGAAGCATTGACGGAACAAAATCAATTAGATGAACTGGCATTGTTACAGTTTGGAAGAGGACGGATGATATGAGTGAAAATAAAACGTCAAAAGGATGGATCTTACCTTTATTGATCATCCCTTTGATTTTAATCTTGCTGACAGCTTATTTCGTATTAAATTATGCGAATGGACGTCCACTGCTATCCTTACCGTTCGCAACGGAAAAAACGACTATGAATCAAGCAAATCCGTCAGCAGAACTCGAACGTCGTCTGAAAGTAGCAAATCAAGAAATCAAGAAACTACGCAATCAAAGCAAGGAACAATCGGATACTTTAAAAGCTAAAGAACAGGAAGTCGAACGTTTGATTGCAGAACGGGATCGTTTAAAACAAACACCGACGCCCGCGACTACGGATCAAACGAAGACGACGAAGAAAAAAGCAGCATCTGTGACAGATGTCTATGCTGAAATGGCACCAAAGGATGCTGCGCTCATCTTAAACGAACTCAGTCCGACAGAAGTCGTACCGATCATCGAGGACATCGATGCGGAACAACAGGCGGCGATCATTGCCAAGATGGATGCTAAAAAAGCGGCGGCCTTAACACAGCTACTCGCGACGAAGTAAGGAGGGAAGCCAGATGAACATGACGGAAGTAATACAATCATCTTCCCCGAACTTGAATACTGGAACAGGGAAAAAAGGAGAGATGACCACGGTTGGTGGTCAATTTGCTTCGTTACTGGATTATCTGACGAAGTTATCAACAACGTCATCGTCACCGGTCTCAGCTGATTTGACAGCACTCGAGACGAAAGTGGAGACACCACTATTACCGGATTGGATACAAGAACTCGTAGATCAACCGGACGAGCTTCTCTCTTTACTGAAACAACCGGAAGTAGAGGCGTTAAAACAAGAACCAAAGAAAATGGAACAACTACTAGCGTTCGTCAAACAATTGCTTGAGGGAAATGTCGAGCAGGCGAAAAATCAGTTCGATCAATTGCCACCATTGCTTCAGCAAGTCGTCTTGCAGACAGTAACGAACGATACGATCAAAATGAAAGATCATCATACGAACAACTTAAAACAACCATTACTTACTACGATTGAAGGAGACATTTCCGCGTTGCCTGTGAAACAGACGCTCCCGCAAACTGGTCCTATTGTCGAAACGCTCAAGTCGGACACTGTAGCTGTAGCTGAGCAGGCAAAAGGAAAGACACCGCTCCCGTTGGCATTCGCTTCACTCATGCGAAAAGCGACCATGCCCGTTGATCCAGAAGGAAAAGCCGCGCTGACTCCAATGAGCATGCCGATTTACAAAGGTACCCCGTTGCAAACGATTCGTCCAGTGCCGCTACCCGTACCAGAACAGATTCAACAACGGATTGAAGCTGCACTTCAACAGGCACCGTTCTTAAAAGGTGTTGACGGGTCAACTCGATTGTCGATTCGTCTTTATCCAGAGCAGCTTGGAGAGGTCGTCGTTCAACTCGATCGTAAGGAGGGGGCATTGACCGTCAAACTGTTTGCGAGTACTGAGCAAGCGAAACAATCGATCGAGCAACAACTCGGAAAATTGCAGACAGCTTTACACCAGCAGACGCCAGTCGTGAAGAT
The DNA here is from genome assembly GCF_000798935.2 of Exiguobacterium sp. ZWU0009. NCBI lineage: Bacteria > Bacillati > Bacillota > Bacilli > Caryophanales > Exiguobacterium > Exiguobacterium sp. ZWU0009. The sequence goes on along the minus strand of NZ_CP018057.1, from coordinate 2,032,087 downwards.
CGAGACGGGGATGATCGCATCTAGTGCACGGGAGTTTCAACAGTCCTTCACACGTGATCAGCAGGAGCATGAGTCCCCTTATCAAGAAACATCAGCTCCAGTAGAGGAAGAAGAGGAGGAAGACGATGACTGATGCAATCAAAACAGAGGGTACTTCATACCAGCTTCCTGAAAAGTCACAAGTACCGACGAATAAAGCAATGGATAAAGATATGTTCATGAAAATTCTGATTGCCCAGCTGTCGAATCAGGACCCGACGGCACCGATGGAAGATAAGGATTTCATTGCTCAGATGGCGCAGTTTTCTTCACTTGAACAGATGCAAGCAATCGGGAAGACGATGGACACGATGGTCTTGAACCAACATGCGACGGCGTTATTATCCTACAGCAATCTGATTGGTAAGAACGTCAGTTATGAAGCCGAGTCAAAGACGACCGATGCTTCTGGAGCAGAACAGACGACGACCGTCGAAGAGACAGCCAGTGTCGTTAGTGTAAAACGGGATGGGCTGGATATCATGGCCGAACTATCGAACGGAAAACAGATCAGTGTATACGAGTTGACGCAGATTCAATCAAAGGAGGAAAAATAATGTTACGTTCAATGTATTCAGGAATCAGTGGGCTTAAGAACTTCCAGACGAAACTGGATGTCGTCGGGAATAACATCGCGAACGTCAACACGTTCGGTTATAAAAAAGGACGGGTGACGTTTAAGGATCTTGTCAGCCAATCGGTTGGTTCATCATCAGGTGCTGGTGGCAATGTCGGTGGAACGAACCCAAAACAGGTCGGTCTCGGAGCATCGATGTCAACAGTCGATAATGTGTATAACCAAGGTGCGCTTCAGAATACGGGTCGCGTCCTCGATGTCGGGATTTCTGGGGAAGGATTTTTCCAAGTCGTCACGGCGGAAGGGATTCGTTATACACGCTCGGGTAACTTCTATACCGATCTTGAAGGAAACTTGGTTACCGGTGACGGAAACTATTTGATTGGTAGTGATTCTCAAGCAATTGCAGATGGCGAGACACCACCGGTACCCCTTCCGGAAGCAGGTGGCGCAGGGTTCCAAAAACTAAAAGTACCAACGGATGCACGTAACTTATCAATCGGTAAAGACGGTCTCGTCACTTACGTCGATACGACAGGAGCATTACAAAATGTCGGTTATATCACGATTGCGAACTTTGCTAACCCAGGTGGTCTAGAAAAATCAGGTGTCAACGTGTTCGCAGCGTCACAAAACTCTGGTGAGCCAGTACTTGGAACACCGAGCTTGAACGGAATGGGGCAATTGACATCTGGAACGCTTGAAATGTCAAACGTCGACTTATCAGAAGAGTTCACGGAGATGATCATTGCTCAACGTGGTTTCCAAGCGAATACGCGAATCATCACGACTTCTGACCAAGTTCTTGAGGAATTGGTCAACCTGAAACGATGATTACGCTAACGACATTACGTGATGCACCACTCGTACTAAACGCCATACTGATCGAATCTGTCCGTTCCACTCCGGATACGACGATTCAACTCGTTGGCGGACAGATTTATGTCGTGAAGGAATCAATAGAAGAGGTCAAGGCAATCGCAATCGCTTTTTATCAACAAATCGGATTAGCGGGCTTGAACAGTGTAAGGAGGCTCGAAGATGGCCGAGGAAAAGAAGAAGAGTAAACTAAAAATCCCTTTAATCATGATCATTGTCGCAGCACTGATGGTTGGAGCAGGTTATATGATCATGAATTACTTTTTAGCTAATGATACGACAGAAGCAAAAGTCGAACAGCCGACAGGTGAAGAACTTGATGCACGAAGTCTTCAGACAGACGACTTGACGACGAATATCGCTGATGAACGTTTTTTGAATGTCCAATTTACGATCGTTACAGACGATCAAGCAACACGTGATGATTTAGAATTACGAAAGTTTCAAATTAATAACATCATCTTAGGTGATTTATCTGCGATGAAAAAGTCGGACTTAGACTCAAAAGCGGATATGGAGAAGCTCGAAGAACGATTACGGATGCAGTTCAAGAAGCTCATTCAAGAAGGTGATGTCCAGCGTGTCTATACGACGAAAAAAATCATCCAGTGAGGTGGCAGCATGAGCGAAGTATTATCCCAACATGAAATCGATGCCTTGCTATCAGCCATTTCAAGCGGAGATATGGAAGTCGAGGAAATCCGAAGCCAAGAGGAGCAGCGCCGTGTCAAAGTCTATGACTTTAAACGAGCGCTTCGCTTCTCAAAAGATCAATTACGGAATTTGACGCGTATCCATGAACAGTTCGCCCGAGTGTTGACGACGCATTTTTCTGCACAACTTCGGACGTACGTCCAGTTCACGGTCAATACAGTCGAGCAACTCCCGTACGATGAATTCATTCATTCTATTCCGAACATGACATTGATCAATCTTGTGAACCTTCATCCGCTTGATGGAAAAGTCTTGTTCGAAGTCAATCCGAACATTGCTTATGCGATGCTCGATCGATTACTTGGAGGACCGGGTGAAGGGATGAACAAGATTGAAAATTTGACGGAAATCGAGACGCGTATTCTGACACAATTGTTTAAACGTGCCTTCGTCCAATATGGCGCCGCTTGGGAGTCGGTGACGGAAGTCGAGGCGGAGTACGACGATTTAGAAATCAATCCGCAGTTTCTACAGCTCGTTTCTCCGAATGAGACGGTCATCCTCGTTTCGATTTACGTAACGGTTGGAGAAGTGAGCGGTACGTTGAACGTCTGCCTGCCGTTCGTGACCCTTGAATCCGTTCTTCCGAAATTATCAAGTCATTATTGGATGCAACAAGAAAAGCGAACGACAGCAGATAATCAAGAGTCTGAACACATGCAAACGCAGTTGATGAGTTCCGTCGTCGATTTAAAAGCAGTGCTCGGCCAAACAGAGCTATCGTTTGGTGAATTGTTACACCTCGAAGTAGGCGATTGTTTATCCCTGAAGACGCGAGCCTCAGATGCCGTCGATGTATTCGTCGATGACCGGAAGATGTTCAAAGCCCGACCGGGACTAAATGGGAAACACCTCGCTTTGCAAGTCTTACAACGAATTGAGGAGGAATAACATGAGCGATATGCTTTCGCAAGATGAAATCGATGCGTTGTTACGCGGAACGCCATCAAACGATGAACCGCAAGATTCGGACGCAGAGGAAATATTAGATGATATGGAAATCGATGCGCTAGGGGAAGTCGGAAACATCTCACTTGGGAATTCAGCAACGGCCTTATCGGCATTGTTGAATCAAAAAGTAGAAATCACGACACCACATGTTCGGATGATTTCGATGGAAGAATTACGAAGTCGTTATCCGATTCCGCACGTCGCGTTGCGTGTCGGCTATACAGAAGGATTTAAAGGAGAAAATGTCCTGATTCTGACACAGCGAGATGCTTCTGTCATCGCGAACCTGATGATGGGAGGCGATGGTGTCATTGATGAATCGCTGGAGATGGAGCCGATTGCTCTATCTGCTGTACAGGAAGCGATGAATCAGATGATGGGAGCTGCTGCGACATCGATGTCGACCGTGTTCTCCATGCGAATCGATATCTCACCACCTGCTGTTGAAATTTTTGATTTTTCACAAGATAAGAGTATCGTCGATAGCTTTTCTCTTTGGGAGAGCATGGTCATCATCGAGTTTGATCTGAAGATTGGCACGATGATCGATTCAAAAATCGTTCAATTAGCACCACTGGACTTCTCGAAACAATTGATTCAAAAACTCTTTAGCGCGAGTACGACCCAACAAGCAGAACCTGCACCACAAGCAACGGCACAAGCGCAACCAGAACAACCACAAGCGCAACCAGAACAACCACAAGCGAAACCGACACCGGCACCAGCGATGGAACAACGAACGGTCGTCCCACCACCTGAACCGAAAGCAACGCCAGTCGGTGTCAGTCCGGTTCAATTTAGTCAGTTAGGTGAGATGGAAGTAGAGGGCACGCCAGGGAATATCGGAATGTTATATGATGTTCCGTTGAACGTCACGGTTGAGTTAGGACGGACACGCCGCTCCGTTCGTGACATATTGGAATTAACACAAGGTTCTGTCATCGAGCTGGATAAACTGGCAGGGGAACCAGTTGACGTTCTTGTCAACAATACATTGATCGCAACGGGTGAAGTGGTCGTCATCGAAGAGAACTTCGGTGTACGCATTACGGAAATCGTAAATACAAAAGAACGTCTTCGGATGTTCTAAGGAGGAACTAATATGAGTGCAAAAGTATTAATCGTAGACGACGCCGCTTTCATGCGGATGATGATCAAGGAAATTCTATCGAAGAACGGCTATGATGTCGTCGGTGAAGCAGAAAACGGACGCGAAGCGGTCACGAAGTATAAGGAATTGACACCGGACCTCGTCACGCTAGACATTACGATGCCTGAGATGGACGGAATCTCTGCGCTTAAAGAAATCAAAGCATTCAATCCTGCCGCTAAAGTCATCATGTGTTCGGCGATGGGGCAACAGTCGATGGTCATCGACGCGATCCAAGCAGGTGCAAAAGATTTCATCGTCAAACCGTTCCAAGCGGATCGTGTGCTTGAAGCGGTCTCGAAAACTGTCTCGTCATGAAAAAAGTGACTTTGCTGATTTGTCTTCTGTTTCTGCTGACACTTCCTGTACAGGCTGAAACGGTCGAAGAAAAATTAAATCCAACCAAGAACGATGCACCGACGACTCAGCAAGTCGATGAGAGTCCTTCCATGGCATTGACCATCTTTAAAGGAGTCGTCGTTCTCGTCGTCTTGATCGGCGGATTCATCCTCGTGACACGTTTTATTCACGAGCGGACGCGAGGCGTCAGACATTCCGGACGATTGACCCATCTAGGTGGTGTACCACTTGGTAAGGATCGATCGGTTCAGTTAGTGAAAGTGCAGGATAAGATTTATGTAGTTGGTGTTGGTGAGAACGTACAACTCTTAGACACGCTGGACGATTTAGAGGGATACGAACCGACGGATCTTGAAGAGTCATCTTCGAAATCAGCACCTTCACCATTTCTTGAGACGTTCAAACAACAACTCGAGCAACTGCAGAAGAATCGAGGGCGCTCATGAATACGATTGAAAACCTGATCTCACTAGATACTCCGTCAGGAACAGCAACATCGATTAAACTGCTCGTATTACTGACGTTGTTATCACTGGCGCCCTCGTTACTAATCTTAATGACTTGTTTCACGCGTGTCGTCGTCGTGTTGTCGTTCGTACGTTCGGCTCTCGGAACACAACAGACGCCGCCGAACCAGCTACTCGTCGGACTGGCCTTATTCATTACGCTTTTCGTCATGTCGCCCGTCATATCGGAATTAAACACGACGGCTTTAAAACCATACATGGCTGATAAAATTAGTCAAGATGAAGCGTTTGATAAAGCAGGAGATACGATGAAACGCTTCATGTCGAAGCACACGCGAACGAATGATTTAGAACTATTCTTAAAATACGGTAATTATGAAAAACCGAAAAAGATTGAAGATATTCCACTCGTCGCACTCGTTCCAGCATATGCGATTAGTGAATTAAAGACGGCCTTTCAAATCGGCTTCATGATCTTCATACCTTTTCTTGTCATCGACATGGTCGTCTCGAGTGTTTTGATGTCGATGGGGATGATGATGTTGCCGCCGGTCATGATTGCGTTACCGTTTAAGTTGCTGTTGTTTATTTTAGTCGATGGCTGGCACCTGATTGTTGAATCACTGCTCGTCAGTATGCGTTAGGGGGAGAGAAGATGACTCAAGAAATGATTATTCAGTTGGCAAGTTCTGCTGTCTGGACATTACTCAAAGTATCGGCTCCCTTATTACTCGTCTCGCTCGTCGTCGGTCTGCTCGTTAGTATCTTGCAGGCGACGACACAGATTCAGGAACAGACATTATCGTTCGTTCCAAAGATTGTTGCCGTATTTTTAGCACTTGTCTTCTTTGGACCTTGGATCATGCAGGAGCTACAGACCTTTACGATTGATCTATTCAAGCAAATCGCTGAGGTTTCCCGAAAATGACATTACTTTCTTTCCTGAGTGTTTTTCTGCTCGTCTTTGGACGGATCGTCGGTTTTCTCGTTGCGGCGCCTTTGTTTTCATCAAGACAATTACCAGCGCAACATAAATTAGCACTTGCGGCAGGTCTTGCTTACTTTGCGAGCTACGCCGTGAAGACGGACGTTCGTGTAGAAGACTTCGATTTTTTCTTTCGGATGGGAACGGAAGTCTTAGTGGGTCTAGCTCTTGGCTTACTTGCCAGTTTTTTATTGTATGCCCCACAAATCGCGGGTTCGATCATTGATTTACAGATGGGTCTTGCGATGGCTTCCGCTTATGATCCGATGTTTGGCGGACAGTCACCCATCATCGGACGATTTTATTACATGCTGACGTTACTCGTCTTGCTCGCTTCTGATATGCATCTCATTTTACTGGACGGCATCTACACGAGCTTTCAGATCTTTCCGCCGGGTAGTCTGATTGCGGTATCAGGAGACGCTGGAATGAGCCTTGTCATCCGTGTCGTCGGTCTTGCGATGTTGACTGCCTTACAAATGGCGATGCCACTTGTCGTTTCACTCTTTTTAGTGGATCTCGCACTTGGTTTCTTAGCGAAAACGGCACCTCAATTTAACATTTTTGCGATTGGTTTTTCCGTCAAACTGTTGATGGGATACGCGATTCTGTTTTTATTAGCAGGTGCAACGATCACAGGAATCGGTCGATTCGTTCCATTGTTGCAAGATGTACTTGCAGATGCCATTCGATTACTAGGAGGTTAAGGAATGCATTCATATCGATTACGCCTTGACCTTCAGTACTTCGCTGGTGAGAAGACGGAAAAGGCGACACCTCGAAAACGAGATGACTCGCGTAAAAAGGGACAGGTTGCAAAATCAGCCGATTTAACGAGTAGTATCATGTTATTCGCGATGTTTCTTGTTCTCTATTTTTTCGGTCCATTTCTAGGACGGCGCTTCGTACTCGTCCTACAAGATGGTCTCAGTGCAAGTCAAGTTCTGCAAGCTGTTGAAGAGGGACGAATCGAACAGATTTTAGTCGAGATGCTGATTCAGATGGGAATTCTCGTCGCACCGTTTTTCTTAACAGCGGTCGTCATCGGGATCCTTGGCAACTTCGTTCAGATTGGTGTGCTCTTAAGTGGTGAGGCGATTCAGCCAAAACTAGATCGCATTAACCCGCTTCAAGGCGTCAAACGGATCGTTAGCGTTAAAGCACTCGTCGAGTTTTTGAAATCCGTTTTTAAACTGTTAGTCATCGGTGTCACGAGTGGCACTGTTCTGTGGAATAACAAGGTCGAGATTTCGAGGCTGACTTCGGAACCGATCGGCGATGCGTTAGCTATCATTGGTCATTTAACATTTTTGCTCGGTTTGTCGGTCAGTATCGCCTTGATCGCGTTAGCCATTCTGGACTTCGCTTATCAAAAATTTGATTTTGAAAAGTCGATTCGAATGAGTAAACAGGATTTAAAGGATGAGCATAAGAACACGGAAGGTGACCCTCAAATCAAAGGAAAGATTAAACAACAACAACGGGAGATGGCGATGCGGCGGATGATGCAAGAAATACCGAATGCCGACGTCGTCATCACGAACCCGACCCATTATGCGGTAGCGATTCAATACGATGACGGAAAACATATGGCACCGATCGTCGTTGCAAAAGGCGTAGATGCTGTCGCGTTCCGGATTCGGGAGAAGGCGACAGCAGCTGATGTCCCGATTGTTGAAAATCGTCCGCTGGCGCGGGCGTTGTTCGCTCAAACAGAGATTGGTATGGCAGTGGATGAAACGTTCTATCAGGCGCTCGCTGAAACACTCGCCTTTGTCTATCAACTGAAACAAGCAAAATGAAAGGATGAAGCATCATGAGTATATCAACACGAGATTTAACGGTTCTGCTAGGCGTCATCATGATCGTCTTCATGCTCGTCATTCCACTGCCCGCTATCATGCTCGATTTTTTAATCATCATCAATATCTTAATTGCTTTGATGGTATTACTCGTTGCGATGAATGCCAAAGAGGCACTTGAGTTTTCTGTATTTCCGACGTTGTTATTGATCGTGACTCTATTTCGTCTGGCACTTAACGTCTCGACGACACGGGCGATCCTATCAAACGGAAATGGTGGCGAAGTTATCGAGGCTTTCGGTAGCTTTGTCGTCGGCGGTAAGCCGCTCGTCGGTTTCGTCGTCTTCTTGATTCTCGTCTTGATCCAGTTTCTCGTCATCACAAAGGGTTCAGAACGAGTCTCGGAAGTGTCGGCACGTTTTACGCTTGATGCGATGCCCGGAAAACAGATGGCAATCGACGCCGACCTGAACTCCGGTATGATTGACGAATTACAAGCCCGGACTCGTCGTCAAAAAATCCAATCGGAAGCAGACTTTTATGGGGCGATGGACGGGGCCTCGAAGTTCGTTAAAGGAGATGCGATCGCTGGTATCATCATCGTCATCATTAACTTGATCTTCGGAATGATCATCGGTGTCGTCCAGCAAGGCTTACCGATAGCGGAGTCAGTCGAACTATATACGTTACTGACAGTCGGGGACGGTCTCGTCAGTCAGATTCCAGCACTGTTGATTTCGGTTGCGACCGGGATCATCGTCACGCGCTCGACATCCGACGGAAACCTTGGTGAGGATGTCATCGGTCAATTGACACGCACACCATTACTTGTCGGAATCGCGGCTGGAGCAATCTTCTTACTCGGACTATTCACAGCGATTCCCGATTACGTCACGATGCCGATTGCAGCGTTATTTGGCTTCTTCGCTTGGCGAATAAAGCAGACGACGAAGACGATGCAAGAAGAGGTCGCTGTCGAGGAAGCGCCGAGCGAAAACTTGCGTTCGAGTGAATCGGTCATTTCTTTACTGAACGTCGATACGATTGAATTTGAATTCGGTTACGGTTTGATTCCACTCGCTGATGAAGCGCAAGGTGGCGATTTACTCGATCGTGTCGTTATGATTCGTCGGCAGCTAGCACTCGAACTTGGATTCGTTCTACCGACTGTTCGGATTCGTGATCACCTGCAGTTATCACCGAACCAGTATCGAATCAAGATTCGCGGAAGTGAGATGGCAAGTGGTGAGCTATTGCTTGATCATTATTTAGCGATGAGCCCAGGGGTCGATGATCCAGAAATTCGAGGCATCGAGACGGTTGAACCAGCATTCGGTATGCCGGCACTCTGGATTGATGAACAGACACGGAGCCGAGCAGAGATGTCAGGCTATACGGTCGTTGATCCACCATCCGTCGTTGCGACACATTTAACGGAGCTCTTGAAGAAACATGCAGCTGAGTTACTCGGTCGAGAAGAGACGAAACAGTTGGTTGATCATTTGAAGGAATCCCATCCGATTTTGGTCGAGGAAGTAACACCACAACTGTTATCAATCGGGGAACTTCAAAAAGTATTCGTTCAATTATTAAAAGAAAAAGTCTCGATTCGAAATCTACCATTGATTTTTGAAACGCTCGCGGACTATGCAGCTGTGACGAAAGACAGCGAACTGCTTGCTGAATATGTCCGTCAATCCTTATCGCGTCAAATTACGGAACAAGTCATGCAAGGAGATGTCTTACATGTCGTGACGGTCTCAAGTGAGATGGAACTGGATATCCAGTCGGCCATCCAAAAGACGGAGTTCGGAAATTATTTAGCGCTTGATCCCGAAAAGGCGACACGTTTCATCGAGACGTTACAGGAGCGAGCAACGGAATTCGAACGGTACGGGGCGCATCCGATCATCCTGACTTCTCCAAGTATCCGGATGTTCGTCCGTCAATTGACAGAACGGTATTTTCCAGATATTCCGATATTGTCTTATAACGAATTAATGCCGACGATTGAAGTTAAGAGTATTGGGGTGATTTAAGCGATGATAGTCAAAAAAGTCACGGCGGATTCCGTTAGCGAAGCCATGGAACGCATCAAACGCGAACTCGGTAACGATGCCATCATATTAAATACTCGCCATATTAAAGTGGGCGGATTCTTTGGCTTATTTGCGAAGAAAAAAGTGGAACTGGTTGCATCGGTGGATGAACATGTGTCGAACGAACCGATCGTCTCGAAGCAAACAACGAGTCGGAAGGACATTGTGGAAACCATCCAACCGATCCCAGTGCGTCCGACGATCGTTACGGTCGGCGAACGACCATTGCCAAAAGAATTGCGACATTATGCGCCGCTGTTGGCAGAACCAGCGTTACAACAAGTGTCTGAACGATTGCATGAGCGATTACTAACTGCGTACTATCAAACGCAGCAAACGGAATTAACCGATCTCTTGACGGAAGAAGTGAAGTCGGCATTGCGCGTGACGCCGTCGACTGCACGTTATGTCATGTTAACAGGACCAACTGGCGTCGGAAAGACGACAACCATCGCTAAACTCGCTGCGCATCATACGCTCATTAAAAATCAACGAGTCGGTCTCATCACAACCGATACATACCGGATCTCAGCGATTGAACAACTGAAGACATATGCCGACATATTAGGTATTCCGATTCATGTTGCATACGACCTGGAAGATTTCGAACGAGCGAAGCAGGCGCTAACGTCATGCGACATCGTACTTGTCGATACAGCGGGACGGAATTTCCTTGACGAAGCATATGTAGAGCAATTACGAAGTCGTCATGACTTTGAGGATACGGATGTATTTTTAGTTCTTAGTTTGACATCGAAATATCGAGATTTATTACAGATCCACGATCGTTTCAGTAAGATTCCCTTATCAGGGATCGTATTTTCGAAAGCAGATGAAACAAGTGAACTGTGGTCGATGTTTGGGCTTATGACAGAGACGGAGTTACCAATCTATTGCGTGACAACGGGTCAAGAAGTGCCAGAAGACATCACGTTCGCTACGGCGGATGAGTTATCCCGAATGATCGTCGAGAGAGGGATGAGATGATGCGAGAAGATCAAGCACGTGTCTTACGATCAAAAGTGACCGTCAAGGAAACGAAGACGATTGCCATCGTGAGTGGAAAAGGTGGCGTCGGAAAAACGAATGTCGCGGTGAATCTTGGCGTGGCATTATCGTTACAAGAAAAACGAGTACTCTTGATTGATCTTGATATCGGGATGGCGAACATTGGTATTCTATTCGGTAAATCATCGAAGTCATCCTTGATGGAATGCGTCAAACGACGAGAATCACTCCAGCACGCAATCGTTGAACAGTCTCCATCCCTTCATTTCATTCATGGCGGGAGTGGATTTGCGGAACTGACGAATCTGACGAAGGAGGATGTCGTGTTCCTACTGCGGGAATTCCAATTTTTCTATGAGTATGATTTTGTGTTGCTCGATTTAGGAGCCGGCGCCAACCATCAGACGTTTGATTTTATCAGTAGTGCAGACGAAGCCTGGTTGATCGTCACGCCAGAGCCGACTTCAATCATGGACGGTTATGCGTTCGTCAAACTGGCACACCATCATGCGACGGATCTTCCGATTTCCGTCGTCGTCAATCGGGCGACGAATGGTGGAGAAGCACTTGAAACGTTTGATCGACTGGCGCTCGTCAGCCAACAATTTTTACAAAAACCACTGCGCTTTACCGGTTTTTTGCCGGAAGATCCGGCAGTCGTCAAAGCAGTCAAGGCACAGATGCCATTTTACTTGATGGATCGAACGAGTGACGTCAGTTGGCGACTCGATCATATCACGACGTCTCTAACAGGTGTACAAGTCAAAGAACGGAAGTTTTTAGATCGATTGTTACATCGTCTGAAAAAACGAAAAGATCATGTCCGTTAAGATTAAAGGAGGGTATCAGTCATGGACTTAAATGAATATGTGGGGTTGTTCCTCGATGAGTCGATGGAGCATTTACAAGCTATTAACACAAGCTTATTGGTTTTTGAAGAACGATTAGACGATGAAGCGGTCATCGATCAAATTTTCCGTTCTGCCCATACGCTAAAAGGAATGGCAGGAACGATGGGATATGATGCGATCGCTGATTTGACGCATGAGATGGAGAGTGCCCTTGATTTAGTCAGATCAAAGAAACAACCCGCTACAGCTGAGTTGATCGATGTCCTATTCGTTGCTGCTGAGCAACTGGAAACGATGGTAGAAGACATCAGTCGCGGTGGAAAAGGGAAACTTGACGTTACGGAAACAGTGAGACGATTACAGCAGTTCATTCGTCCCGAACAAGAAGAGATCATTTCGGTTACGCCATCAACTGCACCATCAACATTCGAATGTGATGTCTATTCGGAAGCGGTCGTCAAACAATCGATTGCGTCCGGTTATCAAGCCTATATCGTCCAAGTCGAACTTTCAGCAGACGTCATCTTAAAAGCGGCACGTGTTTACATGGTCTTTGATCGTTTACAACAGCTCGGAGATGTCATTTTGTCGAATCCGACATCTGATGAACTGGAGCAAGAACATTTTGAGACGTCATTCTCTGTTTTATTCGTGACGCAACAAGAGCAATCGGTCATTCAAGAGGCGGTTGCCTCGGTTTCTGAAGTCGCAATAGTAACGATGGACGTGTTCGAAGCAACGCCAGAAGCAGAGGTGGCGACATCCACCCTTCCACAGGAAGTGCCGGTTGCGACATCAGTACCTGCACCAACAGCTTCACCGGAATCACCAGAACAGACAGATCTATCTGTGCCTGTCGCTTCGAAAACGATTCGTGTCAATCTCGAGCGGATTGATCGTTTGATGAATCTGTTCGAAGAGTTCATCATCGACCGCGGACGTTTGGAGCGTATTGCAGCAGAAGTCAGCTCGCCGGAATTGACAGATACGGTCGAACGGATCAAACGGGGCACGAACGAATTGCAATCACTCGTTTTAACGTTACGAATGATGCCGATCGAACAAGTATTCAATCGATTCCCACGAATGGTGCGTTCCGTTTCGAAGGATGTCGGAAAACATATCAAACTACACATTACGGGTGCTGAGACGGAACTTGATCGCACAGTCATCGATGAGATTGGTGATCCACTTGTCCACTTGATCCGTAATGCGATCGATCATGGAATTGAAAACAAAGCGGAACGGATTTTAGCGAATAAGCCGGTCGAAGGAAATCTTTCGCTTCGTGCCTACCATTCAGGAAACCGAGTCTTCATTGAGATTGAAGATGATGGAGCAGGTATCAATCACGAACGTGTCACACGGATTGCGATTGAAAAAGGATTGATCACAGAAGAAGAAGCGATGCAATTAACGATCGAAGAGGCTTCGATGCTGTTATTCGCACCTGGTTTCTCGACGGCAGAAGAAGTCACGGACTTGTCTGGTCGTGGTGTTGGTCTCGACGTCGTCAAATCGAAGATCGAATCATTGGGTGGAGAAGTGTTCGTTGAGACACGCCGCGGAGAAGGAACGATTTTCCGTATCAGTTTACCATTGACGCTCTCGATCATCTCAGCCATGCTAGTTGAGCTCGGACAAGAAACGTATGCAATTCCACTGACTGCCATCATCGAGACGACATCTTTACGTAAATCGGCGATCCTGCAAGCGCACCGGGAAAAAGTATTTGATTTCCGTGGACAATTGGTTCCACTTATTTCGCTGAATGAAGTTTACGGATTGCCACAACATGAGGCAGAAGCCTATTCGGTCGTCGTCGTCCGGAGTGGCGAAAAATTAGCAGGATTGATCGTATCCGAATTGATCGGTCAACAGGAAATCGTCATGAAGCCACTCGGTAGTTATCTAGAAGGCATCCGTGCCATTTCTGGCGCGACGATTCTTGGAGACGGACAAGTCGCATTGATCATTGACAGCAATGCACTATTACGGAAGTGAGGGGAACGAAGATGGAACAAAAATGGGTTGTTTTTCAATTAGAAGATAATGCATACGGTATTGATGTACAGTCTGTTCGTTCAATCGAACGGCTCATCCCGATCACACGGATTCCGAACGCTGCATCCTATGTCAAAGGAGTCATCAATTTGCGAGGTGTCGTCACCCCCGTGATTGACCTGCGTGCCCGTCTTGGATTCGAATTAATGGAAGAAACGGAAGAAACACGCATCATCATCGCCACTTTGGAGCATGGGGACGCTGGATTCATCGTCGACCGGGCAAACGAAGTCGTCGAATCAACGGATGTTCGGATTGAACCGCTCAGTGAACAAAAGCAGGAGGATGCCTCGTATTTGACTGCAGTCGCAAAAGGCGATCAGCAATTGTTTTCGTTGATTGAACCGAATCGCTTATTTGAGGACATCGTTCATGCTTAATCCGAACGAACGGGACATTTTACGGGAAGTCGGCAACATTGGAGCTGGTCACGCAGCGACAGCACTTTCGACCTTACTTGGACAACCGATTGAGATCGAAGTACCTTCCGCTGAACTTGAGGATTTCACGACGATCATCGAGCGAAGTGGAGGGGCGGAAACGTATACCGCTGGTGCATTGTTACGTTTTTCTGGCGATATTCAAGCAACGTTACTTTTTTTGATGCCACTTCGTGATGCAGAGAAGCTCGTGAGCCAATTGATGCAGACGGAATTCCACTTTTTTTCCGATTCCCACGAAATGGGGGTTTCTGCTTGGGAAGAAATTGGGAATATTTTAATAGGAGCATATGCTCGGGCTATCTCCGATTGGCTTGATTTATCGTTACATGTCAGTGTTCCTGCATCAGCGTTTGATATGGTTGGTGCGTTACTTGAAGTAGCCTTACTTGAATCAACGACCCCAGGCAATATGGCTGTCTATATCGACACGCATTTGTCTAGTGCAGGAAACGATTTGACTGGACATTTACTTTTGTTGCCTGAAGCTAACGCCTTTCAGACGGTCTTCGAACGATTGGGTGTGGACTTGAATGGATGAAATCGTACGGATTGGGATTGCGGAGTACGCCATCAGTAAACGCCCCGTCATTTTACGGACGGCGGGTCTTGGATCGTGTGTAGGCGTCGTCATCTATGACCAGGAACGAGGGTTATCGAGTATGGCGCATGTCATGTTGCCTGATTCAGCGATCAGTCGGAATCGGGAGCTTGAAGTCGGAAAGTTCGCGGATACTGCAATTCTAGAGGTAGCCCGCGAATTACGAGCAAGTGGAGCCATCCGATTACGTGCGAAGATTGCGGGTGGGGCTCAGATGTTTCAATTTAAGTATGAACATGAATCCATGCGGATTGGTGAGCGAAACATCGCTGCGGTCAAAGCAATGCTTCAACAAGTCAAAATTCCACTCGTTGCCGAAGATATTGGCGGCACGAATGGACGAACGATCGAGTTCCACTCACAATCAGGGCGTCTCGTCATCCGGACGGTGAATGTCGGGACGCTGGAAATCTAGAGGAGGAATGGTCATGCGTGAGGAATTACAACAACTTTGGGATCGATGGCTGACCACACGCGATATTGCGGTGGCAGACCTGTTACTTCACAATTATGAACCACTTGTTCAATACCATGTTCAGCGTTTAAGTGCGACGTTGCCTAAAAGTGTCGATCGAGACGAGTTGAAAAGTTTAGGGATGATGGGATTGTACGATGCGCTTCAAAAATTCGATCAAAATCATAATAATAAATTCGACACGTATGCCGCCTTTCGGATTCGAGGAGCTATTTTAGATGGGCTTCGTAAAATCGATTGGTTACCACGTTCCTTACGGGAAAAAGCAAAACGGGTCGAGGCAGCCGTCGAGATCCTTGAACAATCTTTGCAACGGACGCCGACGTTAGACGAGGTCTCTTCCATCGTCGACATGACACCGGACGAGGTCAAGGGTGCTTTAGCAGAAAGCTATTTTGCGAATGTATTATCGATCGATGAAGCAGTCACGTTACAGGATGAGGGGAAGGCGATGACCGTTTCCTATTTAGATCCAGATACTGCTACACCGGAAGATATGTTATTAATGCGTGAGTTGATTGCTAAACTGGCAGAGGAAGTAGAGGGGTTATCCGAAAAAGAACAACTTGTCGTCTCGTTGTTCTATTATGAAGAATTGACGCTTACTGAAATTGGTGAAGTCCTCGGGCTCTCGACTTCCCGTATTTCACAAATCCATTCAAAAGCGCTTCGGAAGTTGAAGAATGCGCTCGGAAGTGCCTACTTAGCAGATCGTGTCGCCATGTGAAAGGAAGAATTATGACTGTCGTTTATATTTTATTAGCTGCTTTAGTTTGTTATGCGCTGCTGGTGTTATTTCGCCAGCAGGCAGCGCTTAAAGACCGGATTATCCGGTTGGAACGTGAAAAGAATGAGACGGAACAAGTGTTGCTTCATTTCATGGAGAACGTCAACGCTATGACGGAGACATCCGTAAATGAAGCGAACGAACAGGTTGATCAAGTACCGGACGTGTCTCCACAGATGGTGGAGGCGGCTACATACGAGAAATCGGAAGCCGTCGAAATCGAGCGATCCATTTCAAAAGAACCACCGTTAACAGATGTCAAGCAGGCGCTACGAGAAGGAGCGGATCTTGAGACGCTTGCGCGGTCTTTAAATCGCGGGACGGGCGAGGTTGCTTTGATTGCTAAACTTTCTCATCAAACGAAGGTTGCCCCTCGGTAATCTTTATGCTATATTAGTCTACGGTGTTAATTACGCACGCATGTATCGCCAGCTGCGGTGCCTTTAATAGGTTAGCTGGACAGACGATCATCGCGGAGGACATCCAAAACCCAAAAGGAGGAATTCATCATGGCAGTAATCTCGATGAAACAATTGTTAGAAGCTGGTGTACACTTCGGTCACCAAACACGCCGTTGGAACCCAAAAATGGCAAAATACATCTTCACAGAACGGAACGGAATCTACATCATCGACCTTCAAAAAACGGTCAAAAAAGTAGACGAAGCATACAACTTCATCCGTGAAGTAGCGTCTGAAGGCGGAAACGTTCTTTTCGTTGGTACGAAAAAACAAGCTCAAGACACTGTGAAAGAAGAAGCGATCCGTGCAGGTCAATACTTCATCAACGAACGTTGGTTGGGTGGAACCCTCACGAACTTCTCTACAATCAAAAAACGTATCAACCGTTTGAAACAACTCGAAAAAATGGAAGAGAACGGTACATTCGAAGTTCTTCCTAAAAAAGAAGTCATCATTCTTAAAAAAGAAATGACTCGTCTTGAGAAATTCCTCGGCGGTATCAAAGATATGCCAGGCGTTCCGGATGCACTCTTCATCGTTGACCCACGCAAAGAGCGTATCGCGATTGCAGAAGCACACAAACTCAACATCCCAATCGTTGCGATTGTTGATACTAACTGTGATCCAGACGAAATCGACTACGTCATCCCAGCGAACGACGATGCGATCCGTGCAGTCAAATTGCTCACTGGTAAAATGGCTGACGCAATCCTCGAAGTTAAACAAGGCGAAGATAACGTAGCACCTGAAACTACTGAAGAAGTAGTAGCAGACGCTGAGTAATTCGTGATGCCAGGTGATAAAGGGAATCGACCTTTTATCACCTTTTTTTTGAAACTAAGGATGTTATAAGGAGGAATATCGAATGGCTATTACAGCAGCAATGGTTAAAGAACTTCGTGAAAAAACAGGTGCAGGTATGCTCGACTGCAAAAAAGCACTCGTTGAAACTGACGGTGACATGAACGCAGCAGTAGATTTCTTGCGTGAAAAAGGGATCGCTAAAGCAGCAGCAAAAGGCGATCGTATTGCAGCTGAAGGATTGACTGCAGTTGCAGTTGACGGCAACAAAGCGGCACTCGTCGAAATCAACTCAGAAACAGACTTCGTTGCGAAAAACGAACGTTTCCAAACACTCGTTCAAAACATCGCAGACGCTGTTCTCCGTAACGGTTCTGAGACAGCAGAAGCTGCTCTTGCTTCTGAATACGAAGCAGGTAAAACAATCGACACATACATCTCAGAAGAAGCTTCAACAATCGGAGAGAAAATCTCACTCCGTCGCGTAGCGCTCTTCACAAAAGCAGATGACGCAGCATTCGGTTCTTACCTCCACATGGGTGGACGCATCGGTTCAGTCGTCGTTATCGAAGGTACGACAGATGAAACAGTTGCAAAAGACGTTGCAATGCACATCGCAGCAGCACGTCCACTTTACGTTGACCGTACTTCTGTCACAGAAGAAGAAAAAGCACGTGAAGAAAAAGTCCTCACTGAGCAAGCATTGAACGAAGGAAAACCAGCTAACATCGTTGAAAAAATGATCGTTGGTCGTATGAACAAATTCTTCGAGGAAATCTGCCTCGTCGATCAAACGTTCGTTAAGGATCCAGACTTCAAAGTTGGTAAATATGTAGAATCTAAAGGCGGTAAAGTCGTGTCATTCGTACGCTTCGAAGTTGGGGAAGGTATGGAAAAACGCGAAGAGAACTTCGCTGAAGAAGTTATGAACCAACTTAAAAAATAAGAATCGGGATCATCCTGATGACAAGAGAAGGAACACGTATGCTTCAATCCACTTTCGTGTGGAAGTGGTTCGTGTTCCTTTTTTACGGAATTTAGCAAGGGGGACATAGTCATGCAACCGAAATATAACCGGATTGTGTTAAAATTGAGCGGAGAAGCGCTCGCAGGAGATCAAGGGTTTGGGATCAATCCTGTCATCGTCAAATCTATCTCGGAACAGATTCGCGAATTAGTTGAATTGAACGTTGAAGTAGCGGTCGTCGTCGGAGCTGGAAACATTTGGCGTGGCAAAACAGGTGCAGAACTTGGGATGGACCGGGCCAACGCCGATTATATGGGGATGTTAGCGACAGTCATGAACTCGCTTGCGCTTCAAGACAGCTTAGAAGATGTAGGTGTCGAAACTCGCGTTCAAACATCAATCGAGATGCGCCAAGTAGCAGAACCGTACATTCGCCGCCGTGCGATGCGTCATCTTGAAAAAGGACGCGTCGTCATCTTTGCAGCAGGTACAGGGAACCCGTACTTCTCGACAGATACGACAGCTGCTCTTCGTGCAGCTGAAATTGAAGCAGAGGTCATCTTAATGGCGAAAAACAACGTCGATGGTGTGTACTCAGCTGACCCGAATGTTGATCCAGAAGCGAAGAAATTCGAAACGCTCTCTTACTTGGATGTCTTAAAGGATGGACTTCAAGTCATGGATTCTACAGCAACATCACTTTGTATGGACAATGACATCCCGCTCATCGTCTTCTCGTTGATGGAAGAAGGTAACATCAAACGTGTCGTCATCGGTGACGAAATCGGGACAATCGTAAGGGGGAAATAATATGTCAAAAGAAATCTTAAAACAAGCCGAAGAACGGATGGAAAAAGCACATCTTTCACTTAAGAAAGAACTTGCGACACTCCGTGCAGGTCGTGCGAACGTTGCGATTTTAGATCCCGTTCAAGTCGAATACTACGGGTCACCGACACCGCTCAATCAAGTAGCGAACGTCAACACACCAGAAGCACGTCTGATCTTGATCACTCCATGGGATAAATCAATGGTCAGCGAGATTGAAAAAGCGATTCAACGTGCTGATCTTGGTCTTGCGCCATCATCTGATGGTACGGTCATCCGTCTTGCGATTCCACCACTAACGGAAGAGCGCCGGAAGGAACTCGTCAAACTCGTCAAGAAGTATACGGAAGAAGGTAAGGTTGCCCTCCGTAACATTCGTCGTGATACGAACGAGCAGTTAAAGAAACAAGAAAAAGATGGTGCATTGACAGAAGATGATTTGCGTGGATACACAGAAGATGTTCAGACGTTGACAGACAAGTTCGTTAAACAACTTGATCAGACAGCAACGGAAAAAGAACAAGAAATCATGGAAGTATGACGCGACGGATCGTCATGGGGGGGACTCTTTGTCACACGAAGAGTCCCTTTCTTCATAATTGAGAGAGGAGGAAGTGCGGATGTTTCAATGGTTGAATCAGACGAAAGAAACCGAAACCTATGATCGGGTGCCTGAACACGTCGCTATCATCATGGACGGAAACGGTAGATGGGCACAAAAACGCGGGCTTCCACGTATCATGGGACATCGCGAAGGCATGAAATCGATTCGTGAAGTTGTTCGGGTTGCAAATGAACTCGGCGTTAAGAGTCTGACATTATATGCCTTCTCGACGGAGAATTGGACGCGCCCGGAAGAAGAAGTGAGCTTTCTCATGAAGCTGCCGGCACAATTTTTAGAGTCGGATTTAAAAGAGTTAGACGCGCAAAATGTCAAAGTCGAGGTAGCAGGAGAAGTGTCACGCCTCCCTCATTTCACACGTGAGGCAGTGGAACAAGCGAAACTGGATACGCAACACAATACAGGACTTCGTCTGATTTTCGCTCTGAATTATGGAGGACGCGATGAACTCGTACAAGTCATGCAAAAACTGGGCGCACAGGTTCAGGCAGGAACATTGTCACCGGATGCGATTACACCGGAGACGATCGAGCGCGAGCTAATGACAGGATCCGTAACCGATGTCGATTTCGTGATTCGAACGAGTGGCGAACAACGGTTATCGAATTTCTTACTTTGGCAAGCGGCGTACGCAGAGTTTTACTTTACAGACGTCTTGTGGCCAGAGTTTCGTCGGGATGCTTTCTTGGCAGCAATTGAAGATTACAATCAACGGACACGCCGATTTGGCGGCGTCTGATTAAATGAGGAACTAGCTTATGAAAACTCGGATTATCACAGGGATATGGGCAGGCGCCATCTTTTTGGCGCTTTTGTACATCGGTGGACTTCCCTTTTTAGCGTTTATGGCAATACTAACGATTCTCGGTTATACCGAGCTCGTCCGGATGCGACAATGGAGCGGCTCGCGCATTCCACGGATTTTATTCGGGATCGGCACGTTATTACCATTCGTCGGTATCTATGAAGAGGCAGTCGATCGGACACTCCCAATCGGACTTTCACCAATCGCTTGGGCAATGATCATTTTATTGATCGGTCTCTTTTGGAACGTGTTTTCGAAAAATGTCTTTACGTTCGATGATGTCGCCTTTTTACTGCTGACTGCGGTTTATGTCGGTGTCGGTTTTGCATCGTTCGCCTACATCCGCTTACTCGAACACGGATTAACGTGGTCGCTGTTGATCATTCTCTTGATCTGGTTTACGGATTCAGGGGCGTACTTCGTCGGGAAACGATTTGGTAAGAATAAACTGTGGCCATCAATCAGTCCGAATAAGACGATTGAAGGGGCAGTCGGTGGCGTGTTACTTGCCATCTTACTCGGTGTCGTGTTTGAAAGTATCGAACCGACAGTCGGTTTTGGAAAAGTCATTGTCCTTGCCATCATCGTTGCCGTCGTTGGCCAACTTGGTGACTTGGTCCAGTCCGCTTACAAACGCCATTATGGTGTGAAGGATTCTGGAACGTTACTACCGGGTCATGGTGGTATTCTAGATCGGTTCGACAGCATGATGATCGTCTTTACGGTCCTCGTCGTACTCGATATCTTTGCTTGAGGAGGCGCTTCATTATGAAGAAAATCAGTATCATCGGTGGAACAGGATCGATTGGTACGCAGACGCTCGATGTCATTGCGGCTAATCCAGACCTTTTTGAATTGACGAGTTTTGCATTTGGACGCAACACGACGGTCGCCGTACCGTGGTTGAATCGTTTGCAACCGATGCTTGTCGGAGTCCAAGATGAGACAACACGTCAAGAACTCGAGCAACAGTTGACTTATCAGCCAACAATCGTCATCGGTGAAGAAGGATTGCTTGATATCGTGACGCATCCTGAAGTCGATACGGTCATTACAGCGGTCGTAGGAGCTGTTGGCTTACGTCCAACGCTTGCCGCGATTGAGGCAGGTAAGACGATTGGTCTTGCGAATAAGGAGACACTCGTCACGGCAGGGCACCTTGTCATGAAGCTCGCGCGTGAAAAAAACGTGACGATTTTACCCGTCGATAGTGAGCATGCGGCGATTTTCCAATGCTTGAACGGTGAGCGGCGAGAAGATGTGCGTCAAATCATCTTGACGGCGTCAGGCGGAAGCTTCCGTGATCAATCACGTGAAGAACTGGCAGACGTGACGGTCGAACAAGCACTCGCGCATCCGAACTGGTCGATGGGAGCAAAAATCACGATTGATTCCGCAACGATGATGAACAAAGGATTCGAAGTCATTGAAGCGCACTGGTTATTTGATGTCGACTATGCGGACATCGATGTCGTCATTCATCGTGAATCCATCATCCACTCGATGGTCGAATTCAACGATGGAGCTGTCATGGCTCAGCTTGGTATGCCTGACATGCGAGAACCGATTCAGTACGCTCTTACATATCCGTCCCGTCTTGAAATCCAAGGGGGAGAACGGTTAAACTTAAAGGAAATCGGACGCTTACACTTTGCTGATGCATCATTTGAGCGTTATCCGTTGTTACGACTTGCTTTTGAAGCGGGTCAAGCCGGCGGATCGATGCCATCAGTACTCAATGCTGCGAACGAACAAGCGGTGGACCGTTTCTTAAAAGGGGACATTCGCTTTTTAGAAATCGAAGCGAGCGTCGAGGCGGCGCTTCAAGCTCATGAGCTTATCGAGGAGCCTTCTTTGGATCAAATCCTTGAAGCTGATCGATGGGCGCGTGAGTTCGTATCGTCTCTTACATTCGCTAACTAAGGATGGGATAAGTAATGACGACCTTTATTTCAATCGTGCTGATGTTCGGTGTACTCGTCGCCGTCCATGAATGGGGTCATCTCGTAATGGCGAAGCGGGCAGGTATTCTCTGTCGGGAATTCGCGATTGGATTTGGACCGAAGATCTTTTCAGTGTTTAAGAATGAGACGTTGTATACGGTACGCCTGTTGCCGATTGGCGGTTACGTCAAGATGGCGGGTGAAGAACCTGAACTCGTAGAGATCAAATCAGGTCAAACCGTTGGATTACAGTTAAAGGAAGGCGTCATCGAGACGATTTATTTCGATGCGGATCAGCCACAAGTCGATCAAGTCGTTACTGTCGAGCGGATTGACTTGTTGCGTCAACTCGAACTCGTTGGGTTACAAGACGAGACATCGGTTCGCTATCCTGTCTCACCGACAGCATTTCTTGTCGAAGGTCAGACACGGACACAAATTGCGCCATATGACCGCACATTTGGTTCGAAATCCGTATGGAAACGCGTCCTTGCGATTGCTGCAGGACCGTTCATGAACTTTGTCCTTGCGTTCGTCATTTTATTCGGTCTTGCCTTATATAATGGTTCTCCGACAGGGGAAAGCGTCATCGGAACAGTACAAAAAGGTTCACCTGCCGATCAAGCAGGACTTGTTGAAGGTGACCGGATTATCTCGGTCAACGGACAGGATACAGCAAAATGGACAGATTTACGTGCTGGATTCCAAGATCGTGCTGGGAAAGCGACAGAAGTAAAATATGAGCGTGATGGAAAAGAGACGACAACTGAGATCACGCCAAAAGTGCAACAGCAAGGGGAACAGAAGGTTGGCATCATCGGTGTCACGAATGAGACAGAAAAATCATTCGGAACAGCACTACAAACGGGCGTTTCAGAAACATGGCGGATGTCGACGCTTATCGTCGGAGCTGTTGGAGATCTCGTAACGGGTGTCGTTGGCGTCGATCAATTATCAGGACCAGTCGGGATCGTCAAAATGACCGATCAGGTCGCAGATAGTGGGTTCTCGATGCTATTGACATGGACAGCATTGTTGTCAGTCAACTTAGCAGTCTTCAACTTATTGCCACTTCCAGCACTTGACGGAGGACGATTGTTGTTCCTCTTCCTTGAAGCCTTACGCGGTAAACCAGTTGATCCTCAAAAAGAAGGATTGGTTCACTTCGTCGGTTTTGCGCTTTTGATGCTACTCATGCTCGTCGTCACTTGGAACGACATTCAAAAATTCTTTTAATTAATCACTCAGTCAAAGGAGTTCGTGACTCATTATGAAACAATCAAAACTATTCATGCCAACGTTGCGTGAAGTACCATCTGATGCAGAAGCCATCAGTCACCAACTCTTGCTTCGTGCAGGATTCATGCGTCAAAATGCCGCTGGGATCTATTCGTATCTACCACTCGCAAAACGAGTACTCGCAAACATCGAGACGATCATCCGTGAGGAATTAGAAGCGGCGGGTGCGCAAGAATTACTGATGCCAGCGATTCAACCAGCTGAACTATGGGAAGAAACAGGACGCTGGGATATCTATGGACCTGAATTAATGCGCTTGACGGATCGTCATGATCGCCGGTTCGCGCTCGGAGCGACGCACGAGGAACTGATCACTTCAATCGTTCGTGATGAATTGAACTCGTACAAAAAGTTACCGGTCAATCTCTTCCAGATTCAAATGAAGTACCGTGACGAACGTCGTCCACGTTTCGGTTTATTACGTGGTCGCGAGTTCATCATGAAGGACGCTTATTCGTTCCATTCTTCACAAGAGAGCTTAGACGAAGAGTATCAAAACATGTTTGATACGTATTCGCGGATTTTCACACGTGTTGGTCTTGAGTTCCGTCCAGTCGTCGCTGACTCAGGTGCGATTGGTGGTAGTGGAACACATGAGTTCCATGCGTTAGCAGCAATCGGTGAAGATACGATCGTCTACTCGGACCAATCGGATTATGCAGCGAACTTAGAGATGGCAGAGTCCATCGATGCCTATCCGAAGCAAGACAAAGCACCAGAAGCACTTGAAGAAGTGCATACGGCAGATGCGAAGACGATCGAAGCGGTCAGCGCACATCTGAATTTACCAGCAAACGAATCAATCAAGACCGTCATCTTCAAGACGGAGCAAGGACTTGTCATGGCACTTGTCCGTGGCGATCACGAAGTCAACGACATCAAGTTGAAAAACTATCTGGGTGCTCTCGACATCACGATGGCGAGCGACGAAGAGATTGAAGCAGCGCTTCACTCAACGCCTGGAACACTCGGACCGATCGGAGCAGACATGAAGATCGTCGCCGATTACGCGATCCGTGCCTTGACGAACGCTGTCTGTGGTGCGAACAAAGCGGAAACGCATTATATCCATGTCGACCCAAGCCGTGATTTCGAAGCCGACTATACGGATTTACGTTTCGTTGAAGAAGGTGACGCGTCACCAGACGGCAACGGCAACGTCAAATTCGCACGTGGTATCGAAGTCGGTCAAGTCTTCAAACTCGGCACACGTTACTCTGAAGGAATGGGAGCGACGTTCCTCGATGAAGGCGGTAAAGCGCAACCACTCATCATGGGTTGTTACGGCATCGGTGTCTCGCGGACATTGTCGGCAGTCGTCGAACAACATTATGATGAGCGCGGGATCATTTGGCCAAAAGCGATCGCACCATACGATGTCCATTTGATCGTCGTCAATGGTAAAAATGCGGAACAGCTTGAACTCGGAGAGACGCTATATCGTGAGTTGACAGCTGCAGGTTTTAGCGTCTTACTTGACGACCGGAAAGAACGAGCAGGCGTCAAGTTCGCCGATGCTGATTTGATCGGTCTACCGGTTCGTTTGAACGTCGGGAAAAAAGCGGCAGAAGGAATCGTCGAATTAAAAGCCCGTCGTGGTGGCGATGCAGAAGAAATTGGACAAGAACAAGTCGTTGAGGCTGTTCGTTCACTCTATGAAGGTTTAGAATAAAGTATGGAGACGGTCACTTTTCATAAAGTGACTGTTTTCTTGTCTCACACCCATTCGCCCCTTGGGCAATCCGCAAGAGGAGGAGGAGTTGCTGTCACGGTGTGAAGCGATCAGACAGCACAATTGCGAGTGGATACACAACAACGCATGTCACTGTTACTCAGTGACTTGGAATTACCGAACGGTATCATTGAAGAATACTTTAACGAAGCAGTCCTTGAGAAGCTTCGCGTTAATAAAGCAAAAGCAACCTGGACATTTGAGATCCGCTTGCCACATGTTTTACCCCAAAACGTTTATCAACTCTTTACGAGTCGCTTAGTCAGTCGGTATCAGCAATTCGCCGAAGTCAAAATCATCCTACATGCGGATAGTCGACCAGACGAACGCCTGTATCATGATTACTGGCCATACGTCGTGCAGGATCTCGCAGATGTCTCATCGGCGATGCGGACACAACTTGGACGGGTCTTACCGGAGTTCAAAGAACAGAAATTATTCATTCCGGTCCGGAGTGAACCGGAAGCAGGATTCTTAAAAAGTAGCTTATGTGGTGAGTTGCAGTTACTTTACAGTGCTTACGGATTTCCGAAATTCAACTGTGAACCGATTGTTCAAATCAACGAATCGAAACAAGAAGCGTTGCGCAATCAGGTGAAACAGGAAGACATGGAAGAAGCAAAACGGATGCTCGAGTTGCAATTCAAGCGGGAACAATCGCGGGATGACGATGAAGGACCGGTTGAGATCCGGATCGGGAAACCAATTCAAGATGAGATTGTCCCGATTAAGACGATCCAAGATGAGGAACGACGGATTGCGATCCGTGGTCTCGTCTTCTCGGCAGAGAGTCGTGAACTACGAAGTGGAAAGACGATCTTTACGTTCAAGATGACGGACTATACGGACTCCCTCGTCGTCAAGATGTTTGCGCGTGACGAAACAGACGTCAAGATCCTCTCAGCCATCAAAAAAGGGATGTGGATCCAGGCGGCAGGTCGCGTTGAGTTCGATACATTCCTACGCGATCTCTGTATGATGATTGCCCAACTGTCAGAAGTGAAGATGGAAGCACCGGCTGACCCTTGGGCAGGTGAGAAGCGTGTCGAGTTACATGCGCACTCGCAAATGAGTCAGATGGACGCTGTCATGAACGTGACGAAATACGTCGAACGCGCAGCAAAATGGGGTCATCCTGCTGTTGCGATCACGGATCACGCTGGCGCCCAAAGTTTCCCGGATGCCTACTATGCCGGAAAGAAAAACGATATCAAGGTACTATACGGAATCGAAGCGAATGTCGTCGATGACGGGGTGCAAGTCGCCTATCATCCGGTAGAACGTAACTTAGATGACGCGACATTCGTCGTCTTTGACGTCGAGACGACTGGTTTATCGGCGATGTACAACAAAATCATTGAACTCGCAGCCGTCAAGATCCACGACGGTGATATCATCGATAAGTTCGAAGCATTCGCGGATCCGAAACACCTGTTGTCGGCGACGACGATTGATTTGACAGGGATCACCGATGATATGGTCCGCGGAAAACCAGACCCGGAACAAGTCGTCAAGGAGTTCATGGACTGGGTCGGCGACTCGATTCTCGTTGCCCATAATGCTTCGTTTGATATCGGGTTCTTGAATGCGACACTCCGGTCTGGTGGACACGATGAATCGGTCTTGCCGGTCATTGATACGCTTGAGCTAGCCCGTGTCTTGATGCCGACGCTAAAAAATCACCGATTGAACACACTCGCGAAACGATTTGATATCGAATTGACGCAACATCACCGCGCCATCTATGACGCGGAAGCGACGGGATATTTGATGGTCAAGTTGCTTCAAATGGCAGATGAGATGTTCGACATGAAGACACACGCCTCACTCAACCGGGAGATGGGGAAAGATATCTCGCGGGCACGACCATACCACGCGACGGTCTATGCGAAGAACCGGACGGGCTTGAAGAATTTGTACCAATTGATTTCGATTGCTCATACGAAACACGTGCACCGTGTCGTCCGCACACCGCGCTCGCAACTCGTCGCGCACCGGGATGGTTTGATCATCGGATCAGCTTGCGATAATGGCGAAGTGTTTGATGCCGCTTTGAACAAGTCAGACGAAGATTTAGCGAAAGTGATGCAGTTCTATGATTTCATCGAGATTCAGCCACCCGCGATGTATGGTCATTTGATCGAGCGGGAAATCGTTCAGAATGAACTCGAACTGCGCGAACTGATCAAAAAAATCATCCGTGTCGCGGAAGAACATGATATCTTACCAGTTGCGACAGGGAACGTGCATTACCTCGATCAACATGACGCCACGTACCGGGAGATTTTGATCCGGACGCAAGGTGGAGCGAACATGCTGAACATGCGAAAACAACTGCCACCGGCACACTTCCGGACGACGAAGGAAATGATGGATGACTTCAAGTTCCTCGGGCCAGATGTATCGGAACGTCTCGTCATCACGAACAGTCAAGCCGTCGCGGAACAGTTCGAGAACATCGACATCATTCCAAAAGATCTCTATACACCAAAGATCGAAGGGGCGGATGAAGAAGTTCGGAACTTGTCGTACGATATGGCGCACCGGATTTACGGAGAGACGTTACCGGAAATCGTCGAAGCACGACTCGAAAAAGAGTTGAAGTCAATCATCGGTCACGGATTCGCCGTCATCTATTTGATTTCTCATAAACTCGTTAAAAAATCACTCGACGACGGCTATTTGGTCGGTTCACGGGGGTCGGTCGGATCAAGTCTCGTTGCGACGATGACCGAGATCACCGAAGTCAATCCCTTGCCGCCACACTATGTCTGTCCGAATTGTAAGGAATCGGAGTTCTTCGATGACGGTTCTGTCGGTTCGGGATTCGATTTACCGGATAAATCCTGTTCGAAATGTGATATCCCGTTATTTAAAGACGGTCATGATATTCCGTTTGAAACGTTCCTTGGATTTAAAGGGGATAAAGTACCGGATATCGATTTGAACTTCAGTGGAGAATATCAGCCGCAAGCACACGCCTATACGAAAGTCTTGTTCGGTGACGATTACGTCTACCGTGCCGGAACAATCGGAACGATTGCCGAGAAGACGGCGTATGGCTATGTCAAAGGGTATCAGTCGGAGAATGAGCTGACGTATCGGAATGCGGAAGTCGATCGTCTCGTCAGTGGTGTCACCGGCGTCAAACGAACGACTGGGCAACACCCAGGTGGGATCATCGTCGTACCGGACTATATGGATATTTATGATATTAGTCCGATTCAATATCCGGCAGATGATATGGGTTCTGAATGGAAGACGACACACTTTGACTTCCACTCGATTCACGATAACTTACTCAAACTCGATATCCTCGGTCACGATGACCCGACCATGATTCGGATGCTACAGGATTTATCAGGACGAGATCCGAAGACGATTCCGGTCGATGACCCGGAAGTCATGAAAATTTTCAGTTCGACGGAATCGATCGGCGTGACGCCGGAGCAAATCGATTCAAAAACGGGAACGCTCGGTATTCCCGAGTTTGGAACAAAGTTCGTCCGCCAAATGTTAGAAGAGACGAAACCGACGACGTTCTCGGAGCTCGTCCAGATTTCAGGACTCTCGCACGGAACGGATGTCTGGCTCGGAAACGCCAGCGAATTGATCTA
Organism: Exiguobacterium sp. ZWU0009; assembly: GCF_000798935.2. Classification (NCBI taxonomy): domain Bacteria; kingdom Bacillati; phylum Bacillota; class Bacilli; order Caryophanales; genus Exiguobacterium; species Exiguobacterium sp. ZWU0009. The sequence goes on along the minus strand of NZ_CP018057.1, from coordinate 2,002,763 downwards.
CAACGGAACATGTGAATTAAAAGACGTCATCGGTTGTCGAGATGACATCATGGTCTACTTGATCTATGCCGGTCTTGAACCGTCACTTGCTTTTAAAATCATGGAGTCGGTCCGAAAAGGGAAAGGACTCTCGATTGACATGGAAGAGGCGATGATCGAGAACGATGTGCCGCTCTGGTATATCGATTCTTGTAAGAAAATCAAGTACATGTTCCCGAAAGCCCATGCTGCTGCCTATGTCTTAATGGCTGTTCGGATCGCCTACTATAAAGTCCATCATCCAATGTATTACTACGCTTCGTACTTTACGGTACGTGCGGGTGACTTTGATATCGGTGCGATGAATAAAGGCTCTGCAGCCGTCCGGAAAGTCTTGCAAGACATCAAGGATAAAGGATTCGAGGCAACGGCGAAGGACAAGGGATTGTACACGGTTCTTGAAATCGCGCTTGAGATGATCGAACGGGGCTTTACGTTCCAAAAGGTCGATCTCTACCGCTCAAGTGCAACGGAATTCCTCATTGACGGGGATACGTTGTTACCACCGTTTAATGCCGTGACAGGTCTCGGGACGAATGCAGCGAAGCAAATCGTCGAAGCACGTAAAGGTGGCGAATTCCTCTCGAAGGAAGACCTCCAAAAACGTGCCAAGTTATCGAAAACGATCATCGAGACACTCGATAACCTAGGCTGTCTCGAAGGGTTACCGGACGAGAATCAGCTCTCCTTGTTCGACTTGTAAGCCCTTAGGAACACTTGCTTTGAGCGCTTTCCTATGCTATATTGAGTGAGGAAATGTTTTTTATACTACGACTTGGAAGGAGTAGGGGGACCTGCTCCTTTCTTGTTTGTTTTTTGAAGGAGGATGAAGATGACGAACGTAACGGAAAAGGTCGAAGCGCTCGCAAAACCAATCGTCGAACGAGAGGGGATGGAGCTAGTCGACGTTGAATTCGTCAAAGAAGGGGCGGATTGGTTCCTACGTGTCTCCATCGACAAAGAGGGTGGCGTGGATCTTGAAGACTGCGTCAAAATCAATGAACAGTTATCGGAAGCATTGAATGACAATGATCCGATCGACGAGCCGTATTACCTCGACGTCGCTAGTCCAGGAGCGGAACGTCCACTGAAGAAAGACGAGGACTTCGAAAAGGCGATTGGGAAACATGTGTATATCAAAACGCACGATCCAGTAAAGAATGCGGTTGAATTCGAAGGAACGTTGCTCGCGTACACACCTGAGATGCTTGAAATCGAAGTGCGTGTCAAAACAAGAAAATTGAAAATTGAGATACCGGTCGACAAGATTTCACTTGCGCGACTTGCGGTAATGTTCTGACGGAAAGGAAGAGAACGATGGGACCACAGTTACTCGAGGCGATCAATCAAATCGCGAAAGAGAAGGAAATTGACAAGAACATCATCATCGATGCGCTCGAACAGGCATTGATTTCAGCGTACCGACGCAACTTCGGAAAAGAATCGGAGGCTGTAAAGGTCGAATTCGACCAGCAGACAGGAGACATCCGTGTCTTCGCACTCAAGGAAGTCGTCGAACGATTGACACAACCAGAAGAGCAACTTTCGCTTGAAGAAGCGCACGAGATCGATCCGACATATGAACTCGGCGATTTCCATAAAGTCGAAGTGACGCCAGGCGACTTCGGTCGTGTTGCGGCACAAACGGCGAAGCAGATCGTCACACAAAAAATGCGTGAAGCAGAACGTGAACGCATCTACAATCACTTTGCGGATCGTGAAGATGAGATTATGACAGGTATCGTTGAGCGTCAAGATGCACGCAACTTGTACGTCAACCTAGAAGGTATCGAAGCTGTCTTGACGACACACGAGCAAATGCCGAACGAGCGTTTCGGGATTCGTGATCGCATCAAGGTGTACGTCACGAAGGTTGATCCGATGGTCAAAGGATCAGGGGCATCGATTCTCGTATCACGGACACATCCAGGTCTCTTAAAACGTCTCTTCGAAATCGAAGTACCAGAGATTTCAAGTGGCGAAGTCGAAGTTAAGTCTGTGGCGCGTGAAGCGGGCGACCGTTCGAAAATCGCAGTCGCAGCGGACGACATCGATCCAGTCGGTGCATGTGTCGGGCAAAAAGGGGCACGTGTTCAACGCATCGTCAATGATTTGAACGGGGAAAAAATCGATATCGTCCGTTACTCGGATGATCCGAAAGAATATGTTGCGAATGCACTCAGCCCAGCTCAAGTCGTTGCGGTCTACGTCAACGAACCGGCGAAAGCGACGATTGTCGTCGTTCCGGATTTCCAATTGTCACTTGCAATCGGGAAACGTGGTCAAAACGCGCGTCTCGCAGCGAAGTTGACAGGATGGAAAATCGACATTAAGAGCGAGTCTGAAGCGGAAGCGATGGATCTCGAAGATGTCTTCGCGACGGAAGAGCCGGCAGTAGAAGCGGTCCAAGTCGAAGGCGAGGAATAATTCGTGCAAAAAAAGGTACCATTACGCAAGTGTGTCATCACACAAGAAATGAAGCCGAAAAAAGAATTAATTCGTGTCGTCCGAACACCTGAACAAGAGGTCGTCATCGATTTAAATGGTAAGATGAATGGGCGAGGTGCCTATTTATCGAAAGATGCGGCAGTCATTGCGACGGCGAAGAAAAAACGGACGCTTGATCATCATTTGAAGGTCAAGACGACAGATGCCTTATACGATGAATTGCTTGAAATCGCGGGAGGTACAAATGAGTAAATGGGAATCCCTTCTCGGTCTCGCGAATCGAGCTAGAAAAGTGACGACGGGAGAAGAACTCGTACTGAAAGAAGTACGAGGAGGACAAGCGAAGCTTGTTCTCTTAGCAGCAGATGCGGGGGCTGCCACGCGTAAGAAAGTCACAGATAAATGTACGAGTTATCAGGTTCCTTACCTAGAAGTCGCCGACCGGACGATTCTCGGTCAAGCATTAGGAAAGGATGCGCGTGTTGTCGTGTCAGTCAATGAAGCCGGATTTGCGAAAAAGCTAACTGAACTCCTCTCGAACGACTAATTGGAGGTGGATCCTTTGGGTAAACGTGTATACGAATTCGCCAAGGAACAAAACGTAACAAGTAAGCAGGTCATCACCCAGCTCGAAAAGCTGGAGAAACCAGTCAAGAATCATATGGCAGTATTAGATGAACAGACAGTACAGCAACTCGATCAAGTATTTAATCCCGAAAAATATCGGGCTCAAAAGACGGAGGCTCCAAAACAAGTGAAATCAGATAATAAACCGAACCGACCAGGAAGTACAAACAAACCAGCAGGTAACCAATCACGTAACAGCAAAGGCGGACGCCCAGAATTCGGCAACCGTAACAACCGTGGCGGCAAACGTCGTCCGAACCAAAAGAAAGCAGAACCGCGTAAACTCGAAGTAGCGGATCCGAACTCGAAGTCGAGTCAACGGAAAGCAGCTCGCCGGGCGCAAGAAGAGGCGATGGCAAACGTCGTTCAATACTCTGATAACTTGACAGTCGGTGAACTCGCTGAAAAAATGGCGAAAAAACCAAATGAATTGATCATGAAATTGATGGGTCTCGGTGTCATGGCGACAATCAACCAAGATCTTGATGACGAGACAGTCGAACTGCTCGCGACAGAGTTTGGTTTTGAAGTCGAAAAGACAGTCCAAGTCGATGAGACGGACTTTGATCAATATGAATTGAACCTTGACAAGTACGAATTGTCTGAGCGTCCACCGGTCGTTACGATCATGGGACACGTCGACCACGGTAAAACGACATTGCTCGACTCGATCCGTAACACGAAGGTCACTGCAGGCGAAGCCGGCGGGATCACGCAGCACATCGGTGCTTACCAAGTTGAGATCGACGGCAAGAAGATCACGTTCCTCGATACACCAGGTCACGCGGCGTTCACGACGATGCGTGCACGTGGAGCAGATGTCACGGATATCGCGATCATCGTCGTTGCAGCCGATGACGGTGTCATGCCGCAGACGGAAGAAGCGATCAGCCACGCGAAAGCAGCTGGCGTTCCAATCATCGTTGCGGTCAACAAGATGGATAAAGAGGGTGCGAACCCTGACCGTGTCAAACAAGAATTGACAGAGTTCGAACTCGTTGCAGAAGACTGGGGCGGCGATACGATCTTCGTACCGGTTTCAGCTCTTAAAGGAGACGGCATCGACGAATTGCTCGAGATGATCCTTCTCGTTTCAGAAGTTCAAGAATACAAATCAACACCAGACATGAACGGTCGCGGAACAGTCATCGAGGCGAAACTCGATAAAGGACGCGGTCCAGTCGCTACACTTCTCGTTCAACACGGAACACTTCGTGTTGGTGACCCGATCGTCGTCGGTCACACGTTCGGTCGTATCCGGGCAATGGTCAACGATATCGGTCGTCGTGTCAAAGAAGTCGGACCATCGACGCCAATCGAAATCACAGGTTTAAACGATGTTCCGAAAGCGGGCGATCAATTCTTCGCATTCGAAGATGAGAAAAAAGCACGTCAAATCGGTGAAGCACGTTACCAACGTGAAATCGAAGCACAACGTCGCGATTCAGCGAAAGTTAGCTTAGAAGATCTCTTCGACCGCATCAAAGAAGGCGAAGTTAAGGACCTCAACATCATCATCAAAGGTGACGTTCAAGGTTCAGTTGAAGCCTTAGCCGGTTCATTGAAGAAAATTGATGTCGAAGGTGTTAAAATTAACATCGTACACTCAGGTGTTGGTGCGATCACAGAAGGTGACGTTATCCTCGCCTCAGCAGCAAATGCGATCATCATCGGATTCAACGTTCGTCCGGATGGTAACGCGAAATCAATGGCAGATCAGGAGAAAGTCGAAATTCGTCTTCACCGGATCATCTACAATGCGATTGAAGAAATCGAGCAAGCGATGAAAGGTCTCCTTGATCCTGAGTTCGTCGAGAAAATCATCGGTCAAGCTGAAGTCCGCGATGTCATCAAAGTATCGAAAGTCGGTACGATCGCAGGTGGATATGTCACGGAAGGTAAGTTAACGCGTGATGCAGGTGTCCGTGTCGTTCGTGATAGTATCGTCATCTACGAAGGAAAACTCGATACACTTCGCCGCTTCAAAGATGATGTCAAAGAAGTCGCTGCTGGTTACGAGTGTGGTATTAAGATCGAACGTTATGATGATGTGAAAGTTGATGATGTCATCGAAGCGTTCATTATGGAAGAAGTCAAACGGAAGTAACAGAACGGAATCCATTCTTCCGAACTGGAGGGAACAAACATGAGTTTACGCTCGAATCGTGTCGCCGAACAGGTGCGTAAGGAAATTACGCAACTGCTCATCAAAGATGTCAAGGATCCACGCGTCAAGCCGATTACCGTCACAGGTGTCGAAGTGACAGGAGACTTGCAACAAGCGACGATCTTCTATTCGGTCCTCGGTGACGAAAAAGCACGTGAGGATGCGCGCATCGGTCTTGAAAAATCAAAAGGCTTCATGCGTAAGGAAATCGGATCGCGGATTCGTCTACGGAAAACACCTGAACTGTTGTTCGAGGTCGATTCTTCTGTCGAATACGGATCACGCATTGATGAGTTGCTTCGGAATTTGAACAAAGATTAACACCTAAGGCAACCACGCGTGTGGTTGCCTTTTTTTCAAGGAGGACATCACGTGGAACCCATCGGAGTATTACCACTAGATAAACCAGCCGGAATGACCAGTCATGACTGTGTCTTTCGTCTACGTCGCTTGTTTCAGACGAAAAAAGTCGGACATACAGGGACACTTGACCCGGAAGTAACAGGTGTCTTACCGATCTGTCTCGGTCGAGCGACGAAGCTTGCCCGGTTCATCACGGATGAAGGAAAACGTTACGCGGCGGAAGTGACGATCGGCTTCGCAACGACGACGGAAGATGCACACGGGGAGACGGTTCGTGAAACACCGGTCGAGCCCGGAAGTATTACTGAAGAGGCAATCGCTGATATTCTGAGCGCATTGACAGGGGAGATCGAGCAGACGCCACCGTATTATTCAGCAGTCAAAGTGAACGGGAAGAAACTATACGAATATGCACGAAAAGGCATTGAAGTCGAGCGACCGACACGGATCGTCCGTATCGATCGATTGGAACGGACATCGGACCTTGTGTTCGAAGATGGTCTTTGTCGCTTCCGCCTCGATATCGCCTGTGGAAAAGGGACGTATATCCGGACGCTAGCAGTCGAAATCGGAGAACGCCTCGGTTATGCCGCACACATGAGCGACTTACGTCGGACAGGTTCTGGTGCGATTGCTGAGACGGACACCGTCACACTCGAGACGCTCGAATCATACGAGACAGTCGAAGAACGGATGCAACACGTCCTACCGATCGAACACGTCATCCAAAAATGGCCACGATTGACGGTCGATGCAGCAACAGCGCAGCGTGTCTTGAACGGAGCAAAGCTGACAAGCATTCCAGTCGAATTCGAGCTGTTTACTGTCTATAATGAAGAGGACGTACCTTTAGCACTATATCGACGTCTTCCAGAAGAACAGGTAGCACGCGTCGAGGTCATGCTACAAATCGATTAAGATCGGAGAGAGCATCATGGACATCATACATTTGACATATCCGGAACAGCCTCAAAAAGCCCCTGCTGTCATCGCACTTGGCTTTTTTGACGGTGTACATCTCGGACATCAGCAAGTCATCGCAGCAGCACGGAAAGAAGCGGAGGCTCGTCGCCTGCCTTTGGCTGTCATGACCTTTGATCCACATCCGAAACAAGTACTTGGTAAAGGGGATGAACCGGTCCGCTACATCACGCCGCTTGAACGTAAATTAGAGAAAATCGAACGCCTTGGTGTCGATCGTGTTTATGTAATTGAGTTCACGATTCCTTTCTCGGAATTGTCACCGCAAGCTTTCGTCGATGAATATCTGATTGCGTCTGGAGCAGAGCATGTCGTCGCTGGATTTGATTATTCCTACGGTCGCTTCGGAGCTGGCAAAATGACGACGCTTGATTTTCATAGTCGGGGCACGTTCACACACACCGTTGTAGCAGAGTTCCAAGAAGAAGCAGAAAAAATCAGCTCAACCCGGATTCGTCGTTTACTTGCTGCAGGAGAAGTCGAACCGGCTGCACGTTTGCTTGGTGAACCCTACCAAATCAAAGGTACAATCATTCACGGTGACGCACGCGGTCGACAAATTGGCTTCCCGACAGCCAACATGCGCCCAGAATTCGCCTACGTCATACCGAAACTTGGTGTGTATGCGACATTCGTTCGCTTAGCGGACGGTCGTCGATTCAAAGCGATGACGAACGTCGGCAGACGCCCGACGTTTTATGAGACGGGAGACGTCAGTATTGAGACACATCTTCTTGACTTTGATGAGGATCTTTATGGTCAAGAATTGACGCTTGAATGGATCGCTTACTTACGCGATGAAAAAGCCTTCAATGGTATCGATCAATTGAAAGAACAATTGGCACGGGACCGTGAAGAGGCAAATACACGATTAAGCGTTTGACAGTACGGACAGGGTTCGTTATGATAGGTCAGTACGATCACGTACAGCCGATTCACTTGGCATCTGGTCTCACCATCCGATGCTCGGGAATACGGTCATTTATAAGATGGAGGTGGAGTGACAATGGCACTCACAAAAGAACGTAAAAACGAAATCATCGAAGCATATGCTACGAAACAAGGCGATACTGGTTCGCCGGAAGTACAAGTTGCTGTTTTAACTGAACAGATCACAACTTTGAACGATCACTTACGTACACACAAAAAGGATCACCACTCACGTCGTGGTCTCTTGAAAATGGTCGGTCGTCGCCGTAACTTGCTCACATACCTTCGTAACAAGGATGTTGCACGTTACCGTTCGTTGATCGAGCGTCTTGGTCTCCGTCGCTAATCCCGACGAGAACGAGGTAGGGAAGCAGGAGCATCGTCTCCTGTTTCTTTTTTTTGCCGATTCATGGACTTTTTGCGCAAGAACCTACATAATTAGATTTGAATGAAAAAACGGATAGCAGTGAGAGGAGATTTGTGCATGTCACAAACAAAACAGACGTTTTCGACCGAACTCGGTGGACGTCCATTAACGATTGAAATCGGTCAATTAGCAAAACAAGCGAACGGAGCAGCATTGATTCGTTACGGCGATACAGCCGTTCTTGCTACGGTCGTTGCATCAAAACAACCGAAGGACTTAGATTTCTTCCCATTAACAGTGAACTATGAAGAAAAATTATATGCGGCAGGGAAAATCCCAGGTGGATTCCTCAAACGTGAAGGACGCCCTGGAGAGAGCGCGATCTTGACTTCGCGTCTGATCGACCGTCCGATCCGTCCACTATTCCCGGACGGTTTCCGTCACGACGTTCAAGTCGCGACGACGGTTCTTTCGTCAGATGCTGACAATTCACCAGAAGTCGCTGCGATGATCGGAGCTTCGATTGCGCTTTCGATCTCGGATATTCCCTTCGACGGTCCAATCGCAGGCGTGACAATCGGTCGCGTCGACGGAGAGTTCGTCGTGAACCCGACTTCAGCGCAAATGGAAGTTAGCGACATCGACCTTCAAGTTGCCGGAACGAAACATGCCGTCAACATGGTTGAAGCAGGTGCGAAGGAAGTATCGGAACAAGCAATGCTTGAAGCGATCTTGCTCGGACACGATGTCATCAAGGAAATGATCGCGTTCCAAGAAGAAATCGTCGCACAAGTCGGTAAAGAGAAGTTCGACTACACGGTATCAAGCTTCGATGAGACAATCGTCAATCGCCTGAAAACAGAAGCATTGGCAGAAGTCACACAAGCAGTTCAAGTCGAAGAAAAACAAGCACGTGACGTTGCCATCAACGAAGTCATCGCAAAATACATCGAGTTGTATGCAGCTGACGAGTCAGTCACAGCAGAGCAACTGGCAGAAGTATCAGGCGTTCTCAACAAGTTCGTCAAAGACGAAGTCCGTCGTCTCATCACGGAAGACAAAGTCCGTCCAGATGGTCGTGGTCTTGCTGAGATCCGTCCACTCGATTCAGAAGTCGGTCTCTTACCACGTGCACACGGTTCAGGTTTGTTCACTCGCGGTCAGACGCAAGTCTTGTCTGTTGCGACACTCGGTGTTGCGGGTGACGCTCAAATCATCGATGGTCTTGGTCTGAAGGAAGAGAAACGTTTCATGCACCACTATAACTTCCCGCCATTCTCAGTCGGAGAAGCACGTCCGATGCGTGCACCAGGTCGTCGTGAAATCGGTCACGGGGCACTTGGAGAACGCGCACTCTTGCCAGTTCTTCCGAATGAAGTCGATTTCCCGTACACGATTCGTCTCGTGTCGGAAGTCCTTGAGTCGAACGGTTCTTCATCACAGGCTTCAATCTGTGGTTCGATCCTTGCCATGATGGATGCTGGTGTTCCACTCAAAGCACCTGTCGCTGGTATTGCGATGGGCTTGATCATGGAAGGCGACAATTACTCGATCTTGACAGATATCCAAGGGATGGAAGATCATCTCGGAGATATGGACTTCAAAGTCGCTGGAACTCACGAAGGTGTCACAGCTCTGCAAATGGATATGAAAATTGGCGGGATCACGCGTCAAATCCTCGAAGAAGCACTCGAACAAGCACGTCTTGGTCGTCTGCACATTCTTGAGCATATGCAAACGGTCATCGCTGAACCACGTGTCGAATTGTCACAATACGCGCCAAAAATCGTCACACTCAAAATCAATCCAGATAAAATCCGTGATGTTATCGGACCTGGTGGTAAAGTCATCAACGGTATCATCGATGAGACAGGCGTCAAGATCGATATCGATCAAGACGGAACCGTCTTCATCGCATCGACGGATCAAGCTGGCATCGATCGTGCCCGTCAATTGGTCGAAGATATCGTCCGTGAAGTCGTCGTCGGAGAAGAGTTCGATGGAACAGTTCGTCGTGTTGAGAAATTCGGTGCATTCGTCGAATTGTTCAAAGGAAAAGACGCACTCGTCCACATTTCGGAACTCGCACTTAACCGTGTTGGTCAAACGGAAGATGTCGTCAAACTTGGAGATAAGCTAAAAGTCCGTGTCACAGAAATCGATGACAAGGGACGCGTCAACGCTTCGCACAAAGTCCTGCTCGTCGAAGGCTTAAGCGAAGAAGATCGTGCAGCGTATGAAGAAAAGAAAAAGACAGAGCGTGAGAACCGCCCGCCACGCCGGGATCAGGGTTCACGCCCACCACGTGACGGACAACGTCCACCACGTCGTAACTAATGAATCCAAGGTGGCTCGACGATGCAGAGAATGCAACGAGAGCCACCTTGTTTCCTATATTTGGAGGAATTACTATGATCGAACGGATACAATTAGAAAACGGAGTTCGACTGATCGTTGAACGAATGCCGGAAGCACGCAGCGTCGCGACCGGAATCTTCATTCAAGCAGGAAGCCGGACGGAACAGATCGAGGAGCATGGGATCAGTCATCTCATCGAGCATATGATGTTTAAAGGAACAAAACGCCATACGGCAAAAGAGATTGCGGTTTACTTTGACCGACTTGGTGGAAATATTAATGCGTTCACGAGTAAGGATCAAACGTGTTATTACGTCAAGACACTAGATGAACATGCAGGAGAAGCCTTTCACGTATTGGCGGACATGTTCCTCGAATCGACGTTTGACGCGGATGAACTGGAAAAAGAGAAAAAGGTCGTCATTGAAGAAATCAAGATGTACGATGACACACCGGATGATCTCGTCCATGAGTTATTAGCTGTTGCGGCTTACGGAGAGGATGTCATGGCTCGACCGATTCTTGGAACGGAAGAGAGTGTGCTTCGGATTGATCGAACGATGATCGGACGATATCTCGAAGAAGCGTATGCTCCGGATCAAATCGTCATTTCCGTTGCCGGAAACGTCTCAGACGAGTTGATTGCGCAGATTCAAGAGCGGATGTCAATCCTCGAATCACGATCGAAGACACGCGAGACGACAGAGCCAAGGTTACAAAATGGTGTGATTCGTAAGGAAAAGGATACGGAGCAGGCTCATATTTGTTATAATTTCCGTGCGATTCCTTCTGCTGATCCACGTTTGCCTGCCCTCGCCTTACTCAATAATGCATTCGGTGCGACGATGTCGAGTCGTTTGTTCCAATCCATCCGAGAGGAACGCGGTCTTGCCTATTCAGTCTTTTCCTATTACACGACGTTTGACGATCATGGAACGTTCACGATCTATGTCGGCACGTCTCCGGAATCAGTCGAAGAGGTCGAACAGGTCCTCGCTGCTGAAATCGATCGCTTGAAGCGGGATGGATTATCGACGAAGGAACTCGAAGATGGGATTGAACAGCTGAAAGGTTCTCTGATTCTAGGGAACGAAGGCACATCGAGTCACATGAATCGAAACGCCCGAAATGAGTTGCATCTGCATCGTCACCCATCACTTGAAGAAGTGTTAGCGGATGTCGAACGGATTCGTCCATCGGACATCGAAGGGCTGATTGAGCACATCTTTTCGGAGGAACCGGCAAAGGCCTATATTCTTCCGGCAGACGAAGAAGAGGAAGCATGATAGCAGAACGGAATAGATGAAACATATGAAATGACGATGTCGAGAAAGAAGGAATACCGTTGAATTTAGCTGAATTGATTCAAGTCATACAGACGCAAAAAATCGAACGAATGGTAGAGGTGGACGTTACGTCCATCACGACCGATTCACGGGATGTTAAACCGGGAACATTGTTCGTCGCCATCAAAGGATATACTGTTGATGGACACGACTATGCTAAACAGGCGGAAGCACAAGGAGCGGTCGCAATCGTCGCGGAACAACCGGTCGACGTGTCGATTCCTGTCATTCTTGTTCGTAGTACATCACGTGCCATTGCCGAGTTGGCTGGCAAATTCTATGATTATCCTTCTGAAAAGATGCGGATGATTGGTATTACGGGAACGAATGGGAAAACGACGACGACGACGATCGTCCGTGATATATTAGCGCACCTTGGTCGGAAGACGGGTATCATCGGTACGGTTGAAGTCAAGATTGGTGACCGCGTCGTGCCAAGTCGCAATACGACACCACAAAGCTCCGAGTTACAAGCATTTCTGCATCAGATGCATGAAGAAGATGTCCAAGATGTCATCATGGAAGTTTCTTCACATGGATTAGAGCTTGGTCGGGTAACGGGTGTCGATTACGACGTTGCGGGATTCACAAATCTGACGCATGATCACCTTGATTTCCACAAAACATTTGAAAACTATGCGCGTGCCAAAGGATTGTTGTTCGCACAACTCGGTCAACGGCTGTCGACAGAGAAAGTTGCAATCTTGAATGCGGATGATCCGACGAGTGAGCTGTATGAGATGATGACAGGTGCTCGTGTCATGACATACGGTATCGACAACGCAGCTGACCTCCGAGCAACGGCGATTGAACAGTCGCTTCAACAAACGACGTTCACGATGCTGTACAAGGAAAAACAAGTCGGTGTCACGGCGAATTTCATCGGTCGCTTCAACGTCTACAATCTGTTGCTTGCGACAGGGATCCTCTTATCTTGCGGATATGAGCTAGCGACGATCGCAGGCGCGATTTCAGCAATCCGTCCGGCAAAAGGTCGGATGCAACGCTTGCCGATTGAAGGATATAACGTCTATGTCGACTATGCGCATACGCCTGACGGTATCGAACAGTGTCTGAAAGCACTCGTTGACGTACCGAAGGAAAAGATCGTCTTCCTAATCGGGACAGGTGGAAACCGCGATGTTACGAAACGACCGAAGATGGGTGAACTCGCTTCGACGTACGCAGGAACCGTCGTCATCACGACGGATGATCCACGATATGAAGCGTATGATTCAATCACATCCGGCATCGCCAAAGGGATGACACACGATCAGTTCGTTGAAATCGGTGATCGGGAAGAGGCCGTACGTTACGCAGCACGTCTCGCACGACCAGATAATATCGTCATCTTAGCCGGTAAGGGCCATGAAAAATATCAAATCATTGGGGATGAGAAATTCCCGCTCGATGAGGAAATCATCGTCAAAGAGATGATACGGCAAATGGAGGAACAGAAGTGACTTATCAACCAATCGTTGTAACCATAGATCAATTTGAAACATTCGTAAAAACACATCCCAAAGGCGACTTACTCCAGCTTCCAGCATGGGGAGAAGTCAAAAGCGCGACAGGATGGACACATGAACGTATCGCGGTCGGAACGGCTTCCGGTGAGATTGCCGGAGTTGGTCTTCTTTTGTTCAAGAAAGTACCGAAGCTACCGTTCACGCTTTGTTATGCACCGCGCGGTTTCGTCGTCGATTATACAGATACGGACGCCCTTCGCGCCCTTCGTGACGAAGCGATTCGTGTCGCAAAACAACAGAAGGCAATTGCGATTAAATTTGATCCAAACGTCGAGCGGGAAGAATATCCTGGTCTGTTGCAGGAGATGCAAGGACTTGGCTTCAAACATAATGGCTTCGGTGGCGGTTTTGACTACGCGCAGCCACGCTTTACGATGGAGACGAGTCTTGTAGGGACAGAAAAAGAGATCTTCGACGGTTTCCATTCGAAGTTCCGCTACAACGTCCGCCTTGCTGAACGCAAAGGGATCGTATGCGAACAAGCAGATCGTGAAGGGCTAAAGACATTCGCGAAGCTGATGGTCGAGACGGGCGAACGGGATGGTTTTTCAATCCGCGGTCTGGATTATTTCGAAAATCTGTACGATCATCTTCACCCAAAAGGTGATGCAGTCTTGTTTTTGACGAAACTCGATGTCGTTCGTGCGCTTGAGAATACAGAAGCCTTATTACTTCAAGCTGACAAGGAACTCTCGAAAATTCATCGTCAACTCGAGAAAGAGACGGCCGAGAAGAAGCTAAAAAGCTTAAACAATCGCTTGGAGCAGACGACGGCACAAATCGAAAAAGCAGAGAAGTCGAAGACAGAACTGATGACGATTGCTGCTAAACATCCAAACGGTGTCATCCTGTCTGGTGGTCTTTTGACGCTTGCTGGTCGTCGCTCGTATTACTTATACGGCGCTTCATCGAACGAGTACCGGGAGTTCATGCCGAACCACTTGATGCAATGGACGATGATGCAATATGCAAAAGAACATGGTGCGCTCTCCTATGACTTCGGTGGAGTCAGTGGTTCGACAGACCCGGATGATCATTACGCGGGACTCTACGCCTTTAAATCTGGTTGGGGCAGCCGGATGATTGAAAAAATCGGTGAGTTCGATTATGTACTCAATCGTCCGCTCTATCTGTTGCTTGAGACTGGGTTACCGATTCTACAAAAACTTCGGAAGAAGCTTCGCCGCTGATGAAACGGGGAACAATCTTCGGTTGGATCGTATTTTTATTGACGATGTTTGCGATTGGATTGTTTCTTGCGGCATCCATGAATCGGATGCCGACGATTTTAATGGATCAACCGGAGCTCGGGATTGATAGTTGTCCACGAGACGTAGCAGGAGAAGATCGCTTAATCAATGCAAGTGAGCCAAACCTGAAGCGTCTCCACCCAGCTGTCGAAGCGGGGGCAAAGGATCTGATCCGTGTGGCACATTCTTGCTACAATATCGATATCAAGATTACGCAAGGATACCGCTCGATTCAGCAACAGAATGCGCTTTATGAACAAGGACGTTCTAAGGCAGGTGAAGTCGTCACGAATGCACGTGGTGGTGAATCGATGCATAATTATGGACTCGCTGTCGATTTTGTTCAGCTCGTGAATGGCCAGATTTCGTATGACCTTGAGTATGACGGGAATCGGTCAGGGAAAAGTGATTGGCGCGAAGTCGCGGATATCGGAAAAGCGCTCGGTTTCGAATGGGGAGGCGATTGGAAACGATTCGTCGACTATCCTCATTTTGAGATGACGTTCGGGTATTCGCTCGACGAACTGAAGGCTGGTGAACGTCCAAGCCGTTCGGAAAAAGCGAAACGAACGGAAGAAGTCGAAGATTTGTTGAATACGTAATCAACGTCATTCCTGGAGTAATGTGGCAGGAATGACGTTTTTTTTAGATTTCCTAGTCCGATTGTTGGCAGATTGTGAAAATTCGGCTAGAATAGTGATAGTGATAAGTGGACGGCTCACGAAAAGTGAATATGAATTATAGGAGGTCATGTTGTGTCAAAGAAGAAGACGGAAAAAGTAAGCGTCTTTGCTCTTGGTGGCGCCGGTGAGATCGGGAAGAACATGTACGTCGTCGAACTCGACGAGGACATCTTCGTCATCGATGCCGGATTAATGTTCCCAGGAGACGAGATGCTTGGAATCGATAAAGTCATTCCAGACATCAGTTATTTAAAAGAAAACAAAGAGCGGATTCAGGGGATTTTCATTACCCATGGTCACGAGGATCATATCGGGGCACTCAGTTACGTCTTGCGTGACTTAAAAATACCGGTTTACGGAACACGTTTGACGCTCGGTTTGATTGAACACAAATTAAAAGAAGCCGGTTTATTGAAAAAGGCAGATCTTCGTCCAATTGATGCCAAGACGAAATTAACCGTTGCAGGTCATTTTATTACGTTCTTCCGGGTCAACCACTCGATTCCGGATGCAGTCGGGGTATGTATTCAAACATCTCAAGGTGCGATCGTCCATACAGGGGATTTCAAATTCGATTACACACCAGTTGATGGAAAACAGGCGGATTTCGGGAAGATTGCAGCAATTGGTCAACGGGGAGTGCTTTGCTTACTGTCTGACTCAACGAATGCAGAGCGACCAGGGATGTCTGGATCAGAATCGATCGTCGGTTCTGAACTGAACGACGTCATCTATGAGGCACCAGGTCGTGTCATCGTAGCTTCATTCGCTTCGAACATTCATCGTCTACAACAAGTGTTTGCGGCAGCAGAAGCGAACAATCGAAAAGTAGCGGTCGTCGGTCGTAGCATGGTCAATAACGTCGAAGTGGCACAGCGTTTGAATTACTTACGCTTCAAACAGAAAACATTGATTGATCTATCTGACATCAACCGCCTCGACGATAACCAAGTCGTCATCTTGACGACAGGATCGCAAGGTGAGCCGATGGCAGCCTTGACACGAATGGCGCGTAATGCACATAAGCAAGTCAATATTCGCTTGAACGATACGGTCGTCGTTGCGGCTTCGCCGATTCCAGGTAACGAAAAGTCGGTTTCGAAAACGATCGATCTCTTATTCCGTGCTGGTGCGAATGTCATTTACAACCAACGGAAAGTACACGTGTCCGGTCACGGTCATGCGGAAGATCTGAAGCTAATGCTCAACTTGATCAAACCGAAATTCTTCCTACCGATTCACGGAGAATTCCGGATGCAAAAGGCACACAGTCGTCTCGCACAGACGGTTGGCGTCAATGCGAACAACATCTTCATTATCGAGAATGGGGATGTCGTTGAGTTCGAGAAGCGCAAAGCACGGATGTCGCGCAAAGTGAACGCTGGAAACGTCTTGATCGACGGAATCGGTGTGGGTGATGTCGGAAACATCGTCCTTCGTGATCGTCGCTTGTTATCGCAAGACGGTGTCGTCCTTTGTGTCATTACGATCAGCCGGAAAAACAAAACGATCGTCTCGGGACCAGAAATCATCTCTCGCGGATTCGTCTACATGCGTGAATCAGAGGATATGATCAACGAAGCGAACCGAATCGTTGCGAAACAACTACAAGGTAAATTAAACGGAGAATTGGATTGGACGGAGATGAAGTCGTTGATTCGAGATAAACTGAGTGCTTATCTCTATGAACAGACGAAACGCCGCCCGATGATTCTTCCGATCATCATGGAGATTTAACAAACGAGCGGCTCAGATTGACCAATACCTGGTCCACTGAGCCGTTTTTTTATCAGGAGGGATGACGTATGGCGACGACGAAACGAAAACCTGTACGAAAAAAAACGCCGCCACGGAAACGACCGGCAGCGAAGAAACAACGTCAGCCGATTGCGTATCGTACATATGCGACCATCATCGCAATCGTCTCATTACTAGCTTTCGTTCTCGCTTTCGGGGAGTTCGGAAAAGTCGGACTGACGCTAGCGGATGGAGGAGAGCGGTTAATTGGTCAGTTCGGTTCCTTATTATATGGTGGAATCGGTGCTGTGCTACTTTTACTCCTCTCGAATGCGTCGCGTGCTCAGAAATGGGCATGGTCGATGTTACTGATGGGTTCAGTCGTCTGGATTGATCTATTGCTCGGAGCACCGCGTGGCATTCTCAATGGATGGCTCTATCAAAACGCAGCTTATTATATTTCGAGCGCGGGTGCCTTCTTGATTGGTCTGTTCTTCATCGGAACGGCCGTTCATATCCTACGCCCATCGTTTTATGGAGAGCTGTGGCTTGGGCTCCGGGAACGTGCAGAAGAGTTTCGCAATCGTGAACGGACACCACGTCCTCGTGTCGAAAAAGAGTTGAAAGCGAAACCGGTTCGTGAGAAAAAACCGAAGACGTTGCGACCAGCAACTGTCGAGGAACCGATCGAAACGGAACAAGAAGCAGAAGATCCTTCCGTCAACATTCAAGACGTTCCGATCATCGGTTTCACGGATCACGTTGAACCGCAAGCAGCGGAGACACAAGGACCGTTGACGATGACAGAGACACCCGACGGTTATCAATTGCCGTCGCTTGATTTGTTAGCAGAACCAACATCAAAAGACTTGTCCGGTGAGAACAAACGATTGAAGGACAATGCGACGAAATTGATTGCGACCTTAAAGTCGTTCGGGATCGGAGCAAAAGTTTTAAAGATTCATCTCGGACCTAGTGTCACGAAGTACGAGATTGAACCAAAACAAGGAATCAAGCTTAGTCGAATCACGGGACTCGCCGATGACTTAGCGCTAGCGTTAGCCGCAAAAGATATCCGGATCGAAGCACCGATTCCGGGTAAAGCGGCTGTTGGAATCGAGGTGCCGAACCGTGAAGTCGCCATGGTATCCCTTCGAGAAGTACTAGGAGCGGAGAGCGTCCAATCTGACAGCGATCGTTTGCTCGTCGCACTCGGACGAAGCATTTCTGGTGAGACGGTGACAGCGAAGTTGAATAAGATGCCACACGTCTTAGTTGCCGGTTCGACGGGTTCCGGTAAATCGGTCTGTATTAATGGGATGATTGTCTCGATATTGATGCGGGCACGACCGGATGAAGTCCGCTTGATGATGATTGACCCGAAAATGGTCGAATTGAATGTCTACAACGGCATTCCGCACCTCTTAGCGCCCGTCGTCACCGATCCTAAAAAAGCGGCACAGGCATTAAAACAGGTCGTCTCGGAAATGGAACGCCGTTATGAGATCTTCAGTCAAAACGGAGCGCGCAACATCGAAGGCTACAATGCACTGATTGATAAGATGAACGCAGAGGAGAAAGTGCATCAACGATTACCGTACATCGTTGTCATCGTCGATGAGTTAGCTGACTTGATGATGGTCGCGTCAAACGAAGTCGAAGATGCGATCATGCGACTTGCACAAATGGCGCGAGCAGCAGGAATTCATATGGTCATTGCGACGCAGCGTCCGAGTGTTGACATCATCACCGGTGTCATCAAGGCGAATATCCCGTCGCGGATCGCATTCAGTGTATCGAGTGCGACTGACTCGCGGACGATTCTTGATACGGGAGGCGCTGATAAATTGCTCGGACGAGGAGATATGTTGTTACTTGGTAACGGCATGAACAAACCGGTCCGCGTACAAGGAGCCTTTTTATCGGACGAAGAAGTCGAGAAGGTCGTCAATCATGTCATCAGTCAGCAAAAGGCACAGTATGTTGAAGCGATGATTCCAAAAGATGTACCAGAGGGCGAAACAGAGGTCGACGATCCACTTTACGATGAGGTCGTCCAGTTCATTCTGACACAAGAGACAGCATCAACGTCGATGATTCAACGAAAGTACCGCATCGGTTACAACCGAGCTGCCCGTCTTATTGATGCGTTAGAAGAAAACGGTCTAATTGGTCCATCTGAAGGATCTAAACCACGTCGCGTCATGGGACGTTAATCGAGTAGAAAGGAAGTCGTGGAATATTCCGGGGCTTCCTTTTCTTTTCTAGAAAAATGTATAGAGAAGACCCGGTATCTCAAAAAAAGAAAAGACATATGAAAAAAAGACATGATGATTTTGTATAAATAGAAATGACTGGAAAAATTCATAAATGCATCAAAAATAAAATCGCTTTCATGAAAATAGTTGTCAGACGTCTGTTGATTTTCAGTAGTGTTTTTGGCATACTCAGTCATATGAGTGACCGACCTTCAACACGAGGGCTGGGAGCGGCTTTTTCACAAATAGATAATGAAAGCGCTCTCATAATTGCAGAGGAGATGGATGAAATGAAGAAGAAACAGGTAATCGTATCGATGATGTCAGTAGCGACGGTTGGTCTTGTTGCTTGTGGTGGTTCAGGTGAGAAAGCCGATCAAAAAGATCAATTCTCTGTTGCGATGGTAGCCGATAAGGGTGGTATCGATGATAAATCGTTCAACCAATCCGCTTGGGAAGGTCTGCAAGCGTACGGTAAAGACAACAAACTTCAAAAGAATGAAGGGTTCTCTTATCTACAATCTAAATCGCAACAAGATTATCAACCGAATCTATCGCGTCTTGCTCGTGGGGGAGAAGATTTAGTTTTCGGAATCGGGAACACGTTCAATGAGGATATCAAAACAATTGCTGATCAATTCAAAGACACACAATTCGCAATCATCGATAACGTCGTTGAAGGAAAGAACGTCACGTCGATCACATTCAAGGAAAATGAAGGAGCATATCTTGCGGGGATCGTTGCTGCAATGGAGACGAAAAAAGATCATATCGGTTTCGTTGGTGGGATGAAGATGGACGTCATCGAGCGTTTCCGTGCCGGTTTCGAAGCAGGTGCTAAGTCCGTCAATCCGAAGATTAAAATCGATGTCCAATATGCGGAAGACTTCGCAGCTCCAGAAAAAGGTCAAGCGATCGCAGCTGGAATGTATGGTAAAGGCGCAGATATCATCTTCCCAGCAGCAGGTGGTACAGGAAACGGTGTCTTCACAGAGGCGAAAAACCGCAAGAAAAACGGTGAAAACGTCTCAGTCATCGGTGTCGACCGAGACCAAAAAGAAGAGGGTATGCCGGAAGACGTTACATTAACTTCTGTCATCAAACGTGTCGACAGTGCAGTCGAAGATACAGCAAACGCAGCGAAGGATGGTAAACTCGAGGGCGGCAAAACGATTCGTTATGGTCTGAAAGAAGATGGAGTTGATATCGTACCATCTGAAAAGATTTCGAAGAAGACGTTGACTGCGCTTGAGAAAGCAAAATCAGATGTCGTTTCTGGAAAAATCGAAGTACCTGAGCAATAAGCGTTGAAAAAAGAAGGGGCATTCTTAGGTAGAATGCCCTATTTTCTTCCATTATTGATTGCGTTATGAAAAGGGTTACAAAAGCGCCAGAAGTCAGACTTCTAACCTGTTACAAAATGATTGCAGGATTGTGTTGGGCGTCATATACTTATCTTGGCTGGAGTTCTCATACGTCAGAAGTCTGAGCACTGGTTACAACTAGATAGAGGATGGAGATGCGTCATGTCGATTAAATTAGATCATCGTTTGCTTTATTTACGTGTGATTGAAAAGATCAAGTCTGACATCGATGACGGCGTTTACAAGGAAGGCGAGAAGCTCCCTTCAGAGTTTGAACTTTCAAAGCAACTTGGCGTCAGTCGAGCTACTCTTCGAGAGGCATTACGAATTCTTGAAGATGAGAACATCGTCATCCGTAAACACGGTGTCGGTACGTTTATCAATGCAAGACCACCGTTTACTTCTGGAATCGAAGAATTGTACAGCGTAACAGAAATGATTGCGCGCGCAGGTATGGTTCCGACATCAGAAGTGTTATCATCCGAGATGGTCCAACCGACTGAGCGCGACCGAGAGCGTTTTCAACTTGGTCCGGATGAATTGGTTTATCGAATCGAACGAATCCGACTCGCAGGGGATGTTCCTGTCGTCTATTGTATCGATAAGATTCCAAGCCATTATATTAAAAATGAAGAGCAGTTCACCTCTTCGACATCATTATTTGATGCTTTAGAAAAAGAACTTGGACGACGTGTCACGCATGCCGTGACGCACATCGAGCCACGTATTGATCCGAAAATCGCTGAACAATTACATACGGACCAACCTTTGCTCGCGTTGCGTCAAACGCATTATGATGAGCTCGACCGTTCCGTTCTTTTTTCAGCGAACTATTTCCGAGCAGATAAGTTTGATTTCCACGTCATCCGTAAACGTGTGTGAGCCATTGTTTTAGGATGAATACTGAAAGCGCTTTCCGTCATAACCTACGTAACGCTCCTCATCGCCAGCCTCGGGTGCTAGACGTAGTCTTGAACTTTGTATGACCATATTCGAAAGGGGATTTTCCAGATGAAAAAGAAGTCACTTCTCGCATTAGCAGCAACAGGTTTAGCAATGAGTTCGGTCCTTGCAGCATGTGGTGGCAACGACGATTCAAAAGATTCAGGTAGCGGCAGCAAATCAGACGGCTTTAAAGTAGGTATGGTTACAGATACAGGCGGTGTTGATGATAAATCATTCAACCAATCTGCTTGGGAAGGTATCCAAAAGTTCGGAAAAGACAACGACTTAAAAGAAGGTACTGGCTACAAATATCTTCAATCTGCAAAACAATCGGATTATCAACCAAACCTTCAACAATTAGCTCGTGCTAAATACGACTTGATCCTCGGTATCGGGTTCTTGATGGGAGAAGATATCGGTAAAGTAGCGGATCAGTTCAAAGATAGCAACTTTGCACTCGTCGATATGGTCGTTGACAAGCCAAACGTCGCGTCAATCGTCTTCAAAGAAAACGAAGGCTCGTTCCTCGTTGGTGTTGTTGCTGGTTTGACGACGAAATCAGATAAAGTCGGATTCGTCGGTGGCGTTAACTCTGACTTGATCAAGAAGTTCGAAAGTGGATTCAAAGCAGGTGTTAAAGCAGTCAACCCTGATGCAGACATCGAAGTACAATATGCAGAAGACTTCAATGCTGCTGAAAAAGGACAAGCAATCGCTTCAGGTATGTACGGTAAAAAAGTCGACGTCATCTATCACGCAGCTGGTGGTACAGGACAAGGGGTATTCACAGAAGCGAAAAACCGTAAGAAGAATGGTGAAGATGTTTGGGTTATCGGTGTAGACCGTGACCAAGTCGAAGAAGGAATGCCAGAGAACGTCACATTGACGTCAATGGTCAAACGTGTCGATACAGCTGTTGAGCAAGTCTCAAAAGATACGAAAGACGGCAACTTCCCAGCAGGTAAAGTTGTTGAGTTCGGTCTAAAAGACGGCGGTGTTGATATCGCACCTTCGAAAGACAACGTTTCGAAAGAAGCGCTCGACAAAGTCGAAGAGTATAAAAAACAAATCATCGATGGCGACGTTAAAGTCCCAGCGACAGACGACGAGTACAAAGAATACGAAGCGTCACTGAAATAATAATGAAAGCGGGGGTCGCTAGCATTGCGGCTCCCCCTTTTAAACTAAACATGGGAGTGGATTTTCTTGGAATACGTCATTGAGATGCTGAACATTAGAAAAGAGTTTGGCAGTTTCGTCGCAAATGATAATATCACGCTCCAGCTTCGGAAAGGTGAGATTCACGCTTTACTTGGTGAAAACGGTGCCGGAAAATCGACGCTGATGAACGTCTTATTTGGTTTGTATCAGCCTGAGGCTGGAGAAATTCGTGTACGTGGTGAAAAAGCCAATATTACGAGTCCGAACGTCGCGAACGATCTTGGAATCGGTATGGTGCACCAACACTTCATGCTCGTTCAAAATTTCACTGTTACTGAAAACATCATTTTAGGTGCAGAGCCACGTGCCGGAATTAAGATCGACCGTTCAACTGCACGTGAGAAGGTACGCCAGATTTCTGAACAGTATGGTCTTGCTGTTGATCCTGATGCAAAAATCGAGGATATCTCAGTCGGAATGCAACAGCGTGTTGAAATTTTAAAGACGTTGTACCGTGGTGCAGACATCTTGATCTTCGATGAACCATCTGCTGTCTTGACACCACAAGAGATCAAAGAATTGATTCAGATCATGAATCGCTTGATCGCAGAAGGAAAGTCGATCATCCTCATCACGCACAAACTGAAGGAAATCATGGAAGTAGCTGATCGCTGTACGACGATTCGCCGTGGTAAGTATATCGGAACGGTCGATATCGATGAGACGATGACACAGTCGCGTCTTGCTGAAATGATGGTAGGTCGTGAAGTCAACTTTAATGCGGAGTATTCCAAGGCAACTCCACAAGAACTCGTTCTCGACATCAAGGATCTAGTCGTCAAGGACAGTCGCGGCATCAAAGCCGTCGATGGATTAAATCTCGACATTCGTGCCGGAGAGATCGTCGGAATTGCCGGAATCGACGGGAACGGGCAAACGGAATTGATTGAAGCCATCACTGGTCTCCGTAAAGCGGATAGTGGAGAAATCTTCCTCAACAATAAATCGATCAAAAACTTGAAGCCACGTAAAGTGACGGAATCAGGTGTCGGTCACATTCCGCAAGACCGTCATAAACATGGACTTGTCCTCGATTATTCAATCGGACATAACATGGTCTTACAAACGTATTACAAACAACCGTATTCAAAAGCAGGCATCATGAACTATAAACAAGTCATGGAAAAAGCAAAAACGCTCATCGAGAAGTTCGACGTCCGAACTCCAAGTCCAGAGACGTTTGCTCGTGCCTTGTCAGGTGGTAACCAGCAAAAAGCGATCATTGCGCGTGAAGTCGATCGTTCACCAGACCTATTGATTGCAGCACAGCCGACACGTGGTCTTGATGTCGGAGCAATCGAGTTCATTCATGAACAGTTGGTTCTTGAACGCGAAAAAGGTCGCGCTGTCTTGTTGATTTCATTCGAACTCGAAGAAATTCTTCAAGTATCAGATCGGATTGCCGTTCTTTATGAAGGAAAAACAGTTGCCTTCTTGGATCCAAAAGAAACGAATGAGATCGAGCTTGGCTTCTTGATGGCCGGCGGTAAGAAAGAGGAGGTAGGTCATTCATGAAGTTAGAGCGTTTTTACGGCATCCTCATTCCGATTCTTTCCATCATCCTTGGAATGGTCGTCGGGGCGATCGTCATGGTCATCGGCGGGTACGATCCGATTGCCGGTTTTGATCAGTTATTCTATGGTATTTTTGGCGAACCATACAGCATCGGTGAAACATTGCGAGCAGCAGCTCCGTTGATCTTTGCCGGTCTTGCTGTCGCGTTTGCTTTCCGAACTGGACTCTTTAACATCGGGGTTGAAGGTCAGGTTCTCGTCGGGTGGATGGTCGCAGTTTGGATCGGGATTGAGTTTGATCTACCGATGGCGATTCATTTACCGCTTGCTCTAATTGGAGCAGGTTTAGCAGGTGCACTTTGGGCATCGATTCCTGGTATCTTAAAAGCGAAGTTTCATGTGCATGAAGTCATCACGTCAATCATGATGAACTATATCGCATTGTATGTGACGAATGATATTTTACGTCACGTCATCGGTATTACGAACGAGCGGACGGAGTCAGTCAAGGAATCAGCATCCCTTGCTTCACCGTTCTTACAAGAGATGACGGATTTTTCACGATTGCATAACGGGATTTTCATCGCAGTCATCGCTGCCCTCGTCTTCTGGTTCATTTTGTGGAAAACAACGCTTGGTTATGAACTCCGAGCAGTTGGATTCAATAAAAATGCTGCAGAGTATGCAGGGATGGGCGTTAACCGAAACATCATCTTATCGTTCGTCATCTCAGGTGTGTTCGCAGGTCTCGCTGGAGCGATGGAAGGTCTTGGGACGTTCCAAAACATGACATTGAACGCGTCCTTCACAGGTGTTGGATTCGACGGAATCGCGGTTGCCTTGTTAGGTGCGAATAACCCGATCGGTGTCGTTCTCGCGGCGTTACTGTTTGCAGGACTCAATATCGGTGGTCTGTCGATGCAACAGATTGGTATTCCACCGGAACTGATCAAAATCATCATCGCATTCATCATCATCTTCGTGGCTTCGGGTTACGCGATTCGTCTCGTCATCGAGAAGTTCACGGTTAAGAAAGAATCTAAAAAAGCGAAAGGAGCCGGTCAATAATGGGCTTTCTTGAAGTACTTTATATCATCGTGCCAATCGCACTCGCCTATTCGGCTCCGTTGATCATTGCAGCACTTGGCGGCATTTTCAGTGAGCGTTCTGGCGTCGTCAACATCGCGTTAGAAGGATTAATGGTCATGGGTGCCTTCACAGGTGTCGTCACGGCATTGACTTTATCGAAAATGGGCTTAGGTGCTGCGAGTCCTTGGCTTGCGATGCTCATCGCGATCGTCGTCGGAGCGGTCTTCTCACTGTTCCTTGCGATTCCAGCAATCCTATTCCGAGCAGACCAAACGGTTCTTGGAGTAGCGATCAACTTGCTTGCGGTTGGTCTTGCGATCTTCCTTGTCCGTGCACTTTACAGTAAAGGACAGACAGATTCGATTCCAAACCGGATTTCGAAAGAAAATGTACCATTCTTGTCTGATATTCCAGTCTTGAAGATGTTCTTCGCGAACGTCTACTACACATCGTATATCGCGATCGTTCTCGCGTTCGTCGCATGGTACATCATCTTCAAGACACCATTTGGTCTTCGTTTACGTTCTGTCGGGGAACACCCGATGGCAGCGGACACAATGGGAATCAACGTCACGAAGATGCGTTTCATCGGCGTTATGATCTCTGGTGGTTTCGGCGGTCTTGCTGGTGCTGTCTACGCGACGTCGATTTCATTGAACTTCAGTGTGACGACGATTCTCGGTCAAGGCTTCCTCGCGATTGCGGCGATGATCTTCGGAAAATGGAACCCACTCGGTGCCATGGGGGCAGCCCTCTTCTTCGGGTTCGCTCAAGCGATTTCGATCATCGGTCAGCAATTGCCGTTACTCGATCAAATTCCACAAGTGTATCTGTTGATTGCGCCGTATTTATTGACGATCTTAGCACTTGCTGGTGTCGTTGGTCGTGCGGATGCACCAAAAGCTGTCGGTGTACCGTATATCAAAGGTAAACGCTAAATTTTTACTAATCATAGACCGGATGTTGCCAATTGGTGACATCCGTTTTTTTTTAGATGATCGATAGATTGAATGAGAAAAAGTCCAATAAAAAAGATGCTTCGCGAGGAAACATCTTTTTTTATTCACTTATTCGAATTTTAACGCATCGCCTTCGAACGATTCATCTGCTACTTTGATTGAATCCGTCGGGCAACCTTCGAATGCATCAATCATATCGTCGAATAATGCTTCTGGAATTTCGGCAGTACCATTGTTATCATCAAGAATGACATACGCCAAACCCTCATCATCATAATCATAGATATCTGGTGCCGCTGCTCCACAAGCACCACAAGCGATGCAAGTATCTTTGTCGACAATCGTAAATTTAGCCATTGAACGGTCTCCTCTCTATACGAAAACATTATTGAAACACGCTGTTCTCATCTATATGTCATTGTATCGGACTCATCGTTGCATTTCAATGACGAAGCACAAGTGACAGCAGAAAATGTATATATCATCACATGCCCGCAAACGGCCTCTCTAAAACGTAACGATGAAACAGGAATAGCATATCATCTTTGATTTGGAAACGACATACAACAGGAGGGAGCGTGACATATGGAAGTTTCTTTACTCGAGCGTATTTTTCTGGAATCGATCCAGCGCCTTCGAAATGAACGATCTGACCGCAGTCTTTATCATGTTTTTCAAGGAAAGAAATCAGCGACTTCTCTGCAAGATGCTCATTTTTATGATTTAGAGTCGGTATTCGGTACTGTATTAGTCAGTAAACAGCGATTCGAAACAATCTTGGCTGAACTTGCGCAGAAGAATTGGATTGAGCGGCAAGAGACACTGCGACTGACGTACGAAGGCGCGCGACTAGTAGAGCAAACGGATCGTGCGATCATTGATCAACTAGGTGGTGAACTTCGTGGTTATGCTGAGATGATGTGGAAACGACTCAGCCTTTTGGTTCAAACGATGGTTTGTTTGGAAGCGAAACAGCCGTTTATTCCTGTGCAACAGGAAACCATCATCCGTGAATGGGTAAAAAGTGTTCTTCCGACCATCTCGAATCGAGCAGAATGGTTACATGATATGCACCAAGAGTTGATATTTCTCCTTGAGCACTTGTCAGAACGCGATGCGACATTGATTAGTTATCGCTTGTCTGGCGTGCAAGCAGGATGGTCTTATCCGCAATTAGCCCAAATGATGAAAACGGATGTGGAGACTGTCCAATACGAATTTACGATCGCTTGGCGAAAGTGCATCGATGACTTGGAAAACTCACCACTCCTCAAGCAAATAGGAATGGATCTACACACATCAAAAATGACGCAGTCTGCTCAAACGACATGGGAGTTGTTGCAACAGGGATTAACCGTTGAAGAGGTTGCGATTCGAAGGCGGCTAAAAAATAGTACGATGGAAGATCATCTTGTTGAGATCGCGATGTATGCTCCTTCTTTTCCGCTGAATCATTTTGTCACGCCATCTCAGCAAGAAGAGGTACAACAGATTGCACAGCGACTCGGAACTTACGCGCTGAAGCGAATCAAGAACGAGATGCAATCCGATATATCTTATTTTCAAATTCGATTGGTATTAGCACGTAGTAAATGGGAGGGAATTTAATGGAAGCGTTATTGCATCGTCATTTTGGATACGAAGCATTTCGACCTGGACAACGCCAAATCATCGATTCCATCCTAGACGGAACAGATACATTAGCGATTTTGCCGACAGGCGGAGGAAAATCTGTCTGTTATCAATTTCCGTCTTATGTACAAAATGAAGGACTGACGTTGATTTTGTCTCCGTTACTCTCGTTGATTGAAGATCAGGTCATGCAAATCAAGCGCAGAGGAGAGCGATCTGTCGCTAAATTAACATCAGTCGAGACACGAGAAGAGAAGGAGCAGATCTTATCTGTACTCGAACATCTACGATATCTTTACTTATCGCCGGAACAACTCGCGCTACCACAGATTCGGGCTCGGCTAAAACAGGTCAATATTGCTCTCTTCGTCGTCGATGAGGCGCATTGTATCTCCCAATGGGGACACGAATTTCGACCGGAGTACGCAAGACTTGGTCACATTCGACAAGAACTAGGCCTTCCACCATGTCTCGCCTTAACGGCAACAGCGACGCGTGCTGTTGAGCAAGATATTCGAACACAACTGCGTATGCGCGAACCACAAATCATCCGTCGTTCTGTCAACCGACCAGAAATCCAATATGTTGTCGATCGCGTTGATCGAGAAGAAAAAGATGCGGCAGTTGATCGGTGGATGGAACGCATCGTTCGCCCATGCGTCATCTATACGACAACCCGTAAAGAAGCGGAACGAATTGCTGGAATCATTGACGGCGCGACCTATTATCATGCTGGGTTGACGATAGAAGATCGCCAGCTTGTCCAACAACAGTTTCTTCATGATGAGATTGATTGTCTCGTGTGTACGAGTGCGTTCGGAATGGGTGTCGATAAAGGCAACGTGCGTACGGTCATTCATTATACGATGCCTGCGACGATCGAAGCCTATATGCAGGAAGTCGGACGTGCCGGACGTGACGGTAAAGAGGCGACCGCAATCTTACTCTACGCTGCTCAAGATGAACAATTACAGACGTACTTGATCGACACGCAATATGCACCCGTCTTGTGGATCGATCAATTGCAACAAGGGATGAATCAAGGCGAATCCTATGCCAAGATGGAAAGTCGTTTTCGTTTTAACCCGGAAGACCCGGCATACCGGTTACTCAAATCACAACTCGAAAATGGGTGGTCGAAGGAACGCATCATCCAGTGGCAAACGGAACGTAAACAATTAAAACGACAAGAGATCAACCAGATGATGGACTACGTTCACCGGAACGAATGTCGCCGTTCGATGTTGTTGCATCATTTTGATGAGCAGGTAATCGTACAACCACGTTGTTGTGATATATGTGGAACGATTGAGTGGGAAAATCCAGTGCAGAGAAGGACGCATCAACCGGTAGATTGGAAATTGCGTTTAGAACAAGTCTTTTTTTCATCACCAGATTCGGTGTAAACTAGACAATATCCTTATATTTTTCAAGAAAAGGTGATGAACATTGAGTAAACAAGATCAGCGACGGTTGCATCAGAACGAAGAGGGGCAGTCACTGCCACCGCGTTCTTCGCGTATCGAACCCGTTCGAAACGAGCGATTAAAACAACCATTTCGAAAAAATCCGTTAGCCATCACGCTGACGGTGCTCATGATCACGATCATCATCGCCTTCGTCTCCATTGGTTTCATGATGTAAGGGCACATTGTGAACGGAGATTTTTTTCCTTTCAGCGTATACTAGAAAGGAAGGGGAAGGAGGCACGATGCATGGATCGTGGGAAATATAATATCAAAGCAGTCGCTGCGTTAGTGGGACTCAACCCGACGACCATTCGTGCTTGGGAGCGGAGATATCAGGTGCTCGATCCGGATCGAAGTGAATCCGGACATCGCATTTATAGTGATAACGACGTCGCGAAATTACGCTGGATCGTCGATAAACAAAAAGAGGGATTGTCTGTCTCTAAAGCAATCCAGTTGTATGAAATGCCGGTCAATCGGGCTGAAGTACCGCACGATTACGGAGTCGAACTGCGAGATCAATTATTCCGGGCATTGACGAACTTCGAAGAACGTCACGCGCATGATATTATGAATAAAGCATTTTCGATGTTTAGCTTCGATAAAGTCATTCAGGACATCGTCGGTCCACTTTTGCATGAGATTGGAGTGAAGTGGGAGTCGGGTGAGATTACGATTGCGCATGAGCATTTTGCGACGGCATTTCTGAGAGCTCGTCTTTCGACATTGTCGTTACAGATGCCGATCAATCCGTTCTTACCACGAATCGTCTGTGTTTGTGCGCCGGAAGAAGAACACGAACTCGGACTACTTTTCTTTACACTTTATTTACGACAATCTGGATTTGATGTCATTTTCCTCGGTTCCGGTATACCGGTTCAGGACTTGGTGACGGTTACGCATCAGCTGCAACCGAAAGCCGTTATTCTTTCCTGCACGTTATCGGATCATTTACCGTTACTTGATGAAGCGTTAGCACGTTTGATGTCTGATTTTCCGGATCTTGAGATTGGTCTTGGTGGTTATGCGGTCGATCAGCTCCCGGAACGATATGGTCCACATTTACTTGGTGCAGACGATCAATCTTGGAAAAGTTGGTTAAGTCGACTCACTCCGACAACTGGTGTATAGTATGGTTCATAACGAACGGAGACATCTGTGTTTCCGGTTTTGACTGGAGGAGTCTATTATGAGGTTTGAACAAATGAAACAAGGACACCTTCGTGTCTTCATCACAAAGCAAGAGTTATCGCTTCACGACGTCCGACCAGAAACGTTGGCTGTCGGGAAGGGACAAGCTTTATTGCGCAACTTATTAGAAGAAGCCGAATCGAATTATGGTTTTCAGGCAGCAGGAACACTCGAATTTTTCGTCACATTCTTCCCGAATGACGGGATGCTCGTTGATGTACGTCGTGAAGGAGATTTGCCAGAAGAGATGAACGAGGAGTTCGATCAAGTCGAAATCCGCATGACAGTCGATATCGTCCATCACGTCTTATATGCTCTACACTCGCTAGAAGACGTCATTCAAGCGAGTCATGGATTATTGCGGCATATGCCTCGTACAGAGACAGGGGGTAGCCTCTACTTCTTCGAGGGAAGCTATTATCTCTATTTCCAAGAACGAATGAACGAGGCGCTCGAGCGAACGGTGACGACGATTTTATCTGAATACGGTGAACCGAGCCCGAAAAGTCCACTCGTCATGGCGGAGTATGGGAAAACGATTCAGGCGGAACATGCCGTCGCAACGATAGCTGAACAGTTTAATATGTAAAACATCAGGTGCGCCATTCCCTCATAGGGGGGATGCCGCACCTTTTTGTCTTCTGCTGGAAGTGGCACCATTTTGTATTTTTTCATCGTCAGAAGGATGGTATGATAATCATTGAACGTAAGAAGAAGGAGTGAAGTAGGATGAAAGTGGCAGTATTATACGGTGGGACTTCAGGAGAACGGGAGGTTTCATTAAACAGTGGAAAGTCGATCATGGAAGCATTAAACAGTAAAGGGCATGAGGTCACGGCTGTTGATTTCCACCCTGATCAAGCGCATGAACTCTTCCAGCTGGATGTAGATGTGGCTGTCATCGCTCTTCACGGGAAAATTGGTGAAGATGGACGCGTACAAGCATTGCTTGAACTGGCAGACATTCCATATACAGGTTCAGGTGTGTTAGCGTCAGCGCTAGCGATGGATAAGGCACGTTCGAAAGTTCACTTTGATAAAGCAGGCATTACGATCGCTCGTGATGTGCTGTTAGAGCGTGGAGATGATATCGAAGCAAAAATCGCAGAGTGGAATGGTCAATTTCCTTGTGTCGTCAAACCAGCACAAGAAGGCTCATCAAACGGATTGACGATTGCTCAAGACGAGACGATGTTACGTGAAGGAATCGCGAAAGCCTTTGAAGCAGACGATGCAGTTCTTGTCGAACAGTTTATTAAAGGGCGTGAAGTGACAGTTCCAGTCGTCGGACATAAAGGTGCAGAAAAAGCACTGCCGGTCATCGAGATCATTCCGAAGAACGCTTTTTATGACTATGAATCCAAATATGCCATCGGAGGTTCGGAGCATATTTGTCCTGCTGAACTGGATGAAGCAACGACAGAAAAACTTCAAGAATGGGCTGTTAAAGCGCATCAAGTACTTGGCTGTGCAGGATACTCGCGATCTGATTTCCTTGTGCCGGAATCCGGAAATCCAGTCATCTTGGAGACGAATACACTTCCTGGTATGACTTCGACCAGTTTATTCCCGGACGGTGCACGAGCAGTGGGAATTGAATATCCGGAATTGGTCGAATATTTCATGGAACTGGCGATCGAACGACATCGTCAAACAAAACAACCAAATCAATGATATCCTAGGAAAAGAAGTGAGAAAGCGCTTACAAATATAGGCGTAACCCCTTTCATTACGTTCGAGAAAAGAGTATACTTTATCCGAACAAGGAAACGGCATAGGGGATGCCACTTATGGGGAGGAACGTTGGAATGATCACTGACCAACAACATGCGAATCACCGCAAGAACGTACTGGAAGCAACACAAGAAATCGTCAAGGAGGCACTAGGGAAACTTGGTTATCCAGACGAGATGTACGAATTACTTAAAGAACCACTCCGGATGTTGACAGTCCGGATTCCGGTACGGATGGATGATGGTTCGACGAAAATCTTCACAGGATATCGTGCGCAACATAACGATGCCGTTGGACCGACGAAAGGTGGAATTCGTTTCCACCCAAACGTGACGGAAGTCGAAGTCAAAGCATTATCCGTCTGGATGAGTCTGAAAGCTGGTATCGTTGACTTACCATACGGCGGCGGTAAAGGCGGAATCATCTGTGATCCACGTGAGATGAGCTTCCGTGAAATCGAACGTCTCAGCCGTGGATATGTCCGTGCTATCAGTCAAATCGTTGGACCGACGAAGGATATTCCAGCACCTGACGTCTTCACGAACTCGCAAATCATGGCATGGATGATGGACGAATACAGTCGAATCGATGAATTCAACTCACCTGGTTTCATTACAGGGAAACCGCTCGTCCTCGGTGGTTCACACGGTCGTGAGACAGCGACGGCGAAAGGTGTCGCAATCATGATTCGGGAAGCGGCTGCTAAAAAGGGTATCTCGCTCGAAGGCGCACGTGTCGTCGTTCAAGGATTCGGCAACGCCGGAAGTTTCTTATCGAAATTCATGTATGATTTAGGTGCAAAAGTCATCGCGATCAGCGATGCGTACGGGGCACTCCATGATCCAAACGGTCTCGATATTCCATACCTACTCGACCGTCGTGACTCGTTCGGTACCGTGACGACATTGTTCAAAAATACGATCTCGAATAAAGAATTGCTTGAACTTGAATGTGATATTCTTGTTCCGGCAGCAATCGAGAATCAAATCACAGAAGACAATGCGCACGATATCAAAGCAGCGATCGTCGTTGAAGCGGCTAACGGTCCGACGACGAACGAGGCGACGAAAATTCTCGCTGAACGTGACATCCTGATCGTTCCGGATGTTCTTGCTTCGAGTGGTGGCGTAACGGTTTCTTACTTCGAATGGGTCCAAAACAACCAAGGGTATTACTGGACGGAAGAGGAAGTACACGAGAAACTTGAAAAAGTACTCGTGAACTCGTTCAACCAAGTCTATCAGACAGCGCAGACGCGTAATGTCGACATGCGACTTGCCGCTTATATGGTAGGTGTCCGGAAGATGGCGGAAGCATCTCGTTTCCGTGGTTGGGTCTAATATGATAATGAACGTCCGCTTCTTCTTTGCGAAGAGCGGGCGTTTTGCATTGCAATTTCTTTCGTCTATGGTAGAGATTTGCTAAGATATAAAAAAAGCAACCGGAAGAGGAGATATTCGAATGTTAGATTGTATCGTAATCGGTGCAGGCCCATGTGGGTTATCGGCAGCGATCGAAATGCAAGATCGGGGACTAGACGTCGAAGTGCTCGAAAAGGGAAATATCGTCGAAGCGATTTATCGTTATCCGACGCATCAAACGTTCTTTTCAAGTAGTGAGAAGTTAGAAATTGGTGGTATACCGTTCATCAATAAAGAATTAAAGCCACGACGTCTCGACGCGCTCGTCTATTATCGAGAAGTCGTCAAACGAAAACAATTGACGATTCGTCCGTTTGAGACGGTCGAGCGGATTGAACGTCAAGCGGATCATTTTATCATCCACTCGGAGCGTTCCGGGGAAAAAAGAAGCCGAGAAGCTCGTTCCGTCGTGCTTGCGACAGGTTATTATGGTTTACCGAACCGAATGGATGTTCCTGGAGAGGAATTACCTCATGTCTCGCACTACTTTACGGAAGGACATCCGTATTTTGATCAAGATGTCGTCGTCATCGGTGGGAAAAATTCGAGCGTTGATGCAGCGATTGAACTTGAAAAAGCGGGAGCACGTGTGACCGTCCTTTACCGTGGACCGGAGTATAGTCCATCCATCAAACCATGGGTGTTGCCGAACTTCGAATCTCTCGTTCGTTCGGAAAAGGTCAAGATGATTTTTGAGGCGACGATCGAAGAAATCACGGAACAAGAGGTCGTTTATCAAATAGATGGAGACAAACGAACCGTCCGTGCTGATTTTGTATTTGCGATGACCGGATACACGCCAGACGTCGGTTTGTTCGCTGACACAGGCATCACGATTGATCGCGAGACCGGTATTCCGAGTCATGACGAAGAGACGATGGAATCGAATGTCCCGGGCATCTATATCGCAGGTGTCGTGGCAGCAGGATATGACGCCAATAAAATATTCATTGAAAATGGACGTTTTCACGGTGCGAACATTGCAAACCATCTCGTTGAACGGTTACGTGGTGCATCGATACAAGCCTAAACAAAACCTCTTGATTTGGAAAATAAATTTCCGAATCAAGAGGTTTTTTTCATTTATTCAACGCGAAATGATTCTTCGAGTTCTAGTTGTGAGGCATTGATTTCGAGTTCGACCATCAGTTTAAGCCGCGCTTTTTGTGAATTCAGTCCATTCGAGAAAATGACGCCGAGTTCTTTTAATTGTTGTCCTCCACCCGTATATCCGTAGACGTCTTGAACGATTCCGTTGAAACAGCGACTGACGATGACGATCGGCATGACGGTAATCAATTCAGCGATGGCATCCACGATACTCGGTGGTACGTTTCCTTGACCAAGGACTTCAAGGACGAGTCCATCATAACCGAGCTGTTTCACAGCAAGTAATAAGTCGGGTTCCATACCGGCATAGACTTTGAGAACGGCGACCCGTTTTGAGAGCGAAGTCACCATATGTGTTTGTTTTAAAAGCGGTGTATTGAATAAGTAGACATGATCCTTCGTTACCATCCCAAGATTTCCGAAATGAACGGATTTGAACGTATCGACGGATGACGTATGCGTTTTTGTGACGTTGAATGCCGAATGAATTTCCCCATTGAAGACGACGAGGACACCTTTTCCGCGCGCAGCTTCACTGACAGCGACACGAAGTGCCGTAATCAGATTAAACTCACCATCGGATCCGACCTCATTAGAAGAACGCATGGCTCCTGTCAAAACAATTGGAACGGGTGCACCAAGCGTCAAATGCAAAAAATAAGCCGTCTCTTCCAGTGTGTCCGTTCCGTGGGTGATGACGACGCCATCGTAATGTTCCTTTGTTAGCTCACTCTCGATGAAATGGGCTAGACGCAACATGATGTCAGGTGTCATATGAGGAGAAGGCAAATTGGCAAAGTGACGCGTCGTGATGTTGGCGATATCTGTTGCTCGCGGGAGTGAAGCGTCGAGTGGATTGATATCATTTGGTAAGACATGACCAGAATGATCCTGTGCCATGGCAATCGTTCCACCCGTATGAATGAGTAATAATGATTTCATGCTAAAGGGTCCTTGTCTACAGACAGAAGACCTTCACCTACTTTCTATAGCGGATTCAATTCGTTCTCCCATATTGTAACCTTTTTCCCTCCTGAAACAACGAGGACGTTTTCTTTTTTCCAAGAAACCTTTATTCTTATAAATGAGGAAGAAAGGGGGAGAGGAAGCGTGGTTCAAATCGTTTTCTCCGGAGTTGCCCCAGGCATCGCACTCCTAACTTATTTTTATCTACGTCACGAACATGAATCGGAGCCAGTCGGCTATATTCTTCGAAGTTTCATTTTCGGTATTTTACTTGTCTTTCCCTTGATGTTCATCGACTATATCGTCCAGACAGAGTTTGGTGGGCGTGAAGAGGTACAGTTGATTCGAACAGCTATCACGGAAGAATTCGCCAAATGGTTTGTCGTCTTTTATACGGTCTATATCCATCAACGGTTTAATGATTATTACGACGGGATCATCTACGCGGTAGCCTGTTCACTTGGGTTCGCAACGCTTGAGAATATTTTATATCTGATGGTGAATGGAACAGTCGAACATATGCTGTTCCGTGCACTCTTACCAGTATCTGGTCATGCTTTGTTTGCGGTCATCATGGGATTCTTCATGGGCATGGCGAAATTCTCGCCTCATCCTTATCGCTGGTTGTCCCTCTCGATTGCGCTTCCGGTATTTGCGCATATCTTATTTAATTTGTTAATATTGGAAAATGGTGGTATATCTTTTTTGCCAATCGTCTTCATGGTCATCCTATGGACGATTGGATTATTTCAAGTACGAGGTGCCAATCGTTTAAATCGGCGATTCAAACGAAAAAAACAACATTCAGATGGCATCGAATAGAGAGTAGGAGCGAAGTAGTATGATGGAAATTGGGGATTTGGTAATGCTTTCGAATAGTGAGGATCGACAAGGTCGCTCAAAGGTGACGGCCGTGACGAATCGATTGATTTGGATTGAAGCACCGAGTGAGGTCGCGACACTGAAGACATTCATCTTGTCAGAGCAAGAAGAAGTGTCCTTTTATTTCTTTAAGGAGAAGGGCAAATTATTTGGATTTGATACGGTCGTCGTTGAACGACAAAATGATCCACTTCGCGGTCAACGATATGCTTTGAAACGACCGAAGGATGATCAAATCGAACGCATCCAACGACGTCAGTTCGTCCGAGTACCGCAAATACTCGATGTCGCTGTACACCCTCATAAAACACATTTCGAGCCGTTTACGACTGTGACGCTCGATCTATCGGCTGGAGGGATGATGATCTTGTCGGATCAATTACCGGTTCAAAAAGAGGAAGAGGTGGAAATGACATTCATTTTGCCTACTGGTGAGGGTGTATCAAGTACACTAGACGTCGTCGCTGAACTCGTCCGAATTGATCGGCGCGAAGAACGATACGAATTAGCTTTCCAATTTACGATGATTCCCGACCGAAGTCGTGAGCTTGTATTGCGTCACTGTTATCAAATGCAAATGAAAAGTTCAAGAAGGGGCATGAATCCATTCACCTGACCGCATTTTTTTGCTATGATAACGTTCGGAAGAATGAATCCCTATTAATCATAGGGAAGATGGAAGGACAGGATGGATGATGAAAAAGATTCAAATTGCTTTAGATGGACCAGCGGGTGCTGGGAAAAGTACGATCGCAAAACAATTGGCAGCGCGCCTTGACTATGTATACATCGATACAGGAGCCATGTACCGAGCTGTGACGCTGGCAGCACTTGAACAATCGCTTGACCTCAACGATGGTGAAGTGCTCGGAGAATTAATGAAATCGCTTGATATTCGTTTAACACCAGGTGAAAACGGGCAACGTGTCTTTATTGGTGATCGCGAAGTGACGGATGCGATTCGTTCCATCGAAATCACGAATAATGTCTCGTTCGTCGCTCGTCAAAAAGAAGTCCGGGCTGCACTCGTCACAGCACAGCGGAAATTAGCTGAACGCGGTGGGATCGTCATGGATGGGCGTGATATCGGCACAGTCGTATTGCCGGATGCAGAATTAAAAGTCTTTTTGACGGCAACTGTGGAAGAACGTGCTGCTCGAAGACACCGCGAAAACATCGCGCGTGGGATGGACAGTGACATCACGGTTCTTCAAGAAGAGATCGCACTACGCGATAAGCGCGACAGTGAGCGTGAAGTCTCGCCATTGCGTCAAGCTGACGATGCGCTATATCTCGATACGACAGAGATGACGATCGATGAAGTCGTTGTCCGCTTGATGGAACTAGCAGAGGGTGTCCTAAAATGAAACGTCAAGATACCGTTTACCGGATTGCGCGGTTTGTCGTCTGGGTCATTGCGAAAACTGTCTTCCGATTGAAAGTGACAGGGCAAGAAAATATTCCGAAAGACGGTTCCTTACTCGTCTGTGCCAATCACAGCTCGAACTGGGACCCGGTTTTCCTCGTCAGCGCGATTCCGCCAAAACGTGCGGTTCGTTACATGGCAAAAGAAGAACTGTTCAAAGTTCCTGCCTTGAAACAATTAATGATTGCAGCAGGAACATATCCTGTCGGTCGCGGTCAAGGAGATCGTCAAGCTTTAAAACGGACGATTGAACTATTGAATTCAGATGAGACGGTCGGTATTTTCCCAGAAGGAACACGTTCCGAACCAGGTGAATTTACAGCAGCACAACCAGGAGTTGGGTTCTTTGCGTTACGATCGAATGCTCAGATTTTACCGATTGCCATCATCGGATCTTATCGTCCGTTCAAACGGATGCACGTCGCGGTCGGAAAACCGGTTGATATTTCGGATTTACGTGACCAGCGGGGGGCAGCGAAAGCGATTTCTGACCGAATCATGGACGAAATCAAATCCGTCTACTTCAATCACGCTTAATACCTTGACAAATAGTCAGAATTGTAAGAAGTTAGAAGCAGGATAAACGCATTGACATGTGTCAGGCGTTTCTTGTACTCATCGTGAGGAGGTTGTTTTGGAATGGTCGAAGAAATGAAAGATATGCCTGATTTTGAAATTCATCGGGACCAGGTAGTTACCGGAATGGTCGTGAAAATTGAAGACAAGCAAGCACTCATTGATATCGGATATAAAACAGAAGCCATCTTACCGATCAGCGAAGTATCGAGTCTTCATCTCGATGATATTCGTGGCGTGCTGAACGTCGGAGATGAACTACAAGTGAAGGTCAAGAAAATCACGGATGAAGAGGTCGTCGTCTCGAAACGAGAAATCGACGCGCTCAAAGCGTGGGAGCAAGTAGAAGAAAAGTATAAATCAGGTGAGATCTTTGAAGTTGTCGTCAAGGACATCGTCAAAGGTGGACTCGTCGTTGATATCGGTGTCCGCGGATTCATTCCGGCGTCACTCGTCGAACGGCATTATGTCGAAGATTTCTCGGATTATATCGGTCGTTCGATCGAAGTCAAGGTCGTTGAACTCGATCAAGAGAAGAACCGTGTCATTCTCTCGCACAAAGCTGTCGTTGAAGGCGAATTGAACGCGAAGAAAAAAGAGACACTCGAAAATTTAGAAGTAGGTCAAATCCTCGAAGGTACAGTCCAACGTTTAACGGACTTTGGTGCTTTCGTTGATATCGGTGGCGTCGACGGTCTCGTTCATATCTCGGAGATGGCACACCACCGTGTCGAACGTCCTTCGGATATCGTCACGGAAGGTCAAAAAGTCGAAGTCAAAGTACTTGGTGTCGACCGTGATACGGAAAAAGTCAAGTTATCGATCAAGGAAACACAACCTGGTCCATGGCAACAGATGGAAGGGAAGATCGAAGCTGGCGATATCGTCAAAGGGCGTGTGCGTCGTCTCGTCCAGTTCGGGGCCTTCATCGAACTTGCGCCGCAAGTAGAAGGACTTTTGCACATTTCGCAAATCGCGAACCGTCATATCGGTTCACCTTCGGAAGTACTCGAAGAAGGACAGGAAATCGAGGCGAAAGTACTAGAAGTGCGTCTTGACGAGCATAAGATTTCGCTATCAACACGTGTTCTTGAAGAGGAAGAATCATCCGCTGACGATTACTCGGATTATACGAATCAATCAGAAGGATTCTCGGTCGCTGACTTGACTGAGGACGATTCTGATCAGAAAGAATAAGCAATGACACAAAGCGGACACAAGCGTGTCCGCTTTTTATATGCGGTTTGTTATGGTATATGACAGTTTGATTTGATACAATAGAACGGCTATGAAGCGAGAGAAGAGAAAGAAGGTGTTGGGATGGCAATTCCAGTCGTGGCGATCGTAGGTCGCCCAAATATCGGAAAGTCGACGATTTTTAACCGGGTGATTGGAGATCGGGTTTCAATCGTAGAAGACAAGCCAGGCGTTACCCGCGACCGTATTTACGGAACTGGAGAATGGCTGAATCGTCATTTTCATTTGATTGATACAGGTGGAATCGAAGTCGGGGATGAGCCCCTACTTCAAATGATGCGTCATCAGGCGGAGCTCGCCATTGATGAAGCGGATGTCATCATTTTCATGGTGAACGGACGCGAAGGAATCACAGCAGCGGATGAGGAAGTCGCGAACATGTTGTTCCGTTCGAACAAACCAGTCGTCGTAGCTGTCAACAAAGTCGATAACTTTGAAATGCGTGATTTAATGTATGAATTTTACTCCCTTGGATTCGGAGACTTGTTCCCGATTTCTGGTACGCATGGTCTTGGTCTAGGTGACTTACTCGACCGTGTCCTTGAACTGGCACCAGATAAAGAAGAATTAGAATATGACGAAAGCACGATCAAGTTTGCCTTGATTGGTCGTCCGAACGTCGGGAAATCAAGTATGACGAACTCGATTCTCGGTGAAGAACGCGTCATCGTCTCAAACATCGCCGGTACGACACGCGATGCAATCGATACACCGTTTACGCGAGATGAGCAAGAATACGTCATCATCGATACGGCAGGGATGCGAAAACGCGGGAAAGTCTATGAATCAACAGAACGTTTCAGCGTCATGCGTGCTCAAAAAGCAATCGAACGGGCAGACGTCGTCTGTGTCGTGCTTGATGGCGAAGAAGGCATCATCGAGCAAGATAAAAAAGTGGCGGGATATGCGCACGAAGCAGGTCGCGCGGTCATCATTGTCGTCAATAAATGGGATGCTGTCGAAAAAGATGATAAGACGATGAAAAAGATGCAAGAAGAGATTCGGGAAGAATTCCGTTTCCTTGACTACGCACCAATCGTCTTCGTCTCAGCGAAAACAAAACGTCGTTTGCAGACGTTGTTACCAGTCATTCAACAAGCAGCGCACAGTCATGCGCAACGGATTCAGACAAGCGTCTTGAACGATGTCATCGTTGACGCTGTTGCGATGAACCCGGCGCCGACGGATAAAGGGGTTCGTCTTCGGATCAAC
Source organism: Exiguobacterium sp. ZWU0009 (assembly GCF_000798935.2). NCBI lineage: Bacteria > Bacillati > Bacillota > Bacilli > Caryophanales > Exiguobacterium > Exiguobacterium sp. ZWU0009. Next base: position 1,961,712 of record NZ_CP018057.1, on the reverse strand, counting down.
TATGCGACTCAAGTCGCGTCACGTCCGCCAACGTTCGTCTTGTTCGTCAATGATCCAGAATTGCTGCACTTCTCTTATAAACGATATCTTGAGAATCGGATTCGGGAAGCATTTGATTTTACAGGTACACCAATCCGGATTTTAGCTCGTCAAAAACAATAATGAGGTGAGTCAGTATGACCAAAATCGCTGTCATCGGAGCGGGAAGCTGGGGAACAGCGCTCTCGCTCGTTCTAGCCGATAATGATCAGGAAGTCATGCTTTACGGTCGTGAACAAACAAACGTCGACCGCATCAATGAACATCATGAAAATGCGCAATTTTTGCCGGGGGTTATGTTACCACAATCATTGAAGGCGACGACGGATCTTAAAGTGGCGGTTGAAGGTGCAACACATATCTTGATTGTCACACCGTCCTCTGCGATTCGTTCGGTTTCCCGACAATTGAATGACTTGTTGACGGAACCAGTCGTTCTGATTCATGCATCAAAAGGAATTGAGCCAAAGACCCATCTTCGGTTGTCAGAATTAATCGAAGAAGAGGTCGATCCTGCGAAACGCAAGGCGGTTTGTGTCTTGACGGGTCCTTCGCATGCCGAAGAGGTCGCGTTACGTAAACCAACGACAGTGACCATTGCATCGGATGATTTAGAAGAGGCTGGTCGTGTACAGGAGCTGTTTACGAATGAAAACTTCCGCGTCTATCTAAATGCGGATATCATTGGAGCTGAACTTGGTGGGGCGCTCAAAAATATCATTGCGCTTGCCGCAGGTATGACGGATGGTCTCGGTTACGGGGACAATGCCAAAGCAGCATTGATTACGCGTGGAATGGTTGAAATCGCCCGTCTCGGTACGATGCTTGGAGCTAACCCAATGACGTTCACTGGATTGACGGGAATGGGTGACTTGATTGTTACTTGTACATCGGTTCATAGTCGAAATTGGCGTGCGGGGAATGCCATCGGTCGCGGTGAAAAGTTAGAGACGGTGCTAGAAAACATGGGAATGGTCGTCGAAGGTGTTCGTGCAACCCAAGCGGCATATGATTTGGCGGAGACGAAACAGTGTGAACTCCCAATCACTTCTGCCCTCTACCATGTTCTCTTTGACGGTCATACACCGGAAGAAGAAGTCAAAAAGTTGATGCAACGACCACAGAAAAATGAGATCGAGCATCTCTTCACGACGAAAGATTAACGGAGTGGGGTGGAAACCTTGAGTCCAGGATTAATAAAAATGTGGATCTCGTTCGCTGGCATTGGACTCTTTGCGATCAGTGTCTTGCTGGTCACAGTCAGTCGGACGAAGTTGAAAGGGATATGGCAGGTTCTCGTATCGACTTTGGCATTCGTATGTTTCATCGTTGCGTCGATCATCATGGTGTTCATCGTCATGGCGGGGCCAAGCGCATGAAGAAGTGGTTCGTCATCCTCATGCTCATTCCGGTGACGTTGTTATCGGGTTGTCTGTTTCCAGACAGTCAGAAACCGTCGAACCGCGTACCGTATCCGCAACAGTTACGTACCGTACAGGATGCTGTCGATGCGTATCAAAAAGACACGGGTGTTTTGCCAATCAAGACGATGGAAGCAGATACTCCGCTCATGGAGCGTTATCAAATCGAATTAGGGCGGCTCATTCCGCGTTATATGAGTGATCCACCATCAAACAGTTTTGAAGGTGGCGGAACATTCATCTACTTGTTAGTTGATGTCGATACGAAACCGACTGTTAAGTTGATGGACTTACTTGTTGCAGAAGAGTTACAGAAGCTCCAAGTCCGGATTGATGCGTATCGGAAGAAGAACGAAAAGTATCCGTTTAAAGGATCGTTCGGAAAAAACCAGTTTACGCTTGACTATAAAAAACTATTCATCAAAAAAGAACCGACCGTCCCAAGTCCGTATTCAGATGAAAAGTTGTCGATCTATGTCGATGGTCAAGGACGCCTCTTCATCAACTATTTACCTGAGTTGAAGAAAGCTGTTCAAACTGCGAAGAAAAAGCCGAAAGTCGGTCAGGATATTCGGTATTTGCTCTATGAAGATCAACCTTTTGTTCCTGCCTATTCTCAAAGCTACACGATAAACGAAAAAGGCGAACCTGTGTTTTCAGAGGAATCGAGCGAAGAATCTGAAAATTGAACGTTATTTACACGAAAATGTTGTAATAGCAACGTTTATGGGGTATGATTACCCTCGAAGAAGTGATTGGGAGGGGGTGAAAGTAATGAACAAAACTGAACTCATTCAAGCAGTTGTCGAAAAATCAGGTCTTACAAAAAAAGACGTGACGAAAGTTGTTGAATCAACATTCGAATCGATCACTGAGACACTTCAGTCTGGAGAGAAAGTCCAATTGATTGGATTTGGTAACTTCGAAGTCCGTGAGCGTGCAGCCCGTAAAGGTCGCAACCCACGTACAAAAGAAGATATCGAGATTCCAGCAAGCAAAGTACCTGCCTTCAAACCAGGTAAAGCATTGAAAGATGCTGTGAAGTAATCCGGCTACATAGTCGCCCGAGATTTTCTCGGGCGGCTTTTTTGTGGACATTCAGAAGCGTGAAAGCCCGCCGATTATGGTATATTAAAAAAGAAGAACGTCCATCAACGAGATGGCACTGGAGATCGGGGGGTAAAAGCATGGAACAACATGAGCTGCGCGTGGATGAAATCATCACTGCACTCACCACTAAACAAACGACACGATTGGCTCGACATGTGGATTTCCCTTCCATCGATCGTGAACAGATCAGTTGGTTGATTGATGTCGCTCAACATGACACGCTGGATACGGAAGCACTCGTCAAAGCGATACATTTCGCACAAGTAGCGCTACGTCTGCATGAGCGTGTCAATGAAACGCTACGCGGTTCGAAGGAGCGACAGTTGCTTGTATTAGCGGGGGATTTATTCTCGAGCTACTTTTTCGAACAGCTAGCTGGGTTACCAAAAGAGGTTCTCGTTTCACTCGGACGGACAATTCAACGGGTCAACGAGGCAAAGTGTGCCCTTCACGAAATGAATTATGCATCGACGGAAGAACGGGTTCTCTTATGGTTGACAGCAGAGTTCGGATTAATGCAAGGACTCGCGGCAATCACGAAACGAGAATGGCTGACACGACAGGGGCGACAGATCATTCAACAACAGGCAGAACAATTGGATCTGGTCGCACAGAAATTACTGTTATCGCATCTCGAGCAGATGGCGGTAGCATAAGATCTTGGAAAGGGTGAGCGGTGTGCAGGCAAAAGATAAAGAAAAAAAAGTATATGAAGTGTTTCAATCGATATCAACGAACTATGATCAAATGAATTCAGTCATCAGCTTCCGACTGCATAAACTATGGAGACGCGAGACGATGCGCCGGATGCAAGTCTTCCCAGGCGCTAAATGTCTCGATCTTTGCTGTGGGACAGCGGACTGGACGATTCAACTGGCGAAAGCAGCCGGTCCGACAGGGGTCATCAAAGGACTTGATTTTTCAGAAAACATGCTGAGAGTCGGCGTCGAGAAGGTAGAAGCGCTCGATATGAAAAACATCGAATTGATTCACGGAAATGCGATGGATCTACCGTTCGGTGATAACTCGTTCGATTATGTGACGATCGGTTTTGGTCTACGCAACGTACCTGATTATCTACAAGTCATCAAAGAGATGCATCGTGTCTTAAAACCAGGTGGAACGGTCGTCTGTCTCGAGACGAGTCAACCGACTGCGCCACTTTTCCGCGAAGCATATTCATTGTACTTCGGGAAAATCATGCCTCAGGTCGGGCGATTGCTTGCGAAATCATACGATCAATACAACTGGCTACAAGAATCGACGGAAGTGTTCCTCGACCGTGTCGAACTGAAACAACTCTTCGAACAGGCAGGCTTCATGCAAGTGGAAGTCAAGGCATTCGCGGGTGGGGCTGCTGCAATGCACCTTGGGAAGAAGTGGTGAGATGTCACTGCATTCCATATACCGTGATGTCACGAAGGAAGTTAATTTAGTCGATCGTTTTCTGATCAGTCATATCGCCTCTGAGGAACCAACGATCGATGCGGCCGGAAAACAATTGTTGAAGGCTGGTGGAAAACGGATTCGACCAGCGTTCGTATTGTTAGCGTCTAAATTCGGTGAGGCAGATCGAGATGAACTGATTCGTGTGGCAGCAAGTCTTGAACTTGTCCATATGGCGTCACTTGTTCATGACGATGTCATTGATGATGCGGAACTACGACGAGGAAAACCGACCGTCATGCAATATTTCGATGAAGAAGTAGCATTGTATTCCGGGAATTATTTGTTTGGAGAGGCGATTCGGTTGATTGGTGAAGTCGGAAAGCCGGAACTTGTCCAAGTGATGGTCCATACGATGCGTGAAATTTGTGAAGGTGAGATTGAACAAATCTACGACCAATATGATTGGGAACAGTCGATTAAGCGCTACATCAAACGGATTGAACGAAAAACCGCCATTCTCATCGAAGCGAGTTGCCACCTGGGTGCAATTGTTGCGAACTGTTCTGCAGCCGATACGAAAGCGTTACGGTTGTTTGGACGAGATATCGGACTCGCTTTTCAAATTGCTGACGATTTACTTGATTTCACCGCGAATCGTACAGAACTTGGTAAGCCAGTAGCAGAGGATTTGCGTCATGGACACAAAACGTTACCTGTCTTTTATGGTGCAGAAGATGCTGTCTTTTATGAACGTCTTTCGAAAATCGAGAGTATGCCAACGCATGAAGAAGTCGCACCGTTATTGTCGTTTCTTCAAACTTCCGGTGCTCTCGAACGAACGCAACAAACAGTCGATCATTATATCCATCGTGCCATCAAACGTCTTGAACCCTTACCTAAATCCTCAGCTAAGCGTTCACTTGAAGAAGTCGCACGCTACGTTGGAAAACGAAAAGGATGAAGATTGTCAAAAATTTCTTGCTGTTCTTCTCAAAAGCCAGTAAACTGACTATGTAAGCGCTTTTCTAAAAGCATTTCATAGGGGGAACTAGAGATGGAACAGACATTTTTGATGGTCAAACCGGATGGCGTAGAACGTGGATTGATTGGGGAAATCATTGGACGGATCGAACGCAAAGGATTCATCATTCGTGAAATGAAAATGATGAACGTCACAGAAGAGCTCGCAAAAGCACATTACGAAGAGCATGCGGAAAAACCGTTCTTTGGAGAGTTGGTCACTTTCCTCACATCGGGTCCTGTCGTTGCACTTCGTGTCGAGGGTGCAGACGTCGTCGCTGTTTCTCGTTTGATGATCGGGAAAACAAAACCACTTGAAGCAGCACCTGGAACGATTCGTGGTGATTTCGCGAACACGATGAGTGAAAACGTCATCCATGGTTCAGATAGTGTCGAGAGTGCGGAGCGTGAGCTTTCCCTCTGGTTTCAAGGACAGCCAGTCAACGCGTAATAAATGAATGGAAAGACAACGGGGAGGGGATTCGATTTGATCGAATCCCTTTTGTCGTGTTCTTGTAAAACGGAATGACCCAATTGTCTAATTGCTTTTTGGAATGCCTATAGCTTTATGCTACTATAGAAAATAAGTTGAACCGGTCATGGAGATGACCATTCGATATCGAGAGTGAGTGAGGTGTGCCAATTGCAAGATTATGAACTTTTTATTCAACGATTCAAGACCAAATCAGGGATTGATCTCGGTCAGTATAAAGAAGCACAGATGAAACGGCGATTGACGGCGTTACGTGATAAAAAAGGATACAGTACATTTGCTTCTTATATGCAGGCAATGGATAAGGACACATCGTTATACGACGAATTTTTAGATCGGATGACGATCAATGTCAGTGAATTTTTCCGTAATCCGATTCGTTGGCAACAATTGGAACAAGATATCTTACCGATCCTAGAGTCGCGAGCACATGGACGAATCCGGACGTGGAGCGCAGCTTGTTCGACCGGAGAAGAACCGTACTCCCTCGCGATGATTTTAAGTGAACGGCTCGATCCGTCCGCCTTTACGATTCAAGCAACAGATTTGGATGAACTCGTCCTTGAAAAAGCCAAGCTTGGTCGATACGGAGCTTCTGCATTGAATGAAGTCGTCGAAGCGCGTAAAAAGCAATACTTCATCGAGCAAGAGCAAACGTTCGAAGTCGTTCCGGAAATCAAACGACTCGTTCGTTTCAGTAAACATAATCTGTTAGGAGACCGGTACGATACGGGGTTTGATTTAATCATCTGCCGCAACGTACTAATTTATTTTACAGAAGAAGCAAAAGCACACGTCTATCGTTCGTTCGTCGAGGCCTTAAAGCCAGGCGGAATCCTATTCGTTGGTGGAACGGAACAAATTTTCCAACCCGAACGGTTTGGATTAAAGATGAAACAGAGCTTCTTTTACGAAAAAATCGGTTGAACAGGAAGGGATGAAGCGAATGCGTTACATGACAGCAGGAGAATCACACGGAAAAGGGTTGACCGTCATCATCGATGGGATGCCGGCAGGACTCACGATTGATTTTGAAGCCATCCAGCGTGAAATGACACGTCGCCAAGGGGGATACGGACGCGGACGACGGATGCAAATCGAACAAGATCAAATCGATGCACGTGGCGGGATTCGTCACGGGTACACGACGGGATCACCGATCAGTTTGTTCATCGAGAATAAGGATCATACGCACTGGACACAAGTCATGCAAGCAGAACCGCTCGAAGAACAGTTGGAGCGCCCGCGAACGTTGACGCGTCCACGTCCCGGACATGCGGATCTCGTTGGTGGATTGAAGTACGGTCATCGCGACTTACGCGATGTGCTAGAACGTTCTTCCGCTCGTGAGACAGCAGCACGTGTAGCGGTCGGTGCCTTCGCTAAACAATTACTGAATGAACTCGGAATTGAAGTGTTCTCGCACGTACGGTCGATTGGTGGAATCGATGCACCGTGGAAGGATCCCGTCGAACATCAGGAAACGATTGATGCTTCACCCGTTCGTTGTGCAGATGAGATGGCTGGACAACGGATGATGGAGGAAATCGATGCGGCTAAAAAAGAAGGGGATACACTCGGCGGTGAAATCGAAGTCGTCGTGACGGGCATGATGCCTGGCGTCGGATCCTTCACCCAAAACGATCTAAAGCTCGACAGCCGGATTGCACAAGCTGTCATCAGTGTCAACGCGATGAAATCAGTCGGTTTTGGTGACGGGTATGAACTTGGTCGTCGCAAGGGAAGTACCGTCCAAGATGAAATCGTTCATGATGCATCCGGATATCATCGGCGGACGAATCATCTAGGTGGAATCGAAGGTGGGATGTCGACAGGCATGCCGATTCGCGTCCAAATCGCGATGAAGCCGATTCCGACACTCTATCGTCCACTGCAATCAGTCGATATCGAGACGAAGGAAGCATTCACGGCTCAAATCGAGCGAAGTGATGCCTGTGCCGTTCCAGCCGCATCGGTTGTCCTAGAAGCCGTCGTCGCGTTTGAGATTGCGGTTGCTATCCTTGAAATGTTCGGGACATCGACACTCGATCGTCTTCAGGCTGCCGTCGCTGCTTATAAAGAGGAGGTTCGGACGTTTTGATCGAATTTGATATCCGGTTGAAAACGTCATATCCCGTATTTGTCGGAAATGGGGCATTAGCCCGGTTATCGCATCTTTCAGCGCTAAACAAGGCGGACCGCATCTGGGTCATCACGGATGAAACGGTACATCATTTGCAAATGAATCGATTGCAGGCTGCGTTAGCGGATGTATCGCCGTCGATCGATGTTCACATCAGTACCGTTGCGCCTGGGGAGAACAGTAAGTCGCTTGCCGTATACGGCGCTCTACTTGAAGAAGGAATTCGGTATGGGATGACACGCCATAGCCTTATCCTTGCGTTCGGTGGTGGTATGATTGGGGATTTAGCGGGATTCGTCGCGGCAACCTTTTTGCGCGGCATCCCGTTCATTCAAATTCCGACGACACTGTTAGCGCATGATTCAAGTGTTGGTGGAAAGGTTGGTCTCAACCTCTCCCTTGGTAAAAACTTAGTCGGTGCATTTTATCAGCCGAGTGGTGTCGTGTATGATTTAACGCTCCTTCAGACATTACCAGACCAGGAATGGAGAAGTGGCTTCTTTGAGTTAGTCAAGCATGGGTTCCTTTCGCGACCATCATTTGCGGATTCGTTACTCGATGTTTCGCTGGATACTGTTAAAGGACTCGATTTAGAAGACTGGCTCGCACGAGGGATTAATGTGAAACGGGATATCGTCGAACAAGATGAGACGGAGCAAGGGATGCGTGCCTTCTTGAATTATGGACATACATTCGGTCATGCCGTTGAATATGCGAGTCTGGGTCTGTCGCATGGCGAGGCCGTAGGGATCGGACTCGTCTTCGTCAAGTTCTTGGAAGGAAATGACGGACAGGCGAAGCAGCTCGGGCAATTGCTCCACCGTCTCGGAACGGAATTGCCGGATCGACAATCGTTCGAGACCTATCTCGAACTGATGCGTCGCGACAAGAAGAACCACCAAGCAACGATTCGATTCGTCCTCGAAAAAGAAGGACGCTTCATTTTAGAAGCGATGAGCGAAGAACGATTGCGCCAAGCATTCAATCAAACAGTGAGGTGTTTAGAATGGGCTTAAGAGGAACAGTACAAGTACCAGGCGATAAATCAATGACGCACCGTGCTTTCCTGTTCGGTGGAATTGCCGAGGGAACAACACGTGTCAGAAATGCACTTGAAGGAGCTGATTGTCTCGCTTCACTAGAAGCGATGCAGGCGCTTGGTGCGCAGATCGATCGAACACCAGAGGAAATTCGGATCACCGGAACGGATACGTTCCAAGAAGCGACGATCGATTGCGGAAACTCGGGGACGACGATTCGTCTCTTGAGCGGTATCCTAGCAGGCGGTCAAGCGGCTTATGCGCTCGATGGCGATGCTTCCTTGCGAAGACGTCCGATGAAACGGATCACGGAACCGCTTGCCTTATTTGGAGCGAACATCACTGGTGAGACGGCACCACTTCATATCACAGGAACGCCGCTTGTCGGAACGACGTATACATTGCCAGTTGCAAGTGCGCAAGTGAAAAGTGCCGTGTTGCTCGCAGGTCTGCATGCGACGGGTGAGACGACTGTCATTGAGCCGGTCCTGTCACGCGATCATACAGAACGGATGCTGCCACAGTTCGGCGTTGACGTAACAATCGATGAACGCGAGGATGGTCGGCACATTCGTGTACAGGGTCCTGTACGCTTACACGCGACGTCACTGGACATTCCAGGGGATCCATCGTCAGCAGCGTTTTGGTGGACGGCAGCAGCAATCGGTCAGGATAGTCGCATCACGACGACCCACGTCTTGATGAATCCGACACGGATCGGTTTTTTACAGACGTTACGACAGATGGGTGCAAGTGTCGAAATCAATCATCGCTCAGAAGACGGTGGAGAGGAGACGGCAGATGTGACCGTCGAGACGACATCGTTACAAGCAATCACCGTCGAAGGGGATCAGATTCCATCCTTGATTGATGAGATCCCGTTACTCGCTTTACTTGCGACGCAAGCGGAAGGACGAACGATCATTCGCGATGCGGAAGAGCTTCGTGTCAAGGAAACGGACCGGATCGAGACGGTCGTGACGGCATTACAGCGTCTTGGGGCGAACATCGAGGCGACGGATGACGGCATGATCATCGAAGGACCGACATCTTTGCAAGCAGCGGAAGTCGACAGTGCAGGTGATCACCGGCTCGCGATGATGTTAACGATCGCAGCGACGATCAATCCGGAAATTATGGTTCATGGACGCGAAGTAGTTGAAGTCAGCTATCCAACGTTCTATGATGATTTAAAGAAACTTCAATCCGACCAATCTGAGTAAGCAATAGGCGGATGACAGAAAGTGGGGCGTTTGCCTTGAATGAACAACTATTGAATGGCATCATCGAAGAATTAGAACATGGTCACACCTCAGAAGCGTTAGCAGCATTAGAAAAACTCGAAAAGACAGGGACGGATGAGGACCGCCTCGCCGTTGCCGATCTCTATATCGAACTCGGATTGTCTGACCGGGCGGTCGATCTCTTGGCACCACTTTACGTTGAATATGCGGGTAACGCGGGAGTTGCCTTGTTACTTGCAGAATGTTATATCGATTTGGATCGCGAAGAAGAAGCGATCTCGGTCCTCGAGCAGGTTGATACGTCGGACATGGAATATGGTCCCCGGTCTCTTGTTTTACTTGCGGACCTTTATCAGTCGCAAGGTCTTGACGAAGTAGCGTTAGCGAAGCTGAAGGAAGCACGTAATCTTGCGCCGGACGAACCGTTACTTGCATACGGTTTGGCTGAGCTCTACATGACGCTCGGCGCGTTTGATCAGGCGGTACCGTTATTCGCTGAAATTGCGGAGCGTCCAGAGTTACGTGCTGAATTGCCTCTCGATGCCCTTTATGCGGAATCGCTCGCGATGACAGGACAATTTGAAGATGCGATTCCACTGTACGAACGTGCTGTCGCAGAACGCTCCGACCTGCATACGCTGTTTGGTCTTGCGATGACGGCTCACCGTGTTGGTCAACATCAAAAAGCGGTCGAGACATTCCAGCAATTGATTGCACAGGATCCAGACTATACGTCGGCGTACGTACCATATGCGGAAAGCCAAGCCGAACTTGGTTTGACGAAAGAAGCGCTGAACGTCATCAAACAAGGAATGGAGCGCGACGATTATAATGATGAGTTGCGGACGATGGAAGCCTTGTTCCTTCTAAAACTCGGTGATCGCGCAGGAAGCGTCCAAGCGTTGCGTGAAGCACTTGCCTTGAATCCGGAATCAATCGTCGCAGCGGAACGTTTGCTTTCGTTACTAGCTGAAGACGAGGACCACGAAGCGATGATCGAGACGATCTCTGCCATCGAAGAACACGTCACGGCTCCGATTCTGACATGGTACCGGGCACGCGCTTTGTATGCCTTAGAGGAATACACACAAGCGATGGAGAATTATGCGATAGTCGAAGGTGCATTCACGGAAGATGCGCTCTTCTTGAAAGAGTATGGATTTGCACTCGTCGAAGAAGGACGGCGTGAAGAGGGGCAACGTCTCCTCCGTCGCGCTGCCCAGTTGACACCAGAAGATAACGAACTCGTCGACTATGTTGAACGAATGGATGGATGACTTCACGGGAGAAGGGAGTAGGATTGAGATGATAGAGAGAAAGCAGCGATTCTTACGCCGCATCTTGACCTATTACACGTTAAAGCGACGGGAAGCGAAATGGATCATCGATTATTGGCTGCGTAATGAGGCAAAACTCGAGCAAGTACACTTCGTCCAAAATGCGACCTTCGCACCGAAGGCAATCATCATGACGACATACGGATTCGATGCAGAACCGTTTCTCTTCAAAAAAGGGGATGTCACGACGTTAGATCCAGAAAAAGCGTATCATGACATCCGCCTGACCTCGGAAGATATCTATATCGAGTTGAACTTCCAAGGTATGATGATGGATGACGAGTATTTGTCTTTACTAGAAGAAAATCCGTTTCGCCCAGAAGTTGCTGTTGAACCGCGTTTAGCGGATGAAGCGACACATTTCATCGCGGTCACGGTCAATCGGCAGGAAGAAGAACGGTTAGTCCGCTTGATTGATGAAGCGCTAGATGCACGCGATCAACATCGGTTCCACTCCCTTTCCGAACAGTTACGGCTCGTTCGAAGTCAACTTCCTTAACAGAAGGACTCTATTGCCCAGTGCAGGCGATAGGGTCCTTTCGTATGTGAAGATTTGTGCAAAATATGAAGAAAAATAGAGTGGAATTTCATAAAACGTTCACATTAAGAGAGTAGGAGGAAATGCGGATATGATACATTAAATGTGACGAATTGTAAGTACGAAGAAAGGGGGAAATGACTTGCGTTTCAAACCATCCGACGTACAGCGGACACGAAGCGAGCAAGCGTACATCGATACGCTGATCGTGCCTTTGCTTCCGGTCGGTTTCGATGAGGCGATGCATGCTTACGCGGAATGCGCAGACATGACATTGACGGTGGCGTCCGAAGTCGAACGCCAGCTATCCGGACGGGCGTTGCTCGTTCCGGCTCTGACCTACATCGATGCACCGTCGATCGAACAGTTGGAAGGATGGCGTCAAGCGGCTGCTTCCGGGCAATTCCGTTTCATCACCTTCATCACCGCTGATTTAAGGTGGAAGGAGACTGCTGCTGAAGAGATTATCTACGTGCCACGTCTAGCTCTTGAGACGATGAGTCGTGACCAACAAGGTCAGATGGTCGGGAATTTTGTTGGACAAGTTCTCGAACAGTTAGGAAACCGTTGGACCGCGCTATGAAGCGGTTGACGCAATGATTTTATTAAGATACTATTACCATGTGAGAAATTTGTGTGAAGTACTGTCGTCTTGGGGCACAGCGTACATCACAAGGGGGGATCGAGATGGCTCAAAACGGGTCTAACGTAACACGTCGTCAGTTCTTGACGTATACATTGACAGGCGTCGGCGGTTTCATGGCGGCGACGATGGTCATGCCGATGGTCAACTTCGCAGTTGATCCAGTCCTGAAGAAATCAGGAGCAGGCGATAAAGTAAAAGTAATGAAGTTGTCGGATATCACGACAGAACCAAAACGGGTCGACTTCAAGAAACAAACGCAAGATGCATGGTATGAGTTCGAAGAAACGTTGTCAGCTTGGGTGTTCAAAGATGATAAGGGAGAAATTCTAGCCCTCTCACCAATTTGTAAACACTTAGGTTGCCAAGTCAGCTTCGGTTCAGATCCGACGCACCCGGAGCAATTCTATTGCCCATGTCACTTCGGTCGGTACACGAAGGATGGCGTCAACGTTCCAGGAACGCCTCCGACGAAACCACTCGATGGTTATGAAATGCAGCAGAAAGATGGTTTCCTCTACCTTGGTAAACCAGTCGAAAGAGGTGCGTAAGCGATGATGCAAAAAATCTATGATTGGATCGATGAGCGCGTTGACATTACGCCGCTCTGGCGAGATATCGCCGACCATGAAGTACCGGAGCACGTCAACCCGGCACATAACTTTTCAGCTTTCGTTTATTGTTTTGGCGGATTGACGTTCTTTACGATCGTCATCCAGATTCTTTCGGGGATGTTCTTGACGATGTATTATGTACCGGACATCATCAACGCACACGCGTCCGTCTACTATCTTCAAAATGAAGTCGCACACGGACAAATCGTTCGTGGTATGCACCACTGGGGTGCGTCGGTCGTTATCGTAATGTTGTTCCTACATACATTACGTGTCTTCTTCACTGGTTCATACAAAAAACCACGTGAATTGAACTGGGTCGTCGGAGTTCTCTTGTTCTTCGTCGTCTTAGCTCTCGGTCTGACAGGATACCTATTGCCTTGGGACATGAAAGCGTTGTTCGCGACAAAAGTTACGATTCAGATTGCTGAAAGTATTCCGGTCATCGGTGGTATCGCGAAGACCCTCCTTGCGGGTGGAGAAATCGTCGGCGCAAGTACAATCGCTCGATTCTTTGCGATTCACGTCTTCTTCCTTCCTGCAGCATTGTTCGTCTTGCTCGGGGCCCACTTCATGATGATCCGTAAACAAGGGATCTCTGGACCACTTTAAACCGACTATCATCTAGACAACAAAAAAGGGGGAGAACACGATGCATCGTGGTAAAGGAATGAAATTCGTCACCGATTCACGGGTGTCGATCAACAACCGGATGCCGAACAAGTCGAAAGACTACTCGGAATATCCAGGTCGAACGGAAGCGTTCTGGCCAAACTTCTTACTTCGCGAATGGATGGTTGGAGCGGTCTTCTTGATCGGCTTCATGACACTGACAATCGTAGAAGCAGCACCACTTCAAAACATTGCCGATCCGACGAATACGTCGTACATTCCACTTCCGGACTGGTACTTCCTATTCCTCTATCAGCTCTTGAAATACCAATTCGCTGCAGGTCCATACATCTTGATGGGTACGGTCATCCTTCCAGGTCTTGCGTTCACAGCACTTCTCGTCGCGCCATGGCTCGACCAAGGTCTTGAACGTCGTCCTGCGAAACGTCCGATCGCAGTCAGCATGATGCTCCTCGCAGTCGTCTCGATCGTCTTCTTGACATGGGAATCTGTTCAAACGACTCACTGGGATACAATCCATAAACAAGGTGAGTTGACGATGAACGAAGGACCAAAAATTGATACATCGGCAAAAGGATACGAAATTTATTCGAACCAGTCATGTGTCAACTGTCACGGTAAAAACCTCGAGGGTGGAGCAGCAGCTCCGGCACTCGTTGGTACGAAGAAGACAGAAGAAGAGATTTATGAAATCGCAGATAAAGGTATCGGTTCGATGCCTGCTGGTCAGTACAAAGGATCAGATGCGGATCGTAAAGAACTCGCGAAATTCATCGCTTCATACGGTGAAGGCGGCGAAAACAATAAATAAGACAAAAGCCGGGGGAGCAATCCTCCGGCTTTTGTCGATGATGAGGTGAAACGATTGCAAGGTATTTTGACATTACTCCGCCATAAAGCAGTACTCTGGATCGTCGGATTGATCAACTTAGCAGGAACGATCTACGGCTACATCTGGTATGAACCGCAACTTGCGACATCGAAGTGGTATTACTATCCGTTCATTCCGGATAGCCCGACCGCCTCTCTCTTCTTTACGATCATCGTCATTCTCTGGATCTTTGGACGACGTTCCCGACTGTTTGAAGCGCTCGCGTTCGTGACATTGATTAAATATGGCGTCTGGGCAGTCGTCATGAATGCGTTGATGTTGAATCAACTCGGAATGGAGAATGCGACCTTAACGGCGATGGCACTGATGTTGATGGTGTCGCACGGAGCGATGGCGTTCCAGGCATTGTTATACAGTCCGCTGATGACGTTTCGCGTCAAGGAGCTCGTCCTCGTCGCCATCTGGGTCATCCACAACGATGTCGTCGATTATGTCCTCGGACAATGGCCGCGCTATCCGGCGCTTGCGGAGCACATTCAGTGGATCGGATACGGCTCCTTTTGGTTGACCGGATTATGTCTTTTGATGGGATATCTGCTTGTCGCACGCGATTCAATTGACAATAAGATCACTTGAACATAAAATAGACCTATAATCAAAAAAAGAAAGGAACGATGTCTCGTGGCAAACTATTTGATCTATCTCGCGATCATCATCATCGTCCCGATTTGGGCTCAGATGCGGGTGCGGAGCACCTATAAAAAATATCAAGATGTTCCGATTCAGAGTGGGGTGACGGGAGCGCAGGTCGCCGACTTCATCATGAAGCAGAACGGGATCACGAACGTCCGTCTCGAGCCGATTGGTGGAACGATGTCCGACCATTATGACCCGACGAACAAAGTCGTTCGTTTGTCGGAAGACGTCTATTACGGTTCGACGGTCTCAGCCGTTTCGATTGCAGCACACGAAATCGGTCACGTCATTCAAGATGCGACGGATTACAATATGATGCGTGTCCGTCACCGGATCGCACCTGTCGCGTCGATTACGTCGAACTTATCGTTCCCACTGTTGTTGATTGGTCTATTTGCCGGTTTCAGTGGTCTTGCGATGCTGGGTGTCGTCTTGATGCTTGGTGCCGTCATCTTCCAACTCGTCACGTTACCAGTTGAGTTTGATGCCTCGAATCGAGCGATGGCGCAGTTGACGGAGCATGGTATCATTGATGCCGAAGAAGAACGTGGTTCACGTCGTGTCTTGAACGCAGCGGCTTGGACGTACGTCGCAGCAACACTCGTTGCCGTCGCCGAGTTTCTTCGTCTTGCACTGCTCGTCTTCAACCCATCAAGTGATGATTAAACAGAAAAACACGGATTGCTCAAGTGAGCGATCCGTGTTTTTTTACGTTTCTTTGATTGGGACCCGGTTTTCGTCGAACGTGAAGCCTTCTCCCGTTACTTCATAAACGTCATGTAAGGTAATGAAAGCATGTTGATCGACACTTTTTACAAGTGTCTTCAAGCGATTGATTTCATTACGAGCGACGACGACGTACAATACTTCGAGATCTCGTCCGGAGTAACCGCCTTTTGCGATCAGACGGGTCGTGCCACGATTCATTGTCGCATGAATGCCGTCTGCAATCTCCGTCCGGTGATCACTGATGATCATCGCTGCTTTACCAGCATAAGTGCCCTCTTGCATCCAATCGATGACACGGGCGCCGACGTAGACGGCAAGTAACGTATACATCGCTTGTTTGTAATCGAGATACGTCAAGGATGCGACGATGACGAAGAAATCAAAGATTAAGAATGTTCGACCGATCGACCAACCGAAGTAGCGTTTCGTCAAACGCGCGATGATATCGACGCCACCTGTCGTACCGCCGTTGTTGAAAATGATACCAAGACCCACGCCGATGAATACACCTGCAAAGAGCGCGGCAAGCACCATATCGTCACGCAGGTCGATGACAAGAGGTGAATATTTGGCAATCAATCCATACCAGAAGGAAAAACTGAATGTACCGATCAACGTGTAGACGAAGGTCGTTCGACCAAGAATCTTATAACTGACGAAAAAAAGTGGGACATTCAACACTAAGTTCGTGATCGATGGAGACCATCCGAACAGTCCTTTTAAGATTAAGGTAATCCCAGTAAAACCGCCTTCTGCTAACTCGTTTTGAACGTTAAAATGATAAATACCAAAAGCAAAGATGAATGACCCGACCAAAATCCAGAAAATGTTCTGGATCCGAATCGGAAATTGGAATGGAGGTGCCATTTCCGTATGCTCCTTTCAAATCAAGACTCTTTCTCTAGGGTAACGGCACGGTCGGAAAAAGACTAGCTTTTCCTATGAAAATCAGTCGAAAAGTGATCAGTATGGTCATTCCGATCGATATTGCTTAGAATAGAGACGAATAGAAGTCATAAAGAGAGTGTGGTCTTATCATGAAAAAAGCAATTGGGATTCTTTGTTATCCTTCCGTCGGCGGGAGTGGGGTCGTCGCAACGGAACTTGGTATGAAACTAGCAGATCGTGGACATGACGTTCACTTCATTACATCCAGCATGCCGTTTCGGCTGACAGAATATCGTCCAAACATCACGGTACACTTGGTTGAAGTCAACCAGTACTCCGTCTTTAAATATCCACCATACGACATTACGTTGGCGTCAAAAGTCGCAGAAATCATTGATTTATTTGATCTTGATGTCATCCATGCCCATTACGCCGTTCCGCACGCGGTCTGTGCAGATCTCGGACGAAACATGGCAAAGAAAAAAGGTGTCGCCGTCGTGACGACGTTACACGGAACGGACATCACCGTCATCGGGCAAGACTTAGAGATGCAACCGGCAATTCGTTACGGTATCGAACGATCAGACGCGGTCACGGCCGTCTCAGAGAGTCTAGCGCTTGAGACGAATGCGACGCTCAACGCACACTACGACATCGATGTCATTGCGAACTCGATTGATGAGAGTGTCTATTATCCGATGCGGGATGAACGCTTGAAGCGGCATTACGGCATCGAAGCGGACGAAGTCGTCGTCATTCATATCTCGAACTTCCGACCGGTCAAACGAATTGATGATACGCTTGCAGCGTTCGCCATTGCAGCGAAAGATCGGAAGATGCGTCTCTTACTTGTCGGGGATGGTCCAGAGATGGGACAAACGAGACGTCGCGCAAAGGAACTCGGCATTTACGACAAAGTGATCTTTGCTGGTAAACAGGAACACGTCGCGCAGTTGCTCGCCATCAGTGATATTCATGTTCTGTTGTCGGAAAAAGAAGCATTCGGACTCGTCGTCCTTGAGGCGATGGCAATTGGAGTCCCGAGTGTTGTCTCGACAGCAGGTGGCTTACCGGAAGTCATACAAGACGGCGTAACCGGGTATATCGTTCCAACCTACGACGTCAAAGTAGCTGCGGCACGAATCGGTGAACTCGCAGATGATTCGATGTTACGGGAGCGAATGGCAGAAGAGGGCATTCGCGATACGCGTCGTCGTTTTGATTCGAACGAGATCGTCCGCCGTTATGAACAAGTCTATGAACGGGTGTGTGCGCGTCATGAACTTGCTTGAAGGTGCACATCACATCATTAAAACAATCGAGCAGGCGGGCGGTGAAGCCTATATCGTCGGTGGTGCCGTTCGTGATATGTTGCTCGACCGGACACCTGGAGACTACGATTTAGCGAGCTCGATGTTACCGGAACAAATCATCGACTTATTCCCTGTCGTCATTCCGACAGGACTTGAGCATGGAACCGTAACGGTCGTACTCAACCACGTGCCGTACGAGATCACGACGTTCCGCTCGGAAGCAACGTATAGCGATCGCCGGCGACCGGATGCGGTGACGCTTGGTGTCAGTTTGGAAGAGGATTTGACCCGGCGCGACTTTACAATCAACGCGATGGCACTCAGACCAACTGGTCGCGTCGATCTATTCGGAGGAGCGCGTGACATCGAAGAGCGGATCATCCGGACGGTCGGCAAACCGACCGAACGTTTTAATGAAGATGCGCTTCGGATGATGCGGGCGTTCCGCTTCATGAGTCAACTGGACTTCTCGCTTGACGAGGCGACGGAACAAGCAATTAAGGAACTTGCCCCACATTTAGCGGCCGTTGCGATTGAGCGGATCGCGATCGAGTTCGAGAAGCTCTTACTTGGTCCGGGAAAACAGCGGGCGTTACAGGCGATGCTACGCACTGGCATCGAACGCTATTTACCCGGCATGACTTCAGAAATCGTCAAAGGACTTGCGCAGCAGTCGCTTCGGGGTGTTTCAAAAGATGCCGTCTGGACACTCGTGCTCGATGCGGGTCTTGCGCGAGACCAATTGACGCGCTGGAAACGATCGAAACATCAAGTCCAGCTCGCTACGCGTTTGGCACCCCTGTTGCATCGACCGTTACAGGACTGGGATCGTTATCAATTGTCGGACTCAGAACTGACGACTCTTCGGGAAATGACGGGAAAGCATTATCCGGATCGTTCGGATTTACCGATTCGTGGTCGCAAAGAGCTCGCTGTCGACGGAAAAGATATGATCCGCCTCGGTCTTCAAAAGCAACAGATCAAGGAAGCGCTCTTGCACTTGGAGAATAGCGTCGTCATGAGATCTTGTCCAAACGACCGAACGGCATTAATGGAGGAGGTAGAGCGATGGCGCACTCAGTCCGAGAACAAATCTTGATCGCACTTCGTAAGCGGACGTGGTATTCCGGACAAGAATTAGCAGAGACGTTAAATATTTCACGTACCGCTATTTGGAAGCATATGCAAATTTTAAAAGAAGAAGGATACCAGATCATCTCAAATAAAAAACAAGGTTATCAATTAGTCGATGAAGGCGATTTGCTAACGCCGATTGCCATTGAACAATGGTTAACGACAGCGTGTCTTGGTCGCCACCTCCTTCATTTCGAAGAACTGGATACAACGCAACGGATTGCACATGAACAAGCGCAACAGCATGCGCCAGAAGGAACACTCGTCGTATGCGATCACCAAACGAATGGACGCGGACAGCTAGGGAGAACGTGGCATGAGGCGAAAAATGAAGGCATCGCGATGAGTCTACTCGTCCGACCAGATGTACCGATGCATCAAGCAGGTCAATTAACACTTGTAGCAGGTATTGCACTTGCACAGTCTCTCCGGACATTCGATGTTCCGGTTACGATTAAATGGCCGAACGACATCTTGATTAACGGTCGTAAGGTAGCAGGCATCTTGACGGAAATGCAGACCGAGGCGGACCGGATTAGTTCGGTCATCATCGGCATCGGCATCAATGTCCATCACGAACAGTTTCCCGAAGACATCAAAGATCGTGCTACCTCGCTTGTCCGAGAATCAGGAAGAACTTTCCGACGTGCGGAAGTCGTCGCGACGTTTTTGAATCGATTTGAACGACTATACACGCAGTGGCTCGAGCTAGGGTTCGGATCTTTCGTCTCCGAGTGGGAAACACTCGCTGACCGCTTACATGAACAAGTGACACTACGGACACGTCAGGCGACCGCTTCCGGAACATTGCTCGGTATTGACGAGACGGGTACGATTCGGATTAAGACGGAAACAGGTGAGACCCGTTTCCATTCAGCAGAGCTGATTTACTGGTAAAAAGAATAAGGGTTTGAATCAGACGGTTTGCAGAGAGCTTTTCCCGTCATGTATAATAAAGCCACGGATGGTATCCGCTCATCGGAACCATACCGAATTGACAGGTGCCAGTTTTAGCTGTTTCAACTGCCTTGATCTTAACGGACAGGGACAGAAGGACGATATTCAATTATTCCGCCTTCTTTTCCGCATGCATTTATTTTGGAGAAGAAGGCGTTTTCCTTTTGTCCTCCCTACACACGTAAGGAGAGAACACAATGCACACAATGGGTCCATTATTGAAAAAACAACAAGCTGGAGAGAAGCTTGTCATGTTGACGGCGTATGATTATCCTTCAGCAAAACTATCGGAGGCAGCAGGGGTTGATATGTTGCTCGTCGGCGATTCCCTCGGGAACGTCATCCTCGGCTATGATTCAACGATTGCCGTCACGGTCGACGACATGGTTCATCATGCGCGTGCCGTTCGCCGCGGCGCACCACAGACGTTCATGATCGTCGATATGCCGTTCGCAAGCTATCATGGTTCATTTGATCGCACGCTTGAATCAGCAGCCCGCATCTTCCAAGAATCACAGGCAGATGCCTTGAAACTAGAAGGGGCAGGGGAAATCTTAAAGACGATTCGTCGTTTGACGGATGCTGGGATGCCTTGCGTCGCGCATCTCGGATTAACACCACAATCCGTTGGCGTTCTTGAAGGATTCAAGGTCCAGGGGAAATCACTAGAAGCAGCCGAACAACTGATTGCAGACAGTTTGGAAGCAGAGCGTGCCGGAGCGAAGATGCTCGTGCTCGAGTGTGTGCCGCATCCGCTCGCGAAACGGATTCAAGAGCTCCTCTCGATTCCCGTCATCGGAATCGGTGCCGGCGCAGAAGTCGCCGGTCAAGTACTTGTCTATCATGACATCTTGACGTATGGCGTCGGTCGTTTACCGAAGTTTGTTAAAGCGTACACGGACTGGAATACTTCAGGAACGGAAGCAATCGCAGCTTACGTCAAAGACGTCAAAGCCGGTGCCTTCCCTGAACTAGCACATTCGTTCCAGATGGACGAAGAACTGATTGGTGCGCTTTATGGAGGGAACAAGGAATGAAGATTATCGAGGACGTCCAGACGTTACGCGAACATTTAGCGGGAGCCGGTTCAATCGGTTTTGTACCGACGATGGGATTCTTGCATGAAGGGCATGCTTCCTTGCTCAAACAAGCACGACAAGAAAATGATGTCGTCGTCTTGAGTATTTTCGTCAACCCGACACAATTCGGACCAAACGAAGATTTGGATCGTTATCCACGAGACGCAGAACGGGATCAGAAAATCGCGGAGGCAGAAGGAGTCGATTATCTGTTCTATCCGACGAACGAGACGATGTATCCGCTGGATATGGCCCGTGTTACGGTCCGCTCCGGTGATGATGTCTTATGCGGCGCATCACGACCAGGGCATTTTGACGGTGTCTTGACGGTCGTCAGTAAACTGTTGAACGTCGTCCGTCCAACCCGTGCGTATTTCGGTCTGAAGGATGCACAACAGCTCGCATTGATCGAAGCGTATGTCGCTGATTACTTTGTTCCGGTTGAGATTGTCCGTTGCCCAATCATTCGCGAAGCAGATGGTCTAGCGAAATCGTCACGTAATGTCTATCTATCGGAAACAGAACGTGCGCAAGCACCGGGAATCCAGCAAGCGTTACAACAAGCGAAACAAGCACTCGATCAAGGGGTGCCGGTTGAAACGGTTCTCGAGCAGACTCGCGAAGCACTTCAATTCGAGGGGACCACGATCGATTACGTCGAAGCTGTCGACTATCCATCACTACGACCTGTCACTGAACAAACGACTACGATTCTCTTAGCTGTCGCCGTGCAGTTCGCATCGGCACGCTTGATCGATAATTTACTATATACGAGAGGAGCATGACGATGTTACGCACATTCATGCACGCTAAACTACACAAGGCCCGGGTCACCGAGGCAAACTTACACTATGTTGGTTCGATTACGATTGATGAAGATTTACTCGATGCTGTCGGAATTCTTGAAAATGAAAAAGTCCAAGTGACGAACAACCAGAACGGTGCGCGGATTGAAACGTATGCGATCAAAGGTGCGCGCGGTTCAGGTGTCATCTGTTTAAACGGTGCGGCAGCACGTCATTTCCAAGTCGGGGATGAGGTCATCATCATGGCGTATGCGCAATTGTCGACGGAAGAAATCGCGACACATGTCCCAAAAGTGGCTGTTCTAAATGAGCAGAACGACATCAAACAAATGTTATCTCAAGAAATCGCCCACACGATCTTATGAAATTTTAGAGACCCGATCATGTCAGCGGGTCTCTTTTTTTGTTAAGATGAAGAATGAGATGCCGTCCGATCATGGAGAGGATGGATAAAAGGTGGAGGATCAGTGTTGAAGAAAAAGTACGTCGTAGTCGACCTGGAAACGACAGGTCATTCCATAAAGGCTGGCGATGAGATGATTGAGATCGGCATGGCGGTCATTGAAGACGGGCAGTTGACAGAACAATTTTCTGCCTTCGTGCGTCCGACCCAACCGATTCCTCCGTTCATTTCCCAGTTGACGGGCATCACAGATGAGGATGTCAAAGAGGCCGAGACATTCGATGTCATCGCACCGCGTGTCTTATCATTGCTCGATGGTGGTGTCTTCGTCGCACATAATGTGCAGTTCGATTTAAACTTCTTAAACGATGCGTTAGAAGAGGAAGGATACTTGCCGTACACAGGTCCTGTCATTGATACGGTCGAACTCGCACGAATCTTACTTCCGACAGCAGAAAGCCACGCGCTGTCGCATCTGTCAGAGTCATTACACCTTGCCCATCAAGAGGCGCACCGGGCAGGGAGTGACGCTTCGGCGACGGCTGAATTGTTGCTTGAACTACTCAAACGACTACATACGTTGCCGCTTGAGACATTGAAGCACTTAAGACGTTTATCACCGCGCCTGTTCAGTGCCATCGAAGAGGAAATCGACCATGCGATTCGTTTAGTCGGTATCGAAGAGGATGAGCGATTCGATCGTTTTCGAAAAATCGCTTTGAAAAAACGCCAGACGATAGAGCGGTTGGCACATCCACCCGTCCTTGAACCGTTTGGACCATTCGTTGATGAATTGAATGCCGTCACGTTCCCTCGTCTATTCGAAGGATATGAAGAGCGACGTGGGCAGCTCGAGATGATGCGTCATGTCTATCAATCGCTCGATCAAGAAACACCGTTGCTCGTCGAAGCAGGGACGGGAACAGGAAAATCGCTCGGTTATCTTGTGCCTGCAGCGCATTACGCACTCGAACATGAAGTACCGATCGTTGTCAGTACGCACACGATTCAATTGCAGGAGCAATTGTTCGCGCGTGATTTACCGCTCTTGCGTCAGCTGTTCGAGGCACCGGTCCAGATTGCATTACTTAAGGGACGAAGTAACTACATTGATTTACGGAAATTCGAATTTTTCTTGAATGATCAAGAGGATGCCTATAACTTCACGCTCGCAAAAGCGATTCTGCTCGTCTGGTTGACGGAAACAGAAACGGGAGATTTAGAAGAAGTCAGCTTACCAGGCGGTGCTGCGCAAGGCAATATCGGCATCAAACAGTTGATCCAGTCTGATAGCCAATCGCAGCTTGGACGGTTTGACCCATGGTACAGCCGGGACTTCTTCCAACACGCGATTCGCCAGGCAAAGGATGCGACGATTATCGTTACGAACCACGCCTTGTTGTTTAGTGACCTTCAATTCGAGGCAGGGGTCTTACCGAAAGGAAGTCCGTTGATTCTTGATGAGGCGCACCAAATCGAAGAAGTCGCGAGTCATCACTTTGGTCTCATCTTTGATGGACATACGTTTGATCGTCTGTTCCGACAACTCGGATATTCGTCCGACAAAAAATTGTTACACCGCTTGCTCGATCTGTCGGAAGAATGGGACATCGCCGAGATGGTCGAAGCCCATAGTGAGACAGTCGATGAGGCGTTGACGACATTGCTCGAAGAGGCGGACGGGCTGTTGATGATCATTCAAGCGTACGGGCTCGAACTGGCTTCCCGCAAAGCACGTCGGGAAGGGATGGTCAGCATTCGCTTCAAGCGACTCGACCGTTCGATGCGTGCTGTTCAAGAGAGTGCCAAGCGGGTTGAATTAGTGTTGCGTCGTTTGCGTCAAGCAATCCGTGCGATTCATAAACTATTCCACGAACACCGTGAGCAGATGAGTTATCGGGAGCGTTCACTCGTCGCGGATTTAAAAGCGATCACGTCTCAAATCGAAGAAGCGGAGCTCGCCATCTTCGAGACAATGCTTGCTCCGCACGACGATACGGTATCTTGGATCGAAACGTCCGTTAAGAATCGAAAACTGACACGCGTGTATACACAACCAATCGATATTTCAGAGCGACTACGTCGCGATGTCTTTTCGAAACGGACGTGTATCCTGACGTCTGCGACGTTGACCGTCTCGAACAAGTTCCAATTCATTGAGAACCGATTAGGACTTGATGCGTTTGAGACACGTCGATTCGTCGTTCCGTCACCATTCGGATATGCCGATAACGTGCGATTGATGATTCCGACGGATCTTCCGCTCCTACAGGATGTGCCATTGCCGGAATTCGCAGAGACGATTGCAGAAGCCATCTTACAAATCGCAGAGGTGACGGAAGGGCGGATGCTCGTCTTATTTACGTCAAACGATTTACTTCGACTGACGCATGAAGCGACGAAGCCGTTACTACCTGACCGGTTTACGTTACTCTCGCAAGGGGTCACGCAAGGTTCACGGCAACGACTGATGAAACAATTCAAACAACTCGACGCCTGTATCTTGTTCGGAACAGCTAGTTTTTGGGAAGGGGTCGATATCCCAGGAGATGACCTCAGTTGTCTCGTCATCGTCCGGCTTCCGTTTGCACCACCGGACCAACCGATTGTCCAGGCACGTTCGGAACGGATCGAAAAACTCGGGAAATCATCATTCTTCGAATACAGTTTACCGCAAGCCATCATTCGCTTTAAGCAAGGATTTGGTCGCTTGATCCGGACGACGAACGACCGAGGTGTCGTCTTCGTACTCGATCGACGGATCGAGACGACACGTTATGGAAAACGGTTCGTTACGAGTCTGCCGAAAGTGCCTGTTTTATCAAAACCACTTGATGAACTAACGGCAGAACTAGAATTGTTCTTGAATGATGGCGATTGAGTCTATTCAGATAAACCCTATCGCATTATAATAGATAGAGAAAAATGAGGGAGGACATACAGATGGATTCAAAAATTGAAACACTTGCGACCGTCAAAGTGAACCGCCATGAGGATACGTATAAAATCGTAGACTTGTTGAATCGGACACTGAAAACGGAAGATTTAATGTTCGGTCTTGCTCTCGATGAAAAAGACAAGGAGCAGATGGTCTTCACCATCTACCGCACATGAAGTGGAAAATCACGCTCGGTCTGCTGAGTGCACTCATCCTTTTGACTGTGCTTGGCACCGCCGTTTATCAGGTGACGATTGCTGAGGCAAAAGACCGGGAACAGAGCGTCGCCGAGCAAGCAGAGGCACGTCTGAAAAAAGAACTCAAACCGACGGACGTCCGGTTCGAGTCTGTCTTTAACGGGAAACGTCAATATGTCGTTTTTACGATGAAGCAGAACGAACAGGCGGTACGGGCGTTCGTTCCGAAAAAAGGAACGATTGAGACACGACCGGTTGCTGATGGTATTGCCATCAAAACGGTCATCGCGGATCATCCAGAACTCGGAGACATCGTGTCTGCTAAGTACGGATTTGAGGATCGTGCCGTCATCGAGATCGTTTCAAAGACGTCGACAGGCTATGATTATTCGTATTACACGTATCAAGAAGGTTCTTTCATCAAACGATTACGAATCAAGTAAAGGGAGTGGGCGACATGTTATCGAAACGCGTACGACAATTGACACCATCTACAACGCTAGCCATCACAGCGAAAGCCAAGGCACTACGTGAAGAAGGTCAAGACATCATCGGTTTAGGTGCGGGAGAGCCCGACTTCAATACACCGGAATTCATCATCCAAGCAGCATTCGAGGCAGCAGAAGCGGGCGATACGAAGTATACGCCGTCTGGCGGAACGGTTGCCTTGAAGGATGCGATCATCGAAAAGACACGCCGGGACTTATGGATGTCATACGAACGCTCGGAAGTCATGGTCGCTTCAGGAGCAAAGCATGCACTATCAACGTTGTTCCAAGCGATTCTTGATCCAGGCGATGAAGTCATCGTCCCAGCACCATACTGGGTCAGTTACCCGGAGCAAATTAAACTCAGTGACGGTGTACCGGTCATTTTAGAAACGGACGAATCGTCTCGCTTCAAAGTGACTCGGGAATTGCTTGAGCAACACATTACTCCAAAAACGAAAGCACTCGTCTTGAATTCACCATCGAATCCGACAGGAATGGTCTATTCGAAAGAAGAGCTCGAGATGGTAGCAGATGTTGCGATCAAGCACGATCTACTCGTCATCAGTGACGAGATTTATGAAAAGTTGCTCTATAACGGTGCGACACATATCTCGATCGCGTCCTTGCCAGAAATGCGCGAACGGACGGTCATCATCAATGGTGTCTCGAAATCGCATGCGATGACAGGCTGGCGGATTGGGTATGCAATCGGACCGAAGGAAATCATCTCAGCGATGACGAACTTAGCGAGCCATTCGACGTCGAACCCGACATCGATTGCGCAAGCAGCATCGGTTGCTGCGTATGCAGAAGGCGATGCACCGGTCGAAGCGATGCGTGTCATCTTTGAAGAACGACTTGAGAAAATCTATGCACGACTCAATGAAATCAAAGGATTGACGTGCTTGAAGCCGGAAGGGGCATTCTATTTGTTCCCACATGCAAAGCAAGCTGCTGAGATGTGTGGATTCGATAATGTCGACGACTGGTGTACAGCTGTTTTATCTGAAGCGAAGGTCGCCTTGATTCCAGGTTCAGGATTTGGTGCACCGGACTATGTCCGCCTATCTTACGCGACGGACCCGGCACGTGTCTTAGAAGCACTCGACCGGATTGAAGGATTCATCACGGCACATACAGCCGTTTAATAGAGAGAGGATGTTGACTGTTGAAAGCAATGATTCGAGATGTAAACAAATATGTAGGAGAAGAAGTGACGATCGGGTGTTGGTTAGCAAACAAACGCTCAAGCGGTAAGATCGCTTTTCTCCAGCTTCGGGATGGCTCTGGATTCATGCAGGGTGTCGTCGTCAAGGAAACGGTCGGCGAAGACTTATTTAAACAAGCAAAAGGCTTAACGCAGGAATCGTCACTTTGGGTGACAGGTGTCATCAAATCAGATGGCGGTCGGACAGCGATCGGTCACGAAATGGAAATCTCTAAGATTGAGCTCATCCATGAAGCAGTCGATTATCCGATCACTCCAAAAGCACACGGAACGGATTTCTTGATGGACAACCGTCACCTCTGGTTGCGTTCAAAGCGTCAACATGCGGTCATGGTCGTTCGGAACGAATTGATTCGAGCAACGTACGAATTCTTCAACCAAGAAGGATTCATTAAAGTGGATCCACCAATCTTGACAGGTAGCGCGCCAGAAGGAACGACAGAATTGTTCCACACGAAATATTTCGATGAAGATGCGTACCTTTCACAATCTGGTCAGCTCTACATGGAAGCGGCAGCAATGGCACTTGGAAAGGTCTTCTCGTTCGGTCCAACGTTCCGTGCTGAAAAATCAAAAACACGTCGTCACTTGATCGAATTCTGGATGATGGAGCCTGAGATGGCATTCCACGACCACGAGATGAACCTCGAAGTCCAAGAAAACTACGTTTCGCACCTCGTGCAATCGGCACTCAAAAACTGTCGTGCGGAACTCGAATTGCTTGGTCGTGACTTGACGGTCCTTGAGAATATCAACGCACCGTTCCCACGCGTCAAGTATACGGAAGCAATTGACATGCTCAAGGAGCAAGGATTCGACGATATCGAATTCGGCGATGACTTTGGTGCACCACACGAGACAGCAATCGCGAACAGCTTCGCACGTCCTGTCTTCATCACGCACTGGCCAAAAGCGATCAAACCGTTCTACATGAAAGAAGATCCGGAAAACCCAGACTTCGTTTTATGTGATGATTTGATTGCCCCTGAAGGATACGGGGAAATCGTCGGTGGTTCACAACGTGAAGAAGATCATGAGAAACTTCTCGCGGAGATGAAGAAACACGGACTTGACGAGACGGGTGCTTATAAATGGTATCTTGAAACACGTCAATACGGTTCTGTGCCACACAGTGGTTTCGGTCTTGGTTTAGAGCGGACAGTCGCTTGGATCACAGGCGTCGAGCACGTTCGGGAAACGATTCCGTTCCCACGTCTGCTGAACCGTCTCTATCCTTAAGCAGTAAAGAAAAACATCGACCCATCGTCTCGACGGGTCGATTTCTTGTTTAGACTAGAGAATCGAGGAAATACGATGAATCATAATTTAGTGCAATTATTTGAAGAAGGGACCGTCGTCTTACCGAAACGATTGTTCACCGAGGCAAAACGATTAGGCATCAGTTTTGTCGAGTTCACGTTGATTGGTCAACTGTTTGCTTGTCGGGCGGAAGGCATGGAGATGCCGTCACCGGAAGAGTTAAGCAATCGACTCGGACTATCAGAGACGGAAACGATCGAGACGACTCTCGGTTTATTGCAAAAAGGATTATTGGCTATGGAAAACGTCAACGGATCAGAACGTTATTCGCTTGTTCCGCTGTACGAAAAGCTGATGGCACCACCGGAACAGGAAACACCGAACTTTGATACGATCAATCCGTCCGTCTTCCAACAATTTGAACGGGAACTCGGGATGATGTCACCGTTTCAGATGGAGCAGATCATTCAGTGGTTGACGATTGAGAACATTTCGGAAGAACTGGTGCTTGCCGCACTTCGAGAAGCGGTCTATCATAATGTCCGTAAAATGACTTATATCAATCAAATTTTACGGACGTGGGAACGTGAAGGGATCAAGACGCTCGAGGATCTCGCAGGGCGGGGAGGTTGAGTAGATGTTACGAAAAGCAGAAATCGATCGGATTGAAGCAACGCTAGAAGAGATGTTTCCAGATGCATTTTGTGAGTTGATTCACCGTAATCCGTTTGAACTTGTCGTCGCGGTCGCACTCA
Source organism: Exiguobacterium sp. ZWU0009 (assembly GCF_000798935.2). Classification (NCBI taxonomy): domain Bacteria; kingdom Bacillati; phylum Bacillota; class Bacilli; order Caryophanales; genus Exiguobacterium; species Exiguobacterium sp. ZWU0009. The sequence continues at coordinate 1,932,342 of NZ_CP018057.1, read as the reverse complement.
GTGCACAAGCGACCGATGTGCTCGTCAATCAGGTGACGCCTGGATTATTCGCGGCGTATCCGGATCCTGCTTCGCTTGCTACGGCACCGGTCGAGGAAATCGAGGACAAAATCAAACGACTTGGATTATACCGGAATAAAGCAAAAAACATCAAGGCGCTTGCGGCACAGCTCCTTGCGCAACACGATGGAGAAGTCCCGACGGAACGAGCCGGGCTCGAAGCATTACCTGGCGTTGGACGTAAGACGGCGAACGTCGTCTTGTCTGTCGCCTTTGATGTACCGGCATTTGCGGTCGATACACATGTCGAACGTGTCTCAAAACGCCTCGGGATCTGTCGCTGGAAGGATAATGTCACGCAGGTCGAAGCGACACTCATGCGCCGTTTCAAACGGGAGCGGTGGTCAAAGCTCCATCACCAATTCATTTTCTTTGGACGGTATCACTGCAAGGCACAACGTCCGAACTGTGAAGCGTGCCCGTTACTTGATATGTGTCGAGAGGGAAAAAAGCGGACAAAAGGACTAGCTACACTATAAAAAAAGTGGATCCGAGACCGGATCCACTTTTTTTGCATATCATCCATTCCAAGGAGTATCAGACCATTCACGACGCTTTTTCGTGATCGGTACTTTTTTGAAGCCCCAGTTTCGGAAATCTTGGTCCGGACTATCGCGTCGAATGTAAATCTTATCTTTGATGGCTTTAAAAATCCGGTTTTCGTCCCCATAATGGACAAACCGCGGTTTTACCTCGATGACACCACGACGGACGCGAGATAAAGGTAAGCAGACCAAGTCGGCAATCTCAAGACCAGATTGGTAGAGGTCGCTGTCTTTTTCAGCAAAGATGAAGCCTTTGATTTTTTGACGGCTTTTTTCGACGTCGAGATGGACCGTTCCCGAATTGAAGATATCGAAGAACGCCTTTTGAATGAGCAAGTTTTGATAATCATCACGGCTTTCAAGAACGACACGCGCACTCGTTGCTTCTGTCTCATCAAGGAAGGAATAAAACGACTTCATCAGATGGGCGAAGGCGACGACGTACGGATCCTTCGGTGTCGAGAAGAAGTCTTGTAGCTTCTGTTTATCGACTTCGACACTGACGATCGTACAATCGATATCAACTAAAAATTCCGGCAAGGCGATCCAGAAATGTCGTAACATATCGATCGTGATGCCATCTTCTTTACCGTAAGGATGCTCAGCTTTTAAAATCTCCTTCAAATGAAGGGGAATATGTGGATCTTCAAAAACTTTTGACTTAAAATCCATCAAACGTTGACGAAGCGGACTTGGTTCACCGGTCTCATCCGAATCGATGGCATATTTATATTCCATCAAGACACCCGTTAAGTTGAATTGTGTATTCCCTTTCGGTGTCCCAGTTTCGTCGACGAACATGATGTATTTCTTCGGGCCAGGGGTTGAATTCTTAGGAAATCCTTTGACGTCAACGCCTTTGACGTTTGATTGTACCCGTTTGTTCAAATGAATCTCCTCCAATTGCACAATAATTACACAGTCTTTTCGAAAGAAATGCTCTTGATGCCACTTTACACGCTAGGCGGATGAAAAGCTATAGCCTGATAAGTGAAACCGTAGAAACATTCCTTCGTATGATTAGGTGTTCGACTTAAGGAAGATAATTCCTGTTTTTTAATCGTTATTCTTCACCATTCATCAAGCGATCGATATAACGAACGGATTTAATCGTTTCATTGAAGCGCTTCAGACTCGTTTTCGGCTGAAATGCTTGGACGGAAATTTGCTTCAATTGATCAACGGCGCTTTCGACCATGCTAGGTCGTAAGTAAGGACTATCTTGGGCATTCGTTTGCCACTGTGCAATCAGTTGATCCGCTCGTTCAACGAACGGTACGACGTCTCGATTGAAGTCATATTCGGTTCCGGCACGTCCTTCTTGATAAATACGTTCAATCTCTTGTAATAACGGTTCAATTGTCATTGGTTTTTAACTACTCCTCTCGGCCGATACGGTACAATCACATATCATGGTACAATAAACGCGATAGGAGGGGAATCGTTTTGAATTACCCGAACGGGAAAAAATTTCAAAAGCCACTCGAGTCGCATGGAACCCGAATCAAGAAGGCGCGATCAACCGATTCCACCTTTTCGAATCGAGGGATGACGCTCGAAAAATTATTGAATGAAAGTAATACGTTTTACCTGACCCATAATCGGGCAATCATTCACAAGAAACCCACTCCGTTACAAATCGTTCAAGTGGATTATCCGAAGCGGTCGGCAGCTGTCGTCAAGGAAGCCTATTTTAAGCAACCATCGACGACCGATTACAATGGTGTCTACCGTGGAAAATATATTGATTTCGAAGCGAAGGAGACGACGAACAAAACGTCCTTCCCGATAAAAAATTTTCACCCCCATCAAATCGCACACATGCGCCAATGTGTCGAACATGGAGGAATTTGTTTTGTCATCATTCGTTTCAGTCTGTATAATGTGCAATATGTGCTTTCAGTCGAGCACGTGTTCCCCTGGTGGGATCAGCTAGAAAGCGGACGAAAATCAATTCCGCTGACGGTCATTGAACGAGACGGTATCAAAGTCGAGACTGGCGCGTACCCTGCCATCGATTATTTAAAGGCAGTGGACGAACTATATTTCAATTCAGACACTTTTTGATTGAAGGAGAAGGATAGCATATGGAAAGAAGTCGTGTCGCACGTCGTGAAGAGACGAAGTCATCAGAGAAAAAGATGAAACGGACAAAACGTCCTCAAAAGAAAAAGTCAGGTGGAGGTTCCGGTGGGAAAGGTCCACTTTGGAAAAAACTATTGCTGATTGCTACTGGACTATTCATCGTCATGATGTTGGTCGGAGGCGGATTTGCCGCTTACGCGATTGCTACGGCACCTGAGCTCGATGAGACAGAACTTCGAGATGCTTTGCCATTGAAAATCTATGCGAGCAATAAGGAAGAGATTACGAAAGGCGGAACGAGTCGAGAATACGTATCAATCGATGAAGTACCGGAAGTCGTTAAAGACGCATTCATATCGATTGAGGACCGTCGTTTCTATCAGCACAACGGAATCGATTTCCGTCGTCTGGGCGGAGCCATCATCGCGAACGTGACAGATGGATTCGGATCAGAAGGGGCTTCGACGATCACGCAACAGGTCGTCAAACAGTCGTTCCTCAGCTTTGATAAGACGATTACGCGGAAAGTGCAGGAGCAATGGCTCGCAATCCGGTTAGAGCAGGACTATACAAAAGATCAAATTTTAGAGATGTACTTGAACAAAAACTATTATGGTCAAAACTCGTTTGGAATCCAGACGGCTTCAAAGGCTTACTTCAACAAGTCTGTTGATAAGTTGAATTATGCGGAAGCCGCGATGCTTGCAGGACTCCCGCAACGTCCGACAGCTTACGATCCAATCAAAGGAGATCCAAAGCTAACGAAATGGCGTCAGACGCAAGTTCTCAATGCGATGCAAACGACAGGCGTCATTACAGAAGCACAACGGGATAAAGCAGTAAAACAACCGATTTCGAAATTAATCAATCCAGCGCCGAAGTCGACGAAGGATGAATCGTATGACAGCGTCATCTTCGATATGGTGTCTAAAGAGTTAGAAGATGATTTTGGTCTTGAAGGTAAAGATATCTATGGTCAAGGGTTAAAGATCTATACATCGATTGATAAACCGATGCACGACTATATGAATGAAGCCATTAAGAAAGACCAAATCGTCCAATTACCGGAATACGCTGAAACGGCTGCGACAGCAGTCAATACGCAATCAGGAGAAATCCTTGCGGTCGTTGATGGTAAAAATCCAGGTAAGGGAACAGCGCGACGAAACTTTGCGAATGAACCGCATCAACCGGGTTCGTCTGCTAAACCATTCTTTGCCTATGGTCCAGCAATCGAGAACGATAAATGGTCGACTGCGAAACAATTGACGGATAAACCAACAGAAGTCAACGGTAAAGAGATTGGAAACTACTACGATGGATACCGTGGCACGAACACGATTCGTCACTGGTTGAAAATCTCAGCAAACACACCAGCCATCCAAACGTACCAAGAAATCGGTGGTGATTCAGTCGAAGCATTCGCTGAAAAATCTGGTTTGAAAATGAAAGATGATGAGTCGATTTCGCCAGCGTATGCAATTGGTGGGATGAAACACGGTTTTAATACGACACAGATGGCAGGAGCTTATGCAACACTTGGTAACGGTGGCGATTATATCAAACCACACGTCATCAAATCGATTGAGTACAGTGATGGATCAAAAATCAAATCACCAATCAAATCGAAAAAAGCGATGGAAGACTATACAGCGTATATGTTGACGGACATGCTTCGTGATGTCTTAAAACCAGGCGGTACGTTCCCGAGTGCTGGATTGTCATTTGATGCAGCCGGTAAGACAGGAACAACGAATGCCTATAAAGATGTCTGGTTCGCAGGATATACATCTGATGTCTCAATCAGTGTCTGGACAGGAACGACGAAATCCGGAAACAACAACGGAGCCGGACTTAGCGGTCCGTATAACAGTACGATGGCACAGCAAATCTGGAAAGATTTCATCACGAAGACTCGTGATCGTACACCCGCACCATTCGAACAACCTAGTTCTGTCCTCAGTATCGGAAACGAATTGTACGTGAAAGGGACGAAGGAACCTGTCGTTGAAAAAAAGACGGTACCCGCTCCGACTGGATTACAAGCATCTTACGATGAAGACACAAAGAGCGGTGAACTGACTTGGAACTATAATGATGCTGCGCTTCGTGCCAATGGCTATGATGATGTATCGTTCGAAGTGACGATGACAGATGCTGACGGCGAAACATCAACGATTGGTACGAGTACGACGAATCGAATCGCCATCAATGGATTGAAGCCAGGACGATCGACGTTCCAAGTCGTAGCAAAAGCTTCTGGAGAAGAATCAGGTCCGGTCTCGACAACGGTCACGGTCACGGATCCTGAAGCAGAAGAACCGACAACGGATGAACCGACAACGGACGAACCAGCGACGGATGAACCAGCGACGGATGAGCCAACGACGGACGAACCAGCGACGGATGAGCCAACGACGGACGAACCGACGACGGACGAACCAACGACGGATGAGCCGACAACGGACGAACCGACAACGGACGAACCGACAACGGACGAACCGACAACGGATGAGCCGGTAACAGACGAACCGACGACGGACGAACCAGCAACAGATGAACCGAATTCAAATGATGGCGCAAATACGCAAAACAATTCGAATGGTTCGACGGAACGAAATAACAACAATAATTCGAATAACAGTGGAGATGACTCTGAAGATTAATAAAGGAGCATCACTTGTAAAGTAGACAAGACCAAAGGCGAGTAGTTCGTTCTTTGGTCTTGCCTCTTTTTTTGTATAATGAGAAGTGGAAGGAAGTGAAGGTATGCAAGCGAAACAAACGCTCGTTGCATTTCTCGAAGAACTGAAACAGGACCGCTCGTTCATGGAGCGGATTACGTATATGAAAACGATGGAAGCGACAGCTGGACGCTACGTCGATTTTCCAGAACAACTACCGGAACGTTTGCGGCAAGCGCTACGTACACGTGGAATAAACCAGTTATACCGTCATCAAGGGCTAGCGTATGAACGTGTACAAGCGGGAGAGTCGACGGTCATCGTCACGCCGACCGCTTCAGGAAAGACCTATTGTTTTAATTTACCGGTCTTATCACATTTGCTAGAGCATCCGAACGCGCGAGCGTTGTATCTTTACCCGACAAAAGCTCTCGCACAAGATCAAAATAGTGAGTTACTGGAACTGATTGATCAATTAGAAGCGCCAATCCGTTGTTTTACTTATGATGGCGACACATCTCCCACGATTCGGACAAAAGTGCGAAAAGCAGGAAACATCGTCATTACGAATCCGGATATGCTACATTCCGGCATTTTGCCACACCATACAAAATGGATCGAACTATTTGAGAACTTAAAATATATCGTCATTGATGAGCTTCACACGTACCGGGGTGTCTTCGGCAGTCATGTCGCGAATGTCATTCGGCGCTTACGACGGATTTGTCGTTATTACGGCAGTGACCCGGTCTTTATCATGACGAGTGCGACGATTGCCAATCCAAAGGAGTTAGCAGAGCGGTTAACAGAAAAATCAGTCGGTCTGATTGATGACAACGGTGCACCGACTGGTCGTAAACATTTTCTCGTTTATCAACCGCCAATCGTCAATGCACAACTCGGGATACGACGTTCAGCGACACTCGAGACGAAACAATTAGCGATGCGTTTCATCAAAAAAAAGTTCCAAACAATCGTCTTTGCGCGCTCCCGCGTCCGCGTCGAAGTCTTACTGACGTATTTGCGAAGCATATACCCACGTGAACTTGGTCCACGATCAATCGAAGGATATCGAGGAGGCTATTTGCCAAGTGAACGTCGCGATATCGAACGTCGGTTACGCCAAGGAGAAATCACGGGTATCGTCTCGACGAATGCTCTCGAACTTGGTGTTGATATTGGTCAACTGCAAGTCTGTATCATGAACGGTTATCCGGGAACGATTGCTTCACTCTGGCAACAAGCAGGACGAGCGGGGCGCCGCCAAGATGATGCGTTGATCATTCTTGTCGCTTCTTCCGGGATGCTCGATCAATACGTCGCAGAACGTCCAGAACTGTTCTTGAACCAGTCACCTGAAGCAGCACGACTTGACCCGGATAACCTGATCATTGCTGTCGATCATGTCAAATGTGCAGCGTTCGAACTCCCCTTTACAAAAGGAGAATCATTCGGGTCGCTTGAGACGGAGGATATCCTTGAATACTTAGTCGAGGAACGCGTCTTGCACGAACGAGGCGATCGCTTTTATTGGATGAACGATGCGTTCCCAGCACACGGGATTTCGCTTCGATCGAGTGATCAAGAGAACGTCATCATCGTCGATCAGACCGAAGTACCGAATCGGGTCATCGGTGAGATGGATACGTTCAGTGCAATGACGTTGTTGCATGACGAGGCGATCTATTTGCATGGAGCCGATCAATATCAAGTCGAACATTTGGATTTTGAAGAGAAAAAAGCCTTCGTCCGTGCTGTAGACGTCGATTATTATACAGATGCTAATTTTTCAGTCGACCTTTCCGTACTCGAAGAAGATGAACGATACGCAGAGGGAGAATATAGTGTTGCCCGTGGCGATGTCAGCGTTCGTGGGATGGCGACGATGTTCAAGAAAATTAAGTTCGGAACTCATGAGAATATCGGATCGGGTCCGATTCACCTACCGGAACGAGAAATTCATACGACGGGTGTCTGGTTCACTTTACCCGATCATGCACGCTCCTCGACGGAACTCGAGCAAGTGTTAGAGGGCGTCGCGAATAGTCTACGGCGTGTCGCACCGCTTTATTTGATGTGTGATGCTAGTGATGTCTTCGTCGTGCCGCAAGTCAAAGCGACACACACACAACAACCTACCGTCTATCTGTATGATCGTTACCCTGGTGGAGTTGGACTTGCGCAGTCGATCTACAAGCAACGCGGTGTCATGTTACGTGCAGCACGGGATTCGATCGTCACGTGTCCTTGTCAGGACGGCTGTCCTGCTTGCATCGGTATGGTAGGTGTCGCAGATGAAAAAGAACGAACGATTCAGTTATTAGCAGAAATGGAGAAGGAACTATCATGAAAAATCGTCTTAGACGAATGCTGAAATCTACATCAGACATCGCACCAGATGCTCCTGCGTCCTCCGCTTCTGAAGCGGAAATAGCGGAGACCACAGTCGGATGGACCGACGAGCAGCAGGCTTGGATTGATCGAGGGGCCGACATCTTGACGTTTGAAGAAGAGTGGATTGTTCGGATCGACAAACGGTATGCGTTAACGGACCGACATGGAGACCGAAGCTTTGCTGAAGTGTATGAGTCCTTACAGCTTCCTCATCCGCCACTTGCACTGGATGTTCCGCTTGAGCAAGTCATTTTCTTTGATACGGAAACGACAGGATTACGAGGAACCGGAACGACGATCTTTTTACTCGGGTTCGCGCGCTTTGAGCAGGGTGGATTGCTGATGCGGCAATATTTCTTACCGCATCCGCACTTTGAAGCTGCCTTTTACCATCACTTCCTGCATGATATCGGAGATGATGTCCGCTTCGTGACCTATAACGGGAAAAGCTTTGATTGGCCGCAAATCAAGACACGTCATGTCTTCGTTCGGGAACGTGTTCCTCGTTTGCCGAAAGTCGGTCATCTTGATTTACTTCATGTTGCGCGACGGATCTTTAAAGGAATGTATGATTCCTATCGGTTGACAGCGATGGAAGAGCGGATCGGATTCGAACGGGAAGGGGATTTACCTGGATTTTTGGCACCCATGCATTACTTCCAGTACGTCGAACACCAGCATCCGGATATCATGACAGGGGTCTTGCAACATCATCTGGATGATTGTTTGACGCTTGTCGGACTCTATGATGCATGCAACCGACTCGTCACACATCGAGCGGAGGCACCTTCTCCGATTCAAGAAAACATCGCGATTTGGCTGGCAGATCTCGGAATTCATGAAGGATCACACGCTCATTTTCAACAAGTCAAAGAACTATCCGCAGAAGGATGGTTGCGCCAAGGTTATTTGCATAAAAAAATGAAGAACTATGAACTAGCTCGAGATTGTTTCTTGAAGAGCAACAGTTATTTAGGGTATGTCGAACTTGCGAAGTGGGCAGAGCACATTGCAAAAGATCCAGTGCTTGCTTATGATTATACGGAACGAGCACGACAACACGTCGAGCGACATCATTGGTTGATTACTAAAAAAGAACGAATCTTGGCAGAGCTAGATCATCGAGGACGTCGGTTAAAAAGGAAGTGTGACGCGTGAAAGTTATCGCCATCACAGGTTACAAACCCAATGAACTAGGTATCTTTGATCAAAAACATCCTGGTATCCGGGTCTTAAAGGCAGCATATCGAGAGCGGATGATTCGCTTGATTGAGGATCGAGGTACAGAGTGGTTTATCACGAATGCCTCACCGGGTTGCGAAATCTGGGCATGCGAGGTCGTGCTTGAATTAAAGGAAGAGTATCCACATATTCGTCTCGGTATTCTTTTGCCGTTCTTGGAACAGGAAGCACGCTGGAAAGAGCCAGTTCAAGCGCAGTACCTCTCCATTCTTGAACAAGCGGACTTCGTCGAAGCAATCAGTCAGAAACCGTATACGGATCCATCGCAGTTACGCAATAAAACCGAGTTCATGATTCAAAAAAGCCAAGGATTATTGTCGGTTTTTGATGAAGAACATGGAGGATCGGCGAAATTTTTAGTAGAGCGTGCTAGAATAGAAATGGAACAATCCGATTATCAGTTGTTTTTAATTACACAAGATGATTTATCTTGGCTCGAACAAGAATTACAATACAATGATCAGTGGGAGTGAAGAGGATGTATAAGCCATTGTTGACAGCGGACGATATTTACAAAAAGGAATTCAAAACCGGCCTCCGTGGCTATGTCATCGAGGATGTCGATGGATACTTGGATCAAATCATTAAAGATTATGAAGGATTCGAACGTGAGATCGAACGTCTGAAGAAAGAGAACGAGGCGTTAAAACAAGCACCAGCACAACCGGTAAAACGTGAAGAACGCCGCGTCGAACAAGCGGAGCCACAAGTATCAAGTTCATCGAACTATGACATGTTACGTCGTATTTCGAATCTAGAGAAGGCCGTTTTCGGACGTCCGCACCAAGATTGACGCATCAAAAAAGACATTTCTGTCAAATCAGAAGTGTCTTTTTTATTTCCTTCTTTTTGAAAGAATCGTCATCTGAACGAAAACGGTGTTAAGATAACTAATAATACATACTACAAAGGATGATGAACCATGTTACAAGTCATGACTGCTTCTGTTCCTGAACCACCGCGCCGTCGTTTTTTTGCAAATAAACAAGTGAGTACGACGACGAGTGAAACGGATGCACTCTGTAATGAAATCCGTCATGTTTGTCGTTTTGATTGGATGTTGTTTGATCGGATTCGTCTTTCTGACACGATTGTCATTCCTTTTGCACTGATTGGTCCAAAAGGATTGTTCCTCGTGTTACAAAACGATGCGGTCGTAGAATGGATGACGGAGGAATCTTGTCATATCATGGATTCTGAGCATGGAAGAAAAGTGTTTGAACCTCATCCAATCAATCAGTCGAAAAAAATCGTTCAAGCGGTTCGAAAAACGCTAAAAGAACAAGGGATCATCATTCCGATTCATGGCATCACACTTTTTCCGAATGCACCACAGATGCGAACGGAACGAATTAAATTCCCGACGGGGCATAGCTTCAAGGATGTGCGGGCGTTCATCGTCTCAAAAAAATCCTCCCCTGTTCTAGAGCAAGAACGAAAACAAGTTGCATTTTATCTTGCACAGCAGCAGGAATGAACAAAGGCAGTGAAGCGCTCGCTTCACTGCCTTTTCGTTTGAATTCATCGTCTTGGTCGAGAAGCAAGAATGTCTTCAGCTTGATCCAAGTCTTCTTTCAAGACATACACCGCTACGCGATCATCCAAGTCTTTACTGAAACGCCGGAATAAAAACGAAGTCTTGACGCCGCGTTCGACTCGAATGTCTAAGTCAGCTGCTTCAAGTCGAGCAGCATCCTTTAATAAATCTTCTCCTTTTTCACCAAATGCTTCCCCGATCAGTGACCATCGAAGATTTTCCTTAGTTCGTCTGCTGACGATGACGAGAAATGCAATGACTAAAAGAATGATTAAAACCGTTCGAACTAGCTGTATATCCATCTTTACCTTCACCTCACCTACTATCATACCGAGTTAACGCGCATAAAGTAAACGTTCAACATACCGGGCGAATGATTTACTTTTCAAACCTTGTTGGCGATACGCAATATAACCGTCAGGGCGAATCAAATATAATCCGGATTGCTTGATGCCAAAGCGTCGTGCAAGTTCACCGCCTTGATCGACGACACCATCCTCTTTAAGGGATTGATGGATCGGTACCGTCTCAAATAGATCGGGATAGGTATAGGCGAGTTCCTTGAATGGCTCAAGAAGATCATCGGTTGCGTTTTTTGGTAAGAACAGCAGCAATAAGAAATTCCGATCGGCACGACGTAACAATAGTTCGTTCTTTTTCGTCCGCGGGTGGACGACTTCACTGTAAGGCATCGGTTCACCTGGTTTTGGTGTCAATGGACTAAAGTGTCCTTGTGTGACGAAGGTCGAACTCGCTGGGTAGTGGCTGTTGAGCTGAGCAATCCGGTTTGTCACGAAATGATGTAAGGGTGCGATTTTGAGACTATTCCGAATTACTTTTTCCTGCAAGGGTAATAAAAAGGGAATGTTGATTTGCAAGAGTTCCGTCGCAAGGTTTGTTGATCGTAAGATACCTTGTGCCGCTTCTCGACGTTCGACGCTGTAAGAATCAAGTAACGGAAAACTCGCCTTGAACTGATGGACACACCATAGTTTCCAAGCGAGGTTCATCGCATCAGCAATTCCGGTGTTCATTCCTTGACCACCGACGGGTGAATTGATGTGTGCGGCATCCCCAATCAAATAAATCCGATGGTGACCAAATTTCTCGATAATCCGGTTATGGACACGGAACATCGAATACCAATGGACTTTTTTTAGCTCAAACGGTACTTTGGCTCGATTTTGTAAAAAATCATCAATCGCTTTATGGTCGGTCGGAACAGGTCCGCTCGTTAGATTACCAGTAATACGGAACAAGTTCGACTGGAGAGGAAACGACTCGATGACGCCATGATCAGAGAAGAAGATATGAACCTCTTCTGAAGAGAGCGGCCAGTCGACCTCGATGTCAGCCAGCGCCCACGATTCTTTAAACGACTTCCCGCTGAATGGAAGCCCGAGCTCACGACGAACGAAACTGTTCGCACCATCTGCTCCGATGATGAAGGAAGCATCGACCGTCTCTGTTTCCCCTTTATGTTGTAAGGAAGCAGTAACAAAAGTCGGGAATTGAGCAAACCCCGTCAATTCCGTCTCTCGTTCCACTGCATGACCGTAAGTGGCGAGTTGCGCTTCAAGAATCCGTTCTGTCTCACTTTGAGGTAACAGCGTGACGAACGGAAAGGGTGTATTCAAATCAGTAAAATCAAGTTTTGCCTGCCATGCACCATTGACATAGAGGTTTCCTTGATTGATTTTAATCGCATTCTCCATCAAGTCTTCTGCGACACCAAGCCTTGCGAACAACTCTAGAGAACGCGCTTGAATCCCGATTGCTTTTGAGACGACGGATGGTCCGCTTGCACGTTCGACGATGCGAAAGGATAATCCATAGCGCGAGAGTGCGAGTGCGAGTGTTAAACCGGTTGGTCCGGCACCGATAATGAGGACATCTAATTTTTTATTCACGGATAACCCCCCTTAATTTACATCTTAGCCAAAACTCGGTACCATTAAACTATTGATGACACGCTGGACGTGTGAAAGGATGAAACTTGTGAACGAACAACTTTTTACGACAGAACGATTGATTGCGAATTTTAAGGAATATATCCGGCAGAATGAAGCGCATTTAACAAAAAGACATGCGTTAAACGCCTATTACAAGACGGTAGCAGGATCGATTTTATCGGACCGGATTGCTAAGAATGCGGATCTCATCGTCCGTATGCGCCATCTGGAAGAGGCGTACCATCACGTTGCACAAGAAGGGCGATGAAACAGGTGAACTTAGCCGATATCCGAAAGCAATACGTAGATTCTGAAGAACGTTTACCTCGTCATGCGGCAGCCGTACTCGTTCCGTTAGTCGAGCAGAATGGCGAAGTGTACCTGTTATTTCAAGTGAGAGCCAAAACACTACGTTCGCAACCAGGTGAAATCGCTTTTCCGGGTGGTCGGATCGATGCGGGTGAATTACCGAAAGCAGCAGCTGTTCGCGAAACGGTCGAAGAATTAAATGTCAATGCTTCTGAGATCGAAGTGATTGGAACACTTGAACCACTCGTGACACCGAACCGGTCGATCATTTACCCGTATCTTGGCATTCTCCATGCGACGGACTTTAATCCTTCACCAGCAGAAGTCGATCATGTGTTTCTCGTGTCATTAACGGAATTGATGACTTCGAAGCCGATTAAAGGAGATATGGAGTGGCGGATTCGCCCTGGCAAGGAAGTGCCGACCGAACGAATGGCGAATCGAGAAGCATATCTGGATCGTACGTATACGGTCACGGAGCATTTTTATGAGCACGGGGATTATCTGATTTGGGGATTAACCGCTAAAATCTTGCGCCAGTTCTTAGCTCAATTGACGCGTGACTAGCTTTTTCGGTCGTTATTTTATATGATTAACTGTAATTGAACGTGTCAGGAGATGAGTCAAATGGAAGAAACAGAAGAGTTATTCGATTATATCGTTGGCGATATGGTGAAAACAAAAGAAGGTTGGGTTGCGGAAGTAACGGCTGTATTGACAAATACGGTCGTCGGTGATGTATCCCACACGAAAAACTTTGAGTCACTCGGCTTAGAGTTTGAAAAACAAGTCTTATTAAAGTCAGAGATCGAATTGTTAGAACGTAAAACAAAATAATACATGAAAGCACACCAAATAATTGGTTTGCTCAGACTTAAGACAAAGCGTAATTTTTCTCTTAACGAGAAAGATTGCGTTTTTTTTGTTCATCTCGAATCGTTTTCCTGGGACAAGCATCGCGCCGCTTCACTTCGTTGCAGGGTCGCTCCTGCTTGTTTTTCCCTAGGAAGCGATTTCGATTGAACAAAACGCTTCTCGCCTCTTTCTTTCGGTATAAAAAAGTAGAAACGAAGAAGGAGGAAGACTTTCAATGATAGGTAAGAGAGATCACCATCATATTGGAACAACTGGTTCCGCAGGACCATCTTGTTTGCAAACTCAGCACACCACATAATTGGTGTGTTTTTTATGTTCATTCAGAGATCTGAATAATAATAAAATCCTATATTCTTATATTCTTTGAAGAATTGGATAAAATAACTGAAAACATCGAAAAGATACATTTATTACAAAAGAGTAACAAGAACTAATTCGTAACAGAACGGTTACAAAATATAAAAACGTTGATACACAACAATTGAGAGCGTTTTTTGTAAGCGTGTAACCATTTCGTTACTTTTTGACAGATATATTTCAATTCATAGTGTTCGCTTTTCAAACTATTTGTCACCGTGATACGTTGTGCGGGTCGTAAAACGGCGAGAAAGGTTGGCATCAACATGAAACGAACATCATTCCTTTTATCCCTATGTTTAGCGGGATTCATATTTATTCTTTTGCCGCATCATGAAGCGTCGGCAGCACAAATCGGGATCGGTACGGAGAAAACAATCGTACAAAATCCATTAGAGATGAAACGTCAAGCTGCTCAAGAGAAGCGTGAACAAGCAGAGGCGAAAAAGCAAGCGCGTCTAAAAGCCTTGGCTAAGCAAAAAGCAGAAGCAGAGCAAAAAGCAAAAGCAGCGCAAGAAGCCAAAAAGGAAGCACAACAGGTAAAGAAACAAAGTCGAACACAAGCAAACGCTGACCGTTCCACAAAGCGTACGGAAACATTTGAGACGACAGCGTATACGACGAATCCAGAAAACAATGGAAGCCGCTTGTATAATGGTCGTGCCTTAACGGCATCAGGTTATGACGTCACAAACACGATTACATACGAAGGACGTCGCATTGTTGCTGTCGATCCATCGGTCGTACCGCTTGGAACTAAGGTACATGTAGAAGGTTTCGGCGATGCGATTGCGCTCGATACAGGTGGTGCGATTCGCGGAAAAATCATGGATCTTCTTGTCGGTTCAAAACAAGAAGCCTTAGAATGGGGTCGCCGTCAAGTCACGGTGACGTTCGAATAAGAGAAGTATACGATTAGGCGGTGGATAGTTTCCATCGTCTTTTTTGTTTTGATAAAGAATTAAAAACTTGCCTGTTCGATAATGGATTCAGAAAACAGGGAAAAGAGTGGATGGAATAGGTTTTGGAATGTCCAAGAAAGGGGAATTTTACAAAGATAATAAACCGGGAAACGAGGGATGGTTCGTGATTGAATTCAAGGATGTCGGCAAAACGTATGCAGACGGAACAAAGGCAGTGCAACATGTGAATTTTACAGTTGAACAAGGCGAGATTTTTTGTTTGATTGGTCCTTCAGGATGCGGTAAAACTACAACGATGAAAATGGTCAATCGATTGATTGATCATACGGAAGGGCAAATTTGGATTGATGGTGAACCGATCATGTCGATCAATGAACATGAACTGCGTCGGCGAATTGGCTATGTCTTACAACAGATTGCCCTTTTTCCACACATGACGATTGAGGAAAATGTTAGCGTCGTACCTGAGTTATTAAAGTGGGATAAAGAGAAAGTAGTACAACGAGTCGATGAATTATTTCGGTTAACTGGGTTGAACACCTCACTTAAGAAAAAATATCCAAGCGAACTCTCTGGGGGACAACAACAACGGGTCGGGGTTATGCGGGCACTCGCAGCAGAACAAGACGTCATCTTGATGGATGAACCATTTTCTGCTCTTGATCCCATTTCACGTGAACAATTACAAAATGATTTGTTGCATCTAAACGAAGAGCTTGGTAAAACAATTTTGTTCGTCACGCACGATATGAACGAAGCGTTGAAACTAGGCAGTCGCATCTGTCTGATGAACGCTGGAGAGATCGCTTTCATCGGTACGAAGGAAGAGGTACTAGCAAGTAACGACCCGTTCGTTCAAGAATTCATGCGTCAAGTCAGGGGGAATATCGAATGAACGGATTGCTTGAGACGTATCAGGACCGAAAAAGCGAACTGCTTCAAGCGTTGATCGAACATATCCAATTATCTGTCATCTCCTTGCTCATTGCATGTGTTATCGCTATTCCGCTTGGGATTTACTTATCACGTAACAAACGTCTGAGTGAGTGGTCGATTGGTGTGACCTCAGTCATCCAAACGATTCCATCACTCGCATTACTTGGTTTGATGATACCGCTTGTCGGGATTGGTACAGTACCGTCGATCATTGCACTTGTCTTGTATTCTTTATTACCAATCGTTCGAAACACTTATACAGGGCTTGCCGAAGTCGATCCCTCGATTAAGGAAGCGGCACGCGCATGTGGGATGACTCCGATGCAAAGCCTTTGGAAAGTCGAACTCCCGCTAGCCTTACCTGTCATGATGGCAGGGATTCGGACCGCGATGGTACTGATCATTGGTACAGCAACGATTGCGGCCTTGATTGGTGCTGGAGGATTAGGCTCCATCATTCTCCTTGGAATCGACCGTAACGATAACTATCTACTGTTGCTTGGTGCGATTCCAGCAGCACTACTCGCCCTTCTATTTGATGGCTTATTACGTCAAACGGAAGTCGCGACTCGTAAACGACAAACAGCCCGTCTCGTAACAGCAGTCGTATTGATGGTCGCAATTGTCGCCGCACCTTTTGCCTTTGGTCGCAGTGAACGACCGGATCTCGTCGTTGCTGGAAAATTAGGTGTAGAACCTGAAATCCTGATGAATATGTATAAAATCGTCATTGAAGATGAAACAGATTTGACAGTTCAAGTTAAACCAAACTTTGGTAAGACGACATTCGTCTACAAGGCACTCGAGTCAGGTGATATCGACGCGTATCCTGAATTTACGGGAACGGTACTTGCTAGTTTGACGAATGAAAAACCGAAGTCAAACGATGCAAAAGAAGTGTATGAACAAGCGAAAGCCGGTCTTGAAAAACAAGAATTAGCCTTGCTACCACCTATGAACTATAACAACACTTATGCTGTAGCCGTTCCGAAGAAATTAGCTGAACGATATGATCTGAAGACGATTTCTGACTTGAAACAGGTCGCGAATCAGTTAACAGCCGGCTTCACGTTAGAATTCAAGGATCGCCAAGATGGGTATAAAGGCATTCAAGAAAAATATGACGTCAATTTCAAAGAAGTCGTTACGATGGAACCGAAGTTGCGCTATAAAGCAATCGAATCAGGTGAAATCGATGTCATTGATGCTTACTCAACGGATCCAGAAATCGCGAAATACGACATGGTGGTCCTAAAAGACGACCAGCAATTATTCCCGCCGTACGAAGGGGCTCCTCTTCTGCGTCAAGAGACGATTGAAGAATATCCAGAAGTAAAACAGGCACTCGAACAATTATCAGGTAAAATTTCTGATGAAGAGATGTCCAAAATGAATGAAGCGGTCGCATATGGTGGGAAAACAGCGAATGAAGTCGCTCGTGATTATCTGAAGAAAGAAGGCATCATTCAATGAAGCTATTACTGATCAGTAATCCAACAGCGGGCACGAATGGTATGGGATTACTTGGAGAAGTCATCGAACCGTTAAGTACATTGTTCGATGAAATCGTCATTAAAAATACGAAACAAGCCGGCGATGCGATGCATTTTGCGGAAGAATCATCTTCGTTTGATGCCGTCGTCGTCATTGGTGGAGATGGAACGGTCTTTGAAACAATCAACGGCGTCGCAAAACTAGACGAGCGACCAATTCTTGGGATCATTCCTGGAGGTACTTGTAATGATTTCGCACGAACACTCGGGTTGCCGATGGCGCCACGCCTTGCCGCGGAAGCGATTGCGATGCAACATGTCGTTCAAGTTGATCTCGGACAAGTCGAAGATAGCTATTTCTTGAATTTCCTTGGCGTTGGTCTTGTCGCAGAAGCATCAATTGGAATCGATACGGAAGAAAAAGCACGTCTTGGTAAGATGGGTTATTATCTATCGACGATTCGTTCGAGTCTAGAAGCAAAACCATTTGAATATGAATTAATCTTAGACGAAGGTCGTCATATGACAGGCGAAGCGGTACTAATCCTTGCGGCAAATGGAGAATCGCTCGGTGGAATCGAAACAAACTTGTCAGATGGAGCATATAACGATGGGAAACTTGATTTAGTCATCGTCGATGAAGTAAACTTGACGACTATTCGTGATGTGATCCTTCAAAAAATCGGTCTTGCCAATGATCCTTCCTTTACGCATATCCTGACAAGCGGTTTTCAGTTGAAAACGAAAGATGCAAAAGTCATTGATACAGATGGTGAAAAAGCGATTCATACACCAGTGACAGTCAAAGTATTACCAGAGTTTCTCCGAATGTATGGAGGCACTCTATAATAAAATTGGAAGGAAGAGAAGGTCGTAAAAGTATACGATCTTCTCTTTTTTGATGCTTATTCAACACGCGTATGCGGTTATGCTTTGACGCTTTAAAGAAAATATTTGATAAAGGATGACTTTCACGGATTCTTTCTGTACAATGAAAAAGTATTTTGAAAAGGAGGTGGAGCACCATGAAAGGAAACGCATGGGCTTCAAAAGTTGGATTTATTTTAGCAGCAGCGGGATCCGCCATTGGTCTGGGGGCCATTTGGAAATTTCCGTACACGACTGGAACGAACGGAGGAGGCGCGTTTTTACTCTTATTCCTCGTGTTTACCTTACTGCTGGGACTGCCTGTCTTGATTGCCGAATTTTTAATCGGTCGAACGAGCGGGAAAACAGCACTTCGAGCATTCTCGGAGCTTGGCCATAAGAAGTTCACGTTCATTGGTGTCCTTGGTGTCATCGCATGTTTCTTGTTGCTCTCTTTCTACAGCGTCATTGGTGGATGGGTATTGATTTATACCATTCTAGGGTTTACTGGTCGTTTAACGACGATGGACAGTGGTGCGCTTGGTGAACTGTTCGGCACGATTTCTGCCTCACCGCTCTATGTCATTTCAGGACAATTGATTTTCCTCGCATTGACGTGTTGGATCGTCTTACGCGGAGTTCAATCTGGTATTGAAAAAATGAGTAAAATCATGATGCCTTTATTATTTGTTTGTTTCATTGTTCTTGTTGTCCGTTCTTTGACACTCGATGGTGCAATGGAAGGTGTTAAATTCTTCATACAGCCTGATTTCTCGGTCCTGAATCGAACATCAGTGCTCAGTGCACTCGGTCAAGCGTTCTTCTCACTATCGCTCGGTGTATCAGCGATGCTGACATACGCTTCCTATATGAAGGAACGTGGAGAGATTAATCGTTCTGCAGCTTGGATCGTTACAATGAATGTCGCTGTCTCGTTACTCGCAGGATTTGCGATTTTCCCAGCAGTATTTGCTTCAGGTCTTGATCCAGCAGAAGGACCAGCGTTACTCTTTATCGTCTTACCAACAGTCTTCAGCCAAATTCAGTTTGGTTCAGTCTTCTTGACGTTGTTTTTCCTTTTATTCGCTTTCGCATCGATCACGTCATCGATCGCGATGCTTGAAGTCGTTGTTGCTTCCTTAACGGATCGTAAAGAAAACGCGACGATGCGTGATAAAAAACGGACGACATGGCTTGCGACACTAGCGATTGCAATCGTCGGGATTCCGTCCGCGCTTTCGTTCGGAATCTTAGGTGATGCACAGCTCATGGGAAAAACGTTCTTTGATAGCGTTGATTTCCTAGTCTCGAATATTTTAATGCCAATCGGTGCATTATTAATTTCGATTTTTGCTGGCTTTAAGTTAGACCGTGCACTTGTCGAACAAGAATTGGTGACTAGCCCAATGATGAAAAAAATGGTTCCAATCTGGCGACTGAGTGTATGTTACCTAAGTCCAATCGCGATTCTCATTATTCTTGTCTGGCCATTGTTCGGATAACAAATCAAGTATTTTCCATAAGGTAGTCGATCAATACGGTCGACTACCTTATTTGTTGTGAGGTGATACCAAGAAGGAAAGTAAGAACAGTTCATTCTTCGGTCGGATGTCATTCGTTAAAAAGTATGGTGAAATATGAATACATGAGGCGTAACATTTCGCAAAAACGGGAAACTTTTTGTTAGACCATACGTAATGTTAAAATAAAGACACGTAAACCTGATAGAAGAATCAGCACGAAGGAAGAGGGGATGACATGAAGTCTTCATGGTGGATATTTGGTTCCATCGGTATGATGTTCGTATTTCTACAATTAGCCGATACGTTCAACTTCTCGGGAATCTTCATCGCTCTTGGTTTGTGGTTCATTTGGAGCGGTTACCGGACAAAACCAGGTCGACGATATCGGACAGAACGGAAGTCGACTGAAATCAAGCGGAAAAATGTGAAAAAGAAATTACTTCTTGACGATGAAGAGGAATTCGTCGGAAGTGTCATTTTAAAACCAGAACGGGCGACACGCCGTTTTGAAGAGACGGATGATTTGGAGCTTCAAGTATTGCAGCGGACAATCGAAGAAGGATTTGCGAAAATCCAGACGTACGATCAAATCGTTCCGTCCATTCGAGATAGCGAAATTAGAAGCGAGATGCGAATCGTCTCTCGTGAAGCGCATGTATTGTTCGAGGAATTATATGAAAGTCCACGCGACGTCAAAAAAGTTCGGGACTTCTTTACATTCTACTTGGATTCCTTATTGTCGATTTCAGAAAAATATGCCGATTTGGAACGCCGTGGTGCCCAAGTTCAATTGGATACGAAAAATCAATTGATTTCGAACTTAAAGATGATCGGTCAAAAGCTGAAACAGCAACAAACCTTGTTGCTTGAAGGAGACACCGTTGATTTAGAACGGGAACTTTTGACGATTGAAAAGGTACTGGCGCAAGAGACTGAACAACGAAAACAGGAGGAGAGTTACCGACATGACCCATTCTGATAAAGATACATGGCAACAATGGCCTGATGAGCAAGAGCAACCGACGATTTCTGATCCATCGGTCGATCTGAATGAAGCAGAGACACCACCTAAAATGTCGGCACGTCCGGTCGAAGAGATGATTCCTTCAGATGTTCCGTCAGAACAACGACAAAAGATCGAACGTCTACTACAGGTGATTGATCTTCAAAAAACGGATGCCGTCATGCAATTTGGCGCGCCTGTTCAACGTGAGTTATCCCAATTCTCTGATCAAGTCTTAAGTGAAGTGAAGATGAAGGATGGCGGCGAAGCGGGAAAATTGTTGAGTGATTTAATGCAACGTGTCCGCCAAATGGATCCAGACACGCTCCAAGAAAAAAAGAGTTTCTGGTCGAACGTACCGGTCATTGGTCGGGCGAAGAAAAAAGCGGAAACGTACTTCTTGCAATACGAGAAAATGAGTGCGTATCTGGAAGAAGTCGTACACAATCTTGATCGATCGAAATTTGGTTTAATGAAGGATATTACGCTACTTGATCAAATGTATCAAAAGAACAAGCGTTATTTCGAAGAATTGAACGTCTATATTGCAGCCGGCGAAACGAAAATTGCTCACGTTCGTCAACATGAAATCGAACCGTTACGAACAGAAGTCGAGGTATCGCGGGATCAAACGAAGTTACAGGAATTAAATGACTTGATTCAATTGACGGATCGTTTTGAAAAGAAAATCCATGATTTAAAATTATCTCGAACGATTAGCTTGCAGATGGCACCGCAAATTCGTGTCATTCAACAAAACAACCAAATTCTAGCGGAAAAAATTGAATCAGCCGTCGTCAATACGATTCCACTTTGGAAGAACCAAGTTGTCCTATCTTTGAGTCTGTCGCGTCAAAAGGCAGCGCTTGAAATGCAGAAGGATGTCACCAATACGACGAACCAGTTACTTGAGCAAAATTCGAAGCTGTTGAAGGAATCGTCAATTGAAATTGCGGAAGAAAACGAAAAAGGTATCGTATCTGTTGAATCGTTAAAGGTTGCACATCAAAACTTGATTGAGACACTCGATGAAACATTACGCATCCAACAAGAAGGAAAACAAAAGCGTCGTGATGCGGAGCATGAGTTAGAACGAATGGAAAACGAACTGAAACAAAAAGTCATCGAAGTCGCTTCAAAAAGCAGAGAATTACCGAATCGACCATACTAAGGAACACGATTTTTCGTGTTCCTTTCCTTCATGAAAGGAAGGATTAGGAATGAAAAGTGAAGAGAAACAGCTGCAATGGGATACGACATGGTTATTATTCGCACGGATGATGGCAGATCGTCATTCTAAATGTGCCTCGAAATCTGTTGCCTGTGTCATCGTCAAAGATGAAAAGCCGATTTCGATCGGAATAAACGGAACACCTAGTCAGCATGTGAATTGCAACGAAATTTACTTAAAGCAAGAGGGTATTCTCTATACATCACGACCTGACCACCCGGTGGTTGAAGAATCGATTGAACGAAACGGGATTCTTTTTTATCGGTGCGAAAATCAAGAAGAACACCATGAATGGTCGAAACAACACGAGATTCATGCTGAAATCAACGCGCTCGGTAAGCTGGCAGCCGATTCGACGAGTGCGCGTCATGCGACCGCTTATGTCACCCATAGTCCGTGTCATGCATGTAGTTTGGCGCTGATTGCCTCTAAAATCGATCGGGTCGTCTATTCGACAGGTTATGAATACGGGGACGGGTTGAACCTGATGAGGCAGAGTGGGATCGAAGTCATTCACTTGCCACTCGCAAACGAATATTTTCTTGAAAAAATTTAACGGAAAAGGGTTGTAAACGCTTCCATTGCATTGTATGATGAAATCAAGCATTGCCATGGTAATTATTCACTCTTCCATTCGGACTGATTTTCAATCGAAAATCGGTCCACTTTTTTTTAGAAAAGAATTGACAGGAATTGAATAGTTTGTCATGATGACTATAGAATATGACGAAGCGGAACGCCGCATTTTCATACAAAACCAATCAAGGAGCTGGAATGCCAGGTCGTTGAATGAAAAAATCCTGACTCACATGAGTCAGGATTTTTTTTATGGATGAACAAGTGTCGCTTCCTTGAAGCGTTTAGCACGGATTGCGCATTTCGTGGCGACCGCACCTGAAAGAATCGTCATGAATCGCTGACAAAGGATGTCTGGTTGCGATTGATGTAAAAACAGTTGATGCAATAGTCGATTAAAGGCAGCGTCTAGCGAGGACAAGTGTCGTTTGATTGCAGTGGGAGACATATCTTGAATTTCTTCTGCTTGATAGCCCGCATCACTTTGGAAGGCAGAGAGAATGAGAAGCTCTGTTTGCGCATCAGCCAACGTTAGCCCTTGTTCTTGGACATGCTGACAGGCCTCACGCAATTCATGAATCAACAATTGTTCCAAAGCATACGACGTATGCATTTGATATGGATCGTACAACTGAACAGCTTGCCGAATTTGATCGCGTGTCACGATTTCGGATACCGTCCATTGATCGAGTGTGCCAACAGCTTCACTGTATAGTTGAGTAAGTGGTCGAATCATCGTTTCTCCTCCTTAAGCATAAAATGGACTTCCAATTTCATCATAATTCATTTAGAAAACGCTTACAATATCTGCTTAATAGTAGTCGTGATGAAATCGTGTCTGCTATGATATGAATGAAGAAAAAGGAGTGAGATGACGTGATTCAATTATTTAAGGCACTTCCAGAAGTGACGATGCCTCCTTATGAAAATGTTGATTTTTCCATTAATCAGTCGAATCAACCGATTGGATTTTCGATTGATACATGTGCTCCCGGTGAACGAGTGGAAGAGGTCCTACTTGTTGCCTCTGGTGAAATCCGTACTGGTCAAACCGGACGAGAATGGTTACAATTCACGTTCAATTCGCCCGCTGGATCTTGTAAGGGAAAACAATGGATCAATCAAGGAACGGCAGAAGAAGCACTTCGTCCCTATCTCGAAACACGAATCGTTCGGGTCGAGGCAAAGGTAGAGGAATATCCGCCGCAATCCGGAAACAAATCATTGACCGTTCAGCGTGTCACTCCGATTCATGATGCCTCACCGACGCAGTTCTTGCCACAGTTACCTGCAGGTGAATCGCTTGAAACATACCGTGATCAGTTGCTTGGATTAGTCGGTCAGCTTGATTCTCCTCATCAAGAAATCGCGCTCTCGATTTTGCGACAGTACTGGGCAGATTTTTCGACACGACCGGCTGCTCTTTTTCATCACCATGCCTATATCGGTGGGTTGCTGAAACACACTGCTTGTATGATGACGATTGGTCGAGGAATTTGTGATAGTGAACAACCATACTTGACGCTACTCAAATGTATTCAAGAAGCAGAAGCCGATCATAAAAATGAACTATTCCAAGCAGCTGAACGAGAGATACGTCAATTTTCTTGGGATGATAGTTTTGATGCTCTCTATCAAGCGGCAAAAGGGATTGCACTGTTAGATCAACGTCCAAATCCGAACGAATTGTTACTCGGCATTTTATTGCATGACATCGGAAAGCTATGGGAGTATACACATGCAGGGGCTTCGGCAGATCGTTTTTCAAGACTGCTGCACGTAACAGAGGAAGAGGAAGAACTGGCGGGCATTGCGCTTGATCTGGACGGCGTGTTGATGGGGCATATGCCATATGGATGTTTTGTTCTCGAACAAACACTTCGAGAAGAAGATATCCGATTACCGCGTGCTGTTTATCACCGTCTCATGCATATGGTATTATCACACCATGGTAAACGCGAGTGGGGATCAAGTGTTACGCCGCAAACGACAGATGCTTGGTATCTCCATGCGATCGATCTACTCGATGCACGAAAAGAAAAATGGCGTCAGCAACAAGGACGCTAAGGAGTGAAATCATGCAAGACAAAATACGTACGACTGTCATTACTGGTTTTTTAGGTGCCGGTAAAACTACGCTACTCAATCATCTCGTTTCTCAACCGACAGAAAAGTTTGCGTTGCTCGTCAATGAAGTAGGTTCTGTTCATATTGATGAAGCATTGATTGAACGAAGTGACGAAGAGATGATCGAATTGACGAATGGCTGCATTTGTTGTTCGATTCGCGGTGATTTACGGGATGCGTTGCTACGGATCGCAAAACGCCGTCGAGATGGGGAGCTATCGTTTGATCGATTATTGATTGAGACGACAGGCGTCGCTGATCCAGGACCGATTCTACAGACATTCTATTTTGAGCCGGCTGTTGAACAGTCCTATCAGATTTCCAGTGTCGTCACAGTCATCGATGCATATCATTTAGAACGTCAACTGACGTTCCAAGAAAATGTGAAACAAATCGGTTTTGCTGATGTCCTTATCTTAAATAAGATGGATTTAGTTGATGTATCAGAGCGCGAAACGTTGACCGCTTTACTGCGCGAACGAAATCCTTCTGCAGCCATCATTGAAACGGAACAAGGTCAACTCGAATCAGATCGACTGTTTGAAACGTTCCATTTTCCAAAAGAAGAGCAAGTACGACTTAGTCAACAAACGGATCAGATTCATCAATCGGTTGAGGATTTCACGGCATTGACGATTGTCGAGGAACGACCGTTGAACCGGAATCGATTCGGAATGGTCCTACGTGAGGTGTTAGAGGCGTATGCGGAAGACCTCTATCGCTATAAAGGGATCATTCATTTTGCAGATACGGATCGAAAGGTCATTTTACAAGGTACTGGCATGATTTACGGAACAGCGATTAGAGAACCATTTAGCGAACAACCAAAGACGACGCTCGTCTTCATTGGGAAAGGTCTAGATGAACAAGCGATACGAAAAGGAATCGAGGCGGCAATTGAACATGGTTGAACTTTATTTTGACGGTACGGTCCGTCCTTCGAATGATGAAGCGGCGGTTGGAGTTTTTAGTAAAAATTCCGAGGGCGAAGTCACGGAAAAAATGTATCAAATTCAAGCAATCAATAATCATGAGGCAGAATTTATTGCTTTTTCGAAAGCTGTCGAGTGGGCGCACGAACTCATCGCACAAGGCGAGAGTGTCATTTCGTTTCGGACGGATTCAGAAGCAGTTGCACTCGCGGTCGAACGCGAATTCGTCAAGAATAAACGAACGCAGACGATCTTTGATCCTGCCTTTGCGCGTTATCAACTCTTACCACTCGCTTTTGTGAAGTGGATTCCACGGTCGGAGAATAAAGCAGATCGTGTCGCACGAGAGGCGTTACGATTATACGAAGCATGATTGACGACAAACACCCCTATCCTCATGAACTGAACCAAAAAAGTTAGACAATAAATAATTTGTCAGGCGACCTTGAGGACCTGAGTCCGGTATTCCACCGGGCTCAGGTTTTTTAGTCGTCTCTTGATACGACGATGGTTATAGTACTCGATGTAACGCTCGAGCTCACATTTGAAGTGGTCCATGTCATCGAACTCCTTGAGATACAGGAGCTCTGACTTGAGCACAGCGAAGAAGCTTTCGATGGCTGCGTTGTCGAGGCAGTTGCCCTTACGGGACATGCTTTGCGTAATGCCGTGCTCGTGAAGCGTACCGACGAACGCTCGATATTGATAATGCCACCCTTGGTCGGAATGCAGAATCGGTCGGGCTTTCCCGTCGAGCTTCCCGATTGCCTGATCCAACATTTCACCAACGAATTGATAGGTAGGGCGGTCCGATAGGGTATAAGCAATGATCTCACGATTTCCCAAGTCCATCATCGGCGAGAGGTAGAGTTTCTCCCCGAACAGGTGAAACTCAGTGACGTCAGTCACCCATTTCTGGTTCAGGCCGGTGGCCTTGAAGTCACGTTGGAGAAGATTCGGTGCGACCTTTCCGACCCGTCCTTTATAGGAGCGGTATCGCTTCATACGGACAAGACATTTTAGACCGAGCTCATTCATGAGACGGCGTACGGTCTTCGGATCGTGCCGGAAGCCTTGGCGTTCGAGAAGTGCGTGGATGCGACGATAGCCACATCGTCCCTCGTGTTCGTGGAAGAGAGTATGGATAGCTGTCTTCACCTCCGCATACTTGTCCTCGCCCGTCAGGCGCGTCCGCCAATAGTAATAGACGCTTCGTGCCATACCGAGCACGCGAAGGAGTCCCGGAACGGGATAGACTGACCGCAATTCGTCGATTACTTGTGCCTTGATCCGGTTCGTCGCGCATTCTCTTCTTGAACCAAGGCTTTCAATTTTTTTAACGCAGCGTTCTCCATCTCGAGATACTCGATCCGCTCTTTGAGCTTCTCGACTTCTGTCATCTCTTCAAATTCCTTCTTCTTGCGTCTCGCCATCGGGGCACGTCCTTTCGGTCTGGCGACCAGACCTGCGGTCCCTTCCCGTTCATACGTCGATCGCCATCTCGAGATCGTCCCTGGGGAAGAAATTCGGTACTTTACGGCCGCCTCTATATTGGACAGCCTGTTGGTCACCATGTCGTTTAATACCTCCAGTTTAAATGCCAGCGAGTGGCTTGTATAGGAAGGATCGAAGATCGTTTTCCCCCAACGCTCATAGAGACGCGACCACTCGCGGATCAGTTCACGTGCTATCCCGAATTCTATCGCTACACCTCGGTATCCGTCTCGTCCTGTCAGATAACGCTCAGCGACTTGGACTTTAAACGCCTTTGTATATTTGACCATAAAAAACACCCCATAAAAGTTGGATTTTTATGTCCAACTTTTATGGGGCAGTTCACTCACGGTAGGGGTGTTTGTTTATGTTCGATGCGCTCAATCAAAATTTGGTCGACGCGTCGTCCGTCTAAATCGACGACTTCAAACCGATACGGTCCAATTTCGACAGTACTCCCACGGGAGGGTACATCACCTAACGTATATAAAATTAAACCAGCAACCGTATGATAGGCGTTCAACTGTTCTCCAGGTAAGTCATCTGTATAACCGAGCGTTCGTTTCAAATCATCGATGTGCAATAATCCATCAGCGAGGAACGACCCATCTTTCCGCATGACGAGTTCCGGTTCTTCCTCGACGCTTGAAATCTCACCGACAAATGCTTCGAGAATATCAAATAAAGTAATCATACCGAGGAACCCCCCGTACTCGTCTAAAACGAAAGCAATTGATACAGTTTCCTTCCGCATCCGTTCGAGTAAAACGGTTGCTTTTAATTGACGGGGAACAATCAGCGGTGACTGAATCAGTCGTTCCAGTTCCTGGACAGGTCGTTCCGTTGATAGCACTTCTTTCGCATCAATGAAACCGACGAAGTGATCCAAGTCACCATGACCAACCGGTAAGTTTCGATGTCGCGCTTGCCGAAGCTCTTGTAAGATCGTGTCGGAGTCATCCGCTAAGTCAATCCATTCGGTAACGGTACGCGGCTCCATCAGTTCGTAAGCGTACAAATCATGAAAATCAAACACACGAGAGACTTGCTCCGCTTCAGACCGGTTGAAGGTTCCCTCTTGCGTACCACGAATCAGTAATTGCCGGACTTCGTCTTCCGTCTCGTCTTCTGTCTGTAGGCGATCCAAACCAATCAAACGGAAGATGGAACTCGTCGACTTACTTAGAACCCAAATGAATGGTCGAAGCACGATTGAGAAAAAACGCATCGGTGGGGCAAGCCACATCGTAACCCGTTCTGGACTGACAAGGGCGATACGCTTAGGAACAAGTTCACCGATGACAAGCGAAATATAGGTAATGATCGTTACGACGAGAATATAGCCAATTGTACTGGCATAAGGAGCCATCCATTCAAATTGAGCGAGCCAGTTGATGACAGGACCAGATAATGCGGCACCACCAAATGCACCATTGACGATTCCGATCAACGTGATGCCGACTTGTACGGTCGATAACAGATCGGTCGGGCGATCGAGTAACTCTAACGCGACATGGGCTGACTTCTTACCATTATTCGCTGCTTTTTCCAATTTCGAACGTTTTGAGGAAAGCAAAGCGAGTTCGGTCATCGCAAAAATGCCGTTTGCCAGAATCAATAACAAAACAATCATTAAATTTATCAACCACATAAAATCTTCACTCCTTTTTCGATAATAAACTATTCCCCAAAACTGTCTCCCTCATTCCCATTCCGCAAGCTTTCCGGTAAACTAGAAGAGAAGTAATCAAAAGGGGGAATTTGTTTATGGAATACCGTGTAGAACGTGACACGATGGGGGAAATTCGTGTACCAGAAGCGCAGGAATGGGGCGCACAAACACAACGTAGTCTAGAAAACTTTAAGATCGGAACGGAAAAAATGCCGATTGAAGTCATTCGTGCCTTTGCAGTCCTGAAAAAAGGAGCAGCACTTGCGAACCGTGACTTAGGCGTGCTTGAGGCAGAAAAAGCGGGTGTCATCGCTGAAGTATGTGACGAAATCATCGCGGGGAAATTCGATGATGAGTTTCCGCTTGTCGTTTGGCAAACGGGTTCAGGTACACAATCCAATATGAACGTCAACGAAGTGATCGCTCGGGTCGCGACACGCAAGTTAAAAGAACAAGGTAGTGAGACGACAATTCATCCGAATGATGACGTCAACAAATCACAAAGTTCAAATGATACATATCCGACAGCAATGCATTTAGCGGCAAAAACAGTCTTGCTGGAATCACTATTCCCAGCGATTGATGCTCTGCATGCGACACTTGACGAAAAAGCGAACGCGTTTGCGGATATCGTCAAAATTGGACGGACACACTTGCAAGATGCTACACCGATCACACTCGGTCAAGAAATCAGTGGTTGGGTCCGGATGCTTGCACTTTCGAAGCAAATGATCGAACGGACGCTTGATCCGTTAACGGAATTAGCAATCGGCGGTACGGCAGTCGGAACCGGCATCAACGCTCATCCTGAGTTCGGTGATTTGGCTGCGAAAAAGATGAGTGAAGAAACGGGATATGAATTCACAAGCGCGGAAAACAAATTCCATGCCTTAACGAGCCACGATCAACTCGTCTTCACACATGGAGCGGTCAAAGCGCTAGCGATGGACGCGATGAAGATCGCGAACGATGTCCGCTGGCTCGCATCAGGTCCACGAGCAGGAATCGGTGAAATCACGATTCCAGAAAATGAGCCGGGAAGCTCAATCATGCCGGGGAAAGTCAATCCGACTCAAAGTGAAGCGTTGACGATGGTCGCAGCGCAAGTTCTTGGAAACGATGCAACGATTGGTTTTGCTGCAAGTCAAGGGAATTTCGAACTAAACGTCTTTAAACCGGTCATCATGTATAACTTCATTCAATCCGTTCGTTTATTGACAGACGCCTTGCATTCGTTCAATGACCATTGTGCGATCGGAATCGAACCAGAACAGTCCGTCATCGCTGAAAACGTCGAACGTTCGTTGATGCTCGTCACTGCACTCAACCCGCACATCGGATATGAGAATGCGGCGAAAATTGCGAAAGCGGCGCATCAGTCAGGATCCACTCTAAAAGAAGCAGCACTTGCGACAGGTTTATTAACAGAAGAACAATATGATCAATGGATCGTACCAGCAGATATGGTCCGTCCGAACTTAAAAGCGTGAGTTGAAAAAGCGGGGGAATTCCCTCGCTTTCTCTTTATCCGAGGACGGTTCTTCGGATCTATAGAAAGAGAGGGGATTGGATGGAACGGAGTCGAAAACGGGCAGAAAAACAACTGCAACAAACGATTGTCATGGTAGAGACATTACTTCGAATGCCGAACGTACCACGGACAGAATTGCTAGCTTTAGCCAGCTGGCTCGAAGGACTCGGGAGAGAAGAGCTCTTTAAGGGACTCGCTGATCAAGTCAGCCGTGAAAAAGTGACGTGGGAACAAATGGACGCTGTCATTTCGCAGTCAAGCGTCAAAGAATTGCTGCAACCCATCGTCGATCAGTTGTCGGAACGCTCACGCGCCAATCGAATTCGAAAAGAATTGGTGGTCACTGTGACAAGACGTTTTCTTGAAAATATCAAATGGAAGAAATCGCTCGAACAGGAGCGCTATATGTCACGATTCTTCAGTTCGGTGGAAGACACGTTGTCGATATCACATGATATTGCGATGGATGCCGTCATCATCGACCATGCATCTATCGTGGATTCATTAGAGTTGTTTAAAAAACTGATCAAACAAATGGAGTCGGCATTCGTTCCCGTCATCATCGTAGGTCCGAACCGGTCTGAAATTCGTCAAGTCAGCTATGAGATGGGAGCCGATGACTACTGGGATGAAACAGTGCCGAATGAAGAACGGCATGTTCGTCTAGCGAGACTCTTACGAAAATTAAGGGTCGTATCTTCGACGATCTTGGTCGATGAATTGACGGGAGCTTATAATCGGAAATATCTCCAAAATGCTTTTGATCGTCGCGTAGCACGTCTCGAACGTGAACAGCGGACATTTGGGCTAGCGATTTTTGATATCGATCATTTTAAGCGGATCAATGATTTACATGGACATCCAACAGGGGATTTGGTCCTTTCCGAATTAGCTACCGTCGTTCAACAAGCTGCTCGTCTCGACGATGAATTCATTCGTTTTGGTGGTGAGGAATTCATCTTATTGTTTTCAGCAGAAACATTACCGCAAGCAGTTGCGAGTATGAATAAAATTCGCGAGCGCGTCGAGCGCCATATTTTTGCGAACGGATTAAGAGTAACGATTTCGATTGGTCTATCCTTTTCTTTTGATCTCCACACATCCCTGGCGCAAGCAACAGCGGAGGCAGATGAAGCTTTGTATCAAGCGAAACGTAACGGCCGTAATCAAGTGGTGTCCTATTCGACAGCGATATCCATCGAAAAAATACCGGTCTATATCCGTGTCGAGCAAGGATTGCTCAAACAGGTACATACTCTTGATATGCCGGATCATCCGAAATACCATATTGAGGTGATTCCGCTAGACGATCGACGGACGACGCAATTACAATTGGCGATTCTTTCACTTGATCAAGTAGTAAGAGAGAACTTTGTACGATTAGAAGAGTGGAGACAACAACGGGAATCGATCATTGATATTTTGGTCGTGACGGATCAAGAAGACGATCGTTTAGCCAATGCGCTATCATGCGGTGCGACAGACTATATCATGACCTCACAGATCGATTCTGATATGGAGGAATGGATTACTGAATGGATCATGCAAATTCCATAGAAAACCAGCCACATTCGTCCGTTACACGGAGCAATGTGGCTGGTTTTTGGTTACTGATCATATCGACGAATGATGAACGGATAATCGTTTCCCTCGACCGCATCATAATGTATTTCGGAAGTAATCTGAAATGAAGACGGGATTTCGGGATAATGTACATCTCCAGAAAGAACCGCATCAATTTCGGTGACATACAAGCGGCGAGCAAGAGGAAGCGTTTGAGCAAACAACTCTCCACCACCAATTAAAAAGACTTCTTCTTCTGAATCGACGTATGGTTGTAAAGCAGATAGATCATGCCATACCGTTACACCTTCGGCTGCAAACGTCTGATCGCGCGTAATGACGATGTTCTCTCGACCGGGCAACGGTCTTCCGATGGATTCGAACGTCTTTCGTCCCATGATGATCGGTTTGCCAATCGTCGTACGTTTGAAGTGAGCCAAATCAGCTGGAAGATGCCAAGGCATCGCATTGTCACGACCGATGACATGATTTTTTGTATACGCTACGATATGTGTGATCATACGGCTACCACACCTTTAATGTGAGGATCAGGATCATAGCCTTCAATGATGATGTCTTCGAAGCGGAAGTCTTCGATACGATCGACTGTTCGAGCAAAGCGCAGCGTCGGTAATTTTTTAGGGGTACGTGTCAACTGAAGATTGACTTGTTCCACATGGTTCGAATAGATATGAGCGTCACCGAGCGTATGAACGAAGTCTCCGACTTCAAGTCCACACACATGAGCAATCATATGTGTCAGTAACGCATAAGATGCAATATTGAATGGTACGCCTAAGAAAACATCAGCTGAACGTTGATACAATTGGCATGATAGTTTTCCGTCAGCGACATAAAATTGGAACAAGAGATGACAGGGCGGTAAAGCCATCTCATCGACTTGTCCAGGATTCCAAGCACTGACGATCAAACGACGAGAATCCGGATTCGTCTTGATCTGTTCAATGACTTGTGCCAGCTGATCAACCGTCGTGCCATCTGGACGTGGAAAAGAGCGCCATTGTGCTCCGTAAACAGGACCTAGATCTCCGTTCTCATCTGCCCATTCGTTCCAAATCCGCACACCATTTTCCTGTAGATAACGAATATTCGTATCACCCGAGATGAACCAAATCAACTCATGGATGATCGACTTCATATGTAACTTTTTCGTCGTAATGAGAGGAAAGCCATCTTGAAGGGAGAAGCGCATTTGGTGACCAAACACGCTGAGCGTTCCCGTTCCCGTCCGGTCTTCCTTTTTTGTTCCGTGTTCCAAAATGTGTTCGCAAAGTGCATGATATTGTTCCATCGGATGACAGCTCCTTTTCAAAAAATCCAAATTTCATTGTACCATAAATTAAGATTTTGAGGATGTCGGTAAATGTCTTGCGAATAGATAGCGGAATAAACCAAAGAGCGGAATCACGTCTTGCCACTTTAATGACTGTGCATTCCGAAGACGAATGCGCCGGAGCAAATAGACTTGTAGAATGTAGAATAATAACAAATCGACGGTCATCGTTCGAACGAATTGATTGGTCTCAAAGTAGATGCGGAATATACTCCAATCAGACCGAGCAAGAGCAATCCACAGCAATAATGTCGTCACGACGCTAAGTAAGGCGACGACGGTCGGAATCCATCCTCGACGACGAAAAGGAAGAAAAGTTTTCCTAGGAATAGCGAGAGCGACATAAGGCATCAACACGAAGGCACCTAAGAAGAAGGATCCAATACTTGCGACGAGCGGTCCGGGTCGCATGAATCGTTTCTCATCTAGAAATAGTAAAAAGAAAGCGAACGGATAAATACCGAGTAAGGCAAATAAACTTAAAGCAGAAGTATCAAATTGACTTTGGTCGAAACGTAAAAACGAAATCAAGAAACCTTCCGGAAAGACACGATTATTTCCAAATAATAAGATGAAGACAATAGCAATCGCCCAGACAAGGAAGAGCAAATATCGACGATACATTTATCCACACTCCTTTCTCATACCTTTCTTTCCCATCATCTTGGATGTAGTAAACACCTGTATTTCATATTTCATGATATCAAATATGTAGAGGTTCTTGCTTGAGCACCTCTCATGGACATGTTAAGATGACGTTGTGAGAATTGAAAGCGCTTTTACAAATTGATGCAATCGTTTGCTCAATATTGTAGCACGTTACGTACATAAAAGAGGAGAGTGTTGAGGATGGAACGTAAATGGTGGCATGATAGTGTCGTGTATCAAATTTACCCACGTAGTTACAATGATTCAAATGGGGATGGAATCGGTGACTTGAATGGGATCATCGAAAAGTTGGATTATTTGAAGACGCTTGGTATCGACGTCATCTGGCTAAGTCCTGTCTACGATTCACCGAACGACGATAATGGCTATGACATCCGTGATTATGAAGCCATCATGAAGGAATTCGGAACGATGGATGATTTTGATCGTCTTCTAGATGAGGCACATGCACGAGATATCAAAATCGTCATGGACCTCGTCATCAATCATTCGTCAGATGAACATCAGTGGTTCGCGGAATCGCGTCAAAGCAAGGACAATCCGTATCGGGATTATTACATGTGGCGCCCAGCAAATCCGGACGGTTCGCTACCTAACAACTGGGGATCGATTTTCTCTGGACCTGCCTGGGAATATGATGAAACAACGAATGAATACTATCTTCACTTATTCTCGAAGAAGCAGCCTGACTTGAACTGGGAAAATGAACAGATGCGTCACGATGTGTACGGGATGATTCGTCGGTGGTTGGATCGAGGGATTGACGGTTTCCGAATGGACGTCATCAACTTGATTTCGAAGACACCTGGACTACCAGATGCGACGGTCCATCCAGGAGCATTGTATGGAGATGGTGGAGAACATTATATCAATGGACCACGTGTTCATGAATTTTTACACGAAATGAATGAAGCCTCTTTCGGTAAATACGATGTCCTGACAGTCGGTGAGATGCCAGGAGCGACGACGGATGATGCCATTCTATATACAGATCCGGCACGTAAAGAGGTCAACATGGTCTTTACGTTCGAACATATGGATCTCGATTCAGGTCCGAATGGGAAGTGGGACGTCATTCCGTTTGATTTACTTAAACTCAAGCAAAATTTCACCAAGTGGCAGACGGCGTTACATGAGACGGGCTGGAACTCGCTCTATTGGAACAACCACGATCAACCCCGTGTCGTCAGTCGATTCGGTAATGACACGACGTACCGCGTCGAGTCAGCTAAGATGCTTGCTACATTGTTGCATTTGTTAAAAGGGACGCCATATATCTATCAAGGCGAGGAAATCGGCATGACGAACGTCGCTTTTGAAGACATCGCGGACTATGAAGATATCGAAATTCGAAACATGTGGAAAGAACGTACGGAACAAGGCGCATCACCGGCCGAACTGTTACGCTCGATTCATATTAAAGGACGTGACAACGCTCGAACTCCGATGCAGTGGGATGCGTCGGAGAACGCTGGTTTCTCGACGGGAACACCATGGTTGAAGGTCAATCCAAACTATCCGGAAATCAACGTCGAACAGGCGCTTGCAGATGAGCAGTCCATCTTTTATTACTATCAACAGTTGATTCGTCTACGACATGATCATGAACTCGTTGTGTATGGTCGCTATCAACTCTTACTCGAAGATCATCCGGAAGTATACGCCTACTCACGGACGCTTGAAGGGGAGACATGGTATGTTTACTGTTCGTTTGCGGATCATGATGTGAACATTCCGTCTACGCATGATACGTCAGACCGGGTCATCGGAAACTATGATGGGTCCGCTGTTACCGACGAACTCACGCTTCGACCTTACGAAGCCGTCGTCTTCCGTACGTTTGAAGGATGATTCATCTAGGCACAAAACAGAGGGCTGACTCAAAAAAAGAATGACGCGTCTTTTCACGCCCTTTCCTCAGGCGAGACACAAGCCGGTTTTCCTGCTTCATTCAAGCAGGAAAGCGGGTCTTGTTTGTCTTTGAAGCGCATAAATGCGCTTATTCCTGTAAGAGTTGCGTGTGACGCGTCATTTTTTTACGAGAAAAGGGTGGCAGATCATCATTCTGCCACCCTTTCCTTTGTAGAGACTGACTTTTGAGTCAGCTAAATAAATTATCGTTCCAATTGAGCAACTTGTTTAACCTGAGCGATGATCGTATCGCGATCAGTCGTTGACGGATTGAGGCGGATGCCATACAGTCTCTCGGGACCCACTGGCTTCTCATGCAATAACTGACCTTCGATGCATAAAGGTTCTTGACCCTCGATCAATGAGAACTCAACAACGATTTTCATTGATTTGTGAAGTGGAAGTTTTAGTTCTGTGCTGATTGCTAGTCCGTTCGGTGAGATATTATGAATTTTCATCAGTCCATTGGGAGTACGCTGGTTATTTTTCAATAAATGAAATTCACCTGTTATTGGTTTTTTCAGCGTATATCGAAATGGTTCATTCCGTTTGATTTTCATGTAGGCACCTCCACTCACATTATCCGACAATTTCGTCAAGTCTTCTAGTTTTTTTTAGGTCATGCAGCAGCGTCTGTCGATTGTTTCGTTGGGTGGATACGTTTTGCTAAATACATGAATGGTGTCGCGAACCAAGCGACGACGAATTTCGCAAGATACGTCGTAATGAAGATTTGCCACCAGATGGAGAAGGGCATATCGTGAAAGGCAATCGCACAAAACGTCAACGTATCAAGCAATTGACTTAATACGGTTGACCCTGTCGTCCGTAACCAAAGCTTACGTTCGCCTGTCTTCTGACGGATCTTTGAATAGATAAAGACATCGAATAGTTGCGAGACGAGATAAGCGGCAAGACTACCAACAGCAATCCATGGTAAGAGTCCAAACAATAAATGCAAGGAATCGGATGTTTCGAGTGCAGCCTTATCAGCAAGTGGTGTATACAAGAGACTGAACTGCATGAGGACGGTCGTCGTGATCAGGGAGAAGAACCCCATATAGACGCCTTTACGAGCGACCTGTTTTCCGTATTTTTCATTGAGGATGTCTGTCGCTAGATAACAACTGCCATACACGACGTTTCCTAACGTGAAGACGAAACCAAAAATATCGACGGTTTGTGTAACTTGGATGTTTGCAATGATTGTTGCGATGGCAATCCACATCAACAATCCTGTCTTACCAAATAAATAATAACTGAAAATCAATAATCCCATCGTTAAAAAAATGGAAGGGATCCATAACCATTCGTTCATGAGATGTACTCCTTTCTGTTCATACAGATGAAAATTGTACGCTGAAATTCATCAACTGTCAAAGGTGACGAAGAGATGAGGGGCATTAAAAAAAGACCATGAGTTTCATGGTCTTTCGGACGGTCTTTAGCCCATTCGTTGCAGAGAGTACCGACGACGTCTTCCTTTGACGTAATAGTTCTCTGTCGACGTAAAATCATTCGCTTCCAAAATGCGTTTTGCAAACGAAGCGTGTGGTGATTGTTCAAGGACACGCGCGCGTACTTCGTGACGATCTAGTACCCCAGAATACGTCAATGCTTCGGCAACTGCTTGAGTAGCTAGACCCCGACGCGTATAGGGATCAAACACCATGAAGTCGAGTTGGAAGTAGTGACCCATTTTTAAGAGCAGAACCCGCCCTAGGATCGTATCCGCTTCAACGATATCAAAGTAATAATCTTCAGGATAGCTGTGCTCGACGGAATCAAAAGCCCGCTCTTCTCCAAGCTCATGGTCATACCCTTTGATTTCTTGCGGAGTCAGTCCATATGCTTGCTCGCCATACTTCAAGAAATGATCGTACTCAGCTTGATCGACATGACGTAATGTTCGACGTCTTAATTCCATCACAAAATCCTCCCTCATCCCAATTGATGCTTCGTTTACATTATAGCGATACCCTTCGTGCAATTGCAAAAATTAACTGGAATCGATCCGCAGGAAGAAATCTGAAAAAAGTCATTCTGTAATCATCTTGTGATTGTTTTAATTACCTCGGAATATGGTAAAGTAATGATGTAGACAACTGCATACTGGAAGGGGCTGGAAAACGTGTTCACAGAACGTGACGGAATCAAATTGCGTCTAGAGCAAATCGAACGATTGTATTCGGACTTGAATCGTGAAGCGAAACAATTGACGGAACGCTTACGCCAATTAGATGAACAAGGGGATGAAGTTCAACATGATCTTTCCCTTAATAAAGAAGACCGCGATCATTTGAAGTCAAGCATCGATGAGACGCTACAAGCACTCATGAAGCGGACGACGGTCGATGCAAAAGTCGAACAGGAAAAGCAAGAAGATCTGATTTCGAAAAAAGCATTGATTGAAGACATCGAAGGATTATTGAAGAAAAAGAAATGAGCTAGCTCCGGCTAGCTTATTTTTTTATGGAGGAACACATTATGAAACCAACCATTGGACTGACGACATGTCTTCGTCCGACTGACGACGTACATCATCGTGTGAAGCAGTTGTTAGCGGATGAAACGATACATTTTATCTACGTCGTGCGTCAGAAAAAAAGCATAGAACACTTGCAACAGGAGACAGGGTTACCGGTGCTTGTCGTCGATAAACAGCGGCTTGATTTATATCCACTAGGCGAGACGACATCGTTCTTTTTCCATCCTTCAAGTGCGGTGTTTCGCATCAAACAAATTGATGCAGGTGGAGGAGATCCACTAGTTTCAATCGGACGCTTATCGGAAGGGATGCATGTGTTAGATTGTACGCTTGGACTCGGGGCAGATGCGATCGTCATGAGTCATGCCATCGGAGAGCGGGGGCGGATCATCGGTTTAGAGAGCCGGATTGAGACAGCATTTGTCGTCAAGAACGGATTAAAACGGTGGGAAGAATCCTACGAACCGATCAATCAAGCAATGCGACGAATTGAAGTGAAAGTCAAACACCATCTTGCCTATTTGAAAGAATGTCCGGATCATTCTTTTGATGTCATCTACTTTGACCCCATGTTCGAACAGACCGTCGAAGAATCGACGCACCTCGACGCTTTACGAACGCTTGCGAATTATGAAGCCTTATCCGAAGAAGCGATGATGGAGGCGAAGCGTGTGGCACGTCAGCGCATCGTTTTAAAAGCACATTATGAGAGCCCATTATTTGAACGGTTTGGGTTCGAACGAACAAAGCGGAAGTCGTCGAAGTTGCATTATGGTGTGATTGAACTGTAAGTCAAAAAAGACCTCTGCCGATTTTCCGGCAGAGGTCTTACTCGTTATTCGCTGATTATTGAACAGCGTCTTTTAATTCGTCTTCCATCTCTTCAAACGTTTCCTGAACGGCATTGACCGGTTGTTTCGTCATCAAGCTGACAACGACCGTAAAGATCAAGCTTGTGAAGAATCCAGGTACCATTTCGTAAAGCGTCGTACTAAGTCCGAGTTGAACCCAGATGATGACTGTCAAGGCACCTGAGATGATACCAGCCAGTGCACCTTGTTTCGTCATTCGTTTCCAGTAGAGAGAAAGCAAGATGATCGGACCAAAGGCAGAACCGAATCCAGCCCATGCATAACCGACAAGTGCAAGAATCGTCGCTGATGGATTCCAAGCGAGTACACTTGCGATGATCGCAACGACAAGAACGGCAATTCGACCTGTTAAGACGAGTTCTTTATCTGATGCATCTTTTTTCAAGAACGTCTTATAAAAATCTTCTGTCAACGCACTTGAAGTAACAAGCAATTGTGATGAAATCGTCGACATGATTGCTGCAAGAATCGCAGCCATTAAGAATCCTGTGATATACGGGTGGAATAGTACATCCGAGAAACGAATGAAGACTGTTTCCGGATCACCCAGTCCATTGCCTTGTCCTTCGAAATAGGCAATCCCAACAAGACCAGTCATCATCGCACCGATGATTGAGACGAACATCCAACCGATCCCGATACGACGGGCACTTTTTAAATCTTTAACGGAACGAATCGCCATAAAGCGGACGATGATGTGTGGTTGACCGAAGTAACCAAGTCCCCAGGCAAGGAATCCGATGATTCCAAGTGCAGTTGTTCCTTTGAGTGGATCAAACAACGAAGGGTCTAATTTTTCAGCATAGTTGTATGCACCATCGATTCCACCGACGTCCGTTAATGCGACAATCGGTACAAGAACGAGTGCGATGAACATGATACAGCCCTGGACGAAATCGGTCCAACTAACTGCGAGAAAACCGCCAAATAACGTGTAGGCGATTACGACCGCAATCGTCAAGAGCATACCATAGTGGTAATCAAATCCGAATGAACTGACGAACAATTTTCCGCCAGATACGATTCCAGCTGATGTGTAGAACGTGAAGAAAATGATGATGACGAGTGCTGATACAGTACGAAGCACGCGTGATTTGTCTTCAAAACGATTCTCTAAGAAATCAGGAATCGTAATCGAGTCGTTCGCCATTTCCGTATAGAGACGGAAACGTGGTGCGAGTACGATATAGTTTACGTAACATCCAATCAATAAACCGAGTGCGAGCCAAAGGGCTGATACACCTGTTGCATACATGGCGCCGGGAAGTCCCATGAGCATCCATCCACTCATATCCGATGCACCAGCAGAAAGTGCTGTGACACCTGGACCGAGATCGCGTCCGCCTAACATGTAATCTTCTGTATTCGTCGTTCGCTTGTAGGCAAAATAACCGATTGCCAACATGAGAACAAGATACAGGATGATCGAAATCCATTCTTGCGTCATAAAGTTAAATCCTCCAAATGCAATAGTTTTTTCAGCGATCAAGTACGTATTAACCAGTTCGCCAAATGATATGTTCCCCACCTTACAGGGGATAAAACGACTTTGCAAGTCACGTCAATTTCATAAAAAGTGCCGCCACGCCTAGTGCCTTAAGGGGTTGGGACGGTTTTAGTCCCTGTCGAAGTTCATCAATTTAAAATATTCAGAATAATTCAACAAAAAATAAATGACCCTAATGAATTAGGATCATTCGTGTCATGTTAATTTGTCCAAAACCGTTGGTATGCAGCGCTTAAGCGGTCTAGTGCCTGATCTAATTGTGCACGAGGACACCCGATATTTAAACGTTCAAATGTTTCTCCACCAGATCCGAACGAAGAACCATGCGTTAGGGCAATTTTGACCTCCTTGACGAGCCAATCTGCTCGTGTTTTACTATCTAGTTTGAGTGCTTTGAAGTCGATCCACAACAGGAAAGTTGCTTCTGGAATGACAACGTCTAATTTTGGCATCTCTTGGCGAATCCGACGAATGGCGTGGTCACGATTTCCTTCTAAATAAACAAGTAATTGTGAAAGCCATTGTTCACTCGCAACATCACCATACGCTGCTGTAATCGCAGTCGAAGCTAATGCATTCGGGTGAACGAAATGACGTTGCTGGATACGCTCGATCTGTTGTCGAATCGAAATGTCAGATACGATCAAATACGACGCGTATAGACCCGGAATATTGAACGTTTTGGATGGTGCACTCACTAAAATGAGTTTTTCATAATCCAAACCAAGAATAGGCGTGTGGACGGAACCTGTATAGACGAGGTCCGCATGAATCTCATCGGATACAAGGTAAACATCATGGCGCTTCGCGAGTTCGACGATTTGTTGTAATTCTTCTTTCGGATAGACTTTACCACTTGGATTATGCGGGCTACAGAGAATCATCATACGTGCTGTTCGCATTTGTCGTTCGAGAAGTGGAAAGTCGGTCTGGTACGTCTCACCGTCTAAAAGAAGCGGACTTTCAATGAGTTGTCGTTGATTAGACTGAATGATTTGATGAAATGGAGGATAGACCGGTGTTTGGATGATGATTTCATCACTTGGTTCAGTCAATGCTAGGACAGTATGCGCAAGTCCAGGAACGACACCGCTTGAATAAAGAATGGAATCAGTAGTGATTGATACGTCATACCGCTTTTGAAACCAATGCTGAATCGCTCGTTTTGCTTCGTCTTCAAACATCGAGTAACCGAAATGACCTGTAGCTGCACGTCTTGTCAATCGTTCTGTCAAATGGTGTGGTGGACGGACGTCCATGTCGGCAACCCACATCGGAATCAGCTCATCTGATCCATACAGCGAAGGGAGCCCGTCCCACTTGACGGATCCTGTATTTCGTTTCTCGATCGTTTCATCGAAATTGATTTGTTCCATCAGACTTCACTCCTGTTCTTCAATAATTGAATGACTCCATTTCACCATAGCGGATAGGGAGAGAGTGGGGCAAGTCGAAAAAATAAAGGTTTAACTTTTATTCGATAAGGAAATTACTAAACTCGAACCTACCATAACGGAACGGAGTGATGATCATGTTGCATTCTAAAGTAGTCGTCGGGCGATCGCCTGAAGAATTAGAGGAAAGACTAAATGACTTTTTTGAAAATAATGGGGTCGGATCGAACGCCATCATTACATTAAAATTTTCAACATTCGTTGCGTCTAAAGCGGATGAACATTATTCAGTTTTAGTCGTTTATGATAACTCGCTAACGAAAACTACATTGTAAATTAGTGACAAGAAGTTGAGCTGAAAAAGCATCGACTTCTTGTTTTGTCTTTTTCTATAAGTTATACTAGAATCAGGTTTTGCAAGCTTCCGTAGGTTAATGGCAGACCTCAGCAATGGTAATGCTGCAGTGCGAGTTCGATTCTCGCCGGAAGCATAGTCACGTCTTCCGTCTCAAGTGATATATACTTGAAACGGAAGACTTTTTTCATGAGTTCGATATTTTTGATTTGAGGAGTGACCTCCATGCATCCAGTCATTCAATCTGTTGGTGATAAGATCAAGCAAGAACGAAAAAAACAAGGAATGACACAAAAAGCACTTTGTGAGGGAATTTGTAGTCAGGCTGAAATCAGTAAAATCGAAAATGGTCGAAATTCCCCAACGATTGATTTGTTACAGCAGATTTGTCGAAGACTACGCATCCCGATTTCATTGTTTTTTGAAGATGAAATCGTCTCGCAAAAATTAAATGAAATAGACCAACGAATGATTCGGCATTTACGTGAAAAAACTTACTCAGATATGGCAAAAGACTTAGCGATATATGAGAAAGTCAACAATGCGGTCGAAACTCAAATTTTAATTCGCTACCATCAAGAATTACTAGAATATGAAAGAGGAAATATTGATTTTCGGACATGTATCGCTTCCTTATTACAAGTTGTCAGACAGGAACAGGTCAAAGAAAAATCATTTCTTCTCTATACACGAATTCAGATGGTGATTGCTGTTCTGTATACGAACCACGAAGAATATAGTCGTGCCCATCAAATTTATAAGGAACTATTAGACTTACCTTATCAAACAAGAGAGTATAAAAAAATCCGAATGAAAATCATGTATAATTTTATACGTAATTTAGTAGAGTTTGAACGATTCGAAGAAGGGCTTCAGGAAGTTGAGAAGGTCATTGAAGAGACAAAACAATTACAGGATTTAACGTATCTTGGACAGTTTTATTTTCAAAAAGGAATTTTATTAGAGGCGTTACAAGCATCTGAATCAGAAACAAAGGAAGCATATACGACCGCTTATTCCTTTTTCATTGCTACTCAGAATCACTCTTATCTAAAAATCCTTGAAACCTATTTTTCCGAACACCTCTTATTTCCGATTAATGAAAGTGAGTGAATAAACGATGGAGATGAATACTTTAACTTCATCGATTGGCACAAAAATTAAACAATTTCGTATCGAAAAGCAAATGACCCAAAAAGAACTATGCGCTGATTTATGTAGCCAAGCTGAAATCAGTAAAATCGAGAACGGCTTAAATTCACCGACCGTTGATTTATTACAGCAACTGGCTATAAGACTGCAAGTTCCCATTTCTCTGTTGTTTCAAGAACATAGCGATGAGGAAAAGTTCTTTCAACTAGATCGATTCTTATCTGATTTGCTTCGAGAAGAGA
The DNA here is from genome assembly GCF_000798935.2 of Exiguobacterium sp. ZWU0009. Lineage (NCBI taxonomy): Bacteria > Bacillati > Bacillota > Bacilli > Caryophanales > Exiguobacterium > Exiguobacterium sp. ZWU0009. The sequence continues at coordinate 1,888,486 of NZ_CP018057.1, read as the reverse complement.
AATATAAAGAGGCGTTAGAGCGAATTCACCAGCAAGAAAAGGTTAGCATCGTCGAAATCGACATTTTAAAAAGCTATATCAAAACGATCATTGAACTAAAGAAAAATCAAATCGATTTTCGAACAGCTGCAAGTCTGCTCAGCAACTTGTTGATTGAAAAGGAAGTGCAATTTCAGTCTATTGATTTGTTCATTCGAATCAAAATGGCGATTGCGAATATGTATTCAGAACAGGATCTATTTCATTTGACGGAATTCGTGTATCAGGAATTAGAAAATGAAATCGAAGTTTTTCAGTCAACTACTCATCTAAATGCACTCTTGAAAATTTACTTTAATCATTGTCAGATTCTTGAGTATCAAGGGAAGTCTAAGGAAAGTATCGTCATCGCCAAAAAAGGATATGAGTTATGCTTGAAATATAATCATACATTTCTATTCGGTCATTTTTATTATCAACTCGCTCACTATGATGAATATTCAGGTGAGAAAAAAAAGTCACTCCAAAAACAGTATTCAGTCGCCTATGCACTATTTCATGCATTTGAGCACGACGTGAGGAAAGAGATGATTCTTCGCATGAAGGAACCGTATATGTTGTTCACCTTTGAGTATTAATAAAAAGGATACGTGACCTTCTTGGTAAACAAGAAGGTTTTTTCATGAAAAGTACAACTCGTTTATTTTAAAGAGGTGATTAGATGAAGGACGAACATCCAATTGGTAAAAAACTAAAATTTTTTCGCCAATTGAATGGCTTATCGCAAAAAGAACTGAGTGCAGGGATTTGTAGTCAAGCTGAAATTAGTAAGATCGAGAACGGGAAGACGATGCCGACTGTGGAATTATTACAACTCATCGCAACAGTACTTCGTGTTCCTATATCAGAACTATTAAAGAGCGATTCTGAACATCAATTGGAGCAGGTAAATATCCTTGATCAAAAACTTAGTACCTTACTACGCGAGAATGCTTTTGATGAATGTTTTCATGAAATGAAAAAAATCTCAGTAAGTGAGTCTTCTGATGAAATAAGACGATTAATGATCTACTATGAAATTGTGATTGCATATCGAAAAAAACAAGTTGATTATCGAACGACCTCCGTTTTATTTACGCGATGGATGGACCAAGAGGATTTATGGGTGAAAGATCCGGTGCTTTACTTTCGAATCAAGATGGCATTATCCATTTTATATGCGGAATGTGGACAGTACCAACAGGCAGAAAAAATATATGATGACGTGCTGCGCATCACTACAGAAATCAGCGGTCTAAAGAGTGAACGACTAAAGATCCTTTATAACTATGCAAAATTATTATATAAAATGAATCAGTTTCAAAAGGGTCTTCGTATCATCGAGGAAGGCATACAGCTCAGTCGACAATTGAGACAGACTTCCTATTTAGCGCACTTGTATTATCAACGTGGCGAGTTTCATGAACGGATGGATACGGATTTTATGCAGATGAAACAGGATTATACGATGGCGTATGAATTATTTTCTGCTTTTCAGATGAAACAATACGCTACCATCGTTCTAAGGACGAAACGTTCTTTTCTACAATCTGTACTGGACTAAGATTACTACAAAAAAATACAAGAAAGGGGAAGGAAGGTTGCGTATCGAGTCATTTGGTAAACAAATAAAACAACTACGAATCGAAAAAAATTTAACACAAAAAGAATTGGCAAAAGATGTATGTAGCCAGGCGGAGTTAAGTAAGATTGAAAATGGAAAAATAATTCCAAACATCGATCTTGTTCAAGGTTTGTCTCAAAAATTACATATTTCAATGGGACAAATCTTCATCGATTCAAATGAAGTAAAGCTATTTCATGACTATGACGTACAACTGTCGGACTTTTCTAGGCAACGTCGTTATGATGAAATGCTAGAATTTATGAAACGTTTACCACCTAGTCTTCCTCCTTCCGTTCAATTATTGATTCATTATTTTGAATGGGTTGCTCGCGAAGGTAAAAAAGATATCGATTACCGGACATGTATCTCCCAATTGCTTCGCTTATCGGATGAACATCAAATGGAAATAGAGTATCCTGTTCTTTATTTACGTATTCGAATGTCGGTCGCGAACTATTATTACTTGAACGGTCAATATCCATATGCGCGAAAAATATATGAAGGGTTATTATCGTATGATTATTCGACACATGCACTTAAAAAATTACAGTGTAAAATCATATATAATCATGCGCAACAGTTGTATTTTCAAAATGACTTTAAAACAGGACTACAGGTTGCTGAACAAGGGATTTGTTTATCCATCGAACGAAAAGATATAGCGATGTTAGGACATTTCTTTTATCAAAGAGGATGTTTCTATGAAGAATTGAATTATCGAAAGTGTGATATCCGTGATGCGTTTACTCATGCCTATTCTCTTTTTACTGCCTTTGGCAATGAGAATCATGCCGCGTTAGTCTTGAAAGGTAAAAAACAATTTCTCCACTTTCAAATGTGATGATGGAAGTGAAAGAAAGGAAGATATAATGGATCACTTACCCGTCTCGATTGGTTATGAAATCAAGAGAATTCGAAAAGAAAAAAAGATTACACAATCAGAATTGTGTGAAGGTATTTGTAGCCAAGCTGAAATTAGTAAAATCGAAAATGGTAAAAACTCACCCACCATCGATTTGCTACAACAAGTCGCAAAACGATTAAAGGTACCATTGTCGATGTTGTTTCAAGATCATTTACGAAGTGATGTTTTTCAATCGTATGACAAGCAATTAGGAGAACTATTGCGCACTATTCAATACGTCGATGCTTTAAAGATGATCGAACATATTCTTTCAACAGTAGATTTTGAGGAAGTTCGTGACTTAGCAGCATATTATCAAGTCATCGTTCAAGAAAAAAGTGGCCAACTTCACTACCAAAAAGCCATTCAATCGCTCGAACGATTACTCAAGAAAGAACACCTTTGGTTTGAATCAGCTACTCTGTATTTAAGAATTCAGATGGCGATAGCAAATTTGTATGTTGAACATGGTGACTTCGATTTAGCGGAGGCTATCTTTCAAACATTGATTCATTCGAATTATCCATCCGTTGAATTGAAAAAAGTTCGAATCAAGATTTTATATAATTATGGACAACAACTATTAATGCAAAAAAAATACCTTGCCGGTCTAAAAATCACCGAACAAGGTATTCAAGAGAGTCTTCAAATAGAAGATGGTCATTTTTTAGGTCACTTTTATTATCAGCGAGGATATTTCACTCAACAACTGAATGGCGATCTTTCAGCTATCCAACGCGATTTTACGATGGCCTATTCCGTCTTTCGAGCATTTAATATGCCACTTCATGAAAAAATACTTCTGGAAGAACATGCAGAGTACGTTCTCTTCCCCACTTAAAACTCACGACCGAATTGTCGGCACTCTTGAAGCGCTTGATTGATTAATTCAGAGGCACGTTCCGGGTATTGCTGATGTCCTTCGAGAATGACAGTCGATACATCTTCAATGCCAAAGAATGCTAATAAATCGAGCATGTAGCGAACAGAATGCTCACTCGATGCTTTCTCTTTCGTCGAATAATCACCACCACGTGAATGAATCAACAGCACTTGTTTGTCTTCAACAAGCCCAATCGAACCTTCTGCCGTATAACGAAACGTTTGACCAGCTTGGGCAAGGTAATCCATATAATTGTGCAGTGGTGCCGGAACCGTCAAGTTCCACATCGGAAATGAGAAGACGACCTTATCGGCGTCTAAAAACCCGTTTAAATACTCTTGAAGTCGCTGAGCATGAGTCGCATCCTCTCCAGTCAATTCTTCGCCTTTAAAGAGACGACCTGCTGCGCTCGCAAGTTTCAAATCGAAAAAGGGAAGACGTTCTTCAAATAAATTCAAAACCGTAACTGCATCATCCGGATGTGATTCGCGATACGCGTTCAAAAAGGCATCGTTCAATTCAGAGCTAATGCCTTTTTTTTGATGTGTGCTATCGTTCGCTTCAATGAATAGTAAGTGTGACATAAACATTACTCCTTTCTATACTTATCTATTCCCATTCCGCTCAAAATCATGACTTCCCATTATTTTATTATTTTTAGAAAATTCAGGTTTTATTTTGGTTCTGATAAGGAAAATAAACGACAGGAACTAGAAAGAGGGGATGGCGGTGAATACACAGCGACGTTCTTCCAATAGTCTGCAATATCATCGAGAAATTCGGGCAAATTATCAGTTGTTCGGGATGATCATTTTTGTGTTGACGAGTTGTGGTGCCGTTTTATACATCGTGGCGAATACATTTAGTCGCTCCGGTTTAGATGGTGACGATTGGGTGCGAGCGACCGTCATTGCAAGTGCTGGAATCGCGCAGTATTTCATCGGTAAAAGCTCGTTGTCAGATCGTTTAAAACCCCATATGATGTCGAGTATTTTTTATTGATTCCTTATATTTATTATCCATTCATTGATCGAGGTGTTCAGTCCGTTTGGGCATGCGCATTACTGTTTATTTTAGCGTCTCTCGTCGTTATTAACCGAACGATGTTGTTATACGCGACGAGCATCACGACGCTCTCTCTCCTCTATATTTGGTATCAGACTCCCTCACTAGAGGGTGTTACGCTGTTTGCATCCGATCATATTGCGCGAATTGGACTTATCTTGATTGCGACGATCATAAGTTTATTGATCCATAATCAATACGTCACTCGTCTTGAGCGTAATATTGACTACTTAGCCCGTTTACAAGAACAAGCATTTACGGATTCTGTGACAGGTTTGTCAAACCGTTCTTCTTTTGTCATAGAAGTGGACAAGAAGAAGCGAGAAGGCGACATGATTTGTCTGGTTGATCTGGATGATTTTAAAACCGTCAATGATGCTTTTGGTTACCGGACAGGTGACCGCACTTTGCATATCATTGGTCGTCGGTTGATGAATCGCTTTCCGGATTGTACGATTGCGAAAGCGAGTGGAAGTGCTTTTTTACTACATGCACCAAACCATTACGATGCGCGAACTCTTTGTGACGATATATTATCGAGTGTATCAGAGCGCGTCCAAATTGATTTTAAACAGATTAACGTCACTGCAAGTATCGGTGTTTCCTATGTGAATGACGAAACGACGGACCATGTCATTAATGATGCGGAGATTGCCTTGTTAACTGCTAAATCTAATCGGAAAAATACGTATGCGATTACAGATTTAGCGACACAAAATGAACGAAAGCGGGCGCTTCAGTTAACACGCGACTTGTACGATGCAGAACTGGATCGCGACTTTTTTATTTTATTTCAACCTCAGGTCAATGCACGAACTCGTCAAATTACAGGAGTCGAAGCATTAATTCGATGGAATCATCCGGAATATGGTCTTGTTCCACCAAACGAGTTCATTCCACTCGCGGAGCGGACACGTTTCATTGAGACATTAGGAGTTTGGGTCATGCGTCAAGCTTGTTTCCAAGGAAAAGCATGGTTGGAAGAAGGCAAGGAGCCGTTAACAATTTCTGTGAATGTCTCGCCGTGGGAATTACGCCAATCTGATTTTACGGATCGCGTATTGGCGATCTTAAAACAGTCTGGCTTTCCTCCGTCATTACTCGAAATCGAAATGACAGAACACATCTTCATTGAAGGAACAGAGCAAATCATCGAGACATTAAACGCACTCCATTTGTATGGGATCCGGATTGCGCTCGATGACTTCGGAACGGGCTTTTCATCGATGCAATCCTTAGTGGAGTTACCGTTCGATCAATTGAAGATTCCAAAAGAAATCGTTCAAGAAGCCATTCATTCTGAGAAGAAACGAGCGATGATCGAAACGATCATTCAGTTAGGGAAGCGATTAGATATGACAATCGTAGCTGAAGGGATTGAATTAGAAGAAGAGGCGGCATTGCTCGAGAGATTAGGGTGTCATACATTGCAAGGATATCTCTTCCATCGCCCGTTACAACCAAGACAATTAGAACACTTTTTAACGATGTATCGAGAAGGCTGACGATATGATATATCAAAAAAGAAAGTAAACAGGCGGTGGACTATGTCCATCGCCTGTTCGTATAACTGTTTATTAATGAATCACAGATACCGCGCAAAACGTCGTTCGAGAATCTCTTGAATGACTGCGATACAAGAACAGATACCCCAGTAAATGAACGCAACAACAAAATACACGGTCATATAATCGAATTCGCGCCCACCAACAATTTTTGCTTTTTGAAAAATCTCAGGAACTGTAATCATGGCAGCAAGCGATGAAGCTTTAACCAGATCAAGCAAGACGTTTGAAAGCGGTGGGATAGCAATTCGAATCGCTTGTGGCAAAATGATGCCAACAAATGTCCGGTATCTGGATAAACCGAGTGACGCCGCCGCCTCTTCCTGACCACGATCAATCGATAGCAAGGAAGAACGAATGATCTCCGCCATGTACGCAGCACTGTTCAAACTAAAACCGGTAATTGCTGCGGTTAACGCGTTCAATTGAATATTGATGACCGGCAGCCCAAAATACAACATGAACAGCAATACGAGAATCGGGACACCTCGCATGAACGAGATGTAGGCGCTAGCTCCGATACGTAAAAGTCGAAGGCGAGACAGACGACAAAGGGCAAGGATTAACCCGATTCCGAGACCGATGGCCATGCTAAGCAAGGAAATCCATAACGTCTGCCCTAGTCCACTCAAAATATAAGGAAACGATTCGACCGCCAATTCCGGATTGAAGACGGACCGCCAATCAATCGAAGACATCGTTACTTCACATCGACGATCGTCGTTTTGACGTCAGGCATTTGGGAGACATCTTTTCCGGCATAGAATTGCTTGGAAATTTCCTTTAACGTGCCGTCTTCCTTCATCTTATCGAGTTGTTCGTTAATATTGGATTGAAGTTCCTTGTTATCTAAATCCATGATTAAACCAACCTGACTTGGATTATAAGCGATATCAGGATGAATCGTAATATCAAAGTCCTTGAAGAAATCGACAGCGAGTGTTTGCAAGTAATAATCATTCAAGATGACGTCTGTGCGACCATTTGAGACATCTCGAAGATATTGATCGTTCGTCGCGTTATCGTAAGTGACTTCTTTTGCACCGTATTTTTTAGCAATCTGCATATACGTCGTTGTTGCTTCTCCGGCAGCTTTTTTTCCTTTTAGATCTTCGAGAGATTTGATGCCTGACAAATCACTTTTACGGACGATTGCCGTACCATACGTATATTTATATGGTTTTGAGAACGCAAATTTTTCTTTACGATCATCGGTGATCGTAATGTCGTTAGCGGCAAGATCGACTTGACCTGTATTGACGCTTGTCAACATACCGTCGAATGACATCTCTTTGAATTTCACTTTCAAATCAAGGCGTTTTGCTACTTCTTTAACGACTTCGACGTCAAATCCAGTCAACTTATTGTTCTTCTCTTCATGATAAGATGTCGGATAAAGTGTACCAGCTGTAGCGACGACGATCGTTCCTTCTTTTTGAATCTTGTCATATGCGGTTGCTTTTTCCTCTTGCTGACCACATGCGCTTAATAAGATCGAGCTTCCTGCGATCAAGAGACCCGTAAATTGCATTGTTTTTTTCATCGTATTATTCCTCTCTTTATTTCCATGATCAAATAACTCTATTCATAGTTAAAAATACCACGGAATCATATGTTCGGGCAAAGTAATACGCGCACAAAGTGTAGAAATCAGCCAAAAAAAATATTGAATGAATATCCAAGTTTGTGTAAGCGTTATCAATGTTGATATATGGTAATTATGGCTTCAGAGGTTGCGCGAAATGGTGATTATGCATAGTAGCGAATAAACATAAAAGAGTGTAAAGTATAATTTAACTGAATATACAGAAAATTAAGAAGGCAAGGAGAGTGCTACTATGACATTTCATCAATACCCTGAACAGCAGGGATTATACGACCCTCGTATGGAACATGATGCGTGCGGGATCGGGGTTTACGCACATCAAACAGGACGAGCGAGTCATGAAATCGTTGAACATGCATTGGCCATGCTTTGTCAAATGGAACACCGTGGTGGACAAGGAAGCGATGCGAAGACGGGAGACGGAGCGGGTATTTTAACGCAATTACCAGATCGGTTGTTTCGTGAAACAGTTCGTCACATTTCCTTCCCTAAAAAAGGGGATTATGGCGTTTTCATGATGTTCTTACCACGTGAGGAACGGGAACGGATGCGACTCGAGCGAACGTTAGAGTCAATCATTTTGACGGAAGGACAAGACGTATTGGGATGGCGAACCGTACCTGTTCAGTCCGAAGTGCTTGGATCGGGTGCACGCAGCACGGAGCCAGTCATTCGTCAATGCTTCATTGGTGCACAGGCGATGGAAGGATTGACATTCGAACGAACGCTCTTTTTGATTCGACGAGCGTTTGAGCGTGAATCAGAACAACTCGGTCTTGAACAATACGTCCTCAGTAGCTCAAGTGAAACAATCGTTTACAAAGGACTTGTGACGACGGATCAATTGCGCGCGTATTTCGATGACTTACGAGACGAGCGCTATCAATCAGGATTTGGTATCGTGCATTCGCGTTTTAGTACGAATACGTTCCCAAGCTGGAAACGTGCCCATCCGAACCGTTATTTGATTCACAATGGCGAAATCAATACATTACAAGGGAACATCCGGGCAATGCGCGGTCGCGAACGTCGACTGGCTGAGACGACATACGGCAATCGGGCAGAAGAAGTGTTACCGATTCTAGATGAGACGGGTAGCGACTCATCTATGCTTGATAATGCGTTTGAGTTTCTTCATCTGTCAGGTCTATCGCTTGCTGAGACAGCACTGATGCTCGTACCGGAACCATTCGAACATGCCGAAATCAGACCGGCGAAGCGCGCGTATTATGAGTACCACAGCAGCATGATGGAACCATGGGATGGTCCGTCTGCCATCGTCTTTACGAACGGGAAACAGATTGGTGCGACGCTTGACCGAAATGGTCTACGCCCGGCGCGATATGTTCTATTACGCGATGGTCACTTCATGTTGTCGTCAGAAGCAGGAGTACTCCCTCTTCGTGAACAAGACATTCTGTACAAAAAACGATTAGCACCGGGTGAACTGCTTTTACTCGATTTTGCGTCCGGTCAGTTGATTGCAGATGAAGAAATCAAGCGGGAGCTAGCGACACGGCACCCCTACGCGGAGTGGCTCGCTCAAGAAGTCGTGTCCCTCTCAAGTAACGACTTTAAGGAAACGCTCGTCGATCTTGGTACGAAACAACGACACTTCGGGTATACCCGTGAAGATATCGATCAATACCTGATACCGCTCGTCGAAGAACAAAAGGATCCGTTAGGCGCGATGGGGACGGATATACCGCTAGCAGTCTTAAGTGAACGCCCTCAATCCTTGTTCCGTTATTTCAAACAGCTGTTCGCTCAAGTCACGAATCCACCGATCGACGCGTTACGCGAAGAGATCGTCACCTCGACGCTAACATGGTTAGGTCGACAAGGGGAGCTGCTGACGCCGAACCGTGCGAACTGTCGTCGTGTTCGCTTAGAGACGCCGATTCTAAGACCAGACGAAGCCCATGCGCTCAAACATTGTGGGCTCAAGCAAAAAACGATTTCGGCGACGTTCACCGATTCACTTGAAGAAGCGCTTGGCATGATCGTTGATGAGGCTGTAACCGCTGCACGAAACGGATATGAATTATTGACGTTATCGGATCGCCTCGTACGCCCTGGCACATTGCCGATGCCAATCCTCTTAGTGACGAGTGCGATTCATCATGCTCTGATCCGTAAGGGATTACGTACAAATCTCAGCTTAATCGTTGAAGGTGGAGAAATTCGTGAAGTCCACCATGTCGCGACGTTGATCGGATACGGAGCGGATGCGATTTATCCGTACCTGGCGTATGCGACGCTTGAAGAAGCGGTAGGGGATCGTTTTATGGATGTAGACAAACGTTACCAAAAAGCAGTTACGGAAGGCGTCGTCAAAGTCATGTCGAAGATGGGCATTTCGACGGTCTTCAGCTACCGGGGGGCGCAAATCTTTGAAGCAGTCGGAATCGACCGCGCCGTCATCGAGCAGCATTTCACTGGTACGGTCTCTCAATTGAGCGGGATGACGCTTGAACTGATGGAAGAAGAAGTCCGACGAGCACAACTGATTGCTGGCGATCGAATTCATCTGGAGTCCGGCAGTGTCTTCCGGTATCGTCAAGCAGGAGAACATCATGCCTTTAACCCAGCAACGATTCATTTGTTGCAACACGCATGCCGGACGAATGATTACCGACTCTATCAAAAGTATGCACAACGCATTCAGGAGGAACCGGCAACGGTGCTACGACATCTGTTGACATTCAAGGAGACGACGGCAATCCCAATCGAAGAAGTCGAGCCTGTCAGCGAAATCGTCAAGTACTTTAAGACGGGTGCGATGTCATACGGCTCTTTATCAAAAGAAGCGCACGAGACGCTTGCGATCGCGATGAACCGCTTAGGTGGTAAAAGTAATAGTGGTGAAGGCGGTGAAGAGGAGGAACGATACGAGCGCGATGAAAATGGTGACTTCCGGATGAGTCGGATCAAACAGATCGCTTCTGGTCGTTTTGGGGTGACGAGTCATTACCTCGTTCACGCGGACGAATTACAAATCAAGGTGGCACAAGGTGCGAAACCTGGTGAAGGCGGTCAATTACCTGGTGAAAAGGTCTATCCGTGGATCGCGCGAGTGCGTGCATCGACACCGGGTGTTGGATTGATTTCCCCACCTCCACATCACGATATCTATTCGATTGAAGATTTGGCACAGTTGATTCATGACTTAAAACGTGCGAACGATCAAGCTCGGATTAGCGTCAAACTTGTCGCAAAAGGTGGCGTTGGAACGATTGCGGCTGGAGTTGCGAAGGGGCTTGCAGATGTCATCGTCATCAGTGGACATGACGGAGGTACAGGCGCCTCGCCGAAGACGAGTATTCAACATGCCGGACTACCATGGGAACTTGGTCTAGCTGAGACCCATCAAACCTTGACATTAAACGGGTTACGCGAGCGTGTCGTTCTTGAAACCGATGGAAAGCTATTGACCGGTCGCGACGTCATCCTCGCTGCGATGTTAGGAGCGAATGAGTATGGTTTTGCGACAGCACCGCTCATTGCCGTCGGATGTATCATGATGCGTGCGTGTCATCTCGATACGTGTCCTGTTGGTGTTGCGACACAGGATCCAGAGCTCCGTAAGAAATTCACAGGATCTGCCGATGACGTCGTCCATTTCATGACGTTCATCGCTGAGGAAGTACGAGAACATTTAGCGAAACTCGGTGTAAGACGACTGCAAGATCTTGTAGGTCGGACGGATTTACTCGAACCATCGGAGCGACAACGGACGCATTGGAAAGCGAAGAGTCTTGATTTTTCGCGTCTCCTCGTCCATGTGACACACGGTCCGGCTGAACAACAACAGCATCATGTCGAGCGTTCCTTTGACGCTCGTGAAATCTCGCCGTATTTAGAGGCGGCAGATTTCAGTCAGCCTCAGACGCTACGGTTAACGATTCAAAATACAGACCGGGCGATCGGAACGCAGACAGGTGCTATGCTGACCAGACGGTTTGGGGCACTGGGTCTTCCGACGGATCGATTGAAACTCGAACTAAATGGATCTGCCGGACAAAGTTTAGGCGCTTATTTACCACGTGGCATAACGCTTGATGTTACGGGAGAAGCGAATGATTACGTTGGGAAAGGATTGTCCGGAGGTATCATCGCCGTTCATCCGCCACGTTCGATTTCGTTCGTTTCGTCCGATCAAGCGATCATCGGTAACGTTGCGCTTTACGGAGCGACGAGTGGAGAACTCTATGTTAACGGTCAAGCAGGTGAGCGATTTGCCGTTCGAAATAGTGGAGCCGTCGCCGTCGTTGAAGGAATCGGCAACCATGGACTCGAGTATATGACCGGTGGATCCGTCGTCGTCCTTGGAGATGTCGGGAAAAACTTTGCTGCTGGTATGTCAGGTGGTGTCGCCTATGTCTTGCCGCGTAATCCTGAACAATTTTTACAGCGCGTCAACCGCGAACTCGTCACGACGGGACCTGTCACGCATGTCGAAGAGATTGCGCGACTGAAGACGTTCATCGAACGTCACGTCGCACGGACGGGAAGTGAACAGGGCGATGCGATTCTGGCGAACTGGGATCATGTCATTCATTCGTTCATCCGCGTCATTCCTTCGACGTATGAGAAAGTGACGACGTTGATGGCTGATTTCGCAAAACAAGGACACAACACCGAAGAAGCGATGTTGCTCGCATTCGAGACACATCTAGGGCGCAGAACAGGAGGGGTACGATGAAACGACGCGATCAATTCATGACAGTTGCTCGTTCGGGTGGGACGGAACGACATCCAAACGAACGGGTGGGTGATTATAAAGAATATAAGACGGCTTTGACGGAAGCAGAAGCGAGTCAACAAGCAAGTCGATGTATGGATTGTGGCACCCCGTTTTGCCATGTAGGGGAAGTATTTGATCAAGTGAAGATTGGTTGTCCAGTCTATAACTTGATTCCAGAATGGAACTTGCTCGTAGAAGAAGGACGTTTTCAAGAGGCACTGGATCGCCTTCTTGAGACTAACAATTTCCCGGAATTCACGGGTCGCGTCTGCCCAGCGCCATGTGAAGGATCGTGTACGTTGTCGATTCATGAACCCGCGGTCGCGATCAAAGATATCGAACGGACGATCATCGACATCGGCTTTGAAAAAGGATGGGTCGTGCCCCGAATTCCAGCAAGACGATCGACACGCTCGATTGCCATCGTTGGATCTGGTCCTGCCGGTCTTGCGGCTGCCGATCAGCTGAATCAAGCCGGTCACCAAGTGACGGTCTTTGAGCGGGAAGATCGGATTGGCGGATTACTCACGTACGGTATACCAGCCATGAAACTCGATAAAGAGGTCGTACAGCGCCGTGTTGATTTGCTTGAAGCGGAAGGGATTCACTTCCGGACGAACGTCACGATCGGCGCAGATATCACTCTCGAGACACTTGAAGCGGAGTATGACGCGGTGATCTTATGTGTCGGTGCGACGGAACCGCGCAAATTAACGGAAGCGCCAACGCGTGGAGTCGGTTATGCGATGGATTATTTGACAGGGGTGACACGTCACGTGCTCTCGCAAGAACCGTTGTCTCCTGATCACGATGCAAAAGATAAAGATATTCTCGTCATCGGTGGAGGCGATACAGGAGCGGACTGTGTGGCAACAGCACTCCGTCAACGCTGTCGCTCCGTCGTCCAATTCGGTAAACATGAACAACCAGGTACGACGCGTGCGACAGGAAATATGTGGCCGGATACACCGTCACTCTACTCAATCGATTATGGGTATGCAGAAGCTTTTCAACAATTCGGTCGGGATCCTCGTGAATACTTGATCGCCATCAAGCGATTCACAACAAGTGAATCGGGTCAAGTCACCGGTGTCTGGACGATTCAGACGACGAAAACAAAAAATGAATCGGGTGCAGTGATCTTTGAGGAAATCGAAGGGAGCGATCGTTACTTCCCAGTCGATCAAGTCTGGATCGCCATTGGATTCAGTGGTGTCGAAGAGAATGTACTCGAACATTTAGCGGTCGCCTCGGAACGCGGGAAAATCAAGACGACGCGTTACGCGACGAACCGACCAGGCGTATTTGCTGCAGGTGACGCAAGACGTGGTCAATCATTGATCGTCTGGGCGATTCGCGAAGGTCGTGAAGTAGCGGAAGCTGTCGGACACTATTTAAAAGCAATGCAACAAACAGGCTAAATCACATCGTCTGGATTTCTGGCATCATCAGAAATCCAGGCTTTTTTGTGTTTGGCAAAGAAATCTGCCAGTTCAAAAATAACTATTGATTTTGTTTCAAGGTGAAACACCGAAAATATTTCTGCTATTCTTATAAAATGAAGAGGAGATATGACAGATGAATTCAGAAATCATCTATTTCGTATGCGAGAGTGGAATGGCGAGTAGTGTCATGGGTGCTACGATTTTAAGAAAGCGCTTACTTGAATTCGGTATTACGACAGACGTTAAGACATGTCGGATCGCAGAACTACCTGATCAGGCATCTTTTATCGTCGGAGAAGCACAACTCGTCCATCGACATGTATGGAAAGCACATTGTTCTGTTCATCCCGTCGATCGGATTCTTGATCCGACTGCATATGACGTCGTCCTCGAATCTTGGCAGAAAAGAGTGAGGCTGCATGACTGAATTCACACCACGGGAACATGATATCTTATTTTTCCTCTTATCACGCGAAGAACCTGTTCAAATACAAGAGATCGCCGAAACGCTCGAGACGTCGGAACGAACGATTCAGCGGGAACGTGATCGTCTTGCCCAGTCTTTAGAAGATCATGATTTGCGTTTGACATATGTCCGCGGTAGAGGTCTGTTAATTGAAGGAACAGACGAATCCAAACACGCATTACGGGACCAATTACTGTTGTCACATAAACAATTACCGAACGCTGAAGATCGCCAAGTCGAGTTAGCGTATCGGCTACTGCAAGAAAACGGGATGGTCAAATTACAGGCAATCGCCCATGCGATGTATGTGGCACCGAGCACGGTCAGCCAGGATTTAGAGCGAATCGATGAGTGGTTTCTGCAATATGACCTTGAAATCAAACGCAAAAAAGGCATTGGTGCCGAAATAATCGGTGAAGAGATCAACAAACGACGCTTATTGATCTCATTGATCTTTACGCAATGGGATGTTCTCGCTTTCTATCGATTGTTACAAGGAGACGCCGATCAGTTACCCCATCTGTTACGCATGAACCGAACATCCTGGCTTGAGATGATCAATCAAGCGTACGCGGTCATTGCGCCATTGACGAAAGAAGGGCGTCTCAATGATCGACAAATCATGCGCGCGACACTCAGCTTAGCTTTACAAGCGTTGCGCAAAGATCCGTTTCCAATGCGATATGAGTTAAAAGCGTATCCGGTCGAAATCCTCAAATGGGTGGAACGCGTCGAAGAGCGATTACCTGAAACATTGTCGATTTCCGAACGTCAATGGTTATCAGAAGAGTTGCGCGCGTTCTTTCAATCGGACGCAGGAGATACGGAGGAACTCGTCACACGCCTTCGTGTAAAACGATTGATTGAACATGTCTCCTTATTATACGGAACGAACTTTACGAAGGACCTTGCGCTAGAACGCGGACTCGTCTCGCATATTCAATCGTATACGCGTCAAAATAGCGTCAATCCGTCCTATGTCATCAAACAAATTGAACGGGAATATCCACGTTTGTTTGATGCGGTCAAACAAGCAGCGCTATCGATCTTCACCGATGCGACATTTGAAGACGTCGATTTAGCATTTTGGGTCATGCATTTCGGGGCCGTTCTCAGCAAACCGACACCGAAACTACCTTATCGCGTATTAGTCGTCTGCTCTGCTGGACTTGGTTCCTCAAAGTTACTGATGAATCGGTTGCGTCAAGAATTCGCTGAACTCGAGCATATCGATAACTCGTCGCTGTTTGGTATCGAACGATTACCGATCGACTCGTACGACTTCGTTTTGTCGACTGTACCGTTACCTGACATCCGCCCACCACATCTTCTTGTCAACCCGTTGCTTCCTCAGGATGAGGTCGAACGGATCCGGAAATTAATTCTCGCCTTGCCTAAATCCTTTCAGCCGGCACCGCGAAAGACGAAAACGGAATGGCTTGATCTTGAGCAATTGCATCGGCTCGTTGCGTCGTCCATTCAAGTATCGGACGGATTCCGAATGGAACGGTTAGAGCGAGTAGGCGATGGGATTGAATCGCTATTGTTTGAGATCAGTACGCGCATGGTCGACCAAGGATTAGCGAAATCAGCAGTATCACTCTCGACACAATTGTTGCGTCGTCATGAGATGTCAGGTCTCGGTATTCCGGGAACACGGCTTGCGCTGTTTCACGGACGCGATGCGACGATCCAACGAGGGGGATTCCTCATCTTTGAATTGCCTGAACCGATCGACTTACTCGGAATGGATCAACAGTCACAATCCGTCGAACGGCTCCTCGTCTTGGTCGCACCGGAAGAGACCTCGAATGAACTGCTTGAATTACTCAGTTCGATCAGTGCCGCAATCATCGAGAGCCCTGAACAAATGGATCAATTCGAGTTCGGGGAGGAACAGACGATTCGTCTGCTTATAAATCGGACGTTTCGAACGGTCATTGATCAATTCCTTGGTCACACTTGAAAAATCCCTGTCACTCCATTCCTGAAGTGACAGGGATTTTTTTCACGTCAGGCAGGCTTCTTTCCGATCTGTCCAACTTCTTGGACAAAGACTGAACTAGGAAAGATTGAGTAAGCGCTTGCAGTGCTCTTACAATAAGGGCATAGCAACGCAATCATCATATCAACTCATACACGAAATGGAGGCTAACGCAATGGCGACAGCTCAAAATGGAGCACGGGGCATCCGTGTTCAAGTTCAACGGTTCGGAAGCTTTTTAAGCGGTATGGTCATGCCGAACATCGGTGCATTCATCGCATGGGGGATCATCACGGCACTGTTCATCCCGACTGGGTGGGCACCGAACAAGGAACTCGGTGAACTCGTCGGTCCGACGATCACCTATCTCTTACCGTTGCTGATCGGATACACAGGCGGAAAGTTAATGCATGACGTCAGAGGGGGCGTCGTCGGGACGCTCGCGACGATGGGGGTCATCGTCGGAACAGAGATTCCGATGTTCCTTGGTGCTATGATCATGGGACCACTTGGCGGATACGTCATCAAAAAGTTTGATCATCTCATCGAAGGAAAAGTCAAACCAGGTCTCGAGATGCTCGTCAATAACTTCTCGGTCGGAATCATCGGTGGCTTGTTGATGCTCGGTGGATTCAAAGTATTCGGACCACTCATGACAGGTCTTGACGACATCATGGCGGCAGCAGTTGGTGCAATCGTCAGTGCACATTTGCTACCACTAGCCAGTTTGTTCATTGAACCAGCAAAAATCTTGTTCTTAAACAATGCAATCAACCACGGTATCTTAAGTCCGCTTGGTCTCGACCAAGTGAATGAAGCAGGGAAATCGGTACTGTTCTTACTCGAAGCCAACCCGGGTCCGGGTCTCGGATTGTTACTCGCTTACTCGTTCTTCGGTTCTGGTGCAGCGAAGAAAACAGCACCGGGCGCTGCGTTCATTCAATTCATTGGTGGGATTCACGAAATCTACTTCCCGTATGTCTTGATGAAGCCGGTCTTATTGCTTGCGATGATCGCAGGTGGTATGAGTGGAATCCTCACATTCGTCTTATTTGATGTTGGTTTAGTCGCACCTGCTTCACCAGGTAGTATCATCGCTGTCCTTGCGATGGCATCCCGCGGCTCTTACATCGGATTGATCGCCGGTGTCCTTGTGTCAGCGTCCGTGACATTCGTTGTATCGACTGTCCTGCTGAAGACAAGCAAAGCAAAAGAGACATCACTCGAAGAAGCAAGCGCGAACGTCAGTGCGATGAAAGGAAAACAATCGATTGCTTCGACACTCGTTTCAGCTGATGCCAAACCACTTGCGGAAGTCGAACATATCATTTTCGCTTGTGACGCTGGTATGGGATCGAGTGCGATGGGAGCATCCGTCCTTCGCAATAAAATCAATAAGGCGGGGTTACCGATCAAGGTAACGAATACGTCGATCAGCCAACTGCCGCAAAACGCTGAACTGATCATTACGCATCGTGATTTGACGGAGCGGGCGATGGAACAGGTACCAACGGCAGAACATCGGTCAGTCGATAACTTCCTGAATGCCGGTTATTATGACCAACTCGTCCATGAGATCGAAACAGCACGGAATAAAATTTCTTAAAGATAAAGATAGAGACACTCAAGGAGGAATAAACATGACAACGACAATGAACCTTTCACCGGAACTCGTATTACTTGACCAACAATTCGCAGACGAGACGGCAGCCATTACGGCTGCCGGTCAACTCCTCGTCGATCACGGATATGTCGAAGCCGGTTACATCGACTCAATGCAGGAGCGTCATGCTTTATCGACGGTCTATATTGGCAACCATGTCGCGATTCCCCACGGAACAGAGTTAGCTAAATCGCAGGTCAAGAAGACAGGACTTTCGATTCTACAAGTACCGCAAGGCGTAGCGTTCGGAACGGAACAAGCACGACTCGTCATCGGCATCGCTGGTGTCGGTGACGAACACCTCGAGTTGCTATCGAATATCGCGGTCATTTGCTCTGATGAGGAGAACGTCGAGCGTATTGTGAAAGCGACATCCAAAGAAGAAATCATCGCCTTATTGACAGCGGAGGTGTAAGCATGAAAGCCATTCATTTTGGTGCCGGTAACATCGGACGTGGGTTCATCGGCTTACAACTCGTTAAGACGGGTTACGAAGTCTGTTTCGTAGATGTCAATACGACGGTCGTCGATGCATTAAAAGCACGACATACCTATGAAGTCGGTTATGCCTCTGAACAGGGAGGGCGTGAGCGCGTCGACGGCGTGACGGCGCTCAACAGTATATCTGAAGCAGAACAAGTCATCGACGCGATTCGGGAAGCGGATGTCATTACGACGGCCGTCGGACCTACCTTGTTGTCGAAAGTCGCTCCATTGATTGCGGAAGGGTTACGTCAACGTGATCAACAGGAACCTGTCTACGTCATTGCATGTGAAAACATGATTGGTGGGTCAAAACACTTGCAAGCAGAGGTGGCGAAACATCAGCCGTTAGAGGAGAACTGGTATTTCCCAAATGCGGCGGTTGACCGGATCGTGCCGCTTCAACATCATGAAGACCCGTTATACGTCGAAGTGGAAGAATTCTTCGAATGGGTGATCGAGACGACTGGATTACCGGAAGCCTATCCACGGATCGAAGGCGTCACCTATGTCGAGAACATTGAACCGTTCATCGAGCGGAAACTGTTCACCGTCAACACAGGACATGCGATCGCATCGTACCTCGGAGCATTGTTCCAAAAAGAGACGATCGCTGAAAGTTTAACAGATCCACGCATCCGTCGTGGTGTCCAGACAGCACTTTACGAAACAGGGTGGTTGTTACTTGAAAAGTACGGCTTTAACCCAGTCGACCATAGTGCGTATATCCAAAAGAATATGAAACGATTTGAAAACCCGCGGATTCATGATGAAATCATTCGGGTTGCTCGTTCACCGATTCGTAAACTGAGTCCAAGCGACCGACTCGTTAAACCAGCGAAAGAATTGATGGAACGCGGCATCGAAGCAGATGGATTAGCACGCGGCATCGCAGCAGCCCTAACCTATTTCGACCCGGATGATTCAGAATCTTCAGAATTAAATGCGTATATTACAAAACATGGAATCGAAGATGCGCTGAACGCATATCTACAACTGTCAGCAACGGATCCACTTGGATCTCGAATCATCGAACATTATGAAGCAATGCAACAACAAGTCAATTCGATTGCTTAAGAAAGAATACTCTTGTGTGTCAAACACCTTTCACATCTTGTGGAAGGTTTTTTTTTTTTTGACTTTAATGCGAAATGGTATCATAGAAAAGATCTGTTTTTAAGAATCTTCTATCACAATTTGATTACAATTTGTATATTAAATTTGGAATATTCGAAAACGAATATTTAGTGATTAAAATACATTGTACGCTATATGAACGGAACATCTCTATTCCGATTTTTCAGGTAAGAGAAGGTGATCATATGTTGAATTATAAAGTAAACGTATATAGATTAAACGGAGCACGACCAAAAGCAACAAAAGGAACCGGACCGAAGCATTTGATTTATTCGAGTCAATTTTCTTCACGCACACCAGTCCATTTATTGCATCAACTTATCTTGAATCGATTGTTGGTTGAACAAGAAAAAAACCTTGATTTAACATACACGATCGAAGTAAATGCGGTACTCGATCAATTCGTGATCGACGTCCGTGTCTTTTCAACAGATACGGTCAGTGTCCAAGTCGAGCGTGACTTGATTGAAATCATTGAACGTGAAGAAGTCCGTCATATCCCGGCGCTTGAAATTGGAAAACCAGATTTCGCAGAATTCGCTCACATCGTTCTAAAGGTCAAAGATGGTGGACCACGTCTTTCACAAGAGGATACGCAACGGATTTTCAATGAATCTGGTGTTCGAGGACGAATCATCCTCCATAAGGAGCGAATCGATAGTCATGAACCCTCCCATTCGATTCAGTTGTTGATTGGTGGGGCGGAGAAGTGTTTGTATAGTCTCTCGCAATATCAGCTTGATCCACTTTTCCGGAAGCACGGTTTAACGATTCAATCCTTGAATCTGTTACCGTTTGATTTATTCATGATTCGCGACAAAATCGCCATGTTGTCTTCGGCAGATGCTTCGCAACTGTGGATTGACGATATCACGACATCCAAAAACGGACGGTCGCATCAGATTTGCTTTAATGATGGAAATGAATGTATGACGGTCATCTGCGATCTTCACGGATCGATTCGTTCTTACAAATGTTCCTGATGGTTTAACTCTTCTCCGAATAGGCTACATTCTTAACAGAGGTACTAACGAAGGGGAGTCGAACAATCATGTTATCTAAACAACAGACGGAAGAATTCAAGCAACGGTTATTAAAGGAAAAAGAGAAGACGACATCAAACATCGAACAACGCGATACCGATTACGATGAAGGTGAATTGTCGAGTTACGATAATCATCCTGCCGATTCCGGCGATGAACTGTTCTTGCGGGAACGCGATCAAGCGATCACGGATATGCAAGAAGACATGCTGTCGGATGTGGATCGTGCTCTTAAAGCGATTGAAGACGGAACGTACGGGATTTGTGAAGTATGCGGAAAAGAGATTGAGATTGAACGTCTTGATATCATTCCGGAGACGTTATTATGTATCGAGCATGCTAAGGAAGAAGCTGCACAAAATGAGAACGATCCGAATTCACGACCAAGCGAAGAAGATGTACTTGATCCATCGGTCACAGCCCGCGGAAAAGACATCGACGGTGATACGGACGGTTTCTCGAAAGTGAGTGACTTTGGTAGTTCCGATACACCGTCTGACCAAGAAGACGGGATTGACCCGACACGGTCTTGATCGTAAAACATCTCCTGAAAACGGAGATGTTTTTTTTCGAAAAAAATCACAGATATTTACCGGAATTTTTTGACTTTTCATATAATTTTGGTACGATGGTATCGAGAGGGCTGTTTTAGCCTATATTAAAATGTAAGCGCATACAAGCATCCGTCTCACTGCTTGACCATTTTAGTTGAGGGAGGAAGTAACGCATGATTTATGACATTCCGAACAAGCAAGGGTCAAAAGTACAGTACAAGGAACGGTATGAAAATTACATCAATGGAAAGTGGACGGCACCTGTCGGGGGAGAATATTTTGATAATGTAACACCTGTCACCGGTAAAGTATTGTGCCAAGTCGCTCGTTCCGGTAAGGAAGACATCGAACTGGCTCTTGACGCAGCGCATGCCGCAAAAGAAGCATGGGGGAAGACCTCTGTAACGGAACGTTCAAACATTTTAAATAAAATCGCGAATCGGATGGAAGAAAACCTTGAGATGCTCGCTTATGCAGAGACACTTGAGAACGGGAAAGCGGTCCGTGAGACACTCAACGCGGATTTACCGCTTGCAATTGATCACTTCCGCTATTTCGCCGGCGTCATCCGTGCCCAAGAAGGTTCGGTCGGTGAACTTGACCAAGATACGGTCGCGTATCACTTCCATGAGCCACTTGGCGTCGTCGGTCAAATCATTCCGTGGAACTTCCCGCTTTTAATGGCTGTCTGGAAATTAGCACCAGCTCTCGCGGCAGGAAACTGTGTCGTCTTAAAACCAGCAGAACAAACACCAGCGAGCATCATGGTACTCGTTGAACTCATCGAAGACTTACTTCCACCAGGTGTTCTTAACATCGTCAATGGATTTGGTCTTGAGGCAGGGAAACCACTCGCTTCAAGCAAACGAATCGCCAAAATCGCCTTTACGGGTGAGACGACGACAGGACGTTTGATCATGCAGTACGCATCACAGAACCTGATTCCGGTCACACTCGAGCTTGGTGGGAAATCACCGAACATCTTCTTCGAAGATATCATGCAGGCAGATGATGCCTTCTTCGATAAAGCAATCGAAGGATTACTGATGTTTGCATTGAACCAAGGAGAAGTCTGTACGTGTCCGTCGCGTGCCTTGATTCAAGAATCAATTTACGAGCCGTTCATGGAACGTGTTCTTGAGCGCGTCAAAGCCATCAAGATCGGAAATCCTCTTGATTCGGACGTCATGATGGGGGCTCAAGCTTCGAACGAACAGATGGAGAAAATCCTTTCATATCTTGAAATCGGGAAATCTGAAGGCGCAGAGTGTCTCGTCGGTGGAGAGCGTAACATGCTCGAAGGGGATCTCGCAGAAGGATATTACATCCAACCAACGATCTTTAAAGGGCATAACAAGATGCGAATCTTCCAAGAAGAAATTTTCGGACCGGTCTTGTCGGTCACGACATTCAAGACGGAAGAAGAAGCGCTCGAAATTGCGAATGATACGTTGTACGGTCTTGGTGCCGGTGTTTGGACGCGCGATATGAACCGTGCGTACCGGTTTGGTCGTGCGATCGAAGCAGGACGCGTCTGGACGAACTGTTATCACCAATATCCAGCTCACGCGGCATTTGGTGGTTACAAAATGTCGGGTATCGGACGCGAAAACCATAAGATGATGCTTAACCATTATCAACGGACGAAAAACCTACTCGTTAGCTATAACCCGAATAAACTCGGTTTCTTCTAAGTCGGAAAGGACGTGGATGCAAATGGTGGAACGTGTTCAGGCGACAGCAGCTTGTTTAGAGTTAATCGACCAGTTGAGAGAAAAGCACGGTCCGTTGATGTTTCATCAATCTGGTGGTTGTTGCGATGGCAGTTCCCCGATGTGTTTTGCGCAGGGTGATCTATTTCTAGGGGATCAGGATAAAAAACTAGGAGAGATCGGTGGTTGTCCGTTTTATATTCATGAAGATCAATATGAGTACTGGAAACATACGCAACTCATCATTGATGTCGTGAATGGTCGAGGCGGAATGTTCTCTCTTGAGGGTGTCGAAGGGAAACGTTTTTTGACACGCTCCCGTGCGTTCACGCAAGAGGAATATGCTGAACTATCAGCATCAAGTTAAAAAAGATTCAAACACGATTTCGTCGAGGTGACTTGTTCATTCAGGTCGCTTGTGCGGAATCGTGTTTTTTGTTCGTATCACGACGTTCTAACAGGATAAAAGTTGGTAATGCGGCATAAGAACGGTATAATGAACTCATATTTTGACGAGAAGATAGTTTCACACTATGACATTATAGGGGGTCACCATGAAATATCCATTTTTAGGTTGGACAGGTCAAACGATCGGAGTGACGGCGCCCTCCTCCGGATTACGTGAACAGCAACAGGAATGGGTCGAACGAGCAGTTGAACAAGTACAAGCACGGCAAATGAACGTCCGTTTGGGCGAAACGATTTGGTCGCATCAACTTGCTGCGAGTGCGCCGGTTAAACAACGCGCCGAAGAATTGAATCAGATGATGACGGATGAGACGATTGATGCCGTTATCCCGCCATTTGGTGGGGAACGCGCCATTGATCTTTTACCCGAGTTGGCGCTAGCTACGTACCAACCGAAATGGTTGCTTGGCTATTCCGATATCAGTACGTTATTGCTCAGTCTGACGCTTCAGACGGGGATGGCGACAGCACATGGTCCGAATTTCGTTGAGCTTCGAAGTGAAGAATGGGACGAGACGACAAGTGCCTGGCGACGGGTGCTCGCAACGCCAACTGGAGGAACCGTCACACAGTGGGCTTCCGATCGTTATCAATCCGAGTGGACAGACCAAGAACGTCCAGCAGGTTCGTTATTTCAACTGACGGAAGCGACCGAATGGAAAGCACTTGATGAGCGAAAAGAAGTGACCGGACGGATACTTGGTGGGTGTCTTGAGACGATTCGCCATCTGATTGGGACACCGTACGGAGATGTACAGCGTTTCCAGCGTGAAGAAATCAACGGAGAACCGATACTCTGGTACTTCGAGGTGTCTGAAGCGAGTTCAGCAGAGGTGCACCGGACACTTCGACAAATGGCGTATGCAGGATGGTTTGACCATGCGGCTGGCTTTTTATTCGGTCGTACGTCTGCAAGGATCACAGAAGATCTGACATGGCTAGACGTGTATCAGTATCTAGCAGATGAAACGGGCTTACCAGTCTTATATGATCTTGACATCGGTCATCAGCCGCCACAGTTGACGTTAATCAATGGAGCGACGGGTACGGTTCGTATTCAAGGAAAAGATTCACGAATCGATCTGACGTTCAACTAAAAAGGAGAGCACGCAATGGCACGTCGTAAGTTTCAAGCATTAGGCGTTTATAAACGCGTCCATATCAATCCGGAGACACGTCGAATGACGTTACCGGAACCATTTTACGATGCACTTCGTCTAGAAGATGAATTGCTGATTGCACAAGTCGGAGATGTTCTCGTCATGCGACGTCCGGGCGAGGTCGTCGAGACAGAAACGGATTTATTGAGCGAACTCGTAGAAGATGGGTTCACGGGTACAGAGCTTGTCCAAGAGTTTGCCTACCGGCGTCAGCAACAAGAACAACGATTACGTCAACAAGTCTTGCAGGATGAAGAGGATGACCATGCTGCTCAACTGAAGATCGAGCTATAACTGAAAGAAGGAGTGGGGCAGATGCGTCGCAGAACAAAAATTGGAATCGGAGTCATCGGATCCGGATTAGTAGCAGCGAGTTATTATTTTTATGAGATGGCAATCGCCACGAATCCGAAGCCTTTCTTATCGAATAATCGGGATTTGAGTGATGAGATGGTCCGATTGATGCAACCTGGACAGACCTGGATCAAGGAGCAGCCGCTCGAGCGGATCGAGATTGAAGCGAAAGATGGTTTGACGTTACGCGGGCACTTCCTTCCGTCTCCTGTTCCATCAGATCGGATTGTCATTCTCGTGCACGGATACGGAGGCGTCGGAACGGATTTAGCCGGATTCGCCTATCTGTACCATCAGGCCGGTTTTCATGTCATGATGCCGGATAATCGAGGACACGGAATGAGTGACGGTCACTATATCGGATTCGGATGGCATGATCGGGAAGATTGTCTCAGTTGGTCGAACTATCTGATTGAACGGATTGGACAGGATGCGAAACTGTTCTTGCATGGGGTGTCGATGGGAGGGGCGACCGTATTGATGACGAGTGGCGAGCAACTCCCACCACAGATCAAAGGAATCATTTCTGATTGTGCCTATACGTCCGTCAATGCTGTACTTGCGTATCAGATGAAGCGGATGTATCGACTACCACATTTCCCGTTTTTAGGTATGACGAGCGTATTGACGAAGCTAAAGGCAGGTTATACGTTCCGTGAAGCATCAGCGCTGAAACAAGTCAAAAAAGCACAGGTACCAATTTTGTTCATCCATGGTGGGGCAGATACGTTTGTACCGACAGATATGGTATATGAGCTGTATGAAGCTTGTCCAACAGAAAAAGAGCTCGTCGTCATTCCGAATGCCGCTCACGCGATGGCCTATTTTGAGGATCCGGCATTGTATGATGATGTCGTCGAGAAGTTCGTTCGCAACATCTTGCGAAATGATTGACAACTCAGTTCGTTACCCGCTATATTAATATCATAAATCAACGTCGTCGTGGCGGAACTGGTAGACGCGCTAGACTCAGAATCTAGTGGTGGCAACACCGTGGAGGTTCAAGTCCTCTCGGCGGCATAAATGATTGAAGGAGGCAATCCCAGCAAGGGGGTGCCTTCTTTTTTGATGATGAATAGAAAACGGTTTCAACGAATAAAAATTCAGAAAAGTTTATCTTTTTAGAATTTTTCTGGTAAAATACGTTTTAAAGAGGGTACTCTTCAGGGAAAGTACTAAGTAGAGTTAACAATCTTTAACACATAGGAGAGGGGAAACAAACATGAAAAAAGGGAGTATCTTGCTAGCGCTCTTGATGAGCTGTGTTCTCGTGCTTGGTGCATGTAGCATCGGTTCGAAAGAAGAAGAGTCGTCAGAAGGAAAGACGTATAAGGTCGGCATTGACGTCACGTACCCACCATTTGAATATAAAGATGGGGATACGTACAAGGGAATCGACATTGATCTCATGAAAGCAATCGCGAAGGATCAGAACTTCAAGATTCAATTTGAAGCAATGGACTTTAGCGGTATCATTCCGGCACTTCAAGCCAATCAATTGGACGTTGCCATTGCCGGTATGAGTATTACGCCAGAACGGAAGAAAGTCGTCACATTCTCAGATCCATACTTCAAAGCTGGTCTTATTTTAGTCGTCAAAGAAGATGAGAATGGTATTAAATCCGTCAACGATTTAAAAGGGAAAAAAGTAGCCGTCAAAAAGGGAACGACGGGTGCGAAATATGCAACGGATAACGCAGATAAGCTTGGCTTCACAGTCACACAGTTCAATGACAGCCCAGCGATGTTCCAAGAAGTGAAGAACGGTAACGCAGCAGCCTTGATTGAAGATTATCCTGTCATCTCATATGCAAACAAACAACAAAACCTTGGATTAAAACTTGTCGGAGACCGTCTCAACGGGGACAATTACGGAATCGCTGTCTTAAAAGGTGAGAACGAGGATCTGATGAAGAAAATCAACAAAGGACTTGCGAATCTAAAAGAAAACGGTGAATACGATAAAATCGTTGATACGTATCTGAAATAAGTCGCAAGGCAATAAGGGAGTGGGATAGCCAATGGAAGTGGTCAAAACCGCATTTCCATTTTTCTTGGAAGGGCTTCAAGTCACATTGTATATTTTCATCATCGCGGTCATCGTCGGCTTTCTGATTGGCTTAGTCGTCGCATTGATGCGCTTATCACCATCAAAAATCTTAAACGGGATCGCGATTGTCTATATTGATGTCATTCGCGGAACGCCGTTCATCGTTCAGTTATTCTTCATCTATTTTGGACTTAACTCGCTCGAATGGTTATCGATGGACCGGATGTATGCAGGGATACTGACGGTCGCAATCAATGCCGGTGCTTATTTTGCAGAGATCATTCGAGCTGGTATCCAATCGATTGATAAAGGACAAACAGAAGCTGCACGTTCACTCGGGATGACAGGGCGTCAAACGATGGTGCAGATCATCTTACCGCAAGCATTCCGGCGGATGTTACCAACGATTACGAACCAATCGATCATTAGCTTAAAAGATACATCGTTGTTGTCGATTATCGGCATCGCTGACTTGACGCAACAAGGTCAAGTACAGCAGTCAACGACGTTTGAACCATTCATCGTCTGGTCCATCGTCGGATTGATGTACTTCGTCATCATTTATCTCTTGTCCTTAGTGGCGAAGTTCTTGGAACGGAGGTTTACATTACGATGAGTATCATTGAAGTAAAGAATCTAAAGAAATCCTTCGGTTCGAATGAAGTCTTAAAAGACATCAACGTCTCGATTGCCGAAAAAGAAGTCGTCTGTGTCATCGGTCCG
Source organism: Exiguobacterium sp. ZWU0009 (assembly GCF_000798935.2). NCBI lineage: Bacteria > Bacillati > Bacillota > Bacilli > Caryophanales > Exiguobacterium > Exiguobacterium sp. ZWU0009. The sequence goes on along the minus strand of NZ_CP018057.1, from coordinate 1,860,829 downwards.
TCGGGATCTGGGAAAAGTACGTTTTTACGCTGTTTGAATCGATTGGAAGAGATTACAGGTGGCACGGTCATTGTCGATGATTTCGACATTACGAGTCCAAAGGTCGATATTAACAAGGTCCGGGAAGAAGTAGGGATGGTCTTTCAACATTTTAATCTCTTCCCGCATAAAACTGTGTTAGAAAACGTCACGCTCGCACCGATCAAAGTACGTAAATCGGATAAAGAACAGGCGAAACAGCGGGCACTTGAACTCCTTGATAAAGTCGGATTACGTGAAAAAGCGGATAATTATCCAGGTGAATTATCTGGTGGTCAAAAACAACGGGTCGCGATTGCCCGCGCGCTTGCAATGAATCCGAAAATCATGTTGTTTGATGAGCCAACGTCAGCACTTGACCCGGAAATGGTAGGTGACGTGCTTGCCGTCATGAAACAACTTGCTCTTGAAGGCATGACGATGGTCGTCGTGACCCATGAGATGGGATTTGCTCGAGAGGTTGGAGATCGCGTCTTATTCATGGATGGTGGTTATATCGTCGAAGAGAACGTACCACAAGCATTATTTGATTCTCCACAACACGAACGGACGCAATCGTTCCTTAGTAAAGTCTTATGATGAGACCGGCGTATCTAAATGCGGATACGCCGGTTTTTTGACGAATCATAAATAACTAGGCAAGTGGTCATAAGAAAAACTTATACATTTAAGCGTGAGAATTTGGGAATTCGAAATGCACACATAGGAAAAGAGTAGTAATATAGTAACGAAGGCACTTTCATGGAAGAATGACACGGTCATTCCTTCTCATGACGTTCAGCGTTTTATTCATGCAATTCCTTTTGAAAGCGCTAACAGGTAGAGGGCTGGAAACACATCGAGTATCCACTGGATGTGTGGGGAGAAATATAGAAACGGGGGGAACCGTACATGGCAGGCCACGAGCAAGATCAACAAGCATTTTATGGACCAAACCTTGGCTACATTATTGAATTGTACGAGCGTTTTTTAGAAGACAAGACATCCGTTGATGAGGAGACACGTGCGTATTTCGAAGAGCATGGTGCACCCGTGACGGAACCAGTCGTACCGATGCAAGTCGAGACAGGAGATTTCGAAAAATATCTTGCGGCGAATCGTTTAGCGGAACAAATTCGTGCAAAAGGACATCTTGCGGCGGATATCTATCCGCTGAAGGACCATCCGCGAGAAACAGGATTATTCGAATTGAGTCAGTACGGATTGACAGAGGCAGATCTTCGGAAAATGCCAGTCTCACTCGTCTGCCCTGAACCACCAACTGGTATACAGGACGCGTATGAAGGCATCGAACATTTAAAGGCACAGTACACGGGAGCAGCCGCTGTTGAGTTCCAGCATGTCGACGATCTCGATGAAAAGAAATGGCTCCGTCAAAAAATCGAGCAAGGTGCTTTGACAGCGACGCTAGATGCTGAACAAAAGAAACAGTTATTCAAACGCTTGGCTGAAACGGACCTTTTCGAAAAATACTTGCACAAAACATATGTCGGTCAAAAGCGGTTCTCGATTGAGGGACTTGACGCAATGGTGCCATTGCTCGACACGATCGTCGGACACCTCATCTCGAACGGGTCGGAGACGATCAATATCGGAATGGCACACCGTGGACGGTTGAACGTTTTGGCGCACGTACTCGGGAAGCCATATGAAATGATCTTTGCTGAGTTCCAACATGCACCGAACCATGATCTCGTTCCATCTGAAGGCTCGATTGGGATCACGTACGGTTGGACAGGCGACGTGAAGTATCACCTCGGTTTAAACCGAAAACTCGAGCAAGAGACACGTAACGTCCGGATGACGCTTGCAAACAATCCGTCGCACCTTGAGTTCGTCGACCCAGTCGTTGAAGGCTTCACACGTGCGGCACAAGATGATCGCTCACAAAAAGGGGCACCACGCCAAGAGCAAGCAGCTGCTGCTGCGATCCTCATTCACGGGGATGCAGCGTTCCCAGGTCAAGGAATCGTGGCTGAAACGTTGAATTTAGCGAATCTCAAAGGATATAACACCGGCGGAACGATTCATATCATCGCGAATAACACGATCGGCTTCACAACGGAGCCGACGGACTCCCGTTCGACGCGTTACTCGAGTGATCTTGCCAAAGGGTATGAGATCCCAGTCTTCCACGTCAACGCAGATGAGCCGGAAAGCTGTCTCGCTGTCGCGTTACTCGCGAGCGAGTACCGGGCAACGTTTAAGAAGGATGTCATGATTGATTTAATCGGATACCGTCGTTTTGGTCATAACGAAATGGATGAACCGATGAATACGAACCCGGTCTTATATGATTTGATTCATAAACATGATCCAATTCGTGTATTGTACGGGAAAACGCTTGTCGCGAATGGGGATGCGACAGCTGACGAAATTCAATCGATTGAAACATCGATCAATGATCAGATGAAAGCGGCTCGAGAGAAAGTACCGAACGTCGAGAAAGAGTATGGTGGGGTCATGCCGGATGTCGTCTTTAAAGGGGTACCGACAATCGAGACAGGGGTCTCGATCGAAACACTAACAGCGTACAACGAAGAATTATTACAGTGGCCGGATGGCTTCCAGGTGTTCCATAAACTTGAGAAGGTCCTGAAGCGCCGGACGGATGCGTTCTCGACAAAGAACGGAATTGACTGGGGACATGCCGAAACATTGGCGTTCGCTTCGATTCTCTCAGATGGAATACCCATCCGCTTGAGCGGTCAAGATTCTGAACGAGGAACGTTCGCACAACGGAACATTAATCTTCATGATGTGAAAACAGGAGAAGGCTTCTCGCCACTCCATGCCTTATCAACGGCAACTGCATCATTCTCGGTCTACAACAGTCCGTTGTCTGAAGCAGGTGTACTTGGTTTTGAATACGGTTATAACGTCTTCGCTCCGGAAACGCTCGTATTATGGGAAGCGCAATATGGGGACTTTGCGAACTCAGGTCAAGTCATCTTCGACCAGTTCATCTCAGCTAGCCGCGCGAAATGGGGACAAACGTCAGGTCTCGTCATGTTGCTTCCGCATGGTTATGAAGGGCAAGGACCAGAACACTCGAGTGGTCGTTTAGAACGCTTCTTGACGTTATCGGGTGAGAAAAACTGGACAGTCGCGAACGTATCGAGTGCTGCCCAGTACTTCCACTTATTGCGCCGACAAGCAGCGATTCTCGGAAAAGAGGAAGTCCGACCGCTCGTCGTCATGACGCCGAAGAGTCTCTTGCGTCATCCGCTTGCAACATCGGATGTCTCTGAGTTGACGGAAGGTAGTTTCCAACGTGTCATCGAACAAGCTGGACTTGGCGAAGCACCAGATCGAGTTAAACGTCTTGTGTTCTGTTCTGGTAAGATGGCAATCGATCTAGCGGAAGCCGTTTCAAAATCAGATGAGAATCTCGATTGGCTACAAATCGTCCGGGTCGAGGAGTTGTATCCGTTCCCGGCGAAAGCCTTACAAGAAGTCATCGCGCGCTATGAAGCCGTCGAAGAGATGGTCTGGGTACAAGAAGAACCGAAAAACATGGGGGCTTGGTCCTTCATGGAACCTCGACTTGAGACAGTCGCACCGAACGGCATCCAAACCGTCCGTTACATCGGTCGTCGTCGCCGTTCAAGTACAGCAGAAGGTGACCCGTCAGGTCATAAAGTAGAGCAGGCACGTATCATCAATGATGCACTCACAGCGACTGCTTCTACTCCAACAGCACCATCACACGTATCAAATCACACATCATAACTTAAGATAGAATCGAGTCATAGGGGGAGAATACGATGGAAATCAAAGTACCAGAACTTGCCGAATCAATCACAGAAGGAACGGTGGCGTCTTGGTTGAAACAACCAGGTGATCACGTTGAAAAAGGAGAAGCCATCGTTGAGCTCGAGACAGATAAAGTCAATATCGAAGTACCGTCAGATGAAGCAGGTACGTTGACGGAAGTGATGGCTGCTGAAGGAGATACAGTTCGCGTCGGGGAAACGATTGCTGTCATCTCTGCTGGTGGCGAGGCTCCAAAACCGGCTGCGGCAGAACCAGTACAAGAAACTCCAAAAGAGACACCAAAAGCAGAAGAAAAAGCGGAACAACCGGTGGCTGTGGCAGCGACTGAAAGTACATCTGTTGCGGATCGTCCGATTGCTTCACCTGCTGCCCGTAAACTGGCTCGTGAAAAAGGAATTGATTTAGCACAAGTGGCGACGCAAGATCCACTTGGTCGCATCCGTGTGCAAGACGTCGCGACGTTTGAAGTAGCACCACGTGAGCAAGCAAAACCGGCTCCTACGAAACCCGCTACACCGGCACCAGCACCAGCATCTGCAGCCGCTCCTGGGAAACCGGAAGAGCGAATCAAGATGTCACGCCGTCGCAAGACGATTGCGAACCGACTCGTTGAAGTTCAGCAAACGGCAGCAATGTTGACAACATTTAATGAGATCGATATGTCAGCGGTCATGGCACTGCGTAAACGTCGCCAAGAGAAATTCGTGAAAGAAAACGAAGTCAAACTTGGCTTCATGTCATTCTTTACGAAAGCAGCAGTCGCAGCACTTAAAAAGATGCCATACTTGAATGCTGAGATTCAAGGCGACGAAATCGTCCTGAAGAAATTCTACGATATCGGTATTGCCGTTTCAGCACCAGATGGTCTCGTCGTTCCAGTCGTGCGTGATGCGGACAAAAAGAACTTTGCTGAGATTGAAAAAGACATCATTCAATTAGCGGTCAAGGCGCGCGATAACAAACTCGGTCTATCTGATTTGACGGGTGGTACGTTCACGATCACGAATGGTGGTACGTTCGGTTCACTCATGTCGACACCGATTTTAAACGGTCCACAAGTCGCGATTCTCGGAATGCACGCAATCAACTTACGTCCTGTAGCGATTGATGCTGAACGCATGGAAAACCGTCCGATGATGTATGTCGCACTCTCTTATGATCACCGAATCGTTGATGGAAAAGAAGCTGTTACGTTCTTGAAGCACATTAAAGATCTCCTTGAAGATCCAGAGTCATTGATTTTCGAAGCGTAATCATTAAAAGACCCGTTTTAGATGCGGGTCTTTTTTTTGTTGATATCACTTTGTCATCAAAACACGAAACGACATTTACATCATCTCTATATCAGCTTCATACATACGATTTAGGATAAGTGTTGTAAGAATATTTCAAGGGGGGATTGATTATGTTGAAACAATTTGGATTGACGATGGTAGCAGGAGCCGTATTAAGCACAGGTCTTCCGACAGAAGATGTCAGCGCACATTCAAAAGGAACATCGTTACTCGATCCAAATCGAATCATCAATGTTGCTCACCGCGGAGCTTCGGGATACGCGCCAGAGCATACGATGCCAGCTTATGAAATGGGACATAAGACATTCAAAGCAGATTACATCGAAATTGATTTACAGATGACAAAAGACGGTCAATTGATTGCGATGCACGATGAAACGGTTGATCGGACGACGAACGGAACGGGTGCCGTCAAAGATAAAACGCTTGCTGAAATCAAGAAACTTGATGCCGGTAGCTGGTTCAATGAAGCGAACCCGACCCTTGCGAAAAAATCGTATGTCGGTTTGAAAGTTCCGACGCTTCAAGAAGTCTTGAGTAAGTATGGGAAGCATGCGAATTACTACATCGAGACGAAATCACCGGAAGTGTACCCGGGAATGGAACAGAAATTGCTCGACGTACTAAAGCAGAACGGATTGTCGAGTAACAAGGTCAAATCAGGACAAGTCTTGATTCAGTCGTTTAGTGAAGCGAGTCTTCAAAAAGTCAGAGCCATCGACCCGAACGTTCCCTTGGTTCAGTTGATGGAAGCAAATGAAGTCAAGGCAATGACGGATGATCGATTAACAGCAATCCGCCAGTATGCGGTCGGTGTCGGTCCTTCCTTCAAAGCATTGACACGTGAGAACGTCGCAGCAATTCGGGCGCATGATTTGTTACTTCACCCGTACACAGTGAATGAAAAAGCGGATATGGTTCGTATGCTTGATTATGGTGTCACGGGAGTCTTTACGAACTATGCCGACCGTTTTAATGATGTCGTGAAAGGACTGTACAAAAAATAAGGTAAAAAGGAAATAGTACTATTTCTTCTTTCGAACAGGAAAGGAGAAATAGTTTTTTTGTTTTTAAAACTCGTATTTTAAATCCAATATTTCATTCCATACGTAAACCCTATAGAGGTTTATCAGAATTTCGAATCATGAGACAAAACAATGTAGTCAGTTTCGTATTTCATGGTACGATAACAGTGCAGTTTTGGGAAGGAATGGAGTGAGGATCGTGAGAATTACACAGTATACGGATTATGGATTACGTGTGTTGATGTACCTCGGGGTGCACCGGGATGTCATCACACCAATGCCGCAGATTGCAAATCATTATGGCATCTCATCCAACCATTTAATGAAGGTGACACAACAGTTAGCGAAACTTGGCTATGTCGAATCAACAAGAGGTCGGTCAGGCGGACTCCGTTTGATTCGTGATCCAAAAGACATCAACATCGGTAAAGTCGTTCGGGAGATGGAACCGATGGATATCGTCGAGTGTTTTGGAAGCAACGGTCATTGTGTCATCGAACCAGGATGTCGTCTAAAAGGTGTGCTCGGACGAGCGCTTCGAGCTTTTATCCGGGAACTGGAACAGCATACATTAGAAGAATTGCTGGTTAATCGTGATGAGTTGGCACTCTTGTTTGCTGCCTCACCTTTACAGCGTTCTTAATCAAAAAACCCTCGCTTCCGTGAATGGAAGCGAGGGTTTTGTCATAGCGATACTTATACATCATCTTGGCGTTTCTTTGGTTCCACATGTTCTTTGTTCTGAGACAAGTCGTCACGAACAGACGATTTCCATAACGGCACATTGCTGTAATATGCAGCACGAGCGATCAGATGTCCTCCAATCGGTGCTGTAATGAGCACGAACAGGATGCCGAGAACGACACGAGAGGAGAAGAATCCATCTTCAGTGACGAAATAGATGATGACGCCGATTAAAATCGACATGACACCTAATGTCGCGCTTTTAGATGCAGCGTGAGCACGCGTATAGACATCCGGTAAGCGGATCAGACCAAGCGCGGTGACGAGACTAAATCCCATACCGAGCAAGGCGAAGACCGCGACGATCAATTCATTGATTGCGATCACGTTCGATGATCTCTCCTTTCTCGATATATTTTGAAAAGGCAACCGTACCGATGAAGGCGAGTATACCAATCAACAGGATGACTTCGAGGTAGTCGCTCGTCCGTAAGATGATCGAGACAAGGCCAACGATTGAAATCAAGCTGATACCAATCGAATCAAGAGCAATGACACGATCCGCCACACTGGGTCCTTTGATGACCCGGTAAAACAGACCGAGCATCGAGAGAAAGACACCCCCGAGTGCGATATAGATTAAAATATCGAACATTACCGACTCACCTCCAGAATGGCTTTCTCAAAACTATCACGAATCGAAGCGACTGCTTCATCGACCTCTGGCATGTGGAGTGCATGAATGTAGAGTGTCTTATTATCATCCGAGATATCAACGACGAGCGTTCCCGGTGTCAATGTGATCAGCATCGACAGCAACGTGATTTGCCACGGTTGATCGAGTTCGGTCTCATAAGCGAAGATACCAGGCTGAATATCTAACTTCGGCTTTAAGATGATTTTCAAGACATCGATGTTCGCGACGACAAGCTCGTAGAGAAAGCGGAAAAACAATAGGACGAGTGCGACGACGGGTCCGAGATAAAAGCGTCCTTTGAAGCCGCGACGGAAAGCGAACATCGCAATCAACCCTAGCGCGTAACCGATGACGAAACCGGAGGCCGAGAAATTGTTTGAGAGAAACATCCACAAGAATGCAAGAAATAAGTTGAGCAAGACTTGAAATGGCATGAATTAACGACCTCCTTTTAGTACGGCATCGATATAGAGCGTTGGATTCGTCAACGGTTCAACGGCTTGTTGAATCAGTGGACGCATCGCCTCAGCACCTACTCCATAGAGAACGCTGAGCGCAACTAAGGCAATCGTAGGAACTAGCAGCTTTGGAACAAGCGCTTGTTTATCACCAGAGTAAGTCTTCGGTGTTCCCCAAAAGGCACGCATGAACAATTGAACGACCGAATACAAGACGAGTAGACTGGATAGTAGAACGATGATTGGTCCAATCAACTCACCGGCTTCAATACCACCACGAACGATCAAAAATTTCCCAATGAATCCGCTGAGCGGTGGAATCCCGGCAAGTGATAACGCCGCGATGAAGAACGTCCAACCTAATACAGGATAGGCTTTGATCATCCCGCCCATATCTTTCAGCTTACTCGAGCCGGCAATTCCGACCATGATTCCTACGAGTAGGAATAAAGCGGCTTTAATCAACATATCATGAAGAAGATAGAAAATCGCACCTTCTAGTGCTTGCGGTGTCATGAGGGAAACCCCGTACAAGATGACTCCGACTGCGACGATGATGTTGTAGATGATGATTTGCTTCGCATCCCGTGTCGCAAGCGCACCAATCACCCCGATGATGATCGTACTGAGCGCAAGGATACTCAAGATTTGATGAATCGTTCCAATCTCATTTGAGAAGAACAAACTATACGTCCGTAAAATCCCGTAGACCCCGACCTTCGTCAACAAGGCACCGAACAGAGCAAGAACAGGCGTCGGTGGTACTTGATAAGAACCAGGCAACCAGAAGTAGAGCGGGAAGATCGCACCTTTTAATCCGAAGACGATCAGGAATAACAAGGCGATGACGTTGAGGATTGCTGGCTGTCCGACCTCTGAAATCTTTTGACTGATATCCGCCATGCTGAGTGATCCGATGATTCCGTACAAGAAGGCGACGGTCATGACGAATAATGCAGACGAGATGACATTAATCAAAAGATACTTCAGCGATTCTCGTAATTGTGCCGGTTTCCCGCCGAGAACGATCAAAACATAAGACGAAATCAGGAAGACTTCGAAGAAGACGAACATGTTAAAGATATCACCTGTCGTAAAGGCACCATTGACACCAACGAGCAGGAATTGGACGGCGATGAAATAGTAGTACCGTTGATAGGAAACGCTCAAGTAGACAATGGCATACCAGATGATACAAAGAACAAGAATGCTTGTCGTCGTGACGAGTAAAGCGGATAGCATGTCAGAGACGAGTGTGATACCAAAAGGTGCTGGCCAGCTACCGAGTGTGACTGTTAAGATTCCGTTCGACCGGACAGTCAGCACAAGATAGATGGAGGCACAGACAGTTAAAATCGTCGAAAAGAGGGAAACGATTCGTTGTCCTTTGAGGTGTCGTGGGAAAAACATCAAGATGACACCAGTCAACAAAGGGATGATGATTGGTAGTAGCGGTAAGTTAATCATTCGAATCGGTTCCTTTCATCTCTTCGATATTATCGGTTCCGAGTTCTTGATAGGCACGATAAGCGAGTACCAAGAAAAAGGCAGTGACACCAAAGCTGATGACGATGGCGGTCAAGACGAGTGCTTGCGGTAGTGGATCCGTATAGGAAGTCACGCCGTCCTTTAAGACCGGAGCCGCGCCTCGTTTTAATCCACCCATCGTCATGACGAGTAGATGGGCAGCGTGGCTGAGCAACCCTGTTCCGATGATAATGCGAAGAATACTTTTCGAAAGAATGAGATAAATGGCACACATCGTCAGGATGCCTGCGGCGATCGCCATGATGATTTCCATATTAATCACTCTCCCCAATCGTTTGAATAATCGTCATCGTCACACCGACGACAACAAGATAAACACCAAGATCAAACAACATCGCCGTATGAAGTGATGTCTTACCGAATAACGGTAGGTTGAAATAGTCATGTGCATGTGTGAAGAACGGGACGTTAAAGACAAGCGCTCCTGAAGCCGTCAGTACGGCAATCAACATGCCAAGAGCCGTGATCCATTTGTAGTCGAATGGCAAAATCCGGCGTAACGTCTTGATGTCGTAAGCAAGTAAGATCAAGACAAGAGCAGACGCCGTCACAAGACCACCAATGAAACCGCCACCTGGCGTATAGTGTCCAGCAAAGAACAAGTAGACAGCAAACAGGAAGATGATGAACGTGATAAAGGAAGTCGCGGACTCTAAGATGACGTCATTCGTATGCTTTTTTGTCTGCTTTTTCATTTATCCATCCCTCCTGTTCGTCTGAATTTAATCATCGTGTAAATTCCGATTCCGGCAAGTGCGAGAACGGCAATCTCAAACAACGTATCGAAGCCACGGAAGTCGACGAGAATGACGTTGACCATATTACCGCCAGCGGCAAGATCAGCGACATTATCGATGTAATATTTGGCGATTGAAGTAAACGATCGTTGGCTGAGAGAAGCAAGTGCGACGAGTGTCACCGTCAGTCCGACGAGTGCCGAAATCAAGGCGTTGCCGAGCTTGAACGGAATGCGCTCTTCTTTCCGGCTGATTTCCGGTAAACGATAGAAAACGAGCAGGAACAGAGCGACCGATACGGTCTCGATGACGAGTTGCGTCAAGGCAAGGTCTGGCGCTCGGAACAAGACGAAGAACAGAGCGACCGTATAACCTGTCACACCGAGCAAGATGATCGATGTCAGTCGTGAACGCGCAAAGGTGATCGAGAGGGCACTCGAAACGAGAACGAGTGCAAGGATGATCTCATACGCGTCAATCGAGCTGATTGGATCAACCGCGAAGCGGAAGGCATCAAACCCGTATAATGCCGTCAAGATCAAGATGACGATGAATCCGAAGATGTAGACGAGATACGACCGCATGTATCCGGTCATGACCGTATCATGGATCTTTGTCGATGTCTGTTCACCACGACGTAACAAGGCGTCATATTGATGATTCAAGGAGACGGCACGTGGCATCCGGTTGTAAAGCGATTGCCAACGTGGGAGTGTTTTATACAAGATTACGCCAGCACTGATGATCACGAGTGTCAGGAATAATTCAGTATTGAATCCATGCCACATTGAAATATGCACATCAATCTTGCCACCCGCATCAACGACTTGCGGTAAGATCGCTTCGACTGCCGGTCGAATCAACGTATCCGATAATATATTCGGGAAGAGTCCGATGATGACGACGAGCGAGACGAGGACGAGAGGTGGAATCAACATGCCAATCGGTGCCTCGTGTGGTGTTTTCGGTAACTTGTCGTCTTGACGCTTACCGAAGAACGTTCTGCGGACGATCAAGATGCTATAGACGAATGTAAAGATACTTCCGACGACGGCGAGTACAGGAATAATCCAACCGTAAGACGGTAAGTGGAACAAGTCAGATCCTGAAACTTCAAGTACACCTGTCAAGAACATCTCTTTACTTAAGAAACCATTGAATGGTGGAATCCCCGCCATCGAAAGGGTCCCGATCATCGCAATCGTCATCGAAATCGGCATGAGTTGCGCAAGACCACCGAGCTTCCGAATGTCGCGAGTACCAGTCTCGTGATCGACGATTCCCGCCATCATGAAGAGACTGCCTTTAAACGTCGCGTGGTTGATCAGGTGGAAGATCGCAGCGACTGTCGCAATCGTATATAATCCGTCATCTAACGCGTCGACGTGCAAGGCGGCTGCTCCGAGTCCGAGCAAGGACATGATCAATCCAAGCTGAGAAATCGTCGAGTAAGCAAGGATTCCTTTCAAATCATGTTGTTTCACCGCATTGAGTGAACCCCAGAATAAGGTGAATATTCCGACAGATGAGACGAGATAGAACCAGAGCGACTCATCCGCAAAAATCGGACTGAAACGAGCGACAAGATACAACCCTGCCTTGACCATCGTTGCCGAGTGCAAGTAGGCGCTGACAGGGGTCGGTGCTTCCATCGCATCCGGTAACCAGATGTGGAACGGAAATTGAGCCGATTTCGTGAAGGCAGCTAGCAAGAATAAAACGAGGGCGACCGAAAAGAAGGGTTCACCTTGAATCGATTCAAGCGACGCATAGGTCTCACGAATACTTAACGATCCACTGAGTGTTGAGAGAATCGCGATTCCCCCAAGCATCGCTAGTCCACCGAAGACGGTGATCAGCATCGATTTTTGAGCGCCGTAACGAGAACGTTCCCGCTCGTACCAATAGGCGATCAATAAGAACGACGAAATCGACGTTAATTCCCAGAACAGATAGAGGACGATCATGTTATCTGACAGCACGACGCCAAGCATGGCGGTCATGAACATCAACAGATAAACATAAAATGTTCCGAGTGATTCTTTTTTCGCATCTAAATAAAAAATCGAATAAAGAACGACGAGTGAGCCGATTCCTGTGATCAATAGTGCGAACAATAAGCCGAGTCCGTCGAGATACGTGACGAAATCGATACCGAGCGATGGTATCCACGGCATGCGTGCCGTAAAGGTCTCACCTGACATCGTACCAGCGAGAAAGCGGCTGAAATACGAAACGAGCAGTACAGGTACGACAAGTACAAACCAACCGGTATGAATGTTCGGAAGGCGTTTCGCTAGAAGCGGAATGAAAAGACTGATCAATATGGGCAGTAAAATAGCCCCGTGCATCACGGACACGAAATTCCCTCCTTTGTGACATCGACGACCAAAAATGAAAAAGGGACGCGAACGCAAGCTGTTGAAGCTCGGAACTGTCCAGTAGAAGACACGATTCATTTTGTTCGTCGAAGATGTTTCTGAATCAAGTATAGCGTACTTTTTTCCTTCTTGCATGACGTGAAGCGTTGAAGCATAAGGGATAGAGCCATTTTCTCTCTTGATTATTAAATATGTAGGAACACGGCAGAAATAGGCTGAAATTTTTTTTGATTTTTTTCAAATAACACGTTGATCCATGAGAAGAATGATTCAAATTCAAGTAACTCGGGTACATCTACCTAGAGCACAACTAATGACCATAGAGGGGGAACTTTCATGCGAGCAACATTCAAGACAGGTGTCATTTTAGGTGGTCTAGCGGCGATTGCGACAATCGCCTATCAACAATACCAACAACGAAAATCGACTTCAGATGATATTGACCATCGTCCAAGTGTCGACGCGAAACGCGATCCGGCTGAAGTCGGACTGACACAACTGGATTCCATTCATCGGGCAGATTGGCAAGCGAATGGATTCCCACAAACACACGCAGAACTCGAGCGCCTCGAGCGAGAAGAAAATTAAAAAAGCACGTCTCTCGAATGAGAGGCGTGTTTTATGGTCATTAAGCACTTGTTGTGACTAGGGCACGTGTCCGTTCACTGTGTGCAGTATAAGAAGAGAGATGTTCGAATTGATAAAGCGTTAAGGTCGCTGTGCGACGTTGACCGGTACTCGATTCAAGCATTAAATAAGCTTCATTGAAGTCCGTACCACCACCATCATAGCGGATGTGTGCCGTAATCGTTCGTCCATCTGTTGTCTGCATATAAATATCGTAACCTCCGAAATCAACGCGCTTAAAGCTAGTTGCCTCGCTTACGATGTGTTTGAATGTTTCAATTAAAGAATATGTCATCGTTCGTTCCTCCTTTTATTTCTTCAAAGCAAAATAAGTTATAATCAACTCCGAATAATACTATTCCCATTAAATACAAGAAATAAACATCACAAATGAATCTTTTTTTGTTCTTGTTATGAAACGCGTTTCATACTTTATGATAAAAACAGACGGTGCGTGACCGATTTCGGGCGTTAACCGATACAGAAACTATAATTAAAAAGACAAGGGGATGGTCGTGACCATCCCCTTGTCTTTTTAATTATAGTTCTACGTTATGGTAGACCTGTTGCACATCCTCAAGATCTTCCAGTGCATCGATCATTTTCTCGAATTGTGCGACGTCGTCTTCAGACAACGCGACTTCGTTTTGGGCGAGCATGACCAGTTCGGCAAGTGAGAACTCAGTAATGCCTGCAGCTTTCAACGCTTCTTGTACAGCATGGAATTGTTCCGGCTCAGCGTAGATGATGACAGATTCGTCTTCTTCGAGGATATCGCGCACATCAATATCCGCTTCCATCATCAATTCGAGAACGTCATCTGCAGTTTTACCTTCAAACGCAAAGATTGCCGTCGCATCGAACATATAAGCGACGGATCCGCTCACGCCCATGTTTCCGCCATTTTTTCCGAATGCAGCACGAACGTCAGAAGCCGTCCGGTTAACGTTGTTCGTCAACGTTTCGACGATGACCATTGAACCGCTTGGACCGAATCCTTCATAACGCAAGACGTCGTAGTTTTCTTCCGCTCCACCTTTTGCTTTTTCAATCGCCCGATCGACGATGGCACGTGGCACGTTGTATGTTTTCGCTCGTTCGAGAACGACCTTTAATGCTTGGTTTGATTCTGGATCGGGTTCACCTTGTTTAGCCGCTACATAAATCTCACGACCGAACTTTGCGTAAATCCGACTCGTATTTTTGTCTTTTGATGCTTTTTTTTCCTTGATGTTATTCCATTTACGACCCATTTCGTATCCACTCTCTTTCCGTAATGTCAGAAATCCGTGATTTCCTATGCGTTATCAGTATACCTTAAACTACCTGACAGACTGAACTAAAATGTCGGTGGAACCGTTGAATTTCTATTAAATACGTTTAAGCGATGTGGAAGAAAGGAACTTTACCGATAGAGAAATATCAATTTAAGGGAGAGTGGCAGAATTTGAACCAGGCTGGGGTAGTTCATCGCGCATTATCACCGTTCGTTTATGCTTACGATCAAGAGACGGTCCATGTCCGACTCATGACGGCTAAAGACGATATTGAAAAAGTTGAATTGATATATGGTGATCCGTACGAATGGGAAGCGGAAAAAGAAGAAGACCGAGATTGGAATTTTGATCCGGAGAAAGAAAAATCATGGAAAGTAGAGCGGACGCCGATGCAACACAATGGAAGTGATGCAACGTATGACTATTGGTTCGTTGCAATCCGTCCAGAACGGAAGCGGGTACGGTATGGGTTTGAGGTTCATGGCGATAAGATAGCCGTTTTAACAGAGCGTGGCTGGTATGACGAAGCACCACTCGATCATCCAGGCTATTATTTTTCTGTGCCATATGTTCATGCGACGGATGTCTTTGATACACCGGATTGGGTGAAGGATACGGTCTGGTATCAAATTTTCCCGGAACGATTTGCGAATGGCGACACGACGAATGATCCAGCGGGAACGAAGGAGTGGGGAAGTGAAGCACCGGCTTTTCAGAATTTCTTCGGTGGAGATTTTCAAGGGGTCATTGATCACGTCGATCATTTACAACGTCTCGGCGTCACGGGTGTCTACTTCTGCCCAGTCTTTGAGGCACCATCCAATCATAAATACGATACGCTTGATTACTTGAAGCTTGATCCTGCGTTCGGTGACGAGAAAACGTTCCGCAAGATGATCGATGTGCTACATGAGAACGGTATCCGCGTATTACTCGATGCCGTCTTTAATCATATTAGTGAAGAGCACCCAGCATTTCAAGATGTCTTAGAAAAGGGACAAGACTCAAAATACGCCAACTGGTTTACGATTGATTCCTTCCCGGTCGATCCATCGATTCCAAACTATGAAGTGTTTGCATTTGAACGAAACATGCCGAAGTTGAATACTGCCCATCCGGACGTCAAAGACTATTTGCTTCACGTCGGACGTTACTGGGTCGAGGAATTCGGAATTGACGGCTGGCGTCTGGATGTCGCTAGTGAAGTCGATCATGCGTTTTGGCGTGAGTTTCGAAAGGAAGTCCGGGCTGCGAACGGAACATGTTATATCGTCGGCGAATGCTGGACGGATTCGCAACCATGGCTCCTCGGCGATCAATTTGATGCCGTCATGAATTACGGTTTGACAGAGAGCTTTTTGACTTGTTTTGCGACGGGCGAGACGAGCGTTCGTGATTTCTCACATGCAGTCAGCCGGAATTTAAACTGGCATTCTCAAAATGTCAACGAGGTCATGTTCAATTTGATTGACTCGCATGATACGCCGCGTGCTCTAACGCGTGCGAAAGGGAATATCGATCGAATGAAGTTACTCTTCACTACACTGTTGACGTTCCCGGGTTCACCCGTCATCTACTATGGCGATGAGATTGGAATGACTGGGGGGCAAGACCCGGCAAACCGTGCGTGTATGGAATGGGATGAGACGAAGCAGAACCGTGAGTTGTTCGATCACGTTGCACAGTTGATCGCTCTTCGAAAACAGCATCCGGTTTTAGCAAATGCCGGAACGTATCATTTCCAAAGGATCGATGATACAAAACAGACATTTGTCGTCGAGCGACGTCAGGGTGAACAGATTTACTTGCTCGTGGTCAACGTAAGTGAAGAGGCACAATCTCTTTCGCTTGAGGGAACGTATGAAAGTCTGTTAAATGCAACGACGTTGTCGGGAACTATTCAAGTAGAAGCTGTGTCGGCTCTTCTTTTGCGACACGTATAAGAAAAAGCAAGTCGTGGATATCGCATCCGCGACTTGCTTTTTTAGTGTGTGTGCATTATGAATCAAACGGATGGATCAGTAAACCGCTCCGAAGCTTCGGTTCGAACCAAGTCGACTTCGGCGGCATCACTTCTCCCGCATCAGCCACAGCCATTAAATCTTCGATCGAAGTCGGATGCAAGTGGAAGGCGACAGCGGCATGTCCAGAGTCCACGATCTGCTCAAGGCCGGCATACCCCTTATGACCACCGACGAACTGGATCCGTGCGTCCGTCCGTGGATCTTCGATACCGAGTAACGGTGTCAACAACTCTTCTTGTAAAATCGAGACGTCGAGATTCGCTTTCGTCCCGATTCGTTCAGATTTGTACGAAAGGGTATACCATTGCCGGTTGAGATACATCTCAATTTGGTGAGACTTCGTTTGTTCAGCGCGTCCTTTTGTAATCGTAAAGCGATGGGCTAATCGCTCGAGGAAGTCAACGACCGATTGACCGTATAAATCTTCGACGACACGGTGGTAGCCAAGGATTCGTAATTGATCCTGCGGGAAGGAGACACCAAGAAAACGTTGGGCTTCCTCCTGATCCGTCCGACTGGCAGCGATGGCTGCCGCCGCTGCACGGTGGTGACCATCAGCGATATAGAGAGCGTCGTGACGGGCGAACTGGCTTCCGATCGTCAACAGGTGATTACGATCGGCGATTTTAAAAATTCGGTGCGTCACTCCATCGACGGTGAAATCATATAGGGGATCTCCAGCAGTGACCGTTGTGACGATTGCTTCGAGTTGTGGATCGGTCTGATGCGCCAGTAAAATCGGTCCCGTATGAGCTTGTAACTGTTCGACGTGTCGGACACGGTCGCGCTCCTTATCTGGACGTGTGAATTCATGTTTACGAATTTGATTCGTCTCATAATCGTTGACGGCAACACATCCGACGAAACCGGATTGCGTATGTGTCCCGTCTGACAACTGATAAATGTAATATGTCTCGTCCGTGTCGAGCTGTAAGATACCGTTTGTTTGACTCTCTTCGAAGGCAAGCGCTGCTTGCTGATAAACGCGTGGGTCATCTTCAGCGATCAATGACGGAAGGGTGGCTTCTGCTTTATCGATCCGTAAAAAAGACAGCGGATGACGTCGAATCTCAGAACGTGCTTCTTCGCGCGAATAAACATCATACGGTAAGGCGGCAAATTCTGCCGCATATTTTGAGTCCGGTCGTAACGCCGCAAAAGGTTCGAAAGTTGGCATGGGGTTCACTCCTTTTAAAGTAGACGTGTTTTCAAGACGCCAGGAATCTGATTCAGTCGGTCGAGCGAGATCGATTCGTCCGCATGGTTATCGATATCGATGATTGTATAGGCAATCGCATCTTTACTACCGTTGATCATGTTGGCGATATTGATCGACTCTTGTGCTAACACCGAGGCGATTTGACCGACCATGTTCGGAATGTTGTGGTGAGCAATCGTAATCCGTCGTTTTCCAGTGAACGGTAACTCGACAGCTGGAAAATTGACAGCATTGCGGATATTTCCTGTCTCAAGGAACAGACGCAGTTGATCGACCGCCATGATGGCACAGTTTTCTTCCGCTTCACTCGTCGATGCCCCGATATGTGGTAAGGCAATGACTCGGGGGAGGGACAAGATGAAGGCATTCGGGAAATCCGTCACATAGTTCGCCAGGCGACCGGACCGGAGTACGTCGGCTAACGCTTGTTCATCGACGAGTTCGCCACGCGAGAAGTTGAGCAGGGTCGCGCCGTGTTTCATCTTCGAGAGGAGAGACGCATCGAGTAAACCTGTCGTTGCGTCAACGAGCGGCAGGTGCAACGTGATATAGTCACTTGTCGCGAGAAGATCCTCAAGCTGTGTTGCCCGCTGAATCTGATTCGAGACGCGCCAAGCTGACTCGACGGACATGTGTGGATCATAGCCTGTGACGCTCATGCCAAGCTCGTGAAGGGTGTTGGCTAAGTTTGCCCCGATTGCACCAAGCCCGACGATCCCGATTCGTTTCCCGAGTAACTCCGTTCCGACGAATTGTTTTTTGTTCGCTTCGATCCGCTCTGGAATATCCGGTCCGCGTAAGTTATTCGTCCAAAGCAGACTCGGGACGAGCTTTCGCGCCGTCAGGAATAAACTACCGATGACGAGTTCCTTGACGGCATTCGCATTAGCACCTGGCGTCGAAAAGACGGGAATCCCGCGGTTCGCGAGTTGATTAAGTGGAATCGTATTGACACCGACACCGGCTCGGGCGACGGCTTTGAGACTATCTGGAAAGCGCATGTCATGCAAATCCTTGCTGCGGACGAGAAAAGCGTCTGGTTGTTCCGTTTCTCGCTGAACGTGATAGTCGTCTGTGAATCGTTTTAATCCTTTGTCCGATAAATCATTCCATAGTTGGATTTGATACATTTAACGTTCCCCCTGTTCAAAACGGTGCATGATGTGAATCAGTGCCGTAACCCCTTCGGTCGGCATCGCGTTGTAGAGACTCGCGCGCATTCCACCAATCGAGCGGTGACCGGCAAGGTTGATTAAATCGTGACGCGCAGCAAAGTTCAAGAAAGCAGCATCCTCCGACTCACTACCGGTCGAGAATGGAATGTTCATCCGGCTTCGATCCTTGACGCCTACATGGTTATGAAATAGATGGGATTGATCAATTGCTTCATATAACATGCGTGCTTGTGAGACGTTTCGTGCCGCGATCGTCTCGAGTCCCGTCTCTTCAATCCATTCGAGTACTAATTTCGTCATATAAAGACTGAACGTCGGTGGCGTGTTATACAGAGACCGCTGTTTGGCATGGATGTCATACCGTAAGTAGGCACCAATCGTGTCAGGAACACGATCTAGCAACGCGTTCTTCACGATGACGACCGTCAAACCAGCGACGCCAAGGTTTTTTTGAGCACCAGCATACAACACATCGAATGACTCGATTGGCAATGGTTCAGACAAAATCGAAGAAGAGACATCAGCGACGAGTGGCACATCGACGAGAGGCGGTGTCTGATACGTCGTCCCTTCGAGCGTATTGTTCCAAGTGATATGCAGATAGTCGGCCGTTGATGTGAACGGACCTTCTGGGATGAAGCGATATCCGTGATCAGCGGAAGAGGCGAGCACATTGACAGAGGTGTACAGTTTGGCATCTGCAATCGCCTTCTTCGACCAGCCACCGGTATCGATGAAATCAACCCGTCCGGTCTTCGTCGCTAGATTTTGCGGTAACATCGTGAACTGAAGTGTAGCTCCCCCTTGAAGAAACAATACGGAGTACGTATCGGGAATCGACATCAGTCTCCGTAAGGATTGTTCAGCCGCATCTCGAATCGATTCAAAGATTGGCGAACGATGACTCATTTCAAAAACGGATTGTCCTGAATTTTCATAATCGAGTAGCTCGGATTGAGCCTTCAATAGGACCGGGGCAGGAAGGACTGCTGGACCGGCAGAGAAGTTATAAACCGTCATGAGGAACACTCCTTCTTGAATTTTCAGAAAATATGTACCTCTCAAGTGTAACGGAATGAAAAATGAGAAGCAATTCCAACTGACGATGAATGGAAAATGAAAACAAAAACATCTCTTGAATCCGTTACGACGGATCAAGAGATGTCAATTGACCAAAGTGCCATTTCCAACCATCTGACGTAGCACGATAGATGGACACGATCCGGAAACGACCAACGTATTGAGTTGTCCCGTATTCAAATCGGTCTTCTGTCAAACTATACTGGATTGCCGTATCTTCGAAATGATCAATGTATGAAAAATCATCAGTTCGGGATAACCAGCGGATGTTTGCAGGGTCCACGTAATGATCGAGGTAGGTCTCGGCATCAAATGACCGCCCTAATGCATCGATGAACGTAAATTCGGGAGATAATAGATGTGAGACTTGTGTTAGGTCGCCTTTTAGCATAGCATCTTGAAGGTGTTGCATCGTTTGTTCAAGTGTCATATTACATCTCCTTTCTTCCTGAATCGCTAGTGTAGCATATATAAATACAAAAAAAGACCCTGCGTGAGCAGGGTCTAAAAGAAATTAAAGTTTTACAACGTTAGTTGCTTGTGGTCCACGTTGACCTTCTTCAACTTCGAAAGAAACCTCTTGACCTTCGTCAAGTGATTTGAAACCTTCAGATTGGATTGCTGAGAAGTGTACGAATACGTCGTCTCCGCTTTCGCGCTCGATGAAGCCGAATCCTTTTTCTGCGTTAAACCATTTTACTTTACCTTGTTCCATGTGTATTGCCTCCTGCGTGTGACTGGCACACTGATTATTACTACCGTGATCAATTTCATCGAATATAAAGTGAAACACTTCGTATCTCCACCGAACAACAATAATTACTTAATAATATAGCATGCCTCAAACAAAAAAGAAAGGACAAAACAAAAAAAGAACAAACGAAGCTGTTCTTCTCTGAATAAATCATGCAATTAAAGGGTTCATTCTACTCATGTCGAAAGAATATAACTGATTCTTTCAGCGAGTCGGGATATGTTCTCTTTTGCTACTGAGTTGTCGTAATGTATGCAGAATGAATCCTTGAAAGTTCGGATAACGTGTCGGTTGCTCCCAAACAGTGCGGAATAACTGAGTCATCGCGGAATGAATGAGTGCTTCCTCGACTTGCGTGCGACGGAATAGAAGAAAGAGTGTTTTTTCGTAACGATCGTATAATCGTTCTAACGCGACGGAATCGCGTTGTTTGATTTGATTGAGCAAATCAGTGTCTGAATACATAAGTCACTCCTTCTTCGACAGTTTTCTCTATAGTATGCTGTCACAGTAATGTAATGAAACTATTATGTAGATTCCCGCTGGATGAATTATGAAACACTCAAACTTCTTGAACTAAAGATATTGATGGAAGAGGAGGAATAATTATGTTACCTGTTTACATTCGTCCTTATACATTAGAGGATGCAGCGGAGGTCCTTGAGGTGAATTTGCGAAACCGTGATCACTTTGAGTACTGGATGCCAATCAAACCGTCTCCTGAACAATACACGATCGAAGGACAACGAGAACGAATTTACCGCCACCAAGAGTTGATGCGCCAAGATGCTTATTATGCGTATGGCGTCTTTTTAAATGAGACAGACCAATTGATTGGGGATGTCTCGGCGATGTTCGTTCAGCGTGGACCAGCCGAGACATGCATGATCGGTTATCAACTGGATGCCACCTTTTCTGGTCGAGGATATATGGCTCAAGCAGTCGGATTATTCGTAGATCATTTATTTGATGTCCACCAGTTCCACCGGATCCGTGCTGAAGTCATGCCAGAGAATATCGGCTCGATCCGTGTCCTTGAGAAAGTTGGGTTTCGCCAAGAAGGAATCGCGAAACAAAATCTCTTCATCAACGATGCCTGGGAAGACTTTATTTTGTTTGCTCTATTAAAAGAAGACCGAGAGGAGTCAAAACATGCCAATCTCTGATTACTATGCTAATCTGCGCCAACTTGTCGGAACGCAACGTCTTTTTACACCATGCGTCGCAGCGATCATTCGAAACGAAGCAGGTCATATCCTCTTTCAGGATCCAGGAGGTCCGTTTTGGAGTTTGCCTGCTGGAGCGATCGAACTGGGAGAATCTCCTGCGCAAGCAGTCATTCGTGAAGTCTATGAAGAAACGGGTCTATTCGTCCGACCGGTCCGACTGATTGCGACATTCGGTGGAGAGGCGTTTCGTTTGACGTACCCGGACGGAAACGAAGTTGAATACGTAGCGACAGTATTCGAGTGTAAGGTAGTCGGGGGAACGCTCGAAGCCGTCGATGGGGAATCCAAACAACTGGCATATTTCCCAAAACAGGAGCGTCCACCTCTAGCACTTCCTTATCCTGATCATGTGTTTGAAGCATCCGAAGCGACGAGCTATTTTGACTGGGAAGAGCACTGGTTGACAGATTTACAACGGAAGAACCGTTAAAAACCGAACATTAAATTGCTGATAGCGGAATAAAGTTCTTGAAAAACCTTAAAAACGCGAAAATTTCTTTGACACTATGAGGACAGTTCGTTATAGTAGTCAAGGGGCGAATGATTATCGCCAATATATTTAAAAATATTCGTAATTAGAGGTGTTATTCATGGATGTAGTATTCGATTATGAAGATATTCAATTAATTCCAGCAAAATCAATCGTTGGTAGTCGTTCGGAATGTGATACGTCAGTCGAGTTCGGTGGTCGTCGTTTCAAGCTTCCAGTCGTACCGGCAAACATGCAAACGATCATTGATGAATCGATCGCTTTGTTCTTAGCGGAAGGCGATTATTTCTATATCATGCATCGATTCGAACCGGCTCGTCGTTTGGCATTCGTTCGTATGATGCAAGAACGCCAACTGTTCGCTTCAATTAGCGTCGGTGTCAAGGAAGAGGAATATCAGCTGATCGAACAGCTCGCAGCAGAAGGGCTGACTCCGGAATACATCACGATTGATATCGCGCACGGTCATTCGGAAGCCGTCATTCAGATGATTCGCCACATCAAGTCGCTTCTACCAGAAAGTTTCGTCATCGCTGGTAACGTCGGAACACCGGAAGCGGTGCGTGAACTTGAGAATGCGGGAGCCGATGCAACAAAAGTCGGGATCGGACCAGGTAAAGTGTGTATCACGAAGATTAAGACAGGATTCGGTACAGGTGGTTGGCAACTCGCGGCACTTCGTTGGTGTGCAAAAGCAGCAAGTAAACCGATTATTGCTGATGGTGGGATTCGGACGCATGGCGATATCGCGAAGTCAGTCCGGTTCGGTGCGTCGATGGTCATGATCGGTTCACTCTTCGCAGGGCATGAAGAATCGCCTGGTGAGACACATGAAGTGGACGGAGTGCTCGTCAAGGAATACTTCGGTTCTGCTTCTGAGTTCCAAAAAGGGGAACGCAAGAACGTCGAAGGAAAGAAAATGTTCGTCGAGCATAAAGGAAGTCTAGCGGATACATTGATCGAGATGGAGCAAGATTTACAATCGGCAATCTCGTACGCTGGTGGGAACAAATTGCAGGCGATTCGGACGGTCGACTACGTTGTCGTCAAGAACTCGATCTTCAACGGCGATAAAGTATATTAAAGTGATCAGTTCGCTCTTAACGGAGCGGACTTTTTTTGTTTCTTTAGCATAACTCTTCCATAGGAGGGGTATACATCAAATGGACCAAAAGATTCGGAATATTTTGGATAGGGAGTGATTGACATGCTATTTGAAACGACATCTTACTTAATTGAAAAATTTTCCACTGTTCGTAATCAAACAATCGCCTTGATCGAACCACTCGAAGCGGAGGATTTCGTCATCCAGGCAAGTTCCGACGTGAGTCCACCGAAATGGCATATCGCCCATACGACCTGGTTTTTTGAACGAATGATACTACAGGAATATAGTGAAGACTATCGCGTCTTCCATCCGAAGTACAATTATCTATTCAACTCGTACTATAACTCGATCGGTCCTTACCAACCTCGTCAACAACGAGGAATGCTGTCACGTCCGACCGTCGAAGACATCATTGCTTACCGGTCATATGTCGATGGACAAATGATCGAGTTCTTGAAGGAAGATCGAACTCCAGAAGACCAACGAAAAATCGAAGCATTAGTCGAGATGGGATTACAACACGAACAACAACATCAGGAATTGATCTTGATGGACGTGAAGAATAACTTTTTTACGAATCCGTTGTTACCTGCCTATCAGTCAAAGTCGCGGGCAACAGATGTGCCTGAAAATGCAGTCAAGGAAACATCTTTTATCCAATTCGAGGAAGGACTCGTCGAGATCGGTCATACAGGAGACGGTTTTGCGTTTGACAACGAGAGTCCACGTCATAAAACGTGGCTGTATCCGTTTAAACTCGCGACGCGTCCTGTCACGAATGGAGAGTATTTGGCGTTCATTGAAGCAGAGGGCTATGAAAAATCAGAATACTGGTTGTCCGACGGCTTTTCGACGGTTCAAAAAGAAGGCTGGAAAGCACCGTTATATTGGATGAAGGATGAAGCAGGGGAGTGGACGATCTTTACGATGAATGGTGTCGAACCTCTTCGTCTCGATGAACCGGTCTGTCACGTCAGTTTTTATGAGGCGGATGCTTATAGTCGTTATATAGGGAAACGGTTGCCGACAGAAGCAGAGTGGGAATGGGCTTCTCGCCAAGTCGATTCTGTCACGAAGCGTAATATGATGGGAAGCGGGACCTTCCATCCGGTAGCCGTCGAAGAGTCAGAGACAACGCTTGCGAGCATGTTCGGAAACGTTTGGGAATGGACGTCGAGCGCTTATAGTTCATACCCAGGCAGTAAACCGCTCGAAGGAGCACTTGGAGAATACAACGCGAAGTTCATGTGTAATCAAATGGTACTGCGTGGAGGAGCGTGCGTGACGCCTGACGATCATATTCGCGAAACATACCGCAACTTCTTCCCGCCTGATAAACGTTGGTTATTTGGCGGCTTCCGATTGGCAGGTGACATGTGATGCGGGAAACAGTAATAGGTTACGATTTATATACGCCGCAACAAAACATGCGTTTAGAAGTCATCGAAGGTCTGTTGCAAGAACAAAAGGTCTTACCGGCAAAATATTTTTATGATCACATCGGATCCCAGCTGTTCGAACAGATTACGCAACAACCGGAATATTATCCGACACGAACAGAACTCGCCATCTTGGAGCAACATCGAGCGGAAATCGCACGAAGTATCGGGGATGTGCATACACTGATTGAATATGGAAGTGGAAGCAGTCGTAAAATCCAAATGTTACTGGAGACATTTACACATTTAGACACGTATATGCCCATCGATATTTCAAAAGATTTCTTAATGGAATCTGCACGCCAATTGTCGGAACGGTATCCTGCGCTGCATATTAAAGCGGTCTGTGGGGATTACTCACAATCGATTTCTTTACCGGTCGAGGAGTCTCAAAAACGAGTCATTTTTTTCCCGGGATCGACGATCGGAAACTTTGAACCTGAGGAAGCGATGCGCTTCTTACGTCATTCCTCACGAATTCTTGAAACAGGAGATGGATTCTTGATCGGGGTCGATTTGAAAAAGTCTGTTGACGTTCTTGAACGAGCTTATAATGATGCAGCCGGCGTCACAGCAGCATTCAATTTGAATATGTTGACGCATTTGAATCAGATGCTTGAGGGAACATTTGATGTGACGCGATTCGAACATCATGCTTTTTATAATGAGGAAAAAGGACGAATCGAAATGCATCTTCGGAGTCAACTCGATCAACTCGTACAAGTTGGAGATGTGACGGTTCCGTTTAAACAAGGAGAAACGATTCATACGGAAAACTCCTATAAATACAGTAAAGAAGAGTTTGAGACACTTGCCCTTAAAAGTGGTTTTCATCCGGTCAATTGCTGGATCGATGACGATGAACGATTTAGCGTACATTATTTAGAAAAAATGTAATGGCATATCTAAAAACACTCCCGCTTGAATGATGAACTGCCCCATAAAAGTTGGACATAAAAATCCAACTTTTATGGGGTGTTTTTTATGGTCAAATATACAAAGGCATTTAAAGTCCAAGTCGCTGAGCGTTATCTGACAGGACGAGACGGATACCGAGGTGTAGCGATAGAATTCGGGATAGCATGTGAACTGATCCGCGAGTGGTCGCGTCTCTATGAGCGTTGGGGGGAAACGATCTTCGATCCTTCCTATACAAGCCACTCGCTGGCATTTAAACTGGAGGTATTAAACGACATGGTGACCAACAGGCTGTCCAATATAGAGGCGGCCGTAAAGTACCGAATTTCTTCCCCAGGGACGATCTCGAGATGGCGATCGACGTATGAACGGGAAGGGACCGCAGGTCTGGTCGCCAGACCGAAAGGACGTGCCCCGATGGCGAGACGCAAGAAGAAGGAATTTGAAGAGATGACAGAAGTCGAGAAGCTCAAAGAGCGGATCGAGTATCTCGAGATGGAGAACGCTGCGTTAAAAAAATTGAAAGCCTTGGTTCAAGAAGAGAATGCGCGACGAACCGGATCAAGGCACAAGTAATCGACGAATTGCGGTCAGTCTATCCCGTTCCGGGACTCCTTCGCGTGCTCGGTATGGCACGAAGCGTCTATTACTATTGGCGGACGCGCCTGACGGGCGAGGACAAGTATGCGGAGGTGAAGACAGCTATCCATACTCTCTTCCACGAACACGAGGGACGATGTGGCTATCGTCGCATCCACGCACTTCTCGAACGCCAAGGCTTCCGGCACGATCCGAAGACCGTACGCCGTCTCATGAATGAGCTCGGTCTAAAATGTCTTGTCCGTATGAAGCGATACCGCTCCTATAAAGGACGGGTCGGAAAGGTCGCACCGAATCTTCTCCAACGTGACTTCAAGGCCACCGGCCTGAACCAGAAATGGGTGACTGACGTCACTGAGTTTCACCTGTTCGGGGAGAAACTCTACCTCTCGCCGATGATGGACTTGGGAAATCGTGAGATCATTGCTTATACCCTATCGGACCGCCCTACCTATCAATTCGTTGGTGAAATGTTGGATCAGGCAATCGGGAAGCTCGACGGGAAAGCCCGACCGATTCTGCATTCCGACCAAGGGTGGCATTATCAATATCGAGCGTTCGTCGGTACGCTTCACGAGCACGGCATTACGCAAAGCATGTCCCGTAAGGGCAACTGCCTCGACAACGCAGCCATCGAAAGCTTCTTCGCTGTGCTCAAGTCAGAGCTCCTGTATCTCAAGGAGTTCGATGACATGGACCACTTCAAATGTGAGCTCGAGCGTTACATCGAGTACTATAACCATCGTCGTATCAAGAGACGACTAAAAAACCTGAGCCCGGTGGAATACCGGACTCAGGTCCTCAAGGTCGCCTGACAAATTATTTATTGTCTAACTTTTTTGGTTCAGTTCAAAGCGACACAGGGAGTGTTTTTCTAAATGATCTGCCTTATTCGACACGTGCGCCTTCCGGAATCGGATGTTCCGGTACGACAAGAATCGGCATCCATTGTTCTGAGCGACCAATCTCAAGCACCCGACCGGACTCTTCAGGCGTACGTCCAGGTATGTTCAGGACGGCAATCGCTTGTTTTCCAAGCAATTCATGGACATCGGGTCGCAGTGATTCCCAGTCGAGTGAAAATGAACGTGTAAATCCGTCGAATTGTAGTTCAAGCTGAATCAAGCCGTCTGTGCGATTTGAAATCGACTGGATCGTACCAACGCGTATATCTAAAGCATCGAATAATTCAAGAGGAACGTTAGGTTTCATGGACAATGGTGTACTTCCTTTCAAAATGAAGCATAGAGTGGGTCAGGAGTCGAGAGCGACGTAGGTCGGCTCATAAGTCGTCCATTCGATATCAGGCGTTTGATGACGTGCAAGCTTCGCTAATTGGCTACCGAGATAAGGTCCGATCGTTAGACCGGATGCACCGAGTCCATTCGCTAGGAACACGTTCGGATGATTTTGAAGCGGTCCGATCACCGGTAGGGAGTTTTTCGTATACGGGCGTAAGCCGATACGCAGTTCATCGATCGTCGTTTCTTCTAAACTTGGTAAGACAGGTAAGGCGCGATTCAATAAAGCATGCATCCCCTTGACGGTCGGTTTCAAGTCATAGTCGGTCTGCTTTTCGTGTGTCGAACCGACGATCAGTTTCTTTTCGTGGATTGAGACCAGATATAATCCGCGTTGTCCCATGATGACCGGCCACGTCGTTGATGTAGAATCCGTCAAGTCGAGTTGTAGGATTTGTCCCTTCTCCGGATGCAAATCAATTTTAAGCGCAAGCGGGCGGAGAAGATCATTCAACCAGACACCTGCCGTTAAAATGAATTGTTCTGCCGTATACTCCTCACGCCCCACTTTGATTCCCGTGACGCTCCCGTCCTCTACGATCAGAGAAGCGTCTCCTTCGATCACGGTGGCTCCATGTTCGACAGCACCACGGATCATAGCGGCACATAAGGCACGTCCATCAACACGGGCACCGCCAGAGACGAACAACGCATCTTCAATTTGTTCGACGAGCGGAAAGAGCGTTTTGACACGATCTTGATCGAGTCGCTCGATGCGCTCGATGGCAGGAGCTTCCGGAAAACGATTATGTGCAATCGTCTCCATCTTATCGATTTTTGACGTTTCGTGTAAGGCGATTGTTCCAACTTGCTGATAACCCGTACTCGTCTCACCGAGTGCTTCGAGTTCAGGAATCAATGTCTTGTAAAAATGAGCCCCGTTATTCGCTAATTTGTACCATGCCTTATTTCGCCGTTGTGTCATCCATGGACAGATGATACCGGCTGCCGCATGAGAAGCGCGACCTGGTTCCTTTCGGTCGACGAGTAAGACGCGTTCACCAGCCTTTGATAAATGATAGGCTGTCGAGGCACCGAGAATTCCGGCGCCGATGATGATATGGGTGTACATGAAAGATTCAACTCGATTCTGTTCAATTGGAATATCTTTAATTGTAGCAGTAGAAGATCAGGACGACTAGCAAGAGCGGGTTTCCAATCTGTAGCACATCGAATGATGGGAAATGATGGGGAAAGTGAACCATTTAGTGAATCATGACGTATACTAAATATACAGTTTCTAAAAACTGTGAATTAGACGATTAGAAACAGCTGAATTCGGAAACATACCCTTATAGGCATCATGTCCTGTCATCATCGACTTTGAAACGGTCCATCATGAAGGAGGGGAAGGCAATGAATATGAGTCAAGCCATCGTACGCAGACGCTACACGGATCATACTTTATTTTATTCCGCCATCCTAATCTGGAAATTGCTATTCTTCCTGCCACTGCTCATGTTCGTCAACAGCGGCACGGACCATGTGTTTCAAATGTACTTCGTACCGTACCTCACGGTCATCTTCCTATTTCGTGTGATGACCTACTTTGCGACCTATAAAGCATCTTTCATGGAGATGACGGAAATGGGTCTCTCGTTATCCTTGCTGATCGCAGATGTATATTTGATTGCGTTGTTCGATATTCCACTTCCGTTTGCTTTAATTATCCTTGCGCTCGCCTTACTCCACTTCTGTGCGGCATTCAGTCGCTTTCGTTGGTTCCGCCGTCGTCTTTGGTTGAATCGACATCTTGAAATCCTCAATTATTTGACGGATCACGGTGAAGTACCCATTAAAATCGCCGTCATGGCAGAAGATGAGATGCTTGTGACGACGAAGAGTGGAAAAGAGTTTACGTATCGTCAGGTTTATTGGAGCGGATTTTATATTGAACATGGTTGATTGCTATATGAAACGGATTTCTCTTCGGGGAAATCTTTTGAGACTGAAGACAAGTGCAATTGTTCTCTAACGAGAAGGATTGCGCTTTTTTTGTTCGACTCGCATCGTTTTCCTGGGACAAGCATCGCGCCGCTTCGCTTCGCTGCAGGGTCGCTCTTGCTTGTTTTTCCCTAGGAAGCGATGTCGAGTGAACAAAATGCTTCTCGGTCCTTCTTCCGGATATAAAAAAATGACGCATTACACGCCACTCCTACAGGAAAAAGTGCGATTTTGCGCTGTCAGAGACAAACAAGACCCGTTTTCCTGCTCGAATGGAGCGGGAAAACTGGCTTGTGTCTCGCCTGAGGAAAGGGCGTGAAAAGGTGTGTCATTTTTTGAGTCAGTTCATTTATCTACAATCTGAAAGGATTTCTCTTCGAGGAAATCCTTTTTTTGTTGCATACGAAAAAATATAGTACGCTTACATAGGAAAAGGGGGAGAAAAAGTTGATTCGTTGTATACTGATCGATGCGAATGACACAATCATTTTGACCGATGATGTAAGTCGAATACAGGAGTCGGGCATCAAACGTTATTTCGTTGATTTCAATCAACCGAACGACGCAGAGAAGCAAAAATTGATTGAGGTTTTTGATTTTCATCCACTGGCGATTGAAGATTGTTTTCATTACTTGCAACGCCCAAAGCTTGAATATTATACAGAACATAGCTTTTTTGTCCTTCATGCGCTCGATGAAGGAACGTTGACGAGTCGTGAAATCAATTTGTTCGCAAGTGATCGGCATCTCGTTAGCTACCATGAGCAATCTTCACCAGAAATTGATATCGTGTTTGAACAGTGTACACAACGCCTTGACAAACAAGAGACGGTCGACCTCGTCCATAAAATCATGGACAAAATCGTCGATGGTTATTTTCCGATCGTTCATGCGACGGAAGATGAGTTGTTTGCGCTTGAGGAACGTTACCGGACGCGTGGAAACGATCGTCGGTTGATGGAAGAAATTTTCGAACTACGGGCGCGGTTACTTCGAATCTCGCGGACGGTCATGCCGATGCGGGACTTATTGTACCGTGTCGTCGAATCGAAGCGCTTATCGATTCATCCGAAGAAACAGGCATTTTTTCGCGATTTGTACGATCACTTACTGAAGTTATCGGAAATGATTGAATACAATCGATTGATGACATCTGAATTTCGGGACAATTTCATTTCCCTCAACTCGTACCGGATGAATAGTATCATGAAGACATTGACAATCTTCACGACGATTTTCATGCCGTTGACGTTCATTGCTGGTATATACGGCATGAACTTCGAACATATGCCAGAACTGACCACTCGGTACGGTTATTTCGTGACGTTAGGGGCAATGGCGCTCCTTGCTTTAGGAATGATTCTGTTCTTTAAAAAAAATCGCTGGTTTGATGAATAAGGGGAGATAGAAGTGGATATTCGACAGTTACTTTTTTTTACGACGATCGTCGAGCAAGGCTATAACTTAACGCGTGCTTCGAAGCACTTGTCGATTTCGCAACCAGCGCTTAGTCAGATGATTCGCGACTTCGAACAGCTAGAGCAAGTGGAACTATTCATTCGAAAGCACGGACGGTTGACAGGATTATCGGAAACGGGACG
The DNA here is from genome assembly GCF_000798935.2 of Exiguobacterium sp. ZWU0009. Lineage (NCBI taxonomy): Bacteria > Bacillati > Bacillota > Bacilli > Caryophanales > Exiguobacterium > Exiguobacterium sp. ZWU0009. The sequence continues at coordinate 1,829,402 of NZ_CP018057.1, read as the reverse complement.
TCAATTATATGAAGATGCGAAGATCGTTCTGACACGTCATCAAGCATTGATGGGTCATCTGCGCGAACGCTCGAACGTCGTCCGAGGGAAAGTCCGTCTTGGCATCCCACCCGTTATCCTCCCTGTCTTATTTTCACAGTTGATTCCGAAGTTCATGGCGGAACACCCTGGGATTGAACTCGAAATCATCGAGGAGGGGGCGTTTGAACTCAAACGTCGACTGTTACTTGAAGAACTCGACTTGGCCATCTTGATCGAACCAGGTGAATCCTATGGCATCGAACGTTTTCGATTGATTGAAGACGAGGTCGTCGTCGCCGTGCGTCCGAATCATCCATTTCAATCAAAAGAAGCCCTATCGTATCGTGATATCGGAAATGAACCACTCGTCATCTTAAATGATCGATTCATGTTGCACCATCAGATACTATCGGAGTTTCGTAAGGTGCAACAAGAACCGAATATCTTCTTCATGTCAGGGGCATGGGACTTGTTGATCGGGATGGTCCAAGAACTTGACGTCATCTCGATCCTACCGGAACCGATCCTACGGTTTCATCATGCGGATGACATTAAAATCATCCCGTTCGACCCACCGATGTTATGGGATGTCTCATTGAACCGACTCGTTGGGACGGAATTACGTCCTGTCGTCCAGCACGTCCACCAATACATCGTCCACTATTTTCAGTCGTACTGGCCAACGCCATCGCGTTGACGAGAAGGCAATCAAAAAGGGGACTGACTCAAAAAAGAATGACTCGTCTATTCACGCCCTTTCCTCAGGCGAGACACAAGCCCGTTTTCCTGCTTCATTCCAGCATGAAAACGGGTCTTGTTTGTCTCTGACAGCGCAAAAATGAGCTTTTCCTGTAGGAGTGGCGTGTGACGGGTCATTCTATTTTTACGAGATAAGGGTGGCAGAATTATGATCTGCCACCCTTATCTTTGTAGAGACTGACTGTTGGGTCAGCCTCTTTTACGTTGGAGCGATCGTGTTTCAAGAAGTGACGTGTTGCGTCAGACTGCGAATCTGCTTAGCTGCTTGTTTATAAGGGGTCAGCGTCTCTTGTGCCTGTAACGTCGCGCGTTCACTCTCAAGTTGCTCGAGTGTTTGACGTAACAGGTGCTCTGAAACGGCTGTCAAAGAAACATCTAGATGTGCCGCCGCGACTGCCAGCAAGCGTTTTTCTTGAGTGGCAGTATACGCGAGTGCTTCTTGTTTGGTTAATGTCGCAAGCTCCTCTTTCAGCTGCTCCTTCTCATTTTTCTCGAAGAAGGCTTTCGCATTCCGGAAGTGACGTTTGACGCCGACATAAGGCGTTGCATCTTCGAATGGACCATCGAACGTCATTTCGTTTAATCGAGAGACCGTGACAGGTGCGAGTTGGAAGGATTCGTTCCATTGCTCTAGCAACTGTTGCTCCTCTTGTTGACGCCGGATCAAGGCCGCTTCGAGCCATTGATCGACACGGAAATGCGTGACCCGGAGCTCTTGTTCAAAATCGAACCGAAGGAACGTCAACAGTTCCGTTAATGCATCCTGTAATGCCGCTCCTTTGCCAGTTTGAGCAAAACGAACAGGATTATAGGATTCCTTGAAAAAGTCGGGGAAACGGTAATAAATGCGTTGTACGACATGATGCAACAGCTCATGGATCTCTGCTTTGAGTGCAGGTTCGATCAAAGCGGCGCGATTGTCTTCGAAACGATCCGTGACCTGCTGTTCTAAAGCAGACAGCTCAGCCAACCGTTCTTCTTTTCGCAACAGATTCGCTTCAGTCGCAGCGATAAATCGTTCGAGTCGCTGGACGGTCTTTTCCGTCTGCTCAGACAACGATACTTTGGCGAGACCGGTCAGATCCTCCGCTAGGAAGTGATGGAATGCCTCCTCGAATTCAGGTAAACCGGAAGTTGAATCCGATCGCTCTTGTTGCTTTTCCGTGAGTCCTTGTAAGCTCGAGACGCCATACAGTCGGGGCGATCGAATCCCGAACCGTTGCAATTCCGTCGCGACATAGTTCAAGACATCTTGACGTTCGCTATCTGACGCAGCAAGATCAATCGCGTTGACGAGGAAGAACATCTTATCGAGTTCGAATGCGTCTTTGACACGACCGAGTTGAATCAAGAATTCACGGTCAGCGCGGGCGAAGGCATGATTGAAGTACGTGACGAATAAGATCGCATCCGCGTTCTTGATGTAATCAAAAGCGACATCAGTATGACGGGCATTGATTGAATCTGCTCCCGGTGTATCGACAAGCGTCACGCCAAGACGTGTTAACGGGCTATCGTAATAGAAATCGATGACATCTACGAAACAGCTTCGTTCTTCCTGCGCGACATACTGTTTAAAAGCTTCTTGATCGACCGTCTGGACGGTACCGATGAAGGATTGAACGGCAGGGAATCCTTTCAAGAAAGCACGCAAGAACGGATCCGTCAGTGACGCGGTACGTGGTAAGAGCGTATCGTATGCCTGTTTCGTTGACTCGAACGTCATCGTCCCGACCATCGCTTCATTTAAGTCTTCAAGCATCGCTGCTTCCGACTTGAACGTGACTTCTGCCACGCCGTGCGGGTGTGCAGCGTCAACGGGATGAATCCGGTTGATCGACGCGGTCGTCGGGTTCGGAGAGACCGGTAGTACCTTATCTCCGAGCAAGGCATTGCAAAACGACGATTTTCCAGCACTGAAGGCACCGAATAAGGCAATCGTAAACGATTGGTGTGTCAGTCGGTCCAATTTGTCATTTAAATAATCGACGGCATCTTCAAAGCCTTTCAGACCATTCAGATGCTGACGGATTTGAGCGACGTCTTCTGGTGCATAACGGATGGCTTGTTGCTCACTGACCGTCGTCGCAAGTTCAAACGCAGTTGTCTCTGTCATCGACTCAAACCCGGTAAAGGAGACGATCGCCGCTTCTTGTTGGATCAATTGCTCCTCCCAGACCGAAACTTGCGTCCGAGCTCGTTCGAGTTGTTGATCAGATGGATCGGCAACACCATGCTCATAACGCTCAAGTGCTACGGTAGCCTGTTGCCATACTTGGACGCTGTTCCATTTGTGCTGTAGTGACGACTGTCGTTGCAATAGTTCAGCTTGCTCTTTCGGGAAAGTCACCGTTAACTCTTGGCGCACATGCTCCCGCCACGCGTTCGTTTCCTTGACGAACCACGCTTGTGTCTGCTCAGCGACACGATTCGTGAACTGGAGCACCGATTCACCGGTAATCGTAATACCCGTCGGCAAGGCACTTTCGAGTACGGAAAGCGGTGGGTCGAGTGAGAGCTGATCGATTGCGACGATATGCATATCCTGCAAGAGACCAAGGTCACGTAACGATTGTTTCATCAAGTTACGTAAATGTAGCGAAATTTCGGAAGCGGTCACCGTCTGATAGGCACGTAGCACGTCTTGCGCGATCTCTGCTTGAGCCGCTTCCGTCTTTTTCGTGCTACGGAATAGTCCAACCTTGAAGTCACGTTGGCGTGACTCAAGAAAACGGCGCATCTTCTCACGTAACTCAAACGGCATCAAGGTCGCATTTTTCAAGAGTTGATCCCGATGCAACGAAAACGTCTGTACCCAACGGTCCGGTTGGCGTGCTTCTAATTGCTGCGAGATGTGGACTAGTTCGGCTTCGATCGTCGCCGGATCGCGTCGTTCAGCGTCACTCAATTGTTCAGTCATCGTCTCGTGGGCTTCTGAAACGAGACGTGTGAGATACCGTGTATGCTCTTGGTGAAGACTTTCAAGTGTCAAAGCGGCAGACGTCAACAACTTCGGTTGAGCGTCGCGAATGCTTTGCTTAACGAGCTGTTCGACTTCCGTAAAATCGTTATGCAAATGATCTGGATTCCTTAGACTCGTAAAGAAGATTCCTTTTGGCACGACACCATGTTCGGCGAAGGATGCATGGACCGAGCGGCGGAATGCGTCGAATGATAATTCATCGTCACGATGTTTATCAATTTGATTGACGATTAAATATAACTCAGGTACGGCAGCTTGTAATTCATCCGTTACCATGAAGTTCAATTCGGATTGGACATGGTTGTAGTCCATGACGTAAAACAAGATGTCTGCTAAGTGAAGTGCGGATTCCGTTGATACACGGTGGGCATCATCGACCGAGTCAACGCCAGGTGTATCCATTAGGACAAGACCAGGTGGCAGCTTGGACGCGGCATGCGTCAAGTCGATTTGTCGGACATCGCCACTCTTCCCAAGCGTTTGAAGATGCTCCTCTTGCTCTTTCGCTGTCAGGCGAACAGACGGTTGTTCGTGAAAGTGAACGATCGCTGAATCCGTGTCACCTTGCTGAAGCGTCACGATGTTCGCACTCGTTGGAATCGGGCTCGTTGGTAAGACCGATTCTCCTGTCAAGGCGTTAATCATGCTCGACTTCCCAGCCGAGAAATGACCAGCAAACGCAATCGTGAACTCTCGTTTTAATAGTTTCATGGCGAATTTATCTAGTTTATCTAAACGAAGTTGATCCGTTGAAGGTTGAATCAATGTGACGAGTGAGGCCGTCGCCTCGAGTTGGTTCGATAATCGTTCCTCAAATGAGCGCATGCGATGAAACCCCTTTCTTTCAGTCACCGTTCAGTGTATCACGATTTTTTCAGTTTCGTCATCCTTCTAAAAGCGACAAAAAACGATCCGCCCGGGAAGAGGCGGATCGTGTGATCGTGATCAAGATGACGGAACGATTTCGTCTGCGCTTGTCGATTCTTGCTCCGTCGAATGAATCCGACGCAACAAGTGTAATTTAAAGAGGTACATCACAAGCAAGTGAACGTTCGCCTGCGTTGCTTTATAGAGTACCCAAGGCAACGCGGGCACGAATTCATGGATGGCGATGATACATTCCTGTGTACCAGGAATTTGCCGGAATTCAATCCGACCACGGCTATCTTGCTCGACTTTCGCGAACAGTCCACCAGTAATCCGGTACGTCGCCATTTGTCGGTCGTGGACTGGTTCCTTCGTCAATTCAAGTAGTGGTTGTTCGTAAAATGGAATGTGGATTCCGACGACTTGATCCTGCACAGTTGACGATAGGAAGGGACGGGCAAACGAAGACAACCAATTCATATAATCATCGGCTGCCCAATCGGCGTCACGATCCTTCGGTAGAAGGACACGTTGGACTGAACGAACGTCTAGGACGTCTGGTGTCGAAGACGACGAGGAGGAAGAGCCTTTTTGTTCTTCTTCCTCTTTTAACGCATCCCGAACCGATTGTTCGAAAGTGATTTTACCGTAACTGATGCCTGGAACCATTTTTTCTGGATCTGCGACCATCTCATGCACCATGCTTTCAACAAGTGGATAGACGGTTTCTTTTGGTTCCCCGGACACGAGCGTCACCCAGAGTCGGGATAATTTAACGGTCAGTAAAGGAATATCGATCGTCGGTTGTCGTTTTCCCATGATATCTGCCGTTTTAAGAATCATCTCTTTGTAAGTCATCGCTTCCGGACCACCGATATCGATTGCCCGGTCTTTCACGTCGTCACGATCAACACTTTCGCCAAGTGCATGAATGACGTCGGGCAAGGCGACTGGGTGCGTTTTGTTGCGCGTCCAGCGGGGGAGTGCCATGACGGGAAGGCGTTTGACGAGCTTCGATAAGATCGGGAACGATGAGCCTTTTGGACCGACGATCAACGCGGCACGGATCGTCGTCACTGGAGTCCCGTATGCACCGAGGACACGTTCGACTTCCAGTCGGCTCTTTAAGTGACGTGATAGGTCTTCTGTTTCCTCAGGGATGATACCACTTAAGTAGATAATCTGGCGGATACCATTTTCTTTTGCGGCACGGGCGAAGTTATCAGCTAACAGCAAATCCATGTTCTCAAACGATCCTTGTGTCAATTTGGCAGAAGGCATCATCGAATGGACGAGATAGACAGCGATGTCCGCTCCTTTCATACCTTCGATCGTATCGTTTAAAGAAAAGAGATCGCACGATCGCCATTCGACGCGTTCCTCATTGTCCTTATCATCACCGTTTCGTGAAAGGGCGATGACGTCATATTTTTTCTTTAATTCATTCAGTAGGTTGTGACCAATGTATCCGGTGGCTCCGGCTAAAGCTAAACGCGTTGGCATGGATGTAAACTCCTCTCTTATATCTGTTGTAATGTACCCCCAATCGAGTCGGTTCAATCGCAAGAGATTATGCTAAGACGATTCAGGTGAACGGAATAGGGAATAGATGAATATAGAGAACCAACAGGAAGAATGAAAATAAAGGGGGCTTCAACCATGCAGACGATACAATTCATGCAAGAGGGACATGAACGACGATTCGATCTGTTGTGGAGACGCTTAAAGCCGAAACACCGGGAAGATGCAGCGATGGTCTCGATGCTGTACCTTGCGACAGGACAGCCACAAGTGCTCGAACGATTTTCGGATTACTTTTTCCCGGATAGTGGCGAGTTTTTTGACCGTGAATTTCTAGCTGAACCCTATCCGAATCCAGCGTTAGAAGCAATCATTCACTTGATCGTTCAACTGTATAATGGACGAACGACGATCACGATCATCGAGCTGATTGAACGATTGGATCAGCAACAGATGTCGCTCGTACTCGAAGCGATAAAATTGCGGGCTTACGGATGTCAAATGTTACAAAAAGTCGCAAAATCGTAAGGACCCTACTATGAATCCGATTGATGAAGGAACTTCTCTTCGTCGATCGGATTTTTTGTGAGGGAAGAAAAGTTGTAAGTTCAAGAATCGGTAAGAAGATGTTCGTGAATTAGAGTTCATTAAAATAAATCGCCATGAAAATAAAAGCTAAGTTTATTCACGAAGAACTAATTGAGATGGGCAGCGACTGGAAATAAGATGAAAGTATCAGTAAAAGGTGGTCTAACTATGGAAGGAGTGACATCATGCAGCTTAAAGAATCGATCTACTTTCACTCACCAATCTTCATTCAAAACTTGTTGACGACGTTACAAGGACGCCGTCTGTTCCACGAACGATACGGTGCAACTTACCAGCAACGCTTACAAGAACTGAAACAGAAGTTAGGACGACCGATTGACGTTCGAGCAGAACAGTTGCATCGATTAAACGACTTCCTTTCTTTTTGCCAAACGCATAGTCCATACTATCAGGAATTGTTTTCTTCTATCAGATTAGAGCTCCCTTTAAAATCGATTGACGAGCTAAAGCAGATTCCCCCTTTAACGAAAGAAATCTTACGGCAACAAAATGAAGATGTCCATGCGCACGTCCATGCCCCGATTCTCGGAAAAACGGGCGGGACGACTGGTAAATCGATTCAAGTGCATTATACAAAGGAAGATATGCAAATCCGGATGGCACACCTCGATTTCTTCAAGTGGACCCATGGAGTCGATCAAGGAATGCGCCGTGCAAGTTTTACCGGTCAAACTCTCGCTTCGCCGCAACAAAAGGCACCGGTCTACTGGCGGACGAACAAAGTCATCAATCAGATGCTGTTCTCGATCAAAAATATCAATCCGAAAACCGCTGCTGCATACATTGAACAACTGAATCGGTTTCAGCCGGAATCGATTGATGGTTTGCCTTCAGGAATGATTGAAGTCGCACGATATGCTAAAAAATATGGGATGACCTGTACGTTCCGACCGAAAGCGATTTTCCCGACGGCAGAGATGATGACAGCAGAAGAACGAGCACTCGTCGAAGACGTCTTCCATGCACCGATCTATGACCAGTATGCGTCTTCAGAAGGGGCACCGATCGTCGCCGAATGTCCGTATGGGAAAAAACATTTACATTATGAGATGGGAATCATTGAACGCGATGAGGATGGAGAAATTCTCGTGACGAGTTTTGATACACACGGGACACCACTCGTCCGTTACCGCGTCGGCGATCGGATGACGCTCAGTCAGGAAACGTGTCCGTGCGGTCATCAAGGTCCAATCATCGCTTCGATTGATGGTCGAGGGAGAAGCTTCATTCAACTCAGAAACGGACATCGTGTTTTTGAAGGGGAGCTCGCGGGAATCGTTCGAGCGTTCCCGAACTGTATCGAACGCGTGCAATACATTCAAGAGACGCGGGACGAGATTGTATTATTGTATGTTCCGGATGAACGATGTTTTGAGAAAGAACATGAGAAAAAACTCTTTTTCGTTCTTGACCGACTGTTTGACGGACAATTGAATGTCGTCATGCGCGCGGTACCCGAAATACCGAAAGAAATCAGTGGCAAAACGTTACTGATTAAACAACAGTATGCATGACGTACAACGTAAAAGGCGAGACCACCGATGATTTCGCCTTTTCGTATGTCCTGAAATTATCAGTCGCGCGGACGCACCGGAATCCAGATGGCAGATTGATAATCGGCGGCAGACGGGTCGCCTACCGAATACACTTCGAGTTCAGCGTGAGGCAGAGGATCATATCCATGCGATGGGAGCCACTCTTGATAGATACGCTGCCAAATCTCTTGAATGGCATGCGGCATCGGACCAACGACCGGAAACGTCGCCCAAAGACTCGCCGGAATCGTCATCGTCTCTTGACCGGGCAGGACTTCCGTTGTCGTTGTCGCGATCCAATAATCCATTGATGCTTCGGTGAAATTGGAGCAGACACCAATCACACCTTCGATCTTTCCATCGTTTTGTTTGAACAAAATCGCGTCTTGACCAGAACGATTCACATCATTCCAAAACAACGGAATCAGTTGCTGTTGGGCGCCATCTTGCGTCGGGAAATGTTTGCGCCATCCTGAAATCTGTAAAGCCGGTCGTTCGATGAGTTGGTAATCCATTTGCTTCAGTCCTTTCAAAGTCACCTGAATACTCAGGCGGTTATAGGCGTGAATCGGACGTCGCTCGTTTCGCATCAACGTCGGCGAACAACCATGCTGACGTTTGAAAGCTTTTGTGAAAGCTTCCGGCGTCTCATAACCAAAACGTAAGGCGAGATCGATGATTTTTTCGTCCGTCTGTGTCAATTGTTGGGCAGCGAGCGTCAGACGTCGCCCGCGGATGTATTCCGGTAAGGTCATCATCGCAAGTAACGAAAACGTCCGTTGTAAAGGATACGTTTGCATCTGCGCCACCCTTGTCAAAACGTTGAGATCGAGCGAATCTTCTAAATGATCTTCGATATAGTCAATGACGCGTTGAATTGATTCGAGCCACATCTTGTCACCTCCTTGTTTTTAGTATAATAGAGCGATGATCGTCTGACCTGTCCAAGGCGATAGTAATTTGTCAGGATGCATGTTCCCTTATTTTTGTCATATTCTTGTCAGGTACATAGGCTATCGTAGAGACATCGAAACCGTTACTTCCCTTGCGAAAGGACGTGATGACATGGGTATCAAAGAGCAGATCTACAATCGCTCTCCTCTATTTCTCCAGCACCTCTTCACAACCCTCTATGGGTATCAATTGCATCGCGAACGTTATGGACCGGCCTATCAAGAACGGTTCCGGATGCTCCTCGAACGAGAACATACGACGATCGACGTCAAAGCGGAACAACTTGATCGTTTAAATGACTTCCTTCACTTCTGTACGGAACACAGTCCCTATTACCATCAGCTCTTCACTTCACATGGCATTCGCCTACCGTTCAAAGACTTATCAGAACTAAAAAACATCCCTGTATTATCAAAAGAAACATTACGAACGAAGATGGCGGAAATTCAAACGGACATTCCTGCATCAATCATAGGGAAAACGGGCGGAACGACAGGCATGTCACTGCAAGTACGATATACGATACCGGATATGCAAATTCGCATGGCCCATCTGGATTATTTCAAGGCGACCCACGGTGTCTACCGTGGCATGCGGCGAATCAGCTCTTGTTCACGGTAAAACGATTGTCTCCACGGACGATGGCAGCGTATCTTGAAGCCATCGAACGTTTTCAACCAGAAACGATCGATGGTCTTCCGTCAGCGATGATTGAGCTCGCCCGGTTCGCGAAGTGAGAAGGGATCCGCTTGACGTGTCAACCGATTGCGATTTTTCCAACGGCTGAACGGATCGATGCGGAAGAGCGCCAAGTCATCGAAGAAGTGTTTCACGGACTAGTTTTTGATCAATATGCATCGTCTGAAGGGGCACCAATCGTTTCGGAATGTCGGTAAGGTCAAAAACATCTGCATCATGAGATGGGGATCATCGAACTCGATACAGACGGGGAGATTCTCGTGACGAGTTTTGATACACATGGGACGCCACTCATTCGCTACCGTGTCGGCGATCGGATGACGCTCAGTCAACGCACCTGTTCGTGCGGTCATCCAGGACCAATCATTGATTCAATTGACGGAAGAGGACGCGCCTTCATCCAAAAACCGGATGGGCAGAAGATTTTTGAGGCGCAACTGTCAAGTCTCGTCAAACACTTACCAAACAGTATCGAACGCATTCAATATGTTCAAATGACGCCGGATAGCGTATCGATTTACTACGTTCCGGACGCAGAGCGGTTCAGTCAATCAGACGAACGACTTCTGATGGAACGGCTATACCGTTTATTCGGTCGTGATATCCATCTCGATGTGCAAGCCGTTTCTTATATCGATGCTGAGGAAAGTGGTAAGATCTTGCTCGTCAAATCAAGCTTAACAGGATAAAAGAAAGGAGACAGATGGCGCCATCTGTCTCCTTTCTAAATTCTTCTCACCATACCTCGTGTAAAAGTACAAAACATCTCCGCTGTTAGTACTTCTAAAGAGGTACCACGTTAAAAGTGTTAAGTACCTCATTAATTCAAATGGTTTTTGATATCTCTTACCTTTTGTAAAAGCCATTTTTTATTTTCTTTGTCTTTTACGATGATAAAATCTTCTGTTCCTTTAACAGAATAGATGGTGGACCCGACTGAAAAAAGATTCGATTGACTGTTCGCTTGGGGCATTTCATATGCTTTTGTTTTCTTTAGTATCGTGCTAATTTTTTCTCCTTGTTGCTTAGATGCATCCAATTCTGCTTCTGTTCCGTTATACTCTTTGTTATTCACAATGACGATCATGGCATAACTAGCTTCGTCCTCTGTACCGGTTTGACTGCATCCGAATAAAAATCCAATGAACACAATGACAAATATCTTTTTCATCGGAACCTCCTTATATGAGTATTTGTTGAATAGGAACGTAAATTCATGATAGGTAAAAGTCGCTTCCCTTACCAAATATAAGGTAAAATCAGGAAAAGGAGGGGGGTAGATGAAACCTCAGATTTTACTGCTAGGCATGTTCCATCTCGATCGCCCGGCCAATGGAGATCTGATTCGTCCGTCGATATTTGATGTCAGATCAGAACGACGGCAACGAGAAATCCAAGAAGTCGTTGCTCGATTGAACGCATTTCGACCGACAGGCGTTGCTCTTGAGACGGTAGCCGAACGCATGAATGATTTGCAACATACATATGAAACCTGTCAATCCGAGAGCGACTTAGCTGATAATGAACGGCAACAAATTGGTTTTCGCTTAGCCCGGATGGCAGGATTAGCACATCTCCATGGGGTCGATTGGAACGAAGTCGTACCTGGCGTACCGGATTTAGGAATCGTCCGTTCACATCATCCGGAAGCCTTTGAGACGATCGTCGCGGCTGAGATGAAGCGGACAGAACAGTTAGAGCACGCGATGGAGCAGTTATCCTTCTCCGAATGGCTCGACCGATTGCACGCTGAAGAAACGATTGCAGCGTCGGCTAGAATCTATGATCAAATCGAACGACTGGAAAGCGGGCGGATTTGGATCGAACGCTACTGGCAAGTCCGCAATCAAAAGATCACAAATCGTTTACTGCAACTCGCTCAGACGAACGAGCGAATCGTCTGTTTGTACGGTGCTGCGCACCTCCCGTTATTACGACAGTACTTGAATGAATCGAACCAAGTCGAAGTGATGACGTGGAACGATTGGAACAACGAAAAGGAGTGTATGTAAATGCTATTTCACTACCATATCTGGACACCACATTTGGAAGAAACAGAAGCCTGGTACACGGCACGCGGGTTTCACGTTTCCCAGCGCATCGGGAAGAAGGACGGAGAATTTTCTTCGTTTAATCCACCTCTGTCATGGAATGATTTTCGAGCGGATCAAATTTTATTCCGAATCATCGAAATGAAACGGGGGGCGGTCAACGTGACGATCGGATTCGGAAAAACGGTTCGCTTCGATCACATCGGATTTTTGATTCAGCCTGGTGACGTGCAAGCGATTCTCGACCGCGCAGAAACGTTATCGTTCACGGTCCAAGCGAACGAGCGTCGGACGTTCTTGCAGACACCATACGGATTACGGATTGAACTGCAAATCCATGAAGATGCGATTGCGGATACTGATGGAACGACACTTGAGCGTCTCGTTCTGGCGACGCCACGAGAAGGATTAGAGGCGGATTTAGCGAAACTGTTCGATCAACCGATGTCACAAATCCAAACCGTCCGCGGAGAGAAGACCGTCTTGCAAGAAGCAGTCTTTTCCGACGTATCGCTAGTAGGTACGGATCCGAACGGTGTTCAGCTCGTCTGCTCATAATCAACGAATACTTTAATCGGGAGATCTGGTGTTTCCATCAAGGCAGCGAAGCAACTGGCGAGCTCCGAAAACGAAGTCTCGTGTTCGAACAAAGCGGGCAATGTCGCGTGACGCTCGTCTGCAAAGAGCCAGTCTGCGTGCTTGCGGTAGTCCCAGCCGTCACTCGATGCAACGATCTGAAGTTCTTTCGCGTGAAAAGCGGGCGTCAACGCCAAGGCTTCCCGGTTGCCGTCCGATAAGACGCAGATTGAACCATGAGGACGGACAGCGGATTGAAGCTCGGCAAAGGCCGCTTGACGTCCGGAACATTCGATGGCGGCGTCATACATACTTGAACCCGGTGTGACAACACGTGCACCTAATTGACGCGCTAACTCCGCTCGGGACGTAAGCGGCTCGATGATATCAATCTGACAAACATCAAAGTAATGCCGTAAGTAATGTACCGTCAGAAAACCGAGCGTACCCATTCCAGAAACTAAGACGCTAGAATCGGGCGTCAATGTCAGCTTTCGGACGCCTTTTGCCGCGTCGCAAGACAGGATCAGAAGTAAAGCTTCACGCGGTGAAATGTGAGCAGGAACCGGGATGACCTTCGATTCAGGAACGATCGCTTGATCTTGATGTCCATAGAAGCTGACGATCCGATCACCCGGCTTGACGATTTGGACCGCGTCACCAACAGCAATCACTTCGCCGTAACTTTCATATCCGGTCTCGAGTGGATAATCATAAACGGTTTCGGTTATATCCTGTTCCAGCCATTGGGGAAGTTCGGCACCAATACTGATGGCACCGGCTAAGGTGCGGACGTGGACGTCATGGATGCCAAGCGGCGGCAGTTCCCGAACAAGATAACTAGGCGTCTTCGACTCAACAAGACAGCAAATTGTTGTAGTGTTCAACATGTAAACCTCATTTCATTGTTGGATTGATTACATATGGATCAAGCATATACCACTTTACTTGTAAAATATAACAATTCGAAACCAGAAATGATGTAGAATAAAAAAGAAGAGGGGGGAATCAAATGGCACCATTATTAATTTTGGCATTGCTCGTGTTCGCATTTTTGACGTTTCGGTATAGTAAGATCCTCGTCCGAAAGGATATCTCTGCCGCAAACAAGCGACTCGCGATCGTCTTTTACCTGATTGCGGTCAGTGGACTCGGCGCTGTCGTCTATTTTAACGTATAAGGAGGACCATTCATGCATTCAACGACCAAACGACGAATCGGTGCGTATATTATCAACCAAGCTGTTTATCTTGGACTTTCCGTCGTCATCGAAAAAACGGTATTACGGCGTGTGAAGTCAGAAGTCGTGCACGCCGTCGTCACACAACCGACGATCAGTTTTCTAGGAGAAGTCGCGCAATTAAAACTTTTGAACGGAAAATCGATTGGTGGTCAGATCTGTGGCATTCAGGTCGAAAGCGAGAACGGATTGCCGTTGACGACAAAACAAATCGTCCGCCGAACAGTCTATCGTGATACGGTCTCGCTATTTAAGATTCGACCGTACTGGAAACCGTTTCTTGAGAACGGACAACGATTACCGGAAGATGACTTCGCGAGAACGATCGTCCGCTTGAATCAGGAGAAGCTAAAAAATGAAGCTTGATTTTCATGTCCATATCGTCCGATCCTCTCAACCAACAGGAGCCATCCTGCTCTATCATGGTTGGGGTGGGACAGCTGTTTCTTATCTAGCGTTTGCTGAGCAACTCGCTGACGAAGGATACGATGTCTTCATTCCGGAACTCGTTCGACATGATCAACGAGAACCGTTTGATGACCCTTACGATAAAGAAGTAACGACGACCTATTTTTGGACGGTCGTCGAACAATCGATTACGGAAGCGACAGCTATCATCGAACAATCAGGCTGGCATGTTTCAGATGTGATGGCAATCGGCGTCTCGATGGGTGGGTTCATTGCCCATGGAATCATGGCACGTCAGGCGATTAAAGCGCTTGTTGCGATCAATGGGGGCGGTGCCTATCTTGAAGCGGAACGTCAATTCCGCGTTCGTGACGGGCGACCTGCCATCAAACAGGAGGATGTACCATGGAAGCTCGATCCGATCAGTGTGATGGATGAGCGTCCGCGATTGCTCCTGCACGGCGATGCCGATGACATCATTCCACTATCGATCCAGCAGTTTTATCACGGGACAGCTGTTCAAGCAGGTATGGCGCAAACGACCGTATTAGACGTTTTTCCAGGTGTCAACCATACCGTGACCGATGCCATGATCAAGCAACTGATTGCATGGCTGAAGCACGTCAAACTTCAAGGGGCGACAGATGGACTACATACGTTTTCTTCGCAGTAAGGTCGGTCAAGAAAAAGTGATGTTGAACTTTGCGGGTGGCATCGTCTTCGACGAGGAGGGGCGCATTCTTCTTCAAAAACGGCGAGAGCAACAAGCATGGGGCTTTCCCGGCGGCGCACTGGAACTGGGAGAGTCAATTGTCGAAGCCGCACAGCGTGAGATTTTTGAAGAGACCGGTTTTCATGTCACGATTGAACGTTTGAGTGGTGTCTATTCGAAGTACGAAGAGATGTATCCAAACGGGGATGTCGCTCAACCGATCGTCCATTTTTTCGTTTGCCGAATCAATGGGGGGCAATTGACGATTGATTCCGATGAATCACTCGATATTACTTTTTTTGAAAGAGACCAAATGCCAGAACTCTATAGCGAGTTGCATCAAACAGCCTGGAACGATTTTTTGACGGAACTGGGTCCGGTTTTTCGATAACGCAAAAATCCCCCCTGATGTAAAAATCAGGGGGGATTTTATGTTCTCCATGTTCAGCGTTCAAAGCCGCCTTCGGAATGAATGATCTGTCCGGTCACCCAGTCACCGTCAGGACTCACGAGGAATTGGATCAATCGTGCGACGTCTTCTGGCGCACCGATTCGCCCGAATGGAAAACTAGGTTTAAGCGCTGTCCGTGTTGCTTCATCCATCCAAGTCGAGTCTGTCGGACCCGGATTGACCGCATTAACGGTGATGCCAAGCGGTACTACGGCTGCCGCGTAAGTCTTTGTAAATGTCGACAAGGCACCTTTTGTCGTAGCGTAAGCAATCTCGTCAGGCATCGGACCGAGATCTTGTCCCGATGTCAGTTGAATGATACGACCGGACGTTAGATGTGCTTCAGCGAATCGTTTCGTGAAACGTGTCGCAAGCAACAGCGGTGCCCGGAGATTGACGGCATAGTGTTGATCGAGACTTTTTGCATCAAGCGTTTTCCAATCCGTCATCGTCGAATGGGCAGCGTTGTTGATCAGGATGCTTGGTGTTCCAAAGTCTTCAATGCGTGCGAATAAATCGTCAGCAGCATCTGCTTGACCTAAATCTAGCTCGATCGCAAGGACGCGGGCACCTTGATTTTCGAGTTCGGTCGTAAAACTAGCCGCCCAATCCGCTGTTGCTTTAAAATAAGTAAAGACCAAGTCATGTCCGGACGAGGCAAGCTGGCGGCAAATGGCAGCTCCGATGTCGCGTGTCTGACTGGCACCGGTCACGATGGCAATCGGTCGTTTCGTCATATGTACGCTCCTTTACATAGATACATTCAAATAAATGAACGGTTCCAAATGTTTACAAAACCAGTATAACGTAAGAAAGACAATGAACAAAAGCGTTATCATGATTTAACATACTGATTAAATGCATGTTTTGACCTAAAGTGTGGTAAAGAAAAAGTGTACGAAATTATTCGTTAAACAGATAGGGAAGGATGAATCAATCATGAAAGCAATCGTCTTATTTGACGGGGAATGTAATCTCTGTGACGCGAGTGTCCAGTTCATCTTAAAGCGAGATCAAGGGTACCATGACTTTGCTTCATTGCAAGGGGAGACGGGGCAAGAACTCGTAAGGCGCCATCATCTCCCGGAAACGATCGACAGTGTCGTTGTGATTGACCGAGGTGTACCGTATATTAAATCCGATGCTGCGTTACGGATTGCCGGTCATTTAAGAGGTGGGTGGCATCTGTTAAGTATACTTCGGATTGTTCCACGTCGACTTCGGGATCGTGTCTATGACTTCGTTGCAAATAATCGCCATCGTTGGTTCGGGCAAAAACAGCAGTGTGCACTGCCGTCTCCGGAGACACGTGCTCGATTTCACGACTAAATATGAAAAGCCGCGACGAATCGGTCGCGGCTTTCTCTCTGTTCATTGATTCATCACATGTAACCAGTGACAACTCGGCAGCGGATCGCCGAGAAAACTTAAACCTAAATCATGGGCTTGGTGAATCGTCTCGAAACAATCGTCCCCTTCATCTAAGTACACTTCATGATGCGGTGATTGGAGATGTGTTCCTGCGATACGCCAAAGATTTGAACGATGTGCCACCTTGATCTCGTAGTCGATGTTAGGTGAGACGACGAGCGGATTACCGACAGAATGGTGGAGTGTATACCGAGTTGGTGATTGATTTGATAAATAGACCCGCTGTGTCGAGGCAACATCTTCTCGATATAACTGATGGCGAGCATCAAAAGAGCGGGTAGGATTTGCTTGTTTTGATAGTTGATGAGTAGTTTCACCACTACATGTCAGGACTTCTGTAAAGGTGCGATACTCTTTAGAAAAAGGCGAATATTGTCGCGCATCGCCTTCAAAATATCGATGCGGAGAAAACGGATTCGGATTCACGAGAATCGGAGGAGCAATGAACGTCAGTACACGTAATCGGTATGAAGAAACCTTCATATGTGAAGCGGATAGTGGGTACAAAGAAAAATAGAGCACGAACTGTTCAAATTCTCGTTCCCGGTCTTGTTCTTGTTTTATCTGATTCGTAACGCGGGCGAACTTCTCGATTGTCCGTGCGAACGGCATCGATTTTCTAGAAATGGGACGTAACACCCGGATTTCGAAACGTGTAAACCGTTCAGGGTCAATCGTTCCTTGCCACTCGGGTATCATAGTTTGACCTAACCGATGTCCATCTTGAAATACCGTATAATGCGATACTTCTGGAATTTCACCCCATAACAGTCGTACAGCATGATCTTGTTGGATCAGGACAGTCATTTTTCGGTTCCAGAACAAATCATCCGTACTTGAAACAAGCGCGGTGACGATGCGTGTCTTCGAATCTGAATCGATCAGTTCGAATGACAAAGGCTCAAATAAAGGAAGTGTCTCCGTTTGATAGCTATTCGAGTTTTGAATGAAACAGGGTCTACCATTTAATAAGAGACGGACGTTACTTGTCCCTTCCCAGGTGAGACAAACGGTTTCTCCACTTTGTTTGATTTGAATGTGATTGATGTCAATCATGAGACTGATCGCTCCTTACACGAATTCTGAAAGAAAACCCCTTCCACTTCAGGATCAGAAGGGAAGGGGGAACGTCATAATAATCCTTTAGCGACTTCTAGTTTTTCTTGATCGTGTTTTAATTGTTTTTTCAAGTCATGCGCGTGATACATATCGTGATCGATCATGTATCCGGCGATCGCAGCGTGAGTCTGAATGGCTTTGTTCAGTTGTTCGGTCAAGACTTTCCGCACATCAGGAGAAGCCGTTTCCGTAATCGCGACAGCATAAGCACGGACAAGTGATTTACTGCTGATCAAGAAGTCTGTCGCAATCAACTCGTCTCGTTTTTTACTGGGACGATTAATGGATTGAAGAGCTTCATTCATGAGAACCGCCTCCTTCATGATCTGCCAATAGCCTTTGTAAATCGTTTAATGCTTGTTCGCTATCTTTGATGTCTTGAGCAATCAATTTTTCAAGCGTCTCATCTTTAACAAAAGAACGAACAGCAACAGCTTTAACGAGACAAGCTTGTTTCATCGTCATGATTTCATGGATTTCGAGTGTTTCATGGATTGCAAGTGGTGATTTAGCCATCGGTCTCACTCCTTATCATGTAACATCCGTTTGACAGTATCTTTAACGTTTTGCATTCCTGTTTTTTCTGCTAGGTCGTGATGAAGTTTGTGTGCGGGTACCTTCATGTTCGGAATGTTTCCTTGCGGTGCAGGATTTTCTAGATGAACGAATTCACCAGTTCCATCCTGTGCTTCCCCTTGAGCCCAGCGACCTTCTTTTGAAGCTGTTCCTTCCGATAGGTCCCAGAACTCATAAGCATGCGGTTGCGCTTCCATTTCGTCTTCTGGTGCAAAAGTAGCCGGCACGACGATTCCGTTTTTCGTCTCAAGTTCTTCGATCGCAGCCATCCATTGATACTGGTGATATCGGTCGCGAGCGAGCATTTTACGGAAGGTAGCACGAACGCCTTCATCTGTCGTCATATGATAGAGGCGGGCGACCTGAAGGCGACCTTGTGATTCAGCATGTAAGTTCGAGCGCATGTCTGCCAATAAGTTACCACTGGCGACGATATAGGATCCGTTCCATGGAATGCCGTTTGCGTTCGATGGCAATCCACCGAGACCGCTGACAAGTAGGTGCTGAGGATTCATTCCCCCGAGAATTGCTGCTGTCGCCGGATCTTTTGCAGCTTCTGCCTGATCATCCGGTGACGCCCCGTCGAGCAATTGAGAAATAAGGGAACACAGCATCTCAACGTGTCCGATTTCTTCCGTCCCGATATCCATCAGCATATCCTTGTACTTTTCTTCGCCTCGGCAATTGAAGCCTTGGAAGAGATATTGCATCATGACCGTCATTTCACCGAATTGTCCACCGAGTACCTCTTGCACGGCCCGAGCAAGTTTTGGATCGGGTCGATCTACCTTGACTTCGAATTGTAATTCCTTTTGATGACGAAACATGAAAAGACCCCCTTTAAGTTTTAAACATATAAAAGTTACACATGTTATATACCTTAATCAGTTTCTTTCAAACCTGTTTTCACCTTATTTTTCGTTATGCTGAAGTGATCGGTTAATTAAAGTGTTGTTTTTAGGTTCATTGACCCACTCGGTGATGTTATTGAAAATGAAGGATGTCTCATTCAAGATGGACTGTCGCCACTGTTTATTTTTAGGAATGTAAAGTGCATCGAACCGCTCTCTAATCCGTCGAGTGGCAACTGCTTGATTGAAAAAGAGACGATTTTCATCAATCGTTGCTTTCAATGTTCGGAGTAGGGCGAAAGGATGTTTTCCAAGCGTCCCACACTCTACGGTTAAACCTAAAAAACCGATATCGCGCTTTTTTGTTTCTTGATACAGATAGTTTAACCATTCCCCTTCAATCGCATAAAACTGTTGATCTCGTGGTTGATCGACAATCGGGTAATGTGTATATCCTTCTACTTCCTTTGCGTGTCTTGGATCATCCGATGACATGACGAGTTGGACTTGCCCCGCTGGTCCATAACCAGTATGACAGTCGAGCATCACGACGTGTCGGTAAGTAGATAGGGTATCGACGAGACGACTTAATACGTCAGAGAAGTAAGCGTCTGGCGTACGTCCGCCATAATAGAATCCGGTCGGATGTTTGAATTGTCCTAGTGTCGCAGCCTTTAAAAAAGCATGTGGACCTAGACGAATCAAGTCGTATAAGACATGTAACGTAAACGGCACATAATCCAGAAGACGCCCTGATCCTGACCGTTTTATGAACAAAGACTGTAAGTCATCAAAACCTGGATTACGTAAATCTGCCTTTGAAAAATCGTGAATCGCATTTCGATTTAAATTGAGGTTATGATGTGTTTCTTTACGATGATGTTTCATCCCGTACGCATTAATACCATGGATCAGCAAAACATCGACTTCTCCCGTATTTAGCTGTTTCATATGGTCTGATAAAAATTGAAGTTGCATGGCACTCCCTGCATATCCTTCAATTCCGTGTAACCCACTCGTTAGGATCAATAATGTTGAATTGTTACCGGATTGCCCATGCCACCAATCGGAACAAAGCGATCCTTGTTGTTTGAGTGATTCATGAATAAGTTTCGGATAATACCGAGAGAGCATTTCCTTCGAAGTCTCATTGAAACGTTGGCGTGCTGTTTCATACGTACCAGAAAAATAATGCAACATCGTTATTCCCCCTTCATCAAACTTAAACTTGAAGAGCAATCAAGAGATAATGTCGAACTGAGAATTTCTAAAGCATGATCTTTTGCAACGGCGGTTTCTGCTGCCGTACAGTCTTCAGGAACATGAATAGCATATTCACGCATGTAAGCGTCGTTTGCAGTAAATAAGATACACATATCTGTCGTTAGACCGGTGATGATAAGACGTGATACTTCCAAATGCTTCAATAAAATATCAAGTTGGGTCCCGAAAAAGCCTGAATGTTTTGGCTTGATGATGAAGTAATCGTTCTCTTCTGGGTGCATTGTTTCGATGAGTACATCGCCAAGACCACCGCGGCACTCATCAATGATTTGGTTAACATTCTCTTGCCACAGACCAAAATTATCATTGACATAAATCACTGGGATGTTTTGACGTTTACAATGTTGTTTTAATTTTGAGAGTGGTTCGAGGACAGGGAGCGTCTGTTGCAATAACTGCTCAGCTCCTTCGAAATCCATCTTATTGATGACATCGATGATCAACAATGCTGTATTTTCTTGAACAGTCATGGCGGACTCCTCTCATAAAAAGGTGACTAAATAATGATACGGCGAATAAAGCTGGGCTTTAGAGATAAAAATCTCCGAAGGGGAGGCTGATTCACGGGCTCCCCGGACATCAATTAAACAACGATAAATGAGTGATTCCAACTCTGCGATGAAATCAGGATATTGATACAAGGCATCCTCCATCCGTCTTTTACGGTGATCTTCCATCAAGACGATGCAGGGATTGGTCTCTTTTAAGGGTATTGCACTGAAGACAGTTTTTTGCTGTTTAAAATCTTGATTTAAACAGCGAACGATTTGATTTAAATCAGCTTCCACTTTCTTCACTTCCTAGTTGTAGATTATTCATACTGTTCTTATACATGTTATTGGTTGTGTTCCACTCTTCATCACGAGGTAAACGGATAAAAAAGTCGGATCCTTTTTCGATTTCTGAATGAACGGTGATCCGTCCGCCGTGCGCTTCAATGATTTCCTTACAAATCGGTAAACCGAGACCTGTTCCTTGAACTTGGAGATGATCTTCATGTTCGACGCGGTAATATGGATCAAACAGATGGGGAAGATCTTTTTTGGGAATACCATACCCGTCATCGCTAATGGTGATGACGATTTCAGCTTCACAGCACGCTAACGAGACCTGAATGTTCGAACCGGCTGAAGAGTACTTTATTGCATTATTCAGGAGGTTTAATAAGACTCTCCGGATTTTTTCTGGATCAGCCGTGATCAGGCAAGGACCATCGCTTTCGATTTGTATATGATGCGTCGATGTCGTGACGTTCAACCATTCCGTTAACTCAATGAGCATATGTTCGATGCAAAATGATTCTAACTGATATGATTCTTTTTGATGACTGAGTCGCTGATAATCAAGGAATTCGGTTAACAGTTGACTAAGTCGCTGTGTCTCACTCCGCATCGTCTCTAGATATTTGCGCTGTTTTGAAGTAGACAACGTCCGATGTAACATCAGTTCGCTAAACCCTTCAATGGACGCAAGCGGCGTTCGTAGCTCATGAGATAAAACCGAAATGAAATTTTGCTCCCTTTTGGCATAATTGACTTCAACCGTACGTTCACGAAAAACAAATAAAATCCCTTGTCGATCGGACAAAAATTCTGTATAAAGTCTTACATGACGATCGTCTGACATTGAAAAATCCTGAGCAGGAACGACTGTTGCGTGCTCAAAGCCTGCTTTGATTTGTTCGACATAGGCATATAACGCATCTGTTTCGAGAATCAACGGTTCGAAAGTTTCGATGACGAATGCTAAGTTTTCGGATTGTTTTTCAGAAGGTGACCAGTTCGGGAACAATTGATGGAACATGTGATTCGTAAAGATATTTGTGTTCGTCACATCGACGAACAATATAGCTTCTCGAAGACCATTTAAGATACGTTGAATTAATTGATGATGATCTTTTATACGGATATCATCAAGCAACCGCATCAATCCGATATTTAATAAATGTGTCGTTTTCTGAAGTGCGATTGTCTCGGTGAAACGATGATGAAATTGTAACGTCAATGTACCAATGAATTTTGACGGACTGTGTAAAGGGAGAGCACACAACGTCGATTGTTCCTTCTTGATTAGATGGAGCGATGTATCTAACTCAGTCTTCGCTTCTAACTCTAGCCGCTCTTGGTCAAATGTCGGTTCGTCTGATAAGGCGATATGTACAGGTTCAAAACTTTCCGACTGTGGTGAAAAATGGATATGCGACGCCCGAAAATGACTACCGATTGCTTGTAGCCAAGTGTGAAGACCTGACATTGATTGATGGCGTAAAATTTGAGTAGCTAACTGGTTTTGAAATTGAAGTTGTCGCTCAATTATTTTTTGTTGATAGAAAGACTCTTGAAGTTGTGAATTAACAGCTTGCGTTTGCTGATGTTCAAATGCGAGCAATGTCGTCATTTGTTGCATCGATCGCCCAAGTGAACCAATCTCATCGTGGCGGTTCTGGAAATCATGATGTTCCAATCGATCAGGTTGTTTCGTTTGATCGACGAGATCGAGTAAGTCCGTTCGAAAAGACCGCACAAGTCGTAAAATCAAGTAACTGAGAAGGCAAAAAGCGATGATCATCACACCAAAAGCATAACGTAAAACTTCAACGGTTCTTTGTTGTAGTGACTGTTGCGCTTTTCGCTCTTCATCATGAATCAATCGAAAATAGTCATTGATAGCGGAGTCAGATTGTTGAACCAGCTTTTGATTATCCGTGAGTACTTGCAACGTGAGTTCCAGTTCCAAAAATCTCGCAAATTGAACGAGTTGATGTATAAAGCGTTCGTCCGCTGGATTTGAGTAGCGTTGACTAAATGATTGAACCTGTCGTTGAAAACGTTCCAACCGCTGCTTGACCTGCTTGAGATCAGATTGATCATTAAAGTCAACTTGTTGAATTTGAAGATTTACTTGCTGTGCTTCATTCCAAAGCGTACGAGCTTTCGTTTTTTGTAGTGTTATTTCTTGAGATGAAGCACGGTGTTGCTCGAGTTCTTTTTGAGAAAAGTAAAAGGTTAGGGCGCCAATGCTTGCAAAAATCAAGAAATTTGAGAGTAACAAGATATAAAATCGATGGAACAGACTTGATGAAAGCCACTTCATGACTAGACCTCTTTCTAAAAAGATATATAAACAAACGATAAAAATACATGTTTAAAGAAATCTTATCATAGACATTAAACATTCTGCATGAATTGCTTCATCGATTAAAATATCATTTTGCCTTTTTCTGAAAAAATCCCTAGATTTTGACACTTCATATCCTTTAAGATAAACGATATACATATGTGCAAAATCACTCGAAATGACACTTCAAGCCATACTATTGATTGTGAAAAGGAGGAAGCTTCTGTACTATGTTTATATAAAGGAAAGAAAAAGAAGGTGAAATGGATGAAGATGACTCGCTCTACGGACTATGCCATTCGTGTGCTTATTTTCGCAGCGTCGCATCCGAATCGGCTCGTACAAATTCAAGAAGTGGCAACCCATTATGATATTTCTAAAAATCATTTGATGAAGATTGTCCATTCATTGAGCAAGTTTGGTCTCATCATTTCCGTACAAGGTCGTAATGGTGGATTCAAATTAGCGAAATCGCCAGAGACGATTACGTTAGGAGAAATCGTTCATTTATTTGAAGAAGTCTCCTATCTTGAAAATGTGACAGTTCCCAATAAAAATGGTAGTTTGCAAAACACACGTCAAGCGTTCGATCAAGCATTCATGTCCTTTACGGACGCGTTGCAGGCATACACGTTACAAGATTTAATCGCGCCGACGATGAACGACTGAAGAGAGAGTCAGAGAGGGATAGATGATCTCTGACTCTTTATCCGTGTACATATTCCAGTCATGCAGATTTTTATCAGATCATCATGTTAATTATGATTAAAACTAGTATCTTTTATGTTACTATAAACAAGATTCGGACGCTATTCGAATCTTAATTTTGAAACAAAAACATGTACACTTTGTACTTGTTTTTGTGGTATAACTTTACAGGAAGGAGGGGATATTTCCAATTCACCTGCTTGATTTCATACAGGACTCTTACTGTCCATTCAGATAAAGGATTAAAGGCATTCGTCCATTGATCCACGTAAAAGGGAGGGTTTCGGAATGTCCGAAATGACCATCGAAATGTTCGTTCATTTCATTCAACACCTAGTGCATTCTCCACGATTCGTCGTCCAGCGTCAGCATGAACATGAGGACGCCTATATGTTCGAAATTCGTGAGTTGAATCTATCGCGTGTCTCAAAAGCCGTATTACTTCATAAGACAGTTGATCTTCTTCATGAAAAGACGTCAGAAGATACACGCGAAACGTTGACGAATGAACTGGTCACTCTATCACAAAAGACGTTAATGAAGTCAGATACGATTGCGATGCTTGAAGTGCAGTCCACGATACAGGACTCACTGCATCTTACATTTTCACAGAACAAAAAGATTTGGTTTTCTGGCATTCTTGATACTGAAGAAGCGATCAATCGGTTCACAGAACGTTTTCAAAGCGTCATAAATGACGATCGAACGTCTTATTAAACAAAAGCAGGTCGAGCCACATCAGTGGTTCGACCTGCTTTTGTCTTATCCTGTACAGAGCATCAAGACGTTACCGTCGGGATCCGCAAACGTAAAATAAGCAAAGTCATCGAAACGTTCGATGTCTCGAATGATGGGTGCGTGTAGTGACCGCACAAACTGATAGGATGCATCGATGTCCGTCGTATAAAAATTAAACAAGGCATGGGGAGAAGGGTGATGTCGGTACGTTGCGTCATTCGTATGATCATCGAGCGTCAAACTCGTTGGACCCTCTAGTGGAAGATTGTAGACAGGTGACGAGACGCGCGACGCATCAAACGGCAGCTGCAGTAACTGGTGATACCAAGCGGCGGCACGTTTCACATCCTGAACATGCAAAAAAACAGCGTTCAAGCGGGGCGCAATGAGGTGGGTCGAAATTGACATCAGAATCTCCTCCTTTGTTTTCATACATGTTCCTTTCGATAACCGCCTCTTAATTCCTCCAATCCCTATAAATGGAATATGGTATGATATATCAGGAAAATCATTTACGAATTGGAAAGGAATGATGAGATGGAAACCATCATCTGTACGACGTGTGGTGTTGAACAAATCAATCCGCAACGCGAAACATGTCCGATTTGCTTAGAGGAACGACAGTATGTCAATCCAACGGGTCAAACGTGGACGACGCTCGCTGCCATGCAAACATCAGGAACGTATCAAAACGTCATTAGCGACGACGGAGCAGGCGTCTATGCGATTCAGACAACACCGGCGTTCGGTATCGGTCAGACGGCATATCTTGTCCAAGGAAAATCGTTCAACCTGTTATGGGACTGCATTACATATCTTGATTCAACAACGAAAGAGCAACTTGACGAATTTGGCGGAATTCAGGCAATTGCTTTATCACATCCGCATTATTACGCGACACAAGTCGAATGGGCGGAAACCTTTGACGTGCCGATCTATATTCATGAAGATGATGCGTCGTTCGTGACGCGACCAAGCGAGCGCATCGTCTTCTGGAGTGGTGAACGCTTGGAGTTGACGGAAGATTTGATGTTACATCGCGTAGGTGGTCACTTCAAAGGAGCAGTCATTTGTGAACGAAAAAACGCATCAGCGGGGCTGTTGTTGACAGGAGACATCATTCGGATCGTTGCCGATCGGGCATGGGTCAGTTTCATGTACAGCTATCCGAATGTGATTCCGCTTCCGGCAAAGACGGTCGCGCGAATGGCAGAAACGTTACGTCCGCTTCACTTTGAAAAATTATATGACGCCTTTCATCGGAAAATCGAAACCGGTGCGTCTGAAGCAGTAGCGCGCTCTGCAGAGCGGTACATTGCTGCCTTAAACGGGGACTGGTTCACGACATGAAGTCGCGCTTGATCGTCATCCGTGGGAATTCTGGTAGTGGAAAAACCACGCTTGCAAAAGCGTTACGATCGGTCTTACCGGATAGCATCTTATTCTCGCAAGATGTCATCCGCAGGGAGATGTTGAACGTAAAAGATGGACCAGGAAATCCGGCGATTCGCTGGATCGAAGAGTTGATCGGACTTGCTGACGGACGCCACGCGACGATTCTGCTGGAAGGAATTCTTGCACAGGACTGGTACGGTGAGATGATTGACCGGTTGGAACGACGCTTTACTTCACGGTACGCGGCGTATTATTTTGACGTCTCATTTGAAGAAACGGTTCGTCGCCATGAAATGCGCCAGCCCACGGAGTTTTCTGTGACGGATATGAAACGCTGGTGGATTGATCGGGATCACCGCCCGACAGATCGTCTAATTGCTGAGGATAGATCGATAGAATCCGTGATTCAAATGATAAATCAAGAGCAAAAAGGGGAGAGCGAATGACACACTACATTTTTGACATGGATGGAACGTTGTTTCAAACGAATGCCGTGCTGTCGCATGCGCTAGAAGAGGTCTTTCAAGAGTTGCGTCAAACGGGGCGCTGGGAGGGGGAAACCCCACTCGCCCTCTATCAGCAGATCATGGGCGTCTCGTTGCCGGAAGTCTGGCAGACGTTACTAACGGACTTTTCAGCCACAGACCAACAGGCTGCGGATCACAAGTTTCGACGTAGCTTAGAGCAGGCAGTCAAAGCGGGGCACGGTCGCTTATATCCAGGAACGGTCGAGTTGCTCGCTCGTTTGAAACAAGCGGGTCACTCCGTCTATATCGCCAGTAATGGGTGGCCATCCTACTTGTCAGCAATCGTGACGACGTATGGACTTGAAGCGTATATCGATCATGTCTATAGCATTGAAGACATTCGTTCCGGTGATAAATCAGCACTCGTACGGGAGATTTGTAAGATGCACGATATCTCGTCAGGCTACGTTGTCGGTGACCGCTTATCTGATTTCAAAGCGGCGCATGCGAACGGGCTCGCTGCAATCGGTTGTCAGTTCGATTTTGCACAAGAGCAGGAACTCGCAGTCGCGGACCGCGTCGTAAAAGAGTTGAGTGCTGTCTACTAAAAAGAGCCGTCTTCTGTGGAAGACGGCTCTTACTTATAGCTAGCAATTATTCTGCCCACCAGAGGGCATCGTTTGGTTTCTTCGCGATTGATGCGACTTCTTTTTCACTCGATACAGTCGGATGCGATCCTTTAAGTGCTTTTCCGGCTGTATTTTTAAAGAAGAAGAAGAACGTGACGAATCCGATGACGCTGACTGCTGTTAGATAGAAAGCAGGAGCAAGCGGATTTTGTGTCGTATGGACGAGCCAAGTCGAAACGAGTGGCGTCGTTCCACCGAAGATCGAGACCGAGACGTTGAACGTCACCGATAGTGTCCGATAACGGACATCCGTATAGAAGATACTCGGTAGAAGACTTGGCATCGTTCCTTCAAAGATCGCCAAGAAGAAGCCGAGGATGAAGATCCCGATTCCGACGAAAAAGAGTGGTTTAAGACCAATCAAGAAGAACGACAGGATTGAAAGCAACGATAGTCCGGCTAACGCGAAAAGGACGATATTACGATTCCCTTTTTTATCACTGAGCTTCCCGAAGAAGTAAGCGAGCGGAATCATGATCACCATGACCCCAGTAATTAGAATCGTACTTGTCGAACTTGACATGCCGATGACTTCATCGAGGTACGATGGCATGTAGGACAAGAGCATGTAGTTCGTAATATTGAAGAAGGCAACAGCGATGAAACAAACGATGATATCACGTTTGTGGTCGCGAAGAATTTCGCGGAATGTCGCAGGCTCTTCTGTGTTTTCATTAATCTCATTTTCGAAGATCGGTGATTCATCCAAGTGACGACGTAAATAGAGACCAAATAAACCGAGTGGTGCTCCAAGAATGAAGGGAATCCGCCATCCCCAAGATGCCATTTGATCATCCGATAAGGTGACGAAAAGTGTTGTAGCCAGTAATGAGGCGAGAATATATCCACCGAGTGTACCGATTTCAAGTCCACTTCCGAGGGCACTCCGTTTGTTATCTGGTGATGACTCAGCGATGTAGACCATTGCGCCGGCATATTCACCGCCAGTCGAGAATCCTTGTAAAATCCGGGCTAACAATAACAGGATCGGTGCCCAAATTCCGATTTGATCGTAGGTCGGTAATAGACCAATGATGAGCGTGGAACCAGCCATCATGACGATCGTCGTTGTTAAGACGACCTTCCGCCCGAGTCGATCTCCGATGCGTCCAAAGACGATTCCGCCGATTGGTCGCATTAAAAAAGCGATCGCAAACGTCGCAAAAGTAAAGACGAGCTTCAGTTCATCATTTTCAACAGCGCTAAAGAAGTTTTGACTGATGATGATTGCGAGATAGGAATAAAGACCAAAATCGAACCATTCCATCGCATTCCCAATTCCGGTCGCGTAGACACTCTTTTTGGTTTGCTGCATGTCAACGACATTGACTTTTTCTTTTCTGAATTTCATAAGTTCTGTTCACTCCCTTTGATAAGTTCGTATCGTACCATAGCAGGAAATGAAGTCAAGTTGCTAATGCGCTTAATCAATTGAAAACGACTGAAAACGGCTCTGTGCCGGGAGTTGTCAAACCGTTGCTACTCTAAGGACGAACAGGGGTGTGCATTTTTTATGAAAAAAATTGAAATTTTTTTGGATGTTTTCATAAATTCGAAACAATTTTCATATGTTTTCACAACTAAAAAATCAGTAATCCGCCTTTAGGATGAGGGAAATTAAACTATTTTTTGGTAATTTTAAAATGAAGATGGAAAGTAAAAGGAGAATACTTATGAAGAAGAAATGGATCGCCATTGTATGTCTTGGGCTCATTGTAGTCATCGGTAGTTGGTATGCTGGATTTCAAGAATCAAAAGTATCCGGTTTTCCGGTGCCGCGATTTGCTACGGCAGTTGAAAAACAAGGCGAGTGGAAAATCAAAACCCGTCTAGTCTCGGAAACTGACGGACCGGGTTTACTCTATGGGACTCGGATTCGCCAAGCCGATTGGAAAGAACTCGATCGTGAAGGCGCAACGGCGTGGTATGAAAAAGACGGGAAAGTGATTGCCTTGACGACATTTGATGGGGAACTGTATATCGAAAATTCTAGTAAAGAAGAGATAGGTATTTAAAGGATGCGATTATTTATAAAATGGAACGGATGGAGTCTGTTTTTCGCCTTGATTCTCTTTCTTCCTGTTGAGATGACATTGAACATCGAACGTATTATCCGCATAACGGGAACATCATACCAGTTTTTTATCTAATGGATTTTCTATTAATCACGGTGTGTATGATCCTATTTTTTACGCCTATTCGTCTGATGCAGGGGATAATAGTTCGAGGTCGAATTACTTGGTCGTTTTCCTTTAGTTGGATACCGTATTTCGTCTTCATGTCGTATGCTCTGAGTCAGTGGTTCCCAGTCACGTACCCTACTGATTTTCCGAGCCCAGTCCTTGGCTTATTATTGATTGCCGTTTTAGCGATTTATCCGTTTTGTATATTAATTTTAATTAGTTTCTTAAAAGAAAAAGCGAAATCCGATGGAACGTCTTCAGTAAAATGAAGACGATCATCAGACTTCGCTTTTTTACTTTTTTCATTTGTTAAAGATATAGTCCGTTCGCCTGAACGACGAAATGCGAGTGTTCATAATGATAGGTGATGACGGAATAGTCGAACGGACGACCGTTCGTCAAATGAAACACCGTCTCGATCGTCAATCCAGGATCGCCCTCGGTGAGATCCAGATGATGAGCCGACTCAGCGCTTAACTTCCCGACGTGCATATACATATCCGAGAACCCGATATTCAATTGGAGTGCCGTCTCTAAGTATTCGAAGATCGACTGCTCGACGATTTCACGATTTAAGTACGGAACGATTGATTGGCGATAGTAAGACTCTTCGAGACAGAGGATCTTGCTGTCGATGTAGCGGATTCGCTTGACGTAATAAACTGTCTCACCTGCCTCGATCCCGAGATTTTTCGCGATATTATCGGTTGCAGCGATTGGTTCGAGTGCGAGAACGGTCGACTCGATCGTATGACCGACGAGATTCTGCTTGAATCCTTGGGTCGAGAACAGGCGAATGTAGCCGGTGCGATTCGTCTTCCGGACAAAAATCCCGCTTCCACGGACTTGAAAGATAACCCCTTTTCGTTCGAGTAACTCAAGTGATTTTGTCATCGTCGTCTTACTGACGGCGAACTGCCGGATCAACTCTTCGAGAATCGGTAGTTTGTCCCCTTGTTTCAACTCATGTTGTTCTATGTACCGTTCGATTTCATCGGCCGTCTGTTGGTATTTCAGCATAGGACACCTTCTTTTCTTGCGAACTTTTTCTTTCTTTAGTATAGCATAAGCCTTCTGTTGATTAATAACATGTTAAATTTAATTATTTATGTATTGATTAATTGTGAATGTACAATTAAAATGAAAGGGTATTCAAGCGTCATATTCAGGGGAGGTACACGATATGGGCAAGGTTCGCGATTATCAACAATTGGCGCATTCGATTTTAGAAGCTGTCGGGGGAGAAGACAACGTCATCAGCGCCGTCCGATGTGCCACACGACTTCGTCTCGTCTTGAAACGATCGGATTCGTCAGCTAAGGAAACAGTCAGTGCACTACCTGGCGTCATTACGGTCGTTGAGTCTGGTGGGCAATTTCAAGTCGTCATTGGTCAACACGTCGGGGAAGTTCATCACGAATTTTTGAAGCTCGTCGATTTGGAACAATCGGAAACGGAAGAGGCGCCGAAAGGGACGGTCCTCAACCGAATCATTGCGACGATGTCAGCCGTCTTTGCACCGTTTGTCTACATCTTAGCTGCAGCGGGGATTCTGCAGGGAATTTTGATTTTGACGACGCTCGCTTTTCCAGCATTTGCGAAGACAGGTACTTACGAAGTCTTCAGCTTCATTTCATGGGCACCGTTTACGTTTTTGCCGATTTTCATTGCCATCACGGCAGCGAATCATTTTAAGGTCAATGCCTTCATCGCGGTCGCCTGTAGTGCGGCACTTGTCAGTCCAACATGGGCAGATATCGCAGCACGCATCACGGCTGGTGAATCCATCACGTTTTTAGGAATCGCATTATCCGGGACGACGTATACGTCATCGGTCTTACCGCCATTATTCCTCGTCTGGATCCTGTCTTATGTCGAGCGATTCCTGAACAAGACAATTCATGAAGTCGTCCGTCCTTTGTTCGTCCCGTTCTTCAGCATGGTGTTGATGGTGCCGCTTACGATTCTCTTGATCGGACCGATCACGACATTGGGTGCAGAAGGGATTGCAAACGGGTATAACTACTTAGCAGAGAATGCTCCTGCGGTTGCTGGTCTCATCATCGGTGGCTTTTGGCAAGTCATCGTCATCTTCGGTGTCCACTGGGGTGTCACGCCGATGGTGCTTGCGAACTTCGAACAATATGGTCGCGACTCGTTCCAGGCCTACCAAACGATTGCCGTCATCGCTCAAATCGGTGCCGTCATCGGAGTCATCTTGAAAGCACGCAACAAAGAAACGAAAAAAGTCGGGGTCTCAGCCGGACTGACAGGTATCTTCGGTATCACGGAACCGGCTATCTATGGGGTGACGCTCCGCTTTAAGAAACCGTTCATCTATGGCTGTATCTCGGGAGCAATCGGCGCTGTCACGGCGAGTTTCTTTAAACCATATTACTTTGCCTACGCCGGATTACCGGGACCATTGACGCTTGTCAACGGTATCGACTCCGACTATCCATCGTCGATCATCGGCTTATTGATCGGAACGGCGATTGCCTTGATTCTACCGATCGTCTTGATTCAAGTGTTCGGCTTCGGGGAGCAGGCTGCTCCGGTCGTAGCACCTGCAAGTACAGCGACACCAGTTGCAAAACAGGAAGTCAGCGCAACTCTGACAAATGAAGAGACGCTTCGTGCACCACTTGAAGGAAAAATCGTTGCCTTATCGGATGTACCGGATCCTGTCTTTGCTTCCGGTGCGATGGGACAAGGGGTAGCGATTCGTCCGACGAACAACCGGGTCACGGCACCGTTTGACGGGACCGTCGTCATGGTCGCCCCGTCAGGTCACGCGATTGGATTACGCTCGACGAGTGGTGTCGAAGTTTTGATCCATGTCGGACTTGAGACCGTAACGCTCGACGGTAAACCGTTTACGCTTCACGTCCAAGAAGGTGATACGGTGACGACAGGTGATCTCCTCGTAACGTTTGATGCGACAGCGATTGAGACGCATGGACTCGAGACGATCACACTAATCATTATCACGAACACGCAGAGTTATGCACAAATCCTACCGACGGACGAGACAGTCACGACGGCAAATACAGAAATCTTGACGATCATCAAGTAAGAGAAAAGAAGGAGGACATGAAGATGAAGACATTACCAAATGATTTCCTATGGGGCGGTGCGTTAGCGGCGCATCAATTCGAAGGTGGCTGGAATGCTGGCGGAAAAGGACCGAGCGTCGTTGATGTATTGACGGCAGGAGCACACGGCGTTGCACGACGCATCACGGATCAGGTAGAGGAGAATGAATTCTATCCGAATCACGAGGCGATTGATTTTTATCACCGTTATAAAGAGGACATCGCCCTGTTCGCTGAGATGGGACTGAAATGTCTCCGGACGTCAATCGGGTGGAGTCGGATTTTCCCGAACGGAGACGAGGCGGAACCGAACGAAGAAGGACTGAAGTTTTATGATGACGTTTTCGACGAATTACTGAAATACGGCATCGAACCGATCATCACACTGTCGCACTTTGAGATGCCACTCCACCTCGCACGTGAATACGGTGGATTCCGCAACCGGAAAGTAGCGCTGTTCTTCGAAAAATTCGCGGAAGTCTGTTTCACGCGTTACAAAGACAAGGTTAAGTACTGGATGACGTTCAATGAGATCAACAACAAGATGGACGTCAGCAATCCGTTGTTCCTTTGGACGAATTCTGGTGTCCTACTTGATCCGAAAGAGAACGCGATGGAAGTCATGTATCAAACGGGGCATCATGAGTTACTCGCGAGTGCACTAGCTGTCGCGAAAGGGAAAGCGATCAACCCGGACTTCGAGATCGGAGCGATGGTTTCCCATGTACCGATCTATCCGTACTCGTCGCACCCGGAAGACATTCTGCTTGCTGAGACATCGATGCGTCAGCGTTACTTCTTCCCAGACGTTCAAGTCCGCGGCTATTATCCGTCTTACGCGTTAAATGAGTTCAAACGGGAAGGGTATGACATTCCGATCCTAGAAGGTGACGCAGAAATCTTACGAAACGGAACGGTCGATTATCTCGGATTCAGTTACTACATGTCGACGACCGTCAAACATGATGCTGTCGTCAATAACACAGGTAACATCGTCAACGGTGGTCTTGCGAATGGTGTTGAGAACCCATACATCCAGTCGAGTGACTGGGGATGGGCGATTGATCCGGTTGGACTCCGGTATGCGATGAACCGTCTGTACGACCGCTATCAGATTCCGTTGTTCATCGTCGAGAACGGTTTCGGTGCGATTGATACGATCGAGGATGGTCAGATTCATGA
Organism: Exiguobacterium sp. ZWU0009; assembly: GCF_000798935.2. Taxonomy (NCBI): domain Bacteria; kingdom Bacillati; phylum Bacillota; class Bacilli; order Caryophanales; genus Exiguobacterium; species Exiguobacterium sp. ZWU0009. The sequence continues at coordinate 1,795,181 of NZ_CP018057.1, read as the reverse complement.
TACAGCGCGGATCGATTACTTGCGTGCGCATATCGAAGCGTTCAAAGCAGCCGTGCTCGAAGATGGCGTCGAATTGATCGGCTACACGCCGTGGGGCGTCATCGACATCGTCTCCTTTACGACAGGAGAGATGAAAAAACGATACGGCATGATCTATGTCGACCGGGATAACGAAGGCAATGGATCGATGAAACGGATGAAAAAAGATTCGTTCGATTGGTACCGTCACGTCATCGAGACGAATGGTGCTGCGTTACACGGTTCAGAGACGGCAAAATGATGAAGTAAGGGGCAACGGAAAAAATCCGTTGCCTCTTTTTTTAAAGAATTAGAATGAAAAAGAAGTGGGGTATGGCACACTAAGGAAAAAACGGAGGACCGGTAAATGATCAAAAAACACTATGCCGATCGACGTGACTGGCGTCGCATCACACAACGACACTATGGTCATGAACAAGTAGAAAACGAAGTGTTCAACGGACATGTGACACTCCTTCAACTGATTGAAGTCACTTCACCGTTAGACGTCCGTTATGGTGACGAAACGATTCGAATCGCTGACGCTGGTTACGTCTGGGTACAACAATTCCCAAGGGAGGCTCATCATGCCGTGACCTAGATGTATGACGCCACAGGTCAGTTGGTACAAAACTATATCGATATCTGTCTTCGTACTGGAGTGGAAGACGGACGTATTTACTGGGAGGATCTGTTTCTCGATCTGATCGTTTTGCCATCGGGAGAAGTCTTGTTAGTCGATGTGGACGAACTGGAAGCAGCACGGGAGCAAGGGGACGTCTCAGAAGCGGAATACGCGCTCGCTTTAGCGGAAGCAAAACAACTGCAAAAACAACTACAAGACGGAACTTTTCCGCTCGTCGCACACGTTGAAGTAATGAAAGAACGGTTAGAATTGCAACTCAAACAGGGAACACCGCGTTGACGGGGTTCCCTGTTTTTTTAGGCATGTCGTTCTTCGTTGATCTCGTTCGTTGCGAAATACTGTTGCTTGCGCGGGAGGAGAACCAATCCAAGGAAACAGATCGTCACGATCACGAGGAGACCGGCAAATAGAATCGTACTGAAACGAATCGACCAGATGTCACCGAGCAGACCGATCGCGACGATCGCTAGAATCTGTAGCAGACTGACGCCGACACCGTATAGACTCGTAAAGCGTCCCATTAAGTGGAGTGGAATATTCGTCTGTTGGAACGTCAAGAAACCGGTTCCCGCAAATGCGTGAAAACTACCGAGCAACAAGAAACCAGTACAGACGATCGAAAACGAATTCGCATTCGCATACAGCATGTAACCGACAGCGACAAATACATAGCCGATCGTCAGCATCGTCCTAATCGAGAGCGTTTTAGCGTAGCGGGCGACGACCCAGCTGCCGGCGACGGAACCAATCCCAGTCAGGCTCATCAGTAAACCATAGTCGGTTTCCGATAACCCGATGCTTCGTTGTAAAAAGACGACTTCTTGCGTATCAAGTGCAAGTGTCGCGATCATCATCAGCATCGCGAGGATATACAATCCCGTCACGTAGCGTGCACTTTTGCTGAACTGATAGACAAGCCGCCAATCGGATATAATGTCTTGCAGCCGCATCCCTTGTTCGACCGAAGCAGTAAAACGCGGCAAGCGCATCAGCAGGACAGCTGATCCGAGGAACGAGACAGCGTTGAGCCAAATGGCAACGTCGGCAGAAGCAACATAGAGCAGTCCTCCAGCGAGAGCCGGACCGATCAAAAAGGCACCAGACGTGATCAGACTACGATAGGCATTAAATGACGTCCGATCGTTTTGTGGAACAAGCGTCGTGATGTAGGTCAACGTTGCCGGTTCGACGACCGCTTTGATGATAGCTAAGGCGATCAAGTCGATGTAAAGCAACGATAATGGTAGAAATGGCATGATACCGATTAAGAAAGCACGCAACAAATCAGTTTGAATCAACAGTCGACGTAAGTCGGATCGGTCGACCCAACTTCCTGCGAACGACTTGATGACGAGAGCGATGACCGGACTGATGATCCAAAGCGCAGCAACGGCTGACGCTGAGCCGGTCAAGCGATAGATGTAAACGTTGATCGCAACGAGATAAATGAAGTCACCAAACTGTGAAATACCGAGTGCACTTAAGAGCGTTCGTTCCCGAGAAGACATGACAGCATCCTTTCTTACATCATTTTCCAATAGTATACCAGAAAATTCTGATAACGTTTTCGTATATCTCTATACTTTTTATGGAAGAGTGGGTATACTTGGAAAAAATCAAAGGAAGAAGGGTTCGATCATGTTAACGACCATCGATTTATTTCAAGCTTTGCCTGTACTTGAAACGGAGCGACTCCGTTTGCGACCGGTTCGCATAGAAGATGCAGCAGATATCTATGCCTATACGAAAGATGAAGAGACGGCGCGATATGTCAGCTGGCATGCGCATAAAAGCCTCACGGACTCTGAGCAATTCGTCGAACATATCCTTCGCCAATACGAAAAAGGAAATCCGGCACCTTGGGCAATCGAAGAAAAAACGAGCGGACGAGTCATCGGGACGATTGATTTCATCAAAGTCTCGTTTGAGCAACAGCAAGCAGAACTCGGTTATGCGCTGTCGCGCGATTACTGGGGGAAGGGTTTGATGCCGGAAGCAGCAGCGCGTCTCGTACAGTACGGTTTTGAGACACTCGGACTCGAGCGCATTCAAGCCCGTTGTTTTGTTGCGAATGATGGATCAGCTCGAGTCATGGAAAAGATCGGCATGACGTTTGAAGGAATCTCGCGGAGTGCTTTATTCGTTAAAGAGCGTTTCTGGGATTTAAAGATTTATGCGATCATACGAGAAGATTATATTGAAAGGAAATAATGGTTATTTTATCTTTTAAAAGGATAAGTATTTATAATAGTGTATAATTAATACAACTAATATTTATAAGGGGTGGAACAAATGGAAAACTTCGCATTGGAAATTCGAAATATTTCACAAAGAATAAATCAAATGAAAGATTCAATCTCTACTGAAGAAGCTACCAAGACTGCTCTAATTATGCCTTTTTTTCAAATGCTTGGATATGATGTCTTTAATCCTGCCGAGTTCACACCAGAATATATTGCGGATGTTGGAATTAAAAAAGGAGAAAAAGTAGATTATGCAATCATGAATCAAGGAATACCGACAATCTTAATTGAGGCAAAGTCCATAAAAGAACGCTTAACAAAACATGATTCTCAATTATTTAGATATTTTGGTACTACAAACGCAAAATTTGCGATACTAACTAACGGAGATGTTTATAGGTTTTATGCAGATTTAGAAACACCAAATGTTATGGATTCAGTCCCGTTTTTTGAAATCACACTATCCACAATAAAGGATAGTGATATAAAAGAACTTCAAAAGTTTAAGAAACAAGAATTTAATGTTGATACAATTCTTTCTACTGCTGAAGAACTTAAATACTTAAATGCTATAAAAGATCAGTTAAAAACCATTTCAGAAACTCCAAGTGATGATTTTATTAAAATGTTAATACAAGATTCGTATCAAGGAATTAAAACTCAAGCAGTAATTGATAAATTTAGACCTATTGTTCAAAAGTCCTTCAACCAGTTTATAAATGAAAGTTTGAATGAAAAACTTAAAAATGTGATTTCAGGCGAACAAGAATCAACAATAGATTCAATGGAAAGAAATGTGGAGAATCATGAAACAACTGAAATTCAAAATGACATTCCTATTCCTAAATCAATTGAAACTACTCAAGAAGAAATTGAAGGATATGCCACAGTAAAGGTTTTATTAGGATCTGCAATTGATAAAAATAGAATTTTTTATCGTGATAATGCCAGTTATTTTAATATCCTAATAGATGATAGTAATAGAAAATGGATTTGTCGTCTTCATTTAAATTCTGTAAATAATAAGTACATTACTCTTAGAGATGAACCGAATATTTGAAATAAAATAAATCACGTTTACGAAATTGAAGATTTTAAGGATCGATTAATAAAAATCGTCGAAGATTTAATTAAACCAAAAATAAAAAGTGAATAGATATATACAATTCTCTGCATTCATTTTTGAATGCAGAGAATTTTTTAATTCAAAGCAAAACACTCGGAATAAGTTTAGAACTGTGTTACACTGGAAATAAGAAAAGTAAGGAAGTAAGGAATACAAGAAAAACACAGAAAGAAGGAAGTTCGTGATGGAGCTATCAAAGTTAACGTCAAAAGGACAGATCACCATCCCCAAAAAAATTCGGCAGGCCTTGCAAGTGGAGGAAGGAGATCGCGTGGCATTCATTGAGGAGGACGGGTTTGTCATCATGGCGAAAGCGGATTTGAAACAGCTGCATGACCTTCAAGATATATTGAGCGATGAGACGTTCAAGACACTCATCCACAAAGCAAATCATCATTTGTAAACCAAAAAAAGGAGGAAATAACAGATGGATATGCGAGAAGTAGATTTACCAGGAATCGGACGGAAGTTCGAAGGCATCACGACACGAGGAGATAAGGTGGTCGTCATCGTCCATGATGATGGACGACGCGAGATGCATCACTACGATGACGATGATTTTGATGAGAGCATCTCGAGCGTGACGTTCAATGACGCAGAAGCCCGTCAGATGGCAGGAATTCTCGGAGGATTATCCTATAAGCCGAAGGATCTCGAAAAAATTGAACTCGCGTTTGATGATCTCGTCATTGAATGGTTCAAAGTCGGTCAGGATTCAAAGGTCAACAATCGAACGATCGGTGAACTCGATGTCCGTAACCATTACGATATTTCAATCATTGCGGTGCTCAAGCATGACCGTTCAAAATCGCTCAATCCAGGACCGGATACACGCCTTGAAGCCGGTGATACGATCGTCTTATCTGGAGAGCGTCAAAACATCCGTCACATCACGAAAGCATTATTCTCAATCGAAGGAGGCGGATAAAATATGGATCATCTCATATTTGAAGTCGGTACCGCGCTTATCTTAGTGGCAATCGCGGCAGTGCTCGCGAACAGACTCAATTTCTCAATCATCCCGTTTCTAATAATTCTCGGGATGATTGTTGGACCGCACGCTCCGACAATCGGGATACTAGACTTCAAGTTCATTGAAAGTGCTGAGTTCATCAGCTTCCTCGGACGAATCGGCGTCCTGTTCCTTTTATTCTATCTCGGACTCGAGTTCTCGATCGGTAAGTTGATCCGGTCTGGAAAATCGATTGTCACGAGCGGAACGATCTATTTATCGATTAACTTTACCGGTGGTCTCTTATACGGGTTCATCGCTGGATTCCCACTCTATGAAGTACTCGTCATCGCCGGGATCATTACGATCTCCTCGAGTGCGATCGTGGCAAAAGTCCTCGTTGATCTTCGCCGGACCGGTAATACGGAGACGGAGTTGATTCTTGGAATCATCATGTTCGAGGACATCTTCCTCGCCGTTTATTTGTCGGTTTTATCGGGACTGCTTCTCGGCGGTGGGACGACGTTACTCGCGTCCCTTACCTCAATCTTGATCGCCCTCGGCTATATGTTGCTGTTCTTCATCGTCGCTCGGAAGGCAACACCGCTTTTGAATAAGATGCTGAAGATCGCCTCGGACGAAGTCTTCATCATCGTCGTCTTTGCTGCCTTGTTCTTCATCGCCGGATTCTCGGAAACGATTCATGTTGCAGAAGCAATCGGGGCGTTGTTACTCGGTCTCGTCTTCTCGGAAACTGATCAAGGTGAACGGATCGAACATCTCGTCGTCCCATTCCGTGATTTCTTCGGTGCGATCTTCTTCTTCAGTTTCGGGTTGAGTATCGATCCGACGATGTTACTTGACGCCGTTTGGCTCGCACTCGGTGCCGTCGTCATCACGATCATCGGAAACTATGTGGCTGGTATGATCGCGGGACGTAAAGCAGGTTTGTCACACAAAGCATCCTCGAACATCGGCTTGACAATCGTCTCGCGTGGGGAATTCTCGATCATCGTCGCGAATCTCGGAATCGCTGGTGGGTTGATGGACATCTTGTCACCATTCTCAGCCTTGTACGTCTTGATTCTCGCCATCCTCGGACCGTTGATGACGAAGGAATCAAAACGGATTTACAACGTCATGAATAAAATCTTCAAGTGGACGGAACCAAAAGAGAAAAAAACGAAGAAAAATGCCTGACTGATATAAACGAACAACCGGTTCGCTTTCCCGAACCGGTTGTTGTTGTTTTAAGTCAAGACTTCATACGTCGCCATCAGGAATTGTCCCGAATGGCGACTTGCTGTCAAACGAAGATTCGTTTCATTCGTCCCTTCCGGAAACAGCGGGATGCCTGTTCCGAGGATGACGGGTGCGATCGCCAGTTCAATCGAGCGGATGCGTTTTAAACGCAACGCTTCTTGAATCAATTCGCCACCACCGACAAGCCAGACGTTACCTTCGATCGTTGGCGTGATCCGGTCAAGCAGTTGATCGAGCGGTTCATCCGTATAGGTGACCGTCTCAGACGTTCGTTGCGTCCAACTATAGATATAACTCGGAATATCTGCGTAAGGGTATGTCTCGCTGAGTTGCAGGACCTCATCATATGTTTTTCGTCCCATGATGACGGCACCGACTTGATCATAGAACGCTTGATAACCATTATCCCCGTCTCCGGCAACGGCAAATAACCAATCAAGTGAACCGTCGAGTCTAGCAATTTTCCCGTCAAGACTACAAGCGATATAAAGAACGGTCGTAGGTTGTGACATCCATAATTCCTCCTTTTGCATCGTGTGACTTCATCTTAGCGTATAATGACGACAAAAGATGTCGTTATTTGAGGAGGAAATGTATGAATACGAGACAATGGCGTTTAGTCCGCTTGTTAAACCGGGGGGAACACTTCTCTGCACGGATGCTTGCGGAAGAATGTCAGGTGTCGATCCGGACGATTCAACGGGACATGACGGTACTTGAAGCAAATGGTTATCCGATCTACAGCGAACCAGGCGTAGCGGGGGGTTACCGGATGCTGCCGCACCGGAACATGCCGCCACTCGTCTTGACGGATGAAGAGACGATTGTCTTATTCATCCTTCTGGAATGGGTCGGACAGATTCCCGATTTTCCATTCGGTACGATTCGACAGGAAGTCGCTGAACGCTATGCGAACGAGTTACCGAAAATGACGGAGCAACAGATTGTAAAATGGAAAGACCGCTTTCGCTTTCAAGCGGTCGATACACCACCGTCGCCGCAAAATCCTGCGTTACTCGACTTGTTAGAGAGCGGACGGATGGGGAATATTCTTTATGAGACGACAAAAGGACGACACGTGATCGTCGTGGATCCGATCGGTATATCGTTCGAACAGAATCGCTGGTACTTCTATGGACAGACGAATCGAGGGTATCGCCAGTTCCGTGTCGATCGGATTAAAGACGTGACGCTCCATGAGTTGCCGGCAACCGAGTTAACCTTTTCAGATTTGGAGCAGGGTACGGCACACGTACCGATGACGACGGTGAAACTGGAAGTATCACCATTAGGCGAACGGTTGCTAGAGGGGATTTTACCGATTCAGTCGGAACGAACATGGTTGGTTCCGGAAACTGAACTGCCGTATCTCGGACGCCAATTGATGCGGCTCGGTCCGGAAGTGCGAGTCCTTGAACCACTCGAACTCCGGGAGCAGTTGATTCGTCAAGCAGAAGAAATGATTGCTGTGCAACGGTCCGATAAGGCGCTCGGACAGGATTGATTAAAAAACTATGTTAGGATATAGGTAGAAAGAAACAATAGAGGAAGGGGTTTTCCATGGAAACACTATCATTGATTTTATTGATGCTTGCGCTTATTTTATTGACGCAAGTCATCGGACATTACATCCGTTTCATCCCAACGGCTTTGATTCAAATCATTGCCGGAACCGTCGCCGCTCTCCTGATGAGTGGTTTGACGATCGAGGTCGAATCCGAGTGGTTCCTCCTCTTATTCATCGCACCGTTACTTTACAACGATAGTTCTCACTTCCCACGAGAAGATTTATGGCGGATGCGGACAGCGATCTTCGGGAACGCGATCATTCTCGTCTTGTTGACGACGATCGTCGGAGGGTACTTCATCAACTGGTTGATTCCAGTTATTCCAGTCGCTGCTGCCTTTGCTTTGGCTGCGATTTTATCGCCAACGGATCCGATTGCCGTCAACGGGATCGCGAAACGTGTCCAGATTCCAGAACAGATTCTGACACTCGTTCGCGGAGAGTCGCTGATCAATGATGCTTCAGGATTAGTTGCGTTCAGTTATGCGGTCGCTGCTGTCGTCACAGGATATTTCTCGCTTCAAAGTGCGACGACTGAGTTCTTCTACATGTTCATCGTCGGAGCATTGATCGGATTGACGATCTCACTCGCGATGAACTTTCTCAAGGTTCGCTTGCGTCGCGCCGGCATTGAAGATGTCGTCTTTTATGCCTTATTGCAAATTTTAACGCCATTCATAATCTTCTTCATCGCCGAAGAAGGGTTTCACGCGTCAGGCGTCATCGCCGTCGTGACAGGTGGTATCTTGCATGCCTTGATCAAAGAACGGACGGAAACGTTCTTTGCACAAGAGCAGACGTTGACGGATAACATCTGGACGATGATCGCGTATACGTTAAACGGGATCATCTTCTTATTGCTCGGTTTGACGTTACCAGAAGCGACACGCGAGATTTTTGCGGATGACGCGATCAACAACTGGCGTCTCATGCTATATGTCATCGAAATCGGTTCATTCATTCTCGCGATCCGTCTCGTCTGGACGATGTTCTTCAATTGGTTCGATCATCGGTTCTTTAAAAAAGAGGACCGCGATCATCGTCGACCGTCCTTCAAACAAGATTTAATCACGACACTGGTCGGGGTTCGCGGAACGATCACGATGGTCGGGGTCTTGTCATTACCGTTCTTGACGGAGTCCGGCGAAGCCTTCCCAGAACGCTCATTGATTATCTTCCTTGCAGCGGGTGTCATTATCTATACACTCGTTCTCGCAACGATTCTTTTACCGGTCTTGAACCGTGGTGAGGCGGCTACACCAATCGCACTCGACCTGAATGCCCAAAAACAACGGATGATTCGCCGTGCAATCTCAGAAATTAAACAAGTGACGGACGAAGACAATGCAGTCGTTGCGTTTGATCTCCTTAATGAGTATCATGTCATGCTTCGGTTACTTCGGGCACAGGAAAAAAGTCAGGAAGAGCTCGATCAATTCAATGATCAATTGAAAGCACTGCGACTGGAAGCCGTCCAGTGGGAAAAGGAAGAATCAAAACGTTTCGTCGCTGAGCACAAGGTGCCGGATCTGTTGAAGAAGGATGTCTTCCGCTCGATCGAAAACCGTCGTAAGGCGATCGGCAAGGATTCGCGTTTCCAAATCGTCCAACCGATTCGTAAATTGTGGTGGAAGCGGAAACGATCGAACATGTCGTCTGATGCGTTGATTCAAATGACACAAGTCGAGCATGAACTGTATGAAAAGGTAATGGGCACAGTGATCGAACGTCTCGAGAATTGCCGCTCATCTTATCCACCAGACGTCGTTCAAAGTGTGCTGGAGTTCTATAAACGACTTCGCTTCAAACATACGCGTTGGTCGTCGCCGATTGGCGGCAAGGACGTCGATCAGCAGAAGGAAGAACTCTGTCTGAAGGCCATCGAAGTTCAGCGTCTTGAAATTGCCAATATGTCAAAAGAAGGCGATCTCTCGAACGAAGAGGAGAAGGAATTACGCCGCTTCATTCACTATATCGAGAGTGTCGTTTTGTACGAATACGTTGAATAACGACTAGGCTGCTCGTTTGTCACAACGGATAGTATTTAAAAGGTGCACGTTTCTCTGAACAAGAGAACTGTGCACCTTTTGTTTGACTCGATTTAAATCATTTCTAGCGTCTTTTGGACTGCGTAGCGTTGATGTGCGTGGAATAAGCCTTCTATAGCAGAAACGGGATCAATCCATATTAGATGATGATCGTCTTCGATTGGGTCATATATGTTCTGCCCAGCATCGCAACGATAGAACTGCCCTTCGTTTAAATAATATGTCGTTTCATTTTGTGAATAGAAATATTGATTGGCTCGTCCGATGAAATCAACCACCGTAACATCTATTCCGGTTTCTTCTAATACCTCTCTTTTAAGACAGTCTTCATGCGTCTCATAGGTCTCGATACCGCCACCCGGAAGAAACAACTTACCGTCCTTTTTTTGAATGACGGCGATTTTACCTGTTTGATGGTCGAGTATGACCGCATAAACAGCAGGTCTTGTGATGTAGCGTTGATTCTGTTCTTTCTGTCCGAAGGTGATGACATTCATTCTTCCATCGCTCCTTTCCATAAAATCGTTCGATGTCAATCATACCTTAAATTTCGTATGCAAGTATGAGCCGTACAAAAACCCCTCATTTCGTTTTAGAAATGAGGGGTTTCCTAGGAGTGACGATCGTTTGCTTCAAACAAATCGTCTAATGGATTAACCGAGCGACAAGTATTTGACTTCGAGATAATCTTCGATGCCGTAGACGCCACCTTCACGTCCAAGACCACTCTCTTTGTAGCCACCAAATGGGGCTTGTGCTGCAGATGGCGCACCATCGTTCAGACCGACGATCCCGTATTCGAGTCGTTTTCCGAGCATCAATGCTTCATCGATGCGTTCAGAGAACGCGTAAGCCGCAAGTCCGTATGGTGTGTTGTTCGCCCGTTCGATGACTTCATCAAGCGTCTCAAAGACAGAGATCGGTGCGAGCGGACCAAACGTCTCTTCCTGCATGCAAAGCATGTCTTCTGTGACATTCGAAAGCACGGTCGGAGTGACGAAGTAGCCGACAGACTCGTCAATCGTACCACCAGTCAGGATCGTTGCCCCTTTTGCGACAGCGTCATCGATGTGTGCTTTGACTTTTGCGACGGCTTTCGCATTGATTAATGGACCAACTGTCGAGTCAGCGTCCATCCCATTACCGACTTGCAGTTGTTTGACGGCTGCTGTGAATTTTTCCGTGAATGCGTCAAGAACAGACGCTTGCACGTAGAAGCGGTTCGTCGCGACACACGCTTGTCCACCGTTCCGGAATTTTGAGCGCATTGCCCCTTCGACAGCTTTATCGAGATCCGCATTTTCCGTGACGATGAAGGGTGCGTGACCACCGAGTTCAAGTGATAGTTTTTTCATCGTATCGGCTGCTTGACGCATGATCAATTTCCCGACGGCTGTTGAACCTGTGAACGTGATCTTCCGGACGCGAGAATCGGCTTGCCAGACACCACTGATCGTTGCCGCGTCACCTGTTAGGACGTTGATGACACCTTTAGGGATACCTGCTTCCTCTGCTAATTCAACGAGGCGAAGTGCCGTAAACGGTGTTTCTTCCGATGGTTTAAGGACAATCGTACAACCCGCTGCAAGAGCCGGTGCAAGTTTACGTGTGATCATCGCTGCCGGGAAGTTCCATGGTGTGATCGCTGCGACGACACCGACTGGTTCTTTTTCGACGAAGAGTCGTTTTCCTGGAACAGAAGCCGGAATCGTTTCACCGTAAATCCGGCGTGCTTCTTCAGCGTACCAACGGACGTATTGATTTCCGTAATCGACTTCACCGAGTGCTTCGACGTACGGCTTTCCTTGTTCTGTCGTCATGATCCGAGCGAGTTCCTCACGGTGTTCGTTGATCAAGCGATACCAGGCATCGACTAAATTCGCGCGTGTGTCTGCTGTTTCATTTGACCACTTGACGAATGCTTCGCTCGCTGCGTCAACGGAACGTTGTGCGTCTTCCGCTGAACTTGCAGGAACATGTCCGAGCAGTTCTTTCGTTGCTGGGTCGTAGACCGGAATCGTTTCTGTCGTATCGTACCATTCACCATTAATTAAGTTCTTTTCAATCATCTTGTTGCACCTCCGTGAATTTCATTACGTCCTTTATTAAACACCTCAAGACGAGTGAGCGGAAGTTCCGCTTTGGATGGAAAGTCATAACGAAACGGAATGACTCAAAAAAGTAGTTAATCGACTGAACAATCGGGAACAGTTAGAATAGAGGGGGATGAAAACGTCAAAATTGATGAAGGAGTCGAAAAACATGAGACGGAACTGGATCATTGGCGGTGTGGCGCTGAGTCTGCTACTAAGTGGATGTGGGGAAAGCGAAGTCAGCGAGAAAAAGTCGGAAAAAACACGAGAGTCACAGCAAAAAAGACAAGCTTCGCAACAGGCATACATAGAAAAGACGATACAGCGTGCTGATCGTTACGCTGCCCAGTACGATTATGACCGGGCGATCAAAGTGTTGAAACCCGTCCGCGCAAAAGAGACGAATCTGAAAACGGAAGAATACGAACAGAAAAAGCAGGCGCTCTTACCTATGAAAAAAACTGTGCCACATCTCTTTTTCCATTCACTGATTGCTGATCCAAAACAAGCGTTTGACGGCGACCGAAAGGAGGCGGGATACGACGATTATATGGTGACGCAACAGGAGTTCGAACGAATTTTGGATGCATTGTATAAAAACGATTACGTACTCGTCCGACCGACGGATTTAGCAAAAGAAGCGAACGGAAAGATTGTCGAGACACCGGTTCGTTTACCAAAAGGAAAACATCCGCTCGTTCTCTCGCAGGATGACGTCAATTATTACGAATACATGGAAGGGGATGGATTTGCGAAGAATTTAAAAGTGAAGGATGGCAAAATCGTCAACACGATGGTCGGAAAGCCCGACGGCGCCTATGAACTCGTACCAATCGTCGATGCGTTCGTCCAGTCTCATCCTGACTTTTCGTATAAAGGCGCGAAAGGGTTGCTCGGCATCACAGGCTATAACGGAGTGCTCGGGTATCGTTCTTCTTACAATCAATATGGGCACAATGAAAAGGTCGAAACGGCACGAAAACAAGCGAAGCAGACCGCCGTCGCATTAAACAAGGACGGCTGGCAGTTCGCGAGTCATACGTACGGACATATTTGGGTCGGAAAAGAATCAGTCGCGACGATCCGCGCGGATCTTAAACGCTACAAACAGGACGTTGCCCCGCTGATTGGAAAAACGCCGCAACTGATTTATCCTTACGGCAGTGATGTCGGGGATTGGCACGATTATTCGGGTGAGAAATATCGTTTGCTCATCGATAGCGGGTTCCGGTATTTCTTCAATGTCGATGCGAGTCAACATGCGTGGAAGCAAATTGGTCCCGACTACTTCCGCCAAGCCCGGATCAACGTTGATGGGATTCGTTTACGCCAAGCCGTTGCTGGAAAGACGAGCGTACTCGATCCATTCTTTGATGCGAAAGAGGTCTTTGATTCAGTACGACCGGAACGGAAGTGAGTGATCGAAAACTATTTGAAATCATCGATTAAAGAAATTAAAACGGTAGTGGCTGCGTTCCGTCCTGATCCGTAAATTGATAGGTCTTCGCGAGATTGGCAACGAAGACGGCTTGTCCAGAATAACGTCTAACATCTTCATCCGCCATCAGCGCTGTAACGGCTCGTCCGATATAGGTCGTCGATTCAGTCGTGGCACTCGCGAAACCGGCATCGACAACCCGTTCCGTTCGCATGAAACCGGGGCAGAGCGCGATGACAGAGATATTCGTTTGAGTCAGCTCTTGCGCCATGACGTACGTCATCCGATTAATTGTTTGCATTGCCAAATCATAGTAGAGGTTTCCTGCAACCTGATCTGGAGCGAATGACGTCAAATTGATGACGAGTGCGGCTGGACTTTGTTGCAGTAATGGCATCGCGGCCCGAATCGTCCACAAATACGCTTTTGGTCCGGCAGACATCATCGCGTCCCAATGCTCCGGTGGTCGCTCCCAAAACCGTCGTCCGGTTCCAGACGGTAAATGGCTTTCCGAACCACCGAACACACAATTGACGAGGAGATTGATTCGACCATGTCGGTGCTGGATCTGCTGAATGAGACGATCGATATCGTCAAGACTCGTATGGTCACAAACGATGGGGATGCCAAGTCCGCCGCGTACCGTGACACCAGCAGCCGTCTCTTCGATCGTTTCGCTTCGATGATCCGTCGTCTGTTCATTCGTACTTCGTCCCGTGACGTAAACGATCATTCCGGCGTCACCTAAGGCATAGGCGATGCCACGTCCGGCGCCACGGGAGCCACCAGTGACGAGTGCAATACGTTTTGACATGATGAAGCTCCTTTCAGATACGAGAAGACGGATGGGCAGATGCGCATCCGTCTTCTTCTGTCTTAAAAACCTTTAATCGTCATCCCACCATCGACATAAAGCGTTTGCCCGGTCACGTAACGGGCAGCGGCAGACGATAAGAAGACGGCTGGTCCAACCAGTTCTTCTAATTCACCGACCCGCCCGAGTGGTGTCACGTCAACGATCTCTTGCAGGTATGTAGAATCTTTCAGCAATGGTTCCGTTAATGGTGTCTTAAAATACCACGGTCCGATCGCATTGACGCGAATGTTTCGTGGTCCCCATTCAAGCGCCAGTACTTTCGTCATCTGAATCATCGCCGCTTTCGTCGTCGCATATACGACGCCGGTCCGTAAGGCGACGTGACCAGCAACCGAGGCGATATTCAGAATGCTTCCACCTGTCTCCTGCATCCGTTTACCGACTTCTTGAGCGAAAAAGAAAGCGGATTTCAGATTAGTCTGTTGGATCGTTTCCCACTCGTCTTCTGTTACATCGAGTGCCTTCGAACGAATGTTCATCCCAGCATTGTTGACGAGCCCATCAATCTGCGGTACTTGTTCGTAAGCACGAGCTACCGTCTCGACGACTTGTTTCCGGTCAGTGATGTCGCACGGGAATATGTAAGCCGTTCGACCAAGTCGTTCGATTTCTTGTGCCGTCTCCGTCAAATCGCGTTCCGTCCGGGCGACGAGAATGATGTCGGCACCGGCTTCTGCCATTCCGATGGCGAGCGCACGTCCGATGCCTCGACCAGCTCCTGTGATGAGAAATGTCTGATCGGTTAACGAAAAACTTGGAAGATACATGATGTCACGTCCTTTTATTGAGAGTCATCACTTACTCTAATGAAAAATTGACTGAAAAGAAAGAAAAATCACTCCAAGGTAGAGTGGAGATGGTAAAATATTGAAAAGGAGGGATGAGATGAAGCGTGGTTTAGTTGTGACATTATGTATAACACTCGTGAGCCTTGCTGCTATTCAACTAGTCGGTACAGAAGTCTATCGTTATTTCTTTTATGATCCGGCAACCTATCAAGCCCGATTTATGGTTGATGGAGGCGGGAAAGAAGAAGGAAAACCGACCGAGCAAAAAATGGACATCCAAAGCGGGGGATTTGCGGATAAGGATGCCTTAGGTGTTGCTACCTTTTACGGCGTCATCGGTCTTGTCATACTACTGATTGTCATCTTTAGTGTGCGTTATTTCTTGAAGCGTTTGCGAAAACGACGCAAACGAGAGAATGTAATCGACGATTTAATGCAGCCGCCGCCGGTGTTTTCCCCAAATCGTTCGACACGACAAACACTTGTTGGTGAAGAATCAGAGTCAGAGATTCGCCGTCTGTTACAAAAGTTCGATCGGCAACTGACACGACAAAAACGCCGCCGCTCCGAAGAGACGGTCGGCGAATGGTTACAACGGATTGATGTCACGCTTGATCCATCGATCTACCATCTCGTCCGGTACGGTGACACACCGGATTCGGCGATTTCACAAGATCAAGTCGATGGGCTGAGGCATGAACTACAAGTGCACCTTCAGCGCGACTGACCAAGTAAATCAAGCAGAATCGCATGATGAGAGGCGTCCCGTGAGACGAGTGACAATTCACGGACGACATCAAACCCGTCGACCGGTAACGTCTTGATTTCTGGGGATAGTCCGTCTTGGAAAATCTCCGGCAACAGGGCAATACCGAGCCCTGCACGGATGAAACCGAGGACGCTTGAACCGAATTCCATCTCGTTTTCTGCTTGGTAGACGGCACCTCGCTCGATGAACGCGTCCTTTAGGATGTTCGTCGAATCGCAATCGATCGGAAGCGACAAGAAAGAGGCGTCACGAATTTGCTCAAACGCCACAGACGTACAGCCTGTGAATCGTTCATCGTCTTGATGGACATAAAGTAAAAAGTTCTCCGTATACAAATGGGTCGTATGATACGGATGGACATGGTGACGATCGTCGAGTAAGACAGCATCGTATCGGCGTTCTTCAAGACCTTGCATCAAATCGATCGTCGTATGCGCCGTCTTCAACTTGAGATCTGGTGCTGTTGCTTGACGCGAGACGTGACGCGGGAGATACGTCATCGCGACGCTTGGCCATGATCCGAGCGTTAATGTCGTCCGTTCGTCGATCGTACCGATCCGTCGTTTCATCTGATCGATCCGATCAATCAGTTCACGACTCTCTTCAAAGACGATTTCGCCTGCTGGCGTCAACGTGACACCATGTGCCGATCGGTGTAACAAAGAGACATCAAGCGCACTCTCAAGACTTTTGATTTGTTTACTTAACGCCGGTTGCGTCATATGCAATACTTCGCTTGCTTTCGTCAGGCTGCCGGTCTCCGCGGTGACGAGGAATGCTTCCATCCATTCGGTCTTCATTGGTTCACGCTCTTTTCATACAGGTTGTTTAGAACGTACGTCATTTGAACGCATCTGACAATCATTTTGCATTTTTTATATTCTTAGTTTAGAATATTCCGAATTGGGAATATATAAAATAAAGAGGTGAACGGATATGAACGATCGGATACCAATACGATTCTCAGCACTCGGAGACGCGACACGGCTCCAACTGATCGAAGCGTTACGAAACGGTCCTCGCTCCGTCAATGAGTTAGCTGAACAATTACAGTTACGCCAACCGCAAACCTCGAAGCATTTGAAGCTGTTGCTTGACGCGGAACTGATCACTGTCGAACGACAGGCGAATCGTCGCTTGTATAGCCTTCGCCCAGAAGCGTTTCGAGAACTCGTCATATGGAGCAACTCGCTAGCGCAAATGGAAGCCCGCATGCATCGTTTAGACGCACATTTGAAGCAGATTCAGTCGAACGTGAAGGGAGACGGGACGAATGAAAAAGGAATTGAAGACTTCAATTGAGGGGAAGACGCTACGAATGGAATGGACGTGTGAAGCGCCGCGAGATAGCGTCTTTGCCGCATTTACGGAAAAAGAACAGCTTGAAGCGTGGTGGGGACCGGAAGGCTGGGAGACAACGATCAAGACGTTCGAATTTCAACCGGGTGGTATGTGGCATTATTGCATGCGCTGTGTTGATCCGGCGCAAGGTGACTTTTACGGCATGGAGTCGTGGGGGAAAGCGATTTTCAGAAACATCGATGCTCCGAACACGTATAGTCATGCCGATTACTTCTCGGACGCGTCAGGGGTGATCTCTGAACATTTACCAGGAAGCGAGAATGTCACGACATTCATTGACCATGGGGAGACGACGTTGATCGTCTTCGAGTCGACCTATGAGACAGAAGAAGCTGTGCAAGAAGTGCTCGGTATGGGGATGAAGGAGGGCTTTACGTCGCAACTGTATCGCCTCGATCGTCTATTAGCGAAATAGTGAGAAGGAGTCGGTGAGTGATGCGAAAGCTCTGTCTTGTGGTATGTCTGCTTTGTTTAGCCGGTTGCGGAACGTATACGATGGAAGAGGAGAAGAAGAATGGCGACATCATTGTCCAGAAGGATGTTGCGAACAGAGACCGATTCGAGTCCTTTTTGAAAAAGTCAACGCAAGGCAAATCGGATCAGATTCGCATCACGGCGTTTACGACTGAAGGTGATCCGGTGTTGTATGACATCAAGTATGATGGCAAGTCGTATCACTATACGTCCGATTCATCGCGTGATCAGTTCGGTACGACAGACATTGATCGCAAAAACGAAGTCTGTCGACAACTCGACAAGACGATCGTGAAGCAGAAGGCAACCTATACGTTACGTAAATGCGCTGAAGGAGAGGATCATGAGCTGCTACGATTGCCAAAACAATAATCAAAAAGGATCGTGTCCCGTCGAATCAATCAGCGGGCACGATCCTTTTTATTCGATCTCGAGACGACGTAAAGCTTCGCGCCAACTGGAGAAGCGTTCAATCAACAACGTCAGTGAAGGTGCTTGATGCGCACGCGCCCACTTAGCATATTGTTGACTCGTCAGAAGCGGTCCATGTGTGGCTGCAGCTTGTTGAAGAGCATCTAAGCAGTCTTGATCGGTGAAGAAGCCGTTCGAGGTGAGGTCGAAGTGTGCTAAGGCATTTTTCCACGTGCCGAAACGACGAATGATCGTATTCGCACTTAGCATCTCTGGATGTAGATCCCGCAATTCCGTGTAGGAGCGAATCGTCATGTTCGTTCCTTTTTGTGCGACATAAAAGGCGACGCTCTCTTCGATCGACCACCGTTTCGTTCGCTTGACCGCAGCGGGACGGTTTAATGTCATGCGATCTTTCGTCGATAAGTGGGAAGCCTTGACGATCCCTGCTCGTTCTAACAGGTGTGCCCACGAACCGAATCGGGCATTGATCTCTTCAAGAGAAGGATAAGGAAGTTGAGCTGCTAACTTTTGATAATGGGTAGCTTTCATAGGTGAATGGTGCATTTGATGAAGACCTTGAATCAAGCGGATGATCTTCTCATCCGTTGATAAGGTGGAAGTGGAAGTCGGATGTTGACGCATGCAAGATATCTCCCTTTTGAATGGTTGTTTCAATTAAAGGCTAGTGTAGCATGAGCGATTTCGAGAACATACTAACAATATCGTAAGGTAAGAAAAATAGCGCATTTTCATCTTTGAAATACAGGAGAATCAGAGATGAAACGCGAATACATTATTATAGAAGAAAAGAGGGGGAACTGATCAATGACAGAAACAGAAACGATTGATACGATGGAGGATATTTTAAAGATGCTCGACGCGCGATTGCGTGAACCAGAACCGTTTTGGGACAGGTTTTATGAAGATCGGACGAAACCGGTCCCGTTTTTTAAGAACATTCCTGACGAGAACTTAGTTCGCTATATCGAACAGGGATGGCTCTCACCGGGTGACGCGTTAGATCTCGGGACAGGACCGGGACGTAACGCGATCTACCTCGCAACACACGGTTTTTCGGTGACGGGACTCGATCTTTCAGCAACCGCGTTAGACTGGGCAACAGAACAAGCACAACAGACTGGAGCGCATGTTGCGTTTCGAAAACAAGATTTTCTAAAGACGACCGAACAGAATACATATGATTTCATTTACGATTCCGGCTGTTTTCATCATATGGCGCCACATCGACGTTTGACCTACGTGACGCGAATAAAAGAGATGTTGCGGCCAGGAGGATATTTCGGATTGACGTGTTTTGTTGCGGGTGGTCCGCTAGGCGGGGCGACATTGACGGACTGGGAAGTCTATCAAGAAAATAGTCTCCATGGCGGACTTGGCTATACGAAAGAGCGATTACTCTCCATATTCGATGCATTCGACGTCATCGAACTAAAGGAAATGAAACCCGTCGACAATCCAGAGGCATTATTTGGTCATGTTGGACTGTGGACTGGTCTGTTTCGATTAAAGGATTGATTCGTCCTGCATTCGAGACGCGAACCAGTCTACAAAGTAGTGGACATCCTCTAGCGAAACGATTTGGTGTGTATCGTATGCAGCGAACAGTGACAAAAAGCGCGGTTCGTCAGGGAAATAATGAAGCAAGATTGGGCGGAGTGTCTCTAGGTCATGTACGAAGCTTTGATCGTCTTCTAGAATAAGGTGATAGGCGCTCCGAACAATCTGTTTCACGATCGAATCGGAATGAAGCAAAGCGACCTGACTTGTTTCTAAGAGAAATAAATCCGTTTTTAACTGCTCATATACTCCACTGTTTAACGCGAAGCCAAGAGCGCTTGTCGGACGAAGGGATGGAAATCGACTTTGGAGATTTTCGCCTGCCAAAAACAAGTTGACGGATTTCAACCAGACGCCCCAGCGAAGTGCTTCGTCATCCCGTATGACGTCGCCAAGCAGACCGATGTCATAATCGATTTTGGTGACGAATGGATAGTCCTTCAACCAGTCTTCTGTCCGTTCATCTAACTGCATGTGTTCTTCTTCCGTCAACGGTTCTGTCAAAATCAGTGTAAAATCGAGGTCGGATTCAAAGGGACGCGCCGTTCCTTTGGCGACGCTGCCATACAAGTACACGCCATGAAACGCGGATAAGGTTTGTACATAGGCGACGACGTCCTGACTCACGGCACGATAACGGACAGGAATCGCTTCAGCGGAAGTTGGATTGTGGATGTAGCCATTTTTCGTGCCCAATGTCGTTGGATACTGCATCTGTCTTCCTCCTCATCCTTCAGGAATGGATTGATAGCGATACCACTTCTTGTTTTGCTGCACATATAAAAACATCGTATCATCTTTTTCTTGATAGATGACCGTATCGCTATTAAGACGAGTTGCCATGCCGTCCTTGAGCGTCTTTTCGGATGCTATTTTTTGAACACGTGGACCAGGAGTCAAAGAAAGAATCGAGACGGTTACGACCTGATCTAGTCGATACACGCGATCGTTCAAGCGGATGACGTCTTGATCTTGTTTAATGGCATCCGCCGCGATGAGGTCCGTCGTTGTCATCGTCGTCTCCGCTAAGCATCCACTGAGAAAAAGAATGACCAATACGATAGTAGCTAACGTTTTTTTCATGAAACACATCTCTTTCTCTATTAATATATCGTGTTTTACGATATATTCGAATTATACGATATAAGGGGGGAGCATCATGATTTCAGCTGATTTTGCAAAAATTTATTATCAATTACATCCACGGTTCGAAGAAAACCTGTCTCACCAAAGTGTGCGTATTTTGCAATACATTCAATTTGCGGTGAATCCGACGATCAAGCAGATTGCCGAGGCATTTCGCCTCTCACATAATACGACGTCCGAGCACGTCAAAAAGTTGGACAGATTAGGCTATATCGAAAAAAAACGGAATCCAGAAGACCAACGCCAAGTGACGATTGGTTTGACAGACATGGGGGATATAATTGTTCGTCGTCATACGGAACTTGATCCTGAACGGTTAAATCAAGTCCTTGCTACGATGTCAAAAACAGACCAACAGGCGATTGAACAGGCGTTTCGATTGTTGCGGGAGGCGGCAGATGACTGCTTTTCTCGTTAAGGTGTTTTCGAGCGCACTAGTCATTGGTCTTGTTACCGAAGTCGCCCGGCGTTCACCGTCACTGGGTGGTGTGTTGTCTGCATTGCCCGTCGTCAGTCTGATTAGCTTTGCCTGGCTCGTTAAACAGGGAAGTGAACGGGCAGAACTGAGTACATTCTTAAAGAGTGTGTTACTCGGATTACCAGCGACGTTCTTATTGCTTGCCGTCTTATATGGATTGATCCGCTTAGGGATTCCTATTTTTTACAGTATACTCGGTGCAACAAGTCTTTTTATCGTTTGTTGGTATATCCAACGTTACCTACAACAGTGGTGGCAAACCTAAAAAAGGAGACAAAGTAATGATAACCCTTCAAACAAAGCGATTGACGATTCATCCATGTACAGCGAATGACGTGACACGTTTACAACAACAGCACTACGATAACGGACCGGAAGTTCAGCATCATTTGATGTCAATAGCGTCAGATCCCTCGCTACTATACTGGGGCAGCTGGCTCGTCATGACAAAGGATAGTCAAGTAATCGGGGATATCGGATTCAAGGGGAAGCCGGACATACGACAAGCGGTTGAAATCGGTTATGGTCTGTTACCAGCGTATCTCAATCAAGGGTTTGCGACGGAAGCAGTTCAAGCATTGATTAAATGGGCGTTTGAACAAACGGAAGTGACAGGGGTACTTGCGAAGACGGAGTCGACGAATAAAGCATCGATCCGAGTGCTCGAAAAAGCGAGATTGATTCAGGTCGGGAGTGATGATCGATATATCATGTGGAAGCGAACAAAGAGGTTGTAAAGGAAACTTGACAGGTAGTGTGTTATTTACATATAGTGGAATTACGAGGTGGAATCATGAAAAATATAGTCAAGGAGATGCGCGAAGAACGAGGCTGGTCGCAAGGCGAACTGGCAAAACGATTGAATGTGTCGCGTCAGACGGTCATTTCCATTGAAAAAGAGCGGTATAATCCGTCACTCGACCTCGCGTTTACACTAGCTGATCTATTTGAGCGGCGAATCGAAGAAATTTTTACACCGAATCGAACGAGCGAGGAGGGAACAGCATGAAGCGAGTCAATGTGTTCTTAGACATCATTTTAATTGGAGCGGGTCTTTACTTAACAATGACGGATCCAGCGGCTAAAACACTCGGAATCATCCTTGTTTTAGCAGGTGTCACGTCACGTATCACAGGAACGGTATTCTCGCCAACGGAACCGTATGATGAGCGCCAAGGAGCGGTTAAAATCCGTAGTGGACATATCGCTTATCTCGTAAGTATCGGATATCTTTTTTTAATCTTGGTACTCGTTAATCTGTCGATCATTCAAGACATTCAATTTGCTCTGTTACTAGCATTAGGAGGACAACTTTTATTCTTTCCGCTTGTATTGCTGTACGTGAATCGAAAGATGTGAAGAATTAAATGTTTATAAAAATGATGCTTGTAACCGTTATCAAAAATGGTATAGAATGTAATGGAATAGGGATTGTTACTGGTCAAGCAGGCGAAACCCAAATCAGCGATCACTGGAACCGTGAGTGACGTTTGATTTGGGTTTTTCTATTTTTTCGATTTGGAAGGAGGTCACCTATGATCATTCATCAAATTTTCAACAACAATGTCATCAGTGTATTTGACGAAGCAGGGCGTGAGCGAGTCGTCATGGGGAAGGGGATCGGATTTAAACGGAATTCAGGGCAGGCGATATTAGCCTCCGATGTTGAAAAAGTCTTTTATCTCGATGATGCTGGCAATCATGAACGATTTAAATTACTACTTCAAGAAATTCCTGAAGAAATCATCGTCTTGACTGATGATATCGTAACGATTGCTAAATTGACGCTTGGAAAAAAACTCAATGAACTTGTCTATATCGCTCTTGCCGATCATTTACATTTTGCATTAGAACGTCATGAAAAAGGTTTAGAGATCAAAAATGTATTGCTTTGGGAGATTAAACGTTTATATCAAGATGAGTTTAGTGTTGGTCTGCAAGCACTTGAACTAGTTGAAGAAAAATTCAATATCATATTACCTGAAGACGAAGCAGCCTATATTGCACTTCACATCGTGAATGCTGAATTAAACGAAGAGATGCCGAACATCGTCTCAATGACAAAAGTCATTCAAGAAGTATTAAATCTCGTAAAATACCACTTTGCATTAGAATGGGATGAGAATGCTCTCGCCTATCATCGTTTTGTTACTCACCTTAAATTTTTTGCACAACGACTCGTGTCACGAACCGAATACGAAGGAGATGAGAGTGCGCTTTTCGATTTAGTGAAAATGCAATATCCAAAGTCCTATGTCTGCACTGAAAAAATCGCTACCTTTATTCAGACAAAATATGATTATCGGTTGACGGATGAAGAGAAACTGTACCTAACGGTTCATATCACAAGGTTAATCAAAGAAAAAAAGAAAGGTTGACATATAAATGTATAATTGTTATTATATGTTTAATAAATATATTTAATGGGATTGTTACTGGTCAAGCAGGCGAAACCTAGGTGAAACAAAACGTATTTTCATGAAATACGTTACTTGTTCTCATCTGGGTTTCTTTTTGTGTCTATCAACTATGGAGGTGTCTTATGAAATACGATCAATTGGCAAAAGAAATCATTGAATCTGTCGGAGGCGAACAAAACGTTAGTTCACTTGTTCATTGTGCGACCCGTCTACGTTTCGTACTTAAAGACAAAGTAAAGGCTGATAAATTAAAACTTGAAAAACTAGAAGGTGTCATTGCAGTAAAAGAGAGCGGAGGGCAATTTCAGGTCGTTGTCGGAAATACAGTACCTGAGGTATATCAAGCAATTGGGAAACAAACAAAGCTGATGGAGGAGTCAACAGACACTAGTGAGATAAATGAAAAAGGAAACATTTTTGGTCGAGCAATCGATATTATTTCAAGTATCTTTACGCCATTGCTTGGTGTCATGGCGGGAGCTGGTATCTTAAAGGGGTTACTTGCGATTGCGACGAATGCAGGTTGGTTAATTCCTACTGAAACTACGTATATTATTTTAAATGCTACAGCGGATAGTCTCTTTTACTTTTTACCTATTTTGTTAGCGGTTACATCAGCGCGGAAGTTTGGTGCGAATCAATTTGTTGCCATGACAGTAGCAGGTGCCTTGATCTATCCGACAATCATTCAACTGAAGACGGATGCAGTCGCGACGACATTCTTCGGTATACCCGTGACGATGATGTCATATACCTCTACGGTCATTCCAATCATTCTTGCCGTTTGGGTTATGAGTTATGTTGAAAAATTCTTCAATCGACATATCCATGAGAGTGTTAAAAATTTTGTTACACCTTTGATTGCTCTCATTACAATCGTTCCATTGACATTAATCGTGTTTGGACCAATCGGCGTCACGTCAGGCGACTTGATTGCTGCGTTCATTTTAAAGGTATTAGCATTTAACCCAATTTTAGCAGGGGCGTTTATTGCTGGTGTATGGCAAGTCCTTGTCATTTTCGGTATTCACTGGGGAGTCGTTCCGATTTTCATCAATAACATTGCGACTAAAGGATATGACTATATCAAACCAGCAACTGCTCCAGCAATTTTTGCACAGGCAGGAGCTTCATTCGGTGTCATGCTTCGTTCAAAAAATAAAAAGTTAAAGACATTAGCAGGATCTACGGGAATTACCGCATTATTCGGTATTACAGAGCCAGCTGTATATGGAGTTACTTTACGCTTAAAGCGCCCTTTCATTGCAGCGGTCATTAGTGCAGCAGTAGGTGGAGGAATTGTAGGACATTTTGGAAGTGTAGCGGTAGCTTCTGGTCCTCCGGGATTATTGACATTACCCGTCTTCATTGGAGATAGTATGACAGCATTTTACGGGTTATTAATTGGTGTCGGTGTCTCATTCTTATTATCGATGGTCTTAACATACATCCTTGGATTTGAAGATGATCCAATTGAAAAAGAAGCGGAAATAAATGTTCGTCCATCAACAGAGATGACGATTCCAAGCCCAGTGTCAGGTCAAATCGTGTCTCTCGAAAAAGTTTCGGATAGTGTGTTTGCAAGTGGAGCGATGGGACAAGGTTTCGCAGTCGTTCCGACTGAAGGAAAAGTCGTTGCCCCAGTGTCAGGTCAAGTAACTGCTATATTTGCAAGCAAACATGCAATTGGTATTCGATCAGAGGACGGAATGGAGATTCTCATTCATGTTGGGATTGATACGGTACGCTTAGATGGAACTCACTTCGAATTACACGTCACACAAGACCAGAAAATCGAACCAGGAGATGTATTAATCACTTTTGATATGGAATCGATTCAATCGGAAGGGTATGACATCATCACACCTGTGATTTTCACGAATTTATCAGAAGAACGACAAATTACGATTGACCAAGATCAAATTTCAGTGAGTAAATACAATAAACCTGCTTTTGCATAAGAAAGGATGAGACGATGCAATTTCCAAAAAACTTTTTATGGGGTGGCGCTATTGCTGCCAATCAAGCAGAAGGTGCCTATTTATCCGATGGAAAGGGATTATCTTCCGTTGATTTAATTCCTAGTGGGTCAACTCGAAGAGCCGTCATGAAAGGAGACTTATCACATTATGAGCCGCTCCCAGAACTAACTTATCCATCCCATGATGCGATTGATTTTTATCATCGCTACAAGGAAGATATTGCGTTATTCGCTGAAATGGGATTTAAAGCACTTCGTCTATCGATTTCATGGGCGCGTATCTTTCCAAATGGTGATGAAGAACAACCAAACGAACAAGGATTGAAGTTTTACGATGATGTGTTAAATGAATTATTAACATATGGAATTGAACCGGTTGTCACGATGGCGCATTTTGATGTTCCCGTTCATTTAGTAGAGCATTACGGAAGTTGGCGCAATCGAAAGATGGTTACATTTTTCGAACAATATGTGAAGACGATTGTATCCCGGTATCATTCAAAAGTTCGCTATTGGATGACTTTCAATGAAATAAATATGTTGTTCCACCTTCCTTATATGGGAGCTGGATTAGTATTCGTTGAAGGAGAGAATCGGCAACAAATTCAGTATCAAGCAGCACATCATCAATTGGTGGCGAGTGCGCGTGCCGTGGAAATTGCTCATACGATTAATTCGGATCTTCAAGTTGGGTGTATGTTAGCAGCAGCCATGACATATCCTTATACCTGTAACCCAGATGACGTCGAAAAAGCGATGGAACGTGATCGTGAGAATTTCTTCTTCATTGATGTACAAGCTCGCGGTGCCTATCCTGGTTATGCATTAAGACAATTGAAAGATGCTGGAATTGAAATTCAGATGGAACCAGGTGATATTGAACTATTGCGCAACCACACAGTGGACTTTATTGGCTTTAGTTATTACTCGAGTCGCTGTATCAGTACTGATCCAGAAATACTGAATAAGATGACGGCGGGGAATGTGTTCCCGACTGTTAAAAATCCATATCTAAATCAATCGGAATGGGGATGGACGATTGATCCGAAAGGACTCCGTTTAACGGCAAATCAGCTATACGACCGTTATCAACTTCCTTTATTCATCGTCGAAAATGGATTAGGAGCATTTGATGAATTGGATGGTGAAGGAAACATTCAAGATGACTATCGAATTGCTTATTTAACAGATCATATACGCGCAATGTACGAATCGATACAAGACGGTGTTGAACTTATCGGTTACACGAGTTGGGGATGTATTGACCTTGTTAGTGCTTCTTCCGGAGAATATGCAAAACGGTATGGCTATATCTATGTAGATCGTCATGATGATGGCAGTGGAACGAATCGAAGACAAAAAAAGGCGTCATTTGATTGGTATAAAAAAGTAATTGCATCAAATGGTGCCTTTATAGAAAATCAAAAACATATTAAAATCAAATAAAAGTATAGCTAACGACGTGGATCTAGAAATGCTTAGATTACAAATCGTTAGCTTTTTACTTATGATTGGGATTCTTTCATAAAAAAATCATTAATAAAGATATTTTCAAGATTCAACCATGAATCGCAAACGTATCCCGTAACTCGATGATTGTTCCTTCGGGTGCTTTTAATTTGCTGAGATGACCATCGACGACGAAGTAGATGTTTCCGCCGTGTTTCGGTAAAAATGGCATCCCGAGTTGTTCTAGACGTGTTACTTCTTCTTGCAAGTCGTCAACGTAAAGTGCGAAATGGACGGGACCCGCTGCTTGTTTCGTATAATCGGTGAACGGCTGACCCGATTTGGGTGTTTGCAACTCGATATAGAAGTCGCCGAGACGTAACCAGCTGTTAAAGTCACGGTCGTGAAACCCAGGCGACTCTTGAACAAGCGAGAATCCGAGCTGTTCATAAAATTGTTTAGACGCAGCATAATCCGTTGTCTGAATACAGATGTGATGAATTTGTTTCATACTAAAAACCTTCCTTCGTGTTCAATGAAATCATGCAGAACTAGTGTAGCATTTCACGGATCGGTTGGAACGAACGAAATGGAGAATATGATGCAACAAACGATGAATTTGATTTGTGAACGATTTTTATTAGGGCAAATGATTAGCGAACCTGTACGATTGACAGGCGGACTCTTGCATGAGACATGGCGACTACAGACGACGACTGGATCTTACGTCTTAAAGCGATTGAATCCGGACATCATGCGACGCCCTGAAGCACGAAATAATTTTAAGATGTCAGAAGCGGTCGCCATGCAAGCGTCATTTCACTTAGCAGCATTACCGGCACGTTGCATCAACGATCAAGCGGTACAGACGATTGACGGATCGGATTACCTTTTGTTTGACTGGATCGATGGCAAGACGTTATCAACCGACCAGCTTCGATCGGCACATGCACGACAAATCGGAGTTCAATTAGGACTATTGCACGGTCTTTCCATAGCGACGACTGGCTTTATAAAGCCGGATACCTCAATTACTTCAATCGATTGGAACGGTCATTTAGAAGAAGGAAAACGGCAGCAAGGAAAGTGGCTGCAGCTATTCATGGAAGAGCAGGAACATTTGCAACGAATTGAAAGATTAGCACAGAAAGCACAGAAACAACTGCCAGTAGACTGGATCGTCAGTCATCGTGATCTCGATCCAAAGAACGTCCTCTGGACACCAACGGGTCCAGTCCTGATTGACTGGGAGTCTGCGGGTCTGATTCATCGAGCCGTCGACGTGTTCGAGACAGCCTGTTATTGGTCGAAGCAGGAAAACGATACGTTCGACAGCGTTCGATTTAACGCATTTCTTGACGGTTACGCAACAAATCAAGTTTTGCCTGATGTCGACTGGACGCACGTCATCGATAGCAGTGTTCAAGGAAAGCTGGACTGGCTGAATTTTAATCTGGAGCGCTCACTCGGGAAAAGTGGGATCCCTGAAGCGGAACGAGTACTTGGAACAGAACAAGTCGTTTTAACAATAAAAGAATTACGAGCGCACGACCGGAATCTCTGGATCAAGTGGATGTCGGTAAGATAAGCGTAAATGAGGCACCGAATCACTCGATTCGATGCCTCTTCGTTATTAAAACGATTTGACCAACTGTTCAATAGTTGATTCAGGAGTGCGAATCGGAATATAACCAAGTTGCTTGATTCGGTCATTCGCAAATGTCGCGTGTTCCGCTGCACGCTTCGGTATTTGGTACGGCTTGTCACTTGCTGTGATCAACTTCATCCGGAAATCCGTCTCAGGTAGATTCGAATCGATTGCATTGAAGATATCCCCATTATGCGCATTTGTTGCGGCAAGGACGATCATTTCGACTAGATTATCCGTATGGACCCACGGGACGACATCATCCGGATGCACCCAGGTAATCACATCCGCCTCCTTCATCCGCTCGACTTGACGATCCCCCCAATAGGACTGCTCCTCGGCACAAATTGATCCTGGGCGTAAGATGATTAAATCGGAATCGGGTGTGTTTTCCTGTAACAGGCGTTCGGATTCCTGCTTTGTATGGATGTAGACGTGCTCGGACGGTAGGAGCGGTGACGTTTCCGTAAAATGTCCACTCACGACTTCGCCGTACACGGAAGTCGTCGAGATGTGAACGATGCGCTTGACACGAGCTTTTGTCGCAGCATCCGCGAGATGTTGTACACCAGTGACATTTGCTTCCTGTGCTAAATCGGGATCATCTCCGAGATAGGCAGCACAGTGAATCAACAGATCGACGCCTTGAAGTGCTGTAAGAAGCGAATTCGGATCACCGAGTTTACCGATGACTGCGTGGACACCTTTGAAGGCGTGTTGATCCGCTTGTTCCTGAGAGCGATACAAACCGCGTACTTCACGCGCTTCTTTTAGAAAACGTCGCGCAACACGAGAACCAAGCGTTCCGGTCATTCCTGTAACTAAAATCGTACTCTCTTTCAGGTTCATAAGTGCTTACCCCTTTGACTCTGTCTTTTCAGCGAAACATTGCTCACAAATGAAACGTCCTTCGCTTTTTAGGTATGCTTTGACTTCCGTCATCCCGCGATGTTTCGGATAGCGCATCTGGATGTAGACTTTTTCGTTTCCTTCAATCGTTTTGCCGCAATGAATACATGTCGGTTCTTTGCCGAACATCCTAACGCCCCCTGATTATTTTTATCTTCTACCTTATCGTAAAGGAAAAACAAAGGTGTTGGAAGAATAAAGTAAAAAAGGAATCTAAAGGAGGGTGTCTATGATCTTCATTGCTATTTTTCTCGCCGTTGGTGGAGTCGCCTGGTTCATTTCAGCGCGGAGTCAATCGAAACATCGCTCGCTCGACGATCAGGAATATACACTGAATCAACATGATGTCCATCAACAACAAAATCATCGTGATTTTTGAAGGCATATAAAGGAGCACCCGGTCGACGGACCGGATGCTCCTTTTTAGCGATTGCGTACATGGAGAAAATATTTTGCGTTGCTCCAGATCAAGGCGAAAATCAATAAGCTGATCGCGAAGATCTGAGATTGACCGGTCTCATATGAATACACGACCAATACGACGATAATACCCATTAATAGGAGTTGCAAAGAAGATTGTGAACGGATGAGTCCTTCTAACATGACGTGTCGCTCGCCGTCATCTGAAGCAGCGAACAGCTTTTTGATATAGTTTGTTTCCGAGTACTTCGGGAACTGACGGTCCGGATATATATGATGCATGAGATTAAGATAAAAAACAGAGACAAGACTACTGATGATAAAAAAGAGTCCGCTCAGTATCAAATGAAGTCCGAACTGGTTTTCAATGATGCTAAATGATGCAAGTCCGATGCTGAGAAGATTGGAGAACTGCACGATCATCATGCCGTCCGCATAGTAGCGATTCACTTGATCGTCAATCGCGTCCTCTTCGTTGGAAGAAACGGAGCGTCGAGTCAATTGACGAATTTGCAAATAGCGTACGATGTAACTGAGAGTCAAGATCGTCAAGATAACGAAAAGACCAGTGAATATGTAATCAAGATAGAGCGATCGTTCAAACTGTGACAAATGCGTATTTTTGAGGACAAACATAACGATATAACTACTAATGAAACCGAGTAATCCTGCGATGATGACCTTGACTGCTTCCTTGTTCATGTTAATTCCTCCTCATCGAAATAAAAGATGTCTTCTAGCGGTGTGTCAAACACACGAGAAATTTTGACGGCGATCAGTAGCGACGGCATGAATTCTTCGCGTTCGATTAAGCTGATCGTCTGGCGAGAAATGTTCGCGCGCCGTGCCAGTTCAGACTGATTCCATCCGTGGCGAGCACGTAATTCTTTTAAACGGGATTTCATATAGGGATTCACCTCCTATATAATGTAACTTATCATAGTCTTTTTGACAACGATAATAGTCAAAAAAGACAACATAATAGTCATTTATTCGTAAAATGATCATATCGTTGGCATAAACTGTATACTGGAATAAGTTGAAAGGAGATGTGAAATCCGTCGATGAAATCTCAGTCATGTATAAACAATGTTATTAATAATGATGAGAATGTTACGCACCAGATTGCTTCGATTCTCCAAATGGAAGAGACATTGCTCAAACAAAAAATCACGTATCTCCAGGACGTGACAGACTCGGACGCAACTAATACATACGAACAAGGACGTCAGCAGCTATCAGACAAACTCGATACGTTAAGACATTCGGTAAAAATGAATTTTATCTCGCGCGACGACGTTCCGATTCGAACGCGAGCACTCTGGAAACAGTCACTAAGAGCGACGTCTGTGACGGAAGAGGAAGCACGTCTCATTCAAGAGTATCTCCAGAATGAGGCAACGATGCTGACAGAAGCGGGAGAAGTGGTTTCTGATCTCTATGCCGCCTTATTTGATGCAGATGAGCCGACACGGAAACAAGCATTCTTATCGATTGAGGAAGCGTTCCGGACGAATGAATCTGTCATTCAACGATTATTTTCGCAACTCGTCGACTTGCGACAAGCGCGTGCTTCTGCAAGGCATCAGTCGGGATACGAAGAATTAGCTTTTGCGGAGCTCGGACGTATCGATTATACAAGCAAGGATGTCGATCATTACGCCAGCATCATTCAAACTTATTTTCTGCCGGTTAAACAGCGATTTCAGCTCGAGCAACAAACGTTTCTCGGCAAACAGGCGCTCCATCCGTGGGACGTTCGGCAATCGGCCTATACGCAGATTGATCATCATGTAACCGGGTCTGATACTTCATTCTTAGATAAGGCACAAGCAATCCTCGAGAGCGTGCATTTATATTTTGCTGACGTATTAAGAGAAATGCGACATACAAATCATCTCGATATCGGTGCCCGGTCGAATAAAGCGGGCGGAGGGTTTTGTGAGTATTTACCGGTCGAACAACAATCGTTCCTATTCATGAATCGCATCCATACGTTTGATGATCTCGTCATCTTTATGCATGAGATCGGGCATGCCGTCCATCATGATGCGATGAAAGAGACGTATGATGGACTACAACCGATTCCGCTTGAAGTAGGGGAATTCGCTGCTATGTCACTTGAGTTGTTGTCGATGAACGAGTGGCACCAAGTGATTCCAGGTCGAAAAGACGTTGCCCGAGCGAAACTCGAACAGATTCGTTCCATAGTGGAGTTTTTGCCACAAACGATTATCGTTGATCGTTTCCAGTCGTGGCTCTATGCTCACCCGGACCATCTGCCGGAAGAGCGCCAAGTTTCTTTTGCTCGTCTCCGGGAGACGTATGATACGGACGTCATCGATTGGTCGGAAACGCTCGATTGGAAAGGCCTCGAATGGATGAGTGTCATTCATCTCTTTGAGACGCCATTTTATTACATTGAATATGCGATAGCCCAAATTGCTGCTCTTCAGTTGTATCACTGTTTTACGAAAGATCCTGACCAAACGATGAAGGACTTCCTTGCAGCTTTAGCGCTTAGTCACACCCATTCGATTCAAGACGTCTATGCGAGAGCGGGAGTATCCTTCTTACCAAGTGATGCGGAAATGAAAGAGTTGATTGCGTTCCTAGAAGGTCAAATTGAAATTTGGACAAATGAGTTAGAAAAGACATATTAAAAACAACACGCTTTGATCAGAAATAGCAGATGTACAAAACGATAGGAGGATGAACATGAACACACGAAAAAACATTGTTTATGCGACCTTATTCAATGCCACAGGCAGTCAGTTATTGATGGTTGAAAATCGTGGCGATCACGGTGACTACTATACATTGCCCGGTGGGACGGTCGAACGTGACGAAACGTTACATATGGCAATCGCGCGTGAAGTATTAGAAGAGACAGGATTTACCATCATCCCAGGTGACATCGTCCATGTGGCAGAAGCATTCTTTCCGCAAGCGGGGGAACATTGTCTCTTTTTCTTCTTCGCGGGAGAAATCACTTCCGGTCAATTGCAGACGAATGTCCCAGAAGAAATTTCCGGACTCGTCTGGATGGACCGTGAAGAAGCGTTCAAACACCTCAATTTACCGGAAGCGTCAAAAGAATCGCTCTTTGCTGGTCGAACGGTACCATAT
This sequence comes from Exiguobacterium sp. ZWU0009, assembly GCF_000798935.2. Taxonomy (NCBI): domain Bacteria; kingdom Bacillati; phylum Bacillota; class Bacilli; order Caryophanales; genus Exiguobacterium; species Exiguobacterium sp. ZWU0009. The sequence goes on along the minus strand of NZ_CP018057.1, from coordinate 1,761,945 downwards.
GATTTTGCCGGAGAGATCATTCACGCGTAAGGAAGTGTTGCTTGACGTACTAAGGTGACGGATTTTCGGGTACAACATTACAGGAGCATTACCCGAAATTTGTAGAAAGTCAGGTGAACACACAGTATGTCGATTCTTACGTTTCACGAAGTCAGCTATCAACACATCTTACACGAAATAACGGGTGAGTTCCGAGAAGGTGTCATTACGACGCTCGTCGGACCGAGTGGTGCCGGAAAATCCACGACATTGAAACACATCAACGGACTTATTTCTCCCGATCGCGGCGAAATTTGTTTTCGAGGCGAACCACTCGAGCAGATGAATCTGCTCGACGTCCGCAAACGGATCGGAATGGCGTTCCAAAGCGCGCCGATGATTCCAGGTACCGTCTACGATAATATCAATTTACCGAAATCGATCTTCGGGGAATCGTTGCCACGCGAGGAGGCGGAACGCTTGCTACAACAAGTCGAACTATCCGTCGAACTTGAGCGACCGGTCAAAGATTTGTCCGGTGGCGAACGAAGCCGACTTGGAATCGCACGGACACTCGTCAATCGTCCAGACGTCCTGTTGCTCGATGAAATCACGGCAAGTCTCGATTACCGAATGGTACAAGAGATTGAGAAGCTAATCCTTGATCTACAGCAGGAGTTACAGACGACAATCATTTGGATTACGCATGACTTAGAGCAAGCAAAGCGGGTCAGCGACGACGTCTGGTTTTTAAAGGATGGACGATTGATCGAGTCTGGTGATTTTAAAGAACTCGCTTCAAGTGGTCAAGCCGAGACGCAAGCATTCTTGAAGGGGGAATCGGTATGAGTTACCTCCAACTGGCAACTTCGCTAATCTTCATTCTGATCCCCCTCGTCTTAGCACGGACGTTACAGCTTGGTTTAGAGAAGGACATCATCATCGCAACCGTTCGATCAATCGTCCAACTCTTGATCATCGGTTACATTCTGACGTTCGTCTTTGAGAGCGGCAGTCCAATTTTCATGTTACTCATGATTCTGTTGATGATCGGTGCAGCGACACTGAACGTCATCCGTAAAGGGGACGGGATTCCTGGGATCCAGTGGATCATCTTGTTGACACTGATTGCGGTCGAAGCATTGACGATGGGCATTTTGCTTGGATTACAAATCATTCCGTTTGAAGCCCAGCAAGTCATTCCGATCAGCGGGATGGTCATTGGGAACTGTATGATTTTGTCCTTATTGTTTCTTAATAAGTTCAAGGACGAGGTCGAACGAAGCGACGAGGTCATTGAACTGATTCTTTCGCTTGGTGGAGATGCGAAGACAGCGATTGATACGAGCTTAAAAGGCGCGATTCGGACAAGTATGATTCCAACGATTGAAGCGCAAAAAACGATGGGCCTCGTCCAACTGCCAGGGATGATGAGTGGGTTGATCATCGGTGGCGCGGATCCGATGGAAGCAGTCCTTTATCAACTATTGATTCTATTCCTGATCTTGACGACGGCGGCGATGGCATCGGTCCTCGTTGGTTTTCTATCCTACCGTCGACTGTTCAATGAAAAAGCACAATTCATCGGTTTGACCTATAAGAAAAAAGACACGTAAGGAGCACGTTATGCAGACTTATCCGATTACAGAAGCCGACCTACAACTGGTCGAACTAGCAACCGAAACGATTCAAAGCCGTTACGCTGACGATAAACATCACGTCGCAGCTGCGTTGCGGACAAAAGATGGCGCGACGAAAACGGGTGTTCATGTCGAAGCCTATATCGGACGGGTGACGGTGTGCGCGGAAGCCATCACGATCGGTTCCGCCATCACGGATGGATTGACGGATTTTGAGACGATCGTCGCTGTCCGACATCCTTATTCGGATGAGACGGACCGAACGATTCGTGTCGTCAGTCCGTGCGGCATGTGTCGCGAATTGATTTCCGATTATGCACCGGACGCGTTTGTCCTCTTGACGATCGACGATCAGTTGACGAAAGTCCGGATCGCGGATTTGATTCCATTGAAATATGTCCGACAATAACCAGTAACTCCTCGTCGTTTGGATGAGGGTTTTTTTTGCATTTACTTCTAAAAAATCCTTATTATGGTTATGATAAAGACGGAATAATTAAGGAGGGATTTGCGTGTCAGCTTTATTAGAAGTCGAACGGTTATCAAAAACCTACATACGTGGAACGGAGACGATCCATGCGTTGAAGCAAGTCAGCTTTACGTTAGAGGAAGGAGGATTCATCGCCATCATGGGCACGAGTGGCTCCGGGAAAAGTACACTGTTGAATATCCTGGGAGCGCTTGACGCGCCAACCAGCGGAACGTTGACCTTAAAAGAAAAACGGCAACGCGACATCTTCACTGAACCTGCTGCGACGTTATACCGACAACAACATATCGGCTTCATCTTTCAATCGTTTCATTTACTCGATGACTTGACGGTGCATGAGAATATCGCCTTACCGTTGATGTTGAAGGGGACGGATGATAAAACGATCAATCAAGAGGTAGAGACTTGGCTCAAACGAGTCGGACTGACGAAGTGGAACAATCATCGACCGCAAGAGCTGTCGGGTGGACAACAACAACGTGTTGCGATCGCACGTGCCTTGATCAGTCGACCACCGATCATCTTAGCGGATGAGCCGACGGGGAACCTCGATTTCAAGACATCTGCTGAAATCATGCAATTGCTACAAGAACTCAATCGCGAACAACAAACGAGTATCCTGCTCGTGACCCATGATGCGACCGTAGCTGCTCATGCGAAACGTGTGCTGTATTTCCATGACGGACAGCTCGTTGCCGATCAGCTGTCGACCGGAGACGTGGCGCCGATCTTAGAGACATACGAGCAGTTCGTGGGGGCTGTATGAAACGACAACATCTCTTCCGTCTTTCGCACCGACTGTACCGTAAAAGTCCGATGATTTTAGTGACCTCAATCGGAAGCGTCATGATTTCGATTGGTCTTGTCTTAACGATGGTCATTTTTTTACTACATAATCAAGCCGCAATCGAAGCGGATCGTGAACAAAGATACGGTCAAGTCGATCTGACGGTCAAATATACACCTGAAGATGAGCAGGCGGATCAGTCCGTGTTTGAGCAACTTAAAAAGGATCACGATGGCTTGGACGCAGAGTCGATCTTACAGACGACAGCGCGCGTCGCTGGTCAAACGATGGCCGACGTGGAAACGATGGGAGTTCATTCGGATGCTCTGACGAAAAGTCGGTATCATTTCACGAACGATTTGAAACAGGGAGAAGCGATCGTGTCAGCTCGACTCGCGACGTCGCTTGATCGTAGTGTCGGACAAACGCTTCGCGTTGGAGAAGCGACGTATCGAATCCGTGAGATTTTACCAAATACAAAAACGCCTGAAGCTTCGCACGATCAAGTCTTGCTTTCGTATGCTGATCTGAAAAAGAACCATCCAATCGAAACGAAAGCCGTCTTGCTCAATCTAAAAAAAGAGGTGGATTTCGTCCACTATGCCGATAGACTCGTCAAAGCGAATCCGAAGCTCCGGGTTGAACTTGCGGAGGGGCAAGCGCTCTCACCGGCGCTGAACGGCTACATCGGAATCTTGTCAGTACTGATCCTTGTCGTCTCCGGTTTCATCTTGATGGCGAACTTCGACTTGTATTTACGTAAACATGCTGTTCAATTTGCGATTATGCGGACGCTTGGAGCAACGACCCGGCAATTGTTTCAGCTGTTCTTCGTTCAATCTGGATTGATTGTCTTAGCCGGAATGATGCTTACGATTCTAGGCAGTATTTTCTTCCCGTTACTCGGTCAACTCGTATGGCCGACAGAGGGTAAAATGATCGTCTCCCTCATGATTGAACAGGGAGCGTTTTTGATGCTCATCACGATCGGTAGTGCTTTGTTGATTCTGCTGTTGCTTGCGAGTACGGCTTATCGAAAACGGGATGTGTTACCACTCCACGTCTTGCGAGAAAATCTGAAAACGGCGTCACGACCGACTCGACGAAAACGTCTCGTCCTGTTCAGTAGTGGATTGACTGTCAGTTTGGTGTTGTTCGCTGAAGTGATTTCCAGTACGGATGGGTCACGGGCAATCGCCTGGCTCGGTGCAACCGTCGCCTTTTTACTGACGATGTACCTTGCGACGCCACTCCTCTTGAAGGGAGTGCTCCAGCGAGCGGAACCGATTGTTCGTCGGTTAGCGGGACCGACGAGTTTCGTTGCCTTCCGGGGCGTGTTACCGCAACTACGGAAAAATGCTTGGTTGATGCTGATCGTTCAAGTATTGATGATCATCGTCGTCATCGGCTCGACGTTCCTTGAGACGGTGCAACAAAACGAGCGGAAGTACATCATCAGCCAATATCCGACAGAAGTCGTCCTAAAGAGTCGTTTGGATGAAGGATCGCAAGGAAACCCGTTGCAATTGATTCGACAAATTGAAACCGACCTACCTGGCGCAAGAGCGACCTTCCTGTCGTCTCGCAATTCCTTCGAATACCAGTCGCCTCAAGAAGATGTCTCGATCGAATACGAAGTGACGGATTATCGTCGTCTTGATGTCTTAGCGGGAGAGCAGACGAGTGACACAGAAGGAATCATCGTCTCACGCGCCTTTGCTAAAACACACAGTCTTCAAAAAGGCGATATGTTGCCAATCGGGCGATGGGACGGGGAACAAGAACGAAACGTTTCGGTCGGTCAATTCCGAATCGTTGGAATTGAAAAGAAGATAGCACCAGACGTCCTCGTGGATTGGCGGAACGAGCAACTGCGGCAACCAAACGATCACATCTTGAATGTCTTTATCGACGTTCCGTCCGAGTTAACGAAGGCGCAAGTGACCACAACATTATTAGAGATCACAGAAAGTTATCCGACATTGCAAGTGAATCGACTATCTGACGCACTTCGCGATGCGGAGCAACAAACGACGGAACGCTGGTTCGTCTTCTTGATTGCGCTTGTCGTCATGAGTGGATCCGTCTGGTTCGGACTTGCAAACGCCTTACTCAGTTTCGTGAGTGGAAAACGAGGTGAATACGCATTGCTACGAACGATTGCGTTGACACGGAACAAGCTCCGTCAGCTTACACTCCTTCAAATGCTCTTATTCATTGGGAGCGGCATCACCTTTGGACTGATCAGTGGTCTTGGTGCGACCTTCTTCGTGACACGGATTGATGATGCGGGATCATTTTACTTCAACGTACCGACGATTGCCGGAACCATTGTCGGTTTAATAGTGCTTGTCATAAGCATCGCTTGGTTCGTCACCCGACGAAAGCAGGAAAACATCGTTCACGAATTGAAACAGTAAGTAAGGGCACGTGAACCGGGGGGATCGAAATGCGAAAAACGATCGGGGCGATTCTATTACTCGTAATAATTAGCGGTGTCGGCTGGTGGATGATCGCAGATGAACGGGATGCGACCTATGAACAGATTGTTGAAGTACAAGTCGTTCGACACGTGACGAAGCAGTTCGGACGCGATGATATCGCATCGGTCAAACCGTACTTCGTAGCGTCGGAATCATCGAAATCACGACGTCATCAGATTGCCGTTCAGCTGAAGTCGGCACCGACGGGAGAATACCGGATGTATCGTGTACTTCAAAATAAAGTCGAGTACATCGGTCGATCACGGACCGTTCGACCGAATTAATAGTAGACGTCACATCCGTTTGGGGGAATATAGGTGAAAACGAAAGCCGAACGCATCGCGTTCATTCAAGAAGAAAAGCGTCAACTCATCAAACCACGTTTGTACAGCTCGTTGCTGTACGGCGTCAGTATCTTATTAGTCGTCGCCAATCGTGACGTATACTGGCCATTGTTCTTTTTACTTGTGGCATTGGTCTGGATTGCGCGGATTCACTCACAAGAAGTCGAACGTGATATGGCATTAACGGTAGAACCACAGATGAAGAAAATCATTCAATGGCAGTATGTGACCGATTTTCTGTTCGTGATCTTAATGGGATTATTCTTCCCGCTGATCATCGTATTCGACTTGCCATTCTTCCTCAGTTTTGCCGTCTATGTCGTCCTTGCGATTGTTTTGCTCGTATCCGATATGTTGCTTGAACGAAACGGAAAACGTCTCGATGCTGAGCATCCGACGAAGAAGGAACTGCGGACGTATCCGAAATCGTGGAAAAAGATCTAATCCGTGGAGCCGGTCGATGAACCGGCTCCTTTTTGAGCATTCCGGTCGCCTCAGCTTGTTCGACTGCCGTATGATGAAGGGGCACATGAAGAAGGAGGTCCTCGAATGCTTGCAATCATCATTGGATTTATTATCGGTCTACTCGTACCGGTTCAAACGAGTGTCAATACACGACTACGGAGCGTCGTGGGATCGCCGTTCCTCGCTTCACTGATTTCCTTTTCGATCGGCTCACTCTTCTTACTGATTCTCGTGTTGCTCGTCGATGGGAATCTCACAGGTCTTACGGCTACTGCCGATGAACCGTTCTGGATTTGGGGTGGGGGGTTGCTCGGCGTCATCTATTTGACTGGGAACATCTTGTTGTTTCCGCGACTCGGAGGCGTCCAAACGGTCATCATGCCCATTTTCGGTCAGGTCATCATGGGACTGTTGATCGATCATTTCGGATTGTTTGAGTCAACGGTCACCTCACTTTCGCTGACACGAGTCATCGGCGCAGTGCTTGTGTTACTCGGTGTCGTCGGGACGGTCGCGCTAGGTGACTATTTCGCACGACGGCGCAAGCAACAGGTGACATCATCAGAAAACTCGTTGCTTGTCTGGCGTCTGCTCGGAATTCTGACGGGTATGATGAGTGCTGCCCAGACGGCGATCAATGGTCATCTCGGAAGTGTTCTCGGGTCAGCCGTCAAAGGAGCCTTGATTTCATTCGTCATCGGTACAATCACCTTGTTATTGCTGAATCTGATCCTCCGAACGAAGTGGCACATCGATCGTTCGCAATCCTTACCTGCTTGGATCTGGATCGGGGGATTGATCGGTGCACTGTTCGTTGCCGGGAATGCTTTCATCGTTCCACTCGTTGGTACAGGGCTCGCCGTCGTCATCGTTACGATTGGTTTACTGACCGGCAGCCTATTGATTGATCGTTTCGGTTGGTTCGGTGCAAAAAAACAACCGGTCACCGGTGTGCAAATCGTCAGTCTACTTGTCATGCTAGCTGGTATCGTGTTGATCCGCATTTAAAAACAGTTCGTTCGAACGTAAGGTTGCATACGTTGAGAACGAGCTGTTTTCAATCATTTCTTAAAAAACACAGGAAATGATTTCCTGATAGAGGAATTGAGGTAAACTGAAGCAAGAATCATCAAATAGAAAGTAGATGCGAGGGGAAACGAATGGATCAATCTGATATCGAACGACGATTACAGGAAGATTTGGAATTACAACAAATGCTAGATATCGTAGAACGACTAGATCTACCGGATTGGTGGATCTGTGCCGGTGTCTTACGTTCGAAGATTTGGAACATCGAACGACAGGCGACATCGGACATCGATATCGTCTATTTTGATCCTACTGATCTTTCGGAAGCCACGGAAAAACGTCATGAAGAACAGTTACGAAAATTATTGAATTTGCCGTGGTCTGTTAAAAATCAAACGCGAATGCATCTCGTCAATGGATTACCACCTTATCAGTCCGTAACGGATGCGATTTCGCGGTTCCCTGAGACCGTCACGGCAATCGGCGTAACGAGACGACCCGATTTTGAACTCTATCTTCCATACGGTGCAAGTGACTTTACTCATCGGATCATTCGACCGACGCCACCTTTTCAAATCGGTACCGCGCGTCATTCGATTTTTCAGCGACGAGTGATCGAAAAAGGATGGCAAGACGACCCAGGTCTACAAATATGTAAATGAAACAAGAAGGAGCTTATGTGATGAAACGAATCAGTTATAAAAAAACGATACCGCTTATACTAGTAGGACTCCTCTGTATCAGCGGGTGCGCACCGGAAAAGAATGTCGAGGTGAAAGAAAAGATTCACGTTGATGGTACGAGTTTGTTCGACAGTGGCTCCTATCCGACTGCTGTAGAGACGGCCGAACATCAGTTTAAATATGACTTGAGTGACAAGTCCACCTATACGTTAAAGCAAGACGATTTCCGAGTGGACGCTCGGTTCGGTGACTATAATTTACTGCTAGCAAGCGTCATCGATGGACGATTCGATTCGCTGATGATTTATGAAAAGAAGTCGAACTGGATGTTAAGCAGTTCTATGGATCTCATTCGGGATCAATCCACGAAAGGCGAGTCGATCGAAGGGAGTCTAGCGTGGGAAGGAAACAAGAAAAAAATGACGACGAAACTTGTTACGAATCGTCATTATACGGTAATTGAGACACGACTGAAAAGTGAGCAGATTCCGGCACGATTTGGAAAACGGGTACGTACCATCAACGGATTGAAGGTACACGTTCAAAAGCAAGGGAAACAGCTCAATCTTGCCTACCAAAACGGAAAAGACGTAATGTGGATCGTCAGTGATCGACCGGAAGAGACAACCATGCGATTGATTCAGAAATCACTAGACAGTCCGATTGACTCGCTTCTCACCGAGTAGAAAAAAAGAATGACGCGTCTTTTCACGCCCTTTCCTCAGGCGAGACACAAGACCCGCTTACCTGCTTTATTCAAGCAGGTAAGCGGGTCTTGTTTGTCTCTGACAGCGCAAAAATGCGCTTTTTCCTGTAGGAGTGGCGTGAAACGCGTCATTCTTTATTTACGCGATAAGGGTAGCAGATGATTGTTCTGCCACCCTTATCTTTGTAGAGACTGACTTTTGAGTCAGCCCCCTTATACTTACGAACGATAGACGGACTTGAGGTAATCCGCGATACGTTGCCAAGCCTGAAGCGCCGCGTCTAAGTCACCGTGGTGTGTAAAGGCATGAGCTTGACCAGCGAATTCCTGGTGTTCAACAGCGACACCTGCCGACTGAAGGCGTTTTGCATACTGCCGCGCCTCCTGCGCCAGCGAGTCGTGCTCCGCCGTCAGGACGAGCGTCTGTGGTAACGCATCGAGTTGAGCCGCATAGAGTGGCGAAGCGAGGTGGTGGTATGCGTCTTCCGATCGCGCGATGTACATCGCATTGAACTGCCGTGCTTGCTCAGCCGGTATCGCTTCCTCGAAGAACGGTTTGTCCGCGGGGTCCGTCGCGAGATCAAGCGGAGGATAGTCCAGAATTTGAGTGATGAGCGGCACAGGATCTGTCTGCTCAGCGTTCCATAACGATACGGCAGTCGCGAGATTGCCACCGGCACTATGCCCTCCGATTGCGATACGTGAAGCATCGAGGCGTAGCGTATCAGCATGTTGGAAAATCCACTGAACGACTTCATAGGCGACGTGGACCGGAGTGGGAAATGGATGCTCCGGCGCTAACGGATACTCAATATTGAGAACATGACAGTTGGCGGTCTCAGCGAGAAACAAATTCCATGGTTCATCCATCTCTGGCGTTCCGGTGATGAAACCACCGCCATGAAAACTGATGAATCCAGGTAACGGTTCTACTGCATCGATTGGCGAGTGGCACAACACTCGAACGTCTCCGACTGAAGTCGGCACTTGTAGCGTAGTCGTGGTCGCTTGCGGTGAATGAGGAGGTGTGACTTGAGGACGTTCCTCATCTGAGCGGATTTGTTTGGCAAGGTCAATCATCTCTTGGCGATTCATCGAATTCCTCCTTTAGGTCTATCTTCATCATACCGAACGGATGGGAGAATTTCTCTTCTAGATTCGTTTTCTTTAGTTGCAGGAAAAAACAGCCAGAGTTTGATACACTTTTGAAAGAAACTAGAAATCGAAAGGATGGAACAGATGCCAACACTTTACATGACGCGTCATGGCGAGACGGAATGGAACTTAGAAAAACGAATGCAAGGCTGGGAAGACTCTCCCTTGACAGCAAAGGGCAGGCAAAATGCGCGGGACCTTGGTCACCGCTTACGTGAAATGCACCTGGATCACCTCTATATCAGTCCGATTGGTCGCGTCCGAGAAACAGTTCGAATGATGGATCTCGATCCAGCGATTCCGGTCACCATCGACGATCGATTGCGTGAAATGCACATGGGAGCCTGGGAAGGGAGGACAGCAGCGGAAATTGAAGTCGCGCATCCACTTGCTCATGCTGCATTTTGGCAAACGCCGCATACGTACATACCGGAGAGTGGAGAATCCTTTGACGCGGTCCGCGAGCGCATCCTATCATTTTTGGAACAACTGGCTGACCATAAAGAAGACGAAAACATCTTAATCGTCACGCATGGCATCTTCCTTAACATCTTGCTGACACATCTTCAACGTAAGCCGTTCGCGACATTATGGGATCCGCCGTTCATTCATGGAACGAGTTTGACGATCGTCGAATATACGGATGGGGAAGCCATAATCCGATTAGAAGCTGACATGTCGCACGTCTTGACGGACTAAAAACAGCGGACTTTTTCTCGGTCCGCTGTTCTCCTTATCGTGATTTCGTCAAATAAATCAAAATCGCGCCTTCTTGTTTTCTGACCTTTAGGTGAGGGGAGGATAACGTGTCGATCGAGCGACCGATGATCGATTCTCCTGTCGTGTAGCGTTTGAGTAATAAGGGATAGAACGAAACATTCATCTGTTTCTGATCATTGAATTGACCGCTGTCAGTCTGGAGATTTTGAGGTAAGGTGTACGCCGTTTTCGTCTCAGGAATACCATTCTTCGCATCAAGCGAATACGTAAAGGCATGCGAATTATTGAGCAGGTTCAAATCATATGTCAACTGGAACGGCGTGCGATCGTATGTACCGGCAGGAATCGATTTGTCAATCAGCACCTCTGGTGGTTTTGTATCGTCAAATTGGACCGCTTTGAGCTGAAGTGGGCGATCGAGTGTACCAGTCAAGAAAAATGTCCGCTGTTGCTGCGACTCGTCCTTTGCGGTAGAGGGTGTAATCGAAAAGGAAGACTTCTTAATCTTGACGGTTTCTTTTGGAAGGACAGTTGCTTCCGTTGTGCAACCAGCAAGCAACAAGGGAAGGGTGAATAAAAGCGCATATTTCATGACGTGTTCCTCTTTTCCATAGTCATAGTAAATCGGGATAAAATTAAATATTCAAAAAATTAGAAATGATACCTAGATTATACCAACTATGTTCTCGCTAAATAAAGGAGGAAATCATGAACGGCAAATGGTTATTAGCAACCGTCCTGCTCGTCGGTTGTGCCTCGACGGGTGAAGAGGCCGAATCGACGGCAAAATCGTTATACGTCGCACCGAACGGCAGTGACGAAAATACCGGCACGTTGAAGCATCCGTTTAAAACGATCCGACAAGCGACGCAAAAAGCGACTGCGGGTACGACGGTCTACTTGCGAAAGGGAACGTATCACGAGGCACTGAACGTTAGACAGAGCGGAACGAGAGAACGCCCGATCTCCTTCCGAAACTATCAAGACGAGCAGGTCACGTTAAGCGGGAAAAACATCAAAGATCGGGACGCCACCTTACCAATCATCCAGATCAAGGATCGGAAATACGTAACAATTCAAGGTCTGACGATCGAAGCCGTTCAGTCGAAACGAACGGACGCGACACCGATCGGTATTTTGATTACAGGATCAGGATCACACATCACGTTGAAGAACAATACGGTCCGCCACATCAAAACGCTCGCGAAAGATGGGAATGCACACGGAATCGCCGTCTACGGAACGGGAGCGATTCGTCACCTGACGATCACCGGCAACCGAGTCGAGCAGAATCGCCTCGGTTTTAGTGAAGCTCTCGTCTTAAACGGAAACGTCAAACATTTCCGTGTGACGAAGAACGTCTTACGGGATAACGACAACATCGGCATTGATTTGATCGGATATGAAGGAATCGCTCGATCGAAGAAAGACGACTACGTCCGTGAAGGCGTCGTGTCGGAAAATCGTGTCTACCGGACGTCAAGCTACGGGAATCCTGCTTACGGGAAGGAATACAATGCAGCCGGCATCTATGTCGATGGTGGGAAAAACCTAACAATTGAGAAGAATCTCGTCGAAGCGAGTGACATCGGGATTGAGGTAACGAGTGAACATGCCGGACGGTACGCAGAAGATGTCATCGTCCGCCAGAATGATGTACGGAAAAACGTCTACACCGGGATTGCGATCGGTGGGTATGACACGAAGCGGGGCGGTACAAAACATGTCCGGATCGAGCAAAATCAGCTGATCGGGAATGATACGAAAGGGCTCGAGGGTGGTCAATTGCTCGTCCAGCATGACGTCCATGATAACACGATCATCAGAAACACATTCGACGGTCCTTTAAGTGTCGCCCATTACTTCAAGACGAGTTCGGGGAACCAGTTTGAAAAAAATACGTTCAAGCATACAAAACGTTTCATGTGGCGCGAGGCCTCCTATAAAACGGAACAAAGCTTCTTGAAAGCCGTTCGAAAGGTGGAATGAGAATGAAGCGATCGGAACGATTACTCGCTTACTGGATCCGGATTCCGAGACGCTGGCGACTCGGAATATTGACCGCCTTGATGTTAACAATTTGGACGGTGGAAGGCGTTCGTTTTTTAACAAGCTCAGCATTACGCCTACCAACCGTTACCGATGCAATCATCTTTCTCGTTCCGGCGATTCTATTGTTTGTGGTATGGAAAACAAAGAGCGCAAAATCACCTCTGAATTAATCGATAAAAACAAGGAATTCGTCTAGGTATTCTTGAAAAAAGGAGAGAACTTCAAATTAGTAAGGAGGAAGAAAGATGACGAAACTAACGATTCAAGCCGTGATTGATCGTCCGGTCGAGACCGTGTGGGAGATCTGGAACGCACCGGAAGACATCAAACGCTGGAACGCAGCGTCTGACGATTGGCATACGACGGCGTCAACGAATGATTTGACGGTCGGTGGTCAATTCACGAATCGAATGGAAGCAAAAGACGGTAGCGTGGGTTTTGATTTCACGGGTACATATGAGGCGATCGTTCCTTATGAGCGCATTGCGTATGTCCTTGAGGATGGTCGTCAGGTGACGATCGACTTTTCTCGGAACGGGGAACAAACCGAAGTCGTCGAATCATTTGATGCCGAAACGATTAACCCGCCTGAGATGCAACAAGCGGGTTGGCAGGCGATTCTTGATCGGTTCAAGGCGTATGCTGAGTCGAAGTAAGTCGTTCGCTTCGTAACTTCCGACCACGGCGATCCGTCAGGGCAGGAATACCGCCGCTCTCATAGCGCCGGACCCAGTTATACAATTGTTGATACGACACATCATGCCGCCCGGCGATGCGTTGGTAGTCCTTTGCGGCCGCCAAACAATCGAGGACGGCATTCATGCGTTGTTCAAGAGTGTTGATGGACATGAACGTTTTCCTCCTCATTAAATCGCCCTGGATTCGTCCATGGCATTAAACTAGTGCACATACAATCGATGGAAGCCATTGAATCAAAGAAAAATTGACGCGTCTCCTGTTGATTCGTTTTGACGATCAGTCGTTTTTCTAGTGTTGGTAAATGTACGAGAAACGAAATCTGATATTCAAGAGGTGGCAAGGGGATAGCAACAGATCGTTTTTGCAAGTGGATAGCTGCTGAATTCGCAGTGACGTATAAGATGTGTCGCTTCCATTCCTGTTCGTTGAAAAGTGAATCCATCTTCGTAATAAAAACTTGACCAGAGATGAAATGCATCGGACGACCTCCTTTCTTATAATGTGTATATCCTGTACATGTTTATTAAAAACCTATATTTCAAATATTACAAAAAAACCACCTCCAAAAGAGAGGTGGTTAACGTTACCCTGCTAGTTCAAGCATTTGGACGAACGCGACGTCCGGATCCGTCGTCTCGAATCGGTTCAACCAATCCTTGAAGTCACCTTCGTACAAAATACGACCTTGATGAAGGAAGATGACATGGGCATCGGTATGCAATAGATCGTGTAATTGATGCGTCGAGAAGAGGCACGTTTGACCGTTTGCGGTCATCTGCTCGAAGCGTCGCATGATATGGAGGCGGGTTGCCGGATCAACGCCACTTGTCGGCTCGTCAAAGATGTAGAGCGAACGTGGTACTGTCGTCAACAGGGTCACGAACAACCATTTCTTTTCCCCAGCGGACATCTTACCAATTTTCATTTCCCACAGATGAGCGAATAAATCGAGCTCTCGCGGCTGTTTCAGATGACGCGTATAGGTCTCTTGCTTGCGATGTGCTTTCAAACGAGCGAGCCGACCGACGAAGACAGCGACATCCTTACCCTTTAGTTCATCCGAGTAATAGATGAATTGCGTCAAATAGAGAATGTCCGAGATATCGGGTAAGTCCAGTTCTCCGGACGTGATCGGTAAGGCACCGGTCATGCAATCAAACAGTGTCGTTTTCCCGGCACCGTTCATCCCGATCAAGACGTTCAGTTTCCCGGGAACAAGCGAAAAGGAGACATCGTGTAACAGATCAGGTGATTTCGGATAGTTGAAGCGTACGTGTTGAACGTGCATCTGAATCCTCCTATCGGGTCAGTAATGACATGAGATTAAAGCGTTTGACAGAGAATAGACCAAGTAACAGATAAACAACGAGTACGACGGTCAAGATAAGTAACGATGCTCCCGTAACGTGCTCAGAGACGGCAAGACCAAGTGTTTTCATGACATAAAAAGGATTCAAGTAACTGTACCAGCGATCCGGTTGGCTATTCGCGAACAAGAACAGTGGATACATGACGATGTTGATTAATGTCGACATGCTCGAAATCTTTGCTGGAAGCATCGTCAAGGCAATGCTTGCAAAAGCAAGCGGGATGCTGAGCAACAAGACAAGATAAGCGAGTAACAACGTCAAAGGTGAGAAGAAGCCGAATACGAGCATCAGAATCGTCGTAAAGACCGTCAAACTAACGGCTGCAAACACGAGCTGAACGAGTACGAGTGCGAGAATACAACCGATCTTACTACCGGAAATCATGATATACGTCTTCATCAAGCCATGTTCCCGCATCCGGGCAAGTTGGAGACCAATGCCATTCACATAAATCGAAAGTAAGATATAACCCCAAAAGAGCGCGAGGAACGACAGGAAACTGCTCTCGGTGAAGTCGAGACGTGACCCGAAGACAAAGGCGAGAATCAACGGGAAAATCAACGACCAAAAGACCGGAATCTTATCGGTCAGCATGATTTTTAAGTAGAGTATGAAGTAGCTAGGAATCGAATACATATGTGCCTCCCGTCAAAAAATGATCAAAATATGATCCTGTATGTTTTTATACGATAGAAATGGAGAAAAGTTCCTGATGAAGTAAGTTGTTAATAAAAGTAACAATACCAGAAACGTACAAATATTGTAAACTGAAGCAAAGAACAGGAGGTGTCACGATGGACTATCTATTAACTTCAGGTGGGGTACAGAATCCATCGATTCATAAAGCGTTACGTGAGATGCTCGGAAAACCGATTGAAGAATGCCGTGCCATTGCAATCACGACAGCTTCCTACGCATTAGGCAGAGGAACGGACCTCGCTGTCAACTTCATTCAAGGAAAAGATGAGGCACCGATGGTCGATTTAGGATGGAAGTCAGTCGGTCTGTTGGAATTATCAGCGGTTTCGGTGATTGATCCAGCAATTTGGCAACCAGCGGTTGAACAAGCAGATGTCATCCTCGTTAATGGTGGTGATCCACTCTTTCTACATCACTGGTTCGTCGAATCGGGCTTCGATCGACTATTACCGCAACTGACCGGTGTTTATGTCGGGATGAGCGCTGGTAGCATGGTGCTTACGCCACGAATCGGAACGGATTTCGTTGGGTGGAAAAAGACGCCGGAGCAATCGGACGCAACGCTTGGTCTCGTTGATTTTTCAATCTTCCCGCATCTCGATCATCCGCAGTTACCAGACAATCACTTACAAGCTGCCAAGTCTTGGGCTGATATATTAACGAATCCAGCTTACGCAATCGACGACGCGACAGCGATCCGTGTCATCGGTTCGAACGTAGATGTAATTTCTGAAGGAACGTGGGTCCAGTTGCGATGAGGACGATCTATTTCGTTCGCCATTGCGAATCGATCAAAACAGGCAGTGATCGATGGCGGGGATTAACAGATGCAGGTCAGGAACAAGCGCAAGAACTCGTAGCGTTCTTTCAAGCGCTGCCGATTGACGCCATTTATTCGAGTCCGATGCAACGAGCGATGGACTCCGTTAGCCCGCTTGCTAAGCAACGAGATTTGAGAATCTACGAGGCAGCGTTTCAGGAACGGCGTTTTCAGGAAACAGACGAACGTTTATCACCTGAACGGCTAGAAGAACTGTTGAAGCGATCATTCCAAAATGACGATTACGCGCAAAGTGGTGGAGAGTCGAATCAAATAGCACGCAATCGTGTTCTAGTAGCCATCGATCATCTACGTAAAACCCACCCGCACCACCGAGTGGTCATCGCGACGCATGGACTTTTATTGTCGTTAGTGCTCGAACACTACACTGGACGACCAGCAAATGAGTGGCTTAACACGATGGCGAGTCCAGCAATCCATCAACTGACATTCGATGCAGGCGGGAAAACGTCTCATGAACAACTATTGTAAAATGATTAAATCTGCCTGCTGAAGATGAAACCGAGAAAGAGCAGTAGTAACACACCAAACGGAACGGCACAAGCGAGACTGACATATTTGAGGATTCCCGGTTCGCGTCGTTTGATGGCGACGATCCCGAGTCCGATTCCAAACAGATAAATGACAAGTCCGATTGGTATCGTAAGCATCGAGTTCGGTCCGAACGACCAGTTGAGCGGTGGGAAAATCATATAAGCGATGAGCAGACCGAACAGACTAAAGAAGATAGAAGCTTTAGCGTATGTCATATGAGAACTCCTTTTAATTAAGTATGTGAACAAGAATTCGGATTTAAAACGAGAATTCCTGCTTAATTTGATGATTTTCCCGTTTGCCTTTTGAAGGAACGGGAACTATATCTAAAAGATACTATCTTTTAGATATAGGAGGGACCGATGCCAAAAGAAAACATGACCCGTTATGCGATTCTTGGACTTCTTGCAAGCGGATGTACGTCTGGTTATGAGATGAAACACACGATCGATACGAGCTTGAATCACTTTTGGAAAATTAGCTTCGGACAAGTCTATCCGACGCTGAAACGGTTAGAGGCGGAAGGATTGATCGTTGAAGAGGTCACGGATGGGGAACGGAAACAATTCGCCCTGACGAAAAACGGGCATGCGGAGCTCGCGCGGTGGGTCGCTGAACCGTCCGTCGAACTGCCGGTGCAGCGGAACGACCTGTTGTTGAAGCTGTACTTCGCTCGACATGCTTCAAAAGAGGTCACCTTGCAGAAAATTCAGGAGCACGCGCGATTGCTCGAAGAACGGCTTGAGACGTATCAAGCGATCGATACGATGATTCGTTCCTATCCTGACTCGAATGATGCCGTCTATTGGTTATTGACGCTTGATTATGGCATTCGAAAGACACGGGCGTTACTCGACTGGTGTGACGCTTCCCTTGAGACCCTTGAAGGAGGAAATTGACATGAAACGGATCATTGCGACTCCGAACAAAGACGTCGTCGTGTTCATCATCGGTTTACGGATTAATCGTCTGCGTTCCGTCCGGCAATGGTTGCCGACGGTCCAGGCGATGGGACCGATGCTACAAGAGTGTTATGCAAACGATGTCGGTCTGATTTCGCATGAGTCACTTGTCGGTTGGCGTTCCGTGACGTTGATTCAGTATTGGCGTTCAACGGAAGAATTGATGGCATATGCCCATGGTTCCCGTCACTTGACGGCGTGGAAACGATTTAATCAGAAGGCACGGACATCAGAAGCGGTCGGGATCTTCCATGAGACGTTCGAAGTCAGCAATTATGAGTCGATGTATGTCAATCTTCCAACCCGAGGTCTAGCGAAAGCACTCGGAGAGTCGGCGATCAAGCCGCATCAAGAACAAGCAAAAGGGCGCTTAGCCGAGCGGCAATCACAAGAGACGATCTGAATAGACAAAAGACGGGTGCCGAGGCATCCGTCTTTTTATGTCGCGACTGGTTCGAGCATCTCCCCGCAGTTTTGGCAAATATGATCGAGTGTTTTCGTACACGGTTCGCAAAACGTACAAGCGTGCGAGCACTGATAGACCATCGTTTCAATCGTTTCTTGACACCGGACACAGGTTGATTCCATATGTATCACCTCCTGTAATTAGTATAAGAAAAGCATTTTGACGAGCACAGTAGGAGAACATAGTGAAAGGCTATATTTTCCTTTGATTCCATGTTAATTTGAAGAAAGTGGTTTTTAATTAAAAGGAGGATGGAAAATGGACCAGATTGATCAACAGATTGTCCGGATCTTGCAGGACGATGCACGTATCCCGTGGTCGGAACTCGGACGACAGATCGGGTTATCGGCACCTGCCGTCATCGAACGAGTCCGAAAAATGGAGGACGCGGGAATCATCGAAGGATTCCGCGCTGTCATTAATCCGGAAGCACTCGCGCAAGGGTTACTCGCGATCGTCATGTTCGAAGAGACACGCTGCGCAGGTTTGATTGAATTTTGTAAAGGACATCCAGAAGTCGTCGAGTGTCACCGCCTGACTGGGAGCTACAACTTCATGGTCAAGTTGCAAACGGCGTCCGTTACAACACTGGAACGTTTTCTCGATGACGCATCGGTCTACAGGAAACCATCGACCTGGATTCGACTGTCGACACCGGTGCCTTTTACGGGATATACGATATGATAGAAGATAAGACACTTTATTATTCCATTAATGATATAAAATGAAAACTTAAGTTAAAGATAAATAATTTCTTCTGTTGATTCTAATAACTGGTCTAGTTGTAAGTGAATTAAATTCCACTTGTCATCAATATGTTTTTGAACATAAGCATTCATTTTATAAGATTTATCATAACCATTCCATTTGATTTGCTTGAAGCTATATTTCGCAAAAATTATCCATTGAGGATAATTAATTGCTAATGGACTTTGTGTTAGATATACTTTTCCGGCATTTGCAGTAGTTGCAAATAAATGGGCAGTAAACAGCATTGTTTGGAGTTTAGGTTTTTTATTAGTGAGAGTATCAATAGGAATAGATTCTGTAAGTGACTTACCACTATTTAGATTTTTTATTAAATATAGAATTCGAACTAAAACTTCAATGATTAATACAGGGATTGACATTGATAAAAAATGAGAAAAATCATAACCACTTGCATACATTGATCTGCTAATTTGTCCTATAGTATATTTCTGCTTACCAAATTCGCCTATCTGTAAAAGTTGTATTAATGGCATTAATGGTGCAGGAATACCCGATTTTGTACATATATCAGATTTAAGGTGACCAAAAACTCTTACAATAGCTTCAAAAATATTCATTCCTAAGATATTTTTTTCTTCGGAGTTTATTGATTGAATAATTAACTTTCCGTTTTTATCTATAGAAGTCATTTCACTGTGCAAAATATCTCTAACACCGAATATGAAACCTAGAATCGGATCATGTCCCAAAGTTTGAAATCTATGAGTTCTTGGACCTAAACCATCTACTTTTTCTGCCAAAGATTTTGAATGAGATGAATCATATGGAACCCAATTGTTTTGTTCAAGCGTTCTAATTTCTTTATTTGTTAAAGAGTTTGATATAGTTTCTTTGATGTAGTTTGATAGTGGTCCACCTTTAACTGCTTTTTCTCCTAAAAAACCAGGACGTTTCGGCATTTGTATAAGGAGAATATCTACTAATGCAGATGTTACTCCTGTTAATCCTGCAATTGCCCAATCAATCTTATCAAGTCGATGTAAAGCTTTAAAATCTCCTCGTAATTGATCTAAAGAATTTTTTACTCCAGAAATTTCTTCAGCGGATAAAATTAAAGAAATATCAAGTTTATCATGACCATTTTCATCCACTTCAGTAATTAATTCTTCCCATTTTTTTTGAACTTTGATTTTTAATTCATTGTCATTCAACTTATACTGATTATTTTTATATGTGCTCAAGTCAATGTTAAATGACTCTATTAACTTTTCGCTATCGGCAACTGAGTTGTCTAAATCTTGATTAACTACATTCAATGAATTTGATATAGATGATAAATTCTTAGAATGATTAACTAAAACTTTCAACTTTTCTTTATACCGAGTATCTTCTTCTTTTTTCATACAGATAAATCTGCTTTTAAATCATTAATTATCGACTGTAAAATAACATTTAATGTTTTTAAATATTCTGTTCTATCTTTAGTACTTTTAAGATCTTTCTTTAATTCTTCAATTAGAGCATTTTGTTTTAGTATTGCTTCTTGAAGAAGGGCTTCCTTAGTTTGCTCTAATTTTTTTTGTTGGTAACTTGTTACTAATGCATATCCTCCAACACCCAATAAAACAGCTGGAGCAGCTAGCACACCTATTCCAGCTACCATTCCTCCTCCAACAATTCCTCCAGCAGTAGCCAAACCAGAGGTTATTCCAGCCGCTGCAACACCTGGAACACCTAATGTTGTTAATAATGCAAATCCTATTCCACCACCAACCCCTGCACCTACTCCAAGACCTGCAAAAGGTCCAATAATATCTTGTATATCTGATGTTTTGAAAGTTTTAGACTTGTTTTGAATAGCGTCACCAGCTTCGTTAATTACTCTGATAATTGGAGTTAAAGCTTCGGCATTTTTATAAATTTTTTTATCTTTCAATTCATAACACCCTTTCTTTTTTAAACATTTTAAATTTACAATATAATTCATTTAACTGAGTATGATGTTAAATATTGTGTTACAAAATAATTCTACAGTTTAATTTTTTATCCTTCTACAATATAATATCAATTTAATTTTAGTTAGTAATAGAAAAACAAAAATTATTGACATGAAAAAAACGAGATGATATATTTATCTCGAATTAAAGATATATGAATTAAAGATACAAAAAGAGGTGAACGAAATGGCACGACCGAATCCGAACTTGAAAGCATTGACGGTCATGGTGCGCGCAGTTGATGCGTTACATGAAGTCATCAAGAAGGACGTTGCACAGTGGGGATTGAACCCGACGGATTTTTCAGTCCTTGAGTTGCTGTTTCACAGGGGCAGGCAACCGATTCAATTGATCGGGAAAAAAGTCTTGATCACGAGCAGTAGCATCACCTACGTCATCGATAAGCTTGAAAAGAAGAATTACGTGGTCCGCAAAGCATGTCCAGAGGATCGGCGTGTGACATTTGCGGAACTGACACCTGAAGGGCAACAATTGATGGAAACGATTTTTCCAAAGCACGAGCAAGCGATTAATCAAGTATTTCAAGGAATAGACCCGTCAGACCTCGAAGCATTCATCGAGACAGCCAAAACGATCGGCTATCAAGCAAAAAAACAATAAAATTTTTTAGACTGATATCTCGAATTCGAGATAATAACCATTAAAGGAGCGATTTTTCATGAATGAACTAAAAGGAATCCACCACGTGACGGCGATTACGAGCAGTGCCGAGAGAAACTATGACTTCTTTACGAACGTCCTGGGGATGCGATTGGTCAAGAAAACCGTCAATCAGGATGACATCCAGACGTATCACTTATTCTTCGCCGATGATAAAGGATCTGCCGGCACGGATATGACGTTCTTTGATTTCCCTGGTATCCAAAAAGGATCACACGGAACGAATGAAATCTTCAAGACAGCGTTCCGTGTTCCAACGGATGCGGCACTCGAATACTGGATTAAACGCTTTGACAAATACGACGTCAAGCACCGTGGTATCAAAGAACAATTCGGCAAGAAGACGCTCTCGTTCGTCGATTTCGATGAGCAACAATACATGTTGATCTCTGACGAGCATAATCAAGGTGTCGCTTCCGGCACACCGTGGCAAAACGGTCCGGTACCCCTCGAGTTCGCGATCACAGGACTCGGTCCAATTCACATCCGGATCGCGGAATTCGACAATTTAAAAGCGGTACTCGAACAAGCGATGTTGATGCGCGAAGTCGATCAAGCTGGTTCACTGCACTTGTTCGAGATGGGCGAAGGCGGAAACGGTGCCCAAGTCATCGTTGAGCACAACGTCGTTCTACCAAGCGGACGTCAAGGATTCGGAACAGTCCACCACGTCGCTTTCCGCGTTGAAGATACGGCTGCCTTACAGGAATGGATCGAGCGGATGCAACAGCTTCGCTTCAACACATCCGGTTACGTCGATCGCTTCTTCTTCGAGTCCCTTTATGCCCGTGTCGCGCGCGGTGTCTTGTTCGAGTGGGCAACGGATGGTCCTGGTTTCATGGGTGATGAGCCATACGAAACGGTCGGGGAGAAATTGTCATTACCACCATTCCTCGAGCCACAACGAGCACAAATCGAACAAATGGTCCGTCCAATCGATACGGTCCGGAGTACGCGCAACATCGAAAAAGAATATCTTTAATAGGAAAGTGAACTGACAGCATCTAAATAAGAGGAGGAAATAAAAATGGAGAAATTAAACATTGGTATCATCTTAGGATCCACACGTGAAGGACGTCTCAGCCCACAAGTCGGGAACTGGGTCAAACAACTCGCCGATCAACGGGGGGATGCAAACTACACGATTCTTGATATCGCTGACTACAAATTACCGCTTCTAGGTGAAAAGGATGGGGCTGCGTCGGGGGCTGCGGATTGGTCGAAGGATGTCGCAGCACAAGACGGATTCGTCTTCATCGTTCAGGAATACAACCACTCAATTGCAGCGTCACTCAAGAACGCGCTCGATTATCTACGCGTTGAATGGAACAATAAAGCGGCAGGGATCGTCTCTTACGGTTCTGTCGGTGGAGCTCGGGCGGCAGAACACTTGCGTGGCATCCTCGGTGAGTTATTGATTGCCGACGTCCGGGTGCATCCGGCGTTATCCTTGTTCACTGATTTCGAGAATGGATCGGTCTTAAAAGCGGCAGCCGTTCAAGAAACATCGGTCAACCAAATGCTCGATCAAGTCATTCCGTGGGCAACGGCGTTAAAAACGATTCGCTAATTCGTGATTGATCAGAAAACCCCCTCATTTCGCTGAAATGAGGAGGTTTTCTATCGTTGTCATGTACAACACGACGTGACGCGGCGCAGATCCTTTTCTTGAATGTAAAGCGTGTGTTGGCGGACTTTATAAGGAATGTCAGCCGCTTGAAGACGTTCGAGATAGTGACCCGTCGGAGCGACCGTCCATTTCACATATGTTGTTGCGGCATTCGGTGAAGCAAGACAGATGAGTAGCAAAAGCGGAAGGATCCATTTTCGAATCTTCAATCGTATACCTCCTTCATTATTTCAAATACTGTATTAATGATTTTATTGTTTAAATCAAAAACTAAAAATCACGACTCACGTCAACAAAAAATAACTGACCATCAAGCCGACCAACAGACCACTAAAAGCAAGTCGATAGACGGGTGAACGATGGGTTCCTTTATTTCGTTTGACTTGATAGACGATGAAATAGGTCACACTGGTCACCATGACGAGGATCGCCATTGTACTGAGTAAAGTAGACATCAGCATTCCTCCTTATCGTAAGATTTTAGCTAACGCTTTTCCTTTCGCCAACTCATCGACGAGTTTGTCGAGAATCCGGATGTTACGAATGTGCGGATCCGTTAGATTTTCCACACGAATCCCGCAGATGACGCCAGTGACTAAAAATCGGCGTTCGTTCAGGTCAGGTGCGTGCTCGAAAAAGGCTGCGACAGTTTGGGTTTGTATGGCTTGTTCAAGAGTTGATTGCGTGTGTCCGGTCAACCAGAACAGCACGTCATCGAGTTCCTCTTGTGTCCGTTGCTTACGCTCGACTTTTTGACGGTATACCTTATACAGCTGCAACATTGGCATTTGAAATACTTTTTCGTAACTCATCTGAATCGCCTCCTTTCATGGTAACATATGGGAAAAGATCTTGTGTCACGGATTTCAATTCGGTTTGGAGGTGCAGGATGAAATGAGACATCGAATCATTGGAATGACTTTTTTGACGTACCTAGTCCTATTTTTAGGCGTCGTAGGTGTAAAACTATCGTATCAAGCATTGATCGATCCACCGATTGATCAATCGACAGGGAACTGGGTACATATTCCGAGCAAGATCTTACCGACTAAAAAAGTCATCTATGTGAAAGAAGAACAAATCATCAAACAACCGGATTCTTCAAAAATTGGGCACGAAAGATATCGGAAGGAACCTAAAAAGAAAAAACCGATTGAGCTTGGGGAAGGTTTCTTGACAGATGCGATCAATCAAATCGCACGTATGACTCCTTGGATGGTCGCTCTAGTCATCATCTACCTGTATCGTCGACAACGATTCAACCGTATGCAGTGGTCATTCCCATCAAGTCATCAACCGAAACGAACCGCTCTATCGCTTCCGCTAACGCCTGAAGTCCAGTCCTCATCTAAAGACAGTATTCTTGATTCAAAAATTCGTGAAGCGGTGCGCGCGTTCAATCGATCACTTGCTCCAGTGCAACAACGGCGGACATATGAGACGCTGACGGAGTGGTTTACACGCTTAGAGGTCACGGTCCCGCATGAGATCTATCAGCTCGTTCGGTATGCCGACGTGGCAGAGCAGACACTCGATCCCTCGCGACGGACTGCTTTCCTCGAACAGCTTGAGCAAAATCAGACACGGCTTGTGTAATCAGCCGTGTCTTTTTTGGTGTCCACGATACTTATTAAGAGCAAGCATGTTCAACAGGAACAAGGCTGCTCCATAGAGGAATAATCCAAGCCAGTACGGCCAGATGCTTGACCACCCGTTGCCGTAGACGAGCACCTCCTTGATCGCGCTCGCTCCGTAGAAGATCGGGGTGATATATCCGATGTTACCGAGTCCATACGGGATTAAATCAAGCGGAATCAAGCCCGAGAAGAAAATCTGCGGAATGATCGTAAAGGGAATCAACTGGACGACCTGCAGCTCAGACTGAGCAAAGATTGAAATCGTTGCGCCGAACAAGACTGCGACGACGGCAAGTCCAAGCATCGTCAGAAAGACCCAGATGATCGAGCCTTCAGATGGTAAGTCAAGAACGGTCGTCGCGTACAGGACGACAAGAATTGCCTGGATGGAAGCGAAGACGCTATAACCGAGCGTATAGCCGAAGATGACGTCGGTTTGGCGAATTGGTGTCATCATCAATCGCTCGAGCGTGCCGCCACTGCGTTCCTTGACGAGTGCCATTGCCGATAAGATAAAAACGAAAAAGAAGGAGAACAAAGATAAAAAGACGAAACCAAGCGCATCAAACGTCGATTGATCGACATTTCCGTAAAGATAGTTCGTCTCGAGTTGCATCGTCGGCTGAAGGGTCGCCAGTCCAGATTGAATCTCACGTAACGCTTTTGAACTTTTCGTTGAAGGTTCGCGGAGGTTCAACGCTAGCTGATTGTCTTTCATATCTAAGACGACGTCGACCGTTTCATGATTCTTGAGATAGGCGTCAGCATCGCTGCCGTTATACGTTTTAATCGACAGATCCTGTTTTTCGATCGCTTGAGAGACTGGAGCCGGTACATCTTGACTGATGGCGACGACAGGCGTGTAATCATCGTTTCCAAGTAGGAAATAGATTAAGGTGAAGATTAATAATGGAGCAAGCAAAATGAGTCCGACGCTTCGTTTATCGTTCAACGTTTGACGGATGACCCGTCGTGCGAGTTGCCACATTACGTCACGTCCTTTCCAGCGAGCAGGAACAGTTCCTCGACCTGACCGTTTTCAGTCTGCGCAAGTAAACGGTCGAGCGGATCGTAGGCGATGATCCGACCGTTATAGATCAGTGCGGCACGGTCGCATTCGTTGATTTCATCCATGACGTGGGTTGAAACGACAATCGTCGTGCCTTGCGTACGGATCGTTTGGAATTGATTCCAAATCTGGCGGCGTAACACGGGATCGATCCCGACGGTCGGCTCATCCAGAAATAGGACGCTAGGGCGATGCAGGATCGAGATGGCGAGGGATAATCGTTTCTTCATCCCGCCGGAATAATGGCGAACGAGCTTTTTTTGATCATTTGTTAAATCGACGAGTGTCAAGACCTCGTCGATTCGTTTTGCTAAATCCTGACGGGACATGTTGTATAAGGAACCGAAAAATTGCAGATTCGCAAGGCCAGATAAATCCTCGTATAAGGCATCATTTTGTGGCATGAAACCAATCTGCGATAACATCTTGAAGTTTGGTATCGAAGTGTCGCCAATCTGAATCGAACCTGCGTCTGCTTGGATTGCACCAATCATCAAACGAATCAATGTCGTCTTTCCGGAACCTGACGGACCGAGCAAACCACAAATTTCACCGGATGGAATCAAAAGATCAATCTGTTGGAGGACGTTCTGTTGATGAAATGATTTTGATACACCTTGTAATCGTAAATCCATCGTATTCTTCCTCCTTTTATGAAATAATTATTGAACAACGTGTTGCTTAATTTCATTATAAAAGGGAGAGAAACTGGGAGCAATGACCAGTTGACGTCCATCTGTCGCTTAAGCGACACATCCCGACAATCTGTTGAAGAAAGAGGCGATTTCGATGAAAAAACAGGATTTACGCGTTATCCGGACCGACCGGAGGATACGCGAGACGTTCCTTCAGCTGATCGACGAAGTCGGATTTGACGCCGTGACAATTAAGTTGTTGACGGAACGAGCGGAAGTCAATCGCGGGACGTTCTACCATCATTACGCGGATAAATACGAACTGCTCGAGCGGATGACGAATGAGGTTTTTGAAAAGATCGAAGCGACGTTCGAACGCGAGATTCCATTCGTCCTGATCAACAAAACGGAGGACTCACCATACCGACGAATCATCCCGTTTCTAACGTTTCTTTATGAACACCGGACGCTGATGCGTATCTTACTCAGTCCATCGAGTGACGGGATGTTTCGGAAGCGGGTCCGTGATTACATGCAACAGATTCTGTTCTCGGGACTACCGGAACAAGGAGAACGGCTTGTTCCAGAAAATTATCTCATTGCCTATCTCTCAGCCGCCCATCTCGGTGTCATCGAATCCTGGTTGAGCCACCCAAACGAGACATCACCGGATGAAATTGCTCGAATTGTCTTTACGATTTCGATGGAAGGACCGTTTCGAGCAGCGGGGTTCCGGCGATGAGTCTTGAGCAAGTCTTAGAAAAAGTCGTCGTTTGTTTGCAGCGAGAACGGATTCATTTTGGTATCGGTGGTTCATTATTGTTGGCGCAGCATGGACTACCAGTTGTACCGCGCGACATCGATCTCGTCGTCGCGTTAGCGGACGCCGAACGAGCAGTCCAACTGTTGGCGGACATGGGGACTGTCGTCGAACAAGACAAGACGTCACTTTATGCGACGGAAGTGTTCCAGAAATTTATCATCGAAGGAATCGATATCGATTTAATGAGCGGACTGCAGATTCGTCATGGTGAGGGCGTGTTCATCTATCCGTTTGATGAACAATCGATTGATTCAACTGGACGTCCGTTCATGTCACTCGTTGATTGGTACGTCATCTATCAACTGATTCCAGGACGGGAACAAAAGGTCGCAATGATTGAGCAATGTCTTGCTAAGCAGGAAGCGGACCGAGAACGACTGGAACAGCTGAGACGACTCGTTCTTCCAAAAGCAATAAGGAATCGGATAGATCAATGGCTGAACTAACTCATAAGTCGCGCAATAAAACGACTTCGTTCGTTGCCGGTAAGTAAGCATGAACGGAGTCGAGTAGTCCGCAGAGGACGTACTGATCGAGCGCCTGGTCGAAGACATAATATGGCTTTAATGTCAGATAAGGCATGAGTGCGTCACGTATAACTTCTTTGGGCACGCTATTAGGCAACGGTTGTGACGAGTCATGGTAGAGCGCGATAATCGACTCGTTATCAACGATTAGGCTGACTTCATAAGTTTCTTCAATCAGGAGAATCGTCAAACGACGTTTATGAGCGAGATTTGGGTCGTCACGAGTCCGGCGTACTTTCACGTTAATGAATGGAAAATCCCGATAGATTTCCTGAATCGTCCACGCTCCTGACTCCTCAGGATACTCCGCAGCGATGAGGTCTACAGCAATCGACTTACAAGTCATCAATGTCCCATCGGTCAACGGTCGGTAATCCGGGTGTGGCGTTAGAGCTTCGGCATCGCGTGCCGTGACGGTGTCTCTCCGCTTAATCAATTTGCGCGTGTAGGAGAACGTAGATGGTTTGTCCCATGTCACGATCTCGTTCATGGCAACGGACGAAGTGTCTGGATCACTAAAGGGATAGGTGAGCGAGTCGTTTTGAGAAACAAAGATTTCCTCGATTGTATGCGCCTGTATTCGTTGTTGATCACCAGGAGCTGAAAAGAACCGTATCTGTTCTGTAATGATCGGTGTGATTTGAACAGGTGACAGTGAAAACGATTCAGTCGGATACTTGTTGCTCAGGGCGGGGGTTCCATACACACTGAAAAAATCAAGCGCTCCGTCGTCCGTCAATTCAAGCGAAATGAAAAAACCAGGGAAGAGGCGAATTCCGTTTTGGCAGCTGACATACTGATACAGCGAATCTTGGTGCTTCAGTAACATGAACTCCTGGTCGAACGTCATTCCTAACTCTTGCTCTAGCCAGGAAGTCTGTGTGTCTGAATCACGCAAGTCCTCTGGAAGAGAATAAATTGTGACATCACCATGTTTGTTGATTGATGTCGTTCGTCGTGTAACTGTATCGACTTGGATCTCAATCGTACCGTCTGGATAACTCTCGTCTTCAGACCATGGACCGTGATTGATGGGGAACCAACATGTCTCAAACGAATACTGCGTTGCACCATGAAATTTTTCGCGGTGATAGAAGGATTCATGTAAGACATAATCGTTCAGTTGATATTTATCTTGAATATGGGAGATTAAATCTTTCGTTAATGGATGCAACTCGTTCACTCCTTCGTATCTATCTTCACTTTATAGATTGCGCAATAAAACGACTTCATTTGTTGCCGGTAAGTAAGCATGGTTCGAATCAAGCAAGCCACAAAGAACGTATTGACCTTTTGAAGCGGCAAACACATAACGCGGCGTGAGTAAAAGGTACGGACGTAATGCGTTGAAGATGATGTCTTGCTGCTCATCCTCGAGCTCCGGTGCGCTAACGGAATCGAACACGGTATGGAGTTCCTGATCGTCGGTCAAGCTAATCCAGTGAAGCGTCTTTTCGTCAAGGAGAATCGTGACGCGCCGATGCTGATCAACATAGGACGTCGGATGCGCGCGTGACAATTTGACAGCAAGGTAGGGATGTTGCCGGTAAATGTGACGAATTGTCCATTGTCCGGACTCGCCAGGGTATACGTTTTGGACGATTTCTTGAATCGCAATTCGACAGGCGTTCACCGTCTCTTGCTGGATTGGACGAAAATCCGGATGTTCGGATTGCGTGATCACATCCTCTGCTGTCACGCTTGCTGCTGATTGGATAGGATGGCGTTTGAGAATTGAAGATGACGGATTTGTCCACGTTAAGATGTCATTTCGATCGAGTGATGACGTGAAATCCAGTTTACTAGGCACAAGGATAGACCCTTCTTGCGTCACGATCGTCTCGACGACAGTATGCGCGTATTGATGTCCTGGTTTTGTATAGGAGAACCACTTTATTTGTTGTTTAGCTAGCGAGTCGATGTCCTCGAGCGTTAAAGTGAAAGGTTCCTGTTTCACATGATGATCACTCGGATGAGGACCATATAGGAACAATTCATCGAGCTGACCGTTTTCCGTTAACGTCAGATGAATGAAACAACCGGGAGACAGCCGAATCCCTTCATGACAACTCACATAACTGAAAAACGTTTCGTCGTCTTCTTCGAGCATGAAATGCGTGTCATGGATCATGCCGATCTCTGACTCGAGCCAAGCGATCCGAGTGGTTGTATCACGTAAATCGTCAGGCACGGAATGAAGAGAGGTCGGACCATGTAAGGATAACGTCGTCGTGTGCTTCGTGACAGGATTTATCGCGATCTGTACAGTTCCTTCAGGAAGCATCGTGCCATCTTCTTCCTCGATAATCGATGTACCGCGCGGAATCCAAAACGTTTCAAAAGAGTAGGCGGTTTGATCGTTCTTTTTGTTTTGCGTGTAGGACGATTCATGAAGCACATAATCGGTTAAACGATATTTCTCGAGCATATATTCAGTCAGTTGTTTCGTTAAAGCATCCAAGGGATTCACTCCTTTTCTTGTACGTCTTCAGTAGCGTCATCTAAAGTCGGAACGACGAAGTCAGGTAAGGTTTGGAATAAGTGATCGGCTGTCTCAAAAAACGGTTGATTCGAGACAACATTCACGACATCTGCATCGTAGCTGAACGCAAAGACGGACATGTTTTCCTGCATGGAGATAATGACCGTTTTTTCTGGTCGTTCGGAGTGGTAGTGCGTTCGGTATTCAATCCGAAAGACATTTGGTTTGGTCGACCAGATAACGAGATCATTCCAACTCGCGTGGGGATGGATGTAAGAATACAATCGTTGAAAGTCTTCGGCATGCTTCAGTTCAGCGACGATGAAACGTTTGTCCGCAAGTGGTGTCAAATCGTTGTATGTAATTGAACAAAAGCGACATAACGCTTCAAACTCTTCTTCGTCATAACGATTCACCTCTACACAGACGAATAGTGGGAAAGCTTGTAATCGATGAAACCACTTTTCAAGAAATGAACTTTCAAACGAGGAGGATTCATCGTCTGGATTCGTAAAGATGCTAAAAGCTGACGTGTAGTCTTGTTCGATGACGAAGCGCAGATTATCAGGGTCTGAAAAATCATTTGGAATCAACTGAAGATCATCATCGTAATAATAAGGCATGTACTCAAATGTTAATTGCAACGTATTCACCTCTGTTTCGTACGTTCAGTGTAACGTGAATCTATTAAAAATGAAGGGTTATTGAAAATTATTACATAATTGTAAGACAGGAAAATTTAGACTATTGCATTACTATAGTAGATTAAACATAAGACGCATTGAAACATAAGTGAAAACAACATGTCAGGTTTTAATCTAGCTATAAACGTGTCACTCGGAAGCGTCCATATCATTCTCATGGCGATGGCGGTTCCATCGATCATCTACGCGCTCTATCTATTACGAAAAATCGCTAACAAATGAATGCAGGGATTTATTGGTAATAACAAGAAGGTAGTTAAAGTACCTACGCATCATCAAAAGGAGGCGATGACATGTCATTTTGGACATGGTTTGCAATCTTATTTGTGTTAGCGGTTAGTGTCTACGCATCTTCTCAGCCGAAACGTTCGAAGAAATAAAAAAGGCGCGACTTCCACAATGGAAGTCGCGCCTTTTCGTTTGTTCAGTTTTGCGTATCGAGCCAAGCGATCGCGTCCGTCAAGTCGTCGGCAATGTAGTCAACGTTTGCTTGTTCCACCCGATCAGCGTAATCACGAATCGAGCACTCTCCGGCACCGGTTCGGACTAAGATTTTGATACACCCGGCATGCGCAGCTGCCACCATATCACTCCAGCGGTCCCCGATGACGACACATTGCTCGAGTCGGAGATTGTGTTTTGTTTGTGCTTGCCATAATAAATTTGGTGATGGTTTGCGACAAGTGCAGCGATCTTCCGCTGCATGCGGACAAATCAGCACGTCATCAAAGCCGAAGTTCTTTAATTCTGTCCGGAAATCCTTTTCACGCGCGAATCCTTTTGAGATACCGGGTTGATTCGTAAACGCAATCAGTAGAACCCCTTGATTGCGTAAGCGTTCGATTAGCGAAGGAACGTAAGGAAATAACGTAAACGTTCCAGGGTAGTGGACGGTGGCATCTCCACCAATCGTCCCGTCTCGGTCAAGAAATATTACTTGAATAAAATTCATGTTTACAACTCCTTAGTTTACGAAGCATCTTTGAGTTCTTGGTACGGTTGAACACGTGCGGCCAGTTGTGCTGGGATGAAAGCAGCGATGACACCGAACAGAATCGGTAGGGTAAGCGACACGCCAATCAATAAGGGTTCATTCCACGGTACGAGATCGTACAAGACATAAATCGTCGAATAGGCAACGATCAGTCCAATGATTCCGGAAATTAAACCGACGAGGAAGCCTTCGAGGACAATCAACTGACGGATCGCTCCGTTCGTCCAGCCGAGTGCTTTTAAGACAGCGAGTGAGGCGCGGCGATCGGTGACGTTTTGCCACATGATCTCACCAGTCGTTAAGATAGCGATCGTGATCGCAATACCCATCGTCACGTAATGCATTGGTCCGACTTGCAGGGCAACGAACTGACCGAGCCACGAAGTGTAAAGAACACCCTGTAAATGGAACGTCACGAACAGGAAGAACGTCAAGAGCGCCGTCGGTAGAGCAATCGAGAGGACCGACAAACTGTTCCGCTTCCATTTCCCGATTAGTTCTTTTAGTGCGAGTGTCGCGGTCGAACGAAGCTTCAGTCCGACACGAGCTGCTTTCGCGTATTCACCGGTCTTAATCGCTTCGTACGGTGAGATGCGACGAATCGTCCACGCTGACCACGTCGCACCAGCCAGGTAAATGACGAGACTGAACAGCGCGATCCAAAGAAGACTCCAGCCGTTCATCGCTTCGTTACGGACATACGAGAAGATCCCTTCGACAATTAAGGCAACCGTAGAGACGAATCCAGCGAGGATCGCTGCCTCGATCAAGACGATTTTGTAGAGGTCCTTCGTCCGCCAGCCGAGTGCGAGTAAAACAGCGAATTCTTTTCTGCGCGCGAGCATCGAAACATAACTCGTCGCGAGGACATAGACGATCGCGACGGCGAGCATTGCGAAGATGACACCGGAGAACCCGACGCTCGTCTCGCGGAAAATCGTCATCGCAGCACCGATATGAACCCATGGTTGTTCGATCCAACCGAGTGTTTTGCCTTGTTCGACGACTTTCGTGACGACGGGTTGCGGGGAAGAGCCCTTAGTGATCGTAGCGACAAGACCAGGATCTCTCTCGATGGTTGCTTTGATTTGTTGTAAGAGCTGATCTGACTTTTCGTTGAGTGTTTCGCCACCTTTGATTTTTAGACGAATCGATGAGATCGATTTGTTGCCTCGATATTGCTGTGCACTGTCTAGAGTCGTCAACATATTCGGTGAGTTAGTCAGTAATCCGACTGGGTCGCCTGAAGTATTGATAGATTTAGCTGGATTGATTGGTTTTCTATTTGCATCTAAGACCAGATCAGCTGAAGAAGGGCGATATGTCTCCATCGGTAACTCATTAAGTGGATCTTTTGATACACGAATTTTGTTAGGATCATAAAGTCCGATGACATTCATTGAAAAGCCGGGAGAATAATAAATATCATTCCCGCTACCCATAGTGTCTTTTACTTTTTTTTCTAACGAATGCGTGGAACGATATCCGGTTTTAGGTAAAGCGTTCGTATCCTTTAAAAATGGATTCGTGACTTGAATTTTCTGACTCTCAACTTGGTAGGCATTTGACCAACGCGCGGCAAACGGACTTTTTTCAGATTGGTACGTTAGCGGTCCAGTCGTGATTTCGAGTTGTAAGTAATCAGAAATCGTTGCATCATCTAATCGTGATGATTGAGTATTTTTGGTTGGAGTATTCGTTAAAGTGCTAAAAAATTTTTGCTCAACATCTTTTGAAGAGATCTTAAATTTTTTGATTGTTTTACTTGGAATCTCATTCAACATCTCAAACGCAGGTGTAAAATCCTTTGGAATCTTTGAAAAAAATGTATTTTGTTGTTTTTGTGTATCGAATGGAACATCTAGTCGTTCGATTGAATACTGAAAAATCCCTTGATTAAATGAATTTGGATTTAAAAGAATGGGAATGGTATTTGAATTTGCTTTTTCGGTAGCTTTATCATTTTTAGTAAAATAGCGACTATTTCCTTTTGAAGGAATGATGCTACGGTCAAGAGCCACTAACTTGGCTTCAGCTTCAGGATCAATTGCTACAAGCAAGCTGAATGTTCGAGGATATATGATTCGCGACGTAGACTTAGTTGTAAAGACTCCTGGTATATCAGCAATACGTGCGTTTTTATTGCCATTGAAACTATAAACGGCTTCGTCGCTTAGGATTTTTTTCCCGAAACCATTAGGTGATGTCAGCGTTTCTCTCAAACGGTAAAAGCCAGGTTTATTGGGAACGTCCCATTGCTCATCAACGCGTAAGCCAAGTTTGACATAACCCATCACGGCGACGGGTGCAGCAATTTCAATGTCCTGCATTTTCTTGATGGTTTCGTATTGTTTGAAGGAAATTCCACCATCGATTCCATTCAAATAGTTCGGTTCAAGTAAATCATTCGACTTACTTGCAAGCTGACTTGCCTTCGGTCGTACGACGATGTCGTACGCAGACGACCATTTCTTTTGTAATGTTTGTTCGACCGTCCCTTTACTGGAGTCGGTGAGGTTGAACATCAAACTGAGTCCAGCACTAATGATGAGCGCACCGACGAGCGTCAGGATGAATTTTCCGCGCTGCCGACGCCAGTGATTGATGACGAAACGAAGCATATGTAGTCTCCTTTGTATGTTATTGGGAGAGCTGCGTCTTTAAATAACGCGTAAGATCTTGTTCAAAATGGTGAATCGCTTGTGCATCGAGTGCTTCTATTTCTGCTTGCGCCGCGTAGCGAGTGACGAAATAAGGGGAGAGTGGCGTCACCAGATGAATGCGCTCTGTCCAGTCTGTCAATGATTCATGGCTTCGCCGTCTGAGGGCACGTGGTAAGCGTTGATTAAAATCAAATAGCATCAGACGCAATGATTCTTCAGGCGGAGTAAGCACCGATTGAAGATTTATTTGTTGGACATAACTTTCAGGAGATGGTTGGACCCAATGGTTTGCTTCACTTTCAAATTCTCGTGATTGTGATGAACGTCGCTGACGACGAAGAATCCGGTATGCTACGAAAGCAACGAGTACAAGTACAGCGGTGAAGAATAGAAGTTTATTGGAGGAGGATGTGCCTTCTACAACATTCAAAACAGAAAATGGAGGAAGATCCTTTACTTTTCGACCGCGTGGCGTTCCTCCCGTATTTTTACTTTGTTCATCGGACGTTCCCAGATAGACGCCGTCTTCTTTTTCATCAATTTTGTCATCGAAATTACAACTGTTTTTTGTGAAGAATAAATTGGATAAGTCGTTATGATTACATCCCCGAACGATCGTCGTCTCCTGTTCCGAGAAGTCCGCATTCTGAAACGCTTCATACGCGGACTGCGTCGATACCGATAGCAACAGAAAAACGACAATTGAGCCGATGAAGCTCACAATCAGTTTGCTGCGAAACGTTTGCAACGCGAACACCTCCTAAGAGAATGAAACTTAGACACTTTGCACCGTGCGCTTTCGGCGGTCTTCGACGATCCGACCATCCTGCATGAAGAGAATCCGGTCAGCACGTTCCGCGAGTTCCAAATCGTGTGTGACAAATAAAACGCCACACTTGGCTTCACGATGGAGCTCTAGTAACAACTCAAAAATTGCATCACCGGTCACGGAATCGAGATTACCGGTTGGTTCGTCCGCAAGAATCCATTGTGGATGATGAAGCAGGGCACGGGCGATCGCGACCCGTTGTTGTTGACCACCGGATAATTGAGCAGGTAAAGCATTCCGTTTGTCGTCGAGTCTAACCCGTTCGAGTAACTCGAGAATCCGCTCCTCTTGATTGAAGGATGTCTTTTGCTTTAACAAGGCGACCTTTAAGTTCTCAGATACCGTCAGTGCCGGTAATAAGTGAAACTGCTGGAAGATGAAGCCGATCTCTTGCGAGCGGAATTGCGATAACCGTTTGTTCTTCCAAGACGTGATATCCTGCCCGTCATAAAGAATCTGCCCGGACGTCGGGCGATCAAGCGAACCAAGGAGACTCAGGAACGTTGATTTTCCAGACCCGGATGGACCGACGAGTGCCGTTACCTCACTGTGCGAAAACTGACCGTTTAGTTGATGCAAGACATCGGTCCGGACACCGCTTCGTTCGAATGTATGCGAAATATCTTGAAAGGTAATATCCATATGACCACTCCTTTTACATAATTTGGTTATGTTCAGTGTATTATTTTTAGAAAATTTTGTCTATTGCGTTTTTATTTCTGATCCAACCACTTTTTTAACATTTATTCATAGTTGGTTCATAACTTCTCCTTATGATCGGATTAATACCAATCAAGGGAGGCATTTAACATGAAACGAACACGCAAGAAATGGTTATGGATCAGTGGAGGGGTCATCCTGGTACTCCTATTAATCGGTTCCACGCTCTTTTTAGGACGAGGAGAGGCACAAGAAACGAAGGAGGTCGTCGAGTCGAAGACATTACAAACATTCTTCTACTTCTCAGGCACGCTTGAAGCGAAAGATCGACAGACGGTCATCAGTGATCGTGATGTCCGTGTCACTGACGTTCGATTTGAAGAAGGGGATACCGTCAAGTCGGGTCAAACGATCATCAGCGTCGAAGGAGGAGAAGATTTCAAGGCACCACGCTCCGGACAACTCGTTCGTCTTGACGTCACGGAAGGCGAAGCGTATGCCCCGAATACCGTCCTTTTCGTTGTTGCAGACAACAAAGCGTTGATCGCTCGTCTGAAAATTGATGAACAAGATATCGAACGGATTGAAGTTGAAGATACGATTGAACTACAGACGGATGCATCTGATAAGACCATCAAAGGAAAGGTCGAATCGATTAGTCCGGAAGCTGTGACGGAAAATGGGAGTACGTATTTCAATGCAAAAGTGTCGGTACCGAGCTCTTCAAACTGGTTACCCGGCATGACGGTCGAGGGACGTTTACCGTATCAACTCGCACAAGATGTACCTGTCTTATCGCTCGATGTCATTTCGTATTCGAAGTCGGATCGTCCGTATGTGTATGTGAAAAAAGACGGGGAAACGACTCGTCAATACATCGAGACGGGCGTGACGGACGGACAAGATATTGAAATCAAGGACGGATTGTCTGCCGGAGACGAAGTCTTCCTGCCGAGTGATGACGGTGGTTCTGGTCTTCTTCCGACTCCACCAGGAGGTGCGTCCTGATGCCGGTCGTTGACTTGCAAGAAATCCAAAAAACTTACGGCGATGGAACCAATCGTCACATCGTCCTCGATCGAGTATCGCTGACGATCGAGGCTGGTGAATATGTGACGATCCTCGGACCTTCGGGTTCAGGAAAATCAACGCTGATGAATATCATCGGATGCCTCGATGTCGCTTCAAACGGCGTCTATCGCTTGCAGGAGCAGCTCGTCCACGATCTATCCGAGGATCAGCTAGCGACGATTCGCAATGAAGAGATTGGCTTCATCTTTCAACAGTTCCAGTTGCTGCCGCGCATGAGCGTCTTACAAAACGTTGAATTACCGCTCATCTATGCCGGCGTCTCGCGCAAAGAGCGCCGCGCGCGCTCGCTTGAAATCTTGGAACGTGTCGGATTGACAGATAAAGCCGATGCCTTACCGAGTCAACTGTCCGGTGGTCAACAACAACGGGTTGCGATCGCACGGGCGCTCGTGACGCGACCGACGATCTTACTCGCCGATGAGCCGACCGGAGCGCTCGATCAAAAGACAGGGAAACAAATCATGGAGTTGTTCGAGAGCCTCTCGGAGGAAGGGAAGACGATCATCATGATTACACACGATGTCAATATTGCTAAGCAAGCCCGCCGGATTATCCGGATCGAGGATGGTCAGGTGACGGAGGTGACGACATGATTCGCGAAACGTTACGGATGGCATGGTCGAATATCTGGCATCATAAGATGCGGTCGTTCTTGACGACGCTTGGTGTCATCATCGGTGTCGCGTCGATCATCGCCTTGATTTCAATCGTCAACGGCGCGACGGCCTCAATCAATGAAGAGGTCGCGTCGTTCGGTGCCAATAAATTAACGGTCCAAACGACAGAGACGCCGTTGAAAGAAGGATTATCACCTGCACAACTGGAAGAGTTAAACACGATTAAAGGAACACGCGGTGTCTCACCGACCGTTTCGACGGTTCGGGACGTCCGTTTCGAAAATCACACGCTCGACCAGGTGACGATCGAAGGACGAAACCACATCTATTACCGGGAATCAGAAGATGTCCCGCAAGGACGTGGTATCGTCATCAGTGATGTGAAACAACAGACGCATGTCGCCGTCGTCAGTCCGTCCGTCGCCCGGACGCTCTATCCGGGTCAGGTCGCGATTGGGGAGACGATCAAGCTCGATGGACTCGATTACCGGATCGTCGGTGTCAGTAACGCGGATGGCGATCAAATCGTCATTCCCTATATGACGGCATTGCGGACGCTTGGGGTGACAGCCGTTAAGCAAGTGGATATCTTCAAGACGGACGCAGCAGACGTCGCGACCGTTAAACGGGATGTCTCGGCAAAGCTGTACCAGTTCTATAACGGACGCGACGATACGTATGACGTCGTCAGCTTAGATGAAGCACTCGATTCGATTGACCAAATCAATACGATGCTCTCGCTCTTGTTGACGGGTATTGCGTCGATTTCCTTGATCGTCGGCGGAATCGGCATCATGAACATGATGCTCGTCTCGGTCACGGAACGGACGACGGAGATTGGCTTACGAAAAGCACTCGGTGCAAAACCACGTACGATCCGCCTTCAGTTCCTCTTGGAATCGATCCTGCTGTCCTTGATAGGTGGGGTGATCGGGATTCTTGTCGGAGCGATGCTCGCATTTGGCGTCAGTCTGATGATCAGCACACCGTTCACACTCTCCGTGAGCACGATTCTGCTTGCAGCCGGATTCTCAATCGGGGTCGGTGTCTTATTCGGTTATATGCCAGCACGGAAAGCGTCCCGTCTGAACCCGATCGAAGCCTTACGAAATGTTTAAGTGAAGGAGGAAGACGATGGTAACGATCTTGATTGCCGAAGATGACCGGAATGTCCGTCTACTATTAGGTGAGACACTCCGGTCCGCCGGCTTTACGGTGATTGAAGCGAGAGACGGAAAAGTCGCCCTCGATCAACTCGATCAGAAACACGTCGACCTCGTCGTGACGGATGTGATGATGCCGCACGTCTCAGGAATCGAACTGGTTGAGCTGCTACGTGAATCCGGGTACGAACAACCTGTCTTGATGTTGACAGTGCTGGATTCCTTTCAGGATAAGGAAGCCGGATTCACGACCGGTGTCGATGATTATATGGTCAAGCCAGTTGATTTGGACGAGCTCTTACTGCGGATCCGAGCGCTGTTACGCCGTTCAAAGATCGTAGCAGCACAAGAATTAATCGTTAATTCCCTGCAACTACGGATGACGGATGCGACGGTCGTAACGCCTCGTGGTGAGATACCGTTGCCACAGAAGGAGTTTCAACTGCTCTATCGCTTGTTGGCACATCCGAAGCAGATTTTTACACGTCAGCAGTTGATGGACGAGATTTGGGGATATGATGTCGAGACCGACAGTCGGACGGTCGATGTCCACATCAAGCGGTTGCGTGACAAGTTCAGCACTTATGATGATTTTACGATCGAGACGGTCTGGGGACTCGGTTATAAAGTAGTGATCCAGTGAAGCGCTTCATCCGCTCGATCTCCGGTCGCTTTTTCGTCATCCTATTCGGTTTATTGTTACTACCACTGCTGTTACCTTTCATCATGACGGTCTGGTTCCAGTTCCAAGAAATCGATCAAGATCTGAATAATCAATTGCAACAACGAACGGATCAGATTGAACGATTGATGCAAGACCAAAACCTGTCGTTCGCTGAAGCGAGTCAATACATGGATCAGTCTTTGATTCAAACGACACAATACACGTCGCTCAATCAAGTACAGTCATTATCGGCGTCAGAACGTAACCAGTTACAGCAAAAAGGAGAAATTACGATCGATGGGGCGTGGCTCGAACCGTCGCAATACATTCGCCAAACGGAGACAGGATATCTCGTCTCGACACCGATTGCCGGACAACGCATCCTTGACGGATTACGAACGTCAGCTGGAATCGGTATCGTCATCACGATCGGCGTCGCCTTCATCCTGACCTGGCTTGCCGTCACGCTCGTGACACGACGGATTCGTAGCATCAGTGAAGCGGCGATTGAAGTGACGAACGGGAACTATGATGTCTCGATCAAGGAAGGTGGAAATGATGAGGTCGCACTCCTCGTTGAAAACTTCAACCACATGACCGAAGCACTACGACGAAACGACCATCTCGCAAAAGATCTCGTCGCCTCGATCTCACATGAGCTGAAGACACCGATTGCTTCGATTCAAGGATTTTCTAGGTTGTTACAGACAGAAGAAAACTCGGATAAACGGCAGCAGTACTTGACGATCATGGAGCAAGAGAGCACCCGTCTATCACGCTTGACGTCAAATCTCGTCCGCTTATCGCGGCTTGATCATCAGACGATCATCGAGCGGAAACGGTATCGCCTTGATGAACAACTTCGGACATGTCTTTTACTACTGGAACGACAGTGGACGGAGAAATCACTTCGACTGGAGCTTGATTTACCAGAAGTGTCCGTCGAGTGGGAAGAGGAACTGATGCAGCACGTCTGGCTCAATCTGCTTGAGAACGCGATTCGGTTTTCGCCGGAATCGGGAGTGTTAGAAGTGACCTTAAGCGAAGGAAAAAACATTCGCGTCACGATCCGCGATGAAGGACCAGGAATCGCAGAACAGGATTTACCGTACGTGTTCGATCGCTTTTATCAGGGCGAACAGTCACGAGCGAATGAAGGACATGGTCTTGGATTATCGATCGTTAAACGAATCATTGATTTACATGACGGTGAGTTAACGATTAGGAATCATTCGGAGCAAGGCGCAATCGTGACCGTTACGTTGATGGTCCACGAGACGCGTGAATGATGTCAGACGAAAAGGAGCGCAGACTTACACGATGTTATCGTGAAGTGTGGCGCTCCTTTTCATTTGGTTACGTCATCAATTTGAATTCAGCTTAGTTGTCTAGCGTGATATGAATTCTTTGTAATTGTTTTTGTAAAATTGTTCTTTCCAAATAGTCGCCCGCGTCTTGCATGGTTTTAAAGGCATGAGGACTAAAGATTTTAGCACCGTCCTTGAGCCAGTTCGAGCGATACAAGTCGTGTGCTTCACTTCTTGATAAGAAGATACCATCCTCGATTTCGACATCATCGTCTACTCCGAACTGAAAGCCGCAACAAGAACAAAGTTCGAACGAAGCGTCACCATTTTCATAATAAGCAACGTCGTCCATTCGGTCATATCCGCAGACGGGACATGTGTATTTCATGAAAGCACCTCATTGCTCAAGAATCTTTTGATACTAGTATCCTTTTAAGATATCTGTTTGATCCGTATAGGTCCAGTCAGCGATGGACTGGTCGGGATGCGACTCAAAATAATGATTGAGGATATCACGCCCTAACATGTAGTTACTCCAGCGAGGAATCTCTTTTTGTTCGTTACCTAGAACGAAGTCGAGTTGTGATACTTCATGGCTGTTGACGAGATGCACGACATGTTTCTTTGTTGCTTCATCCATCTCGACATTCCAAGGAATGGAAACGTCTTTGACGATTCGCTCGGCAAAGGCATCTGCCTTTCCTTCGACAATGACGGAATTAAGAGTCGTATTTAAACTAAAATCGGGTGTATCCATGAGGACTAAGTGATGATATTCATGTGCCGTCGTATATGCTAAGACGTCTTGATCGTAGTTTGGATCCAGGTAGAGAATGAAAGCATCTTTATAGGCGGCTCCTGTAACACCTTTCATCGGCTGAATATCGAGAGAGGATTCAGGATTAATGGGGGCGACAATAATGGTACTTTTCTTTTTGGGAAGGATCTTATGTGAAGCGATGTAGTTTTTTTGGATGATTTTTTTAATGTTGTCCTGCTGTTTCATCAAGTTCTCGATTTTATCGAGTAGCTCTTGTTCGTATACGGTTGATTGCAACATCAGAGAACCTTTTAAGTCGGCTGTCGCGAACTGCTCCTTGTCGCCGACTTTGTCGATATAGCTTAAGACATACTTCGCATAATTCTTTT
The DNA here is from genome assembly GCF_000798935.2 of Exiguobacterium sp. ZWU0009. NCBI lineage: Bacteria > Bacillati > Bacillota > Bacilli > Caryophanales > Exiguobacterium > Exiguobacterium sp. ZWU0009. The sequence continues at coordinate 1,719,807 of NZ_CP018057.1, read as the reverse complement.
TATCTACTTCAGGATCATTGTTTTTTAAGGACGCTTGTAGATATTTTTTGTACGGTTCATAGAGAAAAACAATGTTCACTTTACTGTCATCATCAATTTTTACAGATTCGGATTGTATTTTTTCACTCTTTGACATTAGTTGAGTAGTAGGCTGTGATGTCTTTTGCTCTTCTGTACAAGCGGATAAAAGCAGAACGGGAGCAGTTAAAAGTATTATCAGTGATTTTTTCAAAAGACGTTCATCCTCCTCTTTTTTATGGTGTAACAACATCTGTTGTTCAATTAATCTTCTTTCGCCGTATGATCAATGATGATCGGATCACTGTAGGACAAAATGTAAAAATCCTGTTCATGTGTTCTAATGGCAAATAAGTGTAAGTCTCCCCGTTCCGTATAAATTTCCTTCGTTTTCATATACTTTGCAGCAAAGTCACCGAACATCGATTCTTTGGACTTCACGACTGGATACGGATTTCGAAGTTTCTCGTCGATGATGCCGTGCTCTTGCAATGTCCCGAGGAAAACGGCGTACTTTTCAAAACGCATCAAAAAGTAATCGCGCGAAGGATCGTCAATCAAGAGCTTAAATGTTTCGTCAGCGCCATAAAAATAGAAATCAATCGCGTAATGGTCGTTCGCCTTTAACGACATCGTATCCAGTTCAAGATCGTAATCTTCAGTCGTCAGTAAAAAATCGAGATCAATCATCTTCAAAGAAATCACCCCTTTATGATGAACATGGACATTGAACGTTATTTTATCGAGGATTTATCGGTGAACCACTTCTGCCCATGTTCGGCGATGAAACGGTATTCCGCTCTATAATGTGTATCGTGACCGTCTGCTTTCATCTTGATGAAGGCAGCATCGCCGTCCGCAGCTCTTTGATCAATCAACAGATACAGGGCTTCGACACGCAACAATAATAGGGATCGCAGTTCGGAACGCGGTCCTTCATAACCATACGCATCAAGGAATCGACTCACCCGCTCGGAGAAGCTTGCGTCATCTTGCTCTGGTGAATAATCAAGAACGAATCCGTCAGGTGCTTGCCGTCTGCTGCTGAGCGGAACGAACGTATAGAGAGCATAGACGATATCCCACGCACGCGGACCGGGTGCCGCGAGATCAAAGTCAATCACGCCACTCAGTTTTTGATCCTCAAAAATTGTATTGTAAACGGCAAAATCGTTGTGACACATGACTTCGTGTGGACTCGGGGTATTGAGCAACGGTGCCCAGTCCGGTGAGACGTCAAAGTCGACCGTCGCGTCATGGTACTTGCGCATCAGACGCGCGACATCGTCTAGCACGTCGTCTTGCCACATGTATGCCTTTAGCGGATAATCTGCCGTTTCCCCAGGAAGATAGGTTAATATTTCTCGCCCTTGTTCGTCGATGCCGATAAAGCGGGGAACACCAGATAACTGTTTAACTTCCAAGTGGCGCAATAATCGTTGGACGTTTTTGCTGTTCTCTTTTTGTGAGCGATAGACATAGTTTCCTTTTTTATAGACAGCGGAGACATTTCCGCCAGTCAATCGTTGTTCTTCAGACATCATCGTTCCTACTTTCTTTGTTTCATTTGTGATTGCTTACCTATTGGCTCGTCATTATGAATCCGTTTAAAAGAAGCGGATTGTCTTTGCCACGAGACGGGAATCGACTATCAAAAAGCCGAAAGAAGGTCGATTCTCATGCTGGCGTTTTTCATCGTATTTAAGAATATGTACCACGTGCTACGAATCCTCTTTAAGCAACAGGAACAGCAAGCCGTCATGGGGTCCGTCGTCTTTTTACTTGCGATCGGGATGTTCTTTTATCATGGCGTCGAGTCACTTGGGTATCTCGATGCGCTCTATTTGTCGGTCATGACGTTGACGACGGTCGGGTACGGTGATCTACACCCCGTGACACCGCTCGGTAAGATTTTCTCGATGGGATATGTCTTACTTGGGATCGGCATGATCAGTGCCTTGATTGCGAACTTCAACCGTGCGTTACGTCAACATCATGGTGTCGACACACCACCAAAAAAAGAATCAAACGAGTGATTCGTGATGTGTTCGAGGAATGCTTCGACGTCTTCCGTCGAACGAAGATGAACGATTTGGTCGGCCTCATGGGGAGCTGGCGGCTCAATCCGTTGTCGTTGATAGATGTCATGGTACGACGCATTGCTACGAATCTCCCGTCCATCACGTGTCGAATGGGTTAGTCGATCTGTAAGGGTAGTTTCAGGTAAATCGAACCAGGCGAGGATCGAGCGGAACGTCGAACGGGGAAATTGATCTAACAGTTGCTGACGTCCGGTGCGCAAGGCGTTGGCATTACATAAGATGATCGTCTCGAGGGAAGAAGCGACTGCTTGTTTAATCAACCATCCCGTCAAGTCATGTTTGACGTGATTCGGTCCTTCTGTCGGAACAAGTTCCGGATAATGATCGAGCAAAAAACGCGCCTGGAGATCCTGATCAATGACAAGGCTTGTTGGTAGCCGCTGAGCAAGCTGTCGGGCGAACGTCGTTTTCCCGGCATGAGTCGGACCGATCGTCAACAGGACGGTCCTCATGACGTCAGTTGTTCTTCCGGTAAGCGATCGGCAAGAATCTGCGCGAGCCAGTCTTCCTTCGTTCCGAAGCAGGGAGTCGTTTGGCCAATATGATAAAACGTACTCGCTAACGGTCCAGTGAAGTAGGTCGCGTCTGGCATACATAAGTAGACGGGGCGATTCGTCGCGAGCGCAATTCCAAGTTCGACATGGCTACTTTTTCCTGCCGGCAACACGAGGACAAAGACATCTGCTTGCTGCACGGCTTCGAACTCCGCAAGACCGATTTGACGAAGTGCTTGAGGATCCTCTGCCCGATCATTCATCGTCCAGTCATATGTTAAGTCGTGACCACGCAAGCGGAGTTCATCGCGGAGCCAGCGAACGGTCAACGTGTGGTCAAAGCGAGAAGCGATATAGAGTTTCATTCTCCGTACATCCTCCTTTTTTATCTCTCTGTGTCCCATCCTATCGAATTCATTCATTCAAGAAAAGGGAATTATAAGAAAAATTTGAAAAAAATGAAACTTTTTAAATGTGTCGCGTATCTAATAAGGAAGTGATTGCAAAAAAGGAGGATGCCGATGTGTTTCGAAAGTCAGGTCCAGCATTATCGGACGCTGCTTTTGAAGCAGCTTTATTCGCAGAAGAAGACTATGTGTACCGTATTTCCTTCATTTATCTGAAAGAGGAGGCGGCAGCGCTTGAGAACGTGCAAGAGGTCGCGTACCGGGCATGGCGCGCGCGAAAGAGTCTACGGGATGCTGCGTATTTTAAGACATGGTTGACGCGCATCACGATGAATTGCGCTTTCCAGCAACATCGAGCGTCGTTTCAGCCGCTCGCGATCGAATCCAGTCAAACGACGTCGTTTGAAGAGCGTCTTGTTGATCGATTGTACCTGGACGATTTACTAGAAGTCCTCGAGCCGACCGAGCGCTCGATCGTCTACTTCCGGTATGAAGAAGATTTGTCACTGCAAGAGATTGCGCAAACCTTCAATGTGCCACTGAGTACGATCAAAAGCACGTTGTACCGCGCACTCGAGAAAGTACGACGACAGAAGGGGATGAGTCTATGAATCACGATCCAAAAATCTTGATCGACGTACCGTCATCTGTCAGGCAACGGACAATTCAGGGCATCCGTAAAGCAAAACGGCGCCGGCGCTCGTTACAAGCTGTTTGCCTTGCTGCCGGTCTAACGATCATCGGCTTTAGTTCCTTGCATGAGACCGTTCCCGAACAATCGTCGCAATCGATGAGGGTCGGCATGTATTATGATGAACACTTTTACAAAGTAGCAAAAGAGATGACGAATTTAGACTGGCAACAGCTGAAAGGGAAACGACTTGGTGTCACGGATGATGTCTTGACCGATACGCAACTAGAACAGGACACATCTGATTTTGCGTCGAACCTCGATGCGTTTACCGTCTATCAAGTCAAGAATGATCCGGTATCTGAGCACGTGTTAGTCGTCGGTGAGGAAGAAGGTCGAGAACGGGTGATGATTCTGTCGCCCACACGATAAGGAGGAAGAGAAAGATGAACATCCGGTCTTGGACAGAAGACGATCTACCGCAATTGGTGGGATTGATGACGCAACTCGGTTATCCGGCAAGCGAGAACGAGTTACGCGAACGATTTTCGCGAATCACCCGTCACCCGGATTATGGATTGCTTGTACTAGAAGAAGACAGGATCCTTCTCGGTTGCGTCGGTCTGTTTCAGGCACAAGCGTTCGAGCATGATACGACCTATGTCCGAATCGTGGCGTTCGTCGTCAACGCGAAACATCGTCGGCAGGGAATTGGACGCCGTTTGATCCAAGCAGCGGAAGACTGGGCCAAAGTGAGAGGCGCAACTGCCGTCTTACTGAACAGTGGCAATCGACCGGAACGCGAAGCAGCCCATCACTTTTATCAAGCGATGGGCTACGGCGTGACGAGTACGAGTTATTCGAAATCATTGTCTTCATCGTGATTGACGGAACCCATGGAAAACGCGGAAACCTTGCTCTTCATAAAAAGAAGCAGATTGACGAGTTGCCAGTAAATCAATTCGTGTCGGATAAGTGTGCTTCAGATGATTGAGTAACTTTCGTCCGTAGCCACGCTTGCGTGCGTCGCGACTGACGAGGAGCTCACAGACGAACGTCGTCACCGAACCGTCCGTCAAAGCGCGGATATAAGCAAGGATTTTTCCGTCAGATTCAAGGACAAAAGCCGCATTCGAATTCCTCCAGGCGTTGCGCGTCCGCTCTTGATCAGCGACGAGATCCTGCCACCCTTCTAATGCGTTCAATCGATGAATCTGCTCAAAATCGTCAAGTTGGAAACGACGGATCTTTTCAGTCATGGCTGGTTCTCCTTTCGTATCAGGTCTTGGAGTGGAGCAGGTAACTGGCGCCAGTCCGAAAATTGCGTATCGGTCAACGGAACATCGCCTGTGCGCTTCCATATCGCCTGCATGCCGAGGGCGCGTGCCGGTAAGATGTCGTGGTCGTAATGGTCGCCGACATAAAGGACTTCGTCCGGGCGAACACCTAAACGGTCCGTTAGTCGCAAGAAAAATGCCGGATTCGGTTTACGGACGCCTTCTTGTTCCGAGATCCCGATCTGTGTAAAGGAGGGAGACAGTCCGATCGCGTCACAGACGGCACGTTGGAACGTCGTCCGACCGTTCGACAGTAAACCGATGGGTAGCTCGGACGATAATTGCGCAAAAAAGTCGTCGACTCCCGGAAAGCTCCTTGCGAAGATCGGGTAACGCGTCACGTAGTCCTGTAGCAGTATTTCAACAGAAAGCGACAACTGGAAGTGAGTAATCATTTCGGCATAGACGACATCTTTCCAGACCCGTCCGACTTGATCAAGCGTCAAGAACGTCGCGATGTAGTCGGTGATTGGAACATGCGACACTTCACGAAAACGTTGATGCTGATCCCGAAGGAAATGTGGGAGAGAACCGGACCGGTTATGTAACGTCTCGTCTAAATCAAACAATAGGGCACGAATCAAGGTAAACACCATCTTTCAAAGTATAGAGGAGTGATTATAATGGAACGATGTATTCAAGTACAGGGAAAACAAGTGACGTATTATGATGACGGTTCGACAGGACGACCGTTGTTACTATTGCCATCCCTCGGTGGGACATACCAGGACTGGTCAGACATTCTGACGAGACTAACGCCGGATTACCGGGTCGTCAGCTTCCATCCGCATGAGTGGTCGGAAGATTATATGAACGGGACGACCGGCATCTTACGGCAAATCGAACAGTTACTTAACGTGGCGGACATCACGACTCCGGTCACGCTCGTCGGACATTCTTACGGTGGACTCGTCGCGCAAGCTTTCGCCTTACAATATCCGGAACGTGTAGCTGGACTCGTCCTCGTGGATGCGACATCCGTTGATTTAGCAGAACTCGATCAGCTCGATACACCGACACTCGATCAAGAAGGGGATGACGCAGTCTGGATCGACCGGTTCGCGGAACTAGCGAAAGCAACCGACTTGCGCGATCGTTTCCCGGACGGGGATGACCGTACGGATTGGAACCCAGCGTATTACCGGTCGATGCATGCGATCATCACGCAGTGGAAAGCTGATGCGAAAGATCTTCAACCACTCGTACGCGATCTCGGTGTCCCGTTAACGGTTCTTGGACGGGACAAAGCGCAGTCGATCGAGACGATGATGGCTGCTGGTTTTCCGAAAGATGAACTGGAGCGGATGGAAGAAAAATGGCAGGAATTGATTCAGCGACAGGCGAATCTATCTTATCAGGCGAACGTGACGTTCGTTCCGGGCACGTCACACATGATGCATCATGATTGTCCGGACGTCATCGCAGAAGCGATATTGACACTACATCAATTTAAGGAGTTTACCGTATGACACGTATGTACGTATTACATGGATTAATGGGGACGGCAGCGACGCACTTTGCACCACAGCTATCCGCTCTTGCGGATGAGTTTACGTTCATTCCGATTGATCTGCCTGGTCACGGAATGACGACGGAACCGGCAACGGAAGATTACTTATCACAAGCAACAGATGCCATCCGCGAACGAATGGCACAGGAAGGTCCAGGATGGATTCTCGGGTTGTCGCTTGGCGCGACGCTTGCGATGCAATTGGCACTCGACCCACCGGACGAACTTGAAGGTGTATATATCACGGGTTTTTCACCATTCATTCCTAAAGCGATGGAACCGCTGATGCGCGAACAACGAGAGTTTTTCCTCAATCTCGAACAGCAGGCACCGGAAATTGCCGAACAGTTCGAACAGTTGCACGGTCATGCCTGGAAAACGACGGCGCGTGCGGTGCTTGATTTGATGACGTTCCGTTTCCCGGCACTGACGGAAACGATGCTGCAGTCGATCACCTTACCGGTCGTTATGCTAAACGGAACAAATGAAACATACGAAGTCGACGCAACCGCGTTCGTTGCGGAACACGTGCCGAACGTCATCGTCTTACCGGTCGAGGGAGCCGGGCATACAGCGAATCTCGATCAACCGGAACGCTTCAACGCCTTACTGCTTCGGGCTCACCAATCAATGCTGACGACTTAAGTGTTTGTTCATCTTCTCTTGATACATCTGCTCATCTGCCTCATGCAGGACGTCGTCGATACGGCGTCCTGTTGTCGTATGAACAGCGCCGATTGCAAGGCCAATCTCGTGCGTCGCGAACGTTGAGCGAACGTGTTCGACGAACGCTTCAAACGTCTCAATAGTCGGACTCTCATCAATCAAGACGAATTCATCGCCACCGATTCGGTAGCCCTGATTCGTTAAACGGCGGATGCAAAGCCCTGTTTGTTCAAGCAAGGCATCACCGACCGCATGACCGAACCGATCGTTCAGTTCTTTTAGTTCATTCAAGTCAAGCAGAATCAGACCATATGTCGTTTCCGCTTGATCAAATTTGCGAACAGCCTCATTGAAGGCGTGTCGATTACCGAGCCGCGTTAAGGAATCAATCCGGTATTGATTGAGCAATGCCTGTTGTGATTTCAACTGCTCGTCAATGTTGCGGATCACACCTTGAATGGCAACGATCTGTCCATTTTCGCGAATCGGCGTCGCATATTCTTCGAACCAGACATACGTTTCGTCATTCGTCCGCCAGCGTTGCCGAAACGGCTGCTCGTAGTCACAATCGCCCGAAATCTTCGACATCAAGACTTCGACGTCTTCCGGATGAATGCGTGCGAAACACTCGTCTGGATCCATGTAGCTGGCTGCTGCCACGCCTTTCCCCATATGGTTATCGAGGGAAGGACTGATATAACGAAACCGATATTCCGGCTGCACTTCGAACACGTAGAAGATGTCTTTACACAATGAGATCGTATCCGGCTGTTGCTGGCGGAATAACCGGAAACTGATCAACATTAGAAGACCACCTACAATCAATCCCAATACAAATATGACGTCCACCTCCTCTACTCATCGACCATCATATCATAATTGGGTTTTATTACCTATAATTTACAAAAAACACGCTACTCCAATCGTAGCGTGTTTTTTTGATTAGTCTAGCTCAATGAAGACACGAAATCCTCGGCTTGCATAATAGGAATCCGCCCCGTTGTGATAGATGAACGTTGTCTCATAACGACGGTCTCCGAACAAGGCACCGCCTTTATGACGAATTGCGTCCGGTGTCGCAAGCCAACTGGAGGTTTTTTCGTCAAACGAAAACTGCGTCTGCAATTCTTGATACTGCTCTGGTGTTAAGAGGTGCACCTCTAGCTTCTCAATCATCGACTCGACACTTGCTGCCGGCGTATTTTTCTTTCGACCGAGTCGAGCGGACTCATCCAAACAGACACTTCGGCGACCTGAGGGACTTTCTTTGGCAGTGTCGATGATGACGAATCTTCCTTCCATTTTTAAGACGTTCGGCTTGCCGCCCGTCTCTTCCATCCAAGCAAGTGCTGCTCGTTTCGATGACGTCAGACGTGATTCGACCTCGTCATACGAAGGACCATCGTGCAGGTCAGAAGTAGCTTCAAAGCGGTCACGAAACATCGTTAATGGTTCCTCCATCGGTAAAACCTCACTTTCCTAGTTCCTTTTTCCCATTATTCAATGAATTCGCTTCCAATGCAATCGTACAGAGACTGAATAAGTCAATCTGAAGACAATTGACAAATGAAATCGGACTGCCTACACTAATTGTACATATCCGGTTTCTGTCGCGATCGCGCGCACAGGAATGACATTTAGGAGAGGAGCCAACCGTATGCGCTGGATCAGTTATGCGGCTGTCGTGACGATTCTTTCGTTCTTAGCGTTCACGGCGTATTCGTTCTTGACGACGATCGATTTTGAAATCGTCTATCAGTTCGGAACGTTTGCGATGACGTTATCCTATTTTATCTTTGGTTTACCGATGTTATGGATTGTTCGCCACTATCCGTTAACTCTTCGTCTACTCATTTACGTGACGACGAGTGCCGTCGTCTTGTTTCTATTCATCGGTCTATATGAAGCGTGGCACGAAGCTTCGCTATCTCCCTTACCACCGATCGGCAGCATGATTCAGTTCACGGCTCTTGCCTGTCTGTTGTTCGTTTTACCGTACGAGATCATCTATCGCAAAAATTTCGTTTCCATTCAACCACGTGTTTCTTGACAGTATTCTTGTTCCTCAAGAATACTGTTTTTTATTTCCTTTAATTTTGAAGGAATTCCCAATAAATTCTTGAATAGTACGTTATCACGAATAAATGGAGGGTTACATATGGAAGGCACATTTCAATGTAAACAGATGGGGAAATCATTTTCAGGAGACGGTGTCGAGACACATGCGTTACAAGATATCGACGTGACACTCGAAGCGGGTGATTTTATCTCGATTATCGGACCATCTGGTTCTGGAAAGTCGACGTTACTCAGTCTAATCGGAACGCTCGATCGTCCGACGAGCGGAGAGTTGCACTATGACGGGAAACCGATCAACAAATTAAACAGCAAAGAATTATCCGACTTCCGGTTCGAAAACATCGGCTTCATCTTCCAGCAGTTTCATTTGATTCCGACGCTGACGGCGCTTGAGAATGTCATGGCACCACTGTTCGGTCGAAAAGTACCATACGATAAAAAAGAACGCGCTGAGCAGTTACTCGCGCAAGTGGGTCTCGCCGATAAAACGGGCAGTTTGCCGTCGCAACTCTCTGGTGGACAACAACAACGGGTTGCTGTTGCCCGCGCACTTGTCCATGAACCGAAATGGTTACTTGCCGATGAGCCGACAGGGAACCTCGATACGGATACGGGGGAAATCATCTTCAATCTCTTACGGTCGTTGAACGAAGAGAAGGGCTGCGGCGTCTTGTTCGTCACCCACGATCCGGCACTTGCGGAACGAGCGAACCGGACGATTGAGATGCGAGATGGCGTCATCATCGAAGATCGTCTCGTTCGTGTCTGAGCCTCGTTTTTGAACTCCTTTCCATCACCCTTTACACTAATAGGGTAGAGGAGGAATGTGTGATGCGACTTGGAATACTCGATCAAGTACCGTTACATGAAGGCGATACGGTCGAAGCGACGATGGAAGCGACGGAACGACTCGTCTCAGAAGCCGAGCGACTCGGTTATGAACGGTACTGGTTCGCAGAACATCATAATACGAACGGGTTGCTCAGTGCGGCACCGGAACTGTTCATCGCCCGAATGGGTGCGCAGACCAAGACAATCAAGCTTGGATCAGGAGGGATACTGTTACCGCAATATCATCCGCTGAAAGTCGCCGAGAGTTTTGCGACACTTGATGCGTTTTATCCGGGACGGATTGAACTTGGGATCGGCAACTCGCCAGGTGGAAGTGAGCGGACACGACTTGCCTTGACGGATGGAGAAGAAAACCGAGCGGCTGAGTTTAGTCGACTTGTCAATGAAACGGCGGGCTTCTTGACAGACAGTCTATCGAATCGACACCCGTACCGGATCGTCAAGACGACACCGCGTGACCGACAACCGTCGCCAATCTCGATCCTAGGTCTGTCGCCACGTAGTGCGCGGATTGCAGCCGAACAAGACCGTGGTCTCGTGTTTGGTCACTTCATTAATCCGGATCGTTGGGAAGAGACGCTTTCGACATATCGCGAAGCAGGCGGGAAGAACGTCATCGTCTGTGTCTTCGTCATCTGTGCCCCGACACAAGAAGAAGCAGAGCGTCTCGCTCGGACACAAGATGCCTGGATTCAAGGCGTCCGACTCGGGAATTCAATCGTTCCGTCGTTTACGACGACAGAAGCAAAGGTCTGGAATGATGTGCAAACGGAGCGGATTCGCAAAGATCGCCGGCGAGCAATTATTGGGACACAAGACGTCGTTGTGCGAGAACTTGAGGCATTAGCAACCCGATATCAAACGGATCAATTTTTACTGATCAATAATGCCTTTGATCAAGAAAAACGATTGCAGTCGTACCAGCTCATCGCGGAACAACTACTCTAAACACAACAGGACCCCTCATTAGCCAAACGGCTAACAAGGGGTCCTGTCTACAAATCTAGATTCAATTAACGTTGAGCGGTTGGACGGATCAAAATCTCGTTAATCGCGACATCCTCTGGCTCGTTAACGGCATAAGCGATGGCACGCGCAATCGCACTCGCATCGATGGCTTTTAAGTCACCGATTCCTTGTTTGATCTCTTCATCCGAGATATGGTCCTTCAGTTCTGTATCGACCGCTCCCGGTGAGATGATTGTTGCGCGGATATGATTGTCGACCGATTCTTCCTTGCGGAGACCTTCCGTGATCGCACGAACGGCGAATTTCGTACCGCTATAGACGGCGCTTGACGGCATGACTTCATGACCTGCGACGGACGAGATATTGATGACGTGTCCGCTTTTTTGCTCACGCATGTACGGCAAGACTGCGCCAATCCCGTGAAGGACACCCTTGATGTTGACGTCGACCATCGTGTTCCATTCGTCTTGCTGATTCTTATGGAGGTGTGATAGTGGCATCAATCCAGCATTGTTGATAATGACATCAACAGAACCGAACTTGTCTTTCGCAAGTTTAGCGAGTGCATCGACTTGCTCGCGATCAGTGACATCCGTCACTTGATAAACGGCTTGACCACCTTCTGCTTCAACGGCTTTGACGAGCTCTTGCAAACGATCTTCCCGGCGTGCGGCAAGAACAAGTTTTGCACCTTGTTTTGCGAGTTCCTTTGCCGTTGCTTCACCAATCCCGCTTGATGCTCCTGTGATGATGACGACTTTATCTTGAATCATCTGAACTCCTCCTTCTGAATATCGTACTCCTTGAGAGGTATTTCCGCTTTTGTTGTTTTAAAAACATGTTGTAGGAGGTTTGCCTATGAAACGTTATTTATTTATCGGATTGATAGTGATTGCAATCGGATGGTTTTTGTCGCTCGATCCATTTCGGCATCAACCATCAGAACCTAACGCGACCATCGAAGATCGTGAGGTGAAGGTGTATACAGGTACTTATAGTTGGTCAGGGATGTTTCGCGGAGAAACAGCCGATGCGAAGTCGGAGGCCGTCGATTTAGTAAAAGGTGATCCGAGTACGCCAGCAAATCCTGAAGATCAATTGACGATTCGTTTTAAAGAGGGACCAGCTTCGAAGTCTGTCACGATCGTCTTATGGTCGGTCGAAGATAATAAAAAAATTAAATCATATAAGAAGACCGGGCAGATTACTGTCCCCTCGACTCCCGGAAAGTATGTCTATCAGATTACAGCCGATTGGAAAGAAGGTGATGGCGATTTCGCCTTTCCGATTGAGGTGAATGAAAGGTAAGATAAAAACATATTGACAGGATATATGTTTAATGATAAATAAATGGATCGCTGACCTCTTATTTAGTTGAAAGAGGTCTTTTTTCATGAAATACAGTAAATAATCCACTTGATTAACGGTTTTTAGTCTGAATAATCAGAATAAATAAACATTTTAATAGAAGTGTATTTAAATGTTTCGGGTTCAAATGAACGGGAATAAACACATCATACACATAATAGTTCATGTGTTGAATCACCTAGGTGAAAGAAATTAACAATCGTAAAGGAGAGGTGCAGATGAATGGGTTCAATCGATTCTTACTCGTCATCATAGGCATACTCGGACTCGTCAGTGTCGGGCTGCTTGTGCTCGGTGTGTATGATGTTCCACGCCTCAGTTCATTGATTGAGCAGTGGCAGGATCAGCAATGGTATAGCTATACCGTTCTATCCATTGGAGGATTTTTAGCATTCGTATTCGTCATTCTATTATTCACTGGATTATTCAGCCGCTCGAAAGGTCAACGTCTGTTGATCCAAACGGGTGATGGAACGATCACGATTTCGAAGGAAACGATCGAACGGACGGCGTTAGAGTCGATTCGTGGGATTGGTGGCGTACGGACACCGCGTGTCCATGCCGATATCCATTCGAAAAAAGAGACGGTCGCCTTGAAAGTCGACTGCTCGGTCTTCGGACAAGAAGGATTACCAACGATTGCGAAGGATATTCAAGAACGTGCTAAACAATCCGTCGAATCCTTACTTGAGTTGCCGGTAACGAGTACGAAAGTCACGATCAGTGACACGAAAACGAAAACATCGGAACGTGTCGTCTAAAGGAGGAGAGGGAACATGAAGACAAGAGAAGCACTCTATCCGTATCGGTTTCGACTGATCGGAGGACTTGCCGGTCTGATCCTCGCCGTCTTATTCTTGACGATCGGCTTCGGTCCGACAATCCTTATCGTAGCCTTCGCGGCGATCGGATTCTTGATTGGAAAATGGCGCGATGGTGCGCTCGATATTGAAGGGTGGATTCAGTTCTTTCAACGGGACTGATTCATATATAACTTACTAAACATTCAAAAGGAGAGATTTCAAATGGCAAACGAAGTAAACACAACAACTCAAAACGAAGTGGTACGCGAAAATAAATTGACGTTCGAAGATCAAGTCATCAAAAAAATCGCTGGGATTGCGTCAAACGAAGTGACAGGTATCTTGTCAATGAGTGGTGGATTCATGAGTGGATTGACGGATCGTCTCCGGAGCACGGAAGACATTACAAAAGGAATCGGCGCTGAAGTCGGCGAACGCCAAGTCGCACTCGATTTAAAAGTCATCGTTGAATACGGTAAAAACATTCCGTCGATCTTCCAAGAGACGGTCGCTAAAATCAAAAAATCAATCAGCGACATGACAGGTCTTGAAGTCGTCGAAGTCAATATGCACGTCGAGGACGTCATGACACGTGCTGAATTTGAAGCAAAAAATAAATCAAACAATGAACAAGAAGAAAAGAACCGCGAATTGCAATAAGCAAGTCAAAAGATCCGACAAACTCGTCGGGTCTTTTTTCATGTATTCATCAACTAACGTAATTCTCATAAGGAACGGTTAGATGGGGTACGATCGATATAGGAATGATCATTTGTTAAGGAGGCATCACATCTTTGAATCAAAACGAATCGTATTATATGTGTTCTGTATGTGGATGGGATAAACTCGAAAACCCGCCATATTATGAACACTTTGCGGGGAGTAATGAAATTTGTTCATGCTGTGGTTTCGAATTCGGTGTAGATGATTTCGACTGCGTAGAAATAGACATGAAACAGTTGTCAGACGAAGACATCGTAAAACAAGCACACGAAATCTATCGACACAACTGGATTAATCATCATTTTAAATTATTTAATCCGAGCATGTTCCGAGGATCTGTGAAAACCGGGCAGCAACTAAACGCTGACGTCGCGATGAACCAATTACAACGTACGAGCTATAAGACCTGACGAACTCGTCGGGTCTTTTTTTCATGGAATCGACACGACGTTTGATGTATTTGATGATGAGAACGGGAATAGTTTAATATCACGAAAGACGAAAGGATGATGCACGATGCGACTAACAGGAAAAACGATCATCGTCACTGGTGCCGGCTCAGGAATGGGAGAAGCAATGGCTAAATTGTTTGCACTAGAAGGCGCGCGAATCGTCGCGGCGGACATCCATTTAGAAACTGTCGAACGGGTTGTTTCTGACATCAAGGCAGCAGGTGGAGAAGCAATGGCTGTTGTAAGTGATATCGCCAATCCTAGCGCGGCAAGAGAACTAATCAAACAAACAATCGATGCGTACGGAAAATTGGACGTTCTCGTTAACAATGCCGGTATCATGGACGGAATGGAGGGAGTGGAAGACATCTCGGATGAGCGCTGGGATCACGTCTTTGCGGTCAATACGACAGGAACGATGCGTCTGATGCGTGAGGCAGTCAAGCATTTCAAGGAAGTAAAAGGTGGCGTCATTTTGAATAACATCTCGATTGGTGGTCTGAACGGTGCTCGAGCAGGTGCAGCCTATACGGCTTCCAAACATGCCGTCATCGGTCTGACGAAAAATACTGCCTTCTTTTATGCTGGAGAGGGGATTCGGTGTAACGGGATCGCACCCGGAGCCGTCGAGACGAACATTGGGCAATCGATGACGAATCTGAATGAATTCGGGATGGGACGAGCAATGCTTGGTATGGGTCTGAATCCACGCACCGGTCAGCCGGATGAGATCGCGAAATTGGCATTGTTCCTCGTGTCTGACGAGGCGAGTTTCATTAACGGGGCAATCGTCGTTGCGGACGGCGGATGGAGCGCGTATTAAAAATCATATCTTATTTACTGGATTACAGTTTAAAATGGCAGGAACTTGTCGATATAAGGGATAATATGACAATAGGCGCATTATGACCTTGAGTTTGAATCCAGGGAGGAATCGGCATGTCGATGCAGGAACAGGCAGCACACGTCACCGACACACAAGTCATTCGAGCAATCGAACAAAATCTAGCAATCATCCGCTTTGACGATCGACGGAAAGTTGCATATGTCAATGAGCTGTTTGCCCGGACGATGGGGTATGAGGTAAACGAACTAATCGGTAAATATCACCGTGATCTTTGTTTTCCGGCGTATGTTAACAGTCCGGATTACGAGTTGTTTTGGCGCAAGTTGATGCAAGGAATCACGTATCAGGACAAGATTGAACGCCGGGCTGCCGATGGGCAACAGAAATGGCTCGAAGCGACGTATATGCCGATCTACTCCGATGACGGACGCCGGGTCGTCGGGGTTTCGAAAATTGCATCGGACATCACGATTCGCCAGCAGGATGTCTTACGGATGGCGGCTGAACTCAACGAGACATCCGCGTTCTTAACGGTCAAATCGGAAAGTGGTCGACAAGACGGTCTGAACGTGCTGGCGACGGTCCAACAAGTCGAAGCGGAGTCCGTCGAGAACCTGTCGAGCCTTGTTGCCTTACGGAAGGATGCGAACTCGATCACCAACATCGTCAAGACAATCCGTGATATCGCGGCGCAGACGAATCTGCTCGCCTTGAATGCCGCAATTGAGGCGGCGCGTGCCGGTGAACATGGGCGCGGGTTCGATGTCGTCGCGACCGAAGTCCGAAACCTGTCGAACAAAGTCTCTCACTCAATCGGGGAAATCAAGAACAACATTGAAGGGATCGTTGAACGAATCGAGGACGTTTCGCACAGCATCGAGCGGATTTCGTCCAAGGTTAAGGACAGTACGGGTCAACTCGAGCATACGGTCAGTGAGTTCGATCAGTTGGCTGATTCAGCGAAACAACTCGAGCGTCAGGCAAAACAATTCGTCGATGTCTTATAACGCATCCACCGATACCGGATCGTACGAGCAGGTTGCTCGATGACGATTCGGTATTTTTTTGATGACTTCATCAATATAGAGAAATAGAAAAGACGCTTGTTAAATCGGAATCATTACGATATGATGTAAAACGTAATTATTCCGAATTAAAGGTGGAGAACAATGTCTACATATAAAACAGCGAGCCTCATTGGTAGTGTCTTCCTCGGATTGACACTTGCCGGTTGTGCCTCCTCTGATACGCCACAAGAGCAAAACCATTTGACGTTCGTCTATAACTTTGCGACACAATCACTCGATCCGCATCGGGACAGCAGTTATGTTCCGCTTCGCGCGGGGGTAACGGAGACGCTCGTCCGTCTTGATGATGAACAATTGACAGTCGAGCCGTGGCTTGCTAAGAAATGGTCCTATGAAGGAAAGCGAACGTGGCGGATCGTCTTACAGAAAGACGTGACGTTCCATAACGGGAAACAACTTGATGCTGACGCCGTTAAATCGTCTCTCGAACGCTCGATCGACGAAAATCCAGGTGTCAAGAATGCTTTGAACATCGAAACGATCAAAACGGATGGACCAGATGTGCTCATCCAAACGAAGATGACGTATCCGGAGTTCATCTCGGAACTCGTTAATCCAAACACAGCGATCATCGACACGAAGGCGAGCGGGGTGACGAAAGAACCGATGGGAACAGGTCCGTTCCAAGTCGAGCGGTTCGCTCCGGGAACAAAAGTCGAGTTAAAACGTTTTAAGTCCTATTGGCAAGAACAAGCGAAACTTGATTCCGTTGATTTTGTTTTCAACGAAGACGCTGGCGCACGGACGAACGCTTTGCGTGCCGGACAGGCAGACATCGTCTATCGTCCGGAAATCGAGAGTGTCAAGAAATTGAAGTCTGAAGGTTTGACAGTCCAAGCGACGGATACGTTCCGTGTCCATCAATTGACGATGAATGTCGCGAACGGTCCGATGCAATTTCTTGAAGTCCGACAGGCAATGGATGCTTTGATCAATCGAAAGCAACTCGTTGATCACGTCCTCCAAGGATATGCGGTGCCAGCGCGTGGTCCATTCCTCTCGTCATTCCCATTTGCTCCGGACTACCCGCAACAAGTGCAGAAGACGCCTGAGGAATGGCTCAAACAAGCCGGTTATACAAAACAAAACGGACGGATGCAAAAGGACGGTCGTCCTTTAAAACTGACTTTATTGACGTATGCGGCTCGACCAGACCTGCCGTTGATTGCCCAAGTCATTCAAGATGACGCGAAAAAGATTGGTGTGACAATCACGATTAAACAGATCGATGTCCCAGAAGAATACATGGCGAGTAACCGGGACTGGGATATCGCGACGTACAGCAATCTGACAGCTCCGCGTGGGGATGCTGGTTATTATTTAAACGCGACCTATCATCCGAACGGGGGACTGAACTTCAGTCGTGTCGCGGATCCGAAGTTGACGAAACAGATCGAGACGTTGAACCGGACGTTAAAGGTCGAGGATCGATCGATTCTTGCTGAAGAGATTGCCCGTTACGTTGATGAACGCCGCTATAATAGTTTTCTCCTCCATCCATCGACTCTCGTTGCTTACGACGGCAAACGCGTTAAAGGATGGAAAACAGAAAAAAGTGAGTACTATATGATCACGAATACGCTGCAGGTGAACGATTGATGCGTTCCATCGTCAAACGACTGCTGTCGCTGAGTCTATTCACTTTACTCATCACGTTCGGTTGTTTTGTCTTGCTGCGGTTACTGCCGGGTGATCCGGTCTTGACGTTATTGAATATCGATGAATTATCAGCAACGCCCGAACAAATCGAAGCCGCGCGCCGTGAATTAGGATACGATCAGCCGTTGCTCGTTCAATACATTCGTTGGCTGCAAGACATACTCACCTTGCGTCTCGGAAACTCGTTGCAAACGGGGCGACCGGTCATCGAGATGTTGTTAGAGAGTTATCTTGTGACGGCGGAGCTGGCACTTGGTGGTCTTACGATCGCCTTATTGATCGGCTTACCCCTTGGAATCGGTAGCGCCTTGACGACGCGCCGAAGTATCGTTCGTCTTGCGCACCTTGTCAGCATGAGTGGAGCGGCCGTGCCTGGTTTTTGGATCGGTCTGTTGCTCGTCGACCTGTTTGCCGTCCGTCTCGGATGGTTACCTGTAATGGGAAGGGAGGGGATGACGTCACTCGTCCTCCCAGCTCTATCACTCGGCTTTCCACTTGCGAGCGTCTATATTCCATTGATTCGACTGAATCTACGCCGTGAACTGAGCCAACCGTACATCGAGTTGGCACGGATGCGTGGCATATCCGAGCGGACGATCCTTTGGCGTTATGCGTTACGCGGCAGTTTGCCGCCGGTTCTGTCCGTTTTCGGTCTGACGCTCGGCAGTCTTGCCGGAGGTGTCGTCGTCCTCGAAGTCCTGTTCGCGTATCCAGGTGTCGGAAAGTTAATGGTCGATGCGATTTTGCAACGTGATTACCCACTGATTCAAGGGTACATCTTGCTGACGACAGGCATCATTCTTGTCTTGCATCAAGGTATCCGGTCGTTAAACCGGGCGTTACGACCAGATTGGCAGAAGGGAATACACACATGAAAAAAACATGGCTCATTTTCGGAGGATGTCTCCTACTATTTATTTCATATACCGTATATGTTAGTCCATTTGATACAAACGTAGCAAAGAGACTTGAGCCTGCTTCATTCGAACATTGGCTCGGAACAGACGGTTTAGGACGAGATTTCGCAGCTCGTCTTTTTTTAGCTGGTTTGATATCCTTAGGTTTCAGCCTGCTTACGGTGTTGCTCACGGCATGCGTCGGTACCTGCCTTGGCTGTCTAGCCGGTTTTTATGATGGACGTCTCAAGCGGGTGATTCATCGATTAGAAGATGGTCTCGTGATTTTCCCGGACACTGTTCTAGCACTCGTCATCGCCGGACTATTGGGTGCCAGTCCTCGAAGTTTAATCTTTGCGATTCTGCTCATTAAATGGATTTCCTACGCGCGATTAAGTGAAACACTCGTGACCGAGACGATGCAAAAGCCATACGTCAGCATGGCACGCATCAATGGGTTAACAGACAGGATGATCTTACGACGCCACATCCTTCCGCCTATCATCCGGCAAGTCGTCGTCTTAATGAGTTTGGATGTCGGCAAAGTCATCTTATTCTTATCAGCGTTCTCTTATATTGGACTTGGTGTCCAAGCACCACTGCCAGAGTGGGGAGCGATGTTGAATGAAGGACGTCCCTATTTCAGTTCCGCACCCCGGCTCATGCTTTTGCCAGGTGCGTGCATCGTCTTGACCGTCGTTATGACGATGGGATGGACACGGTGGATGAAGAAAAAAGGAGGACAAGTAAATGATTCAGATTCGGAACTTACACGTTCGGGCGAAACACGTCCTTCTGCATGACATGAATCTATCGTTACCAGCTCATCGATTCATCTGTCTCGTCGGAGCGAGCGGGAGCGGTAAGACGCTCTTGCTTAAACGATTACTGGATCGATTGCCGGACGGGATGTCGTCGAGCGGAGAAGTCATCTCGGACGAACCTCTTCGGCGTGGTCTCGATATTGGTTACATACCACAGCAGTATACCGATGCGTTTCTTCCGTTTTTGACGATGCGTCAGATGTTACGGGATACATATCGCGCACATGGACGAAAGATGGATCATCCTTACATCGATGACGTCTTGCGAACGCTTGAGTTGGACCCGACCTGGTTGGACCGATATCCAGGAGAGTTGAGCGGTGGGCAATTGCAACGGTTCGCGATCCTGTTTGCCGTCACCTTAAAACCACGATTGATTTTAGCGGATGAACTAACGACGGCGCTCGATCCTGTGTTGACACGTCGTTTACTCGACTGGTTGACCGAATACCAACACCAGTACGGGGCAACGATTTTGTTCGTCACCCACGAATTAGGACCTGCCTTACATTATGGAGAGCAACTCGTCTTAATGCAGGATGGACGAATCGTCGAGACGGGAACACCACAGATGATCGAGCAAAGTCGTCATCCGTTCACGATGAGCTTGATGCAAGCGCATCGTACATCACTGGAAGAAAGGAAGAGTTCATGTCACCAGTCTTATCCGTAACAGATCTTACTTATCAGATAAAGAGTCAGTCTATCTTGTCGAATATCTCATTTCACGTGACGAAAAAGGCGTCAATTGGCATCATCGGGGAGAGTGGGGGTGGCAAGACGACACTCGGACGATTGATTCTCGGTCTGCTCAAACCCACGCATGGTTTGATTTCCTTACATGAAAAGGCATTTCCGAGTGGGCACCGAAACGAGCGACGAGCTATTCAAGCCGTCTTTCAACATCCTCTCGCTTCCTTTAATCCAGAATGGACGGTGCGGGAATCGATTCTTGAACCGTTTCGTCGGCATCGTCCGATCTTGCGGCATTTCCCAGCGACGTCAGAAGAAAATCTCATTACAGCCCTCGCACTTGCTGTCGGGGTCGAGGAGCAGTTATTCGATCGAGTGCCCCATCAATTGAGTGGGGGACAAATTCAGCGTGCCGCGATCGCCCGCGCGATTTCGATCGAACCCGACATTATCGTGATGGATGAACCGACAACGGGACTTGATGTCGTCTCTCGGGCGCAGATCATCGAGCTACTAGAACGCTTGCAGCAGACACTCGGTGTCAGTCTTGTATTGATCTCGCACGATATTGATTTCATCCGGCGCCTCTGTTCGGAAACACTCGTCTTACGTGACGGTCGCGCTGTTGATTTGATTGATCGATTGGAATCAGGTAGCGCGTATACCCAACGATTCGTCGAGGCCGGAACATGGTGAACGCACAACCGACACACAAAACGTACTGGTTACTCGCTTATCCGCTGATTCTCTCAAGTATTGCGACACCCTTACTTGGTGTAACCGATACCGTCGTCATCGGTCAATCCGGTGATCCGAGGGCGATCGGAGGCATCGCTGTCGGAGCCGTCTTCTTCAATACGATTTACTGGTTGTTTGGTTTCTTAAAAGTGAGTACGACAGGATTCAGCGCCCAAGCAAGTGGGGCGAATGACGTGCACGCCTTACGGACGTCACTTTACCGACCGCTGTTTTTAGCAGCTTGTATCGGTCTGCTCATCCTGTTGTTCCGACAGCCGCTCGAGCAAATCGGACTGTACTTACTTGCACCACCCGCTGACTTGCTAGATGCGGTCAAGACGTATATTTCATACCGGATGATTGGCGCACCGTTCGTGTTGATGGGTTATGCGTTACTCGGCTGGTTGATTGGTACCGGTCAGGTCAAGCACGCCTTGTTCGTCCAATTGTTTAGTACAGGAGTCAATGTCGTTCTCGATATCGGATTCGTCTACGGATTGAATGCCGGTGTTGCTGGAATTGCGGTTGCGACCGTCATCGCGGAGATCAGCATCGTCGTCTGTGCTCTGTACCTGATCCGTGGTCATTTATCGATGACGCATGATGAATGGCGTGCCTTGACGGCATGGCAAGCGTACCGTCAATTCTTTCAAGTCAATCGTGACTTGTTCATTCGCACGATTTTCCTTCTACTCGTCACCGGCTGGTTCACACGTGCTGGTGGACAATTCGGACCGGATATCCTCGCAGCCAACGCGATTCTGCTACAAATCCAGTATCTGATTTCTTACTGGTTCGGTGGACTCGGTCATGCGTCAACGGTTCTCGTCGGTCGGGCGAGAGGGCATCAAGATCAGGCAGGATACCGGACGAGTGTCCGTTTGGCACGGACGTTTGGATTCTACTCGGTCGTCTTCTGGTCACTGGTGCTCCTCTTCCTTGAGACACCGCTCCTTCAGTTGTTCACTTCAGAAGAGGCAATCCTAAATGCGGCGGACGATTATTACTTCTGGATCATCATCCTACCGCTCCTTGCCGGTTGGGCGATGATCTACGAAGGCATCTTTGCCGGGCGGGTTGAAGCAACACCGGTCCGGAACTCAATGATTCAAGCAGGAATTGGTTTTGCGGTCGTCCTCCTGTTGACACCGACTTTTGGAAATCAGGGCGTCTGGGCAGCGTTTTTGACCTTCTTCTTGATTCGCTCCTTATCGTTGATTCTCGTAGAAGCAAGACGATGAAAAACCCGCTGTTTCCCTCGCGCGCAAAGGGAACAGCGGGTTATTTGTCGTCGATCGCTAAAGGACGGACGAAGAGGGCGTTCAAGTGATGGACGAGGACATGACGCAGGCGTTCTTTTGGTAATCGTTCCGGTCGAAACAGAGCATGAAAGGCTAACCCGTCAACGAGTGCTGCGAGCCGTTCACTCTCAAGCGCAATGTCTAAGCCCGCGCGGAGTGTACCGTCCGGAATCTGTGTCAACAGTACTTGAACCATATGGTAGATATCGTCCGGATTTTCCGTCGCTTGCGATGAATACGCGGACATCATGAATTGAAACCAGACCTGCATCTCGAGCTGATGCTCGGGTGCATAAGGTAAGACCTCAAGTAAGACGTCACATAACGTTTCTTCCGGGGTTCCTCCTTTCTCGAAAATGGTTGTGATGCGTGCTTGGACCCGTTCTTGGACGAGGTCCATCGAGAAGCGGAGCAACTCGTCCTGGGTCGTGAAGTAATATCGCAAGGCACCCAGTGAGAGTCCCGCTTCCTTGGCGATCGTCCGGACACTGGCTTGTTCAATACCGACTTGAGAAATCGTGCGCCACGTCGCTTCGGCGATGAGGCGTTTGCGTTCTTCGTGATTGACTTGTTTTGGCATGTCTCAAGTATATCATCTTTTTTAGCACGAATGTATTAAAAAGACTAGTCAAGCACTGAAAGAGGTGTTATCTTTATGATACAGTCGTATTAAAAAAGGAGAGGATTGATATGCAACTCGTCGCGTGGGCAATCGTCGGTTGTGAGATTCTATTTTGGGTATTCATTGTCGCCGGACTGATCGTGCGTTATGGATTCAGACGAGAGAAGCTTGGTTTTCGATTGATGGCGATGTCACCGGTGATTGATATCGTCTTACTGGTCTTAACGGTGTTTGACTTAAGTCGCGGCAATACAGCAACGCTCGCGCACGGTCTCGCTGCGATCTATATCGGCGTCTCACTTGCATTTGGGAAACAAATGATTGCCTGGGCGGATGGAGTCTACCGCCGTTTTGTCCTAAAAGAGCACGTAGCAAAAGAACGGATATCGCGTGCGCGACGGGAACGCAACGGTTTCTATCGACACATCCTGGCCTTTTTGATTGGTGGTACGTTACTCGGTGCCATGATTCTCTGGCTGGGAGATGCTGAGCAGACGGAGAGTCTCTTACGGACGTTACAACTGTGGGGGCTCGTCCTCGTGATCGATGGGGTCATCTCGATGAGTTACACCGTCTTTCCGGCTCGTTCCAAATAAAAAAACGAACCTTGTCTGTCAGCGGTCGACAGTGAAGGTTCGTTCCCGAATCGTATTCGTATGGACTTGTTTGCGGGCGTCGATCGAATCCCGAATGTGGATGATGTAGCGACGTCCTTTTTTGTATCCAGAGCGCGGTGGTTTGATTCGGATTTCTTTGCCGTCTAGGACTTCAATCTCCGTTTGCATCCGCTCGCCATTCGAATCCGTCACGGTGACCGTTCGGTTCGAAACTTGCTCCTTCCGTAGTCCTTTCGCATATTCGATGTCGAAGGTATGATACGAGGAAATGGAGCGGGCACGTGATTTGAAGTGCGGCTCGTCCGTTCGTTCGTCGAGGGTGCAGTAGCAACCCGTGAACAAAAGACTCGCCGAGAGGAGTATCGAAAATAGATGTTTCACGAAAACGCTCCTTTATGTATTGGTAATTTTAGTATAAGACAAATTTTAGGTTGCGACAATCCTTCTTGAGACCGAATCGACGATGTCTATTAAAATCGAACAGGTCCATGCTATAATCGACCGAGAGAAAGGAAGCGATATACCATGCCAGTACAACCAGACCAACGCGAGATCATCGTCTCGATTCGGACGAGTTATGATTTTAAAGCGGATACCGGTCGCGCGATCCGCGTCATCGAGTTTCACGGACGCCGAACGACCTTATTCGATACATTCGAAGCGTCATCACCAAAACGGATGATCTTGATCGAGATGATCCGCGCCGTCCAATCGTTCAAGGAACCCTTCCACATCATCTTCAACGTCGAATGTAACTTCGGTTTCAAGTATTTGACGGATCAGCGGAAATGGGAAAACCGGGATGTCGGGAATACGTTCCTCGACTTGATTGAACAAGGTGGTCATACGTATGAATTACGAGACAGCTCGTTCTATGAAGGCGGAAAAGCCCTCCAAAAATGGCTCGGCAACACCTTAAAGCAAAATAGCTGAAAAAAAGGCTGATTCCATGATGGAGTCAGCCTTTATCCGTTGCATCGATTGTCTCGCTTTCGAGATATCGGTACAACGTACTTTTACTAATACCGGTCTGTTCGCGGATATCAGCAAGCGAATAGTTTTTACTTTGATACATGGCGATCGCGCGGCGGACATTTTCATCCGGCTTCCGGGGGCGACCGGTCTGCTTTCCTTGTTCTTTTGCTTTAGAGAGTCCAGCACGCGTCGACATGCTGATGACGTCACTTTGCAGCTGAACGAGATGGCGGGCCGTTTCAAGAAACGATAAGGAGGCACGCTCGCTCGTCCGAATCTGTTCGCGGAGTGACCACAGCGTCGCACCACGAGTCTCCATGTGCTCGAGCAACTCGATCAAGTGCCGCGTCGAGTCTGCTAAGATGTAGAGATGCGTGACGATGACTTCGTCTCCCGTCTGAAGTGTCTCGAGCATCTGTTCGAGTGCCGTCCGTCGTTTAGCCGAATCATGCGTCTCGATGACACGTGTCGTCACATCACTCTTGTCGGCTTCCGCTTGTTGCATAGAACAGTCTGGATCATCCGGATAGGGTCTCATGTAGAAATATTGCATGGACGGAGCTCCTTTCTGTCGATCACGATCGACGTCAGTTCCTCATCAGTATACCGTATTCTCACCTCCGTGCCGTAGAAAACCGAAAACATGCCTTTCTTCTCATGTTCGTATCGACTAATTTGTGGTAAATTGAGTGGAAGTAAGTTTCTCGGACTCATCCCGATACCATTCATTCTTTTTAAATGAGGTGCTCATCATGAACAAAGAAGATCATCAACTCGCCCGTCAGCTCTTGACGACCTATTTCATCGGTACACAATTAGCGACGGTCCATGTCGCAGGCTACGTCACGCTCGAATTCATCAATCTGTTCGATACGACAGCGCCTGAACTACGACTACGGATCGAGACGGACCGTCTGTTTTACGGCGATGTCGAGACGACACAGGATTGGGTCGTCCGCCATGCGACGAAAGAAGAGATGTTACATTTGATCGTCTCACTTCACGCGGAACGCATCACCGGTGTGCGAATCGGAAAGACGGCACCGCACTTATTCCTAACGTTTAGCAACGGACAAACGCTCGTCCTGAACGGATCGGATACATATTATGAATCGTGGGCGATCGATATCGGTCTCGCGCCACACCGAGCCGACGCGACGATCGTTGCCGTACCGGGTGACGAACTGGCCGTCTTCTCCGGAATCGGTGAACAAGTTGAAGACTAAGTGGACACGCATGGAGTGGTGCGACTGGATCATGCCGCTCGTTGCGTCACGTTACCCGAATCACTGTGCTGTTTTACTTGCCGGCAGCCATACGCGAGGGCAAGCGACCGCACAATCAGATGTCGATGTGATCATTTTTGAAGCAAGTCGAGGTCAGGCGTACCGGGAGTCGTTCATCCATGACGGTGTCCCGGTCGAAGCATTCGTCCATTCCTTTGAGACGATTGCACATTTTTTCGAGAGTGACCGGGAACGTGGTCGCCCGTCCCTGCAACGAATGATTGCTGACAGCTGGACGATCGAGGATCATCCGCGTCTTGCATCTATCCGTCAGGAAGCGGCTCACCAATTAACGGACGGACCTGTTGCGTGGACGAATTCGGAACAAGACCGCGCACGTTATTTTTTAAGTGATTTGCTCGACGATTTCGAAAGTGTGACGAACCGCGCAGAAGGTCTAGCGATTGCGTCACGTTTATATGAACAGAGTATCGAGTTTGTTCTTCGTGCCAATCGTTACTACATCGGACAAGGGAAGTGGGCGATTCGCGCTCTTGCAGAGTTTGACGAAGACTATGCCAGCCGACATACAATGGCATTCGAGTTGTATTATCAATCGGATGACCAACGAGAAGTCGTCGCGTTAATCGATGCTTATCTTGCATCGTTTGGAGGACGTTACTTTAACGGCTTTACGCTCGGTAAACGATGACAAGCATTCAAAAGGAGGCACGTTTTCGGATCAATCGACCGAAAACGTGCCTCTTTATCGTTCAGTTCTGTTTAACGCCAATGGGATGGACGAAGTAAACGATTCGGTAACTGTGTCGCCGCATTGCCGATCGCTGAATTAATTTGTGCTTGTGTCAAAAAGAGCGCATCCGTCAAATCCGCGCCTTTGACGTTACAGTCTCGCAAATCAGCCCCGAGAAAGTTTACCCCGCGCAAGCGGGTATTTGACAAGTTCGTCGCGAGCAACCACTGATTCTGAACACTGGCACCTGAAAAATCACGCCCGGGTAACTGTTTTCCGACCCAGTCACGTGGTGTCTGGTCGCGTCTTCCGCTATACTGAGCTTGAACACGTGAGGCGACCATCTCAAGGAGTGGTCGGATGGTATGACGAACAGGTATCACATCAAGTCGTTCAAATTGATCGGCTGGTAATGCCGCGTACCGGGTCAGTGCGGCAAGTGTCTCATCGAGTTGATCGTGGATGTCACGCGTGACATCGCGTTTCCCGTCGGTTATGTACCACATCATCTCAAATAAATGGACCATCTTCGGGAAAGCAGCATAGATCGCTTGGCGTCGCTTGGGCGCATCATCGCCTTGAAACGTCTGCTGTGACAGATGCTGTCCAGCACCAAAACAATCATAGACGGTACAGCCTTTGTAGCCGCTGTCACGTAACCGGTCATGGATCCGACAGCTGTAGTCCGTATCAAGATTACGACACGGTGTTGCTTCCGATTTGTCATGACCAAAATCACTGGATTTCGAAAAAGCGAGTGCTGTACAACATAAACCAAAACACTTCGTACAATCAATTTGGAACGTGGGTTCCATCGTATTCACCTCCATTATTACTATAACAAGAAAGGAGTTTGGACATGCTGCAATTTCAACTTAAGGAAAATGAGGACGGACAGGACTGGCTTCAACAACAAGTGCGTCAATACAATGTCGAGCATTCACCATTTCATGCGACGAAACGCTCCGAGGGAACACAAGCCGTCACATTACTTGCGACGCGTGACGATCAATCGATCGGCGGCATCTCAGGAGAAATGTACTGGGGCTGGTTACATATTGAATGGTTCTTCGTCGTCGAGGAGGAACGGGTAAGTGGGCTCGGTACTCAGTTACTCCGTCAACTGGAGGAATGGGCACGAGCAGCGGGTGTTCAGCGAATCCGCGTCGAGACGTTCTCGTTTCAAGCGCTTCCGTTTTATGAGCGACAGGGATTCGTCGAAGTCGGACGAATCGATGACTATCCACCAGGGATGAGCTACCATCTGCTCGTCAAACAGGTTGACTGATGAAACGGCGTCTTTTCCTCATCTTATTGTTCGGTCTCGTGCTCGGAACGCTGACGGGGATGCATCCACGTCAAGAGACCGTTTCCTTTACGGCGAAGCAAGTCGCCCAGTTATATACACAGATGACGAACACACCAGTCGAAGCGCGTGATGTCTACTTCGTCGAACGACTATCTGACCATTATGCCGTTGCGTATCTTGAAGCGAAGCACGACCGCTTGTTTTTGCTCCTGCAACAAACCGATGAGTCACAACGAATCGACCGAATCATTCGCTCAAAACAGACGAGGGAGTCGGATTGGTTTGAAGGTCGTTTGTTGACGACGGACGAAGGTCGATACCTTGTCGCCTACGGCATGAATGGTTCGAAACAAATGAAATCGATCCGGTTCGAGCCGTATAAGACGACGGCTGAAGGCGAAGAGCCGCTTCGTCCGATGCAACGTTCCTTGTCGGTAGCAGATCAGGAACGTTTCCATACCGTCCAACCGTTACCGGATGCCTTCCCGCATTCGCTCTATTTCGAGATGATCGCGACGAGCGTAGACGGAAAAGAGACGATCCAGCGCTTGACGTTACAGAATGTACGAGCGAGAAAGCCCACTCCTTTAGGGGTGGGATGATAGCGAGTTCGGAGACGGGGTGTCTTCAGACACCGCATGTCCTCGACTGTTCTTCCTGATGAAATGCATTTATAGTAAATCTATAATGGAGTTGATTATTAGGATGAAGGAGGTGTCAAAGATGAGTCAAGTCGTCACGGTAGAAGTTCGAATCTATGCCACGCGTCGTCAGGATGCCATCCTAAAAAGGATGGGCAAGACCTATATCCAGACCGCCAACCGAGTCGTGGCGAACATGGTCGCCTCCGAGGACGGGAAGAGGTGGTCGAGCAAGGACATCGACACCCCCCTTCCGAGCGCCGTGAAGAACCAACTCGCAGGAGATGCCGTCGGCATCTACAAGAAGGCGAGGAAAGAGGAGTTCAAACGCATCCCTGTCCTCAAAAAGCCGGTCTGCGTCTGGAACAATCAGAACTATTCCTTCGACTTCGAGAGCATCTCCTTCCCCGTTTGGATGGACGGGAAGTCCGTGAAGATGCGATTCCGTGCTCCCATGGTTGACAAGGACAATCGGAATACCCGACTCCTTGCCAACAAACTCGGGACGCTCAGGGTCACGAAGAAGGGAAGGAAGTGGATTGCTCAGATTTCCGTCCATGTACCGACCGTCCCTCGGACGGGGGTGCGGATGATGGGGGTTGACCTCGGACTGAAAGTGCCGGCGGTCGCCGTCACCGATGACGACACGACCCGTTTCTTCGGGAACGGTCGTAAGAACAAGTATATGAAACGCAAGTTCCGTGCGGAACGGAAGGCACTCGGCAAAAAGAAGAAGCCGAAGGCTATCAAACGACGCAATCAGAAGGAACAGCGGTGGATGCGGGACAAGGACCACAAGGTCAGCCGAGCCATCGTCGATTTTGCAAGACAGAAGAAAATCTCTGTCATTCGCCTCGAACTCTTGGCGAACATCCGACAGACGGCAAGAACAAGCCGTAAAAACAACCAGAACCTCCACTCATGGTCGTTCTATCGTCTCGCGTCCTTCATCGAATACAAAGCCGCCTTGTCGGGCATCAAGGTTGAGTATGTGAACCCCGCCTACACGAGTCAGACCTGCCCATCCTGTTCCGTCAGGAACAAGGTGAGGGATAGGGTCTACACGTGTGCCTGTGGGTTTAAAGGACATCGGGACGCCGTCGGTGCGATGAACATTCGATACGCACCTGTGATGGATGGTAACAGTCCATCAGCCTGAGAACCTATACGGTCTGTCTCAGGAGGGGTGATGGCACACCCCTACCTCAAGGCTCGGACGAAGCAGAAATGGATTGAGTCCGCCAAGCACTTGAGAATCCCCCCTCACCAACGGTGTGGGCTTGCGGCTTTAGCCGTGGGAGTGTCAACAAGCGATAACGCATCCGTGTTTTCTACGACCCATGACTTTTAGTATACTAAAGACGAAAAAAGGGGGAAGTAAACATGTGGATCGTCATGAACCAGTTACACGTCGTCAAAGGTGCAGCAGATCAAGTCGCAGCGCGTTTTAAGACGACGAAAGGAATTGAACGGATGGAAGGGTTTCACCGGATGCAAGTCCTCGTCGATATCAGTCAGGAAGAAGAAGACATCGTCACGATCATGACGACATGGTCGAATCAAGCAGCATTCCATGCATGGCAAGAGAGTCAGGCGTACAAAGGCGTGCACCATAAGCGGGATAACGGAACATCCGAAGTCAAACCGCTCGTGACGTCGAATACCGTCACGCAATATGCGATCGTCGCTGATCACAGTGCCGTCGTGGAATAAACAACAACACCCCTTGGGAGGACGCCTCTCAAGGGGTGTTGTCTAGTACATTACAATAGATTATTTTTCCGTAATCTGGGTATAATCTAACAAACTAGATGAAGCGAGGTGACACCGCATGGTCTATCGTAAACCTGTCGTCTCTAGCCTGTCCGTCCTCGGTGGTATGATCCTGCTCTTTGGTTTCTTGACGAGCGGTGGCTTCATTTATCTCTACTTCTTCGTCTTACTATTCGCTTGCGTGTCCTTCTTACGTGAACCGTTGACGCGTAAAGAGTGGTTAAGAGAGGGGATTGCTTTCATCTTCTGGTGTTCCTTGATTTATTTGTTGCAACATCTCGTCTTCATGGCGTGAGTCATTTTTCGTATTGCTCGAACAAAGGAAGGAGGATGTCACGACCTGTCGCTGATAGGTGAATCGACACGTCACGCTTCGGATCTTTTAAATAAACATCGGTCTTTTTGACACGCTTATCGAGATAAACTTCGTATTGTTGTCCTTTCACTCCATCTCGGAACGTCAAATATTTCCACTTCGCCCGTTTTCCTCGTACGTCAGCTTGTTCACTTGTCTTGATTGCTTTTTTTAATTTCCCGGATTCATCACTGGTCATCATGATCATATGGTCCCAATCGAGACCTTTCTCCGAAATACGATTTCCTTGATCATCTTCTTCAAAACGGACATGCGAGAACTGTCTTTGATGGATCAACGTCATTTCTTCATTATCCACAACAAGATCATCTGTTGTTTGATTCGGTTCTTGGAGTTCAGTTGGTTGTTCCGTCGTGTGTCGAATCGATAATTCGTAGCGGAATTCGCGTCCGTTTTTCTCCGTTGCGATGACCGTTCCATAATGCTCGGGTGTTCCGTCACCCGGAATGAACCGGACCTTTCCTGGATGTTTCATTGAATGGATCGGGTGTTCCGCACGCCGTCCACCATACAACTGTGGTATTCGAACCGAAACGTCGTATGTCGAACCGAATTGTTGATTGTAGACGAGATAGAGATCGACATCACGGGTGAACGGTGTCAAAGAATTCGTATATACGAAAGACGTCGTACGTGTATCTTTTTTTGTGACATCCGTCGCCTCGATGACGAGGTAACCTGATCCTGGAAGTTCTAATGTTCGAGCAGAATGATCTGCGATCTTCTCATCAGGATTAAACCAGTCGTCTTTTTTTAATACAGTAGGCTTCACATTAAAGTTCTTCCGTTGTTGAGTCAGAGCAGTCTTCTTGAAGACATCGTCTTTCTTTGGTAATGGATAGTACCCGCCTTTAAACGATGTCTGACAATATAAATATCTCTTCTTTCCAGCTTTCACGTAACGAACGGTTTGACCTTCATAATCTTCGAACGGATTCGTCATCATGACGGAATAGATATCGCCGACAGCGTAATCAGTAGGTGCATCGCTCACTTTCGACGCGCACGTTTTTTGGATGACAGTTCGTTCTTTAGCTGACAAGGTGCGAGATTCTTTTTCGTTGAATTGCCCTCCGTCATACATTTGCGATAAGTAATCCCATTTGAAATTCGGCGCATCGCTTTGACAACCGCTTAATGCTAGCGTTGCTCCGAGTGTGAGTCCGATCCAGAAACGTTTGTTCATTGATTGAGCACCTCACTGAGTGCTTCACTTGTCGTACCCGACAGCTTCGCACCGTTTTTTGATCCTGGTTTGACAACATAGATTTCAAGTTTTTTGGCGCGTTTGCGTTCGAATAGCTCGAACATTTGGCTTTTCCCTTCGCGCATCAACGTCAATTTTTTCTGCTTTAGTTTTGTCCCTTGTGGCTCCATCACTTCGGTCTCTTTTAATTCCTGAGCGATTTTTTTCGCTAGCTTGTCAGGAATTGCTGAGACGAACTTATAATCGCTATCGATGAGCTGTTTCGGTGATTGATGGATGAAACCGACATAATTGCTTGAGGATGCTTGAAGGAATCCATAATCGTAATTCACAGGTTTTTTATAAGTTTTATTAAAACGCAAATAAATCGATGTTTCTTGGACGACTTTTCCGTCCTCTTGTTTCCGAACGGTCGCGAACTGGACGGTCTGACCTGTCGCAATCGTATCCAGCAGTTGCTTCCGCTCAATCTGATAGGTTTGTCCATTCATATATTCTTGAATCGTCGAAGGGAATCCGACACGGTCACCACTGAACATCAGCTCGATCGACGATTGTTGGACACCACCATTCGGACTATCGCGAAAAGCTAAATTCAATTCGGAACCGGATAGTGACTCGGTCGTTTCAAAGAGTGTTTGTTCTTTATCTTTGCCTTTCTCTTTCATGTAGACGACGAGTTGTCCTTCCGGTGGCAAAGATAGTTGATAGGACGGGAAGAGGTACCGTCCGAGCTCTTTTATTTCTTTCTGATCTTCGTTTTCCTGTTTTTGTTGATCCGTGACTTCTTTTGGGACAGGTTTAAAGCGAACGACTGTCGATTTGGCTTTAAGCGGTTGTTTTGACCAATCGACGAATGGATAATCACTTCGCTTGATCTGATGGACCGCATAATCCGCGTGGCGAATCGGCTGACACGCCAGATAGTCCTTTTTTTTATCTGACAAGAAACGAACGTGTTGGAATTCGCGCCCTTGGACATTCGGAGGCAGGAAGTATAAGTCAAACCCTTCGTGTTGCACATATCGATCAGGTAAGCGCGTCAAGTCCGGTTTTTGCTGACAAATTTTCAATAAAGCAGCCGTTTGTTTTTTAGGGAGATCCGGTATCTCTTGCCCATTAAAAGTAGTCGAAATACCGCCCCAGTAATTGGCATCATATGTAAGGTCTAAGTATTGTTCTTTTCCACATCCAGCAAGTAGGACTGCGCCTGCGAGAATACCGGTATGTATATAGCGTCTCATGAAAAACCTCCTTCATCTTAATGACTATATTTTACCATAATTTCTAGAATAGACAGAATTTTCTATAATGCTTTAACATCAAGATGTTTGACATCCCTTGACTGGGGAATAATAGATGCATGCACGGTCAATCTATTACTATGGGGGTTTTATGATGGGTACATTCATTCAAGCGGTTGATGGCACGAAGATTTACGTCGAGGACGTCGGATCGGGTCAACCAGTCGTCTTTCTACACGGCTGGCCGGCAAACAATAACATGTTCGAGTATCAAAAAAATCTGCTCGTCGAAGAAGGATACCGTTACGTCGGAATCGATTATCGCGGTTATGGTAAATCAGATGCACCGGCAACGGGATATGATTACAAGACGATGGCGTCCGATATCAATGAAGTCATCGAACAGCTGAAATTATCGAACGTCACGTTGCTTGGTTTCTCGATGGGAGGAGGAATCGCCTTGTCCTATCTCTTACAATACGGGGATTCAAAAGTCAGTAAGCTCGTTCTCGCAGGAGCTGCAGCACCTGTCTTTACACAGCGAGACGGTTATCCATACGGAATGACAAAAGAAGAAGTCGATGCGTTGATTGCCGACACGAAACAGGATCGTCCGTCGATGCTCAAAGGATTCGGGGAAATCTTCTTTGCGAAGGAACATCCAGAACCACTCCAACAATGGTTCCATGGACTTAGTATCGCCGCTTCGTCCCACGGTACGATTCAGTCAGCAATCGCATTGCGTGATGAAGACTTACGTGGAAAACTCGAGAACATCAAAGTCGATACGTTGATTATCCACGGTAAAAAAGACCAAGTTTGTCCGTTCGAGTTCGCGGAAGAAATGCAAAAGGGAATCCCACATGCACGACTTGAAGTCTTCGAAGAGAGTGGGCACGGTATGTTGCTTGATGAACAAGAGAAGTTCAACGAGACGTTACTCTCGTACGTTAAAGGAAATCAAACCGTCTAATCCAACAAGCCATGGACACTCGTCCATGGCTTGTTTTTGTGTACAGAAAAAAGCGTGCGCCGGCGCACACTTTTAAGGGCGATACTTCCGCATAAACCGTTGATCGATCCAGCGCTTCAGGTACCAACCGAACGGGTGAGTCGAATACTGATTGCCATACATTGAAACTGCATGACGTGGTCCCATCGATAAAATCGTCAAATAGTTCGTTTGCGGACGATAGGTTTTCAGTGCCTCTTCCTGGACGTACCGTAAGAGATTTGCTAGTAAGATCGGTGCTTGCCGGACAGCTGTGACGCCATTCTTTGGAATATCGGGATAAGCGACGAGGGTCGCTGCGTCACCCGCAGCAAACAGACTTGGATGATTGAGCGCTTGCAACTGCTCATTGACAAGTAGGAATCCGTCTTCCGTATAGAGCTTACTGTCCGCAAACAATGCCGGAGCTTTCGCACCCGTCAAGCGGACGAGCGCATCCGACTCGATTGGCGGGTGATGTGAAAAGCGGAGAGGAGACGACTCGTTCAGTGACCGTTCTCGAATCCAATGAACATCGAGTTCTTGTAAGCGTCGTGTAATGGCTTCCGCTGCTGGGTGTCCTGAAAGTAACTCTGGATCCGTGATCAGGGTGATCGGCACACCCGCTGCTTTTAAGGACGCCGCCATCTCGACGGCCGCTGCACCGCTTCCAATCACGACCGGACACTTTGCTTGTTGCAGACGCTTTAATGTATCCGGTAACCGGTAGTTCGGTTTGATCGATAATCGTGTCGTGTCTTCCGACCAATCGAACGAGCCGATATTCGTCGAGACGACGTCATAGGTATAGCGTCTGCCGGATGCACCGAAGACGACCTTTTCATCGGGGTCGATTTTGATGACGGTCTCTTCGATGAACTGTTTATCATTGGCGCGACACAGTGCGGCGACGTCGATACGGATCTCATCGATATCGTACGTTCCGTCAGCAAGTCCGGAGTACATGCCTGAGTAATATTGGTACGTCGAGGCATTTAAAATCAGCCACTCGACGTCTTCTGTTGGTCCATTGGTAATGCAATGCAGGTGAGCGTGTCCTGCACCAATCAAGAGGATTCGTTTCATGTCGTTCTCCTTCAATCTGTCTTGCTAGAATGTACCCGGATACGGGTGGCGGTAATCATAGCCAAAAGACAAGACTGATGAACAGGAGGATGACCATGAGATAGATAACATCCTGGGGCTGAACGACTGGCACTTCATAATATGTCCGTTCTGCTGAAAAATGACGGGCTTCGAAAGCGATCGCCATCCGTTCTGCCCGCTGAATCGATCGCGAGAAGAGCGGTAAGCCGATTGATAGGAACGCATCACCAGGAAAGCGACTGTGAACGTTCCGAATCATCCGGACTTGCCGTAAGACGCGGACTTCTTCGACCAAATGTGGAAGAAAGCGGATCCCGGCAAGAAATCCGTACGCGAAGCGAGGCGATACCTTTGCTTGGTGAATCAAGCTCATCACGAACCGGGTCGCATCGGTCGTCGTGACGAAAGCGAAACTTAAGCAGACGAACGTTGCCATCCGTAAGGCAAGTAACCAGCCGTGCATGACACTTTCCGATGTGACATGAAACCAACCAAACGACCATAGAGGATTCGTTCCTTTGCCGAAGGCTGCCATCATCCAGAACGTCAATAAGAATAATAGACTGTAAGGTGCGAGTCGTTTCAAGAAATCGCGAGGACCCCACCCGGAGAGGAGTAGCAGAGCGATAGCAAAACTCAGGAACACCAACGTCTTGCCCCAGTCGTTCGTTGCAATCAAGGCAAACATGATCAAAACCAAT
The DNA here is from genome assembly GCF_000798935.2 of Exiguobacterium sp. ZWU0009. Classification (NCBI taxonomy): domain Bacteria; kingdom Bacillati; phylum Bacillota; class Bacilli; order Caryophanales; genus Exiguobacterium; species Exiguobacterium sp. ZWU0009. The sequence continues at coordinate 1,683,807 of NZ_CP018057.1, read as the reverse complement.
CCGCTACCTTTGATGACAGGATTGAGTTTAGCGAACGGTGACGCGTTCGTCTGCATTGCGCTTCACCTCCTGGAATTGGTACGAAAGTGGACGTTGTAGCTGACAGCGTTCGAGTAACGGAACGTCAGCGAATAACTCGCTCGGACGTCCGTCAAAGGCAATCCGGCCTTGCTCCATGACGAGGACACGATCCGCGTATCGGGCGACGAGTTCCATGTCGTGCGTTGCCATGACGAGTGTCGTTCCGTTCTGTTGTTCCGTCAACAACTGTTTCATGAGCCGCCGCGTCGTCAATCCATCCTGTCCGAACGTTGGTTCATCGAGCAACAACACATCCTTCGCCTGCCCGAGCATCGTCGCGACGCTGAGCCGTCGTTGTTGCCCCGTACTAAGCGCAAGCGGTGACTGCTGTTTGACGGATGCGAGTTCCAGCCGTTCGAGCAACGTCGTGCGCTCATCACTCGTCGCTGCTCGGTGACTCCAGTCGATTTCCGCTTCAACCGTCAGCTTGAGAAACTGCAAATCCGGTTGTTGAAAGACATAGCCGACGTGCTCATAAAAGCGTCTCCGGGAGTAACGCTGAGCCGGACGTTCCTGGAACCGATATGTTCCACGATGGGGAAGCAACCGACCGAGTGTTGCAAGCAACGTACTTTTCCCGGATCCGTTTGCCCCGAGCAGCATCACCCATTCTCCTGTCTGCAGGGAAAATGTCGCATCGGTCAGCGGGTAAGGGGCTTTCGTCGATAATGTAGCAACGTGTAACAGGGGAATGCCTGCTGTAGCGACTGGAGGAAGAACGTGAAGTCGCGCTGCTTGTGGTCCATCTATGGGTAACGTCTCTAACGTGTACGGATACAAAGAAGGAACAGCGATGCCTTTCGATTGAAGCTCTGTATAAGCCTGCGGGAACAAATCCTGCGGATGCGCCGTCGCAGTAATCGATCCGTCCTCAAGTAAGACGATCTGGTCGATGTACGGTAAACAGACATCGAGTTGGTGCTCGATCAAGACGATCGTTAAATCGTGTTCTTTCTGAATCCGAAAGATCAACGCCATCAGCTCGTGTTGTCCGATTGGATCAATCTGGGCTGTTGGTTCATCGAGTAATAAGATCGTCGGCTCGAGCGCTAGGACCGCGGCGAGCGCGAGGCGCTGTTTCATCCCCCCGGATAGACTCGCGATCGGTGTCGAGAAGGGGAGAGGGAGACCGACGAGTGCGAGTAAGCGTTCAATTCGTTCCTCCATCTCCGCACTTGGAATCGACCGGTTTTCTAAACTAAAAGCGATTTCGCGTCCGATCGTTTCCATGCAGAACTGTTCTTCTGGATTTTGAAATAAGACTCCGACCGAACCGGACCGGGTAACGGTACCAGTCTGTTCGACTTCAATCGTCTCCGGTGTCAGTCCGGCTAGGGCATGAAGCAGTGTCGTCTTGCCACTCCCACTGCGTCCAAGCAAAAGGGTCGTTCCTTGTTCGATCGTCAGCGATACATGATCGAGCACCGATTTCATCTGACCCGGATAGCGGATGCTGAGGTCGTCGACAGTAATCATGCGACTTCCCGTTTCGCACGTCCGGCCGCAAACCCGTTCAAGACACCGGTCGCAACAAGGCGACGGACGAGAATCGCTGCAAGCAAGCCGCCGAGTAATGCACCACTAATCAATTGTAAACCTGTTGTCGCAAGCAACGTCGTCGTCGTGTAGTAACCGAATCCGTTCGCGATCAGACTGTAGACAATGCTACCAATCGCGGCTCCAACACCCGATAACATCAATGTCCAGGTGTCATAACGGCGATAACGCGTCATCGCAAAGACGAGTTCCGCACCAAGTCCTTGGCAGACCCCGATCAGTAGAGCCGATAAGCCAAAGTGACTACCCGTGAACAGCTCGACGGCTGCCGCGACGATTTCCGCGATGAGGGCAGCACCTGGTTTTTGAATGATTGCTGCGACGAGCGGGCTTGCGATGATCCAGATCCCAAACATCCAGTTGGCACCGACTGGCCCGAAGATTGCAGACATCGGTAACCAGAGTGTTGACCAACCGAGATAGATGACCCCGCAAGCGACGGCGAGCATCATCATGACCATGATTTCTTTCATTTTCCAGTGTTGCATCGTGTTCGTCCTCCTTAGAATGGGGGAGACGCCAAAAAGACCGCCCTCCGTAAAAAAGAGAGCGGTCCTCAGAAAAACTGCGCGCAGCAGGAGTCATTGGATGTAATCGCTCCACTTTCCTACGCTAGTATGAACTAGATCAGGTTCGAAGGGTCCGAAGTGAATCGTCTCAGCCAAATGGGCTCCCCTAGTGGATATAGTAATAGATGATACGCTGTTCACTTTAGGCAATCTTCTGTCTATTGTCAAGACACAAAAAAACGATACGCCACGAAGGGCGTATCGATAAACGACTTATTTGTTATCTTCGTTCTCTTCTTTTGCTTCTTCTGAAGACTCTTCCGTAGCTTCCGCTTCGTTGTCTTCACCAGCTTCCGCTTGCGCTTCAGCTTCTGCTTCTTCGATTTCCTCAAGCTCTTGTTCAAGCGTTGATTCGACGACAGCTGCGACTTGAATGTCGCCTTCTGTGACGATACGGAAATCTTTTTGTTCCGGAAGATCAGCAACAGAGATCGAATCGCCGATTTCGAGGTTCGTGACGTCGACTTCGACGTTCTCTGGTAATTTATCTGGTGTCGCTGCGACTGTTACTTTAAAGAGTGTCTGTGACAGGAATCCACCGACTTTAGCGCCAGCTGCTTCGCCGACGAGTACGACGTCTGCTTCGACTTCTGTCTCTTCATCCATTTTAACGGCGATGAATTCAACGTGATCGACAGTTGGTGTGAAGACATCCATATCACGACGGTTGATCAAGACGTTAATATTTTTACCGTCGAGTTTCAGTGAAATCAAGACGTTCTCACCGTTTTCTCGAACGATTTTAAGCAATTCTTTTTCTTCGAATGAGATTGGTGTACTTTCCACTTTGTAACCATACACGACACCAAGAGCTTTTCCTTCATGACGTAATTGTTTACGGAGTGAGCGTGGACGTACCTCGCGTTTTTCGGCTGTTAATTTAACTGACATGTTCATTTCCCCCTTGAATTTGGTATAGCCCTCAAAAGGTAATGAATGTAGGAGCAGGACAAGTCCTGAACAATATGAAACATGCTAAGACAATCGGTTCCAGACTCGCATTGAGCCTGACGCTTTCGTGACTTTGCATTTCTCTCCCAGGTCATTACGCTGATATTGAGAAACATGTGTGAGTAAGTCACCGGTTTGATGCGGTGCTAGTGAGTTTATACCCCTATGTTTTAAATCCTTAAACCTCTAATTTTTATTTTTTAAAGTCGAAAGACCTCCAAATCGCTTGAAATCAAGGGTTGAGAGGTCTTTCATTTTTTTCATTTTTTATGGTGATGCGTTGGTTTTCACGAACCAATACACGGACGAGACGTTCAACGTGCCGCATCGTCGTCTGTCCCATCGTTGAAATTTGGAGCCATTGATTACGGACGAGATAGTCGCTTTCATACTGGACGTGATAGCCCTGAATCCGAAGAGCGTCTCCTAAAGCGGTTGCCGACGGATGGACGATCGTCAGAATTCCCGGCGCTTGCGCTTCTTGAGTCGCAAGAAGGTTGAAACCAGTAGCGCGAACGGTTTGTTCGAGATAGGTCATCTTGATGGCTGCTTGATCGAGATCAATGGCATCCAGCGCTGCCTGACAAGCCAGCAACAGATTCGAGGAACCGGAAAAAGCAACCCCTTCCGCATATAGACCGAGATCCAGATAACGTGGAATCCGGGAGGAAGGCAATACGCTGGACGTATGCCCGATGAACGCAAGACCCGGTAACCCACCAATCGCCTTTCCGGAGACGGTCGTGACGAATCTGCAACCGGCGTACGAGAAACGTCCGGTTCCGACGGCGCTGATCGCATCAACGATGAGTGCGGTTCGTTGATTTAACAGCGCTTTTACCGCATCGAGATCGTAGAGAACGCCCGTAGACGTCTCACAATGCGTCAACCAAATCCAGTCGTACTCCGTTTGATGCAGTTGGCTTGCGAGTTGTTCTAAGTCGATCGGGTGACCGGACGGAAGCAGGTGGATATCAAACGACTTCCCGGCTCGTGCCGCGTGATCGATCAAGCGTTGACCGAACTCGCCACCGTTTAGGATCAATCCATGTCCACTGAGTTGTTGTGCGACGATATCGTTCGCGAGCGTACCACTGCCGACAGCCATCGAGACATGTGGCAAATCCAGCAACTGACACATTCGGTCCCGTAAATCTTGATCGAGCTGACGCATCGATGCCGTCCGATGTGGACGCGGTGCTTGTTGCGCCGCTTGACGGACCGTCGGAGCGACTTCGACCGGACCGGCTAGGAAATGCAGGGGACGTAAGACATCCGCGATGACGGACCGTTCGTATGTTGCGCGAGACAACAACATCGGTACGAACTGGGCATCGCCACTACCAAGCGTTGCTGCGATTGGTGTGAAGCCGAACCGCGCATATAGTTTAGCTTCCCGTGTCGTACCACTGATATAGACATGATCAATCGTCTCCCGTTCCAAGTAGACCATCAAAAAGCGCATCAATTGCATGAACGTACGACTATTGCGGTATTCGGGACGAACGCTGAGTAAGCGGATTTCCGCTGGGTCCGTCAGTGTCTCATCTAGCGTCACGCCCTTTTCTTCAAGCGAAAAAGGACGATGCTTCCGAATAGCAATCATCGCGACGAGTCGATTGTCTTCCTTGCCGATCAGATAGGTATTTTGATCATGAAACCGGTCAATCCGTTTCCGTTCGGTATTCGGTTGGTGTTGCGGAATCTCTTCCGTGAAGGTGAGGTAGTTCAGTTCATGGATTGCTTCCGCGTCCGAAGCGGTGGCAATGGAAAAATCGATCATGAGACGTCCTCCTTATGTAATGACTGGCTTGTGAAGTGCATCATGAGCCCACAGGACAAGTAGACTTACGGCAACGGTACACAAGATATTGATGGGTCCCGCGTCAAAGTAGACAGGTAGTAACGGGAGTAAAACGACCGGAATCAGCCCCGCTTTGACGCTATCTTTCGTTACGAGATATGACAAACCGAGTATGCCTAGTCCGGCAAGGTATGCCCACGGCGTGATGGCGAAGACGATTCCGGAAAACACAGCGTACCCTTTGCCGCCGCGTCGCGGATGAAACAACGGAAACAAGTGACCGATAAGCACGGCGAGAGCGATGGGATAAAACGCGTCTGTTAGCTGTAGTGCAAGAATCGTCTTCGCGGCATCAAACAGATAAACGAATAAAAAGGCCGGGAGCCCACCGGCGCGATGGGCATTGCGAGCACCGATGTTTCCGGAGCCGACCTGTGCCAAATCGGTACGGCTGATGTACTTCCAGAGCGTACCGCCAAGAATGCTACCGATAAGGTAACCAAGCAGGAGATCAAGGATCACCGATGTTCCTCCTTTGTCGTTACGAGATGAACGAGTTCCTTGACGGTCAAGGCATCACTGTCTGGAGCCGTCAGGACGGCATCGACCATCTGGGCTTTTCGATCTTGTAATTCCGTCATCTTTTCTTCGATTGTCCCGCGTGTCAGCAGTTTGATGACCGTCACGTCAGATTGTTGTCCAAGCCGGTGGGCGCGATCGGCTGCCTGTTGTTCGACAGCCGGATTCCACCAGCTGTCAAACAGGATGACGGTATCAGCAGACGCGAGATTCAGTCCCGTTCCACCGGCTTTCAGGGAAATCAAGAAGAGATCGACTTCACCGTCATTGAACCGGTCGCATAACGCTACCCGGTCTTCAAGCGGTGTCTCACCCGTCAACAAGAAGTGGGGGAGGTGACGTTGCGCGAGGTCCGAGCGAATGCGCTCGAGCATTTGCGTATACTGCGAGAAAATCAAGATCCGCTTTCCGACTGCCCGTTTTTCCGCAATCAGTGAGAGCAGACGCGTTCGTTTCGTTGCTTCCCCTGTGTACTCCTCGACGAATAATCCCGGATCGTTGCAAATTTGCCGCAACCGCGTTAACCCAGCCAGTAATTTCAGACGATCTTCGCGTTTCGTCTCGTCTAAGTGTTGCAGCGTCTCGAGTTGCAATTTGGCAAGATACGACGCATATAAGCGTTTTTGGTTCGGACCGAGCTCGACATAATGATGCTCGATCTGTTTCTTCGGTAAGTCCTGTAAGACATCTCGTTTCTCGCGCCGTAATAAGAACGGTTGGATGAACTGTTGCATGTCATCAAACGACCATTTTTCAAAAGTCGCTAAATCCGGCAGTAATTCCGGAAACAGGACATGGAAAATCGACCAGATATCACGCGGACGATTCTCAAGTGGTGTTCCTGTTAAGGCGAACCGGCGTTTTGCTTGCAGATGCCGCAGTTGACTGACCGTTTGTGATTGCGGATTCTTCAAATGCTGTGCTTCATCAAAGAAGATGACGTCATATACGGGGTGGCGACGGACGTCGGTCCGAAGCGTCGTATAGGAGACGATCGTCACCGTATCTTCAGGTAAGTGCTCCAGTTCGCGGAGTCGGCTGGCTTGAGAACCAGTGACGACATGAACCGGTCGACCGGGTAAAAAGCGCTTCAGTTCTGCCTCCCAGTTGCGGAGCAGTGATGCCGGTGCGACGATGAGCGCGCGGCAATCAGGGATCGTTGCGACATAACCAATTGCTTGAATCGTCTTCCCGAGCCCCATCTCATCGGCTAAAATCCCGTGACATCCTAGCGCGTCTAAATTCTTCAGAAATTGAATGCCCGTTCGTTGATATGGATAGAGTCGTGATTCTAACGAATTCGGCAAGTCGAGCTGGAATCCTTGTCCGGATTTTAATTCAAGCCATTTCTCGAGCAAATTGGCGTGAAGATGGAGGACGGAAGCGCCAATCAGATGCTTCATGTTCCGGACGGCAGGTAAGACGATCCGTCCGTCGCGTAAGTCCCGTTCACTTGCTTCCATCTGGGCGAGAACCCGTTGCAACTGCTGGAAGGCCCGTGTTTCGAGAGAAACGAACTGTCCGGATTTCAAGCGGTGATAGCGTTTTTGTAAGACGAGCGACTTTAGGACACGTTTCAGCTCGTCTTCCGGAATCCCGTCCATTGAAAAGTTGAACACGAGCCAGTCGAGGCGGTCCGTTACGTCGACTTCGATTCGCGGATGGAATGGACCTTTTGGTAACGTCGTCCGGATCGCTTGTGTTGCAAATAACTCCAGTTGACCGAGCGCAACCCGTTCGTCAAGCAGACTCCGCAGAAAGGCATACTGCGCGGCGTCACTCGTGATGATGTATCGCATGTCTCGTGGTGTTGCTTGGAATTCACGTAAGAAGCGTAAGACACTTTGCTCCGTTACCTGATCCCGTCCAGCGTAAATCGTCTCATCGAGCGGATTCAGCTGAATCCCTTGATAATCAAACGACACGCGGACTTCGACTTCCTGAGCCGTTCGGTCGAGATGGAGTTTGACGATTGGTGTCCCGGAAACGATTCGTTCTTGTAAATCAGGACTGAACGAAACATCGGCGAGTCGCTGCAAATACTCCGTCTGTCCAAGGAGACGATCGAAGTAGGGCAGGGACAGTTGATGCTGCTGCTTGTCCGTCAATCGTTTGAGTGTCACGACGGGTCCTGTCAGTTCGAAATGAATCGCCACCCGACGATCCGGTGTGAGACTGCGTAAATAATGGCGCGCGCCAGCGTCATCGACTTGAAACGCCGTGAAGGGACGGATTTGTGGTGACATCGGCGTCGGTGTGCCGTGCGCCTGAACATGATGCATCGCTAGTAAAACGGCGACGATATGTCCACAAAACGATGTATCCATCGCAAGTGATGGACAATTACAGCCGGCGTCGACACCGTGCGCCTTGACGCGGACGGTCACCGTGAATCGTTCCTCACCGTCGACACTCGCTTCGATCAGCTCGTCGCCCATTCGATAATTATGCAACGTGACCTTTCGAGCGGCGACATACTTCTTTCCCCGTCGAAAAGCATAGGCATCAGACATCTGTTTGATTTTGCGTTCACTGAGCCCGTAAATCATGACAACTCTCCTTTAGTTAACATAATATGATTATCGTTCACCATCAAATAAATCGACGGCGCGTTTTTTCTCGGAATCGCCGATATGGGCATAGACTTGTGTCGTCGCGACGGATTCATGACCAAGTAACTGCTGGATCGTCAGGACATCGACCCCACCGGTCGCAAGACGTGTCGCAAACGTATGCCGCAATTTATGCGGTGTAATTTTTTTGCGCTCTAAAAAGGGCAGGACCGGTTTCAATCGTTCGGTGTGCCGCTGCAAAATATGCTGGACTGCCCGTGGACTGAGTGGTTTCCCGTGTTTTTGGAAGACAGGCACGGCGCCACTCGTTGGCATCTGATAATGAATCGCGTATTTGCGTAAGGCGATCCGGGCTGGTTTTGCGAGTGGAATCAGCCGCTCTTTATTGCCTTTTCCGATGACACGGAGCGTGTTTTCATGGAAATCGACATCATTCCAGACCAATTGGGTCATCTCACTGAGACGCATCCCGCTATAGCCGAGTAGTTGGAATAACGTCACGTCGCGGACGCGATCACGTTCATAATGCGACGCTTCCCGGGCATTCATCTCGACGTTCGACGGTAACAACTGAATCAATTCGTCCCACTCGCGTTTCGTCAGGTAGACCGGTTCCCGTTTCGCTTGTTTTGGTCGGTTGACTTTTGCGACCGGGTTTTCTGACAGCTGACCTGTATCGACCAAATAACGGAACAACGACTGTAACGCCGATAGCTTTCGGTTGATCACGCTTGGTGCATTTTGTTTCGTTAAGGCAAGGTATTCGGCATAGGCTTCGATTCCTGATGCATCGATCTCGACGAACGCTTCAAGCGGAATATCTCGAGCCGTTACTTCTTCACCGGACGCCGCAGCGACGAATTGAAAGAACGCTTCGTAGTCATAGACGTAGCGACGCATCGTTGCTAATGAGAAATGTTTTGCTGCTAACTGATCCAAATAGGACTGAATGAAGCGTGGCATCCGCTCATAACCAGGAATCGCTGGTGCTGTAGCCGAAACGGTCGTTTTATGTATCGTTTTTCCTAGGTTTTTAAATAAACTCATCCGACAATCACCCCTCTAGTAGTAGTATACCAAACGTTGGTACGTCAGACACTTGTTTGCGTGAAATAGTTATTTCACGCAACTTTAAATTATCAGACAGGGAGCTCTCAGTTGCATCGACAACATACTGGACGGGTCGTTGGTCAACTCAATGCACGTGAGAATTCAACCTATTTTTTATGATTTTTAAGCTGCAATATTCTCTGTAATAACAATAATAGTATTATGTCACCTAAAACATCAAAAAAGAATGAATATTCAATTTCGCTCTCAGTTGCATCGAGAAGCTGTTCGACGGGTCATTGGTCGACTCATTTGATTTCAAGACGATTTCTGAAAAACGTCGAAAACATGCTCGATTTCGCATACTTCATCTTGGTTCGGGTATAGAGTGTTAGGTAAGAGTTATTTTCATAAGGGGGAGTTCTAGATGATTACCGATCAACAAGCACGTCAATATTTGAAGGATGCCAAACGCATTGCGGTCGTCGGCGTCTCAAGTGATTCCGGGAAGACGGCGAACTGGATCGCTGACTACTTAGTCCAACATGGATACGAAGTCATTCCAGTCAATCCGACGTTAAACGAGTGGAACGGTCAAAAAGTCTATCCGAGTGTCGCGAGCATTCCAGGGCACATCGATATCGTCGATGTTTTCCGTCGGTCGGAGTTTTTAGCGGATGTCGCGAAAGATGCTGTCGCTCATGGTGACGTCGGGATGATTTGGAATCAGCTCGGTCTCTCAAGTGTTGAAGCCGAGAGCCTGGCACTCGGTGCCGGCATTCCTTATATTGAGAATCGTTGCATCAAGATTGAGCATCAATATCTGTGAGTCATCGCACGATTTCAGGCATCTTCACCCGTTCGTGAAGGTGTCTTTTTTCATGCGCTTTACAGGTTATGCTTGTCAGGAAGCAAGAAGATGCCTACAATTAGAGACAGACTACTCGAAATAACGAACGAACGTTTGTAAAAACGACGTCGTAATTTCGAATTTTGAGGTGAAATGAATGGCGACAGACTTAAATAACTACAATGATGATGCCATACAGGTGCTCGAAGGACTCGAAGCAGTCCGGAAGCGCCCAGGTATGTATATCGGTTCAACCGATCACCGTGGACTTCACCATCTCGTCTACGAGATCGTTGATAACGCGATCGATGAGGCGCTTGCAGGTTTCGGGGAACAAATTGATGTCACGATTCATAAAGATAATGCGATTACGGTGCGTGACCATGGACGCGGAATGCCGACGGGGATGCATGCGTCTGGTAAACCAACAGCAGAAGTCATCTTCACCGTCCTTCACGCCGGTGGTAAGTTCGGTCAGGGCGGTTACAAGACGTCCGGTGGATTACACGGCGTTGGGGCGTCAGTTGTTAACGCCTTATCAACGGACTTGAAAGTGACGATCTTCCGTGACGGAAAACAATATGAGCAAACGTTCGAAAACGGCGGGATGCCGAAAACGACATTGCTTGAAACAGGTACGACACGTCAAAAAGGAACGAGCGTCTACTTTAAGCCAGATGGCTCGATCTTCAGTACGTTAACCTATAATTACGATACGCTCGCGGAACGGTTGCGCGAATCCGCCTTCTTGCTGAAGGGTCTGAAGATTACGCTGACGGACGAACGGTCCGATAAGCAGGACATCTTCCAGTACCAAGACGGTGTTAGTGAATTCGTCCAGTACTTGAACGATGATAAAGACACACTGCATCCGACGGTTGCGTTCGAAGGAACAGAAAACGAGATCGAAGTCGATATCGCCTTCCAGTTCACGGATGCATACTCGGAAAACGTTCTTTCGTTCGTCAACAACGTCCGGACACGCGACGGTGGAACACACGAAGTCGGCGCGAAGACAGCAATGACACGGGTCATGAATGAATATGCCCGGAAGAACACGCTCTTGAAGGAAAAAGATAAGAACCTCGACGGAAACGATATCCGCGAAGGCTTGACGATGATTGTCTCGATCCGGATTCCGGAAGAATTCCTTCAGTTCGAAGGACAAACGAAGTCGAAACTCGGTTCACCGGAAGCGCGGACGAGCTGTGACGCTGTCATCAGTCGTCGTCTCTCGACGTACTTGGAAGAAAACCCGCAAACGGCGACGCTGTTGATCAAAAAAGCGATCCGCGCAGCGCAAGCTCGGGAAGCGGCACGAAAAGCCCGCGAAGAAGCACGAAACGGGAAAAAGAAGAAACGTTCGAGTATCTTGAACGGGAAACTGACGCCTGCTGCTTCGAAGAACGCGGACAAGAATGAACTGTTCCTCGTCGAGGGTGATTCTGCCGGTGGTTCCGCGAAACAAGGACGAAATCGGACGTTCCAAGCGATTCTTCCACTCCGTGGTAAGGTCTTGAACACAGAAAAAGCGAAACTCGCTGACATCATGAAAAATGAAGAGATCAACACGATCATTCACGCGATTGGTGGCGGTGTTGGAGCTGATTTCGACTTGTCAGATTGCAATTTTGATAAAGTCATCATCATGACCGATGCCGATACCGATGGCGCGCATATCCAAGTCTTGCTATTGACGTTCTTCTTCCGCTACATGCGTCCGTTGATTGATGCTGGGAAGGTCTTCGTTGCCTTACCACCGCTCTACCGTGTCTCAAAAGGAAAAGGCAAATCGGAGAAGTTCGAATATGTCTGGGACGAAGAGACACTTAAGAAAACGACGAAGAAATTCGGCAAAGGCTATATGATCCAGCGTTACAAAGGACTCGGAGAGATGAATGCACCACAGCTCTGGGAAACAACGATGGATCCGGAGACACGGACGTTGATTCGGGTCACGATCGACGATGCTGCCGTAGCGGAAAAACGCGTTTCTGTCCTCATGGGTGATAACGTCGGACACCGCCGGACGTGGATCGAGGACAATGTCGCCTTCGGTCTCGCGGAAGACCTCTCGATCATCGAGAATGAGCACGTGACGAAAGAGAGTGTGAACGAACATGTCTAATCTACAAAACATCCTGAACCTGTCGCTCGAGCAAGTCGTCGGCGACCGGTTTGGTCGTTATTCGAAATATATCATCCAAGATCGTGCCTTACCGGATGCCCGTGATGGTCTGAAACCGGTACAACGCCGGATCTTGTATGCGATGCATACGGAAGGTAACCTGTTTGACCGTGCCTACCGGAAATCGGCAAAGACGGTCGGTGTCGTCATCGGTAACTACCATCCGCATGGTGACTCGTCAGTCTATGAAGCAATGGTCCGCTTGAGCCAAGAGTGGAAGCTCCGTTATCCGTTAATCGATATGCAAGGGAACAACGGATCGATCGACGGCGATAGCGCGGCAGCGATGCGGTATACGGAAGCCCGTTTATCGAAAGTTTCAAGCCTCATTCTCGACGGGATTAACAAACAAACTGTCGATTACACGCTGAACTTCGATGATACGACGGAAGAACCACTCGTCTTACCGTCACTACTGCCGAACTTGCTGATGAACGGTTCGACGGGGATTTCCGCTGGTTACGCAACCGAGATTCCACCGCACCACGCGGGAGAAGTCCTCGATGCTGCGATTGGTCGGATCTCAGGGACGGTCCAGAACGTCGATGACTTATTGACACATATGCAAGGTCCTGATTTCCCGACTGGTGGTGTCGTCCAAGGGCTTGATGGCATCAAGAAGGCGTTCGAGACAGGACGCGGGAAAGTCATCATCCGCTCGCGCTCAACGATTGAGACACTGCGGGGCGGTCGTCAACAAATCGTCATCACGGAGCTCCCGTATGAGGTCAATAAAGCCAATCTCGTCAAACGGATGGAAGAACTCCGTCTCGATAAAAAGGTCGAAGGGGTTGCGGAAGTTCGTGATGAGACCGACCGCGACGGCTTACGCGTCGTCATCGAGTTGAAGAAGGAAGCGGACGCAGAAGGTGTCTTACACTTCTATCTCAAACAGACTGACTTACAAATTGCTTATAACTACAACATGGTCGCGATCCATGAGCGGACACCGCGGCAAATGGGCGTCTTGACGTTGCTTGATGCCTATCTTGCACACGTCAAGGAAGTCGTCATCCGCCGGACAGCATTTGACCTCGAACAAGCGAAACGCCGTCAGGAAGTCGTTTCTGCCTTGATGACAGCAATCTCTGTTCTCGATGAGACGCTTGCCTTGATCCGTTCTGCGTCGAACAAAGCGGACGCGAAAGACAAGCTGATCACGCGCTTCAACTTCACGGACCGTCAAGCGGAAGCCGTCGTCATGCTCCAGCTATACCGGTTAACGAATACCGATATCGTCGAGTTGCAGGAAGAAGCTGCGAAACTCGAGAAGGAAATCGCTCGTCTCGAGAAGATCCTCAACGATGAAAAGACACGGAATCGTCTGATCATCAAGGAATTGACAGTCTTGAAGGAACAAGTCGCGGACAAACGTCGCTCGACGATTGAAGCGGAAGTTGAAGAACTGAAGCTGAAGACGGAAGTCATGATCGCTGTCGAAGAAACGATGGTCTTCCTATCGAAAAACGGTTACGTCAAACGCTCGTCGCTTCGTTCATTCGGTGCCTCGAACGACTTGCCGGACTTGAAGGAACAGGATCGTCCGTTGCTCCAAGGGCAAGCGATGACGACCGACCACTTGATCGTCTGGACTGTTCGTGGAAACTACTTGCTGATTCCGGTCCACCAATTACCGGATACGAAATGGAAGGATGGCGGTCAACACGTCGCAAACCTCGTTCCACTCGAACCGGGCGACCGGGTCCTCTCAGCGGATCTCGTTCGTTCGTTCGACGAAGCACAGCATTGCTTGTTCGTCACTCGTCAAGGAATGGTCAAACGCTCGAAACTGAGTGACTACAACGCGCAGCGGAAGTCAAAACCGCTCCAAGGCGTCCGTCTGAAGGCAGACGACGAAGTCTTGTATGCGCAGGTCTCAACGGGTCAGACCGACCTGTTCCTCGCGACACAGAACGGCTTCGGGCTCTGGTTCACGGAAGACGACGTCCCAGTCGTTGGTGTCCGAGCTGCCGGTGTCAAGGCGATCAACCTGAAGGATCAGGATGTCGTTGCGGGTGCGATCGGCTTCAAGGAAGCACCACAGATCGTCCTCTTGACGCAACGCGGTGCTTTGAAGAAGATGCGTCTCGCGGATCAGTTCCAAGTCTCGAGCCGTGCGCTCCGTGGCTTACAGTTGCTCCGTGATTTGAAATCGAAACCACACCAAGTCGCAGCACTGATCGACGTCACACAAGCGAAAGAATTGGTCCTCAGCGGGAAAGAGCAAGAGAAAACGATCCAAATTGGTTCGTTATCGTTCCTCGACCGCTTGTCGAACGGTTCATTTGCTTACGATGAAGAGAAATTTGGTCCATTGCTTGACTGGTATACACGATAAAATGCAGCTCCTCCGGTTAACGGGGGAGCTTTTTTAGATTTAACGGGGCAGGAGAGGGGGATTTTGAGACGAACGCTCGGAATTTTGAGATTTATCGCTATAAATATCGTTTACAAATTGAAACACTGACCAATAACGGCTACAATAGAAGAAATAGTCAGGTCACGATTCGTCACGAACAAGCGTCGGGTCACGCGTCTCCGCAGCTTTGCTTATAGCGTCAATTGATCAAGCAGCTACGGGACCGTCCCTTTAGCTGCTTGTTGTGCAATCTGCCGACCTTGGAGAGGTGATGAAGATGAAATTCAGACGTCGCGAAAAAGTAGCAATCTATATCACTCGGGAAAAACCTAACGGATGGGAACTACTTGTTTTTCATCCACAATCGGCTCCTGAGAGTGATTGGCAGATCCCCGCAGGTACGATCGAAGATGCTGAAATCGCCAAAGAAGCGGCTGTCCGTGAGACGCTGGAGGAAAGTGGTCTCTCGTTAGCATCCGTCCAGTACATCGGCGAAGAAGAGATGCGTTATCCGGAACGAATGCGGGTGCATTACACGTATTTCTACCATGCGCACATCGAATGCCAAGAGAACCGCTGGACGCATTGTGTGGCTGGTGACGGTCAGGATTGCGGTGATTTCTTTGATTTCGCGTGGTTGCCACTTGAACGGATCACGCAACTTGAACGCCGCCATCATATATTCCTAGATCGTTTGATTCATCGATTGGAACGGACACGTCCATATGATTGTCGAAAACACGGTTAATCCCGTGTTTTTTTGTTTCGTCTCACTATCTTAAGTTTACCTTGATTATGAGACAAAATCTTATAACTATTGATAATATATGTTATGTTAACTTAAATAAAAAAATGATATTTTAGTCAGATTCATCCATGCCCCCTGTCGTGTAAAAATCGGTCTATCGTCCTGTTGGTCTTCCTCCTCATTCTTTGTTACTCTAATAACAGTAACACCGCGAATGTTACCTTTTTAACGGTAACAAATCAAATGTTTCCATGATTGTGGCAACAAATGAACAGGAGGAATCGTCATGCAAGCTGTTGCCTTGTCGTTTGATGTCAAAGGCTCCCGCGACTATCCGAGCAAAGAAGCATTACTTCAAGCGCTCCGAGAACTCGCGAACGATCTAAATACGGCATTTCCAACGAGTATCGTTCCGTTCCAAATCAAATCCGGTGATAGCTTACTAGCGGTATTTGCGGATTATCCGGTTAGTTATCCGGTCATTCTGCACTTATTGAATCAAGAATTACCAGGTTACATCGGGATTGGATTTGGTCAGTATGAGACGATTTCGACGACCCAAGCTGAAGAAGCCAATGGTAGTGCGATCATTCACGCTTTTGAAGCGCAAGAACAGGCGAAGACGCTTCCGTCACGGATTGCGTTTGCTGGACCGCCCTACTTACCGACCGCCCTGCTGAATGGCTATCTCGAGATGCTTTATCCGGCGTATTTCGGGAAGACGGACCGTCAGATTGAACTGCACCGGTTGATGGATCACTATCCAGATGATACGTATGAAGAGATCGGTCTGAAGATGGGCTTTAAAGAACAAGATGCCCGCGCGAATGTCGCAAAACTCGTTTCCCGCTCGCAGCGTAAGCAACGGAAGCGTCTTGAAGCTGCCTTGACACAGGCACTGGAGCAATTCCAAGTCTGGGAGGCGATTCGGTGACCGTCTTACTTAGCCTTATACTTGTCCATCTACTTGCTGATTTCCCATTACAGACGAGACGGATGGCGCTACTGAAACACCGACACCAACGAATCTTATTCCAACATCTTGCCGTTCATGCGGCTCTGATGCTACTTGTCCTTGCGTTCTTCGTCATCCGAGGGGTATTAACCATCGACATCGCCGGATGGCTTGGAGGAAGTATTCTCGTGTTTCACGCCCTACTCGATGCCTCCCCGCTCAAACGTCGCGTCAAACAAGCTGCGGCGTACTGGATCGATCAAGCGTTACATATTGCTGTTATTATCGCGTTGACATGGGTGTTCGTCCCAATCGATTGGTCGTTGTCGTTCGCGCGACCCGAGCAGGTCCTGTGGATTCTGTGCTTCAGTTTAGTGACGACGGAGTTGCTCGGTCACGGGATTGCTTTGATGCTCGCACCATTTGCTCCGCGCTTGATCGAAGCGCATTTCGAGCGAAAAGTGACACGTAAGGAGCAACTCGATGGCGTCTCACGGACCGTCACACATGAAGTCGAAGATTCTGCCCGCAGTTATACGACGGAATTAAACGGGATCGGGCGTTATATCGGTCTCGTCGAACGGGCGATCATTACCCTGCTCGTCGTCACGAACGCAACCGGAGCGATTGGCTTCATCATTGCCTTGAAGGCACTGGCCCGTTTTAAACAGTTTGAAGATCGCCGCTTTGCGGAATATTACATCATCGGGAGCTTGCTCAGTATCTTAGGTGCGATTTTATGTGGACTGGCGATTCGCGCCGCACTCTAAACGATGAATGAAAGTGAGGGAGACGGTCTTGACCGTCGCACGAAGCATGAAACAAATTGGATTAGTGAGACATCACCGGGTGACGGAAGGATACCCGACGAAAGGCTGGATCAGCGCCAGCGATATTGAAAAATGGATTGAACGGTATGATACGTCAGACATCGATATTCAACCGGTCGAGCTTGGTCAGATCGACTGGACGGTCTGTTATGCCAGTAGCATGCCACGTGCCGTCCAGACAGCACAAAGTGTCTACGATAAAGAGATCATCGTGACGGATTTACTACGGGAAGTACCGTTTCCGACAATCCGCTCGAATCTCCGGTTACCGTTTCTTGGCTGGGCGGTCCTCGGTCGACTGGCAGCCCCGTTCAGCAAACGGATTCAGGCGGAGATCAAGGAAGCGAACGAACGGATTGAGGTCTTATTGAATCAACTGATGTTCGAGGATGATGAACGAGTATTGCTCGTCGGGCACGGCGGTATGATGATTCTGATGCGTGCTGCCTTGAAACGGCGCGGTTACCGGGGGCCACGGTTCGGTCATCCGCGTAACGGCATGCTCTATCTGTTCGAGAAAGAGGAACCGACATGTTGAAATGGGGCTCAACGATTCTGTTAGCCCTCTGCCTGATCGTCATCTTCTACACGACACGGGACGAAGAGCCCCCTGCCCCAACCGCGGGACAAATGGAGGTCTATGGTTTTGACGTCGGTCAAGGGGATAGCACGTTCATCCGGACGAAGGAAGACGCGATCTTGATTGACGGTGGGAATAACGGCAAAGGCGAGGATGTCGTCCGCTACCTGCAAGAATTGGGTGTCAAACGCTTAACAGCAGTCATCGCGACACATCCGGACGCCGATCATATCGGTGGACTCGATACCGTCCTCGATGCCTTTCCAGTCGATAGCGTCTATGCCCCGCGTGTCACGCATACGACAGAGACATATCGCGATTTCCTTCTAGCCGTCAAACGAGAAGGGGTGACGATCAAGTCGGTTAAGGCGGGTCTTGAGATACCGAGTGAAGCCGCACGCTTTACGTTCCTTGCGCCCCTAACGGACGGAACGCAGGATCTCAACAGTTGGAGTGCCGTTCTGCGGGTCGAACATGGACAGGACCGATTCCTCTTCATGGGTGACGCTCCGATCCGGACGGAACGACAATTGCTCGAGTCGGATGCCGATCTTAGCGCCGATGTTTTGAAGCTTGGGCATCACGGAGCAGACACATCGTCCTCCCTGCCCTTCCTACAAGCCGTTGATCCGAAGCGTGCCTTGATCTCAGCCGGGCAGGACAATGCCTATCGTCACCCACGTCCCTCCGTTTTACAGGAACTGAAAGCAGAACGGATCACGATTGACCGGACCGATCAAAGTGGAACGATTCAGTATATCTCGACCGGTGACGGCATCAAGGAATCGAACCGGACCGATTTACGACCGGAATAACGAGACGTGGAGGTGCATCAGATGCGATTGACCCTAGCTGATTTTGAAGACGATCTAGCGATTTGCGAAACCGACGAACGCGAGACAATCACGTTACCGAAAAGTCGTTTGCCGCGCCAGGCAACGATCGGCGACCGACTTGACTGGACCGGACGTTCGATTCGGATCTTACGCGATGAGACGAACGCACGTAAAAAAGAGATCTCCGAGTTGATGGATGATCTCTTTGAAGAATGATGAGACTTCCTCGGAATGCTGAGGGAGTCTTTTTTAACCGAGTAGACTGATGACGAGTCCAGCGAGGATGCCTGCTGTGAATAAGGAACCGATCGTATACGTCAGCAAACGTAATCCGAATGGGAGCCGACGAATCGCGGCAAAGACTCGGCGATTCGGAGGTCCTCCGGCAACAATCCGTTGATACTCGTCGATAGGACTGTGAGCAACATCTTGTTGCTGGTTTAGAGTGGAGTTCGATTCGGTAGTATGTGGTTTCATCTGTCCATCCCCCCTATTCTAATGACTATATCCTTCTATTCGCTAAGTGACTTCATAATCCTGTTTCAATTTTTTTGATATTCCACGAAACTTTTGGATGAAACTGGTAGTATAAAAGATAGACGTATTTCTTTATGCGTGATTCCTGGAAAATCACTAGCGGTTTTTTCTGAATTTTCGTACACTTTAGAAATACGATGCATCTTAAAGGGGGAATCATCCATGTTTCAAACGTTACGGACATCACTCAAACAATCTGTCCTTGGTCAGGACGATGTGATTGATCATTTATTGATGGGCTTGCTCGCAGAGGGCCACGTTTTGCTCGAAGACCGTCCGGGGACCGGTAAGACGACATTAGCAAAAGCACTGGCGCAGACACTCGAAGCGAAGTTCTCACGTATTCAATGTACAGCGGATACGTTACCGACCGATCTACTTGGGATGGAGCTGTTCAATCCGCTGACAGGATCGTTTGAACAACGGTTTGGTCCGCTGTTCGCGAACATCGTCCTCGTCGATGAAATTAACCGGACGACGCCACGGACACAGTCAGCATTGCTCGAGGCAATGGCGGAAGGACAAGTGACGATCGGGGATACATCTTATACATTACCGCAACACTTTCTTGTCATCGCGACACAAAATCCGTTCGATGGACACGGTACATTCCCATTGCCGCATGCCCAACTCGACCGTTTCTTGTTCAAATTATCGTTCGCTCCCCTGACACGTCAAGCGGAAAAAGCATTATTACGCGGGGCGCACTTAACAGCAGCCGAACTACAGATTCCGCTCGAACAACTCAATGACTGGAAAGAGGAAGTCGTTGCCGTCTTGATCGAGGATAGCGTCGAAAACTACTTACTCGATGTCTGTGACGCACTCCGCGCCCATCGTGACGTTGAGATCGGACCGAGTCCGCGAGCGACGCTCGCACTCTTAAAAGCCGCGAAAGCACGGGCCTGGATGCAGGAGCGGACGTACGTCACACCAGAGGACGTCAAGCACTTGGCGACGCCATTGCTTGCCCACCGTCTCGTCTTGACGCTCGAAGCGACGCTGAAGCTATCGAACGAACGTCTCGTCGAGCAAGTCCTCGATTCACTCACTGTTCCGACTGAGGTGTAATCATGCAATTGATCATACCAAAAGGCTTTAACCTCATCATTCTTACGATGACAGGTGCAAGCGGCGTCATCGTCGGACTCTATGGTCCTGTCTGGATTGCGGCTTTATTACTCGCCTATACATTATATGGCTGGGTGATGCCGTATTATCTCGAATACGTTGCGAAGCGGATTCGCGTCCGCCTCCTTGAGACCGTTCGCGCTTTTCGAGAGGAAACGATCCAGATACCGTTCGAGTTATCGAACCCAACGAAGTTACCACTCGGTCGCATCACGATTTCTGGCTTGCTCGGGGATCAGATCAAGCTTCCTGATGCGAGTAGTCAATTTTGGCGTCAACACTTATATGTCAGCAAACAGACGATTGTGCCGTTTTCAATCGATGTCATTGCCGCTCACCGAGGAACGATTCGGATTCAGTCGTTTGACGTCATGATCTCGGATCCGTTTCATTTGATCACAATCTATGTGACGCTTGATATCCAAGAGCTGGGTCACGTCTTCCCTGAATTTGCACCAGCGTCAGTCGAGTGGAATGAACGGATGATTCCCGGTGAGACGATTGATCGCTCGAGTCCGTTCACCGATCGCTCGAGTTTCCACTCCGTCGTCCCCTACTCCGGAGATGCGAAGTCGATCTACTGGTCCGCTTATGCGAAGACGAATGAGCTGTACTCGTATCAATATGACCGGAAACGTAACCATGATTATGCCGTCATCGTCGATGGCTTGTCCGCAGACGGACTCGCGCTCCGTTCGGACTTCGAGAAACTATTATCGCGTGCCGCGACGATCATCCGTGAACTCGAGAAACAAGGGGCTTCCTACAGCCTCTGGATTTCGATGGTCAACCGATCCGGTCAGTGGTATCATGTTCCGTCTGGTACAGGAAAACATCAATTCCTACGGACGATGGAATGCCTTGCTCGGATTTCCGAATACGATCTACCACTCGAGCGCCGGTACTTCACGAAGCGATTGCAACGTAGTGTGCCGTCGACGACGGCGGAGATTCACCTCGGTCACCGGCAGAAAGGAGTGAGCGCATGATTCTCTGGTGGATATTCCTTGCGAGTCTGTTACCGGTTCCGTTCTATCTCGCGCTCGCTTTTCCGGCACTTGCCTTCGTACCACATCGTTCGCTTCGAATCGGATTACAGTTACTCGTAGCGGGGTCCTTGTTTTTCCTCTCTCCCGTAGCTAGCGTCTTAGCCCTTGTCTTCGTCGCCTGGACCGCGTTTCTTGATACGGTCGATTCGGCGTGGCGTTACGCTACGAGTGCGATGGTCATCGGCGTCGTGATGGTATTGTTCCCGGGAGTGACACCACCAATTGGCGCATTTTTAATTTTGGTCTTCGTCATTGCGTATCCATTCGTCGTCACCTACATGACAGAATGGCGGCGTATCTTCCCGACGATCGCGTTAGTCCTCAGCGCGGGGCTGATCATCGCTGTTGTCTTCCGTCTCACGAAAGAAGCGCTCGTCGGATCCGTCACGAGTGCGATTCGTCCGCTATTTGAAGCATTCGGTTCATTGTTCCTTTGGACGGAACCACTTGGTCGGGAAGCGGACACGATGACGAACCGGGCAATGGGGCTAGAGAATATCAAAGGTGTTCAAGACGTGGAGCAAGCTGCCGTCCAGGCAGGAACACCGGATTGGATTTGGATCGCAACGACACTTCTGACGGTGATCTTAGTTGCGGTTACGCTTTATGTCATCCGGAAGCGAAAAGTCATAGCGATCGAAAAAGAACAAACCGTCAAGCACTCCAAACAAGTACGGGCGCATGCGCCAAAGCGGCATAGTCATCATCCGCTTCTGAAGATTGCCTCTCAACTCGAGCAAGCCTTCCCAAGACGTCATGAAGAGACGACGCTTGAATGGCTGACACGGATCGAGTTCCCGGATGCGTCACCAAACGCTCGACTGATCGACGGGATTGAGTTCAGTCCAAGTGAACCGACCTACGACATTCAGACGTTCCGCCGTCAAGTACGCGAACAAATCGAACGTTAACAAAAAGCCCCTGCTCATGGAGCGGGGGCTTCCTCGTCGCATAATATGCGCATCAATTGGTTGCGTGGTGTCGTCGCAAGACCCCAGTCGCAGATCGCATCGAGTAAGGGAATCAAGGAAACACCTTTCTCGCTCAACGCATATTCGACGCGGGGTGGGATTTCCGGGTAGACGGTCCGCGTAATCAAGCCATCTTGTTCGAGTTGCTTCAGTTGCTGTGTCAGCGTCTTCGGTGAGACGTCCTGGATATAACGCTCCAGCGTATTAAAACGTACCGCACCTTCCTCATGCAGCTCGTACAAGATCATCACTTTCCACTTGCCTTGAATCTGACGCATCGTCGCATCGAACTCATTTAGATACAGCATACCTTTCCCTCCCTTACCAAAAGGTAACCGACTGACCTAAAAGTGCGTACTTCTCGGATTGGTTTCCCTCTGTTATCTTCAATTTATCATATCAAATAAGGAGACGATATTATGAAAACAGGATTCATTGCCATCACAGGTGCTACGTCAGGAATCGGGCATGCGATTGCGCGAACGTTCATTCAGAAAGGGTACCGCGTCTTATTGCTCGGACGACGAATTGATCGTCTGGCGAACCTTGCTTCAGACGATGTCTTGATTCGCCAAGTCGCAGCCAGCGACCGAGCTGCCCTCGATGCTGCTTTAGCAGACGCGACGGAAGCGTTCGGACCGGTCGAAGCCATCATCAATAATGCGGGTCGGATGTTACTCGGTCAAATCGAGACACAAGATGCGGAAGAATGGGAAGAGATGTTTGACGTCAACGCGCTCGGTGTCTTACACGGGATGCAAGCTGTCTTTCCCTCGATGGTGAAACGGAAGACAGGCACGATCATCAACATCAGCTCGATTGCCGGTAAAAAGACGTTCGCAGACCACGCCGCGTACGTCGGCACGAAATTCGCCGTCCACGCGATGAGTGAGAACGTTCGAGGTGAAGTCGCGTCCCATGGTGTCCGCGTCATGACGATTGCACCAGGTGTTGTCGAGACAGAACTGCTCGGTCATACGACAAGTGACGCGATTAAGGACGGCTACAACGAATGGAAACAGTCGATTGACGGTGGACTCGATCCGCAAGTCGTCGCGGACACTGTCTTATTCGCCTTCGAGCAACCGCAACATGTCAACATCCGGGAAATCGTCTTAGCCCCGACGAAACAACTCGATTGACGAAAAAACAGATCGAAGTGTTTGGAAGTAGATGTACTTCCGAGCGCTTCGGTCTGTTTCATTCAAGCGTTACTTTGCTAAGTGACTCTGTTCAATCGTTTGAAAGATCGATTGATAGATCTTCAGTTGCTCTGAACGATTCGGTCGTTCGATTCCCTCACCAAACAACCAGGTCGTCTCTTGTGTATCGTCATAGAGCATACCAGCCGCAAACGTCGGATTCGGCACCGAGATGCTTTCCTCATAGGATAGACTCGGATCAAGAAACGGTTCGATGGATTTTTGAGAGCCGATAAAGAAAAAGGGAATCTGCGCCTTCCGGTAGACGGTGGCATAGTCACGTCCCGCTGCCTGATGTAAGTACTCCGGCATAATCATGACGGCGTCGTATCGTCGTAAATCTCCTTTGATCTCCTGCAGATCAATCGAGTGGAAGTCCGGTGATTGCGTAAGAATTGGAGCCGTTCCGACGACGGCGATGGTGAGATCGATGGTACTGGCTTTTGGCGTCAACGTTGGTTTTTTCATCATACATACGGTAAGCAGTAGACTGAGTGCAAGTAAAGTCATGACGGTTCTTTGTCTCATCTGTCCCTCCATGATTTCCTAATATTAGGTCTTTCGCCTAGTTCCTTTATACCATAGAAATGGATGACGTTATGTTTTTGCACAATAGGGAAATCGCGTGAATAAAGTACCAACAGAAGCCAATAAAAAAAGACTCCCTGATTGGAGTCTCCTTACTTTTCAGCATCGATTTTCGAAGCTTTTTTTGCAATGACGACAATAAAGACGATGGCACCGACAGGAATCACGAGCGGCATCCAGTCTAGGATATACTGTGCGTTCATCGTATCCCCCCTTACCTAGCAAGCTATAAGCGTAGCATATGCCAATTGTTAGGGAGTTGCAAGTCACAGTCGGGGCAGAAGTTCGTTCACGACCGCGTAATAAATCAAGACACTTGTCGAGAACGTGTACCCGATGAATAAAAGGGGTGTGAATTTAGGTTTCATGCGTCGTTCGATCAAGCGTAGCGAGCCGATGGTGACGACAAGAGCGACGACCGGACTAAATCCGAACACGACGATATCTAAGGATGTCACGACATCTTCTGGAAACACGAGATGAAAGACAAAAAGTGAGAATAAGTACCACGAAGTATAGGATAAACAAACGAAGAAGAGGAAAGCAGCTAGTTTCCGCATCCCGTTTGATTGGCTTTTTTCCATCTGTTGCATGTCGTTCCTCCTACATAAGTATCAGATACCCTTAATAGTAACTGGAACTATTCGCTTAAAATATTCAAATATGAATATCCGACAAAAAACGACAAAAAGTTTTTTGCTCGACAATTAAAAAAAGCAAGATCCACGGTCAAGTGAACCTTGCTTCAGCTCTCAGAGAGCAGGTATTTCGACTTGGTACATCGTCGCAAGACCTGCCACCTTATTCTTGAATGTCTCCCGACGTTCGACAGGTGCGATGATTTCCGCCTGATTGCCGAACTGAATCAGCCACATCATGAAGCCATCTGAAAAGAGCGCATCAACTTTGACCTCGAACCAGAGATCATCGAGGCGACGGCAACGGATATCTGTTCCGAACCGGTCAACGACGGTCGGCATCAGACTCTCCTGGAATTTAAGCGTCAACTGTTCGTTCTCTCCCCCGTACATATTGAACATGTTACTTAAGTAACTCGGCTCGACATGGACCGGTTCTTCCATCGGTTCGAACGCTTTACAATCGACAATTCGGTCGACCCGGTACGTCCGGATCTCTTTGATCCGCTCATCGCGTCCAATCAAATAATAATTCCCGTTATCCATCAACAGATGAGCCGGAGAAACGAGGTAATGCTCGCCATCCTTCCGTAACTCGAACTTTCGTGTCCGTTCGTTAAACTTTCCTTGGTACTGGAAACTGATGATGAAACCATCGCTAATTGCTTTCTGGATCGTATCGATCGAGCGCGACGTCATTCCTTTTGGTTTTTTGACAGTATGTAGCACCGGTTGGAGTGACTCCGCCATCTTATCACTCGTCAACGACTGAATCGTCTGAACGAGCGACGTCGTCTCACTTTCCGAGATGAACTTCGCACTGGCGATGGCATCGACGAGCAATCGGAGCTGATGATGCTCAAAAGGACGACTGACGAGATGATACGGAATGGCAAGCCCATTCTTCGTCTCTTCCGCCACGACGTCGAAACCTGATTTGGCAAGTGCCGCAATATCATCCTTCAACGATTTTCGGGATAACTTCTCGATCAATCCTCGTTTCGAGAGTTCCATGCTCAATTCCTCAAGCGTCAACGTATGGTCTTCATCCGACTGACGTTCGAAGATTTCTCGTACAGCAAGTAAGCGGTCACGGTTCGTTAATTTTTCGTTTGACACTACGCATCCTCATTTCCTAAGTCACAATGGTTTGGTTATACTTTACAGTATACATGAAAATAAATTCGAGATTAACAATAAAATGGTAATAATTAAGAGATAGGAGAATTTGGATGCATTATATTGCAGAATGGAACGGTCAGCGCTTTGATTACCGGGATAGCGGAAGTGGTCCCATCATTCTTTTGATTCATGGTACGCAGTCGGATTACCGGGAAGTCTACCATGTCGAAAAATTAATTGCTGCAGGATATCGAGTCATCGTGCCATCGCGTCCGGGATATGGAAGAACACCACTTCAGCTCGCTGATAGTCCGGAGGCACTTGCAACGTTCTACGCTGGGTGGCTGGCATCCCGCCAGATTAAACAGTACACCGTTTACGGCATCTCTGCCGGTGGACCGACAGCAATCGCGCTTGCTGGAATGGATCCAGGCGTTGATGCTCTCGTCTTAGCGTGTGCAATGACACACCGGATCTCGCTTCCCTATCACCGGCTTCTGATACAACCGGTCTTACAACGTCCTTTACAGTTCATCCAGTGGGGGCTCTGGACATACGTGAAGGATAAGATTCGCAAGTTTCCTGAAGAAGCAGCGGTTCGGATGGTCGAGATGACGAGTCTTTTACCACGCGAAACAATCCGTACTCATATTAGTGAGACGGATGCATCGTTGTTGTATGAAGTTGGTCTCCAAAATGGTCCTGGGCGAGGTGTCTTGTTTGATATCACACAAGACATCGAACGAGAACGGCTTGAAGCCGTCACGTGTCCCGTCTTGATCGTCCATTCGAAGTCAGACCGTGCTGTTCCGTTCGAGCATGCGGAACACGCACGACGGAGCATTCCTCACGCGCAGTTCATTGAATCGAAAAGTCCCGGTCACCTGATTTGGATCGGTCCATCCGCACGTCGGGATGAACGTATGATCGAACGGTTCATCGCCTTCAATCAGATGACTTGAAGGCGGAGCCGCATTTTTAGCTTCTCATCATCCTCCTCGATCGCAATCAGACCACGACGCGTTAGTTCACCAATCGCACGACGCGTCCGGTCTTGATTAAGTCGGGCACAGCGGGCAATCTCAGCGATGCCCATCCGACATGACAGTTGGTTCGCCTTGATCTTTGATGAAGGCTTCGCGACGGAGCGTTGTAAGAGGCGCCAAAAGACATGGCGGGCATCCTCTGATAAAGCATAGGCATTTTTCTCGATCACCGGTGGCATATAACGAACGTCTTCTCGAATCCGGCGAATCAGATAGAGACTGAGCCATTCTTCGAGCTCCGCTTGAATTCGTGAGAATTCGAACCACCAGAGCTGCTCGAGTGCCTCCTCTTCTTTCGTCGCCAGTTGCCAGCTAGCAGGAATCTCATCAAACTCTTCCTCGAGCCAGTCTTCGTAGTCGAGTGCCGTCTCATACAAGACTTGTGACGGGATCTGCTCGAGTGACGTCCGATGTTTATAGATATCAAAGCTCATCCGTCGAAAATGTTCGACGGATGCAGCCACTTGGCTCAAATGAATCAATTGTTTCGTAATGAGTCGCGCCAGTCCATCCATCTCGAGGTGGATGGCATATAAGTGTTTTTCTAGCGCAATGAGCGTGCTTCTCTCCATTCGACCGTTCCTCCCCTATTTGTTTTTCGTCTTCTTGTCTTTTTCCGCAAAACCCTTATTCAAAACCAATTGTGAGCATATCGGTGTATTGACAGTTCAGTTTGGAATAGAATAGAACAATCGAATTCAAAAGGAGATGCACGATATGTATACGATTTTTGGTAGCTCACGAAAAGGAAACAGTGAATGGCTCGGGGAACAAGCATTGAAAGACCTCCTTCATGTTGCTGTCGATTTGGCGAACGTCTCGATTCAGCCGATCGAAGACCGCCGTCATCACGGAGGCTTTTTGCCGATCGGTGATGACTATCGCCGGATCGTCGAAGAGATGCTTCTTCACGATGACATCCTGTTCATCACTCCGATTTACTGGTACTCGATGTCGACGAAGATGAAATTATTCATCGATCGATTCAGCGAGTCACTGCGCGACGAAGAGCTCGACTTCAAAAACCGGATGGCGGGGAAACGATTCCACTTGATCGCGGTCGGAGGAGACAATCCACGCGTTAAAGGGCAAGCGCTCGTCACGCAGTTCGAGCATATCGCATCGTTCCTTGGCGCGACGCTTGAGACAGCGATTCTTGCCGAAGGGAATGCACCAGGTGAGGTCGAGCACGATCAAGAAGCGATTGCGGCAATCGAGGCGTTTCGTGAAAAAATGTCAGGAGCACGTGTTTAAGCACGGTTCGTGAAGGGAATTATCTGAAGCAGAGCGCACGACTGTTTAGCGTACGACTCAATTCAGGAGGTGGTCAGCCATGTTCGCATCTAAAAAACGATCGAATCGCAAGTGGAAACAACTGACTTCACGCCAGCATATCCTTCATCTTGAACATCTGTATCAATCACGCGAAGAGACGATTGTTCGTGATCGCCTCTCCTTACAACACATCATGGAACGTGCAGTCCGGACCGGACAGACGGTCCACGTCCGATTAAAACAACTCGATACGGTATCCGGTTCGATCCAAGCGATTTTTCATGACCGCGGAACGATTGAACTCGTCACATCGACAGGTATGCGCCGGATGGTGCGAGCGTCGGACGTCATCGATATTGAGTAGAAGACAACCTAACAGCATGTAACCCCTTCTCGACTAGAGGAGGGGTTTTTGGTTTACATGAGTCCTTTGCCACCGAGCGGGTGGTCTTCGAGCACGCGTTCAACACGCTCGAGCAACGGACGCGCTTGCGTAATCAAACGCCGCGTCACCGGTAACTCTAAAGACGCGAGGTGTGCAGCGGCATCCGTCCAGATTTCACGGACATGTAGCACATCCGGTTCGTCAGAACTACTGATGATGTAGTGTAGACAACTCGGATGAGTCTCTAAAGAAGCCGCAGCTTCAAGTAACAGGGCGATGACGTGGTCGCGTTGTCCGGCTTGAGTCGTAAATGTCGTCCATAATCCATACATCAAGAGGTACCTGATAATGGACGGACTTCTGCGCGCCAACCGTAAGATTCCCCTTCTGCGACTTGAGTCGTCGGATGAAGAGAAGCCAGTTCCATCGCATGATCCAAATCACGTGCTTCAAAGACAATCAAACTGCCAATCTGCTCTCCATGCGCTCGATCCGGCTCTACTTTCTTCTGTACGACCCCATCCTGCCAGTAAAATGCTTGTGTCGTAAGACCCGGGTGCCAGTCTGATAGGACATCGACTTGTTCATTGAAGGTGTTCATCAACACATCACAACGCGACATCAAAGCATCGATCTCTTCCTTCGATAAAGCATCCATCCGCTCAGCATCGTAATAACCGACATATAAGAATTGCATTGTCTCTCCTCCTCTCAACTTTCCCATTCCCTTCCATGAGAAGGCTAAACAAAAGCCTCCTGTCTCTACGCTGAGAAACAGGAGGCTTATGTATCATTCATCTTTTAACTTGACGTTTTGATCGGCTGGTAACGTCGTCGTCGTTTCCTCGTCTTCAAGTTTTGGTACGCCAGCACCATAATCGGTTGCTTCATCCGTCACGTAAGACGCCGCGAACGCTGGATTCAGTAAATCTGACTTCGAACCGACGATGACGATCCGCCCGTGACGGACTTCATCTTCTAGATCCTCAGCGACATCCTTCGTCATGCCAAGCTCGGACAATTGAGCAATTCGGTCATTACGGTTACTCCGGACGGCTGATAATAACGTCTCAAAGAACGACTTCTTCGTCACGCGGTATGGTAACGTCTGCGTGTCATTCGCGATGCGTTCCGCGAGTTCTTCGTCTTTAGCAAAGATGTAGATCTGTTTATTCGAATAGCCACTTGATTTGAGGCTCGTCACTTCTGCGTCGACAGCGGTCATGTTTCGTACGATGCGTGTTTCAAGCATAAAAATCCCTCTCTTTCATGCAGCAAGCTGCTGATAAGAAATTATACCCGAAACATAATAGTTGAAACCTGAAATTGAAAAATGGATCAAGCAGCAGTCTGGATTGCTGCTGTGCGCCGCTTTTGCCAGATCGTAAACAAGGCAATCAGAATCATCAGGACACCTTGCGGAATGAGTGTCTCGAGCGTTGGGTAGAAACCAATCCAGCCGGCGGTTCCGAGTCCATTGATCGGACGAATCGGTAAGACGTTCGTCAGTTGCAACGCGTGCAGACTCGTACCAAGAATCTTGAACGCCATCACATAAATCAACCAGGACGCGACTTGGAACAGACGATGGATCGGTAAACGAACACCAATCTGGATGACCGCATACGAGACGAGACCGATGATGACGATCGCGAGTCCGATTCCGGATAACAAGGCAGTTTTCGTCATCGCTGGTGCCATTCCGATGTAGAACAACAACGTCTCGGCGCCTTCCCGGAAGATCGTTAAGAAGCTGACGAAGAACAAGGACGTCGTCGAAAGCGTCGATAAAAAGTGTTTTCGTTTGGCGACGGCGCTTTTCGAGTGCAACCAGTAGCCGACGAACAACATGACGACGACCGCGACGATTCCTGTATAGCCTTCAATTTGTTCCCGACCCGTCGCCGCGAACGAGGCCTGAAAGACCGTCTGGAGGATGAGCGCTAACAGACCGCTTGCGATCAGACCAAGACCAGCACCTGCCCAGACCTTCCCTTCTTGTTTTGAACGACTTTTGCGAGCGAAAGCAACGAGCGCACTGACGATCAGTAACGCTTCGAGACCTTCCCGCAGCATGACGAGCATTGCATCGACGAACGTATAATGCGTCTTCGTTTGTAATTGTGCGATAGCATTCTCAAACGACTGGAGTTCTTGTGCCGTCTTTTCCCGCGTTTCCGGCGTCAGGCGGGCAAGTAACAGTGGTACATCTGATTCAAGCTGGGAATAGAGACCTTCATTACGTGTCCGG
The DNA here is from genome assembly GCF_000798935.2 of Exiguobacterium sp. ZWU0009. NCBI lineage: Bacteria > Bacillati > Bacillota > Bacilli > Caryophanales > Exiguobacterium > Exiguobacterium sp. ZWU0009. The sequence continues at coordinate 1,653,102 of NZ_CP018057.1, read as the reverse complement.
ACCTCGCCTTCCGCACGTGGCCAGGTCTTCAGAAACGATTCGAGTGCTTGTTTCGCTTTCGGTAAATCATTTGCAGCTAGTGCGGTTTGCGCCTCCTCGAGTGGCGTCAGCAGCGACTGCAGTCCCGTTTTCTTCGCCTGGACTTGCTCTCCGTCGAGGAAAGACTGAACGGCCGTATCGAACTGATTAAGTGCGGCTTTCCATTCCTTCGTATCCGCGGAATCACGCGCCGCCGCGATCCGGATCGAAGCAAGTGCCATCTCGATGTTGCCATAGTGACCGACACTGTCGTTGCGAACAAGACTCTCGTGCGTCGCCCATGCGGTCAACAACCGTTGCTCCGCTGCCGGACGATCGCTCGCCTTGACCTGCCGCATCTCTTTCGTCAACGAAAGCAATTGCTTCACTTTTGCTTTCGCAACCGGATCCGTCTTCGGTTTCGTTGCTTCTTCCTGCTTCCGGACAGCAGCAGAGAGAGCCGTCAATTGCTCGCGGACTTCCGGAAACGTTGCCGACCGTTTCGCATCGACCTGTTTGACAGCTTTCATGATTGCCGCTTGCTGTTCCGGTAAGTCTTTGGATGCTTGATTCAGTTCATCGATCGCTTGATTCAGTGCCGCGCGGTCTTCACTTGCAACAGCGGACAAGGCTTGTCCGATCGCGACATAGAGATCATCCGTCGAAGCAGCATGGACAGGCACCGTGTGTTGACCGGCCATAAGGAGTACAAGTAAAAGGGCAAGATTACGCAAATAACGCATCACCGATATAGCCTCCTTTTGAAATCCCACCGAAGCAGGCGAAGATGGCACTTCCACGGTGCGTGATGTATTCATTCAATCGATCCTGTGCGGCAAGGCGACGCTGAATCTCGATGAATTGTTTCGGTGAACGCTGATACGATAAAAAGAGCAGACCCGCATCAAGGGCACCCGTCTTTTCATCGATGCCGTCCTGATACGAGTAGGAACGGCGTAAGATGGCTGTCTTCCCGTCTCCATGCGCGACAGCGGTATGCGAGTCAACCGGTAAGGCAGCTTCGCCACGAGCTTGTCGTTTCGCTGGTGTGACGGAAGCGAACTCGTCTGTTGAGCCGAGCGGCGCCCCGGAAGCACGCTCGCGTCCGAAGGTCCGTTCTTGCTCTTTTAGAATCGTCCGGTCCCAGACTTCGAGATGCATCTGAATGCGACGGACGACAAGGAACGAGCCGTTCGTCAACCACGGTGTCCCGTCTTGCCACTGACAAAAGAGCGATTCTTTCCGGACCTGCTTCTTCGAGACGTCAGGATTTCCCGTACCGTCCTTGAAACCAAATAGATTGCGCGGGGTTCCACCAGAGGCATCTGCTGCTTTGCTGCGCTGGAAACCAGCTTGGAACCACCGCATCGCGACCGTTCCACGCCCGACACGGACGAGGTTACGGATGGCATGGAAGACGACTTGCGCATCATCACCACAGACTTGGACGACGAGGTCGCCTCCACTCCATTTTTCGTCTAAACGATCGAGGTCGAACGTCGGCAACGGTTGGAGCGCCTCCGGTCGTTTATGACGGATGCCAAAACGACCGTCAAACAGACTTGGACCGCACCCGAACGTAAACGTCAAGTGCCCGGCAGATAGACCATCCGCTTCCCCCGTATCTTCCGGTGGCACGTAACGGGAGTCGGAATCACCGTACGGTAAACCAGCAGCAAGTCTGGCACATAACCGCGTCCAGCGTTTTAATAAATCGACTAACTCATCGCGTCGCTCCGTCTTGATATCAAACGCCACGACCTGGACGTGATTTTGTGGTGGCGTCAGAATTCCTGCTTGATACGTCCCGTAGAACGGCTCTTGATCACTGGCTTCGACAGTCAATGTCCGCGGGAGGAACTTTTCAAGACCACTGGCGTACAGGGCGGCTCCGAGACTCGTCAAGCCTGCGACCTTCAGGACGTCACGCCGCGTGACACCTTCTTGGATTGGTTTCATGCTTATCCCTCCAGTACGATGCCCATCTTCGAGAGCGGTTCCGCGAGTTCATTGATGGCGACACTCATTTGTTTGACGTCCTGTTTTGAAAGACTCGTATAGAGGACGTAGCCGTCACCCTGTTTCTTCGCATCGAGTAACGCGTGGACATCCTTGAAGCGAGCAGCGATCTCTTTTGATAACGCCGCATCTTGTTTTTTTAGCGCCGGGTTCAACAATTCGTAGATTTTTTCAGCACCCTCGACGTTTGCTGCGAAGTCATATAAATCGGTATGCGAATAACGATCCTCTTCCCCTGTTACTTTTGACGTCGAGACTTCGTTTAGTAAATCTGTCGCCCCCGTGACGAGTAATTCTGGTGTCACCTCGACCGTCTCGACCTTCGCCCGCAGTAAGTGAACGTCCTTCATCAATTGTTTCGCGTATGCTTCATAGCCTTTTGTCGTTCCCTTTTCAAATAACCCTTGCTCGATTCGGTGGTAGCCACCCCACTCCGACGCTTTAACGTCGCCTGCTCGCGCATCGATTTTCGGATCGAGGTCACCGAACACTTCCGCGATTGGTTCTGCACGTTCGTAGTGCATCCGTGTTGGCGCGTACAACGCTTTCGCTTCTTCGAGTTTGCCAGCTTGGACGGCATCGGTGAACCTTTCCGTCTCGCGGACGAACGCATCGATTTCGTTGATCGCATACGTTCGGTAATCCGTGACGACCTGATCAAAATTCGTCTTTTTTGGTGCCGGTGTCTCCGCTTGTTTCGCTTCACTGCAACCTGCTAAAACGACGGCGAGCGCCCCTGTCATCAATAATGCTTGTTTCATGTATGGTTCCCCCTGTTACTAATTAAGTCAGTTCCTTAAATAGTATAGACGACAATGATAATCGTTATCAATAAAAATTTTTGCGCAATTAAAAAAGCTTGAACCGGTTCATTTCAACCGATTCAAGCTCTTCGTCAGGCTTGTTCTTTTCGTTTTTTGAAGTACGTCCGTGAAATGATGAATGTGACGATCCCGAAGCCAATGAAGACGAACGCTTTTTGGAATAAGCTCAGGAACGACAAATCGAACAATAAAAGCTTGACGGCACTGATCGTCAGCAACAACAATCCGGACAATCGCCACGTCGACGACGTCCGCATCCGACCGATCGCGACAAGGACGAGTGCGAGGACGATATAGGCAGCGGACAACGTCGTACTACGCGCCGTTTCTTCAAGACCGCGGTAGAACGGTAACTCCATGATAATCAACGTATAGGTCGTAAAGACACCGATCGCAGCTAAGACGAGAACAAGTTGCCATGACCCTTTCCAGACCGGATCACGATGTGTCTGAACGAGGAGCAAGACGAATGCTGTCGAAGCAATGACCATAGCGAGCACCGTCAAGGCGTAAGACAGACCTAAGCTTTGATAGGATTCATAATCAACGACGGCAGAAAAGATGAAGACGACATACAAGCCGACGTTAAACAACCGTTGATGCGGCATCCGCGCCCGCGGAACGAACCAAAATGCGGCGATCAACCCGGCAATCAAGAAGTAGCGCAGTTGATACGTCCAGCTGATGGCATCTGCCGGAATCAAGAGGACGGCGACGAGTAAGGCAACGTGACCGACGCCGTTTTGCGCCGAATCCTTTAATCGATCAGCGAGCACGTAGGCAACGCCAGCAAACAGAATCGCGATTAGCGTCCCGAACGACCAATCAAGAATCAGTAACGTCAGCAAGACGACAACACCAGCAAGCCAGCTTGGGGCGTTTGGCTGAAACTGAATCCGTCGTCCGACGAAAGACGTTGCGCCGTAACCGAAGAATGTCGCAAGTAAGAGAGACCATTCATCGAGTTGCGGGACACCATCGTCGTACAGTGAGAGCGTCAACGACAACAATCCAAACGCGAGTGCAATCGTAAAGATCACCCAAGCGAAGACGAACGCTTTCTTTGCCTTCAGTCGGTCAACGGCAAAGAAGATCGCTGCGAACAAGACGACTTCGTACAATAAGAAGAGCGGTAAGTTCGGCTCGTCCGATAATTGTAGATACGGTAATAAGAAACCGGTGATGGATACGAGGACGAGTAAGGCTTGCGATCGCATCCAGAGCATCAAACCGTACGCGATGAAGACGACGACGAGCTCAAGTAAGAAGGCTAAAGACGGTGGATAGAATTGATATAAGGCCATTCCGGCGAACAGTGCCGCCAAAGCGACGATCGTACCGGTCGCGACGAGTCCGACCCCAAGCTCACGTCGTTTCTTTTCATACTGGTATTCTCCGAGGGCAATGACGAGTAGACCAATCAACACCCCACTTCCGATACGGACAGGCGGACTGATCAGACCGGCAACCGAGGCATAGGAGAAGAGGAACAAAGCCCCGAGTGCAGCAAATATCGCTCCTATCCGGGGTAACCAGACGGTCGCGATGACCTGTTCCCATTCTTCGCGGGAGCGCTTTTCCTTGAACGTTGGTTGAGGAACAACCGGTTTTCGTTTCGTATAGGCAGGACGCGGGGCTGGGCGAGCGACCGTACTCACTTCTGGTTCGCTCGGTTCAGGTGCGATAGGTGAAGTGTGCTGTTCTTCAAGAGCAGCCACTCGTTGTCGTAACGCCGCGACCTCCTGCTCGAGACGCGTGATCCGTGGATCTTCCATCTCTTCACTTCCTTTCATGGATACATTGTCATTCTTTTACACACCTAGCAGGTGAACTCCTTCATTTTACAGTAGATTTCGTATCAATATGCCTGAAAATGACAAAAATCCGGTCGCCTTAGAGCGACCGGATGAGGGTTTAACGAACAGATAACGCATATTGTCCCGTCTGATTGAAAACGGATGTGAACTGCGAGCGACTGACACTGTATTTGCCACGGTATGGATCCGAGACATAGAACGAGCCGCTTGAGACACCTGTCACGAGCATGACGTGATAGTTCCGGTAACCTGTGAAAGTTTTACCGTCCGGTTTGATCCAAGAGAAGTAGCCATATGGATTCTTGAAATCGACGGTTGCCCAAACGATGACCGGGTTTCCGCTACGAATTTCACGTTCAATCTTTGAAACACCTTGTTTTGAGATATCGACTGCACCACTGCGGTATTTTTTAGCGAGTGGCAAGATGCCTTTCGGATAGATGCCCCAGTTCTTGTAATAATCGAGTGTACCGGCTGGATTTCCTGTGAACATCTTTTCCGGATCTGCCCAGTAGTACTTCCCGTTCTTGTATGTCGCATTTTTCATGCTCTTTGGCATCTGATTGTAAAGCGACGCAGCTGAGACGGCTTTTTTCTTGTATTCGAGCGCCATCTTCAACGAAACGAACTCACAACCCGACGGATAACCGAGTGAATACTGGTTGTAATACGGAACATTTAACTGTTTCGTCGTCGTCGATGGTTTTGATTTCGATACATATTGCGTCGAGATATAACGGTAGCTTCCCTTATAAAGAATCCGTGTCCAGCTACCTGACGTTCCGTATGTCGCGACAGCAACCCCTTTATTCAGTTGGGCAACGACCTTATACTTCGTTCCGGCACCCGTCCGGACGTTAAGTGTTCCGACTGTCGTATACTTCGTACCCGTCGACGTGTATTTCGACGAGGATGATTTGACGTAATCCTTGTGTATGTAACCTGTGCGGGATTTGTAGCTGATTTTATACCAGCTGCCGGATGTTCCTTTTGATGTGTAGACGTTTCCTTTGTAGACGTTACCGAGAATCTTACTCGACGTCGACGGTTTTTCACGGACACGCAAGACATCCGTCGTCACGGTCAACTTCGTTGCGGCCTCAGCGATCAACGAAGGGCTGAGTACCCCAACGATGACAACCGCTACGAGCAATGCGGATAAGAATCGTTTCATGATAGACCCCCTGTGGTTTGATTTGGTGAGACACTCCTCTTTTCCCAACTTTTTGAAAAAATAATCAACATTTCTTTAGAAAAATCTGAAAAATTAGGAATGCACTCATTCTTTATATCAAAAAAACTCGACCATGCCTACGGGCGCAGTCGAGTTGTCATCTTCCTGAAATCAAAATAAAATTTAATTTTTAATCGTTAAGATATATGGTGATGGTTGCGCAAAAGCTTGTTCGAGCAGATGAGAAACGAATAACGTGTCCTCTTCCTTGACCGGAAGCGGTGCGTCTTCAACGATACTACGGTAAAACGCACGATACAACTTGCCGTAATCGCCGACTGGACTCGGGATTCGGACGTCTTGCAAGTGACCATGTTCGTCATGATAGATCAGACGACCATAATCGTCTTCGGAATCCTCACCGAAACCTTCTTCCCCTGGGAAGTAGTTCGCTTTTAAATCAAGTTCTTGCCGGTCGACGTGTTGTTTGATGAACGTCCCGTTCGTCCCGTGCAACATCCAGCGTGGGGCCGGGGCGAGTGCAACGTGACTCGTCCGGACACTCACCTTCAGCTCCGGATAATAGAGATCGATCGCAAATGCGTCGTCTGGATTGTGCGGCAGTCGAACACTGCGCACGTCAAAGGCGACCTTGTCCGGTTTTCCGAACAAGGCGATGATTTGGTCGAGCGTATGGACGCCGAGCCCGTAAAGCGCACCGTTTTCGTGACGCGGGTCCGCTGACGCCGCTTCCGGGCGGAATAGATCAAATTGCGAGACGACCTCGACGAGTCGTCCAAGTTTTCCGGAACGGATGATTTGCGCGACGACTTGGAAGTCGCTATCGTAACGTCGATTTTGATAGGCGAGAATCTTAACGCCTTGCACAGCTGCTTCCGCAAATAACCGCTTTGTCTCTTCTTCCGTCACGGTGAACGGTTTTTCGACGAGAACATGCTTTTGATGCTGTAACGCTTGTAACGCATACTCAAAATGAGTCGCCGGTGGTGTATTGATGACGACGACGTCGAGTTTTGGGTCAGCGAGCATCTCGGACAGATCCGTCGTAAACCGGGCATCCGGCAGTCGATCCTGATAGGATGCGAACAGCTCCGGTTTTTCCTTCCGATTGTAAATCCAGGTGACGTGATAGTTGTCCTCGATCATCACGTACGGTAAATGGTAACGGGTCGTACTTTTGCCAAAGCCGATAAAGCCGATATTCAGTCGCATCCGATCACTCCTTGAACCGTTCTTTTTCTATTACCATACCAAACGAAACGACCGTTGTCTTGATTGAACCGCTTCAGGCAGTCGCTTCGATGCGTTCGTACTCATAAATCGAGAATCCATCCCGTGTTCCTTGATAGACGAATCCGAATGACGCGTAATATGCATTGAGAAACTCGTTCGTCGCGACACAGTCAAGTCGTAGAATTTCTCCTTCATCCTCTGTCACAGCAATCGCGTGTTCGAGTAGTTTTCGACCGACACCCTGTCCTTTTGCACGGTCGCTAACGACGATTCGATGGATATACAGACCTTCTACATCATCCCACAAGGATTGATCCCATTCGAGCGAAGGAAGCAGGGCAACGGAACCAAGCAGCTCGTTCTGATCCTCAAAGACATACAAACGACCTGCTTCTAAATCTCGCGCGACGAGTTGCTCGATGTCTTGCTCCAGATAAGCAGACCACTGGCTACTGCCACTGGCTTTGAGGGAGAGCGCTTTTTGCTCAAGTAGGGTTGCGATGTTTCGAACGTCTTTTGATGTAGCTTGTCGTATCATGTTATTCCTCCTGTTACAAAAAAATTCTTCTCTATCCTAACGAATGTACAGCGAGAAGAAAACCTTTTTGCTTCAAGATTTCACGTTTGCCCATTATTTTGTGATTTTTTTCATATTCCACAATTTTATTTCAATGTAACGTATTCTTTAGGAGTGATCTGACCCCCAGTCGTCACAACGGATAAACGACCGGCTTCCCACGAGCCGGTCGTTTTTTTGTATTTAGACGAGTTCGACCCAACGACGCGACAGATTCCGTACTTGCGCCCGGTACTCGTCGTCTTCAACGATCGGATTGCTGAGACGGGGTGCAGAGTCCGCATAGTAGCCACCGTTGTCAAGAGGCTCGTCGGTTGTTGCGAGGTAGAGTGCTGTCTTCGCACCGTATTCCGGCGTATAGAGCTTTCCAGTCCAGTATCCGACTTGGGCGACTGGTTTGAGTAACGTCTTCATCACTTTGCCGTACTTGCCGCGGTAGAACAGATCCGTATTGACGATCCCCGGGTGAACGCTGACGAACGTGATCCGGTCGCCGTGCTTCTCTGCCAGTTCACGCATATGAATCATTTGCAGGAGCTTTGATTCGCGGTAAGAACGCATCGGGCTATAGTGTTCTTTTTTGACGTGGGCGATGGCTTCGAGTTCGACGTCGGTCCGAATCAAGCCGCCTTCACCAGCGAGCGACGAAATCGAGATGACGCGCGGATCGTTTCCTTTTTCAAGTAACGGCAATAAGCGCTCGATCAAGTAGAAATGACTCAAGTAGTTGACTTGAAATTGTGATTCGAAGCCGTCCTTCGTAACATGATACGGCGGTACCATGACTCCAGCGTTTAAGATCAAGCGGTCGATGCGACCGACTAAATCAAACAGACGATCCGCAAAGCGACGAACGGAGTCCAATTGATCGAGTTGGACAATCTCGATTTCCAGATGCGTATGCGATACACCATGTTCCCGCAGTAATTGTACGAGTGCCGTTGCTTTCTTCTGCGAACGGACGGTAGCGATGACCCGATCTCCTCGCTCTAATAATTCTTGAATCGTGACCATCCCCATGCCGGAGTTGGCACCCGTGACGATACAGATGTTCATCCCTTTTCCTCCTTGTGTTCCATTTTGAACGCAAATAGTTCTGTTTCTAGTTTTCCTTTTTCTTTTCGTTTGTACACCTCGTTTTGACGTTATTTTTCGAAATTTTCAAAAAGTAACGTATACTAAAAGAAGAACATGTTCTCACGAAAGAGGTGGTCGGATGGAAGAAGGGGCGATCTTATTCGTCGCAGGAACGTTACTATTGATTGCGATCATCACGACGAAATTCGCCGTCCGGTTAAATGTACCGACGTTGATCCTGTTCGTCGTCGTCGGGATCGTAGCAGGGTCAGATGTCACAGGAATCATCAACTTTGGTGATTTCGAGCAAGCCCGTCTCTTTGGGACGATGGCGCTCGTTCTGATTCTGTTTGACGGTGGCTTGCATACGAAGTGGGCACACTTCCGGAAAATCCTCCCTGCCGCCCTGTCGCTTGCGACCGTCGGGGTCCTTGCGACGACGGGGATCATTGCGATCGTCGCGTATCTACTACTTGATTTTTCTTGGCCGGTCGCATTATTGATTGGTGCACTCGTTGGCTCGACCGATGCGGCCGCTGTCTTTTCCCTGCTTAGTGGACGACCGGTCGATCCAAAAGTCAAACATACGCTCGAAGCGGAGTCCGGAACGAATGATCCGATGGCCGTCTTCCTGACGATTTTGTTCACGTCCTTTGCGTTAGCGCCGGAATCGTTCTCGATCGGTGCGGGTATTCTGTCCTTCATCTACGAGATGGGACTTGGGACGCTAGTTGGTCTCGCAATCGGGTATCTCGTCACGCAACTGCTGAACCGGATCGAGTTGCCCTCGTCCGCCCTTTATCCGACACTTCTGTTCAGTGGGGCGCTCTTCTCGTATGGTCTCGCGACGATTTTGCACGCCAGTGGGTTTCTCGCCGTCTATTTGACCGGGATCTGGATCAACAATCATGACATGATCTACCGCGAGACGCTCAAACGCTTCAGTGGCAGCTTGTCGCATTTAGCAGAAATCGGCATGTTCATCATGCTCGGATTGCTCGTCTTCCCAAAACAACTGCTCGATCCCCGGACATTATTCGTCTCGGCCGTCATCGTCTTGACGTTGATCCTGCTCGCTCGTCCACTTGCCGTCGTCTTATCGCTGCTTCCGTTTCGGTATACGGTCAAAGAACAGAGTGTCATCACAGCAGCCGGATTACGGGGCGCCGTTCCGATCATTCTCGCGACCTATCCGCTTTCGAGTGGTCTCGCGGAAGCGCCGCTTCTTTTCAATATCGTCTTCTTCACCGTCATGACGTCTGCCCTTTTGCAAGGAACGGCCTTGCCGTGGATCGTCCGGCGGATGGGGCTTGAGACACAGCACGATACGACGGTTGAACCGTTCTTGAAATTCATGACCGTCACCCATCCGCAAGCGGAAATCATCGAGGTCAGGGTCTCGACAAACAGTGTGATTGCCGGAAGAACGTTACAGGATATCGAGATGCCTCAGGATGTGCTCGTCGTCGCCATCATTCGTGAAGATGAAATTCTGACGCCGCGTGGTCAGACACGTGTCCTCGTAGACGATCAACTGTTGATTTTGACACCTAAACAAGCGGATCAGGACGTTCGGCGGCTGATTGTGTCGCTCGGGTTATAGATCGCTCTCGACACATCCTCAAGCAGGGTGTGTTTTTTGATGTAGATTAGTATACTCAAAGAGGAAAATAAAGGAGGAACCTTGATGTTGAAACGATTACTTGCCGTCATCTTGACCACCACCCTCGTTTGCACCGTCCTGGCATACATATCCTATACACCGCTCCGAGATCAGGCATCGGATACGATGTATGAATCATTCCGGTCAACATTTTTGTTTTATGTCTTAGTGGCATTGCCGATCATCCTGCTGTCCGGCTTCTTACTCGACTTTATCATCGGCATGATCATCAACCGATCATCGACGACATTAGCGTATGTGCCGACAGTCCTCGGTTACGGAGTGTACGGCATCGTGATTGCGAGCCTGCTCATCGTACTGACGACGAAGGACGCATTTGATCTGCCACTTTCTTTTACGATCGCTGGTCTGACAGCCATGATCTATTACAGCCTGTCCGTCGTCTTTAATCGACTGACACCAACACATTAAAAACGACCAGGTACGTCTGCTCGAGCGCGGACATACCTGGTCGTTTATTTATTCTGCTTCCGTTCGTTCAATCGTGACGACACCTGGCGGACGATGCGGGAAGGTCAACGTCAGACCGGCAAAGCGACAAATATCATCTTCGTTCGGTGCCCGGTGCACCCAATCAATCGTCTCTTGTCGTGCTAGCGCGTGGCGAATCCGGTTATCGGCTTGTGTACGCGAGATGCCGCGGCAGTCGACGTTTGTGATATACGTCGCTTCGTCCGACTCGATCTGTTGCCAAATCCCGAGGATCAGTTGACCAATCGGACTGACGGATTGACCATCCGGTTCTTCACTGCTGACGGCATCATCGAGCATTTCGATGACAGCGTCACAGGACTCACCGGAAGCGAGCAACCGCGTCGACCCTTGTTGTAGAATCCGGTATCGCGTTACACCGTTCTCGAGCCACAAGCGCTGTGCGAATGGATTGACCGGAACACCGTGGAAAAATGTCTGCGTCCCGCGCCAAGCAAAACCAAATGATGGGTCGTACGCCCGAATCGTTGCCATCGCCCGTTCATGGAAATTAGCGATCGTTTGTCGTTCCGTTTCCAGTAAGGTCCGGATTGCGTTCTCGTCCTCTAACAATACCGAATGTGGTGTCACGGTGAATAATTCCGATTCCGGTAAGCGGTGTGGGGACAAAATCGTTCCGTCGAAGCGATAATCGTTCGCCGGACGTCCAGTACGCCCAACGGATAAACGCCACGTCCGTTCTTCCGGCATGAAGGCATAACTTTGATGGGCGAAAGGTGGCGCGACGAACAGTCCCGGAAACGGATCGAACGTTTCGACTCGCAGGACGTCACCGTCATACCAGCACTCTTCGATCAGACGGACGAGCCGTCCGACGGGTGCATTACGGTCCGTCAGGTAACGACCGGTATTCGCGTGAAATCCGAGCAGGAACTCACGCTCTTCTTCCTGGAAGGTCACCATCAAGAGTTGGAACAACGAGGCGATCTGTTGCTCGACGAGTTGTGAATCCTCCTCCGTCTCTGTCTCAAAGGCGATCATCTTCCAACCGGACCGCTCATACAGATGGATCGTCACCGGAAAGAACAGGAAGGCACCATGTGTCGCTTCGAGTTTGACCATATCTTGCATCGCTAGGCGTTCTGTCAGTAAGGAAAAACCCATTCGTTCGAAATGATCTTGCAGCCGTCGTTTCCAATGTGTGAACTCCACGCAATCCTCTCCTCTCGCGAATTATGCGCCGCGTTTTCGTAACGGATTCTTCGACCAGTAGATGTAGAGACCAACGAGTCCTGCGATGCCGATGATATAGGACGGCGTGCCGCTGACTTGAATCAAGACGTCCGGTGCCGGGAAGACCGTCACGAGCAGTGCCTTGTAGGTTGAAAACAAAATGAAGCTGATGACGAATTGAATCCACACCCGCGGTTTGACTTGTTTAATCTTCGGTGCCGTGATGACCTGTGACATCGCGTCGATCAAAAATAGCGCGATGATCGAGAAGAATAAGTAATCAATCAAAGCGAATTGGAACAATCCATCGATCCCTTCGATGAAGATGAACATCAGGATCGACGAGACATAGTTTCGCGTCCAGCGTTTCTGCGTCTCCATCCGGTGCCGCTGCGGTAACTCGGCGATCATCTGGTCGAGACGTGCCTCGACGGATAGACCGTGAATCTCTTCGAATGGACGTTGTTTCCGCTGGGCTTCATAGATATCTGCCCGCAGACGGTCTTCAATCTCCGTCCGGTCCGGTTCTGCGACATTCAGGTTCAAGCGTGGTAAAACGTTTTCTAATTGACGTGTGTTGGCTTTCGTTAATTTCAATCGATTTCCCCCTTTTTCATGTTTAAGTATACTGGGTTTTTGGGAAAAATACGTAGTGGAAGTAAAAGATTGCTTGACGAAACGATGAAGAATGTTCAGAATTATTAAAATATAGTGTCGGAATCAGACAGAAAGGACGTGCCGGACCATGCGTCAAACATTGACGAGCGCCGCCTTGATCACCTTGCTGACAAGTGCGGGCATCGCCTTCCCGTTGGCTGAAGCGAAGCCACCCGTGGACCATGAACCAGTCGAACTCGATCAGCAACAGGAACAAACGCCTGAAACAGAATAACAATAACCCGCGCTCAAGCAGGAGCGCGGGTTATTTCATGTATCACTAGGTTGGGTGACGCTTTCCTCAATCGTGACGGTCCACGTAACGACCGTCGTGCTGTCACGAACGCCATGTGCCTCGAGCGTCGAGAGAAGTTCTTTGACACCACCTGATCGTAAAGTTTCCTCGATCTGCACTGCGTCAGCATATGGGATTCCCGGGCACTCAAGCAAACCATCCGTCGTCACGAACAACTGATTCTCGCCTTGGCGCAATTCGCGGACACCTCGTGTATAACTCGGCACCGGTAACGCAAACGTGTTCGCGCGTCCAATCCATTCATAGAACTGACGCTGGTTCAAAGCAGCTTGTCCCATCCTCATCAAATCTGGGTGAAACAAATACAAGACGACGTCACCGACCGAGAACCACCAGATGAACCGTCCTTTGCGGACCGCAATCAGACAAGCCGTCTCGCCTTGCAACGTCGCACACGTCGCTAAAAAGTCCGGATCTTGAAACAGATCAAGCACGGTCGTCTCGATCCGTCGGAATGCTTCCGTAAGTGGTGCATCCAGATCAGTCCGAATGCGCGACTCGTGTTGTGCCAACTGCTGTAAGACAAGTGCCGCACTATCCGCTGTCTGATGAGCGTCTAAGACGATAGTCATCTCCCAATCGTCGCCGATCAAGATGGCAACCCCGTCTTCGTTTTTATACTGACCGCTTCTTGAACAGCCTCCGAATCGCCCGAGCGCCACCCGACCGATCTGGTCGATCTGCTGCGTGTCGACGAATGGTTCGTCGGACCCGACCCAGTAGTAGGATGGATGTGTCGTTTGCATGCATCAGTCTTCCCTTCTTTACATCTCCCGCAAGTATGGTTGCAAGAATAAGCGTAATCGTTTTTCGTAGTTGTCCGGGTCCATCGTATACGTCTCGTCATGACCGGCACCACGAACCGGATACAATTGTTTTAATCCCGTTTTTGCTTGATACAGTTCATACATCATCCGGACCGGAACGAGGTCGTCCTTCATTCCGTGAATGAACATTGTCGGAACCCGACTCTTCGTTGCTTGGCGCGTCACCGAGACGTCACCATAAAAGAAATCCTGCTCGCCTTTGTTCCACATGCTCGCAACCGTCAGAGACGGCAGTGCCGGGTAACGAATCTGTTCGTCTGCGAGTAGACTGAACCAGTCGTCGAGTCGGGCGTAAGCCCCTTCGGCAACGATTGACCGGACTTGTGTCGGTACGGTCTCGCCAGAAGCGAGTAAGACGGTTGCCCCGCCAACACCAAGTCCGTGATAGACGATCCGTGTATCGTCTCCGTTTTCAGCAAGCAGGCGCTTCGTCCATTCCAAGACATCCAGTCGATCGAGCCAACCGTAGTTCCGGACGCCGCCGGTTCGTTCCTGTCCCCGTCGTTCAATCAAGAGGACGTTAAAATCAGCATCATGGTAATAGCGGGCAAGCGCATAAACACCGGTTTGCGAAAATCCGATTTCGTCCGGTACGAGGAGGACTGTCTGTTTGCTATCGTCAACCGGTAGATAACGCCCGAAGCGGACGATTCCGTCCTTCGACCATTGCTCTGTTTCGCTCGTTTGTTTGAACCATGTCTCGTCTTTCGTCACTTGTCCGTCCGTTCTCGTCGTTTTCAGAATCGGAGAAGCATCCGACTGACCAATCAATGTTTCTTGCATCCGGTATCCGTCATAGATGATGAACAGTAGCAGACACGTGACGAGCAACACGATGCCGATTCCCCATTTGCGCATGTGCTTCGCTTCCTTTCCGACAGTGAGTCTTTCCTTATTCGTCGTCGGTTTTCACTTCCCCTGCTAACGGGGTCGAAAGGAACGATTGTTTATACCAGCGCTGTAAGGCATCGATATCCGTTCGTTCAAAATAGAGCGCGTTAAACGCAGTATTGCCTCGCAGTTGAATCTCAATCCGGGCAATCTCCTTTGCTTCGAGCCAGCGCGAAACGGACCAGGTCAATTCCTCGATCTTCAGTCGTGGCGTATAGACGGTCTCTTTTTGAACCCATTGTTTGCGTAACATCAAGAGATCGTGTCCGGTTCCGAAACGTGTTTTCCGGTAACCGCTGCGCACTGCGAGGTAATAGAACGGTAACCAGATAAATAGAAGCAAGATCAAGAAGCGCCAGGAAGAATCAAGAACGATGATGACGACACTGCTTAGTGCCGTAAACAACAGTGCATAACCGAGTAACGGCCAACGAACCCGGTAGCGGAAGCCGATCGGTGCAACATCGTGCTGCGGGTGGAACTGACGAAAGCGCGGCAGATACGTCGCCAGGAACGCATCAATCTCGTTCGTTCGGATGAACGGATGGAGCAGCAGTCGCTCCTTCTCTCCAGTCGCCGAGATGATGTGTAAGGACAGGCTCGCTCGTCCGATCAAACGCTGAATCCAGCTTTCTTGAATGACGAGGGCTTGAATCTTATCGGCATGAAACGCAACTTCGGTCCGGTTCAACATTCCGTACCCGATCAATAAGCGATTGTTTTGCAAGACGGCACGGTAGGAACCGTATTTCAAGATATAGACGATAATCGAGCCGACGTAGATGACGAGTAAGACGAGGACACCAAGTCCCGTCAAGACGAACAACGATAAATGAGCGAGCTCCGAGAACAGTCGATCGACATACCGTTCAATGAACTGATCGATGAACTGATAAGCGGTTCCGATCCCGACGAGCGCAAGTCCGACGCGTCCTGACAAGGCACCGGCTAATGCCAAATCGCGGACCGGGATCGTATAGGCGACTTCCGCCTGTTGTTCTTCGACGACGAGCTGTTCCTCGTTTTTAATCGACGACTTCAGTTCTTTCGCAAAATCGAGCCGGATTCCCTTTAGTTCGACTTCCGGGGTTCCGCTCTCGGACGACGTCTCGACGGTCAATGTCGCAAGACGAAGCAGTCGTTCGATGACATTTTGCTGGATGCCGATCGACTCGATCCGTTTACGTTGCGTCGTCCGTTCACTTTTTTGGAAAATCCCTTTGCGGACCCGGATTGTCTCGGCATCGATCGTGAACGTATAGAAATACCAGGAGGCGATCCCGTATAAGAGGACGAACACAATCCCGACACTGATACCGATCCACGTATAGGTGTTGATTTCCCCTTTACGAATCGCATTTAAAATCAAGGCAGCAAATGGAATCAGGAGCGAGCGGATGATCGAGATGCTCGACATCACGATGAACAGCGGATGGACGCGCCGCGTCATAACGATTCCTCCTCCCGTTCCTCGAGTTTCGCGAATCGTTCGACTTGTGTTCGCAGTTCGTCCCCTTGCGCGCGGTCGAGACGAGTTAACGTGACGAATCCTGATGCTGTCCGAATATCAAATGTGATTAAGTCATAACGACGCAGGATCGGTCCCGTTTGGCTATCGATCAATTGCACCTTGACGAGCGGCACGGTGACTTCGCGACGGAAGAAGATGCCGTTGCGGACGACGAGAAATTCCTCATCGATGCGATAACGCATATACTTCAAGCGAAGAACGGGTATGTAGACGATACGGGGAATGAAATAGATCAGCCAAAGCAGACCGACGATGCCCATCCACCAGGGTGTCAGGTCGAGCCACATGACTTGGGTAATCGTCGTTCCGATCAAAATGACGGCGATCAAGCCGTGTAACGGCAACAATCCGAGTCGTTCTGCTCGAATCGATCGTTCTGGCAATGCATGCCATTGTACAGTAGACATCAAAAAACACTTCCTTTCGTTTCCATTTACGGTTAAAATCGCTGCCAGGTTTCATTGCAACGGTTGACATTTTGTTCGATTTCATCGCATATATAGAAGTGAAGAACTGTAACACCAAGGAGGAACCATGTTAACTTTTGAAGAAAAACTACGAATTATCGAGACCTTCCCACAGCTCGTCCGAAAAGATGTCTCGCTGAAGCGCGTCAATTTCCAATTCCCGGATAGCCAATATGAGAAGAAGAATCTTGTCTATCATTTGCATCCGAACGGGAACGGCTTCGTCTATGCCGCTGGTCTACCAGGTTATGAAACCGACGAAAAAGGCTTCGTCAATATCCGTGAATTTTCAGAGCCTGCGTTGATCCTCTTATTAGAAGATGCAATCAAAGCGCTCTCAACGGTCCAGTCCGTTGAAACACTCGAAGAAACATGGGTCAACGATAACCAGTTCGAATTGACGTTACTCAATGAAGATATCGACACGTGGCTCGTCTACGCTGGCGATCTCCTCGACGGTGCGTTCAACTCGTACAAGGAAGCAGCAAACTATCTCGAAGAAGAAGGCTTCCGCCGTAAATAAGACAATGAGCGATCCGGTTAATCCGGGTCGCTCATTTTCATGACGAGACGATTCAGTGCCGCTTTAACGACGCGTAAGTCTTCTTTGTCGACGTCAAGTGTCTGGACAAGATCGAGCGGAACGGTCTCTGCTTGTTTCCGTAACGCACGACCGGCATCCGTCAAAAAGATCTGGATGTGCCGTTCGTCTTCCGGCTTACGGACGCGTCGCAAGAGATCTGCCGCTTCGAGTTTCTTCAGCAACGGCGTTAACGTCCCTGAGTCAAGATGGAGCCGTTCACCGATGGCTTTGAGTGATTGTCCCTCCTCTTCCCAGACGACGAGCATGACGAGATATTGCGGATACGTCAGACCGAGCGGTTCAAGTAACGGACGATAGCGACGCGTGATTTCACGCGAAATCGCATAAAACGGAAAACAAAGTTGTTCATCTAACGCTAACGGGTTCATAAAAATTCCTCCAATCGTGAGCAAACGAGTTGCATTTCGATTTAAATTGTATACAATTTAATTGTAAGCTACTTATTTGAATCTAACAACGAAAGGGAGTTACACACATGAAACCAATGTTCACATCATCTGCAACAGCTGTCGGAGGTCGCGACGGACGCGTCGTATCGGAGGACGGAATTCTTGACGTTGCTCTCGCAATGCCGGTACCAGGATCGAAAAAACAAGCAACGAACCCAGAGCAACTCTTTGCTGCAGGATACTCTGCATGTTTCGACTCTGCATTGAATCTCGTTGCTCGTAAACAAGGCATCAAACACGACGGCAGTGAAGTCACAGCACACGTGACGTTAAACGAAGCAGCTGACGGATTCATGCTTTCAGTCGAACTCGATGTTCTCGTCCGCGGGATCTCAGAAGAAGCGGCGGCTGAACTTGCGAAAGTCGCGCATACGGTCTGCCCTTACTCGCGTGCAACTGCTGGAAACATCCAAGTTGACGTCTACACACGTACAACTGACGCAGAATAAGTGTAGCATTTCTAGCCAGTCTGAGGTTTACTCTCAGCTGGTTTTTATTTTTTGTTATAATTTCGGTAATTGAAATAATTTCATTTTAGATGATAAACGGTTGCTCTCATGAAAAGAACAACCGCCCTTTTTTAAAGTTGATGGACCGATAAGATGACGAGTTCCCCGGATACGGTGACATAATAGGCATCCTCGAACCGATAGCGTTCATTGTGTTCTGCATCATAGACCGTGACCATCGGTTCCGCGTCGTCTCCGATCGCTTCGTGTAAATAGAAGCGTCCACGTAAGACACGTTCGAACGGTTCCTTATCGAGGAATCGGGCACCGTTGCGTAAGTTGATCACTTCATGATGGTGCTCGGACCGGTCATTGACGATGAAGATCGTCGACTCAACGTCATCGTATGTGAAGTCGAGCGGTTCATAGTCACTCCACTGAATCCGGGCAATCTCTTCGACACTCGCTTCCGTATCAATCCGGTAAAAGATTTCTTCGTTCAACCGATCGGTATAGGCACTGAAAATGAGATGCCCTTCTTGTTCCCCGAGATACTGGACGGTATCCCCTTCCCCTTCTAACTTCAACAAGGTTGCGAACGATAAATGTTCAACGCCGCGTTCGATCTCCTCGATCAAGGTCGGCAGTGGGGCAATCAAGAGGCTTTCCGAGTGGTCGATCGGATCTTCTGGTGAGATGACACCACTTTCAAGGGCGTCATAGAACGAGAACTCATCGAGCCGAGCGTTACAGACGATGTACTCCTTCTCTTCGAGCGTGACGAGAAAGAAATAGAGTTCCCGGTAATTCTCCGTCATCCCGTAGAGCCGTGGATCGCGAATCGTCTGCCGCGATTCATCCTTAACGTCATACAAAAACGCGGACGTCGTATCCGTCGTCTGCAAGAATACGAGATAGTTCTCATTGAGCACCCAGTAGAGTGTCAAATCCCCTTCGACATAAAACGACGCAATCTGCTCCCGTTTACCGGACAAGAGATCGATGACGAGCACTTCCGTCTCCCCACCCTGTTCTTGCGTATGTTCATTTAAGCAATAGACCTTGCCTTGCCGGACGAACGGTCGGGTTGGTCCGTGATCCGTCAAGGCTTCTGGCGTTAGATCGACCTGTTCCTGATCTTCAAGATCATACCGGCTGATGTGGTAACGGGCGTCATCAAGACGACGTCGAAAATAGATCGACGATGGGGTGACATGTAAGACATCCATATGATCGGCGGGTAAAGCACGGGCATCCACTATTTCCATGATTAATCTCCTCCCGGACACGTACTACTTGTCTTTTTCCCACGAATCGTACTGCTTCAAACAGGGTCTTGCTGTGCGTTTAACGAAGCAGAGTGCTACAATATGGCTAGATGACTACAGGATGAGGAAGGTGCGAAACGGTGCAATCACAAGATTTAAATACGATGATGCTCGAATATGTCAACGATAAGGAAGAATATGATGCCTACGCCGACAAGTTGAAGATGCTCTTGTCCGAGCTCTTGGACGCGGCAGGCATTAAATATCACTCGATCGTCGCCCGGACGAAGGACTCCGAGAGTCTATACCAAAAAGTCTTACGGCAGCCGAACAAATACCGTTCACTTAAGGACGTCCACGACTTGACCGGGATCCGGATCGTCACTTATTTCCATGATGACGTCCGGGAAGCGGCACGAATCATCGAGAATGAGTTTGCGATCGACCGCGATCAATCGGTCGATAAGTCGACATTGCTCGATACGACGGAATTCGGTTATCTTTCGGTCCACTTCGTCGCATCGCTCAGCGATCAGCGGCTTGCCCTGAGCGAGTATGGTCGCTTCAAGGATTACACGGCTGAAATCCAGATTCGGTCGATTCTGCAACATGCGTGGGCGGAGATCGAACATGATCTCGGATATAAAAATCCGAACAGTGTCCCAGCAGAAGTCCGGCGCAGCTTCAGTCGAGTCGCAGGATTACTCGAGATCGCCGATCAGGAGTTCGTCAACATCAAGAAACAGTTGAAACAATTCGAAGACGAGACCGTCCAACAAATCTTATCTGATCCGCATCAAGTCCGGATCACGGCAGATAACTTGAACTACTTCATCGATCACTCCCCGGTCATCAACGAGCTCGATAAACGACTCGTTACATCGCAAATGATGCTCGATTCCGATCAACAGTTAATCAACGAACTGATTCGGATGTTCCATTATGTCGATATCCGGACGTACGGCGAGTTGATTGAAGCCGTGACGACGCACAGTCCGCTCGCCTTACGCTGTGCGAAGGTCATGCCGAATCCGTTCCTGCCTCGTCAAGGAATCGGCATCGCCTATATCTGCATGGCGCTAACGATCGCTGGCGAAGATACACACCGGATCGACTACTTCTTCCGCCGCTTCTATCCAGAACTGCGCAACGTCGAAGAGATCGTCGCTCAAGTCGCCCGTGTTGCCGAATCAGATGATTCAAGAGAAAAATATTGATTAAACTAAAATTTTTCACTATACTAAATCACGAGTGAAAGAAACTACGGTATAGAAAGAGTGAACGATACATGGCAACTACACTAGAAGTAGCACAACGCGATCAATTGATCGTTGATACGGAAAAAGGATTACGGATGAACTACCGCGCAATCAAAAAGGACGTGCGCAGCATGTTCACGACGTACTTGACGCGTAACGAGTTTTTCATCTTAAAATCACTTTGTGCGAACAGTCCGCAAATCGCCTCTGCCCTCTCGCAAGAGTTCCAATTCTCAGCGAGCATGATCACGGCGTTAGCAGACGAATTGACGAAAAAAGAGTTGATCTCGCGCGAGCGAAGCGAACTCGATCGTCGTGTCGTCGAACTCCGCGCCACTCCAAAAGGCATCGAGCTCTATGAAAAACTCGAATCGATGAAGATGGATTACCTCGCAGACGTCTTCGAGGACTTCTCGGATCAGGAACTCGAACTGTTCCGGACGCTCTTGACGAAGCTTGAAAAAACAATCTAAGCTGTTCAATCGAACGGATCCGGTCAGGATGACCGGATCCGTTTTTTAGTAAATTCAGGAGGAGGAAACACGATGTTTGATTTCGAATCGGTGCAACAGTTACGACAGACGAGGCAATATGAAGCAGCGAAGGCTGTCGTTCGTCAGTATGTCGAGACGGCACCTAACGACGCGACCGTTCTCTATCAGATGGCGTGGTGTCATGATAGTCTCGGTGAGGAGCAGGCTGCTGTTCCCTATTACGAACAAGCCCTAGCGCTCGGTCTTACTGGCGAAGACCGCTTGCAGGCATATATCGGGCTAGGCAGTACATATCGTGTCATCGGTCAGTTCGAAGTTGCGTCAGACGTGTTTCATCGTGCGCTCCGTGAGTTTCCGGACGCCCATGCTCTGCAAGCCTTCCTCGCGATGACGGAGTACAATCTGGGTCAAGCCGATCAGGCGGTCGGTCGGTTGCTGAAGAGTCTTGCTACGACGTCGTCGGACGCCTCGATCCAGACATTTGACCGAGCAATCCGTTACTATGCCGATCATTTGGACGAAATCGTCAAAGAATGAAAAGCAACGGTTGACGATGGATTGGTTTGCACAGCATAATGTAACAGCCAAGCGGACTCGCTTTTGGCAGGAAAGGAAGTTAAGGATGTCATCAAAAAAAGTATGGACAGTAGAAGGTTATGAAGAACAAGGGCAGGAAAAACACGGCAAAGCCAGCAAGTCAGAGACATATACGACTGAAGCGGATGCTAAGAAAGCCGCTAAGAAGATGGCGGATCAGAATGATCATCTCGACGTCTACGTCATTTATACAAGTACGGTAAACGGTAAAACAGAAGAACGATTCTTCAATTCGAACGGCAAGTATAGTGAAGAAGGCTTCGAGTGGTAATCTCCATTTCCATTTAAAGATTCACCTATAAAAACAACGGGTTCGTCTCTTATTGAAGAGAAACGAACCCGTTGTTTTTTTTAGTCATGACTTTACCCTTTATACCAAAGCGGCACCTCACGCTGGAATCCATCGTGATCTCGGATGATCCGCTGGACACGTCGTTGCATCGCTTCTATTCCGTCTAAATCGAACCGCTTTGCCCAGACGAGAGCCGAGAAGACGACCATCGCCATGTAGAGACTGTAGACACTAAAAAAGTCGGACGGTACTCCGTTCTCGAAATACCCTTCAATCATATTACGGGCAAACACCGGACTCCTCTCGACCTGAAACAACCCACATTTGACGAAATCATGCCACGGATCGCCGTAATCATGGTTCCCTTGACACTCCCACGGCTAAAGCCGCAAGCCCACACTGTTGGTGAGGGTGGGATTCTCAAGTGCTTGGCGGACTCAATCCATTTCTGCTTCGTCCGAGCCTTGAGGTAGGGGTGTGCCATCACCCCTCCTGAGACAGACCGTATAGGTTCTCAGGCTGATGGACTGTTACCATCCATCATAGGTGCGTATCGAATGTTCATCGCACCGACGGCGTCCCGATGTCCTTTAAACCCACAGGCACACGTGTAGACCCTATCCCTCACCTTGTTCCTGACGGAACAGGATGGGCAGGTCTGACTCGTGTAGGCGGGGTTCACATACTCAACCTTGATGCCCGACAAGGCGGCTTTGTATTCGATGAAGGACGCGAGACGATAGAACGACCATGAGTGGAGGTTCTGGTTGTTTTTACGGCTTGTTCTTGCCGTCTGTCGGATGTTCGCCAAGAGTTCGAGGCGAATGACAGAGATTTTCTTCTGTCTTGCAAAATCGACGATGGCTCGGCTGACCTTGTGGTCCTTGTCCCGCATCCACCGCTGTTCCTTCTGATTGCGTCGTTTGATAGCCTTCGGCTTCTTCTTTTTGCCGAGTGCCTTCCGTTCCGCACGGAACTTGCGTTTCATATACTTGTTCTTACGACCGTTCCCGAAGAAACGGGTCGTGTCGTCATCGGTGACGGCGACCGCCGGCACTTTTAGTCCGAGGTCAACCCCCATCAGCCGCACCCCCGTCCGAGGAACGGTCGGGACATGGACGGAAATCTGAGCGATCCACTTCCTTCCCTTCTTCGTGACCCTGAGCGTCCCGAGTTTGTTGGCAAGGAGTCGGGTATTCCGATTGTCCTTGTCAACCATGGCAGCACGGAATCGCATCTTCACGGACTTCCCGTCCATCCAAACGGGGAAGGAGATGCTCTCGAAGTCGAAGGAATAGTTCTGATTGTTCCAGACGCAGACCGGCTTTTTGAGGACAGGGATGCGTTTGAAATCCTCTTTCCTCGCCTTCTTGTAGATGCCGACGGCATCTCCTGCGAGTTGGTTCTTCACGGCGCTCGGAAGGGGGGTGTCGATGTCCTTGCTCGACCACCTCTTCCCGTCCTCGGAGGCGACCATGTTCGCCACGACTCGGTTGGCGGTCTGGATATAGGTCTTGCCCATCCTTTTTAGGATGGCATCCTGACGACGCGTGGCATAGATTCGAACTTCTACCGTGACGACTTGACTCATCTTTGACACCTCCTTCATCATAATAATCAACTCCATTATAGATTTACTATAAATGCATTTCATCAGGAAGAACAGTCGGGAACGGGGTGTCTGAAGACACCCCGTTCCCGAACTCGCTATCATCCCACCCCTAAAGGAGTGGGCTTTCTCGCTCGTACATTCTGTAATCAAGGAAAGCAGAGAGATGTCCATCCTCGACAAGTAGATTATCGAGATGAACGTCGTCATGTTGCAACCGGTTTGGACGTGTCTGAAGTAACGGAATCCGCTCGCTAATGAATCGATCAAGACGCTCGATCCACGTTGGCTCAAGCAACCCGTCAATCGCTGCGCGATAGCGGTCATGTTTCGCCTGGCAACGTTCGCTCCAAGACA
Organism: Exiguobacterium sp. ZWU0009; assembly: GCF_000798935.2. Classification (NCBI taxonomy): domain Bacteria; kingdom Bacillati; phylum Bacillota; class Bacilli; order Caryophanales; genus Exiguobacterium; species Exiguobacterium sp. ZWU0009. The sequence continues at coordinate 1,628,926 of NZ_CP018057.1, read as the reverse complement.
TTATTTCGCTCGGTGCGGTGACGTCATGAATGCGTCTCAACGCTTGCCCTATCTCCTGACCAAGCTGAGGCGCAAATTCCGGTGACTCCTCGAGCACGCTTCGAACGGTTTTTCCGGGTAGGTACGGATAGATGCCGTAAGCGGTCGTTGCGGTCCGTCCGGTCGCTAGCGGTAAGGCATGAGACAATCCCGCTTGTTTTGGAATCGCTAAAGCCGCTTCTCGTTCAAACTGACGACTTGATGGGTCCATCACGACCTTGACGATGTAGTGCGCTGTTGCTGTCTTGACGGACCAGACGGCTTGCCGCGATCGACCGGATAGCTGGCTCATGATCTCAACGTTCGTGAGTAAGGGATGCAAAGGTAGCATGTAGACTCCTTTCTGACACCAAAAAGAGGACGCATCTTGCGTCCTCTTTGTCATGCCTGTGGAATATAACCAGCAATGATCTCAAGCAGATCAGCATACGCCGTCTCAAAATCAATGTTTTCAATCATATAATCGTAGTGATCGCGGTCTTTCCACGCTTCCTCGTAATCGACGAGTCGTGCTTCGAACTCCGGTGTATCTCCGCGCATCAACAGTCGTTCCTTCATCAAGTCGGGTGGAACCGAGACGAAGATCGTGATCACTTGGTCGCCGAACAGACGCTTGAAGTTCGCCGCCCCTTTTGGATCGATGTCCTTGATGACGATTTGATTCTGTTCGAGGACATCGACATACGCTTGACGCGGTGTCCCGTACCACGCCCGGTGGACGTGGGCGTATTCGATGAAGCCGTCGTCTTGGATCAATTGTTGGAACGTCTTGACGTCGACGAAATGATAGCTTGCTCCATCAATCTCCGTCGGTCGTTTCGGTCGGGTCGTCACCGACGGGATGAACCGGACGTGCGCGTATTCCGTTCGCAGACGTTTGATCAGGGAGGACTTTCCGCTGCCCGATCCACCAATCAAGAGAATGATTTTACCTGACATCGTTTTCCCCCTGTTGTTGTGTCGTGAAGTAACCTGTAAAGCGAAGAGCGAACTGTTCCAGTTCACTATCGACGACCGTTCCGTAAATCGGTCGGATGACGATTAAATAGCGTTCATACGAGATGATCCGGGATGTCTCGTTTCGTGTCATCTGGACTTGTTCTTCCGGATAACTCTCGACGTAATACCAATCGACCGCAATTCGTTCATCGGATGGGGTCTCATAAATCCAGGTCACCGTCGTTCCATCCGCAGGAAAGGTGCTTTTCAAGGTGAAGCGCTGAATCTGCTTCAGTTCCCGTTTCGCTGACGCAAGTCCTGCCTGATAATCCGCAGGACGCATCGGTGTCGTCGTCACTTTCTTCGGTTTTGGTTCCGGCAAGCGGGCAAAGCCAAGCTGAAGTCCGACGAATAAAGCGACGAGCGACAAACTGATGACGAATACGTATTCCTTGCGCATCCCTTCCTCCTCCTCATCCTTCAAGTGTGTCGCGCATCCCTTTTGGATCATTGACGATGACGGCGTCGACGCCGATCCGCTGCATCTGCCGGACATCCTCGAGCGTCTTCGGAGTATAAACCCGGACCGTGACATCTTGCGCGTGAGCGAACGCGACGTCCGCTTCCGTCACCCGTCGATAATCGGGATGAATACCGGTCGCACCAATTCGGAGGGCTTGTTCTTCCGGATGATAGATTGGATACGGATAGAGAATCGCCGTCTCAACGCTTGGGTCGAGCTTCCGGATCAAGGCAACCGAATAATGGTTGAACGAACTGAATAACAATCGGTCGGTCGCGATGCCGTGCGCTGCACAGCGTTCAAGGACATACGCTTCAAGCCCGTCATAGCGGATCGTATCCGTCTTCAGCTCGATGTTGAGCCGCAGGGTCACTGGTGCAAGGATTGCGAGGACTTCGTCAAGCGTCGGAATCTTCGTCTTGATCGGTTCCCCTTTGAATCGTGCTCCAGCATCCAGCGCCTGCAGTTCGGCAACCGTCATGTCGATGACGCGCCCCTTCCCGTTCGTCGTCCGGTTGACGGTCTCATCGTGAATGATGACACCGACACCGTCCTTTGAGAAATGAACATCGAATTCGACCCCATCGACGTTATCTTCGATCGCAGCAGCGATAGCTTCAAGCGTGTTCTCGGGAAAACGGTCACTGACGCCGCGGTGTGCGAACCACAACATCAGAGTGCCTCGACGACACGCGTGTATTTCTTCGTCAAGTAGTTGACGAGTGGTGCAACCGAGATCGATTGACCCGTTGCTGCTTCGATCAGTTCAGCCGGTGTCTTCGATTTCCCGTGACGGTGAATGTTTTCTTTCAACCAGCCTTTGATCGGGGCAAGTGTACCCGCTGCGATCAGACCATCGACGTTGTCGACGTCACGACGAAGTGCTTCGTTCAGCTGTGCCGCATAGACAAGACCGAGGGCGTAACTTGGGAAGTAACCGAACGAGCCACCTGACCAATGGACGTCTTGTAAGACCCCTTTTGCGTCGCTCGGCACATCGACACCGAGATACTCTTTATAGAGACGGTTCCATTCCTGCGGGAGATCCTTGACTTCGAGTTCTTTCGTCATCAGGCGTTTTTCCAGTTCATAGCGGATGATGATATGAAGGGCATACGTTAATTCATCGGCTTCAATCCGAATCAGTGACGGCTTGACTTCATTGACCGCTGCATAGAAGCGTTCGAACGGAACGTCAGCCAGCGACGGGATTGCTTGTTGTAAGCCATGATAACGAGCTTCGAGGAAGCCTTGGTTACGCCCGATGAAGTTTTCGAAGAACAGTGATTGTGATTCGTGAATCCCCATCGAAGCACCGTCACCGAGACCGAGTGAATCGAGTTCTGGTTCGATTCCTTGCTCATACGTCGCGTGACCAGCTTCATGCATCGTGCCGAAGACGGAGTTCCGGTAGTCATTCTCATCATATTTCGTCGTGATCCGCGCATCCTTGCGGTTGATCGTCGTCTGGAACGGATGGACCGTCTCATCCAAGCGACCGGACGTGAAGTCATAGCCGATATCGCGGAGCCACTCTTGGTTCAAGGCGATCTGTGTCTCGCGATCCGCTGACCAATCAAGCGTCGGGAAGTCTTTTCCTTCGAGCTGACCGAGCAGACCGATGATCGCTTGGCGAAGTTCTGCGAACAACGGATCAAGTGTTGCGACCGTCATCCCTGGCTCATAGTCATGGAGCAGTGCGTCATATGGATGTGCATCATAGCCCCAGTATTCGACAAACTGGCGCTCCATCGCGACGATTTTTTCAAGGTATGGTTCAAACATCGACCAATCGTTCGCGTCCTTCGCCTTTTCCCAGACGCTCTCTGCTTCAGAGATCAACGTGATGAACGTTTGATACTCGGCTTCCGGAATCTTCGAGTCGCGATCGAATGCTTCTTTTGCTTTCGCAAATGAGATCGCTTCGATTCCCGTCAGCGTCTCTTGCTCCATCGCGGTCAGTAATTGCTGGTACGTTTTCCCTGTCCGGCGGCGGAAGCTCTCCGTCGAGAGGAAACCGATCGACGCGGAACGGTTTGCTGCACCTTGATCCGGCATGTATGTCCGCATGTCCCAGTAGAGTAACGCGACGGCTTCTTCGTATGCGCGAAGACCATCGAAATGGTCGCGCCATTGTTGTGTCGTTGACATGATTAAAAACCCCCTTAAAGTATGTAACAGTGTAGCATTTTTAGCATATCACATAATGTTCAAAACTTTCACACACAAGCGATTTTTGAAACTTTTCCTGTCAGATGAGCGTATAATGGGTATAAGAAATGAAGGAGGAAAGGAAGTGACACCATTGAAAACTGACGCTGAGTTAGCGCAATTGATCCAATTGAAAGAAACAGGCTTCGTTTGTACGATCGAGCATCTTCCGAGTGAACTTGACTTAATCGGGACAGGACGAAGTGCGTTCGTCTTTCGTATCCGCGGCACGGATCGCGTCATCAAGAAATTTTACCCGTCGTTTCGATCGCTCGCCGATCTCGAAGGGAGCATCTACGCACAGCTGACTGATTTTCCGACGTATGCGCAAGTCTACGAATACGGTGCCGATTATATCGTGCTTGAATACATTGAAGGTCAAACGTTATTCGAATGTCTCGTCAGCGGGACGTTCATCCCGGAATCCGTCTTAACGACAGTCGATACGGCTTTAGCACAAGCACGATCCGTCGGTTTGAACCCATCAGACATCCATTTACGCAATATCCTTTTGACCGCTACCGGAACACGGATCATCGACGTCGCTCGGTTCCGTCAAACGGAGCCGTGTACACAATGGGATGATTTGAAGAAGGCGTATCATTATGTATATGCAAAACCGTTCTTCCCGAAAAAGTTGAGCGAGACGTTCCTCAATACGATTGCCGACGTCTATAAGGGACGGTTGTTCGAATCGATCCGAAAGACCGGTTAACGAAAAGGCGCGCTGGATCTCTACAAAAGAGAATCAGCGCGCCTTTTTTGTATGTATTCATATAATCATTAAGGGAACGACCTATCTTAGTATTTTTTGCGCTTTAAATCTTTAAATCGTTAATACGGTCAGTGAAATAAAATCACTTCGAATAAACAAGTCGGAAGACGATCATACTGGCGACGGCTAAGAGACGTTCATTCGTGTCACAGTCAAAGACGAGTCGCGCTCCGTGTCGTGACCCCGTCGCGATACAGTCCCCGTTTTGATAGACACCGATTTTTCGCGTAAGCGTCGAGGACCGAATCTGATACGCCTGATCGGCATACGAGACGAGTAACACTTCTTGCAGCTGCAATTGCTGACGCAGTGCCGCATCGGTGCGGATTGTTCCGACGTCGCGTCCGTCTTTACGAATCACAAAATGTGTCGTATTGCGTAGCCACTCCGTCCTTGTCTCTTTAATTTGTAATTTTTCCCCGTCTCCTTCGAATGTTACGTCGAGGAAAAATGATTCGAACTTTTCGAAGCGCGCAAGGATTGCCTGCCACCACGTGGCGTAACGACGTGAGAACGTCAGCCATCGTTCATGCGCGAGAAAGACCGTATTCGTCTTTCGGCTCGATCGGTCCGCCAAGCGAACGGATATCCCCTCTTCTACTCCCCGATAGCGTAAATCGCGCCGGATTTCCCACCATTCAATCCCGCCGGTCAAGAAAGCGACACCCATTAAACCGAGTAAGGCATAGAACTCCCGTGGAGCGAGGTCACCTGCTATCACGTAATTTCCTACAAAAGCGATCATACATACAAAAATCAATCCAAGACTTTTCATCATGAATTCTTCACACCTCCACTTTACATTTTTCCATAAAACGACAAAAAAATCCTCCTTTCCCGTAGAAAGGAGGATTCACTTATAAGGTTGCTGCGACTTCTTGTAAGTCATCCGCTGTCTCAGCAATCGCTTCTGCAATCTTACGCATCCCTTCGATCGTTCCTGCGACATCCTTCGTATCGGTCGATAGTTCATGAATTTGCCGCGAGACCGCATCCGTCTGTTCCGAAATCCGTGAGAAGGCACGGACGACTTGTTGCATCTCCGTCGTCGTTCGGACAACCGCCGTCTCCGTCGTTCCCATCCGCTCTGAGACGACGAGCATCTTTTGCGTGATTTCTTGGGCGATCCGCGACGTCTCGGCTGCCGACTGTTTACTCTCTTCAGCGAGTTTCCGAATTTCTTGCGCCACGACGGTAAATCCGCGCCCCATCTCCCCGGCACGCGCCGCTTCGATCGAGGCGTTCAAGCTGAGAAGGTTCGTCTGATCAGAAATCGTCGTCACCATCCCAGCGATTCGCTCGATTTCCTGCGACAGACGAGACAGTTCAGCGACTTGTTCGGTCGTCCGTGATAAATCTGCAACGACATGTTCAAAGCGACGTGTCTCCTCTTCGACGAGGACGACACCTGCTTCTGCTTCACTGACCGCTTCCGTCAACTGAATTGAAATTGCGTCTGTCGTCGTCGAGACGTGTTTGGCGTGCCGTTCAATCTCTTGGAAGTTCGCTGACGACTCTTCACTCATCGCAGCAAGTTCTTCCGTTGATTTTTGAACGCCATCTCCGACGTGCCGTTTGGCTGTCGCGATCGCTTGGCGTTCCTCATCGATTTGATCCTCATACATCGTCATGACGATCTGTTGCTCGAGGTTGAAGAGTTTCCCCGCTGCCCGCATGATCCGGACACGTTCTACTTCCGGCCAATCACTGCCGTCAATCTGTTCACTGAGGACGTTCCAGACTTTTTGGAAGGCGGCGATATACCATTTATTATGCAGCCCGATTTGAACATGCCGTTCAGCGATCCGGCGCCGGGCTTCGATGTAGTCCATCGTCACCTGACCATCGAACATTTGTAGGATGTGCCGAGCGAGAGTGCCTTTCAATCGTTCGAGCGTCGAATGCTGTTCAATCAAATGCCGGAGTGACGGAACACGAACCAGCTCCTCGTAGAACGCGTCGACCATGCTCGGCATCCAACGGGATACATCTTCGCGGATGACCCGGACAATTTGTAAATCGACTGCTTCTAGACCGATTAAACGTAATTGTTCATGTAAGGATGTCGGAACATTCAACACGACATGAGCGCGTTCGCCTTCGATGCGCGCATCGAAGGACGGTGATGCTGATTTCGCGAACCATTTCATATGCTTCTCTCCCTCATTCATTTGTGAACTTCATTCCTTATATCGTCTCGAACTTCTAACAATTGAATGAAAAATCACAATAATTATGTATAACCTTGAACGTTTGTTGATTAAAGAGACCACTTTCCTGAGCATCTAGTAGATATATTCTCGCTTTATCGCCAAATCTTATCGATTCGTGAGCTCGTCGGTCCGGAATATTATCATACTTCTCTTTGATGAACACGCTAAGACCTCGTTTGATAAAAGAAGACCCGTCTGCTTAGTAGATTGAACTACTAAGCAAAACGGGTCTTTCTGTTAGCTTGACGGCAAGGTCAACTTGACATCCTGAATCTGATATTGGGCAGAACGCAAGATTTCAAGCGTAAACGCCTCATCTGTGACGATCGTTCCCTCTTCAAAAGCAGCCGTCCGTGATTGGATATATCCACCGATCGTGTCGACCGCCTCTGCTTCAGTGAACCGAAGACCAAATCGTTCTTCAATTTCAACTAATAGGACAGTACCCGCTAAGCGGTACGAGCCGTCCGGTAACTGTTCGATTTCGGCTTGCTCCGCTTCATCGAATTCATCACGGATATCACCGACGATTTCCTCCAAAATATCCTCCATCGTGATCAAACCGGATGTCCCACCATACTCGTCGATGACGAGAGCGATGTGTGACCGTGTCTGCTTCATCTTCAAGAGTGTTTCTTGCAGCGGTGTCAATTCCGAAACGACCGGCAACGGTTTAAGGAACGAGGCAAGTTCTCGTTCGTCTTGTACCGCGTGATGGGCGAGCACTTCCTTGACGTTGATATAACCACTAATCCGGTCCTTGTCCGTTCCTTCACTGACCGGGTAACGTGTATACGGATTGTCAGACATCGTCTGTAATAGATTTTCCCAACTCATCTCGTCCGAAATGACCATCATGTTCATCCGTGGCACCATGATGTCGCGTGTGACACGCTCATCAAACGCAAAGACGTTTTGCATCAAGGCGAGTTCCGATTGATTGATCTCACCACTTTGAAAACTTTGTGCCATGATGATCTTCAACTCTTCTTCGGAATGGGCTTGTTCGTGACCGGCAGGTTTCACACCGAACATCCGCAAGAGGACACGGGCCGAACCGTTCATGATCCAGATGAACGGATACATGACTTTTCCGAATACATAGAGTGACGGCGCCAGTAATAACGTCATCCGTTCCGCATACTGGATCGCGAGCGTCTTCGGTGCGAGTTCTCCGATGACGACGTGGAGAAACGTGACGAAGATGAAAGCGATACTGTATGAGAGAAGCGTTGAGAGCGCAACGGCGACACCAAGTTCATCAAAGACCGGTGTCAACAATTTCTCGACGGTCGGTTTCCCGAGTGCACCCAGACCAAGTGCAGTGATCGTGATACCGAGCTGACAGGCCGACAAGTAATAATCGAGATCTCCTGCGACCTTCTTCGCAAGTACTGCTCCCTTTTTTCCTTCTTGCACCATCTGGTCGAGACGTGACATCCGGACTTTGACGACAGCAAATTCCGAACCGACGAAAAACGCGGTCAAACCAATCAATACGACGAGCAACAACAAATTCAGTGTTAAGACGATGTCCAACTTGTATCCCCCTAAAAGCGGGGGATCACCTCCTTTTGATTTTAAACTGTACAGTATAACGTGACACTTGATACGAGTGTACGATGCTTTTTCTTCAAACGCAACCAATATCACTTCGTTGAAGTTCAGACGACCATTAATCATGTACCTGTAATACTAGGTTTCTCTTATTTAGTTACCGGTTATATAAGAGCTATGCGCGTAAGAAACTTGAGATGAAGCTTTTACATTCATGAACATCTCGAACTTGAAAGACCAATTTGGGGAGAGGTAGTGCTTATTATGGAAAAGACAAACAGAGGCTTTTCGTCGCATTTCCGAGCGGAAGCGGACGGAGCAGGTCGTAACATCTCATGGAGCTCGATTTTTGCAGGTGTGGTATCATTTCTATCTTTATTGATCTTATTTAGTTTAATCGGTTCAGCGATCGGACTCGGCGTCACGGACGTCACGTCGAATAACCCGTTCGATGGTGTCGGTACTGGTTTGATCATCTGGGCAATCCTTTCATTGCTCATCTCGCTGTTCGTTGCTGGATTCGTCTCCGGTGTGACGTCGGCACGTGCCGGTCTCGTCCACGGTTTCTTGACATGGTCGACGAGCGTCATCCTCTTGTTCGCTCTCTTGACATTCACGACGGTCAATACGTTACAATCGGTCGGCTCACTACTCGGGACAGTCGGTGGTGCGGCAGGTAGCGGCATCGGATCCGTTGCTTCAACCGCTCAAGACGCTGCGACGAAAGGATTCGATTCGATTACAAAAAACGTGTCACAAGTTGATACGAAAGAACTTGAAGGTAACGTTGACGAAATTTTAAAAGACACGGACATCAAAGAATTGCAACCAGGTTACTTGCAGAACGAACTTGACGCTGTTCAAGAAGACGTCACGGCTGCTGGTAAGGAAGCGATCACGAAACCAGAGAACTTCGATACGATCGTCCAGGATCTCGGTGATTCGTTGACAGCACGAGCTGAAAAAATCGAGAAATCAGTCGATGAAGATAAAATCGCTGATGCTGTTGCGAAAAACACCGATTTGACAGGTGCTGAAGCGGAAGAAGCGACGCAAAACATCGTTGATGGTCTCAACACGGCAACAAAAGAAACGACGCAACAAATTGAGACTGCTAAACAAACGCTTGATGAAACATCCGCTGACCTCAAGAAAACGGTCCAAGATGTCCGCGAGCAAACAGAACAAGCGACACAAACGGCGTCAAAAGTTTCAATCTGGGCGTTCGTCGGACTGCTTCTGACTCTTATCTTTACGTCATTCGCAGGAATCGTCGGCTCACGCGTCGCAACACGCGGTCGTGTCATGAATAAATAATGATTCTTCCTTAACTGATTCCGCCTTCGCGGAGTCAGTTTTTTTGTGCGGTAAGACAATCTGATTGACTACATTTGAAATTTGCTGTTACAGTGTTACCTAACGACCGTTAGGAAGGTGATTCATCTGAAAGCCCAACAATTGTTACAGACGAGCATCCATCATTTTGCTTCGCACGGCTATGAAGGGGCATCGTTGCAAGAGATCGCGACAGAGGTTGGCATAAAAAAGCCATCGATCTATGCGCACTATAAAGGGAAGGACGACCTGTTCCTGCAAGCGACGACGTACGCCTTGCAAGAACAAAAGCGCCGATTTGCGACGTATTTCACGAGTACGCGGCAGCAGCCGCTCGAGCAATCGCTGCACGGCTTCTTCGATTGGTTCATTTCGGAACAGCAAGACGATATCCTGATGCGATTCATCCTTCGGGCTGCCTATTTTCCACCGGAGAAGCTCGAACAAGAAATGACGGACCGTTTCAATCCGTTTTTCGATTCATTGCACGATCTATTGACGCGATTACTACGCGAACGAGACCGAACGGAACAGATTCTCTTTTCGACGGATTACAAAAGTGCCGCTCTCGCCTATTTGACGGTTGCTGAAGGTACGCTGACGGAACTCGTCTACAACGGTGTCGACGCGTTTCACGCTCGACAGCAAGCTGTCTGGCCGATCGTCTGGCGCGGTATGTCAAAAACGATTTAATTTTATTGAGGTGAACTATGCAAAACAATACATTGATTTTAAGTACACTCCTGCTCAACTTATTCATCGCCTTTTTAGGCATTGGACTCGTCATTCCTGTCACACCGACAATCATGAACGAGTTGAACATTTCCGGGGCGACGGTCGGTTACATGGTTTCCGCCTTCGCCTTTGCGCAACTGATTCTTTCACCACTCGCGGGACGTGCCGTTGACAAGTACGGACGTAAACCGATGATCATCATCGGTTTATTCATCTTCAGCATGTCCGAGCTCTTATTCGGTCTCGGTCAAAGCGTCGAAGTCCTGTTCGCGTCACGGATTCTCGGTGGTGTCAGTGCGGCTTTCATCATGCCAGCCGTCACGGCATTCATCGCTGATATCACGACGAACGAAACTCGTCCGAAAGCGCTCGGATATATGTCTGCTGCCATCTCGACCGGTTTCATCATCGGACCAGGGATTGGTGGGTTCCTCGCTGACCTCGGCTCGCGGACACCGTTCTTCTTTGCTGCTGCGTTCGGTTTAACAGCGATGGTGTTATCCGTCTTTACGCTTAAAGAACCGGAACGTCACTACGAGACAACGACGGTCAAACAACAGACGGGTTTCCGGAAAGTCTTCAGCCCGCTCTATTTCATCGCTTTTCTTGTCCTGTTGATCTCATCGTTCGGTCTCGCCTCGTTCGAGTCGTTATTCGCCTTGTTCGTCGACCGGAAGTTCGGCTTCACAGCGAAGGACATTGCGCTTGCGATTTCTCTCGGTGCGATCGTCGGCGTCATCGTCCAAGTCGGACTGTTCGATCGTTTGACACGCTGGTTCGGTGAGATTCGCTTGATCCGGTACAGCTTGATCGGTTCGACACTGCTCGTCGTCTTGATGACGTTCGTGACGAACTATCTCTCGATCATTCTCGTGACGATGGTCGTCTTCGTCGGTTTCGACTTGATGCGCCCCGCTGTCACGACCTATCTTTCGAAGATTGCCGGAAATGAACAGGGATTCGTCGGCGGAATGAACTCGATGTTTACGAGCATCGGCAACATTCTCGGACCGATCGTTGGTGGACTACTCTTTGACGTCAATTTGAACTATCCGTTCTATTTTGCGACAGCCATGCTCGCAGTCGGTATTTTCCTGACGTATTTCTGGCGTGCACCACGCGCTGAAGCCACCAAAGCAGATCGATTGTCTTCTTAAAAATACAGCCCCGTTTCCATCACTGGAAGCGGGGCTGTTTTTATGTCAGTAACAATTCCTTTAATCGACCGGGCGACGTTATGGTATACGTCGCAACGGTCTGACTCGTATGTTCGGTTATCAAACACGTCTTGATACCGGCACGATGTCCGGCTAAGACGTCGAGTTCCCGGTCTCCAATCATGATCGTCTCGTCTCGTGCCATCTGGTGCCGATCGATCAAGTACGTGACAGCTTCCGGATCCGGTTTTCGGGCGAATCCATCCGGTGCCGTCAATACGTCTTGAAAATGATGCGTCATCCCATGTTTTGCAAGCAACGCATGAATCGATGTTCCGCGATGGGTGACGATATGATGCGTCGCACCTCTCGTCGATAACGCCTCTAGCAGTTCACGGATTCCGAGAAACGGTTCAGACTGTTCTTGTTCGATGATCATCTTTTGTTGCTTGTAGTTCAGAATGAATGGTTCGGACACACCAAACGCCTCATACGTCGTTTTTGCCGAGATCGCCATCAGCTCTGCTACTTGCTCGCGTTCAACCGTTCGCCCCTCACGCTCGAGTAATTCCACAAACACTTCGACTAACACTGGATACGTATCAAACAAGGTGCCGTCAAAATCCCAAATGAAGTGTTTTAACATCTGCCTCTTCCTTTCTCACTCTCTTGACGCCGACAAAGACGGCTTGCCCGTCCATCTCGACTTTCCATTGGCTGTGATCAAGACCTTCGCCAGAAATACGGATTCCGACATGACCGGGTCGTTCCATCTCGTGTCCTTGTTCGACGATGATCGCAGTTTCCGTTTCAAATGGCTGGATGAATTTTCGGTAATAGACACCCATCACACCACTCGCCGTTCCCGTAACCGGATCTTCGATGCTCCCTGCTCCTGTTGCCGAGAAGTGACGTCCGTGCATCGTCGCTTGTCGGTCATATGTATCGAGACAAATCGGATGAATCGAGGCTTGTGGGAGATCGGTCAACACGGTGGTAAAGCGTTGGTTATCCGGCACCATCCGGTGAAAGTCCTCAAGTCGACGAATCGGGAGGAGCAGTGTCCAGTTCCCAGTACTGCCGTATACGATTGGCCATCGGTCATCGAGATGTGTCAATTCGAGACCAATCGCGGCTAGAACGTGCTTTATGTCACCGTCAAACTGATGTAATTGTGGTTGTCCCAGTTGCAAGCGAAACATTCCGTTCGCTAAACGCATCACGGGCAAGATGCCTGACTTTGTCTCGATCTGACATGCCATAGATAAACGGATCTTTGAATCAAGTGCCGTCAATGCGGCAATCGTACCATGTCCGCATAAGTCCATTTCCCGTTCCGGTGCAAAGTAGCGCATGCGGTAGTCCGCTTGGTCGGATGACAGGACGAACGTCGTCTCGGTAAAGCCATTCGTACGCGCGATTCGTTGCATTTCCGACTCAGTCAATTGATCGGCGTCTAAGACGACCCCAGCTGGATTACCGCTTCCTGGCGTCGTCGTGAACACATCATAATGTAGCGTCTCGATCATTTTTTTACTCCTCTCTTTTCTAAATAGCGTTCAACGGATCGTATGGCCCCTTCTAAGTGTCCACCATGACTCGGATCGGTCTCTGTCCCAATCAGTGAAATCGCTGCATGCTCCATTCCGAGATTGATAGCATGATATGCCGGGAAATCCACGAGCGGTGCTGCATCAGCTCGTGTTGCTGTCCAACTATCCGTCGACCAGTCTTTATACGCCCAACCAATCGACTGACGCGCTTGTTCACCGAATAGACGAACCAGCTGCGCGAGTACGGTTTCCTTGATTTCCGCCTCGGTCAATAACTGTCGTTCACGTGCCGGTGTCCGGAAAAAACCGAACAACGCTCCTGGTCCGTCTTGTGGGGAAGCGTCATGAATCTCTTGCACCATCCCAGTCCAGCTGATTGCCTGACCGGACCAGCCCGAATCACGCCAAAACGGTCTCTCGTAAAGAATCAGACATTTAGCTTGCTGCGCCATCCAAGTCGGTAATGCTTCAAGTTCACCCAGAACTGCTTCAGGTAAAGCTGGCATATACGATAATGTTGCCGCTAGACGCGGTGGTAGTGCGAGGACGATCTCGTCGTACGGTTGACTTTTCCTTCCTGAACTGACGAGAATCCGGTTCGTGACATCAATTTGGCTGATCGGAGACTTGAGTCGAATCGTTCCCGGTGTGAGTCGTGCAGCAAGTGCCGTAGCAACGGAGCGGATTCCGTCACGAAGGCGAAGCGCCGTCGGTTGATTCGCAACCAGATGTGACTCGATTCCGTCAGCCCGTTCTAGTCGAAGCGTTCCCGTCGCATATTGTTCCAGTGTCGGTAAATCGAATCGATGGATCAAATCGACCATCAGTGGTTCACTGTCCGGCCAAAACCAAGTCGGTCCAAGATCAAACGCATATGCTTGCCCGGCTAGGTCGAAATCGACTGTCTCGATTCTACCGCCGATTCGGTCACGTGCTTCATAGATCGTCACGTCGTGTCCAAGTTCCTGCATACGCGTCGCGAGATACAAACCACTGATTCCTGCTCCTATGATGGCAACGTTCATTTCACTTCATCCTCTCGATTTGAGATACTTGTTTTAGTATACCGGAACACGCGAAAAAACAAGGACGAAACGTCCTTGCCTTAGGATGATTGCATTTGCTGCCAGTCGTCTTCTTCATAAATCGATTGAACCCATTCGATCGAAACATACAAGGATCGGGCAATCGCTTCGTCCGTCTTCCCCAGTTTTCGCAACAGATGGACGATCCGAATCCTTCGTTCGAGCTCCCGGTCATCCGGTATCAGTTCAGGCATCATCTTCTCTTCTCCTCTCCACTGAATCGGCGATGGCGTTTTCAACAGAATACCCGATAATTATCTGAATATTCCGATTGATGTGCAGAAGCGAGGATTTTTGATAAAGTTCAGGGATAGATAACAGAAAGGAATCCCTCGCTTTTTGTAGAAACATATTGAATAGGCGCAACAGTAGGATTTCTTGCGTCAACCAAACAGAATAGGAGCATGCATATGATTAAACGTAAAGCACTATTTCGCCTGTCGATCGGCTTGCTGCTGATGGGTGTCTTTGGCGGTATCCTTTTAGATGCCATCGGCTTCTTTCCGCACGCGACAGCTTACTTATTGAGCATCCCGATTGCTTCGAATAGCACGGAATTTTGGCTAGGATGGATTTTATCCGGTATGACGATCACTGGGCTGATCACGCTTTTCTTATCCTTACGTTATCATCAGGGATGGACGACGTTCGCCTGTCTCATGGCTGTCATTTTGACACCTTACGCATTTTAATGTTCACGTGGGCTTCAGATGACTGATCCTAAAAAATGACGCGTCTTTTCACGCCCTTTCCTCAGGCGAGACACAAGCCAGAGCGACCCTGCAGCGAAGCGGTGCGATGCTTGTCCTAGGAAAACGATTCGAGATGAACAAAAAAGCGCAATCCTTTTCGTTTTTAAAAAAAATTACGCTTTGTTTTCAGTCTGAGGAGTTGACTTTTGAGTCAGCTCCATTTTTTACATACATGACGTAAAGTCTACTTTACAAAATGTAAACCTGACTTTACAATGTAAACAACTGGAAAGGAGGTCGTCAGATGAAACTGACGAACCATGTCCGCCTCTATCGTCAACAGCACAAGTGGACACAAGAGCAGTTCGCTGAACGAATCGGTGTGACACGACAAACCGTCATCTCACTTGAAAAAGGAAGCTATACGCCGTCGCTCTTACTCGCGATGCAGATTGCCCGCGTCTTTGATTGCCCGATCGAGGAACTATTTCAATTAGAGGAGGAATCCTGATGAAACGTGTCGTCACTCAATCTTTACTTAATTGTTGTCTCTACTTTTTAGCTGCTTATCTCATTAGTGCCATTCATGCTAATCTGCAGTTATTTCAAGATGATCCTGTATCCGGTACGGGATTGTCGCTGAAATTAGATGTAATGGTTATCCTTCCAGTGCTAGTGATTGCGATAGTCCTTTCGATCGTCAGCTATTTCTTACGAGAAGACCGTACACGTTCGTTCGCGACAGCAGAATTTTCCGACTCCGATGAACGTGAGGCACTGATCACCGGTAAAGCAACTCGTGCCGCGTATGTTGCTTTTATGATCAGCCTTCCCGTCCTAATGATTGCCTTTTTGTTCGAGCAACCGTTACTTCAACTGTATCCAGCGTTTCCGTTCTATGCGATTGCTATTATCTTATCGATCGGAACACTTACGTACATGTCAGCTTGGATCGTGCACGTCCGGCGTTAAAATCATTTGTTGAACACATCATGGAGGGTGATTCATAAATTATTCTCTGCAAAGATAAGGGTGACAGAATAATCATCTATCATCCTTATCTCGTAAAAAAATGACTCGTCACACGCAACTCCGATAGGAAAAAGTGCAAAAAGGCGAATCATTCTTTTTTTGAGTCACCCTTTCGTATTGTTCTGACCCTAATTGAATTTTCATTTCTTCTCTCCTTAAATTTACAAATGATACCATTCCTGCCATAATGATAGCATATTCCATCTAGAACGGAGGATTACATATGCAGACGATGCACCACTCGTTCGATACGCAACGGTACCAGATTCGACCGGCTCGACTCAGTGACGCTGAAGCCCTCGCTGAATTACGCCAAACGCTCGATGCGGAAACGGAATACTTCGACCGGATGCCTGGTGAGGACGTGATGACGGCGACGGATTTCGCAGATCAGTTACGTAATTCCTCGGTTCCGGATCGCATCCTCGTCGTCGAGCGCGATGGACGACTCATCGCCTACGCCCGGTGTCGTGGTTTTCATTTAAAACGTTTCGCGCACAAGGCATCATTTGGACTCGGTGTACTTCAATCCGACTGGGGGCAAGGAATCGGTACGCAACTGATGGAACGGATGATTGCTTGGGCAAAAGCGCAATCCCTGCAAAAAATTCAGCTCGGAGTCGTCGAGACGAACCTCGGCGCTGTTCGTCTCTATCAGCGACATGGATTTCAGGAAGAAGGACGACTGCGTCATGACCGGTTACTATCGGACGGTTGCTTTTACGATACGGTTCTGATGGGCTTACAGCTATGAGTCTTTCGTTATCGATTGCGACATATAACATTTGGCATCACACGCACAAACGACAAGAACGGTTCGAGGCGTTGTGCGCGGAGATCAAGCAACATCAACCGGACATTCTCCTCCTACAAGAAGTCATGTCGACCTTCCATCCGGATGAACCATTCATCTCGATTGCCGAGCATCTTGCAGAGGCGACTGGTTATCCTTATTGGATGATGGATCCTTACATGGATTCACCGGATGAAGGACTTGCCATTCTGACGAAATTACCGTTCGAACGAACGGATTCGAGTGCCGCTGCGACAGCAAACATCAACCACCACTGTGCGATTCGGATTCCGTTTTCGATTGACGGTGTTCGTTTTGCCGTGACAAACATTCATTTCAATTGGCGTGCTTCAGACATCCGTCTCGATCAACTTCGATTCGTCAACGAATGGATTGCCTCACAGACGGATGACACGACGATCGAGTTCTTAGGCGGTGACTTTAATGACTTTCCGGAGTCTCCCCTGCATCGGGTCGCATTACACAAGTGGGTCGATCTTGCTGACAGTTACGCGACGCGAACCGGTCAACTCGCTGCAACGACTTTAAATCCCGTGACAAACCCTTATGCCAAAAAGAATGACGGCGTCACGACACCTTCCCGGTACGATTGGTTACTCTGTCAGCGTTCGCCTCTACCTGTGACCTTACAGCACGTCCAGCTGATCGGAGAACATCGACTGCCGCATCACTTTGTACCGAGCGATCATTACGGTGTCCTCGCTCATGTGACGCTACACTAAGACAATAGGTCTACACCCGTTACGGGCGCAGACCTATTGTTTATTTTTTATATTCTTTTTCGGTTCCGTCTGAGAATTCGATTTCAACCTCTAAGCGGGAAGCATCTTGAATCGCAAACACACGTTCAACCTCACTGATGACCTCATTTTCAGATGTATCCGCATCAATCTTTAAGTTCTTGAACTTCGCGTCGAGTTCCGCCATCGCGTCGTCTCCTTGCTTTTGCTCCCCTTTATAGCGATATTCCGCTTCCGTTCCGTCATTATCCCGGTCATAACTAATATCAATGGCATCGTTATCCCCTTCAACGTCCGCTTCAATCGACAGACTGTTGAAGCCATAATCCGTGTCGGCATTTTTTGTCACCGTATCTTTGTCTTGCATCGTGTCGTCGGTCGTGTTCGAGTTCGTTGATCCTTCTTCGACCTTGTCCGTCGACGTTTCGTCATTTCCGCAACCCGCCAACATTAAACTCATAGCGAACAACGTTGCGACACCGTATCCTGTTAAACGTTGTCTCTTCATTCCATCACATTCCCTTCTGCTGGAATCGGATGCTCATTTAACATCTTGGCAAAATGGTATAGGTTGGCAGCTAAAAACTGTGCGTGTCGCTTCGTAAAATCATTCTCCCGTCCTGCTTCGATGTACGATGGTCCTGGTCCCGCTTCACCGACCCAGTAAGCATCGACGTTCGGCGGAATCGTAAAGCCGATATGCGACAGACCGTACAAGATGGAAGCAGACGCATGTTTAGCTCCATCTTCATTCCCCGTGACAATGACGCCACCGACCTTGTTGTAGTAGATCGCTTGTCCAAGATCGTTCGTCAGGCCGCTCCCTCCGTACAATCGTTCAATGACTTGCGTCGCAACACTACTTTTTTCACCCAGCCAGAGCGGTGTTCCGATGACAACGATGTCGGCTCGTTTCACTTTTTCGAAAATCACGGGCCATTCATCCCCGTTGCCTTCGTCTTCCGTGACGCCGAACGCCACTTGGTGATCGACGATCCGGACAATTTCTGAAGTGACGTCCTCCTGTTTCCAATATGCGATCACGTCACGGATCAGCGCCTCCGTATTCGATGGTTCATGTGATGCTTTTAAGGTGCAGTTCAAGAATAAGGCATGCAACATCCTTCCATCCTCCTCTGTCATTTTAGGTAGTATCATTCGTCTTTAATACTTCCCTTCTTCCATTGACGGATAAACTAAAAAACCTTCGCTTCAGCGAAGGCAGATCATGGTAGAAGAATTGAATTGAAAAATCAAACGTGTAAACATCGTTTTATTATTGGAGGTCATTTCGTCGCTCTACTAACAATGTGTCTCGCCAGACACCATGATGCTGTGCGATGGCACGTCGTCGACCGACTAGTTCGAACCCAAGTCGCTCATGCAGCCGTCTGCTTGCGATGTTTTCTGGGAACATGTGTGATTGAAGCGTCCATATCCCGTTGACGTCCGCATAGGTGATCAATGCCTCCATTAAGAATCGTCCACCGCCGAGTCCTCGAGCGGAACGCTCTAGATATATACTGACTTCTCGTACGCCACGATAGACATAACGTTCAGAAACACGTCCCAGTTTAGCCCAGCCAATCACTTTTCCTCCTTGCTCTAGAACGAATCGTTCAGATTGCGTCACCGTTCTCCACCACTCTTGCTCATGAATCATCGTTTCGAACGTCGCGTTCCCTTCTTCTACTCCTTGATGATAGATGGCTAACACAGTGCTACGATCTTTCTCTTCCATCGAACGAACAAGCATCGAATTCCCCTTTCCTTATTAACGACTGAATATGAGAAAATCATATATTTATTATTTGCAATTTGCAAGTTTATATCGTATAACTGATTCATAAGCAAAATAGAGAAAGGAGAGCTATACATGAATGAAACTCGTGAATTATTTCAAACGTTCACCCGGCGCTTCGGATTATTGAATAAGAATTGTTGTGCCGTCCTAGATGAAGAGATATCTCTCGTTCAAAGTCATCTGCTGTATCAGGTTGCCAAACATCCTGACTCCGCAATGCAAGAAATTGCGGACCAACTCGCTCTTGATATCACTACGTTCAGCAGACAAGTACAAACATTGATTAAGCGGGATCTACTCGTAAAGCGTCCCGCGATCAACGATCGGCGAATTCACCTACTTCGCCTGTCCGAGAAAGGATTACGTGTTGCTCAAGCCATTGACGAAGAGATGAACACGTATCTTGATTCCATCTTCTCATCAATGACTTCCTTCGAAAAAGCACATGTCCTCCAGGCAATCGACTTGCTGAACACGAAGATGGGCGAGAGTGACGTCTGCTGTAAACCATGTCTCTAATACTTGCAACTTACAAATAAAGAGGAGGTTTTATTCATGTCATACGCTTCTTCCCACCCCATCGTCATCATCGGTGCCGGTCCGATCGGTCTTGCAGCTGCAGCTCAACTTGTAGTGGAAGGTCAATCGTTTTTACTATTTGAGAAAGGTCCTTCGATTGCCCACCATATCAAACAATGGGAACACGTTCGGATGTTTTCGACGTGGCAATACAATATTAGTGACGCAGCACGTCACTTGCTCGAGCTGACGGACTGGATTGCACCAGCAAACGATACTGTGCCGACCGGAACTGAATTGATCAAACAATACCTTGCTCCACTTGCTGCATTACCGGAAATTGCTCCCTCTCTACATTTCCAACATGAGATTCTCTCGATCTCACGGGCAGGTCTAGACAAGATGACAAATGCCTCACGTGAAGTAACGCCGTTCGAATTAGTCATAGATACGCCGAATGGTCGTAAACATATTCTCGCTCGCGCGGTCATCGATGCGTCTGGAGTCCTCGGGCGACCAAACCCTGCAATCTGTTCCGGACATCGAGTCGAAATTGAGCAGAACTTACCTGTCCGGTATTCGATCGTAGATGCGAAACGTGATACTGTTGTTTTCGCTAATCAATCCGTCGCTGTCATCGGTAGCGGGCACTCGGCTTTGAACTCGCTCCTTGAACTCGTTTCCATTAAAGCACAACATCCTGAAACGGAGATTCATTGGATCCTTCGCAAATCGGACCCCGTTCAAGCTTACGGAGGAGAAGACAAGGATGCACTGGAAGGTCGCGGAGCACTCGGTTCGCGTATCCGTCAGCTCGTTGAACGAGATCAGATTAGGGTTCACTCCAGCTTCAAGACCCGATCCATTGAATCGAAAGGGAAGTCGTTTGACATCACTGCTCAAGATGGTCGGACCCTTCATCACATCGATCAGTTGATCGTCAACGCAGGAAGTCGACCCGACTTTTCGTTCCTCGAGGAAGTACGGCTTGACATCGACCCTGTCACCGAGAGTAGTCGAATACTTGCTCCTCTGATTGATCCGAACCTTCATAGTTGCGGAACTGTCCGTCCACATGGAGAAGCGGAGTTACGTCATCCAGATCTCGGACTTTATCTGGTCGGTGCAAAAAGTTACGGTCGTGCTCCGACCTTCCTGCTTGCGACCGGTTATGAACAAGTTCGATCAGTCGTTGCTTTTCTTGTCGGAGACGAGGCACGTGCCAAGCAGGTCAAGTTATCATTACCGGAGACGGGTGTGTGCAACGTTTCCCTGCCACAATCATCGACTTCCTGTTGTTCTTAAAAAATATACATCGGACCAGTCTTAGACAGGTCCGATTTTTTCTGCCAACTCAATGATCACGCCTTCTGGTCCTCTTACGTAACATAGGCGATACTCATTTTCGTAATTCGCGACGTCGCCAATCGACTGATATCCATTGTCCGCTAAACGTTCGACGAGCGCGGCGAGTGCCGTTACTTCAAAACAGAGATGACGCAATCCACCTGCGTCGACGGATTGGATCATGGAAGCCGTGTCACGCGGGTGTTTAAATCGAACGAGTTCAAGCCAGATTGCTTCACATGGTAATCCGAGTGCAGCACACTCCGTCTCCGCTCCCTCTAAATTTAATAAACGATCGAGTAACTCTCCTTTCATCTCCCATCGTCCGCGTACTTCGAGACCACAAAGCGAAAAAAAGTGAATCGCTTCTTCTAGGTTCAAGACGTTCAGACTGATATGATCCATTCGTTTACTCGGCATTCGTCACTCCTCCTCAAGTGTGTCGAAATGTTGTCAAATCGTTGATAGACTGCACATCAAGAGCGTTTCGACATGGTGTCTGAAGTTTGTATCGTCAGTAAAATAAAAGTATGAAAGGTCGTGTCCACTTACGAAAAGGAGTCGAAACAACATGGAAGACGTCAATCTCCTCGTCCTTGCGACCCAGTACATGTTCTGGATCGGATTCGTCGGAATGGCCGCCGGTACGCTCTATTTTCTCGTCGAACGAAATTCCCTTGCCCCGGAATACCGCTCGACCGCAACAGTCGCTGCACTCGTCACGTTCGTAGCTGCGATTCATTATTATTTCATGAAGCAAGCTGTCGGGGGAATCCGGTTTGTTGTCGGAGATCGATGGCTTTCCGACTGAAATCCGCTACATCGATTGGCTTGTGACGACACCTCTCTTACTGATCAAGTTTCCGCTGTTGCTCGGTTTAAAAGGTGGGAAAGGGCGTTCCCTTCTAACGAAACTCGTCATCGACGACATCATCATGATCATCGGTGGGTATATCGGAGAGTCGTCCATCAATTTAGCGGGTGGCTTCACACAACTCGGTCTTTGGGCATACGTCGTCGGTTGTATCGCATGGTTTTATATTATTTATCTCTTGTTCACGAACGTCACGAAAGCCGCTGAAGATAAGCCTGCCCCGATTCGCAAAGCCTTGCTGCAAATGCGCTTGTTCATCTTGATCGGATGGGCGATCTATCCGGTCGGTTACGCCGTCACCTTATTTGCACCCGGCATCGAGGTGCAGCTCGTCCGCGAATTGATCTATAACTTCGCTGACTTGATCAATAAGGTCGGATTTGGTCTGATTGCCTTCTTCGCTGTCAAAACGATGTCCGCAACGCAAAAATTGAAATCCACTTAATTAAAAGGGGCTGACTCAAAAGTCAGTCTCTACAAAGATAAGGGTGGCAGAATAATGATCTGCCTCCCTTATTTAGTAACAAAAAGAATGACACGTCACACGCCACTCCTACAGGAACAAGCGCATTTATGCGCTGTCAGAGACGAACAAGACCCGCTTTCCTGCTTCAATGAAGCAGGAAAGCTGGCTTGTGTCTCGCCTGAGGAAAGGGCGTGAAAAGACGCGTCATTCTTTTTTTGAGTCAGCCTCTTCATTTGAATTCATGCTGTAAATCCTGTGGAAATCCTCCGTTTTTAAAGATAAAACTTGAAAGCCTAATCCGGTTCCCATCCATATCTAGAAAATAAGTTACGTCAGGTTCATTTGCAAATTCGACTTCGATTGAAGCCGGATTCGCCGAAGACTCATACGAAAATTTTTGTGTTTTTGTAGTGTAGACTTCATCCGGGAATCGACGTGCTAGTTCTATCTTAAGCAATTTCTCATCCTCAGCAATCTGCTGATTGACGAGCGTCGGTCGGATGTACCAAAAGGAACTGCACCCGATTGCCACCAACCCAAGTAAAATCAAGCCATACCGCTTCCATCGCCGCGGCAGGAATATCACGCCGCAACCGATTACGAGTAGTGTAAAAACGATCGTCATCCCTTCGATTATGAAATTCGGTACCATCTCATTCACTCCTTTCGTTCTATCCTCGACTAGAAAACCATGTTATGATCAATTCCTATGACAAAAAATAGGAGGTGTTGCATGCGAAAAATCATCTTGATTGGTTCCGGCGGATCCGGTAAATCGACGCTTGCCCGCGAGATGGGCAAAAAACTCGGTTATCCCGTCGATCATCTCGACACCTTATTATGGCGTCCGAACTGGGAGGCGGTTTCGCGTGAGGAGCAACGCCAGATTCAACACATGCTCACGTCGCGCGACACGTGGATCATCGACGGCAACTACGGTGGAACGCTTGACTTACGAATCAAAGCCGCGGATACAATCATCTTCCTTGATCTACCGCGGACACTCTGTCTGTACCGGGCACTGAAACGGACGTGGCGCTACCGCAAGACCGGTCGACCGGATATGGCAGCAGACTGTCCGGAGAAACTATCGTTTGATTTTTTGAAATGGATTTGGCGTTTCCCGATTGATAAGCGACCAAGTATCCTTTCAACGCTTAAAGCGACGTCCGATAAACAAATCATTCATTTGACGTCGCGCCGTGCTGTCAAACAGTTTCTTCAATCACTTTCATAATATCCATCCACCGATTGCCTTGCATCATCCTTACTTAACATGTACATACGACGCCACGTGCTTACTCCCCTGCTTGTTTTCCATTCATTACCACAAATAAAAAAACGACCATGATGGATTACCTCATGGTCGTCGTTCAATATCTTACACGGTGAATCTGCCTGTGACTTGTTTTAAATCATCTGCCATCGTCGCGAGTGATTGGGACGCGGATGAGATTTCTTCCATCGACGCCATCTGCTCCTCGGTCGAAGCGGAGATGTTTTGTGTTCCAGCAGCAGTCCCTTCCGTCACTGCTTGAATTGTTCGCATGACGGAGGCGATCTGCTCACTCGCTGCCGCCATTTCCTGTACGGCACCGGACACTTCTTCGACGTGCCCTGTCACGTCGGTGATTGCTGTCTCGATTTCTGAGAATGAGGCACCGGCTTGATCGACGACGGCAATTCCACTCGTCATCTCAGTTGAGACTTTCTCCATCGAGGCGACCGATGCTTCCGTCTCTTGTTGAATGACCCGAATCAACGACTCGATCTGTTTTGCCGAGACCGCCGACTGCTCAGCGAGCGTCTTGACTTCCGCTGCGACGACGGCGAATCCGCGTCCTTGTTCGCCAGCACGTGCTGCTTCGATTGCTGCGTTTAACGCGAGCAAGTTCGTCTGTGCCGCGACACCTTTGATCGAATCCGTGATTTGTCCGATTTCCTGCGATCGGTTACCAAGACCGTCAATGACGTGGCTCAGTCGAGAAACATCTTCTTGAATCCGTCCCATTTGGGTACCGAGTGTTCCGACGACTTGACCACCGAGTGCGACTTTTTCCATCGCATCCGCTGTGCGTTCCGTCATTTGTTGGGCATTACCGGCGACGTAACGGACCGACGTCGTCAACTCCTCGATCGTCCGTGAGGCATCCGATACTTGATGCAATTGTTGACTAGCACCGCTTGCCATCTCTTCCATCGTCACGGCGACCATTTCCGTCGCTTTCGTCGTCGATTCCGCGTTGACGCTTAACTCATCCGATGCGACAGCGACACGGTCAGCCGTACCCGTTAGTTCAAGCACGACTTGTTGCTGTGACGCAATCATCTCGTTGAAGGACGTCGTCAACTGTCCAAGCTCGTCTTTTGAGTCGTATGTTCCACGGACGGTCAAGTCCCCGTTCCCCGATTGATCCATCCATCCTTGCAATTGACGAATCGGACGAGTGATGAGACGTGTAATGTACATTGCAAGTCCTGCAAACAAGAGGACCGCGAGTAAAAAGATGCCGAGCATTAAGTAAAAGGCCGTTTGTTTTTCTGCTTGATTCTGAGCGTCAAGCATCTTCGCTTGCTTCGTCATCGAAGCCATCAACGACTTCGCAGAATCCGCGACGTTATCCCGGACTTGTTCCAGACCTTGCGTATACGCCGTATAGGCTTCCTCAGTCTCGTTGCGCGTCGCCGCATCCTGGACGATCGTCATCGAATTATCATAGGCGAGGACGTTATCCTTTAATTCTTCAAGCTGTTTCTTTTCTTTGGCATCGAAATGCCCTGTTTTTTCGACCTTCGTGACCGACGAACGAATCTGCGCCTGACGCGTATCGATCTCAGCTTGCAGTTCCGTGACCCGCGTCTCGTCCTTCGTTAACATCATCTCGACTAAAAAAGAATCGAGCGCGCGTGTATCGATCCGGATTTGAGCTACTTCCTGGATCGGTATTAAGTTTTTCTGATACATCGCTCGGGAAGCATTCGACATCTGATTTAAGAAATAAAGTCCTGCTCCCGCAATCAAAAGCATCGCAACGACGGCTGTTGCGATCAAAGCTTGTATCTTCCGTCTGACTGACATGTGTTTCATTCCATCCCCTCCCGTTTTTGTTATCGGTTTAAGAATGAAAAAGTTGACTATTTTTTCAATATTCCCATACTTTAGATGTGCTTTGGTAAAGACTTGCCGTACGACTTTCTCCCTCACGTTCGATATAATCAGCATACAGCAGTTGAAGAAAGGATGAATCGTATGCAACGTGTAGCCAATGAGATCACGCAATTCCGCGGCAGTCATTATGAGTTCGGTCGCGAACAAGGGCGTTACGTCAAACGAAACCAGTTGCTCCATAACCGGGAGGACAACTGGAAAATCCGTGTTCCGCGCTTTCAAGTCGATCCGGTCGAGACGAAGGAGATGTTTCTCCGGTACGCCCCGCATATTTGGGACGAGTTACTCGGACTTCAAGACGAACTTGAACTTTCTCTGCCGGATACGTTACTGCATTTTGGGCACTACCGGGTCGAAGGACCGAAAAGTGGTTGTTCGATCATGACCGGTGATAATTTCCTCGTCCGCAATTACGACTATCATCCGATGACGTACGATGGGCGATTTTCCGTCTTTCAACCGAATGATGGCGGATCAGCAATTATCGGTCCCGCTTCACGGGTGACCGGTCGGATGGACGGGATGAATGAACATGGGCTTGCGATGGGCTATAACTTCATCAATCGTCGGCGTCCGGGCGATGGGTTCGTCAGTTTCATGATCGGGCGGATCATCCTCGAGATGTGCACGTCGGTCGACGACGCGATCTCACTCGTCAAGGAGATTCCGCATCGCGGATCGTTCACGTATGTCGTCCACGATAAATCGGCGCGTTCGTTCGTCATCGAAGCGACGGCACGCGACGTCCAAGTGCGAGAATCGAACATGTGCACCAATCACTTCGATTTGCTGCAACACGAAAACCGCTATCATCTGGATGACTCGAAACGTCGGATGATGGAGTTGAAGACCCATCAACACATGATTCAAGATGCGGAGTCCGCTTTCCGACTACTCAACGATACCGATAAAGGCGTCTTCGCTGATTTATATGCCCAGTGGGCGGGAACGATTCATACGTCTGCCTACTTCCCGGAAGAGTTGAAGGTCTGGTTCGCGCTCGGTGGTGATCAAGAACCGGTCACGTTCGACTTTTCCGACTGGCTCGCTGGCAATGACTTTACAGCAAGCGAGATCACGGGAGAACTGGAGACGAACATCCAGTTCGCGAATACATTACAGACGTGGCGTTAAACGAAAAAGCTTCCTCCTGCTTGCGCAAGAGGAAGCTTTTTAATGGCTGTCATCGAGACGTTTCGACATATGATAATCCGTCGTCTCGTAGCCAAGCGAGTGATACACATGAATCGCTCGTTCGTTATGGGCGAAGACGTGTAAAGAAATCTTCTTGACGTTCATCCGCTTTAACATCACTTCGAGCAAGCGGAGTGCTTCCTTGCCGTAGCCTTGGTTTTGTTTATCAGACGTAATCTTGACGTCGAAGATGAACGCTTCACGTCCAAGCGGTCCCTTTGTCACATGGACCCAGACCATTCCGACATCACTACCTGTCTCGTCGCGAAACGTAAATAAATAATGATCTTTCGTCTCTAAACCTTCTGGCAACAGCGAAGCGAACTCTCCTGTCGCCTTCTCCAGCGACTCGTTCTCTGACCACGTACCGGCGCGACACTTATCCGTCGCGTACTCTTTGATTGCGATCGGTAAGTAAGCGTCATACGTCGCTTGACTCATTTGCTCAATGCGCATGCTGCCACCTCCTGCGTTTTCGTCCAGTCCCGTCGTAACATCGCATAGACCTGAAGGTCATGATAAGTCCCGTACAATTTCTCAGCGTCCCGTAAGACGCCTTCTTCCGTGAAGCCGAGTCGTTCTGGGATTCGTCTACTCCGGACGTTTCCGGTCGCACACTCGATGACGACACGGTTTAAACCGAGCGTTTCGAAACAATAGTTCGTGACGAACCGGACGACGTCCGTCATGACGCCTTTTCGAAGTCCCTTTTCTCCTAGATAATAGCCAATCGACGTTTGTCCGAGATGCCGATTAATTTCATGCAAACTGATCGTTCCAACGAGCTCGTCCTCAAGATAAATGCCACACGTAAAGCCGTTGCCATCGGCGAACTGTTGCAGCCATGCTGGAATGACGATCTCCTGATATGTACTTGCCTCTGTTGCACCATCGACCCAACCGAGCCATTCGCGGAGATGTGCGCGATTGGCATCGACGAGTGCGAATAATCCTTCCGCATGGTGCCGTTCGATCAATTGAAGCGCTACGTGATCGGATACTTGTAACCTGAACATGACCTCTCCCCTTTCTAATATCTGTTGTTTGACGTCACGTCGTCGTTTCCCTGCTTGGTGTTACGTTCCATTCCATTCGTCTCGAGCGGACAGCCATTCCGAGTGCCTCGTAAAAGGCAATCGCTTCCTGATTGGCGTCATCGACGCCGAGTTCGATTTTGTCACAGCCAATCGTTTCCGCGTGCGCGTAAGCGGCTTGCATCAACCGTTTGCCGACGCCTTGTTTTTGATGTGTATCCGCAACGACGAGACTGATGACGCGTAAGTAATGCTTATCGAAGACGAACCCACTTCCTTCGACGATATCTTCCTTGAGGACGATCACACCGGCAAGCCCGTCTTGTTCCGCAACGAGTAATGCATAATCCGGATTCTCGAGTTGCGTCAGAAATAAGTCTTCCGGAACCGGCATCTCGTGCGGACGGTAATGATCGGGTCGTAAGGCAACGTGTTGATCGTGGATTTGTTGAAACAATGGAATCAATGCCTGAAAATCGTCAGGACGGGCAGTGCGGATATTCATTAGATGTTCGCTCCTTTTTCGTTTTGTAGTATATTAACATATTATTCCAAAGTGTAGGGGTATTTTTTTATACAAAACGGCACTCCGATTATCGGAATGCCGTCTCTCACTTAAATTGCTTTTGTAAAGTCTCGCGCTGTCTCCGTTAACGTCGATGCGGCACTCTGAACGTCATGGAAGCGATCGACCGTTTCCGCGACGACCGTGACGCTTGCTTGTGCATCAGTCGTTGCTTGCGTCATTGCACGAGCAATCCGCTGCAGTTCATCATTCATTCGCTGCGTCGTCTGTCGGACATCGACGACAGCTTGTTCGACGAGCTTCGAGAGATTTCGGACTTCCGTCGCGACGACATTGAACCCTTTCCCGTGTTCACCCGCTCGCGCTGCCTCGATCGAGGCATTAAGTGATAGGAGATTCGTCTGTGAGGCAATGGTTTTGATCGTCTCAGTTACTTGAGTGATGTCCTGCGCTTGGCGCTGAAGGCGTTCAATCTTCTGATGGTTATCACGGGTCGTCTCAGCCATCTGCTCGATTGTTTTCCGTAACGCTATGCTTTCCCGCTCGCCATGCGTCGACCGCGTGTTCAAATCACTAGCGATCGCATCAAACGAAGTCGCGAACTTTTGAATTGTCTGCTGACGATTGGTGATATCGGAGGCGATCTTCAAGACACCTGTCACTTCCGTTCCATCGTAAATCGGCATATAGGTTGCTTCTAGCCAAATCGATTGACCATGCGCATCGATGCGTTCAATTTTATCTGCCGTACTGAAGCCACTGAACAGCTTCTGCCAAAATGCTTGGTAACTGTCACTCATTGCGAACTCTGTCGTGCAGAAGAGATGATGTTGCATCCCGATCATCTCTTCTCGTTTGTATTTCATCGTCTTTGCAAATAAGCCATTGACATCGACGACACGACGTTGCCGATCGAATCGAATCATCGCGACGTTATCTCGTAAAGAGGCTAAAATATCTTGGGATCCTAGTTCGGTTGATAGTTGGGTGGTCATGATTACAAGCTCCTCTCGCCATCTACCTCCCGTTACAGGCTATCCAAGATATTACAAATCTGAATAGTATGAATTAAAGATATATGACTAAAATTTTTTCTCTTCTTTTAGTATATCCAGACAACGACGGAATGAAACGTTATCTCTTTAAATATTTTTATCCTACACCTCTTTTTCAAACTTGTCTTTTTCTTCCGACCTGTTATACTCAAATCAAAACTTATTAAAAATTTTTAATAAGTGATCTAGATTGGAGGTCCTTATTTGACTGAACTCATTTCACGTACACGTCACGCTTTTTTAGTCGAGCATCTGGATACGATTCCTGCGATTCGCCACGTCTTGGACGTCAGTTTTCCGACTGCGAGCAAACAGATCGATCAGATGATCGCTGCTCGGGAAATTGAAGAAACTCCACTTGAATTGGTTCGCGGTGGTCGTCCGGCAAAACGGTATCGCTATCGCACGGATCACTTCCTCGGACTCGCTCTATACCTCGAACGCACGTATCTGCAGTATCGTATTCATGATGTCGGTGGACATGTGATCAAAACGGATCGCCTGAACTTCGATTCGTCGGATCATGCATCTGTTTTATTGAAAACATTGACAACATCACTCAACGATCATCCACATATCCAAACGCTTGCGATTGGTGTCGCCGGTGCCGTTGATACAACCGGAACGATCTTATTCGCACCGGATTATCCGACGCTAGACGGTCGCCCCTTACAACAAGAACTGGCTGAACGGTTCGGGCGACCCGTCATCGTCGAAAATGATATGAATGCGGCTGTCATCGCTTCTGCTCAAGAAAACGAATCGACGGTCTATATGTATCTCGGAACGAACGGACCGGGATCCGGCGTCGCTGTTTCCGGTCAAGTCGTTCGCGGAGCGCACCACTTCGCTGGAGAAATCTCGTTCATCCCGTTTGACGACAAGCGAAATGTCGGTCAAATCCTAGCTGCGAGTTCACCATACTCGGATGATTGGTATGAGGCGTTATGTCGAATCATTCTCTCGTTTAGCGTCACCTTGAATCCGAATGTCATCTTGTTTACAGCGTCAGATGTCTCGGATGACGGATTAGCACGGTTGACGGATCGATGCGCCAAGCGTTTTCCGCTAGATAAATTACCTCAGTTGCGAAAAGGCGACTGGGAAACCGATTATTTAGATGG
Organism: Exiguobacterium sp. ZWU0009; assembly: GCF_000798935.2. Taxonomy (NCBI): domain Bacteria; kingdom Bacillati; phylum Bacillota; class Bacilli; order Caryophanales; genus Exiguobacterium; species Exiguobacterium sp. ZWU0009. Next base: position 1,598,414 of record NZ_CP018057.1, on the reverse strand, counting down.
TCTGATGCAACTCAGCATCCAGTCATTCATTGAACAGATTCCGTTAGGAGGACTCACCCGATGACCCGTTTACTATTACCTTTGATTTATCTTGCTTTCATCAGTCTTGGTCTTCCGGATGCGTTACTCGGTACGGCGTGGCCCGTGATGCGACTCGATCTCGACGCCCCGCTCGACATGGCGGGATGGCTCTTCATGACGATCGCTGCCGGAACGATCGTCTCGAGTCTGTTTAGCGGTCGCTTGATCGAACGTTATTCGACAGGTCCGATCACGGCTGCTTCTGCTGGTCTGACGGCACTGGCATTGATGGGTTTTTTCGTAGCGCCATCCTTGATTTGGCTCTTCGTCCTTGCGATCCCGCTCGGACTCGGTGCTGGTGTCGTTGACGCCGCACTGAATCATTTCGTCGCTACTCATTATCAAGCCCATCACATGAACTGGCTCCATTGCTTCTGGGGCATCGGCGCTACGGCTGGTCCGCTCATCATGGCTGGCGTATTACTTGATTCCGGTTGGCGCATGGGTTACCTCGTCGTCGGTGCATTGCAACTCGTCTTGATGATTGTCTTGATCGTCAGTTTACCGCTTTGGAAACGGGCTCCCAAACACGTGTCCGAACAGGTTCAGACCGTGAGTACATCGACCGGAAAACCACGCGGATTGACCGCCGCCCTCGCAGCGTTTTGTTTTTATTGTGGAGCCGAGGCAGTCGTCGGGCTGTGGGGCAGTAGTTATCTCGTCCAAGTCCGTTCCTTTTCCGTGACGTCAGCAGCGACGTGGATTTCCGTTTACTACGGAAGTATCACCGCGGGACGTTTCATCAGTGGTTTTCTATCGCTGCGCTGGTCGAATCGTCGTTTGATTCGTGTCGGTCAATGGACGGCACTCGTTGGAGCTGTCTGTTTTATCCTCGCACCCGCTGCCTGGATACCGCTTGGTTTCGTGCTTGTTGGGCTTGGTCTCGCACCGATTTATCCGGCAATGCTTCACGAGACACCGGTTCGCTTTGGGGAGGCTGCGGCGCAACGGCTGATGGGCGTGCAAATGGCATTCGCCTATACCGGTAGTACCTTTATGCCACCCCTATTTGGGTGGCTTGCGACTTCCTACTCCTTATCATTGTTCCATTGGTTCACGATCAGTCTGATTTTCTTGATGCTGGTCGCTACGGAAGGCTTGAACCGAATGTTATTCAGACAACGGTTGGCAAAAGCGTCTTGAAGAAAGGATGAATGAACATGAAGATTGAACATATCGCCCTCTGGGTGGCAAACCTTGATGCAATGCGTCAGTTCTACGAAACACATTTTGATGCTACGGCAGGCGAGCGTTATCATAATCCAGCGAAAGGATTCACGTCGTATTTTCTGACGTTCTCGAGCGGAGCGCGACTGGAGTTGATGCAACGGACGGACATCACGGAACGGACGACGCATGCGCTCGGGTATGCTCACTTCGCCTTTTCGCTCGGAAGCAAACAAGCGGTCGATGACTGGACGACTCGATTACGTAACGCAGGTATACAACATCTTGACGGTCCCCGGACGACGGGTGACGGGTATTATGAAAGTACGGTCGCCGATCCGGAAGGTAATGTGATCGAGTTGACGGTCTAATGATGAAACGAAACAATCCCTCATTCTACATAGAGTGAGGGATTGTTTGTTGATTGATAGCTCTTCAATCGTTTTCTGCTTGTTGGTATGTCTCGTGACGAGTTGACTTCCGACGATCAATCAATCGTTCAAATACCAATAGAGAACCCACTGGATAAAACAATAAGAAGACAACTTTCAATAGAATCTCGGTGTCCATCCACGCCGAGAACGGCGGCAAGATGCCAAATAGAAGAAGAATTACTAACGTCAGAACTCCTCCTAACAGCAGATGGAGGACGATTGACCATCTACGCTTATGTTTTTGCTGACTCACGATATATTCAATCCCTAATGATAGCGGTGTCCCGATCCCTATAAAGATTAAACTCGTATAAAAGACCGTCACGACATAGACCTCGATCAAAACGAAGATCGTCATGAACAGATTTTCTTCAACACTCCCGAGGTTCACTGGATTCATCAATAAATAGATGAATCCAAAATGAAGACTCATCAACAGAATTGCCTTCTTTTTTTGCAATACTTGCTTTTTCATAGATGCCTACCCCTTTCGAAATAGTAAAAGACAGTAAAAGCCTCTATGAACTGAGGTTCCTACTGTCTTTATCGTTCGATTCACCTATCTTAACATAACGTATAGTTCTGTAAAACATTGACACCACTTCAATTAACAAATCATGTAATGCATCAGTTGATTTGAAATTAAGGATTATTTCTTTAAACCTTTGCATGATAAGAATTTAATGCGCCCTATATTCAAGCGTCAATTGAAAATTCTTTATATCCCAACATTTGTAATGATATGATTAAAACAAGCCAAATTATGGCTATATATTCTGCTTATTAAAGGAGACTCGTGCATGCGAAAGCACCTGGGATGGATCTCAATCGGTATTGTGGTTTTTACTTTCCTTACTGTTAAGCTCTTACCGTTCAATGGTTTTTGGGGTACGAACTATATGATAGCTGGACTAGTGCTTGCGCTAGTGTGCGCCATCATAAGTCTAAAAAATACGGGGAAAATCCTCGCATTAACATTGCTCACTTCTTTATTGGTTCTTTTTATTTTTTCAGTGATTGGTTTCTTGGCACTAGCTTGAGCGTTTCGCGAACCAATGAAAAGACGGTTGCTGATTAACTGATATCATGACGATATTTCTTCTTAAACACGTCATACGTTGCTGAATCACCGAACAGAAGGAAACAACCGCGATCATCATAGATATTCATGACGATATTGCGATTTACGTTCACGAAAAAGACTTCCGGATAGTATGTATATGCTTGATGAAATCTTGGTTGTAGCGGTGGGAAGTCCTGATGGCAAATCGCTTTGATTACACGCTGATAATTTAACGTCTGTTTGTTCGGTAATAACACGGCATATTCGATCACTTGCTCTTCTTCATCCATCACTTTCTCTACAAACTTTATGTTGTATTTGTCTGCTCTACGTCTTAACTGACGAAACACTTTCGTCGCTGACTGTTGATACTTACCGCGCTCACTTCTCACATGCACAATTAAATAAAGGGACTCCTCTTCTCGGAATACATCTTCAAACAGTTCGTTCGATTTTTTGTATACCTGTTTGAAGTATTCCTCATTGATTTCATCTAAATTATCCTTTAGCTGATAAAGATCCTTGACTAAATCTACGTGGAATACTAAATCCTTCTTGACAAAGGAACGATCAAATAAGTTCACATTCCCAAAATGTTGTTGCAAGTATTGTTCTAAGTTCATTTTAAAACTCCTTTATTCTGATGAGGACAGATGTATTGTTTTGAATAACTGTTGCAGGACGGATCGATATAACAATTGTAGAAAGGAGGATGAGAAGATGATCATTGATACATTATCGAATCATCCTAAACAATTAGAAGTGGTTGCCACAATGATTCATACCGAATTCGTTCAAAAGAAAAATCGGACGACACCGTACGAACAAGTAAAAGCATTTTTAGATAAAAAACCAAGAGAACCCTATCCTGTGACGTTCGTTGCCTTAGATGATGTCACGTGTGTAGGAACTGTCTCCTTATTTGAAAATGACTTGATTGAACGACCAGCCTATACACCTTGGCTCGCTTCTTTATTCGTTGAAAAAGTCTATCGGAATCAAGGAATCGCGCAGCAACTCATCAATCAATTAATCGTTTACGCCAAGTCACGACAGGTTTCTACAATCTACTTAAAAACAGATAACGCTGCAGCATATTATAAAAAATTGGGATGGACCTTGGTCGAAACGATCAAGACGACGGAGTTACCCATCCATATTTTTGCCTATAATGTTGATGACGTTTAATATGTTCTAGTAATCAAAGAAAGCAATTTTCAAAAAAACTTTACTCTTTATGAGGTAACAGAAATGTCGTTTTTATGGATCTCGAAATTAAAAGCCATCTTGAAATTCCGCCTGAAAAAGAAGAGCACGATGTGCATCAAACCTATCCTAGATTCATAGAGATGACCAATCTCATCGATAACGATGTCTTTAATTATGCTTTTGGTCGAGCTGGCGGGTATCCTGCCGGAAAAGTCGTCTTTTGTATAAAGGGTGCACCTCTTCCTTTTAACGCACACGTAGGCGAGCTATATCTGTTTTGGCATGCATTAATAAAAAGCGTATCCACAAACGATTTGCATGACGTCGAAAAATTCGATTGGTCACTTCCATATGAAAATGAAGAAATTTCTAACCATTTCATCATTCGATTTTTCTATCGAAAACAATTAGTAGAATTTCATTATCAAAATCAATTCTTGGCTACCTTTTCACTAGAGACCTATAAAAAAGCAGTCCTACAGGGATTTTTAGATTTCATGTGGCATACGAATCTGGAGTTTGAGACAATCGTGTATGATTCGCTAGGTGAGAAGATTGATTACGCAGCGATGCGAGAAGATACAGGAGATGATTTATACACATGTCGCTACATCTTCTTACAATTCATGAAGGAAATCTATCGACAAAAAAATGATGATGTACAACTGTTGATTGACTTCGATTTTAAGATTAGTCGTTCTTTTTCTGATTTACATTATGATTTAAATGACTAAGAATTTTCTGATCTGAATGGTATTACCTCTCTTTCTTGAATCGGTCATTCGTGTTGGAATAGACGATTGCAAATACAATAAGAAAGAATAATAGCAGGACGCCCAAAGTAAACAAAAAGTGATATCCAAACAGCTCGCTCCCAGCGATCAACAGGATGCTAAAACAAATGCCGTATAGGATCTTACCCATGAATTGACATAGGGCGACTTCGTCATAGTCTTGTTTCTTGCTTTCAGATAACGTATTATATCCTGCAAGCAATGATGCGCCTTTTCCTTTCGATAGAACGGTAGCAAACACCAGCAGAGGAACAAGGATTACAAAATAAACAATGGATTCGCTCACGACCATCCGCTCCTTTCTCTCGTTTTAATGTATGACGCGTGTCAATTCATTAACGCTTTTACATTCCTTTAAGTTTCATAATCTTTTTGAATTACCCACTGGATAATATGTTTGTCTCTTTTACTATCATTCTTAAGTTGAATGATTGACTCATTTTTCTGATTTTTCTGTTTTTATAGCCCGATTTCTCAATCTTCTATTATAATTAGGCAATGATTGGATTTTTTACTTACATATGGAATGAAAAACATTCATTCAAAGGAGGGTTCATCCATGACTGAATCGGTACATATTTTCAGCCAAACTTCACTTCAGTTGATGGTTAATGCAAGGTCCATCATAAGACAGTACATCTTACTACGGGAGGGGTTTGCCGATGCTTAAGTTCATCTGGAATTCCTGGTGGCGCAATAAAGAGCGATTCATCCTGCTACTTGTCGGCGTTCTGATCGTCAGTACTGGACTGAGCTATTTGATCGGAACGACGCAAGCCAATAACGGAACCGTCGTCGATGAACTGCAAAAACGCTGGGGCTCCTCTTACGACATCGTTGTCCGACCGGAAGGCAGCCGGAGCGTAACGGAAGACTTAAAGTTACTCGAGCCAAACTATATGAGTGGGCTCGATGGTGGGATTACGCGCAAACAATACGAGACGATCAAAAAAATCACTGACGTCGAGATCGCTGCTCCGATTGCGATGATTGGCTACAATCAAACAGTTTCAAGTGTCGGTACGCATACGATCGACCAAGAAGGCATTTATAAACTAACGATCAAAGATACGCAAAATACCGGATTACAGAACGAATCCTCGATTGGAGTCGTCTTCTTAGCAGCAGGATGGGAACCGACAGAAAATGCAGTAAAATCAGGTGTGTCCCCCCTCCCCCTTGGAAAGCAACCTCTTTACGAGTATGGAAGTCAAGTCATGATTGCGGGGGTTGATCCCGAAGCGGAAGCCGCACTCGTCGGCTTGGACCAAGCGACGACAAAAGGAACCTATAGTAACTATTTTTCAAAAGATGATCAGGTCATCTCGTTTGGTGAAGACGGTGTCCAAATTCCAATCCTGTTGAACAATCGTGAATACGTGGACGCGTCACGCATCTACACGTACGAAAAAGTAGAGCTGCCGTCAAAAGAAAAATCAATTAACGATCTGGTACAACAGGTCGAACAAAAAGGCGGAAAAAAATACTTAGAGTCCTTACCGGCAAGTGGTGCGAAACGTTATACGATCACGACACAAGATGTCCAGAAGAAGCTCGTAAATGATATTCTGAAACACACGTTACCGACCGCTGAAGAGACGAACAGCAATTCCTTTACGTGGATTGCTTTAAAGCCGTCTCCAATCGACTACCGCTCGATCAAAAGTCCTTACGCATCACGTTGGCCGTTCACCTATCAAGTCCAACCGAAACAAGTCGAGCAAGATTCCTTGCTCGCTAAACGCAGCATGTACCGGGAAGCACGCATGTTCGGAAAAGATAGCGTGGACTGGCCAAAAGTCAATTTGAACTACATCGGGGTCTTTGATCCGAAGAAATTGAATATCTCGAAAGACCCGCTGACGGAACTGCCGATGGAGACGTACTTCCCGTCGAAAGCCCAGTGGGTGATGGACAAGCATGAACGTCCCGTCAATCCGGTCCGAGACGTCAAACCGACGAATGATCCGTACGATTTCCTGACGAAACCACCATCGATGCTGACGACGCTCGATGCTGCGTTCAAAATTCGTGGTGACAAAGCAATCTCAGCCATCCGCGTCAACGTCAAAGGTGTCGAGACGATGAATGCCGCTAGCGAGAAGAAGCTCCAACAGGTGGCGACAGAAATCGAACAGAAGATAGGATTAATTACGGACGTGACCCTCGGCTCGTCGCCGCAGCTCGCCTTGACCTATTTACCGGGTCTAAAAGACGAATCAGCGCTCGGGTGGGTTCAACAACCGTGGATCAAGCTCGGCTCGTCGATTGCGATCTTCCAGGAAGCAAAAGTCGGGATGAGCGGCATCATCGCCAGTGTCATCGCTGTCGCGCTCGTCTATGTCTTCAGTTCGAACATCATCCTACTGTATGCACGAAAGAAAGAATTCGCGATTTTACTATCACTTGGTTGGCGCCCGCGTCAGCTGGCAAAACTATTGTTCCTCGAGGCCACATTGCTCGGAACACTCGTCGTCTTGATTGCCTGGACGATTCTCGGTTCGTTCTGGGTCACGACGGACAACCCGATTGCGATCGGTCGAATTTTATTGATTGGTCTTGCTGGTTTACTTATTTACTGGGGTGGAACGCTCGTGCCGATGACGCTCATCCGTCGGATCAAACCGTTCGAAAGCATGCGTTCCGGTGAAGTCTCAAAAGGTCGCCGTTTCGTTCGTGCGCGTAGCGCCCTCGGGATGAGCATCAATCAGCTCGTCACGTACTGGCAACGGACATTACTTTCGGTCGTTGCGATCGCCTTACCGACGAGTCTGTTCATCTTCTTCCTCTTCATCACGTTCCGACTGAAAGGCGTCTTGTACGCAACGTGGCTCGGCGAATATGTCGCGCTTGAAGTAGGGACGATGCATTACGTCGCGATGGGTGTCGCTTTACTGATTGCCATCCTGACGACGACAGAAATCATGTGGCAAAACGTCAATGAACGCAAGAATCAGCTTGCTGTCCTTAAAGCGACGGGCTGGCAAGACGGTCAAGTTCGTTTACTCGTGCTAAGTGAAGGCATGATGACAGGACTCTGCGCTGGCGTGATTGGTCTTCTGACAGCACTTGGGATGATTGGCTTCGTTTACGGGCAATTCCCGGTCCAAGAGCTTGGTTTCCTCAGCATCATGCTCTTGATTCCGGTGATCACCGGTCTGTTGGGTGCCTTACTTCCTGCCGAGCGTGCCGTCCGGATCACACCGAATGCCACACTCGGTAGTATCGTCGAGAATACACAGGCGACAGAACGGCGTTTCAAATGGGCACTCGGATCAATCGCTGCTTCCTTATGTGTCGGGGTTGCGAGCCTGTTCTTGTTCGCCTCAACAGAATCCTCGACGACTACACCACAGAATGCTCCTCAACAACAGACGAGCGGACAAAAATTAAAAGACTTAGCTTCTGAAACGAAATCGCCAGCTGACAAGAAAACAGATGATCAAACAGCACTAAAAAAACTGATGAAGAAAGGGGTCATCCAAACGTATCCCGGTGATCCGAAAGCAAAATATGAGCTATTTTATGCTAAATCACTCGCTCCGACGCCAAAAGAATTGAATTTAAAAGAAAAGCCTGGTTATCGGTATGTTACGATTCCTGTCTTCATGCACAACTCGGATACACAAAGTAAAGGTGCATATTCAACTTATAGACCGGGAACATTTACGTTGACGTCACTAGATGGTAAAGAATATTCTACCATTGATTATGTCAATCACAATGAAAAAGCATTCAAGAACGGCTATCAATACTTCGCCCCGTATGAGTCACTTGTCGACTTAGTCTATCAAGTCCCTGTCGACCAAAAGACATTCGTTCTCTTTGCGGCAGATGAAGCTTTTCCAAAGGATACGACAGTGAAGATTGAACTCGATTAGAATGAACGGAATATGAATCTAGCCCGGATCACATAAATGAGAGTAGCCTTGGTTTCATCATCGAAACCGAGGCTACTCTCATTTTCACTATAAAACGATATGTATGGTTTTAAATCACAATGTATCGTGCACGCGCATTCGTTCCAGTTCTTTTTCTTGCTTCTTTTTAAAAGATTTACGACCATTCGACCATTCAACTGAAAGTACAATCCAACCGAATCCTAAAATTAAAGCATAGGCAAGAAAACTATTGTACCCACCATTGAGATATCGCCATGTCATGACGATTGTCAATAGAATTGGCATAATGATGCCGAGATACGGATTGTTTCGGCTTGATAATAACTGCTGTAATCCTAATCCGACGGTGATGAATAAAGCAGAAATGATAAAATTCATTTGTTTTTACCCCTCTCAAGTCGATATTTTTCGATGATTTTTTTGGCATCTTCAATCGTGATGCGGTCCTCGATGGCCATTTGTTTAATGTATGCGATGAACGGTTCATTCTCGATTTTTTCATTCACTTCGATTTTCTGAATGATCCGATCGACGCGAATCCGGACTGTGGGATAGGAGACATCATAATGTTTCGCCAGTTCCTTCAAAGAACCCGAGCTTACGATGAATTTTTTAACGAATTCCATCTCTTCCAATTCTAGAGATAAAACCCAATCTGGAACATCATCTTTTTTCATTTTCTATTTCCCTCCCATGTCACCATAATAGCATTCACTTAAATAAAGTTAAAGTATTTTTGATATTAATTAAACATTTAACCAATAAACAATTAAAATATATTCAATATTTCGCTTGTCATAGTGATTCGAGTCATGGTAGTTTAGGATTGTCAAATCGGAAAAATAAGGAAAAGGAGTGTTTTACTTGAAAAGAACAACGGAATACATATTTGCTGTCATCGGTATCGTCTTGTTTGGATCATTATGTTTAGGTGGGTTTCTATTGTCTGGATCGATTGCGGATCACGCTGGCATGAAGGATTTGGTCGATCAATTCATCCAGGATGAGAACATTACGGATGTCACGTCTACCCAAATCCTCACATCCTTCCAACAATTCTTCTTGTACCTTGGTGCCGTCTCTCTTTTATGTACGATAGGCGGAATCGTCTCAATCGTCCGGATTCGCAAAAACGGTTCAGCAGGAAAGATGTTGATCATTACTGCAATTCTTGGTGGGATTTTCACATTACTCGCCGGTGTCTTTGGTTCAATCGCTTACTTGATCGCCGGTATCACTAACGTCACGAAGAATAAAAAGATAGCACGGCAATACTAAACTCAAACAGAAAGGTGTGTCGATATGTTCGCGATTACACTTCGAGAATTTAAATCGCTTTTCCAAAGTATTCGAGCCATCCTGATCATCGTCGTCTTGTTCGGTGTGACGATTGGTTCTGCTAAACTCGTCAGCCAGTTTAAAGGACAACTCAGTGATCTCGGTCTAGGTGACAACGCCTATATCATCGGTTTGATGCTGCTTCTGTTCTTAGCATCTCCTTTATTCGTGACGAGTATTTCTCATAGTAGCGTCAATAAAGAGATGGAATCGAAGACGATTCGTTTTCTCGCGACGAAAACATCTCGTGAAAACATCATTTTCGGAAAGTTTTTAGGCAACGTCTCGTTTTGGGTTCTCTGTCTGACAGTTGCCCTCTTGTTGATCGTTCCATTTTCAAAATCGTTCCCGATCGTCGATTTGATCCAAAGCATCATCTTCGTCTCTTACTTCATCGGTCTGTCGCTGTTTCTTTCAACAGTCGTCAACAGCTCTGCAATGACGATGTTCGTCGGCATCTTCATCTCGATCGCGCTTCCGGTCATTGGGATGTGGAGTCTTATTTCGAAGAATGTCATCGTTGATACGTTGTCTTACTTGACGCCCTATTATTACTACACGCAAGAAAACACTGCATACACGTATCTTGTCTTGATCCATATCGCCGTCTTCGTCATCGCGAGCTTGATGATCTTTAAAAGGAGAGATTTATGATGCTAGCCCTTCACGCAACAAATCTAACGAAACAGTACGGCAATAAGACCGTCGTCAACCAGTTGAATCTCGAAATCAAACAAGGGGCCATCTTCGGCTTCCTTGGTCAAAATGGCGCCGGTAAATCAACATTCATCAATATGATCACAGGACTTGTCCGCCCGACATCCGGAACGTTCGAGTTACTCGGAGCACCGAACGATTCCTTGAAGGACATCCGAACTCGAATCGGCGTCCTGCCGGATTACTCGACCTTTTACGAAAACTTCACGGCGCTCGATCACTTGAAGTATTTCAGTAAAGTCCTCGGTCTGAAGACGACGACGGACGAGTTAAAACAACTCCTCCGTGATGTCCAACTCGAAGACGCCATCGATGTGAAAACGAAGAACTACTCCTTTGGGATGAAAAAAAAGCTCGGGATCGCCCAAGCCCTGATTAATCGACCGGAAATCCTATTTTTAGATGAACCGACGTCTGGCGTTGATGCCAACTCGATTCTCGGGATTCATACTTTGATTCGCAAGATCGCAGCAGACGGAACGACGATTTTCTTAACGTCTCATAACTTAGACGAGGTCGAAAAACTGTGTACGGAGATTGCGATCATGCAGGACGGAACGATTCAGACGCAAGGCACGATGGAGGAGTTACGGGAACAACATGAGAAGAACATCACCGTTCACGTAAAACATGCGTTGCTCGACAATGATACACAACAACATCTGCAGACCAAGTTGTCGACACTTGCGAAAGACGTCAACGTCTCCTCTACTCACTCGACGTTCATCGTCCAAAGTGAACACGATATTGCTACGATCAATAGCTACCTCGTCTCGCAACAGGTTAACGTGTATCGACTCGAAGTCGAGGAAGCGTCCTTGGAAGAGATCTTCTTGAATCTAGGTTCGGAAGTCCGCTCAGCATAAAGTGAAAAACATGCCTCATGATGAGTTAAACAAAAACAATCCCCTCATTTCATAATTGGAATGAGGGGATTGTTTTTTTCTGCTATCCGTTCATGAAGCCCGCTCTCTCCGTAAGAGATACAGGAAGTACGGTACACCGATGATTGCTGTGATCAATCCGGCTGGTACTTCAAGCGGCGGATGAATGCCGCGACCGAGCGCATCGGCAACGACGAGTAACCCACCGCCGAGTAACAGCGCCATCGGTAAGACGGCGAGATGTTTATATCCGACGAGACGCCGTGCCATATGCGGAGCAATCAGACCGATGAAGCCGATTGCACCGACCGTCGCGACGGCAACACCGGCTAGGACGACAGCGAGCGCCAAGAAGACGTGCCGTGTTCGCTGAATCGGTAACCCAAGACCAATGCTGACTTCCTCACTAAGTGATAAGACATCGAGTTGACGGTGTCGATAGAAGAGGATCGCACCAATCACGACGAGCACCGGCGCTAAGATCAACATTTCCTGCCACCCTTTCCCGAACAGACTACCAGCGAGCCAGACGAGTGAATCGTTCGTCTGAAGTGGAAATTTAATCAACAGGTATTCTGTTCCCGAGGCACAGATCGCACTAACGGCAATACCAAGTAACGCAAACGAACTGCGGGAGACGTTTCCTCCCCGCTCAAGCATCATCAACGCCAGCATGACGAGTGCTGCTCCGATGAAGGCGGCGATTGGTGTCAACAAGAGCGGACCATCCGGCACGAGGGCAATCGTCAAAACGGCGAACAGAGACGCTCCGTTCGTCACTCCGATTACGTCCGGTGAGATCAATGGATTACGGATGACACTTTGTAAGATGACCCCGGCAAGAGCGAAACTCGCTCCTGCTAAAAAGGCGAGGACCGTTCGCGGCAGACGGTAATTTTGGACGATGAAGGCATCCTTTCCACTAAAGAACGACTGCCATAGTTCCGTTAACGACAACTGAATCGAGCCGACCGACAGTAAGGCGAAGCTTGTGATAAAGACGATTACTGCGACAAATAGAATCCGACGCATCTCTCTCATCGTAACCCCCCTTTCATCTGGCGCCGTGCCAGCAGAAGAAAGAAGGGTGCCCCGAGCAATGACGTCACGATGCCGACCGGTGATTCATACGGATAGGCGATGAAACGCGCCAGGACATCAGCGTACGTCAACAATAGACCACCGATGACGGCAGAGACGGGTAAGACGATTCGGTAGTCCTCGCCTACGAGTCGTCGTGTAATGTGCGGCACCATCAGACCGATGAAGCCGATCGCTCCGGCGACGGCAACCGTCACGCCTGCGAGTAAGACGACACTGATGCCGGCAATCAGACGGATCCGCGTCACTTTTTGACCGAGTCCGACCGCGACGTCTTGCCCGAGTTGGAAGACGGCGAGCGACTTCGCAAGACTTGCCGCAAGAATCAAACCGGCGAGCGACCACGGTAAGACGATCCGGAGTTCGAGCCAGCTGGCGTCACTGAGCGAACCAGACAACCAGTACAAGACGTTCGTGATTCGATCATTGAACAAAATCAAGCCTTTCGTTAGCGACGTCAACAAGAGATGGATCGCCATCCCGACGAGGGCAAGTTTTAACGCCGTCATCCCGCGAATCGAAGCGAACGAAAAGACGAGCACGCCACCGAGTAAGGCACCAGCAAAAGCGAAGTAAAGCAAGTTCGCCGTCCCGAGTGACGGAAAGATGAGCAGGCTTAAGACGACGAGAAACGACGCACCGGCATTGACCCCAAAGACTTGTGGTGAAGCGAGCTGGTTCCGCGTCACAGCTTGCATGATCGCTCCAGCGACGGCAAGATTCGCTCCGAGCAACAATCCGAGTAAGAGCCGTGGCAAGCGCAGATTCGTCAGGACGAGTCCCGCTTTAGAGGTCGTGCCACTGATCCACTCCTGCACTAAGTGGACCGGATTCATTTGTGTGATACCAAAGAACAAGCTACTATAAACGGCCAAGCAACTGAGTAAGATAAGTACGAAAATCAGACGTTTCCGCTGCACCGGATGTTTCCCCTTTCATAAAGACGAAAAGCCGAATTGCTCCGGCTTTTTGTCGTTCGTTATTTCTGTTTGAGCAATTGAATTGCTTCGTCAACGATCTGTTCAGCAGCGTCCAGACCACGGTAACGTGTCCAGAGGTCACGATTGACTTCGTAGACTTCTCCGTTCTTGACTGCTGTGATCTGGTTCCAGAGCGGATTATCCTTCCACTCTTTCAGCAGTTTCGGATCGGCTTCTGCCATGAAGATCACGTCTGGATCCCATTTGACCATTTGCTCTAACGTGATCGTCACAGTCGGTTCCGCTGTTTTCGTAACGGCATTCTCAATCCCGATCTTCTCGAGCAACTCACCGTCAAACGACGTCTCACCGTGTGCTGTCAGTGAATCGGCGCGGAAGACACCGACCATGACTTTCCGGTCATCTTTTGGATCAACCTTCTTCTTCGCTGCCTGCAAGCGCTCTTCATGAAGCGCAAGGCGATCGTCCATCTGTTTCGTTTTGCCGACCGCTTCCGCAATCGTCTTGAACGAATCGATGTTCTCTTCATACGTCGCATTGCGACTCTTCAAGATGATCGTCGGTGCGATTTCTTGTAATTGCTTGTAGATCCCTTTATGACGGTTGAAGTCGCCGATGATCAAATCCGGTTGCAAGGAACTGATCGCTTCAAGATTCGGTTGTTGGCGTGTACCGACTTCCGTGAACTCGATGTCTTTTCCGAGTAATCCAGAGACATCCGTCTTGTTTTCTTGTGCAATCCCGACCGGTGTGATCCCGAGTTCGTCTAACGCATCAACGAACGAGAATTCGAGCGCAACGACCTTCTTCGGCTTTTCCGGTACTTTCGTTTTTCCTGCTTCGTGCGTGATCGTCCGCGTCTTTTCGTTCGATTGCTCTGCTTGACTAGAACAAGCCGCAAGCATCAAAATGCTCAACACGAGGAGCGTCAACGCTGTCATCCAAGTTTTCCGTCTCATGGTGAGACCTCCTTTGATTCGTGATTCGACATTGAGAATCATTCTTAATTAATCCTGTCTCAGCATATCAAAGATTTCCATTGAACAAAAGAGAAATCCTTATTTTCAGATAATATAGACTGAAATCCACATTTTCTGAAGGAATATGGGATAATCAGGTAGTGAACAAAGGAGGGATCAGAGATGGATTGGATGAAAGACTTAGAACAGCGAATTGAGTTTCCGCTCGATGCAATCACGTTTGATCAGTTACCTGACTTACTCGAAGCCTTCGCCTACCAGTTACCGTTCGAGAATACGACCGTCCTTGAGAAGCGCATCCGTCCGTTTAACGACGAGCGCTTCATCGAAACGTTTCTGACAGAACGACGCGGTGGTGTCTGTTATGACTTAAACGGACTGCTGCACCGGGTCCTGCAGGAACGGAATTGTCCCATTCGACTCGTGCATGCGACTGTTTATGATACGAAGTCGGACGCCTGGTCAGCGACCGGACCAACCCATGTCGCGATCATTTGGAATGAAACACACCTGCTCGATACCGGCTTCGGCGTTAATTTACCGCTCGTTCCGGTTCCGTTGAATGGGGAGACCGTTGATTCCGCGAGCGGCAGTTACCGGATCATCAATAATGACATACTTGAGATGAAGCGAACGGGACAAGCAGAGTTTGTGACTGGATACCGGTTCGACCGAGAGACATCCATTACAACAAATGACTTATCGAAGATGGAACAGATCATCCAGCAGAGCGACGCTTCGCCGTTCAATAAAGGTCGCCTCGTCGCGATGCGGACGCCGCGCGGACAAAAGACGTTGACTGAGCGGACGTTACGAATTGAAGAAGCGACGACAACCGAGTTACCGGTCGCAGGTCCCGCCCAATTCGAGATGCTGTATCAGACTCACTTTATAGGACGGGAGTCGTAAACTATGGATCGATATACGCTGTGTTTAATCCGTCACGCAGACCACTTTCTACTCGTCAACCGGCAAAAACGTCCAGCGATGGGCATGTGGAATGGCGTCGGTGGCAAAATCGAACCGGGCGAGACACCTGAAGCTGCCGTCATCCGCGAGACGTTCGAAGAGACAGGCATCACGCTTAACAAAGTGACGCCAAAAGGCATCGTCCGCTTACACGGGGAAGAGACATCTGGCATGTACCTCTACCTGGCTGATTTAGAAGATCGTCCGTTTCCAACACCGGTCATGACAGTTGAAGGAATCCTCGATTGGAAACCACTCGACTGGATTTTAAGCGACGATAACATGGGTGTCATCAGCAATCTCCGGCACTACCTACCGATTGCTCTGTCGACCGAGCACCTGTTACTGCATGACTTCCATTACAATGGACATACGATCACGGCTTACGACACACATGAATTGATCGAGACATAATACAACATCCCCGCTCGTCCTTTCGGACAGGCGGGGATGTTTCGTTAGAATAGATGTAAGCCCGTCACGATGACAGCGACGATGACGATGCCCGGTAACAAGTTCGCGACACGAATCTTCGTGATTCCAGCTAGATTGAGACCGATCGCTGCAATCATCACCCCACCGGTCGCCGTCATTTCCAAGATGAATTCTTGCAGCGCGGCGTCAGGAATGAACTTCGTGATCGCAACAGCACTCAGTGCAATCGCCCCTTGATAGAGGAAGACGGGAATCGCTGAGAACATGACGCCGATCCCGAGCGTTGAACTGAGGACGAGCGCCGTGAAGCCGTCAATCAACCCCTTCGTATAGAGGACGTCGTGATCCTGACGCAGTCCACCGTCAAGCGCACCGAGGACACCCATCGCTCCGATGACGAAAATCAACGTCGCGGTGACGAAGCCTTCGGCGATATTTGATGGACGACCGCGACTGATCTTGCGTTCGAGCCACGCCCCCATTCGGTCGAGCTTCTCGTCGAGGCGGAACCACTCTCCGATTGCTCCACCGAGGACAAGACTACCGATGACGATCAAAAAGTTCGTGCTTTTCATCCCCATTTGGATCCCGAGGACGACGACGGCTAGACCGATCGCTTGTAAGACCGTCTCCTTCATCCGTTCCGGAATCCGGTGGAACATCAATCCAAGCAACGTCCCGATGATGATCAGGACGGTATTGACGAGTGTACCTGTTAAAACCATCTGACAGCCTACTTTCTCAATTGATTTTTCGTTTATCAGGACGGACGACCGTTCGCTCCGCCTGATTCAAGCTATGCAGCGTCATCCCGAGCATGACGAGGATGATCCCGAATGTCGCGAGTCCCGTCGGCAGTGCCGCGTGGAGAAACAGCATCTCGCCAAGAACGGTAAAGACGATCTCAAACGATTGCGTTGCTTCGATCGCAGCTAACCGAACCGGTTCTGTCCGAACGAGCGACGTCGCGTAGAAAAAGAGCGATGTCGCGATGACGCCAGAGAATAGGGCGACGAAGCCGGACTGCGTCACTTGGCTGACACTCGGTAAGCCGACCTGTATGTAAGCAATCACGGAGAGAACGATCCAAAATGGCAGACTTGCGATCGTCATTCCAAGAATCCGCTCAAAAACGTCAAGTTTGTCCCCATACCGTTCCATCATCTTTCGGTTCCCGAGCGGATAGGCGATCGCAGCGACGAGCACCGGCAAGGCACCGAACAGAAGCGACTGCAGCGACAGACTTCCTGCGACGGATACTTGCATGACGACGACACCGAGGACGATCAAGACGGAATACTTGAGTGCCGACCACGGAATCCGTTGTTTGAACAAGGGCGCAAGCAGTGGTCCGGCTAAAATCGTCAATTGCCACGTTCCGGCAATCAGCCAGCCCGGTGCATGATCGGCAGCGAGGCAAATGCTACCGTAAAACAGCCCAAAACCAATCGTTCCGTACAGTAACCAAAAACCGATATCTGTTCGCAGGGCTTGTATGACACGTCCAATGCCCCGGCGCATCAAAACGATGACGATGAAGAATGGCAACATCAAGAAAAAGCGGAGCGACGCACTGTAGATCCAGTGCCCCCCTGCTCCTTGCATCGATTGATTCAAGATAAAGGTGACGGCAAAGAACATCGCCGCTAAGATGCCGTAAACGATCGGTCGCATCAGCTCTCCTCCTTTAGTGTTGAAACAAGTAGACGACCGAGCCCGTTCCAGTTGTGTTCCGTCGCCTGGACGAGCTGTTCAACATCCCGTTGTTCACACGCAACTAAAATCGCGGCATGGTCGGCAATCGACTGACGTCCGAGTCGATCGAACTGGGCGTATTCGAGCCGGCGGATCAGCGGTGTCAATCGGCGAATCGTTTCTCCTAGTTGAGCGTTCTGACTCCGCTTCACGAAGACATCGTGAAAAGCATCGTCAAGCGTCAGTGCCGTCTCCGTATCCTGCTGATCAATCGCCGTCGTGAACTGTTGATGAATCGTTTGAAGTTCCGTCACGTCGTCTTTAGTCAGCACTGGTCCCGCCAGGCGTGCTGCTAGTCCATGCAATGTCGCGATGATCGGATAGGTTTGCTGTGCCTGTTCAGCATCGAGCTCCGTCACGATCGTCCGCGAACCCCGTTTCGCAAAAATCAATCCCTCCTCTTCGAGTCGTTTCAAAGCTTCGCGGACCGGCGTCCGACTGACACCGAACATTTCCGCGAGCGCTTGATCGTTCACCTTCTCACCTGGGGCAAGGCGTAAGGTGAGAATGTGATGTTGCAAACGTCGATACACTTCCTCACTGAGAGGAAGTCGTGCAATCGCTAAATCATCTGTAGGTTTCATACAAGTAATATATTACATATTAATCATCGTTACTACCTTTATTCAAAATTAAAACTCACCGTCACATGACGGAGAGTCGGCTATTCAAACATTTCGCGGATTCATCGGTCCATTCAAGTGACTGAGATCATGTCGTTTTAACAAGATCAGTTGAATGACGATCGCAACTAAAAGATAGACTTGCGTTAATAGCGAGGTAATCCCTAAATTGACGTTGACGACATCCGCAGCGATGCTCGCGAAATCCCATAAGGCATGGAAGATGATCAACGGCCATAGATTATTCAGCTTCAGTGCGATGATCGCAAAGAATACACCAAATACGAACGTGTTCGCGAGTTGGAACAGCATCGCTGCCGGTGGAATCAAGGCAATCAGATTCAGCAGATGAAACGACGAGAACAGAAGCGCACTGATGAGGACGGCACGATACGGATGTTCATTCGGTCGAAGGTAACGCAGGATGATGCCTCGAAACAGAACTTCTTCGTTGAAGCCGACGAATAAGGTCGTCAGGAAGACGATCCCTACGAGTTGAAGCACCGACGACGAAAGTGACGTGGTGAACAGGGCGTTGACGATCAGTCCGACTTGAAAGAGAACGATCAATAGTAACGGAATGTACCAGACGAGTCCTCTTGCTTGTAGTTTCGAAAACCCAACGGCAGCAAACGTGGCATGACGACGAATGTACCAAACGAGAAAGAGTGCTGACGCTACTTCACCAAAAATCGCGATCCGTAACAACTCAGGATCACCGTAACGAATGCCGAAGCCAAATGCCGAGACAGCCATGACGATACCCATGATGACGAAGATGACGGTTGCCGAGACAATGGTGTTCCGCTTATCCACGATCAGGACCTCCTTTTCAAACGAGCGACCTTCCTTCTGTATCATTGATTTACCTTTTTTTCAGAGAAATGAACCTTTTTCCCCCACTACCTTGCAATACAAAATAGCTTAGCGTATCATTACCTTGTAATACCAAGTAGCGAAAGGAAGATGCGGATGTCTTCGACACAAATGTTAAAAGGGATTCTCGATGGCTGTTTACTTGCGCTGATCGCGGAAGAAGAGATTTATGGCTATGAACTGGCGACGAAACTCAAAGCATACGGTTTTGCTGACATCAGTGAAGGAACAATCTATCCCTTATTGATCCGGATGCAAAAACTGGGCTGGATCGAAGCGACTTCACGCGTTTCCCCGTCTGGTCCAAAGCGAAAATATTATTCGATCACGACGAGCGGTATGGAAGAACTTGCTGCTTTTACGAAACGATGGCATCACCTTTCGATGAGTGTCGAAAGCATTTTAAAGGAGGATGATTGAGATGACCCTATCGACGGAATCAACACGATTTTTAGAAGACTTAAAGGTATACCTACTTGCTTCCGGAAAAAATGAACAGGCAACGAACGAGATTGTTCATGAACTCGAAGACCATCTGATCGAAGCGGAATCGGACGGGAAATCGGTTCGTGCGATTACTGGCGAGAGTCCTGCTGCCTATATCCAGTCGATTTCGAAAGAGATGGCGTTTGATCCGAAAGAAGCGTTTTGGCTCGTCTTGCAAGTTTTTCTCGGCGCATCGAGTTTTCTCTATCTCCAAAATTTCCTGAATGGAACAACGACGTTCAGCATGCTGCTCGTTGGCGGATTTTTACTAATTAGTATTGTGTATTTGACGACACTGGCGCTTCTATTCCGTCAAGATGCTTTACGGGATAGCGCGCGCCCTCGTATCATGCTTTACGGGATTCATGGGAGTGTTCATATTTTACTCATCATCGGACTATTGATCGTCAATGGACTTATCGATTCGCCAAAGATCACGTTATCCCTAAGCGTCGGCTGGATGATTGGTGCCCTATTGATTGTTTGGATTCTCGTCACAGCATGGAAGACAAAGACATGGATTTTGCCGATTGCATTACTCGTCTATTTTGCTCCTCAAATCATTCTCCGTTCTGTATTTGATTGGTCGGAATTGACTTCTGGACTCGTCGGATATGCTGTTGCTGCTATTACAATCACAGTTGCTTTTATTCGAGAATCTAAACAAGATCAGTCAAAATCGTCGAGTCACTGAAAAATCTGCTTTCGTTCTGATAGTAAAAAACGACCTCAGCGATGAGGTCGTTTTGTGTATTACGTATTCTTTATCCCGTACTCTGCCTCATACCGCTTACGCGTCCAGTTGTAGACATGACTCGTCACGGTCCGACCGTCGATTCGCTCTAAGACAAATGGTCGATCAAGGACGTGTGTAAAGCCTAGTTTTTCAACGACACGGCGTGATTGGTCGTTGAAATCAAAGTGTCCGCACCAGACGACATCAATCGGCAGTTCCCGGAAGATGAAAGCGAGCATTGATTCGACGATTTCCGGCATCCGCCCTTCTCCCCAGTAGTTAGGCGCGAGGACATACCCAATCTCGACTTGACGGTCATGGGTGATCGACGCATCCGGTCGACGATTGAAGTGAAACCCGAAGCTCCCGATCACTTCCCCCGTTTCTTTATCAGTCACGGCATATTCGCCAGGTGACGCTTGAAAGATGCCAATCACTTCCTGGCTTTCCTCAAGCGACGCGTGCGGTGCCCAGCCTGCTTTCGGTCCGACATTCGGATCCTTTGCGTAAGCATACAATGCTGCTGCATCTTCGTCTTGCCAACGGCGTAACAAGTGCCGCGGTGTTTCAATCGTATCTGGTAAGTTCATCTGTACTCCCCCTTATTATGATACATTTCGCTGTCGTTCGACCGATTCCTTCACGAACAGACTTGTATAAACTAAACCAAAGCCAGTCAAAAGAATCAATCCGAGGTAAACACTCATCATCGACGGGATCAAGAAAGTTCCGACTAGAATCGTCGACCGAGAAATCAAGTCCGCTCCAGCAAACGACGTTCCGGCGAACGCTGAGTATGCCCCGCGTTGATCGGCTGGCATCATGTTCGCTTTTTGTGTGTTCAAGACCGGGGAGTAGAGCAACTCGCCGATCGTCGCGATGAAGATGAAGACCATCAGCGCTGTCATACTGTTAGCACTCGTCACGACGACGTAGCCAATCGTGTAAAGCATCAGACCAGCAGCGAGCGTCCGGCGCGGAGACAAACGCTTCGCTAGTCGCTGAACGATGAACGTCAACGTGACGACGAGCAACGTATTTTCGATGTTGATGATACTCATCATCCGGACCCCATTGATCGACCAACCAGCAAACGACAGCGGTTCGAACGAATCGGCGAGGCGGACGGCGACGTAACTGCCCATCGAAAACTCAGCCGCCAAGATACACATCGAACCGAAGACGACCTTAACGAACGGACGGTCTCGCCAAGCAAGTTGATAGCTCGTGAAGATATCCGTGAGGACTCCACGTAACTTTTGACGCTGCCACGTCCGTGGTGTGTCGTCAAGAAACAGGTAGTACGCAATCGGTAAAACGGACGACGTGAAGCTCAAGATTCCGAACAACAGCAACTGGTTACTGACGTAGAGCCAGCCTCCGAGCGCTGTTCCAATCGCGATCGAGAGGTTGATCAACCAGTAGTCGAGCGCATAAACCGCTTGTCGATTTTCCTTCGTCGTCGCATCGATGATGATTGCGCCCATCGCCGGACGACCAAGGTTACTCGTCACTGAGAAGACGGCGTAGATAACCATGAATAGTAGCATCCAGTCGAGTGATAATGAAATCGTCATCGTGATGAACGTCAGCGCTGTGAGCGCAGAAGTCGTGACGAGTAGACGTTTGCGAGAAAAACGGTCGGCGAGATATCCGCCGAGTAGATTGGTGATGAAGCTGACGAAGACCATCGCGATCAAAAATGCACCAGCGATGACTTCGTTGAATGCCTGGACGAACAGGAGGGCCATGAACGGCATGATGGAGAACGAGACAGCCCGGTTGAAAAACGATGTGATGAGACGTACTTTAATTGGTTTCGGTATTTCCTTCCATTTCATATTGTCACCTTCCATTCTCTACCTGTATCATAAACAAGACAAGACACAGGAAAAATGGACGTCATTCAAAAAAGATGTCCCCTTTTAAGGAGGAGAAGTACGATGGATGCTTATCTTTTTATGTTATGGAAGACTTGCCGAAATGGACACTACTCGATTGCGACGCTTGCCGACGCCATCCATCTCAGTCCTAAACAAACGAAACGATATCTCAATAAATGGCAGGAAGACGGCTGGATTGGTTACACGAGTGGGCGTGGACGGGGCAACTTAAGTGAACTCGTCTGGTTGCGTCACGTTGAACGGGAATATGCGAAACGGATGCTCGAGCGGATCGACCGCGACTCAATCGAATCGGTGACCGAAGAATTAACGTGGGACTGGTCGCCGGCGCAAGCAGGACGCTTCATGCGGCAACTCGAACGGAAATTCGGCTATACACAGACGACGTCTGATGCGTTATTGATTCCGCGAAAGCGGAACTTCCTGACGACCCACCCGTTAGAAGCGGCGGATATCCATAGTGCTCATCTCGTCCAGAACGTCTTCAACCGCCTGTTTACGATTGACGTCGACGGTAACATCCAAGGTGAACTGGCGCATCACTATGTCTGGAACGGGGCGACGCTCAGTCTCTTCTTACGGAAAGACGTCCGCTTTCATGACGGTTCGCTCCTGACGAGCAAAGAAGTGACGAAGAGTCTGCGTGCTTTGATTGCTTACCCTGCTTACGCCTATTCCTATCGGCACGTGAAACAGATCGTCTCGAACGGTCCGTACCGGGTCGATCTCACACTCGATCAACGGCGGAGTTCGATTTTGCCACAGCTTGCCTCGATTCACACGAGCATTATCAAGGACGGTGTCGGAACAGGACCGTTCCAACTGACGCAACACGACGACAAGAAGACCGTTCTGACGGCTTTCCCGAACTACTTCGGCATCCGTGCCCTGCTCGACCGGATTGAATTCATCCAGATGCCGGAGCAATACGACCCGGTCTACCGGACATCGGCTTCTGACTCTAGTCCAATTGATACGATCGCCACACAATCCGGCTTTGGTCTCGTCTTGCTTCATCCACGTGCTGGTGGTCCGTTCGAATCAAAAGCAGCGCGGCATTATATCCACCGGCTTGTCGCAGAAGTACGCGGTGGCATTCATGACTTTCATGAACGGGCACAACCGAACGACTGTGGTTTTCTGGAGTCCTATAGTCAACCGTATGCTGTCCCGGATGGTCCTGCCGTCTTGTTCACGCAACCGATCCGAATCAAGCTGACTGATTTTACGGACAAGGTGACACGCTGGCTCTGTCAGCGATTTGATCAGGACAGAATTCCGTATGAGTTCGTCGGAGTTGGGTTTGAAGAGAGCATCACGGATTTTCATGCGTACGATACGATCGATCTCGCCGTCCACGCCGAAGTGTTCGAGCGGAATGTCCAGTACGCCTTCTATCAGTTCATGACGAATACGTTTTCACCGCCGATCCGACTGTTTCAACAGATGCCGGAGATGCTGAAATCGATTGAACAATACGATGCGACACCGTTTGAAGATTGGCTTCCGATACATCAAGCGATTGAGCGTTACCTGATCGACGAATCGTATTTCATTCCGTTCTATCACGATACTCGTCTGATTCCGTATCCGATCGAACTGCAAAATATCACGATTGACTCGTTCGGTTACTTTGATTTCTCAAAGCTCTGGATCTCCAATCAATCGTGACGAATCGTTGACGAATTCTTGACCTGCTTGTGACAAAACGCACGACATTCGTCAATCTAGTATTTTAAATGTTGTATTAAAGGTGAGGCTACGAAATACTAAGACTGTCTTCATTACTTAATGAAAAGGAAGTGGTCTTATGTTATCAACCTCTACCATTCAAATCGTTCAATCGACTGTTCCAGTCCTTGCGTCACACGGCGCCGCAATCACGAAAGTCTTCTATCAGCGCTTGTTTCAGGCTCATCCGGAACTGAAACACGTCTTCAATCAATCAAATCAACGGAGCGACCGACAATCGCAAGCACTCGCGACTGCCGTGTATGCCGCTGCTGCTCACATCGATCGACTCGAGACGTTAAAGCCGGTCTTATTACCGGTACTCCATAAACACCGCAGTCTACAAATCAAACCGGAGATGTATCCGCTCGTCGGACAAGAATTACTCGGAGCGATGCAAGACGTCTTAGGTGAAGCAGCGACGCCGGAGATTTTGCAAGCGTGGGGCGAAGCGTACGGTGAAATTGCCGATCTGTTCATCGCACTTGAAGCTGAACTATACGCGCAGGACGAACAGGCGAAAGGCTTTTCCGGTTATCAGTCCGTCGAGATTTCTGACATTCAGGAACAAGCAGACGGAATTCGCTCGCTGACTTTTAAAACGAACGGTCCGCTTCCTGTTTATCAAGCAGGGCAATACATTACGGTACGAATTCAAGATCAAGACGGCTTATGGCACAACCGTCAATACAGTCTGACGACGGCATCGAACACGACGACCTATACGATTGGCGTCAAACGAGAAGGAATCGTTTCGGATTACTTACATGCAGCTGGAATCGGTGACACGGTATTGATTAGTGCGCCGGCTGGTGCCTTCACGCTTGATGCATCAGGTGAACCCGTCGTATTAATTGCTGGCGGAATCGGGATCACGCCGATGCTTGCGATGGCAGAGGAAGCGTTAGCTGCTGGTCGCCAGGTAACGTTACATTACGCCGTCCAAGATGAACGCAATCGTCCATTTAACGAACAACTCGCCTTACTCGAGCAACGTGGAGCGCGCGTCGTTCGTTACGCGGAACATCAGGCAACAGATCAAGCGGGACGCTTACCGAAAGACGTCATCGCAAGCATCACGGATCCGACATACGTCTGTGGTCCGGAAGCAATGATTCAATTTGTCATTGAGCACTTCAAAGCATCACCTGATAAACTTCATTACGAAATCTTTGGACCAGCGCTTGCTTTTGCAGCGGAAACGCCAGTCACGCAGTAAAAAAAACATCCCGCTCTCTTTGACACGCGTCAAGAAGAGCGGGATGTTTGATTAAAGTGGTAATCGTTCTGATAACGGACGAACTAAGACGACATCTGTCGCCATTCGGTTATCCCGGCGTGGTTCATCAACTGGTTCAATCGTCCAGTTTTTCGCGTGGAGTGTATTTAAGGCACGCGCTAAATCGTACATCGAATAACGATCGTTACCGTTCAACTGATAGAGGCCTGCTTTCTGTTCGAGTAAAATCGTAACGAGCGCTTCAGCTGTATCCTCGAGTAGCGAACTCGACGGATACCAGTTTCGACTCGCTTGAATGACGCCGTGCTGCTTCATCTCGTTCGTGAAGAAGTCGACCATATTGTTCGAACCAGCTTCCGTCCCGATTTGCCAGCCGATCCGGACGATCTTCGCTTGTGGATCGAGTGTTTGAATCGCTTGCTCGCAAGCAATCTTGTAGGCACCATATTCGTTGGTCGCATCCGGTACCGCGTCCTTTTCGATCGGTGCCGGCACGTCGTCCGAGAAAACAGACACCGTACTCGTGAAGAAAAATGGAATCTCATATTCTTGGCACAAGCGAACGAGCGCTTCCGTCCAACTGACGGACCCCATCCCGATATGTAAGAAATAATCTGGTCGTTCCGTTTCTAGAAATGTGCGCATCGCCGATTCGTCAGTCGTCGAAACTTTCGTCCGGT
Organism: Exiguobacterium sp. ZWU0009; assembly: GCF_000798935.2. Lineage (NCBI taxonomy): Bacteria > Bacillati > Bacillota > Bacilli > Caryophanales > Exiguobacterium > Exiguobacterium sp. ZWU0009. The sequence goes on along the minus strand of NZ_CP018057.1, from coordinate 1,572,368 downwards.
CCCACGCGACTGTCTTGATGTCGTGCTTTGCTAAGACATCCGCAACGACGGGTGCTACCGTTCCGTTCATGCCTGTAATGATTGCTTTCATGTTGATGCTTCCCCCTTATCTTCGATCGAAAAATCATGAAACCGCTTGCTACTTCAGTTTACACGGGAAGTATTGATTTAACTAATCTGAGGTCATTTTTCTACGACCATTTATGCCTCAAATGAAAAAAACGTCCGCTGTCCAATCTAAAATTGGTAAGCAGACGCACTGTTTAGTTAATTCATCCTTACTCCGAAACGCCTTCCGTTGCCATTCGGCGCCACAGTACATTCAAGAAGACCGTCATCCCACTGATCGGAATCAAAAACAATAGTGCCGTGATCCATAAACTCTCCATCGACTCCACTCCTCATCGTTCATTTCTATTTCTAGTGTACAAAAGCGGGAAACCGCTTACCTCCACCTCAAGGCGGATATTTCATCCGACCTTGTCCTGTCGTACTTCGGAAAAGGACAAGGTACGATGAATCAGTAACCAGATACTGGTCATGACAAGACCACTCAAGGCAAAGAACAGGAAGACGAACGAGATGCTGAAGAACGTCGTCAAGTACGACGATAGACCGTAACAGAGCGCGGAACACGCCGTTGATGCTGCGACCATCGCGGTCCGGACCCGTCCGAGCAAGTGCGCAGGCGTCGAGCGTTGTAACAAGGTCGAAAACGGAATCCCGAACAACGTCAGCGCCATGCCGAGTAAGACGAACCCGCCAATCGCAAGAGGAACGGACGAGACATAAGCAACGATTGCAATCGCGAGCCCTTGCAGTACAACAGCGACGCGAAACAGCTTATCCTGTCTTATCGAGACGACCCACTTCCCGTATAGGAGCGACATCGTGATTCCCCCGATTACTGTTGCTAGCTCAAGCGCAGAAAAGGTCTGTGCATTCCCCGATAAGACGTCCTTCGCGTATGGCGCAAGTAAAGTGTTCATCGGTGTGATCATCCAATTCGCGAGGATCGCACAACCAAGGATCCATTTCAAGCGACTGTCACGCGCGACGTGGCGAATTCCTTCGAGTAACGCTTCGCGGTACGATCCGGTACGCACCCCTTCAGCCACCTGTCCCGTCATGTGACGAACGAGCAACCAGGCAACGAGATGCAGTCCAAGATCAAGCCATAAGATACTCGCAATCGAAAAACGGGCGATCATCATCCCACCGAGCAAGAATCCGCTTAACGTCCCGATTCGTTCAATCGTTGCGAGATAGGCATTCGCTTGCGGTAATTGGTCATCTTCGACTAAATCAACGACCCATGTGAAGACGGCATTGCCACCAATGATTTGTAAAATCGTCTGAACGACGAGTAAGCCGAGTAACCACGGCAGGACGACGTCCGTCATCCCGATTCCTGCTAACGTAATACCAAGTGCAAGCAATCGAATGAGCAACGACATTTGGTACAACGATGCGCTGACGAAGCGGTCAATCCATGGTCCGACGAACGTTGAAACGAGAAAACGAATCAAGAATACACCAGTCGCAATCAGGGCGACGCCAGAAGCACTGATCTCTTCCGCGCTCAACCAGTAGATCGCGATATAAACGAAACTCGTCCCGACGGTCGATAACAAATCCGAGACATACATAAAACGAAACGCACGTGACATGATTCTTTATTCCTTTCCTAAAACGACTTCTTGTCCATCTTACAATTTTTCTCAATTACTGCCCATTCTTTTTTCGTCATCACATCGTCATCGTCTGTTAAGGCATTCTTACCCGTCTGTAACAGAGCCGACATGTTCATTCGCTATACTAAACGCATAGAGAGGTGAAGATCCATGAAAACGCAAACGCGTTATGACTATGAAACCGAACAGGAACAGGTCGACGTCCCATCTGAGGCACGTCTAGGCTACTACTTTCTTTTGATCGTCCTGCCGCTTGGTCTCGCGCATCTTGTCCAGTCGCTTGCTCCTTCGCCGGATCAACACCACTCGTCCGTATTGACGGGTTTGACGTTCTTATCCATCGTTTTTTTCATGTACTTAGGTAACCGAGCTGCTGGAAATGCCAAAACGACCTTTTTCGGATACTCGATGTTCTTGAGTATCAGTCTGTTCGCGACGCTGTTTCTACCAACGGTGCCGATCATTTGAGCATAAGCAAACGAGCACACGTCCGATTTGGACGCGTGCTCGTTTTTTTAATGCGTATGCGATTCGTGTTTGCCGTCACAATACAACGTATTGCCATGTGCGTGCTGATCCGTCTCGACCTGGATGGTCGCGTGGTTAATACCGACGTGTTTCAAATCGTGATCAATCTGTTCGCGAATTGACTCTGACTCCCGGACGGTCATGTCCTCTTTGACGACGACGTGACACGATAATGCGTTATAGCCACTCGTGATCGACCAGATGTGCAGATCATGTAGTCCGAGGACGGCTTCGTTCGTCTGAATCGTCGAAACGACCTCATCGATGTCGACATCGCTCGGCGTTCCTTCCATCAAGACGTGAACGGATGCCTTCGTCACGTAATAGCCGCTCCGTAAGACGAGGATCGCCACGATGACACTCGCCAGTGGATCCGCCCATCCCCAACCGAAGAACATGATCAGAAGAGCAGCTGCAATCGCACCGACCGATCCAAGCATGTCGCTTAAGACATGCAGATAGGCACCGCGCATGTTGAGGTTGTGCTCATGTCCACCGCCACGTGTCATGATCCAAGCAACGAGAATGTTGACGAGCAAGCCAAGGACACTGATGATCAGCATCCCGGTCGTTGCGACAGCGGGTGGATCGATGAAGCGTTGGATGGCTTCAATGAAAATATAGAGAGCGATGACGATCAATGTCACGCCATTTATGATTGCGGCTAAGATTTCAAAGCGTTTTGAACCGAACGTCTTGTTCGCATCCGGTGCTTGACTCGAGAACTGGAAGGCTAACAGGGCAATTGCAAGTGAAATCGAATCACTGAGCATATGCCCTGCGTCCGATAACAACGCTAGACTATTCGTCCAAATCCCGCCGATGACTTCGACGACCATGAACGCGGTGATGATCAGGAACGATAAGAGCAGTACCTTTTTATTGTCGGTATGATGATGGTGGTGATGATGATCATGTGCCATGACGTTGCCTCCTTTATCAGTTCATTCAAACGTCTATTTGAATTATAACGTGGATCCTCCCTTTGGTCAACGGGCACATCCTTTATATCCCACAAGTGCTACCGTATGAAACGACCGAATGATTGGACCGCGTATTAATGCGACATTTATAAAACCAGCTTGTTCAGCAAGTGGAATGAACTCCTGTTCGATTTGTTTTTGAAGATCTAACCACTCAATCCCTGCTTTTCCATCACAGTATGTTAAAACGAATCGCCCGCCTGGTCGTAAAGCGCGATACAGTTCTTGTAATGTCTGATCGACGGATTCCCAAAAATATACCGTATGAATGCTAAAGATCCCGTCGACCGTCTCATGGAGTAATTTTAAATGATTAATATCGGCTTGTTGAATCGTCGCTCGGTTTGCTTGAATCGCTTGCCGATTACGAAAAGTTGCTGACCGGACCATCGTCTTTGACAGATCGAGACCTGTAACGTGCTTCGTATCTGTTTGCGAAAGCAAATAGGCAATGCCATGTCCCGCACCTGTACCGAGTTCTAAAAAAGTTTCTCCTGCCTGAACGTTAAGTATGTCGATCGTCCATTTCATTTCTTCATGATGTTGCCGGACCATGATCTCACCAATTGACGCTCCAATGATTCCCCGTGGTTTCGCATATTGTTGATCGATGAATCTATTCCAAAATTGCTTCATTTCTATCCTCCTGACTATCTACTCCCATGACTCCATTATCATTTCCTAGATATTTCAACACTATCAAAAAAGCAATGTGATCCCCTCACATTGCTGAAATATCGCAGGTAATTGTTTTAAATGAACGACCGGAAATCCTCTGTTTGCTGCTCGAGTTGTTGTGCGACCTCTTCGATTGCGGTAAAGCGTTGCATCGTTTCTTTTACCGTCGCAAGGCTCGACGCGACTTCGAGATGGGACGCTTCAATCTTTTTCATCATCGCCATGATTTGACGATTCATCGTTTCCGTATTCGTCCGCACTTCGACAACTGCACTGCCGACTAAATCTGATAAATTTTTGACTTCACTTGCAACGACCGTAAAGCCTTTACCGTGTTCTCCAGCCCGTGCCGCTTCGATTGCTGCGTTCAGTGACAACAGGTTCGTCCGGGCAGCAATCTCCTTGATCGTATCAGCAATCTTCGTGATCTCGATTGCTTGGTCATATAACGTTTCGAACGTCTGTTGGTTTTCTGCCGTTTCACTCGCGATCGTGTTCATCGTTTCTTGAAGCTGGGTTCCCTCTTTCGATCCTTGAATCGACTGCAGATTCAGTCCTTCAGCAAGCGTCTGGAAGCTTTTCGCATATCCTTGCACACGGTCGATCCGGTCCGTGATGTTACTCGCGATCTTGACGACGCCGACGACCTCTTCTCCTTCAAAAATCGGCATGTAGGTTGCTTCAAGCCATAAGATGTCGCCCCGGGCATCGACCCGTTTGATTTTATCCGATGTACTGAAGCCCGAAAACAGGCGTGTCCAAAAGTCCTGATACTCACGGCTGTTCGCGAATTCTGGTGTGCAAAACGTATGGTGCTGTAGGCCAATCATCTCGTCTCGTTTATATTTCATCGTTTTCGCAAACAAGTCATTGACGTCGACGACACGTCGTTGGCGATCAAAACAGATCATCGCGACGTTTGCTTCAAGGCTCGACAAAATCGCTGGTGAACGTAACGGTCTCGGTAAGGTTTCATTCATGGTGTCATTAACTCCTTCTATGTATCGTTCATGTACTAAGACAGTTTTTCAAAGGAACAATCTGTACCTATCTATCGTCATCGATTGACCTTTTTTATAGCTGAATCGGCGATTATTCAAGTTGTTTTTCACGAAAACGAAATCACTTCGATAAAAAGATTGTGACAGTTACAATCGATACACCATGGCATTGTCAAAAAGCGTAGTAGATGCTACATTTATTTATGTAGTAAATACTACACCTTTAAGAAGGAAATACAAATGACACATGATAAGCCCCCTCTATTCTCGAAAGGACAAGCTATCGTCTTGGTCGTACTTGGTGCAGCATTTTGGTTCGTCGGTGCCCTGTCAGTCAGATTCGGATCTGGAATCGGCATGTTCGAAAATGTTGGAAACGTGATTGCCTTCCTGATTGGTTTACCGGTTTCGTGGATTTCCGTCATCATCATAAAAAAAGTTGCATGCTTGAATGCTGAACAGATGGTGCCGGGTGTCAGTCTCGGACTGTTAATGGCGACGTTTTTAGAGGGAATCGTTCTAACGTGGGGCACATCGCTGTATGGAACGGATCCCTTACTCGTCGGACGTGGGGCAGCATGGATCCTTTTGGGGGGCTTCGCCTTTCTTGCTGCTGCTTTCATCGAGGCGAGACGAATGGGATATAAAATGATCTAAGGCGATGAAATGTGTTCTACAGGACGACAAATAACACAAATAGACCATTGGACTCGTCACTCGTCCAACGGTCTATTTGTGTAAAAGCAGGTGAATTCCAGTGCGTCGGTGAAAAAGATAATAAATGGAATCGTATCGTGATTACCTTGAAGATTTAGTTCGGTGGGGTCATATTTAAAAAGAACGATGGACTTCAAATGAAATCAATCGTTCTTCGTTTGCGCTTCGATTTTCTCGTTCCGAGCAGCCTCAAAGTTGCGATAAATCGTAAATCCTACTAAACCAATCAACCAGATAATGCCATACCCGAGTTCCCAGTCGAATCCATAATACAAGATTGACGACGTGATGACGACAATCAGAATTAAGCGAATACTCGATAGATGATACTTACTCATGTCCCCCTCCTTTTCTTCCGCCACCGAAGTAGATGTATGTCACGAAAAGAATCAACGTCCACGTAAAGACAGCGAATATGATTTTAAACAGACCTTCAGGCAGTATTTTCGAGATGTATAACATGGTCATTAAGATCGAGAACGTCAAATGATTATTTCTCATTTGCATAGTGAGCTTTTCCCAGTGGAGTAGGACAAGTAATACCGCGACGGGTGCGAGGAGTGCCGTTAGGAAGAAGAACGGAACGTTCCTCATATAGTACGGTATCTCGTCTTTGTTTTTTCCCATCACATATCTCTCCTCATCTTCAATATAGAATACCTAGCTTCTCTATTCATTTCATCGGAACGGATGTGATTGTATGAAAAAAGAAGTACGTCCACTCATCTATACACTTATCGTTCTCGTCATCTTGATAGCTGCCTATCCGACTCACCTCTTCGTTTCTAAAACGATGACTGAAATCAAGATTGAACGAATGTTAGTTGAATCAGAATACGACCAAGATATTTCAAAAAAAGAAACGGTCTTTGAGTCGAAGACCGGAAGATACGTGTTGGAAATCAAATACACGAATGAACCAGACTATATATACAACTATGAAATCGTTGAAGATCATGTACTGACGACTGTATACGACCAGCATCATGTTGAAGTGACTGGCTCCGTTCAACATGAATTAAAGTAGATGTCGTACTTTAAATAACAATCGAGCCCATTCAGCGATCGCACGAATGGACTCGATTGTTTGATCACTTAACATTCTTCCCTCATATTCAATGATTCTGACGAGCGAATCGTAATCTGTTTTGTAGCATCGTCGATGGAAATGACACAATCCCACGTCGGCTTTAACTGAAGGACATCATTTCGATCCATCCATAAGACCGCGCTTAGTTCGATGAAGTTCCCCATCACTACCATTTTTCTCGCCTTCTCATCAATGACAGCATACAGTTCATCCTCTAAATTGATTTTCCAGTCAAAAAATTCATTGACGCTCATTCTCTCTCTCCCAATTCTTCATACGTTCTCTAGATCATTCCGCAATAGAAAACGTAATCTTCCATTTTTTTCGCGCAATCAATACTATGATCAGCGAAGCCAACAAAGATATTTTCAGCGTCGTATCACTGATGAGATGTAGCCCATAATGAAGTAAAAAGAGCATCGTGAGTAAGAGAACGACGAGTCCTAAGAACATCATGTTTTTCATTCGATCACCTTTTTTCCAATGGTCATTTGACGTTACTTTCAATACTCTGACATGTTCCGTCCAACTTGATTCCCCTTGTTTTAAAATGCGCGATATGTTTAAACTAATACAAGAACACAAAAAAAGGAAGTAATTCATGATAAATAAATCCATAAAATACTTTTTATTGTCATTTATGTTGCTTGTTATCATCTTGAATCTCTTGAATGGTCGAGTGATTGAAAATGAGCGATTAACGTTAGCCGTGAACATCGCTATCGTGCTGATGGCGTTATTCTTTATCAGCTTGAGGTTCTCAAAACAAAAACGTAAATAAAATGCTTACTCCTCTTAAAAAGGATTTAAAGGTGGTTAACTCGTGGGGCAATTTATGATTTTCGGTGCCTTGATGAATCTTCTGATCATTAGCGCAGTCGTCTATGTCGTATGGAAATTAGCGAAGAAAGTCTTTAAAAATAAGTGATGGACGTCCTTTTTTGATCCATTCATGAAACTTGTTCGAATTATGCTTACATAAGCAAGGTCCCTTTCTCATTCGAAAAAGGGACCTTGTTCTATTTTATCCTGCGTAGTTGAACAACGGACCACGCAATTCGAACTCATACGTCTCACCGTCGACGATGCCGACGATCGCGTCACTTTCGATCAACTGATGCAGGAAGCCTGCCATCTCAGCCGCTGTATGGTATTTCTTGACGTTCTTGCTGTAGTCGAACCCTGCTTCCCCGCGTGAACGATCCGCGAATTCCGTCTCTGTCGCAGCTGGTGCAAGCACTTTCGCCCGAAGTTTTGCGCCACCTTTTTGCAGTTCTTGCGCGAGCCCTTCTGTATAGGCACTGACATAGAACTTCGTCGCACAATACGTGACCGCGTTCGGCACGATCCGGTAACCGCCGGCTGATGAGATATTGACAAGTGTTGTTCCTTCGACGTCATGATGATCGCGAACGAACAGACTCGATAAAATCGTCAACGCCTCGATGTTCAAGCGGAGCATCTTTTCGATTTTTCCTAGGTCGATGTCTTGGACGAGATCAAAATCACCGAACCCGGCATTATTGATCCATGTTTCAATTTCGAGTTCTTTTAAGCCTTCGTACAGATCATGGACGTTTTGGTTATCCGAAAGATCGACCGACTTGAGGATGACATCACTGTCTGGTGAGATTTGTTTGACTTCATCCCGAAGTTTTTCGAGCTCAGACGTCCGCCGTGCGACGAGGACGAGTGATTTTCCTTTTCCTGCGAGTAGTTTTGCTGTCTCATATCCAATTCCTGAACTTGCTCCTGTAATGACCGTGTACTTCATGTAGCATATCCCCTTTTTGATTTGGTATAGTGAGAGTCTAATCCTTAGAGTGAACTCTAAGTCAAGCAGAAAGGTGAGATGTATGTATACGATTTCTGAAATCAGTCGATTGACCGATACGAGTGCCCATACGATTCGCTATTACGAGAAAGAAGGGCTACTGTTTCCGAAGCGCCAGAACGGTCAACGTCGATACGACGACCAAGATGTGACGTGGCTTCGGTTCGTCCTTCGCTTGCGCGAAACGCATATGCCGATCGAGCAGATCCGTTCGTATGTGACGCTGTTCCTTGCCCACGGCGAGCAGGATACGACACGGGAACGGCTCGCATTGCTTGAAGCACACCATGCGAACGTCTTGGCACAACTGGCAGCATTACAGGAAACGGAGCGAATGATCGCAGAAAAAGTCGACACCTATCGTCGCCTCCATCCTACGATTCCCGCTCCTGATGTTGTTCAATCCTCGGAAAATGCCTCCGTCAATTGACGAAAGACCGTTTTCCGCTCGTCAGGCGTTAACGCAAGAAAACTATCGCCGATGTTGATTTCTGTTGCGCAGCCGATGTCTTTCTCAACTAGATAGCCGGCGATACCAACCGGTCCTTGCAACTGGATGGCAATCAATTTTTCTTCGACGACTTTTTTTTCTGCCTTGAAGTAGAGATGAAACATGTTTGAGACAGGCTCAAGGGGACGAGTCGAGATGCCTGGAATTGCATTCAACCTTCTCGCTAGTGCTTTTGCGGCTGCATGGTACTCCGCCATGCGGTTTTTTCGTTGTTCATAATAATAGTCGGCGGATAGGATATACGGATAGAGACTGATCAAATCACCGCCATAGCGCCGTTTCCAGATTCGCGCCTCTTGGCAAAACGTTTCTGGTTCGGCTAAAATCGCTCCTGCAACACCGCCGAGTCCTTTATAAAATGAGATATAGACACTATCAAACAGTTGCGCGATGTCCTTTGCTTCTGCCTCATAATACGGTAAGACCTCAAGTAAACGGGCACCGTCCAAGTGAAGTCGGATATTCTGTTTACGGGCATACGTGCAGATGATTTCAAGTTCCTCACGTGACGGAAGCAATCCACCGAGTTCGCGTTGTGGCAGTTCGAGTAACAGACAACTGACGTCCGGCAAAGCTTTGATGTCGTCCATCGTCATCAACCGATCGGCTTCTCCGACTAGTACTGGTTCGATTCCGTGCAATTTCTTTAAGCCGTCCTGCTCATGGATTTCGAGATGACAAAGCGGATGATAGGCGACCTTGCGATTACCCTGTTCATCCGACCAGATGCGTAGCGCAATCTGTTGCGCCATCGTACCACTCGGGAAAAAGACCGCATCCTCATGCCCAAGTAAGTCTGCCATCTTGCGCTCGAACGTCTTGATGAATTCGCCGTTGCCATAGATGTCACTTGGTTGATCAGCTGAGACAGTTCGCAGCGCTTCTTGTAACACGCCAACCGTCCGACTACCATGTCCATCTAAACGTTTCGTCGTTTCTTGGTAACTCGATCGTAAATCCATCTCTTTCATTCCCTTCTAAATCAATGACTATTTTTTGAAAAAATCAAAATATTCCCTCTCCACTTTTGCTATACTGTGTAGCGAAAGTCTGTTAAACGTACTCGTCAAAGGAGGTGTCCCTATCGTGCAAACGCTTCGCACTCGCCTATTGCTTCTTATCCCACTTGTCTGTCTACTACTACTTACCGTGCAACAATTCGTCCCGTCGCTCTATACGTCACTGCTTGGACGAATTGATCCAGCAACGAATACATATTGCGTCGATCGTTGTGGTCCAAAGGAATCGATCTTCGATACGATCGAAGAAGGAACGTCTTATGGCGAGAGCACGGTCACGATGAGCGAAGTCGATCCACCAGCTCCATGGTTCCGGACAGGGTTCGATTCTTCGGTGACGACACCTCCTTATCTTCTCATACTATGTCTCATTCTCCTGTTTTGTAGCTGGTTTTTCTGGCATTATCTCCAGTGGTTGCGTCGACCTCGTATCGATCCATCAGGGTATGTGCTTCCGCCACGATTTCCAATCTTCATTTATGAGACAAAAGACCTGCCTGCTGACTCGATTCGAAAACAACTCGCTCACTTTAATGCACAATTGCCACTGTCCTTACAACGCCGGACCCACGAGACGGTAACGGAATGGTTTGATCGGATTGCGTTCCCATCTCCTGTTGATCCGCTCTACTTTGAAGTGCGGTATGGGAAGGTACCGGTCATCTCGACGCATCAATTGACCTTCTTCGGCCAAGCGATGGAGCAGTATCTTCGAACATGCCAAGTTCAATCATCGATCTCTTGAATCCTGCCGCCCTGCTCATTGAAGCTCGGCGGTTTTTCTTTTGCTGTCGAGTAGGATGACATCTTAAAAAAACGTTTCAAGTGTTTTTAAAGTTTGGATTGACTATTTTTCAAAATCAGACGATTAGTTGCCAGAAAACTGGGTAATATAGACTATAGTAGAGAAAAAGTCGTTCAACCAGGAGAGTGAGGTGAGAGAAGATGATCAGTGCACAAGAAGCCTATTACATCAAGAAGGAATTGAATGAAAAGTTCGAGGATCCGCGGATTTCCTGTGATTTTTCAATCTTTTCGCTTGAACCGTTCCAACTTCTCTTGCACGTCCAAGAAGATGTCGATGAGCTCAGTACTGAAACACGCTATGGCTTAAGCCGCAAGATTCGGTCCCAGCTCAAACAACTCGATGCACGTGTCGGTGGTGTTCCCGTCAAAGCGGTCTATGTCATATCGGCGCCTCTCATTTCCGATCGATCATATTGCGTCATCTTACAATGAAAAAATCCCACACGTGAGCATCGCATCTCACGCGTGGGATTTTTGTCGAATTCATATTTTCAGCCTGCCATGTCACCGATTTGGTTCCGACCATTCTCTTTCGCCCGATACAACGCTTGGTCGGCTTGATCGATCACCTCTTTTTCCGTCGTCTCTGCTCCGGGTACGAGCGACGTCAAGCCAAGACTGACACTGACCCGGCAAAGTGGTTCATACCGTTCATGTACGATATTCAAATCGAGAATGTCCTGACGGATTCGTTCTGCAATGTGCCGGGTTTCTTCTGCTCCACGCGACAACAAGACTGTGAATTCCTCCCCACCGTACCGTGCGACTTGTCCGTGACGCGCTTGACGCTTTAAGACGCGGGCGACTTCTTTTAAACATTCATCCCCTTTTAAATGACCATACGTATCGTTATACGATTTAAAGGCATCAACATCGATCAGAATCAGGGAGAGTGGTGTCTGATGTTGTTTGGCTTCTTCAAGCAGTTGCTCGAGTCGTTCATCGAACGCCCGTCGATTCGGGATACCAGTCAAGGCGTCGTGAAGAGAACGATGAATCAAGGCTTGTTTACTGCGCTCCATCCGAAACGTCTGGATGAAGGCGATCAAGACGATGACCGCGATGCTTGCGACAACGACGATGACCCATTTCGCAGCACTCGATGCTTGTTCGGAACGATTCGTTGCTTCAGCAATGATGCGATTGACGTCCGTTCGTAGACGAGCATCGATCGGACGAAACGTCTCGATGTACTGCATCCCCTGATATCGTTTTGCCTCAGCCGCTGCTTGATCTCCACTTCGAGCGAGTTCCAGTTGCGCGTCATAAAAACGCGTCGCCGTCTCAATTCGGGGAATCGCCTCGGTCCGGACGAGTTTTCGCATGATCGGATGATTCTCATCGAGTTGATTGAGTCGCTTGACCGTTTGATTAAGCCGATCAATCGTCCGTTCATACTGGGCTAAATCCGCCTCGTTCGGTGAGAGGATATAACTGCGGACGACGAGTTCAAGGTTCAATAACGCTGGAAATAATTCTGCTGCTTCCGTCGAGATGGGAATCGCCTCGTTTAAGATACGAGCATTTTCTCGTTCGATTTTCAGGAAAGCTTGATAGCTCCAGACGCTTGTAAACAAAAGCGCACAAAGTGCTAAAAACAAATACCGCTGCAACGTTGACCATTTCACAAAAAGACCGACCTTTCTTTCTTTATCTACTTGACTAAAGTCTATCCCTTATATCGGTGTCTTGAAATCAAACTGTTAGTCGTTTGTATGAAATAATGCCCGTTGCTGACACATTCCAAACGCTTCCAGCCTTCTTAATCGGTCAAGGATGTGTTTTCCAGCTGTTCCTGTGCCTGTCTTCGTCTCAGTGCACGCTCGGTCACGTCATTGTTTTTCCACCAAGCAATGAAAAGACCGACTAGTCCAATCAGACCCGTCACGAATCGCTCGACGTCACTTGACGACACCGGTAATGCCGAAAATCCGAGCGTCGGTAAGAGTAACTCAAGAAAGACGTAGAGCGGAATCAAGAGTCGAATCCACGCTTGAAAACGAATCATGGGGACACCGGAAACAAACGATGCCATGTTAGTGGACCAACAATTCCGTCAACGACAAGACGACACGTCTGTTGGAACGTTCGAACGGCGTGCGTCAATCGGGCATCAAACACTCCGGTTACCGCTAGACCTAATCGTTTTTCAATTGCCCGAACGAGTTCCGGTGCTTGAATTCGTTCTCGCAGATAATGCCCCGGTTTTGGCACATGATGCCGTGCCAAACTGACATGATCGTACAGTTCGAAATGCGGATAGTCGGGAAAACGGGACCAATCCCCTCCCCAGTCCATTCCGCGCCGCTTCATCACCGCAACGATCCGCCGGAGTCGCGCATCTGGCGGAGAAAGGAACAATGCGCCATTTTCGTAATGGAAGACGTCGATTGCGACACCGAAGTTATGGTTTGATTGACCCCCTCGTGCCTGTGTGACGATCGGTCCTTGTGTCGTCCGTCCCTTCGCATATAACGCGTTCTGTTCGGCTATGCTCCGAAAGCTTTGCGCTATACCGAGCTTGATCCCTTGCGGATAGAGCTCACGAATCACGTCACGCGCGATTCGGACGACTGTCGGGTGCATGCCGGGGACAGTTAGTTTTTGGTTTGCCCGTCGCAGTAACTCTTCTAATTGCATTAAGCTCCCTCCCTTGTCAATGCTTGTAACAATTCAGCGATCTCGGCATCGTCAGGAATGACTTGCTGCTCTTGTTGTTTCGCCTCGTAAGCGCGTTGTGATATTTTTTCTTGTTCAACCCAATTCGGTAATTGAAATAATGAAGTTCCTTTCCGCGTTCGATGAGTTATTCGTTTGGAACGTTTAGTAGCGGATCCGGTCGCGAGGCGCTTGACGACTTGTTCGATATAACCGAAGTGACGACTATTCGCCCGTGCCGCTTCTTCGATTGCGTACTGAATCCGCTCGACTGGGTGCTTCGACGCAAGCTGAAGCAATTCTTGCTTGATTCGGGGTGTCGCTTTGCCGAGATTCGTCTCGTACTGCTGCACCAGTTCCTTTTTTAAAGTCGTTTTCTTCAAGACCTCTTCTTCGGAGGCAACAAAAACCTCGGGGGCAGTCGTCTCCTGACTTACCGGGGGTGTACTGTCAACACGAGGCAGGACACGATAGGCATTTGATGTCTGCCCTCCGTGTTTCGTAAAGCGTTCGACCTTTTCAATCCGACCGCTCGCAATCAAGGACTGGATACACGACTTGACCGTCGATTTGCTGCACGGGACAGCATCGGCAATCGTCTGATAGGACGGAAACGCTTGACCATCCTGACCGCTGAAACTCTCGAGGATCAGGTAAATCATCTTTTCATGGACGGACGCGAATGCCGTCCCGCTCCGTAAGAGCGTATGGGGAATCGGAAGATAAGGGGTTTGCATAGTGATTCCTCCTTTCTAGGAAAGATGACAGGAAGAAGTGACTGTTTGTTCGAAAAGAATAGGGAGAAGTTTTTTGAGAGGAGTGACGAAATGAACGAGCTATTTACATTTTACTTACACGAACTGGATCACTATCGTCCCGATGAATTAATCCATCACATCGATCATGACACATGGTCGATCAGTCAGATGTATGATCACCTGATTGTCGTCAGTCATGAATATTTAGATGAAGTCGAGGCATGTCAGTTCGCACCAGTAACAGAATCCGGGAAGTCTCCGTTCGGTGAACGATTATTTACTGCCGGCGCGTTTCCGGCGACTCCAATCCGATTACCGGATACGATGAATGCACCACCTGACGAGACGGATCAAATCGAGCGACTACGGACGCGCTGGCGACAGCTGAGCGATCGTCACGCCGCGCTTGCAACGATCGCTCAGTCGACAGCATCTGACCAAAAGACGCGTCACGGTGGAATGGGCTGGTTGAACGCAGCAGAGTGGTATGCTCTCGTTTCGTACCATCTCGCACATCATCAGCATCAAAACGACGACTCGATGCTGCATTAGCGAATCGAACATGAAAAAAAGCGCTCTCCTCATGCGAAGAGCGCTTCGATTCATTTCAAGACATCCCAATTTGAAAAGTGCCTTGCCTCGAGATCGAGTTGCTGTTCCTCAATCCAGCGAAACGCTTCGAGTACGAGCGGTGACGCGTTATCGATCGAGACGTCACTCGCCTTGACCCAGCGCGCACCGAGCGAGTCTTGTCCGACGAATTGTTCAGGGATACAAAGCGTTCCACCCGTCTGTCGGACGAGATAAAAGACGGCGATGTGATGGACTTCTTCGAACTCGCGCCAATCCCACGGAAGCTTGAAGTCCGCGACGCCGATCTGCCGTTCGAGTGCCACCTCGAGCCCTGTCTCTTCCGTGAATTCCCGGCGCATCGCCGTAGCGAGCGTCTCCCCTTCTTCGAGGCTCCCCCCTGGTAAGTCATAGCGATTGATATACGGTCCACCATTCTTGTCGATGACGAGTAAGGCATCATCCTTCATCAATAATCCATAGACACCGAATGCCCGGTGACAACGAATCGTCTTCATGTGTCATTCCCCCTTCTCTTCATCTGCAGGACGGTCGGGATGAACGGATCCAAAAAGCCGTCAAACGGAAACTCTGCTGCGAGATTCGCTGTTGTAGGTTCAGTAACGATGCACGAGCTCGTTCAATCACATCAGTCGGATAGTCGTACAATTGTTGGTTCTCTAAAAATTCGTCCTCGTCGACGACCGTCCACACTCCCTCTCGATGGACGAGATCGAGATCCAGATCGATGAACGATAAGGTAGTTCCTTGAAGAACCGACGGTAAGCAAATGTTACAGTAATACGTCACTTCTCCCGTCCGCTCTAAATCGAGACCGACTGTGAAATCAGCATCAAGCGGATAGAATTCCAGACTATAATTGTCATATGTATACACCGCTTCGCGACAATGATGTAAAAGTGTCCGTCCGGGCATATTCGCGACGAGCAGATACGCTTCCGTCTGAACAAGAACGTCTCCGTCCCACGAATAGTGCAGACGTCCGTCAAACTTCCGCGCTTCAATCGTTAGATGTTTCGGTTCCAACCTCATCCCTCCCTTTCCCTAAAGCTCTCTTATTTTACCAAATGATCATATCGAAGCAAGTCTTTACCTGATTTACTAAAATTTTGAGAGTCTCTCGTTGACATCCTTTATCAAACTGCTATCGTGAAGGTATCATACTCAAGGATGTGGAACCGATGTTCATTGCCGAGTTGTTATTGAATGCTTGCATCGCCTTCACCGGCTTTTATTTAATCGCCAAAATCATTTATAGTCAACGTCTCGCGTCAAGTAGCTTGAAATCCCTCATTGTCGGTCTCGCCACCGGGCTGCTCGGGGTACTATTGATGTTTAAGGGGATCGCCATCAACGAGTCGTTACGGATGGACTTGCGACATTTACCGCTCGTCCTGCTCGCCTTTTATGGCGTCCGCTCGCCACTGATCATCGCGACGCTGATCATCGGTTGCTCCCGGTTCTACTTCGGTTGGACTCCACAAGCGGTCGTCGCTTTTCTCGCTGTCCTTGGCATCAGCACCGGGATGTACTTCATCCACAAGCGGTTGCTTCATCGACCATTCTTGCAAAATCTGATCATGAACGTCTGGGCGTTGTTCATGATTTCAATCGCCGTCTCAATCAATCTCGGTTTCAGTGACGCCGCCTTTCGCTTACTCGCTTCGACATGGACGATCGGACTCGCGGTTGGACTCTTATCGAGCTTATTGACGATTGATTTTCAGTTGCTTAACGAACAGGTGCAACGCTATAAACAATCCGCAGAACTCGATCACTTGACGGGTCTGTACAATCGACGTGTTTGGGATGAACGAACGGCATTTCTCGAAGAAGAAGGACGCGTCTACAATGTGCTCGCGCTCGACATCGACCACTTCAAGCACGTCAACGATACATACGGGCATGCGAATGGGGATCTCGTCTTACAACAGTTCGCACGGATCTTACAGGAAGAAACGCGTCCGCATGATATCACGGCACGCATCGGTGGAGAGGAATTCATGGTACTCGTCTATGATTTGACGCCTTCGAAAGTCGCGAAGGTCGCCAACCGAATCCGGGAGCGGATCGCGAACACGCGCTTTCAGCTCGACGGCTTTCCCGCCATCTCCATCACGGCGTCCGTCGGTATCGCCCATGGGAAACACGTCGCCGCCCAGCGGATGAATATCCTTGCCGATGAAGCGTTATATGCCGCCAAGGAGCAAGGGCGGAACCGTGTCATTCTGTACGAGGTCGATGCCGAGGCAGCGATAACGACGCAAGACCGCGAACCGGTCCGTTCTTAATCTTTATCATACCCATTAGTTTGTTTAGTAGAGTACGCTGGATGATGCTAAAAAAACAGATCATCCATCCATAAGGAGTGAAGCAATGAAATCCGATTTTGAGTTCATGACGACATCAGAAGCGATTCTGTTCGTCAGTTCCTTTTTCATGTGGTTGTACATCGGGCGTCATTTCGTCATGATCACGACGTTTGATGATTTATTTTTAACGCAATCGTGGTGGTTACTACTTCCGCTCGTCACCTTCATCTTATTCTTACGCTCGTTCGTCGTGCGGCGTTTGATTCTCCATCATAGCCAAGAAGACGAGGACGACATGTCACACGAAGCATGATCCATGCAAAAGAGGACTTACCATGAAACCGGTAAGTCCTCTTTCTTTACGCTTGATCGATCCGCCGAAACTGTAAGCCGCGTGCTTTCCACTCCGGCAAGAGTTCTTTTAGCGCCGCAATCGTCTGCACGGGCGCTTGTGCATCTGCCCCGAACGTATCCCCGTTATCGTGGAGCAAGATGATGTCTCCTTCTGACACATTTGATAGCAGTCGTTTGATTTTTGCGCTCCCGCCCTCTAGCTTCCAGTCCTCCGCCATCTTCGACCAGAGAATCATTTTGTAAGAAGGAGGACAGAGGACATCTCCAGCATTAAGCGCCCCCCACGGTGGACGGTAGACCGTCGGACATTCGCCCGTGATCCGTTCAATGATTGCTGCTGTCCGCTCGATGCCTGTCCGGACTGTCGACGGTCGCATCGACCAGTTTGGACGATGGACATAGTTGTGAATACCGAGTTGATGCCCTTCTTCGTGCATCCGGCGAATGAGATCCGGATGTGCCTCCGCTTTATGACCCACGACGAAAAACGTCGCCTGAATCCCTTCTTGTTGTAAAAGGTCCAGTAATTCTGCTGTATAGACGGGATCTGGACCATCATCGAACGTCAAGGCGACGGATCGTGAATCCATTGATTTCGTGACGCGCCATCCAAAGACGCGTGAGGCCATATACGGAACGACCGTATAGGCAAGTGTAGCGAGAACTCCCGCTGTGACAAGGCGTGACCGCATCTGCATAATTCTCCTTTATCCGTTTACTTGACGCTGACCACCTTCAAGACAACCCGCAATCCGTTTCTCAAAAAAACGTCGATCGGCAATCACTTGCTCACTTTGATACTGTGAGATCGCTTGCTGCCATTGGTGCATGACGTCCGGATTCTCAAGTGTTCGACGAATGACGTCAGCGAGTGTATCTGTTTGATCGAACGAAAAGGCAAGTCCTTTATCTAATAAATAAGTTCGATTGATTTCTTCTTGCCCTGGTAGGACATGCTGCATAAAAAGCGGTACCCGTTTTTCGAATGCTTCACTGACCGTTACGCCACCAGGCTTCGTGACGATTGCATCCATCCGTTCATATAGCTGATTCATCTCATCACGTGAATCGATATAGGCAAGTGGATGGATGTGAGCTTGTTTCTGTGACGACAATCGTTTGTATAACGAGCGATTATTGCCACATAAGACGTAAAAATCCGCTTCCGCACAGTGCTCGATTTGCTTCAGCAACGTCTCCAGTTGACCGAGCCCACCGTTTCCTCCAGCAACAAGAATTTGTTTGCGGGACTGCGTCGAGCGAATGATCGAACCGCCAGAGATTGCTGGATGGACAGGGATTCCCGTCACAAATAAGCGCTCTTCCGGCACGGCATGTTGCGTGAGTAACTCCTGTTTTGCCTCACGATTCGGCAACAAATGATACTCGATATGCGTCTTTCCCCAAACCCGACTGACGAATAGATCGGTATAAGCATTGATGACCGGTACGTCACAAAGGTTTCGTTCTTTCAATTGATTCAACAGATAGGACGGAAACGCATGTGTACAGATGATGACATCCGGCTCTTCCGTCCGAATGATCCGTAACATCTGTTGTTGGAAATAATGCGACGTCCACCCTGTCGAGCGCGCGTTACTCGAACGTCCGGCGATGTGCCGATGATAAAAACGACTATAACCGTTAGAGAAATGGCGAATCCAGTTCAGATAAAACTTCGATGTCACCCATTCCGCAAACGGGCTGATTGTACTGAGTAACTCTACTTCCTTGACTTCAACGTCTGGTCCCTGCAATCGTTCGGCGATGGCTTCCGCGACGAGATGATGACCGGATCGCATCCTTAAAAAAGGAAAGATCACTATTTTTTGCATCGTATGTCCACTCCTTCAAACTATCCGCAAAAATCCTTTAAAAAGAAGTATCGCTTAGTCTTCTTTTCCCGCTTGGTTTTCCCTTGAAACGACGCGTTTTTCGAGCCGTTTACGCTTGATCCATTTGACGAGGACACCGAGCAGGAACAACACGAGTAAGGCAAGTCCGAAATACGGGACGACTTCCGGCTTGATATGAAACGTCTTTCCGGCAAAGTGACCGAGTAAGACGAAAGGAACGACCCATAGTGCGGAACCAAGTGCCGACACCCAGAAATACCGACCGAATGGAATCCGCTTCATCCCTGCAAAATATGGATTGATTTGCCGCACACCGGGAATATAAAGACCGCCAATGATCGTCCGATTGATTCGTCCCATGTAGCCGTTTGACACCCGTTCCCAGCGCTCCCTCGTCAATCCGATAAACCGACCGTACCGTAAGACGGTCGGTCCAAAGAAGCGCCCCGCGCCATATGCTGTCAGCATGCCGACGAACGTCCCGGCGTAAGCGGTCAAGATCGAATAGATCAAGCGTTCTTCGTTCTGACCACTTAAGATACCGATCAGGACGAGTAGTGATTCTTCCGGTGCCGGGATCCCGACGATACCAAAAAATAAAAAGATGAAAATAACGCCATATCCATAGGCATCGAGATACTGGTTGACCGTATCCATGTTCATGTTGTCACGTCCTCTACTGCTGTCTCTCTGTACTGTTTCATCGTCTTCTGACTATGTATTCGTTCCTGTTCATGCAATTCCTTTTTTAGAAAAATTAAAACCTGTTTCATTCGAAAATTGACCCATTCTCTCATCTCACCTCGTGACAGTTCTCAGTTTTTAGGAGATGATAAAGAGACTGAAGTAAATCTCTATAGAAAGAAGGAGAAGGACGATGAAAGAGACTGAACAACTGACGATTCGACCGCTCTCGCCCGAGCATATTCCACTCGTCAATGATGCCAACGATCCCTTCCCAATCATCGGACGCATCGTTCCGCAGTTTTCGGATGCCGCATGGACCTACACGGAAGAACTATATGAAACAGCTACTCAAACCCATTTCCCGGACGACCGACTCGATTGGACGACCTACATTGATAACGAGGACCGAATCGTCCTCCTCGCCTTCTCCGGCACTTCTTGTATCGGACAGATTCGCCTCGTGCGTGACTGGAACCGTTTTGCCTACATCGAGAATATCGCTGTCAAACAAGCATTTCGTAAACATGGCGTCGGACACCAACTGCTCACCGCTGCGACGAAGTGGGCACAACAACGCGAGCTGCTTGGTCTGTCGCTCGAAGCACAGAACGACAATCTAATGGCTTGCCGCTTCTACGTCCGAGAGGGCTTCGTGCTCGGTGGTGTCGATAGTCTAAAACAATCTGCCAATCCTCATATCGATTTGACGTTATACTGGTACAAACTATTTTAAACGTCAGCCAGAAAGGACTTATCTGATGTTGTCTATCGTAAAGAACAGTTTTATTTCTACGATATTGTTCGCTTTCTTGTACGCACTCATTGCTGGGCTTGAGATGGGTGATCTAGCAATATACGGCACGTCCTTCACCGACTTCTTCTTAATTGGTCTACTGTTTGCCGGTCCTGTCATCCTGATTGGCGCACTCTTGACAGAATGGCTTCCGCTCCTGTTATTCCGTTCGACTGTTTCATTCGCACAACGATTCATCCTCAATCAAGTCGTCGCCCTATTTGCTAGTGTCGCCCTCTATCTGATTCTGCAATCCAATCAATTTTTGTTCTACTTTGTCTTGTTCTGTTCTGGTGTAGCGTTGATGTATCTTATCGTCTCCGAGTCGGCACGGAAGTATCCGTCATTCCTACCCTATCTGTTCGGGTGGCTCGGTCGGACCGTCTTCAGCTTTTTTCTATTTCTCCATTTATTTGGATCGATGACGATGATGGTACCGTTTATGTCCTACACGGTGCAGTTGGTCAATGAGCACTTGGACGCAGTCCTGCTGTTGTACTTCAGCAGTATCGCGATTGCTGACGCTCTTTTGGCTGTCCGTTTCACGAAACGTTCGCTACCCTGGACGACGCATCTTCTCGTTCATCAAGGTACAGTCTTCATGTTTGCTGGCGCATTCACCTTGTTCACTTCGCTTCCTGCAATATTTTTCATCGGAAACGTAGTCGCTGCCTTTTTGTACGTGATGATCACCCGTCTCTTCATCGTCATGAAAACGGGGAAGGAGGAGCACTATGGTCCGTCTATCATTTCGACTTCTGATGAGTAACTGGATTTTTTTGATGCTGTATCAACACCTCCCATCGTCACCACGACTCATGCCAGGTACGGACGTCGGCTATTATTCAGGTGTCTTCGAGACATTGCTGTCGTTTATGATTGTCATCACGATCGGTGGCATCCTGACTGACGCAATCCGTTACTTCGGCTTCCGAACGCGTCCATTCTCCTGGAGAGCACATCTCTTTTTGAATCAAGGCATTGCCTTATTAATTGGTGGCATCTTATTAATCGTCTTCAATGGTCTGTTTCAACCGCTTTATTTTCAAGCAATTGCAAGTAGCGCTGCTTTCCTCTACTTTATGATGACGCGTTTGACGTTATTATATAAAGAAGACAAGGTTGTTTGAAATCAGCCACTTTCTTACATTTTTGTTAGGTAAGAATGACAGCCTAGGCATTATACTGAATCTATCGTTCAGTAAAGGAGACATGCCGCATGTTTCGTCAAAAATCACTTCTGCACTTACTGATATTCTTGTCCTTCGGTTTAGCCTTCGACACGGTCACAGGATCGTCTCTCGTTCCGTTCGTCGAACCTCTTCATCAATTGATTGCCTCACTTGCATTGACGATCACGACCGCCTGTTTGACACTGTTCTTTCTGTTCTACCACGGCGTTCGTCCGCACCTTGAATTACTGATCGTCCTCCCCTTTTTGATTTTGACGAGCGGCATCACGTTCTTGTTCGTTTTCTTGAACGCAATGACCGTCATCTAACGTCACTAAAAAGCCCGTCTTCTTCAAGGAGACGGGCTTTTGCTCAGCGATATGTAGATCACGGTTTGGCATGAAGCTCCAGCAACGGATCGCTTTCACTCGGCCAATTGATTTGTCCCTCGTAATGATCCTCGATCGTCGCGACCGGTTCCGAACGTTCGAATCGGGACGGTTGCGTAGACGTCGTACAGACGATCAAAACAGCTAACAGACTGATGATACTAAAGCATCGTCGCATCATGATTTATACTCCTTTAGTCGTTTCTATCCTCATTTTAAGCAAACCGAGCTACTATGCCATCCGCCCTCCGCTGTATCTCGTCCTCCACCCATCAAAAAAGACCGACTACTTAAGTCGGTCTGATACCATCATCCTTGTTCGCCAACGACCGAGAACCGCTCGTTGAGGTGTTGTCCCTTTTCTAGCTCATCGACTACAGCGATGGCATAATCCGCGTAACTGATGTAGCTTTCCCCTTTTGCGTTTAGAATCATCTGCTCGCCGCCGACTGTATACGCTCCTGTGCGTTTACCGTTCGGATCAAAGAATCCCGCCGGGCTGAGATACGTCCATGTCACGTCTTGCTGTCCTTGCAGTTCAATCAGGTTTTTCCCCATGTTCGAGGCTGTCGGGTAGTACGCTTCCGGGAAATCTGGCGTTTCCATGACACGTACCTTATGCTCGGCATCGACGAATAAGCTTCCCGCACCACCGACGACGAACAGGCGCGTCTTGCTTCCTGCTAATACGTTGATCAAATGACGACCGACTTCTATATGTTTTGTTTCCTCACCCGGTGCAGCGTTAAACGCATTGACGATTGCGTCAAACCCGTTCAGATCATCTTTCGTCAGCGCGAGCACATCGCATTCGAGAATCGTGACGTCTGCGGTTACTTTTGCGGCGTTACGGACGATTGCCGTGACGTCGTGTCCGCGTTCGATTGCTTCTTGTACGATTAATTTCCCTGCTTTACCAGTTGCGCCGATGATTCCAATGTTCATGATGATTCCTCCTTTTGATATGTAACTATTTTGATTACACGTAACCAATATAGTTACAATCACTTTGTTTGTCAACATTGTTGTTCCTATTCCCCGTTTCTTGCCAAATGAACGATACAGCGTATAATGAGAGAACAATGTTTTTAAGAAGGAGGGTCATCCGTTGACCATCAGTACTCGTTTTTCCGTCGGCATTCATATTCTCTCGTTGATCGCGACCGACGAGAAGATGACATCCGACTTGATTGCCGGCAGCGTCAATACGAATCCGGTCGTCATTCGTAAAATCATGAGCATGCTGAAAAAAGCTGATTTGATCGCGGTCCGCCCGGGTGTCGCCGGTGCGCGACTTGCCCGTCCGTTATCTAAGATCACGCTACTTGACGTCTATCACGCCGTTGCTGTCGTACCGGACAAGGAATTGTTCGGCGTCCATGCCGCACCGAACCCAGACTGCCCAGTCGGACGAAACATCCAATCGACAGTCACACCCATCTTCGAGCTCGCACAATCCGCGCTTGAGAAGGTACTCGCTCACGTCACATTAGATGATATCGTCAGTGAAATCGAACAAAAAGAAGCATCGTCCTCGTAAGGGCGATGCTTCTTGCTTTAGAAAAACCATTGATATAGTAGATATCCTCCACCGAGGACGACAAGCACCGCGAGCATCTCCAGACCACGCATCCCGTCGTTTTGCCCACGTGGTACGGCACTACCAAGACCTTGATCGACACCATCGCGGAGATGATCGAGTGGTTGTTTCTTTTCTTGTTTGAAACGAGACATATAAACGACCCCCTTTTTACATATTGTACCATTCCAAATTCACCTTGCAGTACATTTTGTCAAAAAGAATCCGTGGTAGTGCTTATCTTACATTCAATTCGTTTCTCTATTCATTTCGAAGCAATTTTATTAACCCCATCTTTTCAACGATCAAAACATCCTGCTCGAAGCGTTTGATGGAACGTTCCGTCGATCGATCGTCAATCAAATTCGGATGACCGAAGCATACATTTAAGATCGAATTGAGTTTCTCTGAATCACCACCGATAAAATAGTGAGACATATAGGTGTTGTCTTCTGAGGCAATGACGACGAATGTCGCCATATCAAGCACTCCTTCGATGCTTTCTGCTGTCATGAGTTTGTCTTTCACAGATGCATTCTGAAAGTCATACGATTCGATGGAGGCAATCCTACCTTGCAACAGATCAAGAATTGATTTTCGATAGACACAATAGACTGCAACGATCGTTTCAACAGGTGGAACGAATGGATCTTCGAGGATCGTGATCAAACGCTCGTCGTCTTGATTCAGGCGGATGGCATGCAAGTGATTAACTAATAATTGATCAATGACGTTCACGTTCGTCGGTTGGATCGATTTAAAATCGTATACAGGCAAGCTTTTCTCCCCCCGCTCTTTTAGTCAATGATTGTATCCTTCCCTTCTGCGCGTAAACGCTGCAAGGATGCTTTCATCGTCTCAATCTCTTCATCTGTATGCCGCTCCCACGTTCCGAGTTCAGCAATGATCTTCACGGGTTCTGTCGACCGATACGACCGAGTCGGATTGCCTGGGAACCGTTTGTTCGTCAAGTTCGGATCATCCTCATACGCTCCGAGTGGCTCGACGAGGTAGATATGCTCCGGAGCGTCAGATTGTGCGAGCTCCGCGCCCCACTTCGCTGCATCAAGTGTTGCTGTGAAATAGACGTGCTGGAGCGGTCGTTCACGAAAATTCGACGCGTGCCCTGGTTTCAATTCGTCACCGATTCGCAACGTGGCTTTCGTGCCATGGAAAAACGGACCTTCGACTGGTTTCATACGCTCGCCTCCTGACTGGATACATTTAGTATAGACAGTCGATTGATTCAGGTGTAGTCTGTTTCAAAATGAAATTTCACGGTATACTTATAGCAAAGGAAGATCATTTGTCGTCAGATTGTAACTCGTTTTTTGTCTAGCCATCAGGCATGATGGGAATAGTCATTTTACATACCCTATAGGAGGTCATCCGTTCAACGTGAAGTTCTTTAAAGCTTTAGCGAAAACCGAAGAGGCTGTCTGGATTCCAGAAGCCGAGTGGCAAACCGTTTGTGAGCAAGAAGGACTGACCGTGCCGCATCATCCACAAGAACAATTTGTTGGTCTCGCGTACAACAATCAGCGGCAAGTCGTCGAAGTCACGCGCAACATGCGCCCCCCAGCGCTCAGTTATTACGTTACGATTCTTGAACCACCCCATAGTCGATCTCTCATCTCAAAACGTTCGTTCTTAACCGTGCTTCATGAACGAACGGAGCGCACGTCCCTCACCGAATACGGTACATTCTGTTTACTTGAGATCAACGTTCGCGAGGAAGGACTCGGCGAGCGTGGTCTGTTACTTGAGTCATTGATTCATGATATTGAAAAAAAGTACACTCATTACGCGATTCGTGGCGATTATGCGACGATCACCTTACAAGGACGCGTCTCAGATCAATGTTTTACGAAATATGGATTCCAGTTAACGGATTCCTATCTCACGCTTTCGAATGGGATTCCTTCCTGAACCGACCTGACACGTTCAGGTCTTTTTTGTACAGTTCCTAGGCAATGATGGGAAGTGATGGGTTTGCGTTCAAACTAGTAGCACTACATATTTTTAATATGGTATGGTAAAAGTAATTCATCAGCAGTACATTCTACATTTAAGAGGTTCCCCATGACAACAATGACCGAGACATATCCCATGACATGCTGGCATACGATTTCGACGTATCATAATCAACAAATCAAGCGCGTCAATGCTTTCTTGAAACAATGGGATCTCTCCCATACGAATCTTGAAGTATTGCGTTGCCTACAAACGACCTCATGCACGAGCCAGAAGGAAATCGCGGAACGGATCCAAGTGACCGATGGCACGATTTCACACGGAATCAAACGTTTATTTGATCGGCAACTCATCACCCGCAAGCGCAAATGGAAGACGAACTATCTGCTATTGACGGAAAAAGGAACAGCTATTCTGCAAGAAGTGTTGCCCGCCTACGAACGTTTTCAACAAGAACAATTCGCCGCTTTGACGGCTCGACAACAGGAAGAATTAATCCGTTTCTTCGATAAGCTCAACCCTGCATGACAGAAGAGGAGGAAAAATCATGACCTTCACATTCGAATCTTCAATGCAACACTGGAACGCCATTCAGCGAATCCATTCTCGTTATTCGAAAGAAGTCAACGATGTACTGAAACCAAAAGGGCTTTCAAAATCCCAATTCGATTTATTGATGACCCTGTATCATCAAGAGAGTGCGACACAAAAATCACTTGAACGCACGCTCGAACTCTCAAGCGGTGCCATTTCGCAAACGGTCAAGAAGTTGCTCGCGGAACACCTCGTCATCCGAAAACGAATCAACCGGGAAAAACGGATTCTCTTGACGGAAGATGGTGCAGCGCTGATTCAAACGTCAGCTCCCGAGATCGAAGAGATTGATGATCGTTATTTCCGTGCCTTTACATCAAAGGACCACGAGACGTTCGACCAATTGCTCCATAAGATGCAAAGCGATCATTTTTGATCGCCCTGACACTCGCGGACGCTTCCCTAATGAGGTGTCCGCAATTCTTACATATAAACACCATAAAGAGGGAGCAACAGAGATGACACATACAGACGTATTATTGGAACGATTAGACGCAATTGGGCAAACGATTGCACAAACAGATGATGCGCTCGTCCTGCTCGGACTCGGTTCTGTCGGTCAAGAACTTGAACGACTCGATGACTATTCGGACTTAGACTTTTTCGTCATCGCAAAGCCCGGTAAAAAGGCTCGATTCATCGAGCAACTCGACTGGTTAGAAAACACATACCCTTTACACTTTCAATTTCAAAATACGCAGGATGGACATAAAGTCATGTTTGACGACGGTATCTATGCCGAATTCGCCATCTTCGAACTAGATGAACTTTCTGAAATTGCATTTTCCGCTGGTCGTATCGTGTGGTGCGATCCTTCCTTCGACGCGTTTGAACGCTTAGTCCCACAACCACGTAACAGTTCGAGCGAACATCCATCCGTCGATTACGCCATCCATGAAGCACTGACGAACGTATATGTCGGGCTCTGTCGCGAAGCACGTGGCGAAACATTATCAGCCTTCCGTTTGATTCAACAATTTGCCGTTGGTCAATTGTTACACGTTCTGTCCTCATTTGAAAAAGAGGAAGCGACATCTGTTGATCCGTTTGCTCCGGAACGTCGGATTGAGCAACGTTTCCCAGAAATGGTCAACCAATTCTCAGAGATGATGCCAGGCTATTCGCATAATAAAACGGCTGCACTAGTGATCCTCGATTACATCGAACAGATTCATCCTGTCTCCCCTGCCATGTCAAACGCTATCCGTTCACTCGCTTAAATGATGTCTTCTAAAAAATACGTCCGGATGTCCTAAGTCATAGGAGATCCGGACGTATTGCGTTTAGGATGAATCAGAATCCACTTCAAAAGAATACTTCATTACAGTTTTGAAAGGAATAATATTCCTGTTAGTGATAGGTTTGCTCCCCTATGCATGATACCATTATTTTACACTATGACAATGAATCAAAGATGTATCTCTAAAAGAAGTGTAGAAAGGAAACGATCTGGATGTATGAATTAAAAGAACCTACTCAAACCATCTCGAAAGACGCGATCAAGGTGTGGCGCTTGACCGACGCGTTGGTTTCGACTGCCGTGTTGATCGGATTGATTGGTCTTCTGTTCGTCGATACGTACTATCAGTGGTCCAGTTGGATTGGGATCGTCCTCTACGTGTTGATGGCAGTGACGATCATTTCAGCTTTGATTGAGTGCACCGTATTGCCTGTCTATCGGCAAAAGACATGGCGTTATGAGATTGATGCCAAGTGCATTCAATTAAAGCATGGCGCGTTCATGCGTACGCACCTAATCATTCCGATCGAGAAAATTTATTTCGTTAAGACATCGCAAGGACCGCTCAGTAAACAGTACGGTCTTGCGACAGTCAAAATCGGTACGATCGGTTACGTCCATGACATTCCGTTTTTACCGCTTGCGCAAGCAACGGAAATCACGCAACGGATCACTGCCCTATCGGACCGTACGTCACGAAAGGAGCGAGCTGATGCGACAGGAACCGCCCCTGACTTCCTTTAAGCTCCATCCTGCCTGGATTCCGTATCGCTTTGGCATTGCTATGAAAGAATTCGTCTTCGCTGCTTTTTTGATTTCCTTCTTGTTCCGCCGCTTATCCATACCACTGTTCTCTTGGTATGGATACACGTTGCTCGGTAGTTTCATTCTCGTGCGTCTAATCGGTCTCGTGTTGCAGTGGAAACACTTTACATATCAACTCAAGGAACAAGAGCTACTGATTGAAAAAGGGGCGTTCGTGACGGAGAAAAAGCAGATTCCCTATGAACGGATACAAGGAATCACGGAATACGAATCGTTGTTTCATCGCGTGACGGGTCTGACATCACTCGTCATTGAGACCGGTTCAACGGATTCCGATGCCGACGTTCGTCTCGAGATGCTATCAAAACAAGAAGCAACGCACATCAAGGAACAGATCGAGTCGATCGTTACACGACAGCATGATCCTCAGGCACTACCAGAAGTCGCAACGACCATGCTAGCGCCAAATCCAGAGCAATACGCGATTCAATTCAAGGAGATTGCGCTGGCTTCGCTGACGTCACTCAGTCCGCTATTCTTTTTCTTCCTTCTGTACTCTGTTTATCAAGAATTGAGTCGTTTTCTTGAGCTCGATGATATCGTCTCTTCGCTCGTTACCTTCAGTACCCAATCTAACGTCATGCGTGTTGCGATGATCGGACTCTTGATCATCCTTGCTCTCAGTTATGGTGTCTTTCGGAATTATCGCCTATATGCGGGCTTTCGCATTGATACAAATCAACGATCGATCCAGATTGAAAAAGGCTGGGAGAGCGTCACGCGCTTTTCGATTCCAAAAGACCGGATTCAAGCTTTGACGATGCGGAGTCGCTTCATCCATCAGTTACTCGGAATCAGTCAAGTCAAGATGATCAGTTCGATTGATCCCGAGCAACAAGACAAAAACACGTCCGCTGTTTTGTTCCCGTTCATCCGGCGTTCAAAAGCGCTCGACTTGATTCCGAAAATATTACCTGATTTTCAAGTGGCACCTCGGACGCTTCCGATTCCGAAACAGGCGGTCGTCGTCAAATTATGTCGGACCGTCTTGTTATGGGCTGGCGTTCCGATTTGCCTATGGTTCATGTTTCCGAACTTACGTCTTCTTGCCGTGTTAATCTGCTTTACTGTCATCACGTCACAAATCTTGAGTCGCCGCTTCAGTACATATACGACGAGTCCGACAGTGCTACACTTCCATCAAGGGGGACTCGCACCTCTTACGTACTGGATGCGCCGTGATGGCATCGAACGACTCGAACTGTCCGAGTCTTACGTGCAACAACGTCTTGGTCTTGCTAGCGTCACCGTCACCTTACATGCGACACCAGCAAAGGAAGTACGGATTATGGATGTTCCGATTGATTGGGCGAAGCAGTGTCAAAGATGGTATATCGAAGGACATAATCCTGAAGTACAAAAATAGACCAATCAGCTTCTTGATGCTGACGGGTCTATTTTTTGAATCAAAGTAGATCATTTTTATACTTGTAATCCTTTAAAATCGTTTCCGCGTCTTTAGTCGTCCAATCTGCTATCGATTCTGAAGGATGTTTTTCAAGATATGCGTCCATGATATCTTTACCTAATCGGTACATACTCCACATAGGTACATCCTGTTCCTTATTGCCGTCCATGATATCATCTTGCGTTAACTCACCATTTTTCATTAAACGTAGAACACGCTGTTTCGTCTCTTCTTCTAATGGCTCGACCCAAGCTGGTGTCACACCTTTAACGACGCGTTTCGCGAACTGATCCGCTTTCCCTTCAAGGAGGAGTGAATGGATCAGTGGACTAGCTTCCTCTCCTAAGGAAGTATCTAGCTTCATCCGATCATATAAAGCAGTGTGGTGATATTCATGGGCTACTGCATATTCCAACATTTTCTTATCGTAGTCAGCGGTAAGGAATAGCATGAAGCAATCTCTAGTTGCCAATCCTGCGACCCCTCCCATGACATCCATACGCTCCATGAATTCCGAGTTAACAGGCACGATGAATATCGTATTCGTTTGTTTTGGTAATGCCCGATATGAAGCAGTGTAACTTTTTTCAATGATTTTTTTGATCTCTGTATCTTGTTTCATCAGCTCTTTCGTCCGACTCACCAATTGTTCTTTATACTCAGTTGCTTGTAGCATAAAGTAACTTTTCATATATGTTAGATCGAGATCTTGTTGCTCACCAATTTCATCGATGTAACCTAAGACATGTTTTAGGTAACTGTTCGTGTTGTCGTCTGAGTTTCCTGTCTGCATCGCTTCTTCTAAGTACTGATTGTATTGCGTATAGAGCGGAACGATCTTGACCTGATCCTCTTGACCAATCTTGATCGTCTTGTTTTTAATCGTTTCGTCGTTCGGTGAAAAGAAGTTTTCTGTCCTTTCCCAAACGGTACAACCCGATAAGGTAACCAACATCAAACAGAGTAATACGAGCCATCCCTTTTTCAATGTAACCCCTCCCTCAGATTTATGTCTCAATATTTTATACTGTCATTTAATAACAAAAGTTTCATATTTTAGATAAAAAGTCCACCTCCAGATTGACTATAAACAAAAAGAACCTTGAAGCGTCGCAACACTTCAAGGTTCTCCTTCTTTCATGATCCCGTACTCGCAAATGCCTTTAGTCCTAATAACCAGAACCGATAAGCAATCAAACAGGCGATGATCGCGACAAGTGGTGTCGCGACTGCCATCGCGCCGTAACCTCTTCCGTCAAAGAAATACATCGCCGGATAAAAGGCGGTAAATCCGAACGGAATGATGTAGGTCAAGACGAACATCAACACCTTCGAGTAAATCGTCATCGGATAACGGGCGAAGTCACTCAAACTGAAGACCGCTGAGACGATCGGTAAACTGTCGACCATCCAGAACGAGAACGTCGCAAAAAACAGGTTGATTGCGATATAGAGCAATCCGCTCGATAAGACGAGCACGAGCAACATCAAGACATCACCGAAGCTCCAGACCATATCGAGATGATCCGAGGCGATGTACAGTACGCCACCGCCAATCAATAGTTGACCGAACCCGTCTTGCTGGACCCGCTCAGCGATGATTTGAAACAACGGATTGACTGGGCGCATCAACAACCGATCCAGATTCCCGGTCCGGATGTACTGCCAGCCGATCGTCCAAAGATTATCAAAGAAGATATGATGTAAGGCTCGTCCTAAAAAAGCGATCCCGTAAATGAATAGGATCTCGTAAAAGTCCCAGCCGTTTAACGTCTCGATATGCTGAAAGACGACCGACAGGAAAAAGAGTGAGGCGAACTGTTGACCGAAGACCGACAAGACACCGATCAGGAAATCGATCCGGTATTCCATCATCACTTTAAAATGACTTTTGACATACAACCAGTAGAGTTTTATGTATCGTTTCATCCGCCGAACACCGTCACTTTCCGGATCGCGAGCGCGAACGTGATCCGCAAGATGACAAAGAATCCAATCAACCAACCGATTTGAATCAGTAACGCTTGCAGGATACCGCTTGCCCCGATCTCTCCCGTATAGATTGCAACCGGGACGTAGACGAGTGAAGCAAACGGTAAGTACAGACTAATCGTCTGAAACCAGTCCGGAAACAGCGTCAACGGGACGATCGCACCGGACATGATCGTGATGACGGCGTCTTGTAAGACGGATAGTCCCCAAATATTGACGGTGTAGAAGGCGAAGATGCCGACGAGCAGGTCAATCAACGTCGCAAGCAACACGGCACAAAGAACGCTGCCTACGAAGGCGAGTCCAGCCAGCCACGACTGTGGTCGATCCACGCCGATGAACAGGATTGAGACGAGAACGAGTGGCAGGATCGAGCGGAACAAGACCGAGACTTTTGAGCCAATATCTTGAGCGAGTAATTTATCGAGCAAGTGATACGGACGGAGCAACTCGATTGCAATCGCCCCTTGTTTGATCATTCGGGCAAGATCACGTCCGGCACCCCCTCGGAACTGATCGATCATCGTCGCAAGCACCGCATACGTCAGCATCGTCGACAGTGAGATACCGGAGACATCGGTCTTATTGGCATACACGGCTTGCCAGAAGAAATAGAGGATGAACAAACGCATCGTCACGCTGAACATGCTTGCCCAGTACCAGGCCGTGTAGGCGAGATCAACCTTGATTTGGGACCGCATCAACGCGGTATATTTACGGATTCTCATGCACTGATCCCCGCTTGGTAGAGCTTGCGGATTAACGTCTCCATCTTCGGTACGGACACGGAGACGTCCCGAACGGCGTACAGCGAAACGATTTCCTTGATGACTTGACCGCTTGACAGTTCTCGGTCGTCGAAGGCGAGCTCATACGTTAGTTCATCCGTCTCAAACATGATCACACGATTGATCAACACTGTCGGTAAAGCGAACGGCACCGGTTCTTCGAGCGTGATTCGAAGTGTCCGCTCGTGACTGAAGGATGCCTTCAATTGATCAATCGTATCGTCATAGATGATTTTGCCGTCGTCGAGGACAATCACACGGTCACAAACTTCCTCGATGTCCTGCATATCGTGCGTCGTCAAGATGACGGTCGTTCCCCAGCGATCACTCATCTCGCGGATGAAGTGACGGATCGTCTCCTTGATCTCGATATCAAGCCCGATCGTTGGTTCGTCGAGATAGACGACTTTTGGTCGATGCAGGAAGGCTGCGGCTAGTTCACAGCGCATCTTTTGTCCGAGCGACAGTTGTCGGACCGGTACGTCTAGAAGCGGTGCGAGATCGAGCTTCTCCCGAAACCACGCGAGCGTTTCGTCAAACTCGGACGTCGGTACTTGATAGATTTCCTTCAACAGCTCAAACGATTCTTGGACCGGAATGTCCCAGAACAGTTGTGTCCGCTGACCGAAGACGGCTCCGATTTGTGACGCGTTCTTGACGCGGTCGGCGTGTGGATCAAGTCCGAATACCCGGACGTTCCCCGCGTCCGGACGTAAGACTCCAGCGAGCATCTTGATCGTCGTTGATTTCCCCGCACCGTTGAAACCGATATAGCCGACGCGTTCTCCTGGCGC
This sequence comes from Exiguobacterium sp. ZWU0009, assembly GCF_000798935.2. Taxonomy (NCBI): domain Bacteria; kingdom Bacillati; phylum Bacillota; class Bacilli; order Caryophanales; genus Exiguobacterium; species Exiguobacterium sp. ZWU0009. The sequence continues at coordinate 1,538,742 of NZ_CP018057.1, read as the reverse complement.
GATCGTCAAATCAATCGCTTTGACTGCCTCTTTCGTCCGGTATGTCCTGCGAAAGAGTGCTTTGATCGCCCCGCGTAGCCCCGGTTCCCGTTGTAGGATTTGATAGTGTTTCGTCAGTCCTGTTGCTTTGACGGCATATGGTTGCATGTATTCTCCCCTTTTTGTGCAAACGCTTTCCGAAAACGTAGTATACCAAAAAAATCCAAGATTCTTCCATCTCTTTTGAAAATTTTTCTCGATATTCTGACGTAGTCGCGTAATAATAGATGAAAAAGGAGTGGTCTGACCATGCTATTACGCCATATGACACATCGGCTTCATATGAAATCAATCGTGACGCGCGGTGGGTTGTCACCGACATTTCAAATCGATGCACCAACAGGCTGGATCGCCTTTGAAGTCGATCCTCCAAGCGTAGCGTATCAAAATCACTTTCATCAATTGAAGAGTGATTGGCAGGATGGAGATGTCGTTACGCTCGAATTTGACGGGGAGCGGATGCAAGCGGCAGGCTTCGAGATTCTGCAATCATCAGAAGACGTCCGCAATCAACAGGCAGAGAGATTAGGCGTATCCATCGAGGAAATCGGCTCGTATGCATTCATTCGTAATTTCGTCTCACTTGATTATCTAATCGAGTCTTCACGCGAGAAAATCTCCGAATATTATTGAGCTAGACGAGAAGTTCTCTTTTTTAAAAGATAAGGAAATATTGATATTTCTCAACATCGTTAGGGTATCGGACCAAGTACTGTATAAATGCTTTTAAAATGAATCATTTCGAGAGGAACACGAACATGTGGAATACATTGAATCATCTTATCCTCAACGTCGCTCTGACCTTTTTCTTCGTGCTCATCTCTCTGTTCTTTTTTAAACGATTTCAGTTTCGAAACACGTTCGACAGCTGGTTGAAGAAAAATCTGTTAGTACTGATTCTTGCGACAGGTGCCGACTACTGGATCATCCATAATGCCATCACCTATGAGGGATTTCAATTCGACTTATCGATTACCTTGATTGTCATCGCCTTCATTTATGGAGGTATTAGTAGCGGCTTCATCACGACCCTCGTCTTCGCTTTCCTTCAAACGTTCGTTTTTGATTCCGCTCATGCCTATTGGCTGATCGGTACGTATCTGATCGTCAGCATCGTTGTCTTGTACTTACAAAATGAAGCACCGGATCGATTCATCTCGTTTCCAATCATCTTCACGATTGCACTCATTCTCTGTTTACCATACGTTCAACATGTTCAACCGAATGATATGACAGCAATGACTGTCTTTCTCATCGGGAATGGTTGCGCCGGTCTCCTCTTGCACAGCATCTTGCATCAAGTCCGCTGGCACTTCACTCAAGTCCGGATGCATCGGCGTCTCGCCTTGACGGATACGTTGACAGGTCTCGATAATCGACGTCGCCTAGAAGAGACCGTCCAACGATACAAATCCCAACAGACAGACTTTTCAATCATGATCATCGATGTCGATCATTTCAAACAGGTCAATGATACTTACGGTCATGACCGCGGTGATCATATCTTACGACAAATCAGCTCTTTGCTTGCATCGTATTGTCCCCCAACTTGTGTGCTCGGACGATTCGGCGGTGAAGAGTTCATGATGCTGTTGCCGGAGCATTCGTTGCCGAAGACGCGTCGACTCGCGGAACAAATCTGTGAAGCCAGTGCTAAGCGGTCGTATGAGTTATCAGCGACGGAACCGCTGCAAGTGACGTTATCGATTGGGGTGTCCCGCCAAACTCATCAACCGTCTGAGACCCATAATTTTCTGCAGACGATCCAGCAGGCAGACGCTGCCCTCTATCAAGCGAAGAAGAGTGGTCGGAATTGTGTCTTTCATCATGACCCGTTACGTTAAAGAAAAAAGTGCCCCCTCGCGTGACGTGGAGGGGGCACTGCTATCTGAAATGGAGGAACGAACGTGGAAATCACGAATGTCTTACGCTTTACCGATCGCGATGGCTTTCGACAGTGGCTGACGAACCACGCAGATCACGCGACCTTCTGTTGGGTGATTCTCAGTCGAAAACAAGGCGGAGATGGGTTACTTTATCTCGATGCCGTCGAAGAGGCACTTTGCTTCGGCTGGATTGATGGAATTGCAAAGAAGACCGATGACGGTGAACTGGCGCAACGATTCACCCCGCGTCGAAAAAACAGTAACTGGACCGAACTGAACAAGGAACGGGTCCGTCGCTTAGAGCGCCTCGGCTTGATGCAATCGTCCGGACGACAGGTTCTACCAGACATGCGTCCTGATGCGTTCGTCATCGATGACACGATCCAAGCGCGTCTTCAAGAAGACCCGATCGTCTATGAACAGTTTAATGACTTCCCGGAACTCTATCGACGCATCCGAATTGATACGATTCAAAGTGTCCGCAAGGATCCTGTTCTCTACGAAAAACGTCTGCAAACGTTGATTGAAAAAACGAAACTGAATCAGATGTACGGTCAGTGGAATGATGGTGGTCGTCTTTTACTCGAAGATGTTCCGGAGACGGAATCAATAGCTGATCGGTCAGACCGCTAAGAAGATCTCTTCTAACGATTGGCGTTCGATCTGTACCTCGTAGACTTTGACGTCTTGTTTTGCAAGCATGACGAGTAACTCTGGAATATCTTCTTCCGTCGTTAGAGTTAGCTGTGTATACTCATCGGTTTGTGACAAAAGTCGAGCGTATGCTGGCAGATGCGATGGCTCTACTCGCGGAACAGTCCGAATACGGATTTGAATCTCCTGCCTCATTGCTTCTTGTAAGGACGCAACGGTTCCGCAGCGGACGATTCGCCGCTCCGCCATGATGGCGACACGGTCACACATCTTTTCGATCTCATTCAAGTTATGTGAGGTCAAGAAAATCGTTTTCCCCTCCGCTTTTAATGCAAGCAACAATCGCTGGATCTCGATCGCCGACTCTGGATCAAGACCGGACGTCGGTTCATCTAAAAAGAGTAATTCCGGATTTCCAGTGAGCGCTTGCGCGATACTGATCTTTTTCTTCATCCCAAACGAGAAGCTCCCGATCTTTTGTCGCTCCGTCCCGCTTAATCCGACCTGTTCGAGCAAACTTCCAACTTCTTGCTTACTGATGCGAACTCCTGATAATCCTGCCATGTATTCGAGGAACGCACGTGCCGTCATATCATGATACAGATTCGATGTATCCGGCATGACCCCGATTCGTTGTTTGACGGCATCCAGTCGATCAACGGGTTCACCGAGGAGCGAGACGGTTCCGCCTGTTGCTTGCGTAATCCCGGTCATGATTTGAATGAATGTTGATTTTCCGGCACCATTACGACCTAAAAACCCAAAGATTTCTCCAGGCTCGACCGTCAAATCCACCTCTCGTAAGACTTCTTTCGCACCGAACGATTTCTTCAACCCTCTTACTTCAATCGCATACATATTACAAATCCTTTCGTTTTAGCTTTAAGTAAGCAATCGTCAAGAACACCCCACTCCACAAAACAGGTAACACTAACAACGTTCCAGACATAATGACGGCATGATACGGCAAGATGTATTGAAACGGTAGCAGATACCATTTTTCTGAGAACGCTGACCAGAGACCGATGATCGGTACGACAATCCCGAGAAAAATACCGAGGAACATCGCCAAACCAGGCTTCGCAATCATCGTAGACAAAAAGATGTTGAAACTGGTGATGTAGATGATGACAATCAGAACCGTCAGATAATCCATCCAGAACCATTGCTGTGCGTAGAGTGAGACAATCAGGAAATTGATCGTAAGCGTCGCGCACCAGAACAACAATGATCCGAGAAACTTCTCCAAAACGATTCGCAGACGCGACGTCTTCGTGACCAGTAAACGAATCGTCCGCGTCTCGATTTCACGATTGATGATGTCGTGTGATAACGCAGCCACGAACAGAAAACCGAAGAACAGGATGAAGAACTTAATGCTTGAAGTATAGGCAGACGGTTGATTAACGCCAGCAAGCAGTTCCGGATGCCTCGTCAAATACGATGCTGTGAAGACGGACGTGATCGTCAGAAAAAGAATCAATAGAATCGCTTTGATGCTTTTGAAGCTGCTCGTGAATTCTTGTTTTAAGATTGGAAACATGACGGACTCCTTTGGACATATTTTTGATTAACGCAAGCGTTCTTTTACTTTCGTGACAAGGACACCGAGTCCATATAAGGTAACGGCTGTTAAGAGCATCGTGATGATGGTTTCCATGTGAATTCTCCTCTATGTAAATGACGTGTTATCTTACTCTACGCTACTCTTTGAAGAAAGTTTCCTTATTTTTCAATTCCCAACATTCTCCTCATGGTACAGTAAAAGAAAAAAGGAGACGGCAAATGAAACGTTATACGATCACCTGTCAGCAACAATCCGTCCACATTACGGAATGGGGAACCAAACAGCTTCCGACGATTGTCTGCTTTCATGGACTCGGCAGTACGAGTCTCAGCTTCATCGAAATCGCCGAAGCGCTCGCGGACGAATTCCGTCTGATTGCGATTGATTTACCCGGTCACGGCAAAACACCAGCTTTCTTAGATCCCCTACACTATCGCATGAAACCCTTTACGGACTGGATCGACGAAGTCTTACACATCCTTGATGTCAAGCGGTTCTATGCCTTGTCGCACTCGTGGGGAAGTGTTCTCTCGCTCTATTATTTGATTGAACATGCGGACCGTGTGCTCGGCACGATTCTGATTGACGGCGGCTATCACAGCAAACGGCTTTACGGTCGTTCCGTAGAGGAAGAAGTCGCCTTTTATGAACAAGATTTCGAGGATTCCGTTTCGACATGGAAAGAATTTTTGGATATTGCCGTTTATGCCCCAAACGCCCGTCGCTCCCCCTCCCTTGATCTAGCCGGAGCCGATCTCCTTCGGATGGAGGAAGGACGATTCCACTGGCATGCGCGAGGAGAGACGGCTGCTGCGATCGTACGCGCGCTTCACCACGAGGATGTTCTTGATTTCCTCCCGGACGTTCCACCAGCGAACATTCAGTTGTACGTCGCAACGTTACCGACAGATCAAGCATCGATCCGTCAGCAGGCAACGAACCTATTACATGAGATGACGCAAGCGACGGTCCATTTCGTCCCGGAGACAGGACATCTATTACACTGGGATCGTCCAGACGTCATCATCGAAGCGATTCGTCACTACTGGACGTCCGGAAAAAGATTGTCTTTCATTTGAAAAATGATTTATCAAAATTAGGCGAGAATACTCCCACTTCTAAACGTTGAGGGCGAAACCCTAGTGAAAGTGGGAGATGAATCGCCAACTATCCTTTAGGGTATGCTCCCTTCAAGGAGGTGAAAAATCATGTTAAAACATAAGGCTTACAAATTCAGAATATATCCGACAAAAGAGTAGGAAATCCTGATCGCCAAGACGATTGGTTGTTCACGATTCATCTTCAACCACTTCTTGGCGAAGTGGGATGAAACCTATAAGGCGACAGGAAAAGGACTATCCTACGGCTCTTGTTCGAAAGAAATCCCTTTGTTGAAGCAGGAGTTCGACTGGTTAAAAGAAGTTGATAGTACGTCTATGCAGACCAGTGTCAAGCATCTAGCCGATGCCTACGACCGCTTTTTCAAAAAGCAGAACGAACGACCTCGCTTCAAATCGAAGCGTAACCCTGTCCAATCCTATAAGACAAACATCCAGGGGAAGTCCCAACTACCTGAAGTCTCGATTGTCGAGAATAACCTCAAACTCCCGAAGCTGAAGTGGGTTCGTTTCGCCAAGTCGAAACAGGTCGAGGGTCGCATCTTGAACGCCACGATCCGACGAAAGGCTTCTGGCAAATACTTCGTCTCCCTGCTCGTCGAGCAGGAGGTCAACGAACTGCCCAAGACCGGCTCATCCATCGGTGTCGACGTCGGGCTGAAGCACTTTGCCATCCTGTCGGACGGCACGGTGTACAAAAACGACCGCTACTTCCGCATGCTAGAGAAGAAGCTAGCGCGAGAACAGCGGAAGCTGTCCCGACGTCAGCTCATCGCCCTGAACAAGAAGATCAAACTCTCCGAGGCGAAGAACTACCAGAAGCAGAAGCGGAAGGTCGCCCACATCCACGAAAAGATCGCCAACAAGCGGACCGACTTCCTTCACAAGGTATCGACCGAGATCGTCAAAAACCACGACGTCATCGGGATCGAGACCTTGCAGGTAAAGAACATGCAGAAGAACCGCAGGTTGAGCAAGTCCATCTCCGAGGTCAGCTGGTCGGAGTTCTTCCGCATGCTCGAGTATAAGGCCGCCTGGTACGGCAAGACCGTCGTGAAGGTCGGGAAGACCTTTGCCTCGAGCCAGCTCTGTTCGAGTTGCGGCCATCAACACAAAGACGTGAAACATCTTGCTCTACGTGAATGGACATGCCCGAGTTGCGGGGTCCATCACGACCGCGATGTGAACGCAGGACTGAACCTCAAACAAGAAGCCGAACGAATCTTGGTCTCTTCAACCGTCGGAACGACGGGGTTAGCCTGATAACGTTTCGACCGTTAGGTCGAATAACTCAGGAATCCTCCACCTCTAAGCAAAGCGTAGGTGGAGGTAGTTCAATATGGAATTAGAGTAAAAAGGAGGGGTTCCTATGCTAAAACGAGTAACGTTCGTTTGTGTAACCTTATGCGTCGCGATCGTCGCCGTGCTCGTCGCAGCACGCCATTCAACAGGCAATACCATCTCGTTAGAGGAGCCGTTATCGGTCTACATGGCGATTGGTCTAATTGTCTTCTTATTCCTACCACCACTCATCCTATCGTTTTTCGAAAACCCTGTACTGAAGATTGTCAATGTCATTTATCAATCACTAATCGTCTTTAGCTTCGTCGGATTAATTCCGGTCGGCTTCTTGATTCCGAATGGTTCTTCGACAATTATCGTCGCCGTCCTCGGAACGGTCGCTAGTCTTGCGAGTGTCATCGTGACAATACGAAGTTACTCGATTTTATCTAACTATTCTTCTGACGTTCGTTAATCCACTTTTTTAGGCTACTTTCGACGCGATAGTCGGAAGTAGTTTTAATTTTCTTCTATAAATTTATTTATCAATAAGCTCATTTTTATTATTTTTTTTGATTCATGCGGGCGTATTCTAATCACGTAGCCAATCGGCAAACGAAAAAGGAGGAACATATCATGAGTAAACACATCTTAATGGTTGTCACGAACGCAAAGGAAATGAAGGAAGGTCACGCAACTGGACTTTGGTTGTCTGAGTTCGCAGAAGCATACATTGAGTTCAAGAACGCAGGATATACAGTCACAGTCGCAAGTCCGAATGGCGGCGAATCACCAATCGACGCACGGAGCCTTGCAGACGAAGTCCCAGCTGAGATCCAAGCGACAGCTCCACTCTTTAAAGAGACACTTGATTTGAAATCAATCCAGGACTTCTCAGCATTCGATGCAATCTTCATGCCAGGCGGACACGGAACGATGTTCGACTTACCACAAAGCGATGCCTTGAACAACGCCCTTCGGACATTGTTTGAAGCGAATAAAACAGTCGCTGCAGTCTGCCACGGACCAGCTGGACTCGTTAGTGCGACACTTTCAGACGGAACACCACTCGTCGCTGGAAAAACGATCGCAACGTTCACGGATGAAGAAGAACGCGCGACAGGTCTTGACGTCTACATGCCATTCTTGCTTGAGACACGTCTTCGTGAACTCGGTGCGAACATCATCACGGCTGACAACTTTACGGAAAACGTCCAAGTCGACGGAAACCTCGTCACGGGTCAAAATCCACAATCAACGATCGCAGTCGCGAAAGCTGTCATTAATACACTCAACTAATCGAAACAAGAGATCCTTTGGATGAAGGGTCTCTTTTCATAGGAGGTTATTCGATGATTCAACTGATTGCCCGGATCGAAGCGCATCCGAATCAAGGCGAACAGCTCGCTTCTATCATCGAAGGTGTGATCGCACCTTCTCGTGCCGAGGCAGGCTGCCTGATGTATCAGGCACACCGCGCTATCGACAAACCGAACGTCTTCTTTTTTTACGAACAATGGCATGATCAAGATGCTTTCGATCAGCATGTCGCCTCACCGCACTATCAAGCCTATCGAGCAGATAGTGCGAGTCTCGTCGCTGATCGTGCGTTGACATTCTTAGATGACGTATCGAAGTAATGTATATTTCATAAAAAAAAGTCCAATCCTCTCAGCATTTTTGCTTGTGGATTGGACTTTTTTCATACGATTCAACCTAACGCTTTAATCACCTGCTGCAAAACCGGATCATGACGAGATTCCGTTCGATAGGCGACGTATAACTGATTCGTCGCGAATCGTTCCGGTGCAATCCGCTGGACCCGTCCAGCACTGACCGCTACCTCGACGAGATAATCGGGGAGGACGCTGATCCCGTGCCCCGCTTCGATGGCTTTTAGAATCGCGTCGACGTTCGGTAAAATCATTTCCGGACGGATCCCAGGTCGTTCCCCGAACTGCGTCTGATAGTACCGACGAATGATCGGCAGCTCGAGTCCGTAACTGATCCAGCGCTGACGGGCCATCCATTCCTTTAGATCCACTTCCGGAACTTCGTAGCCAATCGGGGCGATCAAATGAAAGCGTTCGTCAGCGATCGGGACGTACTGGACGCCTGGCTCATCAATCCGTTTCGTTGCGATGATGAAATCGAGCTCATTCGAGAGCAGCCGTTGCAATAAGGGAACCGTCAAATCAAAGATGGCCGTGAATTGGGCGATGTCGAGCGGCAATTTTGGCACGATCCCATGCGTGACGAATTCTGTCGGTCCACCGAACTTCAAGACTGGACGAGGTTGTTCCCCTGCTTCGTACTTCATCTCGAGCGATAACTCTTCAAGCCGATCAATCAACCCGACGACTTGTGTATAGAGGGCTGTTCCGGCGTCTGTCGGAATCATTTGCCGAGGTGCACGGATGAACAAAGACGTCTCAAGCTCTGCCTCGAGCGCCGCGATATGCTGACTGACCGCTGGCTGCGTCAAAAAACGAATTCGGGCAGCTGCCGAGACGGAACGTTGTTGGTAGACATGGATGAAACTGCGATACCATTCAAAATCAATCATGTAATGTTCTCCTTTAAGTTTACTCTCTCCCTGATTATAGAAAGACTAAATACATAAGACAAACAATGATTTATCTAGAGTATCATAAAAATATTTATGAATGATTTGAATAAGATTTTTTAAATTTTATAATTGAACATTGTATTAAGACTGTATGCCGTTCAACAGATGAGATAGTCTTGATACAACATGATACTATGTACACATACTTACTTGAAAGGTCGATGAACCATGAAAAAATTTCGCGGTAAACGCCGTTATTTTAAAAATCTAGAACTTGAATTCAAAAGTTATTCTTCTCCCTCCTATATTGATTCAGACGACTGGCATGTGCACCCTGACTTTTATGGTCATGGCAATACGAGTCTGCGCCTTCGTAAAGCACATCTTCGGATCGCGTTGAGCGCTTTGCAGGACATGCGCCAAAAACTCGAGGAAAAACAGATCGAGCATCAGATTTATATGACAATCGCCCGCGAGGATGCTTCGCAGGACGCACTACATGTTCACACGCAAAATCCGGTTGGAACACCGTTTCCACTTGAACAGATTCAGTCGCTCTCCCTTTCTGCAGATGTTCCAGAATGGATAACGGATCTCTTTTCGACCCATGCGTATACGATTTATCAATCACAAGAGGAATTCACGGATTTTACGGAAGACGAACCTATCACATCGACCGTCACGCTTTTTTACATCATACCTAGCCCTTAAATCGACACGAAAACGAGCTACCCTTTCTTTAACTGGAAGAGGTTAGCTCGTTTTGTTCGTTTTCTCTTATGGTAGCAAGACGACTTTGCCAAATTTGCCAGCTTGTTTGAAGTACGCTTGGGCTTCTCGCGCTTCAGCGAGCGGGAACATCCGGTCGATGACCGGCTGAATCGTCTGCGTCCGAACTGCCTCAAGCAGCTTCTCGTAATCATGACGATTGCCAAGGACGGATCCTTGCAGACGGATATGCTTTAAGTAAAGCGTTCGAAAATCAAGCGACGTCACCTGTCCCCCGGACGATCCGGAAATGCAGTACGTTCCGCCGCGCTTTAGCAGCTCAAGACCTTTTTTAAACACGGCATCGCCGACGACATCGAGAATCGCATCGACCGGACCGACTTCTTGCATGACTTGTTGATCCCAGTCCGGCTCACGGTAGGAGACGACCAGGTCCGCCCCGAGTTCGTGCAATTGATCCGTTAGCTTCAAGTCACCAACGAGTGCGACGACACGCGCGCCGAAGACACGCTTCGCAATCTGGACGTTAAGTGAACCGACACCGCCACTGGCGCCTGTTACGAGAACGGTCTGCCCTTGTTGTAAGTCGAGTTGCTCGACCATATGCCACGCCGTCAAGCCACTGACCGAGAAGACGGCACTGTCCGTATAGGAGGCAAGCGGCATGTCGTAACAGAGCTTAAGCGGCCAACGAACGTATTCAGCGTACCCGCCGTCATACTCGGAACCGATGAACGATAAGTTCTCGGCACTCTGTTCGTCTTTGATTTCTCCACTTGCTGTGAACGGAAACAAGACAACGTCACGACCGATCTCCGATTCTGCGACACCGTCTCCGACCGCGACGATCCGTCCGCTGATGTCTGAACCGGGGATTCGTGGGAATTGCACACCTTCTGCTTTCCAGCCTGATTCACTCTCCACACCATAGGCGCCTTCCCGCATCCAGATTTCTGTATTGTTCAAGGCACAGGCTTTGATTTCAATCAGCACCTCGCCTTGTTTCGGTTGTGGTGTTTCCATATCAATGTACTTCAGTTGATCGAGTCCACCATGTCCTATGACCGTGACTGCCTTCATGTTTTTGCCTCACTTTCTTTTCGTTTAGATATAGCATCTCTTATCCTTTACCCTTTTGTTTTTACATACACACCACGTCAAATAAATGATCAAACTCACCAAAAATTAAAAACTGAATATCTTTTCATTTAAAAGCTTTTCTATTTGATTTTTTCTTTTGGTAAAATAAAGAAAATACCAAGGAGGTGCCTCATGAAACGTGGTTTAACGTTAGCCGTTCTACTTATTCTAGTCGTGTGCATCATCGTTTTTGAACCGTTCCGGGGTGCACCGCCGAAACCTGAAGTTAAGGCGAACGGAAAGGATGTTCCGACCGTTCAAGGCTCTTATTGTTGGGATAGCTTACTTCGCAGTCAATGTGTCGATAAGATATATCGCAACGGACTTGATATGACAAAAGAGCAAAAACCGGTCAATGTCTCTGCCGGGGCACCTGTCCGTATCGAGTTAACCGGGGACCTCGAAAGCGTGAAACTATCGCAGTGGAATGATCAAAAAGAGGATGCCACTGTCACTTTGAAAAATGATCAGTTCAACGCACCCACAGAACCCGGTGTCTATGCCTATGAATTGAACTCCCGCTGGAAACAAGGCGACGGACAATTTGGATTCTCGTTAAAAGTTCAGTAAACACAATAACCCCTCTGTCGTCTCTAGGCGTCAGAGGGGTTTGCTATCATCCGGTTTGACGGTACAGTTGCAAGATTCCGAAGACGGTCAAGATGAGATAGCCGGTTCCGATGAACAAAAAGACCGGGCGAATCAATTGATCCTTCGGTTGTCGCGTAATGCCTTCGAAGAAACAACTGACAACGAAACCGAGAACGAGGATTCCACCATACATGAAGAGGAAGGTTACGAGAAGACCAACGAGACTCGGATTCGATAACGAAGGTGCTAACCATATGAGACCACTGACTAATGAGCCAAGCACAACTATCCCCATTACGATCCCGATAAGTGGATGGATCTTGTTCAGTCGTCGCATCATATCATGGCGTTTGACGAGACGCTCCACTAAGGTCATCGCTGACAGACAGGTCAGTAAAAATAAGATTAAGAAATAGATCGCTTGCTCGACTGGACGAAACGTCGTGAAAAAGACAGCTCCGGTAAGAACTAGGAGTGGAGATATGAAAAAAATCAAACGCTTCATTTCTTTTCCTCCTTTCGAACGACTTTCTTGATGGTGAACGCGTGACCATGACAATGTATCATACAACCTGTTACATCTTTTACCATTTTGATTATTTTTCCAATTCTGATACCTATGTATCATTTTCAATAATTGTAAAAAAATTGATAAAATTCTTTACTGTTTCATTCTGCATATGCTAGGATGAGACAAATCACATGAATCAAACGCGTCGAAGAGAACAGTACGTCATCTCGGCTTTTCCTAGAGAGCTCCGATTGGTGGGAAGGAGCATCAGCCATTGACCGAACCAAGCCTCTGAGCAGCACGGTGGAACCGAATCGGGGATATCGTGACGGGTGCTCCCGTTATCGAGCTCAGGTATTTGCCGTTTAAAAGCGGTCGTACCGATGAAGGCGGTACCGGTGACGGTCTCGCGAACAGGGGTGGCACCACGACACGCACAGTCTCGTCCCCAAGACCAACGTCTTGGAGGTGGGATTTTTTTATTGGCTTAAAACACAATAAAAAGGAGTGTGTCGGATGTCGAATTGGAAATACCCTGGATTGCTATTACTTGGTGTCGGTGTCTCGAACATCGGCGCTTGGGTCTACTTCATCGCCTTGAATTTAATTGTCCTTGAACGAACGGGATCAGCGTTCGCCGTCTCCGTTCTCTATATTCTGTTGCCGATCTCCGCGCTGTTGACGAGTCTTTGGTCCGGTAGTGTCGTCGATCGGATCAATCAACGTCGCTTGCTCGTGTTGCTTGACGTCGGGCGTGCCGGGCTCGTCTTTTCACTGACACTGATCGATTCACTGTATGTCCTTTATGCGCTCGTCTTTATCCTGAACATCGGCAACACGCTGTTTGAGACATCGTCGTTGATCTACATGACGAAGCTCGTCCCGGAGAACAGCCGCCAACGGTTCAATGCGTTAAAGAACTTTATTCAATCGGCCGGCTTCATTCTCGGACCGTCGATTGCCGGCTTCTTGTTTTTGATCGGTTCCCCGGAGACGGCGATCATAATGAATGCGGGAGCACTAATGTTTTCTGCTATTCTCCTGTCCTTCTTACCGAACGTTCACATTAAATCGAAAGAAAAAACAACATTCTCAATTCGAGTGATTCTCACGGACTGGAAAGAGACCCTTCAGTTTGCACGGACGCGGCGCTACATCACGCTCGTCTACGCCTTCTATGCGTTGATGATTGTCCTTATGAGCGGACTTGATTCACTCGAAGCCTCGTTTGCGACGATTGTCCTGCAGATGGATGAGAGCACGTACGGGTTTCTCGTCAGTATCGCCGGAATCGGTATCATCTGTGGTTCTGCGGTCAATGCGACCTTCACGCATCGCTTGTCGCTCCGCTTCTTGATTCAATTCGGAGCACTGGTGACACCGATCGGTTATTTGATTTTTGCCACAGCGACGTCATTCTTGACGGCAGCGATTGGCTTTTTCTTGCTGACGTTCGCCCTTGCGTTTGCGAACACCGGCTTCATGACGTTTGCTCAAACGCATATTCCGGTCGACTTGATGGGACGATTCCTCAGTAGTATCCATGTCGTCCAGTCAGCTGGTGTCATTCTCTTGACGGCGTTGATAGGTATCTATGCCGAGACCTCGATTCGCTTGGCGTATACCGTCTCTGCAGTCAGCTTCCTGTTCGTCGGTGGATTGATCGTCTTCATCGTCCAAAATCGAACGAAGCGTCATTATTTTACGACGGAAACGGATGAAACAATCAAGCTTTCGTCATGAGAAAGGAAGGTATTCATGGACCTGACCGCAGAACGAATTTTCCTACGCCCGCTTAACGTGACGGATGCACACGTCTTATTCGAACAAATCCAGGATGAGACATTACGTTACCTGACTGGTACGACGGCGACGTTTTCGCTCGAACAGATCGAACGACACATTCTTTCGATCCAAGCTGATCCGACGCGCTTTGACTTCGCTATCTGTTTGAACTCCGGTGAAATAATTGGCGAGTGTTCGATTTTAGACATCGATGTAAAGTTGAAACAAGCGGGCTTTCGCATTTCGATGCGCGCCCTCCCCTGGACCGGTCTAGGATACGGGTCAGAAGCGATCGCGTGTATCATCCGCTTTTGTTTCGAGGAACTCCGGCTCCATCGACTCGAACTTGAAGTGTTTTCCCATAATGAGCGAGCCATCGCTGCGTATAAAAAAGTTGGCTTTCACATCGTAGAATCGATTCCTGACGCTTTACTGTACAATGGCGTTTCGTTTGACGAGATCATCATGCGGAAATGCAATCCATTCCTTACTTTAAAGAATCAATCCTGATGTAGCACCTCCTTCGTGAGGTGCTTTTTCTAATCTAATAAAAACTAACATACCTAATTAACAGCTTTTTTAGTCAATTCACTTTTATTTGTATATAATGGAAAAACAAAAAGAAATATATGGATAAAAGAATATCTTATTGAAAGGAATTTTATGCAATGACCAATTAATCAAATCGAAATGAGGTGGAGAACTTGCTGAGATTCATCTGGAACTCCTGGTGGCGCAATAAGGAGCGGTTCATTCTGCTCCTCGTCGGCGTCCTGATCGTCAGTACCGGACTCAGTTACTTGATCGGTACGACGCAAGCGAACAACGGAACGGTCGTCGATGAACTGCAAAAACGTTGGGGATCGTCTTACGATATCGTCGTTCGACCGGAAGGCAGCCGGAGCGTGACGGAAGATTTGAAGTTGCTTGAACCAAACTATACAAGTGGTCTTGACGGCGGCATCACGCGTAAACAATATGAGACAATCAAAAAAATTACAGACGTCGAAGTCGCTGCCCCGATTGCGATGATCGGAAATAGTTATATCGATGCGAACGTCGGTACCCACACGATCACCGATCCCGGCATCTATAAACTGACGATCACCGATTCCCAAAATACCGGTCTGAAGATGGAAAAAGATACGACGACTTCCTTCCTTGCTGCCGGTTGGGAACCTCCAAGCGGGACACGTGTGAAAGGCGTGTCTTTATTAGAACTCGGAGAACAACCATTATTCGCTTATGGTAGTGCGACGATGCTCGCTGGAATTGATCCGGAAGCCGAGGCGAAAATGGTCGGACTGGATCAATCGACTAAATCCGCTACATACAGCCGCTATTTTAAAACGGATGACAGTCCCGTTGACATGGGGAGTGACGTCTATCAAATTCCGATCTTATTAAATCAGCGCGAGTACGTTGATGCCTTCCGGACATATAAATATGAAAAAGTTGATCTCCCCTTACAGAATAATTCGATCAATACGACGATGGAGCAAGTTATTCAAAAAGGTGGCTACAAGTACCTAAATACGTTACCTTTATCGGATAAAAAAACATATAAAGTCACGACTTCGGATACGCAGAAGACATTAGTGAATGACATTCTAAAAAATACGGTTCCAGAAGAGCCTCCCGGAAGCTTTAATTGGCTAGCACTCAAACCATCACCGATTTCCTATCAGAGTGTCGCTAGCCCCTACCCATCCCGGTGGCCATTCAGCTACCAGGTCAAACCATATGAAGTCACAAACGATAGCCTACTAGCCAAACGAACGATGTACCGTGAAGCACGTCTATTTGGAACAGACATTAATAACATGCCTAAAATGCGTTTTAATTACATTGGCGTCTTTGATCCGAAAAAGCTAGACATTTCAAAAGATCCGTTAACGGAACTACCAATGGAGACCTACTTCCCAGCGAAGGCTCAGTGGGTCATGGATAAGAAGGATCGTCCAGTTAATCCACCACGTGATGTCAAACCGACGAATGATGCCTATGACTTCCTGACAAAACCGCCTTCGATGCTGACAACACTGGATGCTGCCTTCAAGTTACGAGGCAAAAAAGCAATCTCTGTCATTCGCGTCAATGTCAAAGGGGTCGAGACGATGAATGCAGAGAGCGAAAAGAAACTCCACGCGGTCGCGCAAGAAATCGAAGATAAGACAGGACTGATCACAGACGTGACGCTCGGTTCCTCTCCGCAACTCGCTTTAACCTACTTACCTGGTCTAAAAGGAGAATCGGCACTCGGCTGGGTGCAACAGCCGTGGATCAAGCTTGGCTCCTCGATGGCTATTTTCCAAGAAGCCAAGGTCGGGATGAGTGGGGTCATCTTAAGCGTCATCGCGGTTGCTTTAGTGTATGTCTTTAGTTCAAACATCATTTTGCTGTTTGCTCGGAAAAAGGAATTCGCGATTTTACTGTCGCTCGGTTGGCGCCCGCGTCAACTATCGAAGTTATTATTCTTTGAAGCGACCCTCTTAGGAAGCTTCGTCACCTTGATTTCTTGGGCGATTCTCGGCTCATTCTGGTTGACGACGAGCCATGCGACTTCAGTCGGACGTATCATCCTGATTGGTCTCGTGGGTCTTCTCATCTACTGGGGCGGCACACTTGTTCCGATGGCACTCATTCGGAAAATTCGTCCTTATGAGAGCATGAAGTCGGGGGAAGTTTCAAAAGGACGCCGGATTGTCCGTGCTCGGGGTATCGTCGGCATGAGCATCAACCAGCTCGCGACCTATTGGCAACGCACTCTTCTTTCAATCGTTGCGATTGCCTTACCTACAAGCCTGTTCATCTTCTTCCTATTCGTCACGTTCCGCTTAAAAGGTGTCTTATATGCGACGTGGCTCGGTGAATTCGTCGCCCTAGAAGTCGGAACGATGCATTATGTCGCGATGGGCGTCGCACTCATGATTGCCATTCTAACGACGACAGAAATCATGTGGCAGAACGTCAATGAACGAAAAACACAACTTGCCGTCTTAAAAGCCACCGGTTGGCGAGATGGGTACATCCGCTCGCTCGTCCTGATTGAAGGGGTGATGACCGGACTCTTTGCCGGCATACTCGGTCTTCTCGTCGCTCTCGGGATGATTGGCTTTGTCTACAATCAGTTCCCGGTCAGCGAACTCGGCTTCTTAAGTACGATGTTATTGATCCCGATGTTAACTGGTGTCCTCGGTGCATTGCTCCCTGCACAACGCGCCGTACGAATTACACCAAATGCTGCTATTGGGAGTGTGGTCATCAACTCGAAAGCGACAGAGCGTCGCTTTAAAATCGCCCTTGGAACGACGGGTGGCGTCTTACTCGCTGCTGTCGTCACCCTCTTCTTCTTCGCATCGTCTGAGAATACTGATACATCGACGACTCCGGTCACGTCAAAAGTACCGACTGTCCAAACGACGGGAAGTAAGTTACGCGATATGAAAAATGATTCAAAGCCAACTGAAAAAGCACCGTCTAAGTCAACTGCGACGACCATCGACAAGCTGATGGAACAAGGCTTAGTTCAAACCTATCCAGGTGATCCGCTCCATAAACAGAGTACTTTCCATGTGGATCGGTTAATTCAGACACCACCCGCGTCGCTCGATTTACCGACACTCAAGCATGAACGTTATGTGACGGTACCAGTCATCCTACATGAAAAGGGAGAGAGTGACATCGGCTATGCGGTCTACAGACCGAATACTTTCACGCTTCAAGATGCGAAAGGACATTCTTATGAACCCATTGATTACGTCAATCACAATGAAAAAGCATGGGTCAATGCTTTTCAGTATTATCCTCCGTATCGCTCTCAAGTAGATTTGGTCTATCGCGTGCCAGATAAAAAAGCGACCTATGTACTGTTAGCGGACGGGGCTGCAGTCGGTAAAAAAATCACAGTAAAGATCGCTTTATAGAAGCGTACGAATTAAACCTGTTTTCTACGTATGAGCAACATCATCTCGATGTTGCTCTTTTAATTCCTACGAACGCCACTTCAGCAATCCGAATACCACACTTCTCTGATACACTGAGTCATGGAAGTTACATTACGACATATTTAGAACGGAGTCGAACCATGACATATTTCATGTATCTATTTTGTTTGATCGTCTGGGGACTGAACTTCATTGCTGTCAAAATCCAAGGAACACCTTTCGCCTTGGAAGTATCCCTGACCTATCGATTAGCAATGACCGCTGTTCTCTTCATCCTATTCGCGTTATTTGTTAAACGAATGATCAAACCTACCGCGACGGACATGCCTTTCATCGTCGTATTCGGAGTCTGTAACTTCGCTCTGAGTTACTTATGTCTCTATTACGCGACGATGTTAAGCTCTGCCGCCATCGTGACGTTGATTTTCTCACTCAAGGTCATTCTGACACCAATCGCTCTGCGCTTGTTTTTAAAAGAGACCCTCCATGCGCGCGTTTGGATTGGCGGATGTTTTGGTATCATCGGCGTCGGTGTCCTGATTGTTCCGAGTCTAAGCAGCATCCATGGACTGACCGATTTAAAAGGTGTCTTGATTGCCTTGGTCGGCACGCTATTAACAGCAGTGGGTGACGCCAGTTCAGCGCGGAACGCCAAGCAACGAATCAACCCGGTCCACGCCAACGCGATTGGATTCACTGTCGCGAGTCTACTGATGGGCGCAATCGTCATGATTCAAGGAACACCGCTTACGCTCCCGACAACCGTTACCTATCTTTCTGCCTTACTGTATTTAACCGTGATCGCATCGTTTCTTGCCTGGCTGTTTTATTTGAAACTCGTCGAACGGATCGGTGGTGCGAAGAGCGGCTATATGGTAGCACTATTCCCGTTGATCGGCGGTGTTGCTTCAGTATTGATCGGTGAATCGACGCTGTCTCTTCCTTTAATCATCGGGTGTCTATTTAGTTGCATCGGGGCTTCGATTGCTCTAGGGATTCGTCCGTTTCGGCAACGAAATAAAGTATTCAGCTAATGTCAATTCATGAACCGGAGTGATGAACATGTCTTCTCAAATCAGATGTACGTATGATTTTTTAAATTCACCGAACGCTATTTCAAATGCTTCAGCAAGGGACATTCCCACCATTCTGTCGATTGAAGCGAATGTCAAAATCATCATTGATCATGCACTATATCTCGAAACATCGTTATCCATCTTCGAGTTTTATAAATCGTTGTATCGGTGGAAAAGACAGGTGACGCCTTCATTCATTCCTGCCTTTTCTTATTATTCGGTGGAGTTTGACCATGATGAAGAAGAGGCAATCGTATCGATGGTCCCTTCCACGGATCAAGGTCGCATTCAATCGATTTGGGGCGATGAACGGATGAACACTGTTTTTCCTCTCGACACCTTAGTGATGTGCTTATCTGATTTAGAAAGGCAACTTCGATTCGATCTTGAAGCGTACTTCGACATTCAGCTGGATGCCTTCATCCGTCACATTCCCTATTCGTCATCAAAACTTTAATAGAATGAGGAGACTTCTATATGCTTGATTTATCTCGGTTCCAGATCGAGCTTGATATCAGGAAGCCAACACCCTATTTTCAGTCAACACCAGAACGCCGTATCCGCTTTTTAATGGAAGACCTAACTGCCTCGCAGTTGAAAGAAATTCTTCAGACGATTTTTCAAGAAGACAGATCCATCCACCTTCTATTCGTCGCTGCGTACATTCATCGTCATCGGCGTTATTCAGCAAAGGCACGAGTAGGATCATCGATCATGATTCGAAACTGGAAAGAGTATATCGTGGAAGATGAAGGAGCTCATACGGGTGTCGTATATGCACATGTGAAACATATAAAGCTAGATGAAATCATCTCCTACTGCTTAAACGTCTATCGAGGGCACACACCAGCTTACATCGTCTTCTTTGACTCGGATTTCCTTTTGTATGTGTCGACTGATGTAGTGGATGTCATCGGAACAGACGTGAATGCGATTAGGTCACTCAAGGAAACATACGCGCAAATTTACGATAGCTTTCACGACAAGTACGTCAAGTAATATTCATAATAAACCTAGATATGTAAACATAAGTATTAATAATTAATTTTTTTGATTATTAAGGTTCATATATTGAATAAATGGAACACTTAATTATGTTTTTAGCAGTAATTATCATATATCAAGTATTTGAAAGATAATTAGGGTATTATATAACTAATATAAGTATTTTATTTACCACTTTCCAACATCAGTGATGCCTCGTTCATCTAAGAGAGGAAAGGAATTTTCCCATGATTTTCATTACGGACTTTTCTTCACCGATCGGGCAGCTCGTCAGCCAACGTATGCGCACGGAAGAACAGCCTTTTTGCATCGGGGTATCCGATCCACAAGCTGCTTCCGAATTATACGGAGAGCATTTTGACTTTCGTCGATTCGATGTCCAGGATGCCTCGACGTTCGTAGAGGCACTCGCAGGATGCGATCAAATCTTTCTCGAATTTCCTGCAAACGCGGACTTGGAGACATTCGAATATTTTATTCATTATCTCAGACAGACTGCCCTGCAACACATCGTCTACCTCTCAGCCAAAGACGCTCTATCCCTCCCATTCACGCCACATCATCGTATTGAAGTCGTCATTCGCCAAACCGACATTCCCTACACGATCATTCGTCCTAGCTACTACATGCAGCATTTAAACATGTTCATGCGAGATATGTTACGAGATCATGCTCACCTCTTCGCACCGGCAGGAATTGGTAAGACGTGCATGATTGATGCCCGTGACGTAGCGACCGTCGTGATGACGTGTCTTGAAAACCCAGCCACTCACTTCAATAAAATCTATACGATCAGCGGTGAAGCGGCTTACAATTTTTACGAAGTCGCCCGGCTTCTCGGAGAAGAACTTGAAACAGAGATCATGTATACGAACCCGTCGATTGATTTTTTCCGGTCCTTTATGATGCAACATGGATTGTCTTACGAAGAAACCAATGAAATCATCAAACTTCATGTGCCGATCTTATTAGGTCTAGCGGATGAGACGGATAACCACTTTCTAGAACTAATTGGTGAACGACCGATCACCCTTCGGCAATATATAAAAGACCACCTATCCGATTGGGTAAATGAAGAGGAGGGCAAAGCATATGATTACTCATGAACGAGCACTGTTCGTTCGTCAATGCATCGTCGATTATTATCACCGGCTCGGCATTCATTGTCAGGTGACGATATTCACAGAGTACCCATTGCAATTGTTGCTCGACTTCGACTCTCGAAGAGTTGAACTGATTACGCCTCAACGGCGAAGCCTCTCCTGTCGGTACATTCGCGCACACCTCATTTCTGCTTTGATCACATTCGATGATTCCTACACGCATGTTTACATGACGAAAGCGCCCTTTTCCTCCATGACGCGATATTGCCTCTTGATTGTCTGATATCATCGTCAGTCAAAAATGAAAGGAGATGCGGTCGTGCGGTTGAAACGTGCTACGGAACATGGCTTACTGACATTACTTTTTTTGGCACACACCTCAAAATCGATGACACGAAGAGGAGAATACGTAAAGACGAGAGACATTTCGCTTCAATGTAACATCTCGTACGAGCATCTCACGAAGATTATTTCAATTTTAGGAAGAGCAGGTCTTTTACGAACCCATGCTGGACGAGAAGGCGGTGTTCAACTCCTCCCATTGAGTCATACTGTCCGGGTCGGAGATGTCGTCGCGTTATTCGAACGTCCGCTTTTTCCGGGAACGCGCTATCAGGTACGTGCGTTAGATCAACTATTAGATGTTGCACTGATTTCGTTCTTTAATACGCTCAATCAAGTTACGATAAAGCAATTAGCGGACGATTTACCACCTCACTTTTTCTTAGACATATCATGATTTACTTCTCATCAAACAGCAGTTCAGTCAAGTGTACAGGAAGGACGTTACACATGACGATTTTAGTAACAGGATTCACAGGAAACGTTGGACTAGCCGTCGGTCATGCAATGATGAAGCGACATATTCCCTTTCATGCGGCTGTCATCGACCCAGCAGCTGCTTCAGAGAAATTCGGCAATGCTTTTCACTATCGTCACCTGGACTACGCCGATATCTCAACGTTTTCACAAGCGTTAAAAGGCGTCGATCAACTCTTTTTGATGTATCCGTCCCAAGTATCAACACGACAGTTCCATCTCTTTCTGCGCTATTTGCGCTTCACCTCAGTCCGGCACATTGTTTATCTCTCGTTCAAGGATGTTCCAGTCTTTCCGCTGACACCTCACCATGCGATTGAAAAGATCATTCAAGAGACCGGCATCCCGTTTACGATCATCCGTCCCGGATACTACATGCAAAATTTGAATCTCTTCATGCGTGATGACATCCGTTTTCACGAGCAAATCGTTACGCCAGCTGGTCTTGGGAAGACAAGCATGATCGACATCCGGGATATCGCGACGTTCGTCATCCATTGCCTCGAACATCCTGCTCCCCATTTCAATCGTGTCTATACGTTGCATGGCGAGGAAGTTTTCGGTTTCCATGAGATCGCAAGTCTGATGACGCTACTCTTAGGAAAGACGATTCGTTACACGAACCCTTCGATTCCATTCTTCCAAATGAAGATGGTCCAAAAAGGATATCCGAAAAGCTACGTCAATGAAGTCATCATGTTACACCTCCCGATTAGTCTCGGACTCACGAAACGAACGAACCGTCAGTTCCGCGAGGTGACTGGTACCGAGCCGATTCCCCTAAGTCAATATATTCTCGATTATCAAGCCCACTGGGAGAAGCATTGATTCCTCCATTCTTCGTAAAAGGAACATGACTTCTTCAAGAAAAGCTGGATGATTCATCTTGAATCCCACTTAAATAACGAAATCTTTCCTATAGTAAAAAGAGTGTGATATCGCAAAAAAGATATCACTCTTTTTACTGTGCATAATTGAATCTCCTTAAAAAGTTAGAATATTACAAAAAATAGATAGTGGTACATAACCATATGACGTATACTTAATACTTAAAGATATAAGAATGATACATCGATTAGACACCTCTTATCATTTTTACCATTCCACTTCTATCGTCTGAATGAATGGATCTGATACTTACTGATGACTCTCTATCAACGGTTCCTCACGAAAGGATTTTTTCGATGCTTCATGCTATGGATCAATTCATTGTCAGTGTATCGTCACTACTGTTAATCCTGATCTCCAGTGCATTTTTCTTTCAATGGTTCAATCCCGTCAAGCCGAACTCTCAAGTATCATTCATTTGGTTTCACTCATTTTGTTCTCGAATGCTGCAAGTATTTGGATCCTTCTAAAAGCAATTGATCTTCATGGATTTTCCATCGATTTATCCATCCTATTTTTAATGGTCAGCCTCTACTATGGAGGACATCAAGTCGGACTAATCACGCTAGTGTCCTTGCAACTTTGTCAAGGTCTCTTTGTCTATCAGACGACTGACATTTGGCATGCTATGAGTTACGTTGTCACGTATGGAGTAGTCTTCTATGTCATCATACTTCTGAAAAAAAGAATGATCACCCAGTCAATCAGTTTTTTTGTTCTGCTTGCGGCGAGTCTCCTAATTTCCCTTCCTCTCATTTATTTCATAGAATCGACTTCACACATGAAGGAAACGAATACACTACAATTCATATTGATTCACTTCGGAGCGGGTATTTTAATCCATGCCTCTCTCGAAACGATACGTGCTCAATATGCCCGCTATCATCAAGCATGCCAGGAGGCAGGCATTGACGGGTTGACCGGTCTGTATAATCGCCGAAAACTTGAAGAATCTGTTCGACAACTGCTAAAAACAGAAACTCCTTTTTCGATCTTAATGCTTGACGTCGATCATTTTAAGCGTATCAATGATGTATATGGACACGATCAAGGCGATGCGATTCTTCGTCAAATCAGTAGATTATTACAAAACCATTGTCCGGACTCCGTCATTGTCGGTCGTTATGGAGGTGAAGAATTCATCATGGTCTGTCCAAACTTACAGTTATTCCGATCATATGACCTGGCTGAAGTCATTCGAGCAACTAGCTCGATTTATGACTATCAGATTAAGAACGAGCACCCTATTCAGATTACCGTATCGATTGGCTTAGCTTTTCATGAACAGTCTCATAACAAGAAAGAGAACCTGCAGGATATCGTTCAAGATGCTGATCGAGCACTCTATGAGGCGAAACGAAGAGGACGCAATCTTGTATGGTATAAACCTATGACACAGGTTGAGAAAAATGAGGGATAAATCTATATGTGGCGAAAACGTCAATTTCGAAAGAACCTACTCATCATCATTTTTGTTTAGTGATTCCATTCAATAAGAGAAGTGCCCTCTATGTTGATACCAAACCGATTGTTTGTCTCTTTAAAAGGTTTCGATGAATTGCGAACATCTAACCGTCACAAATAGAAACGTATGACTCATTCAAAATCTCTCTATCCATTTGAAGGGATTCAACAGTCTTTTGTGAAAAAAAACCATATAATTACTATTTATAGGTTTTATGATATTGATTTCTTAGAGAAAATACTTCTATTCTGAAATATGTTTTGATTGATTGTTTAGCTATACTGATTGCTACTTTATTTACTTTGAACCATTTTGTACCGAAGCTTACGACCCATAAGTCGAAATAAACATTAAGCCCATTTCGACTGTTCAAGATTCTTCTTGCTGGTTTAGTTTATTCAGTGCTCAATGTGCTGACATGATTTATGTCGATGCGCTACATGACTGAAAAAGTAAACCCGTCATCGTGTCACCAAACGACAAAATCCATCTCTCTTTTGATAGTGAACCATATATACTTCAAGTCGTACGATGGGATTTAAAAACAAAAAGTGAGCAGGTCTCATTAAAAAATGGCGTTTTCACCGCACCGTCTGCTCAAGGAACATACATCTATGGAATTCGTGCACGGTAGAACGAACGCGGTGACGGTCTATCCGCTTTTTTGATTCAAGTCCAATGAAACGCATCCCACTCAAACAGGAGATGAATAATCATGCGAAAAGATTTTCGTTTCTGGCTTCCCTTGCTTTCACTTGCCGTCTGTTTATTTAATGCTTTCGGTTACGATGACAAAAACATCTTGTTGTTTCTCACAAGCCCTGTTTTCTGGCTACTGGAGTCACGTTCCTTCCTCGGAACTTGGCTGGATTCCTTCCATATCCCGCTGTTCCTGATCTACATCCTGACTTTGATCAGTTGGTTCTTGATCGGGTTACTGATCGATGTCATTCTTTCTGTTTTGTTTAGACGATCTTCTAGACGCATCCATGATTAACTGAGGAGGAAAATACATATGGGACCAACCAACGATTTGTGGGTGTGGGTATTGTCCTATGCTTTCTTTTTCATCACGCTTATCAGTGCAATCTTCGTCGCGATCAAGCATCCAGCCTTGAGAAAAGCATCGATTCGAGCGATGTTAGCAATGCTTTTCATGTATGCATTATTCATTTGGAACTCCATGTACCGACTTGACATTACAGAATTCAGACATTTTTACGAAGGATTGACGACACTTCGACCGTGGGCATGGATGTGTGTCTTCTTGTTCGCCTACACATTAAAGTGGTGGTATCTCGTGTTTCTTCACACCCGTCGTCCGACTCCCTCTCCACATGATGTACAGCAATGACTTACGTTTCCGAAAACCTTTGAAGGAGCTATCCAATATGAAATTACATCGATTCGCAACCGTTTTTTGTCTCTCGACCGTCGTTTGGACGATAGCGGGTTGTTCCATAATAGAAGAACAAGCAACACCGCGTGTAGCACAAAAAAATGTCGCGCCATCTGAACAAGTGAACGTTTCATCCAAGAAAGCAACGACCGAAGCTACGAATCAGCATCCGGTCGAACTAGGAAAGCAGACAGAGCGCGTCACGTTAGGTCAAACGAAGACATACGACCTCTCTCCTTTACTAAGTAAACTCCACGTTTCATTCAATCCACAGTATTCTTATCATGACCAAATTTTCTACTTCGATCCACAAAAAAATAAGAGCACCATTTATACATACGATACAAAACGAAAGTATAACAAAATCGTCCTTGCGACGAAGAGTGCAATCCCGATGATGACGGGTACAGGTGAGTTTTTACTATGGGTCGAAACGGAACAGCCGACAAAGACCGGTGTGAAGTGGTCGATTCGCCAACTGAAGATTACGACGAATCAGGTGACGACACTTGATGCTGGCGAAAGTCGTTTCGATACGTCCCCGCCGCATATCGATGTCACGTCAACACGTGCGTCCTGGATCACGCAGGAAGCGACTGAACAAAAAACGATTTCCACGTTAAAGTCTTATTCGTTAAAAACCGGAAAGATCACGCCACTCCAGTCCTTCATTTTAAAAACAGGAAAAACACGAGATGGTCTGTTCACGTACGAGCACCGCGATAGCGATGACGGCGTGACCTTATACACGTCTCACTACAAAAACGGAAAGAACGTCCGAGTTCTCGAGACATTGGATGGTGCGTATAAAAAAGAGTTGTCCGGATTGATTGATTTCAGTCGTAGCGGCACCTATTTCGCTCTTGGAACAGAAGGAGACGCCATTTTCCAGCCCATCGGATTGGACCAAAAGACGCTGAACTATTCCGCTTCAAGTGCCCAGACGACGATTAGTGGCATTCGTTTTCTCTCGAACACACAAGTCATCTTCCGCGAAGGTATCAATCAGTTGATGTACGCGGACCTAAAAGCGAAGACGGTTGCTCCCCTGACGGACTTTGAAGAGTTGGTATCCCTTCCTCTTTACCAGGACGGTGTACTGGCGTATAGCATCACGAATGGAACGAAAACGACGTACCAAGTTGTAAACTTGAAAGTTTCAAATTAATAGACATAACGATAAAAAAGTTTTTTGGTCGTTTACACTAAGAGACTTAAAAAAACAATAAAGAACTAAAAATAAACCTAGATCTACTCAATTGAGAGATCTAGGTTTATTTTTAGTTCGTTACCGTACTAGGAACAATTTTTTAATTCTAAATGACATTAGAACATTATGTTAAATATAAATCTAATATATCCGATACTTATTTGAAAGCTATTTAAACATAAGGGAGGAACAATCTTTGCGTACAACTATAAGTTACCCCTTCCTTCTGTCCATCGGAATTGGTTTATTATTTTGGTATGGGAACCATTTTTTTGAAGGATCTGAACGGATGCGATTGGTTCTATTAAACACGGTCCAGTTGTTCGTAGGTATTTTAAGTACGAGTTGGATTATAAAAAGTTATTTTAAAAATGACTCTTCTAAACGTTTTTGGATGTTTTTAGGTCTTGGAACGAGTTTTTCCGCCCTTGGCACACTTGCTTGGATCATCTTACTTGTTAAGAATCATGTCATGGTTACACCGGACTTATCATCCTTAACTTGGGTCTGCTCCTACTTTTTCTACTTTGCTGCACTGTTAAATCAACTTTTGAATCAAACGAGAAAATTTTCAAATTCGGCATTCTTCTTTAATACAATGATTTATATGATAGCCGCGACTTCAATTAGTTATCATTACCTGCTTTATCCGCTCTATCAGATTAATCAGCAGTCTCTGTGGTACAGCGCCCATATATTTCTTTTCCAAATTGCAGATTTAGGAATTCTTTTTTTTATAATTACGCTATATTATTTAATTCTATTCAACAAACAAAATGTATATTTGACTTATTTGATCATCGGTTTATTTTTACAAGTCATCGGAGATATCACTTTTGCACAATTTACAATTAAGAACAGCTATATATCAGGTGGCAGTGTCGATTTGATTTGGACTATCGCATTACTATTTATCGGTTACACTGCTCGATATCATGAAAAAGAGCCAAGACAAGAAAGTATGATTGATCCATTTGCTCTTGATGTTTCAACAAAAAAAGAATTTATCTTTCCTTATTCGAGCATCTTGATCCTCTCCATCCTAATGATGCAAAGCTATGCTTGGAATTTAAATGCCTTAAGTACAGGATGGATCATGATTTTTCTTCTTATCATTATTAGACAAGCTTTTACTGTCATGAAAAATAGTGAATTATTAGCAGAATTAAACCAAATCGCATATATCGATCCATTAACGAGTCTAGGCAATCGTGCATCTTTTTTACTAGACACTAAAAATAGCCTCAAAGATGAACATGCACCGCTTGCCTTCATATTGCTTCAAGTAGAACGGATTCGAATGTACACAGATATTTTCGGGCATCATGTCGGGGAACAGATCATGAAAGAAGTATCTTTCCGCTTAAAACATGTATTGAAAGAGAATTTTAAAATGTATCGGTACAGTGAAGATGAGTTTATGATTGTGCTTCTAAAAACAGAGAAATCTAGTATCACTGTTGTGAATGAAAAGTTATTCATTCATCTTGCAGCGCCTATCCGTTTAAAGGAGTTAGAATTGAATATTGTAGCGCATAGTGGTGTCAGTGTATTTCCTGACCAAAGTTTGACGATCGAAGAAATACAGGCTCATACAGCTGAAGCTCTTTATCAAGCTAAACAGAATGGAAATTACACATTCGTTTACTATGGAACTGAACTACAATCCAACTTAGTACGAAAGCTTGAAATTGAATCATACTTACGAAATGCAATACGTGAGCAACAATTAAGTGTCTACTATCAACCTAAAGTCAATCTTCGTTCTGGGAGAATCATTGGTATGGAAGCATTGCTCCGTTGGCATCATCCAAAGTTCGGATGGATTTCACCAGCTGAGTTCATTCCAATCGCTGAAGAAGCTGGTCTGATCAATGAAATCGGGGAGTGGGTCCTATTCACTGCGACCTACCAAAGTAAACAACTTCAGCTTTTAGGATTCGAACCTTTGCTTCTATCGGTCAATGTTTCTGTTCTTCAATTCCAAAATCCAAACTTCTGTCAGCGTGTCATCGAGATTCTTGAAGAGACATCTCTTGACCCGCAGTGGCTCGAGCTTGAGATTACAGAGAGCATTGTTCAAAACATCAAAGAGAGCGTTTCGATTTTGCAATGTTTGAAGACCTCGCAGATTAAAACATCCATCGATGACTTCGGAACAGGGTATTCTTCCTTAAATGTACTCGAGCAACTTCCGATTGATACATTGAAAATCGATAAATCGTTCATCGATCGCCTGACTCCTAATCAAAAATCGCCTATGGTCAAGACGATCATCGAGCTTGGCTTGAATCTTAATTTAACCGTCGTAGCGGAAGGAATTGAAACGATTGAACAAAAAGAGGTTCTCACTTCCTATGGATGTACGATCGGTCAAGGCTACCTATTCTCACGCCCAATCGATTTTGCCGCATTTGTTACATTACTTCAAACACAAGATGTTTTGAAGACTACCTCTCTCTAAATTTTTTTAAAGTGCATGATGTAGATGACGTTTGATCGTTTATATCATGCACTTTATGATTGCGACTTATTTTTCTACCTTGTTCTTAAGGCGTTATTAGAAGATGCTTTGTCTGATAAGTCAGTATAGACCTGTTTTATAAACAAGTTCTTTTCAAAAAATAAGCTCATTGTATACTAAGTGAATATGATAAGAAGGAGTATATGAATAGCATGTTTAAACAACCTAAAAGTTTTATCCTAATCATTCTACTTTATGCGTTAGGCTATTATGGATGGATTTTCACTTTTTCTGATTCTCAATTCCTTGAAGCACTAGGGGGAAATATCTTTTCGATTGCAGGGTTGTTGATCGCCCTTCTCTACTTAAAGATTGCTATCAAATGGGCTGATTCAAATGATCGTAAGTTCTGGTTACTTATCGCTTTCGGCACCTTTTGTTATTTAGTCGCCGAATTGATTTGGTTTTTCACAGAAAGTATTTTCCACAAAAACGTGGCGTTTCCAGGATGGCCAGACGTGTTTTACATTCTTCAAGTCCTTTTCCTGCTTTACGCTTTGATATACAAAATTTTGAAGGATGCAGCAATACAGCAACGCATTTCATTCTTATTTGATGTCATGATCATTTTAGTCGTTGCGAGTACCTTTTCTTGGCACTTTTTAATCGAACCTATTCTGGATACGAGTGTGGCAACCATTAATGCTCTCATTGTTTCCTTAATCTATCCTTTAGGAGATTTGGGTATGTTAGTCGCCGCCTCCTTTTTATTTTTTAATCTTACGAGTAAAGATAAGAGTTTATCCATGTATCTCATTATCGCAGCCGTCACGATACAAGCAATCGCTGACTCTGTTTACTTGTATTTGATTGCTCAAGACACATACATCTCAGGTAGTTTAATTGACCCTCTGTTCATCATAGCAATGATCGTTTTAGCTTTTTCAGGTCTTCAACATCAGCCAAATACTATAAGTACAACGTTAACGACTCATCACGAAAAGTTAAATATTTTTCAAATGCTCACGCCTTATGGGGGAGTCTTGATTCTGTTCGTCTTCATGGGATTTCACTCGCGTAGTTTCGATATCGTGACAGTAGGTTCAGGACTTTCCATTTTACTCGTCATTACCCGGCAAGTCTTAATTATTATCGAGAATCATAAATTAGTCCGTCGCTACTACGATCAAGCACAAACGCTTGAATTAAGCGAAGAAAGGTATAAATCCTTGTTCGAATACCATCCAGATCCAGTGTATTCAACGGACCTTAAAGGTCAATTCGATAGTGCGAATACTGCCTGTAGCGATCTTCTCGGTGTCTCTAAAACTGACTTGATGGGTCAAGATAGCCTTCGCTATGTCAAAGATACACACCGGATGACGGTCGCGAAAGAATTAAAGGAAGTATTTAAAGGTATGCCACGAAGTTATGAGACCGTTGTTGAAAATGCATTGGGTTCCAGTATGTATATGAACATCACCAATGTTCCAATCATCGTCCAAAACGAAATTGTTGGAATCTTCGGTATCGGTAAAGATGTGACTGAAATAAAACGAAATGAACAACGTATTCAATACCTTGCCTATCATGATGCGCTGACAGGACTATTCAATCGGCTTGCGTTCGAAGAACGACTGTTAAAGCTCATTAAAAGTAATTCTCTTCATCCTTCATCAAATGTGTCTTTATTTTTCATGGACTTAAATCAATTTAAAGCAGTCAACGATACACTTGGACACGATATCGGTGATCAGTTATTGAAAGCTGTTGCTAGAAGACTACAATCATTCGAAACGGATTTTGACATGATGGCACGACAAGGCGGTGATGAATTTACATTACTTTTAAAGAATGTTAAATCATACGAACAACTTCATCGTATGGCAACTCAGTTGTTGAGCACGTTACAAGCACCTTATGAGATTGCCAATCATATGATTTCTTGTCCGCCAAGCATCGGTATCTCCTGCTATCCGACGGATGCCTCGAGTATGCTCGAGATGCTACAGCACGCTGATCTCGCCATGTATCGCGCAAAAGACATTCCCTCAGGAAGCTACGTTCTTTATAATGAACTTCAACATATGCCGAGTTAAAAAAACTTATTTGTCTTGGGTATTGACTCTTTACAATATGAAACCAGCACCTGATTATTTATCAGATGCTGGTTTTTATTAAATGATAGTACGTTTAAAGGAAATAAAAATAGTGGTTCGCTAATTAATCTTAAAATGTAAGGAGTATACAGTTATGAATGTAGATATTCATCAATTGTCCATCCATGAGACTCCTCCGATGGAGCTCTTGCTAGCGGCGGACCCGTCTCTGAAGTTAGTCGAAAACTATGTAAAAAGAGGTCATTGTTTCGTTGCTGAAAACAATGAACAATGGATCGGTGTATATGTACTTCTCCCGACAAGACCGCAAACAATCGAAATCGTAAATATCGCAGTGGACGAGTTGTACCAAGGAAAAGGTGTCGGGAAGGATCTTTTACGACATGCGATTAACACAGCTAAAACAATGGGATACACCACCATAGAGATCGGAACAGGCAATTCAAGCATTGGACAGTTAGCACTTTACCAAAAATGTGGATTCCGGATCGTCGGAATCGACATGAACTTTTTCTTGAGACACTATGAAGAGGAAATCATCGAAAATGGAATCCGGTGTACCGATATGATTCGATTATCCCAAGATCTATGAGAATATCAGCATCCTTTTATGAAAAGCGTGGTACTATCTCTGACAATGCAACTTGAACGATGATGGACAACACATTCATAAGTCATTGCCGTTATATAAGATTGCAAAAAATGGATCTACACCACATAATATGAACATACGTTCTTATTACAAGGAGGTCCACCATGCAGCACCTTCAAAAAGAAATGACTCATCCTGCACCGTTACACACCATGAACCGGCCGATTTGCCTTTCCATCGATTCATCCATTCATCTTTACCATGATGCTTCTGTTTCTATGACTTACAAAATGGAAGTCATATTATTCATTGCTTTACGGGAACGAACTCCTTTATCCATGCGTCAAACCAGTGATTCTGGTAGTAGCAAAGAACTTGTCTACATAGAAGAAGTGGACTTCGAGAGTCGAAAGCTGACGCTTTTCCATATGAACGATTCGTCATTGTCCTTTCATCGTTATATCCAAGACGATTCGTTACATGAACAGCACCCTCAGCTTTTACTCAGTATGATGTAAGTTAAAACAAACGCATGACGTCAAAAAGGTTGCGTCCATTTCGATGTGTAAATGGATACAACCTTTTTTTCGCTTTGCTCGACAACAACGCTATTCAATTTAACGATACGAACGTTCAATCACGAAATTCGTCTTATCCCCACGGAAGTAGGAACGCGAATACTCGATGATTTGTCCCCCTTGATCCTCTGTTACGGTTTCGATGTAGAAACACGGTGCATTGACTGGACATTTCAGATGACTACTGATTGCTTCATCGGCTAGAACGATTTCAAGTGACTCTGTCGTTTTCGCCACCTGGATATCAAAGACTTTTGCTAACGTATCGAACAACGAATGCTCCGCCTGTTCCTTCGTAATTCCTGGAGCAATCGACCACGGGATGAATGAGATCTCATATTGTGTCGGTTCACCGTCAGCATGACGAATCCGTTCGATTTTCTGGATCGGTGCCTGTTCCTCTACTGCAAAAACCTCTGTCAGGACATCAGTCGCTGAGACGACGGATAATTGGATTAGCGACACCTCGCCTCGCTTCCCTTGCACCGCTAATTGAGCGGCGTAGTTGTTCGGTGTATGCGATAAGGTCTGTCGGACTTTTTTGCCCGCAACGAACGTTCCACGTCCTTGTTGTCGGATCAAGTATCCTTCTAGCGTCAACTGGTTCAATGCCCCTCGAACGGTCGTCCGACTGACATCAAATTCCTCACACAGCACATACTCTGTCGGGAATTTTTTCCCTTCTTCGTAATAGCCTCTCTTGATCCGCGATAGCAATTCTTCTTTGATTGCCGTCTGTAATGTTGATTGCGACATCATGCCACCTCCTCCTCTTATCCTTTGTGCCTTTATTGTGATACAGACATCATACAAATGCAAATACAAATCTTTATTTGTATTATTTGTGTTTTATTATTGTCTTAAGTTGTATTATTTGTTACATTTGTTACAACAAAAAGAAATCGCTTTCATGAGGAGGAATTTACAATATGCCACTCAAGGTCGTCATCATCGGTGGAGGCTCCAGCTATACACCGGAAATCATCGAAGGTTTCATTTTGCGTCACCATTCCTTTCCGGTCGACGAGGTCGTTCTCGTCGATATCGAGGACGGAAAAGAAAAGCTCGAAATTGTTGGTAAACTCGCACAACGGATGATTGACAAGTCTAACGTGAAGATCACGCTTCGTTGGACGCTCAATCGAAGAGAAGCCCTCCGTGGAGCCGACTTCGTCTCGACGCAAATCCGCGTCGGGGGTCTATCGGCACGGGCTCTTGACGAGCGCATTCCACTCAAGCATGGCTTCATCGGTCAAGAGACGAATGGTGCTGGCGGTATGTTCAAGGCGTTCCGGACGATTCCCGTCTTGCTCGAACTCGCGGACGAGATGGCTGAACTCTGTCCCGACGCCTGGTTGATCAACTTCACGAATCCAGCTGGCATCGTGACCGAGGCACTTTTGAAACACTCCAAGCATCAGAGAGTGATCGGTGTCTGCAATATCCCGTTCAATATGCGGAACTCCGTTGCTGAAATCCTGCTTACCCCCGTCGAACACGTCTCAATCGAATTCATCGGGTTGAATCACTTCATCTTTGGTCGACATGTCACGGTGAATGGTGTCGATCGGACAGAAGATGTACTCACTGCGTTGCGTGATGGAAACGACTACTCGCCAGCGAATATCGTTGGACTCGGCTGGTCCGACTCATTCCTGAATTCAATCAAGCTGTTACCGAACCCGTACCATCAATATTATTTCCAAACGCGCGATGTCCTCGCAAAAGATCGACAAGCTTACGAAGAGAACGGGACACGAGCTGAAGTCGTCCAAGAAGTCGAGCGCCGACTATTCGAACAATACCGAGACGAATCGCTCGACGTAAAACCGAAGGAACTTGAGCAACGCGGTGGAGCATACTATTCGGATGCAGCGTGTAACTTGATGGACTCGCTTTATAACGACCGTGGTGATATCCAGACCGTTAATACGCTGAATCAAGGGACGATCCGTGACTTACCGGAAAATGCCGTCATCGAGGTCAACGCTGTCATCGCAAAAGCCGGACCGCGTCCGCTGTCGATCGGTAGCTTACCACTCCCCGTCCGTGGACTGATCACGAACTTGAAGACGTTCGAGGAACTGACGATTCAAGCAGCCGTCTCCGGGAAGTACGAGGACGCTTATGTCGCTGCCCTCATGAATCCCTTGATCCAAGACGAAAAACGGATTGATGCCTTACTTGAAGAACTGTTCCGCGCGCATCAGGCTTACTTACCCCAATTCCAGCTTAAGGAGGTTCTCTCATGAATAAGTTCATTGAAATTGCCGGACGGATCGGTTCCCAGCGCCATCTCGTCGCCATCCGTGACGGCTTTGTCTCCGTCATGCCGCTCATCATCGTCGGCTCACTCGCGATTCTGATCAATAACTTCCCTGCCATCCAGCTCGGTAGCTGGTCGCTCGATTTCGTCGGCTCGATGAATGCCGCTTTTGGTGAAGGAAGTTGGCAACGGCTTGGCGGCAACATTTGGAATGCCTCCTTCGCGATTCTCGGCTTACTGGTCGCCTTCTCGATTGCCTATAACTTGGCACGGTCCTACGATATCGACGGTCTCGCTGCTGGTATTCTGTCGATCGCTTCTTACGTCATGCTCGTTCCGGTCACGAAGGACTGGGGACTCAGCTTCGCTTGGCTCGGCGCCCAAGGGCTATTCGTCGCCATCATCGTCTCGCTTCTCGTAACGGAAGCATTCCGTCTTCTCATCCATACGAAGCTGACGATCCGGATGCCGGAGGGTGTGCCTGGTGGTGTCACCCGATCGTTCCAAGCATTGATTCCTTCAATGATCATCTTGACGGTCGTTGCTGCGATCCAGTTGTTCATTCAAATAAAACTCGAACTCAGCATCTTCGAAGTCATCTTCAAGGCAATCCAGCAACCGCTTCAAGGTTTCGGAGATTCGCTCGCCGCCGGTCTGATCATCGCCCTCTTGAACCATGTCCTCTGGTTCTTCGGTCTACACGGCACGAACATCATCGGGTCGGTCATCGAGCCGATTTACTTACCGCTGATTGAACAGAACTTAGCTGCCTTTCAAGCTGGTGCTTCCGCCTATGACGTCCCGTATACGGTAACGAAACCGTTTCTCGATGCGTTCGTCTTCATGGGTGGCTCTGGTACGACGTTGTCACTTCTACTTGCGATCTTCATTGTCGTAAGGAAACAACGTAATCATCCCTATCATCAAGTCGCTAAGCTATCAGCACCCGCCGGTCTGTTCAACATCAACGAACCGGTCATCTTTGGTATGCCGATCGTGCTCAACCCGGTCATGTTGATTCCATTCATTCTCGCACCGGTCGTCTTGACGGTCGTCTCATATGTCGCACTATCAACCGGAATGGTTCCAAAGACGGTCGCCATCGTTCCATGGACGACACCACCGATCATCAGTGGGTACCTTGTCACCGGTGGTAGCATCCGCGGGGTCCTGCTTCAGGTGTTCAATCTGACGCTCGCGACATTGATCTATATCCCGTTCGTCGTAGCAGGAGCGCGCGCCATGACTGCCGAAATCAATCGAAACAAAGACAGTATACATGAAGGAGAGAAAATCAGTTGAAGACAGAATCGATCCAACAATTATCGTTCATGATCATCCTACATGCCGGAAATGCACGCTCGAGTGCGTTTGAAGCGATCGCTGCTGCTAAACGCAGTGACGAAGCACTTGTTCAAGCGAAACTCGAGGAAGCAGAGACTTCGTTTCTTGAGGCACACAAACTTCAGACAGAACTTTTACAAGAAGAAGCACGAGGAACCAGCAACGAGATGAGCGTCCTACTCGTCCACGCTCAAGATCATCTGATGACGGCGATGACGGTCAAGGAACTGGCGACCGAGATGATCGACATGATCACTAAAATCAATCGACTGGAGGAAGCGAAATGAACATCTTACTCGTCTGCTCAGCAGGCATGTCCACTTCAATCTTAGTAGAAAAAATGCGGACGGAAGCCGTAGCACGAGGGCTTGACGCAACGATCGAAGCAGTACCCGAATCGCGACTAAAGGAACATACGACGATGGACGTCATCTTGATCGGTCCACAAGTCCGCTACCTCGAGAACAAAATCCGTACAGCAGTTAACGTGCCGGTTGCTGTGATTGACAACATGGCATACGGGTTGATGAAGGGCGATCAAGTGCTTGATCAAGCACTCTCGCTGACTGGCACGGCACATGCCTAAGACGCGTGTAATCGTCAATGCTGATGATTTCGGTTTGACGACGGGTATTAACCAAGGCATCATCGAGAGTCATCTTTACGGTCCCGTCAATTCGACGACGCTGATGATGAACGGACATGCGGTCGAAGAAGCTGTTCGACTTTCTCAGCAACACCCGGACCTGCATGTCGGCGTACATCTCGTGCTCTCTTGGGGAAAACCGCTCGCTTCGACAAGTCAGTCGTTAACAAAGGAGGACGGGACGTTTCGTTTCACGAGTCGCTTTTTGAAGGAAGAGCCACCGGATCCTGAAGACGTCTACCTGGAATGGAAAGCCCAGATTGAAGCTTTTCTTGCTACCGGGCTGTCGTTGCACCACTTAGACAGTCACCATCATATCCACGGCTGGTCCGCGATCGACTCTGTCATCGTCGAGCTCGCTAATGAATATCAAACGACGTTCCGTGCTGCGGGGAACGAGAAGCACCGGGATCTCTGGCTGACAAATCGCTTCGATGAGCGGTTTTATGGAGAGGGCGTTTCGTTTGCGACACTTGATTCAATTTCACCCGGTTCATCCGTTGAGGTCATGGTGCACCCTGCCAACATGGATACGCTACTTCCAAGTGTCACGTCTTATGTGAAGCAGCGACTTGTCGAGAAAGATCTTTTAACGAGATATACTCCACCGGATTGGTGGACATGAAAATAACATCCCTACTGCCTTGACGAACCGAGGAGTAGGGATGTTGTCATTTTCTTCATGAAACACTGTGTTAAAAATCGCGTTGAAAATATGGAATTAATTTTACATATATCTCGTTTAATGACATACTAATGGTAATACTTTCATGAGGAGGAGATACCTTTGAAAAAACAACTCGCTTATGCTGGTTCTTTTGCGCTCTCAGCTATCACGATCATCATCATTCTTAAATTAGTTGGAGTCGATATCTAAAGCAATCACTCAAATGATGTAGATTTTCAAATTAATGATTCAATCGCTGTTATGATGCATCGTCTTCCGATCATCTGTAACAGCTTTTCTAGGTTTAATGCTATGGAACGATCGGAAGTGATGAATTGAAAAAAATCGGAATCAACGTTTTGGTTGTCTTTCTCCTACTAGGTGGACTGCTGTTTTACTTAGACGTCCGATACGATGAACGATTCGAGCAGCATGTCAGCACAAAAGTTGAGGCCTATGTCGTGAAAAAGTACGGTCCAGCACATGTCGCCTCACTCCATTCTGCCTATGACGACAAACACCGCGACAAGGAAAAACGCTATCAGATTGCCGTGAAAGTACAGGGTCAAGGGCTTCAACAAGAAGAATATTTCCTGTATCGTCTTCAAGATGATCACGTCGTTGAGATGGGCACAACGACTAGTTTGCCAAAGCGAGACTAAATCACGTGATGATTTCTTATTTCACACTACATATCACGAAAGGTCAGAAGTTTCCTTTTTTACACGGAATCATCTGACCTTTTCTTTTAACACCTTTCACTGCTCAGAAATACCGTAAGCTAGTAATAGCAAATATGACATCATGCAGAACGTAATGAGATGGACACCGCCGAATCCCCACTTGAGTATTCGGTGCTTCGTTTTGTACCCTGTTTATACGCCGACTAACGGAATGATAAACAGAAGTAAGATATAGACAGTTCCAAACCCTTTCAGACTGACTCCGCTCTTCATCAGGAAAAAGAAGAAACAAAAACAGACGAATGCAGATAACGAAAGAATACTGTAACGATTCATAAGCCCTCCTCCACTACAAACACAGCTTAGCGTCTTACCGTCTGAAGATTGAAGTATTCCGATAGCGGCACGATCCGCCCCTGTTCATGCCAGTTCCGATATGCTTCAAAAACGCGTAAGACGTTCCCGTCATACCGTTCCTCGATGAGATGATGGATCGCGAGAAAGCTCCGCCAATAATCAAACATGATACTCGACAGACTACTGGCATAGGAGGCACTCCCAAATTGATCAATCGAACGCGCTCCATACTCTTCCTGAAAGAGCTCGACCAGCTCTGTCTCAATTAAAGTAATTCGCTTGAATGCTTCGTCCGACAACAGGTGCTTCCGGGGGAGGTACTCACACATTCCCTCTTCGAACCAGATTCCGTCTTCTCTCTCATCGTCGAATTCATCAACGAACAAATCCAAATGATGGGTCAGTTCATGACCAGCAATCGTCAAGACGTGATCTTCAGTAAGCGTTTCGTAGAACGCTCGAATATGCGGTACGTCCTTCCCGTCAAGTTGAGACAAAAATAGCATCCGCCACTCTGCAACGTCTGGTGATATGTAGATCAAGTCCTTATTCGTAAACGCTGGAATCGGAATGTCTGAGAAGACCGTCGTCGCGAGTTCCGCTGACGTCCAAACGATTCCTTTCGGTACGTCGATCAGTTGATATTTCTCTTGTAAGATCGTTTGATACTCGTCTAACCGTGTTCGAAAGCGATGCGTGACCGCTTCGTATTTCTCATAGTCCGTTTTTGTCTCAAACGCATGAATCTGTTTCATCATCGCTATATCCCCCCATCCTTAAAATAGCCTATTTTATTTTAACATATATTGGATAACCATAAAAAAACCACCTGAATCAGGTGGTTCGATGAATCATTCGTTTGCTATTAACACGACGACGTTACCGAATTTTTGCCCAGCGTCGACATAACGGTGCGCTTCGACGATCTCATCAAGTGAATAGATATGGTCGATGACGGCTTTGAATCGTCCCGCTTCAAACAGTTCATTTAAATAGTGTAGATCTTCTTTCCGTTCTCTCGCCACACCTTGTCCCGCGACGGATGCAAAGGCGCCGTTTTGTTTGACGTGCCGTTTCGCTTGCGTCTTATTGATCTTTCCGGACGCATCGAAGACGGCATCGTACTTCAGCAACAATCCATCGTAGCCGTCCTTTGTATAATCGATGACGTGATCGGCACCGAGCGCTTTGACCCGCTCCGTGTTTCGTCCACTACAGACAGCCGTCACCTGCAGCCCTTTTGCTTTGGCGATTTGAACGGCCGCTGTTCCGACAGCACCCGACGCACCGTAAATCAAGATCGTCTTCATCTGATCGATTTGGAGTTTCCGGAAGAAATGGAGCGACGTCGTACCACCGAACGGGAGACAGACCGCTTCCGTGTACGATGCGTGTTGCGGCATTTTTGCAATGCAACGTTTCTCAGACACGCATGCATATTCGGCGTATCCACCGAAGCCAAATCCCGTCAAGGCATGGACACGGTCTCCGACTTGGAACTGCTTGACGTCTTGACCGACTTCGACGACTTCTCCGGCAAGAACAACGCCAAGGATCGGTTGTCGCGGTCGCTTGAAGCCGACAGCCAGACGCATCGGAAGTTTCCCTAACAGTGGGACATCGAGCGAACGCATGCGACGATCTCCGGAATGGACGGCAGATGCATGTACTTTAATCAATAGATCGTTTGATTTTGGAACCGGACGAGGTACCTCTGTGATGTGCAAGACGTCCGGGGATCCGTAGCGGGTACAGATGGCTGCCTTCATCGTATTTCCTCCTCTGATCGAGATGATGGTATTTCTTTAATCATACGCCGATTCCTGCCTGAATCCCTTTCATTTCAGAGCAAGAATATTTTTGTGATTCGCATCAATCAGTATCGCAACTGGTAAAATTTATATAATCATACGATCTCATCTAACCCTATTAACTGATGAAAGCAGGTGCCTGGTTCATGCCGACACATCGGTGGCTTTTCGCTTTTATTCTATTCCTTAGTATGCTGCTTGGTGCCTGTACACACGAGAACGATGCACGAATCGTCGAGAAAATTACAGGGGATACGTTATTCGTCGCTCCGAGCGAACAAAAACCGGACGAACAGTATGCTTTAACAAAGATTCGCGTCACAACGGACACGATCGTCTATGGCAAAACGGATAACACAGTTGCCATTCAGACGGGTGACACGATTCAAGTGACGTTTGCAAAGGACTCGATTGTTGCGACCGAGATCCGTCGAACGAAAAAATAAGAAAGAGGGATTATCCATGATTGTTCCAGTACTCCGCCATCTACGCAATATTTTCATGAGCATGAGCCTCATCTTCGGTTCATCCTATTTTTTTCAAAAAAGTTATGGTGATGAAATCACCGGTTTGTTTTTCATCGGAATCATAGGTGCGATTGGTTTTTGCATTACCCTCGGTCTACTCTGGTATCTCAAACGAAAAGAATCGCACGGTTTTTAATAAGTTTGGCAAAGGAGACACAATCATGATGATACGTACGAAAAAATTACACCTTATTCAGTTGAAGGTACTCTTCGCGCTTCTGATCACGCTTTCGATGATTGGTGCTGTTTTCGCACCTCATTCTGTCGACGCGGCGACAAAGGAATATACGTCGTACAAAAAACTAAAACTCGGTATGACCGCGACAGACGTCGCAAAATCGCTCTACGGAAAATCATATAAGAAATACATACAGAAAGAACATGGCGTCACGACACTCAATCATGATGTAATATTGAGTGAAATCAAAGACGACTATGCTTTATACGCTTTCTCATTTTATCCGTACGATGAAAAAATGATCATTGGTCTTTACAGCGCATGCATCTGATCTTCAAAACGAAACAAGAAGGTCACACGTTATATCTTGTGCAAAAGGAATACACCCCTAAAGCGCCTTCGAAAAAACGACTCTTGCCAGGAAAGAAATTTAAACCAGGCATGACGATAGCTGAATTCGATCATATTCTCTCTGGTAAAGGGCTAGGTGTCATGACGGCTCACCGCACAGAAGATTACAGAATGTAC
Source organism: Exiguobacterium sp. ZWU0009 (assembly GCF_000798935.2). Classification (NCBI taxonomy): domain Bacteria; kingdom Bacillati; phylum Bacillota; class Bacilli; order Caryophanales; genus Exiguobacterium; species Exiguobacterium sp. ZWU0009. The sequence goes on along the minus strand of NZ_CP018057.1, from coordinate 1,497,199 downwards.
GAGCGAGAAAGCCCACTCCTTTAGGGGTGGGATGATAGCGAGTTCGGGGACGTGGTGTCTTCAGACACCGCATGTCCCCGACTGTTCTTCCTGATGAAATGCATTTATAGTAAATCTATAATGGAGTTGATTATTATGATGAAGGAGGTGTCAAAGATGAGTCAAGTCGTCACGGTAGAAGTTCGAATCTATGCCACGCGTCGTCAGGATGCCATCCTAAAAAGGATGGGCAAGACCTATATCCAGACCGCCAACCGAGTCGTGGCGAACATGGTCGCCTCCGAGGACGGGAAGAGGTGGTCGAGCAAGGACATCGACACCCCCCTTCCGAGCGCCGTGAAGAACCAACTCGCAGGAGATGCCGTCGGCATCTACAAGAAGGCGAGGAAAGAGGATTTCAAACGCATCCCTGTCCTCAAAAAGCCGGTCTGCGTCTGGAACAATCAGAACTATTCCTTCGACTTCGAGAGCATCTCCTTCCCCGTTTGGATGGACGGGAAGTCCGTGAAGATGCGATTCCGTGCTGCCATGGTTGACAAGGACAATCGGAATACCCGACTCCTTGCCAACAAACTCGGGACGCTCAGGGTCACGAAGAAGGGAAGGAAGTGGATCGCTCAGATTTCCGTCCATGTCCCGACCGTTCCTCGGACGGGGGTGCGGCTGATGGGGGTTGACCTCGGACTAAAAGTGCCGGCGGTCGCCGTCACCGATGACGACACGACCCGTTTCTTCGGGAACGGTCGTAAGAACAAGTATATGAAACGCAAGTTCCGTGCGGAACGGAAGGCACTCGGCAAAAAGAAGAAGCCGAAGGCTATCAAACGACGCAATCAGAAGGAACAGCGGTGGATGCGGGACAAGGACCACAAGGTCAGCCGAGCCATCGTCGATTTTGCAAGACAGAAGAAAATCTCTGTCATTCGCCTCGAACTCTTGGCGAACATCCGACAGACGGCAAGAACAAGCCGTAAAAACAACCAGAACCTCCACTCATGGTCGTTCTATCGTCTCGCGTCCTTCATCGAATACAAAGCCGCCTTGTCGGGCATCAAGGTTGAGTATGTGAACCCCGCCTACACGAGTCAGACCTGCCCATCCTGTTCCGTCAGGAACAAGGTGAGGGATAGGGTCTACACGTGTGCCTGTGGGTTTAAAGGACATCGGGACACCGTCGGTGCGATGAACATTCGATACGCACCTGTGATGGATGGTAACAGTCCATCAGCCTGAGAACCTATACGGTCTGTCTCAGGAGGGGTGATGGCACACCCCTACCTCAAGGCTCGGACGAAGCAGAAATGGATTGAGTCCGCCAAGCACTTGAGAATCCCACCCTCACCAACGGTGTGGGCTTGCGGCTTTAGCCGTGGGAGTGTCAATCTAAGATCGGAAAAGCCTATAATGACAATACAGTCGAGTATCCAGAAAAACAGACATCGCTCTTTTACTCGTATCGGAATTCAACGGGTGATGAATGGATGATCGTTGAATTTAAATATGATTTCGATCAAAAGAGATACATCGCTCAAAAATAACGAGTATTCATCTTCGGATGAATACTTTTTTTACTTTTAATTGAAATTGATTGAATCTTTTTACAGTAATATTCGTAAAAATCTGTATACACGAAAGGAGCTCGACACACATGTATGATTTGTTATTGGCCGTTGGTATTTGTCTTGTTGGCTATTGGTTCTACTACGTCTTCTTACTCGGATTCAAAAAAGGAAATATCGTCATGACGTTTAACGAGCGGTTCATTCATCATGAAGACCATATTCAAGCTGTTAAGCGAAGATTAAAGGATGACGGTCGCCACTTCGAGTATCTTGGAGATCGAAAATTCATCGTCGATGGAAAACCGTATCTGTTCATGGAACGGACGGTTCCAGGGGACTTTGGTCCTCTGCAGCAGACGATTCTAAAAGGTCAACGTAAAGCGTTCTAACCAAAGCACCGCTCCTTCTGTCGACGACAGAGGGAGCGGTGCTCGTTTCATTCAAATATTATTCAGGTGTATGTGCATACAATTCATCCATGACGCGTCGAATCGCGGGCAACGAATGCTCTAAATCAATCCAGGTTTTAAAATAATACTCGAAAAAGACACCTTGGTTCCGCATTCGCTCTAATGTATTAATCGGATCTCCCTCGGTGACCCAATCTAGGTTCTCAAAATTTGTATAACTATCCGTAAATGATACGTCCTCCTCGAGAATGCCTGACTCTAAATAATCATTCGAACAAGTCTCATTTTGTACATCAACTTGTCGATAAAAATCACGAATTCCTTCCTTTGGACGATTGATATGGTAGGACTCACCCGTTTGATAACTCTCCTGGTAATACCATTCCCACAAGATGACCCATTTCCAGACCAACCCATCGATTAGATAATGGCCGATTGCCCGGTCCATTCGGCAAAAGTTAAACCGAAACGTCCGTTCACCAAAGTTCGTCTTCAGATCAAGGACGACTTTGATATCATTGGTTTCCGGCGGATGACCAAAAAATAAGATGCCATGCTCGAATCCTTGTGCAAACTCCTCGATTGACTGGCAGCTGCCGGCTTTATCCTCAAAACTGACTGTAATCGAATCGAACTGAACGATTGGTTGCTCCATCTTTTTTCCCCACCTTGTATATGTATTCAAAAAAGTGAGCCTCGAGCGAGACTCACTTTTGTTCGTCATGACGAGACGACTTCTCCACCCGTCAAATCAATATGTCCTTCTCCCCATGCGCACATCGCGTCAAGAATCGGCTTCAGCGACCAGCCGTACTCGGATAACGAGTAGACGACTTTCGGTGGGACTTGTTCAAAGACCGTCCGGATGATGACGCCGTCTTCTTCTAACTCCCGCAATTGTTGCGTCAGCATTTTTTGCGTGATCGTCGGCATCAGCTTGCGGAGCTCACTCGTCCGACGCTCGCCTTTGATCAAATGACACATGATGACGACCTTCCACTTTCCACCGATGACTTCAAGTGTTGCTTCGACCGGGATATTGTATGGCATATATGTTCCATCCTTTCGTGATTCTGTTAAGGGCATAGGTACTTTTTAGTGCCTATCGTACTTGAAAGTGCGTACTTCCCAAGCAGATTAGCTGGCTATATGATAGCAATTGTCAACGGAAAGTACAACCTCCTTTTAGACCTTGTATCTAAATAAAGGAGTAGGGTACTTTTTAGTGCCTATCGCACTTTAAAGTACGTACTTCCCGAAATGAAACACCCCCGTTATGCTGGGGTCATGTCAATCGGATCATGTTCGGTCGGGCCCACTGAACACGATCCCTACTGAAATCATTTTTAGGAGGAATCCCCATGAATCAATTAAACTCACGGATCCAGGAGGAACAGGTCCCAAGAAACGGCGGACTTGCCCTACTTGCCTTAGCCATCAGCGCCTTTGGGATCGGTACGACGGAATTCGTTCCCGTCGGACTGCTCGCAGCGATCGCTGGTGACTTAAATATCGGTATCACACTCGCTGGTCTCATCATCTCTGGTTACGCAATCGGTGTCGCCGTCGGTGCACCCATCCTGACGGCACTGACGAACCGAATGAATCGGAAAACGTTACTGATGGCATTAATGGTCGTCTTCATCGCTGGTAACCTCGTCTCAGCGATTTCACCGACGTTTGAATTGTTGATCGTGGCTCGTTTCATCACTGCTTTCTCGCACGGTGTCTTCTTCTCAATCGGTGCGACGATTGCCGTCCAGCTCGTACCGGAGCATAAAAAAGCGAGTGCCATCGCCTTGATGTTCACAGGTCTGACAGTCGCAACGGTCACAGGTGTTCCACTTGGGACATTCATCGGTCAATCATTCGGCTGGCGCGCGACGTTCTTCGCGGTTGCTGCACTCGGAATCATTGCGATCATCGCAAGCTTCTTCTTGATTCCAAAAGACTTGAAACAATCACCACCTGCTAAGTTCTCCGACATGTTCAAACTGTTGACGAACGGACGCTTGATGCTCGGCTTCTTGATCACTGCCCTCGGTTACGGTGGAACGTTCGTCGCCTTTACGTACTTGACACCAATCATGCAGGACGTCACGAAAATCAGTCCCAGCTTGATCAGTATCATTCTGCTCGTCTACGGAATCGCGGTTGCGATCGGAAACACGGTCGGCGGAAAACTCGCGAACGGTAATCCGATTAAAGCGTTGTTCTATATGTTTATTATCCATGCCATCGTCATGATCGCCCTCTCGTTCATGATTCCGTTCAAGGTCGCCGGTATCATCGGTATCATCTTAATGGGACTCCTTGCGTTCATGAACGTCCCTGGACTACAGCTCTATATCGTCCAGTTGGCTGAAAAATATGTCCCAGCAGCAGTCGATGTTGCATCTGCCTTGAATATCGCAGCCTTTAACATCGGCATCGCACTCGGAGCAACGATTGGTGGTCTCGTCACCGATACGATCGGTCTCGTCCACACGCCATGGGTCGGCGGGATCATGGTCATTCTTGCCGTCATCTTGACAGGTGTCTCGCGTCGTCTCGAACATCAATAAGGAGGACTACTATGTTTAACGATCATGCAAGTTATCAGCGGATGTACCGGGAGAGCGAGCTCACGCTCGGTCTCCACGTCCCGCTCGAGAATTTCAAGATGCGAACGCCGACGCTTGCCAATCAAGTCGAGCTCGCACAAAAAGCAGAGAACTATGGTTTTACGACGCTCTGGCTACGCGACGTCTTATTAAAAAATCCTTATTTTCTTGATCCGGCTGTCGGACAGATTCATGACATGCTGATATACGGGACGCATCTCCTCAGCCAAACGAAACAAATCGCCCTCGGAACGTCAGCACTCGTCCTGCCGCTCCGTCATCCGTTACGCTCTGCGAAGGAAGTCGCGACGATTGATGCCTTGTTCCCGGAACGTTTGATTCTCGGTGTCTCGTCCGGTGACCGGCAAGCCGACTTCCATGGACTCGGTGTCGATCATCCGAGCCGTGGTGCTCAGTTCAAGGAAGCACTGCAAGTGATGGAGCAAGCCTTATACGAAGATTATCCGCAAATTGATTCGACGTATGGAGAAGTTCGTGGTGCGACGCTCGTCCCGCGACCTAAAAAGAGAATCCCGACGATGATCACGGGTTTCGCACAGCAGGATATGGACTGGCTCGCAAAAAACGGCGACGGCTGGATGTATTATCCGCAAGGACCGTTCGAACAAGCACGTGCCATCGAACAATGGCGTGCAGCGAGTCAAGCAGCCGGTAACACAACGTTTCGCCCGTTTTCGATGCCGATGCATCTTGACCTGTCTGCGGATCCGAACGAGGAAGCGACACCGATTCGACTCGGTTTCCGGATCGGACGCAATCGACTAATCGAGTTGCTGAAATTGTATCGCTAGCTTGGCGTCAATCATCTGTTCTTCGCCCTATTCGACGGTGAGCGATCAGCGGAAGATGTCATCGATGAACTCGGAACGTACGTCGTGACGCATTTCCCTCCCTTATCATGATGACTTATATAATTAAAAGTAACATGCATGAAACCCAGTCCCTTCTCGGAACTGGGTTTCATGTCGTTTCATTGCACATCATGTCGAATATATTCGTCCACTTTTGGGGATTGTTTTTTAACCAATTGCACATTCCGAACATTTATCTCTTTACTTTTGAGTTCTCATGACCTTATAATAAATTCAAGATAACAATTACCTTAAAGGAGGAAGCGCTGTTGACACTACTCATTGCTTTTCTAGCCATCGTTTTCATCATGCTCGCTCTTGACCTTGGAGTCTTCCATCGTAAGGCACATGAAGTTTCGCTTCGGGAGGCCTGGACGTGGACGTTTGTCTGGATTGCGATTGCCGTCGCTTTCGGTGGCTGGCTCTACTTCGATCAAGGTAGCTCCGCTGCGATCGAATATACGAGCGTTTATTTCATCGAGAAGGCTCTCGCGATTGATAACGTCTTCGTCTTCTCACTCGTCTTCGCGTACTTCGCGATTCCATTGAAGTACCAGCACAAAGTCTTATTCTGGGGTATTCTTGGTGCAATCTTCTTCCGCGTCATCTTCATCGTCGCTGGTGTTTCGTTGCTTGAGAACTTCGCTTGGGTGTACTACATCTTCGGAGCGTTCCTCGTCTACACTGGTTGGATGATGTACAAGAACATCGGTCAAGAGACGTCGCTCGAAGAGAACAAAACGATTCGTTGGTTAGAGAAACGTTTACCGATCACGCAAGACATCTCGTCTGGTAAGTTCGCAAAACGAATTGATGGGAAACTGTTCTTCACACCTCTCTTGATCGCGCTCGTCTTCATCGAGATTTCGGATATCGTCTTCGCCGTCGACTCGGTCGCAGCAAGCTTCGCGTACTCGCGTGATCCGTATATCATCTTCTATGCGAACATCATGGCGATTCTTGGACTCCGTAGTCTCTACTTCGTCCTCGCGAACTTGATTGATCGTTTCTACTACTTGAAACATGGTCTCAGCTTCATGCTTGTCTTCATCGGAGCGAAGATGATCTTCAGTGACGTCTACAAAATGCCAATCTGGATGTCACTCGGTACGATCGTTCTCGTCATTCTAATCAGCGTCTTCTATAGCTTCTACAAGACGAAGCCAGGGAAATAATCAATAGTATAAAAAAGTGGAAGTGATGAAAATTCATCTACTTCCACTTTTTCTTTTCAATTCAGTATTTCTTTTACTTTCAGTTCATCTTCGATAAAAGGCTTCGTAAACACCTTCAGTGCTTTCTCATTATCGTACGCCGTAAAGTCTTTTCCATACCAATCGCGCAGCTGTTGTTTCGTAAAGTGATACGAAGCATCCTCGATCGTCATGTTGACGTGGTCGACATTCGGAATCAATGTGAACAGTGCTGTTGCATTGTAGATTGCCGTACGATTGCTTTTTTGTTCGACCTGTCCTTCTTCATATCCAGCATAACGTAACGTGAGTTGATACGGTTTATCCTTCGTCGACAGTTCCATTTTCTTTAACTGATCGCCATGAGGTAGCTGTTGGACGATGTCTCGTACGTTACTGTTATCCCCTAGATATGTACCTTGTTGATCAAATACATCGGTTTGTGTTGCCGCTGTTCCGCAACCTCCGAGTATCAGCATGCCGCTCACTAGAGCAATTGCGCCGATTCTCTTTCTCATCATACTCTCTCCTTTTAGTAGACCGATTATACCTAATAAACGTAATCAAACAAAGAAAAGTTTCAAAATAAAGGAAATCAACGCTTACGTGAACTCGATGCTCTTTGTTTTGAGGAGAGTAAACTGTACAAAATACTTACACCTGCAACAATTAAAAGCTTTATAACACTAAAACGAGTGAACCCTTCAAAAGCGTACCCTTTTATCTTTTGAGCTAAAGTTACTTCCGGAATCCAATCGATCGTATATCCGATGCTGAAGGATAAAATCAAACTGAGGAATAAATAAGTGATGACAACACTTAAGAATACATCTTTTGATAATCATGATATTTTCCCTCTCAATTATAATGGAATAAAATAACTATTCGTTCATATAATGAGTAACTCATTTAAAAAATATAGAAAACAACAAGTCATTTCCCTATATAATGTTAATTACTATGTTACTCTATTATTATTCGAAAGTTCGAAAATCCAGCTATACATATTCACGGAGGTCTCCGATGCTACAAATGTCTAACTTACTCATTCTGCTCTTTTTATTCATCTTCCTAACATGCGGATTTGTTTTCGCTTTATTCTGGATCATCAAAAAAATCAAGTCGTAATCATAACAACCCGGCCTCTAAGACGAGAGAAGCCGGGTTGTTATTCATTTCATAGAGTTGACGGATGTGACTCACGATGTCGTTCGCTGTTTCCGGTACAGGCGGCATCCAAAGACCCGTCACTGGACCGTAGACGACGGGATTGATTGCCACCTCGTACCCACTATACGGATGTTCTTCCGCTGTCGGCAAATAACCGATGTAACCGTTCGTATAGCCTCCGAAAAAAGCGAGTTCCGTTTGACGCATCCGCTTTATCTGTAGCGCTGTCTCACAGAACGGCTCCATCGGGATGCCTGAGAACGAACCTTCATTTAGTTCAAACAATTGAACTTCGACCGGGATGGTGAGTGTTTCTCCCGATCGTTCCTGAACGTACGCCAACCAGCGCGCTGCGCTGACGCCCCAAGTCAGTTCGGCGTAATCCGCCATGTCTTGTAATTGGTTTATCGTTGGTATTTCTGTTAAGCGCATCGGATTAATCATCGACTGAATCCGGTGGTGCGTTAACGGTTGAAACGATACGTCTGGAATCGTCGTTAAGACGTGTCCACTTAGAGCAAACGCCATCTTCTGCAGGCTTGCTAGGTCACCACGATATTTCGCATTGACGTTTCCCGTCGCCCCCTGGACGATCACGACTGGACAGCCGAGCGCCTGTTCGAGTATCGTTCGAGCGACACCCGGATAATCACCGGATAAGACGACACTGTCTGATTTCAAGACGTTCGGATGCGCTGTACAGAAAACGAAGGCTCCGACGAGACACGCATCATCGGCACGGCGAACCAATAGTGTCCCGATTCGGTCATCCGTCACCCCAAGCGGATCCGACCCCATCACCGCGTGACCATTTATTTTTTCTCGTCGGTTGACGCCGAGTTTCCCTTGCTTCACACCCCAACCCATCTCGACCGGTTGCATCGTTTCACTCGCCTTAACAGCAGATACAATCGCTTGTTGCGTCAAGATCGTTTTGTAGGCAACGGTCAACGGTTCAGTTCCCGCTGTCGCTGGGCCTGAATGTGTATGCGTGTAAACGACCGTGATCTGTTTCTTTGAGACGTCTAGCCGGTCCGCGATGCCTTCACGGATGGTATTGGTATCTGCGACGAGCAAACCGATGTTATCGATGCTGACAAAAATCGATGTCGTCTGCTCGCTCTCAAAGATGCTCGCTGTGACATATAACGGATCGTGTATGCTTGCGACACCAACTTCTCGGTGATAACCGATGAAGGCGGCACCGAGCGGCGGATTGATTTCTTCCCGATGCATTCCAAAACGACTCATGTCTGACGTTCCCCCTTGAGTAACACACTATTTCTTCCATATAATAACATTAACTACAGTAGAGGAGGACATAAGATGTCGATTCGTTGGAAGGAAGAGATGCTTCAGTTCGAGACATTACGTGAAGCAGAAGTCTGGGCGGATTCGATCACGAATGAGATCCATGGTCGGTCAATTACCGGATAGTGCACCCCTGACTTTAAAGTCGCGACAATTCTTGCATTTTATTTAGCGGAAAACCCAGACTATCGCGTACGTTCGGCAACGGTTCACCTCGATGAAGAAATCTATTATCAAGTCTGGGTCGAGATACTCGATTCACTTTGACTTCGTGAATTGGTCGAGGACGATTTCCTGAAACGCGCGTGTCACGGGTGAGCCCCACTTCGACTGTTTCGCAAGCAGATGGGCATACATCGGTTCAAACGTCTCATCATGTTGAATGATTTTCATCGCACCTGCTTCCACTTCATCTGCTACCGTCACATACGGTAACACAGCAAAACCCAGACCGTTCATCACCATCTTCTTGATTGCCCCGATACTCCACAATTCCTGTGTCTGAAACGAGATGTCTTGGTTTCTGACGCACGCCTCAAACATCGTTCGGTAACTGCATCCGTCTTCATTCGTCAGATAGACGTATGTGTCCGCGGAAGATCGAATCGCGTCAAAATGATCCGGCATCGTCGGATGACCAATGATGACGATCTTCTCTTCTGTCAAAACATCATGCGTACAACGATCAGCGGAAAACATTGGATACAACATCAAGGCGACATCGACCCGTCCATGTAAGAGTTCGTCTTGATTTTCCTTACATGTTCCATTCGATAAGACGATGTTGACATTCGGATATGCTGTCATGAACTTCTGTAGGACGGAACCAAGACGAGAGATCGTCAGTGACTCTGGCGCAGCGATTTTCAAGACGCCTTCAAAGGAATCCTGTTGTTGAATCGACTTGATTTTCTCATGTGTCGCTAGTAAGTCTTCAGCCAGAGGGATGATTTCCTGACCTAAAGGTGAGAGCTGAAGCGTCCGATTGGCATAGAAAAACAAGGCACCGCCTACTTCTTGCTCGAGCAGTTGCATATGGGACGTAATCGTCGATTGCGTGTAGCCGAGTTCACTCGCAGCTGCCGTATAACTCCCTGTCTCAATAATCTTCAAGAAGCTGATCAAATGGCGAATTTCCATTCCAAGACTCTCCTTTGATTGTTCCATCGAAAAAAATGATGGTACAATTTTTTATTTCAATTTTATTTATCGATCTTGACATCTTACACTAGAATTCAAGTATTCGATAGAATGAAAAAGGAGTTTTCTTATGAATATTGTTGCTTTTTTATCTTATGTCATCATTACATCCATCACACCAGGACCAAGTAATCTGTTAGTCATGCATGAATCGAGCCACTTCGGTTTTCGTGGTGCTTGGCGATTTAATACCGGAATCTTACTAGGGTTCATGATACTCGGGTTGATCAGCGCATTAGGGACGACAGCATTACAAGCGACCTTACCTATGATCGAACCGATTCTACAGTGGCTCGGTGCCGCATACCTCGGTTACCTTGCCTATAAGATTGGTTTCCCGAAGCAGACAGCAAGTCAGATCGATACCGTGCCAGCGACATTTTTATCCGGTCTGTTGTTCCAACTCATCAACGTCAAGAGTATCCTTTTTTTCTTAACCGCTTTATCGACGTTCATTCTGCCGCACAGCACGTCTACTGTAGAAATCGTTCAATACACGTTGTATGCCATCATTCTCGGGTGGATCGCCTTATTGCTTTGGGCAGGAAGTGGCTCGTTGTTTCGTTCGTTATTTCAAAGATACGACGTCGCGTTTCGCGTCATTATGTGTACCTTACTTCTTTATTCAGCTGTGACGATTTTTCAGTGAAATGCCGAAAAAGGACAGCACACCTCAGTTACGAGGCATATTGTCCCTTGTTAATGCAATCATCGCTTCAACCGCCGCGTCCATCCGGTCTTGTAAACCGATCTTATTCAAAACGACGAGTCCTTCCGTGAAGACAAAGAGCAACGCTGTTTGCTTATCGGCATCTTCCCCCTCTGTTGGTACATAGATCTGTTTAATCCAATCGTCGAACGACTCCCCGATCGTCCGCGTGATTGACGTATACGGTTCTCCCTGACTCGTTGCGAGATGGGTGATCTCGAACCAAAGATTCAAATATGGCTTGATTCGTGGCTCATCGATTGCTTGACGTAGAAAGCGGACGAATGCAGTGAACTCGAGTTTTAGATCCGGTTGCTGCAGTAAATCAATCAGTTCTTGGCTGATCGCAGTCAACACTGCGGTCTCGATATCTTGCTTATCCTTGAAATAATGCATCAGCATCCGGTCACTCGTCCCGGCAGCGGTCGCCATCTTCTTCAGACTCATTTCCTTGATGCTTGATGCTAACGTCGCTTTTGCGATCTGATGCGTATAATCCTGTCGCTTCTGTTCAAACTTATCCATTATTATCGATTCTCCCTTCTCCTTTTTCATCATACAACATCTAAGCAGATTGACGCATGGATGTAGTACGTGCTACATTAATTTGTAGTAATCACTACATTTTAAGGAGGATCCTTCATGAGAGAATCTCAAGCTTCATTTGTAGACACCATCCCGAAACCTTTATTGCTTGTCATTACGATCGCTTTCGCTGTTTTAACTGCGTTTTCGATAATTGATTTTGGTGTACTTGCCATCTTTACGGAAGCGACACAAAACACGGCGACGCTCCAGATTTTCGTCGACCTGATTCTCTGCGCCCTCTTCATCATCGTTTGGCTCCGCCATGATACACGTCGTACCGGACGAAGCTTTCCGCTTTGGGCAATCATCACCCTCGCGATTGGTGCGTTCGGACCCCTACTTTATTTGTTGACTCGAAGATCATGACGTTCTGACACGTGCCGTATCTTCGGTACGTGTTTTTCTTAAGACAAACTTAAGAAAACGACTCCGTCTATCAACAGAATTTGACCTTATCCTAAGAGGTAGATTACAACTTAAAGGAGTTTTTACCTCATGAAGAAAGCCATCCTTGATACGATCGTCCACTTAAATGCTCGACCAATAGTCGCGAACACACTAAACCGGTTTGCGATGAGTCGCTTTAGTAACCCTCTCATCCGACCTTTCATTCGCACCTATCACATTCAGACGGATCAAGCGCTGAAGTCTGTCGATTCGTTTACCTCGCTGCACGATTGTTTCGTACGCGAGTTACGTCCCGGTATGCGACCAATCGCAACCACGACGGATGCCTTCGTCAGTCCAAGTGACGCCGTCCTCTCCATCGTCCCGGCATTATCGCAAGATAGTCGGTTTACAATTAAAGGACAGGACTATACTGTTGCTGAGCTGATTGGCTCAAGCGAACGCGCCGAGGATTACGCGAACGGTGTCGCCTTAATTTTCTATTTGAGTCCGATCGACTATCACCGTGTCCATTCGCCAGTCACGGGCGAAATCACGACGAGTTATACACTGGGGCGAGAATCGGCACCCGTCAATGACATGGGGCTACGATTCAGCAAACGTCCGTTGACACGTAATTATCGCCGCGTCACGCGTCTGCAAGTCGATCACCGCTCGATTGAGCACGTCATGGTCGGTGCGCTGAACGTCAATACGATCGTTCAGACACATCGAGGACGCCTGCTGGAGCGTGGTGCAGAGTTCGGTTACTTTTCGTTCGGTTCAACTGTCATCCTCGTCTTGCCACCGGACACGGTCGAACTCGCTCCAGGCATCGAACGTAGCGTCAAGATGGGTGAGCAGATCGGACGCTGGATATCCTAAAAATGGATTCCCCTTTTTTAAGATTTCTGACTAAGAAAAGCATTTGAATTTGCTAGACTAAAGGAAACCACTGTTCAGAGGTGATCCTCATGTCCGAACGCTTATTTAAGCGAACCTTACTGATTGCATGCTTACTTTTCCTCACGTTTTTCACGCTCTATGGTATTCACCGCGCTTCAGCGACATCTGAACCCGAACACCTCATCTTTCAGGCAAAAGGCGAATCCTGGAACGCCGTGATTCATGTACGGCAAGTCAAAGAACGTCCTTTATCTTACCGGGTAAGCGAAGGCTACGCCCTAATATATATCGGACAGGATCTAAAACGAGTGGAGCACCAACAGAAACCTGTGACCTGGTTTGTCGATAGTCAGTTGTCAGATGGTCGATATGCTAAACACTCTAGCCATTTCCGAAGCTTCATTGGAACCGAAAGAGATGGCGCCACCTTTGATACGAGTGCCGCCTTACAAATCTTTAAAGATACTGACACGTACCATGTCCGAATCAAATGGGATGGCAACCGTGAAGAGCAGTTGACGTTAACGTGTATCGGCATGGAATAACTTACAAAACGAGAAAGAGGTTATATCATGAAAAAAGTCGTTTTATCATTCGCTTTCTCGATTATGACGGTATGGATATTAGTTGGTTGTAATAATGAAGAGATAATGCAAAGTACTAGTGAAAAACCGACGGCATCCGAAGTATTGAGCGAAGATGCTAAAGCAGACATTTTTCAATTCAATGATACGATCTACAAATCAGACGTAGCATGGGCAGAAAAAACCAAAGTCACTCAGAATGAAAAAGTTGGAGAAATTAAAAGAAGAAGTTCGGATAAAGACGCTTTTGATAATGGGACTGCTACGAAACTCTATAAGGGTACCGTCCTATACTCTACTAAAGAAAGAAATGACATTTTGCTAGTGAGTTTCAATGGGAAATTTAAAAAGTACGTTGCTTTAGGAGAAGGTTAATTTGTCTATAAGAAAAGGCATCCTCAGCTAAGGATGCCTTTTCTTATTTAGATCATGCTGATAATAGAGAAGCTAATCAGCCGTTGACGACTTTTTCAGATACATCTTCATTCATCGACTGACGATTGATCGAGAGCGTTTCTCCCTCTTTAAGTCGTTTTCGATATTCTGCTGTCGCCGTGAATAAGACATCTGTTGACGAGTTGAGTGCTGTCTCAAACGAATCTTGTAACACACTGACTAGAACACCCGCTGCTACGACTTGCATCGCAATGTCATTCGGAATCCCGAATAAACTACATGCAAGCGGAATCAAAAGGAGCGAACCACCAGCGACACCGGATGCGCCACATGCACAAACGGCAGCGAGAACACTCAAGATGATAGCTGTCGGAAGGTCGACTGGGATACCGAGCGTATGAACCGCTGCTAACGTTAAGACGGAAATCGTGATGGCCGCTCCCGCCATATTGATCGTGGCACCTAGTGGAATCGAGATCCCGTACGTCTCTTTATCGAGGTCAAGTTTCTTACATAATTCCATGTTGACCGGAATGTTTGCAGCTGAGCTTCGTGTGAAGAAAGCGGTAATCCCACTCTCCCGGATACATTTGAAGACGAGTGGATATGGATTCTGACGAACGTTGATGAACACGATGAGAGGATTAACAATGAGTGCTACGACAAGCATCGTGCCAATCAATACCAATAATAAATTCCCGTAATCGAGCAATGAAGAAAGACCGTTTTCCGTAACAGAGCCAATGACGATTCCCATGATACCAAGAGGAGCAAGTTTGATGACCCATCCGACCATTTTCGCAATGGCGTCAGAAAAATTCGAGATAAATGTCTTCGTCGTATCGGACGCATTTTTTAAAGCGATTCCTAACACGATCGCCCAAGTCAGAATGCCAATGTAGTTCGCTTGTATGAGCGCATTGACTGGATTATCGACCATATTCAAGACGAGTTTTTGAAGAACTTCAACCGTGTTCCCCGGAGCAGCCAATTGTTCCGCACCTTCTGTCAATCGAATGTTCACTGGGAAAAGGAAACTGACGATGACCGCAATGGCTCCCGCTAAGAACGTCCCGAGCAGATACAAGAAAATGATTGATTTCATATTCGTCTGCTGTCCTTTTTTATGCTGCACGATTGATGCCATAACTAAGAAAAAGACCAAGATCGGCGCGACTGCCTTCAGAGAAGAAATAAATAAAGTCCCAAAAATGGTCAAGGATTTCGCCACTTCAGGAATCGTGACGGCTAAAATAATACCCACGATCAAGCCAATCGCGATTTGTTTCACTAAACTGATTTGGTTCCACATCTTCAACAATTTCATACATTCCCCTCCAGGCTTTCAAAAAATAAGATATTAGAATTCGAAAAATGAGGACTTCTCTCTCTCATTCCAAAACGATGAATGATCTGGCCGCTCACTTTTCAAAAAATTCTCTCAGTTTATTGTTTTCTATTTTTACATAAATCCTAAGAAATAAAAACTAGTTTTTTGCAAGAAATATGATTCCTTTTCCTGGATGTTAAATAAGAATACGAATGCAATCGATTGCATAATTACAAAAAAAGTAGGAAACGGATCATACTGTCTCCTACTTCATTATGTTAACTAAATCTTTATGTATGAGTGTTAACTGACCTTCCTTTACTACTTAAGAGACCATTATTTTTTTGCATTTGGCAATCAAAAGAACAACAAGTAATAAAATCTCAAGAATCAAAAATATCTCCACAAAGGATTAAACACCAAATATGTTTCGCGCTTGCGTAATGATGATGACGAGTGCACCAATCGCCCAGACAAGTAAGATCAGTTCTAAAATATATTGATCATTTGGTATGACATCCATATGTTTCTTACAATAGACTGACTAAAATGATTTAAGTGATGCCTATATTTTACAGTATCCTGAAGTGTTCCAGACTTCCGAAAGTTGAGCAAATGAGTTTTTAAAGATCTAAGTCATCCGGATAGTCCTTTATTTTCCTAACCCGAATACTTTCCTCCTGACCGATTTGATCGGTTTCTTTCAATCGGTGCTGTACGACTAGAAGAACCAATACAATTGCTGATATCACACAGATCGTCGCATAATACGGTTGAGCAAATCGTTCCAACTCAATCGCAGATAAAACCTGTAAAATCGTCAATCCCGCGAGCATCCCGTGGAAATATCTCTGATAGTTGCGCGGTATTCCGGCTTGTCCAAACGTCTCATACCAGACGAATAAGCCGAGTCCGAACGCGAGTCCGTTTAGGATCGGTGAAGGCAGGAGAAACAGGAGGATTCCAAGACCAAGCATCCACCAGGCATAACGAATAGCTGGCTTAAAGAAAGCAGGATCGAGCGTCGGTTCTTCTTCCTCGATGACAGGCGTTGCTTTTTCCTCTTCGGTCAACGGTCTAAAACCAAGTGCTTCTTTCTCTTCTGCTAACTCGAGCATCCGCTTTTTCATTCCGAAATAGAACGGAAAACGTTCTTTGACAACCTCCCCTTCATCCGTTTGACCATCCGCTTGTTCTTGCACGGATACCTGATAGAGCGTACGCCCCATCCAGTAACTGACCCAGTAATCGGTCGTTTGACCATTGTCGCGTTTGAGTTCAATCACCTTGGCTTTTTGATTCGTCATGATATATGATTCCTTTCGTCGCAAGTTCCTGTAATTGTTCTGACGCATACAACAGGAGAATGAACCCTGAAACGAGACAGACTGCTCCGTTAATCGAGAGATTGATCGGTGATAAATAGTTTTTCGATGAGCCGGCTAATGCGAACATGAAAAGTGCTCCTGACCATCGATACATGCGAACATGCGCGGATTTCCCTTCGAGATGCATCGGCCAGAAAAGCATCAGAACGACGAGTGTTATGTATCCCGGAATCGGTAAGATATCGGTCAGCGTCAGTAATCCACTCAATAGGACGAGTAAAGCGCTTAAAATGCGCAACTTTATGATCCGTCGATCTGAACGAAAATCCATCACTTCAGACAGAGCAAAAGGTGATCGTATGTATCCATCGTCTAATTTTTCACGTACCCATGCTTTTTTCTGACGATACGCGCGCAAGGGACTTTTGAAGACGATCCGCTTCGTCGCGGACTCCTCATTCGTTTCCATCATGTCCTCGCTATCAATCGCCTGCTCTTTTCGGGCAATTCCTTCCCGGCAGAATAAAGTACGCCCTTCTTGGTGAAAGACGATGTGATACACATGATCGTCGACTTGTTTGACTAATTGAATCATGATTTGAGCTCCCATTAACTTGCTTTCTAACTTTTTCTAGATCTCACCATGTTGTGCTGACCGCGTATAGTATAAACAGACCACTTAAGACACAGACGTAACCATAGTGTCTGACAGTCAATGAACAAAATAGGATGACGCCAATCGACAAAATAATACAGATGCTTAAACAGATCTGTACCTTGATCTTTCTTCAATTTAAAACACTTTTTGTTTTCTTGTAACCGATACGGGCAGCATTTGGATGCATATCCGGTTTTCGCAAACGAGGAGAATGTAAGGAATTATCATGATCATCACCTTCCTAAACATGGTCAAATTGAAGAGGAATGACTATGTTTACTTTAATTTGAATATAATTTCATTCACTTTTTTAGATTCAATCGTACTCATCTAGGATATTTACAAGTCGAATTTTAGCACTTCAAAGAATCTTTATTTAGGATTATCGCCCAATCCTATGTACTAAAACCTTAATATGTATTACAATGTATTACAATGTATTACAAGGGAGCTGATAATCATGAGTACCATTTCCGTACGTCTGGATGATCAGGATACACGACTTATCAAGGAATATGCGAAGGCAAAGAACATCACGATTTCTACACTCGTTCGCGATGCCGTCCTCGACCGTATCGAAGACGAAATCGATTTGCAACTCTATCATGATTCCATGGCAGCACACCGTAAAAAATCAGAAGCGATATCTTTCGACGACATGATGAAGGAACTTGATTTAGAATGACGGCATATTCGGTAGAGTTTGAGCGCGGAGCTCAAAAGTCTCTCAAGAAGATGGACCCACAACAAGCGCGGATCATCATGTCCTGGATCAAGAAGAATCTGGTCGGGACGGATGATCCGCGTCGTCATGGGAAAGGACTGGTCTCGAATCGTTCTGGTGAATGGCGGTATCGCATCGGTGACTATCGTCTGATTGCTGACATCCAGGATGAAAAAGTCGTGATCTTAATTCTTGAAATCGGTCATCGTCGTGACATTTATAAATAAGGCATCTATTGCTCATATACAAGTAAGCATATGAGTTTTTGAATATGTCTGTTTAACGACCGTTTTATATAATGATTGCAATAAAAATTTGTTCTTTATATAAATCATCATCATATATTCTAATAAAATTAAAATCGCGTGTAAAAAGTCTTCGAATACTCATAGACTTTTTACACGCGATTAAATCCAGTGCTTGGCTACTAATAAGTTCTGAAATCACTTCAAATGATTTCATATTTTTAACGTTCTAGCATTTACAGCAACAATGACGGTGCTAAGACTCATTAGTACTGCCCCAATGGCTGGGGATAATATCACACCATAGGGAGCTAGAACGCCGGCTGCTAGTGGTATTGTTATAATATTATAACCAGCTGCCCACCATAGGTTTTGAATCATTTTGTTATAAGTGCTTCGGGAAAGTTCAAGGATAGAGAGAACATCTTTCGGATTACTTCTGACCAGTACGATATCAGCGGTTTCGACTGCCACGTCGGTTCCACTACCAATCGCAATCCCTACGTCAGCTTGTGCCAGTGCGGGTGCATCATTAATGCCATCACCCACCATGGCTACTTTCCTACCTTCCAATTGAATGTTCTTTACTTGTCTTGATTTATCATCAGGTAAAACTTCTGCATGAACTTCGTCAATACCCAACTGTTTGGCAACCCAATGTGCAACCTTTTTATTGTCACCAGTGAGCATGATTGAATTTATGCCTTTATTTTTAAGAGCAGTCACAGTCTCTTTCGCTTCTTCTCTTACTAAATCAGCAAGTGCAATCATTCCTAGTAATTGCTTGTTTTTCAATACAAATATGACAGTCTTTCCTTCTTCAGATAATTTTTCAAAAGCGAGCTCATCAACCGTTATTTTTTCTTGACGAATATATCGAGGACTCACTACACGAATTAACGTACCCTCTACTTTCCCTTCCAATCCGACTCCTGTAATAGACATAAAATCTTCAATCGATGGAAGTGATAGTTGTAGCTCTTCTGCTCTTTTTACTACACCTTTAGC
This sequence comes from Exiguobacterium sp. ZWU0009, assembly GCF_000798935.2. Classification (NCBI taxonomy): domain Bacteria; kingdom Bacillati; phylum Bacillota; class Bacilli; order Caryophanales; genus Exiguobacterium; species Exiguobacterium sp. ZWU0009. The sequence goes on along the minus strand of NZ_CP018057.1, from coordinate 1,478,015 downwards.
AAGAGGATGTTGTGATGAACGTTCGACTCCCGCTGCTAGACGAAGTAGTTCGTTTGAGGAAATTTCATCAACCGGCATCAAATCCGTCACACCAAAATTACCTTGCGTCAAAGTACCTGTCTTATCAAAAATAATGGCGTCTAATTTCCGTGCCTCTTCAAACTGCGTCCTATTTCGAATCAATAAACCTTTCTTAGCAGACAGCGCCGTCGAGACAGAGACGACCAATGGCGCTGCAAGTCCTAGTGCATGGGGACACGAAATAACCATGACAGTCACCATACGTTCGATAGCAATGCTGAGCGGATATCCTAATGCAAGCCAAATGATAAATGTCAACACACCGGCAAAAACAGCGACATAGAAGAGAATTTTTGCTGCACGATTCGCTAAATTTTGTGTTTTAGATTTAGATGCCTGCGCTTCGCTGACTAATTCGATCACTTTCGATAAATACGTGCCTTCACCTGTATTTTTCGTTTCAACAGTCAAGCTTCCTTCTTGATTAATGGAGCCAGCAATTACGTTGTCGTCCATTTTCTTTTCGATGGGAAGAGATTCACCTGTTAGCATCGATTCATCAACTGTTGTTGCTCCTTTTATTATCTTACCGTCAACTGGAACTTGCTCCCCAGGTTTGATCAGAATCACGTCACCAGTCTGTAATTCCGACACCGCAATATCTTCTATTTTTTCATCATCAATTCGATGCGCAATACTGGGTAACAATTTGACTAATTCTTGTAGCGCGTTAGACGCGCCCATGATTGACTTCATTTCAATCCAATGTCCTAAAAGCATAATATCTATGAGCGTTGCTAACTCCCAGAAAAAGTCATGTCCCTCTCCTAGACCTAAGATGATGCCCACACTATAAAAGTATGCAACACTAATCGCTAAAGCGATCAACATCATCATCCCCGGATTTTTTTGTTTCATTTCGTCTAAGCTACCTTTTAAGAACGGCCATCCACCGTAGAGGTAGACAATTGTGGATAACAAAAGCAAAACAACGTCGTCATATGGAAAGCTAATGTTGATACCCGACCATTCTTGAATCATTTTGGAAAGTAGCAGGATTGGAATGGTCAACATTAACGATACGAGAAATCTTTTCTTGAAGTCTCCGATCATTCCTTCATGTTCATGATGTGAAGCACTCATTTGTTGGTCTTCATGATGAGTATGTTCGTGATGGATATGGTGATCCATAAGAAAACCTCCTTTTACGTACTATATACCTGTATGGTGTATATAGAGAGATCATGACTATATAGAGCTACATCTCGTTTTTACTTCCAGTTAAACTTATATATATAAATATAAAATGTATTTTGACACACTAAAAAATAAAAATTATCATACAAGTATAGGATATATTTTAAAAAATGAGACCATTTGTTTGAATAGGACTATTTAGCGCCAAAATCACAAGTACTGAAACTTTAAAAAGAATTAAAGGACAAGTTCGAGGTAGACATCAAATGATTGATGACAATTCATGAATTAACTGAACTAATGAAGACTATGGTCAAATGAACGAATAGGTACTATCGTGAACAGACAAATGAGCTAATACAAAAAACGCAATTAAAAAGCTTTGTTTTATGCACCTACAAAATTATCTCTAAGGAGAATCCAATCGTGAAACTTAACATACTCTTAAAAAGCGTAAGTCTTATTAGCCTATCCCTGATTGCGGTCGGCTGTGCTCAATCCCCGATGAAGTCTTCTACTCCCAATCATTCAAAGGAGGTAGATCATGCGAAACATATGAGCGGTGACAAGATTGAAGAAACATCATCATCGTTGATACTTCCTACGTTTTTAAAAACTCAACCTGAAGATGTACGAAATGTTTATCAAGCTGTAGGGAAAAATCGTAAACTACTAGAGAAAATACCTTGCTATTGCGGTTGCGGTGAAACAGTCAATCATAAAAATAATTATGATTGCTTTATAGAAGAAAACGCGACGAATGAATCGGTGAAATGGACAAGTCACGGAACGACATGCAGCACCTGTCTCGAGATTGCTGTAAAGTCTATTTTGAAGCAACGGGACGGAGAATCGGTTAAAGATATTCGTTCTGCAATCGATTCTTCATATAAAGATGGATACTCGAAGCCGACACCGACTCCCTTATGATTTTTATGATGACACTTTTGCTCCTATAGCAAGAGTGTCATTTCGTTTCATCCTCACTCCAACGATATCCTCTTCCCCAAATTGTTTTCAGATGCCTATCGATCGGGTAATCTAACTCTCTTAACTTTTCTCTAATCATCTTAATATGAGAATCAACTGTCCTCGGATCCGATTCTGACGTATAAGACCAAACGAATTCATAAAGCTCTAGTCTGTTGAACAGCCTTCCAGGATGTTGAAGGAATAGTCGCAGTAATGCATGTGCTTTTGGTGTAAAGTCAATCGACTTGCCATCTAGTAAAATTAAATTGTTGCTCTCATCGAACGTAAGTCCGTGGTAGATAACGGGTTCTTTTGCTTTCCTTCTCATGACAGACCGAACTCTTGCTAAAAGTACGTCCCCGTTAAACGGCTTTGTGACATAATCTGTAGCTCCAGCATCTAGTCCTTTGACGATGGATTCAGCATCATTTAGAGCCGTTATCATGATGATAGGGACTTCCGGGTGAGAATCCGTTATTTTCTTACATACTTCGAATCCATCGTACATTGGCATCATTACATCCAATAAAATCAAATCGAAGGTTTCTTTTTTCACTTTCTCTAAAGCTTCGATCCCATCATTCGCCATACTACATTCATATCCTATTGGTTCTAGATAGAGTCTTAATAATTGCCTCATTCTTATTTCATCATCAACAATTAATATTTTATCCATCCTAGTCACCACCTCTTACATTAAAATTTTTTAATAATAAATGATTGTTAGTCTATTTCCTCATAAATTTCACGAACTTTCTATATAATCAATTCAACCTATAGAATGGAGTTGATTTTCATGAAAGTGTTTATGAAGAGTTTGATCGTTATCCTCTATGTATCCTTATTTTCTCTCACCATAATACTGGTCTATAAGGGTTATGAACTTTTTCATAACTAAGTATCTTAGTGCTTATAAATGAAAGAGCATCAGCTTTTTAGCTCATACCTTTTTCGGCATGGCGACATAGATGCTCCTTCATTTTTAACACTTCGCTTTAAGCAATTAATTTACGACAGACTTTTGCACATTCATTACAGGCCTCAGCGCACTTTTTACAATGATCATGATCATGTTTCGAACATTCGTCGGCACATCTTTCACAAATTTCAACACAGCTTCTTGCAAGAACATCAATATTGCTGCTGTTTCGAGAAATAGCTTGTACTAAAAGACTACAAATTTCAGAACAATCTCTGTCTAGACGTATACACTCTGCCATCGAAGAAACATGATGTTCACTCAAACACGCATCAAAGCATTCATTACAAGTCACTATACAGTTGTGTAGGGCACCTAAGATTTCTTGTTGTCCAGTATTCATTCTAAAATACCTCCATTTTCCGTCTTTTTTGACTTACACAAAGCCTATTTCCTTAGTTTGTGAAGAAAAGATGAAAATATTCACCTATTTTTTAGTCCACTTTCAACTGACCCATCATTCCGTTCTCTTCATGTTCAAGGATATGGCAATGGTACATGAATACCCCTTTTTCCTTGAAAGTCATCTGAATCTTAACTCGTTCATCTGGTTTTATAGCGATAGTGTCTTTTAGACCTGCTTCTTGATTATCCAGTTTCTGTCCGTTTCGCTCTAATACTTTGAATTGGACTCCATGAATGTGGAAGGGATGAGTCATTCCACCCATCATGTCTTTTTTATTATAGACCTCCCAAATTTCGGTTTCTCCTTGTTTCGCTTTAATATCGATTCTCTTCTCATCAAACTTTTTCCCATTGATTTCAACATTTTTGCCCATCCCGAAAAGAGTTAACTTTTGATTCACTGTAGACAAGGTCTTTAGCGGCTTTTCATATCCACTTTTCGGCGCCAATGCACTTAGGTTCGTCCCTTGTTTATCCTTCAGCTTGAAGTTAACGACCCTTACTCCATTCGTCTCAAATGAAACAGTCTCACCAATTTTTCTTTTTGAAAAGTCTACCAATACCTCTATACGTTCGCCTGGACTTAATTCAATTTTCTTTACGTTTTTCGGTTTTGAGATGTAACCACCATCATCAGCAATTTTTTTAAAGGATGAACCGTCAGATAGCTTCACTACGTAGTTACGTGCATTGGAGCCATTTATCAATCTGACTCTAAGTTGCGAATATTTTACGTTGAAATATGGATTAATCGTACCGTTTACGAGGAGGGTATCGCCTAAAGCCCCATCTGTTTTTTCTACATCAGCATATCCAAGGACATTCCTGTTTTTAACTTTTCGATCTTGAAGAATTAATGGAATATCATTTTCACCATATTTTTGAGGTAGCATCGTCTCTTTAGTTTTTTCATCTTTTACGTACAACAATCCTGCTAACCCCTTGTAAACTTGTTCAGCAGTTTTCCCCATTGGATGTGGATGAAACCACAATGTCGATTCATCTTGCTTCACTTTAAACTTTACTACCTTCGTTTCACCAGCTTTCACGACCTGATGTGGTCCGCCATCTACGGATGATGGTACAACAAGACCGTGCCAATGGAATGTAGTCGCTTCTGATAAGCGATTCACCGTACGGATTGTTACCATTTTTCCTTTTTTCAATTCCACTACAGGACCTAAATAATTTCCGTTATATCCTAGAGTTTCAGTTTTTTTACTATCTCGGAAGAACTGTGTCTCCCCTTGTTTAGCGACAATCGTGTATTGAATGGAATTCTTGGTTTCACGATCGGATTTTAGCATCTTAGGGATGTTCAATCGTCGCTCTTTTTCTTCAGTTGATTTTAAATCGACACTCGCGCCATGTCCCATACCTTCCATCATAGTCTGATTTGTAGTAGTGTTCCCTCCATTCATCATAGATTTCATGTGCTGTTTGTTATTTGGCATAGTACCTCGGATAAAAAGTAAATACGAACCGCCCACTATAATCATGAGAGTAAAGATACCGATAGTTGCGATTAACCATCTTTTCTTCACATGGATCATTCCCTTCAATTAATTATTATCTTTAACTTAAAGAATGATTGTGAAAAAAATATGTCTTTCCACCCATGAATTTTATAGTTTTTTTCCAATGTGCTACTTTTCTACTCTCTGCAAAGTTTCTGCAAATTTGTGTGATAAAGTCTATGGAAAGCATAAAAAAAACAATTGGAGGTAATTTTTTATGAAATTAAAGAAAAAGATTTTTATGACAACCATGGCTGCTTCACTTTCTTTAGGACTCGCTGCGTGCGGAAGCAATGGTGATGATTCTAAATCAACAGGAAGCATGGATAAAAATATGGATGGTATGGATCATTCGACGATGGACATGTCTGGATCGAAAGAGGTCCCGAAAGGGCTCCAAGAGGCTAAAAATCCTAAATTTAAAGTTGGCGACATGGCGATGATCAAAGAAGCACATATGGAAGGCATGAAAGGGGCAGAAGCAAAAGTTGTAGGAGCTTATGATACTACTGCTTATAGCATTTCTTATGACCCTACAAATGGTGGGAAACGTGTCATGGATCATAAGTGGATTATTCAAGAAGAGATTGTAGATCCTAAATCATCTCCTTATGAAGTAGGCGATGAAGTAAAAGTAGACGCGGATCATATGAAAGGAATGAAGGATGCTACGGCCACTATCGATTCAGCTAAGCAAACAACAGTGTATATGATTGATTTTGAATCGACTACAGGTGAAGAAGTTAAAAATCATAAATGGGTGACTGAAGACGAACTATCTGCAGAATAAACGATAAACAAGAGAGGAACGGTTTTTTAACCGTTCCTCTCTTGTCTTCTTTTTCACTTATTTAAGGAACCCACTTGTAACCAATTCCCCATACTGTGCGAAAGTGTTCTTCAATAGGAAACTCGAGTTTCCTAAGCTTTTCTCTTAAGTTTCTTACATGAGAATCGACCGTTCGTTCATCTGTCCACTCATTTGCTAACCATAAACTTGAGAGCAGTTCCTCTCTTGAATAGACACGTTCTGGATTTTTTAATAATTTAGCAAGTAATGAAAATTCTTTTGGCGTGACTTTGACTAAATGATTATCGTAATACAGCTCATGGGCGTCTTCATTTAAGATTAGACCCGACGATTCGATTTTTGATCCTGAAGAAACTGTAGTTCGTCTGAAAATCGATTGAATTCTTGCCTTCAATTCCGCCTCGTCGAACGGTTTCACAATGTAATCATCTGCTCCCAGTTGTAATCCTTTTACGATTTCTTCTTTTCCGTCGAGTGCTGTCAATAAAATGATTGGTACATTCGAAACTTCCCTTATCTTTTGACAGGTCTCAAAACCATCCATTAAAGGCATCATCACATCTAATATGATTAAGTCAGGCTCATCTACATCAATCAAGTTCAATATCTCTCTTCCGCTGTTCAGCTTAATACAGGTATAACTGTCTTGCAGATAAAGTTCGATCAGTTCTAACATTCGATTCTCATCATCTACCAAAGCAATGGTTCTCATCCTGGAATCCCCCTCAAGTCAATGACAACCTTCAGCCCGTTTTCTACATTAACAGCTACGATGGTCCCTTTGTGCGCTTCAACTATTTCTTTCGTGATAGCCAAACCGAGCCCAGTACCTCCTGTTTCACGATTTCGTGAAGAATCCACTCGATAAAAACGATCAAAAAGATACGGGAGTGATTGCTCATCCACACCACCACCTTCATCCATAACTTCAATAAAGTTTTCATCAAGTTTTAAAAATACGCGTTTGTTCACATGTGTATATTTCAGCGCGTTATCGAGTAAATTTAAGAGAACCTGATCGAATCTAGCTTGGTCTATCTCTTTATAAATGGGTGTTTTATTAATTTGAAGGATTAATTTCACTTGTTTCTCCTCAAATTTAAAAATTATTCTTTCACTGATCTGTTTTAAGAAATCATTCATCTCTGTGATCTGAGGATCTATTTGAAAATGTGGCTCTTCCAATCTAGCAAGTTCAAACAAGTCCTCAATCAGTTCTTGAAGTCTTTCGGACTCCTCATAAATAATATCTCCAAATCTTGATTCGTCTTTTTTGAGAAGTCCTGCATATCCCTTAATATAGGTAATCGGCGTACGCAATTCATGTGTGATCGAAGTCAGAAATTGCTTTCTTGTATTTTGAATATGACGTAAATCAACAGATAACTTAGTGATTGCTCGTGCTAAATCTCCCACTTCGTCGCTTCTCTCAGCTTCTCTGATTTTCAGTACCTCGCCTTGACTTAACTTTACCGTCGCCTCTTTCATTGATAGAAGTGGTTTTATAATGATATAACTCAAAAAATAAACACTTACTAATAGAAAAAGTACTAACAAGAATAGAGAGAACACTACTTGTTGTTTCAATTCCCCCATCAAATGCTGTATATACTTCGTCGGCTCTAACATGATTATTTGACCGCCATCTTCAATAGGACTAACCGTCACTAAAAAATTGCCCTCTCTCCAATTTCCTTGTACGATCCCATCCTTTTTTTGAATCCAATCCGAATTCAAAAATCGTTCGGCGTCGTTAGATGAATCGACGACTTGATTATTTTTGTCTAAGATAATCACATCTGTCATCGCCTTTTCCTCCATTAAAACAACGTGTTCAACCGTTTGCTTGTCGAAGTTAGTGGAAAGAACATCTCGATGACTATTTCCTCTCTCTTGAAGGCTCTCTAGTTCACTTTCTACTTGTTGATGTTCAAGAATGTTGTATATGATAGCAGATGAGAGAATGAAAATCATGAGAATCCCGAAAAAATAAAATAGCGTTATTTTGAATGAAAGTTTATTCATAAAGTACCTTTCTCATTTAAGATGATTACATATAGAAACAAACTGTTGAGATTTAGAAAAAAAAATATTCTTCATTTAGGCGATACACAAAAGGACTTTTATCATTTGATTCTTTTAAAAGGACAATTCCTTGAATATTGCTCCACAAATAATTAGCGAAATCATAATCACTTAAAATAGCCTCACGAGTAGAATGCGTCATGAAGCATTCTATTTTTGTAATCGTATACATATCCTCCGAATCACGTTGATAATCGAAAGAAAAAGAACCCTTTATATTAAGCCTTTGAGCAATTATTGCTACGCACTCCTCTAAAATCGAATTAGAAAACACCTCGTATGAAAGAACAGTAGCTTGGTACCGTTCATACTCTTCTCTCATAAAACAGCAAATCACTTCATCAGATCGATAATCGATATATGCATCAATTTTCCCCAGCTTTACACCTTCAGGCGCATTCTTTATTTGGTCAAAAGAGTAAGTAAAGGTATTACCTTGAACCGAAAATGAATCATGAAGTATTGTTTTATCCAAATCAAAGGATGTTATAAACATTACGTTATTTTCTCTCATTTTTAACTTGTGTTTCGATAGCGTAGTTGCTTCTTGTTCGCTTAAAGGAATAATCCAGCCTATTTTTTGAGAAGTACAATATTCAATCAGATTACTAATATACCCTTCTTCTGATTCTTTTTTTGAAAATGAATCAAAATATTTAAAATCAGGAAATAGCTTTCGAACCCATCCTTCTTTTGAAGAAATATGAATATCTATACTTACAGGTTTAAGTTGTTTTATGTTCTCCATCAATTTCCAGTTTTCCTCTACTCCCATTATCAGGACATTTTCACGAGACATTTACGATGCATCTCCTTTCGAAATAGAAAATAGAGCGTCAGAACCCTCTAAACCCTGTAAAATCAATCAATATTGTAGTTAGTTTCGTCAGACCATCGAAATACAATATGATACCTAATAAAATCATAAACCAGCCACCTATTTTCATAACCTTTGAAGAATAATTCATTAAGTATCTGGATTTCCCGACCAAAAACGACATCAAGAAAAATGGAATAGAAAAACCTAGTACATAAAAGAGCATATATAAAAATCCATTACTAGGATTCGTGGCGATCAAAGCAATAACTCCAGCGAGGATTGGTCCTGTACAAGGAGTCCATCCAGCAGCCGATCCGACTCCGACAATAAACGTTCCGATATAACCACGCTTTCTTTTTCCTAAGTTCATTCTTCGCTCTTTAAGTAAAAATATTGGGGTCCACAGACCAGTTAAAATAACACCGAATATGAATAAAATAAGTGCACCGCTCATCCGTAGAACATCTTTATACACTATAAAAAAATCAGCCAAATATGACGTTGAAAAACCCATCACTAAAAATACGCTCGAAAATCCAAGTAAGAAAACGAATGTATGGGGAACACCATTCCAGTTCCACTTTTTATTTTCTTTTAACTCTGTAACTGAAATTCCTGTAATGTAAGATAGAAAAACAGGATACAAAGCTAGGCAACATGGCGAGATAAAAGATAAAAACCCTGCCCCAAAAGCTAACAAAAAAGATAACTCCATCAAATTCCTCCCGAACTCTAAAAAATAAATCTTTTTTTAAGATGTATAAAAAAGAAATGTGTTTAATTTTAATCATAAAATCTGTTTGTGAAAAACCTATGCATTTTTTGATTAAATCTCGTATCAATTTTTGAAATGAATTTGATACACTTTTTTGTAATATAGTGATGCTATACTCCTTTTAACAAATCGTTTGTCACCGTATCTTTATCTTTAAAGGAGTACAACTAATGAAAAACAAGGTAATACTTATCGCTTCTAGCGTCTTACTCACAACAACTTTTTCAATGCATAGCCCAAAAGTTGAAGCAAGTAGTGCATATAAAGTAAAAGTAAAGACAGACGATCTCCGTGTTCGGACTGGTCCTTCTCTCAATTACAATATAGTCGGCGTGACTAACACTGGTCAGACTTTTTCTTATTTAGGAAAAAAAGGAGCTTGGACAAAAGTACTTTACAAAGGGAACACACGGTATATCTATAGTTCTTACCTAAAAAAATATAAGAGCCACGTTGCAAAAAAAATGACGTATAATGAGTCTCTTTTTGCTTCTCCTACTAAAGGGAGGCTGACCCAAGGATACGGAAAATCTAATGGCGCTTACGGTTATACATTCCATAATGGCGTTGATCTAGCTGCAACAAAAGGCACACCTGTCTATGCTTCTGCGAGTGGAAAAGTCACTACCTCTAAAAACAGCGGTGCATATGGTAAACACGTTATGATTTCACATAGTCTAAAGAATCAAAAATACGTAACCGTTTATGCTCATATGAATAGTCTTTCGGTAAAAAGTGGTCAGACAGTCTCTAAAGGTATGAAGATTGGAACAGTTGGGAATACAGGAAACTCGTTCGGAAATCATTTACACTTTGAGATTCATAAAAACAGTTATAAATACAGCAGTTATTCTGCAGCGAATAGTGTCAACCCATTGAACTATTTGTAACCTAAAAAAAGAAGAGAGGATGTCCTAAGACAGCATCTTTTCAGATCATAGAAAAACCCTCATTTCGACGTCGAAATGAGGGTTTTTCTATGATCTGAAGTGACTTCATCAAGTCATTTATTTTGAAGTGGATTGCTGTGATCTAGCGTCTCATAAGACTTGTCTCAAAAGTGAGGTGATATTTTGCGGAAAATTGGTTATGTACGTGTCAGTTCAACTAGTCAAAACCCTTCAAGACAATTTCAGCAGCTAAGCGAATTCGGAATGGATATTATATACGAAGAAAAAGTTTCTGGGGCAACGAAGGAACGTGAGCAACTTCAAAAAATGTTAGAGGTCTTACAAGATGGTGACACCATTTATGTTACAGATTTAACTCGAATTACTCGTAGTACACAAGATTTATTTGAATTGATCGATTACATACGAAGGAAAAAAGCCAGCTTAAAATCACTCAAGGATACATGGCTAGATTTATCAGAGGATAATCCATACAGCCAATTCTTAATTACAGTAATGGCTGGTGTTAACCAGTTAGAGAGAGATCTTATCCGTATGCGTCAACGTGAAGGGATTGAGCTGGCTAAGAAAGAAGGAAAGTTTAAAGGTCGGATAAAGAAATATCATAAAAATCATGCGGGAATGAATTATGCAGTAAAGCTATATAAAGAAGGAAATATGACTGTAAATCAAATTTGTGAAATTACAAATGTGTCTAGGGCTTCATTATATAGAAAGCTATCGGAAGAGAACAAATAGTTCAGTCCTATTCCATTAATTGGCCAGATAATGTTATGTACTTAAAGTCTTATGCAGTTTGGTTATTTTGTTATTAGAATTGGGTACTCCAATTCTTTTTTTATGAATTTTTTACTCATTCAAAAAAACACTTGAATGAATTATTAAAAATGGTTATACTATATTCAAATAAACACTTGAATGATATTGGGGTGAGAATGTGATTAAGAAAGATACTTGTGAAATTTATTGTTATGACGAAGAAAAGGTCAATCGAATACAAGGTAATTTACAGACAGTAGATATTTCTAGTGTTGCCCAAATGTTAAAAGCTATTGCAGATGAAAATAGAGCAAAAATTACCTATGCTTTATGTCAAGATGACGAACTGTGTGTGTGTGATATAGCAAATATTATAGGTGTTACGGTTGCAAATGCCTCTCATCACCTGCGAACGCTCCATAAGCAAGGGATTGTTAAGTTTCGAAAAGAGGGAAAACTTGCATTTTATTCATTAGATGATGAGCATATCAGACAAATTATGATGATTGCATTGGCACATAAGAAAGAGGTGAAGATCAATGTCTAGTGGGAAAGCAAAACTGTCTGAAGAAGAAATGAAAGCCTATCGTGTTCAAGGATTTACTTGTACTAACTGTGCAGCCATTTTTGAAAATAATGTTAAAGAACTTCCCGGTGTTCAGGATGCGAAAGTAAATTTCGGAGCATCTAAAGTTTATATTAAAGGGACGACAACCATTGAAGAATTAGAAAAAGCAGGAGCATTTGAAAATTTAAAAATTCGAGATGAAAAAGAACAAAGGGTAGAACGAGAACCTTTTTGGAAGCAGAAAGAAAACATTAAGGTATATGTATCAGCTCTTTTACTTGTAGTTAGCTGGTTCTTAGGAGAGCAGTATGGTGAAGAGCATGTTCTACCGACAATTGGTTATGCAGCGTCCATTTTAATCGGTGGATATTCGTTATTCATTAAAGGTCTCAAAAATCTAAGCAGATTAAATTTCGATATGAATACGCTTATGACTATTGCAATTATAGGAGCTGCAATCATTGGTGAATGGGGTGAAGGGGCAACCGTTGTTATCCTATTTGCGATTAGTGAAGCATTAGAGCGTTATTCAATGGATAAAGCACGTCAATCTATTGAATCTTTAATGGATATTGCCCCAAAAGAAGCGTTAATTCGACGAGGCAATGAAGAAATGATGATTCATGTTGATGATATTCAAGTTGGAGACATCATGATTGTTAAGCCCGGTCAAAAGTTAGCAATGGATGGAATAGTGGTTAAAGGTACATCGACATTAAATCAGGCTGCGATTACAGGTGAAAGTGTTCCAGTAACGAAAACCACAAATGATGAAGTATTTGCAGGAACCTTGAATGAAGAAGGGTTACTTGAGGTTAAAGTAACAAAACGAGTTGAAGATACTACTCTTTCAAAAATCATTCACTTGGTAGAAGAAGCCCAAGCAGAACGGGCCCCTTCTCAAGCGTTTGTCGATAAATTTGCAAAATACTATACACCAGCTATTGTCATACTAGCTCTTTTAATTGCGGTAGTTCCACCATTATTTGGCGGAGACTGGAGCCAATGGATTTATCAAGGCTTAGCTGTATTAGTGGTTGGTTGTCCTTGTGCCTTAGTAGTCTCAACTCCAGTTGCTGTGGTTACAGCAATAGGAAATGCAGCGAAAAATGGTGTTTTAATTAAAGGTGGTATCCATTTAGAAGAAGCAGGACACTTAAAAGCGATAGCCTTTGATAAAACAGGAACATTAACCAAAGGGATTCCTGCTGTAACAGACATTGTGACATATGGTAGAAATGAAAATGAATTAATGACCATAACAGCAGCCATTGAAAAAGGATCACAGCACCCTCTTGCTTCAGCGATTATGCGAAAAGCAGAAGAAAATGGATTAAAATTCAACGAAGTAACAGTAGAGGATTTTCAATCCATTACAGGTAAAGGCGTTAAAGCCAAAATAAATAATGAAATGTATTATGTGGGAAGTCCAAATCTTTTTGAGGAATTACACGGAAGCATTTCAAGCGATAGGAAAGAAAAAATTGCCGATATGCAAACTCAAGGTAAAACGGTGATGGTGTTAGGAACAGAAAAAGAAATTCTTTCGTTTATTGCCGTAGCCGATGAAATGAGGGAATCGTCTAAAGAAGTTATCGGCAAGTTGAACAATATGGGAATCGAAACAGTGATGCTAACAGGCGATAACCAAAGAACGGCAACAGCCATCGGAAAACAAGTTGGTGTTTCGGATATTAAAGCTGACTTACTTCCAGAAGATAAGCTTAATTTTATTAAAGAACTTCGAGAAAAACATCAAAGTGTGGGGATGGTCGGAGATGGCGTGAATGATGCTCCAGCCCTTGCGGCATCTACCGTTGGTGTAGCAATGGGTGGTGCTGGAACTGATACAGCTTTAGAAACGGCTGACATCGCCTTAATGTCTGATGATTTGAGTAAATTGCCATATACAATAAAATTAAGCCGTAAGGCTTTAGCAATCATCAAGCAAAACATTACCTTCTCTTTGGCGATTAAATTAGTGGCATTACTTTTGGTCATGCCCGGTTGGTTAACACTTTGGATAGCTATATTTGCTGATATGGGAGCAACTTTACTTGTAACATTAAACAGTTTACGCTTATTGAAAATCAAAGAATAGGTTCTAAAATGGGCGTCAACTATCGGGTGCGATCATTGAAAACAATGTTATGCTTCAAAAGGGATATTAACAGGAAATATACAACTAAAGGACGCTTTAACTGAGCAACGGAAAAAGCTAAATTTCTCAATTGATGTTGAGAAATTTGGCTTTTTAGTATGGGAATTTCCTTAGCATTGTAAATCCGCATTTTCCTGACGCTACCCCTTATAGAACCACTCTCCCCAACTACCAAGTTGGAGTAAAGGTGGGACGATCATCAGCAACAATGCACCTAGGAAGACGAACGGTGTATACACTTTCGCGAAACGATCGATGAACGCTTCACTCGGTGCTTTATTATCCTGCGCTTCCTCGACCAGTTCAATGATGTGCGCAAGCGTCGTCTCTTGATACGTCTTCTCGACGATCATGTCGAACGAACGATCCATGTTGAGCGTTCCGGCAAATACGTGATCGCCTTCCTTCTTATCGACAGGAATCGATTCGCCCGTGATCGGTGCTTGATTGATGGTCGTCGTCCCGTTCAGGATCGTGCCGTCCAGTGCAACCTGATCACCTGGTCGAATCCGGAGGATTTCTCCGACTCGCACCGCTTCCACCGGTTTACGTCTAACGTCCCCGTCCGTCAGCACGAAGGCTTCCTTCGGAGACAGTTCGATCAGTTTCTGAATGGAATTGCGCGTCCGCGCAAGGGAGCGATTCTGAAGCAAATTGCCGATGGCAAAGAGGAAGACGACGGTCGCTCCCTCGATCCACTCCCCGATACATGCGGCACCGATGGCTGCTACGCATCAATACGTTCATGTCGAGTGAGCGGGCACGGACGGCATAATAGGCACTCCGGAAAACTCTCCCCCCACTGAGGATCAAGGCGATACCGTACAAAACATTCGGAAGATACGCTACTCCGCTCGTTTGGATGAGCAATCCCAGACCAATCAAAATCCCGGACAGGATCAAGGAGATCCCCTCGAACGACCGGACCGGTGCCTCGGACGTTTTCTTTCCCTTGACGTATCCATCGAAACCGATCTTGTTCAGCTCGCTTTGGACTTGTCGAGCATCCAGCTGATGGTCGATTTCCATCTCCCCACGGGCAAACGAAACTGTGACGGTCTGGACATTTTGCATCTTTTGAAAGTGTTGTTCGATCGTCTTAGCACAGCTACTACAGTCCATCCCGGAAACGGTGAATGTTTGGACGAGCTGATCTGATTTATCGGGAAGGATGAGATGGAATCCTAATTTTCGGACTTCCTCCCCTAAACGACGATCATCTGGTTCTTCTTCACTGTCGATCTTCAGACGAGCAGCACCATATTGAACGGACACGTGCTGGTACTCCGGTATCGTCGCCAACCCCTTCTCTAGCGTCGCGGCGCAAGAGGGACAATCCATCCCTTCTATTCGGTAGGTATACGTCGCACGAGTAGCGAGGTTCGACGCTGATCCAGGGCTACTCGAGGCGCAACATGACGCATCGTCCGGATTCACCTTCTCCAGTGGCACCTTACTACAGCATGTCTCCGTATCGTTAGGCGGAGACTCAGAAGGTTCCGTTTGTAACGACGTACCCGCTAATTCGGAGGTCGTACAACACCTTGTCTGATCCGCCTTTCCACGTTGCGTGTCTGCGCTCGAGGTACAGCACGTCGTTGTCGGTAAAGAAGCGTTCTTCCCTTCTTTTGGAGCGCTCTCCTTCGAAGAGTCATTGTTACAACAGGAACTTGCCATCTTTACGCCTCCTCGATGTGATGTTCACAACAAGCAGATTCCTGACCGATTTCTAACGTCAGTTCTCCAAACAGTCGCAATAATTCTCGTACGGTATCGTTTCGCAACGAGTAGTACCCGAACTTCCCTTGTGTCCGTTTTTGAATCAATCCGCATCCTTTTAGACACGCCAAGTGTTGCGAGACGTTGGACTGATTTCCTTGAATCGCTTCGACGATTTCCGTGACGGTTTTCTCTCCGTCACGGATACATTCTAAGATCTGCAATCGTGTCTTATTAGAAAAACCATGTACGACCCTTACCTTTAAGTCCAATGGTTCCAGTAATTGTTCCAAAATGTTCACTCCTTTTTCATATTCGAATCCGCTAATATGTTATCATCATATTAGCATTTCCTAATGTAAGCGTCAAAAAAATAATGGACTGGATTTTCTTCCTTATCTTTTCGACCATACATACCTACACATGAAGGAGTTGACACGATGTATCAAAAAAGCTTTCTCCTTTTGTTGCTTACGGGCGCATTATGGTGGTTCCCTCCGCACATACCGGGCTGGAATCTTCCACTCCGGGAGCGAATCCGACTGTTCAACCAACTGACAAACTGACCCTCCGTTTTGAATCCGAGATCGAGGCTGGCGGTAGTCTTCAAGTATCCGCCGTGGATGCTTCCGACAACCTTGAGGGGACGTTCACTCAAGAAAGCGAACGGATGATTTTGACACTTGACCGTCCCATGGCGCCAGGGAAATACCAGGTCGATTGGAAAATCATAGGGACAGATGGACATCCGATCAATGGTACATATACATTCACTGTCGTATCAAGTAATACTACGTCCGAACCAGAAGAGGAGACATCATCTGTTCAAAAGGAAACGAAAAAAGTAGCACCTTCTCAGGTCACTACTCGCACGACGGAAGATGGCAGATTTCCATTCTGGATTGCCGGAGGCTTGTTCGTCTTGGCGTTGTATGGTTTCTACCAGATTATCCTGAAGGGGCGGAAGCGATGACCGCGCTCTATCTGATCGGCGATACGCTCCTCTACGGTTGTCTTGCGCTGTTGATCGGTTTCTTTTCCGTCCAGCTCATCCCTCGTTCTTACCGACCTGACGTATCGCTTTCAATCCGCTGGGTTCGTATGCTCATCGTGCTGATGCTGTTATCCTTTTCCCTGTCCGTCTTACGAATCGTACTGTATTTATATGAAGAGATCGGTTTTTGGATAACACTGCGATCCGTGTTACTTACATTCGAGGCAGGGAACGCTTGGATTCTGATGGCTCTCTGGAGTGTACTCCTTCTCATCGTCATCAATCGTGCATCACTCAGTCCTGGACGTATAAAACTAGGGGTATTCCTTGTTATGGCGATGGTCGTTACGTTCGCGTGGTCCGGGCACGCCTCTAGCATCAAAGGGGCAGAAGGCATGCTCGTACATTCTATTCACGCACTCGCCGTCTTCATCTGGACCGGTGGATTGCTCATACTCGGCTTTTAGAGTCCATCAGACCGTAACTGGGGCATCTTCCTCGAATGGTTCAAACCACTCGTGACGCTATGTTTCTTACTGATCGTCGGTTCCGGCATCTATCTGATGTCTGTCGTCGTGCAGGTAGAGGAGTATTCCGATTCCTGGATTTTACCGTATGGACAAGCCTTACTCTGGAAACACGTCCTGATTCTATCCGTGCTGATCATCGGTATCATGAACGGGAAGTGGAGTTACGCGTCTCCTGAACGATCGTTTGAAGTCCGACGGATGCGGATGCGCATGGAAGGCATCTTGATCCTGCTTCTCTTCACAGCGACTGCGTGGCTCGGTCAACAGGAACCCCCTCACTCGATCAAGGATACTCTTCAATCCAGCGGGGCTGGTCCACTGTCAGGGTTTCTTTTCCCTAGCTTGCGTTTCACCTATTCTGATATCCGGTTCGAGCCGACCATGATATCCCTCTTCTTGATGGCAATCAGCCTCCTTTTCGTGGGATTGTTGGTGTACGTCATCCGATCAACCCAAGACTCCATCAAGACCCTCTATCTTGGATTAGGCGTCTCGATCTCATTATTTTTCGCAGCGTTGTATAGTATTTCCGTGTATTTATGATCCTCCACATGAGCATTTCAGCGTGTGCGACGTCTTATACAAAAAGAAAGGCACGCGATACAGCAGCCTTTCTTTTTTCATACTTATTCATCATTTTCATACTAGTTATAACAGGTTCAATCCTATTTTAAATCGGTGCCATTTCTAGACTACTACTGGAATATGTATTACAATGTATTACAAAGGAGCTGATAATCATGAGTACCATTTCCGTACGTCTGGATGACCAGGATACACGACTCATCAAAGAATATGCGAAGGCAAAAAACATCACGATTTCTACACTCGTTCGCGATGCCGTCCTCGACCGCATCGAAGACGAAATCGATTTACAACTCTATCATGATTCGATAGCAGCACACCGTAAAAAATCAGAAGCGATCTCTTTCGACGATATGATGAAGGAACTTGATTTAGAATGACAGCATTTACGGTAGAGTTTGAGCGCGGAGCTCAAAAGTCTCTCAAGAAGATGGATCCTCAACAAGCGCGGATCATCATGTCCTGGATCAAGAAGAATCTGGTCGGGACGGATGATCCGCGTCGTCATGGAAAAGGACTGGTCTCGAATCGCTCGGGTGAATGGCGGTATCGCATCGGTGATTATCGTCTGATTGCTGACATCCAGGATGAGAAAGTCGTGATATTGATTCTTGAGATTGGACATCGTCGGGATATCTATAAATAAAGCATCCAAAACTCATATCTTAGGAAGTACATGATAATCAATCAAAAGCCTTCTCTTTTGACGATATGATGAAAAAGCTAGAATTAGAATGACAACATATACAGTTATTTTTTTAGGTGTGGATTCAAACCTTCCTTCAGAGGGTGGATTACTAAAATAAAGATCATGATGTCCTAGTTAAGGCAAACTCTGACTAGAACTGATGATTCGCGTTTTATGTAAAATAGATAGAACGTGTCATGAATCGTTGGATGAATGACGACACAGCAATAGTGAAGGTTTCCGAATCACTAACATTTAATAAGAATTGGATACACAAAAAAGATTGTATACATTTCGACGTCGAAATGTATACAATCCATTTTCAGCGAGTACTTACTCATTGAGTCCTCTTGTCCGAACCCAAACTCTGATGCTTAATCCATATATTTTTTCAAGACGATGGCGGCGTTATGACCACCGAATCCGAAAGAATTGGATAGTCCGTACTGCATCTCCAGCGAACGAGCCCCTCCTGCTACATAATCCAGGTCACACGTTGGATCATCGACTTCAAGATTAATCGTCGGTGGAATGATTCCTTCCTGTAAACATTTCGCAAGCGCGATCGCTTCCGCTCCACCGGCAGCACCGAGCATGTGACCTAGCATTGATTTGTTCGCCGTCACCGGGAGTGTGTTCGCATGTTCTGCAAACAATTTTTTAATCGCACGTGTCTCGGACTGATCGCCGACGATCGTACTCGTCGCATGGGCACTGATCACATCGATGTCATTCGTCTCAATCCCTGCCTGTTGAACGGCCCGCTTCATAGCGAGGTATGCTCCCTGACCTTCTGGATGAGTCGCTACTATATGATAGGCATCGGAACTTGCTCCGTATCCGACGACTTCCGCATAGATGGACGCACCTCGTTGCTTTGCGTGCGATAACGATTCTAGTATCAAGATACCTGCTCCCTCCGACATCACGAAACCATCGCGTGTCGCGTCAAAAGGACGACTCGCTTTAGCGGGTGATTCGTTTCTTGTAGACAATGCCGTCGCATTACCGAAGCTTGCTATAGACAATTCAGTGATACCCGCTTCTGTTCCACCAGCGAATGCAGCATCAGCCTCTCCCATTCGAATGAGTCGATATGCTTCACCAATAGCCGTGTTTCCAATCGCACACGCGGATACAGGTGACATGGAAGGTCCCATCGCTTGCCACTTGATGCTAATCTGAGCTGCTGCTGCGTTAGACATCATGGAAGGTACGAGACTCGGACTGACCCGTCTCGGACCTTTTTGGTGCAAAGCATGAACACCATCAATCAACGTTTCAATGCCCCCTACACCTGATCCCACATATACAGCAAGTCTTTCCCGACACAAATCAGATTCTCCTAGTTTTGAATCGTTCCAGGCTTGATCAGCAGCCGCTAATGCGAACTGGACGAAGCGGTCCAGGTTACGAGCGGCTTTTTTACCAATCACCTTTTCCGCATCAAAGTTTTTTACACTCTCTGCAATCTTTACTTTGAAATCAGTCGTATCAAACGTATCGATTTCCGTGATGCCTGAATTTCCAGCAATCATATTATTCCAAAAGGACTCCACGTCGTTTCCGATTGGTGAGACGACACCCATTCCTGTGATCACTACGCGCTCCATGTTTCTTCACTCCTCGTAATAGTATGAGATAATCATACGTGTCGTCATATATCCTATTACAAGTGTTCATTTATCCTATTATCAATGATACTTGGATGGAGAGAAGTCAGGAGGAGAACATATGGATGACTCGAATCGATTAGAAGCCCTATCCTATTTTTTGAAGACGAAAAGAGCACAGCTCAAACCGGAGTCGGTGGGGCTGCCGCCCGGATCAAGAAGAAGAACACCTGGCTTGAGAAGAGAGGAAGTCGCTCAATTAGCAGGCGTCAGTACGACATGGTACACCTGGCTAGAACAAGGACGGGATATCAAGGTATCTAGAAGCGTCCTGGACTGTATCGCCGAGGCGTTATGTCTGAAAAGGGATGAACACGAATATTTGTACGATTTAGCATTAGGGACGCAGATCGTCAGTAGGAAAATCCAAGCTTCCCCTGCGACCATCAGTCCGTCACTCGAAAAAATTCTGTCTGCCTTGACGACGTGTCCGACGATCGTCACGGATCGTTACTGCCATATTGTGGGCTGGAATCCGGCAGCGGCCCATGTGTTCGTAGATTTCGCGACCATTCCAGAATCACAGCGTAACCTCATTCGCCTCTTGTTCTCACAGAAAGAATTCAAAGTACTTGCCGGGAACTGGGAACATTTCGCCAAAGGGTTCTTGTCCATTTTCCGTGCATACTACGGTCAATACTCTGGTGATGAATGGTATACGTCCTTCATTCAGGAGATGAGTGATACGTATCCTGAATTCAAATCACTCTGGATGGAGAGTCAGGTCAGTAAGGCTCCGGAAATCCTGATTGAATTCCGACACGGAAAAGTCGGTAAGATGCTATTCGACCTGACCTCTCTTCAAGTGCAGGGAGAAGACGACTTGCGATGTAGCATCTATACACCTGTCGAGGAATCCGGTACAGAAGAAAAACTGAAACGATTGATTTTAGTTCGATGAATTCAAATGAAGTGAAAAACTGCTAAAAATATGGAAGCAATCGATGAGACGCTTTCCATGTCAGGATTGTTCCGTTCAAATCAGTCAGGATTGTCCGACTTTCGGATTGACAAGTAATCATGGTCATAAATAAATAAACATAGTCTAAATATGATAATTTGACTATGTTTATATGTGTTTGAACGACTTTAAATACATTATAATGAGTTTAAAAATAGTCAAATAATATAAAAATGAGTATATTTAATCTAAAGTGATCTATTTTGCGAAGGGAGTTCGACGAATGCGCGACTATACATATACCTATCTCAAAGAGCTCGCCCTGCCGATGGAGACCGTCCGCTTGATTGGACGGATCAATGAGTATAAAGGCAAACAGGATCTCTATAAACAGCAAGCGCCTCAAATCCTTAACACCTTACGCGATGTCGCCTTCATCCAGTCGACGAAAGCCTCGAATGCGATCGAAGGAATCATCGTCACGTAAAGTCGTCTTCAGACCATCATGTCAAAGTCAGCCGACCCTGCCGACCGTTCAGAAGCAGAGATTGCTGGTTACCGCGACGTACTTAACCTGATCAACGCTTCAGCCGAGGACATCCCGGTCAATGCGAATATTCTGTTGCAACTCCACAAGGAACTCTATAAGTTCGTCCCCGTCGAAGGTGGGCGGTGGAAGAACGTCGACAACGAGATTAGTGAGACGTTCCCGGATGGCACGCGCCGGACTCGCTTCATCCCCGTCCCTGCGTTCGAGACACCGGCAGCGATGCAGGCGTTATGCGACAGCCTGCGAGAGCGTCGGCAACAAGAGGACGTCGACCCGCTCATCCTGACGAGCTTGTTCGTCCTCGATTTCCTATCCATTCATCCGTTCAATGACGGGAATGGTCGAATGGCACGATTGTTGACCCTCTTGCTGCTCTATCAGTATGGCTTCGAGGTCGGACGCTACATCAGTCTTGAGAAGATCGTCGAATCGCGGAAGGAAGATTATTATGAGTCACTCCGTCTCTCTTCCGTGCGTTGGCACCAAAACCAACAAGATCCGTTTCCATGGATCAACTACTTGCTGAGCACGATTCTTGCTGCTTATAAGGAGCTTGAAGATCGCGTCGGATTGGTCACGACGGGTAGTCAGAACAAGAACAATCGGATTCGTCGTTTCGTTGAAGGACGAATCACACCGTTCACGAAAGCAGACGTAAGGAAGGCTTGTCCCGACATCAGTGAGGCGACAATCAATCGCGTATTGCGTGACTTACGTGACGAGGGGATCATTGCCCCATCCGGTCTTGGTCGGAGTGCGAAATGGACGAAACAATAACACTACATGGTATCAAGAACATCCGTGAAGAATAAATAACTTATCATGCGAGAAGATTCCAATACCAATTCACTTACACGTATGTAACCGCTAGAATTTAGTTGACGGTTTTTGCTCGATGACGCTTTACACTTTTGCTCAATTTATTTAGAACTCTAGTAAAAGTCCGGATCAATGGGGCGAACTAATTGGTGATCAAGGAATCACAACTGCAATATTAGACCGTCTCTTACATCGTGTCGAAGTGATTCATAGCGATGACGACAGTCATCGCATGAGAAATCGTAAGAATTTATTTTCAACAGAAGTGTAAATATCAATCGAGCAGAAAACGTCAATTTCTACTTGACGTCGACAACTCATTGTCGCGAAATGTTGAAATCATCTCATTCATGCTGATTTAAGATATTTTAGATAGCATTTATCTGATATTAATTATCTATAGTAATTATTATTTTCGTGAAATCATTCTAAAGCCTAAATTAATATTTTATTTGTAATCGTACACTTTGTATTATCAACCTGATTGTCAAGTGGGAGAATACAGTCTAAATAATTGCAGATATAAACAAGCTCCAATGATAGCAAAAAGGAGAATGATAGTGAAGATACCAAGCGGGGCGATCCATCCTGATGCGTAGATAGCAAGAGGTGCTAGCGTCTTACCAAGTGTGTTTTGAAGACTATCAGCAGCTAGATACTGACCTCTTGCCTCCTCTGGAGCATAATGACCGATGAAACTCTGCGTGACTGGTGTACGCATGATCTCACCTAACGTGAAGATGAGCGTACAACCAAACAAAAACCAGATGTTGTTATTCCATCCGACTAAAAATGTACCTCCTCCTGCAAGTAAGGTCGAAACGACGAAGAGACGTCTTTCTGACCAATTTTTAAGTCGATTCGTTACGGGAAGGATCAAGATGACAAACAAAAGACCATTAAAGCTTACCAGATAGCCAAAAATGGATTGGCTCGTGAGCTGAAAAGAATCCAGCAAGTGCGGTACGAGAGGTTGTTTAGGCACATTGTCTATCACGTAAACTGGTAAGTAGAGATCGAGTTGCATCACTGGGAAGAGTGAACAGGTTCCCGCAATTACGTATAGCAGAAAAATACGATCTTTGAGAATAAGTCGATAGCCAGACCACTTAGACTGAAACGCATTTTTAAGTGGGGTCGTTACATCTTTTTGCTTGGATCGGACAGGTAAGGTTTCACTAACAATAAAATAGATCGTTATGAAGTAAAGAAAGAGAACTATTGCACAGGTCCACAATAACAGTTGACGATGTTGAAAAAAGAAGACTGCTCCAATGATTGGTCCTAAAACGGCACCAATATTGTTCACGGTCATAAATGTCGCATACACTTGTCGCAATTCATCTTTTGGAACTGTGTCCGCTATCATCGCTGAACTAGCAGGACGATAAAATGCTGCGCCTATATTAATTCCGATAAAGGCAACATAATTAATCCAAGGAGAAGAAGAGACAGCAAATAGAATAAACATGGTCATTTGCAAAAATGTTCCGATCAGCATCACAGGACGTCTCCCTAACGTATCCGCAAAGCTTCCTCCGGTTAAACTTCCGACAATACTTATTAAGGGGGGCAGTGCCATTATTAATCCAGCAGTCTGTAACCCTAGTCCTTTACCAAAATAGACCGTTAGAAAAGGAAAGTACATCCAAAATAGCAGATTGAAAAGGCCTTCTCCTATCAGTCTGACTTTCACATTAGGATTCCATGTAGTTTTGTTCATAATAACTCCTCTCATAGTTAACGAATAGCGTCTTCTTTTCGTAGCTTTACTATAGAGAAGATAGTTATCAAGATATAGACTTATATTTTGATATGGATTATACTAATATTATGAAAATTAAGTAAGGACACTTTTATTTAAATTGTCACGTAAAACGAACGTATGTTTGTTTTGAAACGAAGTGACATATCTTTCTGTCTTACTTTTTTCTATTTCTTAAGAATTTTAGAATTACCGACGATATAATTGTTCGATAAGAAGCAGTTCCTGTCTTTACATGACAGGAACTGCTTCTTATCATTTAAGTTCATAGACTTTTACTTTATCGAGAAGGAGTAATAACGGACCAACTAAAAAATAAAAATTTCTTATTTTTAACAGAATTATTTACTACAAGAAGAAATTGCGATTTATTGATGTCGTTTGTAATAAATTTAAGTCTGTAAATTAGATTTCACGGATACTTTACTTTCATTCTTCTTTTGGGATTCGTTCATCAACGATCATTTAATGTGGTGGACTGAAGGGAGTCGATGAATAAGGAATAGGCATGGTCGATTACATGAGAAATAGCATATCCACCCATATAACTATGTGATGCATACGTTGAATGCGTCATTTTATCAAATTGTAAATGACTTTCCTCACTCTAATCTGAGTGGTTGATTTCTATAATTTGAAAATTCATTTGTCAGTCTTTTGATTTGCTACTGTGCTTTTGCAAGTGCAATTGAGAGGATAAAAAAAACAAGCTACCTCTATAGATAGCTTGTTTTATCATCATGATTTGCGAAATACCCAATAAGACTGACCTAGATAATTTAACCCCGTATAGATAATCATACCGATCAGAATTGCTCCAGTCTCTTGTAGATTTGGCAATACGTAATGCACTCCCCATAAACTAAGACGATAAGCGATGAGATAGCTAATCGAAACGACGATCAAAAAACGTATCCAATAGGGCCATCCTCCAGCCTCTTGACGAAAGGTGAAGCGACGATTTAGCATATAGCTGACCCAAACACCACATGCATTCCCGATCGCTGTCGCTCCCCAATAACCAGTATGCAAGACATGAAAACAAATCAGTGTCAGCGTCAGACCAACCAGCGTATTAAGAACTCCTACTAATAAGAAACGAAGAAAGGTCATCATTCTCGTTTTTTCTCGACGACATAACGAGGACGTCGTTTGACTTCCTGATAGATTTTACCGATGTATTCTCCTATCAGTCCAATACCTAGTAATTGAAGTCCGCCGATGAACCAGATCGACATCATTAAAGACGTCCACCCATCCATCGCTTCTCCTTCATATCTACGATAAAGAGCATATCCGACAAAACCGATCGAGACGATGAGCATGAATAGTGAGACTAAAAATAACAACTTAATCGGACGAACACTAAACGAGGTCACCCCATCCCATGCGAGTGCCATCATCTTTCGTAATGGATATTTTGATTCGCCTGCTGGACGTGATTGACGTGTATAGGTCACTTCTGCTGTTTGAAAACCAAGCGAAGGTACCATCCCCCGCAAAAAGAGATTGCGTTCCGGATGTGCACAAAGTGTTTCGACAGCTCGTTTGCTCATGAGACGATAGTCTGCATGATTGAAGATGGTCTCTACACCCAACCAGTCGATGAAGCGATAAAAGCCTTGAGCAGTCGACCGTTTAAACCAGCTATCGGTCTGACGATTTTCTCTTACCCCATAGACGATATCATTCCCTTTCGCAAATTCACTTAAAAACTGTTCAATCACTTTTACGTCATCCTGAAGGTCCGCATCCATTGACACAACACAATCCGCATCGGTGTGTCCTTCGACAAGACCTGCGAACAAAGCATTTTGATGTCCTACGTTATGTGCTAATTTTAATCCTCTAAACCGACCATCTTGTGCGTGTACATCTTCAATTTGGGCCCAGGTATCATCCTGACTTCCATCATCTACGAACAAGACAAAGGAGTCCTCAGAAATGAGGTGTCGTTCTCGCCACTCTGTTAAGAAACGGTGCATCGTATGGACCGTCAAGCGTAATACTTCCGTCTCGTTATAACACGGTATAATTATGCCTAGCGTAGGGATTGTCGTCATCGTCATACCATTACTCCTCCTTAAATGAACTTACTTCGTATTCTCTGTAGTAGCTTGGATACGGTATAACCTAATCTTCCAAGCAGAATGTTGATCTTCAAATGTTTTTTCGTACTGCAATCCAATGGCTGCAGCATTTTTGATTGGTACAGCAGACAAAAGATATGTCGCACCGATTTGCTTCAACTGTGCTGTATTGATAGATAAATGTCGAACCGGTACTTGATGCTCCTTTGTGTACTCGTATTCCTTACCGAGTTCAGATGAAAACACATAGACTCGATTTCCCCACGAATCAAAATAACGTTGTAATAGCTTACTTTTATCCAATTCTCCAGCAATCACCTTTCGGAAAGATGCTTTATAGCGTAATGGATAAAAGTTCACATAACCATCCACGGTTTGCATACCATTGTATTGTGCGATCGCAGGGTGCAATCCGAGAGAAGCGACCTGATAGTCTTTCGTTGGTTGGTTGATGAAGCGTTTAATGTCAGAAAACTGAGAAGTCGCATAAAACGCTTGATAGGATGGATGATGACGATAAAGGAACTCGGGATTCCATGCAAGCAAGACAAGGGTTTGGGCTACGAGCAAACAAGTCACCCATTTTCGTTTGGCAGTTCGCCATAGCCAGTCGAGCATCAAGTAAAACAATGCATACCACAACATCGGTTGAAGGAAGTGGAATCGTGAGAAATTGAAAGTTCTAATGAGAGAGACATGTTGCTTTAACGGATTCCACCCCTCATAAAACCAAAACGCATACCACAGCGATAGTCCAAATAGAAACCACATCAAAGTTCGAATTCGTCTTGCTGCATGATCTTTTTGACGAAATACTAGAAATCCAACAATCAGAAGTGTTAGGAGGATGATGGGCGATTGTACTGCGCGATCATGTGTATGACCAAACACCAAATTCTTAAAAAATAAACGAATACTTGCCCAAAATCCGTTATTCCCTGTTTCGAAGTCATTTCGACTCGTAGGCTCTTCTTCCCACAGCATCGAGAAGACCAGTCGATATTCAATTAATAAGTATAAAAGAACCTGAAGGCCATAGGCGATCCAAAAACGGCTATGAAAACTACGTGCGCGTATCTCCTTCACCATATGGTAAATGGCAAGCGTTGCTAAAAAGAAAACGATTCCTAGCACGAAGCTCGAATAGAACGGAACCACTAACAATACGAATGCACTCGATTTTATTTTCCGTCCATGCCAGATATTCCAATAAGCCCACAATAAGAGTGGCATCCCAAGCGTGCTGAGCATGCCCGATGGCCAGAATGGTGTCCAAGAAAATAGAACTGCTACCCACAGCGCATATGATTTAGGAATAACCCCTTTCGCATAATCACGTAGTAATAAGTACATTCCTAAGAAAGCAAAGATTCGGACCAACGTTTGACTGATCACGTATGCCGTAAATGGTGGGAACCATTGATATAGCCACACGATACCTGTAAACTCACTGACGAAAGCATTTCTCGAGACGACCCCATTCAATAAGTCAGGAACATTTGCATGAAGGCTTGCGTAAATACTATTGGTATCGACCAATGTTTTATACCACGTGATGTTTGAGTCTAGATTATCATGAATACGGACATGTGCATGTTCCCCCAGTAAGACCATCGGTAAAATATAGAGGCAAGCTAGTAGCAGCCCTATTAATATGCGAGTTTTTTCTCTCATCATACCTCTCCTTCATCTACTTTAAGATTTAATTCTTTTGTTAGTAGTTTCAAGAAATCAATTGCCTGTTCTTTCCCTCTTATAACTTTCTTTATGGTATATACTCCCTAAGAAACTATTTCCAATGATACCTTATATCACAATAGGATAGGTGACATTTATTAAATTTACTTTTCAGAATTAAAGTTAATTCAATTAAAAAATTAGTTAAATGGAGATTAGAAGAATTAATCAATCTTGACCAGACCTCTTCTTCTTTTTCTACTTTTCCCTTTTATGAATGACTAACTATAGATTTTTTTAATTCTATCGAGGAACTACAAAGAAGCATCGTACCATTTCTGTTAAGAAAAGATACGATGCTTTTGGGTTCTTAAATTTACTTCATCAGCCTTCGAAAAGGAGAACAAGATTTGGAGACTTTGTTTTTTATATGACGAAGTTCCATAGGTACGTGTAAATTTAAAAATGATTTTAATATCGAACTAGAAAGTAACCTGGATTACGCTATTCTCCTAAAAAGCACAAAATAATTAATTACTCAAATGGAGTGCGTTAAAATGCATATTCAAACTATAGATGCTTCAAAAAAGATTTATTATGATGAACTTGGCTGGTTAAGTGCATCTGACTGGTTGCATTGGTTAGATATGCATTTACAGTGCCATTTAAGAAAAAGATAGGCACTACATTACTCCTTATTTACAAAACTAATTATTTTTCATGATCGACTACATTTTTTCTCTATAAAAAAGCATCCATATCGGACGCTCTTTTTGTAGATTGAATATTTACTCTTTATTTTGAAAGATTTCTGTGTTCTCAATACGAATCGCATCTACGATACCGCAATCCATACAAAACGAAAATACTTTTTGAGCACTATGAAATGACCCTTTAGATGGCTTTAGTGGAATATAATCTGTTGCCTCTTGAAAATTAGTACTTCCGCATGATGAGCAAATTTTATTTTCCATTTAAAGTACCCCCAATAAATATTGTCTATAAAGTAATTTACATCT
The DNA here is from genome assembly GCF_000798935.2 of Exiguobacterium sp. ZWU0009. Taxonomy (NCBI): domain Bacteria; kingdom Bacillati; phylum Bacillota; class Bacilli; order Caryophanales; genus Exiguobacterium; species Exiguobacterium sp. ZWU0009. The sequence goes on along the minus strand of NZ_CP018057.1, from coordinate 1,449,024 downwards.
AATTCAATCTTATTTTATCATTCATGATATTCTGAACAAACCAATCTACCTGCCTTGAATGTAGCGATCGAACCAGCACGAGCTGCTGAGCAAGAAAAAGGATTTTCCATTGTCGCCTCTGATGTCAAGAATCCCTCTATGCATGTCGCTGAAAACGAAGGTGAAAATCCAGATTGAAGAGTAACGTCTTTTTGCGATAAAGCATCTTTTCTGTAGAGTAAATCTACATAAGAGATGCTTTTTGTGACCTCAAGTTTATTAAACAAAAAATTATCAACTGTACAAGATTAATTACGTTTTCTTATAAAAAAAGTTGATTCTGTTCGCAATCAGATTGGCTTATCAAAGTTTGGTTTTTTATCCATGCCCCACGTAAAGATCTGTGCCCGTGTATGGCGATTCGGATCGTACAGAGGATCACCCTCGATTTCAGTGTAGGTCCGTGCATGATATACAATGACATCTTGTCCCTGTTCATCTACTGTAAAGCTATTGTGCCCTGGTCCATATTGACCAACCTCTTCATTCGTCGCAAATACGGGTGACGATGATTTTTCCCAAGCATCCGGATTCAATAGGTCTGCGTCTTCTGAGGCACTCAACATACCCATGCAATAATTCTCATCCGTTGCACTAGCGGAATACGTAATGAAGATTTGTCCATGACGCTTCAGGACTGCCGGTCCTTCGTTCACCAGAAAACCCTTTGTCTCCCAATCAAGCTCTGGCTTTGTCAACATGACTTGTGGCTTTTGAATGGTCCATGGATTCTTTAAAGTTGCAATATATAAGTTCGAGTTTCCTTCAATGGAAGGATCTTTTTGTGCCCACACTAAGTAATGAACGTCTTGATGTTCAAAGACGGTCGCGTCAAGAGCAAATGAATCCCACTGTGTTTTTATTTGTCCGCGTTCTAACCATTCGCCTTCTAGAGGATTATCCGAACTATTCTCTAAAACGAACATCCGATGATCAAAGAGTCCGTTTACAATCTCGCGTGACTTCGCAGCCGCAAAATAAAGATACCATTTCCCATGAATACGATGTAATTCGGGTGCCCAAATCAGATCACTCATAGGGCCAGTTTCTGGTTTAATCCATGATGTCACCGCTTCTGCATCCCTTAGTTCATGGAGAGATCTAGCACGACGCAATTCGATTCGATCGTATTCAGGAACAGACGCTGTAAAATAATAATAACCGTCAGAATGCAGATACACCCATGGATCTGCCCGTTGCTCTAAAACAAGATTTCGATCCTCTGTCTTGTTCATCGTGTGACCTCCTCGTTGACCATCCTGTTTTCAAAAACAGGCACATCTCCCTGCCAAGAAAATGGTCGTACATACGTATGACGATTCGGATCCCATAATGGATCCCCTTCGATTTCTCTATAGTTCCGTGCATGATAAACAATCATATCGGTCCCATCTGCGAGTGTCGTGAAACTGTTATGACCTGGTCCGTATTCACGGATTGACTCATTCGTCGTAAGAACGGGTTGCGGGTATTTTTCCCAATGAGTAGCATCTAACACATCCTCTTTTTCATTGATACGAAGAAAACCTACACAATAATTATGATCCGTCGCGCTTGCTGAAAACGTGACATATATATAGCCATTTCGCTTTAAGACAGCAGGTCCTTCGTTTACAAGAAAGCCGACTTTTTCCCAAGCATATTCCGGTGTCGCAATCATCGTTTGCGGTCCTGTCAATGTCCAAGGATTCTCCATTTCAGAAATATAGAGATTCGAGTTTCCTTCAATTTTTGGATCTTTCTGAGCCCAGATGTAATATAACCGGTTTTCATGCTCGAACGTTGTCGCATCGAGGGCGAATGATTCTTGCCATGTCTTGATTTGTCCTTTTTCCGTCCATTGACCTTCCAGCGGATTGGCTGAACTATTTTCGAGAACGTACATGCGATGATCAAAAATAGCATCTTCACGTGCCGCCGCGAAATAAAGGTACCATTTCCCTTGAATGTGATGTAATTCTGGTGCCCAAATGTTAGCGCTCATGATTCCGGTCGAACGCTTCTGCCATACGACTTTCTCTTCTGCTTTAGTCAACTCCCCGATCGTCTGAGCACGACGCAGCGGAATACCGCTAAAGTCAGGTAAGGACGCCGTAAAGTAGTAATAGCCATCTGTATGCCGCATGATCCATGGATCCGCGCGTTGTTCTACGATTGGATTTACGATTGTCTCTGTCATAATGAACGCTCCTCTGTTTCAAAGTGGCTCGTCTGTAAGCTCATCTGTTTTAACAGCGTGTGTCTCTCTCGAAGACGATATGCTTCTCTCTTGCTACTCGCTAGGAGAAGAGACGAAATACCGATTTCCTCTGGCTGAAGAGGTGCTTGTAACGAATTAAAAATGGACTCCAACTTCTGTCTTGTTGGCATTTGAGTGACCCAATCACCTAGCTCCTTTGGTACATCAGATTGTTCTTGGATCATCGCTCTATAAGTATCGATAAGTTCCATCGTCGCAATCGCTACTTTTGTACCGTGTAAGACGGCTGGACGGTCATGCGTTAAGAAATCCATCTCCCAATAATGAGAGAGGTGGTGTTCTCCACCAGATGCAGGATGTGAATGCCCAAAAATCAACATCGCAATTCCTGATAAGATCAGTGAATCCATCAGTTGATCCAAACCTTCCGCTCTTTCTGCATAGATATCTGGTAGAGCTTTTACACAATCGGATAAAGCAATTTCTGTCAATCGAGCAACTACAGGACAAAAGGGTTCTTGTCCATCAAAGGCACCAAAACGCCAATCCAGTAAGGAAGTGTACTTCCCAAGCATATCCCCGACACCTGCTGCTATTAACGCCCGAGGTGCATCACGGATAATGTCACTTGGGATGAATACGGCAATTGGTGAGACGAGCTGATAGGTGATTTTTTTCCCTCTTATAATTAAGGGAGCTCCTTTCGAAGTAAACCCGTCCACCGAAGGAGCGGTCGGAACAGACAGAAATGGGATTTTTGCTTTCGCAGCACAAAACCGCGTCACATCATGAATCGTCCCTGCTCCGAGTGCAATCAACGCATCCACACTATCGTCCAACTCGAGCATTACTTGTACAACTGATAGTTCATCAGCTAAGACATCCCCTTGCTTGTTCGGCGAGAGCGTGACTATTGATACGTCAATTCCTACTGTCATTAATGCTTTCTTCAGTGGAGAATAACCGACCATCTGCGTATTGACATCACCAATGACGAGGAGGTGCCGCCACTCTTTTTGCTGCACAAACTCGACCACTGATTGCCATACTTTTTCAGAGGCACTGATTTGTTCAATCGTAATGGGGTAATGTAGATTTCCACACGAACAAGTAGCAACCTGCTTTTGTATCTGTTCGAGGTTCATCGACTGACTCCTTTCCCAACGCGATATTCCGTTTCCCAATGATACGTCTCTCCTGCTAATAATCGAATGGATGAAAAATTACTGTGATGAACGGCGTCCGGAAGATGTTGCGGCTCGAGACAAACACCATAATATTTTCGAGAGCTTCCCTCACGTAAGATCGTTTCTTCATTCATCTGGTTTCCTGAATAGAGCACAAGAGCTGGTGCAGTCGTAGACAACATCAAGGAACGCTTACTTTCAGGATCGTACAGCGTCGCTTTTCGTTGGTCGTCGAATAAAAATGGATGATCATAACCATTGACGAGTTGATTTTGTGGATGGCTTGAAGCTGGACCATCTCCTAGCATTCGTCCTGATTGGAAGTCAAAAGGGGTCTGATCGACATCCAATAGGCGTCCTGTAGGAATCAAATCATCTCGCAGCTCAGCAAATTGATTAGCCGGTAACGTCAATTCATGTCCTAAAATATCACGACTTCCACCACTTAGATTAAAGTACGTATGATTTGTCATATCGCATACCGTATCAGTGTCACTGATTGCTTCATACGTAATTTTGACACCGTCAGCTAACAATTCAAACGATGCTCTGACATCGAGTGTACCCTTATAGCCATTCTCACCATCAGGACTTACATACCGAAGAACGAGATGAGTATTGGATACGTCTTCCATTTTCCAGAATTGACAGTGGAGACCGTCTCCCCCGTGAAGATGATGCTTCCCTTCGTTTTGAGGCAGATGGTACGTTGCACCGTCCATATCGAATGTCCCGTCCTCGATTCGACCAGCGACACGTCCGACAGTCGCTCCCAAGTAATACGTGTCTGTCTTGTATTCTTCAACCGTATCGTATGACAAAATGAGATTTTTCCATCCCTCATCTTGAATCGAAAACTCTTGCAGGGTTGCTCCATATGTCAAAATGCGTAAACGACACATATCGTTCTCGAGCGTAAACGCCGTCTGATCTACTACTTCTTGTCGCTCCATCTCAAGTCGCTCCTTTTTCACCAAACCTTCACCGGGCAATGCTTTGTTGCAAGGCGTGCCCGGTAAGAGACATAGCACCCGCACTTCAAACAGGTATCGTCCTGATAAAACGGACAGACTGCACATTGACGAAGACGTTCCTGATACTCAGCGTCCGTGACTTGCGGCATGACTTCCGCGTCGATGGTTAATAACCAATCAGTGTCTACTTTTGTCGGTGGACAAGTACGACACCGTCTTGTCTCGACGACTTTCATCTTAGCGAACCGCCACTGTGATGACGCTCATCGCCGGAACATCCATGATGAGCTTTCCGTCTTCTGTCACCTGGACCTCATGATCACGCGGCGCAACCACATCTGGTTGTTCAAACGTGTTATGGGCATTGAGATGATCTGCTGTTAAAATACGTGCAGATACGTTAGAAATCGTCCCCATTCCCCGCAAATCAATTTCTACTTTATCGCTATTTTGATGATCAAGCTGGCAGAGGCTAATGTGCAATACACCATCAGCATCGCGAGAAGCTGTCGCGTTTACAGAAGGAATCGATTCTTCTTTAGCTACATAGTCACGCGTGATGGCTGCTAGCTCGACTCGTTCAGCATCTTGGTGAACGCGATACATCTCAAAGACATGGTACGTTGGCGTAAGAATGAACTGGTCACCCTCCGTTAAGATCATTGCTTGAAGCACATTGACCATTTGTGCGATGTTCGCCATGTGAACGCGGTCATTATGCTTATGGAAGATATTGAAGTGAATCGCTGCGACAAGTGCATCTCGGATTGAGTTTTGTTGATACAAGAAGCCTGGGTTTGTTCCTGGTTCAACGTCGAACCACGTTCCCCATTCATCAACAATGAGACCGACGCGCTTTTCTGGATCATACTGGTCCATGATTTGCCCATGCTTTGTGATCAGTTCATCCATGTAATAAGCACGTTTTAGGGTGATGAACCATTCATCTTCCGTAAAATCTAACGCTGATCCCTTACCTAACCAAAAATCGCCCGGAATCGTATAATAGTGCAGACTAAGACCATCCATCATCGTACCCGCTTCACGCATGAGAACTTCAGTCCATTTGTAATCATCAATGTTTGCACCACCAGCAATCTTATAGAGTTGATTGCCATCATAATTGCGGACATATGTCTGATAGCGACGATATAGATCGGCGTAATACTCCGGACGCATATTCCCACCGCAACCCCAGTTCTCGTTACCAACACCGAAATACGTAAGCGACCACGGCTCTGTACGGCCATTCTCCTGACGCCAGTTCGCCATCGGTGATTCTCCATTGAACGTCATATATTCGACCCATTCAGACATTTCTTGGACGGTCCCACTTCCAACGTTTCCACAAATATAAGGCTCACACTCTAGTAATTCACAAAGGCGCATAAATTCATGGGTTCCGAAATGATTGTTTTCGACGACGCCACCCCAATGTGTATTGACCATCCGCTTTCGGTTTTCATTTGGTCCAATACCATCTTTCCAATGATACTCGTCTGCAAAGCATCCACCCGGCCATCGTAAAACCGGAATGTTCAATTTCTTCAATGCTGTCAATACATCGTTCCGAATGCCATCTGTATTCGGTATGGATGATTCTGGACCAACCCAAAGTCCTTCATAAATACAACGTCCAAGGTGTTCCGCAAAGTGCCCATAGATATGCTTACTGATTTTACCTTTTGGTAAATCTACATTGACGATTAGTTGTGTTGCAGCTTCTTTTGTATTTAGTGTTGATGTGACGAGTTGGTTATTCATAGTATCTCCTCCAAGAAAAGGGACCTAGGAAGGCCCCTATAAATTATGGTCGATAGTACAGTTCATTCCAACGTAACTCATTATTAAATCGAACCGTCTCCGTTTCTTTATCGATGACAGCAATTTCAATGTTCAGAAGTTCTGCGAAGTCGCGTAGTTGTTCAGTCGTCACTTCATAGGAGTAACAAGTATGGTGCGCTCCCCCGGCTTGGATCCAGTTTTCGACAGCTTGAGCCATCGATGGTTCTGTTTTCCATAGAACACGTGCCACAGGAAGATTCGGCATTGCTTCATCCGGTTGGATACCCTCGACTGTGTTTACCAAGAGTCGGAAGCGATGTCCTAAATCAATCAAACTAGCGTTCAATGCCTTGCCATTCTGTCCTTCGAATACCATCCGCGCTGGCGCTTCACGATCTCCGATTCCGAGAGGATGTACCTCGATTCTAGGCTTATCGACCGCAATGGTCGGACAGATTTCGAGCATATGCGCCCCTAAGACCATTTCGTTGCCTGGTTCAAAGTGATAAGTATAATCTTCCATGAAAGATGTCCGTTCGTTGCTCGCCATGATTTTCATAAGACGAACAAGCGCTGCGGTTTTCCAGTCTCCTTCTCCAGCAAACCCGTACCCTTGCTCCATCAATCGTTGAACGGCTAGCCCAGGTAGTTGCTTGATGCCATGTAGGTCTTCGAAGGTTGTCGTGAAGGCAGTGTATCCACCAGCTTCAAGAAAAGCCTTCATGCCGAGTTCGATGCGACCTTGATAGCGAACCGATTCCTGGAATGCTTCTTCTTCCATTCCAGTATTCGTCACTTCATACCGCGTGCGATATTCTTCCATCAAGTCATCTAAATCTGACTCCGATACCGCATTCATGTAGGTGACGAGATCGCCGACACCATACCCATCAACCGTCCAGCCCAGTTGAATCTGCGCTTCGACTTTGTCACCTTCTGTCACTGCTACATTCCGCATGTTGTCACCGAATCGCGCGACTTTTAAGTTCTTACTTTCCGCTAACGCATGCGCTACATTCATCCAAGATGACATCTTTTGACGTGTGAGTTCATCTTCCCAATGACCGACGAGCACTTTTCGCTTCACGTTCATTCGACTTGTGATAAAACCATGTTCACGATCACCATGCGCCGACTGATTGAGGTTCATGAAATCCATATCGATCGCATCCCACGGGATGTCACGATTGAACTGTGTCCCAAAATGGAGCAATGGTTTTTGTAAGACACGCATCCCACTAATCCACATTTTCGATGGTGAGAAGGTATGCATCCATGTGATCACACCGGCACAGGCATCATCAGCATTCGCCTGCAACATCATCTGCCGAATTTCTTCTGCATTTTTGACCACTCCTTTGTAAACAATTCGATCCCGGAAGACGTCCGCTGCATCTAATCCTGAGACCATCTCTTTTGAATGTGTTTCGACTTGACGAATTACCTCCTCACCGTAGAGCATCTGGCTTCCTGTCACGAACCAAAATTCGTGTGTGTTTGCTGTCAACATTTAAAATCCCCCTCATCTAGCTATGTGCACCTATCATTTCTGACCGTAGTAGGCGTTTGCTCCGTGTTTGCGCAAGTAGTGTTTATCTAAGATGCTTTGTTTGATGGGTGCTAATCCTGGATTCAGATTCAAGGCATGAATACCCATCTTGGCTACTTCCTCAAGTACGACTGCATTGTGCACGGCTTCATCCGCATGCTTCCCCCAACAAAAAGGTGCATGATTTGCGACCAGCACACCTGGTACAGCAACAGCTTCCAAGTGTAGTTCGTTCAACGTCTCAATGATGACGTTTCCGGTTTCTAACTCGTACGCCGTCTCGATCTCTTCATCAGAGAGTTCACGTGTACACGGAATTTCTCCATAAAAGTAGTCGGCATGTGTCGTTCCGAATGCAGGAATTGCTCGTTTTGCTTGCGCCCAGCTTGTCGCCCAAGGGGAATGCGTATGGACAATGCCTCCAATCTCAGGCAGAGCACGATACAAAGCCAAATGTGTTGGCGTATCAGAAGATGGACGTAGATCACCCTCGACAACATTGCCTTCTAAATCGACTACGACTAAATCATCTATCGTCAAAGCGTCATAGGGGACACCACTCGGTTTGATAACGACTAAACCCGCATTTCGATCAATCCCACTGACGTTTCCCCACGTAAAGGTGACTAAGTCATGCTTTGGCAATGCTAGGTTCGCTTCAAGCACTTCTTCTTTTAATTGACGACTCACCATACAGGTTCTCCCTTCTGACGCGACGCTTCAGCTTTGATTTTCTTTAATCGCTTCATCACATCGTTTTCTCCACGACCGAAATAATCGTATAGTTTCGTATACTCAGCGAACAACGCCTCATACACTTCAACGTTTTCTGGAATCGGAAGATATGTTTTTTCTTTTACACGTCCCATCTTCGTCGCTGCTTCCGTGATGGTGGCATAACCGCCTCGTTCTGCTCCTGCGGCTACGGCACCGAACATGGCAGATCCTAAAGCGGGGGTTTGAGAAGAGGCTGAAATCTTGATTTCCATGTTTAGAACGTCAGCATAAATCTGCATCATCAAGGCATTCTTCTCCGCAATTCCTCCTGCAGCGTATACTTCGTGGACGGGAACACCGCTTGTGCGGAACGCTTCGACAATCGTTCGCGTGCCATAGGCCGTCGCTTCAATCAATGCGCGGTAGATATCTTCTGGTTTTGTCAGTAATGTTGAACCTAGAAGTACACCCGTCAGATTTGTATCCACTAGTGTAGAACGATTTCCGTTCCACCAATCAAGGGCGATCAATCCATGTTCACCGACGCGTTGCATCGTTGCCTTATCGGTTAATAATTGATGCGTACTAACTCCTTGAAGAGTTGCTTCTTGCAAATAGTCACTTGGTACACAGTTTTCGATGAACCATTCAAAATGATCTCCGACACAGGACTGACCAGCTTCGTACCCCATATACCCTGGTAAGACTCCGTCTTCGACGATCCCGCACATACCGGGTACGACCTGCTCCTCTTCACCAAGCAGGATATGACAAGTAGAGGTTCCCATCACCATCAACAACTTACCGGGTTCCGTGATTCCAACGGCAGGTACTGCAACATGCGCATCAACATTTCCTACTGCAACGGCAGTTCCCGGAAGGAGACCGATTCGTTCTGCAAAGGATATCGTTAATTCTCCTGCTTTGGCCCCGATTGGTGCAATGTCATTGGAAAGCTTCTCTTCAACTACGTTCTCAAGTCGTGGATCTAACGCTTTAAAAAACTCATTTGAAGGATAGCCTTCCTGTTTGTGCCAGATCGCTTTATAGCCAGCCGTACAACTATTGCGTACCACTTTTCCAGTCAATTGAGAAACGACCCAATCCGTCGCCTCTAAAATTTCGTGAGCAGCCTCGTAAATGGAGGGTGCTTCGTTTAGAATTTGCCAGACTTTTGGAATCATCCATTCGGATGAGATTTTCCCGCCGTAACGCTTTAAAAAAGGTTCTTCGCGTTCAGTCGCAATACGGTTCAAAGCGTCTGCCTCGTCTTGAGCTGCATGATGCTTCCACAACTTCACATAGCTATGCGGATTATGTTGATACTCTTCATGGAAGCACAACGGATTTAAATCGGCATCGATCGGTAGAATCGTACAAGCTGTAAAATCGATGCCGAGCCCGATGACTTGTTCTTTCGTGATACCTGCCTCTTTGACAACTGCCGGGATCGTCATTTCCAGGACCTCTAAATAATCACGCGGATGTTGGAGTGCCCAGTCATGTTCAAGCCGTGTTTTTCCATCAGGCAAAAATTGATCCATCACTCCATGTGTGTATGGTTTGACTGCAGTCGCCACTTCGTGACCTGTTTCGACGTCAATCAAGACGGCTCTACCTGATTGCGTGCCATAATCAATTCCGATTGTATATTTCGACATTTCATCACCCTACTCCCAAAAAGAATACGCTTACATTTCAGAAGAAAAAATAAAGTGTGTGGGCACTCTCTTGTTTTCATCCGGACAAATAATCAAAATCCATGCAGAAAATTTAAATAAACAATAAATTTGTACGTATAACTTACACTATGATTGTATCAATTATTTAGGAATATGCAATCATTTTTCAGAAAAATACGCATTTTTTGACGTTTTTTTCTATCTATCAGATGATCAACCTTCTTTAATACATTCATTTGTCCGTACAAATGATGGGTTCAACGTCTTTTTGCCCAAACTGCTGTTCCATCCTTACTAAGACCTGTCATGATGATCGTTGATTTCCAATTTTCCCAATCCCATGCTGCACCAACCTGTAACTCGTATGTCTCCTGTCCTATGCGTAATTCAAGGATGCTTCCCTTTAGTTGCCATGAACCCTTCTTACCCAAAAGACTGCCATCCATTTGCAACTTTAGCTTTCTTGATTGTTGCTGACCGTCATCAAAGCGCGGGAAAGCAATGATCTCCCATTCTCCAACGATCTGCTCTTTTTGAACATTGATTTTCTTTTCACCTGCGTATCGTTCGGGCGAAACCACTGGCCATCCATCTTTTGTCCAATACACTTTCCTCACCTGCAATTGCGACCAGTAGATATCTTCACTTGGTCGAGCTTGATGAATAATAAAGGTATCTTTTCCATCCTGTAAAAATGCAGAGTGACCGGTCCCTACATAACCGTCGTCTTCTTCAAAACGGTAGGAGCCTACAATTTTTACACCAGTATCAAAAGATTCATTTGAAGTATCACGTAGATCACGACCACGTGAATCAACGTAAGGTCCATTGATTGATTTCGAGCGCCCAATCCTTACATTATACGAATCTTCTAGCCAACCGTATGAAACCATCAAGTAGTAGTAACCTGTCTTTGCGTTGAAAAGAATTTCTGGGCCTTCAATTCCCATCGTCATATCTTTTCGCTTAGCCAGCAACTCCCCTTCTGATGACTTTTTCATCAGCTTTCCTGTATTCGGATTGATTTCCGTCAAGAAGATACCGCCAAAATAGGAACCATACGTCATCCACCATTTCCCCGTTTTATCTTGGAGCACATGAGGATCAATCGCATTGACTGATTTTCCATCTCCTTCTTTTGAGGCGATGACGACTCCCTGATCGTGCCATGGACCCTCAATATTTGAAGCGCTCGCCATTCCAATATACGAGGTACGACTCCCGACTTTTGAGACAGAATAGTAAAGGTAGAATGTATCCTTGATCTTCGTAATAGAAGGGGCCCAAAACGTATTTCCTCCTGTCCATTTGAATGCTTCTTGAGAGACTTCGTCAAATACACGTCCTGTAAATTGCCAGTTAATGAGATCTTTTGATTTTCGAATCTGGATGCCCGGTGTCGGTGGACCTCCTACCATATAATCTGTCGAAAACACATAATAGGTATCACCTTCTTTTATGATCGCTCCGTCATGCGCAAAGTTTGTAGTCCATTTCTTTTCCTGATTCAAAATATCAGGTTGTACGTCTGCTACTTCCTTATCGAATGGCGCTTTCGGTAATTCCAAATCTTCGAGAGACGCATTCGTAGACCACCAAAAAAAAGAGCACCCTGCAATGAATAAGACAATGATCCCCATCATCATTTTTTTCATATTGTTTTTTTTCCTCCTTTAATCACAAACACCCGCCTTTACTTAAGACGGGTGTTTCATCTTTTCGTTACAGCTCAACCTTTAACGCCAGAAATGGCAATCGATTCGATGATTTGTTTTTGAAAGATCATGAAGACGATCAGCATTGGTAATAAGGCGACAACAGACGCGGCCATGATTAACGGATAATCACTTTGAATAGCATAGGATGCATTAAAGTTGGCGATGACCAATTGCAGGGTTTGTTTTTCGGGAGAATTGAGATAAAGAATCGGACCGAGATAATCGTTCCAAATCGCCATGAACCATAAAATCAATTGTGCAGCTACAGCGGGCTTGATCAATGGAAAGACGATTTTATAAAAGATTTGAAAATAGGAACAACCGTCAATTTTAGCCGCTTCGATGATAGAATTCGGAATACTGTTCAAGAATTGGCGTAAGAAGAAAATCATGAAGATATTCCCGAACAAACCAGGTACGATCAACGGAAGAAGGGTATCGACCCACCCGATTTCCGAGAACATCATAAACTGCGGAATCATCAGGACAGGATACGGAATCATGACAGATGCGAACAAAAGAAGAAAGATTTTATTTTTTCCTCTGAAATTCAACTTAGCGAACGCGAATGCCGCAAGACTCGAGGTGAACGTTCCAACGATCGTGACAGATAACGCGACGATCAGACTGTTCGATATACCAGACAACAGCGGACCCATATTCCAAATCTCCATATACTTATTGAACGATATGTCTGTGGGAATCCAAACCGGTGGAAGGGAAAACACTTCATCTTTTGACTTCAGAGAGGTCGATACCATCCACAATAATGGTGCGATCATGACGATTGCACCCATCGTCAGAAAGATGAAGACGAATATATCAGTAATTCGATCTTTTTTCTTTACGGACATCGTCTCTACTTTTTCTTTTTTACGGGTAAGGGCTAACTGCATGGTCATTCTCCTTTCTAAGGTATGAATGTCTCAATCCAAGTCAAATGATGATTTTTCGTTCATACGGAATTGGAACAAGGTAACGATGAAAATGAAAAGACCGAGAACGAGTGCCATCGCTGAAGCATAGCCCAACTGGAAGTTTCCGAAGGACTTTTGCCAAATGTAGAAGACGGCAGAAGCAGAGGAATACTCCGGTCCCCCTGTCGGCGTCATGACGTTGATTTCCGTAAAGATTTGCGCCCCACCAATAATATTTGTCACGATGATGAAGAAGGTGACCGGTTTAACCATTGGGAGCGTAATATACCAAAAGCAGTGCCAGGCATTCGCACCATCTAATTTTGCTGCTTCATAATACGAACGCGGTACACTCTGCAAGGCTGCCAAATACAAGAGCATCGTATAGCCAAGACCTTTCCAAATCGCCATAACGATCAATGCCGGCTTAACGGTATTGGCATTTTGAAGCCAGTTCGGACCATCAATACCAATCAAGTCCAAGAACTGATTCACCAAACCATAATCACCGTTATATGCCCACTGCCACAAAATCGAGACAGCCGCGATGGAAGAGATAACGGGAATGTAATAGATGACGCGGAACGTATTAGTACCAAAAATCCCTCGATTCAACGCGAGGGCAAGGAGAAGTGCTAATACGATGCCAATTGGAATCCCGATCATCATGAACAGCGTGTTGTACATGGCTTTATAAAAATACTCATCTTGAAACACATTAATAAAATTTTCTAGTCCGATGAACTTCATTTGTCCGAGTCCGTTCCAGTTCGTGAATGCACCATAGAAGGAATACATTAACGGAATTAACGCAAATAGAAAGAACCCAATCACCGGAGCCGCAACGAATAGATAGGCATACCGTTGCTCCGTACGATATAACTTGGGAATCGGTTTTGTCTTCATTGTCTTCCATCCTTTCTACGCTAGAGATTTAGGTGGCGACTTACGCCACCTAAATCATCATCTCTAGTTAGTTCGCCTGTTTCTCTTGTGCGATGGCATCATCTAGCAACTTTTGCATTTTCGGTTGCTCTTTTTTTACATAGTCTTCAACTGATGTTTTTCCATCGAGTACAGGCTGGATGTTTTTGAAGAACTCGTCATACCATTCAGCAGTATACGTTTTTTCTGCCGGGAGACCACGTCCATAATCATTAATCAAATCAAGGAATTCCTGTTTGTTGGCAGGCTTGATTGATGTGTCCTCCACCCAAGTTTTTGCGATTTCCATGCTGTTTGGTAACTGAACTTGCGCATCCACTAAAGCTTGTTGTCCTTCTTGGTTAGCAGATAAGTACATGGCTAGTTCTGTTGCTTCTTTTTGATGTTGCGTCGTTGATCCTACACCAATCCCGAGTGAGCCGACCCACCCTGCTGGTTTACCTGTTGATCCCGCTGGCCACGGAAGAAGGTCATACTCAAACTTCAATTGATCTTTAAAAGCTGCCATATCCCAAGGACCAACAGGGAAAAACGCAAGTTGTCCTTTCATCCAGCGTTGATAGGTATCGAGTGTTTGTGATTCTCCGATTGATGGAGTGATTTTATGCTTTAGTTGCTGGTCTACGAAAAATTGGAGAGCTTCGATGAATTTTGGATCGTCAATCGTTACTTTCGTTCCCTCTTCGTTGATCCAATCTGCTCCGTTGCTCCAAACGAACGGTTGCAATGCCCAGTTCACATTAAATCCTGTACCGTACTGATCCATTTTTCCATCGCCATTCGTATCTTTCGTTAACTTTTTAGCTACTTGAATGAATTCGTCCCATGTGTACGGTTTGTCCTTATCCGGAAGCGGTACCTCCGCTTTCTCGAACATCGTTTTATTATAGCCAAGCGCAAATGGTCCTAAATCTTTGGGTAGACCATATATAGCCCCTTTGCCAAGTACCTTTCCATCATAGCGGTACTTATCGACCCCTTTTTTCCAGATGTCTTCTAACTGGATGTCTTTCGATCCTTCGACGTTCTTTGTAATATCTAGTAGTACACCTGAGTTCACGTAAGCTTTGACTTGAGCCGGATTGTAAAAGAAGACATCTGGCACTTTCCGTCCTGCAATTGCAGATTTTAATTTCGTATCATATTGATCTGGAGCTGTTTGTACCATTGTCACTTTAACGTCTTTATTGGCTTCTTCAAATCGTTTTACTGTTGCTTTGTACGCTTTTAATTCTTCAGGATTCCCGCGAAACATGAATGTGAGTTCGACTTTCCCGTCAGCACTTTTGCCATCTCCCGAACAACCAGCTAATGCTATCGATGTAGTCATCAAGGCAGTCATGGTTAGCGCAAACATTTTCTTTGATTTAATGTTCATTGTGAATTCCTCCATTGATTTAGTTTTCAGTGTCAAAGCGGAATTAAGATGTACGTACATATTTATTTAAGTAAAAACAATGTTTTTTATAGCGATGCCCACACAACGCTATAAGAAAGACAATTAAAACGATTTAAATGAACAATGAAAGCGTTTTCTGCACAATTTGAGTCTATTACACACATTCGGACATGTCAATTCGATTTTTTGTCATTTATTTCTTTTTTGTACGTACATTTAATTAGTATATCTATTGATTTTCTCTTAAATCCATAGCAAACCGGACAAATATTTGCTAATATGTAAGTACTATCACATCTTGTACGGATAAGTTTGCTGTTACAAGAAAGAAAGCAGGGACGCCTCATGGCACAACGGACAAAATATAGTATCGTTAAAGATCATATTCTCGATTGGATTAAAGATGGCACAGTACGTCCGGGCGAAAAAATTCCTCCTGAAAGTGAGCTTGTACAATCCTTTAAAGTTAGTCGCCACACGATTCGTCAAGCAGTTGGAGAACTTGTAAATGAAGGATACCTGTACCGCGAACAAGGATCAGGAACTTACTGCTCCCAAGTACTTCCTACACTAGAAGCTGAGATAACTGAACGTGCTAATAATGGAAAAAATATCGGTGTCATTACAACGTATATGTCTGATTACATCTTTCCATCTATCATTCGAGGAATTGAATCGCATTTAGCTTCAAAAGGGTATACGCTGACACTTTCGTGCACAAACAATGATGTAGACAAAGAACGTCAATGCCTCGAAATGATGTTAGATCGTCAAATTGATGGATTAATTGTTGAACCTACGAAAAGTAGTAACTATAATCCGAACATCAAATACTATCTAGAACTTGAGCAGCAAAACATTCCCTATTTGATGATCAACCAATATTACTCTCAACTAATGCCTCCTCATCTTATGATGGATGACGAAAGAGGTGGATTTTTAGCAGCGGAACATCTAATCAACCTTGGTCATGAACGGATCATAGGCTTGTTTAAGACGGATGATTTACAGGGTGTTTATCGAATGCGTGGATTCCTTCGTGCGTTTCGTGAATACAACATTCCTTTAGAGCCAGAATTAATCATTACCTATACAACGGAAGAGTTAATTCCAAGTTTTTATGATTCGATTGGACGTCTCTTTGAAAATGGAAAGCATCGACCAAGTGCTGTGGTTTGTTACAATGATCAATTGGCATTAAGTGTCTTGGATCAGTTACGGAAGCTACATCTATCTGTTCCTCGAGATGTCTCTCTCGTGGGTTATGATGATTCCGTACTTGCAGTGGCAACGGAAGTGAAATTGACTTCGATCATTCACCCGAAACAAGAACTTGGACGCGCTGCAGCAGAACGGATTATTGCAGCGGTGGAAAAAAAAGAAGCCCCTCCATCTCACATTTATGAACCGGAATTAATTATTCGTAACTCAACAGCACCATTTAATCGTCTCGAATCTAAATCTAGTTAATTTTTGAGCAGAACTTCGGGGGAGGTACTTATGAACTTAAGACATGAACAAAACAAACTATTCCAGCTACTTGAATTCACTACTGGACTCGTACAGTTGAACTTCATTTTTTTTATCACCCTTTTACCAGTCATCACGATTTTCCCAGCTCTTTATGCACTAACTGCCGTCACAAGACAGTGGTCAGTTCATCAAGATTACAGTGTTTTTCGAGCCTACATTCGTTTTTTTAAAGAAGCGATGCAATCCCATTTTAAATTCGGCATTTTGTGGACCTTCATCTTACTGTTTTTACTTTTTGATTTTTTAATCATTCGTCACTTAGAGACAGGACAGACCTTCTTATTTACGAGTCTTTCAATCGTCAGTCTGTTCTTCTTGGCTATTTCCGTTTTCTTATTTCCGATTCTCTCGCATTATGAGCTAAAAAAAAAGGATGCCCTTAAGCTAGCCCTTTTTAGTCTAGTACGCTATGGATACATTTTATTGTTTTCATTTCTTCTACTAGCAACATTGAGTGTCTTAACATATCAATCACCACTTTATTTGCTGTTCGGCTTTTCATTTGTTATTTTTCTTACTACCAAACTGTATTTGCATCAATTGGATCGCGTGATGCTTGAATCTTAATCGTTGTTGGATCAGAGCTCTCACAATTACAACATATCTGTTTTCTTAGTATGAATTTTAATTTTAAAACATCAAGATAAAGAGAGCTCTCGATCATCGAGAGCTCTCTTTAATTACTCATCAACTATTTTTACATACTTGTATGGGTGATTTTTATAATTTGCTATAAAGTCAAAACCATCTCCATCGTGACCTAATGTTAGAAAGTATGTTTCTGTAGTAGAACTAAGAAATTCATATATCTTTATTTGTTGAAATAACCATACTGTATCCATTAAATGAGTCTAGATAAATCAAGCTTATATACTCGTACAACTCATTTTTATTACTAATCTTAAGTTTGTATAGATAGCAACCTAGAACAATTTCATCCACATTTGATATAGAAGAAATAAAAGTATTTTTTTCATGGCTTAGTACATAAATATATTCCCATAAGACAGTAGTAACGACTGGGAGAATGACTCCTTCAACATCATCTAATAGATATTGAAAAGTATCATCTGCAGCAAGTCTTTCTGCTTTTCTGGAGCTACGATTAGTAAATTGTTCGCTTCTGTAGTCTCTTTAAAAAATTCTTCGTTTCGAAAGCCCGCTAAAAAAATTGTTCGTCCAAATGTTACTGTTCCTCTACAGCCTTGACCATCATTCTTACTGTAATGATCACCATCACACGAATGCTCATAAGCAAAATCAGGGTTATTCGCGACAAAGATAGCATGGGCGATAGAGGCGAGAATACATCCCTGCCATACGTTTTGACGATTTCAAGCACATAATTCATTAATGAAAAATCAGAAGAGTCAACACAAAAATCTTCAGTTTCTTCCCCCTTACGTGACAACCGATAAATTAGCTTTCTTTTGCAAAGAAACTAGATCGTTTACTGTAATTGCGCGATATAATCAAAATTTTAGTTGAAGTTTTTTCTACACTTCTGATGATAACGGTTTTCGATATTTTGGAGTTCCTTTACCCAGTCGCGTATATCTTCCTCACAATGAAGATATTCGGTAGGACTATTGAGCATGTCCATGCCATACACCTTAGTTAAGCCTTGGAAAACTAAAATATCGTAATCTGTAGTCTCCAAACCCTCTTCATTTTCTGATATCATCATCCATTTGTAAGCCCATTCTGAAGCTTCTTCCCTTGGTAGTTGATTTTCTAAAACCGATTCTAATTTCGATATGATGTCATGTATACGAGGCGTCTTCATTTGATTCTCCTTTATTCTCTAAACCTCTAAGATCTTCAATCAGATCATGTATGATTGATGTTTTGTCTTTCAAATAACTATCAGTAACCATTTATACGAGTGGTTTACGGTTAAAATCTACTAACTCCTCTGTCTCAAACAAAAGATCTTCGAATCGATCTGCTCCATACTTTTCAATATATTTCTCCTCGGATTCAAAAATCGGTACGAACCAGACTGGCAATACGGTGTCAGGCTCGTTCCCAACATTAGAATCTGTTTCAAATAGGCAGAAGGATTCATCAAAGTACACAGGACTTGTGACATAAACAGAGGAGAACTGATACTTTTCAAATATTCCTTCAGGGAGTGGATAGTATTCTGCTGCATCAAATGCGTGTCCTGTTCTCATAGCGTATTCAGCCAATTGCCAGAGTAGAAAAATGATCTCATCCTGAACGTCTGGTTGTTCCGCTAACATCATTATTTCTTGATGCATCAGTGAACCGTCTTCCATTCGAAGTGGATGAAAAAGTAATCCAAGGGATGCAATCGTATAGGTCTCCTTGAACGGTGCATCTTTGAATTTCAAGATTTGGACGTTCTTTTGTTCAAGTTCCTCAATTGGGAATGCTTCCGTGAATTCTCCACAATGCTTTTCTAAATGATCAAGATAATTCATTAAATCAACCTCCGTTTGGGTATCATTTTAATACTTCTAAATCAATCTGTGATTCCAACATAAATAGTCATTTCAAATTGTCATTGATTTCTTTTAATCGTTCTTCGTATTTGTAAACAGCAGCTATATCCCCACTTGAACCATATGGATTTACGACTGCTTTAGCCTCTTTTTCATCCACAAAAATTTTCTCTCCCCATAAGCCTTTTGTGATGAAATACTCTTCATCATTCGATTCTAAAGTGTCAAATAACAACGGAGTTGAAAATGTTCCTTCTTCTCGATGGTGTCTTCCAAGTACAATCCATTCCCCATTTTTTATACCATAGTAACCCGTTCTAATGACTATACAAGGTTCAGGATTTTTTTTATCTAACTCATGGAGTGAAAGAATTCTTTCTGTTCTAAGATTATAGTATTGGATGTAATCCATAGACTCTAGTTTTCCAGTCTCATGGTTCTCATCTTTAGAGATTCTCATTTCTGCATATCCATACCCTCCAAGTCGAGGTAAAGGAATCGCATAGACAACTCCTGATGATAAATTCCATCGCGAAGGTTTCTTTTTCATACGAATCGAGACGCTTGAAATCACTTCTTGTTCATCTTCTCGTGTACTCAAAAGGCTATCCAATGCATGCTCCAGCAAGTATCGCCATTCCTCAATCAAAAATTCGTGATCCACTCTCTTTTCGAATTCTTGAATTGTACTTCTCAATTGATTTACATACAGTTCTAATTGCTCTTTATTTTTCAATGTTTTGTATCCCCGTTAACTTATTATGAATTCTTAAAATCATTCATTATTTTTAATCGTTCTTCATATTTATATACAGCAGATAAATCACCGCAGGTTGCAGAAGGATTTATCACCGCTCGTGCCTTTTCTTCTTCCACAAACATTCTTTCTCCATTGATACCTCGAGTAACATAGTAGTTTTCCTCATCAGAATTTAAACTAGGTACACTACCAAATAGTAATGGTGTCTCAAACGTTTCTTTTTCTCGATGCCGTTTTCCAAGTACGATCCATTCTCCTTCTGTAATCCCGTAATACCCCGTATCTATGATGATACAAGCCTCAGGATTCTTTTGGTCTAACTCCTGGAGTGAAAGAATTCTTTCTGTTCTAAGATTATAGTATTGGATATAACCCATAGGCTCTATCTTTCCAGTCTCATGATTCTCATCTTGCGAAATTTTCATCTCTGCATATCCGTATCCTCCAAGTCGAGGTAACGGAATGGCATAGACAACTCCAGATGATAGTCTCCAACGAGTAGCCCTTTTTTTCGTTCGAATGGAGAGCTTTGAAATCATTTGCTGTGCGTCTTCACGTGTGCTCAAAAGACTATTTAATCCGTTCTCCAGAAGGTACCGCCATTCCTCAATCGAAAATTTACGTTCCATCTTCTTTTCGAATTCATAAAGTGTATTTCTTAATTGATTTACATGCTGTTCTAATTGTTCGGTCGATTCCATTGTTTTTTATCCTCCTGATCCATTACGCTAAAGATTGTTACTTGATTAGCAGCATCTTTACTTCTAATTACTGCGTTCATATTCAAAAATCACCCACGGAAACCATAAGACTGCTTCTGTCGCCTCGCCTAATTCATTACAATAATCTGAGTAACGATCCGCTTCTTCTATCGTCCGAATCAAACCATGGCTATTTAATGAGAAGTTAAAATGGTGACTGAAATCGCGTTCCAGTCCGTTACACAAATACGAATGAAATGATCCCGAATCAAATCCTAACACTTCGTACCCGATTTTTTTGGCACCGTCCGTGTCAGGACTGAGATGTTGTGATACCATTTTTCTACTCCATAAGGCTCAGGATTTTTACTACTAAAAGCCGCTATATCTTCCAGAAAATCCACTTTATACTGTTCAGGTAAACCGAGGCTGATGATGCGTATGTCAGGAAGATGATTCAAAAAACGATCTACGAACGTTTGCGCAGCATTTAAGTTAGAGAACACTTGAGGAAACAACATATCTCCTGTCTTCCGATGTTCTTCTATCCATTGTTCGAGTAACTGAAAGATGGTAAGTGAGAGACCGAGTTGATCCATATAACGGTCTTTCTTTAATTCCGAGTTTCCCCATAAGATACTGATGTCAGGATAGTGTGTACAGATGCATTCACTTACGGACAGAACGGATTCAGGAACAATCGCCTTGTCCATGTACTCTTTTCGAAGGGTTGGTAGGATGAGATAATATCCCGCAGATAGGTAGTGCATGATTCGGCTCCTTGTTATGTAAAATGAATTCAATGAGTGTATGTGATGAATTTCATTCGCTAGATTGAATAGAAAGGAAATGAAAACATGGATAAAGAACAAGAAAGAGTGCTCGTCCAATCGTTTTTCGTCAAGCGCGTTCAAGAGCGCGTTCTGCATGAACTGTTCACGCCCAAAAAACGAGATATGGCGCTTCAGCGGTTAGACCACCGGTATTTAAGCATGCTGAAGAATGATTATTTGATTGAAATCAAACCACCTAATTCATGGCCTGAGGATACGTATGATTTATTGAAGCAGCATGGTGCACCGGATA
The DNA here is from genome assembly GCF_000798935.2 of Exiguobacterium sp. ZWU0009. NCBI lineage: Bacteria > Bacillati > Bacillota > Bacilli > Caryophanales > Exiguobacterium > Exiguobacterium sp. ZWU0009. Next base: position 1,427,364 of record NZ_CP018057.1, on the reverse strand, counting down.
CGTGCTATTGTCTATCAGAAAACGAGCTGATCAGTGGGAAAACGTTACCTCTCCGTGAGGCACTCGAACACGCCATCGGCTTTGGATTCGCCTCAATCATTTCCTGTATTCCAGGCGAATTGGCGTATTTCGAAGCGGAGCAATCTTTCGGTCCACCGCCTCGTTATTTGTTGAAGAAACCAAGCAGTCGGTAATCATCATCCTTGCATGCTTGGTTTCTGACAACTACGTCATGATCGCACGCCAAGATTTGCTGAATGCATACCAACATCCTCATGTTCCTCTTAATTTGCTTCGTATATGCCCTCTCTGAAGTCATACACTTGACTCCATATCTTGATCTTAGTGCCATTGATCGTCACCGTATCCTTCGTCCACTTCACTTCTTTTATTTCGCGACAAGGATACTCCCAGTACATTCTGCGCTTTTCTCCGTCCTTGTTCTCCATAATGCCAAGCATCGCATAATCCACCGTCGCGCCACCATTCGCGCGGTAAAAGCGAACCGTGTACGCCTGATCGGGCGAGATACTTTTGGAGATATACTCTTCTTTTGGTACAACATTGATATCAACCAAGAAAAATAGTCGATAGATTGTCCACACGACATATATCGAAAGACTTACACCTGCTATGATTCCCGTTATCTTCAGCTTTTTTCTCACTTTTCAAAACTCCAATTTTTATATATTCTTCAACATTCAATCAATCAGTCTCCCCAAAAGCAAATCAACGTATTTTGATAGACGGACGCGATGCACATCCGCTTCAACACTTCTAAAAATTGATGTAGTTCCATCATTCGATTGTCTGACTGATGCATCATCCACGGCTCATTCGCATAATGATTCGCCTGATTCATCATCCATGCTTCCTTCGGTGTGCAATAGCGTTGAATAAGCAGCTCGCAAATTCCAATTAACTCGTTCACTTCTCTCGCTAAAAACAACTTATCGGTGTAAGGATCGAGATTAATTAAGAGATCGCAACGATTGGACTCACTTGCGAAGTCTTCTTTCAAAAAGCGTTGGACATGACTCGGAAATTGGAGAATCTCTTTTTCGTTTTCTGGCAATTCTTTTAGACTCATACTGATCCCAAACATGATCGTCCTCCTTTACATCATCCGTGTGATTATCAATCATAGTAGTCAATGCCATCTCCTTTAGGAAGAAACGATTTTACCTTCTCTTTACTATCAAAACAGGCTTCATTTGAAAACAGATAATAGCCCATGAAATCATGCTCCATCGTGATGAATGACATCTCTTTCGTCGCACGAATGACGGGAACAATCAGTTCTCTTTTAAAGAACCACCCTTTGACCATTTTTCGTTCAAACGTCAGGAGATTCGTAAAGGATAGGAAATAAAAATCGTTTACTGCCGCATACCAATACGTTTCGTCCAGCAGACGCTCAAGTTCGCTCGCATCGTTCACTTGAACGCTATAAAAAGGACTGCTCTTATCTGGTTGAATCTTTGTGTAGAACAGATTTTCCTTCTGAAAAAACGGTTCCACTTCTTCATTGGTAAAACCACCGCCGAACGTGACGAATAGCGGAAATCGATTCAGACGCGTCAAAAAATACTTCAGTACATCGTTCGAGTCACGTTGATAGTCGCGTTTCTCATCATTCGGAATACATCCCATCGAATAAATCGACTTAATAGCACCTGGATGATCAATATCGAGATAACGGTCTTTGATCACTTTTGCATGATTCGTATGTTCTTCGAGATCGATGTATAACATGGAAATCCCTCCACGTATTCTGCTTGATCCATCTACATCATCCAACTGCTTGTTTCATCAATAGAATTCAATGGTACCGTCGTCAGGAAAGATGGCTTTCACCTTGTCCTCGGTATTAAAACAGGGTTCATTCGAAAACAGATAATAGCCCATGAAATCATGTTCCATCGTGATGAACGACATCTCTTTCGTCACATGAATGACGGGCACGGTACGTTCTTTTTTGAAAAACCATCCTTTGACCATTCTCCGCTCAAACGTCAGGAGATTCGTAAACGATATAAAAAAGTCTTCGTTCACAGCCCCATACCAATAGGTCTCATCTAGCAACAACTCCAGTTCGGTCGCGTCATTCACTTGAACGTGATAGTATAGGTTCTTGTTTGGTCGAACCTTTGTATACGATAGATTGTGCTTTTGAAAGTACGGCTCGACCTCCTCGTCCGTAAATCCTCCACCGAACGTGATGAAAATCGGGAACCGATTGAGACGCGTCAAAAATTGTTTCAAGACTCGATTTGAATCGCCTTGATAGTCGCTTTTAGTTTCCATATCTGGTAGACAACCCATCGAATAGATGAAGTCGATACGTTCTGGTCGATCAATGTACAAGTATCTGTCCTTAAACACTTGTGCGTGATCCATATGCCTCTCAAAATAGACATCCAACACGTTCCCTCTCCCCTCATAACCTCTCAATTACCGCTCGATTTCATCTTCTGGAAACAGTGCTTCTATTTTTTCTAATGCATCGAAATCTGTTTCATTTGAAAAGATCAGCACATTCTCGAAATCAAAGCCGGTTTTGAAAAATGTCGTCGGTTTTGTCATATCGATTACTGGCACTACTCTCTCTTTTTTGATCAGCCACCGTCTTACTCTCCTCGTTTCAAACTTCAATACATCGGTGAAAGCAATCAAATAGTAACCGTTGTTCCTAGCCAATGAAATGGTCTTCGCTAGTATTTGCAATAAGTCAGTCGGTTGATTCACTTCGACGGTCATATATCTTTCACGCTTAGTGATTAGGATCTCTGTATACGGTAATTGTTTGTGCTTAACCGTAGACAGCAAATCTTCTTTTTCTAAATCCGTCAGTTTATGGAATCCAAAAGTGAGATAGATTGGAAAACGATTTAACCGCGAGAATAACTGGGTTAACACTATTTCGTAAGAGATGACTTCATCTTCTTTTGAATCATCGTCATAATACTCGAAAGAAAAAATGGATGTGATTTGGTCTTGTCCTTTCACTGTCAGATGATATTCTTTAATCGTCTTCGCATGATTTTGTTGTTCTTCGATGTAAATGTGCACCTAATCCCCTCACTTTCGCTGGATTGTCACGGTCTTCTTCAGGATTCTCTACCAATGGGTGTTACACTACAAGTATGCTTTCTCCTAACGTTCGACAACGAGACATACATAACTCAACTTAGAGGTGATTCCAATGAAAAAACCAATGCCTTGCGCCATCTGTGGCGAACGCCACGACGAACTCCCGACTGAATATGAAACACTCGGACCGGTCTACTACGAACAAATGTCTGAGAAAGAGCAAGAAACGAAAAGCGAGATGCATGATACGTGGTGTGTCTTAGAACTGGACGGTCCACATTATTTCGTGAAGGGCATTCTTGAACTTCCGATCGCTGGACAAGACGAACCCTTCTGGTGGATTACATGGGTGAGTTTGAGTCCTGACAACTTCGCTCGCTTCATCGAGAAAAAACGTTCTCGGATCGAGGAGCCGATGTTCGGCTGGTTTTCAAGCGATCTACCCGCTTACCCGGATACCGTCAACTTAAAAGTGATGGTCCATGATGAAGGAACCGGTCAACTTCCTTTCTTTGAACTCGAGCCGACGGATCATCCTTTGTCGATCGAATTCTATTCCGAAATGACGCTTGCTCAGGTCCATGCCATCGCAGACATCGTCTATGCACAAGAGTGAACCAAATAAACTGAAGCCGCTGTGGATCAGCGGCTTTTTTAGTTTTTACTCTGTTTCGTGATCAAAATATGCGTTCTTTCAGGAATCTCAATGTCTTCTAACTGATCAAGTTCCAAAGATAGTGCCATACTCTTTACTTTTGGATAGTACTCTTCCCCAATCCAACAGGTATACAATTCGAACGATTCACCCTCGTCTAAGAACTCGTTCATGAGCGTAAACAGATGACGTAGCTTTTCCTTTGACTCCGTTGAAACTAAGGAATCAAAAGGTTCAACGATCTCGATTCCCCAATGACTTGAAATTTCATACACATACCATTTATGGAAATGCCTCGTTTTTACTTCATACAGACAGTCTTCATCCGCAAAACACGGTCCTATATAGAAGGAAAGTGCTTCATCTTCATCGTCCAAATCGAGGTACTGATCAGGAATTTGTCTCTCCATACAGATATATGACGCTAAGCTCATTGTGCTTCCTCCTTATATTTGATGGTTCGATCGTTACTTAAAAGACTTCTCTCCATCGGCTATTTTTCCAAAATGCGCGATCTTTCCATTCGTACAAAAGTGATCGAGCATGCCAAATCGATTTGTTGCATCGCGGGTCACGATGAAGTTATAGGGCATCAATAACGAGAACTCAGACATGAAGTCCTCAAGCGTTTGCTGCGCGGAACGTGCATCTTTCGAAAATAATCCTGTCGTTATTTCTCCTCGATTCAGTAAATGCAATAATTGCTCTTCAAAGACTGCTTGCCAATTAGAGTCGTGCAACGTCATCACGTGAATCGAATCATCATTTTCTAAAACATCCCGACCACAAAAAACGACCTCGACCGGAAACGTGGCATGCGATAAGACCGCATCAAAAAAGTTCTCATACTCTGTTCCAACGTCATCAAGCTCCTCATACGCGACTCCATACATCGAGACACAATCGTTCGTGACTCGGACGATTCCTTGTCCTTGTTTTTGGATGATGAGCGTCACTTCTGCTTCAGTCGCCATTTCTTGCTGTTCGATGACAAGATGTTCGAGAAATCTTTCAAGCTGTGAGTCGCCGGTCATAATCATGTGAGATCGGACCGTCCAATCCGAAAAATCGTCGATGTGTGGATGCTGCTTGAGTGGTCGTTCCAGAAACTTTACTTCAAATGGATACGAATGCTGACTCACTTGAAGACGGACGAGTTCTTTCCAATCGTCGTGTGGTAGCAGTTCCCGGAACAGATCGATCCAGTCGTTTCGTTCAAGTAGCATTCCATTCTTATTTTTCATCTTTCATCTGACCTTCTAGTTTGCTACAGAGATAACCAACGATATGTTCATGCGTTGTCCGTTCTTCGAGATCATCATTGTCGACTAATTCATTGATTGTCTCCGAGATGACTTGCCATAATGCGGTTCCGTGATACTCGTCGTATGGTGTTCTCACTTCCTGTCCTCCTTTTATCCTCTTCGGATTTCATTCGAAAAAATCTCCGTTCTTTGAAACGCAGAGATCAGATCTTCTCCAAACAACGTGATGCTACCCTCCCACGGATGACCGAGGTATCCCCAGCGAAAATCACGAGCGATGAAAAAGGAATAATCGCCATCTGGAACTGCTGGAATCATCCAGTATCCTTCTTCATTTCGAAGAAACGGACGTCTTGGGTCAATCCAGTATCCTTGATGATTCCAATCAAGTGCCATGACGCATTCCCCTTCAACAGTCAGCTCGGTCAGAATACGCTTTAACGTTTGCTCGATTTCTTCGCGTTTCTTATAATCCACTTCGTATGTAATGAACGGACTCGGGGCATGGTATGAGGGGAAAACTGTCGTACTGGGTGCGAATTGAAATTGTTGATCAATGACGTGCCATACCTTCTCATCCTCCGCTTGCGTCATCGGAATCCAGCTCCATGGTTTACCTTCACCAATCAAATCGAACGTCGCTCCTTGAGGATATAGAACGGTGTACGTTGCTCCTTCTTGTACTGCAATTTTTGGTTCGTCTTGTACATCGCGTGCTTTCATTTCTTCAAGAATTAGTGCAATGGCTGCGTCGACATCAAGGACATGGTAAAAGATATTCGTTGTGCCGCTGCCGATATCTCCGCCTTCGCAGTAGCCGTTCCCCGTATGAAGCAAACCATCATTGATTACTTCTTCCATCATATGACGGCGCTCGAGCGCTGTTTCTGCCTGACCATCATCATAAGGAAACTGGACAACCAGTTCCGTATAATCGGTCTCGTTCAGCTCGCGATAGCCTTGACGTTCTAACGACTCGACCAGCTGCAAAATCTGTACACCTAATCGTTTGAAGCGCGAGATGCGCATTTGCTTTACGTTTTCTGCTTTCACCCACGCTCCAACGATTCCTTGATATTGAACGATGAGGCGTCCCTCTGTATAGATTGTTTGGTAGAGCGTATCCGAGCCGTTTTGTTTTGTCAGTTGGATCATATGTGGTTTCGCTCCTCCATCACAATGCGTTCAAGTCACGATCTTCTATGTAGCCTAAAAACGTATCTTGCAATGCACCATCTGTCTCTACGGTATCGATCGGATCTCCTGCTTCGTCAACTCGGACAAGTGCCAGTTTCGCTTCAAGCGCAGATCCATTTAGTCCTGCACTCCCATCGATGATACTAAATACATGGGAAACCGTATCGATAATCGTCTGTTCAATCATCTGTCTCATTCGTTTTTGATCCGCTTCGCTCGACTGTTGGTAAAACGCGATGCAGGCCGTATAGTCATTGACGTTTGGATCGACTTCTTCTTCATAGATGTCCTTATAATCTGCCATACCGTCCTGAACGACCGTCCGATGGACCGCTTGAACAAACTCTTCCATCTCTTGATTCATGATTTTTCTCTCCTTTTATCAACAGTTCGTAGTTCATGTCTCTTATCTTGAACGTTTAGCTTTTACATCTGTTCGTCTAAACAGTGTCTTATTCTGCCCATACCGACAAACGAGTCCGAGGATCATTATCATCAGTCACCCACTTGATTCCGGTATATCCACGTTTCATCGCATTCTCATAAAATGCTTCAGATACGTGCTGCTCCTTGCAATAGATATCGACGTACATGCAGTCATATACCAAAATCGCGATTTGACAATTGCTTTCCTGAAACCACTCATAACTTGTTCCTACTTCTTCAGTCTGACCACGTTGAAATGCAAACAATTCAGCAAAGATCAGGTAATTGCTAGGTCCTCTTAGCCATTTCGCTAGTTCATGTCCTGTCGTTTTCTGATCGATTGAAAACTCTTCTAAACTGTCATACAAGTCCCCATCCATGGTATGGATCGGAAAATCAAAGTTACGAAGAAACCAGTCATACGCCTTCATCTCGATCACACTTAATATGTCGAGCAAGACACGTCCCGGTTCATTCGGAATTTCAAACGATACGCCACGCAGACTCATCGAATTCCTTCTTTCTACATTGTTATAAGAAGGCTGCCGTATACAAACATTGAAGTTCCTGTTCTTCACTCGAACTTCCCCACGTGCAGACGGCGTAACCTTGTGCGGTCAGTGTCGTGACCATCTCGACGACTGGCAAACCTCCACTTTCTGTTAAGCCGATGTCGAGCACCTGATCAAGTAACTCCTGACAGTGCGACGGTCGATCATGATTCGCACAAATAATGATATACATAGCTGGAGAATCACTAATCATCTCGATAGCTGTTGTGAGCTGTTCGATACCAAATTCAGCAATCCCAACGTAGTACGGTTCTTTCCCCACTTGAACCGGTACTTCCATTCGGGAGGTGAAGCCATCGAGCGTCTCTTCTCGTTCGAGCAAACACCACAGCTTGTAGTAATCAAAGATTCTTTTGGAATGGAACTTATTTCCGACACACTACTACATAAAAGCGATAGGTACTCAACGCATGCTTTTGCTTTAGCTCATCACGGAACATCTCACTACTGATTTGTTTGAATTGGACGATGTCTTCTGGAAACAAAAGCATCTCACCGACCACACATAGACAGCGAATTGATGAACTCGCATCCGCAAGCCATGGAAAGATGCGTGTCGCATCGCTATGCTCTTCAAAATACGTTTTCATGAAGTATCTCCTTTTTCATTCCCATTGACACGTTACGCTTTGATTGGTTTCAAATCGTAGATGTACGAGTTCATTTGTTTTGAGATTAGACAGTTTTAGCGAACTTTGAGCTTCATTCGTATAAGGCAATTCGAATCTGACACCTTCGATTTTCTTCAGTAAAAAATATGCCCAGTGCCGATTGTATTCATTCTCGGACAGGACATCCCATAACGCATCCTCACAATGATTCGCCTCGTAGACACATAATTTCATGACCGTGTTCTCTGCTATCACGTGTAACCCCGCGAATACGTAAGGGTTCGGAATTCGCGATTTTTGAATGACTAAGGTATAGCCCTCTTTCAGAAGATGGTTCAGTTGTTCGCGGCTATCCGGTAGCTCCTCTTCGATGACGGAAGCCGGAAGTTCTCTGATGCGGATTGGCAATCCCACCTCATATTCAAAGGGATCTTCGAGTGCGAGTAAGTCTTCACGAGAATAGATTATTTTCATAAGATTATCTTCTTTCTCACATTCTTTTGTGCATTGAAATTCTAATCAGGATAGTCCTTTAAATGTGTCTCTTATTTCTTTGTTTCGTTTATTATGTAGCTATCTCCATCATTAAACATTAAAGTTGTTCTCGAGTTTAAGTTTGTGCTTGCTTCGAAGATATAATAAAACCATCAATCCTGTTCCAATCGACAGAATTGGAAATAGATGCGGAATATACTGCTCTTGCCGAAAACTGATATGCATTAAGAAATAATCGACGAAACAGATGACACGTAGCCACATCGGAAACTGATCTTTACTAAGAAACGCTAAGAACATCAGAGTGATACCGATACCTAATACAACAAACGGTAATATAGTGAACGGTGTCACGAACTGGAACAGACCGAGACCCAGAAGAAGATAAGCGAGCCACGACGTCCGGCGGCGAAATTTCTCACGCTCTTTCCGTCCGGGTTGCATCCCGTAAATATCATCCTGCCTGTATCCTTCAGCCTGTTTCTCAGCAATCAATTCCTTCAGTCGTCGTTTAGCTTGACGCCGAAATGTATAGCGTTCTTCAATTGAATCACTGACATCCTGATCGAGTTTCCATTGTTCGGTGACACCGTGATACATCTGGATTGTTCGACCATCCCGGTACATGAGCCAGAAATAGATGATGCCATCCACTTGTTTACTGAGCGTGACAATCATTTAATTATCATCCTTATCAATTGAATTGGTCTTCTGTAGGAGTTTTTTAAATAGAAGCATGGTTCGGCTGTTCCGCCAGAAAATCCGTTTGATTGTATCTGTTTTGGACATAAAACAACAGGAGCGTACCTGTTCCAATCGCGAAACCAGCATATAGTCCCTCTCGGTATTCAACGTTCATGACACAGCAACTGATGAAACAAACCGTGCGTAGCCAGCCCGGTAAATAGTCTTTACTGAAAACGACCATTCCCATTTGAAGTAACGCAAGCACTGCGATGATACTTGGAGAGACGAGAAAAGGCATCACTACCAGAAACAAACCGACACTAATCAGCAGAGACGCGAGTCCGATCATTCGACGCTTGAACGTCTGTCTTTTCTTGCGGTTCGGTGTCAGTCCGAATACGTCCTCGAATATGTATCCTTCTGCCTGTTTTTCCGAAATCCACGTATCCATCCGACGTTTCGCTTGATATCGGAACAAGTAGCGCTCTTCCATCGCTTGTTTCATATCGTCCTGATGAATCTCGTCCATGACACCGTGATACGTATACAATTTTCGTCCATCGCGATAGATGAGCCAAACGGCTGTCATTCCATCGACTTGTTTACGAAGCGTCCGAATCATATTAACCCTCCAAATCTGCTAGGACATCTTCTGGATCTAGCTCAAGTCCGACGAGCTCCGGTCCCCAATCCAAGCCACAATACAGTCCGTCGTCAATCATGTTCGGCAACCAGCCATTCATGAACAAATCCAGGTCTAAGCGAATCAGATGATAGTTCGACCATTCCTTCGTCTGTAACGCCTTCGCCGCTGCTTCCGTCGAAAAGAATAACAGCACGTCTGTCTCGTCTTGATTCGACGGACAATAGACCCAGCCCGACTGTTCAAATTTTGATAGACCATAGACAGTTCCCGTTTCAAGAACCGTCTCTAAGAAAAGTTCTGCTTGTTCCGCACTCTGTTCCATTTGTTGTTCCTTTTCAACGAACGCATTCAACGTCGGTGCTACTGGAAACAACTCTTGTTCTTCGTGGTCCCATAAGACGATCGTCTCTGTGTCCGGTAACTGATATCCGAGTTCGTCACCTATTCCGTCCGCCGCAATCCGCAAGAACCCTTCTGGATACTCTTCTGCATCTGTCAAATTGATACGAACAAGGTCGTCCCATGTTCGCTTGATATACTGCTCGTCCTTGATTGGATGAAATCCCCATTCGCCGATGCTGAATTTATTTTCGTGCTTGTACCTATTTCGTAATTCTTTCGGAAGCTCGAAGCCCAGTTCTGCTTCTATCTCTTGTAATTTCTCTTCTGTGACACCTGGTAAACCGATTTTAACTGTCATCTATGTGACTCCTTCTTATACATTTTTTTCTTTAATTTTTTCGGTTAAAGTTCTTGCCTGTGGGATAAAGTCCGGTCAAACGTCTTCCGTAATGAACTTTTGCCTGCCCCATTCGGATTTTCTTCAAAATAAACTGTTCCTTAAAATAATCAATGACGGGTTCAACGATATAAGACGGCTCCAAGATATGAAGGACGAATTCGATCGCTTCTGGACCATACTCATCTTCAACAAAATACCCATTGCCGATTTCAAAAAGAAATTCATTGAGGTCTTCTTCAATGCTCGAGCGATGCTCAAAGATGACGTCATACTCTGTATCCTGACAAAAGATCTCAACGACAACTTCGTGGTAATCCGCTTCTTGAACGACGGAGTATCCGTCCTTTTCTTTCTCAGCTACGAGCTCCCGAATGTAGGCATCCAGATTAAAAAAGCGCGAGAACTTTTGCTCACTCATTGGTTCTTTCAACCTCTCTCCCATGATGCCGTGAAACGTGTAGAGTGTCCGTCCATCCTTTTCAAACAGCCAAAAATGATTCTGACTGTTAATCTGTTTGATGAGTTGCATATTGTCACACAATCCTTTTATGTAATAAGTCGATGAATTTCATAATTTCTCATCAATAGTTCTTTTCTTAAAAATCAATTTCTCTTCTTCATTATAAAAGCCATAACCATTTATGGGAATTTTTATTTGTTTGTGAATAAGTATCTTTTCTCTGTACATTCGCAAAAGCAAATCTTTCATAACTTAAAATCCAATTCAGTTGATATATTCCATTTTGATTACAATTCAAAATTAACACGTTTATATGTAAGCGTTATCATTATACTGTAAACGATACTAATTCTTTGTTTAGGAGTTGAATCGAATGGATACGGTCATCAGTCATTATTCGAAATTCAAATGCCCACGTTGTCGTGAGAAATTCAAGGATGAGATTCTCATTGAAGATTTACATAGTGTATCGCACGAGGAGCGGCGCTTAGGTGTTGAAATCCAGTATGACTTCTCTTCGGAAGTCGCTTGCCCGAACTGTCACCATCAATGGCTCATCGAAGGAAACGTCTGGGAGTATCCTGAAGGCGTCATCGATGCGATTGAACTATAATGTGCCCGCCCTAAGGCACTTCCCTATTTCTCAAGTACGTTACATATGAAGCGTTGCCTTGATGTACACTATCGGTAATACAAAACGTGTACTTCGGAGGTGTTCGCATTTGAAAGTGAAACTTTTATCTTTCCTCCTTTTTTCGATCGTCTTCCTAGCGGGATGTAGCGATTACGATCAAGACGGAAATACGACAAGCGAGAAAGCAAAACAGAAATACGATGCAGCTATCAATCAAGTCATTAAATCTGAAAATCAATACTTGAAGAAACAACAGGTTGATCGACAACTAAAGCGAAATTCTGGAGAAACGGGCGTCATCGTCTATGAGGATCAAGATTTAATCGAAATCTATTACGACCAATCATCTGGAGGAGAAAGAGCCATTTATCAGAAAGACGGATCCACTTACGCGCGGAAGACGTATACGAAACAAATCAGCCGTAAAATTGATGACTCTGAAAAAAAATATCTTGAGAACATTGGAATCAAGTAATTCCAATTTTTTATGACTGCGTTTAAATGGTCGATGACTCCCTTCTTTGATTGGGTCATCGTCCTTTTTTGTATTTTCTCACCTTTCTTACGCTTGAGAGCATCCATTTTGTGGTACAGTTCAAATGGTATTTTTTAAAATATTTTGTTTAAGGTGGGAATTACTGTTGGGTAAAATTGTTTCAATCATCATTCCTGTATACAATAAAGCGACGTATCTCTCGACGTGTATTGCGTCGATTCAGGCACTCACGCTTGACCATTCAACGATGGAAGCGATTTTCGTTGATGACGGTTCGACGGATGAGTCGTTATCGATTCTCCACACGGCTGCAGAAACGATGGATTTCATTCGTATCATCGAACTCCCTGAAAATACGGGAAGTCCTGCGCAACCGCGAAACGTCGGAATCGAAGAGGCGACAGGTACATACGTCACGTTCTTAGATGCTGATGACCGTCTCGATCCGGTCGGATTCCCTCAGCTCGTCGCACAAGCCGCTTCGAACGATGCCGATATCGCATTCGGTCAAACGATCAAGCATACCGACACGTCAATTCAAAAAGTCGGGCGGTTCGCATCGTTCACGACTGCCAATCAGCTTGTTCCATATGAAATCGACAAAGTGTTTCGGGCGGTTGGACCTCCGGGGAAAATCCTGAAGCGCTCCGTCTTGATCGAGCATAACATCCGGTTCAGCCCGATGCAGTTCGGTGAAGATAAACTTTTCTTCTTCGAAGCCATCTCCAAATGTCAAACGGCTTCGATGAATCCAGCACCGGTTTATCACGTCAACCGATTCGCGATGAATGATTCGTTAGTCGGACAGACGAGCATCTTCGAGAAGACGACCTTTAATTTACAGGTGCTTGAGAAAACGCTTGAACTGGATATTCCGACAGTCGCCAAGACTCATGCCTTGAGCCGTCTGATCGAGATGGATTTCCTCTCCCGTCTGTTCAACAACAAACGGTTCCTTGAGCATCCGCAACAGCAGACCTTCTTTGATTTGTTCGGTGAAATGATCACCATCTTTGAACGACATGGTGCAGATCCAGCCGATTTCATTTTCGATGACATCTTCCAAAAGCAGTACGCTTTGCTGCAGCAACAAGATTATGACAGCTTCGTCACCTTCATCACGCTCCTCGTCCAAAAACATAAAGCCCAGCGCTATGTATCGGAGAACCGTCTTTATTATAGGATGCCGGAATCACTATACCATCTCGGACCTGTCCTTGAGCCGTTCTTTGCCACGTATGCAGGCACGCGTCTCGTTGGTGGTGTCTTCTATGAAGTCGTACAATTACTCAAAGACGACACGGCTTCGGTCGATCAAGTTCTCTTAATCGCGCCTAACGATGAAGCAACGGAAACCGCCGTTCCGTTCCATATCGAAGGGACTGAATTATTCATTCCGACGGAGGCACTCGAACGACAGTCACATCCATTCCAATTGATGCTGATCCATGACGACTATCATCCGTTCGTCGTTCGGGTGACGTTACCGAGTAGCGTCAATGGGATGCATCTGCATTACCAGCCACTTAAAGTCGAATTTCGTCCAATGGAATCCACATCACCTGTACAGAAAATCGATGCGACGAAGTATCATGTCGATGCACCGACGCAAGTCGTTGTACTCGAGAAGGCTTTCTTGTATGACGATTTGGAATTCGAGCATAAGCAGGCCCCACTTGAAGTCGGGCAATTGCTGACGATTTCCGATCTTCAGTTGACACTGGCCGGCACACCACGACTCGTCACGGTTGACGGTGCTTATGTCACGGCAAACAAAAAATATGTCCATCTTCCGCCTATGGTTGATGACGAGACGTATCTGACTGATCGTCCGACAACAGTCCGGATTTTAAAGACTTGTAAACAGTATGCTGATCGTGACTTTAAAAACGAACTACCGACGAAAAATACACCGGGTACGGTTCTTTCGATTGATAAGATCGTTCTGTCATCCAAAGGCACCCCACGCTTGAAAACGGCTCAGGATACGTACATCACAGCCAATCGTTCATTCGTTCAACCCATTCATAAAGCTTAACGGTACACCTAGGGACATCTTCATTTCATCCCTAGGTTCCTTATTATTCCAACATTGTATGCTATAGTATGGGCAAGGTTCATCAAGGAGATTCACATTTCATGACGCTCATTAAAATTGTAAGCGCTATATAAGGAGATGCCCTATGAAACGAGATTTGTTTTTTACATTGAATACGTTAGCGACCCAGCGTGGCGGTTTATCAAAAGCCGTCATTAAACGAGCGAATGCGATCATCGCGGCTGATCCGGAGCGAAACGTGACGCTCGTGACGTTAGGGATTCAACCGAATCTTGAAACGATTCGTCAAGAGATGGTCGAGGCACAGTTGCTTGATCCTCGCATCCAAGTCGTCAACGTCATCAATTTTTTAGCACGTCGCCAGGCAGACAAACGGTCCGTCGTCTCTTCGAAAGCCGAATTGATTCCACGCTGGGAAAAGCGGTATACGTTATTCCTCGACGCAAGTCGCGCCGAAAAAGATTCGTATCGGTTGTTCGACAATGGTACATACGTCCAGTACGCCCGGTTTGATACTAACGGTCAGCTTAGCTTCATCGATTATTTTTCAGAGAATCGTCATCGCCTGCGCCGCGAAGAATATCTGGATAACGGGCAGTTGGTACAGACGATCCAGTATTCGTTTACGTCGAACAAGCCGGTCTCTCGTTCCTTCTTCCACAGTGATGGAACATGTTATTTGACGATTTGGCACAAAATCAACTCAGCGGACTGGAGTCATCTGTTTTATTTCGAAGCCGGTCAGGAAAGACAGTTCAATGATCCGGCAACCTTTAATACGTTCGTCTTGAACAAACTGTTAGGTCAGCATGAGGCGGTCCTGATCTCGTCCGAATACCGGGATCGTCTTGCCAACCTACCGAAAAAGAATTTAGACGCAGTCATCTTGGACATCAAGCATCCGAATATCAAAAAAATTGCCTTCGGACACAGCAATCACTTCGTCTCCCCCTTCAACGAGACGGCAACGGTCAGCGGTGTCTGGGATACGTTATTCGGTCGCATCGACGAGTGGGATCGAGTCATCACGGCAACCCCTCGGCAACAAGCACATATGACCGATCAGTTCGGTCATCCGGAGACGTTCCATGCGATTCCACACGGTGTCGGTGCGGTGCCGGAAGCGGATTATACGGTTCTTCCTGAACCTGATCCAAATCGGTTCATCGTCGTCTCGCGCATCCAAATCAAAAAGGATGTCGCTGCCAGTATCCGTGTCATGCGAAAGATCGTCGACCAGCATCCGAATGCTTTCCTTGATTTCTATGGCTTCGGTTACAACGATCAGCTCGAAAAGGATCTCCACGCGTTGATCAAGGAACTGTCACTGACGAAACAAATCCGGTTCAACGGATTCATCACGAACATTCAAGACGCCTATCATGGTGCCATCGCGACGATCTTCACGTCACAATCCGAAGGGTTCGGGATGGCGATCCTTGAGAGCATGGGGCACGGTGTTCCGGTCATCGCCTACGATATCTGTTATGGTCCGCGTGAAATCATCGCCCACGGGACGACCGGTTATATCGTTCCACCCGGTGACACGTCAGCTTTTGCAGCAGCAGCAATCCGCTTGATGGAGCAGCCGGCTCTACGCCGTCAAATGGGAGAAGCCGCCCTGCACTCGATCAATCGGTTTTCTGATGATAACTTTACGACAAACTGGCTAACGCTTTTAAGTGAGCTCGACTAATCGGTTATTGACCTTCTCCTCTGTGAGAAGGTTTTTTCGTCTATCCACCAAAGTCCGTATTGTTTTTCAAATTTTGGGATGTTTTAGCTATTGATTGTGATAGAATGCTAATGGAAGATAACGCTTTCATAAAATATCACCTAGTAGGAGGTCCCTTGATTCCATGCTGTTTAAATCTGTTCTCCGGGTGCTCCAATTCGGGCACACTGTACTTCCGAAGAAACCAAAGAAACTTAAACGATCGGCGTTAAAAGAGTCATTACAGATTCAGTCCTCGCCGACAGACTATACGCTATCCGGTCAATTGAACGATCCGTTGCTGACGATCACGTCCTTACTCATTCGCGATCGATTGCAAGAGACGGTCCTTGAAGTGCCGAATCAACAGCACGATCATCGCTTCTCTTTCCAACTGCCGCATACGCTCGCCTCTCAGCTGAGTCAACATGCTGCACAGATGCAGGATGCGGATGTTCCGACCGTCGAAGAGGACGGTCTCGCTGAGATCGAGTCTGTCGAAGCCGATCAAGAGACTGCCTATCCAGTCGGTCGTTTTTCACTCTGGCTGACGTTTACGAAAAAAGTCGAACACCTCACACCAGAACAATTACACAAATGGGAGTCTGACGGCTTACCGAGTCATGCTACGCTCGACGCGTCCGTCTTCACCCGCCAGATTCTGCTAGGACGTTTCGTTGACACGCAGATTCCTGCGCCGCTCGTGCCATTGATGGATGAGACGTTCAACGAATTCGTCCAGCTGTATACCGATCTAAAAGGCAACCTGCGACTGTTGTTGAATAAAGAACCGCAGACGAAGCCGAAGATTCAAATCGATGCGGTCCGTAATGAGACGAAAGCGACGACGGTCATCAGCGGAAAAGCCTTTACGCGTCACGCGTTCATCAAGACGGGACGGTTGCTCCTCGTGCACCGGGAAAGTGGCAATCAAGTCCCGGTCCCAATCGATTGGTTGTACCAAAATGAAACAAGTGCGAAAAAATTCGGATTGTATCGTTATCACTACACGGCGACAATCCACTGGTCACAACTCTATCAAGCAGCGCAATTACAAGAAGGGGTTTATGACGCCTTCGTCGCACTCGACTTCTATCACCGGTCGGAACCAAAATTACACCGTCTCGGTCGCGCCCGGTACATCACGCGTCAACTGACACCGGAAGCGTTAGGGAAAGATGATACGTCGACGATGCACATCATCCCGTACTACACGGTCGGTCACCGGAATCTATCGTTTGAGATGACCGAGTTTACGAATGAAAATTACGCCTATCTGAATCATCTGATGACGTTCGCCCCGCTCTACCGGCTGTTTGCCGAGAAGAACACGTGGCTCGTCGGAGAACGTCCCTATAAAGCGCAGGACAACGGATATCACTTCTTCAAGTATATGCGCGAGACCTATCCGGAGCGACCGGTCTATTACGTCATCGATCCGACGTCGAACGAATACGCGCAAGTCGCTCCGCTCGGAAACGTCTTGCCGATCAAATCGAAGGAACACATCTATCACTCGTTGATGGCGAAGAAGGTCATCGGGACACATCATGCGGAATACTTGTATCCGCTCCGGTCCGAACCGTTCAAGCGGAAGATGCGGGCGGATCGTGTCTTCATCCAACACGGGGTTCTCGGAACGAAGAACATGAATGACCAGTACGGCAAGTTTGCCGCTGCCTTCGATACGGATCTGTTCCTCGTCAGTTCCGAGCGTGAGAAACGACTCGTCACACAAGACATGGGCTACGCTGAGCGAGAGGTCAAAATCACCGGTTTGTCTCGTTTTGATGCCCTCTTGAACGACGACGTCCCAGTCAAACGTCAGATGCTCGTCATTCCGACGTGGCGCTCGTGGCTACAGACGCCACTCCAGTTCTTCGAATCGGAATATTATCAGCAGTACCAAGCGTTCCTATCGAGTGAGCGTCTGCATGCATACGCAAAACAACATCGTCTCGAGATCGTCCTTTGCCTGCACCCGAACATGCAGCAATACTCGAGTCACTTCGAGAACTTACCGATCACGGTCATCCATCAGGGCGAACGTGATGTCCAAGGGTTGTTAAAAGAGAGCCTCTTGCTCGTCACCGACTACTCGAGTGTCGCCTTTGACTTCAGTTTCTTGAAGCGACCGGTCCATTACCTGCATTTCGACCCGAAACGCTTCATCGGTCCGCTCGGTTCGTATCTCGATCTCGAGAACGAATTACCGGGTCGGATTTCAAAGACGATCGATGACTTGTTCGAGGATCTCGATGCGACAGCACGCCGTCATTTTGAGATGGATGACGAATTCAAACGCCGCGCTGACGTCTTCCTGACGAAAACAGATACGACCTATTCCGATCAGGTCTATCAAACGATCGCGAACTATACGAAACAGACGAGTCTTTTAGAGAAGATTCAGACGAACGAAGCGGCGAACATCCTCTTTAAGATCTATCGTCGTAGCCGGTTCTACTTCCCGACGATGAAGGCAGGATATCGACTCATGCAACGCGTCTTACCTGTCGACCCGAAGCTCGTCGTCTTCGAAAGCGGTCTCGGTAAACATTACGCGGACAGCCCGCGTTACATTTACGAAGAACTGAAGAACCAAGCACTCGGCTATAAAGTCGTCTGGATCTATAACAAAAAGCTCTATCTGAGTGATCCGAATGCAAAAGTCGTCAAACGCCTGTCTCCCGCCTACTTCTATTACATGGCAACGGCGAAGTTCTGGGTCAACAATCAGAACTTCCCGCACTACATGACGCGGCGGAAAGAGACGACGTACATCCAGACGTGGCACGGCACACCGCTGAAGAAGATGTTGTTTGACTTAGATGAGATCCATGGACGGGATGAAGGCTACGTCGAACGAGTGACGAATTCGATTTCGCAATGGAGCGTCCTCTTGTCTCCGAGTCCTTACGCGACGAACATCTTTAGAAGTGCGTTCCAGTACGATGGACCTGTCGTCGAATCTGGTTATCCGCGAAATGACCTCTTCTTTACGTCGAATGATGAAGCAACGATCGAGCGGATTCGGACGCAGTTGCAACTGCCGGAAGGCAAAAAAGTCATCTTGTATGCACCGACCTTCCGCGATCATCAATCGCTTGGCAAAGGAAAGTTCTACTTCGACTATCCGTTTGATTTCGACCGGGTCGCGGAAGCGTTAGGCGATGAGTATGTCTTCTTGATTCGGACGCACGTGCTCGTCACGAAAAAGCCGAAGATTCCGGCACAGCACCGGGAACAATTCATTGACGTGACGGCCTATCCGGATATTCAGGAACTGTATTTGATCACGGATCTGCTGATCACGGACTATTCCTCTGTCTTCTTCGACTTCGCGAACATGAATCGACTGATGATGTTCTATGCGTATGACCTTGACCTCTATCGGGACACGCTACGCGGATTCTATCTCGATTACTACAACGATCTTCCGGGACCCATCTTAGAGACGGAAGAGGCTTTGCTTCACGCCTTATCGGACATTCCGCGTCTGAAGAAAATGTATCAAGCGCAACTCGATACGTTCCGTGCGACGTACGGTCCGATGGAGGACGGCTTCGCCGCTTCCCGCGTCGTCGATGCGTACTTCGGGACGAATCCACAGGTTCGCACTGAAGCACTCGAATTACGTGAGCAACCGGACGGCAGTTATTCCGTTTAATTGTTTCAATCTGTTGAATAAACGCTCCCTCTCAAAACAGACGGTTTCATTCTTTCAACCGTTTATTTTGAAGGGAGTTTTTCTGTGTTTTCGTTCAGCCCTTCTGCATGGTTCACACGTTAAGTCATGCTAAGAATAGGAAAACGGCTTGAGTCCAGTAGAATTCAGGACTCAAGCCGTTTTAATTGTGTTGCTTATTCGTTTGACGTAAAAATCGAGCATTTACGTAGTCGATCGGATGTTATCAGCTGTTGACCTCAATGGTATCTTGAATAATGTAGTAGAGAAAATCGGAGAACGATTTGAATGCATCACGATCATCATAGTCTTCTTCCGGTACGTTCACTTCTCGATACACTACTTTAGGCTCACCATTCACTACATTTTTGAAATCAAGACACGCATAAAATTCCTCAAGGTCGTCAAAATAGACAGCTACTAGATGTTTTGAAAGAGCATGCTCAAATTCTGTTGGATGATACAATTCGAGATTCGTTTTTACTAATTCATCATTGAACATCGTAAAAAACTGGTTGTCTCCAAAGATACCCCCTCCGAATTCTTTCATGAATGTCATGTAACTTTCAGGTAAGGTGACGTTTAACTCTTTTTCAATCACCTCGACTTCAGCATCCGAAATCCCTTCTCCGAACTCAGATAACTCTGGATGTGCATGGATCAACGCTTTTGCTTCGGAATACACATCCTTATGCTCCGTCTTGATCGCACTCACTTTTTCAATCGTAGTAGAAGATTCGTCCTCTGTATCCTCTAAATACGTTGACACGGCACTATCACACACTTCAAATAATCTTTCTGTGAAGGAGTCTGCATAATATGGTTCATCACTTGGGTAAAAACATACTTTTGCCTCTTGATCATTGTAGGTCAAGGCTTGTAAGTCCAGACAAATGAGCGACGAACTAAAGTCTTCCATTTGTATTCCGATTAAATGTGAAGGAACTTCACTTTGAGATTTGCTACGGAGTTCCTCGTTATATTTTTCAAGTCTAAATACAAGATCTAACTGGTTGTTTGATGGACTGATTCCCCAGATCTCTTCATCATGCGTAGCCAAATAACTGAACTGTTTTAGAAATTCTTTGTACATTGGCGGAAACGTGACCTGAAGACGATGTTCGACTTCAAGAATCTCATTTTTCGTTGACCCATTCCCCACTCTGAAAGCTTGTGGGTATTTTTCGATTAGTTTTAAGCACCGATTAAACTTTGCCTTAATATTTGCCATGGTTTCTTTCATTGCCTCCTCGTTAAGCTTCACGACACGCTTTATTTTTTATTAGTTCGTGTTAGCTGTTGTACTCGCTAATTTGTCCGCGAGCACTTCGTCGAGCTTTTTCTTGAACATCGGAGCAAAGCTTTCCGCATACGTATTCGTCATATGGCTATTGTCACGATAGATGACGACATTGCCGATGACAGGACGGTACTCACCTTTGACATGGAAGTAACGAGTCAAATCCAGCTTATGAAGCGACTGGTTCGTTTTTTCGAACTGTTTCCAGTATGCTTCATCCGTCTGATTTGGTTGTGTATTCATCTGTTTTGTCGTGTCCGCGATGCTTGTCGTCTCGAGCGCCTCGAGCACGTTGAAATCATACCGTGGATTATCCCGGAGTGCTAGACCATCGATTCCATACTCGTCCTTGACGAACTGCATCTGGTCGACCATTTGTTGATGGATGCTGTCTTTTGAAGCATCCGCTGCAGTCACGTGTGAGATGATCAAATCAACATCGGCATCCTTCAAGTAGTTCAAGACGTTCTGGTTCCAGATCCCTTTTAAGGAGTCCGGTTCATAGCCGGTCGAAAACCGTGTTCCTGACCGCGTCAGATTGAGTAAACGGATGTCCGTTCCTTTGATTGCTTCATGTAATGCACCGAACCATTGCTCCGAGTGCGAGCTCCCGACGAGCGCGATCGTTGCTTTATAATCCTTCGTCTTCCCGTATTCACCGACTTTTGCTTCCGTCTTCTGCAGCCCTTGGTTGCTTCCATCCGTATGGACGAGCGGTAAGTCATTGAAGACGTTCGCATAAGACGGGAACGGATCTTGCTTTGGTACAGTCAGTGCCTGTTCGATCGCTAAGGCACCCGGATATTTGTTTTTGCTAACAGCTTGTTTTAGCTCTTGTTCCTCCATATAAGCGAGTCCGAGTAAGGATCCAATCAACAAAACGTTGACCGTCAACAGTGCACCTAGCTTCTTGAACGCCGTCCGATTGACAGTCGAAGTCCGAATCGGTTTTTCAACCCATTCCGTCATCAAGTAGGATAGACCGATCGATGCGACGATGATCAGTGTCCCGACGAGCAGACCGGGCGTTTGTTGCACGTTGTAGCGATAAAACTCAAGTAACACCCAGTGCCAAAGGTAAATCCCAAACGCGATCCCGCCGAGTTTGACCATCGGCTTTGATCCGAGGAATCGTTTTAATCCAAATCGTGTCTCTTGCGTTCCTGATAACACGATCATCAAGGCGCACGTCATCGGCCAGAGTGCGATATAGCCAGGGAACATTTGCGAGACGTTAAACAGAACACCAGTCGTCAGCAAGCCAATCAGACCGACCCAGCCGATGATCGTCGCTATCCACTTCGGAACACGAATCGCCGATAAGTTCACACATAACAGACTACCTAAGGCAAATTCCCATACCCGCGTCGGCGTAATGAAATACGCCCACGGCTGATTGACTTTTGTCAGGTAGATCGAGTACGCGAGTGACGTGACGAATAGGAATCCCAGCAACCCATTTAAAACGGTTTTAATCGATCGAATCTGATACGTGTTCATCATCCATAAGATGAACGAGAACAAGACGAACCAAATCATATAGAACTGCCACTGGATCGATAGCGCCCAAAAATGTTCAACGGGTGACTTCATCTGGGTCGCGTCCAAGTAATCCGTACTCGAGACGGCGAGTTGCCAGTTTTGATAAAAGAACATCGAGGCGACGACTTCACGAATTGTTTTCCCGAGAATTGATGCCGGTAATAAAAATGTGCTTAGTACTAACACGACGCCTAAGATGAACAAAACGGATGGCAAGAGGCGTTTCAGCAACTTTGTCACGTACGGCAGGAATTTGAACTCCCCTGTCCGGTTGATCGTCGAGATGATCGATGTCGTGATCAAAAAACCTGAGATGACGAAGAAGACATCGACACCTCCAGAGACGCGATTGAACCAAATATGATAGATTGCGACGAGTAAGGCGGCTACCGTGCGTAGCCCTTCGATTTCTGGACGAAACCGGCTTTCGATATCAATCCGTTTCTGACCCGGTTGACCAGATGCTTTCCATTCCTGCATGCTTCTATGTCCCTCCATCTACTTCTACACTTACGAATCCTGACGATTGCAGCGCATTTCTTGTACAGTTCGGTATGTACTCACCATTTTAAGAAAACGTTTCCATTCACTATGATAGAACATATTTCAAAAAATACAATGCTACTGAACTATATTGCCACAAGAAACTTGGAAAATATGTAAAAGAAGTACACCGATGAATGATTACGTTAGAAACTGGTATAAGTAGTCGGCAAAAATCCATTGCATGACTTTTAATTGGTGTATTATAAAGTTAATTCAAAAAATGAGTTTTTGGAGTGATAATAATGGAAGATAAGGAAGAAAAAGTACCTTATTATTTAAGAAGAATCCCCTTCTTTATTATTTCTTATTTATTTGCACCTTTAGCGTACATCTTACTTTTCATCAAATGGCGTACATTAGATTCTTCCGTACGAGATGCACGACTAATTGTCGCATCACTATTTTTACTACTCTTCATCGTTGATTTTTTTCCAACTGGTATTTATCAAAACATCGTACTTGCTACCGCCATCACAGTAGGTTTATTTATTACTTTTGTTGGATTAGGTGGCGGAACAAAATAGCTCGTTAACCGTACACCCGGATTTACGAACATCGCTTTGTTCCGAATCCCATCAATCCATTTCATCTTCTATTTTATATCTCCATTTTACGTGTTCATTATTTGAAGTACTTAAATAAACTATTTACGAGAAAGGATCTTGAGGATGTGGAAGGCACTTTTATTTTCATCCGTCTGGATCGGCATCACGATTCCCCTTGTGTTAGCTATCATCTTTACGGTTTTCGAGTCATTACTTGCTTTTGATACGAGTGGTATCCTTATGTTGATCATGATGGCGATTGGTTCAATCCTTGATCTCTATGTGGCAATTCGCATTTGGACGTGGATTGAACATAAGCTGTACAAACGAAAGCATTATATGTGAAAACGCAGATTGTTCGTTCGATGATGAACGAGATATCTGCGTTTTTTATATGAATCGAACCAAATAATCAGAGAAAATTTTCGTCATGACTTTTGGTGTGTTCTCGATATAAATCCGCATCTGCTCGACGTTTGCCTCGACAGCATCTTCTTCCTTCTCTTCGGTCGGAAAATCGGAGATACCTTTGATGATGATACATTCAACTGCGTTTTTCTGACAGATGTACGCGATAGCTCCCGCTTCCGTATCGGCAATCGTCAACCCGTTATCCCGCAGTTCGATATAGTCGCGCCACATGACGACAGCGCGGTCTGCTGTTCCGATTGTTCCGAGATGAAAGTCATTGCCATACTTCGACACGTCGAGGTCGACGATGAACGAAGGTTTGATGAGGGGTTCGATCTCTTTGACCGTACAATCATATTGAACGGCACGATCTGGCACGATGATGTCGAGTACGTCGTACCTCGGATTAATCCCGGCACACGTTCCAGCAACGATGACCTTCGTCAATGAGAAGCGGAGGATCATATATTGATTCGCTCCGATGCCATTTACTTTTCGAACGCCCGTGCTGTAAAACAGAAGTGTCTTCCCATTCATCTCACGCGTGAAGTATTCACCAAATGGATAAGTGATTCTTTCTTCAGGCGAGACATCAAAATACGCGAGTGTCGCGTCAAACTCCCATGTGGTGGCGATGCTGATTCCGATCATGTCGTATTCATCCTTTCGCTAGAAACTGCTCTATTTTTTAAACTATTTGATTTAATAAAGAATCCTATCGGTTACATTGCTTGTATTTAATCGAAATCACATTTATATTAGTATCTAGTACTAATATCTAATAATAAAAATTTAAGGAAACATTTTTTTACAGGGAGGAATAATTCATGATTACATCTCGTGCCCGTATCACAGCAATAGGCTCATATGTTCCAAATCGCATCATGACAAACCACGACCTGGAGAAATTAGTAGAAACAAATGATGAATGGATACTTCAACGAACAGGGATCAAGGAACGAAGAATTGCAGACCAAAATGAATCGACAAGTGATCTTGCATATCAAGCGGCCATGAATTTGAAACAGCGCTACAATAAGGATTTTCAAGATGTCGATATGATTATTCTCTGTACGATGACGCCGGACTTTACTACACCAAGTACCGCATCTTTGGTTCAAGCAAAACTCGGTATAAAAAATGCCGGTGCAATTGACCTGAACGCCGCTTGTGCAGGATTTACATACGGATTACACTTGGCGAACGGATTAATTTCATCTGGTCTTCATAAAAAAATTCTAGTTATCGGTGCAGAAACACTTTCTAAAATTACTGACTACGCGGATCGAAACACATGCATTTTATTTGGAGACGGTAGTGGAGCTGTTCTTGTGGAACGTGATGAAGTCCAGTCTGACTTTATTTCCTTCTACGTGAACTCGGAAGGAGAAAAAGGATCGAGTCTATACTGCTCAAACCTGTCAAATCAATTGTTCGAAAATCTTATTATTCATAATAATAAAATCGTCCAAAATGGACGAGAGGTATACAAGTGGGCGGTCAGTACGGTTCCTCAAGGAATGAAATATGTAATGAATCAAGCATCTATGACTTTAGATCAAATCGATTGGTTCATTCCGCATAGCGCAAACCTTCGCATGATTCAATCAATCTGTGAAAAAAGTGGTGTTCCCTTTGATAAGACGCTATACAGTCTAGTCAATTACGGCAACACTTCCTCAGCGACCATCCCCTTATCTTTAGATAAAGGTATATCTGAGGGAAAAATCAAAGCGGGAGATATGCTTCTGTTATATGGATTCGGTGGCGGTTTGACACAAGCTGGATTACTGTTGCAATGGCATCTATGAGAAATGAAAGGAGGAAGTACAGGTGCATCGTACTTCCTCCTTTCTCATTAATTCTGAAGACGACGAACAAGAGTAGCAATATCCAGCCATTCATAGGCCTCGTCTTCCACCGTGACATTCCCGAAACGACTCAAACGGAAATCTGAATAACTGCCTCCTAGACGTTTATAAAATGCTCGTCCCGACCGATTCATTTTCATTACCCAAACCATCATTGAAAAGATATCTTCTTTTAAAAAATGCTTGGAAACAGTCAATATCAATTTTTTTCCGATACCTAAACTTTGCGCTTCTGGTAATACATAAAGAGCATATAATTCTCCTTTATGTACTTCATCAATAGTACGAATCTGACCCGCTGCAAAACCAACTATTTTTTCCTTTTCATTTAACACCACATACAGGAATGTACGTTGGGAGGAATCAGCTAAAAACTGTGTCCATTTCCGTTCAGCTTCTTGAACAGAAAGTTGTGCCAAATATGCTTCCGGAACTAACCCAATGTAAGTCGTCTTCCAAGTATCGACGTAAATCATCGATACCGCCTTCATATCATTAGATGTTGCTAAACGAATATTCAAGACCTTCACTCCTACTTGACGTACTACTTTAGCCGTTCATACAATTTACTCGCTTGCATCAATCTCTTTTTGTCGTAAAATCTCCGCAATCTGAAGATGTTCATTATCAAGTGCCGCATCACGTGCCGTTCGCCCATCTTCATTTCTGTGAAGTGGATCGGCTCCATATGAGAGCAGTAAACGGACGACGCGTTCATAGCCGTAGGCGCTCGCTAATGCAAGGACTGCCGTATCCCCATCCGCGACGTTTTCCGCTTCGATGTCAGCTCCTGCCTTTAGAAGCACTTTGACCGCTTTCGGATGATTATTCCCGACTGCGAGGTACAGCGGTGTGAATCCGTCCAGTCCGACGGCATCGACTTCTGCTCCTGCCTCCAGTAACAGTTGGACTTTTTTCGACTTGCCTTCTTGCGCTGCATAATGCAGCGGTGTCACACCTTCCCCGTCATCGGTCCGTTGATGTAACAACTCGACGTTCTGCGCTAGTTTGCGTAAGACTTTTTTATTACCGGACCGCCCCGCTACTAAATGAAGCGCTGAGAAGCCATATTCATTTAAATCAAGATGAGCGCCTCGCTTGATCAAAAGTAACGCAATGTCCGTCTTTTGATCATATAGCGCTATATGCAACGGTGACATCCCGTCTTGATTCGGCAGGTTAACATCCGCACCGTGATCGAGTAACAATTCGACGATCCGTTGGTATCCTTCCTGAATTGCCCAATGAAGTGCCGCAAACCCTTCTTCATCCAGTTCGTTCAGATCGTCACCACGTTCGATGCAGCGCATTACTTGTTTTCGTTTGCCCAAAAAAGCAGCATCTTGGATCGATCGCTTCGTCATGTCTATTCGCCCCTTACCTGTTCCGTCGTTATCTATCTTATTTTACAACAAGGGCATTGAGAAATGCGCAAAAACGACTTTGAGTATACGATGTCTTTTGTACTCAGTTCGGTTCGTCATTCATTACATTTATTTATTTTAAGGAAATCGTTAGAATTAAAAGAAAAATAATCATGATCAGAACACGTATAAACATAGTCAAATTATAATGATTTGACTATGTTTATCTATGCTTGAATGCTTTTAAATACGTTATAATAGCGATAAACATAGTCAAAAAGTGTAAAAATGAATATGTTTAATATAAAATGATCTATTTCGTGAAAGGAGTTCAACGAATGCGCGACTATACATATACCTATCTCAAAAGTCTCGCCCTGCCGATGGAGACCGTCCGTTTGATTGGACGGATCAATGAGTACAAAGGAAAGCAGGATCTCTATAAACAGCAAGCGCCTCAAATCCTCAACACCTTACGCGATGTCGCCGTCATCCAGTCGACGAAAGCCTCGAATGCGATTGAAGGAATCATCGTCACGGAGAGTCGTCTTCAAACTATCATGTCAAAGTCAGCTGATCCCGCAGATCGTTCCGAGGCAGAGATTGCTGGTTACCGGGACGTCCTCAACCTGATCCATGCCTCAGCCGAGGACATCCCGGTCAATGCGAACATTCTGTTGCAACTACACAAGGAACTCTATAAGTTTGTCCCCGTCGAAGGTGGGCGGTGGAAGAACGTCGATAACGAGATCAGCGAGACATACCCGGATGGCACGCGCCGGACGCGCTTCATTCCCGTTCCAGCATTCGAAACTCCGGCAGCGATGCAGACGTTATGTGACAGCCTACGTGAGCGTCGGCAACACGAGGACGTCGATCCGCTCATCCTGACGAGTCTGTTCGTTCTCGATTTCCTATCCATTCATCCTTTTAACGACGGGAATGGTCGGATGGCACGATTGTTGACACTCTTGCTTCTCTATCAGTATGGCTTCGAGGTCGGACGCTATATCAGTCTTGAGAAAATCGTCGAATCACGGAAGGAAGATTACTATGAGTCACTCCGTCTCTCTTCTGTTCGTTGGCACCAAAACCAACAAGATCCGTTCCCTTGGATCAATTACTTGTTGAGTACGATTCTTGCTGCCTACAAAGAACTCGAAGATCGCGTTGGATTGGTCACGACGGGTAGTCAAAACAAGAACAGTCGGATTCGTCGTTTCGTCGAAGGACGAATCACACCATTCACGAAGGCAGACGTACGGAAAGCGTGCCCCGACATCAGTGAGGCAACAATCAATCGCGTGTTGCGTGACTTACGTGACGAAGGGATCATTGCCCCATCAGGTCTTGGTCGGAGTGCAAAATGGATGAAGAAATAACCTCGAGTTGGATTGCGATATTGAAGAAAGCCCACACTATGACGCACATGTGGGCTTTCTTCTATCGTGTACTCAGCAATAGAATGAGTACTTTATTGATTTGATGTGTTTTTTTTAAGAGACTTTTTAGAAAAAATACCTTCCGTTATTAGGAAAATGACAGCAATTGCCACAGACTTTATTCCGTATTCGACCCATGTATCAGTCGACTTCGGTATTCCTTCAAAAAACATTAGAAAAATAAGAAAAAAAATTGCTGCGAAAACACTTTCTAAAATTTGATTTTTCATCTTTCTGTTTCCCCTCTCAATTCCTCATACTTTATTTTACTTTTATAGAAGCAAACTACTTCTCTTTTACTATATTTATATAATTACATTTATTTTTTACCAATTCAACTTAAAAAGGTTTATCCTATTTTTAATGAGAAGACAATTACTTTCTACGCAAGAAAAATTATGAAAAGAAATCGTTGATATCTCGTTCGATTTGGATGAATTGAGAAAAGGTATCACAAAAGCATTTTTTCGCTCAAAATCGCCTTCTAGAGAAATACAAGCAGAAGCAACAGTGCAAAGCTTACGCCTGGAAAATGATTCGAAACGAACGAAAAAGCGCAACCCTTCTCCATTAGAGAAAAATCGCACTTTGTCTTCAGTCTGAATCGACCAACTTCAGGTGATCTTTCGTGTACCTATTACTTTTCACTCGACTTATCCTGCAGGAAGCGCTCTGCCAAAAGCACGAAAACGACTGCTGTTAGGACGCCAAGCACGCCTGGTAACACCAAACGATCGGATCGCTGAAAAAGGCAGTTGGGATAAGTGCTGTCATTCCCCACTTCACACCCTTCAAAATCGCAAGCGATAGGAGTAAGATCAGGAAGATCGTTTTCTTTTCGACACCTGCGAAAAATTGTCGCTCTGCTTTTTTATCAATCTTCACACCGAGCCACGTTAACATATGTAGCACCTCTCTTCTCGTTTCTTCTACGTTTCGACTAGACAGGTTGGTTTCAGAAATCACAAAAAAACCACTCTGCATCTTGTCAGAGTGGTCCATCATGTTAAATGTCTAGTGTCTTGATGAAAGCTTTCAGTTCGTCACGCATCTCTGCATCTTTCAACGCGTATTCAATCGTCGTCTTGACGAAGCCGAGTTTCTCTCCGACATCATAGCGGTTGCCTTCGAAATCATACGCAAAGACTTGGCTATCCGCATTCAAGCGTTCAATCGCATCCGTCAATTGAATCTCACCGCCCGCCCCTTCTCCTTGATTCGCTAGATAATCAAAGATATCCGGTGTCAGTACGTAACGCCCCATGATTGCGAGGTTTGATGGTGCTGTGCCCAGAGCCGGTTTTTCGACGAATTTTTTCACGTCATACAGTCGTCCGTTTTGCGAAACAGGATCGATGATGCCGTAACGATGCGTATCTTCCGGACGGACTTCTTGTACACCGATGACCGATTTCTCCGTCTGTTCGTAGACGTCCATCAATTGTTTGATTGCCGGATCGTCCGACTCAACGATATCGTCCCCGAGTAAGACTGCGAACGGTTCGTTCCCGATGAACTGTTTCGCCGTCAAAATGGCATGACCGAGACCTTTTTGTTCTTTTTGGCGGACATAGAAGATGTTCGCGAGGTTCGTCGAGAATTGAACCTTTTCGAGTAATTCCGTCTTCCCGGAGTTCTCGAGCGTGATCTCGAGTTCTTTTTGGTTATCGAAATGATCTTCGATAGCCCGTTTGTGTTTACCCGTGACGATGATGATATCTTCGATACCGGCTTTTGCCGCTTCTTCGACGATATACTGGATCGTCGGTTTATCGAGAATTGGTAACATCTCTTTTGGCATGGCTTTTGTCGCAGGTAAGAAACGTGTTCCGAGTCCTGCTGCTGGAATAATGGCTTTCGTGATTTTCTTCATAACGTTCATCCTCTTCATCGTTCAAGTAGTAGGTTTAGTTGCTTAACTCTTCTAGTAATCGTCCATAATTCTTTACAGCCGTCTCAAGGTACAGCGATGGTTTCGTCTCGACACGTTCGAGTGGTCGTTCGACGAGTTGCACCATCGCGGCAGCAAAAGCTTCCATGTCATTGGCTGGAACAAGGTAGCCGTTCTCGCCGTGGGCGATGATTTCGCGCGGTCCGTATTTGACGTCATAAGAAATGACCGGACAGCCGACATTAATACTTTCCATGACCGTCAGTCCAAATCCTTCAAATTCACTCGTCAACAGTGATGCTCTTGATTCCCGGAACACTTCTGCCGGATTCGACGTGAAGCCGTGGATTTCGATATCGTCCTGTAAGCCAAGCTCTTCGATCAAACTCTCCATCATCGCCAGTTGCCCTTGTTCGTCCATGCCGTAGAGCACAAGCTTCGTCGCGTGACCTGACTGTTTGAAAATCGCATAACTCTTAATTAAATGATCCATCTGTTTTTGCAGACCGAATCGACCGATGAAACAGAATTGATCCTTGACCTGTTCCCGACGTTGCACCTGTTCTGGGACGATAAAGTGCGGAATGATTGAAATTTTCTCTTGCGGGATGTTATACCGCTCCAAAATGTCTTCTTTTTGATGATTCGTCAGACTGATGAAACGTGTCACTTTATCGGATTCCGAGAACATTGTCGCGTACGATCCTTTGACGGTCGAACCATCCAAGTGTGAGTTATGGATGACCATGACTCGTTTGACATCTGCTTTAATGTTGAGAATCGAACGGTCGAGTAAACGCGCATCGACGAACAAGACATCACCGTCTTTGAACAATCGATTGAAGTAATACTCAAATAAGTCCTTCTCTTTTTTAAACGCTTTGTACATTCTGCCATTTCGGTACAATTGAATCAAGATGAGCTTCGGGCGCGCCATTTCATTGTAGAACTTCTTACAATAGACATTGCCTTCCGAATCATACAGCTCTTCCATCATCTTTCCATGATGGACCGGCGAATAGATCGTCTTCCGGTGCAATTGACCGTAGACGTTGTATTCCCAGCGTTCGACTTTTTTACGGGAAGCGTTCGTCATGAAATCCTCGAATTCGACGACTTGCGTTTCAGGGTAAAATTTACGGTAGAGGACATACTCATCTTCCTCATCATAATAACGAACGGCGTCACTGCCTTTTTTCTCGACGCTTTTCAATCCTTCGATTTCACGCGCTGTTTCTTTGATGATCGGTTTGTTGCGAAAACGAGTCGTTGGAATACTTAACAGTTTGTAGTCAGACAGCCAATCGTAGATATTTTCAAATTGTACTTTCGGACCGACCTTCTCTTCCGTTCGGAACAATTCGTAGACTTCCATGTAGTTGGCATTGTAGTTCGTCGTAACGATTGTTGAACCGGCGCCAAGTTCTTGTTCCATGAGTGCGATTCGACTCAATAACGACTTCGTTCTACCACCGTGTTTTGGTGGTAATGTCGATGTTACCGTATACAGCATCTGTCATTACTCCCCTTCACCCTTCAAGATTGATCCCTGTTTTTTTTCTGTGAGTTCAACCTCTATATATAGCCGACTTTGCTTTTTCATAAACCTCTTGCGATACTAGTCGCATTTACCAATACAGTTTCTATTTATCTCCTTTTTTACGAACAAAGTCAATCGGTTTTGCATAATATCCAATCATTGTCATGATTCTGCAACCAATGTTCTGTCGAAGATACGGTAACGTCTGTCTTTTCCCAATATCATTCAGCCAGTAGACTATACTGCAGTGGTTTCCAATCAATCTACATCTTTGCAGAAATCGGAAGATATTGTATGGTAAGTGATGTAGTTTAAGAACGACTGAATCAGAGTATGAAAGGAAGCCATGCACCAATGAAAATCATCTGTCGTGATCATACGTTTTTGATCGAGAATCTTCCGCATCAAAGTCTACAGTTAGCGATCAATGAACAACTGATCCCGCTCCAAAAAATAGAGACAGCCTTTGTGCTATCGATCGATACATTGCTCGATATCTTCAAAAAAAAGAATCATCCTGTTAAATTCGTCGATGAATCCGGAACACCAATCTCGTTCAAACATCTTTCGGAGCCACTAGTCATCGCACCAAATAGCTACATTAAACAAGGGAAACATTCCTATTTCATTTTCATCGACCAAGACGATGAGCTCAGTCTGATCTATAACAAAAAACCGTCCATCATGAATTTTTATGATCAAGACGTCCTATTTGAGGGTATCACTCGTCAAGACGACGTGCTTTTATTGAAGTTTTCGTTTCACTCGAAGTATTTCGAAGTGAAACAGCCACGTTGCTTCATTAAAATCAGACATCAGGAACAAAAAATCGCCCTTCCGATCGAACGCTTTAGCGTCACACCGGTCGATGCACGACGTTTCAAAACAGAGGTCGAAGCCGTGATCGAACCAGAACTCGTTGAGCAGTTGCTCGGTGACCGGTACAACTACGACGCGTTCAATGCGAACATCTATGACCTCATGTTCGGATTTACGATTCGTGAGATGCCGATCTCCGGATTCACACCCCGGATTCGTCACTTCAAAAACCATCCGGAACTCTTGAACGATGAGCACTGGTTATCGTTAAATGAGCAACATGACGTGTTGGTCCGCCCCTATTCAACCGTGTCGGAACGCCTTGCGATGCGTCTGATCCCAGTGCCGGTCGAGACCGTCGAGTATTACGCGAACCCTCAACCGTTACTTGGACTGGATCCAAAAAAGAAGACAATCATCTGTTTTGAATATCCGGATAAAGCACAAGATAACGGGATGATTTTCTTCAAATATCTCGTCGACCAGCATCAGAAGCGCTTCAATATCTTCTACATCATCAGTCGATCGAGTCCGGATCTCAAAAATCTTGTCGGATATGAGAACCATATCGTGTTCTACAAATCACCAGAGAACATCGAGGTCGTCCAAGCAGCAGACATCCTCTGCCATACGCATTCTTCAAGTTATGCCTTACCGTTCGCTACCTATCACACGGAGGCATTGATCCAAACGAAACAAAAGCTGTTCTTGCAACACGGTGTCATCGGATCAAAAGATGTCAGTCATATTTATGGGAAAAAGATGCCGCATCCATTTACCGATTTATTCGTCGTCTCCTCGGAGCGGGAAAAACAACTCAT
The DNA here is from genome assembly GCF_000798935.2 of Exiguobacterium sp. ZWU0009. Lineage (NCBI taxonomy): Bacteria > Bacillati > Bacillota > Bacilli > Caryophanales > Exiguobacterium > Exiguobacterium sp. ZWU0009. The sequence goes on along the minus strand of NZ_CP018057.1, from coordinate 1,393,835 downwards.
CGCCCGCGATTACGGTTTTCATCCTGACGAAATCATCGTAACGGGTCTCGCCCGATTCGACCACTTGATCACGGAACGATCACGTTGGCTCAAGCGATACAAGAATCGGAAGAAGCTGTTGATCATGCCGACGTGGCGACCGAAACTCGATACGTATTCAGACGAACAGTTCATGGAAAGCGACTACTATCAGGAATTTCAAGCGTTGATCACGGACGAACGGTTGAAAAGCTTAGTAGTGGACAACAAAGTTGAAGTATCGTTCTACCTTCATCGAAACTTTCAAAAATTCAGCCACTTGTTCCTCTCGGACTTCGTCGATGTCATCAGTCAGGATGCGTTCACAGTCAAGGAGCTACTTGAAAATCATCATATGTTGATCACCGATTATTCAAGTGTCGGTCTCGATTTTTCCTTGATGCATAAAAAGGTCATCTACTACCGTCCATCTGTCTTAGTTGGCGAAGATAACGCCGGCGAATCGACGGATTTGTTACCAGGAGACGTCATCGAAACAAGAGACGCCTTGATGGAATCACTGCGCGAATCGAAGATGCCTAAAAAGTTCAAACGTCATCTCAGCCATATCTATGCGTTTGACGATACAAAAGCAAGTAAACGGATTTTCGAAGCGATGCAACATCATTTTCAGCTATAACAAATAAGGAGCAACGAGACGGCAGACCGTTTCATTGCTCCTTTTTCACCGACGAAATTCCAATAAGACCCCGTCGGCAATCTGTGAGGACTGTTTTAACAACTCCCGCTTGACTGGATCAATCCAGTAATACTGAATCCGCTCACCAAACGTAACTTGAACGCAAAGCGTCTCTACGTGTTCGCCTGACTCAGTCGTCAATAGTTCGTTCCGCAGAGGATGCACCTGAATCGCCACCTCACGTCCGGAAACGGCACTAAAGCCGCTAAACGAGAGCGTCGAATCGACAGCTAGTGGTAATGCTCGCAACAACAATTCGATTGAAAATAAATCAACACGTTCGGTATGAATCGACAGGACAGACTGCTCATTGCCTCGCGTAATCACGACTTCATCCGCTCGATACAACGCATGCACAGTTTGAACACCAGCTTGGTACTCGACGAATTCGAGTGGCGCATAACTTTCTGCATCTATCGTCAGGCAGATCATTCGATTACCGATTTTTTCTGATACCAATTCTTGCTCCCGTACCAAGATGGATCGATGTGCTGTTTTTTCTAACCGAATCGTTTCGTAGGTCTGTCCAATCTGAACCGATTCTCCTTGTTCTATCCAGTAGACCTGTTTTTCGTCTTGTCCCTCAATGAGGGGATACGTCATCCGTTTTACATTCATATCTCATTCTCCCTTTCTATGATTCCGGTGACAGCCAACCGATGAATCGCTGCTTGTTGGACTTGCTCTAGCGTTTTCGCTGTCGTATCAATCGGATGTACCGGAAACTGTTCATACCAGTTTTGTTCGAGTTTCCAGAGCGGTACATGTTGTGCGAAAGATTGGCGTGTTCTCGTCTGATCGGCGTCGCGCCGCTCACGTAAGAGATGATCTGGTGCTTGTAAATAAAGAATCAGGTCGGACCGGCATCTTCTTAATGCCTCTAGTTCTGTCTTTAAACGGAATTCCATATCCCAGTCATGCCCATGTACCTGTGGATAATGAAGCGTATAAAATTCAAGATCTTCTGGACCACGATCTAATATGATGTGTCCGTCAGGAAAATGGTGAAACCGTTCGAGTTCCGCTTGAATGAACAAGCGCTGATTCTCAACAAATCCGTCTTCGGTACGGATGTCTAATCCGAGCTCCTTTCGTTTTTGAACGATCGGATATGGATTTTCATAATAGACATATAACTCCGGGTAAGCGTCTTCAAGGGCATGCGCAAGCGTCGTCTTCCCGGAAGCCATTGCCCCTTGAATCGAGATGATGGTTCTCATGAATGGCGTTCCTCCTACTTGTATATACTTTAAGTATTAAAAAAATAAGAGCTGAGGTCTGGATGACTGATCAATTCTTTTAACCGACTTTGTTCAGCATCCGGTACTTGCTCAAGCGTCCTAAGAATGGCCATAAGTCGTAACCAGTCTACAAGGTTCGCTAGCTGAATTGACGAAACAGCTTGATAGCAGTCGAGGTATTCGCGACAGACGTATCGTCGTACCTCGTCCGGCACTGCTGTTTCACCTGCTATTCGTAACAAGAGCAACGTCCGCGCGACATCCGCGATCGGTGGACCTGTCGTCGCATCATGCCAATCAATGACGACGAACGTTTCATCTACTGTCACGAGGATGTTCTGAAAATGGAAGTCCCCGTGGAGCAACGCCTGCTGTTGAGGAATGTGAAGCTTCTCTAAACATCGTTCCGCCTTCAAGCGTAACTGGGGTGATAGATGACGTATTTTTTGTTTGGCGACATCGTGCCATTTAGGCGCTACACGCGAGTGATGCTGATGAATACGTTGATGTATTGTGGCGAAGGCGTTAAGAAAATCCGTTATTCGCTCAGGTTCAAACAGGTCTAATAATTCGTTGCCGTCGATCCGCTGCATCTCAATGAACGGCGAATCTTCTAATTCAACGGCATATACGTTTGGCGTCGGGATAGTCGTCCGCTCAAGTTCTTCAAGCATACGAAATTCCTGTACGATTCGCTGTGTTTCAATCGATTCGCGGAAGTATTTGCGTACTCGTTCGTCAGAGATTGTCATCACGGTTGCGGTAGAACCTTTATTTACGTTAGTCATCGCCATATTTCTCCCATCACTTATTTCGTTATGTCGTTTCTCAAATCATCCAGCCAATCCTTCTAATAAACGCATCACTTTTCCATCTTTTATCGTCTTCTTGATGCTTCAGGCTGAAACGCGTCCCAGTGCAACAAAAAATCTTGAATGAAAAGTTCATTCAAGATTCTTGTTTTTTAACTGTTGCTTCAAATGGAGACGTGATGCGCTGTCCGGTATTTTTGAACATACTCCATCAAGATCGGTCGTTCCGGTGGATTGAGGTTTTCTGGTAGCTGATCCATAGCGAAAAAACGTAATTCTGCGACTTCTGACGGATCCCGAACGATTTCTCCCGTATAGACCGTACACAGAAATGCCGAGATGACATTGTAGACCTCATCCCCATGCGGATACTTATAGTAAAACGCATCACCCGAATAGACGTTCAATAATTCGAGATGCTCCGCTTCAAGACCGGTCTCTTCCCTTAATTCTCGTTTTGCTGTCTCTACGAGCGTCTCCCCGATCTCAAGAGCTCCACCAGCGAGTCCCCAGCAATCGTTATCTTGCCGAAGTTGTAATAAGACTTCTTGTTTATCGTTGATGACGATGACACACGCCCCTGCCATGACGAGTGGTCGTGTCCCGACGAGTTTACGTAATTCTGTGATGTATCCCATGTCATTCAGTCCTTTTCCATTTAAATCACTCTCGTTCGGACACGCATCCGTTTGAGTCCCGTCAATAGAAGACACAACAAGATGATGCCCGAAACAAAGAGTACGTACGTATGAATCGTAAAGAGGGAACGGAAATCGATTACGGCAACATTCTGTTGCACCTCAATCCAACTACTTAGTATGATTCCACTGATTGCAAGTAAGATGAGTACTCCGACCTGTCGGCGTGTCAACGCGACATACGTCAAGACGCGCATGCCTTCACGGATCACGAATGGTAGGAGAACGAGGAGTGCTGCGACCGGTAAGATGACCGGGTCACCGCCTTGCTGAATCGGCATTGAGCGGGTCAAATAGCCAAACAGAAAAAAGAAACCACATACGAACAATAATAATCCGAACGCGATACTCGCATTCACCGCTTTGTTCATCTTACTTCCCTCACTTTTTAGAATAATGAATTATGAAGAAACGGTACTTTGATTCCATACGCCCGCTGCGTCAAGCCGGACTCGATGTCTGTCGTCGAGTTCCATCTCGATCGGACTGACCTTCGCCGTCTTCGGTGAGAACAACCATGTCCGACCTTCTGGGACGAGCAAGATATGCGTTCCATCCGCGACCGGTCCCAGGAAGTTGAGTGACGCACCGTTGAGCGGACGTTCCCGTCGCTCGAGAACGCCGATCTCTGCTAACTGCTCACCCACTTCAAGCACATCTTTCACCGTCAGACTCATCTCACCAATCCCGAGGATGTCGGATACATCAAACGCCAGTTCATCTTTAGATGGATTGATTTGATGCCGCGCGATCAGTTCCAAGACATTTTCATCTGGATCATAAAAATAGCAGGAATGTGAGTCCGTGAAGTCAAAATAAATCTCGTCCTGTCCGTCTTCGATCAAGAGTGGTATCCGTTCTACAAGCCACGCTTTTCCTTCTTGGAAGACGTTTTCCGGAATGTTGAACGCCATATGGTATTGCGTATCAACATCGTCCGTCTGTCGATATGTCAGCAGATCGGTACCGATCTGCATCGTAAACGACTCGTTCGTTTCTGAGACGAGCGGGAATCCGATCTGGTTTATGTAAAAAGCCTTCATCGCCTGTAGATCGCGTGTCACAAGAATGGTTTTTGAAATGTTCAAGCTGATGACCTTCCTTCATTTGCAGTAAAATTTATCAAAAAGCGATATGCTTTATTTTACCACTAATGGTAAAATCATGACGGATGGAAAGTCTGATTTTTCAGATATTTTTATGCCTGAGAGGATGTTTTGATGAAACTATTAATTGCTCAACCGAAACGCGAGACTGGGCTCGCACAATTCGAACACGAGATTGCCGCTTATCCTGAAGTCGATCTGATTGTCTACCCGGAAGGCTATTGTACGGTCACGGAACTCGAACGCGTGCAACATCTTGCCAAACAGTTCGAAACAGCCGTCGTCACGGGTTACAAGGATGAAGCGAATCTCGACCGTGCCGTCATCATCGATGCGACCGGGAAGATTCTCCTTGATCGCGCAAAAACACCAGAAGCCGGACCGCTTTATACACCTTCAACAGCAAACGACGGGTCGTTCCGCTATGGATACGTCCTCTGCCGCGAAATCTTCTTAGGAAACGATGGGCTACGCGAAGAATCCGGACTTGATCTCATCTTCAATCCGATCGGTGTCGGCATGTTTAGTGAAGAACAGTATGCCGAGTGGTCTGGTGAAGCGCGTATCATCAGTCAGGCGCAACAAGCACTCATGATCGGGACGAGTCATGCTGATGGTTCGTACCGTAACTGTGGTTTTTCAATTCCGATTGCGTTCGTCTATGACGAGACTGGTGAGCCGTTACTGTTGTCTCATAACGATACGCGGACACGTCTGTTTGATACGGTCACGCGTCACGTCGAAGTCGTCGGTACACCGTCTTTATCGTAAACAAACACACGCTTCTTCCGGTCAGAAGAAGCGTGCCATTCCTTCAGGAGGTGCTCATATGTCTCAAACAGGTCGTGCGTCGTTCTTTTGGAAACGGTACTTCTATGTTTTCTTTCCTTTGTTCATCATCGGGGTCAGTCACGAATCGTACTTGGTTGATAATCCGTTAGCTAACCTTGAGGACATCGGTGAGTTCGTCTTCTTCTTTTGTCTTTATCTGTTTAACTTTGCCGTCCTTGCCGCTCTATTGACGAATCTGTGGTGGTTCTTCCTTCCGACAAAACCCGCTCATTCCGAAACCGATTTTTGATAAGAAACGAGTGTCGACCGTTCATTGAGTGGTTGACTGACACCAGTCAATCGGTAACCCATCTTCTCATAAAAGTAACAGTTACGTGTCTCTTCGCGAATCGTCCGCAGTTCCCATATCGTTGCAGTCGGATACGCTGCTTCAACGAGCTGTAATGCGCGTTGGGCGATCCCTTTACCTTGACGGGCTGGATCTAAAAACATCGGACTGATCGCGTAGCGACTCGGTGCTTTCGCAACGACACAAATCCCGCCGACGACGACATCGTCGACGATGATTTGATGAAACGTACTACTCGGATGCGTGATCCGGTGAATGACACGATCAATCGATTCGTTCGCCGGATTCGTCGCAAAATCTTGATACCGCTCGAGCGTCTCTGAAAATGCCTCGAGTTGAAGCGTGTGAAGCTTCGGAGCGTCTGTAAGAGACGCTACCTTTAATTGAATGTCCAATGATACTCTTCCTCTCTTAACGGAACCACTCCCAAAATGGTGTGCCTTGCGCGACGATCAAGTAGTCGAGCCATCGCTCAAAGCCGAACGGCATCGTGTCTTCTTCCCATTCCTCGAAATTAAGAAATTCCCCACTCCAGATCCGATTTCCTGCCGGGCGATTCATCTCGTAGACGATCCACTCCCCGTCTGGTCCTGCGCCGATCGCTAAGAAGTTTTCAGGACATTCCCAAATCTCGCTATACGTCAGGCAATCCTCGATCGAAAAGAGTTCGAATCCATCGTTATACGATAACGTTTCGTGCTGAAACAGCTTCGCCCCGTTATGTTGACGTAAGAACGTCTGATAGTCGTCTGCCGTCCACTCAGGTAACAGCGCGAGCTGTTCGTCCGTCGCTCCTCGGTTAAAGATGAAACGTTCTCGCGCGACGTAACCTTCTTCTTTTTGAACCTCTAACAAACCGTCGACGAGTCGACCTTTTAATGCTTCTAATGCAATCATGATCTTCTCCTTAACAATATTCTTTCGTTGGTGCGAACGAGACACCGACATCGTGTCCGCCTAGCTGGACATCCCCTGCTCCTTGTAGCGGTTCAGTTCGAACGGAGGATAAGGCAAGGTGTTTAAATAACAAAGGCTCAAACGTCTCGACAATCGGTTGGAACGTCGCATCGACCGACAAGACGAGATCGATTCGTGCGTCCCGCGATAATGCTTGTGCCTTTCGTTCCGACTGGATATAGCGAACGAGCTCTCGCATCCAGCGTTCCTGCTCCAGTGCTTCCGTGATCCGCGTATCGAGCGTCACGGTGAGTCCACCACTCGTCGCAGCAGCAAAGCCCGTCTTGACGATTGGTTCAACGATGACGTCTGCTTGACGCACTTCGACTTCATCGCCTGATGCGGTCTGGTAGATCAATCTTCCTGTATCGAGCAAGTCGGAAGTCTCCTGTGCAGACAATTGTTGTAGCCATTGATGGATCGCATTCGCTTGCTGTGCGAATTTTGCTCCGGCTGCGCGGAAGTTCAGTTTTAGACGAAATCGTGTCGTCGCTTGCGTCGTCGGGACGATTTGGACGTCTTTTACATTCAGTTCCTCTTGGATGATTGCCGTATAGTCCGCCCACGAAAAGGTTTCGCTCGATTGGACGCTTAGGCTAGCAAGCGGTTGTTTGACTTTTAAGGCATGCGTATTACGAACTTGTCGTCCTAACTCGACGACAGACACGATTTGTGTCATCTCATATTCCAGATCAGGTCGGAGCATCTTTGGATCGACAACCGGATAATCCGCTACATGCACGCTCATTCCTGTTAATCGCTGATAGACATCATCAGCAAGGTACGGCGTGAACGGAGCGAGTAGTCGTGCCGTCGTCGAAAGTGCGAAGTGGAGCGTCGTGTACGCGGCTTGTTTCTCTTCCGACCAGTCAGCTTGCCAGAAACGTTCCCGAGAACGGCGGATGTACCAGTTACTGATCTCATCGACGAGTTGCGCGAGACTCCGTGCTGCTTGAGTCAATTGATAATCGTCCATCGCATCCGTCATGTCTTGCGTCGTTTGATGGACACGCGAGAGCAACCATTCGTCGAGACGCGTCCGTTTTTGCGGACGTGAGCCATCAAATCCGTCCAGTTCTGCATACGTCAGATAGAACTGGACAGCATGATCAAGCGTATCGACTAGTTTTGATTTTGCTTCTTGGACAATCCGCTCGGCAAACCGTTTCGCACTCCACGGACTGCTGTCGACGAGTAGCGCCCAGCGCAGGCTATCAGCACCATATGCTTCGATCAATGCCACCGGGTCGAGGGCATTCCCACGACTCTTCGACATCTTCTGCCCGTTCTCATCAAGGACGTGACCGAGTGCGAGGACACGCTTATAGGCAGGCTGTCCCGTGAAGAGTGTTGAGATCGCTTGCAAGCTGTAGAACCAGCCCCGCGTCTGATCGATGCCTTCGATGACGACATCGGCTGGATAGCGGTTAAGCGTCTGCGTCCGTGACGGATAATGCTGTTGCGCGAACGGCATCGCTCCGCTATCAAACCAGACATCGATTACTTCTGGTGTCCGGTGCATCACTCCCTGACACGTCGGACACAAGACCGATAACGCATCGACGTATGGTTTATGCAACTCGACGGATTCCGTCGCTGTCGTCGTCCGGTGCAACAAGTCAGCCTTGTTTTTTGGAACGAACGTCGTGTCACACGCTTCACACTCCCAGACGTTCAGTGGTGTGCCCCAGGAGCGATTACGACTGATGTTCCAGTCGACGAGTTGCTCAAGAAACTTCCCGAACCGCCCTTCCTTGACGTGGTCGGGATACCACGTCACAGACGCATTGTTCGCAAGGAGTTGTTCCTTGACGGCCGTCGTCTCGATGAACCAGTTGTCTTGTGCGTAATAGAGCAGTGGCGAGTCACATCGCCAACAATGCGGATAACTGTGCGTATAGCGTTTTTTCGCAAACAAGCGTCCCCGTTCAGCGAGCAGCTGGATGATCGCGACGTCTGACTCTTTGACGAATCGACCAACGAGTGGTGGAACGGCATCCGTGTAACACCCAGCAGCATCGACGACGTTAACGAATGACAGTCCGTTTTCCCGGACGACCCGGTAATCCTCTTCCCCATACGCTGGGGCAAGATGGACAAGTCCGGTTCCACTCGTCGCTTGGACAAAGGAAGCCCCGACGACCGTGTGACCATTCTCCGGCGTCACGAAATCAAACGGTGGTTCATAACGCAAGCCGACGAGTTCCGCACCAAGCTGTTCGGATACGACCTCGACGGATTCCGAGAACAGTTCAGCGACTAACGCTTTTGCGACAATGAATAGCTCTCCTTCAAACGATACTGTGACGTACGTCAATTCCGGATGAACCGCCACCGCGACGTTTGCCGGTAACGTCCATGGTGTCGTCGTCCACGCAAGTAGAAACGTCTGCTCCATGCCGACGATTGGGAGTTTAACCGTCGCCGATAAGTCCGTCACGTCCTGATAGCCTTGCGCGACTTCATGGGAACTGAGTGACGTCTGACAGCTCGGACAATACGGTGATACACGATGTCCCTTCGTCAACCAGCCTTTGTCATGGATCGTCCCGAGGATATGCCAGACGCTTTCGATATAATCGTCCTCCATCGTCACGTAAGGGTCATCCATGTCGACCCAGTAGCCGAGTTTTTCCGTGAAGGAACGCCACTGTGCCTCGTAGGAGAAGACACTTTCCTTACAGCGTGCGATGAATGCTTCAACACCGTAGTCTTCGATTGCTTGTTTGCCAGAGATCCCGAGTTGTTTCTCGACACCGAGTTCGACCGGTAGTCCATGCGTATCCCAGCCGGCTTTTCGCTCGACCCGAAACCCTTTCATCGTCTTATAGCGGGCGACGGTATCCTTGACGGTTCGTCCGAGCGCATGACCGACGTGGGGTAATCCGTTCGCAGTCGGAGGTCCTTCGTAGAATACGAATTCCGCTTCCGTGCGTTGCTTAATCGATCGTGCGAAGACTTGGTCTTGTTTCCACCTGTTTCGGACACGCGCTTCGCGTTGTTGTTCGGTTTCTGCTTGGTTTTGTGACGTCATCTCTTGTTCGCTCCTTTGTCGATAACTAAGAGAATACAAAAAAGTCCGCCCCCTTTGACAGGGACGGACTTCACCGCGATACCACCCATATTCCGCCGAGAATACTTGTTCTCGACAGCACTTAGTTGCACACTATCATGTGCATTCCATGTAACGGTGGACACCCGGTCACGCTTACTGAATGGTTCAGCGTGACTTCTCAGAGAGGATCTTCATGATTGATCTGGCTACCGGTTCTCAGCAATCCCGGTTTTCTGTAAGGCAGAGGGACAATCATTACTCTTTCTCGTCAACGAAATGATATGCTCTTGTTGTGGAGAATCTTACCATATGCCTTAAACACTGCACAATAACTTTTTACATTTTCTTGCAAAGGAGTTTTTTGAATGTTACATACTTTCCCAACGCTTAAAACGGATCGTCTCGTCTTACGCGAAGTGTTACCCGAAGATGCTACGAGTGTCCTAGCCTATTTATCAGACGAACACGTCGTCAAACAGATGGGACTCGCCGCCTTTCAATCAGAAGCAGACGCGCTTGAAGAGATTGACTGGTATGCCTCAATTCGTCGAGATGGAACGGGTATCCGGTTCGGGATCGCATTACAAGAAGACGATGTCATCATCGGCAGTTGCGGTTTCTTGAATCAAGCGGAACGCCATCAGCGGGCAGAACTTGGGTTTGAGTTGAGCCCTGCCTATCAGGGACAAGGCATCGCGAAGGAAGCATCGCTTGCGGTCATCGAATATGGCTTTACAGAACTTTCGCTCAACCGGATCGAAGCACTTGTCCTACCAGCAAACACCGCTTCGCAACGATTGCTTGAACGGCTCGGATTCCAGCGTGAAGGGTTGCTTCGTCAATATGAGAAAACGCGTGGACAATTCGATGATTTGTATATGTACTCGATATTGCGAGGTGATTGGTTTCAAATTTAATCTATAAAAACATTCCCTTCATTTCAAAATGATTGAAATCTAAAAAGGTGATATTGGAATATACTGTTAGGTGTAAGAAATCATTTTTGTCATTTAAGGGGGAACCATCTTGAAGAAATGGATCGCAGCAGGTCTTGTATCATCATTAGCATTCGGTGTCATGCAGACATCAATCGTTGAAGCAAGTTCAAGTTCAAAAGAAGTGGCTAAACTGAAAAAGGAAAAAGCAGCACTCCAAAAACAACTAGCCGACGAAAAGAAAAAAACAAAGAAGTCGGAAAACGCTTATAAGACGTTACAAGGACAGCACACGAGCCTCTCAAAGTCTTATAAATCACTTGATACTAAGTACAAGAATCTTCAAATCGAGAACGAAGGGAACAAAAAGAAGATCAAAGAGCTTTCGACTGGGTATCGCCTTCTCGCATCTTCAAAATCACTTGTCACAGACGGAGCAGTCGTAACTGGTAAGTACAAAAATACAGAAAGTTTGTTGATGCTTGGTAAAACGCCATACGTACCATTACAATTGTTAGCAGACCTTTCAGGATTACCTCTAATCGAGACTTCCACCGCTTATGAAGTCGGAACACCACTTTCAGGTACATCACTTTCATCGATCCATATCGCCTCTTCATCGTTTGAATCGATTGAAAAAAATCAATCCATTTTAGCGAATGGTAAACTAAATAATCAAAACGTAATCTTATCAGGGTTCTTCAATGATGAATATGCTACTTTTAGTCTTGATCGAAAATATAAAAAATTATCTGGTCAACTGTCCCTTTTGACTGAACAAGCTTTGACAAAAAGTTCGAGTGACTTGAACTATGCGAGTCCAGAAGATGAAATGACACTTGTATTCTCCGACAATAACGGAAAAGAACTCGGTCGCTATGATGTTGTATATGGCGCGGATGAAATAGACTTTGATATTGATGTCACGGGTGTGGCGAATCTTCGTGTAACTGCAGAAGGAAACAGTACAGTTACTACATTGATTTCACCTGTACTGACAAAATAATAAAAAAAATACCTAGAAGAGATTATTAGTCATCTCATCTAGGTATTTTTTTCATCATTTATGCAATTCTTTGATTCGTTTGTGGGTATAAGTTATTTCTTCTTTAAACAGATAGACATGGGATTGCCCTCAAAAAACAAGATAAATTCATAATAAGCAACACCTAGTGGAGCGAGCTCAATCGCTTTTCGTGCATGGTGCAGCAGGCACATTCCAGATAATATAGTAGGTGTACCATCGGAAGTGAAGTCAGTATCGTTGTTCGTCCATGCTTTACTCCTTTCCGTTCCAAACCGCTTCATCGATAGGAACGTGCTTTCATAAACTCAATGATTGGTAGTGTAACTAAAGCAATCGCGAACAAAACGATCAATAACAGATTCGCTGATTCATGTAAAAAGTAATCGAGACAGATGAATCCAAAAATCAGGACAATCAGAATTTTGTAGCTAACGAGCCCGCTCTCCATCGTAATCTTTTCTCCAAGTTCGTCATCAGGTACCGGACGCTCGTCCTCCGTCGTCCGCGCCCACGTAAAATACGAGAAGAACATGATCAACAGAATCGCCAATTGAACAATCGAGAAGAACGTTACGTTGTTTTCGATGATCATACTGATGACTGTAAGACTCGCAAGTATCACGAGCGTTACTAAAAATAAAACCGTTTTTTTCTTAGACATCCCATTCCTCCTGTTCTGAAATGAACAGATGATCGACTTTTGTCCGTAAGACTTTGGCGATATTAAACGCTAATTGTAAAGTCGGATCATACTTGTTGTTTTCAATCGCATTAATCGTCTGCCGACTGACATGACAACGATCAGCCAGTTCTTGTTGCGATAATTTTGCCGCTAGACGTCGCTCCTTGATGTGGTTTCTCATGTTCATTCCTCCACGACGTGTCAAATTCTTTTTACATCTCTACTGTAATGAACTTCCATCATCATGTCAAAAACTTTTGACATAAAAATCATTAAAAAGACACGCTCTCATGATCAGAACGTGTCGTATATGATTGCTCAACCTCGTGGTGGAAATGGATCATGTCCGTAGGAATCTTTTTCCCGAATCTGCCCTTCTTTGTTATGAATGACGAGCTCTGTCTTCTGACTTTTCGCAATGCGACGCCCTTCTGCAATCGCTTCTTTCTGTGTAGCGAATCGTTTGGTTGCTCGAGTCGCACCGGCAGCTTTCACTTGATAGCCACCTTTTGGATGCGGCGTGACATGTTGCTCTCGCTTCATCACGTGACCTCCATTTCCTTAATCTATTTCATCTTCATGACACTATTTTAAAGTGCGGTTGCCTCTTCACTTGAATTTTCTACTAGCCTCTCGGGAGATGCAGTATACTAAAAGAAACGTTTGTTGCCTCGAAAGGAGTTGATATCGTGAATCATTTCGTCTGGCAAGTTCGGTTTTTACGCTTTATCGTCTTCGGTATCATCTTCAGTCTGTTCGGTTTAGCTGGTCTTGGTATCCCACTTGTCTGGCATGGTATCACGAAAAACTTGTTACTCGAGCGACCTGGCTACAGTGTTCTATTGACCGCATACCTTATCTTCATCCCGACTCTTTTGATTTTATTCCATGCGCTCCGCATCCTTCGATATATGTCGATGGCTCCTCCGGCTTTTCCACTCATCACTGCTTCCATTCAATCGATGAAATTGTCTTTTTATATCGTTGCTATTTTAACGGCATGTCTCTTTCCCGTCTTTTTCTATATTGGTCAGATTGACGACGCGCCTGGTCTGATTATCATCGGAATGGGTTTGATTCTTGCTCCGTTGACAATCGGAACGCTACTTGCCTGTATCCAACAATTATTAATACGCTATGTGTTGCCTATGAAATCCTAACTTGAATGACCGAAAAACAAGTGCTCATGATTGTTTTTGTCATTCTAGCCGTTGCTTTTCCTACCTAACACTTTGTTCAATCTCGCTCCTAAGAGCGGGATTTTTTAGTTCGCGTCACATTGATGGCTATCCTGATGTCCCTGTTTCAACAGAATCTTCGATTGGCAACGTAGACATGTCATCAATCGAAATGTAGTTTTTTTTGTGCTGACCGCGTGTCTTCGTAATTCATTTTCATATACATGTCTTGCCTTGATTCGATGATCGACTTCACTTTCCATCTCAATCCCTCTTCCCTCAACTTGTATTTTTTTCTATCTAATATGTGCCCTGAATCATTCTTAATAAATCCTTTTTTAAGAAAAAACGGTTTTTCTTACGACCTTTTATAAAAAAATCCTCAAAAAGTCCTGTTTAATATGTATTTTAACGACCGATAAATGAGTTACAGATAGAAAATATGAGTTGAAAGGACGGTTGCATGTGAAAAACACAACCAAGAACCATTCCATCCGAACACGTCTTTTAGTAATGATCAGTTTGATTTTGATTGCCTTTTTTGTTTTTAGTAGTCTGGCCTTATACTTCAATACGAAACAAACTGCGGTCTCAACGCTGAAAGCGACCGCCGAAAAAGACGCGCTTCGCATCAGCAAAACATTCGACACAGTGGCTTATAGCGAATTCCTACAATCGCCTGTCGCGTCCGAGCAGTATGAAACCCTACGGAATCAACTTGATACCTTACGTAAACAAAACGGACTCTTGTATACATACACAGCACGCATCGACCAAAACAAGGTCCGTTTGCTGATTGACGGTCTCCCTAAGAAAGATGCCGCAAAGATTAATGAACCGGCGAGTGGCGCAAAAGTTACTGACATGAAGGACGTATTAAATGGTGGAACACACGCGACGGACATCATTGATGATCCTGCATATGGACAGTATATGAGTGTCTACGTTCCGTTAAAGGATGCGTCTGGTCAAATCATCGGAATTCTTGGCGTCGACATCGCTGCGAAGGAAATCGATGCCCTCACAACAGAATTATTAAAACAAAATGCACCGATTTTCATTGGACTTTTACTTCTTCTGTTAACGATCACACTCGTCTTGCTCTACATCGTACTCGGTCGAAAATTACGTCCGCTCGAGACGTTACAGAAAGTCGCTGCCTTGATTGCCGAGGGACGACTCGATCAGGCAAAACAGACGTTGACCGATTTGACGATTTCTTCGAGAGACGAAATCTATGCGCTTGCCATCTCGATTCGTGATATGAACGAGATGTTACGGACGATGATCGTTGATATCAAACAGACAGCCACTCTCGTCTCGACGACGAGTCAATCGATTGATCAAAGTACATCAGAAGTACTCGACGGGTCCGAACAAATCGCTCATACGATGTCGGAAATCGCGACCGGGACCGAAAGTCAGACGCAAGTCACGCTTTCGTTGAATGACGAGATGAATCGGTTCGCAGCATTGATCGAGACGACGAATCAGTCTGGTATTGAAATTCAAGGAACGACGGAGCAGATGGCAACACTGACACGAGTCGGACGGGATCAAATGTCCGCTTCCGTCGAACAGATGCGCCACATTCATCAGCACGTCACGCAGTCTGCTGAACAGATTGATCTACTGAAACAGCAATCATCAGATATCCAAACTCTCGTCGGCATCATCCGCGGTATTTCCGAACAGACGAATCTACTCGCCCTCAATGCCGCGATCGAAGCGGCACGCGCTGGTGAACAAGGAAAAGGATTCGCCGTCGTCGCGACCGAGGTCAAGAATCTCTCAAGCCACGTCGCTAGCAGTGTCAGTGAAATCGCAACGATTGTCACGTCGATCGAAGCCAGTGCGCAACAGATGCAACACAGCTTCAAGACGACGGTCGAAGCAACAGCAGCCGGTGAACAAATCGTCCTCGATACGGATACGACGTTCGAACGGTTGACCGATCAAGTCACGCACGTCTCGTCAGCAACACAACAGATGACGCAACAGATGGAAGACGTCTTGCAGGCAGAACGATTCATCCGTAATGCCTTGACGGAAATTGCCGCTGTCGCGGAAGAACATACAGCGAGTAATGAGGAAGTTGCCGCTGCGTCTGAACAAATGATTGCGACGATTACGACGCTGCATACACTCGTCGGTGATTTGAACGAGCGGACAGAACACTTAGAACAGGAAGCCCGTCGCTTCGAGATTTAATCTTTCATTTGTCATTTCTAGGTTCTCACTCTATACTGGTGTGAACTTACATATGAAGGAGTCGAACCAGATGTCCCATTATGATGTCATCATCGTCGGTGCCGGTTCTATGGGGATGGCAGCCGGCTACTATCTTTCACGAACCGATCAAAAAATCCTATTGTTAGATGCCCACAATCCACCGCATGATCAGGCGAGCCATCACGGGGAGACTCGGATCATTCGCCATGCCTACGGTGAAGGTGAAGCCTACGTACCACTGGCATTAGCCGCGCAACGCTTATGGTATGAGTTAGAACAGATCAGCGGCCGAAGTCTATTCCTGAACACGGGAGTCTTAAACGCTGGTCACCGTTCGTCCCGTTCGATGCAAACGATCATCAGGAGTGCAGCACAATACGATTTGCCGCTCGAGGTCCTGACGGCTGAGGAAGTTAGAACCCGCTGGTCCGGCTTAACGATGTCCAACGATTATATCTGCTGTTTTGAACCGACGTCTGGTGTATTGAAGTGCGAGGATTGTATTGAAGCGTATCGCGATCTTGCTGTCGCGAACGGCATCGACATTCGGACGAATGCGAAAGTGACGACGCTCACTGCCCACGCCACTGGCGTTGACGTGACCGTCGGATCAGACACCTATTCGGCTGACGCGTTGATCGTCGCAGCTGGTGCCTGGTCTGGTCCGTTACTGGAACAGACTGGACTCTCCTTACCGCTGCGACCGGTCCGCAAGACGTTCGCCTGGTTCGAAGCAGCGGAAGAGGTATTTAATGACGCGGTGTTCCCTGCCTTCGCTTTTGATACACCCGCCGGTTATTATTACGGTTTTCCAAGCATCGCTCAAACTGGTCTGAAAATCGGACGCCACGACGGTGGGATTCCCGTTGATCCGAATCAACCACGCCGTCCATTCGGTCAAGAGACTGGTGATCTGGCTGATTTACGACAGTTCACGAATACGTTCATGCCCTCGATCGAAACTTTAGCTCACGGCAAAACGTGTCTCTATACGATGACGCCAGATGAGGACTTCATCATCGATTTGCATCCGGACTATCCGCACATCGCGATCGCCGCCGGCTTTTCCGGTCATGGATTCAAGTTCAGCAGCTTAGTCGGAAAAGTACTCAGTGAATTGATCATGGAACGATCGACGACTGAACCGATCGGACCTTTCGCGATTAAGCGTTTTGCGAAATAAGGCATATGAAACGATAAAGACCGGCAACGAAAATTCGTTGTCGGTCTTTTGATGTGCATATATTATTTTTGCTCTGTATTCGATAAGGCTTTATGCTGCGCTTCCGTCGATTTCCACCAGCCGTTGATGAATAGGACGAGTCCGACGACTAAAGCAATGATTGGGAAGTACATCAAGTGATATTCTTCAAGTGCTTCGCCAGCAAATTCCGGTGATAATTCCACATATGCTCGGAACATCTGAACAAAGAAAAATAAGAAAAAGCTTGTAATGAGTGCATATGTACCATAGCGATAGTTTGAATCTTTCATAATAAACGCTCCTTTACCAATTAGTGTCATTATAGACTATTCCCTATTCACTTTTTATTTCCTCTTTTTTCATTATCATTTTTAAGAATGTTTCCAAAAGCATGATAAGATAGTTTTAGAAACGATTGGATGAAGGAGTGGGACACGACGTGAACTTTAACTTATTCAAAAATCATGTCCGGTTTAAGATTGCGCTCGAATTGATTGATCTCGAAGACGGCTTATCAATCATGCAACTGAATCAACGTTTAACGGATGTACCGCAGTCTACTTTGTACCGGCAAGTCAATGCGATGATGGACGATCAGTTGTTGAAGGTCGTCGCCGTCCAGCGTGTTGGAAAAGTCGAAGAGAAGATCTATGCCTTGAACACAAGCGGCTATCAAATCAGCGAAGCAGACTGGAACAGTGCAACGTACGATGAAAAAGTGAACTTCGTCTCGTTCTACTTCATGTACGTCTTGCAGCAGTACCAGACGTACTTCGAACAGACCGTTCAAACGCAAGGTCAGGACCACTCGACGTTCTCGATCGCGAAATTGCACCTGACGGATGAAACCTTCAATGATTTTCAACAGGACATGCGGGCACTGCTCGAAAAATATCATCACCTAGAGACAGAAGACCAGGCAACTGAACGGACCGTCTCACTCGTCATCTTGCCGTAAACACGCTCCGTTTCTAGAAGCGTATTTTCACCAAAATGAAACGAGACAACATTGCGAGGGAGAGAAAATAGACCCCATGAAACGGATCAAAGAAAATCTTGATGCAATTGTGCTGGATACGTTGAACGTAAAAGCAGAACAGATTCTAAAGATTGGTGAAGGAGCTTGGCACACTGTATATAAGTTAAAGAGAGTAGATGATCAAGACCTTGTGATTCGCATAAAAAAGAATGAGGCTTATGGGGAGTTGCAACAAATTGATGAACAAGAGTTAATGACAGAGTATGAGTCAACGAAAGCTTATTATCTACACGCCAATAAAAGTAATCAAAACGTTTGCCCTAACTTTTATCAGTATTTTATAGAGAAAGACTTGGTGTTTACAGTAGAAACGTTCATGGGAAACGGAACAGACCTATTGTTACTCAATCAGGATCAGACCCATTCTTACGGTACGAAATTAGGGCGAATTTTTCATCGTATACACAACCAGAAAACCTCTATTGCAGGTTTCGGGGAACTGCACTGGCAAGGGGAAACTTTACGAGGTAGCGATTCAAAAAACAGGGATGAATTATGGCAGGAAGAAAATGACCACGTCTTAACCGCCTTAAATGCTCTCATTCACTCTAGTCTTTGCTTTGATAAAGAAAAAGTCGGTAAACATATTCATGCTTTAATTGAAAATAGACGAACTCAGGTTCAAAACATCTCTCTCGTGAATCAAGATGTAACACCAGAAAATTTAATTTTAAGTGATGAACACATTGCAATCATTGACCCGTTTCCAAGATTGGACTTTGATTTGAAATATGCAGCTTACTTTGTTTTTTGTTACAATTTTTTGTTACCAGCCTTTTCAAATGCTCCACGATACATAAATCAAGCGTATAAAGAAAAAAGTTATGTTCTTAACAAAATAGCTGATGGATTCATAAGTGGATATTGCTCTAACGTGGTTGGAGACAAACTCACCATTCAAACTCGACGATTACTGGATGAGTATACATTATGGGTATTGCAAGAAGCTTATGAGCACTACGACATTCTACATCAGCCTCAACTCACTCATAAAACAACGCAACAGATGGGGAATCGAGAAATGATCACTGCTCGGTTACATTTATGCCTCGAAGAATTAGAAAAATGGTGTACTGAATAAGAATAGAGGCTGACGCATAAGTCAGCCTCTTTATGTATCGCGATTGGTTTCGTTATACGGAAACGAGAAATGATGTATCCAGTGACTCACTTTCAATCATGATCGCTGTTAAACCCGTATCCGTCTTCGTTTCGTGCCATTCTCCTTGTTTCCAAAACACGACTTCCCCACACTGAACATTTATGTAGTCATCCGTTTCCCCTCTTACAAAGCCCTCACCCTCTACAATTAATAGAAGTTGCGGCACGACAGCCTGGTGATAACCGACCACGCCATCCTTTCTCTAAATGGATGCATCCGATGTGCGTCACTTTTTCAGTTTGCATGATTCGCGACATCACAAAGTTCGAATCAAATTTCGTGATCTTCTTACCAACCTCTTTTTTGAATTGATAAATCTGCATATAAGTCTCCTTAAAATCATGATTCGTTTGATAGTTCGTCTTTCATTTAAACTATTTGATTCAAATCTCATTTGGAAAATTTTGATAAGAGAAGTTTATCATAGCTCTAACTGATTGAGAACTAACGATGATTCGTCCATGGCATTGACTTTTCTATTTTCATTATTGATAATGGTAATAGAAAAGGAGGGTTTTTCATGAACACAGATTTCTCTGCCTTATCACACATCGACTGGGAACGATTCCTGCCCCTATTATTGATTTACATCTCCATCAACCTGATTCTACTCAGCTGCGCCTGTATCGATTGGTTTAGACGGAAGGACAGGATCGCGACACCGACTACTTGGTTATTGATCATTCTCCTCGTCCAGCCGATTGGCTCGATTATCTACTTCGTCCTCGGAAGGAGGATGACAGCATGATTCAAATTTCTCATCTCCAGCTTTCACTTCAACGACGTCTTATCCTAGACGATATTTCCTTTACGATTCACGAACATGAATGTCTTGGACTGATTGGTCCGAATGGTGCCGGAAAGACGACACTCCTGAAATGTCTGAGCGGCATGATCGAGAGTGACCGTGGTTCCATCACGATGTCTTCGCGCTCCATCCGTCAACACCAGCAATCGATCGGCTACTTATCACAACAGACCGACTTTAAGCCTTGGATGACGTGCGAACAATCATTACGTTTTTTCGGTCGCTTGTCAGGTCTCGATCGCGCAACGTTAAATAAGCGGATTCCGGACGTTCTAAATGAAGTTGGACTCCACGATCAACAAGCAGAAGTCATCGAGCGTTTGTCCGGCGGTATGCGCCAACGTCTCGGGATCGCCCAAGCGATCTTACATGAACCGACATTTCTGATTCTCGACGAACCGGCTTCCGCACTTGATCCGAGTGGTCGACATGATATCAATCAGTTGATTCTCCGTCTAAAAAAACGAATGACGATCATCGTCTCGACGCACTTGTTAGAGGACGCGAAGATGTGTTGCGACCGCTTCCTCGTCATCAAACACGGAAAATTGCTAGGGCCACTCGACAATCAACGCAACGTGAATCAATACCGGATTCAAGTCGAGACGCTCCTCCCTGTTCCTTCATTTTCTTCGACCCTATTTCCACAAGTCGAGATTGATCGAATCAACCCGTGCTGCTATCAGTTCTCCGCGCAGCAGCCGCTTGTTCTCTCGCAGTTAGCGACCACTCTGATTCAACAGGGATGGTCGATTGCTTCGATTGCCTATCAACCGATCGGACTCGAGGAACGGTTTCTCGACATGGTGGCGGACGTATGAGGACGTTTTATACACTGACGCTGACCGAGTGGTTGGAGGCGTGGAAAGAATGGAAGATCGTCTGGTTACCGCTATTCTTCATTGCCCTCGGCGTGACCCAACCATTACTGTTGATGTACATGGATGTCTTGCTTGCACATGTCGGAAATGCGGACGGAATCATCGTCGATCCGAATCGTCCTACTCCACAACCGCTTGACGTTTTCAGCGCAACGATTCACGGACAGTTCAATCAGCTCGGCTTGATTGTCCTGATCATGAGCTTCATGGGACTGCTCGCATCAGACCGACAAACTGGCATGCAGGATTTCATTCTGACGCGCCCTGTCTCCCGGAATGTTTATCTGCTGTCGAAATGGTTCAGTCACGGGATGATCAGTCTATTCGGGATTTTGATTGGCGCACTCACGTCCTATTGTCTGACCGTCTATTGGTTCGGATCTCTCTCACTGATGCTTGCGCTACGCATCATCCTCGATTTTAGTCTTTGGATGTTATTCGTCGTCAGTCTGACACTACTGATCAGCACCTTATTGCAACGCGCTGTTCCGATTGGCATCCTGTCGCTCGTCGTTTCCTTACTACTAGTTGCACTACCTTCGCTAATGCCAGATGTATTATTTTTCACGCCTGGTGCGCTTCTGTCGCTTCCATCGAACACGTCGTTTTTTTCTTCGTCCCATCTAATCGGTGTCGCTTCTTGTCTCGTTTGGATTGCCCTAACACTTAGCTGGTCTGCACTTCGGTTTCGAAAAACGCCTTACTAATCCGGCTCTACAACTAAAAAGGATAACGGAGCCGTTCAGCAGTCCGTTATCCTTTGTTTGATTGTGTCTTTCGAATCGTTCGTTGCCTTGGATGCACGGCAAGCTTTGCTTGGCGCATCCGTTCAACGGCAGGATCCGTCGCAGCATCAAATGCAACTAGACTCGGATAATGCCCGACGAGGCGTCCTTGCTCTAAGATCGCGAAGCTGTCGCAAAGTTGCTCGGCAGCTTTAATGTCATGCGTGATGAAGACATATGTTAGACCGTGTAGACGTTTCAAGTCAGCTAGCAATGCGAGAATCAATCGTTTGTTGACCATGTCGAGGCTACTGACTGCTTCGTCTAAAACGATCAGACGTGGTTCAGCAGCAATCGCTCGCGCAATCGCGATTCGCTGCAGTTGCCCACCACTGAACTGCGCCGGATATTTTGTCAGATCCGTCGCCTTGAGCCCGACTTGTTCGATAAGCGTGACGAGACGCTGTTGCCGTGCTTCACCCTTTAAACGAATAAAGTTATCAAGCGGTTCGGCGATGATATCGGCAGCCGTCAGCTTCGGATTGACGGCGGCGAAGGAATCCTGAAAGACGACTTGGACGTCACCTTGAAATGGTCGTTTTGTCGCGTGGCGATCGACACCATTGAACCAAATCGTTCCGGTCGTTGGGCGTTCGAGTCCGAGCAACAATCGTCCGAGCGTACTTTTCCCGGCACCACTCGACCCGAGCAAGCCGAGACAGCGTCCCGCTTCAAGCGTCAATGAGACATCGTGTAAGACAGTCTTTGCTGGTTGAAACCGGCGTTTATAGACGTGTGAGACTTGATCGATCTGCAAGAGACTCATCCGAACGCCTCCCTTCCTAGATGCTGTGCAAGAAGTGACTGTGTATACGGATGTTGCGGTCGATCAAATAATTCAAAAACATCTGCTTGCTCAACGATCCGTCCTTGCTGCATGACGAGGACATCGTCTGCAAGTTCAGCGATCACACCGAGATCATGCGAGATGAGTAACATCGCCGTTCCGTAAGTCGCCCGCATCCGTTCGAGTAATTCAAGAACCGTCTTCTGATTGAAGACATCGAGTGCCGTCGTCGGTTCGTCGGCAATCAAGACGCTTGGGCGCAGGGCAACGGCTAAGGCGATCATGATCCGTTGCAACATACCGCCACTCAGTTCGAACGGATAAGCTTTGAGCAACCGGGCGGCATCCGTCAGATTGACTTCTTCGAGTGCCGTCATCGCTTGTTGTTTCGCTTCACGTTTTGAACAACGTGAATGGGTCTGAATCGTCTCGATCATCTGGTGCCCGATCGAATAGACCGGTGTGAAGGCACTCATCGGATTTTGCATGATGAACGCAATTTCACCGCCTCGAATCGTTCGGACGGTTCGTTCGGATAGAGACATGATTGATCTGCCATTCAGTTGGATGTCACCGGTGACGTCTGTCGTCTGCGGATTGAGCAGACGCATCAAAGCGAGACTCGTCACCGTCTTCCCACAACCACTCTCTCCGACAAGACCGAGGATCCGACCTGGTTGAATCGAGAATGATACCTCTTCAATCAGTGTCACTTGTTGTTTCGTACGGACGGTCAGACCGTCGACAGCTAAAATCGGTTCGATACGGGCACCTCCTCTCATTTCATCGTTTTCGACACACCGAGTCGTTCTGCTAACTGTTCTCCTACTAGGTTAAAGCTGATGATGACGAGCATGATCGCAAGTCCCGGATAAATCATCAATTCCGGATTCGTCCGAATGTACGATTTTCCTTCGTGAATCATTGCCCCCCACTCGGCAGTTGGTGACTGGACACCAAGCCCGAGGAACGACATCGCCGAGATATCCATGATCGCCCAGCCCATCTCAAGCGTCCCGATGACGAGCAGCGGTGGTAAGATGTTCGGCAGGATGTGCGTCCGGATGATTTTCCACGAAGACGAACCGTTGACGCGAGCAGCGGCGATGAACGCTTCTGTCTTCAACGTCATGACCATCCCGCGAAACATTCGCGCGTAGTAGACCCACTGGACGAGCATCAAGGCGATGATGACCTGCTTGAGTCCTGGACCGAAGATACCGACGAGGCCGAGGACGAGAATCAGACTCGGAAATGCCATCACACCGTCACACAGACGCATCAAGAGTTGGTCGACCCAACCGCCACGATAGCCGGCTAGTGTTCCGACAAACAGTCCGATCGCAAGTGAGGCGATGAAAATCAACACGGCGCAACCGAGTGAGATCCGCGCGCCGTAAATCAAGCGCGACAAGATGCAGCGTCCGAGCTGGTCGGTTCCGAGCGGATAGGCTGACGACGGCCCATGAAGCTTTTGCGTCAAGTCGACGAGGTTCGGATCATGCGGCGCAATCCATGGCGCAAACAAAGCAATGCCTGCCATCCCGATTAAGACGAATGCACAAAGATAAAGAAGCGGTGTATACCGCGACCGGATCATCGTTGCTGGAAGTGGAGTATTCATACCGTCCCTCCTTTTTTCGCTAGGCGTGGATCGAGCACGGCTTGAATGATGTCGACGAGCAAACTGCTACCGATGAAGACGAGGGCCGCGAGAAAGACGTAGCCTTGGATGACCGGCATATCCCGATCAAAGATTGCTTCAATGAAGTAGCGACCGAAGCCTGGCCACGAGAAGACGGTTTCGACGATAATCGTTCCCGTCAGCAACTTCCCAAGGTTCATCCCAAGACCCGTGATCATCGGTGGAATCGCCATCCGGAGAACGTGTTTCCCAAGAATCCGTCCTTCCTTTAAGCCACGTGTTCGGGCAAACAAGACGTACGGTTCATTCAATGCTTCAATCACACTGCCACGGAGCAATCGTGTATACAAGGCAATCAACGGAAAGGCGAGTGTCAATGCCGGTAAGATCAAGTGCATCACACTTCCCGTTCCGCCGACTGGGAACCAATCCAGCTGGACGGCAAAGAAGAAGATGAACAGATACCCGAGCCAAAACGACGGAATCGAGGCACCAATGAAGGCGATCCCTCGACTGAGATGGTCAAAGAAACCATTCTTCTTGATCCCAGCAAGGAACCCGAGCGGGATACTGACGACGAGTGCTAGCAGCAGACTCGTCACTGCCAGCTCGACCGTCGGTGGTAAGCGGAGCAAGACATCTTCTAGGACTGGTTTTCCAGAAAGATACGATGTTCCGAAATCGAGCTGTGCCAAGCGGATGACGGCATCGAAGTATTGTTGATAGAACGGTTGATCAAGCCCGAATTCTGCTCGTTTTGCAGCGAGCAGTTCATCCGTCGGCTGGATATGGGAAGCGGACAGATAAGCCTCTGCCGGATCAACCGGTGACAAATGAATCAATCCGGTCAAAATCAAAACAGCCAGTAACAAGATCGGGATGACGGATAATATGCGTTTGACGAGGAAGACCCCCATGTCATCCCTCCTTTACTTAATTCCGATCCGAGCAAATGGACTTTCGTCCCGGTTCGCCGGGAACTGGAAGTTTGTCACGTCCGATTGATAAATCGCCATCTTCTTCAAGTACGAGATTGGAATCAACGCACCTTGATCTTGGAGCGATGGCAGAATGTCAGCGTACATCTTCTGACGCTTCGTTTCGTCTGTCGTCTTCAAGACATCTTTGATCTCTTGCAACAGTTGTTCTTTATTCGGATAAGCCGAAATCGCTTCTTTGAAGCCGAAGCCATCTGTATCAATCAGGTTCACGAACGTATGCGGATCGTACGGTGCACCGAAGTTGCTATAGAAGTTGATATCAAATCGATTATCTTTGAAACGCTGGACTTGATCCGGTAGTTCAACGGCTTCCGTCTTCAGCTCGACACCGATTTTCGACCATTCCGATTGTAACGTCTCGGCCATCGCCTTTTGGACCTGCTCGGCCGCATCATACATCATCCCGATTTGCAGCGGTTGACCATCCTTGACGCGGACCTTCTCGCCTTTCGGCAGTTCCCAACCTGCTTCGTCAAGAAGACGATTCGCTTCCTTGACGTCATGATCCCGTTGCTTCACTTTCAGATTCGACGTGTACGGCATGTTTGGTGGCAACAGGTAGTCAGCTGGTGCTTCTAGTCCCGACGTGATCCCTTCGACGAGAGCGGCTTTATCAAACCCGTGCTGGAGCGCCTGGCGGACGCGTTCGTCAGACAGACGCTTATTTTTCGTATTCAAGACGAGAAGACGCGTCGCGACTGGTTCGGACATTTCTGTCTTGTAGGATTTATCCGTCTTCAACTGGTTGAAGGCATCGATGCTGATCGCCCCTTCACCGTAAATCAGATCAACTTGTCCTTTTTCGAGTGCTAAGACACGTGTCTCCGCATCCGGGATGATGTCGACCTTAATGTGATCGATGTTCGGTTTTGGACCCCAGTAGTTCTTATTGACCTTAAACGTCGCATACTGATCCGGTTTGTATTCGTCGAGCATCCACGGACCTGTCCCGACTTCCTTTTTGACACCCTTCGACGTATCGCCGTTTTCCGGGAATCCCGCTTCTCCGAGGAAACGGACCGGACGGACGACCGCGAGTTCCTGAATCGTCGGGTAATAGGCTTCGGATAATGTCAGGCGGAACGTCTTCGCATCAACGGCTTCCGTCTTCTCAATTTTCGTGATGAAGCCAAGCCAGCTATGTAAGGGTTTTTGTTTGAGGATCGCGTCAAAGTTCTTTTTGACGATCGCTGCGTCAAACGTCGAACCGTCTGAGAACTTGACGCCGTCACGGAGCGTGAACGTATACGTTTTTCCGTCCGGAGAGATCTTCCAAGATGAGGCTAAGTATGGCTCGAGCTTTCCACCTTCACCGTAGTGGACGAGTGGCTCATAGATCATCGACTGCGCGAACAGTTGTGATGGGTTGTAGACGTGCGGGTTCATCGTTCCGACGTCGCGTGGCCACGCGAGCGTCAATGTATCTTTATCTTTTCGTTCTCCTGTCGACTCGCCCGGATTCGAGCAGCCGATCAATAATGATGTCAAAGACAGGATCGAGACGGTAGAAATCAGTAATTTTTTACGGTTAACGTTCATGGTAGGCAGAACTCCCAACTTGTATTGATAATCATTTTCAATTGTAAGAGGATGAGAGAAAGATTGTCAATGTTTGATAAGTAAATGTTTTCTTATAGTTAACGATCTAATATACAATAATTGGTTGAATGATTATGTATATTTTTTCATTACCAATGTATTTAATCTTCATAACGTTATTTTATATTAAAAATGAATATGGAATTTAAAAATTTCTTCAAGAACATTTTAATTATATATTTTATAATCTTTGGATTAATAAGCAAAATTTATCAGTAAAAATTATCTATATTCAAGTATTGTTTTAGCTTTTTTTTACTATTATGATTTTGATTGTTACTAAAAACATTACTTTGGAGGGTTCAAATGAAAAAAAATCTAGCAGTAAAAATTACTTTATTAGGAATAGTCAGTACAGTTAGCTTAGCGAGTTTTGCCCCTAATTACGCATCCGCCTCGGAGGATTTAAAAGTCCAGGAAGAAACAAACACTTTTGCAATCAACAGCTCTATTGAAGGTTCAGACTACATTGATTTAAAAAGTATTTCTTCGCAAGCTTCTTCAACAAATGGAAGTGAACTTGATAAAATATTAGAAGCGGATAACATTTCAAATGCAGAAATGTTCAGATATGGAAAGCAGGTAAATGCAAAAGCTACAAGTGGAATGACTATCCAATGGAAAGGTGCAGTAGTAAAAAAAGTTGTAAAATACATGCTTGATCATGTTGAAATTATCCCTAGTAAAACTTTAAGAGCTGCCGTAAAAAAATATGGAAGTAAAATAAACAGTGCTATCGAAACAGTAGAAGCCTATACATGGTATGGTCTAACTAAAGCATTTATGAAAGTTGGAATTCCAGCTAAGTGGGCCGATGCAATTGCTGATTTCATTATTAAGTTTTTGTTGTAAAATTAAATTATGAAATCTCGAATCGTTTCTATCCTACCCTTATTAACGTTTACATTATTTTTAATACTTCCAGTTCTGCTCATTGATATTTTTATCATTTATTTAAACGATGAACTAACCTCAACTTTAATTTCCCTCATTCTTTTTCTAATGTTTTTTTATGTAATAAGTATGCTTATCAGTTTTTTATTTGACGGAATTTTGCAGTTGTTCAGCGAAATATTTAATAAGAGGATATCAAATTTTATTTTTGCTTTAGTGAATTTTTGGACGAGCTTAAGTATTCTTTTATGGATTGATATTTATTCAAATACCGTCACTTTATCTCTCTATACAAAAATCTTACTCGTCAGTATACACACGATAATATTCTACAGCATTAACCAATTTGGTGATCAATCCTCTTTCACATCTACAGAACCGGTGTCTGATAACGAGCAAATCAAGGAATTGGAACGGGAAGCCCAAATCGTTTTGCAGGATTATGATCCAGTTACATGCATCGAGAAGTTGAGTACTAAACACCCTGAATACTCAAAAAAAGATATCATTCAAGTTGTACGCCGAATCCACAATAGTTGAAAAGACCAAATCGTTTCTGAGAAATCAGATACGGTTTGGTCTTTTTTATTGTTTGTTATCCATGTACATAATTGATATTTTACATAATCCTTACTTTTATATCGATACTTTACATTATTAAACTCTTTTAGCTAAATAGAGAAACAATCCAACTGATTAAAATACCGACGAATGCAAAGTCAGAATCTCCGAATGTCGTTCCTTCGAATCCGAGATTGCCGAGCAGTGGTAAGAGGAAGGCAGGCAAAAAGCTAATCAGAATACCGTTTGCAAATGAGCCAAGTATCGCGCCTCGTCTTCCGCCAGTCGCATTACCGAATACGCCAGCAGCAGCACCTGTAAAGAAGTGCGGTACTAATCCAGGCACGATGATTGACAATCCCAGTAAAGGTAAGAAGAACATCGAAATCAATCCAGCTACAAAACTTGATAGAAAACCGATGATGACCGCGTTTGGTGCGAATGGGAAAACTGTTGGACAGTCTAGCGCCGGTTTGGCATTTGGAACTAGTTTATCCGCAATTCCTTTAAACGCTGGTACGATTTCAGAAATTAACATCCGAACACCGGCAAGTACGATATAGACTCCTGCTGCGAACGTAATGGCTTGAATGATGGAGAAGACGATATAGTTCGAACCACTCGATAATTCTTTTTCAATAAATCCTGGTCCAGCAAACAGAGCAACGACAACAAAAAGTAATGTCATCGTCAAAGAAACGGCAACGGATGTATCTCTTAAGAAGCCTAGTTGTTTGGGCACCTTAATTTGCTCAGTTGAGTGTTCTTTATTTCCTGCATATTTACCAATCGTTCCAGAAATAAAGTATCCAAGAGAACCAAAATGTCCGACTGCAAAGTCATCAGAACCAGTGATTTGTCGAACAAATGGTTGTAAGAGAGCTGGGAAAAGAACCATACATAATCCTAGTAGAACTGATCCTACAACAACTAATAGAACACCACTCAATCCGGACACCGAAAGAATTGCTGCAAGTAAACTCGCCATGAATAACGTATGATGTCCAGTCAAGAAGATGTACTTGAATGGTGTAAACCGTGCCAAAACAATGTTCATGACCATTCCGAACACCATGATCATTGCAGTCTCTACACCAAATGCATCTTGAGCAACTGCTACGATTGCTTCGTTATTTGGAATGATTCCCCGAATGCTGAATGCGTGATCGAACATTTTACTAAAGATTTCAAGTGCTGCGATGATGACACCGGCTCCTGCTCCGATAATGATAAAGCCCATGATTGTCTTCAGTGTCCCCGAAACAACTGTTGCAATATCCTTCTTTTGCAACAGTAATCCAACAAGAGCAAATATACCGAGCAAGATTGCTGGCGTTCCTAAAATATCTCGCATAAGTAAATCAAGCAAGGTCAGTCCCCCCTTCTGTTATGTGTTGTTACTTAAAGTCTCGTACTAAGTTGTGCCTTAATGTCTTCGATATTCATGACATTTTCAAGAGCAACAATGTCACGAGTACCGTTGTCGAGCGAAATAATGATATCTTTTGCACCTAAATAAATATCAGCAGGTTCAGTTTGTGCAGTCGAAAGATCTGTATGAGAAACATCTGCTTCTTTCCCCATTTGTTCAAGTGCCTTTTTAACGTTAAGTTCTATGATAAAACTTGATCCAAGTCCGTTTCCACATACTACTAAAATTTTCTTCATGATTTAGTCCTCCTCAGAATATGGTTCAATGATTGTTTCGATTTCTGTTACAGAGCTTGCCTCTAGTAAACGTGTGACATCTGCTTGATTTCCTAAAAGATTCGTCAGTTGGCTTAGCGCTTTTAGATGCGTTGTTTGATCAATGGCTGCAAGAACAAAAAACAGACGTACTTCTTTATCTTGTGGAAATAAAACAGGTTCTTCTAATTTCAAAATACTCATTCCTAGTTGAAGTACACCGTCTTCCGGTCGTGCGTGTGGAATCGCCACATCTGGCATTAAGACAATATATGGACCATGAGACTCAACGTTTTGAATCATCGTTTCGATATACGCTGGTTGAATTTTCTTTTCAAGTAGTAAAGGACTTGCTGCCACTCGAATGGCATCCATCCATGATTCCACCCGTTGGTGTATCTGTATTTGGTTTGTTGTGATTAAATCATTTAGCACCGGTTGCCCTCCTTGTAGCAGTTTTGGTTGTCTTGGATATAACAGCTGATTTAATTCCTGTCGTAACGCTGATTCACTTTGGATTGTTGCATGTTGTTTGATGACAGCAATCAAATCCTCCAATTGAATTTCATCTGATTGGTTTCGTTTTAGAAAACGCTGCTCCACCGACCGTCTTAATGTAATTTGCTCAAAACGTGTCGGCAAGGTAGGTACAAGCATGACATCTGCCTGCAAATGAATGCTCTCTTCTAACGGAACTGTCGTAAAAATTACATCGATAATTTCCACGAATTGACCCACTTCACGTTGTGACACCGGTGGTAAAAATACAATCTCAGGAAATTGATTTTTTAGAATGTAATCGAGCATATGCGATACACTAATCCCACTTGGACAGACAACAATTGCTTTTAACTTTTTATCCAGTTGCTCTCCTTGCTGATTTAGATGTGTGGCAAAGTGAAGCGTATAATACATGATTTCGACATCTGGTATGTCTTGATTCATGAACTTGCGGAATGGTTCTAACGCTTTCGATACAAGAACATGTAATACTTGGTGTTCTTCCATGACATACCGCTTTAATTCCGATGATGATTCCAAACCTGAATAGAGGCGCTGCATCGTAGCTTTCGAGTGAAGTACTAACTTTTCACAAAGAGCCTCTTTTTCGATAATGAAAGTGCAAGAAATCGTCTCAAAATGAGTAATCACCTCATGCATGATTTTGAAAAGACGAGCATGAAGATCTTTTTGAATTTCCTCTTCTACCTTCGGACCACTTTGGATAAGGAGATCTAACGTATCAACGAATAATGTCCGTTCTTCGAAATAAGAAATGAGCGTTGAATCAATGTTCTTCACGAACAGCGGTTCTTCACTGGGTACTACTTCCTTGATAACTATTGATCGACCTAACATCAAAAAATAAGATAGTTTCTCTCGATGCTCTTCTACAAATTGAAATTGTTGTTCTGCTTCATATGATTCGATGTGTTGTTTCGCTTTAATTAAACGCTCTGACCAATCATCAATGATCATAGACATCAAATCGTTTTTCGTAGAAAGTCGAATTAGGCGCTCAATCGCTCGGTACAAATACAAATAAATAGTTTGTAGATGCCCGTAGAAGTGATATCCATCTTTTCGAGAATAATTGAGTGTAATCCCAAATTGAACAGCATCTTTTTTCACGGCGTTTAAGCTTTCTTGCACTGTAAATTTCGATACATTCAACAACTGTTGATAATGAACGGAAGACACAAAATCTTTTTCCATCATCGTATAGAATGTGATCAACAACTCACGTTCTTCTTCCGAAAAGATTAATTCAGCTTTCTCTAATTTTTCTCCAATCCCCTTATCAGATGGAATCTTCAAAATCGGTCCATTCACATTAATCAATGGTAATTGATGATATCCAAGCCATTCTTGAATACGTTCGATTTCATATTCTAAAGTTCGTTTAGAATACGGTAAGATCGTTAATAAAAATGGAATTTGTACGATTTCTTCATGAAGCATCACATGAAGGATTCGTTTACTTTTTTCGTTCAGTAACATAAGTGGAGGCCTCCTACGCATTCAGTATAAAACGAAAACACTATCTTTTTGTAAGCGTTTACGGTTGATGTTTGTTCTAGCTATTAACAAAAAACTGTCTCTAATACTTCAAAACAAAAAAAACACTCATTCGTCACATGAGTGTCTTACAAGCAATTTAATTTTTATTTCTATTTTACCATAATAAACCAAACACCCTGTTCTATATCGAATAAATATTCATCCGAATGATAGACTTCACTCTTTTACTAACTCGTAGAATTGATACGTATTCTTTCCAGACGACTTAGCAACATAAAGCGCAACATCCGCCTGTTGTAACAAGGCTTGCAACTCTGGACGAAACGCAGTGTCATACATCACGATTCCGATACTCGTCGACACGCGATAGTCCGTTTCCCACTCACTTAACGCAGTGACGATCCGCTTTGCGAGTCGTTCCCACCCTTCCCTTGAATCCGAATGGCCGAAATGTAAGATGAACTCATCGCCACCTAGTCGTACAGCCATCGCATCATCTTGTTCGCGGACGAACTGTCGCAAGCGTTGTGCGACTTCTTGCAGGACGACGTCTCCTGTTTCGTGTCCATAGACATCGTTGACTTGCTTAAAGCCATCGAGATCAAGGAAGAAGACGGCTCCTGTCTGCCCGGGATGCTCCTCGAACTGCTTCGTTAAGTACCTCCGATTATGCAGTCCTGTCAACGCATCCTTCCAAGCATGACGTTCGAGCTCCAAGTAGTACAAGAAAAGCCGGACGATTCGTTGCAATAGCTGAACATTTTTCTGTTCATACAAGCTGACTCGATTATTGATCGCACATAATGTCCCGAACGTCTCCCCGCTCGTCAAGACGATTGGAATACCCAAGTAGGACCGGACATGAGCCTCCTCCAAACCCTTTCGCCAGTCGCCGAGTTGTTCCGCGTTCGGAATATCTTCGAGGACGACCGGCTGTCTCGTCTCGAAATCAATCAGCTTGCATAACGATTGGTTCAATTCAATCTGCATGCCTTCCACCATTGGGATATCCGCTTTATCGTTCGCGATCTTCAACATCCGTTGTTGCCCTGCTTCGATCGCTGATAAATACAGCATCTGCTCCGGTAAGATCTCTTTCGCAAAATCGAGGACATCATCTGCAAGCTCATCAAAATTTTGATACATCTTCAAGTCTTCAAATGGTTGATTCATACAGCACCTCATTTCGAAGTCATCCTCTGCAGCGTCTCTGATTTGAAAAACAAAAAGGTTACATTTATTACCACTTTCTCTTTTCACTGTCGCTTAAACCTGTTTTTGTAAAAAGCGTTCGATGGTCCTATTTCGAGTCCTAATTGAGAAAGATTATCATTTTTTATTTTCGTATAGTTTATAGAAGTAAAAAATTTGGACAGTCAATTGACTGGAAATTAGCGTTGCATCTTCCAAATTCGTTTGCTATGATTCTCGGTGAACATGACAATGATAATCATTATCACTTATTGAGAACAGATTAATCACGTAGGTATACATAATCCATCTGCTACTCAATCCGTGATCCATGTTTATCAAATCGAACAAGAGGAGCTGAATCATCATGGGGAAATGGAAAACACCACTCGTCGTGAGTTCGCTTGCTGTCTTACTGGCGGCATGCGGGAACGCAGGAGAAGCAGACACGAAGAAGAACGCGGAGGCACCGAAGACGGTCAAAATCAAGGACGCACACGGAACGGTCAACGTCCCAGTTGATCCGAAGAAAGTCGTCGCACTCGACAACCGGACGTTTGAAACACTTGCTGCATGGGACGTCGAACTCGCAGCAGCACCAGTCGGACTACTCCCGGCTGAGTCACCATACGCAAAAGACAAGGATATCGTCGATGTCGGCATGCACTTCGAACCGAACCTCGAAGCGATCGCTGGTGTCAATCCGGACGTCGTCATCGTCGGACAACGATTCGCTGATCATTATGAAGACATCAAAAAACTCGTTCCGAACGCCGCTGTCATCGACCTTGATATCACATTACCGGAAGACTCAGGTACACCAGGGGAATTACTCGTCAAAGGACTTGAAGATACGACAGAAACACTCGGACAAATCTTCGATAAGAAACAAGAAGCCGACCAACTCGTGACAACGCTTGAGCAATCGATCAAAGACGTTAAAAAATCGTATAACGGTCAGGACAGCGTCATGTCGGTCATCGTCTCAGGCGGTGATATCGGTTTCTCGGCTCCGATGAGTGGACGTGTCTTCGGACCGATGTATGATCTGTTCGACTGGAAACCAGCACTCGAAGTCAAACAAAAATCGGGCAACGACCAAGGGGACGAAGTCTCGGTCGAAGCGATTGCTCAAAGTAACCCGGACTGGTTACTCGTCCTTGACCGCGACGCACCACTCGGAAACGCTGAAGGTGCCGTGCCGGCGCAAGACGTCATCGACCGCGCGCCTGCCCTGCAAAAAACGAAAGCAATCAAAGACGACAATATCGTCTACGCACCAAAAGATACGTACTTGAATGAATCGATCCAGACGTACTCGGAATTCTTCAACGATATCGCGAAAGCACTTGCGAAGTAATGGCACACGCACAGCAACAAATGAATGGAAGAGTCGAGCCACCCGCTCGACCTTCCTTTTCTGTCGTTTGGACGAAACCGTTCGTCTTCACCTTATGTCTGGTTTTAGCGCTTGCAACGGCGTCCCTTTTCACGGGCGTCTACGAACTGCGTAGTGCAGCGAACGATTTCGATATGTTCTGGATCACGCGTGTTCCACGGACACTTGCCTTGATGCTGACGGGTGCTGCGATGGCAATGGCAGGACTCGTCATGCAACTGATCACGCAAAATCGGCTCGTTGAACCGACGACGACGGGAACGATCGAATGGGCGGGACTCGGACTGTTAGCCGTTTACTTACTCGTTCCGGCACCGTCCTTGTTGATGCGGATGACCGGAGCCATCGTGTTTGCGTTCATCGGGACGATGGTCTTCTTCTGGTTTCTCCGTTCGGTCCGACTGCGTTCATCGTTGATCGTCCCGATCATCGGTCTGATGCTCGGAGCCGTCATCTCCGCGATATCGACGTTTCTCGGGTTGTTTTTCCGTGCTAGCCAAGCGATCGAAGGCTGGTTCGTCGGTTCGTTCGCGTCCGTCCAGATCGGTCGCTACGAATACCTCTGGATCATCATCGGTGTCACGGTCTGTATCTTCTTTCTCGCGAGTCGCTTGACGCTCGTCGGACTCGGGGAGGACGTCGCGACGAGCCTTGGCGTCAACTAC
Organism: Exiguobacterium sp. ZWU0009; assembly: GCF_000798935.2. Taxonomy (NCBI): domain Bacteria; kingdom Bacillati; phylum Bacillota; class Bacilli; order Caryophanales; genus Exiguobacterium; species Exiguobacterium sp. ZWU0009. Next base: position 1,358,724 of record NZ_CP018057.1, on the reverse strand, counting down.
AATCGACTGATGCTGATCGCGACTGGGCTGATTGCCCTATCAGTCGGTGTCGTCGCGACTGTCATCGGCAATTTGCCCTTCCTCGGCTTGATTGTTCCAAACATCGTCTCGATGTTTCGCGGTGACGATCTCCGTAGTAATCTACCGTGGGTCTGTCTGATCGGGATGGCGACGATTCTAATCAGTGATTTGATTTCGCGCACGATCATCCGTCCGTTTGAACTGCCGGTCTCGTTGATTCTCGGAACGGTCGGGGCAGCTGTCTTCATCATCATTCTGTTACGTCGACGGAAGACTGGAGGTGTCAGATGAGTACCGCGATTAGACAACACGAACAAACACAATATCAACCGGACGTTACACGTGAAACCAATCGCCGTGCGTCTGCATTTCAGTCGAAACGACTCGAGCGCCGCTACTGGATTCTCCTCATCCTGTTCCTCAGCGGCGGAGTGCTCAGTACAATCGGTCTCTTGCTCTACAATAATCCGGTTCCGTTTGATTCTCCGTCCTTTTGGCCGGTTGTCGAACGCCGAATCACCGCTGTCATCACGATGGCGATTGCAGCAATTTGCCAAAGTCTTGCGACCGTCGCCTTTCATTCGGTCACGAGCAACCGGATCATCACACCATCCTTGCTTGGTTTTGACGCTCTCTATTCGACGATCCAGACATCGATGATCTTCTTCTTCGGTGCGGGAGCACTCGTCGGCTTTACCGGCACGAGCGCCTTTTTGACACAAGTCGCGATCATGCTCGCGATGAGCCTCTTATTATACGGATGGCTCTTATCCGGAAAATACGCGAACCTGCAGCTGATGTTGCTCATCGGAATCATTCTCGGCACTGGTCTCAACTCGCTGTCGTCATTCATGCGAAAGATGCTCGCGCCGTCCGAGTTCGATATCTTACAAGCACGATTATTCGGTTCGGTCACGAATGCCGACGCGTCCTACTTCCCGATCGTCATTCCGGTCGTCCTTATCGTCGGTCTGTTGCTCTACTTCTCTGCTGGACGACTCAACGTCGTTGCGCTTGGAAAAGACGTCGCGACATCGTTAGGTGTCAATCATCGCGGCAGTGTCATCTACTTCTTGATCCTGATTTCACTCCTGATGTCAATGTCGACGGCATTGATCGGACCATTGACGTTCTTCGGTTTCTTAGTCGCGACTCTCAGTTATCAGGTCGCTGCGACGTACGATCACAAATACGTTTTCCCGATGGCATTCGCAATTGGTTTCTTCGTTTTAACAAGTGCTTATTTCTTCATGTATCACATTTTCAACACGCCAAGCGTCGTCTCCGTCATCATCGAACTGTTCGGCGGTCTGATTTTCCTTATCGTGTTGCTTAGAAAGAGGTCCCTATGATATCACTCGAACAAGTAAAAAAATCGTATACGGACGACGTCCGGATCGGTCCAATTGATCTATCGATTCCAAAAGGCGGATTCACGGCATTGATTGGTCCAAACGGTGCCGGCAAGTCGACAACGTTGATGATGATCGGCCGGTTGCTTGATCTCGATGCTGGGCAGATTGAAGTCGCTGGCATGGATGTGACAAGTAGCAAATCGAAAGACTTAGCGAAGATCATCACCATCTTACGACAGGAAAATCATTTCGTGACCCGGCTGACGGTCCGGCAGCTCGTCGGCTTCGGACGTTTCCCCTACTCACAAGGTCGCTTGACGGCTGACGATGAGACGATCATCTCGAAATACATCGATTTTCTCGAGTTGACGTCGCTTGAGAACCGCTATCTCGATGAATTATCGGGTGGTCAGCGGCAACGGGCGTATGTCGCGATGGTACTCTGTCAGGAAACGGAATATATTCTACTCGACGAACCCCTCAATAACCTTGATATCGCCCGCTCAGTCCAAATGATGGGTTATCTACGACACGTCGCCGATACGTTCGGACGGACGATCATCACTGTCTTGCACGACATCAATTTTGCTGCGAAATATGCCGATCACATCTGTGCGATGAAGGACGGACAAATTGCCGCTTTCGGAACGGTCGCCGAAGTCATGGATGAAGCGCTGTTATCCGAGATCTTCGAGACACGACTTGAGATCATCGAAGGTCCATACGGTCCGATTGCTGTGTATTGATACTTATATAGAAATGAGGAATGAACGATGCAGATCGATTGGCTACCACTAGTACAGGTAACGCAAGAAGGCGAACACACCTATACGTTTCATTTGAAACGCCCAGATGGTTTCGTTTGGGAGGAAGGCGCCCATACGCATATGGCGCTAGAAGGGTTTAATGCAGGCGAAAAGCCGAACCGCAGTCTGATTCGGCATATGTCGATCTCGACGCTCCCACATGAAGGAACGATCGGCATCACGACACGGATCAAACCGGAATGTTCCGTCTTTAAGGAGACACTTCGGCAGCTGAAACTAGGTGAGAAGATTGCTTTGTTTAAGACGCATTCGAACATTCCACTACGCCGGGAACATCGTTCGGTGTACTTACTGTCAGCAGGCGTCGGTCTGGCAACGTTTCGTCCGATCATCCTGCAACATCAGGCTGATAGAAGTGGCATTCCGCACATGCACTCGTTGAACGTCGATTCTGCGCAAACTGAACTATTCAAAACTCAGCTTCCTTCGCATGAGCAGTTCAGCCCGGCTTATGTCGAGAGTCGCGCTGCCTACTACGATGCTGTCAAAGCGATGACAGCGGACAAGGAAGGGTTGTTCTACATCGTTGGTAGTGATGAATTTCTCCGAGACACGATTGACGTGTTGCAGACCGCTAACATTCCGGCAGCACAGATCATGATTGATAAACGTCAGGACCAGCGAGATACGTTTTTAGCATAAGGTACCAATGATTAGACTTCAGCATTGACTGGAGTCTTTTTGTTTTCTCAAAATAAAGAATTGGTATGTTATCTGTAAATATTTGTTATGATAAGTGCATCAACTGACTTTCGGAGGGTTGCTTATGAATTTTGTATTTGATCTCGACGGCACAATCTGTTTTAAAGGAGAACCGATGTCTCAAGACATCGTACAAGCGCTTCATGCAGTCGAGAACGACGGGCACCGTGTGATTTTTGCTTCAGCACGTCCTATCCGTGACATGCTACCTGTCATTCATCCTTCATTCCATGATCATATCTTAATCGGCGGAAACGGATCGTTGGTCGCATCGGAACAAACAATCGTTCAGTCCAAATCGTTCGACGATCGTGAGCTTTCTTTTATCACAGAATTACTCGACAAGCACAAAGCCACATATTTAATCGATAGTGATTGGGATTATACATATAATGGACCGCAAGACCATCCTATCCTGAACAATCTAGATCCGGCTAAGACGGCACAAAATGTTCCGCTAGCTCACCATGATCGAATCATAAAAATCCTCATTTTGAGTGCCAACAATCTGAAATCCTTAGAAAACGAGCTACTTCGAATGGATGTCGTTGTTCATTATCATGGATCGGAACAAGTATTGGACATTAGTCCGACCACCATCAATAAACGGACTGCTTTACAATCACTTGGGATCGAGAGCGAGGGGTACATTGCTTTTGGGAATGACGCGAATGATATCGAGCTATTCAAAGGAGCACAGTATGCGGTCATGATCGGAAGCCATAAATCACTCCGTTTTTACGCAGATCACACCATTGACTCCACCAGTCCTTTAGAATCTCACATAGTCGAACAAATCAGGCATCTAAGCCAAAAATACGTCTATTCCACGTCGTATTCCTAAATAACGCCTGGTGAAATTTTCGGATCAATAGTTAAATCTCTATCAATAGTTACTCATCCAAAGAGGAATACGATGGGTAAGAATAATCCGCCCATCAGGAGCATCCCTAATACGACAACGAGACTCGATTTGAAAACCGACAGGGTTTGTTCTTCTAGTGGCTTAAATCGTTTTACGGGAATGAGCATGGTCAATGAAGCAACGACTAATGCAAGCGGCTCAAGAATCGTTCGGCTCACTGAAAAGAAAATATCGATCATTAAAAAAACATTTAATACAAAGAAAAATCCCAATAAGCGAATGATCATTGCTTTATTCATATGTACTCCTTCTTCAACTATGTACGTCATAGTAGATACAATTTTCTATTAAACCATTATAATTTCTTCTTTGATTATAGAACAGCTCAGAATAATTTTGGAAACGCATTCAAATAACTGGTGATTTGGTATCGTTGTAAGTCATACTGACAGTAGATATTAGAAAAGGAGTGTTGAAGATGGAATACAAAAAAGGACTCGAAGGCGTCATTGCCGCTGAAACACAAATCGGTTTAGTCGATGGAACGTTAGGTCACCTTATCTATCGCGGACACTGGGCAAAGGAACTCGCATTATCCTATTCATTCGAAGAAGTGGCGTATTTCATCTGGAATGGTGAATTCCCGACTGAATCGGAACTTTTGACATTCAAAGAACAGATGACGAGTTATCGCGAACTTCCTTCTTACGTTAAAACGATTCTCGATACATTGCCGAACGAGATGGATGTCATGAGTACGATGCGAACAGCAATCTCGGCACTTGGTACACCCGCTTTCGCTTGGCCACCGACAATTGATCAAGCGATGCACGTAACAGCACTCTTACCAACAATCATTGCCTATAAATATCAAAAAAATCAAGGTGCTGACTTCATCGAACCGAATCCGGAACTCGATCACGTCGCGAATTACATCTATATGATCAAAGGACAATTGCCGAGTGAAGTCGAGATCAAAGCACTGACGGCGTATCTGATCCTAACGATTGAACACGGCATGAATGCTTCAACGTTCGCTTCTCGTGTCGTCGTCTCGACGGAATCGGAAATGATTTCTGGCGTCTGTGCCGCGATCGGATCCATGAAAGGACCGCTTCATGGTGGTGCTCCGTCAGAAGTCATTGAGATGATTGATGAGATCGGAACAATCGACAACATCGAACCGTGGATCCGGAACAAGTTAGAGAAAGGCGAAAAACTGATGGGCTTTGGTCACCGCGTCTACAAAACACGCGATCCGCGTTCAGAAGCCTTAAAAGTCGTCTCAAAGAATCTCGCACAAGAGAGCGATTGGTTCAACCTGATTACACAAATGGAGCAAACAGCGATCGATTTACTCGAGGAATACAAACCGGGTAGAAAACTGTATACGAATGTTGAATTCTTCGCGGCAGCCGTCTTAAAAGGACTCGACATTCCGAAAGAACTGTTCACACCGACGTTCACCTCTAGCCGTATCATCGGCTGGACGGCACACATCCTCGAACAATCGCAAGACAACCGGATCTTCAGACCTCAATCGTCATACACAGGACAGATGCCGGAACAAGCAGCTAAGTTTTGATGAATCATTGATTGGAGGACCTCTTTTGGCGAAAAGTGATCACCTATTAGCAATTCTTTGGATGCTACAATCCGGAAAAAAGTAACGGCTCAATACATCTCCGAACAACTTGAGATGAACATCCGGACCGTCTATCGATATATTGATACGCTTTCCGCAAGTGGAGTTCCGATTGTTGCCGAAGCAGGTCATCATGGCGGATACAGCTTATTACCTCAATTTATAGAAGCACCTTTATTCTTCGATGCTGAAGAGCAGCAGTCTTTATATCACGCTGCTCTTTTTGCAGAAGAAGCCGGTTACTATGGTAATACAGCTTTAAATCGCGCGATTAAAAAAATAAAACAGCACGCTTTAAAACCATCGACAAGTGCTCCGCTCTTGGATGTAATTCCCTATCAACCCGAAATGTCGTCGAGAGCCGAAATCCTGTTACGAGAAATCGATCAAGCCATTCGCAGTCGAACAACAATACATATTCAATACTGTCGCGCGAACAATGAAGATGTTCAATCACGTGACATCAATCCTTTTAGATTAACTTATTGGAAACACGCTTGGTACGTCACTGCATTCTGTCAGTTAAGAGAAGAAATCCGCCATTTTAAAATCAATCGTATAAACAGCTTTAAATTGTTGTTGAATCAATTCGATATTCCAGATGATTTCGATGTTCAGTCTTCTTTTATGACCGATTTACTACCAAATCCAAGAGAAACTCAAGGTGAACTAATCCTCTCCGGTGACACCTCTACTATTGATTCAATTTGCCAACACTGGTACTTTAAGCACTGTTTAATCGAACAAAATCAAAACCGTGCTGTTTTTATGATTGAGACGAGCGTTTTAGACGAACAAGTCCCGAGTCTCCTTATTGCTTATGGAACATCGATACAAGTCGTTTCTCCTGTTGAAATCAAAAGTAAAATCATTGATCGATTACACGAATTGATCGCTTCGCATCAATGATTTATTTTCACTGACAGTAGTTGTCAGGATAACTTTTCTATACTAAATGTATCTCATATAGTAAAGGAAGCGGTTATCTTGACTCACACTGTCTATTTATATGTATTCGATTCAATTTCAGATTGGGAATACGGTTACGTGATGCCAGAGTTACATTCACGAAGATATTTCAAAACAGATGCTCCTCCATTCAATGTCGTTACAGTAGGACCAACGCTACACCCCATCACGACTATGGGCGGATTACGTATTTTACCGGATATCGCCGTTTCACAATTAGAGATGACTTCAAAGGATGCATTAATTCTTCCCGGTGGACAGACATGGCAAGAGTCTCTTCATGACCCTCTACTGAATAAAGTAGGAAACGCGCTGAGTAATGGAACAATCATCGCTGCGATTTGCGGTGCGACTGAAGGGTTAGCAAAGAGTGGATTCTTAAATCTGCGACTCCATACAAGTAACGATTTGTCTTACTTACAATCCGTTTGCTCGAATTATTCCGGAGAATCTTTTTATCAACATACTCCAGTTGTCCGTGATGATTCGTTAATCACAGCGTCAGGAATGGCAGCATTAGAGTTTGCTTATGAGACGATTCGTGCACTCGATGTATTCACACCTGAAACGTTAGAAGCATGGTATGGTCTTCATAAGACGAATGAAGCGAAATATTTTTTTGACCTCATGGTTGCAACGTCTATTAATTATTGAACTCCCACTCCTAATTAAGAATATTCCATTATTAATATAGTTTATCTTTATAAACAAAAAAAGGCTTGATGAAAATTTACGAACATTCATCAAGTCTTTTTTTGTCTCACAGCTTTTAACTAACTGTTAAAATACTTTTTAAACTTTACGTAATCATCGTTTATTAATTTAAAAATCCGATCGGAAGATAAATAGAATAAAAGAAAAGTCGTAATTAATAACGAATTAATACTAAAATCTTGTGAATTATTAATACTCACTACTGAATTCTTTAAATCCTCATACCAAGCAGTCGTTCCAAGAACAAATATGATTAAGTAACTAATCATTTTTTTCTGGGTAGTATATATATCATTCTCATTAGTACTTTCAAGTGGGTTAATTATATTATTGTAAATGTAGTTTTCTAAAACGAACATGTTTGAATACAAACTTAATAGAATAACAAATCCAATCAATACACCTAAATTAAAATCCGGAAAAAAATTTATAGTTATACTCAGAGTGAATATGACAGATAGTATAAGACTAGATACAACAATAAAAAAAGAAAACATTGTATGTTCTATAAAAAAAAGTAAACGTTGATTAAGATAATTTTTGCGGATAGAATTATTGTCATTTATCGGATTATCCATCTTGTTCTGGATAATTAAAACGTTATCTAAAAAAAGAACTAAAAATAATTCTAATGCTAAAAAAATTAATCCACAGAGTTGAAAATATAAATTATTAGTTATAATTGATTGGATAAAAAGAAATACTACTAAAAACAATAGTGATAGAAAAATTATTAAAATTAGGTAGCTTAAAACTCCACCTTTTTTTATTGTAAGAAATTTTTTGGACTTCCCCTTCTTTAATCCTTTATTTTGATTAAATCTGCTGTTAGATATTGTGTTTGAAATTTTTAATCCCGTCTTAATACCAATTACTGAAATAAGCCATGAGAGTGAATGAAGAATGCAAATAGATACTATTACTGAAATAATAATTAACAACACACTACTCCTCTGAATTTAGTAAATTTTAAAATCTATAATTCCCACTTCACACCCTGCCGCTTCTACATCCGGACTACACGCATACGGTCCAATCTTCAAATCGGTCACGTCATGTAAGTGTGCGATCCGGAGTTGCTCTTTGTGCTCTCCTGTTACGTGATACAACGTGACATCTTGATTGAGATAGTGGAGTTCAAAGACAAGCGGTGCATCAAACAGCGTATTGTCGACATCCCGACACGACCAGTCCGAGTACCCGAAGCTCGTCACGACGGCACCCAGATGCGATGGACCATCCGGAATGAACTCAGCCGAGACCTTCACCCAGTGATCGTCGTTCACATAAAGCAAAATCCCCGCCTGATCATATGTCGCATTCGGATTTAACTTTACTTCAATCCGGCACTTGAACTCCCCTTCCGGAGCATCCTGCAACAGTGCATGCCCCGTCAGACGGTTGAACTGATAATGAGTATTGCGCCAAAAATCCGTATCCGGATCCGTCATGAAGCGTAATGGTGTTTCCTGTTCGATACGTGTCGGTGGATTTAACCAACTTGTATTCTTCATCGAATTCTCCCCTTTTTAATCATTGATGATCTATTGAACCTTTATTTTAGCGACGCATCGATCCCTTTTACCATTCCGTTCACTAGCTTTTTTTGATAACTGTCAGATGCTAATTTTTGATCTTCTGTTGGATTTGACATGAAGCCCATTTCAATCAACACAACAGGTGTCTTCGACCAATTGAAACCCGTCAAATCTTTTCGTGGAACAAGTCCAGTTCCGTAACTCTTTTTCGCCTTCGTCGATTCAATCAAGTGCTTCAACATGATGGTTGCTTGTTTTTTACTCGTCTTATTGATCGCCTTTGTCACTTGATCATCTGGATATAAGACGGAAATTCCTTCTACCTTTCGATCCGTGCTTCCATCTGCATGAATCCGAACGGTTAAGACAGCTTTCTTCGCATTACAATATTTTGCACGCTCTGCATTGCTGATGTTGACGTCATGTGTCGTACGCGTCATATGTACCTGGTATCCCTTTTTCACTAATGCAGCTTTTAGTTTCAACCCGACTTGTAAATTCAGTTTATACTCCGGAATTTTCGTCTTTACTCCGCTCGTCCCCGCGCTCACTTTCACTTTCATGACCTTCGAGCGTGGAGCGACCGGTTCTTTTGCTAAGTTTTGCTTTTTTTGATGACCCGGATCAATACAAATCGTTTCCTTCTTTGACGTCGATTTCGCCTGTCCATTGAGCGGCGTCGCACTTCCAATCAATAGACTTAACATGATGAGTAAACCAATCCGTTTCACTTTTCATCACACTCCATACCATCCATTTTGCAAAACTTTTTACCGTCCTCTTAACTTTCGTAACTTTCGATAGCCACGAATGAGCATATCGAGCATACAATCCCTCCTATTTTCTATGAACCCTTAGACTACTTTACGAAGTCGTTGCATATCCTTATTCAATGCTGATCGTTTCAAACGTCTATTCTGTATTAAGTATTGCACATCTGACCGGTTATCGTACATAAGTTGGATATGGAAATAATTGATATATTCAAGAATCGCGAATACATATAATAACAAGGCAAGTTGTGTTCCGGAGACCGGAAGCTCAGATCGGAAACGCATCCAATCGATTCCGAACGCACACGCTGTCAGGACGATCAAAGCCAGATTGATGACACGACAGTGACGTAATCGTCGGACGACGGGTACCGGGGTGACTGACGTTCCTTCCTTCTTCAGACGCCTTGACTTGCTGTACCAATACCAAGCTCCTTGAATCAACAACAGCTCAAACAAAAACAGTGACATCCAAAATGCACTGAGTTCAAATAACTGCAGTCGTGGAAAGACACGATTACCAAACCAACTCAGCGGTAAAATCGTGACGACCGTGAACAGCTCCCCTCGGTACAGATAGGCGAGTCGTTCCGCAACGAGTTGCTTCATGGCGTCACCCATTCGATGCGAAACTTACTTCCTGGACCAAGCCGTGCGATCAATGGTTGATCTGCCTCGATCACGCGTCCGAGGACGTTGACTCGCTCATCTGCCGACAAATTACGTTTCGTGATTTGAACCTCGCCCGCGTATCGTCCGTATTTTTCATTATCGATCGTGATCGTTCCAAGCGGACGGGCAGACGGATCTTGCGGGGTCAAATCAATCGACGATGGCTTCATTCGCGACTCGACGGACCGAATGACATCCCGCGCAGGATCAAACCGATTCGTTTCCGTATCTCGTTGTACCTGTCGTCCGTTCGCCACGGCTCGGAGGATGATGATGCCGTCTTGCTCTGCTTCGAATTGCCGAATCGTCGCCTCCGTCAATCGTGGATCCCCAACAAGAATTCGATCAACGGTCGCTTTTAAATCGATGTAACTGGCGAACGGTGCCGCATGCCGGTGTTCTTCAAGTGTCGGTAACGTCTCAAACAACGGTCCACGAAGTGTCCCGTCACCCGGTATGAACGCTTGAACTCGTAATCCTTGCGCCTGCAACCAGGCATTCTTTTCGTCGAACCATGTCCGGTCGAGTCCCGTTTCCGGTCGCGGATAAAAATTATGCCACGCTTCCGTTCGATCGATTCGCAGCCCGTGTGCCTTCATCTCCGTCAATTCATCTGCTGTTAACGTACTGGCGTTCAATGCGACCATCATCTGATTGGATAACGTCGCGATTTGCTGCGGACTGATGCCGTAATCAAGACGGAGTCCGGTTACACCCCAGTCCGTTAACGTCGCTGCCGTCTCCCATGTCTTGCCGAGCGTCGCGAGTGACGCCGGTGCGATGTCCGCTACGAGTTCGAATCCAAGCTCACGTGCTATGCGACCGAGTGCTTGCAAGCGTTCGACGTACAGTGAGGAATCGTCCTCGGGAATATGTAGTGATGTAAAGAGCGACGTAAAGCCAACAGCATGCATCCGCTGTAGCCACTCGCTCGTCTCGTCTGTAATCGGTTCACTTAAATAGATTGATAATCCTTTCATCCACTCACTCCTTCCTTTCTCTACTTAGGGAAAAAGCAGCTGATTCCTTCTTTTTCGAAGGATTCAACTGCTTTTCAATACCTTAAATACCGTCTGCCATCTCTTCTTTGAAACCGAACCAATACGTGAACAGGAATCCTGCCGCGTACGAAATGACGAGACCACCGATGTACGTCAAGTACATCCCGTTGTCGATCAACGGTGTCAATGATAAACCGGATACGCCGACTCCAAGCGCCGTCGTCTTCATCGTTGCTTGGAAGGCACCACCGACTGCTGCGCCGAGACATGCCGTTACGAACGGGCGACCGAGCGGCAACGTAACACCGTATAATAACGGTTCACCGATTCCGAGGAATCCGACCGGAATCGCACCTTTAATGATGTTACGCAGGCGCGGATTGCGAGTCTTGACGAAAATCGCCATTGCCGCCCCGACTTGACCCGCTCCTGCCATTGCAAGAATCGGTAAGAGTGGCGTATTGCCAATCGTATTCAAGAACTCGAGATGGATCGGTGTCAGTCCATGATGGAGACCGACCATAACGAGTGGTAAGAAGAAGCCGGCCAGTACTGCCCCGGCAAGTGGTCCACCGACCTCAAGCACGGCATTGATTGCTTTCATGATTCCGTCAGACAACAGTCCGGCAATTGGCATGATCGCATAGAGTGAGGCGAATCCGACGATCAACACCGTCAACAGTGGCGTAAAGATGATATCAATCGATGCTAGCATGAAGCGACGGATATGCTTCTCAAGATATGTCATCAACCAAGCCGCGAAGATGACTCCAAACAAGCCACCCCTGCCCGCAACAAGCGGTTCACCATAAATCGTGATGTCCGCAAGTACCGGGTTGAATAAAATCCCACCAGCGATTGCTCCGAGCACCGGCGTCCCACCGAATTCCTTCGCCGTATTCCACCCGACAAGGATCGCAAGATATAAAAAGACCGTCCCACCGATCAGCAGTAAAATCTGCATCCATGTCTGCGTTTCGTCGACACCCGCATTCTTCGCGAAGTTCGCCCCCCCGTTGATGATACCGGAAGCAACAAGACCCGGAATGAGCGGGATGAAGATATTCCCGATCCGGCGTAAGAAACGCTTGAACGGTGATTGTTGTTTTGCTTTCACTTTTTGCCGCTCGACAGCTGCTCGTTCTTCTGGTGTTAAATTCGGATCCACGGACTCTTCCCCGATCGCGAGTCCTGTTTCACGACTTAAGTGATCGGCTACCCGATTGACTGTTCCCGGTCCAACGACAATCTGTAACGTCTCGTCATCGATGACCCCCATGACCCCATCAATCCGCTTTAAGGCGTCGATATTTGCTTGCGTTGGATCTTTTAACGATAAGCGAACCCGCGTCATGCAGTGCGCGAGCTGCCGGAGATTATCTTTTCCACCGACGTGCTCGAGTATCGCGTGTGCCAGCACTTCTTCCTTCTTCATCGTGTTTCCCCCTTAGAGTGCGTCACGGACGAATCCGTTTGCTTGCTGTAATCGTTCGATGGCTTCCGCATGCGGAACATTTGCGAGAATCATGACGATCGCCGTCTTGACGTGCCCGTGTGCCTCCCCGAAGACACGCTCCGCCGTTATGGCATCAACTCCTGTCGCCTCACGGATCATCCGCTTCGCCCGGATCTCCAGTTTTTCGTTCGTCGACTGAACGTCGACCATCAGATTTTGATAGACCTTACCGACACCGATCATCGCCGCCGTCGAAATCATGTTCAAGACGAGCTTTTGCGCCGTTCCAGCCTTTAATCGAGTTGACCCCGTCAAGACTTCCGGACCCGTTTCGACTTCAATCGCATAGCGCGCGTGCCCACTGATGACCGCATCCGTATTACAAGAAATCGCAGCTGTCACCGCTCCGACTTCCTTCGCATAATCAAGCCCGCCAATGACATACGGTGTCCGACCGCTTGCAGCGATCCCGATGACCGTATCACGTGCTTCTAACTGGAGCGCTCTCAAATCATCGACGGCAAGCGTCCGACTATCCTCTGCTCCCTCGACCGCTTTGATTAACGCGCGTTCGCCACCAGCAATCAATCCGACGACCATGTCTGGTGAAACTCCGAACGTCGGCACACATTCTGCCGCATCGAGAATCCCGAGCCGCCCGCTCGTACCGGCACCGATGTAAATCAAGCGTCCTCCGTTTTTGAATGACGCAATGACGTATTTGACGACTTCCGCGATGACGGGAATTTGTTCCCGAATGACCGTCGCGACCGTTTGATCCTCAGCGTTCATCACCCGTAAGACATCTTCGACTGTCATCTCATCGAGTTGCATCGTCTGTTCATTCCGACGTTCCGTTGCTAATTGATCTAACATCTGCTTCACCCTTTCTCTTCCCTCCCTTTATTATACAATTGAGAAATTTTAATTCAATATTATTTATTTAAATTTGAAATAAAATTTCGATATATAAAAATAAGGTTTTGTCCTTCTTTTTCAGGCTTGGTCCCTTGATTTCCTGCTTGTTGTAATTTCCTCATTCACAAAGTCCAGTAACGCAGACATTCGCTCCCGTCCAATCGTCGCGACGAGTAACGGGATGCGTGGTCCGTAGGATTGATTGATCGTCAGTTGATAGAGTAGCGTCGCATAGTGTTTCTGCAGGCGAAGTGTTTCCTTTTTTTCAGCTTGCCGTGTCAAACGGTAGAAGGCAGCAAGGACGTCTTCATCCGTTCGGAGAGCAGCGACGAATTGTCGGATCCAGTCCTGTTCCGTTTCCGTCAGTTGCGCATGTAGTTCACGATTCGGAACAGTACTGATTTGAAGTTCACGTTCCGGACACCACTGCGTAACGAAAGTACGGGCACGTGCAATCTGTTCAGGCGGAACGCTCGCGCAAAACACATTTTCAATCAAATCAGTGTCAAAACCAACCATCGGACCAATCATCGTCAACTGCGTAAACGAAACGAGATGAGCAGTTCCACGATGACTCCAACGCAGACTTTGCTGAATGTCTTCGGATTGACGCGATGAGTGTGCGACAAATCGCTCGAACTCACTGTAATTGCGTAACACATCTTCATCTAGCCCGATATGAAACGCGTGATTCGGACGATGTTTCGCAAATAAGAACAGAAGAATGCTCGGTGGATAGACGGCGAGTAGATCTTGCGGAGTCAAGACACCACCGCTTGAACTCGACATTTTTTTCGACTCCCCTTTTAGACGAATGAATTCATACGGGAGATAGAGCGGTGTCGGCTGTTGGAAAATTTCTTGCGCAATCCGGGACGAAACCGTGTAACTTCCGTTTGCTGCCGAATGATCTTTTCCACCCGGCTCGAAATCGACGCCTTCATGCGCCCAGCGCATCGCCCAGTCGACTTTCCAATTCAATTTCATCCGGTGTTCGGTCCGCATATCGACCGTTGCCATATGACCACATCGACAGCTGTAATGGTACGTGGCTTCAGCTTCATCGAACGAATCGATGGTAGTCGCGTCGGTTCCACAAGCAGCACAATAGACGGTCGCCGGGTAAAACGCTGCTCGCTCAGCATCGGATCCTGCCGCTGTCTTATGGTCGATCAAGATGTCATAAATCGCGTGACGATGGCGAAACGCGTGGATGATTTGTTCAGCATAAATGCCAGACGTATAGGCTTCGTGTTGATAACGGTAGCCTGGTGTGATCTCGAATGCTGCCAGCATGGTTTCGAATTGCTGTTCAAAGTACGTCGCGTAACTCATGTCGGATCGATCCGGTGCCGGAACGGCACTATAAGGCATCCCGATATATCGAGTAAATGCTTGATCGACATCCGCAGGCACTTTCCGGAAGCGATCGTAATCGTCCCACGAAAACAGGAAGCGGACCTCTTTGCCGAGGTCTTGCAGTGCACGCGCGACGAAGTACGTCGTGACGACTTCCCGAAAATTGCCGATATGAACGGGACCCGATGGACTGATCCCGGCAGCACAGACGTATGTCTCTTTATCTGGCTGACGTTCGATAATGGTTCTTGCAGTGTGTTCTGCCCAATGCATGATGATTCCTCCAGTAGTAGACAAAAAGCTGATTTTCGCCCGTTAGTTGCCTAAAGGACGAGAATCAGCTTCCCGTGGTACCACCTTTGTTCGTCCGCCTGTCACCAGACGAACCTTCACATGTACAATCATACATGCTCTCGATAATGGGAGAACCCATCGTAGCATCATCCATATCGGAATCCGTACGAAGCTCGGAGGCTTTTTTCAGAGAGAAACCCGGTCATCCGCTCTCACCATCTCGGACTCGCTTGGCACCGTCAATTTCTTCCTACTCTTCTCGTCATCGCCTTGATTATGTAATTTTGATTAGCATACAGATTCATCCAGTTCGTTGTCAATTCTTTTTTGAAAGATTTGTTTATACAATCAATTCGAGTTTCGACAGTACCGATCATCGAATTCGAACACTTATTGTATCATTCCCATCCTGGAAGTGGGCGTGGTGGCTCCTCGACAAAGGCACGATATCCATCGAATCGTAGTCCTTGACGTTGCGGATTATGGTTGCGGATCAAGGGATCACCCGTCTCGTCCTCATTCTGCCAAAATCGGTGTTCCGTTTGAAAGACCATGATCGACGCATACTGGAATCGCTCTGCCATTAGATATTCCCGTACCGATTGCACAACTTTCTCAAAGCGCGAATCTGAGTCGTAGCTTGAGCCAAGGCGTTCTTGTTCTTGTTTTCCCTCGAAAATCTTAACTGAGAAACAAGCATTTTTCTTCGCCATCGGATACTCGATTTCAACGCGAACCGAGTCGACGAAGCGAATGGGTCGTGGTTTGTTCACTTCCTCTTCAGAATTGTGATTCTCTACATAATAATCATTTGTTGCAATCGAGAAGTCCTTGAACTCCCAGAACATATCCCCTTGCGCAATGATCGCATACTCGAGGAACGTGCCGAAGTTCTGTCCAATCGGGTCAGTCTCCTCTGTCGATAACTCATGAAACATCCAGTGCATATACGGTGTCTCATCTGTTTTCGCATCTTCCGTCTGAATCAAGACATATCCTTCGTTTATTTCGCCAATCATCAAGAAGTGATCATAGTCTTCATGGATCAGGTCGTCCTCTTTAGCTTGGATTGTCATTGGATCAGGTCGTCCTCTTTAGCTTGGATTGTCATTTCAATGACTTTATCAAGTGGATAGAGTTCGATACCGAGACCTTGAATCATGAACAACTCCGCTCCATCATGTAAACGAAGGAATGTCTTATATTCACTTGGTAACGTTAGTTTGAACTGTTTTTCAAATGACTGAATCGCCTGTTCCGTCACCGGATCATTTAAATTGAATTGAGCGACTCCTGTATCGTATCGCCGCTGAATGAAGGTCGACCCGTGATTGATTTTTTGTGATAAGACGTCAAGTACCGCTTCGATTTGGTTCATTTCTTTCATGGGTCCCATCCTTATCATTTTCGTATTCGTGAATGATACGACTTCACCCTATACACCATACCATTTTTTCAATTATTTGGTGTATTCCATCCTACTCGTTCTGTGGTATTCTCGTTCTAATATCATTTTAAAAAATTGCATTCGAAGAGGTGACCCATGTCTAAATCATCATCGATGTTGCTCATATTACTTGCTGCAATCTTTTGGGGCACGACGGGAACCTCACAAGCCTTTGCGCCAGAGGATGCACACCCGATTGCAATTGGTGCCGTTCGTCTGGCTGTCGGTGGACTGTTCTTACTCTGTTTCGTTCTCTTCAAAGGAACGCTGACGTTACGCGACTGGCCGGTGCGGACGATTTTACTCGCTGCCGTCAGCATGGCGGCTTACCAACCGCTGTTCTTCTCAGCTGTTTTGATGACCGGTGTCGCCGTCGGTACCGTCGTCGCAATCGGTAGCGCGCCGATCTTTTCCGGGTGTATCGAGTGGCTGTTCCTAAAGAAACGTCCAGCGTTGCTGTGGTGGGCATCGACCGGACTATCGATCACCGGTTGTCTGTTGCTTCTGAACAATCAAGGAACGGTTGCGATTGATCCAATCGGAATCATCCTTGCACTCGGTGCCGGACTATCGTTTGCCGGGTACACGTTCGTCAGTCGAGACCTCGTCAAGACACACGCACCGCTGTCAGTCGTTGCCGTCATTTTCACGACAAGCGCCTTGCTGTTGTCGCCTCTGCTGTTTTTATTCGACCTCTCCTGGTTGTTCACGTCACGTGGTGCTGGAATCAGCCTCCATCTTGGCGTCGTTGCGACCGGAATCGCTTACTGGTTATTCGCGAAAGGACTATCGAACGTACCATCGTCGACTGCCGTCACGCTCTCGCTCGGTGAGCCGCTGACTGCCGCCTTGCTTGGTGTGTTCGTCCTCGGTGAAGAATTAAGTGGTACGGCCTGGTTCGGAATCTCGTTATTGTTACTCGGAATCGCCTTATTGATCGGTTCGTCTCGCCTAGCAGCGCGCCAAACCGTTTTGACAGAAGAACGACAAACTCGGACTGGAGGCTAAATCATGCAAGAAATCACGCTTGAGAAACTACAATTTCGCGAAGATTATCACATCGGACTCAATCAGTTCTTGATGGATGTCGCAAATGGTAACCGATTGATCTTTCATTTCCGTGGGCATACGGAGGAGACGATGGTCATCGTCGGCGACTACAGCTGCAACTACTTCCAATTGACCTTCGAAGCGGATGCGATTCTACTCCGTTCACCGGACCTCTATGAACTAAAAGAAGACGTCGAGATCAATCCGATTCCACTTCTGACGCTGACCGATTCAAAGCTACTGACGTTCGCACGTAAAATGATGGGACTCGATCCTACAAAAGACTGGGTCCATTACTGGCTCCGGGCGTTCGAACAGGATTTTCATGTCTTGTCGCCCCGTCCACCGGTCCTGACCGATCTCGGACATAAGCGAAGCGATACGATCGTCACCTATTCATTTGATTCGCTCATCGTTGAATGACATAAAAAAAGCCCTACCTCGCCAAAGGTAGGGTATTCGTTCATCCCGTCCAACGACTCGCGCCGAACGGTTACTTGGATTATAGATATAAGGATAAGGTTTTTTCAACCGACTGGACGGAATCGACCGGACTGAACCGCTGTACGACACGTCCTTGGCGATCGATTAAAAACTTCGTATAGTTCCATTTAATCTTTGACGACAGCAGACCCGACCGTTCGCTTTTTAGAAATGTATAAAGCGGATGTTCATTTGGTCCATTGACGTCGATCTTCTGAAATATCGGAAACGTCACGCCATAGTTCAGCTGACAGAACTGCATCGTCTCTTCCTGACTCGCGAACTCCTGCTGATTGAATTGATCGCACGGAAAGCCAAGCACCGTGACTCCTTGCTCGTCATATTTATCGTACAATGCTTGTAATTCGCCAAGTTGTTTGACGAGCCCACATTTGCTTGCCGTGTTGACGATCACGAGGACACGCCCCACATAGTCACCTAATGAAACAGTCTCTCCCGTTGCGTTTTGTACGGTTGCATCATATACGGTTTGCATGTTTCCCAGCTCCTTTGCCCCGAGTATAAGACAAAACGCGCACCCTGTCGTTCTCAGACATGCGCGTAATGCTTCACCAAATCGTCTCTTCTTTGTCGCTCAGTTTGATGACGAACGGTAGAATCAAGACGAACAAGAGACTGACATATCCGAGCGATAAGTAATGTTGCGAGTCTTTTGAAATGTACTGCTTCATGCCGCAGTTCGGACACGCTTTCCCATGTTTCGCCAATCCGACAGCAAGCACTTCTTTCGTTTTGAACGTATACTGGCAATTCGTACAACGCACCATCTGATCATCTCCTTCTTCCTTATCTACTGGTGGATTCAGGAAAAAGTTTCATGAAATTGAAGGTAACCGACACCTTACCTCATCGATTCTTCCCGGTCGCTCAACCGAATCAGAAACGGCAAGAACAGGACGAACAAGAGACTGATATTCCCGAGTGATAGATAGAATTGTGACTTCCGGGACATGTATTGTTTCACGCCACAGTTCGGACATGGTTTGCCTTTCCCGTGTATCGTGACACTGACAGCGAGTACTTCTTTTGTGCTGAACTTATACTGACAATTCGTACAGCGTGCCATGACATCATCTCCTTTTCTGTTATCTACTTATAGAGTTTGGAAAAGGTTACGTCGAGTTGATGGGTTGTAAACGCATCTTCAAAAATTCATAGCTTCCACCATTCGTCGCCTGTTGGAAGCGTTCGACGGGAAGGAAGCCACTTTTCGTATACAGGCGAATCGCCCGCTCGTTGAATGTCGCGACATCTAATTCAATTTGTTTAGGTGCATATCGGTCCATGATGAACGAAAGACCGGCTTCTAAAAATGCCACTCCATTTCCTCGTCCCGTCAAGTCTGGTCGCATGCCAAGCCCGACGTCAACGACGTCTGCGTTTGGTTCAAATACATAATAACCAATCAATTCTTCCCGATCCAACACAGCAAAATAATGTTCCGTCCGCTTTGCTGGATCGAGAAATTCTGCTAAATCTTCTTCGTCATTCGGCATATCATAAAATGCAAACGCCCCGTCATATTGCCACTCGTAGGCAATCTGTTCCGCCTGTCGTTGCGTCAGCGGTGAAAATGTATAGCTCATCAGGATTCAGCTCCTCTTCGGTTCGTCAACGCGATCGATTTTTTCGGTAGTCTAACAGTAGCGGCAATACATTTAATCCGATCGAGATGAACGTCAATACCCACAGTGCCCGCTCCATGCCCGGTACGACGTCTTGTAACGCTGCCCAGTCCTCCCGCGCCACGAATTCTGCGACAAGTCGGTATTCCGCGCACAGCGTCAGTGCCGTAAAACTTAGTCCGAGCACCATCAGAAAACGATACTCCTTACCGATCAAATAAAAGATGATATTCAGTGCAGTAAAACCAATCGCTATTAAACCCAGTATGATCCACATCGAATCGTCTCCTCTCACCTCTCCTTTTTACTATATTTGGAATCCATTAATCGGTATATCCGCCTGGAGGTGGATTTTCTGTCCGCTCAGCGAAATAGCGCTCGAGCAATCGATGATGGAGTAATGTTTCGACCAAACGTACGGTTTCGAGCGTCGCCGCAAAATCAACCTGTTCAAAATCCGTATGCTCATGCAGATAACCGACGGATAGGTTAACGGACGGAATAGCTCGTAACGCGAATAGTTTCGCATCACTGCTCCCCCCGTACCGTGTCGTTCGCCAATCTGGCATATCACTCAACAGACCGGCTTGCTCAAAACATGAGCCAAAAGCCTCCTTACAAAAATCAAACTCGCCATAACAGCCCGTAACGATGTCGCGTGTACCGCAGCGATCAAAGACGATTGCTGCGTCAACGTCCTTTAAAAAGGACGCGTCCATCGCTTCCGCACCGCGACAACCAATCTCTTCTTCGACTGAAAAAGCGAGCTTGATCGTTCCGCGGAAGTCAGTCGCTGGGATGCGTTCCATGAGTTCAAGAATCGCAGCGATTCCCGCTCGATCATCTGCCCCAAGAATCCCGTTTGAACTCGTTAAGATTGTTCCTTCCTGAAACAGCGTCCGGTACGAATCGATACGTTCGACGGTATCGAGATGTGCCGATAATAAAATGACCGGTCCTTCCCCTTGATGGTAGGTCACGAGCAGGTTCCCTTTTTCATCGATAACAGAATCGTCAGCAAATCGGCGGACTGCCTGTTGTACGCGACTGCGAATCATCTGCTCCCTTCTGCTTTGTCCAGGAATAGCGAGCCATTTTAGCAGACGCTTTCTGAAGCGTTGCAACTCCAGCTCTTGTATCATCGACGCGTCTTGTTTGATGCGGTATAAGACTTCCGCTAAATCCAGCAACAGCGAACGTTGGTCTCTCACTTCAAGTTGAATCCACCGACTCTGTAAGGACACAGTCAACCCTGGAACCGTATCTGCCGCTAAACGAAGCAGATATCGTTGCTGGTTCGTCAGCAGATCCTGCGTATAAACCCGAGCAGCTCGTTTACCGTGACCGTCACAACAGGAACTTGTCAAAATCCCAAGTTCGTTCATCATACGAACGATGCCTCGGACATACCCGTCAAACAGATGATAGGGTAACGCCTGTCTTCTTGGATCAAACAATGCTTCCATCCCATGATCGTCAAGTGGTGCATAGCGATGTTTTGCTTCTTCGATCCAATCGAGAATCTCTTCATCTGTCGCTTCTTGTTGACCCGCTCGTTGCACGACATCTTGTACACAAGCTGACCATGTTGGTTCTTTGATGACTTCCCCACTTAAAATGCCATATCGGATCCATTTGGTTTCGTTTTTCATCTCACATCGACTCCTTTAATGTTGATACCTATAGAGTAGCAACACCGCTGTGACAGCTTGTCACACACGTTGGTCCGCCCTATGATGAAAGAAAAGAGACAGAAAGGATGACCGGAATGATAACGAGTTATGCACGAGCGCAAGAACTCCAGCGCGCCATTCGGGAAACGACGGATCGAGATGAAAGAAGACAATTGGAAGACGAACTAACGAATCTGTATGTCCGCCAAGCGGAGTACTCGAAATTTTCGGAGACGCCGGATTATAGCGCAGCGCGTCGAGCATTGAAGTTGGCAATCCGCCTTCGTCCGAACCACCCACTTGCGAATTACCGTCTCGGCTATATTCTTTATGTCAAACGCCAGTATGCGGAAGCGATACGTCACTTCAGCCGAGCGCTCGACGGTACGGTTGACGCTACTTTGAGCGACATCCAGACGACGCTGACGCATATGTTCGTCGTCAACTGCAGCATCTACCTGGCTCGCGAATCACTTGCTGAACTCGAATACCGAGAACACGAGGAGCATCCGGATGAAGCGGCACGACTCAACAAATACCGAAACGAATTACTCGTTGAAGATGAGCACCTGTTCGATCGTCTTTACTATCGAAAACTCCAAGACGGAACGGAGACATTGATCAATGAACGTTCGTTTCAGGAATATCAAGCTGACGGTCAAGAAGTGGTCTTACGAAGCAGTTCAGAGGGAACCTTCGTCGAGTGGAAAAATCAAACTATCTTACTGAATCCGAACGGTTTCTTGACACTCTTCGTTATCATCACGAACACGACGTCGACGTATCCTGCGCTAGCCGATCGATTGACGGAATTGAGTGGTCAAGCGATAACGTACGATCATGTCCGTCAGCTTCTCCGTCGTTTACGAAGTGACCTATTTTTCTTCCAGGACATCGTCCAAACGACACCGCTTCGCATGAATGATGGCACACGAATGAATGGCTTTTCTGTCGCTGATGGTGTGAAGGTGACGATCTTATGTCGAGCGGATCATTTGTTAAACTAGAAAGACAAATGGATATCATTTGTAAATGAGTGTTTCGAGCGCTATACTCTTACTTTCGCATCCGCTGCTTAGGAGGAGATTACGAATGGAATCGCTGAAGGAGTCATATGTAAAGCTTGATGGGTACGTCGTCGTCAAAAAAGATGGTGGCCATGTACCACACGAGGAATTTCTCGTCGAATTCACCAGCTGGCTAGAGACAAAAGGTCGTGGCTGGACAGGACTTTCTACTCAAGTCGATCAAGACGGCAACGCCATCGACAATATCAAATAACTACATACCTCAAAAAGACCGGTCGAAGGAGCATTCCTTTGACCGGTCTTTCGATTGCTACTCCATGAAATTGATTCTTACTCCGAATGATTTGTTTATCTCGATTTTTCTTTACTTTCAGATGATAGATGCCGTCTCCATATCCAGAATCGGTCATGATACCCGCTCGAAACAAATGGACGTCCTGTTGACCGAAAAAGAGTTCCTCGGCTAGTTCCTCCTCACGAAACGCAACATCATCACCAATCAGTACAAATCCCGAATCAATCGCAATCTCATGCGAGCGCGTCCATCTGCCCGTCGGCTGTTCAATCAAGAGGTTGAACAGTTGCACATATCGGATGCTCTCCACGCTGAATGCGAGGATGGCTAAGTAATCTTGCAGTGGTTGTTCTAACACGACCTCGACGGCATTAAAATTAGCGTCCGCTTCAATCGAAATCGACAACGGGTTCGGGACAAGCACGATGTCGTTCGCGATTAATGCCACTTTCGCACTTACCTTACCTCGGCTTCGGTAATCTTTTCGAGCGTCAGCATTCTTTCCTTTTAGACGACGAGCACCGAGGTACTACCAGGTGTCGGATCAGCTCAGAAGACTTTCGCCTTCGTGATGCCCACCGCCTCAAGCGCACACGCTTCATAAGCTCCGAGGTTGATTGCGTCTTCGATCGGGTTGAAGAAGATGCCGAGATCACTCGATGTTGCTGTGCTCGATGCCTTTACGGGAATCGGGTAATCCAAGCCCGGTTATTCCTTACTTTTGGTCAACAAAAAAGACAGCTTGTTTGCGGTCTTTTCGACAATAGAGACGTGAGAAGCGATGAGATTCTTGATTTTACTTGGCAATTTTTATCAGCCTATTCCGGTAAAGAGATAAAATGCTTGATATCTCTTAGTCAACTGCTTATACTCGACGCAGAAAAATTAGAGAGGAGGAACTCGAATGCCTAAGAAAATAGGAAATAAACGACCGCTTATGGAAGATTGGTATTGCGAAAAATGTGATAAAACAGTTGGGGTACTGTATGAAAAATCCTCATCTCAAGAAGGCGAGCGCACGGATTACTATTGTTTCCCGGAGAAACATTATTTAAAGTCCGAACTCGACCGAACTAAAAAGCAACGTCCACGTCCTTAATCAAATTGATTAATGACATCCTGTCGAAGAGTCTTTTTCTCTTCTAGCGTCAAACCTAAGATGTTCTTATTTACGACCGGAACCGTCTTGCAATGGCAGTTGACGCGTTGCTTAGCCGACAATGATATATCTCGAGGATACTCGCCAGCTAACTTTCAACATCAAAGAACTCATTCAGCCCCTTCTGCGTACCGCTCAGTGCATGCGACAGACGGGACTAATTCTTGCGCCCTCCGCTGTGTAATCACTCGATACCAATGACAGCGGGTGATTGCCGGTAGGCTTCATCGTCCCCGACAATGGCAGCCGTGAGCGTCTCCATGATGCCGATGCGACGTTGACGATGGATACGTACGCTCACGTATTGCACACTTTACAATCGGATACGGCGACGCAATTCGAACAGCTTTTGAAACGCAAAAAAACCGCTCAACAGAGCGGTTCGTGAGGAAATTCCCGCTTTTCACATCAAGTGTGCAAAAAGTGTGCAATGGGTTTTCTGTAAGTGCTAGAAATGGCTTAAGCCTGCGGACGTTTCCGACGCAAACCATAATATTGATAGAACTGAACTTCGATGTTCCCATTGTACAGCTTCCGGCGTTTCGTCGCTGGGCGACCGTACGCTTTTTCGAACTCAACATACGACGTGATCATATAGACGCTGTAGTATGGGAATTCTTTATACGCCGTACCAATCTTGCGGTACAACTGATGGACTTCACGTGCGTCTTCCAAACGTTCCCCGTACGGCGGGTTCCCGATGATGACACCGAAGTCTTCCTTCGGTTTGAAGTCTGCTGCGTCGCGTTGCATGACGTTGATTGCATCGCGGACGTCTGCGAGTTCTGCGTTCGTTTTCGCGAGCTTGACCATCTCTGGATCGACATCGCTTGCGTAAATCTTCAATGGTTTGTCCCATTCGGCTTTTTCGTTCGCTTCGTTGATTGCATCGAACCACGCCTTCTTCGGAATGCATTTCCATTCCTGCGAGACGAACTCCC
The DNA here is from genome assembly GCF_000798935.2 of Exiguobacterium sp. ZWU0009. NCBI lineage: Bacteria > Bacillati > Bacillota > Bacilli > Caryophanales > Exiguobacterium > Exiguobacterium sp. ZWU0009. The sequence goes on along the minus strand of NZ_CP018057.1, from coordinate 1,333,893 downwards.
GGTTGATCCCTGGTGCGATATTACGCCCGATCATCGCTGCTTCGATTGCAAGCGTACCTGAACCAGTGAAGACGTCGTAGAGCGGCATGTCCGGCTTCCAGTTCGTCAGCATCAGCATCGCTGCTGCCATCGTTTCTTTGAGTGGGGCTGCTGAGTGGAACTCACGGTAGCCACGTTTGTGCAACGCATCGCCAGACGTATCGATCGTTAATGTTGCGATGTCTTTTAACAAAGCAACTTCAATCGGATAGCTCGCACCTGTCTTCGGTAACCATTCCGTCCCTTTGTTGTACTGTTCTTGCATGTGCGAGACGATCGCTTTCTCGGTGATCTTCTGACAGTCACGGATCGAGAACAGCTTCGACTTGACCGAACGACCGTTGACGATGAAGTTCGCATCCCACGGCATCAATTCGTGCCACGGTAGTGCCTTGACTTGATCGAACAATTTTTCGAATGTCGTCGCGCGGAACTCGGCAACGACGAGTTTGATCCGGTCCGCTGTCCGAAGCCACATGTTCAAACGAGGAATGTCCTCCATCTCACAATCGATGTAGACCTTTCCGTCCTCGACCGTACATTCATATCCTAACGCACGGACTTCTTTTGCGACGAGCGCTTCGATTCCCATCGCCGCTGTCGCGATGACTAAGCGTTTTGCCATATCGCGTTCACTCCTTTATTGTTTCTTCCACTGAATCGTTTCATTGCAATAAAAAAAGAGCCCAGGGTGGACCTGGACTCTCGTTCAACTTAAAAATAACAGCCTATGTGGTCCTGTAAGCCATGTTCTGTTCCTTAGTGTTCCAAACGGTTTGACCCTCACACGCAGGCGACAATCATCTATCTCCGTATTTGCATACGCTCTCCTTCGCGTTCAGTTCCGCTCCGGAAATTCCCCTACCAAATTTGGGTTTCTCGCTCGTGGGGTTTACCTCGTTCCACCTTCATGGTTTCCCATGAAGCTCCGTCACTGTGGCACCTTCAAGAAGTTTCGGCCCTATCCGAAGACTTAGGCGTTCCTTCTGCCGTCAGCTTGACGCTGCCTACACTTATCTTTTTGTGTAGCACGATCACTACAGCCATCGCAGGCTGTGCGAGCATGGACTTTCCTCAAAGCACCGAAATGCCCCGCGATTGTCCGAACCAACATAGTCACTGCTTATGAGTGTAGCGTAGATGTCACTTTCCTGCAAGAGGCAATTCTCGTTTTATAAACGAAAAAGTTGCGTCTCTGCCTCATTTCACGGTATAGTACAAGAGTTCAGAAGGGGGCATGTAGCATGAAAAAACGACGCTCTGGTACGAACCGGCGAACGGTTCGCAAGTTGACATTCCTGATCGAAATCGATGAGATCAAGGCACTTCATCTGCGAAACGGCATCTTCGCCTTCTATCGTCAAGGGGAGCTCATCCACGCGTTCGAGCCGTTCAACGTCAAGGCGCCCGATGCACTCTCAAAACGTAGCTATCATTTCGATCAACACGATATCTTGCTTATGAATGAACGTTTCCCTGAGCAAATCCCGTTGTATGATGAAGCAATGACGTTACGCTCTTGGGCTGACCAGGTCGCTTATGGTTTATACCAATTGATCGATTCCAGTCGCCTGTCGTTCGTCCATGAGGATGACACAGGATACAAGATGGAAGCGATGATTACGTGGACTGGAGAGGCATTAACGCCTCCGACGCCCGTCTATAAAAAAGGAAAAGACCCGAAGTAATCTCCGGGTCTCGTACAGCGTTTCTCACTAAGTGGGAGGCGCTTTTTTTATTTCACTGTCAGGAGTCGTTCGACCGTCCGCGTATGGCGTCCGCCGGTCGTCGTAAAGACGAGCTTGTAAGAACCCTTCTCTTTCAACTTATACGTAAACTTATGCGGTCCATTTTTTAAATTCGATTGCGTGAACGTCTTGACAACCTTCCCGTCCTTATAAAGACGTGTCATCGTCTTCGCACTCGCGTACTCATCGAAATAGAATGAAAACAGTTGATTCGGCTTGACCGTTGACGGCAACGAGATCTTCGAGATCGGTGCCGGCAGTGTCGCCAAAATCCCGGCGTTCAAGCGACCCGTTCCATAATGCGACTTCGTATCGCCTGATTTTTTCGTCGCTGCCGCATATAACTTACTGCGCATCGTCGTGTTCGAGACGAATGGATTCTTCGATTTCGCGAGTGCCAGTACACCGCTGACGACTGGTGTCGCCATCGACGTTCCGTCCAAGTAGCCGTATTTGTTCCCGACGATCGTCGAGTAAACCCCTTCACCCGGCGCCATGATATTGAGTCCTTTCCCGTAGTTCGAGAACGTCGAGGCACGCCCAAGCGTCCCGACCGATCCAACGGCAACGACTTGACTCATCGAGCCTGGGAAAAGCACTTTCCCCTTCCCGTCGTTTCCGGCTGCACCGACGACGAGGATGTTTTTCGCTTCTGCTTTTTTGATCGCGGACTCCATATACGGATCGTATTCATATTGTCCGAGCGACAGATTTATGACATCTGCTCCCTGCTCGATGGCATACAAAATACCGTCGCCGATATCGATCGACCCGGCATATTCTCCGTCAAAGACGTCCGCTCCAATCAGTTTGACACCAGAAGCGACACCGACAATCCCTTGACCGTCTTCACGCGCCCCGACGATCCCCGCGACATGTGTGCCATGATCATCTGGTTTACGAATCCCGGAAATCGTCGTCGTTTTATAGATGACATCCTTGAACTCAAGGTGTTTCGTATCAATCGCGTCATCGATGATCGCAACACGAACATCCGATTTCCCGCGGCTGTACTTCCAGTAAGCCGGAATCCGTGACTGATCGAGGTACGTTTGCTGGAATTGGGCAGAATCCGTCGCTTTTTTGACGTCCGTGATCGGAATCAAATCGGCGTCGATATCCTTTTCTTCGAGGTGCGCAAGGGGCTCGACGAGTGAGAACCCTTTTTGTTTCAAGGCACGAATCTCGGTCAGACCTTGATTCGCCAACCATTCTTGTTTTTGTTGTTCTGTAAAGGTTGGGTCGTATTGTACGTATTGAGACTGCGCGAAAGCAGACGTTGGCATGGCGACGATTGTCGCTAGCGTGAGTAGTGCAAGTTGCTTTTTCATGGGAACCCTGCCCTTCTCTGTTTACGCGCCGACCGAAGAATCGTTTGGACTAAAGCGGAACCGTACCGTCCGGTTCTTCGCTGACTTCAAAAGGAATGATCTTTCCGATCGTCACGTAAGCATAATAGCGTGCAAGGACCGCACGCCAACGCGTTGCATCGATACCCGTCAAATCTTCACCTAACGGGGAACCGTCGAACGTCTCGAACTGTTGGCAAAAGAACGCTTCCTCTTCTTCATGCCACGTTACTTCTTCGCCGATGAACCCAGTCGAAAAGCGGACGAAGTCCGCAATCGAGGGTCCAATCACTTCTGCCGGCAAGCGTTCGCTCATCCGTCCGACCAGTTCATACCGGTCACGTTGTGCTTGTTCCGCTTCTTCAATCGAATGACACAGCAGCACTTCACGATTTATTTCTACTAACACGACATAGTCACCACTCGGTAAATTGACGTGAATCATCCCTACACCCCTTGGATTGGATTCGTGCGGCTTCTAGGTGTCATTTTTTCTTCGATAATTTATAATGTCCATTTTCGATCAAATGTTAATTCAATCGGCTCGTTATCTTTCGACTTTAACATAACGACCCGTGTCGTTTCAATTTGATCGACGAGATCCGCTTGACGAAGAGACTGAATTTCCTTCGATGAACCGGCTTCAATCCGGTCTCTGTACGGGGCAAGCAACTCTTGTTGATTGCTTGCGAGTGCGTACCAGGCAAGACGAGCGAACGGTTCATCCTTTGCTGTCTCGAGCGCATAGCTCTCGAAGATATCTGGAAGATAACTGCTAAATTGATCGAGCGCGTCAATCCGTTCTGCGACATCTAAAATCGTCAACCAGCTCGGGAGTGACAGTAAGGATTCACTTGACCACCAGTCGAGTAAATCAACATGTTCTTTAAGTAATTGCTGCGCTTCTGGTCGATCGATCATATGTTGTAGGGTCTGGATGAGTTCGTTCCAAGCAAGTGACCAGTATTCCTCAGATGGATTAGCTGAGAGGAAGAATTGACGATACACCGTCAGTAGTTCCGAAACGTCCGTTAATGGTTCGACTTCCAATCGTTGATTAAAACGACTAACTGCTTTTGTAAAATAACTTGGTTCAAGAGTCAATGCCATATAGAGTAATTTCGGTGCATTTTTAATTTCGCCTTGATCGACCGTCTCAAATAATTCTTGGATCCATTCTGGTTGTGGTTGTGTCATAATCCTTTTCCTCCGTCTAGTAAATTTGTTTACTATACCCGAAAAAAGATTAGTTGAATCATGCCCGACCTAAATTGCTCCGATTCGTTGGGCGGTTTCCTCCGAACATAAGACGATCAGCGTTCCATTTTTCGGAATCGTTTCGTCGAGACGTTGGTTCAAATCCAGCCGCTTCCCGTCGGATAGAATCGTCACTCCTTCTTCCAGCAAGGCGTGAAACGCATCGCGGTATGTCGCCCATTCCGGTCGTGTCGGAATCGAGAACATTCCCTCACCATCCTTCGTCAATAAGTTCGTCACGACTTTCGTTACGCCAGGATGATGGGACGCGAGGATCGCCATCCGGGCAATCGTCTCGTCACCGAGCAATACCTCATCAACCTTGACCTGTTCAAAGCTGTCGAGGTGTTCTTCGAGCATCATCTCGACGATCGTGTAAATGTTCGGATTCGCCCGTTCGATGCTTGAAGCGATCAACAGTGTTCGTCCGTCAGCATGGACCGGCGGAATCGAATGATCCGCAAGGACGATCGCGCGGACCGCCTTTTCGATGTGAGCTCGCTCGAGCGTCGACGTCAGTGCCGGATCACCACAGACGTAATGGAATCGGGGATGACTGAATGGCTCTCGCTCTAGGTCGTCGACGAGGACGACATCCGTATGTTCAAGCAATGACTCGATGACGTGCTTCGAACGCCGACTGTAACCGAAGACGACCGTATGTCCTGTTTCCTTCACTTGTAACAACCCTCTTTCCTTTTGATTACGAATCAACTGGACACCGTCGACCAGTTTTGAGATCAATCCACCGACGATCCCGATCCCGAAGATGAACACGAAGATCGTCAGAATCCGACCGGTATCCGAGTTCGGGAAGAAGTCACCGTATCCGACCGTGACGACGGTCGTCATCGTCCAGTAGACGGCGCGGAAGTAGGACCCGAACGTCTCCGGCTCAAGAGCATACATGATGCCCGCGACACCGAAGACGAAGATCAACGATGCATATCCGAGCGTCCGCATCCGTAGAAACGAGACTTTTCGTAAAAAACGTAACCAGACCATGTTTTTTTCATTCCTTTCGAACAATCCGGTCTCTTCCCCTGTCAATAAGGGCGAAGGAGGTGATACACATGACACAAGCAGAAGAGATCAAGACGAGTCTCGTCATCGTCTTCGAGCGTAAGGACAAGGTGACAGCGAACGGTGATGCCGTCGTCGCTCGCCGCCGCTACAACGGCTTACGTTCGAATCTTCCAGCAGACGTCGTCGCTTCGATCGGGCAATCGATCGGCAGCTTACTCGACGGACGTTACGCGCTGACGGAAATCAGCCGTGACTACGCTTTACTGAAGGCATGACCCATCCTCTACATTTCACGAAAGGAGTGACCATTGATGGAACATACGATCGTCCTGACGTTCGATACGGTGACGAAAAAGCCGTATCGCTTACGGATCGCTGGTGCGAAGGAGAATGCGACCGTGGCTGAGATCAAAGCAATCGGTGACTTGTTCGTCGCCCATGACCCGTTCATGAACGGTGTCACACGTCTCGCGTCCGCTGAATTGCAAAACAGTTCGGAATCGGCATTCGTCTTGTAAGCTTTTTCAGACCATCGTCACGGGATTACGTGACGATGGCTTTTTTTTGGTATACTAGAAACATCAACCAGCTGAAAGGAAGTCAATTTATGGCCAAACGCCCACTCACTCCTCGCGAATGCGAACTCGTCGTCTGTAGTCTCTACGTAATGGAACTCATCCCGTTCGAAGGCATCATGGAACGTCTCGAATCCATTACGCTCCGAGACATCATCGGCCCCGTCGCACGTGGCGAATCGACGCGGGAGCAAGCTGCTGACGCGCTTGACCAGTACATCAAGGTTCGACGTCGCCGGTTCCGTAACGTTCCACCAGAGCATCTCTGGTCGCTTGACGACCGGATTGAACAGGAAGCACTGCGGATGATCCGCAAGCGCTCGCCACTCTCGGCAGGAGAAAAGCTTCAGCCGAAAGCCATTCCCCATGAAATGGGGGATACGGTCGAGATGAAAGTGACTGAAATCCAAGATCGCAACAATAAAGTGACCTTGATCGGGAAAGTCGGTAATGTCACGGCGAAGCTCCCGGTCGCGAACCGTCAAGCCTATAAAGGCAATAAGACGATCTCCGCTTGGATCACGGGTGTCGAAAAGAAACCCGCCTTACTTCATCTGTCGACATCTGATTACGGCAAACACCAACCGTCGGAAGACGTCAAGGCAGCATATGCGACTGCTGTCGCAGCGTTACGTCTTTATTTCGAGACGAACGAACTCCCGACGACCGAAGAAGTCGATCTCGCGAAATCATTGTTCCAACGGATGATCCGTCGCGATCAGAACGATTGGTTCACGGTATACGTCGCGATGGGTCGCCCGCAACTCGATCACGTCCGGCGCTGGGTCAAGGTCATTCAGATGCTCGCCCGCTCCCTGCGTGGGGACGAAGAAGCGACACAACAACTCGCTTCGCAGGAAGATCGCTTCTTCAAGGATGCTTTATTGCGTGCCTGTAAAGCGGCAGAGAAAAACTTCACGTCTTGATGCTTTCGCCTTAGGACACATCGATTCCTAGTCAAAACGAAAAAAAGAACGCTTCGCACCGGACAACTTTTTCCGGTGCGAAGCGTTTTTTTAGGCAGACTGACGCGAGACAAGCTTGTAACAACCCCAGCCGAACAAGAAGATCGTCGTGATACTACTGGCGATGACGACTACTGGTAAAGTAATGGGTTGCCCAAACACCGGTACAGCTAGGTAATCCTTAAACAACACGAACACCATCAATGACTGTCCTTGTGTCAGGAGGAGAAGTGAGCGAATCGTTTCGCTCGCCATGATGCCTCCAAAGAACTTTTCAAGCACGAACGGACTAATCAGCCAGATCGATGCGAGTATCAGAACAGCAAGGACCTGCCGGACGAGTAACGAGAAAAACGTGAACGTCATGACTAACGAGATGCCGACCAGCCACTGCATCAAGATAGCGAGCAGATACAGTTGCCCGGATGTCAACGGGTATGGAGAATCATGATAGTTAAACTGAATCGGTAACTCCCAGCCGCTTGACTGACGGAAAAATAAGAGCCACTGCACGATATTGTAAACGAGGATGATGCCAGTGACGAGCAGGATCGAGAGTGTTAATTTTGCCGTCAGGACGTCTTTGCGACCATGCTTTGAACTATAGAGCAGTTGCAACATCCCGGTCTGCGCTTCGCGCGAGTAACTCGTCGCGGTTACTAACGTCAAGACGATCGCCAGCAACGCAAATCCTCCGACACCGAGAAACACGATGAATTGATCAAGCGTCCGGTAGTTGCCAACGTGTTGATAATCGATTTTCGCAAGCAACGACGCTTCTTGTTCGAGTTTTCGTTTTTTGATGTCAGATGTCGCTGAGCGCGCTTCTTGACGCAATTCGTCGACACGTTGCGATTGCGACTGATGCCGGCCGTCTGCCTTCAGAATCTGCAAATAAATGTCGTGTTCACGCTGTTCTGCTTTCGTGATCCCATTCTTCGTTACACGCTTTTCTCCTTCTGTTGCCAGTTGCACGAAGTCCCTCGTCAATTTCCCTTCGAACGGTGCATTCGTCCGTTCCGTTCCAGGCAAGCCCATCCGACTAAACGAAAAAATCAGACCGACGATAAACACAAGGCACAGCAGAACCCACACCATCTTTTGTTGCTTTACCTTTTGCCATTCCACCTTCAATAAGTCGCGGCTCATGTCAGCTCCCTCCTTTTGACAGATCGCATCATGAATACGTAAAGGGTGACGATCAGTACAATCCAAACGAGCATCACAAAAATCGGTAAGACGAACGGTATATCTGTCTGGAACAGTTCACGCGTCAGCACGCCGCGGCTTGGGAAAAAGAAGATCAGCACTTGCACGAAATCTGGGAAGAACACGTCCGGAATGACGTAACCATACGTCAATGGTAAGCCGATCAAAACCATTACGTAAATGAAGGCGTGACTGTACTGTTTCGCGAATAACGAGGCACATAAAATAGCTGTCGCTAGCGTCACAAAGGCTAGTTCCTGATAAATGAACGTACACAGTACATATCCACCAATCGATAATGGATACGGCGCTGCAGTTAGTCCGTCCATCGCTTGCATCGGTGCCGACCAATCGATCGGTCCGAGTTGATAACGGACGACTAAGATCGTCGCAAGATACGTTAATACGTGGATGATCGTCACGTACATAACGGCAGCCATCCATTTCGCACGTAATAAGAGATGTCGTCCATTCCGCGACGTCAACTGGTACTGTTCGACTCCGGTCATGCGTTCACGTGTATAACTGATCGTCACGAGTAGGAGTCCGATCAACGGGAACAGGAGTCCGGATTGATTGACGAACGTCGCTACGATTTCCGCCGGATCGTGATAGCGAATCGATGCGACGTTGATACGATTGACGAGCTTTTGCTCGAACGTATCGCTTTTTAAAACGTCGAGGCGTTGCTGCCGTTGAATTTGCGCTTCTTCCATATGTAAGATTTGAGCATAGATTTCATTCTTGTAAAATATGTCGTCTTCTAACATTCGTGTATCTGGATCATTGATGATGTTGCGATCTGTCTCAATCATCTTAAAGACGTCTTTCGTTGCTGGTCCTTCGAACGAAGAATAGCGGGACTTGACGACATGATCAATCGGTTCCACTAATGTCGGTAAGAAAAAGATTCCCGTTCCGATCAACAGCAACCAGACGATTAGCGATTTATATAATTTATATGATTCGAATCGTAACATCGACATCACGCGCCACGCATCCGTTCATCTAAGTGATAAAGGTATAAATCTTCTAGTTGCGACTCTTCCTGAACCGCATCTGGATGCGGTCGATCGGATGAGATGATCCGGACGCGGTTTTTACCAGACCGTGTTTGTTGAATCGCACCCATTTGGTACGTCTCCTGCAAGACGAGTAATGTCTCGTCCGATACATCGACGGACCAGATCGAGGTCGCGATCTCATCGAGCAAGGTATAAGGATTAGCTTGGCGGATGATCTTCCCTTGCTGCATCAGGATGATTTCCTTTGCGATCGACCCGACGTCCGAGACGATATGTGTCGACAGTAAGACGATTCGTTTTCGCGCAATCGTCGCGATGACGTTCCGAAAATGAATCCGTTCTTTTGGATCAAGCCCTGCCGTCGGTTCATCGATGATCAGAAAGTCCGGGTCGTTCAACAGTAGTTGCGCGATACCGATCCGTCGCTTCATTCCACCTGAGAAGCGGCGTAGTTTCTGATTTTTTTGTTCTAGCAAATTCACATCGATCAAGGCTTGTTCAACGCGAGAGGTGATGTCGGATTTAGGAACGCCCTTGACCGTTGCCAAGTACGTTAAAAACTGTGTTGCCGTGAAATCACCGTAAAGCGGTGTCTCCTGCGGCAAATACCCGATTCGTTCGCGGTACGTTTCTTCTAGTGGTGAGACGACGTGACCGTCGACTCGAATCACCCCTTGCGATGGACGTAACAGTTCAGCGAGAATCTTCATCAACGTCGTCTTCCCTGCTCCATTTTCACCGAACAAGGCATACACTCCGGCTTCCAGTGTCAACGTGATCTCCTGCAACGCTTGTTTTCGATTCGGATAGATTTTTGATAACTGTTCGATTTCTAGTTTCATATCATTCTGTCCTTTCAAAAAGACGTCATCCGGTTTCGGTATGACGTCTCCATTTCATTGAATCGCAAAATCATAGATATGTGTTCCTTTTTTATGATTCGCATCCTTGATTTCACCTTGATACATCAGTTGTTCATTCTTCAGATCGATCACGGACACTTGGAATCCAGCGTTCGTCTCTGATGAGAGATAGAGCTGCATCTCGTCCGTCGAATCCAACCAATCGATCTTTTTCAAAACAAGCGGACTGCTTACGCTATGCTCGGATAATCGTTTCGTTTCCAAGTCGAACATCGACCATTCGATTCGTTTCGTCTCTCCTTCCGGCAGGCGGAAGCCAATTAGATAACGACCGTTCGCATAGGGGGTATAACCGATTTGTTGCTGATTTAACTCCTTGATGGACCGAACGACCTTCCCGTCATCGAGAAAATAAGATAGTTTTGTGTTCTCTTCATCGCTGTCAGACGGTTGTTCCGTGTAGACGACCTCATTTTGATGAATCGCTAAAAATTGACGAGCGTTTTTAGGCGCTACTGGTTTTTGAAGAACGATCTCTTCGACCCGGTCGCTTGTTAAATCGAGCACAAGTAGTTTTGTTTCCTTTGGCTGATCGACTCGATCGAGTTGGATATAAACCTTCATCGCCTGTTTATCGACGACACTGGCTTGTAAGTCCCTCCCTGTCTCAAGTTTTGTATCAAACTGAAATGTCTTCTCGAACATTTTCTCTGTCTTGAACGTAAACATCTTAAATTGCAGTTTATTGTGTTTAATCTGAATCGCATATTCCGATTGCCCACTCCCACTGACATTTGTTTCCATTTGTGTCGTGAACTCATAATATTTGTCTGGTAAATCCGTCATGCTATCTTCACGGAAAAGTTGTCCGACGTAAGAGTTTGACTGTTTTTCAATGGCTCCCTTAGCATCGACATCATAAACCGTCGAACGCATGCCTTTCGTCTGAAGACGTAGATTAAAATTTTCTACTTGCGAAGGTTTTCCACTGACGGTCTCGAGCGACAAGTCTGCGCCTTGGATCGATAGCGTATAGCCGATGTAGCTCCCGATTGTCATGAGAATGATCAATCCATAGATCAAAAGTTGACGATATCGTTTCATGAGATTTCTCCTTTATACGGATAGGCGCGTCTGGACTAACCGCAGATTTTTGTATGACACATATAACGTTAAGAGCACGACGTATCCGAAATAAAATTGCATATGCAGCTGACTCAGGTTGCTCGAAATAGCTGACAAGGCTACGCCTAAAACGATATAACCGCCAATCAGCGCAACCCCGTGTAATCCGACGAGCAAGAACGCTTTTCCTCTTCGAAACGACCGCTCAAGTAATACTGTCATGAAGACGAACGAGATGACGATGAATGTCATTAGTAAAATGAATAAAATGTCAGTTGGGTACATCGTATAGAACAACTTCATGTAGAAGGAGTATTCGTTGATGCTGGCTGTGACCTGTTGAGCATCTGGCAATAGCCATAAGTAAAGATTACGACTAAGCAACAACAACACCCACTGAATTCCGATCAGACTAGCGACGACGAGAAGAACGGCCGTCAGTTTTGATGCAATAATCGCCCGGCGTGAACCAGGTAACAATAGCAATCTGTAAATGTACTTCGTCTCGCCCATCCAGTCGCGATACCAAATCCAGAACGCGAACAAGAGAATCATCCCCATCGCTAAAACAATGATTGAATCGTAAAAATCCGTTGCCTGTGCGAATGTCAACGCACCACCTACTTGTGCAATTGCGTCCATTTCTGAAATCTGATCGATACGCATCGTTTTCTCGATCGTGCTTTGATAATCGTAAATCTGATAGAGCAGTGACGCGATTTCCGCGACGATCAATCCTGAAATCAAGAACACCAGTAGTTTCGTACTCCGTTTCAGTTCTTCATTTGTTAATAACAACCAGCGTTTCATCCTTGATATACCTCCCGCATCCGGTCTTGGACCGATTGATGATGACGGCCACGTAACTCATCCGTCTCTTTGACTTCGACGATCTTCCCGTCCCGTAAGAATAACACTCGGTCAATCACCTGCTCGACCTCAGCAATTTCGTGAGTCGTCATCAGGATGCTCCGTCCTTCCATGAACTCACTTGAGAAAATCCAAGCGATCTGTTCCTTCATGAAGAGATCGATTCCCGCGAGCGGTTCGTCGAGTAATATGTACGGTCGATCGAGGGCGAATCCTAAGACGAGATTAAACTTCGCCTTATTCCCTTTTGATAAGTTCGCCATTTTATCCGTCGTAAACAGCTGGAACGTCTGCAGCAATCGTTCTGCTGTCTCTTGATTCCAGTCTGGATAATGATCCGCCATATACGCGAGCGCTTGTCCGATCGTCATGTAGCTCGGCATCGTCTGGAGATCAGGCACGAACGCGATCTGGTCGCGCGATGTTTTGCCGTCGACCGTCACCGTCCCGGCATCTACCGGAATCAGATCGAGAATTGCTTTTAAAATCGTCGACTTCCCCTCCCCGTTCAAGCCGATCAGACACGTCACTTCGTTTAGACCGACAGAGAACGTCACGTCACGTAAGACCTGCTTTTTTCGTCCATATCGTTTTTGTAGCCCCTTCACTTCAAGCACTAGACTTTCCTCCTTCATTATCACCATTGTATTAAGACAATAGTACATCTGTTAACTGTATGGTACATGCCATACAGTCTGTCGTCAACCTGTTTTTCCCTGAATATATCCAGAAAATGAAAAAGAGTCGGACAATCATGTCCGACTCCGCGAGTCTTTCGACTTCGTTTCTATCTGGAAGAAAGAAACGCGATTTGTTCACTCGAAATCGCTTCCTAGGGAAAAACAAACAGGAGCGACCCTGCAACGAAGTAAAGCGGCGCGATGCTTGTCCCAGGAAAACGATTCGAGATGAACAAAAAAGTGCACGTTATCCTCATGACATCTGACTCTTTCGATTCGTTGATCAAAAAAAGAGAGGACGCCCTAATGGACGTCCCCTCTGAACACGTGACTGGTGTTTCAATAAATATTAATCGTTGACTCCAGTGCCCGGCATGTCCGACGCACGGTCGGTAAGAAGTCGGTCCGTTTTGCGACACCGCCTTCAATCTGGACATGCTGAATGCCTTTCGTCCGCTGCATCGCTGTTAAGACGGTGACCAGCTCGATGAACCAATTCGAAATCAGTTCGACGACCTGTTCGTCAAAAGCGGCAGCGCCATACACATCATACCCGTTCTCGCAGAGATGGTTCGGGAAGCGGGCTTTGAACCGATGAATCAAAGTGTCCGTCGTCGGAATCAAAAATTCGTCGTAGACAACACGTTGCTCGGCATCAAGCGTTTGTTCTGTCACACCATCCATCATCAAATGTGGCTGATTGCCGATATTCAATGTCCAACTCGTCTTCTTTCGCTCGCCAGTGGAAGTGATCGTTCGCATGGTTTCATCCATCTCCTTTTGATGTGTAAGCGTTTACCTTCTCATTCTACCTGTCATTTGACCTGTTCTGCAACCGTCAACTTGACCAATTTAAACGATAACTTCGCTTGACATTTAGTCTACCAAATTCAACGCTTTTTGACGATGTCAGGAATTAACATCGCCCTTGTAGATGTAGACGGCAACGAGGTCGATCAAGACATGGATGATGATCAGCGGCCAGAGTGTCTCAAGTGCTAGGTATAAGTAGCCGAACCCCGCTCCGATCAGACCTGTGACGAGGATCGCAAACCACCCTTGATAGCGATGGGCGACCCCGAAGAGGATGGCACCGATCCAGACGAAGCTGACGTCAGAAAACGGTAAAAATAATCCGAGCGTATGAAACAGAAATCCGCGATAGATCAATTCTTCCGTCACACCTGCCATCAGCGCGACCATTTGGAATCCGGTCCGCTCCTTTTTCGTTCGCGGCAGAATCAGTCGTTCCGCCTCACTTTGATAGAGCGGTAGCAGACGTTTGCGAAACGCTGGAACGGTCGCCGTCAAAAGCAAGACGATGCAAAGAAAAACGATCAGTCCAATCGTCGCGTACCAGACCGGACCTCTTGGGACAAAAAACGTTAAGCCGATTTCCGGCAATAGCGTACCGCTAATTAGCGTTCCGCCGACGAGCAACAGACATAAAATCCCGCTCGACTGGACCATCGAGGGATAAAACTCCTTGCGGGGAACGATTGTCAAATCAACCGGACGGACCGCTGCGATGATCGAAAGGACGACGAGCAATCCGAGTAAAAAACCATTTACGAAGAGATACATGACTTCGACTCCTTTTTTGATTCCACACTCCCGTCACAGAAAGTGCTATTAGACCCTACTAAAATATGATACCATTCAGTGGAATCCTATACAGAGGAGAGAACAACATGCGAAAAGTTTTTCGAATCAGCATCTTGTTCGTACTGTTCGCCCTCATCGTCAGTAGCTTCATCTACTGGCAAAATCGGGAACGTGTTCAAAATGAAATGTATCGTACGTATTATGGACAGCATGGCGTACCTGCCGAGAACATCGACATCTACGAACAAGCCGCGGCACGTTACGGCATCGACTGGAAGCTACTCGCCTCCATCCATCGCGTCGAGACGATCTTCTCAAACTCGTCAGCGATGCAATCGTCCGTTGGCGCCATCGGTCCTTTCCAATTCATGCCGAAAACATGGGTCGGTTGGGGATACGAAGGTGGCACGTCGCTCGGTGACATCGAGCATGACGGCATCGACGTGACGGATCCGGAAGCCATCAAGAAATATGGTGGTCTTGGAGTCGACGCGGACGGCGACGGGAAAGCCGATCCGACGAGTCTCGTCGACAGCGCCCACACGGCGGCGAAATACCTGAACCAACACGATGTCGCAGAGACATCCGACCGAGACACGCTCGCGACAGCACTGTTTGAATACAATCGCAGTGAACAATATGTTTCTGACGTGCTCGCCCAATATGATCGTTACCAACAACATGTCGAGGCGATCGATGCGAACGACCTCGACCTCAAGAAGAAGACACTCGCATTCTTCCTTCGCATCAGCTCACGTTTGACCAATTAAAAGGAGGCACCACCCATGACACCAGCCGATTCTTCCGAACTCTTGATTGAGGAATCGTCGATCCGCGTCCAGACGACGTTTGATCGAGACAAGACGAAACGCTATTTACGCAGCTATATCTTTGACGACATCGCAGAAGGAACGCACGTCGCCGCTTTAATCTACACACCACGGACGACGGACGCCTTTCTCTCTGGAACGACGACACAACGTGCGTACAATTTGATGAAGAAGTATGTCAGTGACCCCGTCAAACAATATGACATCATCAGTTTGATGCCGGACCTGCTCGTCAGCGAGGATCTGCCGTTCGCGCAAGCGAGCTTCGATGAGACGAACTATGAGTTCGTCGCGAAGACACTTGCTGAAGTCAAAGCAAAAAATGGCGTCGTCCTCTGTGGCTGGGGATCGCCTGGTCGCCTGATGCACCACCTGCCGGCATATGAGGAACTGTTTGATCAGTATGCCGACATCCTCTATTGCTCCGGCATCACGAACAAAGGTGAACCGAACCATCTGCGCTTGACGATGGACGATAGCCCGATGATTACGTACAACGACATGAAACAAAAAGCGAAAAAATTGCGTCGTAAATGACACAATAGACCCTTCCATAACGGAAAGGGTCTTTTTTTGAAACATTTTCCATCAGCTTCGCGTATAATCAAGGTCTACATATTACATAGCAAGGAAGGTCATACGATGCCATTTTGGGATGAAGAATTACAGGAAGAAACGATGATTTCAGTCAAAGAAACAGACATTAAACGAATCGAGCAAGCCGTCAACGGTCGACTCCCCGTCCGTTACCTCGAACAAATCCAGGAACAAAACGGCGGTGCTCCGGAAGCCATGGCCGTGATGGTCGAGTTTGAGAATACATGGTCGGACGAAGAAACTGGATTGCATCTCCCACTCCGCTCCATGTCGTCATTGACATTCGAACGGTATCTAGACGAATTGTCGATCCTCCGGGAATGGGACGTCGAGGGAAACGTCATGATGTTCGCGGAAGGCGAAGGTAGCTATTTTTGGTACTTCCATTTCTCGGAAACTGCCGAGCCAACTGTCTGGTGCCTCGATATTTCTGTCGCAGAAACACATTTTGTCGCAACGACCTATGACGAATGGTTAACGAAGCTGAGTAGCGATGTTCCGGAAGTCGTCATGCCAGATGTCGTATTTCTGACGTTACCTGAAATCAAGGACATTCTCCGTGGAGATGACGAGAATGAAAAACTCCTCGCCTACTCCCACTGGATGATTCTCGATGAAGAACAGGAAGAACTGATCGAAGCGTTCATGACACTGATCGAACGAAACGATCAGCCTGATTTCCTTGACTCGTATGCGTATTACCTCATGGAAGTCTTGACGAACAACCCGGAGTTATTAGAACAGAAACGAGATGACGTCACGACCTTGATCCTCAGTAAAGGTGACGATCTCGATGCAGAAGACTTACTATCTTGGATGGATGAAGAGGTAGACGAAAAGTTCTGACCTCAATCAAAAAGCCAGTATTCCTCGTCCATTCGGATGACGAATACTGGCTTTTTCGCATGCCTATCCAATCGTTTAAGACAACATCAACTCAAGCAGACAGTCGACGAGATCCTTCTCGAGTTCGAGTGCTTGCAATTGGTGCATCATGTTGACCGGGTCGAGTTTTTGTGACAATAGACGGTACAAACGATCTTTCAGGTCATAGCTGATTTCCGCTTGGTCGAGGAATGCATACAACCGGTCCATCTTGTTCTCGTTCGTCGAGATCTCGACTTGGAGTGACAACGTGATCGTATCCGTCACTTCACCGAGTTCGACACGAAGGGACTGCGTCGCATGATCATAGACGCCGGTGACACTCTCTCCGTCGCGCTGAACGTATCCTTCACGGACTCCACGTAAGATCAATGTAATCGAGCGGTTTTCAGGTAGCAAGTCACGGTGTCCGGTTGGTGCCGCGATCGTCAGCTCACGTGCTTCCCAGTCGAGCGCAAACGTCGTCTCGACGTTGACACCATCGCGGTGCGCGACACCTGTACTGTCATCTTCAAACAACGTAAAGCGGTTCGATGCTCCCGGGAAGACGACGACTTCGAGATCCTCTGGATTATGCAGGGCATTCGACTGTTCGAGATGACGACCGAGTGGCACGATCGCACCGGCTTTTGCAAGTACGCCTTGGTCTTCGAGATAACGGAACAGACGGATTTGTTTGCCGCCACGGTATCGATGCCCGTTGAAGAAATCGAACCATTCGCCTTCCGGCAACCAAGCGGTTGTCGCCGTCATGTGCAGTTTCCGATGCATCGGTGTGACCATCGGTGCGACAATCAGTTCTGTTCCGAAGTAGAACTGGTTCGGGACGTTATACGCTTGATCGTCTTCCGGATGTTCATAATACATCGGTGAGACGAGTGGCAAACCGTCAAAGTGATTGCGGGCATTCATCGTGTAGATATACGGTACGAGCTGGTGCCGGAGCTGCAGGTACTTCTTCATGACGTTCGCCGCATCGGTCGAATAACGCCATGGTTCTTTCCCGTTAAAGATGCTCATCGTACTGTGCAGGCGCATGATTGGACTGAAGACGCCATACTGAAGCCAACGCGTCGATAACTCGTCATCCTTTTCCCCACGCTGGTGTCCCCCAATATCATGGCTCCACCATCCGTAGCCAATGTTTGACGCCGTCGCCGTGAAATACGGCTGGAATTGGAGCGATGCCCACGAGATGATCGTATCGCCCGAGAAACCAACCGGATAACGATGACTTCCGGGTCCCGCGTAACGTGAGAAGATCAGTGGTCGATTGCCATCGCGGGCGATATCAAGTGCGTGGTAATGATTGAGCATCCAAAGTGGATCAAGCCCCTTCATCTTCGAGTTCGCACCCTGTTGCCAGTCGATCCACCAGAAGTCAACGCCATCTGCCTCGTGCGGATGATGCAGCTTCGTGAAGTAGTTCTCGATGAACGTCCGGTCCGAGAAATCGAATGGGATTCGGACATCCGATTCGGGATCGACGCCCATCGCGACCGCCATCGCCTCGTATGCTTCTTCAAACCCACGCACACCGTCCGCCGGGTGCAAGTTGAGCGTGACCATCCGGTCGTCATCCTTCAACCATTGTAAGAATCCGCGTGGATCCGGGAATAGATCACGGTTCCACGTATAGCCCGTCCAGCCACTTCCGTAGCGTTCTGGGATATCGGTGACGTGCCAGTCCATATCGATGACACTGACCGAGAACGGAATGTCTTCCGTCTTGAAGCGCGTCATCAAATCCTTGTATTCCTTCTCACTATAACGCCAGTAACGACTCCACCAGTTACCGAGCACTTGACGCGGTAACATCGGTGTCGGTCCTGTCAGGTGGTAGAAGTCACGCAATGCCTGTTTGTAGTCGTGACCGTATCCGAAATAATAAATGTCATGTGTACCAGAGCGACGCGGTTCGACGAAGTGGTCCTCCGTCAGGACGAACGCGTTCGAATCGTCGATCGCTGCGTAACCTTGTCGGGAGACGATTCCTTCTTCGAGTGGAATGACACCGTCCGCATGATCAAGCGTCCGTGCCGTTCCTTTTAACGTCCGGAGCGGTCCGCCGAACGTATAGCGGCTGTAGTAGGTACTGAAGTTCCCTAAAACATCGATATAAAGTGTGTTCGCAGCGAACGCTCCCTTCGTATAATGCAGATGGACGTGCTCGGTGATGATTTGCAATTCTTCCTCGTTTTCGACGATGCGGTAAGCAGGTACCGGGAAATCACGATTGAAGACCGTTTGAGTTGGTCGATCCTCGAACTGTCCGTCCGCCGCGTATTCGAGTCGAATCATCCGACTCGTCAAGACCGTGAAACGGTAGACATCTCCTTGGATGATGGCGTCTGGTCGTGCTTGTGGTTTCATGTCGCGCGTGTAGAAATGGGATTCATCAATTGTTCGCATACGGGTTCGGGACTAACGCCCCTTTCACTTCCTTCCAGGCTAAGTAGTGTGCAACCGATTACACATCTAGTGTATAAGAGTTCATGTTCCCACTTCAAGGAAGAATCAACCCAAAAATGTCCCGCACCTGAAAATCGATGCGGGACACTCGGTCATAATAAGGGTGAAATCAAACGTGAGAGTGACTCAAAAATCCGGAAGCGGAGCGGTCGTTTGACGTAATCATTCGATGATAACTGAATCGAAACGTCAAAATCAGCGATGAAGTCACGCTCGAGCTGCTCGGTGCTTTCCGTATCATATAAAAATGCCATCAGTTCATAGTTGAGAACAAAACTGCGAATGTCCATGTTTGCCGTTCCGACGGCACCGATCTTCCCGTCGACGAGAAACAACTTCGCATGGATGAAGTGACGGTTGTACGTATAAATTTTGACGCCGTCCTTTAAGAGTGGTCCGAAGTAGGAGCGGGTACCGTAATAAGACGTAAAACTATCGCCTTTCCCCGGTGTCAGGATGCGGACGTCGAGCCCGGCACGTGCTGCGAGCCGAAGCAAGGTCATCGTCTCATTGTCCGGAATCAAATACGGTGTCGCAATCCAGATGGAGCGTTGTGCCGAGATGATCGCGGCAATCAAGGCATTACGAATCGCGGGATCCTTCGAGGTCGGTCCGCTCGTGACGATTTGAATCGCTCCGTCTGACGCCACGTCATGTTTCGGGAAGTACTGATGGATCGTCTCGTCACCCGCAAACGTCTCCCATGTGTCACCCGATTCGATTTGGGCATAGATCCAGTCGTCGAGGAACGTCGCTTGTAATTCCTTGACGGCGCGTCCTTCGAGCCGTAAATGCGTATCGCGCCAAAAGCCGAACTTCTTACTCTTACCGTCGTACTCATCCCCGACGTTCAAACCACCGGTGAAGCCGACTTTTCCATCAACGACGACGATTTTCCGGTGATTGCGGAAGTTCGCTGTGAAGATGAACAAAGGACTTGAGATCGGATCATAGGCTGCGATATGTGCTCCAGCGTCGCGTAGCGGACGCAAGAAGTTCTCACCGAGCATATAGCTTCCAAGTCCGTCATACATGAACCGGACCGTCACACCGGCTTCGAGTCGCTCAATCAATGCTTCCCGGATCGCCTTGCCTGTCTCATCATTCCGATAGATGTAATACTGGATGTGGACGTGATGCTGCGCTTGACGAATCGCGTCAAGAATCGCCGGGAACGTCTTTTCCCCGTTCGTCAGAATCTCACTTGATGTATGAACGTCCACCCCGCCACCACCGAAGTTGCGAATCGTGTTCGCAAGCTTCAAGTGATTCGGTGGCAACTCACTGACGGCAAGCGACCGGACTGGACGAATTGCTTGTTTGAGCAATTTTCGTTCGTCATGCGAACGACGATTCCGGCGACGACGCCGTGGATTCCGACCGAACATCAACCAAATCACGACACCGAGAATCGGTAGGAAGATCAGGACGAGAAACCAAGCGATCGTTGATTCCGCTGTCCGGTTTTCAATGAAAATGATCATGATGACGGCGAGCGGCACGACTGTCGCTGAAATCGTTAAGACATAAAATAAATAGCCGAGTTGATATAGTCCCCAAATGATGCCCCCGGCGACTAAAAATACGAGTGCGAATTGTAAAATCCGGTTGCGCACAGACCTTCCTCCTTCAATTAACATACCTTCACTAGTATTCTTTCCCCATTTACTATGAAAATATAACAAAAAAGAGAAACCGCAGATACGGTTTCTCGAAAGATTTACCTCTTATAGAAAGTTTTCTTCGTACATCTCGCGACCAGGAATTGGATCATTCAGTGACGCCCAGTCCGTTTCATCTGCTTGGACGAGACACGCATCGAATAATGCTTCGAGCTTCTCTTCCTCCAGTCCGATTCCGATTAAGACGAGCTCGGTCCGTCGATCTTCGTCTGATGCAAAACGACCAGCGTATTCCATGTTCGACGCATATCCTGCTTGGTGGAACAACAGTGCCATCTCAGGACGGGTTGCGAGGAACAAGAAGCCTTTCGCCCGGACGACTTCTTGCGGCCAGTCTTCGATCAAGGCAAGCAAGCGCTCTGGGTGGAACGGCACGTCGCGCTTGTAGACGAACGAGCTGATCCCGTACTCTTCCGTTTCCGGAATATGTTCTTCCGCATTCAACTCACGGATCCAGCCGGCACTTGCTGCCGCTTGTTCAAAATCAAATAGATCAACGTCTAAAATCTCTGCCGGATCGACTTGAGCATATGTTGTCTCGATCAAACGAGCAACTGGATTTAATGCCTTTAGATAACCGATAACGGTATGGCGTTTTTCCGGTGTCAGGCGATCGACTTTATTCAAGACGATGATGTCTGCGAACTCAACTTGATCGACGAGTAGATCGACGACTTCGCGCACGTCTGTCTCATCGACGGCCTGTTTCCGCTCAATCAACGATTCACCAGACTCAAAGTCCTTTAGGAAACGGTATCCATCGATGACCGTGACCATCGCGTTGATTTTCGTGACTTGTGATAAGTCGATTGCACTGTCCGGATCTTCGTACGTGAAAGTCTGGGCGACCGGAATCGGTTCCGAAATACCACTCGACTCGATGACGATACCGTCAATATCTCCTTGGTCGACGAGGCGTTTGACTTCAAGCAATAAATCATCGCGTAACGTGCAGCAAATGCAGCCGTTCGAGAGTGTGACGAACGACTCTTCCGTCCGCGAGAATCCGCCTTGCTCAATCAATGCCGCGTCAATGTTGACCTCACTCATGTCGTTGACGATGATCGCGAGGCGGCGTCCTTCGCGATTATGTAGTAAATGGTTTAGTAATGTCGTTTTACCGGATCCTAAGTAACCGGATAAAACCGTGATCGATATCGGTTGCATCATCATTCATCTCCTAAAACGTAATCATTACGTTTTATAGAGTAACCGACTTTTCACCTGACGTCAATCGGAATGATTTCGATTTATTTCATTAAAAAAAGCCGACAAGCGTCGACTCAAGGAATAGACGGGGCTAACTCCAAAAGAGAATGACGCGTCTTTTCACGCCCTTTCCTTAGGCGAGACACAAGCCAGTTTTCCTGCTTCATTCAAGCAAGAAAGCGGGTCTTGTTTGTCTCTGACAGCGCATAATGCGCTTGTTCCTGTAGGAGTGGCGTGTGACGCGTCATTCTTTTTGTTATGAGATAGGGGATTATTCTGCCACCCCTATCTTTGTAGAAACTGACTTTAGAGTCAGCTCCGTCAGTGTTCCGAAGCACGAGAAAAGAAACGTTTTGTAAGCTCGGAATCGCTTCTTAGGGAAAACAAGCAGGAGCGACCCTGCAACGAAGTAAAGCAGCGCGATGCTTGTCCCAGGAAAACGATTCGAGAGAAAAATGCGCAACCTTACCGCTGAGTTTGAATCGGTAAATCCCATGTCGTCCCGATCAAATCGGTGATCCGCTCTGCTGCCTCATGCGAAAAGCCAGCGATCGTATAATGATTCGTATCCGCAATCACATGATACATCCCGTTCGGTAAACTGTCGGCGAACGCAGCGTGAGCCG
Source organism: Exiguobacterium sp. ZWU0009 (assembly GCF_000798935.2). NCBI lineage: Bacteria > Bacillati > Bacillota > Bacilli > Caryophanales > Exiguobacterium > Exiguobacterium sp. ZWU0009. The sequence continues at coordinate 1,311,256 of NZ_CP018057.1, read as the reverse complement.
CATTGATTTGTTCGGTCAATGCCGGGTTCAACCAACTTTCCGGCATACCACCTGCCCAGTTCGAAGCGGACAGGACGAGGACCGGCTGTGTCACGTCTTCGAGCAACGAAAGAATCAGCTGATTGTTCTCTTCGACCGATTGCCACTCGTCGAGTGTTCCCCGCCAATGTCCAGGCGCCGCAAAATGCCGCCACATTGGTAATTGATCGGCTTCCGGTAAGACACTGAACATCTTTTTTCCTAGACGGTCAGGAATCATCCAGGCGATCGGTCGGACGTGACTAAGGAAATAGAGGAATCGATTCCACTCCTCTTGTGTTCGTTCGTACCAGTTCGGTAATGCCGCATCGACATCCGGATGCGACGGATCGAGCAAGACGATGCCACGCGTCTCGTCTGCAAATAGGCGTCCACTTGCAAGCGAGATATAGGCTCCGAGCGAGTGACCGATGAAGACATATGGTCCTTCGACACGAAGCATCCGTAAGACGTCCGCGAGCTCATCTGCTTGATGCGAAAAAAGTCGTTTACTTTTGCCACGACTCGAACGACCGTACCCGAGACGCGAATATTCAAAGACCCGTCCCCGTTTTAACAATTCAGTCCGTAACCAGCCCCACTGGTGTCGATTCGACATCATTCCGTGATCGAGGACGAATGTGACGTCCCCACTTCCAGTCAGCCGGGTATCAAAGCGACCGGCTGATGTTTCAACGATATATTCCATACACTATCCCTACTTCCATTCATTCAAATAACGAGATCTCTAGCTCGTACCCAAAGATGTTCAAGTAATCAAATAACTGGGATCGATGATGATAGAGATGCACGGCTGCTTCAATTGCCCAGCCATTCATCGAGTCGGTAACCCCCCAGTACGTCGGACGCGTCGAAAATCCGGTCGTGACTTTTTCTTGATAGACAGAAAACGCATGATCGATTCGCTCTGATAACTGATCGCGCGGAACCGGTGTCGCATAAAACGACTGCATCGCTTCAGCCGTCGCCCCGTCTGCGATCATCAAATCGGCTTCGAGTAACACAGCGAGATGGACAGCGACTTCACCGACGGTCCGTTTCCCGGGAATAGGTCGCGCGTTCCAGTCCTGTGCTTCAATCTTTTCAAACAGCGCTTTCGACGTCTTTACACCAATACTGACATGACGAACGAGGGCATGTTCCCAGTCAGTCATGTGCTTTTCCCCAATCGATCGCACGTTGTTCGAGCTCCTTGACGAACGCATCCTTACCATTGATATAGGCTTCGATATCAAGCGGATTTGTTGTCGCTAACTGTTGTTTTAATGCCCCATAAGCAGCAGCTTCTTCTGGATGGGTACGTAAGTAGTCCCTGAAGACGAGATGACGCTTGATTTCTGGATTTCCCACCGCATAGAGATGGATGTGATGCGTCCGTTTGTCGCCGCCTTTTCGATAATAGCGGCGTCCCGGCATCCCGAATTCACCCTTCGCCTCGTAACCGAGCGCTTTCATCTGTGCGTCGAACTGCTCGATCCCCTCGAGCGTATCGACGACGGGTAGGATATCGATGATCGGTTTTGCTGTGAGTCCCGGAACTGATGTACTTCCCATATGATGAATGCTATGTAGACGTGCCCCAAACACGTCTCGTAATTGTCCCGCTTCTCGTACGTATTCACTCGCCCATTCTGATTGATACGGTAACACAATAACTTGTCGCATGGTCGTTTCCCCCTCTCAATTCAGTATGCCAGTTTTTGGGGTAAAACAAAACGACCATCCATTTTGGAGGTCGTTGATGTTAGAGAGTCGTTAATCCGTTAAATAATCATACAGTTTCGCAGGTCCACCAAGTCGAAGATCAGCGATGATATGCTGGGCATCGACGATCTTCCGAACAGGGAAGTCAGCGAGTGGTGCCATGACATGTTCGAATAACTGAAGTCGCGCCGGTCCACGATATGCTTCTTTAATCTCAAGATCCGTGATTTGACTCCGCGTCAGTTCGGAGATAATCAACTCGCCTTGATAACCGCGATGTTGTTTGAGCATGAATTGCGGCGCACCGATGATTGATTGTGCTTCTTCAACTGCCATCGGAATATACTTGTATCCCATCGTCGCTTGGGCGACACGGAGTGAATGGTAGTCAAGCGTTCCAACGAGTACATCATTATCGAGATAAAGCCGGGGTGAGCCATACTTCTTCGGAAAAGCAGCCACTTCACGACCAGAGGCGATCGCCGGCTGATTGTTGACATACATCGAGAGGTAAAACTCACCGACCTCTCCTTGATACCGAACCGGAATGACTTGCCCGCACTCGAGATAACTCCCAAGACCCGTGCTATCCGGCATGTTGATGATCTCAAACTTGATCTGATTACTCAGCACCTCGAGCGGTTCCGGAACGACTGCTTGTAAGGCTTCGATGTCCGTCTCATAGATGATGTTCAAGTATTCCCGATTCCGAAAGAAGATATCGACCGCCGGAAAGACCGGTGCATTGATCGGTGTCGCGACGATATTTTTTACATCTTCCTGTCTCATCTGAATCCCTCCTTCATGCGTTTAACAATGCGGCAAAGCGTGCGACACTTGTTTCAAAATTTGGAACCGTCTTCGCTGCTTGCGCTTCTTCGACGATTTCTTGAATGAGTGAGTTGAATGGTGTTTTGATATCGTATGTGTTGCCATACATCGTGACGATCCCATTGATGAAACGAATTTCGGTCGGTTGCCCTTTTTGTAAGTCCTGCAACATGCTTGCTTCTAAGTCACGCGACCCGTGCATCAATTGTGGCACGGTGCTCAGTTTTTCATCGATAGCGTCTAGTGTTGCGTAAGCTGCCGGCTCAAACGTACTCATCGGTGCGAATATGATGCCGTGGGCGTGACCGACTTCAACGACTTCCTGCATCGTATGGATCGCTGCCCGTAACAAGACCGGATGATCGAGAACGTCGCCATACGTACCGTTACACGCAGCGGATAACCCACTAAACGTACTATTGATGACGAGTTTTGACCATTTCGTTCCCGGTAGATTATCAGAGATTTCCGTCCCACCGATGTGATCAAGGATTTCCTTCAAGTGAATGATTCGGTCCGTCTTCTTGCCGTCCAGTTCACCGATTTGCATCGCATACGTCTTGAAGTGCTCGTAATCCGATGTCAGACGTGACTCACCTGGTCCGACGTATGTCGCTCCGAACTCGACGGATCCCGCAATGATACGTTCGCGTGGAATCTGTTGTTGAATGAATTCTTCTGGTACACCGTTTTGTAAGGAGACGAGAATACCGTCTTCCTTCAAGATCGTCCGGACTTTCGCCAGGACCGGTTCATTGTAGACCTGTTTCGTCAGCAACAATACGATATCGTACATCTCCGTGATGTCATCCGGATGCATCGCATGGACGGCTTGCGTCAAATCTGGTCCAATGACATGCGCGCCTGTTGTGTTTAGCGCTTCGATATGTGCGCGATTCGTATCGATCAGATCGACACCCGCATACTGTTGACTCAAATAAGCTCCCATGATGGTTCCTAGTGATCCTGCTCCGTAAATTCCGATTTTCATATCTATCACCTCTGGTATTTACGATATACTGGTTTCATCATAAACAGAAATATATATATTTATATATTTTAATAACCTATAGGTTATGTTAGGAGGATATCATGGAACTCTTACATTTGAATTATTTTCGTCACGTCGCGGAGGAATTGAACGTGACGCGTGCTGCCGAACGATTATTCATCAGCCAACCCGCCCTCAGTGCGACGATCAAAAAACTAGAACGTGAATTGAACACGACGTTGTTTCATCGAAAAGGCAGAACGATCAGCTTGACCGACAATGGACGACTTCTGCTGCAATCAGTCGAAAAAATCGAACACGAGCTGACACGGGTCCAGGAACGCATGGCGCGAAATGATGCCTCTACCGAAACACCACTCAGTCTTGCCAGTTCGCACGGTCGCTTCATCCAATTAATCCTACGGGAATTTCTCTTGCCGCAGACTGCGCCTTTGTTCAACTCGGACATCCTCTCGAATCGCGACATTTTAAGTGGCCTGCTCCATCAAGAATTCCATTTCTCGATCAGCTTCATGGAACTCAAGCATCCGCTCATTACGAGCGAACCGATCGTGGAAGAGGAGATTGTCATCACCTATCCTGCTTCCTATTCAGAGAAAGAAGCGATCACGGCGCTCTATGCGGACGCAACGGAGACTGCCTTTTTATTTCCCTCTCACAATAAGGATTACAACCGCTTCATCCAATTGAAGATGGCGGAACTGAACATTTATGCCGATACCACGCACTATATTGATGACGTCTCGCTGCAACTCGCCTTACGTCAGCAACGGTATTTCAGCTTCGTTCCTGTCTCCGTCTGTCGCGAGATGGGGCTACCCTTCATTACGGACGATGTGTTTACCGTTACGTCACGACTCTACATGTCGCACGTGACGAACCAATTAACAGTCGAGCAAGCAACCATCTATGAACGCATTAAACGGTTTCTGCTCTCACAACGCACATATCTAGCCAAATAAAAACGGATGTCTGCATGTGCAGACATCCGTGTGACATGTTACTTCGTGATGAAGTAACGCGATTGATCGAGATGATCCTTCGCTGTATAGATGTTGAGTTTGTACGAGCCGTTCGTCAATGCCTTACGCATCTTCAAGACATAGTTCCCGTGCTGATCCGCCACGTCTTGAGCAATCAATTGATAACCAGCTTCTGTTTTTTGGTAGAGGCGGACGATTTGTCGTTTTTCGACTTTACCTGTCAACGTCTTTTTGCCTGACCATTTTTTGACCGGATACGTGTTCTTGATCGTGAACGACGCCTTTTTCGTGATCTTGTTCGAGATGTCTGTCGACTTGACCGTGTACGTACCTGTCGTTAGACCGTTCTGGACCGCAATCTTGAAACCACTTGCCGTCGTTTTCGCTTTCGCGATCTTCGTTGATCCTTTATAGAGCGTCACGTCAAGACCTTCCGTTGCTTTACCGCGGAGGACCGTCGATCCGTAGACTGCTGACTTTTTATCGATCGCTGGTGTCGCAACGACACCTGTTCCGACTGTGACGTTCGTTTCTGTCTTCATGAAGCTGAGTTCAGAGACGATCGTCAACTTGTCACGCAATTTGAGCGGACGTGTTCCGACTTCGTATTGACCCGCTTCGTTTGCTGTTGCTGTACCGAGGACTTTATCGCCAAGTTTAACTGTGATTGTTGCGCCCGGAACTGCCTGACCAGTAACGACTTTCGCACCTGGTTTAACTGCTTTTGCCGAGACCGTGAAGTCTTTCATCGGCACGTTCATGTTGAATTTAAGGAAGGTTCCTGTCTCACCTGGACGTGTTTCACCTGTGTTCGTGATTCCTTCATACCGCTTGACGTACGGTGCAGCTGCAACCGCTGAATCAAAGCTGACCGTCATCGGCTTACTTGCGACGAGTGACCAGTTGTCATCAGCTTTATAATCAACCGGTTGTTTCGCTTTGATATAGTCCGAGATGACGTTACGTGTTTCGTAAGCCGATTTGTAGACGATATTTTGACCTTTCCCAAGACCCGGGAACGTCGCACTACCAGCGCGGTAGTTGTTCGTCGCAACGAGGAATTCTTGGTCGTCTGTGATTGCTTTGCCTTGATACTTGATGTTTTGGACGCGGTTGTCACCTTTAAATTCCTTCGATAAGTCACCATTATAGTCAAACTTCGCTGGTTTCGTGATATCAATTTCATACGTCAATCCATCGAGGATATCGAAGTTGTAGCTACGGAAATCTTTGTTCAACAAGTTCGTTTGCTCACCGCCGACTTGGTTGAACTGACCGGCTGACATTTCGAGCCAGTCTTTGACGTCAGCACCTGTTACTTTGACGACTTCGAGTGTATTCGGATAAACATAGAGATCGGCGACGTTCTTGAGTGCGATTGGTCCTTTTTTGATCAATGTATAATCGGATGCGTTGACTTGGTTACGACCACCAGTCTTGAATGGTGCACCTGCTGACAACAACGGGAGATCTTTATATTTCGCGAGATCGGCATTTTCTTTGAGTTGTTTCTCGACATACCATTTCTGAGCGTTCGTTACGAACTGAACTGAATCATCGTCTTGCGCGAGAGCGAAGAAACTTTGGATGTCGTCATTAATCGTTCCGACTTCTTGACGAATGTACGCGAGTGTTCCTTCATGTGCTTTTTCAATCAACTTGACGGCACCGGCATCTGCTGTCGTGTCTTTCGTCACGTCCGCTAGTTTCGCACCTGACGTATCAACGACCCATTTCCCGTCGACTTGCTTCAACTCAAGATCGATGACACCGACGTTCTTTCCTTGTGTGTTTGCCATGACGACTGGTTTACCATTGATTAGACCTTTTTCTTTATCAACATTCGGCAATTTATTGAACGCTGAATCGACTGCCGGGAACTTTCCGTGCTGATGACCTGTCATCAAGACATCGATGTCTGCAACTTTTGTCAATGCGTAGCCGACATTCTCATCGCCGTCTTTTTGATCCGTCGTATCCCCGATACCTGTGTGTGCGAGTGCAACGACGACGTCTGCGCCAGCATCTTTTAATTTCTTCGCTGTTGCTTTAGCAGTCGGGATGATATCTTCAGCCGTGACTTTCCCAGTCAGGTTCCCTGCATCCCATGCCATGATTTGTGGCGTGACGACTCCGAACACACCCACCTTGACTGTTTTCATGTCACCGTTCTGGTCCTTGACTTGACGTTCGATGATTTGATAGTCTTTTCCATCTTTGTTGTAGTCCGCGACGATCGGCTTTTTCGTGACTGCATCCAATACGTTCGAATTGACGAACTTGATTGAACCGCTCGAAGCACTCATCGCTGACTTAAGGAAATCAAGACCGAAGTTGAATTCATGGTTTCCGAGCGTGACCGCATCATAACCGAGGTATTCCATCAATTCGTACATCGGATGTTTGCCTTTGTTTCCTTTGTCGTACTGGTTCTTCACGTAATCACCGAATGGCGTTCCTTGAAGTGTATCCCCGTTATCGAATAAGAAACTGTTCGTTGCGCCCACTTCAGTTTGTTGCTGTTTAATGACCGTAGCGGCTTTGACGAGACCAATCGTTTCGTCCTGCGCATCCTTGAAGTAATCGTAGTTCATTGAGTTCGTATGTAAATCCGTTGTTTCTAAGAAGCGTAACTTGACGACACTGTTGTCGGCAGCAAGTGTCTTGACTTGAACGACTGGTACGAGCATCGGTGCGATCAACGTCGACGCGATGACGAGTTTCGTAGCTTTTTTCATATGGATTTCCCCCCAGGATGTTTTGACTGCTTCATTAATTTAGCATGGTTCGATTATAGCTAATAGTCCTTTCAAATAGGTCGGACATCCGTCTTATTTAACCTACTTAACTAATTCCAAATACTGGCTTAACATTGTTGATTTTACCTTTACAAACCAAGTTTGAATGGTAAAAAAAGGGGGTGGTGAAAATGAGATGAACCACGTAAAAAACGATACGTTTTCAGGACATGAACCTGAAAACGTATCGTTTATGCTTGATATAGAACGTAACTGTTCATTCTCGACTCCTACAGGGAAAGAAAGCATGTTTTTCGCTTGCGTCAGGGTCAGGTGAGACCCGGTAGACGAAACGTAGTTTAGGATACCGCGGCTTACCTCCCGCCTGTGGAAAGCGAGAATGACAGCAACGTTCGTCGTCCCCATTCATGGTACATCTCCTAATGGAGGAGCTTCATCACTCCACGTTCCTTAAACCGCTTTGTCTGGTTTCCGTCGGACGACGTAACCGAGAATTCCAGCAAGTAACGCAAGTCCTGTGGCATAAAGTACTGTCCAGCCTGCGGTTTGTTGAGCGAATTCGAATAAGACGTCACTCCGCCATTTCATCGCGAACTGAACGTATGAAGCCTGACTGACGATGAAGCTGATCACACCAATCGTGATCGCAAAGACGAACGGATCGATAATCGACTTGAAGCTTCGGATGCTACAGACGAAGTAGATCGCGAACGTTACCAGCAATAATACCCAATACCCACTCTCACTCGAGACATTCGGTGGCGTCGCTCCTGCCGATTCCGCATCAATCACTTGAATCGTCTGCCGCGCGACACCGTAATCAACAGGGTCGAGCTTCAATTGTGTTGCTGACAAATCCGGACGTTCTCCACCGAGTAACGTCAACAATTGTTCTGTCACCCGGTCCGTATCGATGCCATCGACGACTTTTTGGATCGAGTCATTAAGCTGATCCGTTGAGGTCTCCCCGTTCAACATCGAGACCGGGATTTCCGCGTTCGCTCCAAGAACGTCTGCTTGATACACGACCTGTCCGCCGTGGATCCAGTCGTACATTCCGCCATTTCCGGCGTTTAGACTCGCGACGGTGAGTGCCGTCCGTAGTGAGGAATCACCGTCATACGCCGCTTCGTCCTGCACCGTAAAGACGAGTTGGAGCGTACTTGCGAGCATCAAAATCAGTAAGCCGGCACGTCCGGCAGCTGTCAGACCGGATAACTTTTGCGGGAAGAACGCCATCCAACCAAGTAAACTGACGACGAGAAGCGGCAAGATGCCGCTCATCGCATAACCATCTTGTAACGAGAGAAATGGCACGTCGTTTCCGCGTCCAGCAAGGATGAACCAGATGATTCCGACCGTTAAGAAGAAACTGATCGATCGAATCGTCCACCCGAGACGACTCGCCTTAATCCGTAACACTAAAAATAACAGGACGATCAAACCGATGCCAAAAACGGAATAGAGTAACGTGCCGTAAGAGACATCGAACGTAAGTGGTGCAAGGACCTGTTTTAAGTCGATCCCGAACAAGGATAAGACATCACCGGCAGAACTCGCATCGAGCACCTGATTGATGATTCCTTCTCGGACCGCGCTCGGCATCGTGATTGACAGTCCACCGACGAACAAGAGCATGAGAGAGACCGTGATGTCTGCATCTTTCCAGGAGACATCCGCCTGTTGCATCTGCGTCACGAGATCTTGATAGTCTGAGGATGAGGTAATTTGTGAAGTCAAAAATGCCATCGCGCCATAAATGACACCGAAAAAAATGAGACCGATGAGGACGCCAAACAGGACATCCCAGACGGAAAACCGTCGTTGTTTCCTTTCTTGCCTTGACTCCATCCCATTTCCTCCTTTTAATGTCTGATGTTTGAATATTCCTGCTTCAGCGAAACCAAAAACATCAAATTCATTCAACAGCCATTATATCCCACTTTTTCTCCGACTGTCTCCATCGATTTCCAAAACAAAAACCGACTTCTCAAAATGAGAAGCCGGTTAAACGATCAGGTGCCATGGTATTTTTTTCTCTATTAGATGCCTTCGTACGCTTGTTCCATGATCGTCCGTAACTCAGCAACAAGCGGCATCTTTGGATTCGCTGTCGTACATTGATCTTCGAAAGCATCAACTGCCATCTTGTCGAGTTTTGCCTCGAAGTCTGCTTTTTGAATGCCTTGCGCCTTGAATGACATCTTGATGTTGAGACGTTGTCCGAGATCGGCAACTGCTTGAATGAGTGATTCGACCCCTTGTTCCGTCGTTGCTGCCGGAAGACCGAGGTAGCGTGCGATGTCGGCATACCGTTCATCGGCGACGAATGATTCATATTTCGGGAATGCTGCTAGTTTTGTTGGGCGTGACGCGTTATAGCGAATGACGTGTGGCATTAGGATCGCGTTCGTCCGTCCGTGTGGTGTGTGGAACTCCCCACCGATTTTGTGTGCGATCGAGTGGTTGATTCCAAGGAAGGCGTTCGCGAATGCCATCCCTGCCATCGTTGACGCATTATGCACTTTTTCGCGTGCTTCGGCGTCTGATCCGTTAGCATATGCTCGTGGCAAGTACTCAAAAATCATCTTGATTGCTTTGAGTGCCAGTCCATCCGTGTAGTCGTTCGCAAGCACCGAGACGTATGCTTCTGTCGCATGCGTCAAGACATCCATTCCGGTATCAGCAGTGATCGAAGCCGGGACGGTCATGACGAATTCCGGATCAACGATTGCGACGTCAGGTGTCAACGCATAGTCAGCAATCGGGTATTTGACGTTTTTCTCTTTATCCGTGATGACGGTGAACGGTGTCACTTCTGAACCCGTACCTGACGTCGTCGGAATCGCGACGAACTTCGCTTGACGACCGAGTGCCGGGAATTGATATGCCCGTTTGCGGATATCGAGGAATTTTTGACGTAAGTTCGAGAACGTTTCGTTCGGTTGTTCGTAGAAGAGCCACATTCCTTTCGCAGCATCCATTGCTGAACCACCACCAAGAGCAATGATCAAGTCAGGCTTGAAATCACGCATCGCTTGAGCACCTGTCTGAACAGTCGTCACCGATGGATCTGGTTCGACTTGGTCAAAGATCCGGTAACTGACGGACTGTGGCAAGTTTTGAATCACTTTATCGGCATAACCGAACTGTACCATCGTTGGATCGGTCACGATCATGACACGTGAGACGTCAGTCATCGACCGCAAGTATTGAACGGAGTTCTTTTCGAAGTAGATTTTCTCTGGGACTTTGAACCATTGCATGTTCACGCGTCGTCTCGCCACCTTCTTGACGTTGAGTAAGTGCTTCGCTGTCACGTTTTCAGATACAGAGTTTTTCCCGTATGATCCGCAACCGAGTGTCAATGATGGTGTCAACTCGTTGTACAGATCACCGATCCCACCGTGAGCAGATGGACTGTTGACAAGGATCCGGCAGGCTTTCATGCGGAGTCCGAACGCTGTCATCAAATCATCGTTCGTCGTATGAATGACAGCTGTATGACCGAGACCACCAATTTCAAGCATCTGTTCGGCAATCGTGAACGCTTCTTCAGTTGATGCAACGCGGTACGCACCGAGGACCGGACTGAGTTTTTCATGAGACAATGGTTCTGCTGCTCCGACGTACTCGAGTTCCGCGACGAGCATGACCGTTGTTTCCGGAACGTCGATGCCGGCTTTCTCCGCGATCCATGTCGCTGGTTTCCCGACGATGTCCGCATTGACGGCACATGTATCGGTTTTGATGACGAGTGATTCGAGACGTTGTTTTTCTTCCGGTGTACAGAAGTAACAACCGAGTGCTTCCATTTCCGCACGGACCGTCGCATAAATCTCTTGGTCGACGATGACGGCTTGTTCAGACGCACAAATCATACCGTTATCAAACGTTTTTGAGAGAACGAGATCGCTGACTGCCCGTTTGACTTTTGCTGACTGTTCGATGTAACACGGAACGTTCCCTGGTCCAACACCGAGTGCCGGTTTACCTGTTGAATACGCTGATTTGACCATTCCCGCTCCACCTGTCGCAAGGACCATCGCGATTTTTTCATGGTTCATCAAGACTTTCGTTGCTTCAAGTGATGGTTCTTCCACCCATTGAATACAGTCTTTTGGTGCCCCGGCTTTGATGGCTGCGTCGCGGAGTGTTTTCGCTGCTTCAACGGAACAACGTTGTGCCGATGGGTGGAACGCGAAGACGATCGGGTTGCGCGTCTTGATCGCAATCAATGCTTTGAACATCGTCGTTGATGTCGGGTTCGTGACTGGTGTGACACCACAGACGACACCGACGGGTTCAGCGATATATGTGATGCCGTTTTGGACATCTTCTTCTAAAATCCCAACTGTTTTTTCATGACGTAGACTATTGTAGATGTATTCTGTCGCAAAAATGTTTTTAATCATCTTATCTTCAAAGACACCGCGTCCCGTCTCTTCTGCAGCGAGACGAGCGAGTTCGACATGCCGTTCAAGTCCGGCAAGTGCCATATCCCGGACGATCGTATCGATTTTTTCTTGATCGAATGTCAGTAATTCTTGTAATGCACGTTGCCCTTTTTCAACGATTTGTCCAACTGCTTGTTCGACTGGTGTTGCCGTCGATTTTGTTTTTTCTTTCACAGCCATGAGTGGTTTCCTCCCTGTCGTGGAACGAATCTGAGTTTGATTTGCCAACCATTATGTCAGGAATGCCAAGCTGTTTTTCAATAGTTTGTGCTTTCCTTCACAAATCAATCATAACCCCTTTTTCCTGTTTTGTGCATGACCATCCTGTGAATTCCATCACACTTTTGATAGCGTTTACAACTGTTGTGCGTTCTTCTTTTCCAACGTTTTGCTTCATGTACATAGATGTGTGCGATTTATCACACCTCGCATTTTCCTGACTTGATAGCCGTTTCATCATCTTGTATTCTGATATGGGGTACATATTAAGAGCTACCACTAAAGGAGGACACTTGAATGTCAGTTGTACAGGAAATGCTAGCCTTCAACGAGCGATTCGTCGCCGAAAAACAGTATGAGCAGTTCGTCTCGGATAAGTTCCCAGATAAAAAGGTCGTCATCCTGACGTGTATGGATGCCCGCTTGACGGAGCTCCTCCCACACGCACTTGGTCTTAAGAACGGGGATGCGAAAATCATCAAAAATGCCGGTGCAATCCTATCGCACCCATTCGGCTCCGTCATGCGCTCGATTCTCGTTGCGTTGTATGCTCTCGGCGCTGAAGAAGTCGTCGTCATCGGTCACCACGACTGTGGCATGAGCACGATTGATCCTAACCACATGATCAACGAGATGAAGGATCGGGGAATCGACCAACAGATTCTTCATACACTCGAAGTATCCGGGGTTGATTTGAATCAATGGTTGCGTGGCTTCACGTCAGTTCAAGAAAGCGTCGCTCACTCAGTCAGCCTCGTGAAGAATCACCCATTACTGCCACCTGGGACGAACGTCCACGGACTCGTCATCGATCCAGGTACTGGTAAGCTTGACGTCGTCGATTGCTGATCACTCTCTATAGAAGAAACGCAAATAGACTCGCATATTCTATTCCGTCTTAAACTAAAGACAACGTGCCATATTTTCTCGTAACGGAGAATTATGGCACGTTTTTTCGTATGAGTCATTCTCAGTGATCAACACGCTTCTCACTTCATGCTTCGGGGTATAACAGAATGTAACTTCTTGTGGGGAGCTAAAAAGCGTATCCCTCATCTTTTGATTACGAGGTCAGACTTTTACTCTTGACAGCATTCCAACATGGCTGTAAGATACTTTAGTATAGTACAGTGATAACAAAAGAAAGTGTGGTTTTACTGAATGATAAACGCCGTATTGTTTGCCGTCTTTTTACTATTTATTTTAGCGATCTTCCGCGTCCACATCGTGCTCGCGATGGTCATCAGTTCGTTTGCCGGTGGTCTCGTCGGTGGTCTTGACCTGACTGCGACGACAAAAGCGTTCTCCGGTGGTCTTGGTGACGGGGCAGAAATCGCCCTGAGTTACGCATTGCTCGGTGCGTTCGCTGTCGCCCTCTCGAAAACGGGCTTACCCGATGCACTCGCACATGCCTTGATTCAACGTTCGCGTGGTAATGCAAGTGCCTCATCGGTCAAAAAGTTAAAAGGATTCATCTTGTTTGCGATTCTGTTACTCGCGATCAGTTCACAAAACGTGTTGCCAATCCACATCGCATTCATTCCAATCATCATTCCGCCGCTCCTTGGTCTGTTTAATCAGTTGAAAATGGACCGTCGCCGGATTGCGATAATCATGACGTTTGGTCTTGTGACACCTTACATGTTCTTACCAGTTGGTTTCGGAGACATTTACCTCAATCAGATTCTACTAAAGAACTTGAAGGCAAATGGTCTTGATACAGCAGGAGCATCCGTCATCGAAGCGATGGCGATTCCGGCACTCGGGATGGTCGTCGGTCTCTTAATCGGTCTATACTCATATCGTAAAGAACGGACGTATGAGATGCGTGATATCGCTCCAGACGATTATGAAATCCCGGTCATCACGAAAACGAAGCTTGCCTTAAGCGGTATCGTCGTCATTGCGACTTTGATCGTTCAACTGCAGACCGGATCAATGATTCTCGCTGCAACAACTGGTTTAATCCTCTTCTTGTTGCTTCGTCTTGTTCGCTTCAGCGAAGCAGATGACGTCATTACACGCGGTATGCGCATGATGTCATTCATCGGTTTCGTCATGATCTCAGCGAACGGATTCTCGAACGTCTTGCGTAAGACGGGCGATATCGAGCCACTCGTCGAGAACTCAAAAGCATTGATGGGCGATTCCCAACTCGTTGCCGCCTTCGTCATGCTGTTGATCGGTCTTCTCGTCACGATGGGGATTGGTTCAAGTTTCTCAACCGTTCCAATCATTGCTGCCATCTTCGTTCCACTCTGTATCCAGTACGGATTCAGCTTAGAAGCGACGATTGCGATCATCGGTACAGCCGGTGCGCTCGGTGACGCGGGTAGTCCCGCATCAGACTCGACACTCGGGCCAACAAGTGGTCTAAATGCGGATGGTCAGCACGATCACATGCGTGAAACGGTCATTCCGACGTTCTTGCACTACAACATTCCATTGATCATCTTCGGTACGATCGCCGCGGTCGTATTATAAAAAGAAGACGGATTCGCCGTAATTGCGAATCCGTTTTTTGAATTGTCTCCGTTTTTTTCCTTTTCATTTCGCCGCTTGTTCTCTAAAATAAAGAAATGAACTGATACAAAGGAGTTGTCTAACGTGTTATCTCAAGTCGTCAACCAGATTTTACTTTCGCTTGCCGATCTCGGATATTTCGGCATCGCCCTCGGGTTGATGATTGAAATCATACCGAGTGAAATCGTCCTCTCTTATGGAGGATTCATGATTTCTCAAGGAACGATCGGCTGGCCGCTCGCCATCGTCGCTGCCGTCATCGGTGGATTATTCTCGCAATTATTCTTATATTGGTTCGCTCGTTACGGCGGTCGTCCCCTTATCCTGAAATACGGAAAGTATGTTTTAATCTCAGAGCATCACCTGGATTTAGCTGAGCGTTGGTTCTTGAAATATGGACAAGGTGTCATCTTTGGCGCTCGTTTTATTCCTGTCGTTCGTCATGCCATCTCGATTCCGGCTGGTCTTGCGAAGATGGACCAAACGAAGTTCTCTCTCTATACGGTGCTTGCCATCATCCCATGGTCGATCTTGTTCCTGTATCTTGGTGAAACGCTCGGAACGAACTGGCGCTCAATCAAGGAAGTCGCTGCACCGTACACGAACGGCGTTCTGATTGCTGCCGTTGTCTTGATCATCTTCTACGTCATCTACAAACGCCGTCAACGAACGGTTTGAACAACTAGCAGTCTGTCTGACGACGGACTGCTTTTTTAAACAAACAGGAGGTCCTGCCATGCTAACATCCCCGCTTGCTCATTTTACATTACGTCGTTTGACTGCATCCTATCGGACGGGTCGTCCTGTCGCGACTGGGATCACCGTCGATGGACGTATTTTAATCGTCGAAGAAACCCTCGATGAATCTCGGAATGAACACGTTCTCTCCATTCATCAATTGAAAGATGACTGGCGAAAAACGACAATGATTAAAAGAAGCGAGGTGGACTTTTCACTCATCGACCGCTTTCCGGACGGTCGTCTGTTACTCGTCGCTTCCCGTTGTGACGACGATGTAGATGGAACGTGGTTACCAAATGCCTTTGTCTATGATCCTCAAGGGAATTTACTAGACAGCTTTTGTTTAGACGATGGGATTCAGAATATGCAAATCGATGAACAAGGATGGATTTGGGTCAGTTATTTCGACGAAGGAATCTACGCTGATGCTGCAACTAGTTCGAATGGCGCATTTGGTCTCGTCGCTTTTGACGATACAGGTGTAGTCCAGTATAAGAATCGTCAATATCCAATCGATGATTGCTACGCCTTAAATGTCTGTTCGTCGAAGGAAGTCTGGTTTTTCTATTATTCCGATTTTCGCTTCATTCGTATCAATCAAGAGGACGATCTCGTTTGTGAGGCACCTACGATTGCCTTTTCTCAGTTCGCTCGGTACGACGATTTTCTGCTTGCTGCAAATTCTGATGAAGCACATTTACTTGAACGTAAAGGAACGCTTTTTGAGAGTATTCGTTCGATTCGATTCATGACAGAACAGGGAAATACCCTGTCAGGTGACCTTACAATGCGTAACGACTTGATCGTCTTAGCGACTTCAGAACACCTGTATTTCGGGAGACTCGGTCAGCGACTCGTCTCTCTCATAGCAGGCAAATGAAAACAGTTACAAAGTTGTTTCATAATCTTTTCACTTTTGAAAACCTTCAACCCAAATTTTCAAAAAGACTAGCGAGTCCTATCTGAGGATAGTATACTCAGCGTTATAGTTATTCGGACAAGTTGTCTGAACATTATGACGTCACAGAATTTTTTTGGGGGAAATGATGAGTTCGAATTTGAAACGCGATTTAACAGCACGACAGGTACAAATGATTGCACTCGGAGGAACAATCGGGGTCGGTTTGTTCCTTGGGGCATCAAGCACGATCGCTTGGACAGGACCATCGGTTTTGCTTGCGTACATGCTAGCAGGAGTCTTTATCTTTTTCATCATGCGTGCACTTGGTGAGATGGTCTACACCCATCCTCACAGTGGTTCGTACGCAAAGTTCGCAAACGACTATATCCATCCAGCTGCTGGTTTCTTGACAGCAAGCAGTAATATCTTCAACTGGGTCGTCGTCGGGATGAGTGAAGTCATCGCTGTCGGGACATATTTACGCTTCTGGTGGCCGGAACTACCGACTTGGATTCCAGGCGTCGTCGTCATCATTCTCTTGACGCTTGCGAACCTTGCTTCCGTCAAGATGTTCGGTGAACTCGAGTTTTGGTTCGCCTCAATCAAGGTGATAACGATTCTTCTGATGATCGTCGCCGGATTCGGCATCATCTTCTTTGGTCTAGGAAATGACGGAAACCCGGTCGGCTTCTCGAATCTGTGGGCGAACGGTGGATTCTTCACGAATGGTTTCACCGGCTTCTTCTTTGCCCTCTCGATCGTCTTCGCCTCTTACATCGGTGTTGAGTTGATTGGCGTGACAGCTGGAGAAACGAAAGATCCAGAGAAGAATATTACGAAGGCGATTAATGGTGTCGTCTGGCGAATTTTAATTTTCTACGTCGGATCGATCTTCATCATCGTCACGGTCTATCCATGGAACGAGTTGTCGGATCTCGGCAGTCCGTTCGTTGCGACATTCGCCAAGGTCGGTGTCACGATTGCTGCCGGTATCATCAACTTCGTCGTCATCACGGCCGCTTTATCCGGTTGTAACTCCGGGATCTTCAGTGCAAGCCGGATGATCTATGCCTTGGCTGAAAAAGGACAAGTGCCGTCCTTCTTCTTAAAGGTCAATAAACGTGGCATTCCATTCTACACGGTCTTCGCGATTTCAATCGGGATTTTCTTCGGTGTCATTCTTGATATCACCTTGCCACTCGTTCTCGGGAAGGATACGAATATCTTCGTGTATGTCTACAGTGCTTCGGTACTGCCAGGGATGGTGCCATGGTTCGCGATTTTAATCAGTCATATCCGGTATCGTAAACTTGAAAGCGAACGGACAGCCTCACATCCGTTCAAGATGCCTGGTGCGCCGGTGACGAACTATCTGTCGATCGTCGCGCTGGTGACAGTGCTCGTCGGGATGTTGTTCAACGATGAGACGCGCGTCTCGATCTTAATCGGAGTTGCTTTCTTGATCTTAAGTACGGTCTATTACATCGTAAAAGTACCGAAGATCGAAAAATAATGATATTTTATCTTCCTCTCATGACATCATGGGAGGATTTTTCGTGTTTTCCATTTTTATATTGACATTATATTTTTCCCATGATAGATAATCAAATGCGAACTAATATGCCTTAGAACGCTAAATCATTCATAATTTTTTAATAAATATCGTATTTCATCTACTATTTTTCTAATAAACAGACTAATTTTCAGAATAAATAGTCTTTTTATTTTAAGTGTATTTTTATGTTTTGAGTTCGTTTGAACGGGAATATTCTCACCATACACATAATATTTCATGTGTAGAACAATCATGTTAAAACATTTTAACGACAGAAAGGAGAGATGTAACATGAACGGATTCAATCGTTTCCTACTCGTCCTGATCGGCATTCTCGGTTTAGTCAGCGTCGGTCTTCTTGTACTCGGCGTCTATGATGTTCCACGACTCAGTCCTTTGATTGAACAGTGGCAAGATCAACAATGGTATAGCTACACGATTTTATCACTTGGTGGCTTCCTAGCATTCGTATTTGTCATTCTATTATTCACTGGACTACTCAGTCGTTCAAAAGGACAACGTCTCCTGATTCAGACGGGTGACGGGAATATCACGATCTCTAAGCAAACGATCGAACGAACGGCACTCGAGTCGATTCGTGGTATCAACGGCGTACGTTCGCCACGCGTCAACGCGGATATTCACTCGAAAAAAGAAACCGTAGCGTTAGAAGTCGACTGTTCCGTCTTCGGTCAAGAAGGCTTGCCGACAATCGGCAAAGACATTCAAGAACGTGCCAAACATGCAGTCGAATCGTTGCTTGAACTACCTGTCACAAAAACACGCGTCCGGATCAGTGACACGAAGAGCAAAACATCTGAACGCGTCGTCTAAGATACGAGAGGAGGAAGATCATGAAAACGAGCGAAGCACTTCGTCCGTATCGCTACCGTCTACTCGGCGGGCTAGTCGGACTGATCCTCGCCATCTTGTTCTTGACGATCGGTTTTGGACCGACGTTGTTGATCATCGTATTCGCAACAATCGGTTACTTGATCGGTCAGTGGCGGGATAATGCGCTCGATGTCGAAGGATGGATTCAGTTCTTTCAACGGGATTGAGCATACAGAAAATAAAAAATCATTCAACTCACATTAAAAGGAGAGATTTCTCATGGCTAACGAAATCAACACGAAACAAAACGAAAACGAAGTAGTACGCGAAAATAAACTCACATTCGAAGATCAAGTCATTAAGAAAATCGCCGGTATCGCATCAAATGATGTCAAAGGCATCCTCTCAATGAGTGGTGGCTTCATGAGTGGATTGACAGATCGTTTACGGAGCACGGAAGATATCACAAAAGGCATCGACGCGGAAGTCGGCGAACGACAAGTCGCACTCGACTTAAAAGTCATCGTCGAGTATGGCAAAAACATCCCGTCGATCTTCCAAGATGCTGTAACGAAAATCAAAAAATCAGTCCATGATATGACAGGACTCGATGTCGTCGAAATCAATATGCATGTCGAAGATGTCATGACACGTTCTGAGTTCGACGCAAAAAGTAAATCGTCGAAAGAAGAGGAAGAAAAACGCGATTTGAAATAAGACCGTCAACTAGATAGCCGCATGAAATGGCCCCGTCTAAAAACGGGTCCATTTTTTACTTTTTCAATGCCCCACGTGCGTTCAACGCAGCAAAGATCACCATCGCGATGCTGAGAACAGCAGCGACGATCAAACCTTGCCAGTAAACCGACCAATCAATCTCCGGGCGCGTCAACACACTACGCATGCCTTCCATGATGTAGGTCGTCGGATTGATCGTCGCAGCAATCTTGAGCCACTCGGCTTCAATCAAGTCTTTCGGTACGAACGTCGTCGACAGGAAAATCAGCGGGAAGAATAAGAGCGTTCCGGCTTGAGCGGCTTGCGCATTCCGTGTCTTCAAAGCGACTCCAACCGAGTAACCAGCAAAGGCGAGTCCAAATCCGAGCGCGAGTAAGATCGTTAAGAAAAAGCCACTGACATCGACTGGGATCGATAGACCAAGCAAAAAGGCCATCCCGAAGATGAGTAATGTTTGAACGAATAATTGCAGCATCCCGGCAAGCATCGGTCCGAGGACGATTGCTGTTCGCGAGACTGGTTCAATAAGAGTCGTGCAAAATAACCACTCTCGATATCCTTGACAAGCGCTTGACCGGCGCCCCCCGCTCCACCAACAGCACCCGAGACGATTGAAACTGGGAGAATGAAGTTCAAATAATCGATGCTGTCGAACTGCGGTAAATTCGAGATTCCGGACAAACCACTCGTGTAGACGAGCAGGAAAAAGACACTGATGATCAAGTTCGGAATGAAGGAAAACGGATTACGTAACGTGACGAGTAGACTTCGCCGCATCAAAAACCACGTTTCTCGAATCATGTCACGACTCCTCCTTATAGGCTTGTCCGGTTAAACGAATAAAGACATCATCGAGTGACGGTTGTTTGACGACCAGTGACGTCGCAATCATCTTCCGTTCGTCAAGAAAGCGGACAACAGCGCGTAATGTCTCCGTTCCATGTGAAGGAATGACCAGTTGACCTTTTTCCTGACGTCCTTTAAACGTTTCTAAGACAATCCGCTCGTCCTCTTTTTCAGCAAGTGTCAACTCAATCCGTTCCTCTCCGTTTGCTGCCTTCAGCTCAGCTGCCGTTCCTTCCGCAATCAGTTTCCCTTCGTTGATGATGGCAATTCGGTCCGCCAACTGATCGGCTTCTTCCAAGTACTGTGTCGTCAAAAAGATCGTCGTGCCGAACTCTTCGTTTAATCGCCGGACCTCGTTCCAGATTTGTACACGACTCGCGGGGTCAAGCCCAGTCGTTGGTTCATCGAGAAACAGAACGGTTGGTTGATGGACGAGCGTCAAGGCGAGATCAAGCCGTCGTTTCATCCCACCGGAGTAAGTGCCCGAACGGCGCTTCCCATCTTGATCGAGTTCGACGAGTCGCAGCAATTCCTCTGCCCGTGTTTTTGCTTCCGTCTGACTTAATCCGAATAATTTTCCTTGTAGGACGAGTAATTCAAGTCCGGTCAAGTCTTCATCGATGCCGGTATCTTGTAAGGCGACCCCAATTTGCAACCGAACCTGTTTTTCCTGTTTGACGACATCAAATTCCTGAATCGTCGCCCGACCACCGGAAATTGGAATCAATGTCGTCAGCATCTGGACGGTCGTCGACTTTCCTGCCCCGTTCGGTCCTAGAAAAGCGAAGATTTCCCCGGCTTGCACGTCGAACGAAATCCCTTTGACGACATCCTTCCCATCGTACGTCTTCGTCAAGTTCTCGACATGAATCATCTTCATTCCTTCTTTCTCTGAATTCAAAGTCATGTCCAAGATTTTCCCGTTTTTTATGTTCTCGAATCAAAAAAAAGACACCTGATTCGGTGCCTAAATTTAAGCTCTAACGATTACGCTACAATCTGATACACACCGTACACGACACCGGCGGATACCACGAGCGTCGTGACGATCGACACCATCATCATCGTTAATCCGATTCCTGTTAATCGAACGGCTCGTGCTAACGCGAGACTAAACGAAAGCACTGTACCACTCGCAAGTACAATCGCCCCTGCGAATAACAATGTAGGATTGATCCATGCATCTCCGATGACGATCCATCCATAAGTGATACAGGCAAAAAGAACGGTCATGATGAGCCATCGTCTCGCTGACACGTTTTTCAACATATGGTTTCCTCCTAATTTGCTTCTACATACTTGTTCGCCCTTTCCCATTAGATTCCTGTTACTAAAAAATCGTGCCTCCTGTTATACGGAGGCACGATTCCTTTATGACGCTACTTGCCATTTCTCTTTTAATTGCTCCATCTCTTCTTGACCTTCGTGCGATTGCATCCACATATTGAAGACATCAACGACGTCCCCTTCCGACTCTCGGACGAGGTAGCTCTTCTCCGCCGGAATCCATTTTTCTTGAATTCTTGGTGCCGCAAGTCGTTTGTCGAGCGCTTCATAATGAATCGCCTCGACCGTATCGGTGATCATAACATCGACTTCGCCCGATGCAACCGCGTGCGGGATGTCGAGATTTTGTTCATACATGACGATGTTCGCCTTCGTGAACGTCTTACGGACGAACTGTTCATTCGTTCCCCCTGGATTTAGACCAATCGTCACGTCTGGACGATTGATTTGTTCGATCGAAGCAAGACGCTTAGCATCTTCTTTACGGACGAGCGGTGTCTTATGGAACGACAGATAACTCGACGTGAAGTCGCCGATGATTTCGCGCTCGATGTTTTTCGTCACACCCCCGACGACCATATCGAATTTCCCACTTGCGAGATCAGCAGATAGCGTCGGCCATGTCGTCGGGACGAACTCGACATCGATGCCGGTCGTCTTCGCGAATGAACGGATCACTTCGATATCGAACCCTTCGTACTCGTTCGTCTTCCGGTTCAAGTAGGTGAATGGTTTGTAGTCCCCGGTCGTTCCGACGACGATTTTTTTCGTCGCAAAGACGTTCTTCGCTTGTACACGTCGTGGTTGCTCCGTTTGCCATAGCGTCAGTAAGCTCGCAAACAAGACGCCACCTCCGACGACGATCCATCCCCATTTACTCATATGCTCCCGCTCCTTTCGCTCCGACCGTCTCA
This sequence comes from Exiguobacterium sp. ZWU0009, assembly GCF_000798935.2. Taxonomy (NCBI): domain Bacteria; kingdom Bacillati; phylum Bacillota; class Bacilli; order Caryophanales; genus Exiguobacterium; species Exiguobacterium sp. ZWU0009. The sequence goes on along the minus strand of NZ_CP018057.1, from coordinate 1,288,913 downwards.
CGTGTCGAGACTATGTTCCATTTTTTCTTCAATTTTTGAACTTGTTCTTGCCCCTCTGCACTTTCAATCCAGACCCGGAAGACATCTCCAAGCTGTTTTTGATCCGGTTTCATCAAATACGCCATCTCGGCTGGTTCCCATGCCTCTGTTAGTTTCGGCACCGCAAGATCGAGTTCTGTCGCGTAATGCAACGCCTCGATGTCGTCCGTCACCATGACATCGACTTGTCCGCTTTTTACGGCTTTCGGAATGTCCAAGTTGTTCTCAAAGACGGTCACATCTGCCTTCGGAAAATGCTTCTTCACGAACGCTTCGTTCGTGCCACCCGGATTGACACCGATTTTGACTGCTGGATTATTGATTGCAGCGAGCGAATTCAAGCGTTCGACATCTTTCTTCTTTACGAGCGGTGCTTTTTGAAAGGAGAAATACGACGATGTAAAGTCTCCGATGACCTCGCGCTCGACTTTCTTCGTGATGCCACCGACAGCGATATCAAACTTTCCTGATTTCGTATCCTCCGATAATGTCGGCCATGTCGTCTTGACGAACGTCACATCAAGATTTGCTGCTTTGGCGAACGCTTGGATGACATCGATATCAAAGCCTTGATAACGATTCCGTTCCTCGTTCCAGTATGTAAAGGGCTTATAATCCCCCGTCGTCCCGACGACCAGCTTGTGGTCTTCGAAGATCTCATGTGCTTCGGCATCCGTCTGTTGATTCCAAATCATCCAAGCGGCAACGCCTGTCAAAACAAGTCCTGCCAGTAGCCATGGTTTCTTTCTCATCGTATCTCTCCTTTCTGTTTCGTCGTTGCCCATTCACCGAATATTGCTACAATTTAACCCAAATGATTTTCGGTGTGGGTAATAGTCATTATCCTACCACACTTACACGTGATTTCAAGATAATTTGATGATTTTATGCATAAAAGCGTTAAAAAGATGTTTTGATGACGGTTGCAGTTCTACAAGTCGTCTTTCTTTACAGAATCCCCTCGTCTTTTCCATACTGAAACAGAATCATCAAATCGTGAAATGGAGGAATGGAACATGAGTCAGATTTTCATCATTGGTGCAAATGGTAAAGTAGGTCGTCACGCTGCTCGCTTACTGCAGGATTCGGAGCACGATGTCAAAGTAGGATTACGTTCCAAGGACCAGTTCAGTGATTTTGAGAAATTAGGTCATACCCCGGTCCATCTCGATCTTGAAGCGGACGTCGCGACGATCACCGATGCATTACAAGGATCAGATGTCGTCATCTTTACGGCAGGATCCGGCGGTCACACAGGAGCGGACAAGACGATGCTGATCGATTTCGACGGTGCCGTCAAATCGATTGAAGCAGCGGAAGCAATCCATGCAAAACAGTTCATCATGGTCAGTGCCTTGAATGCCGATTCGCCGGAAACATGGTCCGACAGCATGAAGCCGTATTACATTGCAAAACGCTACGCGGATCGTGTCCTGAAGGAATCGTCACTTAATTACACGATTCTTCGCCCAGGCGGACTATCCGATGAAGCCGGCACAGGAAACGTCACGACGGATCCGTCCGAACAAGCAACTAAAAAGATTCCGCGTGAGGACGTCGCCCGTGTCATTTTAGCTGCGCTCGGTCACGACAACGCCTCGAAGCAAGTCGTCACATTGCTTGAAGGTGACACACCAATTAACGAGTTGTTCTAATACAAAAGCTCACGTCTCAATCTCTGAGACGTGAGCTTTTTCGATGAAATCGATTATTGGTAGAGTTGCAGATACATCGTCCGCATCGTTTCAGCAATAACCGGTAAGGAAGCTGGAATGTCGATCCAGCGCCGACTATCGTAATCAAAGTAGAGCCCTTCCGTACGCATCTTCTCTTTTGTATTGATCTCATCGAACTCAAGAAACATATCCAGCTCATCATCCGCGTTCTGAAAGTCGTCCCACGGTCCAGGACCAAAATAAAAGAGTAGTCCTTCCGCATCGTAGCCAGCAAGCTCGTTCATTGCCCGTTCCAAATACGCTTCAGACTTGGCAGATGTCCTGACGGAGTCAGCGAGTGTTTGATGAATTCCAAATGCGTTTCCACTCATTAAGTGACGTTGCTGAGCCCATTCCCAGATGTTTTTCCAGCGTTGTATGAAAATATTAAACCGATATGCTTGTGTTGCTTCATCCCGTTCTCGCACGTCATATGACCAGGAAATCTTTTCTCCACTGATCCACATGCTTACGTGAAAGTTTCCCTCCCGCGCTTCATCATCTTGTAAAGAAGACCAATCTGATTGTTGTTGCTCAAGATACGTGAAAAGTGAAAATCGTTCTCCCGCTTTTTTTTCAAACTCAAATTCAAATCGCTCGATACGGTTCAAAATATTTTCCTCTCTTTATCTCATTCGATCACAAAGTCGATTCCAATCGGTCCTTCCACCGGAATCTCGTGAAGCAACTCATACTTTTGATTCGTAATGAGCAGTTTCCCTTTATCCGGTTTTTCAGGGTCAAATTCGATGAAATATGATTTTTTCGTCTCGGGATGAATATATACGTACTTGTACCGTTTATCGGCTTTCCAAAACTTCGGTTTGATTTCCTGAACCGAGAACGATTGTCCGAACGTCCATTTAACTAGAATTTGATGATCCGCATCTAGGTTATTCTGTGAGAATTGCTGAACGACTTGAATCCCTTGTGTTGCATCAATCATTCGAATCGGATCAGTACTATCAAAATTCGTATTCTGAAGAAACGGATAATACCGCTCGGTTTGTTCACCTGCCTCATTGATCCGAATCATCCAACCATCTGTACTAGCGAAGTATGCCGTATCGTCCTTCCCATAAAGGGCTGAATATGCATAAGGTTCTTCCTTGTTACGGTACACGATTGGTTTTTCAGTCTGTTTATTCATGAAAATCATCGCTGCTTTTTCTTCTTGTTCATCTTCACTACCAGCACTGGCATAAGCTAGATGATGCTCTAGGTCAATCATCATCGAATTTCCTGGTTCGAAGCGCGCAGGCGTCTCATAGTTTTCTTTTGTATCAAAATTAGAAAAGGTGTGCGAGAATCCTGTTCCTTGAGACGATCGTTGCGTACCGGTTTTGTATGAATTCAACGTCTTGAACCATGTATCCGTTCCAAAATGTTTGATGGATTCTATCATGGGATCGTGCTTGAAATACGTCACATGATGTTGAACAAACCGTCGCTTTGTAAAATCGAATGTATAAAAATAATTCGGATAGCCTTGCACTGATGCATACAACACATTCGGCGTACTCAGTTTTTGCACAAGCGTCATGTTCGTAAAACGTGGATCATGGACCTGTCGTTCGCTTACTACCTTTCCTTTCATGTTGATCGTGACAATCGAACTATAGGCAAGTTCAGGATCATTCGTTTTCCCTTGCCCCTGTCCTGGATAGACCAACATCACGGTGTCTTGTTGAGGACTAAAATCGATGGCTGTAATCGAAGAACGTGGTAGGACAGTTGCGTTTGTGCGACCCTGTTGCACTTTCATCCAGGTCGCTAAAAGGATACTTCCACTGACAAAAAACACTAGACTAAAAAAAATCCACTTTTTACGGATAGACTTATCCATTCGATTCATGACCCCTTGACTTGTTGATTTAAACAATTTCTTCTACCTAGTTATACACTGTTAGATCGATGTAGTACGTCTTTCTTACAACACTGTTAGACGAATTGACCAACTTTACAACATCCTCCTGAACTCTAACGACTAAAAAAATTCCTCACGTTTCATTTAGAGACGTGAGGAATTTTGAAATCAGGTTATATGCGTTTAATCCTGCTCCGCGATGGCACGCAATCCACGTAACGTTTGAATTTTACGTTCGTGGCGTTGCATCACGAATGAGAGACCCGTCACGATCGCGAGATTGAACCAGATCATCGTGTCGGTAGTCGGATTAAACAAATTAATGAGTACTGCAATGATGTTCACGAAAAAAACGACTTTATAGAGTTGCAAAATTCGATGTTCGTGATGGATCTGTGAATCAAAGTCCGAGTACAAATGAAATGGTTCATCCGAGGTCCGTTTTCTTAAGAAGACCCAGCGGAACGATGTATCCACGACTTCGATGCCCATCTCTTCCAAAAACGCAAAGTAATCCTGCGACTTCGGATGCTTTGACATGTTTTCTAATAACTCGATTCGATACGTGTACATACCAGGTTCACCTTTGATGAATATATAACGTCCGAGTCGAAACTGCTGTAAGTACCAGCCGTTGTTTGCCATCTCGTTTAACCACACTTCTTCTTTTGCATAATCAGCGTAAAAGCGATAGACCGTTTTACTACTCACCTTGATCCACTCCCATCGTTTCTTGTCCATGTCGCACGAGTTCTTTTAATCGATCTAGCTCTACCTGTAATCTCTCCCGCCCCTGATTCGTCATGATGTACTCTTTCTTTCGCCCTGCTTCTTGCTCGATCGCTTCAATCCACCCTTTATCGACCAGACTGCTGAGTGCGCCGTACAACGTACCAGCAGCTAACTTGACACGATCATTGCTCAACTCCTGGACGAATTGCATGATGCCATAGCCATGACGGGGTTGTTGAAGCGACAGTAAAATATAATAGACAGCCTCAGTTAATGCCGTCTCTTGGATTGTCCGTGCCATTTTCTCACTTCCTTATTCCGTCTTCCGTTATATCGTCTACCGATATACTAAAAATATCCTATTTCTAACAATTTGACAACAAAAAAACGTGATGATCCCTAAGTAAATAGGATCATCACGCTATATTGTTCGATTTTATGAAAAACATTTTTTAATATGTTGATAGTTCTTGTTGCCACCTGATAAGTTGCATACATCCGTAAATCCAAGGTTTTTCAAGACGTTTTGCGCAGCATTCCCCGTCACGCCTTTGTTGCAGTAGACGATCGTCGGTAACGTCGGATCCAATTCCTTCGCGCGTGTCCGCAGTTCACCAAGTGGAATATGGATCGCTCCGTCGACATGATTTTTCTCGAATTGTGCTTTCGAGCGTGTATCAATGATTTGGAACGACTTCCCACTCGCGACTTGGTCAATTAATTCGTTCGGTGTCATCAAACGCGCTGTTTTTTTGATGGCATTATCGAGTGCCATTCCCGTATAGAGAACGGGATCCTTCGTCGTCGCGAACGGTGGAGCGTAAGCTAAATCGAGATGGAATAAATCCTCTGCCTTCGCTTTAAAGGTGATCGCCGTCGCTAGGACATCAATCCGTTTGTCGACACCTTGCGGACCAACGATCTGGGCTCCGAGGACTCGCCCTGTTGCCCGATCGGCAATCGCTTTGATCGTCATCTCTTTCCCACCCATGTATTCCGGACGATCTGGTTTGATGTTATGCAAGACTTCGATGTCATACCCTGACTCACGCGCTTCTTTTTCCGTCAAACCCGTCTGAGCGACAGTCAAATCGAACGCCTTGAAGATACCCGTCCCTAAGATACCACGGTGCTCCGCTTCCTCACCCGTAATGACCATGCCGGCAATCCGTCCCATCTTGTTCGCTGTTGAACCAAGCGGACGATAAAGTGCTTCACCCGTGATGACGGAGAAACTCTCTGCGACATCGCCGACTGCGTAGACATCGGCTACATTCGTCTGCATGTGACGGTTGACTGCAATCGCTCCTGTTTTACCAAGCTCTACGCCGATCTGCTTCGCAAGACCCGTGTTCGGCTTGACGCCAACAGATAAAATGACGAGATCCGTCTCGATCGTTTTTCCACTCTCAAGCGCGACCTCAGAAATACGTTCTTCTCCGTTGAACGCTGTCACGGATTCGCCAAGCAAGAGGGATACCCCTTTATCTTTCAAGTGATCCGCTACGCGTTCTGCCATATCGCGATCAAGTGGCGGCATGACTTGCGGCAAACGTTCGACGAGCGTGACTTGAATGCCCCGATACGTCAATTGCTCTGCCATCTCGAGTCCGATGAATCCTCCGCCGACAATCGTTGCTGTCTTCGGATCGTGAGCATCAATGTAGGACCGGATCGCGTCGGCATTGCGGACATTTCGAACCGTAAAGACATTCTCATGTTCAACGCCTGGAAGTGGTGGAATGATACTTGAAGCACCGGTTGCCAGCACTAACGTATCATACGTGTCCGTGAAACGATCCCCTGTCAGGAGATTGACGATCGTCGCCGTTTTTGTCGCATGATCAATCGATTCGACTTCGTGTTGTGTATGAATATCGATGTTATATCGTTTTTTAAAGAAAGCGGCATCGCGCGGTGTCAATTCGTCGATGTCAGCGATCTCCCCACCGACGAAGTAGGGAATCCCACAACCTGAATACGAGATGTCCTGATCCCGATCATAAATCGTAATTTGCAACTCTTCACTGTTACGACGTGCTTTTGCTCCTACTGATGTTCCCGCAGCAACTGAACCAATAATCATCAATTTCATCTCTAGTTCCTCCTTAAAAATCAATAAAGTATCAAGCTGATATACAAGCCAAGCAATGTGATGGCAAGTGTCGGGATCGTCAGAATCGTTCCGATCTTAAAGTATTGACCCCAACCAATCTTCACGCCTTTCGTCCGAAGCACGTGTAACCAAAGTAATGTCGCTAAACTACCAATCGGCGTGATCTTCGGTCCAAGATCAGATCCGATGACGTTCGCATAGATGAGCGCTTCTCGAATCGTTCCAGTTGCCTGGCTCAAGTCGATCGCAAGGGCATCGATCATGACGGTCGGCATATTATTCATGATCGACGACAAGATGGCAGCCAAGAAGCCCATACCAAATGTCGCGGCTGCTAAATTCGTCGCAAAGCCATCAATGATGTCAGCGAGAACTTGTGTCAATCCGGCATTTTGAAGTCCGTAGACGACGATGTACATTCCAAGTGAGAAGAAGACGATCGCCCACGGTGCACCACCGATGACCTTTTTCGTCGGTACGCTCGGTGAACGGCGTGCCATCAATAAGAAGAACAAGGCGATGATACCAGCGACAAGACTGACTGGAATGCCGATGACGTCACTCGTGAAGTATCCGACGACCAGCAAGACGAGGACGAACCACGATAACTTGAACATCCGTTGATCCTTGATCGCTGTCGCGGGTACGACGAGCTGCCCGACATCATAATTCTTAGGAATACTCTTTCGGAAATAGAGATACAAGACGATCAGACTGCCTACGACAGAAAAGAGATTGACGAATACCATCCGTGACGCATACTCCGTAAAACCGATATTAAAGAAGTCTGCTGAGACGATGTTGACGAGGTTCGAGACGACGAACGGTAAACTGGCCGTATCGGCAATGAATCCGGAAGCAAACACGTAGGCTAACACGACATAATCCGGAAGTTTCAAGTGACGAACCATCGCGAGGACGATCGGTGTCAGGATCAAGGCTGCCCCATCGTTCGCAAATAAAGCCGCAACGACAGCACCGAGCAATGTCATATATACGAATAGTTTGACACCACCACCTCGTGCGATGCGTGCCATGTGGAGTGCCGCCCATTCGAAGAATCCAATCTCATCAAGAATCAGTGAGATAATGATCAGAGCGATGAACGTAAAGGTGGCATTCCAGATGATGCCCCAGACAGTCGAAACATCATCGAGATTGACGACTCCCGTCAATAGCGCAACGAGCGCCATCCCCATCGCGGAGTAACCGATGCCGAGTCCTTTCGGTTGTTTGATGATTAAGAATAAGGTGATCAGAAAAATTCCGATCGCTAGTAAATGTGTACCGGTCAATGCGTTCACTTCATTTCTGTATTAAATTTCGAGTGGTTCTATTAACGATTCGCCATCCTTGAACGTGTGCCATCAAGAATGGAATATCGTCTCAATTCCAATGCCTTGCTCGTGCTAATCCATTTCATCCATGGTGCTAGCAACTTCTGTCCGGGATGTCCGGAGTGTCCATTTCTTCTAAAATCGTCAATAACAACTTGTGTTGCGGATGATCTGGATTGATTCGAAAATAAATCCATTGTCGTTCACGTCGTTCCAAGATGAGATGGGACTGACGCAATAATTTTAGATGACGACTGACTGCCGGTTGCGAAATATCAAACATTTCGACGAAATCACAGACACAATGTTCCCGAACGTGTAGTCTTCGCAAAATTTCAAGACGTGTTCCATCGCTCAGTAGCTTTAAGAACTGACTCATCTCTTCTACCCGTTTTGCTGTCTCGATCAATGGAGAGTCCTCCTTTCTCTTAAACGTATAATCCATGCCTGTTACAGGAACGAATTTATCTTTTTCGCTTTTCACATAACCATATTATTATATAACATTTTTGTTATGCAATGATTTTTTCATAAATCTATCTCAAATAAAAAAAATCGCCATCTCATTCGATGACGATTCTTCTTATATTCTTCATGCAACAACACGTTGTGCTTGTCGTTGCTCCCTCCAACTCACCACTAAGCACGTTATGATAAAACTACCGAAACAAAGCAGGGATAAGTGCAACACTTGGGTACCGATGGATCCATTCATGAATAACAATCGACTGAATCCAGCCACGGCATTCGGAACCGGTAAGAACGTTCCGAGCGATTGATAAAACGGTGCCAACATCTTCGCTGGCACGATGTTTCCGGCAGTCATCAACTGGAAAGGAATCAATGCGACATTGATAAGTGGCGCAATCGGTCCAAATATCGCGAAGTTCATCTGTGTGACGGCGATACAGGTCGCGACAACGAGGAACTCGAACGCCCACAACTTCATGAACGGTGTCGTGATGTCCGTTAATACATGTGCCACAGAAACGAGCAGTAACGGAACGACTAGAAGAACGATTCCGTGCAACAGTTGGCGACTCCAAAATAGTGACCAGATTGAATGACGCTTACTTAAGATCGTGCTGACGAGATTGAACTGAATCCCCATCGTCATTGTTGCGATATAGATGACGAACCCGAGGACGAGTGGCAGCATCGACAAGGCAAAATCTGAGACGGCATGCTCCGTGACGACCGACGTCGTGAACGTCGGCTCACCATTCAACTGTTTGCCGATCGTTTCCGTTGCCCGCTCGAGAATCGCATTCGCAAATTCGGCATTCGTCTGGCTGACGTGTGCCGTCAGTTGACGCGTTGTATCATCCTTTTGTAGGACGAGATCGACTTCATTGGCATCGAGTGCTTCCAACCCTTTCGCTTCGGTCGGAACTGCTTGGACCGTGAACGGTGCTTCTTTTAGTGATGTGACGAACGGGTCGTTCACTTCGCCAACGACACCGACGTTCAATTGATCGAGTCGTTCCGTTGTTCCTTCGTAACCAGTCATCCAGACGACGAGGAACAAGAGCGGGACGACGATCGCGAAGACGAGCCCCACTTTCGTTTGTGTCATTGACCAGACATCTTTCCATGCTTTCATATTACAATCTCCTTTTATATGCATTACTTATAATATCATGTGCAACTATATGTCCGAAGGAAAACCATTCACGTCACATTCCGGTGAATGGTCTCAAGTGTTTCCTTTAATTGCTCGATTTGCTCCCGCGAGAGTCCTCGGAACGCTTCGAATTGTAGCTGATCGAGCTCTGGTCCGAGACGATCGACGATGTCACGTCCTTCTCGTGTCATCAAGAGCAGAACCGCTCGTCGGTCCCGAGGATCCGGTGTCCGAACAATCAATTCTTTTTTACCGAGTTTATCGAGAATCTTACCGATCGTTGTTTGATCACGTTCCGTCACGAGTGCCAGCTGCTTTTGCGAAACACCATCTTGTTTAGCAAGTTCACTCAGGACAGAAAACTGTTCCGGCGTTAAACCGAACGTCTCCATCCGTTTAGCGGCAGCACGTTTGAACGCATAATAACTACGAGATAATTGCATGCCAAGCGACCATTCCGATTCTTTCATCCCATCATCTCCATATAGTTGCACTACTTATTATTTATCCACTATACCTGAAGGAGAGCCAGTCCGTCAACGCTGTCATTTGGCCTGGCGCTGACGAATCCCATCGATATGCGCCTGTTGGGTGGCACGATCGACTTGTGAATGAACCCCGAGTTTTCCCGCGATCGTATCGACTTGACTTGGTGTCAACGCCTTTTCTGTCGCGAGTTGCTCAATCGTCTTACGTAAGACGTTTCGTTTCAAGACACGGACATGCGCTGAAACGACGGTGATCTTTTTGAGTTCACAGCGTTCGCTGAAGACGATCAAGGAGTGAAAGAGCGTAGGATCCGTTCCTTCTAAGAAACGTTGCATACTTTTAAGGTGCCCTTCATTTTGTTTAATCGGATTATAGAACCGTTGCTTGAAGCGATTCTGGAACTGTTGTGTCCACTGACGGTCCTGCTCGCGTCCGAAAATCCACCCGCTGTAGTTTTTCGATTCGAGCACATAGATGCCACTTTCATGAATAAACGTCACATCGATCTCCGTCGTACCTTCTCCCCGCGCACGAGGTAAATATGTATTAAACACATACGTGCCGTATCCTGACACTTGATCGAGTTGACGTGTCGTCAAGTACTCGCCCCATTTCCCCTTATCACGGACAATCCGTAAAAACGGTTCACGTGTCAGTCGATAATAACGACTGTTGTGATACGAGCTGCGTTTTACGAAGAAAAACAGACCAAACGTTCCGAAGAAGAACAGCACCATGATTAGTCCGATTTGAATCAAGAATGGCAAAAATGTCACTAATACATTATCCACTAGATTTATCTCCTTTCCATATTAACCCTTTATTTTCCACTATATCAGCATAATCAATTTCCACCTCGTTTTCCACTATTTGTTATGAATCATTTCCTATGGTACGGTGGACGAAAGGAAGGTGTTCACTATGGATTCTGTCGTCACGTTCGCTCCACTGATTGTCTTATTCTTCATTTGGATGTCCTTATCGCAAAAAGCGGACGAAGCAAAACGCCGCCAACAAACGATTCTAAAAAAATTGCAACGAATCGAAGAACACCTCGGTCTGAACGAAGTGTCTTTAGAAGAAGCAGCGTTACAAGTCGAACTGGTTCAGTTGCTCAAAGAAGGCAAAATGGTCGAAGCCGTTAAACGTGTTCGCGAATCACTCGGTTTATCCTTACTCGAAGCTAAACAATATGTTGATCAATTAAAAAGCGAGCACGGATTTTGAACAAAAAGACCATCTGACACGCATGCGTCAGATGGTCTTTCAATTACTTATTTTTCACGCAATCTTGTTCAAGCATTTGAATCCTTGGTCAATCAATACAATAAGTGAGACATATCAAAACATCTTAAAAAGATTCTTAGAAAATACACATTCAAGATGTTGAAATGATTTCTTTTACTTTCACACTAATCTTCGTGATGAACTCCTCTTCTTCAAGCGATGCAATGGAATGAAGTAGATACTCCTCATACACATCTCCGTCCATTTCAAAGTTTTGCTTCGCTAATGAATCCATAAGCTGTGTATAAGCAGTATCGATATTGTCAAAAGACCCTTTAAAATAGAGAACAGCGTATAATCCGGCCGGTTTTTTCTTCGAATGACTTGTTTCTACGTGACAAAACAAATGATGTAGGTTACCTTCCTCCAGCAAGAATTTTTCTTTTTCATACACGATTCCATGTGCAGCTGTACTTTTCACACCAAGTTTTTTTTAAAATACACTAGAGTGCTGATACAACTCTTCAATAGACAATGACCAATCTAGTTTTTCCTCACTCAGTACAATCGATTCTTCAGCTAACTTTTTAAAATGCACTTCTCCGAACGAAATCGCTTGCATTTCATCTGTCAGTTCTACGACACGATGTAAAAAAAGCTGAATATCCTGCAATTTTTTTAATTCAAGCGCGACTTGTTCACTTTGTTTTAATGCCAGTTGTCGCAACGATGGTATCGTCGGTGTTTCAAAATATGTTTTTAATTCTTTAATCGGGACTTCTACTTGTCGTAATGAATGGATTGCCATAAATTGATCAAATTGCTCAAACGTATAGTAGCGATATCCGTTCGTATAAGTACCAGCCGGTTTAAACAAATTAATTTTATCGTAATACAAAAGTGTGTCTTTGTTGATATCAAGAAGTTTTGCAAATTCACCGGTTGTAAATTTCTTTTGCAAATAAGTTTTCATCTTTTCTTTTTTTTACCCCCTTTACCCTGGAGTGACTCCATAGTTTATGCTCTTTTTGTGAGAGTAACATATACCTGCAAAAACGACCATCGTGTACTCTGACTAAAAATTATTTTGAATGAGTCGCTTAGGGATTCAAATCCGCTCATTCATGTCAGGAAAGGAAGACTTCATATTATGCCGAAACTGCTATACCCGCAACCTTAAAGATTAGTAACTTCGTCTGTGGAATGTTGTCTATCTTTGCCGTACTCGAGGAGAACTTTAGTGCAGCAATTGGATTTATTTTATTAGGGTTATTGTTTGATCTATTTGACGAGAGGATCGCTAGAAAACTAGGAACTGTATCCGAATTTGGAAAAGAACTCGATTCTTTTTCAGATTTAGTAACGTTCGGTATTGCCCCAGTACTTTTTGCTTATCATGTTTTATTAAGTGATTTTGGACAAATCGGTCTTTTCGTCGCTGTGTCATACAATGTCTGTGCATTACTTCGCTTAGCACGATTTAATACGACGCAAAGTGAGTTACCGACTTTTATCGGGTTACCCGTACCCGCGGCTGCTGTCATTCTACTGTTAACTACGATCTTCTTATCACCTATGTTCGTCGCCGGAATCATGTGCCTGCTTTCTTATTTAATGATCAGTCATGTGAAGATTCCACATGCTAAAAAAATCAGCACAGAAAATGAACAAACAATATGATGGCATTATTTGAATCGATGATTACAGACTATGGCTATCTCGCCATTTTTCTCGTACTTGCCTTCGGCATATTCAGCCTTCCGATTCCAGATGAATTGATGATTTTACTCGTTGGCTATTTTACAAAAATCGGTCTTCTACATTATGGTATAACATTTGTCGTCGTATGTATTGGGTCGTTCATCGGAATGCTATTCAGTTATTTCATTGGACAACGAGCAGGCCGTCCTTTACTTGATTGGCTAGGACGTTGGATGAGCGCTCCCCGAAAATGGAGTAGCAAAGCTGAAACGTGGATTGGGAAGTATGGTGCAGTAGCGCTTGTCGTGAGTTATTTCGTACCGGGAATGCGTCATTTCGCTGGTTACTTCTGCGGGATGTCGCATATGTCGATAAAAACGTATGCGTTCTATACCAGTATTAGTATTGGCATATGGAGTTTAATATTTTTAACCATTGGACGCTTTTTTTAATTTTTTAGGATGAGGTGAAAACAACATGGATTCAAAAATCGAGCTATTACCCGTAACAACAGAAGACTTACCAAAATTTAAAAAGGCATTACAAGATGACTTTATGAAAGGTTGGCAAGATAGCTGTCAACATGAAGACTTAACAGAAATGGGACCTATTCCTTCAGAGGAAGATATACAGCGTTCATTGTGTGCGAAGGGCGCTACTATTCTTCATATCGTCCTAGATGGTGAAAAAGTCGGAGGTGTGGTGCTACGGATTGATGAAAAAACACAGCATAATGAAGTCGATTTTATATATATAAGTGCAGATGGAAAAGGGATTGGTACGAAAGCCTGGGAAGCAATTGAAGTCGCCTTTCCACAAACAAACGTATGGGAGCTGCATACCCCGTACTTTGAAAAACGTAATATTCATTTCTATGTGAATAAGTGCGGTTTCCACATCGTCGAATTTAATCATAAAGGGAACCCTGGTCCGAATGTAGAGGGCGAAGCGCCCTCGTCCGATGAAGAATACGAATTCTTTCGTTTTGAAAAAGTAATGTCACCCTTAAAGACAAATTGACGATAAAAAAACAGACGACGGAGAACCCGTCGTCTGTTGCTATTAATCCCGTGCCGCAAGGCGATACAGGAGATCGAGTAATTCGATATAGAGCCAGATGATCGTCACGATCAATCCGAATGCTGCAACCCACTCCATCGATTTCGGAGCACCCGCACGAACTTGTTGCGAGATAAAATCGAAGTCCATCACGAGTGACAAGGAAGCGACGATGACGATGACGAACTGAATACCGATCGCAAGCGGTGAGCTACCTGTCATGAATGGGAGGTCGACACCGAATAACGAGAGAATCAAGTTGACTGCGTACAAGACGAAGATCGAAAGAATCGCCGCTGTGACTGCAGAACGGAAACGTTGCGTTACTTTAATCATACCCGTCGAGTAGACGAACCACATCGCGAATGCAACGACGAATGTTGCGAGGACTGCCTTTCCGACGATTCCTGGGTACATGCTTTCAAAGACGAGTGACAATGCTCCGACAGCGACACCTTCTGCCAGTGCATAGACTGGTGAAAGAACCGGTGCTGTTGCCGGTTTGAATGTGATGATCAAGGCAAGGATCAGACCGATGACGAATCCACCGATTAATGCTGGGAATAGGAACACTTGATTTTCTGCGAGGAAGAACCAACTGCCCCCTGCTGCTGCCGTGACGAGAGCGAGCATCAAGAAAATCTTGCTCATCGTCCCGCTTTTTGTCATTGGTCGTTCTCCGACACGTGCCGTATCGAATCCGCGACGCAATGCCGGGTTAACTTTAAAACGTGAAGCCATTGCTTTCACTCCTTTTTATGATTCTGTTTTCTACTACGATGGTTTCCCGAAAAAGTTTCAAAATAACCATTGATCAAGCGCTTTTAATTGTAACATGACGACTGGGATCGACGCTTTAGCATCAATTCGGTACGATTTTGCCTGTCCAATCAAACCGGACGTGACGAAATCGGCGTCTTCTAATGCTTCCCCGATCGGACCAAACGCATCACTATCGATTTGACGGTGTCGGTAATGGATGAATCGTTCCGTCGTTCCCTCTTTGATTTTACAGCCATCCTCGACGTCCGGACGATTCAATCCGTATTCCGCGTAATGCCAGACGGTTGTCGTATTCCAAGGGGAACCGATATGCAGAATTTGACCGTCCGCCTCGATGAAGCGTTCGATCGGAGAACCGGGTCCGAAGCCATTTTCTAATGTATGATCAGCAACGAATGTCACCGCATCTTTCCCCCAAGCGGTGACGGACCACATCGGGTGGTCGCTTCGAACGACGCCGGGATAGGTTCGGAAGACTTCCGGTACACGACCGATGCCGCGTGTGACCGTTTTTGTTGGATCGTAAGCCGGCATTTCACGGCGGATCGTTTCCCACCATTCTTCAGGCACAGCCGGTTGGCTCCAGTTTTTCGGATCTGAATTATCGGTGCTTTGCGCCGGCATCATGATTAACCCATCGGTCGTGACGACTTCCTGTAAGGCCTCGATCAGCGCTTGCACGCCACCAGGAATCCAGCCGATCTGTTTGAGTGACGTATGGACGAACAGCTTCATCCCAGGTGTCACACCTAATTCGCGTAACGCTTCTTTGATTTGTGATTTCGTGACCATGTTTCGTGTTTCCATCAATCTTAGCTCCTTACTCGACGACTAGTGTAATCGTCGACCCCGTTTTTCCTTGTTTGACCTCAATTTTGGCGTCAGCGCGTGACTTCAGTTCCTGGACATGACTGATGATCCCGACCATCCGACCGCTCGCTTGAATCGAAAGCAACGTCTCGATTGCTTGTTCAAGTGATTCTGGATCAAGTGTTCCGAATCCTTCATCAATGAACATCGTCTCAAGCGACACACCACCGCTTGCTTCTTGAACGACTTCCGACAATCCGAGCGCAAGCGCAAGGGATGCTTTGAAGCTTTCGCCACCGGATAACGTCTTGACGTGACGTGTTTGTGACGTGTACGCGTCAAAGACGTTTAAATCAAGCCCGTATTTCTTGAGTCCTTTTCCCGCCTCCGTTTTCCGTTCCAGCTGGAAACGACCAGAGGTCATCTCGTGCAAATGTCGGTTTGCGGCGAACAAAATCTCATCGAAGTAAGCCGTCTGAACATACGTCTCGAATGTCATTCGTTGTGCGTTTTCGCCAACACCGACGCGGGCGAGTTCGCCAATGATGCCGTATCTCGCATCCTCATCCTCGATTTGTCGTTGTAAGCTTTCCCAAGCTGCCATCAACTGATCGATATGTGCGCGTTCCTTCTCAAGCCCGACACGTCGGTCAGTGCGCTCCGTCAGTTCGAGCGACACCGTCTTCACATCCATCCGCAACTGTTCAAGATCCGGACGAACCTGCCCGTCCGTCTTCAAGCGAGCCTGTTCCTGTTTCAGTTTCAGTTCCTGCCGCTCGAGGCGATCTTGTTCCAAACGGTTTTGGAGGTGACGGAGTTCGTCACGAGACCGTCTTGCATCACGGAAGGCTTCGATCGTCGGAAACGCTTCTTCTGCCAAGACTGCGTGTAATTCGTTTTCGCGTTTCGTTAATCGGCCGCTTTGTTCAGCAGATGCCTCAGTCAATTGGCGGAAACGTCCTTGTTGTTCTGAGACATCACGATCGAGCTGTTCCTTCTCGCGTAGCTGGCGTTGTTTGTCTTGTTTGAACTGCTCAATACGTGTTTCTGCCTGTTGTTGTTCCTCACGGAGTGCTAGTAGCGACTTCGTGGACTCTCCTGATTGACTTAGGCGACCAGACAAGTGTGCCAATTCCGATTCGATAACGGTCCGGTCTTTGATCATTGCATCGATATTCAGTTGTAGCTGGTCCATGGATTGCTCGAGTTGTTGCAGGCGAGTCTCAAGACGCGCTTTTTCCGTCTGTGCTGCCGTTAATCGGGCTTCCGTCTGTTCGACTTCCCGAAGCTGTGCTGAAACATCCGCATGAGATGACTTGTTTTCACTCGTCTTTTGCATCTCGGTCGTCAGTTGCTGCAGACGCTCCGCAACTATCCGGTACGAGGATTGTAACTCTTGATGTGCTTGTTGCGCTTCTAGGAACCGCTGTTGTGCTACATCGACGGATCGTTCCTTTGCGACGGCGACAGCATGCTGCGGATGCGATGTACTCCCGCAAACCGGGCAAGCCGTCCCGTCCGTCAATCCTTTGGCAAGTTCAGCAGCCCGTTGTTCCCGTTCGTGTTTGCGGGCTTCTTCATACTGGCGCGCTGCAGCCTCTTTTTGATCCCGAACGCTCGTACCGCGGACGATCAGCTGTTGTCGTTCTGCTTCCAATTTGTCGTGTTCCGCTATCTTCGTTGCCAGTTGTTGCAGGATGAAGCGCCGTTCTTGCACCTGTAAGCGCTCTGCTCCGACGTTTTGCAATGGATGCAGTTGTTCTTGAACGTTCTTTCGATCCGTCCGTGCTTGTTCGAGTTGCTTCCGTAATGACTCTGGGTCAAGAAGCTTCAAACGTTCTACTAGTTGTTGCTGTTGTTGTCGTAAAGCCGTTTCTGCTTCCAAGCGTTCGCGCTCTTCTTGAATCTTTTCGAGACGACGACTGAGTTGCTCAATCTGTGGTTCCTCCGCTAGCAATCGATCCACTTTTGCTTGCACGACCTCTTGTTGCTCTTTCAAGCGAGCGATGTGCTGTTCAGTTTCCTGTTTTCGATGCGTCAGTTGCGTCAATTGTTCTTGATCCTGTTGCCACTGGTCATAGATCGGTCCGACGATTTGAGCGCGTTCAGCCGCCATCGCTTCTTCTTGCATCTGCTTGATTTCCGGTAAGCGGTCAATTAGCAACTGTTCCGTCTGTTGAAGTCGCTCCTGCTCTTGGAAAACCGCTTCAAGTTGCTCGCCTTGTCGCAATTGCGTCGTTTTCTTCTCAACGATTGCACGAGTCTCTATTTCAGCTTGACGTGCAGCCGTTAACCATTCGTCCCGTTCTGTCGTCAATGCCTCCATCCGTAACCGGATGTCGCCTTCCGTCAGTTCACTCCAGTTCGCTTGCAATGGTAATTCCTCAAGCTTTGCCCATTGTTTCGTCTTTGTTTCCTTGATGCGTGCCGCAAGATCGAGCGCTTGTCGATGCAATCGTTGCTGGAACTCACCATAATGTTCCGTCTTAAACAGCTGCTTCAGAATCTGCAGTTTGTCTTTTGACTCTGCCATCAACAGTTCGCGGAACTTATTTTGCGGCAACAGGAGAATTTGCGAAAACTGTTTATGGTCGAGCTGAATCAGCTCTTGAACCCGTTGCTTGATTTCTGGAATTTTGACCGCGAGCGGTTTCCATGTCGTTCCGTCCAACCGAGCGAGCTCGGCTTCATGCGAGTAGCCAGTTTTATTGACCGGATGTGGTTGACTTGGTTGGCGGATGATCCGGTACCGTTCCCCTTTAAGGGTAAACTCCAGTTCAACTTCCGTCTTTTGCTCAGGCACGGCAAAATGACTTCGCAGTTCGCTCATTTCCCGTTCGCCACCTGACGTTTCGCCATACAGGGCGAACGTCAATGCGTCAAAGATTGTCGTTTTTCCTGCTCCGGTATTCCCGGAGATGACGAACATCGTCCGTCCGGCAAGTGCCGTGAAATCAATCGTCTCTTCACCAGCAAATGGTCCAAAGGCGCGTAATGTCAGTCGTTCTGGGCGCATGTCGCTTCCTCCTTCAGGACGGCTTGCATCGCTTCCGTCGGTTTCTTCTCACGGACTGCTTCATAGAACTCACTGAACAGATCCGCAACGGATGCATCCTTGACTTGCTCACGCGACGCCTTGACCGCCCGCGTACTCTCGCGGACGAATCCAATTCGCTCGAGGTGCAGGATATTCGGATAGATTTTTTTCAGCTTTCCCATCGGATCCATCAAGGCTTCGCCGTCCGTTAGATTGATCTTTAGATAATCGTCCGTGTCTTGTGTCGCGACGAACGCCGGATCTGTCAGTTCAGCAAGACTTCCAGTCAGTTCCCGCAAGTCACGTTTCGGTGCAAGTGGTTCGAACCGGCGATCGAACGTACCTGTATCGTTCAACGTCAACACATCGACCCCTTTGACATGATTTGCTTCCGAAAACGAATATTTTAAAAGCGATCCGCTGTAACGAACCGTCTCGGATTGAATCGCAAGCGGATTGTGCAAATGACCAAGTGCCGTATAGGTGAACGGTGCAAACTGGCTCGCACTGACCTGCCCTGCCGTTCCGACGGACAATTGTCGCTCCGAATCCGTCTCGAGTCCACCGATCACAAAGGCATGACCGACGAGGACACTCGGTCCGTCCGGAATACATCCGGCAAGGATCGTCCGCATCGCATCATCATGTGTCTTGATCGTTTCGTCTTGATGCACGTACCGAACGGTCGCTGGATCCGCAAATGGCACCGGGTAAAACGACACTCCTTTGATCGTGACCGGAGTAATGACCGGCGTTAGTTTTCCGACGAGATGCAGACCTGCTCGTTGGAGTAACGTCGTTCCGAAACTCAAGCGTTCGGCCGAGTCATGGTTCCCGCTAATCGCAACGACCGGGATATCCCGGTCAAGGATCAAGGCAGCCAGTGTCTCATCGAGTAGTTCGACGGCTTCCGTCGGTGGCACGGCACGGTCGTATAAGTCACCTGCAATGACGATCGCATCCGGCTGTTCGCGGTCGACGAGTGCCAAAAAATCCGCTAAGACCGCCCGCTGGTTCTCGAGCATCGACTCGCCATGAACGATTTTGCC
This sequence comes from Exiguobacterium sp. ZWU0009, assembly GCF_000798935.2. NCBI lineage: Bacteria > Bacillati > Bacillota > Bacilli > Caryophanales > Exiguobacterium > Exiguobacterium sp. ZWU0009. The sequence goes on along the minus strand of NZ_CP018057.1, from coordinate 1,269,328 downwards.
GAGATGCCAATCGGCAGTATGTATCCATTTCATCTTCATCACACTCACTTTTTGAATATAGTAGCTTAAGTGTAGCATGCAAGCGTTCGTTCTGCGACGAACATCTGTTTGGAACACAAAAAGCAGAAGTTTTCGTGTTGCACATCAATCCAATGATACGTAATGACGAAAAAAGTGTAATTCTTCTCGACTAAGAGAAAAACTACACATTAGTTTCAATAGAAAATAGATAGAACGTTTACTTTTTATCTACAGTCTGTTTTAGTTTTCTTTTCCCATCTGTAACAATCAAAGTAATACCTATGATACATTCCAAAAGAATGATCCACCAAGTAAGGCTCGGAATCATGTCAATCGCATCACCTCCGACACTTTTGTACACCTCTAGCTCTCTAAGAAATAAAAACTCAGCTAAGTAAATAGATAGCCATAGTTTAGTCAAAGCTACTAATACAAAACAAAATCCCATCTTACGCAATTAAAACCCTCCGATTACTATATAACTTAAAATTGTTTAAACTTGATATTACATCGCTATTTATAATTATAGAAATGAGTTAATCAATAGTATTTACTTTACCATTTTATTTTTTTGTGAATCAATAATATGGCTAATATAGAAAATTTTATTAGTTTTTGAGGTCTGCATACTTTAAAAAACTGTTAAAATACAATGTATACTTCTCATTTGAAAGCCAGGAGGGAACACATGAAAAGACTTATACTGTTAGCTCTGTTATGTACTTTGTTATCAGCCTGTAGCATCAACGAGTCTAAGCTCAGTTTTAGTGAGTTAAAGATTGTACCAAACGAAATACAAACGAAGATCAATCCCGACAATACCTTGCAATTGATCAATACGAAAGACAAAGTCGCTTATGTTGTTTATCAGTCAAAGAAAACAGTTGCTACTGATCTTGAGGAACAAGGAGATACGCTAAAGATTAAATTGAATGAATCTAAAACTCATAAGAAAACGAAGCAGCATGTCTACAAGTTAACATTAGATCCTGAACATAAAATTATCGATGTTTACGTGAACGGTAAATCTACCGCATTTGATAACGTAACTAACTGATAAATCTAGATATAACAAGTAGAAACAACATACATACTAAAACCTCTTCATTTCTTTTGTGAAACGAAAGGGTAACACAAAAAGCAGAAGGCGATTGCCTCCTGCTTTTTGTGTTCGAACAACGAACGTTTTATTTCGTCCGTTGTCTTCTAAATCGTTGAACGGAACGAATCACAGAAACCGATCCGCCGATAATCGCACCGACACCGACGACGATGCCTGTCTTGAATTTTTTGCCCGATTGTTCTGATTTATGCGTTGCTTGATTGTGTTCAAAAAGTTGTTGGAGGGGCGACGACGTCTCGACTTCGAGAATTTTCGATGCATCCTGATGCACGTCTTCTCTACGTTCGACACTACAAGGTGACAGATAGAATGGGTTCAAGTTCGTCCGGTACCGATCCGGATTCCAGTTGGCTTGCTGAACAACTGCTTGGGCGTCTTCCGTCTGTGCTTGATCCTTGATTGGATCGAATTCTTGTTTCATCTGAATCACTCCTCTTCACGTTCAAAACTTGTAGACCGATTTATGTCTGAAGTCTTATTTACCTGTTTTTCAAACATTTAAAACATATATATTTAAAATTAGTTTTTAATGTTTTGTGAACGTTAGCCGAAATAGGCATGATAGAGCCGCTTCGCTTTGACGAGATCCGCCTCGCCATGAATCAGAACGCGTCCATCTCGGAAAGCAACCATCCGATGTTCGTCCGTCGTAAACGCCAGCAAATATGGATTATGAGCGGAAATCGCAGCGACCGGCTGGAGACGTTGTTTCAACTGTTCCAGATCCCGCTGTCCGTCTCCCCGGATTTGAATGGCATCCCGACCGCACAGTGCCGTGAAATGAACCGTTTGATCCGATAAGTAAGGGTAGGACGGTTCGATGCCGCACGACGGGCACTCCGTTTGCTTCAGTGACTGGACGTTAATTTGTTGAAACGTATTCGACCAGACATCAAACGCAAGCAAGCGCGTCCGCATGGCGTCCGTCTTTCCGCTTAACCACTTCAACGCTTCTGTCACCTGCAAGGAAGCGACCATCTGTACAGCTGGTCCGATGATTCCCGCTGTATCACACGTCTCCTGATCTCGCGGTAATTGATCGAGCAGACAATGCAGACACGGCGTCTCCCCGGGACGGACGGTAAACGTGATCCCATAACTGCCGACGCATCCACCATAAATCCACGGAATAGAACGCATCAACGCCATGTCGTTCATCAGCAAGCGAATATCGAAATTGTCCGTCGCGTCGATGATCAGATCGATATCATCGAGAAGCCACGTCAGCGCTGCCCGGTCGACGTCTAATACATACGCTTCGATCGTCACCGTCGAATTGATCGCTTCAAGCCGTGCTTTTGCGGCAATCGCTTTTGGTACGATGTGACGCGCATCTTCCTCGGTATAAAGCTGTTGTCGTTGTAGATTACTCCACTCGACATAGTCGCGGTCGACGATTCGGACGACGCCGACACCGGCGCGGACGAGTTGCTCTGCCGACGCCGTTCCGAGCGCTCCCATGCCGATGATCAGTATCTTCGCTGATGCCAAGCGTGCTTGTCCCGCTTCCCCGATCGGTTGAAATCGAGTTTGCCGTGAGTAACGGTTCATCGAATCAATCCACTCGTTGGACTACTCGCGATCGCATACTGTTTCTTCTCGATACGTCCCGCTTCGTATCCGAAGCGCCCTGCTTCGACAGCTAGTCGCATGGCGTGCGCCATCTTGACCGGATCTTGAGCATGGGCGACAGCGGAGTTCAATAAGACACCATCCGCTCCTAGTTCCATCGCATAGGCGACGTCGGTCGGTGAGCCGATCCCGGCGTCGACGATGACCGGGACCGTCGTTTGTTCGATGATGAATCGTAGATGAAGTGGGTTGAGAATGCCTTGCCCGGAACCGATCGGTGACGCTGCCGGCATGATGGCGTGACAACCGAGTTCTTCGAGTCGCCGTGCAAGGACGACATCGTCCGACGTATACGGTAAGACGATGAAACCTTCTTTGAGTAATTCTTCAGAAGCCCGTAACGTCTCGATCGGATCAGGTAGTAACGTCTTGTCGCAACCGATCACTTCAACCTTGACCATGTCACACATACCGGATGCCCGCGCAAGCTTCGCAAGCCGAACAGCTTCTTCCGCCGTCTTCGCACCTGCCGTGTTCGGCAGTAAATCGTACTTCGCTAAATCAAGCGACTCCAAGAAATTCGCTTGTTGTTTGTCGAAGATATCGAGCCGACGGACGGCGAATGTCAATATTTGTGAAGCGGACGCATCGATCGCCTCCTGCTGTACCGTAGCATCCGTATATTTCCCTGTTCCGAGTAATAACCGTGATTCAAATGTCTTTTCTCCAATTTTCAGCATGTTTATCCTCCTCCTACGAAATGAACGATTTCAAATGTGTCATTGTTCCGAACGACTGTCTGACCGTACGCCATGCGATCGATGATTTGTCGATTCTGTTCGACGATGACGAGCTTTTCCCCTAAGCCGAGTTGTGTGAGCATGTCCTCGATCGTTTTAATCTGTTCGATCGTGTGGTCATTGCCGTTAATCGTAATGTTCATCGGACTTCCTCCTTCAGAATCAACCGTAATGTATTTACCAAGACTTCCGCTGTCGCCGGTGCGAGTAAGATGCCATGCCGATGATGCCCCGTCGCTAGGAAGATCCGACGGGATGAATCGGTGACTCCGATATATGGCAAGCCGGACACCGTTTGTGGTCGTACACCGGACCAGACTTCTTCGATGACCGCGTCACGAATCGGTGGATACAGTCGTTCTGCTGCTTGAAGCAGTGACGTGATCCCAGCGACACTGACACCGACCGTCTCGTCGTACGGCAGTTCGGTCGCACCGATCAAAATTCGTCCGTCTGCTTTTGGCACAAGGTAGACAGCGTCGTCAAACAGGATCGAGCGTAACGGCTGACCCGCGAGACGGACGGCGAGACATTCCCCTTTGACCCCATATGTGGCGATCGAAATACCAGCTGTATCGAGCAAAGCTTGCGAACCCCGTCCGGCAGCGACCGTCACTGTTCGTCCGGTCCAGATTCCCGCATTCGATTCGATCCTAATGAAGTCATCGTTCTCTTCGATGCATGTGACATCTACCTGTTCTTCAATCGATATGCCACGTGCGTGTAAGGCATACATCAATGCAGTCGTCAGTCGTCGTGGATCGATTTGACCGACAGCCGGAAACAGATGCTCGCGTCCTTTACGTTTTAACAAAAACGGTTGTTCCCGGTATCCACAATCGATGCCTGTTTCTCGCTCGAGACGACGTGCAAGCAGCGGATACAGACGACGACTTCGCGCGGCAAGTGCATGCAATTCCTCTCTGAGCTCGATGTCCGTCGCAAGCATCCCGGCAGCCGCGCGACTCGTTCCTTGTCCACCTGCTCCGCGTTCTAAGACGACGACGGATTCATTCTGACAGGCGAGACCGTAAGCAAGCGTCAAACCGATGACTCCACCGCCGATGATGATGTGATTCGTCATACCCGTACCCCCTGATAATGCTTGACGGCGGCGAGTGGATCCGCTTGACCGAGAATTCCCGATAAGACGGCGATTCCGGTTACACCGGTCGCTGCGATTTCAGGCATGCGTTCTGGTGTAATCCCACCGATCGCAATGACTGGTTTCGTCGTGAAGGTGACGACTTGCTTCAAGGCGTCAATACCTCGTGGTGGCACGTCCGGCTTCGACGCTGTCGGATAAATATGACCGTACAGCAGTCGGTCGGCTCCTTCCGCTTCTGCTGCCAGTGCCTCTGCTAGTGAATGGACCGATTTTCCGATGACGAGATTCGGAAAATGACGTCGCACATCGCGGACACGTAAGGAACGGCGCGTCAGCTGCACACCGATGCCAGTGACATGGGCGACATCGACCCGATCATGAACCGTTAACTGATCAGGCGAATAACCGTGCGCAAGGAGCGCTTCAATTAGATCAAGTAATTCTGCCGCCGATAAGTTCGGTTCACGTAGATGCAGCTGATCCGTATAGGGTTGAAGCGATTGAAAGGTCTTTATTTCGTCAAGCGGATTAATGGATCCCGTCGAAATCAGATGTAAACGCATCATGTTCTTCCTTTCCATACGAAAAAGGACCACTCCCGATGTTGAAGGGAGTGGTCCGAAAATGCGCTGAAGCGCTAAGGATATCTAGGGTTTCGAGCCACTTCCCTCCGCTAGTACGAACTAGATCAGGTTCAAAGGGTCCGGATACTTCCGTCTCAGTCTGCTGGGAGACTCCCCTAGTGTCTTTTCGTGTTTAATTGGCTTGCCCCATTAGTCTAGCATGAGTCGCTTTGCTTCGCTAGTCCTAGTTGAGCGCTTCCACTTGCTGAATCAGTTCCGATTTCGTTGGTCGCTGTTGCTCTTGGCTGTCGGCATACGTCTGCTTTAGCTTCAGGATGCGTATCACTTTGCCATCGAGCATCTCCGGCGTCAGCGTCTTTTCTTTGACGGCTTGCATCACTTCAGCATGAACCTTTGTGTAAGCACCTGCCTCTGAAAACATCGCCATATCAGCTCCGTTGACGAGCGACTGACGTGCCGCTTCCGCGAGACCATATTGTTTCGTGATCGCCCCCATGACGAGATCATCTGTGATGATGACACCGTTGAATCCGAGTTGCTGACGCAAGAGGTCAGTCAAGATCGGCTTTGAGAGCGAGGACGGATTCGTATCGTCATATGCGGGATAGAGAATATGGGCGACCATCACCATCTCGGCGCCCTCTTGAATCGCTTCTTGGAACGGTAACAGTTCCGTCCGCTTCAATTCTTCCTTTGATGCCGTCACTTTCGGTAGCCCGACATGGGAATCGACACTCGTATTGCCGTGACCGGGAAAATGTTTGACGACTGGAATCGTTCCCGTCTCCTGCATCCCGTGCATCAGGGCCGTACCAAGCGTCGCGACAGTATTCGGATCAGCACTTAACGCACGGTCGCCGATGATCGGATTGTTCGGATTACTGTTGACGTCAAGGACCGGCGCGAAGTCCATGTTGAAGCCATAAAAACGTGACAAATGTCCGAGCGTACGTCCGACGTCTTCCATTTTCGCATCATCTGCTCCTTGCGCCATCCGTTGACTCGTCGGTAGACGTAATCGTTGATCCGGTACCCGGCTGACGCGTCCGCCTTCTTCATCAATCCCGACGAACGCATACGGTTTTTGGTTCGTCTCTTGAATCGCACGCGTGAACGTCAAGAGTTGCTCTTCCGACGTGATGTTTCCGCCAAGCAGTAAGACCCCACCAATCGCATGCGTCTTTAACAGTTTCCGGTCATCTGCTGAAAGTTCCGTGCCGGCGACTCCGATGTAGAGCAGTTGATCGATCTTTTCTGACGTCGACATCGTTTTTAATTGTTGCTTTAGTTGTGCTTGTTGTCGATCTTCTTTCGTCGGTTCAGGTTTCGGTTTCTTTTCTTCTGTCGGTTGCTTCGTTTCTGATTGTGATGGTTTCGTTGGTTCCGTCGTCTCCTGTGCACACCCTGCAAGCAACAGGCAACCGATCAGTACGACTTTCTTCACAAAGGATCCTCGCTCCGCACACCATTGATCGAATAATAGACAGAAATCTCAGCATTCAGGGATTGCGAGACCGAACAATATTTATCCTTTGATAACGAGATGGCACGACGGACCTTATCTTCCGGGAGATCACCTTCAAGCCGGTAATGAATCGAGATCGACGTAAAACGTCGCGGATGATCCTCTGCCCGTTCTCCTTCGATATCCATTTCGAAATGGGTGATCGTCAAGCGCATCTTCTCTAAAATCGAGACGATATCAATTCCAGTACAGCCGGCAACGGCATGTAGCAAGAGTTCGGTCGGTCGTGGTGCTTGGTTTTCACCACCGTTTTCGGGTGCTGCGTCCATCGCAAGATGATGCCCTGATTCCGTCTGTCCACTAAACCCCATCTGTTTGTTCCATGTCACTGTCGCTTGCATCGTTTCCACTCCTTTATAATTAGTCTTCTTCTGTAGTATACGCAAAAAATAGCAAGCCTGGAAATTCACACGCTATTTCGAATAATGGTTCTTTTCCCGAAATCTCGCTTTGCGATACCCGACGAAATCGTTTCATGCTATCCTGTTACTCATAGTTTCGCGCGCAAGCGCTAGAATTGAGGAATCATCCATGTCACCTACTACTCGTTTAAGTCGACGCGATTGGCTCTTGATTGCTACGTTGTCGCTCCTGACATTCGTTCTCGGAACAAGCGAATTCGTCATCGTCGGGATCCTCGCTGAAATCTCCTCAGCCCTTGATATCACGATCGCAACAGCCGGTACGCTCGTCTCGGCCTTTGCCATTTCCTTTGCGATTGGTACGCCGATCGTCATGTCGATGACCGGTCATCTGGAACGGCGTCGCCTGATCCTACGTCTCTTACTTGCTTGGATACTATTGAATCTTGCCAGTAGTTTTGCACCAAGTTACGAAGTATTGCTCGCAACCCGCATTCTGACAGCCATCCTGACTGGTGTCTTGATCTCACTCGCAATGGTCGTCGCAAGTGACGGTGTACCTGTCGCGAAGCGCGGTGTTGCCGTCTCGTTCATTTTCGGTGGTTTTACACTTGCGAACGTTTTAGGTGTTCCGATTGGTACGTTCATCGGGCAACACGCTGGCTTCGAAGCCACGTTCTGGCTGACGACGGTCATGGGAATAATCGCGTTCCTCGCTGTTTTAAAGATCGTTCCGGTCCAGCAATCGACGGGTTCTGGTTCGATTAAGGAACAGCTCGGATTGCTCGCCAACCCACGGATCCTGATCGCCTTCTTCATTCCGTCATTTGGGTTTGGGGCAACCTACGTCGTCTACACGTACCTCGTACCAATTCTTCAAACAGAACTTGGGATTGCGAAAACGTGGATCAGTCCGATCTTGCTCGCTTACGGCGTCGTCTCGATCTTCAGTAACATCCTTGCCGGAAAGATTGCTAGCAAAAATCCGATGGGACGCTTACGGTTCGTCTTCGTCGTGCAAGCAGTCGTTCTTGCTGCGTTATACTTCACGACAGCATCCCTTCCGCTTGGTCTGTTCAACATCGCCTTGATGTCGTTGATGTCGATTTTACTAACGACTTCGACACAGATCTACTTGATCGACCTTGCTAAAAAGTTCAATCCGGAAGCAAAAGGACTCGCCGCTTCATTGATGCCGGTTGCGAGTAACGTCGGGATTGCTTTTGGTTCGGCACTCGGTGGCATCGTCTATGCGAACGGTCCGATGATGAACACGGCACTCGTCGGTGGACTGGTTGCGCTCGTTGCTGCTTTATTAACTGCAATCAGTCATCGCCTCGATCAACGGTCATGAAACCGTTACCTTATCCTTTTTTGTAACAGGTCGATGACGGTTCGATGACGTTATGATGATAGTCCCCATCTCGCTGATGATTTTTCAGTATGATGGGGACTATGTTGTAGTAGAGGAGTGTCTGAAAGTGAAAGCATTACACATCATCGGTCTCGGTCTATTGACGATCATCCGACTCTGGCTCGGAATCCAGTGGTTCATCGCCGGAATCGGTAAGTACATTAATGGCTTCGATGCGAAACCGTTTCTCGAAGGAGCGCTTGCGAAGTCAACTGGCGAAGACGCACTCGTCAGTTCGTGGTATGCGACGTGGATCGAGCAACTCGCCTTACCGAACGTCGGGCTGATCAACGCCTTGATTCCGTTCGCGGAACTCGTCGTCGGGATCCTGTTGATTCTTAGTCTGTTGACGGTTCCTGCACTGGTCGTCGGAAGCATCATGAATCTCAATTACTTACTCGCTGGGACGATTGCGTTAAACCCATTGTTCCTAGCAGCGTCAATCGCCTTACTGGCTGCAGGACGCTTTGCGTATCATATCGGCATCGATCACTGGATCATGCGCTGGTATCGTTCGTCGCAGCAACCGCATCCCCTTGACCGGATTCCAGTCTAACGAAAAAACTCTCCCGTACGCGGGAGAGTTATTTTTTTTGTTGCTCGAGAATCGTCTGCTGTGTCGGAACCCCGCCGACTGAGACTGTCCGCTCGAGGAACAGATAGGGTTTGCCATCAACTTCGAAACGACGGTCACCGAGATAACGTGCCGAGTGCCCATCCGTTGCGAGCTTTTGTTCGATGGCTGAGACATGTTCGTCGAGTGAATAAAACCGATCATCGAACGTCAGCGTGATGTTCTTCTTACGATACCCGAGTAAGAAGTTGTAGTAGAACCAATACATGGCACCTGCGAAAACGACAAAAATCAAGAATTGCATGTCAGTCCCCCCTTCGTATAGTCTTTATACGTTGGAAGAAAACGGTAGGTTTCAAGTGATGTGTAGAAATTGGTTACTTTTATTAATTTGTTACGACTTCATTTAGATAAATGTTATTTTTCGAACCTTGTTTCTGAATATTAGCTTCGTAAACGATTTCAGATGTCACCGGATTGATCACCAATGATTTGACCTCATCTTTTTTCGTTCGATAAGCGAAATAGATATGGTCGTGATCTACAGTAAAGCTCGTATGGGAAAAATCTTCTTCTAATGTAGGAGATTCGAGGTTAATCGTTTTGGTAATTAGTCGCTCTGACTCAACATCATAGATTAACCATCTTAACTTTTTCTTACTCGATGGTTTCAGAGAGATTTCAAGAAGTCCTAGATAATATTTACCATCATTTATGACATTTGATTCGTTGACTTGATCGAATTCTTTTAATACTTTTGTTTGTTGACCATCCTTTACGACGGTTTCAGACAAAAAATCATCAGGATATTCCAATTCTTTTAATTGATCGACAATCATTTTTCCATTGTATAACGATCGAATCGTATCACCTTTTCCTAAACGGTCAGGTAATTTGATTTTAGTTATCGTTTTCTTTTTTAAATCGATTTGGTAGATATATTCTCTTTCAATCTGTCTATTAAGAGGGGTCGCATCAATGAGTAACTTGTCCTTTGTTCGTTGAAACGGAGAAAAACGTAACTGTTTATTCATTTGATCTTCAGGCAGCTTAATCGTTGTGCTCGTCAATTTCTTAGTCTGCGCATTCCAATACTGAAGTTCAAGTTTATTTTCGCTTAATCTATTGATTCCATATGTAATCGAATCTTTTGTAAACACATGTGTATCATTCTTCCAAGCAAATTGTTGGAACGATCGTGGAGCATCGGTCCAATTAGATTCATTATAAAAAAGTAACGAAAGTATTGTTTGACTATCCTTCGTCATATCCCCATTCATCGAAATACTATATTCATTCGGATTTTGTCCCCACTCACTAAGACTAAGTTGCATGTTTCGGACGACTTCTTCGTTTGGATCACCTTTTTTTGTTTCAACGACGAATTTCGTCTTATCGAACGAAAGTACTTGTCCCACATAAATTCCTAAAGACACGATAGAGATGACGCCTAAAAGTAAAACATATTTTATCGAACGCATAGTGTCCTCCTTAAACCGTAATTTTCCATTTTAATAAACGTAGACTTCTCCAAATCACATAAGCAAAATAGAGGACGAACAACCCAATCAATACAAGCGTCTTTTCTGAGTTCAACAATAATTTAGTTTGCTCTAAGAAATAAAGACCTGTCACAGTAAAAATAACCACGATGAAAATCTCGACTCCCATTCTCAGAAGACCAGTCCATTTACGGTAAGAACGTTCGATTAAAACAAGAAGGAATATAAAACTCACGATAAACATCGATATTGAAAGAATTACAAATAAATTCGTCAAATTCAACGAAAAGAGTTCGCCTAACGTACTTCCTAGTGTACGATGACTGTCTTTATCCAGATAGTCAACTCGGACAGACCAATTAAATAATAGATTTCCGAATTGGATCAAACACCACTGGATACCGAGAAAACTCGTGATGATCAAAAGTAATGTCGTCCACTTCGAGAAGAAAATGCTTGCTCGATTTCCTGGAAGCATCAATAAACGATAGATATATTTCGTTTCACCAACCCAATCCCGGTACCAAATCTGAATTGTATAAATAACGACTAACGCCATACCAATCAATGTCATGTAACTGAAAAAGGAGGTTGTATCAATGAACGAAATTTTTCCAATGTCATTGAATGCGTCATACAAAGTAGCAGTATTCGCCTTCAAGTAATCTTCGATTCTGCGCTCATGTAGTTTGACGTTTACAACGACCGATACCAGCTCAATCGCTGCCATCACAAGCACGGCGATTATATAAAGCTTAAAACTCCGTTTGATCTCTTCATTCGTCAATTGTATGTATTGTTTCATCGCAAATAGACCTCCCGCATCCGGTCCTGAACCGACTTCCCGTACAGTTCTCGCATCTCTTCCGTCTCATGTTCATCGATGATTCGACCGTCCTGTAAGAAGACGACTCGATCGATCAAGTGCTCGATTTCCTGAATTTCGTGTGTCGTCATCAGGATGCCGCGTCCTTCCATGAAGTGACTCGAGAATAATCCTGCAATCTGTTCCTTCGTAAACAGATCGATCCCAGCGAATGGTTCGTCGAGTAATAAGTACGGACGATCGAGAGCGAAACCGAGGATCAAGCTGACCTTCGCTTGGTTCCCTTTTGATAAGTCCGTGATCTTATCTGTCGAGAGTAGCTGGAAGATCCGCATTAGCTCATCCGCTGTCGCCGGGTTCCAGTCGGAATAATAATCCGCCATGTACGTCAGCGCATCACCGACCGTCATGTAGCCGGGCATCGTCTGGATATCCGGAACAAAGGCAATCTTATTTCGGTTGATCTCGCCATCGATGAGAACTGTTCCCGCGTTAACCGGGACAAGACCTGCGATTGCCTTCAGGATCGTCGATTTCCCTTCACCATTCAAACCGATCAGACACGTCAGTTGATCCATCGGAACCGAGAATGAGACACCTTGAAGGACTGGTTTTTTTCCGTACTTCTTTTGTAAGCCATGGACTTCAAGCATCGATCTTCCTCCGTTCCGTTTCCTGATAGACGGTCTCGACCTTCGAGACGACCTCATCGAGTGGAATTTGAATTGCCTTGACGGCATCGATGAATTCAGAGACGGCTTCTTCAAGCATCTCGGCCCGTACTTTTTGGACGACTTGTGGATCACGTGTAATCTTACTCGGGACATTCCGTTCTGTCGTAATCAATTGCTGCTCCTCCATCTCTTTATATGCTTTTTGTGCGGTATTCGGATTGATTCCGAGCTGTGCGGCGATTTCGCGACGGGACGGGATTTCTTGCCCGCTTTGCAATTCCTCAGTCGCGATTCGTTGTTTGAACCAACGCACGACCTGCAGGTACACCGGGCTTCTTTGATCGAACTGCATCGGTAGACCTCCCTTTCCTGTTTAATGTATTAAAACAATAATACACTTCTCTTCTGTATCATACTCACCATACAGTTTGACTGTCAAGACGGTTTTTTTCTTTCGCCATGAAAAACCACCATCCGATTTTTGGATGGTGGTTATTTCACTCCTTAGTATGGATTCGGATCCTCTTGCGGTGTTTCGGGAATTTCAGTCGGTTCTGGGAACGTATCCGGTTCCGGCTGACGAACAGGGTCTTCCTGTGGCGTATCCGGCACCTCGCTCGGTGGTGTCTGCGGGACTTCGTCCGGTTGATGATCCGGTTCGCGTTCAGGCACTTCATTCGGATTTTTCTTCATCTTGTTCTCCCCCTTAAGACGTGATGTAATCGCCGCCGTTGATATGAATCGTCTGACCTGTGATGTAACTTGAATCGCGAGAAGCCAAATAGACATAAGCTGGTGCATTTTCTGACGGTTGTCCTCTGCGTTTCATTAACGTATCTTCACCATGCGACTCGACTTTTTCTTTTGAGAATGTCGCTGGAATGAGAGGTGTCCAAATCGGACCCGGTGCAACGGCATTAACGCGGATTCCCTTCTCGATCAAGCTCGAGGCGAGTGAGCGTGTCAATGTCGTGATTGCTCCTTTCGTTGCTGAGTAATCAATCAACGTCGGTGCTCCACGATAGGCTGTTACCGATGAGGTATTGATGATCGTATCTTCTTTATGCAGATGCGGAATCGCTGCTTGAATTAAATAGAACATCGAAAAAACATTCGTCTCGAACGTTTCCTTCAATTGATCTGGTGTGATTGATAGGAAATCATCTTGCGGGAATTGCTTGCCGGCATTATTGACGAGAATGTTCAATTGACCGAACTCTGCAATGACCGTATCGATGATCGCTTGTGCATTTTCTGGCTGACTGACATCTTTTGCGATTTTTAAGGCTTTGACCCCGTAGCCTTCAATCAACGATTTCGTCTTTTCAGCGTCTTTCCCCTCATTTAAGTACACAATCGCGACGTTTGCCCCTTCTTTCGCATAAGCGACAGCGACGGCACGACCGATTCCACTGTCCCCGCCTGTGATCAGCGCGACCTTCCCTGTCAGTTTTCCTGAACCAACATAATCCGGATCATCGTAGATTGGTTCTGGTTTCATGGCGTACTCGACACCGGGTTGTTGTTCCTGTGTCTGTCCTCGTGCTTCTTGATGCATCGCTTCGAACTGTTCTTCTCTCATGAACGATCAGCTCCCTTATCACTGTTGAATGAACTACATGATTAACCATTCCCTTGCGATACATCTATAAACGTTTTTCTGGAAAAGTCAGATGTCATTCGTCAGTAGTGTCGGAAACACATTTGTTTGAATCATTTTTGATAATTCGCTTGGATACAACGTATACTGATCCAGTTTATCGAACGGAACGAAGCGATACGTCAATCCTTCACCTTCTGGACCGTAAAAATCCTCTGTTAATAAAGGCAGCGGTTTTCTGCAAACGACATCATAAAACATTCCTAGTTCATGAAACTGGTGATCGGCGTACTCAAAGAAATTTTCATGCAGGAAACGGAAGACCGGTGGCTCAATCGACTGACCGAGTTCTTCTACTAATTCACGTTCAATCGCTTTGGCACCACTTTCACCGAACTGGACGCGCCCTCCCGGTAATGACCAAAAATTATCTTCTCCTTGACGATGAATCAAAAGATGTCCATCTTGAATCAACAGCGCCACTGCGCGAATGTTAAGCTTTTTTTGATTTACTGTAAACGTCAAATCCATCCCATTACCTACTCTCTTCTTATTAGACTCCCATACTTTCTCATCATTTCCCACGATTGCATTTTGTCATCAAATTCATCTCGTTGTAACACGGATTCATCTTGATTTTAAAGGATTTTGAGATTGAATATGTATTCAATATTACAACAATTGTTATTAGAATATATTTAAGCAATCAAATTGAAACACAACCGTCTGATGTTTGAATGCTATACTCTCGTTAGTCAAATGACCGCATTACTCACTTCAACACACACTAAACGCATCCACTTCTATAGATGTCATTCCGACGACAACACTAGATATTCAACTTAGGAGGAACATTCATGAAACGAACAATCACGACGTTAGCAATGAGCGCCCTCGTTGTTTCAGGTTTTGCAGCTACGGGTACAGGTAAGGTTGAAGCCTCTTCAGGCTCATCGTATAAAGTTAAGATCAAAGCAGACGGACTACGTGTCCGGACTGGTCCATCGTTAAAACACCGCATCGTCGACGGCGTCAATGCGGGTCAAACATTCAAATATCTCGGTCGGACAGGGAACTGGACGAAGATCATGCATAAAGGCGAAAAACGCTTCGTCTATTCAGGTTACGTCAAGAAGTACAGCGCTTCTAGTAAATCAGCGAAAAAAGCATCTTTCTCTTCGTCGACTGGTTTCATGCGTCCGACAAGCGGACCGATCACGCAAGGTTACGGAAACGCTAGCGGCAAATACGGTTACACGTTCCATAACGGTATCGACTTCGGAGCACCTACTGGAACACCAGTTAAAGCAGCCGCTGCCGGAAAAGTCATCAAGTCGTCATATCAGGGAGCATATGGAAACCATGTCATGGTCGAACATAAAGTGAACGGTATTTCGTACACAACAGTGTATGCTCACCTTAGTAAACGTTCCGTCTTCGTCGGTCAATCGATCCCGAAAGGCGCTAACATCGGAGCTGTCGGTAGTACAGGTAACTCGTTTGGGTCTCACTTACACTTCGAGATCCACCGCGGAAACTACGTCTACAGCGGTTCTTCTGCAGCAAGCAGTGTCAACCCACTCGCTTTCTTATAAGCATTTCAAGGTACCTCATTCGGGGTACCTTTTTTGTTATTCATATGGCATTTCATCTTATCCAATTCCATCCAATCTTGTCAAATGAATTTGTCGACAATTGGTAAATAGATAAAATTAAGTCTGTTTAATATAATTTATTGAAATAATATCGAAATGTGAATGTAACAATTAAACATTTTCGTAAATGTTATACTCATCTATGAAATTTACATAACGGTTTGGTCACACAGATTACATACTCAGGAGGAATGAATCATGCATGGTTTTTGGAAAGGTGTCTCTGCGACAGCGATCGCTGTGGCGAGTGTTGCTTCGTTTGCCATCCCACGTGCGGATGCAGCAACGACGTTCTATAAGGTAAAGGTCATGGAAGACGGCTTACGTGCTCGAACTGGTCCTTCAACGTCTTACGGTACGGTCACGAGTTTTGAAAAAGGTGACACATACAAGTATCTCGGTCGGACAGGGAACTGGACAAAAATCCTCTACGGTTCGAAAAAAGTCTACGTCTCTTCTACATATGTTAAGAAATATTCTGTAACACGTATCTATAAGATTAAAATCAACGTCGACAATCTTCGCGTTCGTAGCAGCAACTCGACGAGCAGTGCAGTCGTCGGAAGTGTCGATAAAGGCGAAACATTCCGCTACCTCGGTCGGACAGGTGACTGGATCAAGTTCCTATACGGTGGCGACAAACGATTCGTTCACGCTGACTACGTCTCGAAATATGCTGTCTTGACACTGACAAACAGCAGTGGCGCATCAAAAGCCTCTACGTCAAAAAACTTCGCGACACCAACGAGTGGTCCAATCACGCAAGGTTACGGTAAGGCAAGCGGCGCTTACGGCTATACGTTCCATAACGGCATCGATTATGGCACAGCGAAAGGCACTCCAGTCTATGCAACAGCAAGCGGTAAGGTCATCACTTCGCAGTATAAAGGCGCATACGGCAACTACGTCATGGTCTCACACACTGTCAACGGATCGCCGTTCATCAGTCTGTATGCACATATGAATAGTCGCTCCGTCTCGGTCGGTCAAACCGTCGCGCAAGGTCAAAAAGTTGGTACAGTCGGTGAGACAGGTAACGCCTTCGGAACACATTTACATTTTGAACTTCATAAGGGATCGTACGTCTACAGCGCAACATCAGCTGGCAGCAGCGTCAATCCACTTGATTATCTCTAAAAAAAGCCCCGACCGCATGACGTCATTGATAAGTCATGTGGTCGGGGCTTTCCCTATTCTTTTAAACGGAAACAAGCGTATTCTGCTTCACTTGAATCGTTGAGACAATCGCACGTGCTGCGGCTTGTCCCCCGTAAATCGATCGAGCGAATGGTCCGACTGTCAAGTCAGCGAGACTGCCAGTTGCGAATAAGTTCTCTCCCCATTCAAAAGTCGTTTCATCCAGTAACGGTGTCCGGCAAGGCGATAAGGGTAGCTTCAACTCTTGCTGTACGGCTTCAAGCCATGATCCTTCGACGACCATCGGACGGATACCCGTTGCGCAAATAATCGATTCAGCGGTGATGATGCGGTCATCCGTCAGCTTTACTCCGCTTCCGACTTCCTGCTCAACTTCACCGATCACATGATTGATGATCCCTTCCCGAATCAAATGTCGGACACGTTGAATCAAGTCCTGTGTTGCCGTTCCGGGGCGACGCTCCTGTACGATCAACGCTCGTTTTTCGCTAGCCGACAAGGACTTGAATGGTGTAAGTCCTTTTGGTCCCATGAACTTCCGATCCGCATCGAACGCACTTTTTTCGAGCGGACGTCGTGAAAGGAGGATCACCTGCCCGGGATAGCGCTCAGCACATTGAATCGTATGATGCAGCGCACTGATCCCACCTCCGATGATGACGACCGGTGGTGTGTCTTGTTTTGATAAGAACAGATGACGCGCCGATTTCGCCCACTCTGGCATGACGTGATGCTCCGATTGCCCGAGAGCGAGAACGACACGGTTTGCCAATAAATCTCTTTCACCTGTCGAGACGATCCACGTTCCACTTTCTCGTCTTAGTCGTGTGACTTCTCCTTGTACCCAGCTCGCCTCCACTTCATTTCGTTGCGCCAATTGAAGGGCATGGTCGTTAAATAGTTCCAAGGATGGTCGCCCGTATGTATCCTTGAAGGCTTGATGTGTGTAATCTTGTTCTTCAGCATGATGTCTGAGACTCGTCGGATTCGTCGAAGTGTGGTGAACACGTGTCGAACGTAAGTAAGGCATGCCAATCCGTTCGGTCTGTTTACGCCAGTTCATAAGTGGCTGCTCATGACGGTCGATGATTCGAATCATCTTTCGGTCTATTCCTTTTTCACTTAAGGCATTAAATACCGTCATCCCATGAATTCCTCCGCCAACAATCACCCATTCATATCGATCCGTCATCACAAAAACTCCATTACCTGAATTAAATCGTAATCATTACGTTTTATAAAGATAGCGTGTTTTTAAGAAGAATTCAAGGGCAAATCGATATAGACTCATAAAAAATCCGCTTCCTCTCGGTAGAGGAAGCGGATTTGAACGCATCAATCAGGAAGAAGCATGTTTCGCTAGATACGCTTTTGAATAGCGATCGGCTGCGATGATCGCATCCGCGACTTCGTCCGCCGTGACGTTGAAACCGCTGTGGATCGTCTCACCTTCAGCGGTCGCTGCCTCGCCGACCTTGACGATATCTTCACGCGACGCATCCTTTAGCTTGACGTCCTCGAGCGTCACCGGTAGACCAAGATCCGTGTAGAGCGCGATGTAGCGTTCAATCTCTTCTTGTGGATGTTCTTCGAGCGCCAACTGGACGAGTGTACCAAAGGCGACCTTCTCCCCGTGCGTCAAGTGGTGAATCTCACCGTCAAGCGCCGTAAAACCGTTATGGATGGCATGGGCTGCAGCTAATCCACCACTCTCGAAACCGAGTCCACTTAAGAGCGTATTCGCCTCAACGACGGCTTCGAGTGCTGGTGTGACGACTTGCGCCTGGACGGATTCATACGCCAGTCGTCCATGCTCGAACAAGACTTCCTCACACCGTTTGGCAATCGCTTGTGCCGCAATTGTCGGTCGCCCGCCTGCCATCGTCTGTCCACCAAAAGCGACGACACTCCGAACCTCGACCCAAGTCGCGAGCGCATCGGCGATTCCGGACGCAAAGAAACGCGCCGGCGCTTGCGCAATCAGTTTCGTATCGACGAGAACGAGATCAGGATTCTTCTTATAGAAGCGATAACTTTCGAAAATCCCTTCGTCGGAATAGATGACGGACAAAGCACTCGTCGGGGCATCGGTCGAAGCAAGCGTCGGAACGATGACGACGGACACGTTCAGCTCATCTGAGACCGCTTTTGCCGTATCGAGCGTTTTCCCGCCACCGACACCCATGACGAACCGAACATCTGCCGCTTTTGCTTGCTCCGCGATTCGTTTTACTTCATGCCGTGAGGCTTCGCCACTGAAATCGGCTTTCTCGATGCCGACGTTTTCACTAGACAACGATTGTTCAACGCGTTCCTTGACGATTTTCCAGACGACATCATCCGCGATGACGAGCGCTTTTTCACCGAACGGGCTCACATATGTACCGAGCCGGTCAATGACATCCTTTCCTTGGACATACTTTGAGGGACTAATGAAGACACGTTCTGACATGTTTCAACATCCTTTCTGTAAGGGACACGATAGTCAATGACATACAGTAGAGGAATTTCCTTTTCTACTAACGTTTAAACCCCATCGATTCGAATCATTTTGACAAAACGGGTACTCTTTCAAGAGCTTGTGTGATGAGACTCCGATCACTTCTTAATCGCTCGTCCGGATCAGGACCGAACCATTCGAGGCTAGCCGTCAAGTGATCGAGATGACCTGAAACGTCTTCAAAGAACCGGTGATAATCGACGATCCCTTCGAACAATGGAACCATCCCTTCCCGCGATCCGCTTGCCGCATAGACATTTGCTGGTTCAAAAACTGAAAACTGTTCAGCATTCGCCACTGTTTTTAAGTGTAGGTGATCCACATACGCTGCAAGTCTGAAGTATGCTTCGACGGGATCTGCCTTTGATTCGATGACGTGTAAGACGTCAAAGTTGATCCGACATGCCGGGTGATTGATCGCTTGTAATAAACGTATCGTTGCCGCAACCGTATCCGTTGCAGTGTTCGGATGAAATTCAAGTAATAATCGCTGTCCTGCAGGATCAAGGACACGACAAATCCCCTTCAATCGATAAACGAGTTGATCCCATTTTGCATCGGATAAGGTATGGCTCGCCTCATTACCAGCAAAGATGCGGATACGCTCCGTTCCGATTCGTGTCGCTAATCGCGAGAGTCGTTTTGTCTCCGCAAGTAGTTCTGACATCGATGCGTTTAAATTTAAATAATGACTCAACATACTGACGTTCAGATGGGACGAGTTCAGCCGATCGACTTCTTCCATCCTTAAATGTTCAGCATGAACGCCCCAGATATCAATGGCGTCAAAGCGTTCTTCTGAAGCAAAATCGATCAAATCATTAAATGAACGCAGATGATGCCGATAGCTGATCGTGCAAAGTGCGAGTTTCATGTTCAATCCCCTCCTGTCGTTGATACGCATGGAACGTGTCGACGAGTTGCCGTTTAATTGCACTCTCCCGTGCCCATTGTTCTTCGATCAATCGTTCGATTTCCAAGTACACTTCCGGTTGACGCGTTACAGCATATTTAACAGCCCGATGCTGGATGACAGAGTATTGATTGACTAATGTTTCAACCTCATCCGTCCATTCTTCAAAATCAGATGTCTGCAAGTCGCGTCCAATCGTTTCATATAAATAAGCAAATGCATGCTCATAGGCGTATTTTCGAATGGCAATGACAGGTAACTGCTTTAAGGCATTCGGTAATCCCTCAGGTTGTTTACGATAGTGATGCACAACACGTCTGACTGCCTCGGTCAATGGATGATGTACGTTTAGACAACTCATGAAATAGGCACTTACCGTCGTCGCGTCCGGTATTCGAACATCCGTACTCTGAAACGCGAACCCACCAGCGACAGCAGGATGACGTACCGCTTCCAGAATACGCTCGCGTGCAACATCACCTTCATATCGGAAATCAGGATCAAGCATGTGCCATACTTCCGGATTTTCTGTCGCCTCTAACATGACGTAGTGGGGAAACACATCATGGTGAAATTTATTTTCGCGCTCAGGTAGACTAGCTAAATCCAACATGACAATCACTGACTCGTCCTCGTTTTTCTGTTCGACTCGTTTAATAAGATGTGCGATATTCAGTTCCTTTGATTGCTCGTGATCATACCATTCTTCGACAGGTATGCCATAAAGCTGTTCATACCAAACAAGCATCTCCTGATGATCGATCTTCTCATCATGATGTGAGAGGACATAATCGGCTGACAAGGAGAACGAAGAGTCCCACACGCCAAAGTAATAGGGACGATGGTCCGCGTCCGATCGTTTGATCGTCTCGCAGACGCAACTGACGAGACAGTGTACTTTAATCATGTGCGACCTCCTGTAAAACAGACATCAACTCTTCTACTCGCATTTTGGGCAGGGCTGACATGTGCTCATCGGGAATCACTAACCCGTGTTCCAATTCAAGGTGAAGCAACAGATGAATCAAGCGCATCGAATCGAGTCCTAGATCATCTCGTAGAGAGTCTGTTGTCGAGACAGCGACAGATGATGACCATTCGAGCTGTTCGGTCAGTATATCTTCGAATTGCGCAATCGTTAAACGGGACATGTTTGTTCCCCCAATCGTTTTCTACTCACTTTCCCATTCGCAGACAGCTCGATTTGCTCAACGATTTGCCACTCCGTCGGTCGTTGATGTGGTGCGAGATGCTTCATACAATGTTGTTTCAGTTCTTCCTCTGATGCTGTCGTCACGAGTTGAGCGCAGACGCGCTCTCCTTGAAACGCATCCATTCGTTTAAAGACGACGACAGTCTCGACGGTCGGAAGCTGATACAAGACATCTTCGACTTCCCCTGGATAGACGGATAAGCCAGACACATTGATCATCTCATCGAGCCGGCTAAGAAAGTGCAGCCCGTCTTCAAAGTACATCAAATCCTTCGTACCGATCCGTACGCCTTGTTGCGAAACGACTAATTCTGCTGGTTTTCCCTTCGTGCCCGTTTCAATCTCAAGATGCTCTAGTGGAAAGCCGATCGCTTGCGGACTCGACGGATTCGGATGAAGTGCGATACAGCCGATTTCTGAACAGCCATATTGTTGAAGCAAATGATGTGTCTTCCGTTCAATCGAACGGAACCACTTTTCTGGTAATGTCATCCCGGAAATCATCACTGCGTGAACTGTTTGCGGGAACAAACTCATCGCATACGCCAGTCCCGGTGCCGTATAGATGATCGCGTCCGGATGCAAACGATGGATTGCTAGCACATGACGCGGTGAGAAGTCTTGTAGGATGACTGGTGTTGCTCCACGTCTTAAAGTCGCGAACACTCCACACAGTAATCCGAATGAGTGCGTCGTCGGACAAGCAACGATCGTCGCTTTCGTCGTCAGCGGAAAACTGTTCGTATAAGCATTCAGTTCCGTCTCGATCGACTCCCATGTCCGGTGAATGATTTTTGGTAGCCCCGTTGTACCGGAACTGAATTGAATCAATCCACCCGCACGTTTTTCTGCTTCCGGAAGCGAAACGATGGTCTCTTGATAAATCAAATAACCACATCCGGCTTGTGTCGCTAGACGCTCAGCACCGGAAACTGGCGTATCCGGATGAATGGGCAGGATCGTTCCATTCATTCGGCGCATCGCAAGACAAAGGGCTAACCACGCTTTTGTATCTGACGTACAGATGGCTACGGTCTTCCCTTCCGTTATGAACGATTGCTTCACCAGTTCATGTGTCGTCAATTCTTCTTCTGTCACCCATTCTTTCTCAATCCATAGCATGATCGTCTTCCTCTCCTCGTTGAACGAGTGAATTCTTTACATCGATTTGATTCGTCAAACCAAACCGTGGTGCCAGTAAGGCTTCTGCTGTTACTCTTTGTTCGTACCATCCGATTCGTTCTAGTCGGTCTCGATCAATCGGCAATCCTTCGATCGTCTGATGCATCCAATCAAAGAACGTCGCTTCACTCAAGTTCTCCGTCTGTTCAAGTTGATACGCTAGTTCCGTCAAATGATAGACGAATAATGTATCGTACAGCAGTTCGCGTAAGGCAAGCGGGTGTGACATTTCGTAATACGTGTTGAGCGGTGCATCAAAATCAGGATGTAGCCTCTTAAAATCGGGTACATCCGATGGATCGTCGAGTAACTCGGTGACGAACTCGACGCTATCATGAAAATCGCGGAGAATGATCCGTTCCGGCCATCCGTCCCGTAAGACAAGTAACGTATTCTGGGCGTGAGCTTCCACACCGATTCCTTTCTCAGTGACGAGTCGGATGATCGGTTCGAGATAGACAACGAAGAATCGACGAAGCCACCGTTCATGACCATATCGTTCCAACCACGGTCCTAGAAAATGTCTTCCGTCGACCTCGATTTGAGCAAGTGCCGTCAAAGGCATGACTTGCTCGCCCGGTTGAGCATACGTCAAGACGTTTTCTCGAAAGACACAGCCGACCCGACCCGCAAGTGGACCGCTCGAGCCGACGCATGAAGCAAATTCAGATAACAGCGTCACCGGCAATTCACTCGCCTGTTTTTTCAACCAATCCGATACTGCAGGAGCTGCCACGACATTCGGCACGGCAAAAGTCCGAACGGCTGACGTTTGCTTCAAGTCGAGTGGCAATTTGATATGCGGTAGTTCGGGGTGACCTGGACAAAAAACGGTTCGAATCGACTGCGTCGCTTGCACGAATACCCCGCCTTCTCCTAAGTCGATACCTCCGACTTGCGCCACCTCCTGCTTGATACGTGACCATTGCCATGGGTGGACAGGAAGAATCTGATAATCGATTCGATTCAAGCTCTCTAGCTTTTCCAAAAAACCGTGAAGTTTATGCTGTCCAAGTATTCGTCGAATCGGCATGATCCCATTTCCTTGAACGAGCGTAGGCGGCAAGGCGACCCAATGCAACTGGAAGCGATTGCCCGCTTCAGGTCCATATGCCTCGTGATCGGCACGCGAAAAGCCAATTCTTGATTTGAAGCAAGGATGGTAGGGATGCCCTTCGATGATGGTCTGCTCCAACTCTTCATAACCGAAGCCTGCTCGGTGGATTCGTAGACGATGTCGCTGCGACAAGTCATCGAAATCATGTGTACGTCGCAACTCTTCCTGAAAGTCGTCCGAGATCGGCAATTGCGTCAAAAGATACTCAAACCAGTCATTGACGCCGGATGACTTCGATGAGCGTAACGTCTTGATGTCGAGCCGTATTCGGTCGAACGGACCACGTTTGCCTTCGACTGTCACTTCACTATCTTTTAAGTGGAATGTAAAACAATGCTTTGTTCCGACAATCGTTTCAGTAAAAGGAAGAATCCGCTCAAATAACAGACTCTCAAGAAGTTGTTTGCAGATGCGTGTTTTGCTGTCGTAAAGCATAGTTTCCCTCCCGTAACGGATTATCCAAGTCGACGAAACAAACCCGTTCCCCCTCGACTTCGAGTTCATCGAGTCCTTGAAGGCGTGTTAGTAAATTCGCCTTGTATGGAAGTGTCGACGATTCTAACAACATCAAAAGCCAAGCTCTGCCTCTCCCTTCTAGATTTTCAACTCGTACCTGACACCATTCACGCAGTAACGCGATAGCAACTTCTTCGTTCAATAATGTGTCTGCTGCCAATCGGTCGATGACACTCGCTAGATGGTTCCAAATCATGTAGTACGTCAAACGCTCAGCAATGACTTCTTCTGAGTAGAACAACGTCGTATGCTTCAACTCCGGTTCTAGCAGGATGAAGGAATCTCGATTCGTGTCTGCTAAGTAATAGCCTTGATTATCCCGGACGTGATATCGAACTGGCCATCCTTTTTCAAATGTAATGAGACTATTTTGTTGATGTGCCTCGAGCCCGATTCCTTGTTCCTCATATAGTGTAACGATCGCTCCTAACGTCAACTCCAAGTACTGTTTCCACCACCGAGTGACATGCTCCGTTTCAATGGATCCTGACTGCCGGATGAGCCGCAACAGGAGTGATTCTGAATCCGGCAATGCTGGTTGGACGAGTGCTGCAACATTTACCGCGTGGGGTGCTGGCTCTCGCAAAATGACTTCGAATCCGGTCTCTTGTTTAGTCCGTATCGCTAAATATGCAGGATCGTGAATGAGGTCAAACGTATCAGGCAGAGACAGATGACGAAACAAGCGATACATCAAATAACCAGCCTCTAATTCATGCCGCTTATTGACGCGTCTTGAGTTCGTCACTTGGACAGGTATGGATAACTTCAACATATGACTTCGGTCGAGTGCTTCGACGGTCCGGAGCGACGAAGTTGCGTTATAGAGTGGTCCAGTTGCACCATGATAACGGAGAATACCTTGCTCGATCCACAGCTCGACTGTCGGCTGACGCAACAGATACTCGGCTTGAAGCGGATGAATCGGAACGATTCGCTCTTGTGCTGTCGCCTGAATTGAGTTAGCCAGTTGGTTCTCCATCAGCTGACTAATCGTCTCGTAGCTACCTGAACGCTCCTCGAGCAATGTCTCATGTACCGTAAAATAGTGAAGTTGAAACGGCTGACGGAATTCAGGCGCATACGCTTTTTGTTGCCAGTCGGTCATACCGACTCTACTTTTCGGGGTCGGATGGAACCAATGACCACACCACAAGCGTTGTTCATAATCGATGAACGTCTCTTGCTCTTGTGCATTCAGTTGTTCCTCCAAAATCAATTGGATTGTCCGGTGACTGTCAAGAACACGAAAGAGTAAGTCCGTCTGATCCGGATCTTTTTGTTGAAGCCTGATGCAAAAGGTGATGATACAGGACATGGCTGACACTTCCCGCCATCCGCTTTTTGTCTCTTCACGGATTATTCCAATCTCGTGGCGTCCGATGATGGAACGACGTTTGATTTCGATGAGATACGGTTTCATCCAATAAAAAGAGGATATTTCGGATGCATCAAACGGTCTCTCGTTGACCCATTCGCCCGGGTTCACTTCTCTGATGTAGCTGTTCATGAACGATTGAAGCGTCACCTCGGTCGCTAATCGCTCGATTTGTTCTTCGCATGTTCGCACGCTCTACTCCTCCTCTTATTGAAAATCATTCTCATTCCATAACAATAGAAAAACGGGTTTCCCCGTTTTTGATGGTACGTATACGCACTTATGTTAAGTAAAACGTTTTCAAGTTCCTTCAATCCGTTTTCACAATCAATCAAATGCCAGAAGTCACGTATCGTCGTGAGATTTAACACCAATCAAACAAACGATCCTCCCTAACATTCGTACGACAAGGCGACGACTTTTTAGGTTCATTTATCAGCCTTCTCTGCCTCATTGTGAACTCCACCTGTAATGATAATCATTATCAATGGTGAGTGACATGGATTTTCTTTTCATTCTTCATGGACAAACAAAACAGTTCCTATCACTGATATTCGTATGCAATTGACGTAACATATGCATTCTCCCAAGTGGTCCCCACGGATCCCAATCGACACTGTCTGGGTAAAATATACGCCCCGTCCTAACGGCACGAAGCGTTTGCCACGCCTTCGTTCCTCGAATTCGTTCCACATCTGCAGGTTGACTCCACAGTATGAACAGACCATCCGGATCCAACTGCTGTAATGTTTCTAGACCGATCGTCATGTAGACGGTATGCGGAAGTCCTTCCACTGCTCGTAGACCGATTTCATTGAACAGAAAATCCAACATCGTATGCCCTGTTCGTCCGTAAAGTCTGATTTCTGAGTCTCTGATCCAAATGACGGCCCATGTCACATTCCGATTGAATTCGAACTGTTGCTTCACAATTGTTTCAAGCGTCTCGACTTCGTTGATGATATCAGTCGCTCGCTCAAGCATATCGGTTGCCGTAGCAACAGCATACAAGTAATCCTTCCAACAAGTTTGTTTCGGAATATCGATGACCGGACAAGACGTCAACATAGATGGTGATTCACCTCGTATCGGTGTCCGTAAAACGAGATCGAGATTTGATGTCTCGAACCATTCCGGTAAAATCGTTGCTGACGCGTCGTATAGTCGTGTACCTTCGATTTCACTTAAAAAGTCTGGAACCCCGTTCGCACGATATTGTGTCGGAAAAGACGGTGCGATGACCGGTTGAATGCCAAGTGCCAATAAGTGATCTTGCAACAACGCCTGACTCCAGATTCCGACCCGTGGAATCAACCGTTTCCGGTACTGACTTGGTGATAGTCCCTCACGTTTTTTAAAGAGACGACTGAAATAAAATTCATCATTGATTGATACACGTTCTGCGATCTCAGCAATCGTCCAATCTGGATGTGCAATCATCCACTCCTTCGCCCGTTGCATCCGCAATTGATGAATCAGTTCCTTTGGTGATTGATCGTAGTGCTTTTTGAATTGACGAGAAAACGTCGGCAGTGACATGTTCAACTCATTTGCCAAGTCACTGACTGTTCTTGATTTCCCGAGTTCTTCTAACCACTGGGACGTCACTTCCTCAAACGTCTGCTCATGACGACGTTCACTTAATTGCTCCAGCAGTTGATACAGATAGCGATGCTGTCTAAGAGAACCGGTTATTGTTTCTGGACAACTGTGCATTCGTTCTAAGCACTCCACTAGTTCATTCGTTGGTTGTCGGAAGATTGGAAATGGCGTCAGTTCAACCTCTAACTGATACAAAAGACAATGCCCCTCCTGAACGATGAATCGTTCACCTGATTTCTTGACGAAACAGGCTTCTCCCGCCTCTAGACGTTTTCTTTCCGTGTAGGTAATGCCAGCGCCTTGTATGACGACGATCAAACTCGGACGTAACGCCAATTGTCCTCCTGTTTGTAATGCGTGTTTCCTCACTCGAAATGTATGTAGTGCTTCTGTCATTTCCAACTCACTCCTAAAAACATTTGCTACCTGATGTTTTTTTCGTATATCAACTTTGAATTTCCCTAATTGATAATGAATATCATTTTCGTTAACACTATAGCATCACTCTGCCGGTTTTTGTCAACAACTGTTGCTAAAGTACGTTCCACCGTCACAACAAAAAAGTCCCTTCACCCAGTGTAATCTGAGTGAAGGGACTTAATTTTTAAGCCACACGCGACGACGAGTGTGTCTCCGCTGTTTTCTTACCAACGACTGCTCCGATCACCCCGCCGATGATCGCTGGAACGACCCACCCGAGACTGACGGAAGCAAACGGTAATACTACATCGAACACGTCCGTGACAGCTGAGACGTTAATCCCTGCTGTCTTTAATCCATCAAACAAGCTGATGAGGAATGTCATCCACAGCGCCCCTTGATAGACGGCTGGTTTGCCTTTAAAGAGTGGATGCAAGAACGTCAAGAAGATGAGACAGATCGCCAGTGGATAAAGCGTCATCAAGACTGGTTTTGAGACGGCGAGCAATTGATTCAGACCGATGTTCGCGACGAGTGCGCTGAAGACCGATAGACCAATCGTCCATTTGACGTATGAGATTTTCGGCACGAGGGTCGAGAAGAACGATGCACAGGCCGTGATCAACCCGACGCTTGTCGTCATACAGGCGACCGTGATCATCAGACCGAGCAAGATTGCACCGTATTCACCGAAGTAATGATCCGACACAGCCGACAAAATCTCCGCTCCGTTTGCAAGTTGACCAATCTCCGAGACACTCGACGCACCCATGAAGGCTAGCGCCGTATACGTGATTGCAAGTAAGGCTGCGGCAATCAATGACGCTTTCGTACAAATCAGCAACAACTGTCGCTTTGACGTGACGCCTTTTTCCTTGATCGCTGCGATGATGATGATACCGAAGACGAAGGCCCCAAGTGCATCCAGTGTCATGTATCCTTCTTGGAAACCGTTAAAGAAGGCATTCGACTGATATGTCTTCAAAGGATTCTGAAAACTTCCGATTGGATGAAGGACGGCGACGACGATCAAGAGACCGATGAACGTAATCTTGATTGGTGTCAGTACCTTACCGACAACATCGACGATCTTCGTCGGGTTCAACGACAAAAGACAAGCGACCGTGTAGAACAAGACCGTGAAGATGAGTAAAGGCCAGTGGCTCGTTGACTCACTGAAGAATGGCTTGATTCCGATCTCATATGAGACCGTTCCGGCACGAGGAATCGCAAAGAATGGTCCGATTGCCAGATACAAGATGACCGAGAACCCGATTCCGAATGCGGGATGGACACGTGACGCCATCGCTTGTAGATCGCGTTCCCCTGAGTACGCGAAAGCGAGAATCGCTAGCAATGGTAGACCGACACCGGTAACGAGGAAACCGGCATTGGCGACCCAGACATGCTCCCCTGCGAGCTGTCCGAGCATCGGTGGAAAGATGAGATTGCCTGCCCCGAAGAACAAGGCGAAGAGCATCATACCGATGACGATGATAAATGATGTTGGAACAGTTTTAGACATAATAAACCCCCACTGATGATGATCGACTTGATCCGCTCCCTAAGCAGATGAAGTACTTCGTTCGAAAGAATACCATACGTTTAAGAGCTCGTGCTAGGAGTTTATCTGGAGAATATTCTGAAAATTATGCAGAAAGTTTGATATAGCTTGTTTCTACATAATTTGTTACGTCTGTGCGTCGAAGCGTGAAACCGGATTCATAAGTTCATCTGACGGAGTAGAAGCTTTTACTTCTTTTTAAAAAAGAAGATAATATAAATTGTCCACAATGATGACTCTCACCAATCGACTTAATTCGTATGCAAAGAATCAAGTCTCCTTTGTCAGCGACACGTATAGTGAATAGTGAAAGGAGGGGAATAAATATTGCTCGATCAATTAAATCAATTGATGCGTTATATCGATGAACATTTGACGGAAGAACTATCACCTCAAGACATTACTCGACTGACAGGACTATCCGATTATCATTTTCGAAGAATGTTTTCTTATATGTCCGGGGTAACACTAACGGAGTATATTAAACAAAGGCGTTTATCAGAAGCGAATCGCGACTTAATTCAAGGTGCTTCTGTCACTACGGTCGCCTTCCAGTATGGCTTCCGTTCTGTAGAAGGTTTTTCGAGAGCTTTTCGTAACTGGTCAGGTTATTTACCGTCATTTGCTATAAAACATCAGATTCAAAAAAACTTTCCTCCCTTCACATTTTATTTAGAAATTAAAGGAGGAACTTCAATGGAGTTTAAAATCGAAGAAAAAAGTTCATTTTTTATAACGGGTGTCTCTAAACGTGTACCAATTCAATTTGAAGGGGTTAATGAATCCATCATTGAGCTTGCCCAATCCATCACGACGGATCAACGACGACAAATGAAGGCAATGGCCGATCTTTATCCTAATCATATATTGAATGTATCTTTTGATCATGAGGAACAATTCCAGGAAGAAACCGGTTCACTTACTCATATGTTAGGATATGCTACAACGCAAAAATTAACTGATTCCGGTATAGGACTTGAACAGTTGTACATCGATGCATCGACATGGGTCATTTTCCCGAATCGTGGACCTTTCCCAGCAACTTTACAAGATACGATGGCTCGATCATATTCTGAATGGTTACCTTCCTCTGGTTATGAATTGATTGACTTGCCTGCCATCTCCTTTACGATTCACGGTGACGACCCTGAACAGGTTTATAGTGAAGTATGGGTCGCAGTTTCAAAGAAAAGTAGTGAACAGTAATTCTATATATGTTGGCAAACGAAAAAGCCGTCTTCTCAGCAAACGAAGACAGCTTAAATGTCACACACTCCCTTAAATTATTTGAATTGAACTGAACCAAAAAAGTTAGACAATAAATAATTTGTCAGGCGACCTTGAGGACCTGAGTCCGGTATTCCACCGGGCTCAGGTTTTTTAGTCGCCTCTTGATACGACGATGGTTATAGTATTCGATGTAACGCTCGAGCTCACATTTGAAGTGGTCCATGTCATCGAACTCCTTGAGATACAGGAGCTCTGACTTGAGCACAGCGAAGAAGCTTTCGATGGCTGCGTTGTCGAGGCAGTTGCCCTTACGGGACATGCTTTGCGTAATACCGTGCTCGTGAAGCGTACCGACGAACGCTCGATATTGATAATGCCACCCTTGGTCGGAATGCAGAATCGGTCGGGCTTTCCCGTCGAGCTTCCCGATTGCCTGATCCAACATTTCACCAACGAATTGATAGGTAGGGCGGTCCGATAGGGTATAAGCAATGATCTCACGATTTCCCAAGTCCATCATCGGCGAGAGGTAGAGTTTCTCCCCGAACAGGTGAAACTCAGTGACGTCAGTCACCCATTTCTGGTTCAGGCCGGTGGCCTTGAAGTCACGTTGGAGAAGATTCGGTGCGACCTTTCCGACCCGTCCTTTATAGGAGCGGTATCGCTTCATACGGACAAGACATTTTAGACCGAGCTCATTCATGAGACGGCGTACGGTCTTCGGATCGTGCCGGAAGCCTTGGCGTTCGAGAAGTGCGTGGATGCGACGATAGCCACATCGTCCCTCGTGTTCGTGGAAGAGAGTATGGATAGCTGTCTTCACCTCCGCATACTTGTCCTCGCCCGTCAGGCGCGTCCGCCAATAGTAATAGACGCTTCGTGCCATACCGAGCACGCGAAGGAGTCCCGGAACGGGATAGACTGACCGCAATTCGTCGATTACTTGTGCCTTGATCCGGTTCGTCGCGCATTCTCTTCTTGAACCAAGGCTTTCAATTTTTTTAACGCAGCGTTCTCCATCTCGAGATACTCGATCCGCTCTTTGAGCTTCTCGACTTCTGTCATCTCTTCAAATTCCTTCTTCTTGCGTCTCGCCATCGGGGCACGTCCTTTCGGTCTGGCGACCAGACCTGCGGTCCCTTCCCGTTCATACGTCGATCGCCATCTCGAGATCGTCCCTGGGGAAGAAATTCGGTACTTTACGGCCGCCTCTATATTGGACAGCCTGTTGGTCACCATGTCGTTTAATACCTCCAGTTTAAATGCCAGCGAGTGGCTTGTATAGGAAGGATCGAAGATCGTTTCCCCCCAACGCTCATAGAGACGCGACCACTCGCGGATCAGTTCACGTGCTATCCCGAATTCTATCGCTACACCTCGGTATCCGTCTCGTCCTGTCAGATAACGCTCAGCGACTTGGACTTTAAACGCCTTTGTATATTTGACCATAAAAAACACCCCATAAAAGTTGGATTTTTATGTCCAACTTTTATGGGGCAGTTCAAATTGAGGGAGTGTTTTCATTTCTTTTTATTATTCCTAATTCAATCATCCTCTTACAGACCTTACGATCGTCGCAACCCCTTGCCCGCCACCGACACATAACGTCGCAAGACCATGCGTTTCACCCGTCCGTTCGAGCTCATGAATCAACGTGACGAGAATTCGCGCACCACTTGCACCGATTGGATGACCGAGAGCGATTGCTCCCCCGTTCCGGTTAAGTTTTTCATGCGGGAACTGAAGCTCTGCATCGACCGCGAGGGATTGCGCTGCGAACGCTTCATTCGCTTCAATGACATCGATATCGTCAAGCGAGAGTCTCGCTTTACCGAGTGCCTTCTGAACCGCTTGAACTGGACCGATTCCCATGATGCTCGGATCAACACCGGACGTTCCATTCGCAACAATCTCAACGAGTGGTGTCACGCCGAGTTCTTTTGCCTTCGCCTCTGACATGATGACGAGTGCGGCAGCACCGTCGTTAATGCCTGACGCATTACCTGCTGTGACCGTTCCGTCCTTCTTGAACGCCGGGCGCAAGCGACTGAGTTTTTCGACAGACGTTCCGGCGCGTGGAAACTCATCTTGATCAAAACGAATCGGATCGCCTTTTCGTTGTGGAATCAGAACCGGTGTAATTTCTGAGACGAACCGTTCTTCCGCTAATGCCGTCTGCGCTTTTTGCTGACTCGTCGCTGCGAACTGATCCTGCGCTTCGCGCGATAGTTCATACACATCGGCTAAATTCTCTGCCGTAATACCCATATGGTAGTCGTTAAAGGCACATTCGAGCCCGTCCTGGATGATCGTATCGACGAGCGGTTGGTCTCCCATCTTCAGTCCAGAGCGTGCACCCGCGAGGACGTAAGGTGCTTGGCTCATGTTCTCCATCCCACCGGCAACGATGACGTCAGCTTCGCCTGACTTGATCGCTTGATACGCGAGATGGACGGCAGATAGACCGGATCCGCAGACTTTGTTGACGGTCATCGCCGGACACGTCTCCGGTAACCCGGCAGCAAGTGCCGCCTGCCGTGCTGGATTTTGACCAAGTCCTGCTGAGAGGACGTTGCCGAAAAAGACTTCATCGACGTGACTTCCTGCGACACCAGCTTTCTCGAGTGCCGCGCGGATGACCGTCGCTCCGAGTTCCGTTGCTTTGACGTCCTTCAAACTTCCATTGAAATTCCCGATTGCCGTGCGCGTCGCACTGACGATGACGACTGCTTCACTCATCTGCTCCATCTCCTTATTGAATCGTATATCCACCATCAAGGACGTTTGCTTGTCCCGTGATGCCTTTTGCTTTGCGGCTCGCAAGGAACAACGCATAATCCGCGATTTCTTCGACTGCGAGCAGACGTTTTTGCGGAACGAGCGGATAGATGACTTCTTCAAGTACCTTCTCAAGCTCGACGTGTCGCGTTTTCGCTAAGTCTTCCATTTGATTACGAACGAGTGGTGTATCAACGTAACCCGGACAAATCGCGTTGACGGTGATCCCGTGTTCTGCTCCTTCAAGGGCTGCGACTTTCGTTAGACCGAGCAACCCATGTTTCGCTGAGTTATATGCTGCTTTACCGGCAAAGCCGATCAAACCGTTGATCGATGCCATATTGAGAATGCGTCCGTAGCCTTGATCCTTCATGATCGGAAAAGCATGTTTGATGGCGATGAACGGTGCCGTCAACATGATCTTAATCATCAATTCGAACTTCTCCGTCGGAAACTCCTCAATCGGTGAGACGTGCTGGAGACCAGCGTTGTTGATTAAGACATCGAGTCGACCGAACTGTTCGACCGTTTGCTTCAAGACCGCTTCGACCTGTGCTTCATCGGTGACGTTTAACGTCATCCCGACTGCTTCATGACCGGCCGTGCGAATTGATGCCGCTGCTTCCTCTGCTGCTTCAGCACGGACATCCGTCACGACGACTTTTGCGCCAGCTGCTGCGAACGCCTTCGAGATTTCAAGTCCAATTCCACTCCCTGCACCTGTAACGAGTACGATATCTCCTTGTACCATCAACTTCACTCCCCTACCGTCACGCGTTCGAGTTCCGGACTGACCGTGAACCGCGCTTCCGTGACTTGTTTGATGTCCTCGACCGTATGACCATTCAGTGTCTCGATCAAGACCATCCCGTCCGGTGTAAAATCAAAGACGGCTCGGTCCGTAATCAGACGATTGACGACAGCGCGTCCTGTCAACGGCAAAGTACACGCCTGTTTGACTTTCGATTCACCGTGTTTGTTGACATGTTCCATGATGATGACGACGCGTTTTGCTCCATTGACGAGATCCATCGCCCCGCCCATTCCTTTGACCATCTTGCCCGGAATCATCCAGTTCGCGAGATCACCGTTCTGATCGACTTCCATCCCACCTAGGATTGCGAGATCGATATGCCCGCCGCGAATCATCGCGAACGACTCAGCACTATCGAAGTAAGAAGCTCCTGATTGTGCCGTAACCGTCTCTTTTCCAGCATTGATCTCGTCCGCATCAACCTCATGATCGAGTGGATAAGGTCCGATCCCAAGCAGACCATTTTCGGATTGCAACATGACATGCATGTCGTCCGGAATCGCATTGGCAATCAATGTCGGAATCCCGATCCCGAGGTTGACGTACATCCCATCTTCAATTTCCTGAAGTGCGCGTTCAATGATGATCTCTCGTGTCGTTTTCATGTCAATCTCCTCCTCAAGCTTCCCGGACAGTTCGGCGTTCGATGCGTTTTTCATAATCCGTCCCGACGACGATGCGCTGGACGTAGACGGCAGGTGTATGAATTTCGTTTGGATCAAGTTCGCCGACTTCAACCAGTTCTTCGACTTCGACGATCGTTACTTTTCCGGCTGTCGCGACAATCGGGTTAAAGTTGCGTGACGTCTTTCGGAAGACGAGATTCCCGAGACGATCCGCCTTCCAGGCTTTGACGATCGCAAAATCACCAACGATTCCTTCTTCGAGCAGATATGTTTTTCCGTCGAACTCTTTTTGTTCTTTTCCTTCGGCAATCGGTGTCCCAACGCCAGTCGGTGTGTAGAAACCAGGAATGCCAGCACCACCAGCACGAATTCGTTCCGCAAGCGTACCTTGTGGGACGAGATCGACTTCAATCTCGCCACTGAGGTACTGTTGTTCAAACGTCTTATTTTCTCCGACATACGACGAAATCATCTTCTTGATTTGCCGTGTCTGCAAGAGCAAACCGAGTCCGAAGTCATCGACGCCACAGTTGTTACTGACGACCGTCAAATCTTTGACGCCCTTCTCTTGTAACGCCGTAATGGATTTTTCCGGGATTCCGCAGAGTCCGAAGCCCCCTACGACTAACGTCGCCCCGTCAAAGATGTCTGCTGTCGCTTCCGCGAATGATGCGTATACTTTCCCCTGTTTCATCTGATGATGCCCCCTTTGAAGTCTTTAATACAAACCAGTTAAGCTATACAATCCGATCATCAAGAAGACGGTTACTGTCTTGAGGATCGTAATCATGAAGATATCCTTATAGGACTGACGGTGTGTGAGTCCTGTGACCGCTAGCAACGTGATGACGGCACCGTTATGCGGTAACGTATCCATCCCACCGGACGCCATCGAGATGACGCGGTGCATGACTTCTGGCGGCACACCGCCTGACGTGATTGCCTGTGTATATTTATCAGACATCGCACTTAACGCAATCCCCATCCCACCAGATGCTGAACCAGTGACACCGGCAAGCGTCGTCGTCGTGACTGCTCCGTTGACGAGCGGATTCGTAAATGTTTCCGAGATCCCGCTTGAGACGGACTTGAATCCCGGAAGTGCGGCGATGACACCACCGAAGCCATACTCAGCACCGGTATTCATGACGGCTAAGAGTGCGCCGCCGATACTGACGTTTAGACCCGTTTGGAAGTTCGTCTTGATCTTCGGGAAGTCATACAGCATCGCTGCGAGAATTCCAATCAATAGCGCCATTTGGACGGACCAGATCGCAAGAACAGCTGGTGTCTCAATCTTTCCGAATGCTTCTAATCCAATCGCTGAAAAGTCGAACCCTTCTGGATACCATTTCGGAATCGACAAGGTGAAAACTTTGTTCATGACGGCAACGAGGACGAGTGGGACGAAAGCAAGGATTTGACGATAGACCGGTTGACGATCCGTCTCAAGTGTCATTTCTGGTTCATTTTTCAATTCCATCTGTGGTGCGGCACTCGCAGCTGTCGCTTCGAATCCAGCGTATCCTTCACCCTCTTGATGGGCTTTTTTCTTGCGTGACTCGAGATACCACATCCCGACGACTAAGATGAACAAGCCACCGACCGTCCCCATGATCGGTGCAGCGTAGATATCTGTTTTGAAGAACGTCGTTGGAATGACGTTTTGAATCTGCGGTGTTCCTGGCAACGCGTCCATCGTGAATGTAAATGCACCAAGGGCAATCGTTCCTGGAATGAGACGTTTCGGGATATTCGCTTCGCGGAACAGGTTTGCCGCGAACGGATAAACAGCAAACACGACAACGAACAGGCTGACGCCGCTATATGTAAGAATGGCGCCAAGCAAGACGATAGCGAGGATGGCGCGTTTTGCACCAATCATGCGGATGATCGTCTTCGCGATTGATTCCGCGATACCGGACATCTCGACGACTTTCCCGAAAATTGCTCCTAGAAGGAAGACCGGGAAGTATGCTTTGATGAACCCGACCATCTTTTCCATGAAGATATTCGAGAAGAAGGGTAACACCCAATCCGGGTTCGTTAGTAAGACGGCGAACAAGGCACAGATTGGTGCAAATAGGATGACCGAAAAACCACGATAGGCAACAAACATCAATAAGGATAAGGCAAGAAGAATGATGACGAGTTCCATAAGTAGATCTCCTTCAAATTTAGTAAGCGTTTTCATTTCGCTTCTTCATCATTTAACAACGCAGTGTCGAGAAGGTCAATTACATTTCGTAAAACCATAAGTACAGCTTATAGAAATCATAATTTCACATTATAGACACAATTGGATCAGATAGATTATTTTTTCAAGTAACAGGAGTTAGTCCTTTTATGGCGTATGTCTTTTAAGTAACGTACTTTTATTTGAAAGGATGAACAGTTCATGAAAAGCATCCTTTTTGACGTCTTGCATAACGTGACGCTATTAATGGCTGGTTTCTACCTGCTCGGAAAATTATCACCGCTCCCGATCACCCGTGACTCCCCACGGCTGACCCGCGTGTTGTATGGCCTTGCCTTAAGTGTCATCTCATTACTACTCATGCAGATGACGATCGAAGCAGCGCCTGGCGTCATAGTCGATTTGCGCCATATTCCGGTCGTCGTCGCTGCCTACTTTGGTGGTGCCATCCCGACAACGATCGTGACGATCGCAATCATCATCTATCGCTTCAGTTTGGGAACGAATCTAGCAGCCTTCACCGCATTCGGTTTCATCGTCGCCGTTGCTCTCGGAACGAGTCTGATCGTTCGCGAGATGCCACCCTATGCAAAACGAACATTCACACTCGTGACGATATACGCGACGGCTTTACACGCTCTTGTCTTATGGATCGTCTTACCGAAACAGATTCTTCTACTTGAAGTGATGACAGTCGTCATTCCTGCATCGTTCGTAAGTAGTTGGCTCGCCCTGCTGATCATCCGCGATATTCGGTTGACCAAACAATCATTACGGATGCTTCGTCAGAAAGCGCAACTTGACTTTTTGACGGGATTAAATAATTCACGCGCCTTTAATGAATACTTCACGGATGTCAAACAGCGATTGATCCTGAACAAACAGTCGGTCGTGTTGTTGACGATTGACATTGATCATTTTAAACAGGTCAACGATACGTATGGACATGAGGCGGGCGACGAGGTGCTACGGCAGTTCGCCAATCGACTGCGCGATGGAGTGGCAGAAAGCGGGTATTTATCCCGTAACGGCGGTGAGGAGTTTTCAGTCCTGTTTGAGGGCGTGCCACTCGCTGAAGTGATTCCTTTAGCAGAACAATTGCGTGAACGGATCGCTTCCAGCCCGTTTCGATTGGCTTCGATCGATTTGCCACTTACGGCATCGTTTGGTTTAGCGGCTTTTGATGAAACGACATCTCAAATCGACCAGCTCCTTCCGGATGCGGATGCTGCCCTCTATCAGGCGAAGCAACAAGGTCGGAACCAAGTCGTCCTGTTTTCTCCTAATGCAGAATCTGCCGTCAGCTTTCAAGAATAACGATGGACGTCACCTCTGAAATCCGCTACCTTTAAAGAAGAGGTAGGTGATTGGCATGAAGTTAGCAAAAGGTCCCTATATCCTGATCGGCCTCATATTAGGTCTCTTGTTCGGATTCATTGGTGACAACTTCTATTTGTATGTATCAGCAGGTATTCTTGTCGGAGCACTGCTCGAATTATATGTTGCATACGAACAACGCAAAAAAAATAAAAAATCATGATGGAGGTATCAGCATGACATTCAGTGATTTATTCCTCTCGACTCTTTCGTATATCGGTGTCGCAACCGTACTCCTTGCCATCGGTGTCGTCCTGTTCGAGGTGACGACGAAATCAAAGGAGCTTGAATTAATTCGTAACGGGAAGAAAGCGGCCGTCTACGCCTTCGGTGGACGAATTCTTGGTCTCGCCATCGTCCTGTATTCGAGTATTTCGAACTCTGTCAGCATTCTCGATATGGTGTTATGGGGCGCACTCGCGATCGTCTTACAAATCGTTTTATTCTATCTCGCGGATTTACTAATCCCACGCTTAAGCATGACGAAAGAGATTGATGCGAACAACGAAGCAGTCGGCTTGTTGCTTCTCTTCTTATCGATTTCGATCGGTTTGATCATTGCAGGATCGCTTACATATTAAAAGGCACGAAAACAGCCCTGGATCATTAGGATCTAGGGCTGTTTAGATTGTATATCATTTAATCCATATTATAGATTCTAGCTTTATAAGGTCGTAATCTAACTGTATCATTCGAAACGTTCAAATTTATCCATCCTAAACCCCATCAATATTAGTTCCAAACTGAAGTAATTTCTTTTTCAAACATGACGGCCTCTCCTTCTTGAGAACGATCGACCTCATCTTTTATATATTGTGCAGGTGTAACGACCTCATTCCAAGCACTCTTCAGATAGTTTGCTTGATCGACGTTCATCGATTCCTTACCGTGCATATTGCTCGCAACATATTCAAGCGCCTCAATATAAGCAGTATAGTTCTTCGCTACTTTTTGTAAGGATTTTGATTCTGGATCATTCGACTTGAATTGGAAAGATTTTTCGATGTGGTACATCGCATCAATCTTCGACCTCAGTTCATTCATGGTCACATTCTTTGTAATGGAATCACCCGTCGAATAAGGTGCAAAGTTAGCCATATTTCGCATCGATCTATCGATGTAGTCTTTTCGATTGACTGAATTGACGGTCTTAGCATCCATCAACTCCTCATGCTCTTTATCTATATAAGGTGTTGTATAAGGGATGTATCCTGCTTGATACGAATACAAGCTTCCCCCGATTAATACAATGACTGTCGAATAGAAATATAAATATCGTTTTTTCAAAATACCCTCTCCTTAATGCTATGGAATTTTATGTACCTTACATCCTTCTATTAAGATCTGTAAAAAATGTTCGGGGGCAGTAGACTCCTCATAACATCATTCATTTCTTTCAAATTGCTACTTTTTCAATCTTTCATCGACTTTTGATCCACGATAAGAAATTTAGAAACCATTACAAAAATTGGATACGTTAATACAATGGTGATTAAAATGAAGCCTAAACCAGGGCTTGGCATGTCTCCTTCATTCGTGACTGGAATAATCCCACTTATGAAATAGGTGAATAAAACAAAGTAGACGAACCAGGAAAGACAGATGATTCGTTCAAACGACTTATGTAGAGTGGACTTGAAGGTGATCCGTCTAATTAAAAAAGGAATACTGATTAGAGTGATGCATCCAATCATGATATTCAGAGTCCAAAACATACTTGAAGACATATCAGTAAGTCTCATGATTCGATTGATATTTAGCATGCATTGTAATGGAATGAATAAAGCGACGGCATATAAAAAGCTCGATATGTTGATGTTTAAAAATGTTTTCATTCAATGAATCTCCTCTCGAAAAAGGCATAACTTGTATGAACACACTGCATAAATTCTAATTTTGATGACTTAGGAAAATATCTCGAATTAAGAAATATGATCTATACATTTTTCCAATCAAATACGAAAGTCAAACTTAATTCAAGTGAAAAGCATCAATTATTATGTGAAACTCTCCTACCAATCATTTTTATAATCCGTTCTGAATGACATACATAATGAGTAGGCCAAAGAGCGTCCCAACAATTGCTAACAGTACTTTTTTCATCATTTCTTACCCCCATCGATTTTTGTATTCTGTGCTGTAGTGACTATTAATCTTTTAATGTTCTCTTTCGATAGATCATGAAGACTAAAGCACTAGATAATATACCAGCAATCAAAATAACGATTAGATTAATGGATAGCGAAGAGAAAGAGGCACCATTCTCAACCTTTTCAGCTAGCTCTAACAGTTGTAAGTTCGGCAAATAATCGACAATCGAAAGTAACGGATATTTATCAGAAACCTGCTGGAGCAACGTTCCGAATCCGAATAAAAACATGACAGGTAATACAGCGACAGAAGCTTCCATCACAGAGGAAGTCATCAATCCTAGAAGTGTCCCTAAGGCAAGGTAGAACAAGCAAGAGACGAGAAGTCCAATTATTATGATGAAAGGATGTGACGGAGCATAACCCGTAATGACGGCACTGATGACTATGGTGAAGAGTGTGATCAGTGCAGTCAATATACTTTTGCCACCTAGAATCTCTAGAGTGGAGGCAGGTGACAGCATCAAGCTTCGTAACGTGTTCTTCTCTTTCTCTTCTGCGATCAATGTGCATTGAACGAATGCTGCTACTGAAGAGAATGTCAAATTGATGACGGTGTAGTGAATTTCTAACGTCACTTCGCCAATATTCTTATAGACAATTGCCATCAAAATAGGTACTAACAGTGTCGTACCGACAAATACGTTTCTTGACACGTCTTTTACATCCTTCTGAAAAATGGCCATTGTACGATTGATTGAAAAGATCATCTGAGTTCACTCCCTGTTACTTTTACGAACACGTCCTCTAGAGTCGGTTCGTTAGAATGGATAGATACAACCTGATTAGTACGTAACATTTCATAGATATGGCAAGCATCTTTTTCATTCGATTCGAAAACGTGTTCTAGGCCGTCTAATGATTCGATTGTCAACGTCTGATCAGCAAAACGCTGTTTGATCGATTTTGGTGATCCTAACAACTGGATATGACCACGATTTAGGAAGGCGACACGATCGCAAAGGGTGTCCGCTTCTACCATATCGTGAGTCGTTAAGAAAATCGTCGCACCGTCTCGATTCATATCTTTAAGGGCAGAATAGATGGCTTGAGTGTTGACAGGATCTAACGCAGAAGTAGGTTCATCTAAGAATAAGATTTCGGGTTGATGTAAAAAAGTTCGAGCGAGTAGTACCCGTTGTTTCATCCCTTTCGACAGTAAGGCAACTTTCTTATTCTGCTCATCACCTAAATTGACTAACTCCAGTGCACGATGAATACGGTTTTCAGAGACAGAAAAAATTTTGCAAAATAACTTTAAATTGTCTTTTACCGTCAAGCGATCGTAGAGACCACTATTGTCTGTCATGATACCTACTTTCTGAAAGGTGTTCTTTTGTTTGAGTTTTTCAGAGGGAATTCCAAGTAAACTGGTTGAACCCGTGGATGGTTTCATTTGACCAGTCAATATTTTGATCATGGTAGTTTTACCAGAGCCACTGGGACCAAGTAGCCCGAAAATCTCTTTTTGCTTGATATAGAAACTTAAATCGTCAAGAGCCGTCTTATCTGAAAAGTGTTTCGTCAATGATTCAATTTCGATTACCTTTTCCATAGTATAGTTCTCCTCTCGTTTTCTAACCTTAGAATAGTAGAGAGCACTATACATCGCACTATTTTAACGATGAAAGGAGTTAATAAGCTTATGAAAAGAGTAATTAGCTTGCTAGAAGATCGTCATTTAATGCCGAGCATCTCTTTAAGAACGTGTATTTTATTCTTAGATAAAGGCACTTCGGTTCGATCGTCGAGAACCAGACTAAAACTGTTCCGTGTCCACGTGACAATCTCGCGTACTTTCTTCAGATTAACGAGATAGGAACGGTGACATCGGAAAAAATACCGGTCCTGAAGAGTCGTTTCATACTCATTCATTGTATATAGACCCGGTAACATCGTATCCGCCACATGAATTTGAACACTTCCCGATGCGCTCTCGAAAAATTTGACCTCATCTATATCCAGTAAAATAAGATTACGTTCAAGTTTGGCAACGACCTTATTCAGTTCGAGAGGCGAAAACGGAGTGGATTTTTCAAGTCCATTGATCTCTTCATCATTTTTTGAGATTGCGTTCTCTTCTTCCTCAATTTCTGTATTGATGCGTGTAAGCCCACTACTACTTAATACATAAGATTCTTCGGATAAAGTAATTGCACTCTCCGTACTTCCTGTCAGTATTAGAAGACACTTTTCTTCCTGGAGCAACAATTCGATAACTTTGAATAGAATGTTCTTGGTATATTGATCAATATTTTGATCCGGTTCATCGAAAACGACCACCGGTGTATCTTGTAAAATAAGAATTGCGAGTTGCAGACGTTTCTTTTGAGAACGATCTAGTTTGTTTGTTCTTTTCTTTGCTATCTCGCTTAATTGTGTAACTTCGAGTGTGTCTGAAATCGCTTTTGAGCTGTTATACAATTTTTTATAAAAAGCAAGATGATCTAAAATGGTTAATCTATCGTATGTATACGGTTGCTCATAATAGAAACTGATTGACGAGTGATATTGTACAGTATTTCCTGGGTGATGATTGTTTACTTGAACATGTTTATTTGCACTTTGGATACGACCTTCAAGTATCTTTATGAGTAGCTGACGATGGGTAATATTAGAACTAATCGCCAATGACTTTCCTGGAGAAATGGAAAACGTAACTTTTTCGAGTACTGTTGTTTTATCTTTCTGATCTATGTAATTAAGCTCATTAACAAATAAAGTCACTCTAGTTCCCCCTTTGGGATGAATTATCCCTTGAAATATACATAAACCTTATCATGTTTTTTTACAAAATGTAGGTTATAAAAGAAGAATAATGGAATAGTGAATTAAATATTGAATATTTTAGAAATGAATTTTTGAATAGTAGTCACATACGATTTTCTTATTAACGTTTTAATTCATAACTATAGCGCAGAAGACACAAAAACGGCTTAGGTCCGTTTAAATAACGAATTTAAGCCGTTTAAAAAATCATTAAGTTATTTAGTTTATCAATAAAGAAATATTTTATTGACATTCTTATTTTTCAAGCTCCTCTAGCTCCGTCCGCGAACGTGGGAAACCATTCGCTTGCCACTCCGACCGATAGATCGAATCCAGTTTCGTCAATCCGACCTCATCCGGGTCTTTCGCAGCATCTGGACTCGGATCCTGATCGAGATGCGCTAAATAGTCTCGTAACGCATCGGTCTGTGTGCTCTGTTCCCGCTTCCTGAACAACAGTAGACTCGCACCGGCAATGACACCTGCTCCGAATAAATACCGTTTTTTCAAGCCCATACGGTTTCCTTCTTTCTTCCCTTAAACCAACCCACCGCCGTCACGCAGTCGTGGATGCGCGATGCGTTTGACATTTCCCTCTTCGACCGTCAGGACATGATCGGGCTGTCGCTCGAAGTAACCCGTATCGAGTACACCCGACCAGCTCTTCACTTCTTTTGCAAATACTCGGACGTCCGAGATGGCTGATACATCAACGTCCAAAATCACGTGACCTCCATCTGTAACGAAGGGACGATCGTCTTTCACGCGTAGCGTTGCTGAGACATGCTTATCACGTAACCGTTGTCGCACATACGGTAAGGCAAACGGATCCAGTTCGACAGGTAACGGTCCGCTTAAATGATGGACGAACTTCGAGGAATCTGTCAGATAGAGCAATTCCCGACTCATCAGTGCGACGATTTTCTCGCGAAATAGTGCACCGCCACCACCTTTGATCGTTTGAAATCGTCCGTCAATCTGATCGATCCCATCGATCGTCAAATCGATTTCCATTCCCTCTTCCAAGTCAATCAACGGAATGTGTAGCTGTTCCGCGAATCGTACCGTCGCAAGTGACGTTGCCACACCTTGAATCTGTAGTCCAGCATGCACAAGTGGACCGAGCGCTTCGATGAACCGTTCCGTCGTCGAACCTGTCCCAAGACCCACTATCATCCCATCTTTCACATAAGTTAGTGCTGCCTCAGCGACTAATTGTTTCTCCTGTTCATACATCCGCATCCCTCCCTACATTTCTGTTCCCGTTTCGATTCGTCTTCAATCGACGGAGAGAGAGGATTCCGTTAACGTCAGGTACTGCTCAATTGCCTGGACGAGCGGTTGCTGAGCTTCCATCCAAAACGCGACAGATGTCGGATCAGCATCGAGATGACGGTTAACGATCTCATCGATCGTCGCTTGACCGGAATCATGCATGACCGCTTCAAAGACTGCTGAAAATTGACTCGGATCCGCTTGAACCGTCTGATACAGACTATTGCTGAGCAGATAACCGATCGTGTATGGAATGTTGTAGAACGCAAGATTCGGATTAAACAGATGACTGATGTAC
The DNA here is from genome assembly GCF_000798935.2 of Exiguobacterium sp. ZWU0009. Lineage (NCBI taxonomy): Bacteria > Bacillati > Bacillota > Bacilli > Caryophanales > Exiguobacterium > Exiguobacterium sp. ZWU0009. Next base: position 1,224,911 of record NZ_CP018057.1, on the reverse strand, counting down.
ATCCATTTATAGCGCGCCGGTTCAGGCAATACCGGACCATAGGCTAACCGTTCTTCCTCTTGCAGGAGTTCACTTAACCGTTCGGCACTGACCGTCCCTTGCTGACGTTCCGCATAAAAACGTTGCTCGAAACGGAACATTCCGGGAACGATGCTGGCATATTTCAGCCCTTCCCGGATCTTGACCTCTAGGAGAGCGAGCACTTCCTCCCGCTCCGCCGTCTCTTTGATGGCAGCATCGAGGACGAGATTCTCCATGAACGTCGAAGCCGCCTCCGCGATGCTCGTTCCTTTGACTTGATTTAAATACGGTTCGTCTTGCAGTAAATAATTATGATAGGCATGACCGAATTCATGAGCGAGCGTCGCGACGTCCGGATAACTATCACGGTACGTCATAAAGATCCGGCTCTCTTTGGCAATCGGAAAGGCAGCACAGAATCCGCCCTCTGCTTTTCCAGGACGATTCTCTGCATCGACCCATCCCTCACTAAACACGTTTTCCGCAAAGGCGCCGAGCTGCGGATTCAATCGTTTGAATTGTGTCGTGACGATTGTCTCTGCCATCTCAAACGGAACGAGACGCGCGGAGCGATAGGTGTTCGTCTCAAAATCATGCCATTCTCCCGTCATCCGCTCCGCCTGGGCAATCTTCCGAGCGTAATAAGCGTGAAAGAGGTCGCGGTGTTGATCAAGTGCTTCCATCATCGCTTTTAGGCTCGCTTCCGAGATCCGGTTCTGCTCAAGCAACTCAGTCAACGGTTGCTCCCAGTTCCGCATCTTGTAGGATTGCAATCTGAAGCCGGCAATCCGGTTCAGAATTGTCGCAAACAGGTCAGCTTCTTGTGCACAAGCGGTGTCAACTGCTGTCGCTGCCGCTAAACGAGCCGAACGGTCAGGTGCGAACATCGCTTCGTGCAGCCCTTGACCGATCGTGACCTGCTTTTTGTCCAAGTCGACGCGCAATGCCATGAAACGCTGTTTGTAGAGCTGCCCCCAGCCTTGGAACCCGTCCACACCGAGATCTTGCAACAATTGTTCTTGAACCAGTGGTGCACGACGCGACTGGATGTCACGGCGTTCGTTCAAGAAAAAGGCGTATGGTGAACTAGTGACGAGCGCCTCCCACTCTTCTTGTGACAGTGCGGCGATCTTCGTATCGAGTGCTGCTGCCTCACTGCGCACCATCGCTTGTACGATTTCGATTTCCTCGAGCAATGAATGGACTTCTGAGCGCGTGACATCTTCTGCATATAAGCAATAAATGAAGTCACTCCATTCTTCGACGTCGCGCGCGACTTGCTGATAACGCTCGACCTGTTCTGCCACATTAGCCGGACGTTTCGTCAACGCGGCTTGTATCGTAGCAATTCCTGCTTTAACGTCGTTAATCGTGTAGAGTTTTTCTAATTGCCATCGTGTGTGTTTCATGCTTTTCCTCCTATGCGTGATCTATTCGTTCTTTCATTCGTGAGGACACTCGACTTCTCCTGTATTTTCCATCAGACACAAAAAAAACTCCTTCAGCCATTGACTGAAGGAGGACATCCTCATAAAACGAAGAAGTAGACACATAGAAAGTGTGCTAGGCTACCCAGTAGTACGAAGATATGGAAGATTTCATGGAATCCAAGATGTTTGAACGATAAGATACGTGGCTTCAGCCCATAAATGATGCCACCAATCGTGTAGAAGATACCACCAAGGAACAATAATCCGATGCCGAGCGGTGATAAAACTTGCGCAAGTGGTGTGATCGCAAATACCATGATCCAGCCCATTCCGATGTAGAGCGTCGTTGATAACCAACGTGGACTGTTGAACCAAACCAATTTAAAGGTGATTCCAGAGACTGCAATCAACATGACGATGCTGAACAAGACCCAACCAGTCGGACCGTTCAGACTGACGAGACAAAATGGTGCGTAAGACCCGGCAATCAACAGATAAATCATCGAATGATCCAACCGACGCCAGATCGCGATTGCCCGGTCGCTCGCAAGGACCATATGGTAGGTCGCTGAGACGGCATAGAGCGCCATCATACTGACACCAAAAATAATCGCTGCGACGATCGCAAGTGATGCCCCCCGTTCTAACGATGCCTTGATGACAAGTGCCAGTAACCCGACAAAAGCAAAGACAGCCCCTCCAAGATGCGTTAATCCATTAATCGGTTCTCTCATATAAGCTTTCACTTTCGTTCCTCCCCTGATATGTAGTTTCGAATACTACATGGCGTTATATACGTATTCTATCATATGATGGAGAAGTAGAAAGTCCTATTTTAGCGATTTTGGAGGTTTTTTTATGACACATTCTGATGACACGAGACACGATCGTCAATTACGGCTCGAAGATATCCCGAATATCGATCTCTATATGGATCAAGTCATTCAACTGTTCGAGCGGACATTCGAGGAAACGACGCGAAGTGCAGACGAGACGATTTTGACGAAGACGATGATCAACAATTATGCCAAAAAGAAATTATTCTTTCCGGTCACGAATAAAAAGTATACGAAGGAACACTTGATTCTGATTAGCTTGATTTATCAATTGAAAAGTTCGTTTTCGATCAATGATATCAAAACGATTCTTGCGCCCTTGAACGCAGGGATCGAACAGGATCAACTCGATCTTGAAGGGTTTTATCGTAATTACCTCGAACTGACGGAACGAAATACAGCCCGCTTCGTAACGGAACAAGACGCTCTGACCGCTTCGACGACCGATCCACTGGAGCAGATTCTCGCTATGGCTCATATGAGTAACTTGTACCGGCGCGCAGCAGAACAATTGATTGACACCCAACTGAAAAAATAAGAGAACGCTTTCACTGCGTGATACACTAGAAGAAAAGGCAGAGGAGGAACAGTCATGGAGATCGCGACGACTTTCTTGCGACAGCTTGATCACATCGGACCAGAATTCAGAACCTATCAGGATGGTATTCTGATCGAACTGGCATTCGACCGAACGATCGGAACGGAGCAGGTTTCCGCAAGTGTGTTGCTTGAGACAGCAGATGACTTGAAAATACGCTTGTATACACAAACCACCCAGGCATTATTACTTGCTTCGAAGATTCATGCCTTTGACGCCCACACACCGAGTCGGATTGCTGAGATGATGTCGATTCATGGCTATTTTAAATCGCATCGCTTGTCGCATCCCTTGAATGCCTACTCTACTGCCCTGTTCATCAGCCGTCTTACTCCACAGGACGCGGTACTTGAACGAACGGTACAATTATACACACGCCTCAAAAAACAACATCGGTTCATCGTGTCACCGCTATTGATCTCTTTCGTCTATTTTCACGCTACGACACGCGGTGAGTTAGACGAACTCGCCTCGCGTATCGAAACGGTCTATCAACGACTCAAACGACGGTTCGGACGCGCTCAACAGACGTATGTCGTGGCCTTGATATTCGCTTTATTGCCTGAAGACGATTGGGATCGCTATATCGCACAAGTGGAGGCATCCCGTAAGATACATCGTAAACACCATGTTCCGCTGTCGTTCCACGGCATGCTTGCGTTACTCGGTGATCCAAACGTTCACGCTTCGTCACTCGAACGGATGGCAGAGGCGTTACGCTCCGATTTACATTTTAAATACCGGAAGGACTTAGTCTATTTGACAGCAATCCGATTGTATTTAAGTCAACAAACGATCCTGCAACAACTCTTCCCATCTTCGATTCTCCCACCGGACGGCGCCGACGCGATTCCGTTCTTACTCTTCCCTGTTGATTTGACCGACACGTCCCATGCGACGGACGGCGGGATCGACGGAGGATTTGATGGTGGTGGTGACGGCGGGGGCGAGTAATCATTCAAGAACAATACAGCAAAAAGGGCAATCGACGCGTGGCATTACTGCCGAACGTCGATTGCCCTTATTTTTAGTCATTCTTTATCTTGCTGGTCTTCATCAGAAGGCTGGACATCGCCATCTTCATCAGAAGCGTGTGATAAATCGGGTGCTTCTTCACTCGAAGCATCGTCATCTGATCGTTCTGTTTTCTCAGCATCTTGTTCTTGCTCTTGATGCTTTGATTCTTTTTCCTCTTTTGAAGATTCCGGTACATCCGTATGGTCTTGCGGATCACGTCCGGCAATCTCATCCTTCGTCATGCGGTTCCCTGAAGTAATCGGATCCGTCTCTTTATCGTGTTGATTCGCCATTTGGCATCCCCCTTAAAATGTACTTGTTCCACATTTTAAAGTATTCCCGACTGAAGAACGATTAAACCTCGGCGTGCCCGCGAACGATGTCCTCGATGAGTAATTGTTCAATTGGCTGAGGGTGATGTACTTCATAGCCTTGCACATAAAGGTCCTCATCCAGCAGTTGAATCTGTTGGAGTTGAGACGCGGTCTCAACCTCTTGAATCACGAGCGCGATGTTCAGCACAGACGTCAACGAATGAACAGACCGAATCATCGAGCGCTCCAACTGATTTTGGACGAGGCGACGCGTAAAGATTGGATCAAGTTTGACCGCTTGAACAGGTAAACGCAATAACGAATTGAGTGATGCGTAATGACTTCCAAAATGATCGACGGTCAAACGATAGCCTGCTTGACGCAATTGTTCCAACCGGTTGATCGCAAAACGGCGACGTGTCTGCAGTACTTCTTCCCGAATTTCAAGAATGAGTCGTTCATTCGGGAAGTATGACTCCTCTGTCAGTCGGAGCAACTCGGAAAATAGTTGATCTGACTCGAACTGATTCGCCGACAGATTGACGGCGACGGAAATCTTACGACCAAACGTTTCTTCTAAACGACGTTGATCCAAGATTGCCTGACAGATCGTAAAGCGACCGATGTCCGGGAAAATTTCCATCTTCTCGGCAATCGGAATGAAATCCGTCGGACTGACGAAGCCAAGCACTGGGTGGTTCCAACGTAAAAGCGCTTCAACCGCGACATAATGTTTTTGTTTCGCATCGACGATCCATTGGTAATAAAGTTCGAACTGCCCTCGTTCAAGTGCATGCGACAACTCTGATTCAAGGACCGATGCAAATGGATGTTGCTCCGCATTTCGGTTCGGATTAACGAACGAGGTCCGTCGTTTCCCATCGTGTTTGACCTGTTGCATCAGCGCTTCTGCTGCGTAAATTTGTGTTTGACGGCTTGCCATGTCACCGGTCAGGAGACTGACGCCAGACGAAGCCGTCACGTGAATCGGTTCATCTGCGACACCAACGATCGGTTGCTCAATCGCTTCCGTGACGATACGGGCATATTCTTCTGCATGTTGCTCGAACTCCAGATCCTGTTCGATTGCTGCTAGGACAACGAATTCATTCCCGTCCATCCGCCCGACGACATGGTTCGGTAAAGGAACATACTTTAACCGGCTCGCGATTTCACGCAGTACTTCATTCCCTGCCCGGTATCCGTGCACTGCATTGATTGCATGAAAACGGTCCAGGTTCAACACCATCATGAAAGCGGGATGAATCGTCATACTCGAAATCAATCGATTCATATACCGTTCGTTGTAGACGTCTGTCAGTGCATCTTTGATGACATAGGTTTCGACGTTGATTGATTTACTGATAATATCCGCGTATCGTTCAACGAGCGCAACATCCTGTTCCTTGAAGTCAAATGGCTGATCGTCAAAGGCACATAACGTTCCGATTTTCTCGTTCTCCGCGTTTTTGATCGCCACCCCTAAAAAGCTACCGTTTCCAAGTGCTTTCGTGACCGGATGATTAACCGTCAATGGATCATTGAGCAATTCATTGATCGAGACCTTCCCATCCGTCTCATCGACGACCAGCTTACAGAGGACATGTTGGAAGACATGGGTCGAGCCTTCTTCGATCAACTGACGGTCTTGGTTGATTGCTTTAACGACAAAATTGCTGTAAGAATCGTTTAATGCAAAAAATAATGTATTGACGCCGATTTGTTCACTCAGTTTTTCAAGAATTTCTTCGACGAGTGGATGCAAAGCTTCATAACGAATGTGTGAGTTATTATTCACCGTGTCTTCCTCCTTTCTGGTTCTGTCGTGGTCATACGTCAACTGGAAGTTGAATGATGAAGGTACTACCTTTTCCTTCCGTCGATTGAACGGAAATCGCTCCTCCATGATCGAGCACGATCATTCGGCAAATCGCGAGCCCTAAGCCGGTTCCGCCGATTTTACGTGTATCCGAATTATCCGCTCTATAAAACTTATCAAAAATGTAAGGTAGGGCTTTCTCTGGTATACCGAGCCCTTCGTCCGAAATCTCAATCCGTAATTGATCCGATTGGTTTGACCCTTTGATCCGGATTGCGCCGCCCTCAGGCGAATATTTTATCGCATTCATGATTAGGTTCGTAAACAGTTGCTTCATCTTCTCACTGCTGGCTGATACCGTATAGTCTCCTGATTCGAACTGAACACTGATTCGGTGTGCCTGACTCGCAAGATCAAACATCGGCTTCATCTCGAATATCAACTGTTTCAAATCAAGCGGTTCTTTTTGCGTGCCGTGCGTCGAATCTTCCCCTTTTTGAATTTCCAGGATATCATTGATCAATTCCGCTAATCGAACGGTTTCCGAATGAATCGTCTGCAAATACCGCTTTTGGCGCTTCGGATCGACTTCTCGTTTCATCAGTAACTCCGTAAAGCCCATGATGGAAGAGAGCGGTGTCCGCAACTCATGCGATACGATCGAGACGAACTCTGCCTGTTTAAGATCGAGTTCCTTGTCTTTCGTCACGTCGCGTAAGACGAGCATCATTCCCCATTCAACGTTCGCGATCGCAATCCGTTCAGCGTAGGCACTGAGTAATAAGTTCCCACGAAACGCCGAGAGTTCGATTGTTTCTCCCGGAATATCCCCGTTCATTAGTTGACCGATATAGTCATGAAGTGCGTCCGGCTGATCGACATGTTCAAACAGCGACGTCGCCCGTTCATACGCATGACGGAATCCTTGCGCTTGATTGACGAGCTTCGGGGGAAACATGTTCAACAAGGCTTGGTTTGCATAAATCTGTTCTCCGCTACTCTCGATATATAGGACAGCTTCCCGAATCGAGTCCAGTAGCTGATACGTCTTGATTTTTTCATGCTCCATCTGATGGAACAACAGATGGCGCTCAAGCGTCATCCCGAGTTTTCGTGATAGATCAAGTAAGTCCCCGACTTGCTCTAGATTGAACTGAGCGAAGGCATGACGAACATAAAGCAATCCGACGACTTGTCCGTTGCTTGGAGACTGGACCGGGATTGCCGACTCGAACTGCTCACTGATTGGCAACTGAACCGATTTACGCATGACGAACGCCCGACGTAAGACCGAATATTGATCGAGATCTTTTTCGATCAGCTCCATCTCGTCGATGCCTTGCGCGACGAAATGATTCAATTGTTCACGACGGTACAAGAGGATGGCACCTTCTTTTACATCGAGCAGTTGCAACAGAATCGTCAGGACGGTCTCACAGGCCGCTTCGACATTTTGTGTCGCTAGCGCTTCCATGATTTCATTACGTTGCTTCAATTTCAGTTCGACTTCCCGTAAATTCTGTTGTAACCGATTGATTTCACGTTGATCGAGTGAAGTGAGTCGTGCCTCAGCTGATGCCGGAACCGTTCCTTGGCGCAATCGGTAAGGACGGTCCTTCGAGTGGTCGCGTAAAATTCGTTTCAACGTGCATCCTCCTTTCTGAATTCATTCCTGTTTCAAATTATAGCATGGTCCTTGCTGTATCAACAGTTCAAGTACATTCTTACTTATATGATGGTGTGCACTAATGCACGAAATGCTTCTTCAAATGCCCGATCCGCATCACGTGTCCGTTTTTTCGGTCCTTTCGTCCGTCCACCGGCTCGTCGGATTTGTTGTCCGACATGCCGTGTATGAAGTAATAAATCAATATTATCGTTCGTGAACTCACGACCGTTTTGGTCCATTGCGAGTCCTCCTCGCGCTAAGACGAGTGCTGCTAAACCGTAGTCTTGGGTCACGACGAGATCGCCACGTTTCATCCGATTGACGATTGCGTAATCGACAGCATCTGGACCTTGTCCGACCGTAATCGTCGTCGCCCCCTCCCGCATCATCTGGTGTGCTGTATCACAAACTAAAAAGACGTCACGTCCCTGTCGGTGTCGAACGACGAGATCGACAACGGGACATCCGTCCGCATCTACGAAAATAGACATCTGCATCCTCCCTTGTTGGTTCCACTATCAGTGTCACAAACCAAAAGATTTCTTGTCAAGTCGCGTTTCCCATTTGACCGTTTCTTCGTTCTTTCGGACAATGGAAAAGAGAGGATGTGTTGAAATGAACGCTGCGACGTTCCAATCTTTTTACCTGTTATTGAAAAAAACGAAACCCCCGGTCGGATTATTATCCGCCGCTGTTTCCGTCTCCGTCATCCAAGCACTGGCTGCCCTCGCCATTCCTTGGTTCTTAAAGACGTTGATTGACGGTTTTACAGTCGATCGACTGACTCCGCAGCTGATCAGTTTGTTCGTGATCGTCTTTGTCGTCCAAGTCGTCGCGAATGCTTTATCGATCTATTGGTTACAGATCGTCGGTCAACGAATCGTCGCTAATTTACGGACACTCCTATGGAAACACCTGTTGACCTTATCGATTCCGTTCTATGATGAGACGAAATCTGGTGAGCTTGTCTCCCGACTCAACAGTGACGCTACGACACTCCAGCAATTGCTGTCGGAGCAACTCGTCCGCCTGCTGACATCACTCGTTTCGATCATCGGAGCGATCACGATTCTGTTCTTCCTCGACTGGCAGATGACACTCGTCATGGTCATCGCTGTACCCGTGATGCTACTAATCATCATCCCGCTCGTGCGGAAGTTGCATAAGATATCTCGTGAGACTCAGAAGGAACTCGCGGGATTATCCGGTTTTTTTGCCGAGATGCTCGGTGAAGTCCGACTCGTCAAATCGCAAGCGACTGAATCCTATGAGCTCGACCGTGGGAAAACTCGCATTGAGAATCTTTATGGCTATGGCGTCAAGGAAGGACGAATCCAATCCCTTTTGTTGCCAATCTTTAACGTCACCTTGACGACGATGTTGATCTTGATCATCGGCTTTGGTGCCTACCGCGTCGCGACGAACCAGATCACAGCAGGTGAACTCGTCGCCTTCTCACTCTATTTGTTCCAAATCATGACGCCACTCGTGACGATGACTGAATTCATCACGAAGTTACAGAAGGCTCGCGGGGCGACAGAGCGAATCATCGAGCTTCTCGATGAGACACCGGAAGCACCTGGAGCGCTTGTTGCGCCGCGTCCGTTTACGGACGTCACGGTCGATCACCTATCATTCGGATACAATGAGACGCCCATCCTACAGGATGTCAGCTTTACGTTACCACGCGGCAAGACGACAGCGATCGTCGGTCCGAGTGGATCCGGGAAGACGACATTATTCGCGATACTGGAGCGATTCTATCAACCGACATCCGGACAGATTCGACTCGGAGATCAATCCATCGCTAATTTAACGCTATCGTCTTGGCGCCAAGCGATCGGTTATGTCGCCCAAGACTCCCCTGTTTTATCGGGAACGATCCGTGACAATCTCGTCTATGGTCTTGCGGAAGACGTCAGTGAAGACAAAATTCGTGAGGCTGCACGGATGGCGAATGCCGATACGTTCATTGAACGTTTTCCAGAGGGGTACGCAACTGAAATCGGGGAACGAGGTGTCAAGTTGTCTGGTGGTCAACGCCAACGGATTGCGATCGCACGTGCACTCCTCCGAGATCCGGAAATTCTATTGCTGGATGAAGCCACGTCAAGCCTCGACTCCGAGTCCGAGCGGGTCGTTCAGGAAGCACTCGAGCGATTGATGGTCGGACGGACGACGTTCGTCATCGCTCATCGTCTCGCGACAGTTCGTCATGCCGATCAAATTATCGTTCTTGAAGATGGTCGGATTTCCGGCATCGGGACACATGATCGTCTTGTCGTCGACAATCCATTGTATAATAAGCTCGTAACGCAACAATTCATCGGCACGGAACGTGCAAGGGGGAATCATGTATGAAGACAGTCGGTTTCATCGGATTAGGTGTCATGGGACAAGGCATGGTCCGCAATCTGCGCAAGGCAGGTTTTACAGTCAAAGGATACAATCGTACGAAAGAAAAAGGACTTGTCCTTGAAGCAGATGGTGTCGAAATCGTCGATACGATTCAAGACGTTGTCACGGATGTCGACGTCGTCATCTCAATCGTCGGTTATCCGCAAGACGTCGAGCAAATCTACTTCGAAGACGGAGTCCTCGACTATGCGTCACCCGGAACGATCCTGGTCGATATGACGACATCTAGTCCAGCTCTTGCAGAACGCATCGCGCAGGAAGCGGCAACACGCGGTCTTCAGGCACTGGACGCACCTGTCACAGGTGGTGACCTCGGTGCGAAGAACGGGACACTCGCTATTCTCGTCGGTGGTGAAGAAGCAGCGTTCGCGCTAGCGAAGCCATTATTCGAAGCGATGGGAAAATCGATTTCACTCTTCGGTGGTCCTGGTAAAGGACAATCAGCAAAACTCGCGAACCAAATCGCAATCGCCGGCTCAATGATCGGAACAGCGGAGATGCTGTTGTTCGTCACGCGGTCCGGGATTGATCCGACGCAGTTCATCGAGACGATCAAATCTGGTTCTGCCGGTAGCTGGAGTCTTGAGAACTTAATTCCACGCGTCATCGCTGAAAACTACTCACCTGGTTTCTTCGTCAAACACTTCATCAAGGATATGCGGCTTGCTCTCGAACGCGGCGCTGAGATGGGCATCGCGACACCTGGTCTCGCACTGACGAAGGATTTATATGAACAACTTGCTGAGCTGGGTCACGCCGATTCCGGTACACAAGCGCTTTATCTGTTGCTCGCTGAACGTTCACGCGCTTCGGTAGAATGAGCAAAAAGCCTGTACATTACGTCAGTCGACGTAGCGTACAGGCTTTTTTGGTTCATCCCTCGACGGATGATTGACGTGTTGGTTTCAAGCGTTCATAGAAGTGTGCCATCGTCGTATCGAAATACGGCGTCAAGAAGATGACACCCACAGTACTAAGTAGTGCAAGGATACCCCAGCCGATGAAACTCAAGTAAAGCATGATCAATTCACGCTTATGCCCTTTCATCATCCGACGACTCTCACCGAGGACTTGCCAAAACGACAATTCTGGTCGGTCGACCAAAATGTACGGGACGAGGCGATACGCTAGATAAAAGTACAATGCCGGTAAAATCAAAAATGATCCGACATACACCAATACCGTCACGATTGCATACGCAGCAATCGTCCGGAAAGCACGTCGAAACGAAGAAAACCCTTCGAATAACGTTCCGATACCGGCAGACTCCCCGCGTGTGAAGCGTAAGTAAGCAATCGTTCGTCCAACCGTCACCGGAGCAAGCACGATCGTTACGACCATGTTCAGTCCGATGAAACGGACCATGCTGTCGATGTCATCTTGTTCAAAGGACATCCGGCTTGCTGCAAGCGCAAAGATAAGGAAGTAGATGATCGAGATGCTTAGCCCGACCAGCCAACGTCCTTTTAGTGTACCAAGGGCGTCTTGTTTTAATTGTTTAGGGTTCATGTCGTACTCCTTCATTTCCACTATTTCCATCTTTGATTCTAGCGTAGTCCCGTTGAAAAACCTAGTTATCCCGCTCTGCTTTTCAAACGCGTCACGGAATCGTCGAAAATCCGTCACGAACACATACAAAAAAATCCATTTCTCTCATCTCATAAGATTTGAAAAATGGATTCGTGCGGTATAGGATTAGCGCAGAAGTCGCGTCAATGCCTCAACACGTTCTTTTTGAATGATACCGTCTTGTAAGACAGCGGATCCCACATGTAGTTCCGATGCCTTCGTCGCCTCAAGAAGTGCTTCCGCATTCTCAAGCGTAATCCCGGAACCTGGTAAGATAATCAAGTCCGGATGGTCCTCGATCAAGCGCGCGATTGTCTCTTTTCCTTCTAACGCCGTCGCTTGACCACCCGACGTCAAGATCCGGTCGACTTCTGGAAAATCAGCGAGCACTTCTGCCGCTTCGAGAATATCGCGACTACTGTCGATTGCTCGGTGGAACGTCAATGACAGTTCCCCTTTATGTTTGATGATTCGACCAAGGAAGCCTTCGTCGACGCGACCATCTGCGGTCAATGAGCCGACGACGATCCCGGCAGCACCGAGTTCTCGGATCAAGTCGATATCCGTGATGATCGTTTCTTCGTCTGATTTCGAATAGACGAACGACTTACTATGTGGTCGAACGAGGACGTAAACTGGAATCTCGACCGTCGAGACGACTTGACGAATCAGTCCATAGCTCGGCGTCAACCCACCTTCGGATAATGCGGAAACGAGCTCGATCCGGTCCGCTCCGGCTTGTTCTGCTGCGACCGCTTCTTCTACGGTCGATGCGATGATTTCTAACATGATACATCCCTCCCGCATCAGTGTATCATGAGACGACCATCCAGTTCACGCGTTCGTTGAACAGTTTCATCTCCCACGATGGTGGATAGGAGGCTGGACTGAGGACGATCTTCGCACGTCGGAACTCTGCCACCTTATATTTACGATTGCCCTGGAATTCATCATTCGCCAAGAAGGCATAAACGTCTTTCGTACAACTGATGACGGCTTTTTGAATCAGCGAGGATTCAATATCATCGCTGACGAAGCCACGCTCGATTTCGGCACCGTCAAACGATAGAAAACAGGCATCAAAAGCGTAGGCATCGAGCGCCTGCAAGACTTCGACTCCGACCGTCTGCCCATAGGCATCGACCGTCCCACCAAGTAACCGAATTTCACCTTTGAACGGTCCCGTCTTGCGGCACTGCTCCAAGTGACTAGCGACCACTAGTGAGTTCGTGACGATCGTCGCGTTCCCCGTTAAATACGGCAACAGATGCTCGACCGGCTCGCCTCGACCAAGAAAGATACAGGAATAATCGCTGAGCCATCCTTTCGCATAACGCGCTAAACGGCGAGACAACTGATCCGTCCGACGCGAGATCGGTGTTTCTCGTTTTCCTCCTTGATAGATGGCACCGCCATAGACGCGCTTCAACTGCCGTTCCCGTTCGAGCTCCTCTAAGTAGCGTCGTACCGTTTCTCCCGAGACATCGAGACGTTCGATCAAATCCTTCGTCATGACTTTCCCTTCCTCTTCCAGCCATTCCATGATGCGTGATTTCCGCTCTTCTCCTAACAACGACACGTGCGCTTCCCCCTTCACAGACAAGTTCTAGTTCTAGTGTATCGAACATCTGTAAAGGTCTTGTAAATCCGATGTAAATAAACGTGTAGTTCCTATGAAATGTCGTTGAATTCGTCCGTTATCCGACTTTTTCCACAAACAAAAGACGCATCCGCATCTCAATGAACGAGATGTAGATGCGTCTTAATGACTCATTCAGACGGTTTCTTTGCAAAGAGTGGAATCTTAGACTCTGTACCTTGGCGAATCCGTTGGATGTTCTCGCGGTGCTTGAAGATGACGAACAAGGCAAGAACCGTAAAGAACGTCGGAACGATCCAGTCGTTCGTCAAGACACCAATCGTGATGGAAACAACGATTCCGACACTTGCTGCCACGATTGAACTGAGCGACACCATCCGGCTCAGACGAAGTGTCGTCAAAAAGGAAACGAGCAGGAAGATGAACAGAACAGGGCTCGTCACGAGCAACATTCCACCTGACGTTGCAACTGCTTTTCCACCTTTGAACTTCGCGAAGATCGGATAGATGTGACCGATGACAGCTGCTAGTCCAGCAAACAACGGATGTATATCTGCTCCCATCAAGATGGGAACGAGACTTGCGACGGCTCCTTTTCCGAAATCACCGATCAATACGATGATTCCCGCCTTTTTTCCCAAGACACGGAACGTATTCGTCGTTCCGAGATTCCCGCTACCATGTTGGCGAATGTCCATCCCGTGTCCCCACTTCCCGACAAGAAGTGCGAACGGTATCGAACCAAGCAGATAGCCAAGAACTAAAATCCCTATGATTTCAATCATAGTCAACCTCCAACCTCTTAGTGACCGACTTTCATATATTCCTCAAGAGTCTGTCCGTTATTTTTAATTTGTGTCGCGACATCGACACCGACATAACGAATGTGCCATGGCTCATACGTATAGCCTGTCCGTGATTGGAAGCCACGATCGTAGCGAACGATGAAACCATATTTCGCTGCGTTATTCGCAATCCATTTCCCTTCTTTCGTATCACCAAGAGCAGCCGTTAACCCGTTACCAACGCTTGGTGCTGAAATATCGAAAGTGAGACCCGTCTGGTGCTCACTATGACCAGGACGTGCTGAATATTGATCAGCAGCTGCCTTGCCATCACGTGCGACATAATTATTATACAATACTTTTTGACGTTCGCCTGAACGGAATCCACTGACAGCGTTTAATGTCACGCCTTCTTTTTTAGCAGCGGCAAACATCTTTTCCATCTGTTTCGCAGCTGGCGCCCGCATGTAGCTCTGCTCAAGTACACCTGAGTATGAGAAGCTGACGTTTGGTACGACGAGATCCGATGGTTTGTAGTCGATCGGTAAGCTGTATTTCTTATTGACGACGACGAGATTACCAAGTGATAGATCTGCTTTGGCATCTGCTGATTTATCAACGTCCGGTGTCTCATCTTCTGGTTTCGACGGTTTCTCTTGTTCTGGATCCTGAGACGAACTGTCCGGTTTATCCGTCGATTCATCTTTTTTGTCCTCTGTTTTGTTCTCTGAAGCTGGTGTATCGTCTTTTTGTTCTTCTTCTTTTTTCGTTTCATCTGAAGATTCTTGATTTTCTTGCGTTGCATCAGACGAATTGTCTTCTTGTTTTGCTTCTTCTGACGTATCGTCTTTTGTTGTTTCGTCTGTTTTGTTTGTTTCTTCTTTGTTCGTGTCTTTTGCTGTGTCTTCTTTTTTCGTTTCGTCGTTTGATTGTTTTGTCTCATCTGATTTCTGTTCCGTTTTCGTTGTATCATCCGCTTGTTGATCCCCAGGATTACATCCTGCAAGGAGAAGCGCTAACGTACTGACGGTTACGATTTTTTTCATGAGTAAGACCCCTCTTCTTTTTATGCTTCTCTATGTTACCGCTAATCGTTCCATCCGTCGAGTCTACTTCCGACAGATGGAGTAAGTCCCTACCTTACTTCAGCTTCTTTATTTTCGCAAATGATCCTGACTTTGTCATCGGTCGTTAGTACCAAGTGCTAAATTTTACTGTTCAGACTGAAATAAAAGAAAAAAGCGGAACCGATTCAAAAATCGATCCCGCTTTTGTTGTATCGCTTCACGCTTCCGTTAAGAGTGCTGCGTCCGTCTCACTCATCTTCTCATAAATTTCGTGCCAGTTCGGGAACACCTTCGGCAAGCGAATCGGTCGGAAGTTTTCCTTCTTGACGACGACGTGTGTCGTCTTCGCCGATACTGCAAGTTTCCCGTCCGGATGTTTGACTGTATAGCCATAAATCGTTCGTAGTCCATCGTAATGATCAATCCAGACTGTGACGACCGCTGTATCACCGTACGTCAACGAGCGTTTGTAATCGAGATTGACATTCGTGACCGGGGAGACATATCCCGCATCTTCCATCTCCTTGTAATCAAGACCCAAGGACTGGATTAATTCTGTCCGCGCCAATTCCAAATAGACGAGATAGTTCGAATGATAGACGATGCCCATCATGTCCGTCTCGGCGTACCGGACAGGTATTTCAATCGTGTGCATGTAGCTTCCCCCTTAAAAATCCTCTTTTTCAAGATAGGACCATTCTGAACCGGACAAGCTAACTTTGTCAATTAATCGCATCGATTGTTTCGCAATCGCCTGTTCAACGATCGTGATCGCCGCCCGTGCGTTTCCGTTCGGAACGACATCAATCTTCTCGGTAAGCGTCAACCGTGCGTCCTCCGTCAGCTCGTATCCGAAACGTGCCGCGTATCCTTCAATGATTTGAATCAACTCGTCTGGCGAATAATCCGGGAAGTGGAATGATCGCTTGAAGCGTGATTTCAATCCTGGATTACTCGCGAGCAAGGCGTTCATCTGTTGCTCGTAACCCGCAAGGACGACGACGAGATTATCTTGGTGTTTCGTCATCTCATCCACGAGCGTATCAATCGCTTCCTTCCCAAAGTCGTTCGCTCCACCGTTTAACGCATACGCTTCATCGATGAATAAGACACCACCCAGCGCATCGCGAATTGCGTCTCGCGTCTTTTGCGCCGTTTGTCCGACGTAACCGGAGACGAGATCCGCCCGGCTGACGACTTTCAAGTGTCCGCGTTTTAAATAACCGCATTGTCGTAAGACATCGGCATAGAGCTGCGCGACGGTTGTCTTTCCGGTTCCGCTATTGCCGCTAAAGACCGCATGTAGTTCGACCGGTAAGACTTTATAACCGGCTTCCCGGCGACGTTTTTGCATCGACAACAGAGCTTCAATCTGTTTGAGTTCATCTTTGAGATCAGACAATCCGACGAGCGAAGCGATCCGCTCCTCAACGGTTGCATCCGGTTCTTGGACCATCTCAAAATCTTCTTGTTCGAGTAAGGCAAAGTCTTCATGACTGGCACTCTCTCCAAGGCTCGCACCCTTCTTGAAGATGGCATCGAGCACGATATTGCGAACAGCGCGTCCGTTTCCGAAACTGGCGTCGACGCGTTCCCGCTCAAGCCGTCCGAGTAATGCCCGCTCCGCTTGTTCCGTCAAGACATAATCGTTCGCGGTCGCGATCGAGCGTCCGATGGCGAGCAGCTCCTGATCCGTATAGTCGGCGAGTAGATAATGATTCGATTCCGGAAAACGACTCCGCAGTCCAGGGTTCGCCTTCAGAAAGTCACGCATCTCTTCTGGGTAACCAGCAAGCACGACCGCAAATCGCCCTGCATATTCCCCACTCGTCATCGCTGCGACGAGCGTATCGATCGCGGCCTGACCATAATCGTTCCCACTTTGTCCGGCACGTTTTAAGGCATAGGCTTCATCGATGAAGAGCACCCCTCCGACGGCTTCGCGGACTTTACTCATGACCTGTTCTTCCGTCTGACCGACGAACGCACCGACAAGCGATGAACGATCCGTCTCGACGACTTCCGGTCGTTCGAGTAATCCGAGCTCGTGATAGATCTTTGCCATCAAACGGGCAAGCGTCGTCTTTCCGGTTCCAGGGTTCCCCATGAAGATCATGTGTAGGGATGGTTGATCGCTTGAACGGTAGCCATCTTCCGATCGTTTCTGTTGATACTTCAAGAAGCGATACATATGATGAACCCGTTGTTTGATGTCTTCGAGACCAATCATCGCGTCAAGTTCCTCGAGTGCTGAGCGTTCGACTTGTTTGCTTTCGACGGGGAGCAAAGCGACGACACGTTTGAGATCCTGGATCGTCGTCGCTTTCAGTTCCGTCATCTCGCGGAACGCTTCCCGGGAATAGAAACGCTCTTGTAAGCTGTCGACGAATGTCTGCGCTGTCTGTTCAAGCGTGGCACTTGAACGCAATAATGCCGTTCCAGCCTCGAACAGTTCCGTCCAGCGTCCGGCATCCAACCGACGAAGTCGTTCCGTCAGTTCGACGATTTGTTCCGTCTCCTCGACGATTTGACTTGCTTGGAGGATCAGTTCCTTCGTCGCCGATCGTTTGGCGTTCGCATTGTCCGTCTCGCGAATCGTCGGAAACGTATGCGCGACAAGACGCTGATACGTACTTTGTAATTGTTGTTCCGTCAACAGCTGCTCAAGACGGGCTGGCAGGCGGCCATGCTGACGGATTTCTTGCATCCAGCTCTCAGCTAAGGCATCCAGTCGTCCCGTCATGATATAGCGATGCTCGACAAGTAATGCCAAGATGCGGACGAGTGCTTCCGTTTCGCCAAGCAACCGGCTACTTTGGGCATAACGTAAGGCGAGCACCTCCTCGACCTTCGCGCCCTCTTCCCACGCTTTGATTTGATTGAACATCTCCTCTTTCGAGAATGCTTCCATGTTGAACCTCCTGCGTCTCGAAAAAACCGACTTTGTCCGCTACCGTTTCGTAGCGTCATCGCCGGTCGTTTCTTGTTTATTTTGCTTTTAACCAATCCGGATCGAACGTATCGATCGTTTCAAAACTCTTCATTTTGACAGAGTAGAACAATTTACCGTTATTGCGTGACTCCGCACCGAGTACTTTCGAACGGTCGGAAGCGACATAATACGTTGCTTGTTCTTGGTTGTTTTCTTTATCGAAGATCGATGGATATTGTTTGATCCATTCTTCTGGTACCGTGCTTGACGGTTCTTTTTTCACATACACGTCCGCTGCCATTCCGGCGATGTCCGCTTCTCCCTCGACTTGTCCAAAGTCACCTTTGTTAATGAAAGCGAGGATCTGTTCGTTGAAGCCACGTGAGAGGAATGGGCGCGGCGCACTGACACTTTTGCCAGCTTTCGTCTCATTGACTAACTTCCCTGTCGCATCATACTCACGGAACATCGTCCCGTTCCAGATCGCAAGCGATCCTTTTGACGGACCGTCTACGACTTCTGTCCGGAAATGACCTTTGTCATTAAAGACGACTTCATACGTGCGTGATTCAAGTTCATCTTTTTTCGTCGCGAGTTTCTTCTCAACATATTGAATGCGTGTCATCGTATAAAACGGTTTGACCGTCGCGGCTTTTTCATCGCTTGCAGTCTGCGTCTTGTTCAAGAGATAAAAATTGTAGGCAAGGAGGATCGCCATTGCCACGATTGCTACTGCAATCCACGTGCTCGTTCGTTTCGTCATGCCATGTACACCTTCCTAGCTCAAGTCTCTATTCCTTATCATCGTATCGGTTTTATAAGGAGAATACAAAGGGTTTGTCCGAGATTTCACGATTTCTGACTAAATTCGTCAGACTTTTGAACAAATCAGAAAACGGTCAGGACAACAAAAAAGGCGAACCGAATGAATTCGGTCCACCCTTGATTACGTTTATGCTTCCTTCGGCGTCAGCGAGACGATCATCGACTCATCGACCAAATAATAGCTATGATGCGGCATTTCGCGCAAATAGCCATCCTGAAACAACATCGCGCAGTCGACTTGGAACGTCTTGCTATATGGTTTCAACGGGAGTTTCTTCACCCGGTCAAAATAGCGATCGACGGCGACTTGGACATGATCCATCTCATAGACGAGTTCCCGATCTTTTGCCTCCATGATGGTGAATGTCTCACGCGACATGTAAAACACTTGTGTCGAACGTGCTTTCAAATACGGCTCCAGCTGTTTTAAATCGACTCGCTGCTCATCATCCAGAAGTACCGTCCGATTCGTCCCTTTCGGTAGTTCGGATTCAAAGGCATGCGTCGCTTGTTTGACTTCATCAAGCGTCACGTCACGCATCGGCAACGGCTGGTCTTCCTTCGGTTGAAACCACTTCTTGAATCGGTTCACCTTTTTCCTCCTCTCGTCAAAAAAAGGTGGGGTTTCCCCCACCTTTGATTAGACAACTTATGCTTGTTGGAGACGCTCACGAAGGACCATTGGAAGGATCCCGCCGTGACGGTAGTAATCGATGTCGACTTCTGAATCGAAACGAGCAATCGCTTCGAATTCAGTGACTTTTCCACCTGCCGCTGTTGCCGTGACTTTAACGATGTCACGTGGACGAACAGACTCATCGATTGCGATGCTGATTGCTTCTTCACCTGTTAAACCAAGTGTTTCAGCTGTTGTGCCTGCCACGTATTGAAGTGGAAGAACACCCATCATGACGAGGTTTGAACGGTGAATCCGCTCGAAGCTCTCCGCGATGACGGCTTTGACGCCGAGCAAGTTCGTTCCTTTGGCTGCCCAGTCACGTGAAGAACCCATACCGTAGTCTTTACCAGCGAGGATGACGAGACCTGTACCATCTTCTTTGTACTTCATCGCAGCATCGTACATCGCCATTGTTTCGCCTGTTGGCCAGTACGTCGTGAAGCCACCTTCTGTACCTGGTGCGACTTGGTTACGGATCCGGATGTTCGCGAACGTTCCGCGCATCATGATTTCGTGGTTACCACGACGTGAACCGTATGAGTTGAAGTCTTTCGGTGCAACCCCTTTGTTGACGAGGTATTGACCGGCTGGTGTCGTTTTCGAGAATGAACCCGCTGGTGAGATGTGGTCCGTTGTGACTGAATCAGCGAACTTACCGAAGACACGGAGTCCGTTGAGTGCTTCGACTTGACCAGCTTCCTTCGCCAAGTTCTCGAAGAACGGTGGGTTTTGGATGTACGTCGACTCACCGTCGAAGTCGTACTGATCGCCTGTTGGCACGTCAAGGTTGTTCCAACGTTCGTTTCCTGTGAAGACTGAATCGTATTCTGCACGGAAGCTTTCTGGTGTGACGACCGTGTTGATGATCGTTTGGATCTCATCACGTGAAGGCCAGATGTCAGCAAAGAAGACTTCTTGTCCGTCTTTGCCTGTTCCGAGTGACGCGTTCATGATATCGACGTCGACTGTTCCTGCAAGTGCATACGCGACGACGAGTGGCGGTGAAGCCAAGTAGTTCGCTTTGACGAGCGGGTGGACACGACCTTCGAAGTTACGGTTTCCGGAGAGGACAGACGAAACGAGTAAGTCTGAACCGAGGATCGCGTCTTCGACAGCGCGGTCGAGTGGACCGGAGTTACCGATACATGTCGTACAGCCGTAACCGACTGTGTTGAAGCCGAGTTCGTCAAGGTACGTTTGGAGTCCTGATTTCTCGAGGTAATCCGTAACGACCTTCGATCCTGGCGCAAGTGATGTCTTGACGTATTTTGGAACCGATAGACCGAGTTCGATCGCTTTTTTCGCGACGAGTCCCGCACCGATCATGACGTATGGGTTTGATGTGTTCGTACAGCTCGTGATCGCAGCGATTGCGACGTCACCCGTACGCATTTCAACTGCTTCGTCTTCGAACTGAACGACAGCGACTTTGTTCGCTTCTTCTTCCGCTAAGCCGAATCCAGCGTTTCCTTGTGGAGCCGTTAACGCTGTTTTGAATGATGTATGCACATCCGTCAAATCGATCCGGTCTTGTGGACGTTTTGGTCCAGCAAGGGCAGGAACGATTGTTGAAAGATCGAGTTCGACTGTTTTCGTGAATGTTGGATCTTCGTTTTGTGGTGTGTAGAACAAACCGTTTGCTTTCGAGTAGTTCTCGACTTTTTCGATCAATTCTTCATCGCGACCTGTCAGACGAAGGTACGTCAATGTTTCTGTGTCGACTGGGAAGAACCCACATGTCGCACCGTATTCTGGTGCCATGTTCGCGATTGTTGCCCGGTCAGAAAGTGACATCAAGTGGAGTGATGGACCGAAGAACTCGACGAATTTACCTACGACGTTCTCTTGACGTAGCATTTCCGTTACACGAAGGGCAACGTCTGTTGCTGTCGTTCCTGGGTGCATCTCACCTGTGATGCGTACGCCGATGACTTCAGGTACTGGGAAGAATGACGGCTGTCCGAGCATGCTCGCTTCCGCTTCGATCCCACCGACTCCCCAACCGAGGACGCCGAGACCGTTGATCATCGTCGTATGTGAGTCTGTTCCGACGAGTGTATCCGGATACACATCAACTGTACCGTCTGCTGTTTCCTTTTCAAGGACGACAGATGCCAAGTACTCGAGGTTAACTTGGTGGACGATCCCTGTTGCTGGTGGTACGGCACGGTAGTTATCGAATGCCGATGTCGCCCAGCGAAGTAATTTGTAACGCTCTTCGTTACGTTCGAATTCGAGATCCATATTTTCTGCAAGTGCTCCAGCAAAACCGTAAGCATCGACTTGAACCGAGTGGTCAACGACGAGGTCGACTGGTACTTCTGGGTTGATGACCGATGGGTCTCCACCGAGATCTTGCATCGCTTTACGAAGTGACGCGAGGTCAACGACCGTTGGAACACCTGTGAAATCCTGAAGGATGACGCGTGACGGTTTGAACGGAACATCGACATCGTTCGAAACTTGAGCTGTTCCCCATTTCGCCAAGTTCTCGACGTGTTCACGTGTGATCGAACGACCATCTTGTTGACGAAGCACTGACTCGAGTAGGACACGAATCGAGTATGGAAGACGTTTGACTTCTGTCAATCCGAGTTCTTCCAATTTTTCAAGACTATAGTACTGATAATTCTTACCGTTTGCTTCAAACGAACGGCGTGCGCCAAAGATATCTTGCGACACATCTGTTTGCTTCATGGTGATTCCCCCTTTAAGTGTTCACGACATCAAGCCCCTGATACCGCTTACTTGTACAGTTCTATCATAGTATAATATGGATTCCGTTACAATTTGAAAGAACAAAAGACTTTCGATAAGTTTTACTTATTGCCGATATTAAAAAATTATTCTGTTGTCCTGTTTTTTTCATATTTCCAGTCTCGCGTTTCCATTTAGAATGTTCAGGGTACTTAAAAAGTGTAGTACGATAACCGATTCTTGTGGAGGCGTTTATTATGGCGAAATATAAAAGCGATGCAACGCACGTCATTACGACAATCATTTTTAGTGATGTAGAAAAAGCAAAAACAGGCTTTGCGATGATTAAGGATCTCGAAGCAATCAAGGAAATCGAGATGGATCAGATGGTTCTCGCAAAACGTGACGAAGCAGAGGGCTTCTCTTTCATCGATGCGATCGACTTCACACAACAGGACCAATCCTTCAAAGGTTCATTGATTGGCATGGCGATTGGTGTCGTCGGTGGTCCGTTCGGTATGCTCGTCGGTTCCGTTGCTGGTTACTTGATCGGAGCGAACCGGGATGAGAAGAATGAACGGGAGTCGTTTGATTTATTCAACCGGACGCTGAATCAAATCGATCCCGACCATTACGGTGTCATCTTGATCAGTGAGGTCAACGAAGATTCAGAAGCCGTCAATGCGATCGCTGCTGAACTCGGAGCGACAATTCGCCGGACAGGTGAGACATTGCCGGATGGTACGGTCTAATCAAATCAGAGTTGTCTCCTTTACGTTCTCGTTTTAAACGGGAACGTTTTTTAATTCGTGGATCACCTGTTTTGCTGCTTCCTGCGTCGTGTCTGAATCGACTTTCTGTAAAGAATTGTGTTGCACGGATATGAGGATATTTTTGTAGCTGATGATGAGGAGCTCACCGTAATCACCGTTTGATTGATATTGAATCAGATCATTGCCTATGTATCGATCCGTATACGCAAAATGGATCGCTAATTGCGTATCTTGCTTCTTGTTTTCAAAATAAAGTGCCTCCTGTGTCGAGGACGTGTCAATCGTTCCGTCAACCGTTAACCAACGTCTCTTCCCAAAACTCAAGGATTGATCCACAGCTGTAAAGTCTGCACCTATCGTGCTTCTCTTCAACTGAAACTGATCCATCTTCAAGTGTTCATCCATATGCTTGAACAGCTTTTCATACTGAACAGGATTTAAGATGGGATGTTTCGTCTGATTCGTCTTCTGATCCGTATGAGTAGTGGTTTTGACTACTTTTTTCTGTTCCGTCGTGACCGCCTCATCCGTGCATCCAGCAATTAAAAACACACTTGAAAACAGAATTAACATAGTCCCCTTATAGTTCATACTGTATCCTCCCATATTGAAAGTATCTTACACATCATTTTGCCTTAAAGTTGTACAGCGGTTTAATGATCTCAACGACATCGACTGTTTCTTTTGTGTTTCGGATGATTTCGTCCATCGGTTTGTAGACGAACGGTGATTCGTCACGCGTCGATGCGACGACAGAACTTGACCAGACATCGGTCATCGTCTTTTCAAATGCATCCAGTTCAACTGTTTTGAATGCTTTTGATCGTGACATGATACGTCCTGCTCCATGTGGTGCGGAATAGTTCCAATCGGGATTTCCTTTTCCGACGACGATCAAAGAGCCGTCACGCATGTTCATCGGAATGATTGCCTGCTCACCCGCTTTCGCAGAGATGGCACCTTTTCGTAGAATCATCGCGTCAAGATCGATGTAGTTGTGGATCGTATCGAACTGATCCGCAACCGTCCACCCCATCGCTTCAAAAATAACTTGAGTCATCGCCTGACGGTTCAGCGCGGCGTAGCGTTGCGCAATCTTGAGATCATGCAGGTAGCGCTCCATCGCTTCTCCGGAAACAGATGCTAAGTCTTTGTTAAACATAGAGCGTGTTGCTTTCAATTGCTGTAAAGTCGCTTGAATCTCCGACTCACGCCCCGCTTGCTTTAATTCCCCGATGACTTGATTCGCATCAAATTGGAAGCGTGCCGTTTCCGCTTCTGCCTGATAATGTTCAGCGATCGTTTTCCCAAGATTTCGGCTTCCGGAATGAATCACAAGATAAAGCTCGCCTGCTGCGTCCTGGTTCAGTTCGATGAAGTGATTTCCTCCACCGAGCGTACCGATCGATAATCGTGCCCGTGTCTCGTTGAACGGTGCAAGCACTTGATCAAATGGTACCTGTTCTGATAATGGATGGGCTTTTTGACGTACCGACATGCCACTTGGAACGAGACGCTGGATCGTTGCGTCAAGCTCTGCAAAGTCGATTGGTCCCTTTTCAGCGAGTCGTGTACACAACATCCCACAACCAATATCGACTCCGACGAGATTCGGTACGACCTCGTCCGTCACATGCATCGTCGTTCCGATGACAGATCCTTTTCCAGCATGGCAATCCGGCATGATTCGAACGCGACTACCTGTCGCAAATTGTTCCTCTAGCATGGCTGTGACTTGCTTAATCGTCAGGTCGTCGACGTTATCCGTGAAAATCTTTGCTTCCCCATACGTGCCTTGAATTGTTTTCATACGATCGTTCCTTTCCATCCTATCTATCCTATCCATTTGGTTATTCTGCTGTTTCTTGTATGATTTCAATGAATTGTTTTGTCAGTGTCGTCGGTCCGGCCTCCGTCAACCAGACGAAGGCTGTCGTACTCGCGGCACCTGGTAGGTATGTCTGGTGCAGTCCTGTCATATCCAGTTCCCGCAACGTACTTTCCGGCAAAACAGTCACCGCCTGTCCACTACGGACGAGTCCGATTAGCGTCAAGACATCAGAACATGTTTCTTGCGATACGACACCGAGTCGTTGACTTAACGTCTGAAAGACACCCAGTCCTTCTTGACTCGGAATGATGAGATCCGCAGTCGGGTGATCGGGGTGCCAGACTTGATGAAACGGTTCTTCCTCCATCCATTCAATCGAGATCCCTTGCGCATCAATCGGCAGACGGACGAACGCTGCGTCAAGCGACCGCTCTTTCAACCGTTCGATGAGCGCACTCGATTCTCCTTGGTGGACTTGTAAGATAATGCCAGGATGTCGTCGTTTCATCTGTTCGATCCATTCGACGAGCCGACTGGCAGATAACGTGTTGACACCAATCCGCAAGATCCCCGTTCGACCGGCTTCGATGTCGCTCACTTCCATTCGCGTCTCCTGCTCGAACTGCAACAACGAAACCGCTCGTTCATATAAGCGGTTGCCGCTTGGGGTAATCCTGATCCCACGTCCTGCCCGCTCGATCAGACGAACTCCGAGTTCTTCTTCCATCCGCCGGATTTGCTGGGTTAAGGCAGGTTGTGCCATCCGTAAGCGCTCTGCCGCCCGCGTAACGGATTGTTCCTCGACGACCGCACAAAAATAACGATACTGACGTAAATCCACATTCATCATCTCTTTCATATGTTTTCATGTATAAAGATATATGAATCATAACATCAATCATATGCTATGATGCAGGAATATCTGAAGTTAAAGAAAGGAGCTTTTTCATGAAACAAACGACTTCTACCTTCCAGTGGATCGTCTTTTTACTCGCGAACACGATTGCCTTACCAATCGTCGTCGCCAGTCTGTTCGACCTCTCCTCAGTCGAGACAGCTGCCCTTGTCCAACGGTCATTCTTTGTAGGCGGGATTGCCTGTTTCCTACATGGCGCTTTCGGCCACCGGCTTCCGATCGTATCGGGACCTGCCGGATCATGGGTCAGTATTTTCGTCGTCATCGCCGCCTTACCGGTCGATTCAAAAACAGCCTTTACGATTGCGATGGCAGCTGTCGTCATTGCTGGTGTTGTCCTCATCATCCTTGGTTTGACAGGATGGACGAAATACTTATTACCTGTTTTCACACCGCTCGTCAGCGGAACATTTTTGCTCTTATTATGTATTCAATTAACAGGTGTCATGCTCGGTGCCGTCCTCGCTGTTGAAGCAACACGTCTCGCCGGGATTATCACATTCTTGCTCGTGCTCGGACTCAGTCAATTCGGTCCGAGTCGCTTACGCCCGTTTGCCTTGATGATCGGGATCATCGTTGGTTGGCTCGTCAGCCGTCCGTCACTTCCTACGTCGTCAAGTTTGTTTGCACCACCGCAAGCGTTACCGTTCGGATGGCCGCAGTTTGACGGCAGTGCATTCCTTGTCGCGATTCCGTTCGCGATCTTGCTCGTCGTCAATTTGATCGCCGCTTTAAGTGCCGTCGAAGCGACGCTTCAAAAACAAGGTCGTCTGCACCAAGGATTATCAATCGAAGGCGTCATTCATTTACTCGCTGCTACATTCTCGACGCTTGTGCCGGTGCCGTTACCCATCACGAGTGGTTTCATCGCGCAAACCAGTAGCCGGAAACGTCGCCCGTTCTTGATCGCCTCACTCGTCATCGCGTTGATCGGGTTCTTCCCAAGCTTGATCGGGATCATCGCGACATTACCGCGTAGCGTTGCGAGTGCCGCGTTGCTTGCGACATTGCCGCACATGTTTCTGATTGCCTGGCAGTCAGCGGAAAGTAACATGGAGAACAGCCGTCGCCGCCATGCGTTTGCGATCAGTGCCGTCATCGGCATCAGTATCTTGTTGCAATCGACCGTCATCGCGGAAGTCCTGCCTTTGACGCTTCGCCCGTTCCTCAGTAACGGATTACTTGTCGGAACGATGCTTGTGCTCGGTTTCGAAATCATCGAAAAAGTTCGCTCTCGTCGCGCGAAACAAGCGGATCGATTGGCGAGCTAAATTGTATTGTACGACCGGACGATGTCATCATCCTCGCTTTCCTGTAAGAGTCAAGGATGAACATCTCGTCTGTTTATTCACCTAAAAAAGTAGCCTTTTCGATGTGATTCGAAAAGGCTACTTTTTTCTCATTTCATTCAATTAAAATCAAAAAGCTATCTTACTCAACGCACTTCCCGCCACCATTTTCGTGTAGTACTCTCGGGTGTCACACTTTCCCCGATCATTGGTGTCAGAACCGAAATCTCGTCACGTTTCGCTTCCTTGAGCAACCGTTCGACCGGTTCGAACCAGGCATGAAACGCGAGGATGAAGGCAGACCAGTGAATCGGCATCAGGACACGACCTTTTACATCTCGATGAGCTTGAACTGTTTGTTCCGGTAACATATGCGAATTGGACCACCGGACATCGTACTGCCCACATTCCATCATCGTCAGGTCAAACGGACCATATTGTTCGCCGATTGCTTTGAAGTGTGGACCATATCCACTATCGCCACTAAAGAAGACCTTTTGCGAGCCTTCGATGACCCATGACGCCCATAGCGTTGAAAATTGATCAAGACCATTTCGCCCTGAATAATGGCGCGACGGAGCCGCTGTCAGTTTGATGCCACCGACTTGTGTCGATTCATGCCAGTCGAGTTCCGTGATTCGCTCAGCTGAGACGCCCCATCCACGGAGACGACTCCCGACACCGAGCGGCACGATGAAGCGACCGACTCGATTTTTCAAGGCGAGGACGGATGGATAATCGAGATGATCATAATGATCATGCGAATAGACGACGACATCAATCAACGGTAAACGTTCGAGATCAACCGTCTGCGTCGTTTGAAAACGTCCTCCACCCAGTTTTGGGAACGGTGATGGTGCGCGCCCGAGCATCGGGTCAAAGAAAATCGTTTGTCCATCGAGTTCGATTAAAAATGCCGAATGTCCGAACCATGTGACGCGTGGTGCTTCACTATCGTCTTGACGTCGCTGATACGGAAGCGTCGGTAACGCTTTGACAGGACGCAGATTTGGAATGTTTCGTCCGTAATCCTTTAAAATGCTTTTCATCGAGTCCCATTCCATCTTCAACTGAAAATCCATCTCATTTTTGAACTTCCCGTCGACAAAACGGTCTGATCGTTCGAAACTTCGCCGTTCTGCACGGCTTGGTCGTTTCCCGAACACCGGGTATCGGTTGATGAACCAAGCGCTCGCAAGACCAATTCCTGCTAAAGCTGTCACTATTTTTTTCATGTCTTATCACCTCTTCGATGCTCTCAGTATAGCACCTCGATTCCTCAGACATCTCGCTTTGCGA
Organism: Exiguobacterium sp. ZWU0009; assembly: GCF_000798935.2. Classification (NCBI taxonomy): domain Bacteria; kingdom Bacillati; phylum Bacillota; class Bacilli; order Caryophanales; genus Exiguobacterium; species Exiguobacterium sp. ZWU0009. The sequence goes on along the minus strand of NZ_CP018057.1, from coordinate 1,196,527 downwards.
CTCCGGACGCGAGAAAAAAAGTGAAGATCACCGTTATCGGCGCCTTCACTTCTAGGTATTAGTCGAGATCGTCTGCTTTCCATTTCGCCCGGTCGCTCTTCTCACCGTCTTCACGGTGATTGCTCTCGTAGGTATTGTTCCCCGGATTTTCGACCTTGTTATCATCGTGCCGATGGTCGTGGTCATGGTGATGATGGTGCTCATGGTCATGATGGTGATCGTGGTCATGAGCATGGTCGTGATCTCGATCCTTGACGAACAATGCAAGACCGCCGCGCTCGACTTCCGCGTAATGCCGTTCTGCCTCATCATCTGAATGTCCGACACGTTTTAACGTCTCGCGGAGCGGTGGTTCTTTAGAAAACGTTGATTTAACTTGATCAATCCAACTCGCACCTGATGCTTCGTCTGCCGCGTCATCCCGACCCACGACAGAAAAATCTGAATCGTGATGTCCTTGTTGTTTCAATTCCTCGATTTTTCGTTCCAGACTCGATTGATCCTGATAGATCCCAACAAACCGTTTCGCCATAACATGACACCGTCCTTTTTCATATGAATTCAAACACGCTCTATTTTTACCCTTGTTCGATTGTCATCAAACGAGATTTCAGGAACGAAAAAACGGACCACTTCGAAAAGTAGTCCGTAAAAACATTAGAGTTGTTGCGGTGAATCGACCAATGTGATCGTCCCTTCGTTTTTCTGAACGAATCGCTCGTAAACGAAATCGTTCGCAAACAGCAATACAGCATTTTCCCAGCGGTCGTAGACGAGTACCGTCCGTGAATCCGTCAATTGTTTGACAGCAGCGACTTCTGCCGGCTTGATCCACTTCGCGACTTGGAAGTTCGCAGCATCCTTCAAGATGTCAACGCCATACTCACCTTTGAGCCGGTGCTCGAAGACTTCGAATTGGAGTTGTCCGATCGCTCCAAGAATGATTTCGTTGTATTCCGTCTTGTAGACTTGGATCGCTCCTTCTTGCGCGAGCTGCTCGACACCTTTTTGGAACTGTTTCGACTTCAAGGCGTTTTTCGTATAGACCTTCAAGAAGAGTTCCGGTGCGAACGTTGGGAGTGCTTCATATTGGAGTGATGGATCACCATTCGTGATCGTATCGCCGATTTGATAGTTGCCTGAATCGTATAGCCCGATGACGTCTCCCGCGAACGCTTCGTTAACCGTTTCACGCTCATCTGCCATGAATTGTGTCGATTGCGACAACTTCATCTTTTTCCCTGTCCGTGTCAGGACGACGTCCATTCCACGATCAAACTTACCCGTACAAATACGGACGAACGCGATCCGGTCACGGTGGTTCGGGTTCATGTTTGCTTGAATCTTGAAGACGAAACCACTGAAGAAGTCTTGCGCCGGTTCGACCTTCCCTTTGTTCGACTCACGTGGTGTCGGTGAAGGAGACAGGTTCAAGTAATGCTCGAGGAGCGGTGTGACACCGAAATCAACGAGTGCTGATCCGAAGAAGACCGGAGTCAATTCGCCTTTTGCAATCAATTCTTCATTGTATTCGTTACCTGCGCCGTCGAGTAAGTCAACTTCATCCATCAACGTCTCGTACATTTCCGAGTTGATCGTCGTCGCGAGTTCTTCGTTCGCGAGACCTTCCTCACCGAGTTCGATCGACTTACGATCGTTCTTGAAACAATGGAATTGTCCTTTGACACGGTCGTAAACCCCTTCGAACTGTTGCCCTGAACCAGCTGGCCACGTCACAGCAACAGACGGAATGCCGAGTACTTCTTCAAGTTCTTCCATCAATTCGAGTGGATCACGTGCTTGACGGTCCATCTTGTTGATGAACGTAAAGATTGGAATCCCGCGCATCCGACAAACTTGGAAGAGTTTCTTCGTTTGCGACTCGATCCCTTTCGCTGCATCGATGACCATGATTGCTGAGTCAACAGCTGTCAGGATCCGATACGTATCTTCACCGAAGTCCGAGTGACCTGGTGTATCCATGATGGAAACGATTTTTTTATCGTATTCGAATTGCATGACCGAAGACGTAACAGAGATGCCTCGTTGTTTTTCGATTTCCATCCAGTCCGATTTCGCGAATTTCGAGTTTTTCCGTGCCTTGACAGAACCTGCTTCACGGATTGCCCCTCCGTGTAGGAGGAATTTTTCAGTTAATGTCGTCTTACCCGCATCCGGGTGGGAAATGATGCCGAAAATCCGACGCTTTTCGACTTCCGTTTGTAGAATGTTTGTCATGTATGGTAGTTCCTTTCACCGATATATTCAAAAGTCCGATCAATCTTTTTCGCAACTAGTCTATCATACCGAATTTTCAAGGTCTCGTCCATTTCACTTCATTGACTTAATTTTCAGATTTAAAGTTGACAATTCCTCTACTTCTTCTTTACGATGACTAGGAAGTTCACTATTACAGAAGGAGGAGACGTACAATGGTATTCTATCAAGCTCGGACATCTGTCCACACTGTCTTTGTATTGGCTACAACTGTACGTCACCCAATCGTTTAATTTTTAATTAAGCAGGGTGTGCGTATGCGTATACGTACATGCTGCCCTCTTATATTAGGACGGGTATGCCCATATTTGTGCGTATCCGTCTTTTCTATTGTCTAAAAACGGAATATAAGGGGTTTTCACTATGTTTAACGCACTCAAACAGCTTGATCGTAACATCTGGATCCGGTTCGTCGGGGAAACGATCACGGGAATCATGATGTTCATGATTGCACCATTTTTAGTTCTGTATTATGCGGATCGTCTCGATTCCTACTTTTTGGTCGGTGTCATCATGGCGACCGGACCGATCATGTCACTCGTCGGCGCCGTCCTCGGTGGTCATTTCGCTGATAAATTCGGTCGAAAACCACTGATGGTCCTCTCGATCATCGGGGATGTCATTGCGCTAATCGGCTTCTCGTTCGCCGATTCATTCGGACCGCTTCTCGCTTTGAACGCGCTGCTCGGTTTATCCAGTTCACTGTTCCATCCGGCTGCAAGCGCAATGGTCGCTGACGTCACGCCACCAGAACGCCTGAACGAATCGTTCGGTCTATTGCGGATGGGGCATAACGTCGGGGCAGCATTCGGTCCACTGCTCGGAAGTGCCGTCTTGTTCGTCGACCGTTCACTCATCTTCTACTCTGCCGCTTTCGTCTTTTTCCTGTACGGACTCGTTCTCTACTTCTTCATCGAAGAAACGAAACCGGAGTATATTGAAAAGACAGACGAAGTCAAAGTGTCCCCACTCACCGTGTTACGGAAGGACCATGTCTTTTTAATCTTCATCGGTGCGGGTGTCTTCATCTCGATGGGATTTGCCCTCGTTGAGAGCATGTTACCGGTCTTCTTGAAGGAGGCACTACCGGGCTTGCCGACGAAACAAAATCCTTTCCCTTATTTGATGGCATTAAACGGAATCATGGTCGTCTTATTCCAATTCCCGATCGCCGCTCGTTTGTCAGGTAAAGCATTCGGAAAAGTCATGTTGCTCGGGGCATCGATTTTCGGCATCGGTATGATTTTCCTCGCGTTCGTGCCGTCCTACCTGTTCTCACTCGGAACAGACTATGTCGTGCTCGTAACGGTATTGCTTGCGATTTATGCGTTCTATACGCTTGGTGAGATGATTATGTCCCCTGTCCAGATGACGTTCATCGCTTTGATTGCACCAGAACATCTTCGCGGAACGTATAACGGTGCTGCGAGTCTTCAGTGGTTAATTGGCGGCGTTACCGCACCGCTTCTCGGATCTTTGTTCCTTGATTCCGGAAAAGGTGACTTTGCCTTAGCATTCATCGGATTACTCTGTTGCGTCTCGGGTGGAGTCTATCTCGCACTCGACCGGTCGATTCAACGTGCGAAGCGTTTAACGAAATCAGCTTAAAGCTAAAAAAGCGATGTGTCATGCTCCGACTTCAGTCAGAGCGTTACACGTCGCTTTTTTCATTAAGAGGGTAATTGATTTGCCGCTACGAACGGACCAAACAGGACCGGTAACGGATCAAGTCGTTGCTGGATTTCTTCAATGAAATTTGTCGATCCACTGACGAAGACGATCGGATCATTTGCTGTGATCATCGTCAGGAACTCATGCATCTGCTGTTCCCATCCTTCTTGACGAATGTGGTGGACGACCATCCCTTTCGTCGTCAAAGAGAGGACATTCGCTAACATGCGTTCCGCCAGTTCCTCAGCCGATACATGTAATAAAGTCGTTTTGCGACCGCTCAGGAGCGCATGCCGGGCTTCATCGATGACGGACCCGAGGTGATGGTCTTCAGCAATTAATAAAATATCTTGTTGACGCCAGTTTTCAGCATGGCGGTATTTACAAAAATGCCGGCACGTATCGACGAGTTGATGATGGACGATACTCCATGCTTGAAGCAACGGTGCATCTTCTTCAAGTGCATATTCGATCTGGATGGCTTTTAGAATTTCATGACTGATGATGTCCGGGTATGTCAGCAGAAACGATTTCGTCTGATTGATTTCGTTCAATAAAATCAATTTAAACAGTTCACTCGATTCATGTTGGTTAGTAATCTGATTCAATAATTGACTCAGGCGTAAAATCCGTAATGCGCGAGTTCCATCCTGAGCCCCCGCTTCTCGAAGCGCGCGCAATTCTTCTTCATACGTCGCCTCGAGCGAGTCATAGAAGCGCGTCGCGATCCGCAATCCCTTTTGCTCCATCGATGGACCGAGCTGTTGCAAAAGGTGTAATGCCTGATCGAAATGCATAATTTAACCTACCTTTCACCGTCCATTATGCGATAATCGCCTCATAAAAACAATCTGTAAAATGCATCTTATTTTTTGCACATTGAGAGTTGATAATGCTTGCGTCGCCCCCTAGTATGTGTGTTAAGTAGGTGATGAAAATGCGCATGACACGTTATACGGATTACGCGATTCGGTCCCTGCTGTTCGCAGCAGCTCACCCCGATCGTTTAGTCCGAATCCAGGAAGTAGCGGATTGTTACGACATTTCTAAGAATCATTTAATGAAAGTAGTCTATCGTTTAGGACAGAGTGGTCTGATTGATTCTGTCCGTGGTCGTGGAGGTGGTTTCCGCTTAGCAGGCCCTCCGGATGCAATTCATATCGGTGACGTCGTACAACTGTTTGAACCAACCGTTCATTTTCTCGATCCGCAAGAAGGCATTCACGAGGTCCCTTCGCTCAATCCGGCACGTGATGCCTTCGATGATGCCATTGCGGCGTTCCATCAAGTACTCAATAGTTACACAGTACATGATTTGCTACATCCGACAGCTGATACTCATCCACAAATACTTGAAATGATTCCGAACCGCGATTGAGCCGGTTCGGAATCTTTTTTTATTCCATCCTCGCTCAATTGCGATTTCTCAAAACGCTCGTGGTATACTTATATAAGAAAGGAGGGGTACAGATGAACCCTCAAGAAGAACTCCATCTCTTATATCTTCGCTTAAAGGAAGAAGAACCCTCCGTTGCACGCGGTGAGGCCTTATGGGCCATCTTTGAGGAAACAGCTGATGATTCACTCCGCTTCCTCTCCTTATGGGCATTTTCACAAAATCAATTTGATTTAGGACACTTCCGATCGTTTCTCGTGTCCTTCACGCTCTTGATGGAATGGATCCGAAAAGATGAGATGACACTGACTCCAAAACAAGAACTTGATTTGTACTGGAACTACAAGTCCTATTTGATCTATATGGCAGAACAAGAAGACGTGACGGTCTCGCTTCTCGAAGAAGATCTTGATCGCTTCATCGACTTCTGTGACGCGCATGGCTTTATTCGGACACGTGACTATATCAGCTTCATGGTCTACAGCAAACTCGGTGACGAGGAACAAGCCGATCACTATTTATCAGAATGGATCGACGCGCCAAGCGACGAACTCAGTGATTGCCCATCTTGTGAAGCATTCAGCCGAATGACGTATGCGATTGAACGTGGCTTCGAAGATCGTGCCTTGCTACTTTATGCAGCACTGCGGCATGAACGCGGTTGCTCGCGGATGCCGGATCAGGCTCATCCATACATCCTACCGTTGTTCCTCAGTCGCAAAAAAGAACGCTTCGATTGGAGCGAACGCTTGATCGAAGAAGTCAAACGGAGTGAAACCCTCTTTACAGGCGGTGACGAGCCGTATCACCTGTATGCGAAGATGTATTATGATACGAACTATACTTGGTCGATGGAAGAGAAAAAACAATTGATTCCATTCTTGACTGATCGTGGATATCTTCAGTTCCTACTCGCTCACTATGCATTTGCTCATCGGCAATCTCTTGGTGAGGAAGCGTCGTATCTCGCAGCGCTGCGCACGAATCTGTATGAGATCGCACAATCCCTCGATCGCCGGATCGAAGGTGTCTTCTACTTGAACCTCGTCGAACGTGAATTGAAACGAATCACCCAGTTCGTTGCCTGAATCTCATTCGTAAAGGAAGTGTCTTCATGTTAGATCATGTCCAGCTCGCTATGCCGAAAAACGAAGAAGATCGCGCCCGTGCATTTTATGCCGGGCTTTTACATATGAAGGAAGTCGAAAAACCCGCTGGTGTTCAAGCTAGTGGTGGTGTTTGGTTCGAAGATCATGGTGTAGCACTTCATCTCGGAATCGAGGATCCATTCGTTCCTGCTAAAAAAGCGCACCCTGGATTAACCGTCGCTGCGTTCGAAGCGTTGAGCGATGCTCTTCAAGCTGCCGGTTATCCGGTTGAGCATGACACCCGCCTTGCGCCACGTCGTCGTTTCTTCACAGCTGATCCCTTCGGTAACCGGTTAGAAATCATCGCCGCCCACCTGCCAACGTTAACGCCGAAAAAATTAACGGATGGTTCACATGTTCGTTTAATCGCGCCCGCTTCTAGCCTCTCGACGGTCGAGATGAAGATCATCGATGGTGCGATCCAGACGCTCGAATCACTCGGGTTACGTGTCTCGATCAGTCAACATGCACGTGCCATCAATCCGTTCGGTTCCAGTGATCCTGAGTTACGCGTCGCAGACCTTCATGCTGCATTCGCTGATCCAAACGTCGATGCGATTCTGTGCGTTCGTGGTGGGTTCAGTACAAATGAACTTGTCGACTTACTCGACTACGAATTGATTCGGACACATCCGAAGATTCTTTGTGGCTTCTCCGATATCACAGCACTCAGTCATGCTATTCTAACGAATACCGGATTAATCACTTACTCCGGACCGATGTTACGGGCTTTCCGGGATCGTGATGCCTATACGATCGATTACTTCAAGCAAGTATTGTTTGGAACAGAACCCGTTACGATTAAGCCCTCTGTCCATTGGCGGGATTCTGATCGTGGACACGTCATCACGTTACCGAATAAAGGTCCACTTCTCTTATCGCCGGGACAAGCGAGCGGTCGACTGATTGGTGGAAACCTTTGTACGTTGAACCTTCTGCAAGGCACACCGCACTTCCCTGATTTACGGGATGCGATCTTATTCCTTGAAGACGATTACGAAGTCCATCCAGCGACGTTTGCCCGTGATTTCGCCTCGTTGATGGCGCAACCAGGTGCGGAGACGGTTCGCGGGATCGTCTTCGGGCGCTTCCAACTCGCAACGAAGATGACGGAAGAGCATCTGCGATATCTGATTTCGCTCTATCCATTCCTAGAGCACGTACCAGTGCTTGCGAATGTCGACTTCGGACATACGAGTCCTTTATTCACGTTCCCGATCGGTGGTCAGGTGGAACTGCATGACGAGGTCATCCGACTTCATATTTCCTGAATAATAAAAGAAGGAGACGCGGCAATCCGCATCTCCTTCTTTTTTAATAGTCGAGCAATCTCGAAGCGTCGATTTGACGTTTCGACCCATCCGCGAACATCTCAAGTGTTGCGAAAATCTGGTCATTTGCCCATTCATAGTGAAGTAACGTGAAGTCTTCGAGTGTCGAGACCGTCTTGAACGTTTTCCCGACCGTAAACGCACGCTTCCGGCTCGCATCTTCTGCCGGAACGGTGACGAAGATGACCGTGATCTCTTCGCCCTTCGTATCATAATAGAATTCAACGATCCGACCGTCCGCTGTTTCAGGTAAGACACCTTTACGGGGCTGTCCGGTCTCGTCCAATTGTACGTATGGTTGCAGCATTCTTTCGCCTCACTTTCTCCGTCATTCATCATAGCACGTCCACCTGATTTATGCTAATCTATATTTGATGTGAAAGGGGGATGAGTCGCGCATGGAATGGTTCATGAACGGGATTCTGCTCTGGGGCTTTATCATGATTACACTCATGGCAATTGGCGGGTTTTTCATGTTCCGGAAGTTCCTCAAAAAGTTACCGAAAGAAGACGGTAAATCGATGATGGACTGGGAAGATGAATACATCGACCAGACACGACATCTTTGGACGGATGAGACGATGGAATTGTTGAACGCTCTCGTCATGCCGGTTCCATCGGCATTTCGCGATGTCGCACGCCGCAAGATTGCCGGGCGGATCGGACAGTTCGCACTTGAGGAACAAGCGACAGAGATGACATCTGAACTGGTTGTCAAAGGATATATTTCCGCTACGCCAAAACGCGATCATAAATTCTTGAAAAAAGCACTGACGGAGCACGCCATCGACTGGCGAGACTACGCATTATACTTCCAAAATTGAAGGATGCACGAAAAACCGCCGAAGTCGCCTTCAGCGGTTTTTTTAGTGAGGTAAGTGCGCGACCGGCACGGTGCCCGACTTGACTCGTTTGTATTTCAAATACATCGCGAAGCGCCAAGGGACGATCATTCCAAAAGCGACGAGATAAAAAATGCCGCCCGTTTCGAAAATATCAATCTGCCCGCCGATGAAGAACTTCGCAACCGTCCGAATGAATAAGATACCGAATAAGACGATGAAAAAAGCTTTCGAACGTTGCAAATAAATCTGCCCTTCTGCTTCATAAAAATTGGATGTCTTGATCAAAAAGATGCTGAAGATGGCTCCAATGAGCAATGCTTCCGCCACTTCCGTCCATGTCAGACGGGATGCCGGGTATAAAAACTGTAGCATCCCCGTCGACATCGCAAAGGGCGGGATCAAGATTTTTTTAGCATTCGTCGGTTTTGCTGATGCCTTCACACGAATGAAGCTGATCAGCAATCCCATGACGAGCGCTACCCCAGTTGATATCCAAATCATCCGATCACTTCCTTGATTAAAATCCAGTGAATCCGACGATGTCACTCATCCATGCTGCGAATTTACTCAAGCCATCAAAATACAGCATGACTCCGAAGACCATCATCAAGGCTCCCCCGAATTTCGTTAATTTCAGACTATACTGCACGAACAAGCGCGAACGACCGACGAAGAACGCCATCAATAAGAACGGAATCGAGAAGCCAAGGACATACGCGAGCATGTAGAACATGCCTTGACTCGGATTGGTCGCAGCTAATCCGATGACGCCTGCGAGAATCGGACCTGTACACGGTGTCCAACCGGCTGCAAAACCGATTCCGACGAGTACCGTCCCGACGTACCCCCCTTTTCGTTCCCCGAGATTCAGTTTCTTTTCACGCATCAAGAATGTTGGTTGCCATAATCCGACGAGAACAATCCCGAAGACGAAGATGACGAGTGCCCCAACCATCCGTAACGTATCCCGATATGTGATAAAGACATCTGCGAATAACGATGTCGATAACCCGAGCACAACGAATACCATCGCAAAACCAACGAGGAACGCTAACGTATGAAACAAGGATCGCTTTTCTCGTACGCCCCGTTCTTTTAAATCCGTTACCGACACGCCTGTGATGTATGAGAGAAACACAGGATACAGTGGTAGCGTACACGGAGAGACGAAAGATAATAATCCTGCTCCAAACGCTAACCATAACGAGAGCTCCATCATGAGCATCCCCTTTCCTTACTACTATAGAAGAAGTTCCTCCTCTATTTTGCCAAACTCCTCTGCATTTAGCACCTATTATCTCACAGAAAGTTGCAAAAGATTCGTGTCCGCCAAAATTACAAAAAAATTACATTTCATCGATTTTACTGAAATCTCGTTGCACCTAGTAAATGGACTTGCTAGAATATGGATACGACACCAATGTAAGGGAGAATGCTATGACGACACAACAACTATTGACGTTAGCGATCGAAGCCAAACGTAGCGAACTATATCATCAAGCTGACCAGTCCAGCTTTACCTCCCCGCGTGTTCTACAACTTAGTCATGAACTCGATGTCTTGCTTTTAGAATATTCACGCATCGTCCAAAACTATACCATTCACGGTTCGAATGAACCGCTTTTATCTTAATGCACGATCTGGTCAGCATTCGAGTGCGAATGCTGACTTTTTTATGGTTTCTTATTTCTGATGGAGGTGCTTTATGTCCGCTCTTACATTCATTGCTAGTTCTCGTCTCCTCTATATGCCTGACGATCTCCCCCAATTATACGTACATGAAGTCGAAGCGATTGAATACGTATCATTGAAGCGAGGAAGGTTCACAATGCCTTACCTGTACACGATCGAAGGTGCTGATCAGTGGGAGTTCATGATTTACTTACAGCGTTATATGGAAGAAGGAGATGTCCTCGAGTTGCTTTATATTGAAAATCAAAATGACAGCATGCATGACCATCTACCATCCGTCCCCTTACTAGAGCCGATTGAAATCAATATTCGACAGCGAACGTACCAAACGATTCACGGCACGTTTCAGCTTTCCGCTAACGATTGGATGCAGGAATTGTTCCATCGTTCTTACCTGACAGCGTTCGGCGTGACGACGATCGTCAAGTATTGATCTGCGTATCCTCCATTTCACTTTTTCATCACTAGACGATAGAAGGATGACATAGTTTCTATTTTTAAGACTTTTTTCTGTTGAATTGTGCGAATCTTTCAGCAAAAGTAATCCAAAAGACCTATAAACATCCGTTTTTCATAATCAGTATGTCCTACCGATGACAAAAACCGACCTTTTGCAATCTCGTTGTCACAATAGCCCGGTTTGTAACTCGAATGACATTGACCTGTAAACGCACAGGTCAGTTTTGCCGTGTAAAGTAGGAACAGTAAACACAGCATATGTCAGGAGGACATCAATAATGAAAAAAGCAGTTTTCGCTGCCGGTCTTGCAGCAACAGCTCTATCAGTAGGATTTGCCCAAGAGACAGAGGCTGCCTCAGAAACGGTAACAGTAAATACACCAGTACTCAACGTACGCACAGCACCTACAACTGCATCAGCAGACGTAGGCAATGTATATAAAGGTCAAACATTAAATGTCGAAGGACGTTCTGGCGCATGGATCCAAACACACATTAACGGTCAAAAACGTTATGTTCATGGCGCGTATACGTCTGCAGCAGGCTCATTCGACTTTAAAAAAGCGACAGTTACTACGGCAGTACTAAACGTCCGCACACAACCAACGACAAGCTCGAAAGATGTCGGTAACCTCTACAAAGGCGAAAAAGTCAACGTAGAAGGTAAAGTCGGTGCATGGATCAAAACAACAATCGATGGTAAAACACGCTACGTACACAGCGATTACACTTCACTCGCTGGCGTATCGAAAGCACCAGCAGCACAAGCACAACCAGCTGCTAAACCAGCTGCGAAGCCAGCACCAAAAGCAGCTGCTAAACCAGCAACTGCAACAAAACAATCGACACCTGCAAAATCAGGTACGAAAGTGACAATGAACGTCACTGCTTACACGAACGACCCGTCTAACAACGGTAGCCAACTCTACAACGGTCGTGCGTTGACAGCAAGCGGTTATGACGTTACAAATACGATCACGTACAATGGTATGCGTATCGTAGCAGCTTCTTCACAATACCCAATCGGTACACGTATGCACATCGAAGGCATTGGTGAAGCAATCGTACTCGACCGTGGTGGCGCAATCCAAGGTAACAAACTTGACCTTCTCGTTGGTTCACAACAAGAAGCACTCAACTGGGGACGCCAAAACGTCACAGTCACAGTCTACTAATCAAAACAAACAACCTGCCGGGCGAGATCGCCTGGCAGGCTTTTTTTATGTCTATTTTTTATGTCTATTTTTTAAGAAACCGTGACATGACCGGATTGCAACTGGTACATCTTTTTATACAGACCATCTTGCGCAATCAATTCTTGGTGATTGCCTTGCTCGATCACTTCTCCTTGATGCAATACAAGAATCAAATCGGCATCTTGAATCGTTGATAGACGGTGAGCAATGGCAATCGTCGTCCGTCCTTGACGCATCCGTTCAAGTGCAACTTGAACTTTTTCTTCCGTCTCCGTATCAATCGAACTCGTCGCTTCGTCGAGAATCAGGATTTTCGGATCTCGCGCCATCGTGCGTGCGAAGGAGATCAACTGACGTTCCCCAGCTGAGAACGTCGCCCCCCGTTCCGCAACGGGACTGTCATATTGCTGGTCGAGTTGATTGATGAATCCGTCGGCTTGTACGAATTTAGCAGCCGCTTCGACACGATCAAAGGAAATCGAACTATCGAATAATCGAATGTTATCAGCGACCGTTCCCGTGAACAAGAATGAATCTTGCAACACGAGTCCGACGTGCTGTCGTAGTTCTTCTTCCGATAACTGCTCGAGCGGTTGACCATCGATCAAGATCCGACCCGATTGGTACGCGTAAAAACGCATCAAGATGTTAATGATCGAACTTTTCCCACTTCCCGTATGACCAACGAGCGCGATCGTCTGTCCTTTTTTCGCCTCGAACGAAATCCCTTTTAAGACGTCTTTTTCTCCGTCATAGCTAAAGCGAACGTTTTCAAAGACGATATGTCCTTCCGATACGCGTGCCTCCCCTTCGAGCTGTTTCGTTGGTTCTGGCTCATCCGTATCGAGGACCTTGAATACACGGTCTGCTGAGACGACAGCTTGTTGGAACTCGGACAACCGTTGCATGATTTGCTGTACCGGTTGGAAAATCCGCTCCATGTAGCTGATGAAGGCATAGACGACACCGACTTGGACCGTTTGCGAGAACGATAGGACACCGAAATACGTCACGAGTGTCGCAATTGAAATGGCGAGTAACAATTCAATGATTGGTCGCAGCAACCAACTATCGAGCTTCAAATTCTTATAACGTCCATTCTGGTGGGCGACGTTCGTCTCCTCGAACTCTGCCATCAAGCGTTTTTCTTGGCGGAATTGTTGAATGATTGCCATCCCGTTGATGGATTCGTTCAGTTGGGCATTGATTTTCGACAATAAATCGCGGACTTCCGCGTAATACTTCGTCGAATACTTCCGGTAAATCCAAATGATGAAATAAAACAGCGGTAACAATAGTAACGCAATCGTCGCGAGTCGAGGCTCTAGTAGATAAAGGAAGATATATGTTCCAATCAACTGAACGCCGCTTTGCACGAATGTCGACAGGACACCGATGTAGAGCTCCTTGATCGCTTCCGTATCGTTCGTGATCCGGGACACGAGCACTCCGGCAGGCGTCCGGTCAAAATAGGCAAGCCGTAAGTGCATGACATGCCGGAACACATCAATGCGTAAGCGTTGAATGACTTGCAAGGCAATCTTTTGGAATTCGAACGCCTGTAAGTAATCGACGATAATCCCTGTCGTATGCAGTAACAAGTACGCTGTAAACAAGAGTGCGACTTCCTGTACCGGATACGTACCCGGTGCGACGTATTCATCAATGAAAATCTTGACGAGATACGGTCCTCCGAGTTTTGCTGCTGTCGTGATGAACAGGAGAACGAAGGCGATACTGACTTGCTTCTTGAACGGTTTGACGAAATCAAGCAATCGCTTCAGGACGGCTTTTTCATTGATATCATGATTCATTCGGAACGCCCTCCTTGTTCGACGAGTGATTCTAGTTGCTGGCGATCGTACGTCTCTTTATACCAACCGTCATGAGCGAGTAATTGCTCATGTGTGCCTCGTTCGATGATTCGACCGTCTTCAAGGACGATGATCTCATCGGTATGCGACACAGCCGACAGGCGATGGGCAACGATGATTTGTGCCTGATCGTGATCCGCCGTGCGGAAGTGATGGATGATCGCTTCCTCGGTTTTAGCATCGACCGCAGACAAGGCATCATCGAGCACTAAAATCGGACAGTCTGCTAATAATGCCCGGGCAATCGAGATCCGTTGTTTTTGACCGCCGGATAACGTCACCCCACGCTCCCCGACCATCGTCGCGTACCCTTCCTTAAACCCGAGAATATCATCATGGACTGCTGCAATACGTGCCGCTTCCATGATGTCTTCCATTGATGCATCCGGTTTTGCAAAGGCAATATTGTCGGCAATCGACGCGGAGAATAAGAAATGATCCTGTGGAACAATCGCTACTTGACGACGGACGGTGTCACGTGTCAATTGTTTGATGTCTCGTCCACCAATCGTGATGGCGCCTTGTTTGACGTCGTATTCGCGAGACAATAAGCGAACGAACGTCGATTTCCCGGCACCCGTCTTCCCGACGATGCCGAGCGATTTACCGGGCTCCAACGTCACATCGATGTCTTGTAAGACCGGTTGCGTATCATAGATGAAACGCTCAATCCCAACGTGGAGTTCTGGTGAGGAAACACTCGTTGCTGCTTCCTTCGCGTCTTTAATTTCCGGTTCGATCGCAAGCATCCGCTCGATCCGATCGTAAGAAGCACGACCCCGTTCGACGATGTTGAACAACCAACCGAAGGCGAGCATCGGCCATGTCAATAAACCAAGATATGTAGTGAATGAGACAATGTCACCGATTCGGATTTCACCTTGTTGTAATAAGTAAGCACCATATCCGACAGCGATGATGTACGATAGACCGACTAATCCAAAAATCGTCGGGTCAAATAAAGCATCGATTTTTGCGACACGACGGTTCTTTTGGACGACATCATCCGATAGATCCGTAAACGTCTGTACATCAGACTCGACTTCTCCTGTTGCCTTTAAAACACGGACACCACTAATGCTTTCCGCGACCTTATCGTTCAAATCGGAGAAGGCTTCCTGTGCGTCATGAAAACGCGAATGCAACATCTTACCGTAACGTGATGTCAAATAGACCATCAGCGGCATCGGTAGGAGTGATACGAGCGTCAACTTCCAACTGATCGTCGTGACCATCGTGATAATGACAAAGCTCCCCATCGTCACCGAGTCGACGAGTGTTAGAATACCGGCACCCGCTGTCATCGATACCGCTTGTACGTCGTTTGTCGCATGCGCCATCAAATCCCCGCTCCGGTATTTCTTATAGAACGATTGATCTAAGTCTGAAAAATGCCCATACAGTTGGCTGCGTAATAATCGACCGAGACGAATCGATGCCCCAAAGATATAAAAACGCCAAAAATAACGAATGATGTACGTCGCGACCCCGATGAGCAACAATGTACCTGCGAGACGAATCAAATCATCTTTCGTCAAGCTTCCCTCACTCAGACCGTTGACTGTCGTCCCGATGATCTTCGGTGGAATGAGTTCTAACGCTGCCACAAAAATCAAACTGACGACCCCAAGACTATACGCTTTCCATTCTCGTCGGAAAAACCAACCGAGTTTCCTGAAGACTCCCATTCAAGTCTCCCCCCTTTTTTAAATCCTATGATTATTTGAAATAGTCTCACATTTTAGATTAGTTCTCTTTCTAAAAAATAGCAAACAAAAAGGAGACCATTCGGTCCCCTTTCGTACAGCTTATTTTTTAGGTGATTTCATTGAACCACTCATTGAACGCATCACTTGGTTGACTTTCTTTTGTGATGGCTTTTGACCCATTTGCATCATCAATGTCTTAATCATATCTTCGTTGATTGGTGGGTTTTGCTCCAAGTAGTTCATCATGTATCGACGAGCGATATAGAAACCAAGGGCGACACCTGCTACCAAGCAAAGAAGGGCAATTAAAATCCAAATCCATGTAGCCAAGTTGCTTCCTCCTCTAACTTAAAACGTCGCTTTTTACTATACTATAATTCCAATTGTTTGCATAGATGATAATAGATGAAAAACGAGCCCGACGTAAGATCGGACCCGTTTTCTCCGGAAGTGATTATCCGAGTTGCTTGACTGTTGCTAATACGTTTTCAACAGACATGCCGTATTCTTTCAAGAGGAAGTCCCCAGGAGCAGATGCGCCGAAACGATCGATTCCGATGACTTGTCCTTCTGTTCCTACATATTTGTACCAACCGAGTGAAGCGCCTGCTTCGATTGCGACACGCTTCGTGATGTGTTTTGGAAGAACTGATTCTTTGTACTCTGCTGACTGTGCTTCGAATACTTCCCATGATGGAAGAGAAACGACAGCTGCTGACTCACCAAGTTCTTTTTGTGCTTCGACAAGAAGGTGAACTTCTGAACCTGTACCGAGCAAGAGTGTATCAGCTTTCGTCACATCACCAGCGATGACATAACCACCTTTTTCAGCGCCCTCTGTCGTCGTACCTTCAAGTTCAGGAAGACCTTGACGTGTCAAGACGAGAAGTGTCGGTTTGTCTTTCGCTTGAACCGCTGTTTTCCATGCTGCGATCGTCTCTTTTCCGTCTGCAGGACGGTAAATCGTGACGTTCGGCATTGCACGGAAACTCATCAAGTGTTCGACTGGCTCGTGTGTTGGACCATCTTCACCAACAGCAATCGAATCGTGCGTCAAGACGAAGATTGATGGAAGTCCCATTAACGCAGCAAGACGAACCGCTGGACGGAGGTAATCCGAGAAGACGAAGAATGTCGCGCCGTAAGGAATGACGCCGCCGTGAAGTGCCATACCGTTGACAGCCGCAGCCATTGCGAATTCACGTACACCGAACCAGATGTTACGACCGCTTGGTTCGATATCGAAATCTGCTTCGCCTTTGAGCATCGTGTTATTCGATCCTGCAAGGTCAGCTGAACCACCGAACAATGTCGGAACGTTCTTCGCAAGACCATTCAAGACTTCACCGCTCGTTTGGCGTGTCGCTTTTTTCGATGACAAGTCGTACGTCGGAAGATCTGCTTCCCAGTTGCTTGGCAATTCGTTTGCGATCGCGCGAACGAGTTCAGCATGCAATTCTGGATGAGCTGCTTCGTATTGTTTCATCGTCTCGTTCCATGCGTCTTCTGCAGAAGCACCACGTTGGACGATCCGCTCGTCAAACAATGACTTAACTTCTTCAGGCACGTAGAACTCTTCGTGATCCCAAATGTAGCTTGCTTTCGTTAATTTGATTTCCGCTTCACCGAGTGGTGCACCGTGAGAAGCCGATTTACCTGATTTGTTCGGTGAACCGAAACCGATGACTGTCTTGACTTCGATCAATGTTGGTTTTGTCGTCTCTGCTTGTGCCGCCGCGATTGCTTTCGAAATCGAATCGATATCCGTTCCGTCTTCTACGCGAATGACTTGCCAGTTGTACGCTTCGAAGCGCTTCTGGACGTTTTCAGAGAATGATTTATCGAGATCGCCATCAAGTGAGATATCGTTTGAATCATACAATACGACCAATTTACCAAGACCAAGGTGACCTGCGAGTGAAGCCGCTTCAGCTGAGACACCTTCCATCAAGTCTCCGTCTCCACAGATTCCGTATGTGAAGTGATCGACGACGTTGAGATCGTCACGGTTGTATTTTGCTTCAAGATGACGCTCTGCCATCGCCATACCAACTGCCATTGCAATCCCTTGACCAAGTGGACCTGTCGTTGCGTCTACACCAGCCGTGTGACGGTATTCCGGGTGACCTGGTGTTTTTGATCCCCATTGACGGAATGATTTAAGATCATCCATTGATAGATCATATCCCGATAGGTGGAGGAGTGAGTAGAGAAGCATCGAACCGTGTCCGGCTGAAAGTACAAAACGGTCGCGGTTGAACCATTCTGGATTTTTAGGATTGTGGTTCATATGATCCGCCCAAAGCGAGAATGCCATCGGCGCTGCTCCCATTGGCATACCTGGGTGACCCGAGTTCGCCTTTTGTACGGCATCAATCGATAAGGTACGAATCGTATTAATTGCTAATTGTTCTACTGTCGTCATGTTCGTCAAAACAATCATCCTCTCTCTTTTTCACAAATTCCTACTCATTTTAGCACACTCTCAAATGTGATACAACTTTTCTAAATAGTATGTCACATTAAAATGAATGCGCTATCTATAGCCGTTCTTCCGACTCATACAGGATGTATGAATCGATGAAAGATCTCTATTAAGATGTATTGCTATCGTACAATGTTTCCTATCTAACCAATCTAACAAAAAAGAGATCCACCGATTGGGGACCTCTTCCTTACTATAGAAGAAATAAACGATTATTGTTTATTCCGTTCTTCTTCTTGTGCTTGTTTCAATTTCTCTGGTGTTACGTCCGTTCCTTCTTCATCGACGATTTTCATGCCCATGAGTTGGTTTTTGAACGATCCACGGAATGCTGCGAGATACGCTGCACGTAACTCTTTTTGCTCTGCCGTTTCGGCTTCTGATAACGGCTCGACTTTTGATTTATTCGCTAATGCATTGATTCGATCTAATTGTTCTTGTGATAACATGGAATCCCTCTTTCTGTACGACTCAAACTTGAGTTGTTCAATTGTATCCTTACTTTAAAAGAGGCTATAAAAAAAAGCAAGTTAACCGCGTCAGTCGACGGGTAACTTGCTCTTCATTCCGGGCTAGGTGTCAGTTCGCGGTATTCAAGATATCGACGATTGACCGTTGCTTTTGAAATATCATGTCCCATCCCACGCAAGGTGATGGCGATATCTGAAAACGTCAGTCCGAGCTCTCGAAGACGTACGATTTCTTCGATCGGTACGTCCTTTCGACTACGCCCAGAGTTCTCTCCTTGGCGATTCAGATTTCGTTCCGGGCGAAAGCCTTGTTCAACAGCTCGCCGCATGCCGCGCGCAATTTTTGCGTTATGCAGTTTCCGTTGATATTCTTCCACCAGTGAGACAATCTCAAGGACCATTGCTTCTGCATCCGCAAGCTGGTATTCTCCATCGGAATCAAGTGTCATCAACCGAACACCGTGCTTCTTAAACGTGTGCAAAATAGCGATTTTCGCATTCCCCCGACCAATTCGTGTGTCATCTGTCACGAGTACCGCATCTACCGCATCACGTGTCACATGGTCAAGAACCGTCAGCATTCCTTCCCGATCAACGTCATATCCACTCTCTTTTTCAGAGACGATGTCTATGACATCAAAACCCTTTTGAGACGCGACCTTGGAAAGCTCCATCCGTTGGCGTTCAATCGAACTATCTTGTGCTTCTTTTTCGGTCGACACCCGACAATAAATCACGACCTTCATCGTACCTCACATCCCTGTTCGTTCTTTCACAACTTTTCCATTTTGTCATTGTTGTGCGATTGGTACAACGATTTTGCTTTTTGAGATGACGTGTTTTGTCTCGACATCATTATTTTTGATCAACCAGTTGACGTATTCTTCATCTGACATCGAACCATCATTGTAGACTTCAGCAATTTGTTCGACTGTAGCGTTCTCATCGACCGTAACGGAAGCGGTCATCAGTTGCGCTACCTTTTCATCCGGGCGTGGTGTGAGTAAAAAGATCACGAAGGCAATACTTAATGCATAGAAGAGAATTGAAAAAGCATGAGTACGAATCGTATGAATCATCATGAATCCCTCCAAATATGAAATGAATGATTTAGAATAAATGTTCGCGGAACAATTGTTCGCATAACTCATAATAAACACAGAACCCGTGTTCGGTCAACACAAAATGTCGAACAATTGTTTGTACGCTCATTTGTTCTATGTTATAGTGAATCTAGAAACATATATTCTTACATTTCAAACTTCAATCCAGAAAGAGGTGGCAATTCGTATGCGGAAAATGTCTAAGCGCCAACAAGAGATTCTCGACTACATCGTCTCTGAAGTGAAACTGAAGGGGTATCCACCATCAGTTCGTGAAATCGGAGAAGCAGTCGGACTCGCGTCTAGCTCGACGGTACACGGTCATTTGGATCGACTCGAGAAACGGGGAATGATTCGCCGTGACCCGACGAAACCACGTGCGATTGAGATATTGCTTGATAAGCCTGAAGAAATCACGGAAGCCATCGTCCATGTTCCCGTCATCGGGAAAGTCACAGCGGGTCTTCCGATTACAGCGATTGAAAACATCGAAGAACAGTTCCCACTCCCTGCACATTATGTAGGAAACGAAACGGTCTTCATGTTAACGATCGATGGTGAATCGATGATTAACGCAGGTATTCTTGACGGCGATCGTGTCATCGTGCGCCAACAAAACACAGCAGAAAACGGAGAAATCGTCGTAGCTATGACCGAAGATAGCGAAGCGACGGTGAAACGGTTCTTCTTAGAAGATCAACAGGTACGTCTACAACCAGAAAATGACTCGATGGATCCGATGTATTTCGATAATGTCTCCATTCTTGGTAAGGTAATCGGCGTGTATCGGACGATTCATTGACGGAGGGACCAGTTACGACTGGTCTTTTTTCATGCCTTCAGGAAATGTACATGATACCGTCAATACCGTCGCACTGACGGGTTACGTTGCGTATTCGGTCGCAACGCAACAAACCGATTGGTTACCGACCGCCATTGGCATCGCTGTTGGTACTCTTTGGTTGTCACCCGACCTCGATTTAAAGTCAGAACCGTATTATCGCTTTGGACCATTTCGAGTCTTGTGGATGCCGTATGTCAAGATCATGCCTCACCGATCGATCTGGTCACATGGACTGATCATCGGAGACATCATCCGGCTTCTTTACAGTGCTGCGATTCTGATTCCGCTACTATTTTTAAGTCTATATTTTCAGGTTCTTGATTCTGCTACGATTGATTCGTGGTTCGCTTCCTTGCCTGCATTCGTCGTCGGTATCATGGTGGCAAGTACGATTCATATCCTACTAGATTATTCCAGCAGTTGGTTTCGACCTAAAAAAAGAAAAAAACGTCGTCGGTAACACCTCTTTTGCTTGCTTGCAAGCAGAATGAGGTGTTTTCTTATCCACTTTTTCGTATCTTTAAACATCAAAATAAAAAATTTCCATTCCTATATTTCAATTATATGTATTGAAAACGTTCTCAATTCGGAGTAATTTAAAGTAGAAAGGCCATTATCTGCTTTAATCCAAAGGGAGGGTTTTTGCATGAATAACTTTGTATTGGAAATGATCGGTACGATGATCCTCATCCTGCTCGGGGATGGAGTCGTCGCCGGTGTCGTCTTGAAAAAGACGAAATCGGAAAACAGCGGATGGATCGTCATCACATTCGCTTGGGGTCTTGCCGTCATGACAGCAGCATTCGTCGCTGCTGAAAGTGGAGCACACTTGAACCCCGCATTGACGATTGCACTTGCTTTGAACTCTGACCTACCGTGGGCAGACGTTCCGATCTACATTGCCGGACAACTTGTCGGAGCTTTCATCGGCGCCATTCTCGTTTGGCTTCATTACATGAAACATTTTGAAGCGACTGATGATCAAGCTGCAAAACTCGGTGTGTTCGCAACAGGTCCAGCGATTCGTCATACGCCGTCGAACTTGATTTCTGAGATCATCGGGACATTTGTTCTCGTCTTCGGTATCTTGGCACTTGGTTTAACAACGTTCGGAGATGGCTTAAAACCACTCATCGTCGGTTTACTCGTCGTCGTTATCGGTCTCTCGCTCGGTGGTACAACAGGGTATGCCATCAACCCGGCTCGTGACCTTGGACCGCGTATCGCGCACGCTATCCTACCGATTCCGAATAAAGGTTCATCTGACTGGGGCTATTCATGGATTCCTGTCGTCGGTCCGATCATCGGTGGAGCGATTGCCGTGTTCATCTATCAATTGATCTACTAAGATCACATCTCACTAACACATACCGCTCAAGGGGGATTTCGAAATGGAAAACAAGTATATCCTAGCACTCGACCAAGGTACGACAAGCTCACGTGCGATCATCTTCGATCACGATGGGAAAATCGTCAACTCGGCACAACGGGAATTCAAACAGTACTTCCCACAACCAGGCTGGGTCGAGCATGATGCAAACGAAATCTGGGGTTCGATTCTTGCCGTCATGGCCGAAGCACTCGGGACAGCAGATATCAAACCTGAGCAAATCGCTGGAATCGGCATCACGAACCAACGTGAAACAACAGTTGTCTGGAACAAAGAAACAGGCAGACCGGTCTATCACGCACTCGTTTGGCAATCGCGTCAAACGTCTGGTATCTGTGACGACTTAAAAGAACAAGGTTTGAACCAGAAGTTCCGCGACAAAACAGGACTTCTGATTGATGCCTACTTCTCTGGCACAAAAGTTAAATGGATCCTCGACAATGTCGAAGGTGCACGTGAGCAAGCAGAGAACGGTGAATTGCTCTTCGGTACGATCGATACGTGGCTCGTTTGGAAACTGTCTGGTGGAAAAACGCACATCACGGACTACACGAACGCTTCACGAACATTGATGTATAACATCTACGAACAAAAATGGGATGAAGAGTTACTCGATATCCTCGGTGTTCCTGCTTCCATGTTGCCAGAAGTTCGTCAGTCGAGTGAAGTCTACGACAAAACGGTACCGTATCACTTCTTCGGTTACGAAGTGCCAATCGCTGGTATTGCGGGTGACCAACAAGCAGCACTCTTCGGTCAAACGTGCTTCGAAGCGGGTGAAGGGAAAAACACATACGGAACAGGTTGCTTCATGCTCATGAACACAGGCGAGAAAGCCGTTTCTTCTGATCATGGACTCTTGACGACGATCGCTTGGGGCGTCGATGGAAAAGTGGAATATGCGCTGGAAGGTTCTATTTTCGTCGCTGGTTCTGCGATCCAGTGGCTCCGTGATGGACTCCGTATGCTGAAAAATGCGAAAGATTCAGAAGGTTACGCAACGAAAGTCGACTCAACAGACGGTGTTTATGTCGTTCCTGCCTTCGTTGGTCTTGGTGCGCCATACTGGGATTCAGATGTACGCGGAGCAATCTTCGGATTAACACGCGGAACAGATAAGGAACACTTCGTTCGTGCAACGCTTGAATCACTCGCTTATCAAACACGCGATGTGTTGACAGCGATGGAACAAGATTCTGGTATCGAACTGAAGACACTTCGTGTCGACGGTGGTGCAGTAGCGAACAACTTCTTGATGCAGTTCCAATCGGACATCCTCGGCGTTCCTGTCGATCGTCCAGAAATCAACGAAACGACAGCACTTGGTGCAGCCTACCTTGCTGGATTAGCTGTTGGTTACTGGAAAGATAAAGCGGAGATCAAAAAACAATGGAAGCTGGATCACCAGTTCAAACCAGAGATGAAAGAAGACGATCGTGAACAACGCTATGCCGGATGGCAAAAAGCAGTGGAAGCGACAATGGTCTTCAAACCATCAAAATAAAACAATTGACCCGGTCCCTTTTGCAGAGGGACCGGGTTTTCACTGTTCTATAGAAACATAATGCGGGGTGTATCATGAATCTTACCTATTCGGATCAACAACTAAAAGCATGCATTCAGGACGCGCTGGATGGCAACATCACACTTGAAGAACTGGCGGATTGGTGTTACCGCTACATGACCGACGTGTACCATAACAATCATTACCATATCGCAACCGACGGACGTGGGAGCTATCCGTTAAGTGAGCAAGCGACTGAAGTAGCGAACGATATCGATGCACAATGGGATCTTTATCTTGCTAACAGTTATTCTCTAAATGAATTACAAACCATTGATTTAGCTACAATTCGCTTACCTAGAGAGTGGTTAGAAAAATGGCTCTCGTCGTTTTAAATCGTCACGCATAAGATCGACGATCATCTTTCATTAAAAAAATTCCCCCTTCGCCTAATCGCAAAGGGGAATCTGATCCTTATTTGCTAAACTCTTTTTTCAATCCGTCTTCAATCTCATCAACGGATTTCGACTGCCCGCTAAGAACAGCTGCTAAAAACGCGCCTTCGACGAGTGGTGCGTCGATAAACCGAACTGTCCGTTCGCCACTATATAGTTCAAGGGCCAATTCCGTGTTCATCGTCGCAGAACCGATATCCGTTAAGACGACTCCATCATCGTCCAGTGTATTTAGTGTTTCTTCGATTCGCGTCGCGTCCGTTCCAATGCTACCGTCCTCAAGACCTGCCGCTACTAAGACTGGCGTATCCGGTGCCATCTCTGCTAACAGTTCCTTTAGTCCAGTCGCAAGTTTTTCACTATGGGAAACGAGTACAAGATTAACCATGAAGCACCTCCGCGATTTCGCCGAGTAACAACGCACTCGATAGACTACC
Source organism: Exiguobacterium sp. ZWU0009 (assembly GCF_000798935.2). Taxonomy (NCBI): domain Bacteria; kingdom Bacillati; phylum Bacillota; class Bacilli; order Caryophanales; genus Exiguobacterium; species Exiguobacterium sp. ZWU0009. Next base: position 1,172,241 of record NZ_CP018057.1, on the reverse strand, counting down.
TGGGTCCTGGACGCCTTCCGTCGCTTCACCGAAGTAAGACGCGCGCCCTTTCGTTGCGATGCGCGCTTTCGTATCAGCAAGCGCTTGATCGATTGCCGCTTTCAAATCCCCTTCTCGCGAGAGCGCCTCTTGGAACGGTGTCCAGATATCGACCATCGTCTTTTGACCGAATTCCGATTTTCCACGCGATTTGATGCCTTCCGTCGCTTCATGAAAAGCATCCGCGAGTTCCGCACCTTCGACTTCCGTTTTCCCTTTGAACGCACCAGCGAACTTAACGAAGGCTGTTCCGTATAAAGGACCGGACGCCCCACCGACCGTCTTGATCAGCGTCATCCCGACTTCTTTCGATAGAGCTCCTAAATCCTCATATTCGCCGTGTTCTTCTAACGTCTTTTGGACTGCTTGGAAGCCACGTGACATATTGATCCCGTGGTCCCCGTCACCGATTTCCCGGTCAAGGTCCGTCAATTCATCCTTGTGCTGTTCAATCTGTTCCGCTGCTTTGATGAGCGCGCTTCGTAACTGTTCCGTCGTCAACTTCATCTTTGTACACCCCGTTTATCTAAATTAGAATCCAATCGCTTTCGTTTCTGCATCGAGATAACCAAGCAGTTCATCATCCACTGGTAAGAGCGTAATTGAGAATCCGTGCATCTCAAGCGACGTCATATAGTTTCCAACGAACGAACGGGCAATCTCGTAACCATGTGCCTGAAGTTCTTCCGCGACGTATTTATACGTGATATACAGTTCGGATTCTGGTGTTCCACCCATCCCATTCACCATGACTGCGACTTTTTTGTCTGGTACCTCTTTTGTCAGACGATCGAGCAACTCTTTAACGATCGCATCAACGGAAGCGACTGCTTTTCGTTCAAGTCCTTTTTCACCATGGATGCCGATTCCGATTTCCATCTCGTCATCATGCAACTCAAAGCCTGGCTTGCCACTCTCTGGCATATAACATGGTGAGAGTGCCATTCCGATCGAACGAACGCCCTGGATGACTTTTTCCGCGACTGCTTTGACTTCACTCAGTGATTTCCCTTCTGCAGCTGCAGCTCCGGCAATCTTATGGACGAAGACCGTTCCCGCAACCCCACGACGATCCTCTTCCTTTTTGATCGCGATGTCATCATTGACGACGACCGTGTCGACTTCGATGTCCTCGAGTTCAGCGAGTTCCTTTGCCATATCGAAGTTCATGACATCACCCGAGTAGTTCTTGACGACGAGTAAGACACCTTTCCCACCATGGGCTGCCTTAATGCCTTCAAGCACCATGTCCGGTGTCGGTGACGTGAAGACTTCCCCACAAACAGCCGCAGCAAGCATACCGTCACCAACGAATCCCGCGTGCGCCGGTTCATGCCCACTTCCCCCACCAGAGACAAGACCAACTTTTCCGTCAAGCGGCACTTTCCGCGCGACGACATTGACCCCTTCGACCTTTTTATACAAATCAGGGTGAGCTAGTACGAGTCCGTCGACCATGTCTGAAACGAACCGGTTTGAATCTTTCATTAATTTGTGCATGAAAAACGCTCCTTTACCTAACTGATTTTGCCGTACCACTTAGTCTTTACCACCAAATCAAGTCGAATATGTCGAAAAAAATGATGAAAATATTGACCAGTTGGTGACGATATCCCGCATGAATGCTATGCTCTAAAAAAAGAGGAGGATTCGAATGTCATCAGCCTTTCAAGCAGGTGTCCGTGCCTGTCTACCCACTGTCCTCGGATATATCGGCATCGGCTTCTCAGCCGGGATCGTCGGTCGTGCCTCCGGCTTATCCCCTCTTGAAGTCGGATTCATGTCCGTCTTCATCTATGCCGGCGCCGCCCAGTTCATCATCACGAGTCTCTTACTATTAAATAGTCCTGCTTCTGCCATCATTCTGACGACGTTCATCGTCAATCTCAGGCACTTGTTAATGAGTCTGACGCTTGCGCCACATGTCGAGACACGCCATCTCCGCGACCGCCTCGGTACTGGAACGCTACTGACGGATGAGTCGTTCGCTGTCGCGATGAATACTGCCCAAAAAGGGAAGCTCTCCCCGTCGTTTATGCATGGCTTGAATCTGACTGCTTACTTTAGTTGGATCGTCGCAACCGTTCTCGGCGCCCTTGTTGGCAGCTGGTTCCCTGATCCCGAGCGCTTCGGTCTCGATTTTGCCCTGACAGCGATGTTCATCGGCTTATTATACTTACAGTTTGAAGGGGAACGTTCCCGTATTGTCGTGAATAGTTTTCTTTTACTGATTGTCTTACTATTGCTTTACATAACCATGCGCTACTTTTCTCCAGAAGTCGCCGTTCTTTGCGCGACGCTCGGTGGTGCAAGTATAGGAGTCGTGATCACACGATGGAAATCCGCCCAGAATTAATTGCTCTTTTTTTAGTTTGTGGACTCGTCACTTGGATTCCACGCGTCTTACCGTTTCTCGTCCTTCATGGACTGACGTTACCGCGCCTCGTAACAGAATGGCTCTCGTTCATTCCGGTCTGTCTGCTTGGTGCCCTCTTCTTTCAAAATCTCCTCATCGCTCAAGATGAAGCGTTTCCGACGGTTTCGACGCTTCATGTCTTCGCAGCATTACCGACCATGGCGGTCGCGATTTTCAGTAAAAGTTTATCCTGGACGGTCGTGACTGGTGTTGTCACGATGGCGTTTCTACGATTGTATCTATAACAAATCTACTATTTCTTTTATGTAGCACAATTTGATATCCATCTTGTGCTATCCTTAAATAGAAATAAATGGATAGTGAAGGAGGTCCTGATATGCCAAATAAGCAGTTTATACCCTATTTGATATTGCTGTGCGCCATTTTTATAATCGCGAGTCAAATGGATCTACCTTATATGCTAAAACAAGGACTGATCGTGCTGTACGTCGTCGCCTATTTCGGTGCGATGATGGTTTCTCGCAAAATGAAAATCAGGGATCATAAACAATGATTTAAAAAATCTCCTCTAGTCTTAAGAGACTAGAGGAGATTTTTGTGTTCACGTATTCGCTTGTACATCCTGATAGGAAGGCTGTTGTTCAAACTCTTTTTTCGCAAAGGGACATAACGGCAATAGCTTGACGTTTGCTTCGCGTGCCCAGTTGACGATCTCGGCAACGAGTTGTTCCCCGATCTGTTGATTCCGGTGCGCGGGATCGACGTATGTGTGATCGATGATCCACATGCCGTTGTTCGTGTCGCTGTAGGTGATTTCCCCGATCACTGCACCCTCGTGATGGGTTTCGATTTTACGTTCTGCTCGTTTCAGCTCCATTTGTTTCCCTCCGTTCGTAAGATAAGGCGCCGCTCGGACAACCGTCGACGACCCGCATTACGTCTTCCACCGGTGCCCCGTCCGCTTCAATCCACGGACGTCGTTTGACATCAAAGACAGTTGGTAGACTTTGTACACAATGACCAGAGTGAATGCAGACTTCCGAATCAAAATAGACCGTGATTTCTTCGCCTTCATATCCTTTTTTCATGATGTATCGTCTCCCTTTCTTTGTACTCTTGTATCTTTCCACATCCTCGACTCATTCCCTGTCGCGGACATGAAAAAAGCACTTCCGGACAGAAGTCCAGAAGTGCTTAAGTTGGATTAGAACAAGACCATGTACTGATCGCGTTCCCATTCCGTGACTTGCGTCCGGAACATATCCCATTCGATTTCTTTCAATTCAACGAAGTGCTCTGCGATGTGATCGCCGAGAGCGTGCATGACGACGTCATCCGCTTTCAAGACTTCGAGTGCGTGGCTGAGTGTTGATGGAAGATCATCAATTCCGTTTGCAACACGTTCCGGTTTGTCCATGACGTAGATGTTACGATCGATTGGAGCCGGTGCTTTCAAGTTGTTCTTGATTCCGTCAAGACCTGAAGCGAGCAATGTCGCAAGCGCGAGGTACGGGTTCGCTGCTGGGTCGACTGAACGGACTTCGATCCGAGTCGAGAGTCCACGTGCTGCAGGAACACGGACGAGTGGTGAACGGTTACGTGCTGACCATGCGACGTAGCAAGGTGCTTCGTAGCCAGGAACAAGACGTTTGTAAGAGTTGACTGTCGGGTTACAAACCGCTGTGAACGCACGAGCGTGTTTGAGGATACCTGCCGTGAAAGCACGTGCATCATCCGACAATTGCATATCTTCGTTGCTTTCATCGAAGAAGACGTTCTCGTTGCCTTTGAAGAGCGACATGTTCGCGTGCATTCCTGATCCGTTGACACCGAAGAGTGGTTTTGGCATGAATGTCGCGTGCAAGTTGTGCTTCGCAGCAATCGTCTTGACGACGAGTTTGAACGTTTGGATGTTATCCGCAGTCGTGATCGCATCGGCATATTTGAAGTCGATTTCGTGTTGACCTGGTGCGACTTCGTGGTGTGATGCTTCGATTTCAAAGCCCATGTTCTCGAGCTCGATGACGATCTCTTTACGGCAGTTTTCGCCGAGGTCGACTGGTGCGAGGTCGAAGTATCCACCTTGGTCGTTCAATTCAAGTGTCGGACGACCTTTTTCATCTTTCTTGAAGAGGAAGAATTCTGGCTCTGGTCCAACGTTGAATGATGAGAAACCGAGTTCTTCCATCTCTTTAAGTACCCGTTTGAGCTGACCACGTGGGTCTCCTGCGAACGGCGTGCCATCCGGATTGTGGATGTCACAGATTAAACGTGCAACTTTCCCTGTTCCATCTTCTGTCCATGGGAAGACGACCCATGTGTTTAAGTCTGGGAAGAGATACATATCTGATTCTTCGATTCGGACGAATCCTTCGATCGATGAACCATCGAACATCATTTTGTTATCAAGTGCTTTTTCCAATTGGCTTACTGGAATCTCAACGTTCTTGATCGTTCCGAGGATATCTGTGAACTGTAAGCGAATGAAGCGTACATCCTCAGCTTTAGCGATTTTCAAAATGTCTTCTCGTGTAATGTTGCGACGTGTCATGTGACAAATCCCCTCTCCGATTCGTTTTTATATGGTTACAGGTCCTTACTTGAAGAAACGCCCGAGCTCACCTTGTATAAGCGACGTCTTTCCATGTCGTCCTGCTTCCTTCAATTCATTTTTCAGGAGTTTATACAATTCGCCGTCAGATAATTCCGGGCGCGTCTCGACGACGCTCTCCGCAACGCGTTCGCGTTTGACGAGATCGTTTTCAAAAATCAATTTGATCCCTGCGATATTCAGTCCCTGATCCAGGTATTCCTTAATCGACAACAGGCGATCGACATCGTTGAACGAATAGAGGCGACGTTTCGTCTCTGTCCGCTCCGGCTTGATCAGTCCCTGTTCTTCGTAGTATCGGATCTGGCGGGCAGATAACGCGGTCAACTCTTGAACGACTCCGATGGGAAATAGTGGCTTGGACTGGCGTGATGAGTCTGCCATGTGGTTCCTCCTTTTTCCTTACTCCATGAGAATAAACCTCTGTCAGGCAACTTGTCAAGCGATGTAAGAAAAGTTAACACAACTTTTTTAATCGCTTTACATGAAGTCGTTCAGAGGTCTTTTCACGAGATATTCTAGTATTAAACGTTTTTTTCTGGAATTAATTGTTTTTCCATCAAATGATTGACGGCTGAGATGATGGCGATTTTTACGTGACTATACGTCAAACCACCTTGGACGTACGCGGTATAGGGCGCACGGATCGGACCATCCGCTGACAACTCAATCGATGATCCTTGTACGAATGTTCCTGCTGCCATGATGACATCGTCCGCATATCCCGGCATATAATCCGGAATCGGTAACGCATGTGCATTGACGGGTGAAGCAGCTTGAATCGCTTGACAGAAGGCAATCATCGGCTCCGGCGCATGGAACGAAACCGATTGAATCAAATCCGTCCGTTCTGCCGTATGATGCGGTGCCGTATCAAAGCCGAACTGACCGAGCATGCTCGACGTGAACATCGCGCCCATCAACGCTTGGCTCACCGTATGTGGTGCCATATAGAAACCTTGATACATATCCGGAAGTGCGGATAACGATGGACCGGCTTCGGCGCCAATCCCTGGCGTCGTCATCCGGAACGATGCCCGTTCGATCAAGTCCGTTCGACCGACGAGATAACCGCCAGTCTTCGCAAGACCACCACCCGGATTCTTAATCAACGACCCTGCCATCAAGTCTGCCCCGACGTGCGTCGGTTCGATTGTCTCGACGAATTCACCGTAGCAGTTATCGACGAAGATCAGTACGTGCGGATGGACAGCTTTGATGGTGGCAATCGCTTCTCCGATCTCGTTGACCGGCAGACTGCGTCGCGTCGCATACCCTTTTGAACGCTGAATCCCGACGACCTTCGTCTGCGGTGTGATCCGTTCGAGAACGGCCGGTACGTCGATCGTCTCGGCGTTTTTCATCTCGACGACATCATACTGGACGCCCAGTTCCTTTAATGAACCGCGTCCGTCACCACGAATTCCGACGATCTCTTCAAGCGTGTCGTATGGTTTTCCTGTGATATAGAGCAATTCGTCTCCTGGCAATAACAAACCGAACAACGCGATACCGATCGCATGGGTTCCGCTGATGATTTGCGGACGACAAAGACCGGCTTCCGCACCGAAGACATCGGCATAGATCCGTTCGAGCGTATCGCGTCCTTCATCGTTGTAGCCGTACCCTGTTGACGGCATGAAGTGAAAATCACTGACCTTGTGACGTCGGAACGCATCGAGGACACGGAATTGATTGTATTCCGCGACCTCTTGCGCTTTCTTGACGTACGGGGCGATTTGTTCCTCCGCCCGGTCAATGAGCGGACGGAGCGTTTCGTAATGGGTTAATTCTGAAAACATGTTTACACCTCGTATTGTTTCAATGTCGCGTATAGACGCGTATCTTTACGCAAGTAACCTTTTAGAATGACGGAACCATCTTCTTCGAACGATTCCTTCAAATTCATCATGACTTCTTTCGCCGGATTGTAATGAGCAAATCCGTCAACTGGAATACGAATCTCGAGATACTCGAGAATTTCGCTGATCGAACGTTCGATCTCTTCGATCAAGCGCTCGATATCCTGCGGGTCAAGCGCAGAAATCAGCAGTTTTCCACCTGTGAACAAGCGGTTCAATTGATCCTTCTTGTTGTAGACTTCCAGTTGCGGAATGTCACCGGCACCGAGTTCATCGAGGACATCGTTCGTCGTCTGCATCTGATTCAAGTAATGCTCACTCGACGCATCAACGACATGGAGGATCAAGTCGGCTTCCAGCACTTCCTCGAGTGTCGAACGGAACGCCGCGATCAACTTCGTCGGGAGATCTTGAATGAAACCGACCGTATCCGTCAGGAGGATTTGACCACCTTCCGGCAAATCGACTTGACGTGTCAACGGATCAAGCGTCGCGAACAACTCATCCTTCTCGTATGTGTCGGCTTGTGTCAACCGGTTGAAGATCGTTGATTTGCCGGCATTCGTATAACCGACGAGCGCGATTTGGAATGTCTGGTTCTCTTTGCGACGTTCCCGGTAACGGGCACGGTGCGCGACGGATGTCTCGAGTTGTTTCGAGATCTCATCGACCCGACGCCGGATATGACGGCGGTCCGTCTCGAGTTTCGATTCACCTGGTCCACGCGTCCCGATTCCGCCACCAAGACGTGACAGTTGTGTTCCCTGCCCGGCAAGACGTGGTAAGAGATAACTCATCTGTGCCAGTTCGACCTGCAATTTCCCTTCGCGTGACTGGGCTCGGCCAGCGAAGATATCGAGGATCAACTGCGTCCGGTCAATCAATTTGATGGCTTCCGGGTCCGACAAGGCGATCCGGATATTCTTCATCTGACCGGGCGTGACCTCGGCATTGAATATGATTAAATCAGGTTCAAGTTCGTCTGCTAAAGCAACGAGTTCTTCAACCTTTCCTTTTCCGATGAACGTACGGCGATCAATCGCTTGTCGTTTTTGATCCAGACGACCGACGACGACACCATGCGCAGTCGTTACGAGTGCTTCGAGCTCCGCGACCGATTCTTCATAGACATGGTCCGGGACACCGGGGAGCTGGCAACCAACGACGATGACGCGTTCTGACATAATATCATTCCTTTCACGAGTAAAGACGTACTGCGCCCTTTATCATACCACAGGCACCGGTTCGTCTGAACTTTTTTGGACAGGAAACATCCGTTCGGTTTATGATGGAAGAAAGATTACGATAAGGGGAGGAAAACCATGGCACGCGAACAGTCGTATACGCTTCCAGAGTTCATTGAACGCTATTTGTTTTATCTAACGACAAGTGGACGGCAACTTTCGACCGTCCGCCGCTATCGCTATGATTTAATCGAAGTCCATCGCTACATGACCGATGTCGACCAACCACTCGAGACGATCGACGATTTCAAGGCGATTTCGATCGAGACGTGGAAGACGTTCATCAATGAATACTTGATCGAAGAGAAACTCTACCAGCAAGCAACGGTTGCCCGGATCGTCACCGTCATCAATCAAGTCAATTATCAGATTCGACAAACGAAGGCGAAGCTGATTGAATACGCACAACCGACGCACGAATTGACGGCAAAACACGTCGCTTCCTTCAAGGAATATGAACAATTGGTCCGGACGAATCAATCCGATCGCGGCTTGACGGAACATCAATTGAAGGCACGTCCGTATTTGATCGATCGAAACGAATTGATTCTCCGTCTGTTTTATCGTTACGGTCTACGTGTCCATCACATCATTGGTTTGAAGATGCACGATCTCAATTTCGCCCAGCAAGAGATGACCGTTCATGACCGACTCGGCAACCGTTACCTGCTTCACCTCGAGCGGGAAGATCAAGACATCATGTTGCGTTACTTGAAGACGATTCCGGAGCCGGTCCGCCCCCGTTATAACAGTACCGACCCCTTTTTCGTCGCCTTCGACTTCGCTCGGATGACATTCCGCTGGGTCTACAGCAAAAATGCACCGAAGCAACTATCGATCGTCATGATCACGAAGATGATGCGTCAGCTGAATGAACGGTCCGATAACAAGCGGATCTTGACACCGTCGATGTTACGCAACAGTTTCATCTTAAAAACGTATCAGGACGAGATGACGAAGGAAGAACGTCTGCAGAAGACATGCCTCTATAAGGATGTCTCGCTCCGACGTTATGAAGAGGCGGTCGAGGAACTGACACCGTTGTTGTAAAAAAATCATTAGGCTTGGATGTGACATAGATGACGATTCGAATGACTTATGATCAAGAAGCAGAAATGGGATATCTATATCTCTTCCCAGAAACATTTACTCCCGCGATTGAAGAAACTGACGAGCTAGAAGAAAATGAATTCCTCAACGTAGACGTTGATCAAGAGGGACGCATCGTCGGAATCGAATTTTTCAATGAAGAAGCGAATGTGATCCGCGCCGTCCATTCACAAGCATTCTTATACGCAGAACATACAGATCGTTTCTCGCTCCGATTGCAAAACACGATTCCGAAAAGTTCGTGTCACCTCCAAGGAGTTACGTTCTACTTTGCTGAACCCGACCATACCGGATTCATCGGACTTGATATCCTCGACTTGGAACGGTACCCTGTCGACGTTCTTCGCACGCTTGCTCAGCCAACCTATAAATAATGAAATGAACAAAAAAAGACGACCCCCCGGTCGTCTTTTTCATTAGCGAGAGACTTCTTGTGTCTCTTCTTGCTCATATAACGTCACGTTGCGCGCTGGTGCGAACGTCGAGATCGCGTGTTTGTAGATCAATTGCTGTTTACCTTCCGACTCCAAGATGACTGTGAAGTTATCGAATGACTTGATCAGCCCCCGTAATTGATACCCGCTGATTAAGAAAACTGTTGTCGGGACTGCATCTTTCCGTAATTGATTTAAAAAGACGTCCTGAATGTTGTATGTCGCTTTCATGATTCCCCGTGCCCCCTCTTTTTATCTGTTTCTGTCTTCGGGCAACTCTTATTTAACCGCTTTCAGAAACTCTACAGTTCTATCATAGATAATTTTGAACGTTTCTTCAAATGAAAACTTTCCCATATCTACCCAAACGCCATCAAATTGATGACGGAACCATGTCAATTGACGTTTCGCGAAGCGTCGTGTGTTCCGTTTCAGCATGTCGACAGCAGGATCGAGTGGTGCCCCGTCAAGGACTGGTAACATCTCTTTGTAACCAATTGCCTGTAAGGCCTTCGTCTGTCGATATCCGGCAGCATCAAGACGCGCCACTTCCTCAAGAAGCCCACTTTCGACCATCATATCTACTCGCTGATCGATCCGATCATACAAGCGATCCCGGTCTTCCATGTGTAGGACGAACAGTAGACTCTCGTAAAGTGCAGGCTTACTACCGGTCGTTTGTGTCTGACCCGTCCGCGCGACCTCGATCGCCCGCACGACCCGCTGAATGTTATTCGGATGAATCGCTTCGGCACGCACCGGATCAAGTTCCTTCAACTGATCATGTAGCGCATTCGCTCCATGTGTCGCTGCATACGCTTCGAGTTCAGCCCGTAAGGCTGGATCTTCTGCCTGCTCGGTGAACTGATAATCATATAAAATCGAACGGATATAAAGCCCTGTTCCACCGACGATGATCGGTAACTTCCCCCGACTTGCGATCTCATCGATCGTCGCTCGGGCAACCGTCTGGAAACGCGCTACACTCATCTCATCATCCGGTGTAACGAGATCAAGCAGATGATGCGGCACCCCTTCCATCTCTTCGGTCGTCACTTTTGCCGATCCGATATCCATCCCTTGATAGACTTGGACAGAGTCTCCAGATAAGACTTCTCCGTTTAATCGCTTGGCTAGTTCAATGCCCGTCTTCGTTTTTCCGACTGCCGTCGGTCCGACGATGACGATGACTGGTTGTTTCTTCATTTTTCTTCACCCATTCTCTATCTTTTCATTCTGATTCGAGTGTACCACAGCCACTTCGATGGATTAAAAAAATCCACGAAAAAACCGCCCATTCCGGACGGCTCCCATTTGTATTTCTTATACCCGACGGATGAAATCGTCATAGATGGCACTAAAGATGCACCACCCACAAATGACGACGCCTGTCAGCATGATGCCCCAATCTGCCATGGTCGTTCCTCCTCTAGTCATCGTTATTCTCTCTTTTGACGGTTTGAACGGTTTGTAAACCCTTTCGAGCAGGTTTGACACCAATTCTTGGAATCAGTATGATAAAAGTACGATTGGTACGTAGCGCGGAAGCTGACCTGCATCGGCTTCCTATTAGAGGCACTGCCTCTCGATTCCATGTCTTGTGCTTGCACGAGGCGACATAGGAAGAATTCGTTCTTCCAAGCGACAGGTCCGGCATCATGCCCGGGCCTGTTCTGCGTGCCGATACATTATTTCGAAAGGAGCCGATTATCGTGCGTATTCAAATCATTGGTGGATCAGGTACCGGAAAAAGTACACTGGGCGCCTTCATCGGGCAAGCTGAACAGATTCCCTGGATTGATACAGACCATTATCTTTGGAAAGATACGACGTTCACTGAAAAGCGAGACGTCTCCGAGCGATTTTCCATGTATGAAGCAGATCTTATGTCTTACAACGATTACATCGTCTCCGGTTCTGTCTTCGCCTGGCATCCGGACGGTTTCATCAATCGGGACTTGCTTGTCTTCCTGTCGCTCGACGAATCGGTTCGGATGGAACGTCTCATCGCACGCGAAGCAGCACGATACCCAGATTTTACAGGCTCCAATGAATTCCTTGACTGGTGCCGGACGTATCATACGGCGACGGACCCATCGATGATCGGTACGTTCGCAGAACACCAGTATCAAATGGACCGGTCAATTTCCCCGATTCTCATAGTAGATGCTTCGTTATCGACACAACTTCAGTATCAAAAAATAATCGAGACATACGATCGTTTGTCGCTTCATCCATGAAAAACGGGTCCCCCTCTATAGGTGGACCCGTTCGTCTTAATACATATCTTTTTGTGTGAAGTTCCAGAACGCAACGACTAGTGCCGCGACCGTCCAACAACCGAGGACGGCAAGGGAGAACGGAAGCGTCATCCCTTCGATCGGTGGTGCTTGTCCATCGAGATAGTTGATCAGTCCGAAGTTGACGTTGACGAGATATTTCGAGCTCGTCCAACTTGAACCGAGTGTCGTCAGTAACGTACCGGAAATCAAGACTGCCATCATGATCCCGATCCCTGTCGCTGTGTTTTTGACGAGAACAGAGACCATCAAGGCAATCGTTCCAACGACAGCTGTAACGATCCACGCTAGACCGACTGCCATCAAGAGGTACTCCCACATCGGTAACGTATGCACGAACTCCGTCGAGAACGTACCGCTCGGTGAAGCTTGGAAACCGGTCAAGATCGGTGCGGTCCAGCCGTCATAGCCGAGGACGATCCCGGATATCGCGTAACAGACGGCGACGGTCAATGCCATCAGCATCGACGTATAGAGCAACACCGTCAACCATTTCGCCATCAGGATCTTCCAGCGCCGGACTGGTCGCGACAGTAGCGTCTTGATCGTTCCGTCATTTTGCTCCCCACTGACGATATCCGCCATGATGACGATGATGAACAGCGGTAAGATCAGCGTCAATCCTTGCGAGAAGAAGATCCGGATGAACGTCGGGGCTCCCGGATAGTTCGGGTTGATGTCATTGTCGAGATAGTATTGATTTTGTTTTAGGTCAAACTCAAGGAACTGACGGAACTCATCTTGAATACTGCTGGAAGCAAGACGGTTCTGCGTGTCGACGATGTCTTGTTGTAACTCAACCCGCCAATCGAGCGTTCCCTGCTTTTTGATTTGTTCTTGGATGTCTCGGTACTGTGCGTACGTAAACATCGAGACAAGGACGATCAAAATGATCGCAACGACAGCAAAACGACGTTTTGAAGCGATTTTCGTCACTTCATTTCGAACGAGACCGATCATGTTCGGATTACGCAATGTGATCGCCTCCCGTTAACGTGATGAACAGATCTTCGAGCGTTTGGACTTTCCGTTCAATCGTCCAGACTTCGACACCTGCTTCGAGCAACTGTTTGTTGAGTGCTGGTGTCTTGCTTGCATCCATCAAAGTATGAACCGTATTGGCATCGACGACTTCGGACACTTGGACTTGATCCGATGCTGATAAAATCTCATTTGCCTTAAAGGCATCATCGACACGCCAGTCAACGCCTGGTGCGAGCGACTCGACCAGTTCCTTGACCGTTCCGACTTGAACGATTTTGCCATAACTCATGATTGCAACTCGATCGGCAAGCATTTCGATCTCAGCCAAGATATGACTCGAGACGAGGACCGACAGTCCCGTTTCCTCGACGAGCCGGCGGATGAATTGACGTAAATCCCGAATCCCCATCGGATCGAGACCATTCGTCGGTTCGTCGAGAATCAAGACGCTTGGTCGTCCGAGTAATGCTTGTGCGATTCCGAGACGCTGCCGCATCCCGAGCGAGTATGTCCGGACTTGATCATCAACACGCGCCGTCAAATCGACGAGATCGATGACTTCCTGAATCCGGGCATCATCGACATTCGGTAACATCCGGGCAAAGACTTGTAGATTTTCGCGACCCGTCAAATACTTATACAACTCTGGATTTTCAACGATCGAGCCAATCCGCTCCATCGCTTGGACGAACTGTTTGCGGACGTCGAAGTCACAGACCGTGATTTTACCGGACGTCGGTTTGATCAAGCCGACAAGCATCCGGATCGTCGTCGTTTTTCCTGCCCCGTTCGGTCCAAGGAAGCCAAAGACTTCACCTGGTTGGATCTCAAACGAGATATTATCAATGATCGTCTTTTTTCCGATCACCTTTGTTACACCTTCTAATTTCACTGTTGGTTTCACGTCTCTCACCTCTTATTGTCTATTCTAGCGGAATAATGAATCATTTGACTTGTCAGAACACTTCATTTCCGCACATTCTTTCAACTTTTGCTACAATCAGGTTAGAACCTAGAAGGAGGAACGTTCATGAAGCGATTACGCTGGCCCCTGTTTTTAACCGTCTCACTCGTTTTGACGGCAATCTTTGGATACGGCTTCGTCAGTGCCTATAGTGACGTCGTCAACCCACCAAAACGTGCCGTCCTGACACCTACGAAGGAAGAGCCTGTCAAAAAAGGCGGGACGTACGTCGCGCTTGGTGATTCCTTGACACGTGGTGTCGGAGCATCAAACGGCAATAGTTACGCCGCGATCGTCGGACGCGATCTTGTCAAAGATAACACTGTCGAGCGCTTCCAGAATCTTGCCGTCAGTGGTGCCCGGACGGAAGATTTACTGAAACAACTAGAACAAAAAGAAGTCTTACGCTCAATCAAACAAGCAAAAGTCATCTCGGTGACGATTGGCGGAAATGACTTATTCAACCGTGGTGAAGGCGTCGCGAACTTCAATGCGAAGAAGACAGCCGAAACCGTCACGACGGCACAAGCGAACTTGAAAAAGACGTTCAGTATCCTACGAGAACAAAATCCGGATGCTGTCATTTTCTACGTCGGGCTCTATAATCCTTTCCGCGCGACGGAAAACGGTGAAGCATTCGATGCCATCGTCCAAGATTGGAACGCAAAATCACGGACGCTCGGTATCGAGTACGATGTCGAGATCATCGACACATTCAATCTCGTGCGTGACGTCAAACGTGATTTGTCGAGTGACCAATTCCACCCGAACGATTCTACCTACGAAGAGATTGCAAAAGCTTCCTTACTTGCTGTCAACAAACGTTTCTAACAATAAAAGCCGCCATTTAGGCGGCTTTTTGTTCCGATTCATTTCAGACGTTTCGCAAGAGAGACGAGCCCCCATTGGAGCGGCAACCGTGTCCAAAGCAACCAAGACGGAAGACGTTTCCCATTAATCGGCTTCGGATTGACTGCCATGTTGACGTTTGCGGGTAAGACAGCATATAAGAAGGCAGGAAGAGTCTTACGAACGAGGTGCACCCCTTTTCCTGTCAACAACATGACACCGTAAGCGATTTCGATGACCCCTGTCACTTGGACGAAGAAGCGCTTGAACGGAATGAACGACGGCATGATGCTGACGAACCCTTTTTCATTGCGGAAATGACCAACTCCCGCAAACAGTAATCCTGCTCCATAGACTAGACGCAATAGCATTATGTTCCACACTCTCTTTCTGTTAATGAAATATATGTTCGAGACAGCTTCAGTGTATCGAAATGACCTGATTATCTCAACTTTTAGAAATTGTCGTCGAATTATGGGGAATGATGAGTCATTTCGGAATGTCTCCCGTAATCAGAGAAGAGGTTGCTTCATTTGCTATGATGAAGTCAGAAATCATACAGAGAGGAATGATGACTTATGGCTGGAAAAACGAAAGCACTTTTACCTGGATTGACTGGAGGCATCATCGGCGCGGTCTTGACGGCTACGGTTGCCTTTCCGATCCTACTCGATCAAGAACAACAAGTCGCTGATACACCACTATCAAATGGTATGCCCAAACAAGTCTCAACGACGACGAATGATCCGGTGACGAACGCAGTCGCCACGGCTCAAAAATCCGTCGTGACCGTAACGAACTATCAAGCGGGCAACTCAATGTCGCAACAAGAAGCAGCGGCTGGTTCAGGGTCCGGTGTCATCTATAAGAAAGAGGACGGCAAAGCATACATCATTACGAACCATCACGTCGTCGACGGGGCATCAAAACTCGATGTAACGTTGAATGACGGCAAGACACTCTCAGCCAAGTTGCTTGGTAGCGACGAAACCTATGACTTAGCTGTGCTTGAAGTTGACGCAAGCGATGTTCCGGGTGTCATCACACTTGGAAAATCAGCGGACTTAAAAGCCGGACAAACCGTCCTCGCAATCGGTAACCCGCTCGGTGAGTTCCAAAACTCCGTCACACGCGGAATCGTCAGTTCGAAAGACCGGACCGTACCGGTCGATACGAACAGTGACGGACAAGACGACTTCAATACGACGGTCATCCAGACCGATGCTGCCATTAACCCCGGGAACTCGGGTGGTGCCTTGATCAATGAACAAGGACAACTCGTCGGAATCAACTCGATGAAAATCGCTGAGTCTGGTGTTGAAGGCGTCGGCTTCAGTATCCCGATCGATGATGCATTACCAATCCTCAAACAGCTTGAAACAAACGGTAAAGTTGAGCATCCGACGCTCGGTGTGTCCTTACAAGACGTCGCGGCGTTCCCTGCCGGTTATCTAAAAGATCAAGTCAAACTACCAGACAGTCAAAAAACAGGTGTCGTCGTCATGTCGGTCGAACCGAACAGTCCAGCTGCTGCGGCTAAACTGAAAACAGGTGATGTCATCACGAAAATCAATGACTCCGAAATCAAAGCATTCGTTGATATCAAAACGGCACTGATCAAATCAGATGGACCGCTCTCCTTGACGATCATCCGTGATGGGAAAACGATGACGGTCGAAACCAAAACAACGACAACCGACCAGCTGTAAAGCTTTAGCCTGACGTTTCGTCCGCCTTCCTTTTCGGGTATTGTTTTAGAACAATATCGAATTGGGAGGCTTTTTCTATGTATGACTTAATCGGCATTGGCATTGGTCCGATGAATTTAGGATTGAGTGCACTTGCGCATCCGACAGATTTAAAGACGTTATTTTTTGACGAAAGCGAACAATTTTCATGGCATCCCGGCATGATGATTCAGGACTCGATGATGCAAACAAGCTTCATCTCCGATCTCGTCACACTCGCCGATCCGACAAGTTCGTTTTCCTACCTCAATTACTTACGATCGATTCACCGTCTCCACACGTTTTACTTCTATGAAAAACTTCTGATCTCAAGACAAGGTTACAACGATTACTTACGCTGGGTCGCGACACAACTTGAAGATCTCCGCTTTTCGACGCGCGTCATCGACGTGCAAGACACCGGTGATAGTTTTGAAGTCCTCGTCGAAGATGTCTCAACCGGCAAACGCGAAACGTTCGAAGCACGAAACGTCGTCATCGGCACTGGTTCAAAACCCGCCATCCCGGATACGTTTGACGAACGCGTCATCCACAATACGCAATATGTCATGAACAAGGCAGATTTACTTCAGCGCAACAAAATCAGCATCGTCGGCTCCGGTCAAAGTGCCGCCGAGATTTTCCTTGATCTCTTGACGACGCCTGCTCCAGAGCGTCCTGAACTCGAGTGGATCGCGCGTTCGACACTGTTTGAGACACTTGAGACCGGCAAACTCGGAGAAGAAATTTTTTCACCGAGCTACGTCACGTATTTCAACCAACTTCCACTCGAAGTACGACAAGAGTCGGTCAAGAAGTTTGCCCGCTCTCAGAACGGTATCAGTCCGGAGACACTTCAATCAATCTATGCCCATCTCTATGATTTGACGGAAGAGGAACAACGACAGGTCGCGATCCGCGCGAATCTCGAAGTAAAAGAAATCACCTATGATGAGCGGTTCACGATTGCAATGCAACATCAAGAACTTGAGGACGAGCGCTCGTCTGTAACAGATGCCGTCATTGCAGCAACTGGTTTTTCGCCATCCCTTCCGAGCTTCATCGACCGACTTGATATTGTATTCGAAGCACCGAATGCCTGGAAAGTCGATGCCGACTACCAAATCGTGCGTTCGGTCGAGACAGCCCATCATCTTTACGCAACTGCTAATTTAGAGCTGTCACACGGTCCGGCTGCGGATAATCTCGGGATGTCCGTCTCGCGGAACCAGTTGATCTTGAACGCTGTCGCCGGTACGGAACTGTATCCGGTCGAACGACATGCGACGTTTACGACGTTCGATTAAGTCACTAAACCAAACGAACGAGGAATGGCGCGCGCCACTCCTCGTTCGTTTTTCGTTTTACGGTTTTTTCGTCAACTCTAGTGCAGCCAGCAATAGCAACGTGGCTTGAACTCGTGTCACACCCGTTTTAGCAAGCAACAAATGAAAGGCAATCAACCAGTTGACTTCGTCTGAAAATCGATTCCGTGCCCGCTCCCGGTCGACAATCCGAGTCACATAAATCCAGTCGACACGTTCCATTGTAGGCAGTAACGCAAGGATTGGCATCAAGCGATCCCAGATGATGATTTCTCGCCGCTCTAACAGTTCCCGCCACGCAATGATTCGTTCCTGTTGCGCTGAAGGATCTGGATGCGCCGCTAAGATTTGCGCTGTAATGACACGTTCACTCGTCCGTTCCATATATTGCGCGAGCCATTCTTCCGATGTATTGACCCGCTCTAGAAATTCCTCTGGTAATGGCTGCTGTTCAAGCAAGGTCGATGTCACGACGTACTGCTTTGCTGCATTCAAATGCGGGCGTGTCGCATGCAATCGTTCCATGTAAGGGAACGCATCAATTCCTTGTCGCCGATTCAATACTTCGTTGAGCGCAAAAAATGGACGAACCCCTTTATCACGAATCAGGCGATGTTTAATTTTCTTTTCCGCAACGATGATCTCTTCGATGAGAACATCGGGATCCGTGCTATTCAATTGAACATGGGCGACAAGTAACGGCGTATAACGGCTCCGAAGCGCTGAAAAACGCGATGTCTTGTGTTTGATTGTCCGCATCAATCTTTCATATACAGTTTGTTCAAAGACAGTATCATGAATCGTGTAGGACAGTGCAAAAAAACGATGGAAATCATGTGACGTCTCTTCCCGCAAGACGGGATAACTCTCATCATAGTTCTCACAGAATTGACCGTACATCCTTCCACCTCGCCTTCTTTTCTATAAATCGTTTTCCCTAAAATTAGCATACACAATCTTATTTTTGAACGAACAAAAAAAGCAACGGAACATGTCCATTGCTTTCCATTCTTTCAAATCGATTCAAACTCGTTGTCTCTCTAACAACCGGGAGAAATAACCACCTTGATCCATCAGTTCGTCATGCGAGCCTTCTTCGACGATGCCGTCCTTCGTGACGACGAAAATCTTATCTGCATTCCGGATCGTCGCTAAACGATGGGCAATGACGAGCGTCGTCCGGTTCTCGGACAACTCGGCGAGCGATTCTTGGATCAGTGCTTCCGTTTCCGTGTCGAGCGCCGACGTCGCTTCATCGAGAATCAAAATCGGCGGATTCTTAAGGAACATCCGTGCAATGGCAAGTCGTTGCTTCTGCCCACCCGATAACTTGAGTCCCCGTTCGCCGATTTGTGTCGCATACCCATCAGGCAGATCCGCGATCATCGGACCGAGATGGGCACGTTCTGCCGCTTGCACGATGTCTTCGTGCGTCGCATTCAGGTCACCGTAGGCGATGTTTTCAGCGATCGTCCCTGAGAACAAGAAGACATCCTGCTGGACGATCCCGATTTGTTGTCGCAGAGACTCCTTCGTCATCTGCCGGATATCGATTCCGTCAATCGTGATTGCGCCATCTAGAACATCGTAAAAACGTGGAATCAACGAACAGATCGTCGTCTTCCCTGCCCCTGATGTTCCGACGAACGCGACTGTCTGACCCGGTTCGACCGTCAGATTGATATTCTCTAGAATGAGACGATCGGCTTCATAACCGAACGCCACATCCTTGAATGTGATGCCACCGTTCAACCGATCAACGACGAGTGCGTCTGGCGCATCCGGAATCGATGCATCCTCATCAATCATCGAGAGGAAGCGTTTGAAGCCAGCCATCCCTTTTGGATACATCTCAAGTAATGCGGTGATCTTGTCGATTGGCTTCAGCAGGATGTTCATATAAAGAATGAATCCGACGAGTTCCCCTGCCGTTAAAGCTTCGCGATACGTCAAGTAGGCACCGACGACTAAGACGGCAAGCGTCATCACACGGGTCGTCAAGTAGATGCCGGATAGACTCTTACTCATGACCTTGTAGGCATTGATCTTCGACTGCCGGAACGTCGCGTTGTCTTTTTCAAAACGCTCGATTTCGTAAGCTTCGTTTGTGAATGACTGAACGACACGGACACCAGAGACACTGTCCTCGACGCGTGAATTGACTTCCGCGATGTTGCCATACATCCGGTCCCATGATTTATTCATCCGGACGTTCGCATAACTGATCAGCCAGATCAGGAATGGTACGGCGATGATTGTCACGAGCGCGAGTGGTACGTTGATCGTCAACATGATCGAGAATGCACCAAGCAATGTCATGACGGCAATGAATGCATCTTCAGGACCGTGATGGGCAAGTTCCCCGATATCAAACAAATCATTCGTGATCCGACTCATGATATGACCCGTCTTCGTATTATCGAAGAAGCGGAACGACTGTTTCTGCACATGGCTGAACAGTTGACGACGCATATCGGTCTCGATATTGATCCCGAGCTTATGTCCAAAATAGTTGACGACGAACTGCATCAACGTGCTGATGATGTAGAGTGCTAATAGTCCGACGCTGACGAGGATGATCCAGTTCATCTCACCGTTTGGCAACAAGGAGTCGATGAACCATTGGACAGCGAGTGGAAAAGCAAGTTCTAAAACCCCGACGAATAAGGCAGATATGAAATCGAGCCAGAATAATCGTTTGTGCGGGATATAATACTGATAAAAACGGCGTAACATGTGTAGCCTCCTTCCGAGTACTTCTAGTGTACTTGAACTTTTTTGAAAATACTCATTCTACCTATTCGTTTTTTGAAAAACGGTATTACAGTTTTCCAGACAAAAATTATATTTTTAAATCAGGGGAATCAGCGCTTTTTATGACAAAATGGTAACAACGATTTTTACCTATCTATTGGAAGGAGCTATGTCACGTGAAAAAGACTGTTCTCGCCCTCACGACGCTCGCTTTGATCGGTACCACGGTTCCGGTTTCAGCCGCGTCAACGACACTGACTTTGACGGATAACGTCAACATTCGCACGGCTGCCTCGACTTCCGCGAAGGTCATCACGACGCTAAAAAAAGGCACGAAGCTGACAGCTGTCAAGAAAGTCAACAGCTGGTATGAAATCCGCTATCAGTCCAAACCAGCCTTCATCACTTCAGCATATGTCAAAGCGACGACGGAAAAGGCTCCAACAACTACGACCTACATAACGAACACCGATGCCGTCAACATTCGCCAAAAAGCAACGACGAGTTCGAAATCACTCGGAAAACTGGCAAAGAACACAATCTTATCTGTTAAGAAAAAAACAGGAGATTGGTACCAAATCACGTATAAAAAGCAAACGGCTTACGTCCATGCGACGTTAGTCAGCAAAAAGACCTCGAACGTCACGACGGACTCCAAGCCACCAGTGACGACTCCCGTCAAAAAAGTCGTTAAAGCGGTTGATCGATCGAAAGTCTACACGGTCAATGCGAAGGAAGGCTTGAACGCACGGACTGCTGCAGCGACGAACGCAAAAATCTACAAGACATTACCGCATCAGACGGTGCTCGATGTCACAGGTGCCGTTGATTCGTGGTACCAAGTCAAGCTTGACGGAAAAGAAGCATATGTCGCTTCGACCTATGTCAAAGCTTCAACAAAAGCATCACCACCAACAACACCGACGACTCCCGGAGTCTCTTTGACGCCAGTTGATGCCTCGAAGACGTATCGCGTCAATGCACCAACCGGGCTGAACGTCCGCACATTGCCTTCGACGTCGTCTAAAATCTTCACACAAGTCGGACACGGTTCGACAGTCAATGTCACAGGTGAAACGACAGGTAAAGATAGCGGCTGGTACCAGATCAAGATCGGAACGGGTCTCTACTATGTCGCGAAGAGTTACATCACGACGGGATCCGTCACGACGGCGCCTCCGGTCACTCCGACGACACCTCCTGTGACGACCGTTCCTGGTTCGACATTGATGGAACGTGCCATCTCGATTGGTCAACAATATCTCGGTACACCATACGTCTGGGGATCAAGCAGCCCCGTTAATGGTGGATTCGACTGCTCTGGATTCATTAACTATACGTTGAATGCCGCTGGCTATGCAGTCGGACGAACGAACGTCAACGGCTACTGGAACGATGATCGGTACCTCGGAGCGAAGTTATCAAAATTACGTCAACCGAAGCGCGGCGATATCATCTTCTTCGAAAACACATATGCTGCTGGTCCGACGCATATCGGAATCATGCTGAACAACGATCAGTTCATTCATGCCAATACACCGGCACTCGGCATCAGCCGTGTATCGGAACGTTACTGGACACAAAAACTGTTAGGGTTTAAATCACTTTAAACATTTCCTCATCCATCTCTTAGGATGGATGTTTTTTGTCTTCTCACTTTACTTTGGGATATACTGGATATGGAAAGGATGTGTCTGCATGTCTTATAAAACACTTTATGTTCGGCTCCTCTTTCTTGCCTTATTGATTTTTGGTGGCTCGATGATCTTGCATTATATCCAGACGGGAGACGTCTATGTCGGTCACTTGATTGTTTCCGTCGTCGCATGCGTCTTATTGATCTTCAGAAGAACGACATCCTCACACGAACAGGCATGAAGCGCACTCGCTTCATGCCTGTTTTTTCGTCATTGAATATTAACCAATGTTTGTATCTCTCGCTCAAGATCGCCTTTGAGGCGGTCACTTTGAAGATCATCCTTCAATCGCAAGACATCATTCAGCCGTTCCTGACCGACACCTTGTTGCATCGCCAGTACGAGCGTCCGCAACATCATCGCTTGGTCGAACCCACTCGCCGCAAGCCAGTCATCTTGCATCTCCCATATCTTATCGACGCTCTGCTGAAGCGTCTGATTCGGTAATTCGATGCCGTTCACAAGGAGATGGACTTCGAGTTGTCCGATGTAATGTTTCGCGTCGTCGATCGCCACAGTAACGAGTTTTTCCCACGCCATCTGCATGCCGGTCGTATCGTTTTCAAAAATCGCGATGAGTCCTTTCGTCAAATCGACTTCAATCCGTCCAACGGCAGTCGTTTCACTAAATGCAAAAAACTGCTCCAATCGATCAAACTCTTGCTGTGATTGTTCGATTTCCCCTTCTAGATATAAAAACAGTCCGAGAAAACGTTGAAACGAAATGACATGATAATAGACATCTTGCTCCCGCATATACTGAACCCCTTCACGCAATAAGGCGATCGCTTCTGTGTAGTGATCATCGAACAAACTTGCTCGAAGTGCACGCAAGATTTGGAAATTTAAATAGGTTTTTGGCGCAAGTGGAATCTCGCGTGGTACATCCATTGCTTCGATCAGCTCGTATGCTTCCTTTGTCCGTTTGAGATTGAATAAAAAATAGACTTTCGAGATCTGAGCGAGCAACTGCTCATCTTGACGACCGAGCTGTCGAAAAATCTGCTCCGCTTGGTCGTAATACGTCAAACCAAGCTCCGGATTCTTCGTTCGGAGGGCATCGCCGTATTTATGGTAGACCTGCCCTTGCCAATAAGAAGTCGTTTCCGGAACCAAGTAAGGTTTTAGCAGTTCCTGAATTTTTTCGTCTGAAAAATATGGGGTATGCCGCGAACGGATTGTTTCGATGAGTTCCCGCATCTGAACATCCCGCGGATCAAGCATCAATTCTTCGACCGTCACCTGTAATCGCCTAGCAATCGCCTGTAGTGCGGGTACAGACGGTGTCGCTTTCCCATTCTCGACCATACTGAGCATCGACTTCGTGATGATACCGGTCGCAACGTCCGTTTGTGTCATTTTTTTCTGTTTTCGGATCTGTTTGATACGTTCCCCTAACACACTGGTCACTCCTTTTATCATAAAAGTTAAATTAAATTTAACTTTTTCTTTACATTTTTCTTCCACTCTTTTATTCTACACTAAAGTTCAATAAAATTTAACTCTGAAGGAGTGAACAGGATGTCATTTAATTTAAAGCGTGTCTTATTCGGAAAGTTTTGTTCATTGTTCGCGGCTAGTCTCTTTACGTTTGTCGCCGGACTGACCGTCTTACGGGAAACATCGTCTGGTTTTCAGTTCGCGCTCGTATTGCTTGCAGGATCGGTGCCACGGATTTTGCTCTCACCGGTTGCTGGTGTCCTCGCTGATCGATGGAACCGCAAACGAATCATCGTCATGACCGAGAGCTTAAGCGCACTCGTCTTGTTCGGACTTTTGCTCTATTCGCTACAAGCCCCTCTACATACCGTTCATTACATCATCGCAAGTGTCCTCTTGACGAGCCTGTCGACGTTCCTGTCCGTCACCTTATCAAGCTCGTTACCGCAACTCGTACAAGAAGAGGAGTTACAACGCGGGAACGCCCTCTTCTCGACGATTCAATCGACCTCAACGATCACCGCTCCACTCGTTGCGGGATTGCTCATCGCCGCTGTCTCCATCACGCAATTTTTGGTTTTACCGTTTCTCTTGTTTGCTTCTGCTGCCTGGTGGAATAGCCGTCTCCGCTTTCTTGCAGTGGATACCTCTCCTCTAGCTACTACCGATACTCCGTCTTTCGTCTCGGCGTTTAAAGAAGGCTACCGCTATCTGTTCCGTCAACCAGTATTGACGACACTCGTCCTGATGGCGATCGTCCTGAACTTCTTTTTTGTCGCTTTCGAAATCTTGTTACCGATCATTTTGCTCGATCGACTACAATTCACACCATTTCGGTTTGGAGTGGTCGAGTCCGCACTAGGTGCCGGTCTTCTTGTCGCTTCGTTGCTTCTTGCCTTACCTCGCTTTACGGTGAAACGTCCGTTACGAACGATATTCGAGTCGCTCTTTTTAATCGCCTCTTGTTATGCGCTTCCTACACTAGCGCTATCCGGCTATGTTCCATCTGCTCTACTACTACCTTTTTTCATGATCCTATTGTTCATCGACGGCATGCTCGTCTTACGGATGAACATTCCACTACAGCTCATCGTCCAAAAACAGACCGATCCGGCTTATCTCGGACGTGTCATCGGTGTTCTGGAATCGGTCGCGATGGCGATGATGCCGATCGGTACCCTATTGTTTGGTTTACTCAGTGATCATGTGTCTATCATCGTGCTACTTGGAGTCGGTACAGTCGGCTTATTCGGTGCGGCATCATTCGGATTCCTCCGACTTCGTAAAGACATCTTGTCCGAGAGCATTCCTGTAGCAGACGCAAAAAACACGTCCTCCCTCACTTCGTGAGAAAGGACGTGCGTATCGGTCAGACCGTCGCTTTGACGGCGTCCATGATTAATTTCAATGATTGTTGTTTTGCTTCCTTGTCTGCGATCATCGAAGCGATCATCACTTCGTCTGTGCCGTAGGAATCGGCGAGCTCTTGCAATTGTTTTGCAACGGATTCCGGATTACCGACGATCATCCGCTTCCGGTTTTCAGCGATCCGGAATTGGTCTTGGAACGTATACGGATACGCCGCTGCCTCTTCCGGAGTTGGCGTTCCTGTCGACGAGACCCCTTTTTCCAGTAAGAGTAGGGACAAATCCAGGCTTGACGCCAAACGTTCTGCTTCTTCCGTCGTTTCAGCACACGTCACGAAGATCGAAACGAGCGTTTGTGGTGTCTCATTGAACGACGTCGCCATGAAATTATGACGGTAGTAATCCATCACTTCCTGACCACCTTGTCCATTGATGAAGTGAGCAAATGCAAATCCGAACCCGCGTTGTGCGGCGTTCAAGGCACTACCCCCACTTGATCCAAGCAACCAGCCCTCTGGTGTCGTATCGACTTCTGGTGTTGCAACGAGTCCTGCGAACCGGTGTCCGGCAGGAGCACCGTCTTTCAAGTAATCGACGAGATCATCGAGTTGTTCGCCGTAATCGGCTCCACCAAAACGTGGGGACGAACCTTCCTGCAACGCACGCGTCGCAAGCGGCATACCGCCTGGTGCCCGACCGAGTCCAAGGTCGATCCGGTTTGGTGCAAGCCCTTCAAGGACACGGAAGTTCTCTGCGACTTTATAGGCACTGTAATGCGGCAGCATGACACCGCCTGAACCGAGGCGAATCTGTTTCGTCACTGCCGCCATGTAGGCGATCAAGACTTCTGGGCTCGAACCAGCCAGTGTTTTAGCGAAGTGGTGCTCGGATACCCACAGACGATGATAGCCGAGTTCGTCCGCGATTTTCGCGAGCTCGACCGTTTCGTGTAAGGCATCAGATGGGGATTGTCCTTTAGAGACCGGGGATTGGTCTAAAATACTAAGTTTCATGTATGTCTCTCCTTTTTCTTTCGAATGCGTACCTACACTGTACGCCTCCTCGTTGTACCGTGCAACGAAACTGCTTCTTTCCATCATGGGGACGTTTTCATTTTGAGATTCAGGGAACAATGCCTAAGTGAGCATAAAAATCTAACGAATGAGGTGGAGTTACATGTCAACGCATACTACGAATCAAGAAGCAGTCGAAACGGTCAAGAAACTGATTGATAAAATCGAAACAGCGATGCTGACGACGATTTCAGCAGAAGGACTCGTATCGCGTCCGATGCAAACACAGGATATCGAATTTGATGGCGACCTCTGGTTCCTCACTTCAAAAGAAACAGACAAATATCAAGAACTACTTAAGAATCCGAGCGTCAATGTCGCATATGTTGACAAATCATATGTCTCGATCCGCGGAACAGCGGAACTCGTTGAAGACATCGAACGGAAGAAAGAACTCTGGAGTCCACGCTATGAAGCCTATCTCGGAACGACATATGAAGATCCGAAAGTCGTCTTGATTAAAGTCAACACGGAAGCAGCCGAGTACTGGGAAACTGGAAATACTGCTAAATCCGTCAAACAAGTATTGAAGAAAGTCGTCGGCAAAGACGATGAGAACGAAATCAATAAAACAGTCGACTTGTCTTAACCTCTTAACCCCTACGCGAAAAGCGTGGGGGTTTTATGTGTCGGAGTGGTCGTTTCAGAAAAATTAAGTTAACATAAGAAAGTGAACTAATACGTAACTTAACTAAAAGGAGTACAATCATGGGAGAATTTTTTACGTTATTACGCCGGGGAAACCGGTCGGCGCTGACGGCAGGCATCGTTAACTCTGTCATCGCCATCATCAAGGCAATTGCCTACGTCCTGACGGGAAATGTCGCGATGTTCGCGGAGATGATGCATACGCTCGGGGACGCTGCCAACCAATTTTTCGTCTTCATCGGTTCTGCCCTCAGTAAAAAGGCACCAACGAAACGATTCCCGAACGGCTTCGGTCGTCTCGTCAATCTCGTGTTGCTCGGCGCCATCCTCTTCGTCGGCATCATGGCGTACGAAACGATTCATGAAGGGATCGCCCACATCATCGAACCGACGGAATCAACTGGCTTTTGGATCACGTTGTCTGTCTTGTTCGTCGGTGTCGTCTTAGAGAGTGGCGTATTTGTTAAAGCGATGCAAGAGATCGCACACGATGCGAAGTTAGACTCGAAAGGACCACGCTTGATTCTTGACAGCTTCCGCTCACTCAAACAAGCAAAACCAGCCACACGCCTTGTGTTCCTGGAAGATTTGGTCGCAACGGCTGGTGGTGTCGTCGCGATGATCGCCGTCATCATCTCGCATGTAACACCGTTCCATCAGGCAGAAGGAATTGCTTCGATCCTCATCGGACTGATGATGTTTTACGTCGTCGGGAATGTCTTCCTGCAAAACGCAGCTGGTGCACTGGGTGAAGCCGATGAGACGATGGCAGCACGTCTCGGCGGACTAATCATGAAGGACCCTGACGTCAAGGACATTAGTAAACTAGAAGTCATTAAGGAAGGCGATCATTTCCACGTCGAAGTCGAGATTGAAGTCGACCCGACGTTGACGATCGCACAAGCGGACGATATCAAGGACCGTCTCGAACTCCAGATTCGTTTGCAGCAAGGCATCATCGATGTGACGATCGGCTTTGATGAAGACGATAAGATTCAACAGTATGTCGTTGCTACGGACGAAACATGACACCATTCACGCAAGATGTCCTGACTATCATTCGTTCGATCCCTGCTGGTCGAGTCATGACTTACGGGCAAGTCGCTCGACTCGCCGGTCATCCGCGTAGCGCACGACAAGTAGCGCGGATTCTTCACAGCATGAGTAAGACGGAACGTCTACCGTGGCACCGCGTGCTTGCTGCTGGTGGAAAACTATCGCTTGAAGGCGATGAACAGCGACTTGCGCTTGAAGCAGAAGGTGTCGAGTTCCTCACCGCCCGTCAACTCGATTTATCGCATTATCAAGTCAAAAGCGAATAGATACAAAAAGAGAGGGATGACCGGTTCGCAGACCAGTCATCCCTCTCTTTTTATCGTAATGAATCAAGCCTTCGACGTACTCGAAGCTACAGCGATTTGTCGACGTACTTCTGCTTCCAGTTGTGGTTCCGGTGGTTGCCAGCCTTCCGGTTTCATGACCTTTTGGTCCGATTCCCGGAAGATTGGTTTTCCGTCCGGTCCAAGCTTCGCCATGTTCGCACGCTGGACGATCTCGAACAATGGAGCCGGATCAAGCCCGATCTCAACGAAGCTTCCCATGATGAAGTAGAGGGCGTCCGTCAAGGCATCCCCTTGTCCGACGAGCCGTTCGACATCTGTGTCGGGTTGTTTCATCTGGAGCGATTTTTCAACTGCTGTATCAAGCCCTGACTTGAAACGTTCGATCGCTTCGAGAAATTCTGCTTCACTCGTCGCTGATTGATGCAGAAACTCAACGACCGCTTCTTCCGCCGTCCAAGTCGATCGTTTGATTCCACGATCGACCGTCATAGGTGTTGGCGTCGTTGCGCCAGGGTGTGAAAACACACGGTGGAATTCCTTTACGTCTTGATAATAATTTGTCATAACCGATCATCCCCTTTTACCGAATGTCTCCATTCTAACAGGTTCAGAACCGGAGTTCGACTCATTGATGAACGACGTCGAGTAAAGCCATTCCACGCGTAATCAATTCATCTCGCTGCTCAGACGTTGCTTTTAAGCGCTCGAGATCTGAAATCAGACGTGGTTGATCGACTTCATCCGCTAACTCAAGTAATTCAAGACGGAGTAACCATGCGTCCGGTAACTGGACGAGTGTCTGATCGATCAGTTGCGGTAACCGTTCTCGTCCGGCACGTCCTTCGCGAATCTCGCGGACGACTTCGAAGATCGGATCGGCCGCTGTCAACGGACGTTCGATTCGTTCGAACTCGACCGTTTCTGGAATCGGCTTCAGTGCTTCAACTTCCGTTCCCGGGAATGCTGACGTGATGTCACCGACGATTAATTCCATCCGGTCCATCGTCATCGTTTTTCCGTCGTTTGCAAGCGTCGCTGCCTCTAAGACGATGAGCGCCCGGTTTCCATTGACGTTTTGAATCGCTGTGATGTTCCCTGTGACGCGAACATTTCCTTCCGCCCAGTCGAGACGTTCACCGATTTTGACTTGCATCAATACTTCGTTCAATTCCTTGCCGTGAAGGAATGTAAAGCCTTCCGGATGATCTGCAAGTCCTTGACCTGTCAACACTTCACCGTTCGCAGCAAGCGCTGTCGGACCTGTTAGTTTGACGAGATGCAGCGAATCGTGGATATCTTGCGTTTCAGGAACACCGACGAGCGAGAGACCACTGTCGAAGACGAGCGTCGATAGGTTACCCGATTCGACCGCTTTCGTCAGTCCGTGAATACCACCGCGGATGTAAGACATCGACTGTGCGAATTCTTCAAGTGCATCGCGGAGCTGTTCGAACGATTCACAAACGAAGAGTTCTTTTTGCATGCTCGTCACGTCATGTTTCGTCGCAAGTGCTTTCTCAAGCGAGAATGGATGTTTAACGACCGCGTCCGTTAAGCAGTGACGGCTTTCACCGACTGATGATAGAAGACCTGCCCCGTAGATTTGTGGATTGTCGATATCACCAATCAGACCGAATTCAACCGTCCACCAGAACAGACGTGAGATTTCGTTCGCTTCCGAAATCCCTTTGACGTGTGTCCGTGTCTCCGCGAGCTCAATTTCAGCTTGTTCGATATCGGCTGGCGTCGAGAATGGGCTCTCTTTGACGATTGTCAATTTCTTCAGTGCCTTGAACACGTCATGCTCTGCTTTATGGTTAAAGGCATGTGCCCCAATCTCACCGAAGCGACGAACGAATTCCGCGTAGACCGGATTCATCAAGATTGGTGCGTGCCCCGCTGCTTCATGCAAGATATCTGGCGCTGGTGTGTAAAGAATGTTATCGACCTTCCGGATGTCGGTCGCGATCGGCAAGAGTCCGTGCCCTTGGAAATCGAAGAAGGCGACGCCAGGAATGAGACCATCAACAGCGACTGTTCCCCAGCCTCCACGGCTTAGGTTCGCTGTCATTTCACGTACATCCGGAATCCGTTCCGGGCTGATGCCCGATGCAGCAAGCCCTTCGAGGTATGCCGGGTGTGCTGTATCTTGTAACGTATTTAGATTCAGTCGCATGACGTATCTCCAAACGGCATGATCCGTTGGTGTGTAGTCTTCGTAGTGCTGTGGTGCGACGTGTGGACGTAAGTGACTTGGAATGATTGGTGTAGACATATGAGTTCCCCCTTGAATGAATGATAGATAACAAAAAAGCCCCTGCCGAACGTATCGTTCGACAGGGGCGACGAAAGCCGCGGTACCACCCTGATTACCCAGTCGTCGACTGAGTCACTCATGATCGGGATAACGGTTTGCTCCGCTCGCTTACGCAAGAAGCTCAGAAACTGTAATTCAACACCATCTGTGTACACGTTCGCAGCGCCACGTGCTCTCTGAAACAGGGAGATGGTCTTTACTTCGGTTTCATCATCGCTTAATCTTTCGTTCTGTTATGCTGTTATACTGTTATGCTTTTAGCAAGTAAAGTATCGTTAAGGAGGACTATACGCTTACTTTTTACTTTCGTCAATGGCTTTTTTACGTTTAAATCGATTAAATGTTTTATCACGGACTGATTTTTGTTCGATCGTCAGTGATGTGATATGACGACGAAGCGCACCGTTGAGCCGTTTTTCGAATGCTTCAAGCTCTTGGATCCACTCATTCATCGATACGACGATCGGTAAGATTTCCATGATGACTTCTTCCTCGAGTTCATCGCGGTCAAGGAAAGAGTGCTTGACGAAAGCGATGTTCTCTTTGACGAGATCCTCCATCGCGAGTGGTTCTTCCGTCAACAAGAGATCATATGTCAGCAAGACCTTCTCTTGTCGCTGTGCGATATGCATCAAGTGATAAAACAATTCACTCCGAAGATCGTCCGCAATCGAGTCAAGGGCCTTCTCTCGCTCTCTGAAGCGCTCTGCCGTCGCGACACCACGTTCGAGGCACGATTGCATATGTTTGAGAATCAAGAGGTTCCGTAAGAGCGAGGCGTGCTTTTGACGTGTTCCTCGAATCTCTTCCTTGTGTAGGTTGAACAGATTTTGTGTCTCAAGGAGCGAATTTGACATTTTATCAATCGCCGCCCGATATGGGGCGACCTTTCCTTCGAAGGCAATCGCTCGCGTGACGACGAGCAGTTTCTCGAAGAGTTTCGTCGCTTTCTGGTAATAGACATTGCCGTAACGCGGCGGGAAGATCAACGCATTGATGCCGAGCGCACAGCCAATCCCGAGCATGACGAGCAAGTAACGGATCAAGACGACTTGCCAAAGTGGTTCGGTCGCTGTCGCCACACTTTCGAGAATGACAATGATCATCAAGACGACGTGTGGAATCGTCCGCCCGAAACCAAAGGCTAGCAAAATCGAGATTGCTGCCATGATGACGATTCCGATTGCAAGCGGATTCGCCGGATTATCCCCTAATATCCAAAGGGCGAGTAACGTCAAAAAGGCACCAATCAAGTTGGCCTCTGCTTCCTCGAGAAATTGTTTCCATGTCTGATAGACCGAAGGCAGGAGTGTCGTCGCTGCCGAGATCGCAGGTAGGATCGGGCTGAGGTTGAACAGATTACTGATCAACAGCGCCAGGATGACCGCAAGACCTGTCTTGATGGTCCGTGGTCCGATTTGTAAGGATTGTCCACCCATGTCCATCCCTCCTTCTTATTCAGTATGCCCTCTATTCTTCACCGTTAGCCGTCAAAATTCAACAAAAAATCCCCTCCGTTTGAAAACGGAGAGGATTTAGATGAATTATGATGCTTTTGTACCTGTTCCTTCTGTCATTTCCGCTTTCGCGACCGATTGGTCAACAAGCGGTTTTTTGAGGAAGGAGAGGATTGCCGCACCGACGAGTGAACCGATGAGGATCGCACCCGCGTAACCGACGATTGCCATGACCGTACCTGATGGACCATCAAGTAACGGGAAGACGAAGATACCGCCGTGTGGCGCTGGGAGCAAGACGCCGAAGACGATTGTCAACGCACCAGCGATCGCTGAACCGATAACGCTTGATGGAATGACGCGGAGTGGATCGGCAGCAGCAAATGGAATCGCACCTTCTGTGACGAACGATGCACCCATTGCGTAAGCAGCGATACCCGCTTCCCGCTCTTGCGGTGTGAATTTCTTACGTGCGAACAATGTCGATGAGAAAGCAACGATGAGTGGTGGAACCATCCCACCCGCCATGACGGCTGCCATGACTTCCGTGTTACCTGCTGTAAGAGCAGCTGTACCGAAAACGTATGCTGTTTTGTTGATCGGACCGCCCATGTCGATTGCCATCATAGCTGCGACGAGCATACCGAGAAGAATTGCGTTCCCACCACTGAGATCGTTCATTGAATCGGTGAGCCATTTCATGAATTGCGCGATTGGTTCATTGACGACGAGCAACATGATTATCCCTGTGATGAACGAACCAAACAGTGGATAGAGCAAGACCGGTTTGATTCCTTCAAGTGCTGCCGGGAGACCTTTGAAGACTTTAACGAGCAGAAGAACGACGTAACCTGCAAGGAAACCGGCAATCAATCCACCGAGGAAACCAGCGTTACCGTTACTTGCAAGGAAACCAGCGATCAGACCAGGAGCAAGACCCGGTTTATCGGCGATCGACATCGCGATAAATCCAGCAAGGATTGGAATCAAGAGAGCGAATGCCGCTTTCCCGATTGTCATTAACTGAGCAGCGAATTCATTGTATGATGGATCATCCGGGTTCGCGGAGTTGATTCCCCAGAAGAAACTGATCGCGATCAAGAGACCACCAGCAACGACGAGTGGCAACATTGCCGATACACCGCTCATCAAGTGTTTATAGAAGCCACCGCGGGCTGGTTTCGAGCTCTCACCCGAGCCGCTTGCCTTATAGACAGGTGCGTCTTGTTTGACAGCACGGTTGATCAATTCTTGTGGTTTACGAATCCCTTGCGCAACTGGTACTTCGACGACGTGTTTCCCGTTGAAGCGATCCATCTCAACCGCTTTATCCGCTGCGACGATGATTGCTGTCGCATCGTTGATGTCTTGTTGTGTCAAACCGTTTTTGACACCAGTCGATCCGTTTGTTTCAACTTTAATACGGACACCCATCTCTTCCGCTTTTTGACGCAGAGCATCAGCTGCCATATACGTATGTGCAATCCCTGTCGGACAAGCTGTGACAGCAAGGATATAAGGCGCATCTTGATCGACGTTGTCGCTTGAGACGTCAACTGGACCTTCTTCTTCGCGTTCTTTCGCTTCGATTGCCGCGATGACTTCATCTTTCGTTTTAGCTGCAAGAATCGTATCACGGAAGTTCATGTCCATCAGATAAACAGATAGTTTCGAGAGTGTTTCAAGGTGCGCGTTATCCGCGTTCTCTCCTGCTGCAATCATGAAGAACAACCGACTTGGTTGACCATCGAGTGCTTCGTAATCAATACCTGCCGAGCGACCGAAAGCGATTGCTGGTGTTTTGACCGCTGCTGTTTTTGCGTGCGGGATGGCAATGCCTTCCCCTAAACCTGTCGTACTTTGCGCTTCCCGTGCGAGAATCGCTTCTTTATATGCCGAGCGATCGTTCAGTTTTCCTGCCCGATCGAGGACGTTGACGAGTTCGTCAATGACAGCGGCTTTAGATGACGCTTGTAAATCGAGCTGAATCGTATCACGTGTCAAGAGATCTGTAATTTTCATGAGTAGTCACACTCCTTTTAGGATTGAATGAGTTCAACGACATTGACGTCTTCGAGAAGACGATCGATATCTTCCTTCGTACAAAGACCGAAGGAATAAGCAGACGCACTACCAGTCGTGACCGCATAGCGGAATGCTTCTTCTGGTGATTTGCCAAGCGCATGGCTGGCAACGAATCCGGCGACGAGTGAGTCCCCAGCACCGACGGAGTTGACAAGCTTCCCAGCCGGTGTGTTTGCCGTGTAGGCACCTTGACGATTGACGAGCAGTGCTCCGTCTCCTGCAAATGAGATGACCACGTTCTCGGCACCACGCTCGACGAGTTGTTGGGCGTAAGGAACCGCCATCTCCTTCGACGTAATCTCGACGTCAAAGATTTCACCGAGTTCATGGTGATTCGGCTTGATTAAAAATGGACCAAGCGGTAAGACTTCAAGCATCGCTTCCTTCGTCGTATCAACTGCGAAGCGGACGTTCCGTTCATTCAAGATCGTCGCGATATGACGATAGAGATCATGCGGTAGACTGCTTGGGATACTGCCTGCGAAGACGACGATATCACCGGCTTGCATCGTCTTGAATCGGGATAATAAATGCTCTAGCTCTTCCGGTTGAATCTTCGGTCCCGCTGCATTCAACTCAGATTCTTGATCAGCACGAATCTTAACATTGATCCGCGTCTCATCTTGAATCGGTGTGAAGTCGGTTAACACGCCTCGTTTCTCGAGTTCCGTCCGAATGAATTGTCCGGTACTTCCTCCAAGGAATCCGAGTGCTTGTGTTTCTACCTCATAGTTTTTTAGGACGAGAGAGACGTTGATTCCTTTCCCTCCGGCCACTTTTTCCGCCTGTTCGACACGATTGACTTGTCCTGCCTCAAATACCGGTAACGTGACATAATAGTCGATGGATGGATTGAGTGTCAGTGTATAAATCATTTCGCGTTCACCACCTCTGTGTATTGACTGTATTTCGCTTCTTGCTCGCTGGATGTCGTCGTGATGATCGTCGCCGCTTGCAAGGACG
The DNA here is from genome assembly GCF_000798935.2 of Exiguobacterium sp. ZWU0009. Lineage (NCBI taxonomy): Bacteria > Bacillati > Bacillota > Bacilli > Caryophanales > Exiguobacterium > Exiguobacterium sp. ZWU0009. The sequence goes on along the minus strand of NZ_CP018057.1, from coordinate 1,137,271 downwards.
CCACCCGACTGAAGCTGATTGCATCCAGTTTCGTCTCATCGACGAGTACATACGATTGTTTTGCTAACTCGATCGCTGTCTTCTTTACGAGTGCCTCTTCCGGATCTGGTGTCGTGAAGCCTTGTGTCGGATGAACACCGTTCATCCCAAGGAACGCGACATCAAAATGGTAAATCAACATTCCTTCACGTGCGTTGTAACCGACGAGTGCTTGCGTTGAATGCTTCAGTTGACCTCCGACGACGAACGTCGGGATACGGTGATAGAGTAACGTGTTCGCTAGAGGAAGACTGTTCGTCACGACCGTAATCGCCTTCTCTTCGAGATACGGAACGATGGCAAGCGTCGTCGTTCCGGCATCGAGGTAGACATACATCCCGTCTTCGATCAGGTCAGCGGCCGCTCGTGCGATCCGTTCCTTTTCTTCGACATGTTTGTCACTCTTTTCGAAGTAACTCGGTTCCTCAATTTGCAAATGGTTCGCTGTCGCGCCCCCGTGCACCCGACGCAGATGACCTGCTGTCTCAAGCTGTGATAAATCCCGACGAATCGTAGACTCACTGGCACCGGTTTGCTCGACGATTTTTTGCATCTTGACGACTTCTTCTCGAGCTAGTAATTCGAGAATGAGTTGATGGCGTTTTTTCGTTAACATAAGGTTTCCCTCCACATCTATAATATAAAGCGTTTACATTCAAAAATCAATCAAAAACGTTCAAAAATTATATAATTTCTCTATAAAACGTTCAAAATACGACTTTTTTCGACATTAAACCGTCCTTATAGTTTCATTATACATCAAAAACGGTCATATGATGACTGTTTTATCGAATAAAATCAATCATTTTTCAAATTATCTATGTATTTCGCAAAATAAAAAACCGCTTTCCAAAGTAATGTGGAAAGCGGTGAATGAAATTCAATCATTTCGGTCATCTTCGTTCACTGGACTTCATTTTGCAGGCGACCGATTCCTTCAATCGATACCTCGACGACATCCCCTGTCTGAAGGTAGACCGGTGGTTTCATACCGTGCCCGACACCAGCTGGAGTTCCTGTCGCAATGATGTCCCCTGCTTCAAGCGTCATTCCGCGCGACACTTCAACTAAAATCGTCACGACGTCGCGTAACATCAACGCGGTTGATCCCGACTGTCGGAGTTGCCCGTTCACGCGCGTCTCGACGAGGACGTCAAACGGATCAAAGCTTTCCGCTGAGACGATGACCGGTCCGAACGGACAGAACCCATCAAGCGATTTACCACGGAAGAACTGAACGTGTTCTTTTTGTAGATCCCGAGCCGTCACGTCATTGACGATACTATAGCCGAACACATGATCAAGTGCATTTTCTGGTGTCAAATCACGCCCCGTTGTGCCGATGATGATAGCAAGTTCCCCCTCATAATCCAGTTGCTGCGTCAAATCCGCATGCCGTTCGATTGGTTCGAACGGACCGACGATCGATGTCGGTGCTTTCGTGAACAAGACGAATTTCCCTGCTCCCGCCGTATCCATCTCCTTGATGTGATCGGCGTAGTTCTTGCCGACACAGATGACGTTTCGTGCCGGTACATACGGCGCGAGCTGACGAACATCCCCTTTAAGTAGTGGCGCGATATCTAGATCAAGGTCAACATCGAACTCACGTGAAATCACTTCAAACAATGAATCCGTATAGACTTGTGCCGTCACATCATATGTAGAGCCATCCCGTTCAACCCCGATACCTACTTTTCCTTCATGCTCAAATCGAAACCATTTCATCTTAACTGCCCCCTTTTGTTTTTAGTATAGCGAAACCAATCAAGGGACGCACTTCTCATCGTCAATCAGAAGGAAACAAAAAAGCGGTCGACATCGTGTCGACCACTTCCTCATATCCTCTTCCGTTATGCGATTCGCTGCGCTAATCGATCGACGAGCGCTTGCGACTCTTCATTCAATCCAGTGAGTTCGACTTTTTTGCCGAGACGTTCGTATTTCAAGACGACGTTTTCGATCGCTTCGATAGCGGAATCATCAAACAAGTGACACGCCGAGAAATCGAGAGTGATGACGGACGATGGATCAGCGTCGAGCTGGAATTGTTCCGCAAATGCTGTCGTCGACGCGAAGAACAACGGGCCACGAATCGTGTAACGGACTCGATCTGTTTGCTCCTTGCGCTCGACTTGAATGCGCGAAATTTTTGAAGCGAATAATAACGCCGCAAGCAAGATCCCGACAAGAACGCCCATTGATAAATCGTTCGTCAATACAGTGACGAGAACAGTTGCGAGCATGACCGCAGAATCACTTTTTGGTGACGTCTTGAGCATCTTGAATGAACCCCAGTCAAACGTCGCATACGAGACGAAGAACATGACACCGACGAGTGCTCCCATTGGAATCGTCATCAATAGATCATTCATCGTAAACATCAACAGCATTAGGAACACACCTGCTGTCAATGTCGACAATCGCCCACGCCCACCCGACGTGACATTGATGACCGATTGACCGATCATCGCACAGCCCGGCATTCCACCGAACATACCCGCGATGATGTTCGCAATTCCTTGTCCACGTGATTCCATTGCTTTGTTCGACGTCGTATCCGTCATCTCGTCGACGATTCGTGCCGTCAGCAACGATTCGATCAAACCGACGAATGCAAGTGACAAAGCATACGGGAAGATGATTTGGAGCGTTTCAAGTGAGAACGGAACATCCGGTAAGAAGAAGCTTGGTAACGCCGCTTCGATTTGTCCCATGTCTCCAATGACTCGTGTATCGAGTGAGAAGACGACCGTCAACACTGTCATTATCGTGATCGCAACGAGTGGTGCCGGGATTGCTTTCGTCACGCGTGGGAATAACAAGATGATGGCGAGTGATGCGGCAACCATTGCGTACATGATCCAGTTCTGTCCTTCGAACTGCGGCAGTTGTGCCGAGAAAATCAAAATCGCTAACGCATTGACGAATCCGACCATGACGGATCGAGGAATGAATCGTAATAACTTAGCAATTCCTAAAAATCCGAACGTGATTTGTAGAATTCCGGCAAGGATACCGGCAGCTAGTAAATAATCGACACCATGGTCCTTGACGAGCTGGACGACGACGAGTGCCATCGCACCGGTCGCAGCTGAAATCATTCCGGGACGACCGCCGGCAATCGAGATGACGATTGCAATGATGACGGAAGCGTATAAACCGACCATCGGATTAACGCCAGCGATCAGCGAAAACGCGATTGCTTCCGGAACGAGTGCTAAGGCGACGACGATTCCGGACAGCAAATCCGCTTTTGGTTGCAGGAACCACTCTTTTTTCCATTGAGTAAACATATGATGATGAGACCCCTTTTCTAACATGAATGGTCTCAGTGTAATCTGGTTAGTTTCAAAAATCAACCTTTTTAGGAAGTTTTGGTCCGCACACGGGCAATCTCATCGACCATCGCCTTATAGGTTGCCATGATTTCCTGACCCGCAAAGACCGGATCTTCGTCCATCGTCTCGAGTGCCCGGCGTAGAAGATGAATTTTTGGTTTCTTCCGTTCGAGTAGTTCTTCATAGATGAAATCAAGAACCTCTTCATGGGCTTCCTTCGATTCATCGGAAATCGATGACAGGGTAATCAAGCGTTTCATATGCGCACTCGTCTTCTCGAACAAATCCTTCCGAATGACGACTTCATCTTGTGGCCGATCGAGCCAAACGGATAGGAAGCGCGGCGGAATCAACTGTTCTTCCGTCCGACTGACGTCTTCGACGAGATGCGTCAATCGATTGAATACGTAACGGACGACACGTTCCGGTTGTGTGTTCGGTTCGGATTGTCGGAAGAAGTACATCGCATATTGCAACATTCCTGTATAAATGACCGCTAAATCTAGAAGATACGGTTCTTTCGTCTGACCGAATAAATCACGTAATCGTTCAAACGTCCATTCGATCTCGAGAAGACGGTTATTCTCCATGAACGTCTTCAGTTCTTTTTCATTTGAAGCAATCGCCTCTTCGAACAACGTATACAATTTATATTTTTGCATCAGTTCCAAGTAACAGTTACCTTGTTGAATGAACGTCTCATAATCTGAGACATCTCGTCCGACGAGAATTTCCTTGCGCGCTGTCCGCATCTTTTCAAAGACGGTATTAAATACATCGATGAATAATTCATTTTTAGAGGAGAAGTAGTTATAGAACGTTCCTTTGGAAACGTTACTGTGCTCAAGAATGTCCTGGATGGACGTCGATTGATAACCTTTTTCGACGAATAGCTGATAGGCGGCATCTAGAAGTTGTTTCTTTTTTGGATTCATGGTCTTGTCCTTTTCTGTTCAAATGATTGCAATGGTTTAACAATCACTTATTTTAGTGTATGAAGCAAATAATTTGAATTCATTCGACTTAGCCTGGTAAGATAGCCAAGTTAGTCATAGAATTCAAGTCTAACATTTTAGACTCGTAGTACAAAAGGAGCATAACGAAATGCAATCAAGCAAGCAATCATCACGACTTTATTTAATTTTAACTGTCCTTATGGCAGGTGCGTTCGTTGCGGTCCTGAACTCAACGTTACTTAATATCGCCTTACCGTCGATCATGGGATCCTTCGGTATTCAGGCAAGCACCGCCCAGTGGTTGACGACGGGCTATATGCTCGTCAACGGAATCATGATTCCAACGTCGGCCTTCCTTGTCCAGAAGTTCTCGACACGTCAACTGTTCTTGACGGCGATGACGCTGTTCTCACTCGGTACAATCATCGCTGGACAAGCACACGTCTTCCCGCTTCTACTCGGTGCGCGGATGATGCAGGCATCTGGTTCTGCGATCATGATGCCACTATTAATGAACGTTCTTTTGACCGGTTTCCCGATCGAGAAACGCGGACAAGCAATGGGCATCTTCGGACTTGTCATCACGTTCGCCCCAGCCATCGGACCTACATTGTCCGGCTGGATTCTTGAACATTATGAATGGCGGATGTTGTTCCATCTCGTTACACCGATCGCATTACTCGTACTGTTCACGGGTGCCTTCTTATTGAAGAAAGAGACGGTTCGTAGCACACTCAAACTCGATTTATTTTCACTCGTTCTCTCAAGCTTTGGTTTCGGTGGTTTGCTGTATGGATTTAGTTCCGCTGGTTCTGCCGGATGGGGATCTTGGACGGTCATCGGATCATTGATCATCGGTGTGATTAGTCTGACTTCCTTTATTATACGTCAATTCATGCTCGAAGAACCGATGCTTGAGTTCGGGATTTTCCGTTATCCGATGTTCGCCTTATCGCAAGGAATTTCGATGGTCTTGAACATGTCGATGTTCTCCGCCATGATCTTGATGCCGATCTATATCCAGACGATTCGCGGTATCTCACCGTTTCACTCTGGTCTCTTGATGTTACCGGGTGCGATCGTCATGGCGATCATGTCACCAATCACAGGTCGTCTGTTCGACCGATTCGGTGCTCGGATCCTTGCGATCATCGGCTTATCACTGACGGTCTTAACGACGTTCTCGTTTAGTCAGCTAGCTGCGGATACGTCATACGCGTTCCTCGTCATCATGTATACGCTACGTTTCCTTGGAATCTCGATGGTCATGATGCCCGTCATGACGAACGGGTTGAACCATATTCCGCAACACTTGACGCCCCATGGTACGGCATTGAACAATACGTTGTCACAAGTATCGGGTGCGATCGGTTCAGGTCTGCTCGTGACGATCATGACGTCGCGGACGAAACATCACGTTCCGGAACTTGCTTCACAACCTGAAGCCGCTAATCCGGAATGGTTGCAAATGCAGGCGATGATCGAAGGAATCAACGATACGTTCTTCATCGCAACGTTACTTGCACTCGCGGCACTGATTTTATCGTTCTTCATCAAAAAACGACGGACGACGACACTCGCAGTCGTCGAATCCGTCGATCAAGAACAAAAATATGCATGACCTGATTCTCCCCTGTCTATTCAGACGGGGGAGTTTTTGTTTTCGTGTAACACTCTTTTTTGCAGTTGCTGTCGATCATAAATTCGTTGATTTGTACTGCCCCGAAAACGTGTCGTTCGGTCGAGTTTCGACAGGATGAACGGACCATCGATGAGTCCGTCTAGTCGCAGTATTAGTGGATGCCACCGTCGACGCTGTAAGATTTCCTCTAGTAAATAGCCAGTATATAAAATGACGTCATAATCTGGTCCAAGTTGTTCGAGAAGTTGCACAAGTGCTGCCGCTTGAAGCATCGGCTCGCCGCCGGATAATGTTAAACGACGATTTCCGATCGCCTGAATCCGTTCCACTGTTTCTTTAATCGTCCAATCCACTCCACCTGCCGGATCCCAGGAGGACGGATTATGACAGCCGACACAGTGGTGTGGACAACCGGCAAGAAACAGGACCGTTCGCAAACCGGGTCCATCAACGACAGAATCAGGATGAAGGGAAAGAACGCGTAACATCGTGCTTCACCCGATTCTGCTCTTCAGCCCGTTTTGCCTCATTCCAACGGTCCAGTGTACCGACGAGATATCCTGTGATGCGTCGAATCCGTTCGATCGATCTACTTCCGCAAACCGGACACTGATCCTCGATTGTCTGCTCCGTTCGACAATCAAGACAACGATCGACGGGATGATTGATTGACCCATAGCCGATTCCAGCTTCCGCCATCAAACGAACGATGTCTTCAATCGCTTGCGGATTTCCAGCAAGGGCACCATCTGTCTCGACATAGGTGATATGTCCACCATTACATAATGCATGAAACGGTGCTTCGAGTTGAATCTTTTCACGGATCGTCACGGGCGCATCGACAGGGATATGAAAGGAGTTCGTGTAATACGGCTGATCAGTCACTCCTTTGATTTCACCGAAGTCACTAGCATCACGACGTGTGAACTTACCTGATAACCCTTCAGCTGGAGTTGCCAGTAAACTGAAGTTCAATCCCGTCATCTCGCCATAGTTGTCGACGACCGTTCGCATCGCTTGAATCAAGGCAATACCAATCTGGTGCGCCAGTTCGGAATACCCATGATGATTGCCCGTCAAAACGGTCAAACATTCCGCGAGACCGATGAAGCCGACTGCTAACGTCCCGTGCTTGAGGACCGGACCCACCTGATCCGTACTTTTTAGCATCTCACCGTCTTTCCAGACATGTTGATATAAAAATGGAAACTCGTCAGCCGTTCGACTTGCCTGGAACTCATAACGCGCGATGAGTTGCCGGCATGCAAGTCTTGTCGTCTCTTGGACGGCTTCGAACATTTGATCGACGGTTTGACTCTGAAGTGCCAAACGGACGAGATTGATGCTCGTAAACGATAAGTTGCCTCGACCTGTGACGGACGGGATGTCTCCACGATCTTCAAACACACGGGTCCGGCATCCCATATACGCGACTTCTGCTCCCCCCGGTTGCTCCTGACAGTTAAATGGTGCATCAAGAAACGCAAAGTTCGGAAACAATCGTTTTCCTGTCACGCGGGTGGCAAGTTGAAACAAATCGTAGTTCGGATCCGTCGGTGACAGGTTGATGCCTTGTTTGACTTTAAAAATTTGAATCGGAAAGATCGGCGTCTCCCCTCTTCCTAACCCTCGTTCCGTCGCTGTCAGCAAGGCGCGCTGAAAGAGCCGCCCTGCCTGCGTCGTATTCGTCCCATAATTGACGGATAAAAACGGCACCTGTCCACCGCCGCGTGAATGCATCGAATTCGTATTATGGATGAACGCTTCGCACGCCTGAAACGTCTTTTCATACGTCTCCTGCCATGCGCGCCGCTCCCGCTTGCGTCGCTTCCAATGCGGCACAAGGGCGTTTAGTTTGGTCCATTCGCGTTGGTAGGTCTTTTCGACGAATGGCGCTACATCATCGTCAAAGGTCGCGAAGGCTTGTCCGCCATGCTGCATGTTTTGATTCGCTTGGACGATGATTGCCGCAAGGGCGAGGGCAGAACGGATGTCTTGCGCTGGTCGGATTGAACCGTGTGTCGTCTGAAATCCGTTCGAGAGTAGCTGACCGAGCGGAATCTGAGCACACGTCGTCGTACCGGTCACGTAATAATCGGCGTCGTGGATATACAAGATGTTGTCGTCAAGCGCCTGCAAGACATCTGCTTCGAGATGTCGTCGCATCATCTGCCGCGCTGCTTCCCCAGCAATCCGCTGTAATTTCGCAAGCGGTGTTTTGCCATCAATGTTTGCATTCTCTTGTTCGATATCTTGCGGTGGTGTGAGTAACGCTTCTAAGCTCTCCATGATTCTTCTTCCTCTCACGCTTTTTTATAATCACTATAGCGAGAGTACAGAAACGTTCGCAATCCCTGCACAATTTACGATTTTTTCAACTGTTTCAGCCGTTCTGTCATCAATCTGTTCGATTTATCGTTCAAATGTCTGCATCTTACTCGTTTTAGCCAAACGCATGAATTTGGACGAATCTCACACGTGAAACGACAAAAAAGAAGAGGCGCATGATATCGCCTCTTCTTCGTCTCTTCATTCTGCTTCGAGTAACGCGTCTGTCGCACTCGGCAATTTGACCCGAAAGACCGTTCCTTCTCCAAGGATCGATTCGACTTCGATATTGCCATCATGTGCGCGAACGATTTCCTTACAGATTGATAATCCAAGACCTGTCCCGCCAATCTTTCGGCTGTCTGAGTTGTCGACCCGGTAAAACTTGCTGAATAAATGCGGCATCGAATGGCTTGGAATCCCGATCCCGAAATCGCGAACGCTGAGTTCGATTTGATTGTGTTGGTGAGTCATCGTCACGACGACATCCCCGCCGTCCGGTGAGTACTTCACCGCGTTATTCAAGAGATTACCGAGTAACTGTTTCATGCTGTTCGCATCTGCCTCGACCATGAAGTCCTGTTCATCATTCAAATCAAGTTTCAGACTGTGTTGCTCCGTCGCTGCTTGATAGAACTGAATTTGTTCCTTGACGATTTCTTTCAGGTCAAAGATTTGTTTGTCATACTCTTGCTTTCCTGACTCCATCCGCTGGACGTTCAAGAAGTCACTGACGAGATCGGTCAGACGTTTTGATTCATCGTGAATCGTCTGCAAGTATCGCTTGTTCCGCTCAGGATCCAAATCCCGTTTCAACATTAGCTCCGTAAAGCCAAAAATTGAAGAGAGCGGTGTTCGAAGTTCATGCGAGACCGTTGAGACGAGTTCCGACTTCACGCGGTCGACTTCTGTCTCAGCCGTGACGTCACGGAAGACGAGAATCGTTCCTTTTGAATGTCCCCCGTGCGCAATGGCTTCGGCATAGACTTGAATGAAGTATTCACCTTGGTCGATCGACAAGGAAAACATGCCCTCCGGAATCTCACCCGATAAGACTTCTTCAAAGTATGCTTCAAACGCTTCCTTTTGATCCATCTGCTCGAACATCGTTTCCGGTCGGACTTCGAGGAAGGTCATCGAATCGTTGTCTTCTTCGACTTGTAACGACTGGAAGATATCGAATAACGCCTGATTTCCTAAGATCGTCTTCTCTTCGTGTTTGATGTAGAGAATCGCTTCCCGAACGGAATTCAACAGTTGTGCCGTCTCTTTTCGTTCGTATTCCATCTGTTCATAGAGTGACATTCGCATTAATGAAATGGCGATCTGTTTTGAGAACGATTCAAGCTCCGCCAAGTCTTTTTGATTGAATGGCGCATCAAAGCGGGCCAGATAGAGACAAGCAATCAATTCTTCCTTCGCCGGGTCCATGATTGGGATGACACCTTCATAGACGTGATACGGATACTTGATGAGATCATCATTCGCGACCTTTTTCGAGGAATGTGCCGTTTCCTTTGAAATCATGACGCGTTTCAGTAGCAATGATTCTGTTTTTAAGCTCTCCTGCTGATCCTCCGTCATTTCTTTTGGAACGACTTGCGCGATCTCATTATTCTTAATCAGTAAGAGGGCACCGAATTCTGTCTTCGTCAACCGCACGATCGTACTGATGACAGAGGAATAATCAAACAAACTCTCTTTTGAAGCAAGCGTTTCGATCAGTTCATTACGATCTTGTAAATGTAGCTCATTCGTCCGTGTCACTTCCAAGGCGCGTTCGAGCTCGTTCTGCTTCTGTTGTAAGACCTTCTGGTTAAGCTCCATCTCTTGATTCTTATCTGACAGTTCCGCATGTTGAGAAGAGATCGACCGTGCCATCTGGTAAAATGATGCCGTTAATTGACCGACTTCATTATGGCTGTCGACGTCATGCTCGAGCGAAATCGACTTGCCTTCTGCAAGGCGACGACTCTTAACGTTTAATTCGCGGAGTTGTGACGTCACCCGATGAATCAATGGGCGAACGATGAACAATAGACAAAATAAAAATATCATCAAGTTCAAGAACCAGAACCATTGTGTCTTTTGTAACTGGTCGAGTACTTGTTCCTTCGTCCGACTGTCTGCATTATCCACGTATAAATAACTGGCAACCGATGTGATGACACTTAGTGCAAAGACACTATAAAAAATCGCCATCAACTGTCTGCCCAATTTCTCAGTCATCCAGTGTTTCATATTCATAAATCCTCCTAGCAATAAGTTGCCCTTCGTTCAAGATTGTTTCCTCCTCATCTATTATCATCTAATGATTCCCGGAAACATCTTTCTTGAATCCTTTATGGTCGGGCAGGCGAGAGTCCAATCCCGGTCACGAGGGCAATCGCATCGACGATCTGTCCTTTCATCAGATCATCCGTCTCGATCTGTTGACTGAACAATGGATCGGTCAGTTGACGTAAGCGTTGTTCTGCCTGTTGACCACCCCATGAATTCGGATGCTCGAAGCGGCTAATCAACCGACGTTTGACAGTCGTCTCCTTCGCCATCAAGGCGATATGACGGACGTCATGCCCGTTCGCTCGTAACGTACCGATGATTTCCTGAAAGTACGCTGGATTCGTCAATGTCATCGGTACGATGATCCGCGCCTTTTCCGTATCGAGCTGCTCGAGGAGCTGTCGATTGAACGCGCGCCACAACGGCTCATCCTGAAAATCATCCTTGTTTTCCGGCAGTTGCGCTCGTAAAAAATAGCCTGTCTCCTCTGGATCAAAGATGTGTGATCCGCTCCAGCGTTGTTGTAACCCTTTGGCTGCCGTCGTCTTCCCGACACCAAACGTACCGTTAATCCAAATGATCATCTTATTCTCCTCCACCCTGTTTTCTGTTGTACTATACTGCAAAAGTGGTCGACAAGTTTCAATCGGTTACAAAAAAACACTCCGTTGAAAAAACAGAGTGTTTACCCATATAACCATGTGATTAAAAACGGTGCGATGACGCTAGCACAGACGGCCGTCAAGACCATCGTCAGCAGACCGACCGCCCCTTCACGTTGGTCAAGACTCATTGATTTCGTCGCGCCCATGACGTGGGCAATCGATGCTAAGCCGACGCCACGGCTAACGAAGTGACGAATCTTAAGTCCTGTCATGAGTTTTGGACCGACGATCGATCCGGTTAACCCCGTCAATAAAACGAAGGCTGCCGTTAGCGTCGTCGTCCCACCTGCTTTTTGCGAAATCGCCAAGGCAACAGGTAACGTGACTGATTTCGGTAACAGGGCAAGGTTCGTCGTCCGCTCAAGATGGAGCAGCAGACCGAGTAATAGATCTGAACTCATTGCAATACATGTTCCAAGCAAGACACCAAGTCCGATTTCCGGTAGAAAACGGCGAACGTGATGTCGGACGCGGTAGAGCGGAATCGCAAATGCCGTGATCGCTGGACCGAGCATCTTCGACAAGTACTGTCCCCCTTGCATATATTCTGCATGTGAGACCCCACTATAGATGAGGATGATAATCAGGACAGCCGTCACTGTCAGGATCGGTAACGTCCAGACACGAGGATGCCGTTGGTAAATGAACATTGCGCCACTGAATAAAAGAATGGTCAAAATGATCCAGAACAGTGTCTCACTCATGTGGTGTCACCGCCTCTTTCCGGTGTGCTAAGCGGTCGACGATATACGCTGAGCCGACTAACGTCAGGAGGCTGCTGACGACGACGATTAATAGGACTTGAAGACCAGATGTTCGAAGGAATGCTGTATAATCCATGATTCCGGACAGTGCTGGGACAAAGAATAATGGCATGACGAACAGCAGAAAGGTTCCGCCCCGTTCAACAGCGACGAGAGGAAGCAGTCGACTTTTTAATGTCACGTACAGAAGAATCAAGCCGATGATGTTACCGGGTAATGGTAACTGGAAAGTTTCGCTCACCCAGTCCCCACTGAGTGAAAAACAAAAAATAAGTGCGATTTGAGCAATGATTTGAATGATACGCATAAAGCGTGACAGCATGATAAAGGTCCCCTTATTAACAGTTTCGGGTCTTATTATCCGCCTCTTTTCCTCAACAATCAACCTTAGACTTAATTCTAAATAAGTAATCATCTCTTCCAAAATTACTTATATTTAACTTTTAACAATTTATTTAAAATTAATCGACAATGAATTATATTCAGCTTCAAGATTTACTTTCAATTCGCTAGTATCCTTTGTGTACGTCAAATAAGAACCCGATGGTTCTTTGGCTAAGCTAGAATAAGTAGAATAATTTGAATAGTATTCTTTAAAATCTAAATATAGATCCATATATTTTTCAGGTGGATTTTTTAATTTATTTACACTCTCATCAATAGTAAATTGTGCATCCTCCATACTACTATATATACCCTCGTCCTCTAACACACCATGAACAGTTTCTAATGCCGCGCTAAATTCGCCTCTTTCAATATAACGACCTCTATTATTAAAACGCGTTCCATCCTCTGGTGCATTATTCTCAACTGACGATTCATCTACTCCAAGATAATTTGCAAGAGAACTTAGTCTTAAATTATTTTCAATAGAAGCATTCCAAACGTCACTATACATTACAATTACATCGTTAGAAGTATCACTTAGAGTATTTAGATTTTCTACAGTATTATTCATTAAAGTAAGGTAATCTTTCTCTCGTTGTTCTTTTTTTTCTTTTCTAATAATTGCTTGTTGATTTTTTTTCTCTTTAATTACTAAGTAACTCGCAACTCCTCCCCCAATAACTAATAAAGTTACAATAAATAAAATCATCTTTTTTTTAATTAGTTTTTTTCCCATAGTAAATATTTCCTTACCCCTTTGCAATATATGTATTAGTTAAACTTTTACTTTGTAATTATAGCATTTATTTCTATTTTTTCATTATTTCAGAAAAATTATTCTGATCAAACAATTTTTCTATATAAAAATTCTCTATCAATAGAAAGATTGCTCATCTAACTATATCTAGAGAATTTAAAATTATTTATACTTACATGTTTTATTCCTTAGCAAAATCACATGACCCGTTTGAATAACTTCTCGAGTTCATACGTCGTCCATTCGATGATGACTGGACGTCCGTGTGGACATGTGAACGGCATCTCCGTTTTCGCTAGATCGTCAATCAACCGACGCATCATCTCATCGTTCAACGGATGATTCGCCTTGATCGATTTCTTACATGCCATCATGATGGCGGCATCTTCCCGGTACGTCTCGAGATCGATTTTTCGCTTCATCAATGCTTCATCGAGTAATTCCTGAATCGTCTCTTCCTGACGATGGGAGGGGAACCACGTCGGAACTTCTCGGACGATGAAGCTTTGTGGACCGAATGCTTCGAACTCGATGCCGACGTCTTTTAGCAACGGAAGGACTTCATCCATCCGTTTCATATCATCCGACGAGATTTCAAACGTATACGGTAAGAGCAATTGCTGCCGCTGTTCCGGTGGTCGACCGAACATGACCTTATACGTTTCGTATTTGATTCGTTCTTGCGCCGCATGTTGATCAATCATATACATCCCGTCTTCCCCGGCACAGACGATATAGGACGAATGGAGTTGACCGATGACGTCGAGATGCGGAAAGCGAGGACGCGCAGGTGATTCCTCAATCGGTTCGACAAAGTCCTGCTTGACCGGTTTGAGAGGTTCGAACAGATCATCCTCGTTGCTAAACGGTAATGATTTCTCGACAGGTGGTCGATCGTCTTCTTGCGGCTTTTTCGGAATCGGATAATTCCAGACCGCTCGCGATGATGTCTCTTCGACTGGTTCCGCGACGTAAGAAAAATCGAGTTTTTCCTGGCTACTCGGATCCTTTTTTGGTTTCGGTAGCGTCACTTTCGGAATCAGCGTCTCCCGGCTGAGCGTCATCTTGATCGTCTCCTGGATCAACTGGCAAAGCTCCATCTCTTTTGAAAGACGGACTTCTCGTTTCGCCGGGTGAACGTTGACATCGATCAAGAGTGGATCCATCGTCACCTCGATGACTGCAATCGGATACCGCCCGATCGGTAGTAACGTATGGTAACCGTTCAAGACCGCTTGCGTCAGGGCGAAGTTTTTGACCGAACGTCCATTCAAAATCAACGTGATGTAATTCTTTGAGGCACGGGTCACTTCCGGTTTGACGAGATGACACGTCAATTGATAATCGGCATTCGCACCTTTTGCGACTAACGTCCCTTGGATCGTCTGGTGACCGTAGACACTTGCCAGCGCTTGCCGGACGTCTCCTGATCCGTTCGTCTGGATCAATGTCTTCCCTTCATGGGTAGCCCGAAGCTTGACGTCTGGATGAGCGAACGCCATCCGGTTCAGCACGTCCGTGATCGCCGCAAGCTCCGTATGCGTCGTCTTCAAATACTTCAATCGAGCCGGTGTGTTGAAGAAGAGATGCTCGACCGTCAATTCCGTTCCCCGGTTCATTGCTGCTGGTGTCCGTTCGACGACCGTCCCGTACTCAAGCGTCACTTGAATCCCTTCCGCGTCCTCACGTTTCGTCTTCAACGTCACTTTACTGACGGACGCGATCGAGGCAAGTGCCTCTCCGCGAAAACCAAGTGTCTTGATTCGGAATAAGTCATGCTCATCCTTGATCTTACTCGTCGCGTGACGGACGAAAGCCAGTTCAGCATCATCCGGGTAAAACCCGTGTCCGTTGTCGCGGATCGTCATCCGTTTCATTCCAGCTTCTTCGAGTTCGACATCGATTTGGGTCGCACCGGCATCAAGTGCGTTCTCGACCAGTTCCTTGACGACCGACGCTGGTCGTTCGACGACTTCTCCCGCCGCGATCCGGTTCGCTAAACTATCGGATAATTCACGAATGATTCCCACTGCATTCTCCTCACTTTCTCGCTTCGGCTTGTAGACGATACAGCGTATTCAATGCCTCGAGCGGCGTCATATTGATCAAATCAAGACTCGCCATCGTCTCTCGCAGAGGATCCGCATCTGAGAACAGACTGAGTTGATCAATCGGCTCCTCCTGAACAGGAGCTTTTACAGGTACTGCGACCGGAACAGGCTCAGCCTGCTCGAACTCGGACAAGAGGACTTGCGCCCGTTCAATCAAGCTGTCCGGTAAATCAGCTAACCGCGCGACATGGATTCCGTACGATTGGTCGGCTTTTCCGTCGCGTACTTCATGCAAGAAGACGACACGCCCATCTTGTTCAACGGCACGGACGTGAACGTTCGCTAATCGATCAATCGATTCTTCGAGCACCGTCAGTTCATGATAATGAGTCGAAAATAGCGTCTTCGCCCCGACGTGCCGGGCGATGTGTTCAACGATTGCTTGTGCGAGTGCCATCCCGTCGTACGTCGAGGTCCCGCGACCAATTTCATCTAGCAGGATCAACGACCGGTCCGTCGCACGCGTCAACGCTTCTTGTGTCTCGACCATCTCGACCATGAATGTCGACTGTCCACTGACGAGGTCATCTGCCGCCCCGATCCGCGTGAAGATTTGATCGAAGATCGGCAGTTCCGCTTGAGCAGCTGGTACGAACGAGCCAATTTGATGCAATAAGGCGATCAAGGCGAACTGTCGCATATAGGTCGATTTACCGGACATGTTCGGTCCAGTGATCAACAACATCTCGCGTCCTTCGTTTAAGGTGATCCCGTTCGCGACGTATTCACCGCGCGGTAAGACTGTTTCGATGACCGGATGACGTCCTTGCTGAATATCAACCGTTCGTCCTGTCGTCGTGATTGGTCGGACGTAGTCATGCGTCTCGGCAATCTCAGCCAGTGCGACGAGGACGTCGAGTTCCGCGATCCGGCGACTGACCCGTTGCAAGCTTTCGATATGTCCTTTGACTTCATCGCGCACTCCACAGAAGAGATCGTACTCGAGTGTGACACTCTTCTCTTCCGCCCCTAGGATCAGCGCTTCTTTTTCTTTTAATTCCGGTGTGATATACCGTTCGGCATTGGCGAGTGTCTGCTTCCGTTCATACCGTCCTTCTGGCAACAGCTTGGCATTGGCTCGTGAGACCTCGATGTAATAACCGAAGACGCGATTGTAGCCGATCTTCAACGTCTTGATTCCGGTTGCTGCCCGTTCACTGGCTTCAAGTGTCGCAAGCCATGTCTTTCCGTCTTTTGAGGCGACGAGTAACTCGTCGAGGTCTGGGGAATAACCAGCCTTAATCATTCCGCCCTCTTTCGTTGAGATTGGTGGTGCTTCAACGAAAGCACGATCGAGCAAATCGCTCAATTCGTCGTGCGGATCGAGTCCGAGACTGAGCTGACCAAGACGTTCGCTCATCATCTCCTCGAGCGCTGATTGAATGCGGGGAATCAGCCGTAACGTCGACTTCAATTGAACGAGGTCGCGCGCTGAAGCCGTACCGTAACCGACTTTTGCGACGAGTCTCTCGAGATCATAGACTTCGCGTAACGTATCTTTTAATTGCTGACGTTCGAAGTAGTGTTGCAACAATTCCTCGACAGCGTCGAGCCGCTCGGTGATCACGCGTTCCGATAACAACGGTTTTTCAAGCCAGCGTTTCAACATCCGTCCGCCCATCGCTGTACCTGTCACGTCAAGTAAACCAAGCAACGAACCTTTTTTGTCTCCTGTCCGTGCCGAGCGGACGAGTTCGAGATTCTTGACCGTATTTGGCTCGAGTTGCATGAAGTCATTCGCTTTATAGACGACAGCGGGTTGTAGATGTGTCAACGCTCTTTTTTGTGTATCGTGCATGTAGGCATAGAGCACCGCAAAGGCTTCCGCTTGGGCTGCATCAATCGCACGATCCCCGTGCGGATGCGATTCGCGCCGAGAACTACGCGTCAGTGGAATCCGTAAGTGCGCGAGCGCCGTCTCGTGTTCCTCTGTCGTGACGATGATTTCCCGTGGCAAAATGATGCTCAGTTCTTTGACTACACCGTCGAGTGTCGCAACGCTTGTCAAGGCACTCTCACCTGTTGAGACATCACCGCGAGCAATCCCAAAACGACCGTCCTGTTCGACGACCGCGACTAAGTACCGATTCTCTTTTTCCGTCAACGCGGACATCAACGTTCCCGGTGTGATGACTTGGATGACTTCGCGTTTGACGAGTCCTTTCGTCAACTTCGGATCCTCGACTTGATCACAAAGTGCCACTTTATAACCACGCTCGATCAACTGTTCGATGTAGCCGTTCGCTGCGTGATGAGGCACGCCACACATCGGAATCGGATGTTCCGCGTTCTTTCCATTTTTCGCCGTCAGCGTTAACTCCAGTTCATGGGCGACCATTTTGGCATCCTCAAAGAATAATTCGTAAAAATCACCGAGCCGATAAAACAAAAAGGCATCCGGATAATCCGCCTTGATCGAGAAGTATTGTTTCATCATCGGAGTGTTGTGTACTGCTTCCATTCTTCCACCTCATTCGTAGAAAAAGCCGACGGATGTCCGTCGGCTTTTCGTTCATTTCGTGATTAGTAGCCGCAACCGCCGCTTTTGTTTTCTGCTTCCATGCCGCTACCTGTCTTACCAGCGAGAACATCTCCGTCCGTCGCTTCGATGATTTGATCCGTAATCCCGTTCGAGATCGTCACCGTGATGTATTGGAGAAGTCCGTTGACTTCTTCTTGTGTTTCTTGGAACTGTTGGACGACAGGCATCTCATCGAGCTCAGCGAACAATTTATCGAGCTTCGCTTCGACACGTGCGAGTGCTTCTGTTTTGCCGTAATGTTGGCAGTTGACTGCCTCTTTTTGAAGGAACTTGATTTGTTTCATCATCTTTTGGACTTTTTCATTCCCATTGATGTTGGCTTCTGCCGCTTTAAATCGTTCTACTTCCGGTGTCTCTGAAATCATTTTGGCGATTTCATTGGCTTTTTCGATGATTTGTTCATCTGTATACATCCACATTCGTCCCCTCTATCGTTAGCGAACACGTCGCTTCCCTTAGCATTCTGAACGATTCCTCGTTCTGTCGCATTCATTATACCGTTCTCGCGATAGAGTGACAAGAATAGTTCCTTATTCAATCGAACGCCATAATAGATAGGCGGCGTGACTGCGGACAGGAGCAAATTCTTCCGCCAGTCGTGTCGCTTCTTCCACCGATGGTCGATACCCGAGTAACCGTTCAAAAGCCCGTAAAATCCCGATGTCCGATGCCGGAAAGAGATCCGGACGACCGTATCCGAACATCAGGACGTTTTGAACCGTCCATGGTCCGACGCCTTTCAGTGCAATCAACGTCTCAGCAATTTCTGCGTCAGTCGCTGACGTCAATCCATCATAATCAATCGGTGCCGTCGCTACGCCGAGCAAGTAATCGACTTTACGTCCTGATAGTTGCAGAGCGAGCAAGTCCTCACGACGCGCAGCAGCTAATTGGCGCGGTGTCGGCGGAAGGATGATCCCGTCTTGGACCGTTCCGAATGTTCGAAAGACACGTTCCGTCAATGTATGGGCAAACATCAGATTGATTTGTTGATGAATGATTGAACGGATCAAGGCCGTGAATGGTGAATGATCCAGCACGAGTCGTTCATCGCCGAACCGTTCGACGATCGCGTGTAACGACGTCGCTTTGAGACGCTGCGCAGGATTCGGCTCACTAAGTCGAAAGCGTCGCTTGAGTTGCGTCAGCACCGCTGCTTGTGGTCCTGAACCGTCAATCCGCAACATGTAACCATCGATGGCTTCTATCGTCGTGATGTACGCCTGATCGTTGATGAAGACTGGAACCATGAGTCGCCCTGCACGTTCGACTTGTAACGGGTCTTCCGTCAAACGAGACATAACACCCTTAAAATCAAATGCTTCCGACAACGTCAGATCATATGTCCAGCGGCTCATCCGACGAATACCTTGATTGCACCAAGAATCAGACCGATGATGAATCCACACAAGGCTCCGTTGACCCGGATCCATTGCAAGTCACTGCCGACCTTATCCTCGATCATATGAATTAGTGTCTCGGTATCGAAGCGGTTTAAGTTCTCACGGACGAGTCCACCGATTTTTTGGTGATTTTGTTCGACGAAACGAACGAGTTGCTCCTTCATCCATTGATCACTGCTATCCTTGAACGTCGGATGCTGTTCCCAGTCGTCTAAAGCGCGCGAAAGCATCGGCATCGCCCGTTCCGTCCAGAAGGCATCTGACGTCAAGTAGCGTTCGAGTTCGATCAGACCAGCATCATACGCGCGTTCAATGACCGGAACGAAGTCAAACCGGTCGACCTCGCTTGCCTTCCAGGCATCGATTTTTGCTAGACGCTCTTCATCAATCGACAACTGTGCCAAGTTACGACGCAGATGATCAAGAATCGCTAAACGATTCGGGTGATGGACGTGTCGCATATCTTGAATGACCGTCAGCAAGACACCTTGAATGACCAGACTGAGTTTTTCTTCTGAGTAGACTTTTTGGACGGTTCGCGCCGTCACACGTAAGAACGTATTCTTTTCTTGATCGATCATCGCCGTATAGGCAAGGCGGCCAATCTGATCGCGGATGACGGGGTCTTCGAGCAGACGTTGCCCATAACCGAGTAACTGATCCATCAGCCACTCGTCGAGTCGACGTTCCTCATTTAACTCCATCGCCCGTACCGCCAGCCGTTTTGACGGATACGCTTTGATCGTCTCCGTCACCCGTGTATTCGCAAACTCAAGAATCGCCTCTTTCGGTAATTTCCGGATCAGACCGACCAATAGTTCGGTAACGGTCGCTCGAAAAGCAGGCAGAACGAGAATCGAACGTAAGATTTTGATGACACGGTCTGCGAGCGTCATATGCTGGAGCTTCGCGACGATACTCTCTTTATTCAGCAAGTCCGTCTCGAGCATATGAACGATTGATTCGATGACCCGTTCCCGATTTTTCGGCAACAGGTTCGTATGGGGAATCTTTAAGCCGAGCGGATGGCGAAACAATGCCGTGATCGCGAACCAGTCGGCAATCCCACCGACGAGTCCGGCTTCAAAACCACTCTGGAGCCAAAAGACCCACGCATTTTCTTTAAATGGCAATGAGACGACGAATCCGACCGCCATGAAAATCAACGAGACGGTCGCAAGCCGCCGTGTCGATGTTTTAGGTTGTTCAAGTGATGACACATCGTTTCCTCCTTCAATTGAGTCACTTACCTACCTTACGAACGGGATGAGGATTAGGTTTCGACACGAAAGAGCCCCAGTCATCGACTGGGACTCCCTATGTACTTAAAACGTGTATTCACCAAAACGGTCGCCATCCCATGTCGCGGTTGCCGTTGAGACAAAATAGACCAGTCCGTTGCCGAATGTATTTTCCATTAATGAAACGAGTTGTTGTCCGTTCGTCTGCTCGACGAACGCCAATCGTACTTCTTCTTTTCCTTGATAAATCCGTTCGTAGACACTTAAACCGCGTGCATTGAGAAACGTACGTGCCGACTCGAATTGAATCGGACCGACTTCAGGTCGTCGTTCCTGAATGAACGACTGACATTTTTGCTCGAATGTCTCCATGGTTCTTCACTCCTTCTCTCTTTCTGTTCATGGATATCATGTTCCCGACTCTTCTTCATCATAATCCTCAAATGTGAAAAAAGCGACAGATGCGTCGCTTCTTTCATCATTTTACGACGATTTCTCATAATCTGACATCAAACTGTCGGGCAACATGAATTGCGGACGTCGTGGCACCGATCGTCCCGGCACCTGGAAAGATCGTGTCCCCAATCGCAAAGAAGTGATCGACGCCCGTTCGAAAAGGTGCTGCGAACAAGAGACTCGTACTTGGACGTTGCGGATATCCCCCGACTCCGCCATCTGGTCGAAACGTATAGCGGACCCACGCACCGGGTCCACCCGGATGGCGTTCGATCGCCTTTTGACCGAAGCCGGGAAACTGTTGTTCAAGAATAGCTTCGAAGATCGCCGACATCGTCTCGACCTGTTCGTCGTAGCGTTTCCGGTTCGTCTTATCAAACGTACCGATTGGAACATGACATGACATCGTCAGCGTCCGCTGACCGGCTGGTGCACGTAACCGGTCCTCCGAACGGGAGAGGGAGACGAAGGCGTGACCTGAAGGTAAGGACGGATCATGGACTTGACGGAACGCTTCATCAGACAAAATGATCGACTCCGGAATTGCTGCATAATACGTAAAGGTCGCCCATTGCTGTAGTTTTTCTTGTCGTCGATACGTCCGTCGTAACGTTTGTCGCATATCCGCACTTACGACTTCCCGGATACCTTCAAGCGGAACGGCGCAGATGACAGCATCGGCAAGCGTCAAACGCCCTCGCCGATCCTCGATCAAAAAACCATCCGGCGTCTTGCGAATCGACGTGACTTTTCGTCCAAGCAGACAGGTTGCCCCGTTCGCCTCAGCTGTTTCTTTCAATTGTTCGGCTAGCCGGTACAAGCCGCCCGGAACATAATAGGCACCGTCATGATAAATCGATAAGGCGACAGCCCCTAATAAAGCAGATGCTTCCTGCCCTGTCTGCATGCTGTCGAGTAAGATCCCGTCGATCACTTGTGCGAACAACGTATCCGCTAATCGATGTTTGCGTAACAGATGACCAATCGTCATCGGAAAATACGGTAAGAGGACAACACTTTTCGCGTGACGGACTAACCGCCTGACGTCTGCTGGATCTTGAAGTGGCAACGCCGGCAGTTCTGCCATCAGTGGACGAATCGCCTCATGAATCTGCTCGATTTCAGCAAAGAAAGCACGAATCGACGATGCCTGCTCCGGAAAATGTGATGTCAATTCGATTAGAAAGGCATCGCGATCCCGATAATAATGAATCGTCCGTCCTTCGATGCGAATCGTCATGACGACGTCGAGTGATTCGACCTGATGCCTGACTCCAAGATGATCAAGCACACGGGCATGAATACCGCCTGCCTCAAATCCCATCCCAAGGGTCGCTCCAACTGGATATGTCAGATCCCGGCGCGTGAACTTCCCGGCTGACCCTCCCCATTCACGGCTCCCCTCAAGGACGGTGACCGTATGCCCTTCTTGTGCGATCAATGCAGCAGCCGTTAGACCGGCAATTCCTCCGCCGACGATGACGACGTGTTTCATGATGATTCCTCCTCCGTGACCCGGTTTTCTTTAAACAGGAAATTGCGGATTTCGCGGAAGACGGGCTCCCGGCGATGAATCGTGAAATGATCATATTTATACGATTTTGTTTGGATGTTATCCGTATAGTTCTCCAGTGCAAATGAACTCTTCAGCGAAATCAGATTGAAGTCGCCCCCTTTGGCACCAAACGAATAGACGAGTACATCACGTGGCCACGTCTCGAGCCGCTTGGTCAGATTGTTCATCGCTGGAGAACCTTTCGCCAGATCGCGGATTGCGGGACTGTTCGTATTCGTGCCGAGTGGTGCAAGCGTCAAGCCAAGTTTCGCGTAATCGGAGCCGGCGATCGGTGAGTCGAGCGTCACGACTTTTCGGACGTGATACGGCATCTCTTCTTGAACCGTATAGGCGACGACATCAACACCACCCATGCTGTGCCCAACGAGCTGGATATCGGCAAAGGTCGCTTTTTGTTTCGCGTCATACGCAGCAATCGCCGCATTCAACCACTTTTGTTGATCGGCAAGGCTTGCCTCATCGTCCGCAAAAACGATTCGGACGAGCGGGTAGCCGGTCGGTGAGGGGTTGACGCTACAGGTCGCTTTCCCGGAACGTGTCACGTCACATCGTCCTCCGTCATCGGCGACTTTTTTATTCGTGAAGTTTTGAATCATCGGAACGAACGTCCGCTCCGTCCCGAACAATCCATGGACGAGGAACGTCGGCACGATTTCACTCTTTCCTTGTGTGACAATCTGACGCGTCGGCGGTGGGGCACTCGACGTATCTTCCGCAAATAGCCACCACGCCCCTCCCCCGACGATCAAACAGACGAGAAGTGAGATACTAATCGTCTTCAGCTGTTGACGACGTAGTTTACGGACACGATGAAAGACCCAGTAGAGGAATAATCCGACACCAATCAATAGTACGATACCGGTAATGATCCAGCCTGTCGGATTCGGTACATAGGCAATCAACTGTAGTTGGTTTGCTTTTGTTCCGTATAATTTCCATGACACATCATGGTAATTCGACCAGTCGATTTTTTCACCATTTTGGAGACCAATCACTTTTGGACCGTGGAGCTTGATCTCGATATCGGCTTGACGAATATACCGATCGGCTAACTTCTTGACCTGTCCTGTCGGTTGATACCCTTTGATGTTCAACCGATCGATACTGAGATCAATGTTCGTGTCGAGTCGGTACGTATCGAACCAAAATCCGTCCGATTTCTTCATGTCAAACTTTGTATCGGGCGGAATCAGAATCCCACCGATGCCGGTCTTCCATTCGTCCTTGATCGACGTCATATCCTTGAAGTTCGCGAATGTCTTTTGCATCCGGATGCCTTCGTAGTCATC
Organism: Exiguobacterium sp. ZWU0009; assembly: GCF_000798935.2. NCBI lineage: Bacteria > Bacillati > Bacillota > Bacilli > Caryophanales > Exiguobacterium > Exiguobacterium sp. ZWU0009. Next base: position 1,113,491 of record NZ_CP018057.1, on the reverse strand, counting down.
CTTCGTCTTAAACGTCTTCGCCGCATAGCCGTTCTTTTCTGCCTGTTTAACATACCCCTTCCAATTCGGATTCAAATTGAGTAGACGAGCCACCGGATGTTCCTTCGCGGCATATGTCGTCTTTAAGGTGACACTTTGATCAGTATGGATCGTTGCATCGTACTGGATGCGAATACACCCCCCAAGGAGCAGTGTCAGCATCAAAAATGAGAGCAATATCCCTTTCTTTTTCGTACTCATCAGGTCACATCCTTTCATCATCAGTTATTCCCTATCTTGCAAAAGTAAAAACGGTTAACTTCTCATTCTTCCGCCCGTGACGCACATCAGGCAGCGGGTCGACGACCCACTGCCTGAGAGTATGCGGACGCGTTCGTCCGTGATCAGCATTAACCGATCAAGTTTAATTCACGACCGACTTTTTCGAACGCTGCAAGCGCCGTCGTCAAGTCTTCGCGTGTATGTTCAGCCGTCACGATCGTCCGAACACGTGCTTTTCCTTTTGCGACCGTCGGGAAGGCGATGCCTTGAGCGAAGACGCCTTCTTGACGCAAGCGGTCCGACAACTCGTGGCACCGTGCTTCATCTCCGACGATGACCGGTGTGATTGGCGTCGTCGACGTGCCGATATCAAATCCGAGATCACGGAGTCCTTGTTTAAAGAATTCCGTGTTTTCCCACAGACGATCAAAGAGTTCCGTTTCTTCTTCCATGACGCGGAGCGCTTCCCGGTTCGCTTCGACGACTGCTGGTGGATGTGATGTCGAGAACAAGAACGGACGTCCTTTATGAATCAGGTAATCTTTGACGTGCTGTTCACATGCGACGTATCCGCCAAGGACGCCGATGGCTTTTGAGAGCGTACCGACTTGCAGAGCAACACGTCCGTCAAGACCGAAGTGATTGACTGTACCGCGTCCCGCTTTCCCAAGCACACCTGATGCATGGGCATCATCGACCATGACGAGCGCGTCATAGCGTTCTGCTAATTCAACGATCTCAGGGAGTGGCGCGATGTTTCCGTCCATCGAGAAGACACCGTCCGTGACGACGAGGCGTGTCCGCGCGTCTTGTGTTTCTTGTAAGGCCGCCTCAAGATCCGCCAAGTCGACGTGTTTATAGATCCGGCGTTTCGCTTTCGTCAGACGAATTCCATCGATGATCGAAGCGTGGTTCAACTCATCCGAGATGACGACGTCTTCCGGACCGAGCAGTGCCGATAAGACACCAAGATTCGTGGCGAATCCAGACTGGAAGACGAGTGCCGCTTCCGTATGCTTGAATGTCGCGAGTTCCCGTTCGAATGCTTGGTGCATCTCGAGTGTTCCGGCAATCGTCCGAACGGATCCCGTTCCGGCACCGAACGTGCGCGCTGCTTTCGCTGCTTGTTCAGCGAGACGTGGATGCGCCGCGAGTCCGAGGTAGTTGTTCGACGACAGTTGAATCAATTCCTTACCGTCGATCGTCACGCGGTTATGTTGTGCGCTTTCGAGTGCTACGAGGTTGCGGAACGTGCCCGCCTGTTTCATCTCTTCTAGTTCTGTCCGTAAGTGTTCAAATCCCATTAATTCGTCCCCCTTGGTTGTAATACGACTTTTCCGCATTTCCCTTGACGCATCAATTCAAATCCTTCTTCGAACCGCTCAAGCGGCAATGTGTGTGTGATCAACGGGCGGACATCAACTTTTCCGCTCGACAAGAAAGCAGAAACTTGACTCCATGTCTCATACATCTTCCGACCGGTGATGCCTTGAACCCGGACGCCTTTGAAGACGACGTGGTTCGTCAAATCGATTTCGACCGGTTTGACCGGCAGACTAAGAATGTTGACGTCTCCACCTGCTGTCACCATCTCGAACGCTTGACGAATCGCAACAGGATGACCACTCATCTCACAGACGACATCAATCCCGTCGCCGTCCGTCATACGTTCAATTCGCTCTAAGACATCGTCATGACGTGAATCGATGACGACATCCGCCCCCATCGTCCGCGCGAGTTCGAGACGATACGGATTGACGTCGATCGCAACGACTTCCGCCGCACCGGCTGCTTTAGCGACCAAGACCGCCATCAGACCAATTGGACCACAACCGACGATTGCGACCGTTTTCGCACTGACATCACTCGCAAGAACGGTATGGACGGCATTTCCCATTGGCTCTTGGATCGAGGCAATCCCTGCTGGCATGTCTTCCGGGTTGACCCAGAGGTTTTCTTCCGGCATGACGACGTATTCCGCAAAACAACCTTGTGTATCGACACCGATGATCTTCGTGTTCTTACAGATATGGTATTGCCCACGTAGACACTGTTTACATTGATGACAGACGATATGCGTCTCAGCCGAGACACGGTCACCGAGTTTCAAGCGTTTCGTGCCTTCTCCGAGCTCGACGACTTCGCCCGAGAACTCATGACCGAAGACATACGGCGGATTGACACGTGAAGCTGCCCACGCGTCCCACTCATAGATATGCACGTCCGTCCCACAGATTGATGTTGCCTCGACTCGAATCAAGACTTCTCCACGACTCGGTACGGGTACCGGTACTTCTTTCAGTGTCGCACCAAATCCGCGCTCTTCTTTGACAAGCGCGCGCATCGTTTTTGTCGTTGCTGTCTCTTCTACCGTCGTTACTAATTTCGTCATCTTTCCCCGACTCCTTCGCGGAAGTTCGCGTTTATTTATATGTTGCGAGCTTCCAAATGTTTAGCATCCCCAAAAAACCAAACACATCTTTCCTCTATCTTACATGAATTCTGCCGCTAGTTTACCGAATGTTTCTTCGTTCAACTCAAGATCCGCATACGCAAGGCCTGACTCTTGATACCCATCGATTTGTGACTGGTAATCAGGACGTGTCTCATCCTGATAGATCAATCCCATGACGAGACCATCGTGTGCATGAACGGTCTGTTTCGCAAGATCCAAGTTTGACGGGTCGTATCCTTCGATATCGGACAACTTCGTCAAGTTCTGTTTGAACCAATCATACGTATTGACCTTGTTGAACGTGACGCACGGACTGAAGACGTTGATGAAGGCAAACCCTTTATGTGCCGTCGCCTGTTCAATCAATTGCGTCAAGCCCTTCAAATCATTCGAGAAGCTTTGGGCAACAAACGTCGCGCCAGCCGTCAAGGCGAGTTCAACGGGTGAAACACTCTTTTCGATCGACCCTTTTGGAGTCGATTTCGTCTTGAATCCAGGTGCAGAAGTAGGTGACGTCTGCCCTTTCGTCAAGCCGTAAATCTGATTGTCCATGACGATATACGTCATGTCGACATTTCGCTTGAACGCATGAATCGTATGTCCCATGCCGATTGCAAATCCATCACCGTCGCCACCAGATGCGATGACCGTCAATTCGCGGTTTGCCATCTTCACACCTTGAGCGATCGGCAAGGACCGTCCATGAACACCGTGGAAGCCATACGTATTGATATAACCGGAAATTCGACCAGAACAGCCAATCCCGGAAATCAATGCCAACTCTTCTGGTTCGAGCCCGACGTTTGCGACAGCACGCTGAATCGCTGCTTGAATCGAGAAGTCTCCGCACCCTGGACACCAGTTTGGTTTGACATCATTTCTAAAATCTTTAAAGGTTGCCATGATATACCCCTCCTACGACCTGCTCGACGACCTCTGCCGGGTAGAACGGATCGCCATTGAATTTCAGGATATGCTCGATCTTCGATGCATGTCCACAGTTCATCTGGATCAGTTTCGCCAGTTGTCCCGTTGCGTTGTACTCGACGACGATGACTCGTTTTGCCCGCTCTAAGTGCGGCGTGACGAGTTCACTTGGGAACGGATGGACTTGACGGATATGCAAGTGATCGACTTTTAATCCTTGTGCTTCGAGTCGTGGCATGATCTCTTCGATCGTTCCACGCGTCGAGTTGAAACCGACGAATAAGATATCCGGTTCTGCATGATGCTCTGTTACGAGAACGGCATCCTGTAAGCGGAATGTGTTCAACTTACGGAGTCGCTTCGTCATCTGATCGACCCGGTTCTTCGTCGCTTCCGACGGACGCCCTTCCTCATTGTGCTCAACACCCGTTACGTGATGAATCCCGTGCTTGACGCCTGGAATGACACGTGGGCTGATCCCATCTTCCGTCACTTCGTAGCGTTTGAAGTACGCTTTTCCTTCAAGTTCCGGTAAGTCTTCTTGGATTAACTTCCCGCGTCGGATCTCAACGCGTGACATATCCGGTGGTTCGACCGATTGTTTTCCAAGAGACAGCATCAAATCCGTCAATAGAATGACCGGACACTGGTATTCCTCTGCGATGTTGAATGCCTCTGCTGCATCGTAGAACGCTTCCTCGACCGTTGACGGTGCCAAAACGACCTTTGGAATCTCACCATGCGTGCTGTAGATCATCGCCATCAAGTCCGACTGTTCCTGTTTCGTCGGTAGACCCGTTGACGGACCACCTCGTTGTGTATCGACGATCACGAGCGGTGTTTCCGTCATCCCGGATAACCCGATCGCTTCCGCCATCAATGACAATCCTGGACCAGCAGACGCCGTCAAAGCACGGACACCTGCGTAGTTCGCCCCGATTGCCATCGTGACTGCTGCCAGCTCGTCTTCCGTCTGGACGACCGTTCCGCCGAACTGCGGTAATTTCTTGATTAAGTATTCCATGATTTCAGATGATGGTGTGATCGGGTAAGCCGCCATCAGACGTGCTCCACCAGCAATCGCACCAAGGGCGATCGCATCGTTTCCGATCATGAACATCCGTTGTTTTCCGTCTGCTGGATCTAAGACGAATCGCTCACCATCTCCTGCGAGTGCTTCAAATGCTGCTGCACCTTCACGGATTGCTGCTAAGTTTTTCTCGACCATGTCTGGTCCTTTTCGTCCGAAGATCTGCTCGACGACGGCTTGGAAACGCTCCGGTGCAATCCCGAGAATCGCACTCGATGCACCGATCGCGACCATGTTCTTCATCAAGGCCGTACCGAGATCTGCTGCAATCTCCGTAAATGGAATCGCATACAAGGAAGCGCGTGCTTCGTCTGGATTCGTCGGATTGAATTTCGCATCCGCGATGATGATGGCACCTTGACGCAATTCATGGAAGTTAACATCGATCGTCTCTTGATCGAACGCGACCAAAATATCGAGATCATCGGAAATCGTCCGGACTTCCTGTGTCGCGACACGAATCTTATTGTTCGTGTGCCCTCCCTTGATACGTGACGAAAAGTGACGGTAGCCGTACAGGTAATAGCCGAGTCGATTCAAGGCAATTGCAAAGATTTCGCCTGTTGATTCGATCCCTTCTCCCTGCTGACCGCCAACTTTCCATGATAACTGATTATACATCGACGTTCGCTCCTTCTCTGTCCCCTGAAATGATAGTTCTCTCTATCCTCCCTCATGATACCGATTTACCGGAAGTAGTACAATGCTCCCTCGGTGGAAAGGTGAGAAAATTTCGCAGGCGCAGCAAAAAGACCATCTACTCCAGTCGAGTAAATGGTCTACTTGCAAATAGGACCTATGTCCAATTCGTCATCGTGGTTCAATGATGAGTTTGATGGCGGTTCTCTCTTCTCCATCAATCAAAATGTCTGTGAAGGCTGGGATACAAATCAAGTCGATGCCAGAAGGAGCCACGAATCCACGTGCGATGGCGACGGCTTTGACAGACTGATTGAGCGCTCCCGCACCAATGGCCTGAATCTCGACGGAACCTCTCTCTCGAATGACACCCGCGAGTGCACCTGCTACCGCGTTTGGATTCGACTTAGCTGATACTTTCAGGACGTCCATGCGTGTACCTCCCCATCCAGAAATGGCAATCAGTCGAAGAATACTGACTGATCCGTCAGATGAATCCGTTCAATCTTCGTTGCTTTTTTTGTTGTGTCATCGATATGAATCAAGACTCCATTAAGTTGTTCCCGTCCTTCGGCAACTTCAAACCGTGTTGGGAGCTGTGTCTTGAATTTTCGTAGGACATCTTCCTGACGCATCCCAAGCACACCGTTCAGCGGACCTGTCATCCCGACATCCGTGATGTAAGCCGTTCCTCCGTCAAGGACACGCTCATCTGCTGTCTGGACGTGCGTATGTGTGCCGACGACAGCTTGAACTCGACCGTCGAGGTGATAGCCCATCGCGATTTTCTCACTCGTTGCTTCCGCATGAACATCAACGAAGATCGCATCGACTTTTCCTTCGACTTCCGCAATTAATGCATCAACTGTTCGGAACGGGTCACCGAGTGGTGGTAAGAAGACCGTTCCTTGGACGTTGATGACGGCAATCTTTTTATTACCTGCCTTGACGATCATCATCCCACGACCTGGTGTGCCTTCCGGATAGTTCGCCGGACGGACGATCCGATCTGCATCGTCGATCCAGTCAAAGATGTCGCGGTTATCAAACGTGTGATTCCCCATCGTGATTCCGTGGAATCCGAGTTCTAGGAATTGATGATAGATTGACTTCGTGATGCCGCGTCCGTGTGCTGCGTTTTCGCCGTTGACGAGCATGACGTTCGGGTTGTACTTCGCTTTCAAGCGTGCTGTGAATTGTTGTAGGATATGTCGACCAGGTGCACCGACGACATCTCCGATGAATAAAATCTTCATTGCTGTTCCTCCGTTCATTAAAAAAAGTGGCGGTCGCCCGCCACTCCACTTATTTCGCGTATTCGACTGCTCGTGTTTCCCGAATGACCGTGACTTTGATGTGTCCCGGATAATCGAGTTCTTCTTCGATTTTTTTCCGGATGTCACTCGCCATCTTGTGAGCCAGTACATCATCGACGACGTCAGGTCGAACGATGATACGAACTTCACGACCCGCTTGGATCGCAAATGATTTTTCGACACCGTCGAACGATTCCGAGATTTCCTCGAGGCGTTCGAGACGGCGAATATAACTTTCGAGTGTCTCTTGACGTGCACCCGGACGAGCAGCAGATAATGCATCTGCGGCTGCGACCAAGACGGAAATGACAGATGTCGCTTCCGTATCCCCGTGGTGGGATGCGATCGCGTTGATGACGGTTGGATGCTCTTTGTACTTCGTACCGAGCTCGACACCGATCTCAACGTGACTGCCTTCGACTTCGTGGTCGATCGCTTTCCCGATATCATGCAGAAGACCCGCACGCTTCGCAAGCGTGACATCTTCCCCAAGTTCAGCTGCCATCATACCTGCAAGATGGGCAACCTCAAGCGAGTGATACAGGACGTTTTGTCCGTAACTCGTACGGTACTTCAAGCGACCGAGAATTTTGACAAGGTCCGGATGAATGCCGTGGATTCCGACATCATACGTCGCTTCTTCCCCGATTTCTCGAATTCGCTCGTCGACTTCACGACGGGATTTGTCGACCATCTCTTCAATACGGGCCGGGTGAATCCGACCATCCTGAACCAATTTCTCGAGCGCCATTTTAGCGACTTCGCGACGAATTGGGTCAAAACCAGACAAAATGACGGCTTCCGGCGTATCATCGATGATCAAGTCGATTCCAGTCAAGGTCTCGAGCGTACGGATGTTGCGGCCTTCCCGTCCGATGATCCGACCTTTCATCTCATCGTTCGGCAAGTTGACGACCGATACAGTCGTCTCTGCGATATGTTCAGCGGCGAACCGTTGAATCGCAAGTGACAAGATGTTACGTGCTTTCTTGTCGGCTTCTTCTTTTGCTTTTTGTTCGATTTCTTTTTGAAGAATGGCTGCGTCATGTAAAGCAGCCTGTTTCGTCTCATCCATGATGATCGTTCTTGCCTCGTCTTGCGATAAATTCGCGACGCGGACAAGCTCTTGACGTCCCTGTTCATACAGGTCCTCTACTTTGCGCTCTAGTTCTTCAGCTTGATGCTTCCGTTTCGCGATCTCTGCATCACGTGTATTGATTTGATCTTCCTTACGGTCGATGGCATCAACACGGCGATCGAGTGTCTCTTCTTTCTGGAGCAACCGGGCTTCTTGTTTCGCTAGCTCTTGGCGACGTTCACGCAATTCTTTTTCCACTTCGTTACGAAGTTTGAATGCTTCATCTTTCGCTTCGAGTACTGCTTCTTTTTTCGTTGCCTCAGCCGATTCGCGCGCACGTTCGACGATTTTATTCGCTTCCGTTTCTGCGCCTTGAATCTTCGCTTCTGCAATCGATTTCCGCAAGAAGTAGCCTACGATGAATGCGATCAGCAAAGTGAGGAGAAGTATGACAATCCAAGTCAGTGTACTCATGGGTTCACCTCCCCTTTGCAAGGTGTTTCTTAGTTCATTTCGGTATTTCATCGAAGCTGTCTAAAAAACGTACATCTATATTGTAAGGATAGCACTCGTTCATTGTCAACGAACGGACGGGAAAGAATTCCACTGTTTTCCTCTTTTACACTAAAAAAGAGAGGATTCGCATGCGAATCCTCTCTGAAACGGTTTATTCAGCAAATAGATCTTCTGGTTGTTCTGCTTCGAAATCAACCGGCTCTTCGCGATCGACGAGACCGTGGTGTTCACGAATCAAACGTTCGACCTCTGCTGCGACTTCCGGATGCTCGACCATATATTGTTTCGCGTTCTCACGCCCTTGACCGAGACGTTCAGAGTTGTACGAGTACCATGCACCACTCTTTTGAACGATATCAAGATCCGTTCCGATATCGATCAACTCGCCGACCTTCGAAATTCCGAGACCATACATGATGTCGACTTCCGCTTGTTTGAACGGAGGTGCGATCTTGTTTTTGACGACCTTGATCTTTGTTTTGTTACCGACGACGTCCGTACCGTTTTTCAACGCTTCCGCACGACGCACTTCTAAACGAACAGACGAGTAGAATTTAAGTGCACGACCACCTGGAGTTGTTTCCGGGTTACCGAACATGACACCGATTTTTTCACGGATTTGGTTGATGAAGATGACGATCGTCTTCGATTTATTCGTTGCACCAGACAATTTACGAAGCGCTTGGCTCATCAAACGTGCTTGAAGACCAACGTGTGAGTCACCCATCTCGCCTTCGATCTCTGCTTTTGGTACGAGTGCCGCAACAGAGTCGACGACAAGAATATCGACCGCACCAGAACGAACGAGTGCTTCCGCGATTTCAAGTGCTTGTTCCCCAGTGTCCGGTTGTGACAAGAGGAGCTCATCGATGTTGACACCGAGTTTATTTGCATATGCTGGATCAAGCGCATGCTCCGCATCGATGAATGCGGCTTGTCCACCTTGTTTTTGAACTTCTGCGATTGCATGAAGCGCTACCGTCGTTTTACCTGACGATTCAGGTCCGTATACTTCGATGACCCGTCCACGTGGGTATCCACCTGCACCTAGGGCAATATCTAATGTAATCGATCCAGAAGAGATTACTGATACCTTCTGATCCGCATTTTCTCCGAGTTTCATGATAGAACCTTTACCGAACTGTTTCTCTATCTGGCGTAACGCCATCTCAAGTGCTGCTTTACGATCACTCACGTAGCAGGCCTCCTTTTAATTATCTTACTGAGATTATTGTACTTCTTTTGAGACCGAATGACAAGCATTTTACGAACATTTATTCGCATACTTGCACTTTGACCATTTTTCTCACTCTGGTGCTTTTTCGAGATGTTTCAGTAGAAGGAAATAGGTATCCTTGACGGCGCGCAGGCGAATCATGCCTCGATCGAACGATGGATATTGCCATTCGACAATCCGTGTTCCATGTGCGTCCGCAATAGCACAATAGACCGTTCCGATCGTTTTTCCGCTGTTGCTCGTCGGACCTGCTTCCCCCGTCAAGGCAACAGCGATGTCCGATTGATAAAGGCTTCGTGCTCCTTCTGCCATCGCGATCGCCACCTCTTTACTGACTGCCGTATGTTCTTTTAAAAGCTCTTCTGGTACCGACAGTACGGCTTGCTTCGCTGCGTCATCATAGACGACGGCGCTCCCACGCAATACTTGACTCGCACCGCTGACATCAACGAGACCACTTGCGACGGCTCCTCCCGTCAGTGATTCGGCGAGCGAAAGTGTCAATCCTGCTTCTTGATACCGTTTTAGGACAACTTCCGGCAGACTCGTCTCCCCATATCCATAAAAGTACATGCCGACTTCAGCAAGGACGTGTTGTTCGAGTTCATCGAGCATACGATCGGCTTCCTGTTGATCGAGTGCTTTAGCCGTCAGGCGTAACCGGACTTCAGCGAGCTCCGCATACGGTGCGACCGATGGATTCTTCGCCTCCTTGATCAACGTTTCCAGACGGTCATTTAAAGCTGATTCCCCGATTCCGAAGAATCGTAACGTCCGAGAACGGATCGTTTCTTGACCGAACAGATGACTGAAGTGATCTTTGAGGATTTGCTTCATCTCGCGTGGCACACCAGGTAAGACGATATATTGGTGGTGTTCCGTCTGAACCGACATACCGGGTGCAAGTCCTGCATCATTACGTAAAACCGTCGCTCCTTCGATGACGAGAGCTTGTTTTCGTTCATTGATCGTCATTTCCCGTTGACGTGTCTTTAAGAACCCTTCGATTCGCTCGTACGCCGCTTGATCGAGAACGAGATCACGTCCGAGGAGATCAGCGAGCACTTCTTTCGTCAAATCGTCTTCCGTCGGTCCGAGACCACCTGTGATGACAAGGAGTTCTGCCCGTTGTTGTGCCTGACGGAATGTCTCTTGCATCCGCTCATGATTGTCACCGACGACTGTATGATAATGAACGTCAATTCCGGCACTCGCTAACCATTCGGAAAGGTACTGTGCATTCGTGTTCGCGATTTCTCCAAGGAGGAGTTCGCTTCCGACTGCGATGATTTCTGCTTTCATGTTGATTCCTCACCTTCTTGAAGTATAAGAAAAGACTGTTCGGTATGACGAACAGTCTAAATTGATCCATCTTACATGGATTTCGTAATTAACTTAATGTTTTTAGCGAAATATTCGACACCTGAGTAGATCGTCAAAATCAAAGCAAGCCACATCGTAATATCTGCGAACGGAATATTCCACATCGCAAAGATGATATCGTGCAACAAGTATGCCGTAATTGATGTCAGCTGAACCCATGTTTTTGCTTTGCCAGAGTTTCCAGCAGCAAGGACGATCCCTTCGTCAGATGCGACGAGACGAAGACCTGTGACTGCGAACTCTCGACAGAGAATGATGACGACGATCCATGCTGCGACGAATCCAAGTTCCACCAAGTAGACAAGAGCAGCTGCAACTAACATCTTATCGGCAAGTGGATCCATGAATTTTCCAAAGTTCGTCACTAGTTTTTGTTTGCGGGCGATATACCCATCGAGCCAGTCCGTCAGTGAAGCAACAAGGAAGATGATAGCTGCAACGAAGTGTGAGACGGGAAGTTCAGCTCCCAGCACATCCCACTGTCCCCAGTTCGGATCAATCGCAAGTACGATGACGAACACGGGAATTAATAAAACGCGTAATACTGTCAATTGATTCGGTAAGTTCATGTAACGCCCTCCTCCTTCATTTCGTATGTAGATGACCATGTCATCTAAAAGAAGGCACGCCGGATTACGGCGTGTCTACTTTCTTCAAATAGATATTTTGGACGAGAAGCGAACGGTTCAGTTTCAGTTCTTGGTCATTGACGACGATTTTATCAATTCCTTTAATCGAACCAATCCGGATCCGGATCAAGTCCGTCTTCGCGTCCTTCACGACGATCGGATTTGGATCCGATGCATTGATGTGATCTGGCGCAAGTGCTTCTCCTTCAAGTGATGTATCACGCACACCAACGAATGGCGATGGAGATGCATCTTTCTTGATTTGAATCGAGACATTCATCGTATCCTTCGTTGCTACTTCATACGTGACATCTTGACCAGATGTCGACTTCACAGCAAGTGCCTCTTTTTTAGGTTCTTCTTTTGTTTCTTCTTGTTTCGCCGGTTCTTCCTTCGGCTCTTCTTCGGTCTTCGCAGGCGCATCCGTTTCCTTGCTCGGTGCGTCTCCTTGATCGATCGTCACATCATTTTGTTTCGGCGCGGACGTCTTCGCCTCTTCGTTACCGTCGAGGAACGTCTGCAGACCATAATACAAGGCAGCACCGATTGCAAAGATCAATACGATGATGATGATGTTCGGAATCCAACGTTTCGCAACACTCTTTTTAGGAGCACTGGATTTCGAATACGTCGCTCGTCGCGACAGTTCGACGACCGGCTGTGCTTCCGGTTCTGGAAGATCACGCTTGTAGGTCGTAAAGACTTCATCAACGTCAAGACCGAGTGCTTCCGCATATGTCTTGATGAAGGCACGGGCATAGAATGCACCCGGTAATTGATCGTAATTGCCTTCTTCAATCGCGACGATATAACGCTTTTGAATCTTCGTCGTCGTTTGAATTTGTTCGAGAGAGACACCAAGTGCCTCCCGTTGTTCCTTTAAGTAGGTTCCGAGCTCGGTCATCGGTAACACACCTTCCATTTTTCATACTTATTCAAAGTTGAACCAATCATTTCCACCATGGGAACGAGGCAGTTCAGTCACAATGATTTCTTCAGTCGTGTTGCGTAATTCAATGATGTAATCAAAATCATCCCACGTATATTCACTTGATTTGACGAAAGCGTCCGGATGCTCGACAATTTTTGTCGCTGGTAGTCGCATGACTTCGCGCAGGATTTGCCAGTGCCGTTCATCGAAATTTCGTTGCGATACTAAGGCATCGATGATATAGACATAATCACCGGTCCGCTCGTCGTCGAACAACGATGTTCGCACTGTCTGTTTGATTAATGTCGATGACAAGAACAGCCATTTCTTATTCGCACTGACGCTTGCTGCGACGATCGATTCCGTCTTCCCGACTCGCGGCATGCCACGGACACCAATCAACAAGTGACCATCCTGTTTACACAGTTCTGCCATGAAATCAACGAGAATCCCTAAGTCTTCTCGAACGAAGCGGAACGTCTTTCGCTCATCACTACTTTGATCGATATAACGACCGTGTCGAATCGCAATTCGGTCACGGAGCTTTGGTTTTCGTAGTTTGATGACCTCAATGGTTGACATCGTCTTGAGAATAGCGGCGAGTCGTGGAATTTGATCCGGTTGTTTCGTTTGCAGTAACATACCACGTCGTTGATGATCAACACCATTGATCGTCACGATCGAAATATGTAACATTCCCATCAACGAAGCAATGTCCCCGAGTATACCGGGACGGTTGACCTTTAATTCATATTCGAGATACCATTGCTCGAACTCACTCACGCGCCCATCCTCCTCTATCAATACGATTATCCATTCCTCATGTTAAATGATTTTTTGAAAAATGAAAAGCATTCCTGAACTGAAATTCCAATGCTTACATCCACGCACCATCTATTTTCAGGATGGCTCCCGACACATAACTTGACTCGGGTTGCACTAAGTAACAGATGGCAGAAGCCACTTCTTCTACTTTCCCGAATCGACCAGCAGGAATTTCAGCGATTGCTTGTTCCTTTTCATCTTCCGAGAAAATCGCGTTCATCGGTGTGTCAATCCATCCCGGTGTGATCGCATTGATACGTCCGTACATCGGTCCAAGTTCCTTGCTGTATGCTTTGACGAATCCGAGCTGTGCCGCCTTGCATGTCGAATAGACAACTTCACCCGCGACACCTTGTTCCCCTAACACACTACTGATGACGACGATCGCAAGCTTCGACGTAAACGGTTTCGTCCGTGTCACGGTTTGGCTGATGCGCATCAACGCCTCGACGTGGATTTTCCAAAGTTCGTGCATTGATGTTGCCGATTGATCGAGCAACAAACCGCTATAACTCGTTCCGGCACAATGGACGAAGGCATCAACGACAGGTAATGCCGCACAAAATGCCTGCAAGTCCTCCTCATCCGCTAAATTCGCAGTCAAGATGTGGTGCTCTCCTTGCCACTCCTCTATCATCCGTTCCAAAACAGCGTGCTGTCGATACGTCTGAAGCACCAATTCATGTCCGGCGGCAGCGAGTTGTTTTGCTGCCGCAAGACCAATGGCGCCACTCGCACCGGTAATGAGAATTCGCATCACGCGTACGGTTTGACGATTGAGATCGCCCGGTTTTCAATGGCGAACAACTCGTCGAAACGGGCTTCAATCTCTTCTTTCGTAATCGAAGCAATCAACGTCGGAAGCGTGAACAAGTTCGTACCGGCAAGTGCGTGACGCGAGAACTGGTTCGCGATGAATTCTGGTGAATTCAAGGCACGGAGGAACTTCCCTTGCATCATGTTCCGCTTGCGCGTGACTTCATCTTCCGTAAAGTCAGGACGCGTTTGCAGAAGTGTCTCATACGCTTGGATGAACTTATCTGGATCTTCTGTCTCCATCCCGAACGTCGCGAATGCGAACTCTTCCTCACTTGAGTAATCAAAGCTGAACGTATCGTCAATCAAACCGTCTTCATACAGTTCCAAATACGTCGATGATGTTTGATCGAACAAGAGGTGTAACAGGAGTTCACTCGTTAATTCACGACGGACTTGTGCCTCGCTGCGAAGCGATTCGTCCTTATAACCGATTAATACCTTAGGTGTCTTGACGTCGAGCTCGAGTTCAAAACGCGGACGATGTACGCCATGCGGTTCTTGACCATAGTCCCGCTCGATTGCCGGACGATCCGTATAGTCTTTCTTAGCCTGATTCGCCTTGATCAATGCCAGTGTCTCTTCCGGATCAATGTTTCCGACGACGAACAACACCATGTTCGATGGATGATAGAACGTACGGTAGCACGTGTACAGGTCATCGGCTGTGATTTGATTGATCGATTCCGGAGTTCCCGCGATATCGATCCGGACTGGATGCGTCGCATACATCGATTCAATCAGACCGAAGAACAAGCGCCATCCCGGATTATCTTGATACATCTGGATTTCCTGCGTGATGATCCCCTTCTCTTTTTCAACGCTTTCCGGCGTGAAGTAAGGATCTTGTACGAAATCAATCAACGTCTCGAGATTTTGTTCGATTAATGACGTCGCTGAGAACAAATACGCCGTCCGCGAGAACGAGGTAAAGGCGTTCGCTGAGGCACCAAGACGACCAAACTCTTGGAAGACATCACCTTTTTCGGATTCGAACATCTTATGCTCAAGGAAATGGGCGATGCCGTCCGGTACCGTGATCCATTCCTCTCCTTTTTTGAATCGTTGATCAATCGAACCATAACGTGTCGTAAACGTCGCATACGTCTTTTCGTATCCTTTTTTTTGCAGTAGGTAGACGGAGAGCCCGTTATCAAGCTGCTCATGGTATACCGTTTCGTCTGTATCGTGATAGGTCAGTTGTTCCATCATGCTTCACCTCGCAATAGATATACGGCATCAAGATCGATTGCCGCTGCTAATCGAACGACGTCTTCACGTGTCGCCGTCTCAATGATATGAATTTCATCTTCAAGTGTCAGTCCACGCATCTTCGAACCATTCAACCAGCCGATCAATTGACCCGGCTGATCAAGGATTTGACGACGCGCATTGATCAGCATCGCCTTCGTCTGTGTCAATTCTTCATCCGTGAACTGTCCTGCTTTCAAATCAACGAGTTGTTCCAAGATGATCTTTTCGGCACGTTCCGCTTCTTTTGTGTCGACCCCTGCATAAACATAGAGTGCACTGTTCAGTGCCGCGTAACGTGAGGCCGCATAATACGCGAGGCTCTCTTTTTCACGGACATTCATAAACAGTTTTGAATGGGGGAAGCCACCGAATAGACCATTGACGATTTGCATCCGAATCGAGTCAGCAGATGTCGGATCGACCGCTACCCGGTAACCGAGATGCAATTTGCCTTGTTTGATCGGTTGCGTTTCACTCGACCGTTTCACGCCATTGACTGGTTTTTGGGCCGGAATGTAATGGCTGATCTTTTCAGAATGCGATGGCAAGAAGGACAACGCATCTTCCATCTCCTCCTTCGTCACATGTCCGACGACGAAGACATCAATCCGATCGTCTTCGATCATCGAACGGTATGTATCACGCAAGGATGACGGGGTGATCTGTTCGAGTTCTTCGAGTGTTCCGAGGGATGGCAACGCGACGGCTTCACCTGGTGCCATTAATTCAAGAAGACGTTGCTGGGCGTAGCGCATTTTATCGTCATATAGCGAACTAATCCGTAAGGCATGCAGTCGTTTTTCTTGTTTGACGAACTGTTCACGGAAACCACCTTCCGTCAAATCTGGATACAGCACCATTTGCTCGAGCAATTCGAGTGCTTCTTTTAACAACGACGGATGATGAACGAGTTCTCCCCGGACGACATCGAGTTGGAACGAGATGACGTGCTCTTCTCCGAACTTCGACGCGTCCGCATAAAGTCCCGCATCATATAATGTTTCAAGTGGTTCACGTAATGCTTTCATCGACGGATAAGCGGCTGTCGATTTTTCCATGATATACGGTAGGATTGCACGGCTTGTCAGCGTCTTCGCTTCTAACGGTGCTGAAAATGTGACGAGAATCGTCGTCGTCTTGAATTTATCAGTCGGAACGAGATGAAAGCTCGTTCCTTCCTTTTTCCATGTGCTAAATGACTGACTCATTGCTCTCCATCCTTTCGTTTGAATACATGCGCACTGCGGACATATTCAATATCTGCTTTTTGTTTGACGGCATTCTCGTAACGGGCTGCTGTAAAGAAGAAGTCACTGAGTCGGTTGATGAACGGTAACAAATGAGCGGCTTGAGGGACATCGATCATCGAACGTTCCACACGACGACAGACCGTCCGTGCCACGTGTAATGTTGCAGCTGCTTCCGTTCCACCGGGCAAGATGAACTTATCGAGCGGCGGCGATAACTCCGTTAATGTGTCGATCCAACTTTCTAAATCAACCGTCGCTTCTTGACTCAAGCGTGACGGGCGTGGTTCAACATACATCAAGTCACTACCACAATCGAATAAGGCGTGCTGGATCACTGTCAGTTGTTCCCGCACCTCGATTGATGATGCTTTCGTCCGGGCAAGTCCAACGAAACTGTTCAATTCGTCGAGTTCTCCCATCAAGCTAATCAAACGATCATTTTTTTTGACTCTCCCACCAACGAGGGATGTTTCTCCTTCGTCACCAGACTTCGTGTAAATTTTCATTTTTCATTCACTCCTATAGCGAAAGGAAGCGACTCATAATGTTCGCTTCCCTTGTTTTTTCGGTAATCGGATCCGGAAGGTCGCTCCCTCACCCAAGCGGCTGTCGACTTCGACTTCACCACCATGAGCTCGGACGACATTCGCCACGATTGCAAGACCGATTCCTGTACCTGTCTTGCCACGTGTCCGCGCTTTATCGGCTTTATAAAAGCGGTCAAAGACGAACGGTAGATCTTCTTCTGGGATTCCGTCACCCGAATCAATGACGGATAATGTAATGTTTTCCCTATCTTCATCAATCTTAATCTTGATTTCACCGTTCTCCGTGTAGCGCAAGGCGTTACCGAGGAGATTCGTCAACACTTGTTCCATCTGATCCGGATCGGCGTCAAATATGATATTCGGACCTGAAACTGAGAACGTGACCTGCTTATCGCGTCCCATCTGTTTGAACTTCTTGATAACTCGTTGTGCAAAGGAGACCGCTTCGATGGCTTCGATCCGTAACTCCTGATACCCCGCTTCCATCCGTGCGAGATCAAGTAAATCATTGACAAGACGTGACAGACGTTGTGATTCATCATAAATGATTGAGGCGAATTCTTTCGTCGCCTCATCACTTTCGGTCATCCCGTCGACGATTGCTTCCGAATACCCTTGCAGCATGACGAGTGGCGTCCGCAGTTCATGACTGACGTTCGCGACGAAGTCGGCACGCATCTTTTCGAGTTGTTGCGCTTCCGTCATATCACGCAGGACGGCGACCGCTCCAATCTGTTCTTCTTGTTCGAGTAACGGACTGACGATGATGATGTAGAAACGTCCCTCTCGTTCGAAGGACACGGTCATCTCCGTCTCTTCCTGCATGACCGTCTGGAACAGTTCGATCAGTTCGTCTGGTACCGGAGAACCTGCGAGGAATGCCTCTGCCGGTGGATTCGTCGCGAGGAGTTCGCCTGATTTCGAGAACGTCAGCACGCCATCTGCCATACAGCGCAGAATCGAGGAAAGCAAGTGCCGTTCCTTATCGAGATCCGTGACATATTGATTGAGTTGACTACTCATTTCATTGAACGCAAGCGCTAAGTCACCGATCTCATCACGCGAACGTTGCGTCAGGCTCTGATCAAACTTTCCTTCACCGGCCTCAACGACAGCTTGACGAATCGTCCGCAGTGGTGCTGTGATTCGTGTCGAGAGGAAGAAGGCAAAGACGGTCGTTCCAATGATCGCTAACAGGACACAGAGTTGGATGATCTGACGTGCTCCCTCATTCGCCTGTTCGATGTTCGTCAACTGCTCGATCAAGTAGATTGTTCCGTTACCACTGTCCGTAATGAGCGGTGCCCGATACGCGAGTGCCGCCTTTCCATCGAAGGTCTCATAGTTGCCGATCGCCGTCTCGCCTTCTTCACCGTCAATTGCTTTCCAGTTCTGACGTTCGAGTTCCTTGATGATCCGGTTCGCCTTCGCTTGTGAGATGTTCGCTTCGACGGAATCGTCCTGCGTCTTTGCGATCAGTGTCGCGCCGTAAATATCCGTGATTTCAACAGCAGTACTCGACCCTTCCTCGATGCCGGAGTGCGCCTGAAAGACGGTCTCGACTTGTTGACCGAGCTTTGCCAAGTGCCCCCGCTCCTGTTCGATATGAAACGAGTTGAAAAATTCAAGTAACAAGATCGTCAAGGCGATCAAGACGACCGAAACGAGTAACAGAATCGTTCCCCATAGTTTGATGACAACGCTTTGCAACCATTTCATCGTCAGGTCGGACTATTCTCGAACTTGTATCCGACACCCCAGACCGTCGTGATCATTTGAGCGGCGTTCGGAGACAAACGATTCAGCTTTTCACGCAGACGTTTGACGTGTGTATCGACCGTCCGCAGATCCCCGAAGAATTCATAGTTCCAGACTTCCTTGAGTAGTTGTTCCCGCGAGAATACCTTATCCGTTTGTTTTGCTAAGAAATACAGGAGTTCGTATTCTTTTGGTGTTAAATTGACTTCTTGTGATTCAACCGTCACGCGGTGGGCATCATTGTCGATCGTCAAGTGTGGGAAGACGATGACATCTTTTGTTTTCGCATCCGTGTGGAGGAATTTCGTCGCACTTGCCCGACGAAGGATCGCTTTGACACGCAAGACGACTTCGCGTGGGCTGAATGGTTTGACGATATAATCATCTGCCCCCATCTCAAACCCATGGACGCGGTTCGTCTCTTCGCCTTTTGCCGTCAACATGACGATTGGCGTCGCTTTCGTTTTCCGCAGTTCTTCACAGACTTGCATCCCGTCCATCTTTGGCATCATCAAGTCGAGGAGAATGACATCGTATTCTGTCTCAAGCGCCATTTCAAGCGCCGTTTCTCCATTGTCTGCTTCCTCGATCGTGAAATTTTCCCGCTCCAGATACATCTTCAACAGGCGACGAATCCGTTCTTCATCGTCGACGACTAAAATACGTGCTTCTTCTGACATGCTGTCTCCTCCTATGAACTAAACTCTACTCCTCTATCCTACTACTCTTTTAGTATACTATGAAACGAAAAGAATGGCTTGCTCTGGCTGATTTCTCCGAAAAGGCACACTTCGATCGGACGAATACGAAAAAGCAGCGGACCGTTTCCGGATCCGCTGCTTGTTTTTTTCTTATGCGTAAGAGTGTAATCCTGCTACGACCAGGTTAACGAAGACGAGGTTGAACATGATGACAGCAAATCCGCCAACACATAACCAAGCTGATTTTTTACCAATCCAACCACGCTGGATGCGCATATGGAGATAAAAGACGTAGAAGAGCATCGTAATGAGTGCCCATACCTCTTTCGGATCCCAGCCCCAGTAACGGCTCCATGCCATTTGCGCCCAGATCATCGCGAAGATCAGACCGCCAAGGATGAAGATCGGAAGACCAATCGCAACAGAACGATAGCTGATCTCATCTGCTGTCTCAAGATCGATCTTACGCGCGATCGGCTTCAAGCTCTCAGCAAGACGCTTGCGAAGAATGACGAAGCGAAGCAAGACGTATAAGACGACGCCGCCGATGATCGACCATAAGACCGTGTTGACTTTGTTCGCATTCAAGAAATTCGGTAATTCAATGACGGCACCTGAACCCGATAAGACTTTCCCGCCTTCAGGACCTGTCAAGACTGGCATCGCATAGTCATGCGTCATCGTTGCACCGTTTTTCGCCACGTATTCGATCGTCGACGCAGAACCTGTTGCTTTGAACAACAGCCCAACTAAGATGTAACCGACTACACATGCGAGCGAGAACATGACGACTTCGAGCCACGTCCGTGTTTTCGATTCCTTGCTGAAATCCGTCGCGTGAATCAGATACAATAATCCGGTCGCGAAGCTGACGGCAAGAATCCCTTCGCCGAGCGCTGCCGTCGTGACGTGGATTTTGAGCCAAACACTTTGTAGTGCTGGGATCAACGGTTGGACTTCATCCGGAAACATCGACGCATAAGCGATGACGAGCAATGCAACTGGCATCGCAACCAAACCGAGGACATTGTTTTTGTAGATGGCATAAACGATCAAGAAACCAAGCACCATCATCATGCCGAAGAATGTCGTGTATTCATATAAGTTCGAAACTGGAACGTGCCCAGCTCCAGCCCAGCGCGTGAAGAAATATCCGAGCTGCGCGAGGAAACCGATGATCGCAAGCGTAAAGGCGATTTTACCAGAACGCGTCGGTCCTTTTTTACCACTCGTCGCTACAGCGAAGAATCCTGTACTGACGAGGTAGACGATGAATGATGTAAGGAGCAGGTTACTGCTCAACTGAAGCAAATTCATTTAGCTTCCCCCTCTTCCCGCAACTTTTGTCGATCCTCAAGTTCTGGCAGACCGACTTCCGTCAACGCGAGATTGGCTTCCTTTTGGAGCCCCAATGCATTTTTGTTCGTAAATCCAGCAATCTGGATTCGACCGTTCTTCTCTTTGAGCCAGAGACGACGGTGCGGCCAGTACATCCCGATCAATAGACCTGCCATGAAGATGATACCACCTGCAAACAGGAACGGTAGCGTCAGATCTTTTTTAATCCGGACACCCGAGATGTTCGAGAGCTCCGTACCGGCGAATGCCATCTTGTACTGGTTCTCATCTCCACCAACATTAAGTTTGATCCCAATCAAACTCCGTTCACCTTTCGGATGTTCCGGTGACTTGATGCTGAAGACGAAGGCTGGATTGACTGGACGTCCCGAGTTCGTCGTTGGCTGACCATCTTTGACGACGAAGTCCGGAAGGAAGTCCTTCAGTTCGACTTCATATCCATCTTTTAAAGCATATGTTTCTTTCGGATCACGCAAGTCGACCTTGATCGTATCGACGACTTTGTCCGTCTTCTGGTTGACGATATTAAACGACATCGTCTTGAATTCCGGATCTGCCGCGTACTGTTCCTGGAAGACTTGATAATCATCGAATTCGAATGGGCGGTTGACTGCCGTCTCACCTGACTTGATTTCTTCAAGCTCCGGTTTGAAATCGGATGTTTCGCCGACTTTCTTGTACAGCGTCATCTTCGTATCATAGTTCTTCGGTACGTTTCCGCCTGCTGCTTCAAGTGATTTCTTGAACTTCGCATCGACCTTCTCAGGATCATAGAATTCGATGTTGAACGCTTCATTTTTCAAGTAGTACTGGTTATCCGTCGCCTCGATCGGCAACGTCTCTCCTTCACGGAGCCAAAGCAATTCATCTTCGTGCATGCCTGGTACGACTCGAAGCATCGCACCACCGAAGAATAAGACGAGTCCGATGTGATTGATGTATGGACCCCATCGTCCGAAACGTTGCTTTTCAGCTAAAAGTGCCCCGTCTTGTCGACGGATTTTATAGCCTTTTTTCTCAAGCAACGGTGCGATCGCATCGATTTTTTTGACATCGCCAGTCGCTTCCGCGCCAAATCGCTGACCGTTCATGAAACGGTCCGACTGGATGACCGGTTGTTTCTTCAGTGCTCGGTAGAGCGGGAAGAATCGGTCAATCGATACGATGATGATCGAGAGTAATAAAAGCGTGATCAATCCGATATACCACCATGATTCAAACAGATTATGGAATCCTAACGTATAGTAGATGTCACCAGCCGTGCCGTATTCCTTTTGATAAAACTCTTCTGGTGGTGTTGCCTGTGGAATATACATCTCCTGCGGGAAGATCGTTCCGACCCCGCTCGCGATGATGATCAAGGCAATCAACCATAACCCGACCTTGACGGACGAGAAGAACGTCCATGCTCGGTCAATCCAAGATGGATTTTTACGTTTCGATCGAAGCTCCGCTTCCTCGTAACGCATATCCAGTTGTTTGAAATCTTCTTGCTCCTGCATCCTTAAATCCCCCTTCGATGCGTTACTCGTTCGCCTTCTTCACCATCTCTTCGAGCTTCGCTTGATCAATCTCACCTTCATACTTCTCGACGACTTCACCCTTTTTATTGATGATGAACGTCACAGGTAAGTTGTAGATCCCGTAAGCCTTCTCGACCGAACTGTTCGTATCCATGAGAATCGGATAGTCCGTTCCGCCAATATCCTTGATGAAGCTTGAGACACGAACTGGTGTTTCACCGACATTGACCGCTACGAAATTGACGCCCTGGTCTTGCATCATCTGATAGTTGTCATTGATCAATGGCATCTCTTTCTTACATGGTTCACAGAATGTTCCCCAGAAATTGAGTAAAAGTCCTTTTCCTTTATACTCGTCCATCGAGTGCTGTTTCTCACCATATAGATCAACGAGTGCGAAACCAGGGGCATCATCGCCTGCCATGACACGACCGTTTTTATCACGTGTCGCTTGATCGACGAATTGCATGATGACGACTGCTCCGGCGAACAAAACGATCGTCATGATCATTAGACGCCAGAAGGAGCGTTTTTTCTTTTTTTGCTGGGCCGCTGCTAAGCGTTCTTCCGGATTTTGTTTCGTTTTTTTCATATTTTACCGCCTCCACCCATATTGTACTTGAAATCGCTTTACCGTTGACAAAATGTGAAATTCGTTAATCGTTTTGTCACAAAAAAAGAAAACTCAACCCGGAGGATGAGCTTCTCGCTTTACAAATTAACGTTTTTTTGTGTTCTTACGTCTTTTCGTAGGTGGAGCGGCTGGATCCGCTAGCTCACGCAATTGATTGACTTCTTTTTTTGAAAGTTCACGCCACTCGCCAGAAGTAAGACCTGCCAGTGTCAAGAAACCGAACTGTTCACGTTTCAACTTCAAGACTTCCGAACCGAGTGTCTCGACCATTTGACGGACTTGGCGGTTATGCCCTTCGTAGATGACCATTTCAAGAATCGCCGTATTTTTCTTCTTATCGATATCTCGCATCTCGACACGTGCTTTACCTGTCTTGAAACCATCCGGTAAGACGACACCTTTTTCAAGACCTTTGACGTGGAAGTATTCTGGCACACCTTTGATTTTGACGATGTAGCGCTTCGGTACCTTATATTTCGGATGAAGCAACAGGTTCGAGAATTCACCGTCGTTCGTCATTAAAAGAAGACCGCTCGTATTATAGTCGAGTCGACCGACTGGGAAGACACGGTGTCCGGGTGGTACGAGATCAACGACCGTCTTACGTCCTTTATCGTCTTCAACCGTCGAGACGACACCTGTTGGTTTATAGAGCATGTAATAGACGTGCTCTTCACGCTCAAGCTTAACGCCGTCTACTTCGACTTCTGCACGTGCTCCGACTTTCGTTCCAAGCTCCGTGATGACTTTTCCATTGACCTTGACGCGACCTGCTGTGATCAATTCCTCTGCTTTACGCCGCGAAGCGACACCTGCTTGTGCGATGATTTTTTGTAACCGTTCCATTAATTCACTCTCTCCTCTAATGAAGGATCATTCCGGAAGAAGAGATCTCCATCCGATTCGAACGTTTCTTCGAACTCGAGTGGCGGTAACTCTTCAATACTGTTTAGACCAAAATGGTCCAGGAAATGATCCGTCGTTTTATACAATTTTGCGCGACCGACGCCTTTGGCGCGTCCCGCCTCTTCAATTAAACCTTTTGCACTTAACGTATGGATGACACGCTCCGTCTTCACACCACGAACGACTTCGATGTCAGCACGTGTGACAGGTTGTTTGTATGCGATGATGACGAGTGTCTCCATTGCCGCTCGAGACAAGGAATCTTCTGCGAGCGAACCGGCATATGCCTGAATATACGGCGACATTTCTTTTCGTGTCACCATTTTAAAGACACCACCCGACTCCACGATTTGGAGCACACGCTGCTCTGCTTCGAATGTCGTTTGAAGAGCCAGCAACTGTTCACGTGCTGCCGCTTCACTGATCTCTAGCGCTTGACTGAGACCACGTGGATCGATCCCATCGTCTCCGACGACGAATAACAGGCTCTCAATGATTTGTTCATACGCCAATCTGACTCTCCTCCTTCACCATGCTCCGCAATAGGATATCATCGGTCATCTGTTCACAATCAATGACCCGTTGCTTGACAAGCTCAAGAACAGCGAGGAAACTGACGACTAGTTCTTCGACCGTCGGTTGCTCCGCAAAAAAGCCGAAGAATGTCGTACGCTCCCGTGTCGCGACGTACCGGGCAACGGACTCCATCTGTTGCTCGAGTGAACGTTCTTCTCGTTTGACCGTCTTCGAACGACGTACCTTCCAAGCTTCACGTTGGCGCATTTTTTCATAGGCACGTAATAAATCACTCAGAGATAACGTACCATTATACTCTTGTGCATCCGTGTCGAGATAACGCATCAAATCCTCTGGTTGTTTCGAGAACAGCTCAAGGCGTGCCTCTTCCTTTTCTTTCAGGACGAGTGCTGCTTCCTTATATGCTTTATACTCGATCAACTGTTGAATCAGACCTTCTCGTGTCGGTTCTTCCTCGAAATCAGGAATCTCATCGTATTCCGTCTGTTCGATCGGCAAGAGTTGTTTGCTTTTCAGTTGCAACAGCGTCGCTGCCATGACAAGATATTCACTAGCAACATCTAGTTCAAGATGCTGCATCGCACGGATATAGGACACATATTGATCCGTCACCATGGAAACGGATATATCATAAATATCGATTTCTAATTTACCAACCAAGTGTAACAGCAAGTCCAGCGGGCCTTCAAACGCATCCATCTTTACACTGTATGATTCCATGATTCTCCCTGCCCATCAACGTTTTTTGCGCCTTAGTATACCATACAACTGGTGGGTTCGACTATGTTATATTCAAAGGAAGAGGTGATTCCATGAATCCGATTGAACGATTCGTATTTGAATTCAACATCCGGCACGATTACTTCGAGTGCCATGAAATTTTAGAGGAAGTCTGGCAAGAAGGACAACGTCAGGACGAGGCGCTTGTCGGTCTGATCCAGCTGGCCGTCGCCCGCTATCATCATCGTCGCAATAACCAATCCGGTGCACAACGGACGTACAGTAAGGCATTCGATAAGATCGAACGCCACCGAGCAGCGCTTATCACGTCTGGTATCGATGTCTCACGCCTACTCGATCATCGCGATCACTTCACAGATCCGGTCTATCGACACATCCCGTTACCTGTCTTCTCGGACGTCATCCGAACCGTCGCACTTGAAGCGACAGCACCTGATCTCGATTATGTGACGCATAAACACCGTTTGCGCGATCGTACGGACGTCGTCACGGCACGACAAGAAGCGCTACAAAACCGAAGAGACCGGTCCATTTAAGCCATGGACCGGTCTTTTTATTGATTTTTCCATTTGTCGACAAGGCGTTGCGTCTCTTCGGTCGCACCCGTAATATCCGTTCGAAGAAGCTTAGTTGCTTCATCCAGTAAGAGATACGACATCCGTTCTCCCCGGAATGACGGCGATAAGGCGATATGTTTCAATTCAGCATGGCCATCCATTAATTGAAACCCGATGACACCAACGAAATCCTCATCTTGTTTGTACAAATACAAGCGTTGGTCTTCTTCCTGTTCATAGGCTTGAACCGTTTCAAGCAAATACTTCGGATCCTTCACTTCGCACGAAAAGGCGATCAGCCCCATCGCGGTCCGTTCATTCAACTTCTTATATTTTACTAGCATGTGATTCTACACCTTCCTAATTTCAACAACTCTCAGGAGCATGAACGACTGAGACTCATTCATTCTACACCTTCTCACACCGAATTACTGCATTTTTTTCATAATCCACTAAAAATGCAGGAGTCCGTCTCGTGACGTCCCCTGCATCTGAGTCATGCTTGTTCTTCCATCACTTGGATGAAGGCACGCATGTAGTCTGGTAGATCGGGCGGACGACGACTCGAGACGATATGCCCGTCGACGACGACTGCTTCATCGTGCCAAATCGCACCTGCATTCGTCATATCATCCTTGATTCCTGGCGTACTCGTGACGTTGACACCTTTTAAGATGCCTGCAGAGATCAGCACCCAACCAGCGTGGCAGATTTGACCGATCGGTTGCTTGTTCTGGTCAAAATGACGCACCATATTCAGAACGGAGTCAAAGCGACGTAACAAATCGGGTGACCAACCACCCGGAACAAGAATCGCATCATATTCCGACGGGTTGATCTCATCGAACGTCTTATTTGATTTAATCGGGACACCATACTTCCCGATGTACGTCTCATCCGCCTTCTCTCCGACGATATCGACGATTGCCCCTTCTTCACGTAAACGATGGACAGGATACCATAATTCTAAATCCTCGAAGTCATTGCTGACGACTTGGATGATTCGTTTTCCTTCTAAACGCATGACAAACACTCCTTTTCGAGTTGAGTTCCCTTACTGATTGTACCCGGATCTAAAAAAAGAAAAACTCCTCTTCGAACGTTCGAAGAGGAGCAAGAACTTACGCTTCGACGCGGATTTCTTTGATGCCAGCGCCTTGCTTCATTTTTTGTGCATGTTCGAGACCTGAAGTCACTTGTCCGAAGACCGTGTGTACGCCGTCGAGGTGCGGTTGTGGCTCGTGTACGATGAAGAATTGGCTTGATCCTGTGTTACGACCAGCGTGTGCCATCGAGAGTGAACCCGCTTTGTGTTTGTGTGGGTATGATGTTGACGTTTCACAAGGAATCGTTTTTCCTGAACCGCCTGTACCGTTTCCGATTGGGCATCCGCCTTGTGAGACGAAGCCTGGGATGACACGGTGGAAGTTCAATCCATCGTAGAAGTTCGAGTTCGCAAGGTTTTCGAAGTTTTCAGTCGTGATCGGTGCTTCATCGTTGAACAATTCGAATTCGATTTTATTTCCATCTTCTAATAAGATATGACCAGTTTTTTGCATGTTTGACCAACCTTTCGTGCTTTTCAGCAGGAGATTCGTCACGATTCGAGATCGTGATTCCATGGTACAGTGTACCAAATTTCAGGGCGTCGTGCAGACCTTTTTACTCGACAGCCGCCTCTAATACATCGAGTGTGACCGAATCCGTTGCTTCGACACGAATCTGAATTCCATTCGCCAGTGTCGCAACAGGATCCGTATGTCCGAAGTCCGCATCGAGAATGATTGGGAAATCATAGCCCCGCGTCGCACGCAGAATGATGTCTTTGAGCGGAAATTCCGGATCAAAATCGACTTTGCGTGGGAAACGTCCGACGACGAGTGCCGCAATCTTGTCATACGCACCCATGTGTCGTAATTGCGTGAAATAGCGGTCAATCGTTTCCGGTGACTCACTTTCGTCATCCTCGAGCATCAAGACGACACCGTCAAACGATGGCAAGTATGGTGTTCCTGCAAGCAGTAAAAGTGTTCCCGTGTTCCCCGTCAAAATCGGTCCTTCTGCAACGCCTGTCTTAACGATCGTATATCCCGCGTTCACTTGATGTTCCCGTCTTCGGTCGTCCGCGACATCCCAGCGTAAGATTTCGTCCGTCCACTCTTCAGACGCTTCGATCCGACCGATTGGCTCCGTCTGCATGAACGTACGGTTAAACGACTCTTCCGTATACGGATCAAGACCATCGAATTGACCAAACTGTGTCAGTAGCGCGGGTCCGACGAAAGTCGTCAGTCCTGTCTGCTGGTAGATGCCAGCAAACAGTGCTGTGATGTCACTGAAGCCCACAAAGATCTTTGGATTGTTCCGAATCAATTCATAATCGAGTTCGTCGAGCAACTGGTGCGAGTTAAACCCACCGATCGTCGAGATGATCGCTTTGATCGATGGATCAGCGAACGCCATATGTAAGTCTTGCAGCCGTTCGCCGATCGTTCCTGCCGTATGACTATGAACAGCCGTTGCGTTCGGCATCAAGACGACCTCGAAGCCCATTTTTTCAAGTGTTGCGATACCGCGGGCGAGACGACGCGGTACGTATGCTGCGATAGCAGACGCCGGCGAGACGATGGCAATCTTATCCCCTTTTTGTAAGCGTGGTGGTTTCATGAGAGTTCCCCCTTTTTCATTACAAGTATTCCCAGTATAACAAATTGAATAGGAACCGCGTACTCTCATTTTTTCCATCCATTTTACAGCTTTACGAAGAGCGAATCTCCGTTCTCAAGCAATTCTCCTTTTTCCGAAACATAATCGACCTTGACTGTCATATGTTGAAGAATCTTTTGTTCGCGCAACGACTTTGCCCACGCTGTGACCTGCGCTTTATCCTGTTCGTGTCGCTTACGTGGAACGTCCACTAAGAGCGTCGGAGCGACTTCCTTCCGTAAATAAGCCTTTGAATCAAAACGCGCGTCACCTAGCTGCTGTATTTTATCGTTGTCATAAAGTACGGTCACGCTCAATTGATTGTTCAGTTGTTCGAGAGTCGGCGACGGAATCCGTTGCTCTAACCGATCTTCCCAAAGTGCCGCATGATACGTATCGACGAACTTTCCAGACTCCTTCTGTTGATAGACGAAAAACTCGGTATTCGTTTTTTCATCGACTGCTCGCGCTGCATACTCAAACGAATAATTTCCCATATTGTCGTAAATACTACCGGTCACCTTTGCTTCCGGAAGGTGCTTTTCTAAGTATGTCTTTGCTTTTTGTTGTACTTCAGCCTCTTTCGTTCCATCTGACTCCATGTCCTTTGTAAAAGCGTACGTCATCATCAATGCGCCGCCTCCGATAACTCCAACTAAACTGGCAACTACTATGAACCAACGTTTCACACGATCGCTCCTCTGCATATATCCATATTTTTACACTTTTGATTTTATCATAAAAAAAGAGTAGCGGACGAAGTCCACTACTCAGATATTGCTTATCGGATGGATTACTGGATGACAGCGTGAACGAGCGGACGTGCTTCCGGTTTCGTTTCACTGATATGGTATGCGTGATCCATTTTTTCGATTGCTTGGTCGAGCGTTTCTTTGTTTGAACGAAGCGTTGCGATGACATCGCCGACTTCAACATGATCGCCGACTTTCTTGTGCAACGTGACGCTTGCTGCGTGATCGATCTCATCTGCTTTCGTCGCGCGTCCTGCACCGAGGATCATCGCTGCAACACCGACTTCGTCAGCGATGATTTCAGAGACGTAACCCGCTTTTGAAGCAACGAATGTTTTTTCGTATTTCGTTTCAAGTGCTTTTGTCATGTCGTCAACGAGTGAAGCGTCGCCACCTTGAGCTGCGATGAACTTCTTGAAGACGTCAAGTGCTGCTCCGTTACCGAGACGTGTTTCGAGATCCGCATATGCTTCATCGAACGTCGGGTAGAACTCACCGAGGACTGCCATGTGTGAAGCGATTGTCAAGGCGATGACTTTTAAGTCACGGACATCTTTTCCTTGAAGGACTTCGATCGCTTCTTTGACTTCGTTTGCGTTACCGATTTCAAAGCCGAGCGGCTGATCCATGTCCGTAATGACAGCAACTGTCTTACGATTGACACTCTTACCGATTGAGACCATCTCTGTCGCGAGTGCTTTTGCATCTTCGAACGATTTCATGAAAGCACCAGAACCCGTCTTAACGTCAAGTACGATGCTGTCTGCTCCCGCTGCAATCTTTTTCGACATGATTGAACTTGCGATCAACGGGATCGAGTTGACTGTCGCCGTAACATCACGAAGGGCGTAAAGTTTTTTGTCTGCAGGCGTCAGGTTACCCGTTTGACCGATGATTGCCATCTTAATGTCGTTGACTTGTGAGACGAACGCTTCTTCTGAAAGCTCGACGTCAAAACCAGGGAACGCTTCGAGTTTGTCGATTGTTCCACCAGTATGACCGAGTCCACGACCGCTCATCTTCGCAACCGGAATACCGATTGACGCAACGAGTGGTGCAACGATCAGACTGATCTTGTCACCAACACCGCCTGTCGAGTGTTTGTCGACTTTTTTTCCGTGGATACGCGAAAGGTCGATCACGTCACCCGAGTTGACCATCGCCATCGTTAAATCAGCGATTTCACGATCTGACATTCCTTGATAGAAAATCGCCATCGACATCGCTGACATTTGGTAATCTGGAATCTCACCGTTCGTGAATCCTTCTACCATTGCTTGAATATCAGCTGTTGCGAGTTCGCCACCGTCTCGTTTTGTTGCAATCAAATCTACCATACGCATAATCTAGTTCCTCCTCAGGAGTGGTTTGTGAGTTTTAAAAACAGTCGTTACATTTTTTTGATCGAACCGCGAACGAGTGATAGGAAGTGTGCCCGGACACGTTCTGTCGTTTCGATGACTTCATCATGGTGTAACGGTTGATCGAGAATACCTGCTGCCATGTTCGAGACACACGAAATCCCGAGGACCCGCATATCGGAATGACGGGCAACGATGACTTCAGGGACCGTCGACATACCGACGACGTCGCCACCAAGCATCCGTGCCATCTTGACTTCTGCTGGCGTCTCATACGTTGGACCTGTGTTTCCGAAATAGACACCTTGACGGACACGAATTCCGAGTTCGTCCGCTGTTTCTTGTGCAAGACGAAGTAATTCTGCATCATACGGCTTCGACATATCCGGGAAACGTGGTCCCATCTCGTCGACGTTCTTACCGATCAACGGATTCGTACCGAAGAAGTTGATGTGATCCGTGATCAACATCAAATCACCCGGTTCGAACGCTTCGTTACAAGCGCCGGCTGCGTTCGTGACGATCAATGTCTCGACGCCGATCGCTTTCATGACGCGGACTGGAAACGTGACCATATCCATCGAATATCCTTCGTAGAAGTGGAATCGTCCTTGCATCGCAACGACTTGTTTCCCTTCAAGTGTTCCGAAGACGAGTTGTCCTGCGTGTCCTTCGACCGTTGATACCGGGAAGTTCGGGATTTCATGGTATGGAATTGCGATCGGGTTTTCGATCTCATCCGCGAGGACACCAAGTCCTGAACCGAGAATCAATCCGATCTCCGGTTTTGCCTGCATCTTGCTTTCTAAAAACGAACGTGTTTCATTCCAGTTGACTGTCATCTGAATCGCTCCCTCGAATTAAAGTTCTGTTAAAAAGCTTGTTCCATGTGCCGGCATTTTGACGCCGAAGTTTTCTGCGACCGTCGCTCCAAGATCAGCGAACGTCTCACGGATACCGAGCGGTTTTGCGACACCATTTTTATGGTAAGCAAGCAGCGGTACGTATTCCCGAGTATGGTCTGTCCCAGCATGAACCGGATCGTTTCCGTGGTCAGCCGTGATGATCAAGAGATCGTCTTCTTTTAAGCGATCAAACACTTCCGGAAGACGTGCATCGAACTCTTCGAGCGCTTGTCCATAACCTTGTGGATCACGACGGTGTCCGAACAACGCATCGAAATCGACGAGGTTCAAGAAGCAAAGTCCGTTGAAATCACGATCGAGTTGCGTCACGAGTTGATCCATTCCGTCCATGTTCGACTTCGTACGGATCGCATCCGTGACGCCCTCGCCGTCGTAGATATCAGCAATCTTACCGAGCGAGATGACATCAAGTCCTGCTGTCTCGAGTTCATTCATGACCGTCCGGTCGAATGGTTTGAGTGCATAGTCGTGGCGGTTCGCTGTCCGGACCCACGCCCCTGCTTCACCAAGGAATGGACGTGCGATGATGCGACCGAGCATGTACGGGTCATCCCGCGTGATGTCGCGTGCATATTCACAAATCCGGTACAACTCTTCTAACGGCACGACTTCTTCGTGTGCTGCGATCTGAAGGACGGAGTCTGCTGACGTATAGACGATCAACGCCCCCGTCTCGACATGCTCTTGTCCAAGTTCGTCGAGGATTTCCGTACCAGAAGCCGGTTTGTTCCCGATGATCTTCCGTCCTGAGAACTCTTCTAAGCGATGAATCAAATCATCCGGGAACTTTTCAAAGACACGGAATGGTGTATCGATCCGCAGACCCATGATCTCCCAGTGCCCTGTCATCGTATCTTTCCCTGCAGATACTTCCTGCATTTTTCCGTATGCCGCAAGCGGTGCTTCTTCAGCTGAGACACCTTCGATCGGTTCGATATGCGAGAGACCGAGTTTTGCCATATTCGGCATATTGAGTCCGTTGCGTTCACGCGCGATATGACCGAGCGTATGTGAACCAAGATCTCCGAACTGTTC
Organism: Exiguobacterium sp. ZWU0009; assembly: GCF_000798935.2. Lineage (NCBI taxonomy): Bacteria > Bacillati > Bacillota > Bacilli > Caryophanales > Exiguobacterium > Exiguobacterium sp. ZWU0009. The sequence continues at coordinate 1,080,840 of NZ_CP018057.1, read as the reverse complement.
AGCGTCCGGTGCTTCTCCGATTCCTACGGAGTCCATGACGACCAAAAATACACGTTTAAATGATTGAGCCATTTGCTGTTCCTCCTATATACGAGCTGTAGTTGTGCGATTCCCGTTACGATTTTTCCCGGAAAGAGACTAGACAAAACGCATCATTTGTCTGAAGTCAGACCTTTAAAAGATAGAACCATCATGCTCGTGGATGATGTTTCTTATACACGTCGTGGAGTCGTGCTTTGTTAACGTGTGTATACATTTGTGTCGTTGACAAATCAGCGTGTCCTAGCATCTCTTGTACGACGCGTAAATCGGCACCATTTTCAAGTAGATGGGTCGCAAACGAATGGCGCAAGACGTGCGGCGTGATCTCTTTTTCGATCCCCGCTTCCTTTGCTCGTCGTTTAATCATCTTCCAAAACCCTTGCCGTGACAAACGATCACCGCGACTGTTTAAGAAGACGTCGTCCGTCTGTTGACCACCAAGACTGTTACGCGCAAGATCCAGATACGTCCTAACGCTTTCAATCGATGTCGTACTCATCGGGATGATCCGGGATTTGTTCCCTTTCCCAAGACACGACAGATACCCGAGTTCGAGTTGCAAATCGTTCAACTTCAATTGGAGCAGTTCGCTGACGCGCATGCCTGTTCCATAGAGAAGCTCAAGCATTGCTGCATCTCGTCGTGTAAGCGGATCGACACCGACGACCGAATCAAGCAAGCGTTCGACGTCCGTTTGACTCCAGACGACCGGCAACTTTTTCTCCGGTTTCGGTAAATCAAGATGACGAGACGGATCATGTGTTGCAAGTCTCTCTTCGATCAAATATTGATGGAACGAACGGATTGAGCTCGTCGCCCGGCGAACCGTCGATCGTGACTTTCGTGCTTCAAGCAATCGTTCAATATGGTCGACGATATGATGTCGGTGAACCTGTTCGAACGAGGAAACTTCCGCTTTTTCGAGCGTCTGTAAGTATTGATTTAAATCATTTCGATACGCAGCTGCCGTATTCGCGGACATTTGCCGTTCAATCACTAAATAATTGATAAATGCTTCCAGTTGTTCACGCACTGAACTCATCCTCTTCGTTTACGAAATCGCTTACTTTCCCATCATATCAAAGGTGTAAACCGTTGTGAAGAGGTCTGACCTATAAAAATTGAAAAAGAAAAACCATCCGAAATTTCGTCGGACGGTCAGACTGTTTGTGTTTGCGATTGTTCCAACGCTTCCCGAGCATGACGCTCTTGGCAGACACGGCAGACGCCATGGAATGTCAGGCGGTGATCCTTGATTTTAAAGTGGAATCGGGACACGATTTCTTTCTCTACTTCTTCCAGCATATCGTCTAAAATCTCTTCGACGGATCCACATTCGATACAGACGAGATGGTGATGCGAATGACTCGCACCTTCTTGTCGTAAATCAAATCGGGATACGCCATCTCCGAAGTTGACTTTATCAACGACTTCAAGCTCCGTCAATAATTCAAGCGTCCGGTAAACCGTCGCAAGTCCGATGTCGGAGTTCTTTTCTTTTACAAGGAGAAAGACATTTTCGGCACTGAGGTGATCCGACTCATGTTCGAGCAGGACACGCACAGTCGCTTCACGTTGGGGAGTCAGCTTATATCCTTTACCGCTTAGCTGTTTTTTGATGCGTTCTACACGACTTTCCATCATAACGCCCCCTTTGTTCGAACTGATGCTATTATCATAGCTGATAATCAGTCTTTTTTCAAATTAAAATGATTATCAACTGAAAATCATTTAAATGAGAATCATTTTAAAGTACGGATCTGCCAATGCTGAATTGCCATGATCGTCTTCGCATCAACGATCGTTCCATTTGCAACGAGTTCGAGCGCCTCTTCGAGCTTCAATGTCTTATTCTCAAGGAACTCATCCTCATCGAGTTGACGATCACCGGCAGTCAGACCAATCGCTTCATAAATATGTACACGCTCACTACAGAAACCAGGCGCACCGTAAAAATCAAAGACATGTCGTAACTCTTTCGCGACGTATCCTGTTTCTTCCTTTAATTCTCGTCCGGCACAATCGAGTGGATCTTCACCCTTTTCGAGTTTTCCTGCTGGAATCTCGATCGATAGACTTTCAAATGCTTTTCGGTACTGTTCCACGACGATTAGATCACCTTGTTCATCAAAAGCAATGATCGCGACGGCACCATTATGATAGACCAGTTCACGGACGGACGTATTGCCGTTCGGTAACGTGACGACGTGTTTCTCGACATCAAAGACTTTTCCTTCATAAATCACTTCACGTTCAATCGTTTTTTCTTCCATCATGTATGCCCCATTTCTATTCTAGTTTCGTTCACTGTCATGATTAGTATGCCGTTTCCGACGTATTGCCGCAAGACTTCGAAACCGTCTTTTTCATCAGATATGATACACTAGAATGCAGAAGTTCCAAACTTACAGTTCATATAAGAAAAGAGGGAATTGAACATGTCATTAGGATTAGGTACGATGACGATCTTAAAGCGCGGCCAGGAAGAAGCAACGGCAATCCTGCGGACGGCACTTGATGCTGGAATCACGCACTTCGATACAGCGGACGTCTATGCGAACGGAGCGGTCGAATCCATCATCGGTCAAACCTTCTCACAAGAGGATCGAAGTCGTTTATTCCTTGCCTCAAAAGGTGGGAATCGGATGAACGCGACCGGAACCGGTTGGACATGGGATCCGAGTTATGACTATTTGAAACAAGCCTGTCTTGAAAGTTTGAATCGTCTTGAAACCCCTTATCTCGACCTGTATTACGTCCACGGCGGCACGATTGATGATGATATCGATGCATCAATCCGCGCAATGGAAGATTTAAAAGCAGAGGGGAAAATCAAGGAATATGGTCTGTCGTCACTGCGGCCGAATGTCATCGAATATTGGCTCGAGCATAGTAATTTCTCTTACTTGATGACGCCTTATTCGTTGCTCGATCGTCGCATCGAAGAGTTGTTACCACGCTTAAAAGAGAAAAACATCCAAGTCGTCGCTCGTGGTCCACTAGCAAAAGGTCTCTTGACACATGAGAGTGCTTCACGCCTGCAGTCGGTTGATCGGTTCGAACAATTCGATAAGGAAACGCTTGAGGCAAGTCTACAAAAACTTCAAGATTTCCCGCTTCCGGCGCTTGCATTGCAAGCCATCGATCAACAGGTCGACATCGTCCTTCCTGGTGCATCGAGCGTGTCACAACTTCAGTCAAACGTCCAAGCGATGAAAGAGTCGATCTCGCAAGCTCAAATCGACCAGGCACTTGCTTCACTACCGATTCATCACTATACCGAACACCGGTGAGGTTTAACTCTTCATTTCTCCGGGAAACTCCTTCTTTGTAACGTTCATACAGAGGAGGAGTTTTATTATGGCTCGTATTTTAATCGTATCAACAAGCGCAGATGACATGAATGGTCACAAAACAGGATTATGGTTCGAGGAGTTCGCAGCACCATACAACCTGTTCAAGGATGCAGGACATGACGTGACAGTCACGTCGATCAAAGGTGGCGACGTCCCGATCGATAAAGCATCGATCGTTAAAGAAATCTTGCCGAAATTCCAAGATGCACGCCGTGCGTTGCACGACACGAAAGCACTCTCGGAAGTCGATCCAGCATCGTTTGATGCCGTTTACTTCCCAGGGGGTCACGGTGCGGTCGTTGATTTCCCGAATAACCCACAAGTGGCGGGTGCCATTGAAGCCGTCATCAAAAAAGATGGCGTCGTCGCTTCAGTTTGTCATGGTCCTGCTGCCTTTGCGCACGTCATGATCGATGGCAAACCATTCGTATCAGGTCGTCAAATCAACGGCTTTACGGATGAAGAGGAAAAATCAACAGGTCTCGAAGATAAAGTACCATTCTTGCTCGAGACGACACTTCGCGGTGAAGGAGCTACTTTCCTGACATCGGATGCAGGTAAAGAATTCGCCGTCATCGACGGCAATGTCGTCACAGGACAAAACCCGGCTTCAAGTGAAGCAGTCGCAAAACTAGTCCTCGCGAAACTCGCGACACAAGCTTAATAGATAGTATTCATACAAAATGGAGCACGCGACATCATGTCGCATGCTCCATTTTTTCATACGTTATAGACGGTGAAGTGAATCCAATCGTTCGAGATCAGCTTCTGTCTCACGTGTTTTTTGTTCGAGTCGCTTTAACTCGTCCTCGAGTTGTTGTTGTTGAGCTTGCAATGCAGATCGTTCTTCCTCTGTATAGGAACGTGATACTTCTTTTTCTTTGAGATACCACCACTTTTTGACCTTTTGAGGTGGCGGTCCGAGTTCAATCTGTTGCTCATGTTGTTGAACTTCCTCCATTTGTTCCGCATGCGCCAATTGAAGCTGCTCTAATTCCGCCTCATAGGCAGTTTGTCTAGCTTCAAGAATCGGTGTCAGGTACGCGAGGATATGCGCAGTAAAGTCTCGCTCGACGACTCGTCGTAATACATCTCGACGAAGGGAGGCTTCCGAATTGCCTATGGCATTCTCCCACACGCTCGGATCCGCTTGTTCTAGAATCTCTTCTTCTTCCGCTTCTCCGAGCCAACGTAGTTTCAGTAACAACGGTTCAAGTAGTGCTTCTTCTACATACGCCGTGAATTGCGAATACGACGTTGCTTCTCGTGTCAACGGTTCCTGATGTAAGCGAAATAAGGCTTCCGCTTCTTCTTCAATCCAGTCTTCGTAATCATTAAAATACATCGTTTAGCTCCTTACTTCATATCATCAAAAACAACACTGGCTCGAATCCGCCACCTACATGACGATCGAGCCAGTGTTGTTAGACGTTTGCTTCGTTTTTTTTGATTTCCGCGATTGCCCAGTCACACCAATCCAAGTAATTCAACATCATACGCAAGCCATACTCACTCGTCAAGGTCTCCCCTAGTGTTGCACCGTTCTCGAGATGATCGTGACGCCAACTATGCATCATCTCGACGGCAAATTGATGGTGTCGCTTCGACTCTTCCAAATAAGCAACGGCTTCCTCTGGTGGGAGCAGATGCAAAAGCGACACCCGCATCAGGTTCTCATCCTTCATCTTCGGTTTGAATTCATTCGGTGTACGTAACCATTCAACGAGCTCCGTACGCCCTTTATCGGTGATGGAATAGACTTTCTTGTCCGGCAAGTCTTCTTGGACGATATGGACACTCGTCACGAGTTCTGCTTCTTCCATCTTTAACAACTCTCGGTATATTTGTGTATGATGTGCGGTCCAGAAGTGGATCATCTGTTTTTTAAAAGTCGCGCTTAAATCATAACCGGTCGCTTCCCCTTGGGTCAGCAGCCCGAGTAGTGCAAATCGTAATGCCACTGGCTGCACCTTCTTTCCTTCTTTTGTATATATACTTAATTATCTCAAATATATCTTAATTTCGCTACTCTTGCGTCGAACGAATGTACGATTAAAAAAGACCTGCGAGCGAAATCACATTCGATCGTAGGTCTTCATGCGTTATTGCTTTTCGATTGTTTCTATTTACGTAATTGCTCGATTCCTTGTCGTACATGTCTCCAGTAAGAAGAAGGATGCGGAACGAATTGACGACGATCGAACCATTCGCCTGTCGTGTCCTGAATGCGCTCGATGGACTCGTCAGCGATTCGTTCAAACTGCTCGATTGGAAAAGCAATCAATCGCTTCACTTCTGTTTCCTGGAGGACGTATGCGTCTATCGCTTGATCACTTTGAGCAAGAAAGACATGGCATCGCTCACAGTCCCAAAGCGACGCATCCCGAAACTCCTCTTCCTGGATGCCAAGCGGTATCAATTGATCCAATGTACACGTCAAACCAATCTCTTCCTCGAGTTCCCGGACACCATCCTCGATTGTCTCATTCGCAAGCAAATGACCGGCTGCCGTGATATCGATCATTCCTGGAAAGTCCTTCTTTTGTTCAGAGCGTTGCTGGAGCAACACGACGTCCCGCTTTGGATCATAAACGAAACAATGAAACGTTTCGTGCCACAAGCCGTTTGCGTGGACTTCCGAGCGCGGACGAGGTCCGAGCAGGTTGCCCGCTCGATCTACTGTCATGATCATCTCTTGTTCACTCATCGTAACACCTTCGAAGCTTGATGGAATCGCTCTCCGACCGTATAGAGTTCAGCAATCAAAAAGACGATTGCGATCCAAATGATGGCGCTTGGGAACAGAATCATCGCTGTCAGGAATAAAAATCCTTCCGTCCGTTCGACGAGTCCTGGTTGATATTGAAACGACTTGTAGCCGTAATTTTCACTGACCGCTCCGATTGCAAGGAACATCGTCATGCCAATTACGAATGATGCGACGAGCAACAGAATGACGACCTGCGTTTCCGGAAATCGGAGTGCAAGACCAATCAATACTGACAGCTCGACGATTCGGTCGAGAACAAGGTCAAGAATCGTGCCGATCGGAGTCGTCTTCTCTTTTCGTGCCATCGTTCCGTCGATGACATCGAGCATGCCCGAGATCCATAACAAGACAATCGCTGTTCCCATCATGTCGTTATAGACGAAAAAGCCTGTTGCACCACCGATGATACCGGAAATAATCGTCACCTGCGTTGCCGATAATCCGATTTTCTTAAATAAGGTCGCCCCTTGATCAAATAGGGGTTGAACGATTTTACGCGCACGCGTATCTAACATATCACCCCTCCTTTCTAACGATATACCCTTCTTTCACCTGAATCGTCTCGTCTGAAGAGAGCACGAGACGTTCTCCGGACGCCCGTTCTACTTCGTAGAAACGTACACCGTATTGAATGAGTTCTTTTGTAATCGTAACACGTTCATCCGTTTCCTTCGTCGGTCTTGAGACCAAGTTGACTGCCGTCAACGGATGCCATGTTTCTTCAATCTGAATGCCTTCGCCAAAAAACGGACTTGTCTGGCTAAGCGTAATTGGTGTACCATGATCGACGATTCGCCCCTGTTCTAAGACATATACCACATCCGCCATCGCCATTGCCTCTTCCCGGTCGTGTGTGACAAGGAGTGTCGTGACACCTTGTTCCTCGGTCAACTTCCGAATCAATGTCCGAAGTTCCCGTCGTCTCGGTACATCTAGACTCGAGAACGGTTCATCGAGCAACAAGAAGTCCGGTTGACTTGCTAGCGCACGAGCTAAGCTTGCCCGCTGTTGTTCACCCCCTGAGAGTTCGTGGACGGCACTTTTTTCTCTTCCCTCGAGTCCCACGCGATGTAACCAGGATTTGAGCTCGATTGATGTTAATTGTTTTGCACCGAGACGGATGTTCTGTTCTACGTTCAAATGTGGGAACAATAGAGACCGTTGAAACATCATCGTCACACCACGTTGATTCGGCGAAAGAACAGTGACATCTCGATCCCCGAATTGAATCACTCCACTCGTCACACGTTCAAGACCCGCAATCAGCCGGAGTAGCGTCGTCTTCCCACTACCGCTCGGTCCAACTAATGCCACACATTGTCCAGACGCGATCTTTAAATCGATATCAGATAATACACGCTTCGTTCCAAATCGTTTATTGACTTGTTGTATCGTGACTTCCATTTAAACGCCTCCGTACGATTCGTATCCAACTAGAAAAAATAACGGCTTGCAACGCATAAAAGAGAACGGGCAACCCGATCAACCACAGTGTCGCGAGACGCGCCGCCCCTTGAGAATTACCGGAATACGCCGGGAACACCTCCAGTGCGATCATGCGGACGATCCCACCACCGATTAACGCCACCAGTGCATACTGACTGATCGTGATCACCGTGACGAGCAACGTCACGGATTGTAGCGTCGATCGAAGCATAGGACCCGTCAAATAGAACCAACGTTTGAATCGATTCCCCTCGATCAAAACCATCTGTTCGAGCATCCGTTCCCCGAGCGCCTGAAATCCGTTCGTGTACAAGCGAACTGTATATGGCAAGGTCGGCAGAAGTAACACGAGCAGGACACCGAAAAACCGATCTGCTAGACCAAGACGAATCCATGTCAAATAAAGACCAAAGGACAGCAACAAGACAGGAACAAACAACGGTAAACTGATCAAGAACTCCGCTATACGAACACGTTTCCCCGCTTGAAAGGCAATCGCTTTTCCTGCCATGTATCCGAAGAGATGATTCAACAACACGACGGCACAGATCATCGCGACCGTCGTACCAAGCGTCGCTTCAAGACGCGGATTCCAGTTCCACTTCCCCGGAATCAATCCGATCAAGGGGACGATGAACAGGAGCACGACGAATACAGTAGTACTAATTTTTTTCATTCGCTCCGCCCCCTACTAATCTTCGCTGCCAGTGGGCGTGTCAAACCAGTCATGAGCAACAAGAGGAAGAAAAGTCCTCCCGTCAAAACGACACTCATCACAAAAGCGAGTGGTTGCTCTGATAAATCGCCTTGTGTATATAAATCGAACGCATAGACTCCGAGTAATTTCGGATAGGTCACACCAAGTAATGCAGGGATTTCATATGCGAACAGGATGAAGGCAAGTAAAATAAAAGCTGCTTCTAGCATCGGTACAAGTAAAAATACACCTCGCGCATGCCAAAAACGGCGCACCGGTGACAAACCGAGCATCGTACCGAGCTCTTGATAACGTGGATCAAGACGCCGGACCACCGGTAAGAGATAAAAAAAGACGAACGGAATTTCTTTATATAGATACGTCAGGATGACACTAAAATAATTCCCTTCGTGCGGTCCAATGACAGGCACATCACTGAGATAGAGGATGGCGAGATACGCCGCTCCTAGATGAGGAATGAATAACGGAATCGCAAGTAACGCGGCTAGTCGTGTTCTGCTCAAGAGCCGAGCGAGCACTACACCAATGATCAGCGCGAGCACCGTACTGACAATCGCCACGTAACTACTGACGGCTAGACTTTCTAAAAAGACATCATCCGTCAGTAGCTCGCGGTAATCAGCAGGTGAAGTCATCGAGACACTTACCCATAACCCATATAAGACCATGCCTGCCATCAAGATGGCGGCGGGATATGCGTTACCGCGCCACACGAGACGGCCATTCCTTACGGATCATCTCAAAGATGGACGGGTCGAGTTCCGTCCGGACCTTTCCTTCAAAGACACTCGGTTTCGGTGTTGACGGTGCAGCCGGTACATCAGCGAACTGTTTTTGTTCTGCCGTATCAAGTGTCGATAAATCAAGACTTGAACCGTCTCCCCAGTAAGTTGCATCATATTTTTTCAACTGCGCCTCTGGTGACAACAAGGTGTTGATCGCAACGAGTGCACCTTTCGGGTTCGGTGCATTAAACGGTACAGAAAGGAAATGTGTCGACGCGATTGAGCCCTCCTTCAAGACGATTGGACGTGTTTGTTTCGGGAACGTACCTGACTTCACTTCTTGTTCTGCCCGTCGTTCGTTGAAGCCCATCGTAAAGTCGACGTCTCCTTTTGCGTATAACTGATCAAGTTGCGCAAGCGTTTTTGGATACGTCTTCCCTTTTTTCCAAAGATATGGCTTGATTTCGTTCAAGTAAGCCCATGTCTTCTTAAAATCTGCTTTTGGATCCTTTAACGTTTCATTCGATTCGACACCATACATGACATGGCGGACGAAGGCATTCCCCGTAAAGTCCGTCACTTCCGGATAAGTGAAGCGCCCTGGATTCTCCTTGACCCAAGACTTCAACGCTTTCAAGTCGGTCGGTGGCGACTTCACATCGGCTGCGTCATAGTGCAACGTGTATTGGACTTTCCCCCACGCGGCTTCCAAACCTTCTGTTTTTGTGCCGCTATCTGAACTTTGCGCGGCAGCATCGACATACTTCATGTTCGGGAGGACTTTCGTGATTTCGCCATACAGTAAATCATCTTTTTTAGCATTTAAAAAATTATCGCCATTGATCCAGACGACATCGATGACACCTTTTTCCTTACCTGCCTGCTTCTCAGCACGCAGTTTTTGAATGATATCCGCCGTCTCGATTGGAACCCGTTCTAAGGTGATGTTGTGTTCCTTCTTCAGACGCGGTGCTACGTACTCATCGATGTAGGCATTGATGCCGTCATCGCCGCCCCACATGTACATCCGAACCGTTGATTTTTCCGCTTCTTTTTCAATCGTCTGATATGAAGTCTCTAAGACATTTTTCGGTTCCGGTGTTGCATCCGGTGTCCCACATCCTGCAAGCAGGGTACTTAAGGCAAGAAAGCTGATTACTTTTGTTTTCATTCGTTGTTCTCCTCCGTCATCACTTTTTGTCGAAACCTGATTTTCCTAACCACTCAATCAGCTGCGGCATAACGCCGTATCCTTTTGCCGAAAGCTCCATCCACCATGGTGCATTGACTTCTCGCTTGCGGCGCCGCATCGCCCGAACGACGGTCTGTGCAAGTTGTTCTTTTGATAAGACGATCGAAGCGACGTTTTTTTCATACTTTCGGCTAATGTCCGCTCTTACGAAAAATTCCGTCGCGATTGGTCCGGGATTAACCGTCATGACATGGATACCTTTTGGACGTAATTCCAGACGCAATGCATTCGAAAACTGTAACATTGCCGCTTTCGTCATGCAGTAGATCGTTGACTTCGGTGTCGGCAACTTGCCCGCCTGACTTGCAACATTGACGATCATGCCACCTTTTTTGAGTAATGGCAGACATGCTTTCGTTAAGCGAACGGGACTTAAGACATTGATTCGGTGCATCGACTCGATCGTTTCAATCGAGGTGTCGTCTAGGAAGCTGAATTCCCCGAAACCTGCGTTGTTAACCAACACATCAATGTATCCATAACGATCAGCCAACATCTGCGCCAGTGCTTCCGGCGCTTCTTCTAAATCATAGACAAAGTAGTGCGCTTGAAGTTCAGATGCTAATACTTGTAATCGCTCCTCGCGTCGTGCGACTAAAATCAAGTTCGCACCTTCTTTGTGTAAAGTACGGGCTAGCGCTTCCCCAAGACCACTCGAAGCTCCTGTGATGACGATTGTCCGGTTCATGAGTTGCATTAAACTTCCTCCATTTTCGAATAGTAGAGGATACCTGATCGTTTCTCAACCGTAATCGCACCACGTGCGACGAGCGTATCAAGGCGTGCCTTCATTTCACTCATGACGAGTGGGAATGATTTTTTTAATCGGTTACCATACGTCACTTGTGCTAATTCGAATAACGTGTGCTCTCCAGAAAAATACTTGAGTAGTTGATCGCCGCGCGCCTTGCGTTGCATCAACCGTTCTTCGACGAGTGACGCGACATCCCGAATCGGGGCACCGTGTCCGGTATACGCAATTCGAATGTGTTCACCTTGTAGTTTTTCTAAGGAGTCGAGGTACGCAAGGACAGGTCGTTTGACGAGCGCATCATCTCCTGGTTGCAGTTGTTCAAGCAACGGGTTCGGCTCGACCCGGTCGAGCAAATGATCGGCTGCGAACAACACACCATCATCACTTAGAATTCCGATTTGGTCACTCGCATGTCCTGGTAGTTCGATGACACGGTATCGCCCAGACGGTGTGATGGCGTCACCTTCTTGTAATGTGAAATCGAGCTGACCTTTCCCAAGCCATTTTAAGGCAGATTGATAGCTTGGTAACATTTCTTGAATGGCTGACGGAACACCAAACGATGTCGCCAATCGCTGCAAGAACGCATCTCCATTGTTCAAGAACGTCTCATCTTGCTCCAAGTACGGGCGTAACCGCGCATGTCCGTAAACCGGAATCCCTTTTTCTGAAAAGCGATGCGCCATCCCAGCGTGATCCGCATGGTGATGTGTCACGATGACACGATCGAGATCCTCGACTTGAAGATCATGTCGTGCCAAGATTTGTTGCATCGCTTGCCACGCTTCAAGTGTATCGGGGCCACAATCAATGAGGATGTTCTCCCCTTCTGTTCGTAATACGTAGCAGTTCACGTCTCCTACCGGAAATGGTGTCGGAATCGGAATCGAAATGATTTCGTCTGATACAGTCATGCCTACACGCCTCTTTTCTCTCGTCCATTTTCTTTCATTATAGAGAGAATGAAGCTATAGCGCCAAACTTTGTGCGTCAACGGATGACATTTGTTGTTTAGCATACGTTAGCGCTTCAAAAACGGATGCACAAAAAACCGACCTTTCCGCAGATTGAAAGGTCGGTTAACAACTTATTTTAAGTTAAGAACTGTTAATTTATCACGCGTCATCGAAGCGAGGCTTCGTCCGACACCTTGTACGCCGAGTCCCGATGATTTCACACCGATGAATGGGAAGTGGTCAGGACCACGTTCCGTCCGGCCATTGATTTGAACAGAACCAGTTTCAAGCGCATCTGCTACCGCAAACGCTGCATCGATGTTCTCTGTGAAGACACTTGCTTGAAGACCATACTCTGATTCGTTCGAGTACGCGATCATCTCGTCAACCGAGTTAACACGGATGATTGGGAGAACTGGTCCGAACGGCTCTTCCCAAGCAACGCGCATGTCGCGTGTCACATTGTCAAGAAGCGTTGGTTCAATCAAGTTTGCCGTACGTCCACCACCAATGACGAGCGTTGCACCTTTGTCAGTTGCATCCGTGATCAATCCTTCGACGAAATCCGCTGATTTCGTATCGATGAGTGGTACGACGACACTGTCTTGTTCAGGAGAACCGACTGTCAATTTCGCGATTCGCGTTTTAAGTTCTTCAATGAGTGCATCCGCTTGGTGATCAAGAACGAAGACGCGTTTGATTGCTGTACAACGTTGACCTGAGTAAGAGAACGCACCACTGATAATGTGATCTGCCGCAAGTGACAGGTTTGCATCTTCAAGGACGAGTGCTGGGTCTTTTCCGCCAAGTTCGAGGACGAGTGGAATCATTGCCGATTGACGAGACAAATGTTGCCCTGTTCCTGTACCACCAGTGAATGTAATCATGTTGATTCCTGGGTGAGCTGTCAAGTAATCACCGATGACCGATCCACGACCTGTGACGATATTGACGAGTCCAGCTGGAAGACCTGCTGCGACGAGTGCCTCGACCATCAAGATACCGCTGATCGAACCTTGTGTTGCTGGTTTGAAGACAACAGCGTTCCCTGTCATGAGTGCAGGTGCAAGTTTTGCTGCTGCCAAGTTGACTGGGTAGTTGAATGGTGAGATCGCAAGAACGACGCCGAGCGGTGCTTTTTTGATGACTGCGATTTTTTTCGCACTACCGCCAGGGAACGAATCCCCTTGCATCATCTGACCGTCGAAACGAAGACCTTCTTCCGCTGTGTAGCGAATGATTTCAGCTGTCCGTTTGACTTCTTTGACGCCATCCGCACGTCCTTTACCGACTTCGCGCATGATGACTTCACCGATTTCGTCGGCACGTTTCTCGAGTTCCGTTGCCCACGCATGAAGCAATTCAGCCCGTTTGTTTGCCGGTTGCTTTGCCCATTCTGCTTGTGCCGTTTTTGCTGAAGCGATGGCACGATCGACTTCTGGTTTCGTCATCGCTTGAACACGACCGACAAGATCCTCTTTATATGGTGAAGAGATTTCAATCGTCTCTTTTGATTCACTTTCATGCCATTGCCCATCTAGTAAAAATGTGTAGGTTGTTGCTGTAGTCATTCCACTCTACCTCCATTTATTTTTATCTCTCTCATTTCAGTGTGTGGCTGCATAGCTTATTGTAATCAATTGGTCAGACAAATGCCAAACTTTTTGCTTAACATATTATGAAAGCGATTACAACACTTTTTTTGTCAATTCAGAACTAGAATTTTTAGCGTAGCATGCCGATAACTAGTCAGAAGTGAAGTGAAGGTAATGGAAAGGGGCACAACCATATGTATAATCAGCACGATATTTTATTAGAAGCCGGTACGAATGAACTCGAGATCGTCATCTTCCATTGCGGTCCATATACGTTCGGAATCAACGTCATGAAGGTCCGGGAAATCATCGTTCCGCTCCCAATGACACCACTCCCAGGTACACCGGACGCTGTCAAAGGATTGATTGAACTGCGTGGCGAAGTCATGACAGTCATCGATTTGCCGACGGTCATCGGTGTTCCCCACGACGAAGCAACCGAGGATCGATTGATCATCTGTGAATTTAATGGAGAAAAGAGCGTCCTGCGTGTCGATTCCGTGACGGAAATCCGTCGTATCTCATGGGAGCAGATCGATACACCAAACGAACTCGCTCGTGGCATCGAAGGACTGACGAACGGTGTCGTCAAAACAGGCGACAAGATGATTATCCTGCTCGACTATGAAAAAATCGCACTTGAGCTCTCACGCAAGGATATCTTCGCCCGCGAAGAAGGACGACGCGTGCAGTCCCGTGACCGATCCGACAAAGTCATCTGGATTGCCGAAGACTCGGAAATGCTCCGGACATTGATCATCGAAACACTCGAGGAAGCCGGTTACCACGGACTGAAATGGTTCATCAACGGCAAAGAAGCCTTTGATGCTTTCGAACAAGGAAGTAACTGTGATCTCCTCATCACGGATATCGAGATGCCGAAGATGGATGGACTCCATTTGACAAAACGTCTTCGTGAGGACGATCGCTATGGTGAATTACCAATCATCGTCTTCTCGTCGTTGATTTCCGACGATTTACGTCATAAAGGCGAGTCCGTTGGTGTCAATGCACAAATCACGAAACCGGAAATCGGTCGTCTGATCGAGACAGTGGATTCTTACGTCTTGTAAATCAAAAAAAGCCGACATGAAGTCGGCTTTTACTATTTATTTCATCCTTAACGTAAAGCGTCAATGTTTTTCCCAGTAAAGACATCGAGCCAGACGACACGGAATTCCACCATGCATTGCTCAATCCGATCGACGATTTCTTGTGTTCCGGTCATCGAACCAGATTCTGCTTCTTTTTCAAGCAGTTCGAAATCATCCGCTAAATCATCAGCAGCAACGGAATAGGAAGCACCTTTTAACAAGTGAGCCAGCTTTTCAGTTTGCTCAGCATCTTGTTTGGCGACGGCATCTTTTAGTTCAGGAAATTTCCGATCGAACTGTGCGATATACGTCTCTCCGATTTTTTGAAGGAACACGTGGTCTCCACCTGCGATCGATTGAAGTTCTTCGAGCTTCTTAGCATTAAAAAAAGGCATGTCTTCCCCTCCTCTGTTTTCATCTTATCACTAATCTTCATAAAAAAAAATCGGAGAATCATTTACACGCCGTCGTATCTATTTCTATAATGAGACAGTGAAGAGCAGGAGGGATAGACAATATGTTGACGATTTATCGAAGCGATGTCACCGGGGCAGTCAACGAGATACAGGAGTTCACGAAAGGTTCCTGGATCCATCTTGTCAATCCGACAAAGGACGAAGCCGACCAAGTCATCGCTGCTACGAAAATTCCAGAGGATTTCATTTATGACCCTTTGGACGTGGAAGAAAAACCACGTTTTGAAAAAGATGAAGAAGGTCTTCTGATGATCGTCGACGTTCCCTACATCGAAGAAGAATCATCAGGACGCCGTTATAATACGATCCCGCTCGGTATCATCGTGACATCCCGTCATTTTATCACCGTTTGTTCGCAACAGCTCGACGTGTTGACGTTGTTCTCGAGTGGTAAGTTACGTGGATTCCGAACGAATTATCGATCGCGTTTCGTATTCCAGATTCTCTACAAAGTCAGTTCTTCGTATTTACGTTTCTTGCGTCAAATCGATCGTCGCATGGACGAACTTGAGGAAGAACTACAACGTTCGATGCGAAATCAAGAAATCTTTCAATTAATGAACCTTCAGAAGTCATTAGTTTATTTCATGACGTCCTTGAAATCGAACGACGGTGTCCTCGACCGGATTATCAAGACACCAAGTCTTGAGAAACACGAAGACGATGAGGACTTACTCGAAGACGTCTTCGTCGAACACCGTCAAGCAATGGAAATGGCACAAATCTATAAAGATATCATCAGTTCGACAATGGATACATTCGGTTCCGTCATCTCGAACAATGTCAACTTCGTCATGAAGTTTCTTGCTTCGATTACGATCGTCATCTCGATTCCGACGATGATTTCCGGGATGTTCGGGATGAACGTTCATGTTCCATGGGAAGGAGAAGTCATCGGATTCTGGATCGTCTTCGGAATGATGATTTTCTTCTCCGGTCTAGCAGCTTTTATCCTATGGCGGAGAAGGTTCTTTTAGTTCAAGTAGATTCAGAGCTTGTAAGACTCAAAAAAGACTCAGTGACGGTGTTGCCGTCGCTGAGTCTTTTCACTTACAGGTTAATTGATTTCGACCGTCACGAGACACAGGTCATCCGCTTCATCGCTCTGATCCGGTTGAATCAACTGATGGATGTTCGGTCCTTGTTGTTCGATCAGGTTCTGGATAGCGTGGATTCCCTCATCGATACCTTTACTGTACAATTCCATGAAACCATCCGTGTACAGGTAGACACATCCTGGTGAGACGATGTCGATCGTCTTGCTCGAATATGTCGAGTCTTCAAACATACCGACAGGAAGTCCCGTATTCTCAAGCGGAATGATTTGATCATTCATGCGCAACAAACCAGGCGGGTGCCCTGCGTTCGCATAGCTGAGCTTCATCTCATCTAGGTCGATGTAGAGGTAAACGGCAGTGAAATAGATTTCTGTCTCGTCTCCTGGGAACAATCGACTCATCTGCTGATTCAATTCTTCGAGTACTTGTGCTGGATCACCAATCCGGTGCACGAGTTCGAATAAAATCGAGCTCATTCCCATCGTGATCAGCGCAGAAGAGACACCGTGTCCCATGACGTCAAACAAGATGATGCCGTATTTATTCTGAGAGATGCGGTACCAGGCGTACATATCTCCCGCTAGTTTCTTAGACGGGATATACGTCGCCATGATGCGGATCTCATCGTCTTCAATATTCGCACTGAGCACACTCTGTTGCAGTTTTTGCGCCAAATCAAAGTCTTCCTGTAATACTTTTTCATATCGTTTTCGCGCATCGATTGCTTGCTTCAGACCGATCGCGTTACGAACTCGCGCGAGCAATTCCGTTTTACGGATTGGTTTCGTTGTATAATCGGATGCCCCTGCATTCAGTCCATCAACGATATCTTCTTCGTTTGATCGCCCGGAAACAATCAGAATTGGCAATTCATCGAGACCAAACCGTTTTCGAATCAAACGTGTCGCTTCGATTCCGCTGATCCCTGGCATTTCGACGTCGAGGAGAACGACGTCCAACTGTTCGATGAATAACGGATCGTCCATTAATTCGATTGCTTCTTCCCCACTCATTGCTTTGACGACGTCATAGCCTTCATTTTCTAACAAGCGCTCTAAGAGCATTAAATTGGTTAACTCATCATCTACGACCAAAATACTCATCCGCCGTCACCTCGTTCCGTTTAACATGTTTATCTGAAATTAGTTTAGCACACAACCTACAATTTCGTTTAGACGGAAGCTGCGTTTTCCGTCATACTAGAAAGTGAACGAAAGGAGGAGTGGACTATGTGGTTATATGTCGTCTCCATTCTCATCATCGTATTCGTCTTGGTCGCCTCGATTATCGTCATTTCCAAAGGATATGGCTACAAGGGGAACAAAGATGATATCGAAATCGATTATGATGAAATCAACCGAAAACTTCGTCACGAAAAAGATGATGATTCATTCAACAAATGAACCTCTTAGACCATCATATCACGGTGGTCTTTTTTGTTTCATTTCAAATACATGTTTTTTTTAGATGTTTTTGATTCAGTCACAAGGGTATATCCATATCATGGTCAAATATTATCTCAAGGGAGTGTTCATCATGGAACCGAAGCTTCAACATGATCCACACGCAGTACACGCAGAACAACCGAATCGCCAGTTCGATCAGGAAGAATCATCAGGTCGTCAAATCAACCTCGTCACAGGGATGTTGCTCGGTGCCCTTGTTGGCGGTCTATTGACGCTACTTAGTTCTTCGTCCCGCCAAAATACGAAACAGAGTTTACGTGGTGCGAAAGATTCCGTCTCGACCCTCGCCTCTTCCATCAAGGAAGATCCTTCAGGTAAAGCATCACAAGTCATCACTCAAGTGAAGAGTGCTTCAAGCATCATACAAGAAGTCGCGTCTGATGTTCAGAATGTCTATGATAAAGTGAACACAGAACTTGAAACGGTGAAGTCAGATGCCTCTACGGTGAAAGAGACAGTAAATGAGACGAAAGGTGACTTAAATGCTATCAGCAATAAAGTCGTCGAAGCGAAGGATGTCGCACTCGGCAAAGAAGAACCACCAGCAGAGCATGATGCTTCCGACAAACAAGCAAATGACTCTCAATCTTCTGAGGAAAAACATAAAGGTGAAGGCATCTAATCATTCAATGCACTTCTTCTTTCTCCCCGACATGTTTAGCGTGTCGGGGATTTTAGCGTAGAAATTGAACAACGATCGCAACGCGTTCGCGCATCCCGAATCGAAGAACTCCTGAAAGTGGCGTTTCAGCCGGAATCGCATCCGTCCGTAAACCGAGTTGCTGTGCTTCTTTACGAGCACGGTATAAGTGGAAATCCGACGTGACGATTGAGACGCGTCGGACGTCCTTTGGCAACAACGCTTTTGAAAACTTTAGATTTTCTGTCGTTGATGTCGAGTCGGCTTCAAGGATCAATCGCTCTTCAGCAATCCCGGACGCCATCATTCCGCGTCGCATCGCTTCTGCTTCTGAAATATCTTCATCCTGACCTTGTCCACCACTTAAGATGAAGCGGACTTCTGAATGTTGTTTCCCATATGCAGCAGCTGCCTGAATCCGATTATGTAGGATTTGCGAAGGTTTTTCTCCTTTGACACCCGCACCGAGGACAATGACATACGGTGACGTCCCATCAGCGAGTGGTCGCTCCCCTTTATTGACGAAAATACCGACACTGTACCAGAAGGCGACACAAGCGACGAGCCCCCCACCAACCATCCATTTGATGTTTCGTTTGTTAAACGTGCGTTTGATCATACCGTACGACCTTTCTACTAAAAAATGGCTTACGGTAAGCACTACGCATGATTCTTCAAAAAGTTTCAAGACCGTGGTGCTTCACAGCATAAAAAATGCGATCTTCTCTTCTCTTGAGAACATCGCATTTTCCTATTGATTGACTCGTCATCAATTTCCCCAAATTGATGTTACGTATTCCGGATGATCGATGAACGGATTCCGGTTTTTTTGCCACTTCTCGAAGATGACATCGTTGCGACGTTTCTCGAAGCTATCGACTGGGTCAAGCTTATTCCATGCTTTCAGCGTCGACAATTTGCCGTGTAACGGGTTCGAACCATTATTGACGTTTTCTGAGGCTTCGAGATCGATTTCTCCGCCACCTTCATAACGAACCGCCATGTAGAAGATCATCCGCGCGATATCACCTTTGACACGGTTTGGTGGTTCCCACGAATCGCTATCGCGGTAGCAATCACATCCACTGTACTTCGTACCGCCATTATCGAAATCTAGATTCCCACGTGCGCTGTTGACGACGACATCTTCCGGACGCAAGTGATGCAAGTCTGTTCCAGGACCGTTCGTCGTACCAAAGTCACCGTGTGACTTGGCCCAGACATGTTCACGATTCCACTGACCGACATTCCCACCGTTACTGCTCTTTGAAATCGATTTCCCCGTGTATAACTCGATGACGTTATTCGCATTGTTTGGATCTTGATCCGTTTCTTTCAGTGCTGTCCATACCGTGTCGTATGACACTTGTGTATGGTTGTCGATGATATCGTGCAGCGATGCCTTCAACGCTGCCCCTGTCTTCCCCGCTGCTGGTAAATAGTACGCATCGATCGTCGATTGTGACGTAACCATCTGCGGACCAGCTGAAACTTGTTTTGGATCAACTGTTTTTGCTGTGACCGGTGTAAAGACGATTGACCCGAGCGCAAGTGTTGCAGCAAGCGCACCTGTGACCTTTGACTTCCAGTTCATGTGTGTTCCCCCTTAAATAGTATGTATGAAAGCGGATGTTACACGCTCATTTTCACACCGAATCCATTCCTGGTGGAAGATGGACGATAGACCTGCTTTTTTGAAGATGAGTCGTCGTTCAGAATATTCATTGAAAGGCAACGGTTAGATGGTCCTGATTTTTTTCATTCATGACGTCAATCCCATCAAAATAGTTCTTCAGAAGAAATATTCTAGGGTCAAAAGTCACGAACAAAAGAGACTTACAAATAAGAATCCGGGACGATATTCCTCCTGTCTAAAGCTTCCCTATAATAAATAATGCAAGCGCTTTCACAAATCATGAGGAGGTCTTTACGTGAAACAAAAAAGATGGATTTTAGCAACCGTCGCATCTGCTGCTTTTTTAGCGCCACTTGCGCAACCGATTGCAGTCGGCGCAACGGCAGACAACGGAACGATGATGCAGTATTTCGAATGGTATGTGCCAAATGACGGTAACCACTGGAACCGTCTCGGGAGTGACGCAACAAAGCTCGATCAGCTCGGGATCACATCGGTCTGGATTCCCCCTGCTTACAAAGGTACCTCGCAAAATGATGTCGGGTACGGTGCCTACGATTTGTACGATTTAGGTGAGTTCAACCAAAAAGGAACGGTCCGTACGAAATACGGCACAAAGGCGCAATTAAAAACGGCAATCGGACAATTGCATACCGCTGGAATCGATGTCTATGGCGATGTCGTCATGAATCATAAAGGTGGCGCCGATTTCACGGAAGCCGTCACGGCAGTCGAAATCAATCCGGGTAACCGTAATCAAGAAATCTCGGGCGATTATCAAATCCAGGCATGGACGGGATTCAATTTTGCAGCACGAAATAACCTATACTCAAACTTCAAATGGAAATGGTACCATTTCGACGGCACGGACTGGGATCAATCGCGTTCAAAAAGCGCCATCTACAAGTTCCGCGGTACCGGTAAAGCGTGGGATACGGATGTCTCAACTGAAAATGGCAACTATGATTACTTGATGTATGCGGATCTCGACTTCGATCATCCAGAAGTCCAGCAAGAAATGAAGAACTGGGGAAAATGGTACGTCAACGAACTTGGTCTTGATGGGTTCCGTCTCGATGCCGTCAAGCATATCAAACACGGTTACTTAGCGGACTGGCTCGCAAACGTTCGTCAGACGACGGGTAAACCATTGTTCACAGTCGCAGAGTATTGGCAGAACGATCTCGGCACGTTGCAAAACTACTTAAGCCGAACGAATTATCAACAATCCGTCTTTGATGCACCGCTTCATTATAAGTTCGAACAGGCAAGTAAAGGCGGCGGGTATTACGACATGCGGACGATCTTTGACGGTACTCTCGTTAAGAGTAATCCAGTCCAGGCCGTCACACTCGTTGAGAACCATGATTCGCAACCTGGACAATCGCTTGAATCAACGGTTCAGTCATGGTTCAAACCTCTTGCTTACGCGATGATCCTGACACGTGAACAAGGTTATCCGTCGGTCTTTTATGGTGACTACTATGGTACAAAGGGCACGTCGAATCGCGAAATTCCAGCACTCGCTTCGAAGATTGATCCGTTACTCAAAGCACGGAAGGACTTCGCGTTCGGTAAACAAAATGATTACCTCGATAACCAAGATATCATCGGTTGGACACGTGAAGGCGTCTCAGACCGAGCGAAATCCGGTCTTGCGACAATCCTTTCAGATGGTCCTGGCGGTAGCAAGTGGATGTACGTCGGTCTTCAGAACAAAGGAGAAGTTTGGACAGACATCACCGGTAACAACACGAAGTCGGTTACGATCAACCAAGATGGCTACGGTCAATTCTTCGTTAACGGTGGTTCGGTCTCCGTCTATCGTCAACAATAAGCAATCAAAAAGGACTCTTCCATATATGGGAGAATCCTTTTTTCTTCATTCTGCTAAACCGACACTCGATTTAATATGATCCTCTGTCTCGATTGCCTGTAAGAGAAAATGCGCCACATCTGCGCGATTGATCTGTTTTGCGTCTTCCGGTACACCTGTATCTGCTTGACGATAGAGTCCCGTTAACGGACCGTTCAGTAAACGGAGTGGTCGGGCTACCGTGTAGTTCAAATCCGCTTGTTGCAAAAGCGCGATCGCTTGACGGTGATCCTTTAGTGGATTTTTCAGAATCCGCTGAGCGAGCATCCCTTGTACACCCGGTAATTCATCATCAACACCGGCAGACGCAACATAACCGATCCGGTCTACCCCCTGTTTTTTCATCGCTGTCACGATCCGGACGAGACTCCGTTCTAAAAAGCCACTGTATGCAAGACTCTCTGTGCCAAGAGCCGTCAGGACAGCCTCTTGTCCGGCAACAGCAGCCGTCACCGCTTCTTGATCGAGCACGTCGCCTTTAACGACATGTAACCGTTCATCATGTAGTGTCAGTTTTTCCGGACTACGGACGAACGCTGTGACCTCATGCCCGTGATCGATCGCTTGCTTGACCAGTTCTTGCCCCGTTTGACCCGTCGCTCCAAAAATAATCAATTTCATACAAAACACCCTTTCTCTTTCAAGAACCACTGATTCCATCATACCCTCACCACTTGAAAATGAATCGTCTCACATCGTCTTTATTTTCAGAAAATTGTTTTTATTTGTTAAGCGTGTATGCTAAAATCTTCCTAAGTACATATGGATATTTTTTCCTTAAATACAGGAAGGAGAATCGCTTGTGTTACGGCAACGCTTCATCATGTCGCTTGGTGTCATTTTGATTGGTCTGTTCTTGTTTCAAACCGTCACAACATACGTCTATACGCATTACATCATGCCGGGTCCTGTTAAAAATCCATCAGACTGGCGATACGTAGATGGAGACATTGATCGTAAAACTGATCCTGGTCACTCTCATGTTAAAACAAGAGACAAGATGCCATTTAGTCCAATCGCACGAATACCTGGTCCAAAGGAGCTTTGGAAATCCCTTAAAGCGGATGCCTCTGACTCCCCTCTTTCTTATCTACAATATGTCATTTTAATCAGCTTGTTTAGTTTCATGGTCTGGAAACTCGTTCAATCGCGTCGCGTGAAAAAACGGAGCAGTCCTAAAGGAGAGTTGACCGATGACGTTCCACTAGCTCAATCGATCTTTCGTCCTGCTTCTTTAAGAAAATCGCCTTATCTGTATGCATCATATTCATCTTCACGTGTCCGTAATCTCGTCATCCGCTTTGAGCAACACTTACCACGCAGTCAGCAACGTCGTCCGAACGAGACGCTTGAAGACTGGTTACGTCGGATTGAGGCCCCTGTCGACTTTCAGTTATATCGGGATATCCGCTACGGTGACGTGTCAGAAACGATCGTCACGGACGATGAGATTCTGCGCTTTGAACAACAATTAGCACGCTACTCAACCATTTAACCTTGGAGGGATTTCCTATGAAACTACAACAATTAAAAGACCAACTCAATTCGATCTATCTCGGTAAACCGGACGTCATCGATCTCTGTCTGACGGCACTCATCGCTGAAGGACACATCCTCCTTGAAGATGTACCGGGAACAGGGAAAACGATGCTTGCCAAGGCACTCGCTCAGAGCTTTGAGAGTGCCTTCTCGCGGATCCAGTTCACGGCGGACCTTCTCCCGTCAGACGTCATCGGTTCAGACTTCTTCAACTTAAAGACGCAGGAGTTCGAGAATAAACGCGGTCCATTATTCGCGAACGTCGTCTTGATTGATGAGATCAACCGCGCTGTTCCGCGGACACAATCGGCACTGCTCGAAGCGATGGAAGAACGTCAGGTCTCGATCGGTGGAACGACCTATCAGATGCCGGCCCCATTCTTCGTCATTGCGACACAAAACCCGATTGAATCGGCAGGAACGTTCCCACTACCGGACGCCCAACTCGACCGATTCATGGTCGCAATCGAAGTCGGTTATCCGGATTTTGAGAACGAACGCCGGTTATTGTCTGAGATTCTGACGAACGTCCGTCGGTCAGCTGTCGGCATCGCGTCAGGCGGTGACTTGATTTCCTGGCAGGAAGAGGCACGCCGCGTCCATGCATCGCAAGACGTGCTCGATTACTTGCTCCATATCGTCCAAGCGACACGAAACCATGAACTCATTGAAGTCGGCGTCAGTCCGCGTGGAGCGATTGCGTTGCTTCGCGCCTCGCAAAGCTACGCGTTCTTGAATCAACGCGACTTCATCATCCCGGAAGATATCAAATATCTTGCAAAACATGTCCTGTCCCACCGCCTGACACTGACACTTGAAGGTGGAATCAAGACGACGAAAGCGGCTGTCTTGACGCATATTCTGGGCGACGTGCCGGTTCCGGTCGAGATGGGGTGACGAATCATGCAGATTGAACATTCCGTCCCGTTTTGGCTTGAACGCCGACTTTTTCCACTGTACGTCACGATGACGTTCATCTTCCTCTTCATTCCGCGTCTTTCCGTCCTCGGTTTCCTGTTCGCAGCTTTGGCGACGATTCATTTCGTCGTCGGGCGAACAGAAAAGCAGCTCCAACGGGACGTCGCAATCGAATGGAAACATTATGAATCCCTGATGTTCAATCAAGAACAGACGTCGCTCCACTTACAAGTCTTCGGCGTCGAAGCCTTGAATCAGCTTGGGCTCGAAGCGACACTTCGTTTGCACACAGATGGCGGAGTCATCTTCCCGGAGATGGACCCACTACACCCGGCAACATTTCATGCAGTGATTGACTCTGAAGACGCGGTGACGATTCCGATTCAGACGGTTCGCCGTGGACCGGCCGAGTTCGATGAGATCATCTTGACGATTCGCTTGCCTTGGAAGATGGGCGTCTATCTCTTTACGTTCGATACGTATCCTTCATTTACGGTTTTACCGTCCTTGACAGCGCAAGCGACGCCGCTTCTTTTACAACGTTTACGGATCGGTGATCGACCAGACCGCTACTCACCGCTCAAGAACAAACTCGTTCAACTTGGTGCAAAACCCTATACGGCGGAACCGTCAAAAGAAATCGATTGGTATGCGACGGCGAAGACCGGTCGCCTGCAGGCGAAAGTGTTCGAAACGAGCAATCAGGATACGTTTACGATTGCCTTGAATTTATCAGCCCCGAGCGGTTACGGTCTCCATCAACAATTTGAGACGTTCATTGAACAAGCCGCATTCCTGATCAGTGAATTAATCAAAGAAGGCTGTAAGATCGAACTATTCCTCAATCGACTCGACGGAGCGAACCGAATGACGCATCTCTCATTACAAGAAGGACAACCACAATTAAAACATGTCCTGATGACGCTCTCGACGGTCTCGACGCGTGATTCGTTCATCGCAACGCAACAGTTCGAACGCTACGTACTGCGCCGGAAACATATGAACAGTCAGTTGATCCAAATTGGCAATGACCGGATCCTCGCTATCGGTTGAGGATCCAAAGAAAGGAGTTTTTCCCTTCATGTTTTTTATCGCCCGAAAATCAATTCAGCTCATCGTGGCTTTTTTTGTCTTGATTGCGATCAGCGCCCTTCCGGCGCTCGTTGCGCAAATGAAATTCAACCCAGCAAGCTACTGGGAAGGTCTGAAGCAACAATTTGCTCAATTAACGAAACTTGATGAGATTACCTATTTTAACGTAACCGCTCAAAAGGAGTTCTTATTGCTTCCTACCATCAGTCCCTTTATTAAAGAGACGTTAATCATCTTTACGACAGCTATGCTGGTCTCCGCTGTGTGTGCGATTTTTTATGCTTATTTGTTTTATCGGAGTGGCCGCAAAACACGCATGATGCTGAAACAGACGACACGGACGCTTGAGATGGTTCCGGATCTGTTCTGGATCATTCTTTCACAATTCCTTGTCCTTTATCTGTTTAAAACGACCGGGTATGACAAAATCGAAATTGCGGGATCCTATGCTGAGTACATTCGTTTTTTACCGATTCTTACCCTAACGTTGACAACACTATTCTTCTTCATCAAATGGTTGACGACGCAAGTACTCGAACAGGAAGCTGCTCCTTTCCTTGAACTTGCACGGGCTAAAGGGATTCGTCCTGCCGCTCTTTTCTGGAAACACTTGATTCCGACAATGATCTATCGGTTTTATCTGTTTTTCCGAGCGAATATCATTACGGTCTTATCGAGTCTCGTAATCATTGAATACACATTCGAAGTCCAAGGTATGTTCCGGTTCGTCTTTTATAATGGACAAATGCCGATTTTGATGGTCATCTTGTTCTTAATCTATCTGCCGATCTTTATCATTGATTTACTGGCAGAATGGCTAATTCCGAACGCCTGGAAAGGGGGCATTTGATGCGTCGTACTTTGATGCGAGATCCTATCTTCTGGCTATGTTTAGTTTTACTCGCTGGTTTACTGCTGCTTAGTTTTGGAAATACAATCTTCCGTGATGGTCAAGTCGATCAAATTTCGAACTGGTATGCTGAAGACGGCACGTTCCTTGCGACGTCACCACTAAAACCGTCAAGTGATCAATGGCTCGGTACAGACCGCTCTGGCAATGACCTCTTTCAATTGATGATTGAAGGATTTAAATGGACAGCCGGTATTTGTATGATTGTTGCGCTCGGTCGAATGTTTCTTTCGCTAGTGATTGCGATTCCGCTAGCTTTTAGAAGTGCTCGCGTCAATCGATACTTAAAACTTATTCTTGATGGATTTTTAGTTTTACCGCTCTCTCTTGTCGCGTTACTCATTTTGCTTCCATCACTTACGTTCTTTGATTCGACTGCTATCCCACCGTTGTTCGACCGTGTATCGTTCGAATTAATCGTCTTGATTTTGCTTGGTCTCCCCTCTTTATCGCTTTATCTGATTGCTGAGACCCGTCAGTTGCTTAGTCAAGAATTCATGATTGTCGCTCAGACGCTCGGTGGCAGTCCATGGCATCGTTTCAGACGCCATATTTGGCCACACCTTATTCCGACGTTGACAATCGTCTTTATGCAACAGTTCATTCAAACGTTGATGTTACTCGTTCACTTATCACTTTTCAAAATTTTCTTCGCTGGAACGGTTAATTTACATGTCGGAACTGCCCCAACGATTTTTGAGTGGTCCTCGATGTTCGGTTATTACTTCAACCAGTTTTCAGCGACGTCGTGGCTCAATCATATGTTCCTCGTTCCATTGATTGGACTAGCACTGGTTGTCTTTTTCAGCAATCTATTCATGAGTCGACTCGAACGGGCTTTCCGCTTCCGCCAGCAACTAAAACCAATCAAGCTATCGGTATCTCGTGCTCAAGACGAAGCCGCCGCGACATCGATGGTCGATCCCTTTACACTCGTTGCCCGGAACTCCCGTCACGATTCTGATTGACAATCCATTTTTTTCCTCTTACACTAGAAAAAAACATGAAATGAGGGCGTCCGATGTAAGTCATTCTGAATTCTCACTCCTAACTAAATACGTACGATATGGAGGTCATTCAGAATGAACCGGTTTACGCTTTTATTGGTCAGTCAATGGATTGCGAATGCGGGAGATGCGCTCTATATCGTCTCCCTGATCGCCATGATCTATCAAACGACAGGGCAAGCGAGTCTCGCTGCCCTGTTTCCCGTTCTCGTCACAGCAGGCATGACAGGAAGCGGCTTCTTATTCGCCCAAGTCGCTCAACGTGTTCCTCATGCCTCCTTGTTGTTCGGCAGTCAACTCCTCAAGACGATCCTCTTAGGCGTCATCTGGGGATTTGATCTACCACTGCCTCTCGTCCTCGCACTCGTTGGGTGTATCGCTTTCTTCGACGGATTTGCTCGTCCGATCGAAAGTGCCTTCATCCCTCGACTGTGTCAGGATGTCCAAAAAGCTAACAGTCTCGTACAAGGTTCGAATCAAGTGATTCAGCTCATCATGTGGCCGCTCGGCGCCATCCTGGTCAGCTTGTTATCCCCTCTTTCCGTCTTGTCCGTCTCGGCTGGTCTGTTTTTAGGTGCCAGTCTCATCAGCTATCTGTTCTATCGAAGCGTCCGCTCTCTACCCGACCCTTCGATGGAAGAGGAAGACGTCTCCTTCCGGTCGAGTATTCGCTACACGCGAACGCATCCTTTCGCGAAAGCCAACACGTATCTCGTCGGAATCGATGCGTTCGTCAGTACGGCTTGGATTTCTGCTCTGTTCCTCGTCTACATCGATACACATTTCCAGCTATCGGAACGCTGGTGGGGTATCTTGAACGCCTTCTATCTGCTGAGCATGATTGCCGGCAGTTACATGATGTTACGTCGACGCAGAACACGTTCGTTGCTTTATCGCAGTATCGGTTTATCGATTGGGGCGACCTTCTTGTTTGCCTTCGCTCCAGTCGTCACACTTGCCGTGATCGCTTGTCTGTTCCAAGGGTTTGCGAGTCAAGTCCGGGCAATTGAGCTGAATACGTTGTTGCAAACGACGACACCACTCGAACGGTTACCGTATGTCTACAGCGTGCAACAAACCGTTTATGCACTCTGTTTCTGTCTCGGCAGTTTATTGTTCGGCTGGCTCGCTGATCTGTTTGCGATCGAACTCGTCTATGCGCTTGCAGGTTTCCTCTCCTTGTTGATGTGGCAACCAGCTCGCCAGTTATTAAAACGTTCGATCACAACACAACAACAAGTATCGTAATCATTACGTAAAAGGACAAAGGTCACCCGCACCTTTGTCCTTCTTTTTGATTCAGTTCTGACGCATTCGCGTCACACCATACAATAGTAGCAACATAAATGAGACGAGACCGAGCGCGGCATAGGTCATCTGAAGCGAGAAGACACGTTCGACGAAGACGAACAGCGTACCGGTTCCAAGCACAGCTAAACGTTCAATGACCGAGATCAGCGACGCAAACGTTGCGCGTCTGTTTTCTGGTGCTACCTCTTGAATGATTGTCGTCACATATGGCTCCGCCCATCCGTAACACAAGTACAACAGACCGAGTAACCCGATACTGACGAGCGGAGAGGCAACCGACAATCCGGCAAGACACACGATATAGATCATCGCCCATCCAACGGGCGATCGGAACTGAGATAATGACGTACCGATTGCCTGCATGATTTGAAATAACACGAAAACGAATCCGAAATGGACCATCGGTATCGTTTGATCCCGTAGATAGAGTTGCCAAAACTCATCGACGAAATCAATTGTCGCTCCGTATAACAAGACAAGACAAAGAATTCGGACGTAGACGCGTCGAAACGAAAAACCGTATAGCAATGTCTTTAATGAACTCGTCTCTCCGTCTTGTTCTCGCGATGCTTCCTTTAAGAAAAACGTCAGGAGTACTGTTCCGAGCAAAACCCACCAGGACACGTGATAGTGCCAGATCAAGTCTACCGATCGCACGGCGTAACTTCCGACAAGTGCCGCAAGTCCTGATGTCAATAAACCACCGATTGAAATCACTCGCCAGACCGTCTCGAATCGCTCTTCTATCCTATGCATTCGCAATGTTTCATAGACGTGGGCTTCAAGCGCTCCACTAAGTGCTGCGCCACCGATGCCGGCAAGGACCATCGCCAAGAGGAAGGCAGGTAATGAGTAAGCTTCAAGCAACACCGTAAACGATAACCACTCACATACGAAACCAGCCAGAATGAACGGCTTTCTACCCCACCGATCGGATAACAAGCCGAACGGGACCTCACCAATCAACATGACCCAAGCAAAAACGATTTCTGCGATGACGACGTCGGCAATGCTCATCCCGCGGTCTTCCCAGTAAAAGCGCTCAATCACATACGCTGGAATGAACGAACTACTGGCTTCGATCAGGATCCAAAGCATGAGTGCTCGTCGGACTTAACAAGGCCATCTGCTTCGCCGCATCTCCTCACTTCCTTTCTGTTTGATAGTAATCCGTTCCCGTTTTGCAGAGGAAACCAACAAAAAAACGCCCTTTGATTGAAAAAATCAAAGAACGCTTTTGACATTAACATTCATCTGCCGATTCCGTGACCGGTATGACGGACTGGACGATCGGTAGTTCGACGATGAATGCGGAACCGACACCTTCCGTTGATTCGACATGAATCATTCCTTCGTGTGAACGAACGATTTCCTGACAAATCGCAAGACCGAGACCGGTACCGCCGATTTTTCGACTATCCGAATTATCGACTCGGTAAAACTTACTGAACAATTGCGGTAGCGCGTGACGCGGAATACCGATTCCTTCGTCTTCGATCTTCAGCTGGACACGATCTTCGACTTGACGCATCGTAATCGTGATCTGACCACCATCCGGTGAATACTTGATCGCATTGTTGATCAGGTTCGTGAACAGCTGGCGCATTTTTTGTTCGTCGGCATGAATCCGATCAGTCGTCGTTTCTTCAAAATCAAGAACTAGTTCGTGATCTTTTGCCGAAGCCGTATGGAACTCGACCGTTTCCTGAATGACTTTCGTCAAATCAAGCGGTTTGAAGTCATATTGTTGCTGACTCGATTCCATCCGCTGAACATCGAGGAAATCGTTGACGAGGTTCGTCAACCGTTCGGTTTCCGCATGAATCGTCTCGAGATACCGTTGACGTTTTGATTCCTGGACGTCGCGCGCAAGCATCAATTCCGTATAGCCATATATCGAAGCAAGCGGAGTCCGTAACTCATGCGAGACAGTCGAGACGAATTCCGATTTCATCCGGTCAATCGCTGTCTCTGCCGTCACGTCACGTAAGACGAGCATCGTGCCGCGGAAACAACCACCGTAATGGATTTCCTCTGCATATAACGTGACGAATCGCTCCTCTTTGTTCAAGGACAACGCCAAGCTCTCCGTCGGAATTTCCTGACTGCAGACATGATCCATGTAGGTTAAGAACGCCTCATGTTGATCGACTTGAACTGCCAACTCTTCGATTTTGACGTCGAGCGTCATCAATCCTTCTTCCGCCACTTGATCGTGCGCCGGATGATGGAATAAAGCGAGCAATGGTTTATTGGCAAAAATCGTCTCTCCTTCGATATAGATGACCGCTTCCCGAATCGAATGGAGAAGTTTGGACGTCTTTTCCCGTTCTCGTTCGACTTCTTCAAAGACACGCATCCGGAGCAAGGAGAGTGCCAATTGACGGGAGAACGACCAGATTTCATTTGTCTGGTCTTCCGTGAAAGCATCCCGGTAACGGACGAGATAAATGCTTGCAATCATCGTGTTCGTTGCTGGGTCCATCACCGGTACGACGATTTCGTACATCGCGTACGGATATGGGAGCGGATGATGACTCGCGACTTGTTTCGTCGAGCGGACAGCACGCTTGTTTTGACGTGTGCGTTCGAGTAATGACGTCGAAGCATGTAATAACTGGTGCTCCTGAGCTGCCGTCATCCCGTAAGAGACGAGATCCGTATAGCGGTCTTGTTCTAGGAAGACGATCGCTCCGAGCTCCGCATCGGTAATCGTGATCAATTTTTCGATGATTGCCGGATATGCCGTCAACGTTTCACGAGAAGCGAGTGTCTCGGTCAACTCATTGCGATAACGCAAATGCGTCTCGTTGCGTAACGTGATGTCGAGCGCTTCTTCAAGTTCTTCCTGTTGCGATTGAAGTTCTTCTTGCTGGGCAATTAATTCTTCCTGTTGACTTTGAAGTTCATCGTTACTTGCGACGAGTTGATATTTTTGCCCGGAAATGGCGGCTGCCATCTGGTTGAACGTCGTCGTCAACTCACCAATCTCATCTTGACGATTCGTGATGACGATCGGCGTCGCATCTTCACCTTTAGCGAGTCGTCCACTTTCCCGGTTCAACTGACGCAACTGACGCGTTAAGCGGCGGACGAATGGTCGGACGAAAACGAGAGTGATCAATAAGAGGATTGCGATATTGACTGCTCCGAGAATTTGCGACGAGTTGACTTGTTTACCAAGCTGCTCTTGCGCCGCCATCTCTTGATCGTTTAAGGAATTACGATATTTCGTAAAGACCGTCTCCATATCAACGATACTTGAACTCATATCAGCCGCACTCTTCGTCTTGATGTTAAACTTCCGCTGTGGATCGAGTGGTTTTGATTTCGTGACCTTTCCAAGCGTCGGCATCTTCAAGAACGGTTCCGTCACTTTGCCGTCTTTTTTCGCCGCGACATAATTGACGAGGCTCGGCATGACGCGTTGGGTATACGCTGTATAGAGTTCCCGTGCGTCCGTTGCATACTGCCGTTCTTCTTTGAAACGTGCATTGCGCTCGAACCACGTCGTTTGTTGATTGATGTCATTTTTCTTTGCTTCGATTTCTTTTAACATCTCTTCGTCACCAAGCAAGACGAAGCCACGCATCTCGTACTGCATACTTTGCCATGATTCGTATAAATCCGTCGCCCGTGTCCGATGTTCGTTTAACATCTTTAATTCTTGGCGTGATTCATCCACCTGTTGTTTCGTATATAGGTAGACACCACCTGTCGTTAGCAGCAGTGTCAGAAAAATCACATAAAACGCAGACATGATTTGCCGTCCAATCGTTCGATTCAGCCATGTTTTCATTAAAGGAATTCAACTCCTTTCCCTTTATCTTTCTCCAGCAATAAAGGTTTTCCCGTCCATTCATTGTAAACTTTTTTCAATCGATACACAGCATTCTGCTCAAAAAGATTTCAATTTCATACAACTTTAATCTAAATCGTTGTATATGACAATTAGATGTCACGATTCAACCGTTTTCAACAAAAAAAGAGCCCCTTAGGACCCTTTTTTAATGATGGTGGTGGCTATGGCTCCGGACCGGCTGTTCGTCCGCTAAATGATCCGCATCCAAAATACCGAGCCGCAAGTACTGAGCGACGACTTGTTTTTTCGTCGTTTCGGAAATTTGATCCGTTCCTTGGACGAGCCTTAAGATGCCAGTCGCAATCCGAAACGGTTCGAGATTCGTCTTTTCGACTGGAAAACTTGTCAACGTTTCTAAGTAAGCGACGTAATTCAGTGCATCCGATTCATCCGGACTGACGAGACGCGCCGCATGCTCGCGCAGTTGTTGCGTCAATGAATTCGTCGAAATTCCCTTTGAGGCTGCAGAGATGACTCCAAACAGAATGAACCCGATGATGAGAACAAAAAATCCGACCATGAAAATCGGCATGCCCGAGAAGAAGCCGTCGCCTCCCAGTTCGCCTTCCATGAATGCTACTGTGAACATAGTGAACCCTCCAAATGAATAGAATGATGACGATCACTTATCCTACGTCATCCTCTTCAAGAAAGTTTCACCTAGTTAGGTAGTTTTTGTAAGTCAGCTTGGAACCAGTCTTCAACGAAGAAGCGTTCCGTCTCCGTCTCGATTTGATATGAATACAACACTTCGAAGTCGCCTTCCGTCAGCATCGGTAACGTCAATTCGCGTACGAGTTGGCGTAACTCTTCCGTCAGCTCAGCTTCGTAGCGGATGAATCCATCTTCCCGGTGCTCGACTTCCGTCAAGTACGGAAGCAGGATATGCTTGCCGAATGATTGTGGATCATCGATCACTTCCGCTGTCACACCAAACAGTTCTTCTGCTTCTTCGACCAGTCCTTCTGCCGACTGTACCTCGATATGATCCGGAAACCAGACCGTCAAGCGGCGTCCTTCCTGTAACAGTCGTTCAAAGACAGGACGAAATGATTGATTTTGAATCAGTTCGTATTGCATCAGTCTTCCCCTTTCGTGAATTCGAATTTTAATTGATCGCGTTCGAGATAGAGCATCGCCTTGAACTGGCGCGCATTTTTTTTCATCTCAAGTGGCTTTGTCTTTTGACCTGCGAGTACTTTTTTGACTTCCGTTTGTGTCAATTTGGCACCAAGGATCGTTTTCGGTAACGTAAAGCCACAGTTGTTCTTCTGATAGCCGCTGCAGCCATAGAACTTCCCACGATCAAGCACCGCGGATTGACACAGTGGACACGGACCGACCGGACGATTCGTCGCACCCCGCGGAGACTTGCTCTTGACTTGCGTCGGATCAACAGCGAGTTGTTCGATCCGTTGTTTGGCATCAACGACGAGATGCTCCGATAACTTTTTCGCCTGTTCGATGAACTGGGCGGCAGATGCTTCCCCTTTGCCGATCTGCTCGAGACGGCTCTCCCACTTCGCTGTCATCTCCGGCGAGGCAAGAATACTCCCCGTCACGGCATCGATCAATATCCGCCCTTTTGGTGTAGGATGAATCTCTTTTTTGACTAATTTGATGTATTCCCGTCGTTTTAGTCCATCGATGATCCCGGCACGGGTCGCTTCCGTCCCGAGTCCTTCGACTTCCTTCATGATTGCTTGCAGATCGTCTTCAAGCAACTTACCGGCTGTTTTCATACCGAGGATGAGTGTCCCTTCCGTATAGCGTTTCGGCGGTTCCGTTTGTTTCTCGAGCAGACGGCAGCCTTTGATTGGCATCTCTTGTCCTTGTTCGACGGCTGGCAATTCGACTTCCTTTGACTCGATTTGTAAGACCTGTTTAAAGCCCGGATCAATCGTCCGACTGCCACGTGTCAAAAAGCGGTCCATCTCGCGTGTCGTTACGATTTCTGTCTTCTCCGAGACAGCGTCCGGTGCAAAGGCGGCAAGGAATCGACGGACAATCAAGTCATAGACTTGCGCGTCCCGACCAGATAACTTGGCGACGGCACCCGCTTCTTCTGTTGGAATAATCGCATAGTGATCGCTGACCTTAGCCGGATTGACGTAACGTTTATCGTTAGCTGGATTGTTCGTCAGGACATCCTTGATCGGGCTATATTCCGCTTGCTTCAGTAACCGATCAAGAATGACCGGGAACTGTCCCGCCTCCTCTTTTGTCACGAAGGAAGAGTCCGTTCGCGGATAACTGATCCAACCACGGATATAGAGTTTTTGCGCGATATCGAGTGTCTCTTTTGCACCGAGACCATACCGTCGGCTCGCTTCTGTTTGTAAGAGCGACAAACTGAACCAAAACGGTGGTCGTTCCGTCTGCCGCTTTTTCTCGATCGATGCGACGACTCCGGTTCCTTTCGTCCGATCCACGATCGCTTGTGCCTGTTCCCGGTCACTCAGCTTCGTCTGTTTCTTTGCATTGATGTATTTTCCTTTGTATCGCGTAAAATCCGCCTCGACTTCGTAGTACGTCTCCGGTCGGAAATTCTCGATCTGTTTTTCCCGTTCGACGATCAGTGCGAGCGTCGGTGTCTGGACCCGTCCGAGAGAAAAGACGTCGGCGATGCCCTTCTTCTTCAGTAACGTCGTATACGCACGGGACGCATTCATTCCGATCAGCCAATCGGCGCAAGCGCGACTCATCGCCTCGTGAAAAATGTTCTCCGTTTCTTTGCCATCGAGCAGGTTCGCAAACCCATGGTCAACCGCTTGAGGCGTCAGACTCGAAATCCAGAGTCGTTGTAATGGCTTTGCGTTGTTTGCGAGACGTAAGATCAATCGGACGATTGCCTCTCCCTCTCGCTCGGCATCCGATGCTATAATGATGGAAGTCGTCGTCCGCTCATTCAATAATTTCTTGATGACCTGGTATGGTTTACTCTTCCCTTTTGCCAGTCGGTAATCAAATCGTTCCGGGATGATTGGCAGATGATCGTAGTTCCATCGTTTCCATTTGGCGTCATAATGCGCCGGCTCCTGCAGTTCACATAAGTGCCCGACCGCATAAGCGAGTTTTGCTCCTTGCGGAAACCGGTCACATGGTTTGATTTCAATGTAGCCGTCCCGCTTCACGGACGGATACGGAGCTGCCAGTTTTTCCGCTTGTTTTGGTTTTTCAGCAATGATCAATTGCACACGCTTCACCCTCATTTCCTTACTTCAGACATGTGGAGGTACCCATGCCCTATTTTACGTTATTCATGGCTTTATTCTTTATTTCAACATCGGCAATCTTCGTCAAGTGGGCGGAGACCCCGATAGAGGCTGTCGCCTTTTACCGCATGTTGTTCTCGACCTTGTTGTTGCTCCCACTCATTCGATTGAAGGAACTATTGCAACTCAGTTCGTCGACGATCCGGCATATGCTATTAAGTGGCATTTTGCTCGCCGGGCATTTTTGGCTGTGGTTCCTCTCTCTTGATTATACGACAGTTGCGAGCTCGACGCTCTTCGTGACCGCGAGTCCGATTTTTGTCCTTGCCGGTAACGCATTGTTTTTCAAACAACACCCGTCGCGCAAGGCACTCCTGTTCGTTGCTGTCGCCTTGTTCGGTGGCGGTCTCGTCGCTTACGGAGATATCGCCGTCGGCATGCGCGCCTTGATCGGGGACGGTCTTGCTTTGCTCGCAACGATTTTAGTCGCTGGTTACTGGTTGCTCGGTCAACACGTCCGCACAAGCGTTTCGACGAATCTCTATTCGTTCGGTGTCTACGCTGTCGCGTCGCTCGTCTTGCTTTTGTTATCATTGATTCAATCAACGAATCTCGTCGCTGCGTTCCAACAAGACTGGTGGCTGTATATTCTTCTTGCCGTCTTCCCAACGTTACTCGGTCACAATTTATTCAACTGGGCGCTCGCTCGTGTCAGTGCCAGTATCGTCAGCATCACGATCCTTGGTGAAGCGGTTTGGGGAATGATTTTCGGATACTATCTGTTCGATGAGAAGCTGACATGGATTCAAATCACCGGTGCCGCTTTACTGTTGATCGGAATCGGATTGTTCCTCCGACGCAATGAACGTGACATTCGTGAGCAGCTCGCCCAGCGTGAGAGTGCCACTAGTCAATCCTCCTAATTAAGAAGAGGATGACTAAAAAAAGAATGACTCGCCGCTTCACGCCCTTTCCTCAGGCGATACACAAGCCAGTTTTCTGCTTCATTTGAGCAGAAAAGCGGGTCTTGTTTGTCTCTGACAGCGCAAAAGTGCGCTTTTTCCTGTAGGAGTAGCGTGTGGCGAGTCTTTTTTTACGAAATAAGGGTGGCAGATCATCAGTCTGCCACCCTTTTCTTTGTAGAGATTGACTTTTGAGTCAGCCCCTTTCATTACGATCGTGGATCGTCAGGTCGAACTTTTGGTAAACGCCAAGTCATCGCGAACGCAAGAATGGCACAAACGACCCCACCAATGAAGACGTAACGTAATCCATGTGTTCATCGTAGTCCTTCCGAAGTCTAAAACCGCGTTACACCAACGCTGGCACCCGTTCTAGATCGTAATTTTAACGTTAAATCCCGTATTAACGGTGATTCCTTTTATGTTACGAAAAGTATACCACGCTACACCCTCGCAGGCATACGCTATTTTTAGATATATCGAAAATACGTTATCTGAAATAAAACGAAGGTAGGCGCAACTAACCGCTAACCTTCGTCTTTTTCGTTACTCTCCGTCAGCGACTCGTTCAATCACATACATACGGTCGTGTGCCGTATCAGAAATCACCGCAACTCGTTCTCCGCGTTTTAGCCCCTGTTCGATCACTAAATCACTCTCGACACCGCCGAACTTCGCTTTTACAGTTTGATTCGTAAGCGATACCGAGACCCTAAGGTCCGCAGCTTGAAGAGGATCAGTGGTGCCGTCGAGCAGTACCTCAATCGGATTCATCCCAACGACTGTTCCGTATAGTAGCGATACGTCACGATTCTCACCGCATTTTTTAATGACTCGGCGCAAGTCGGCGCCAAGATTACGAGTGCTTTGGTTTGTTTGCATTCGTCATTCCTCCAATTATTTTTTAATCTAATACTCGGACGAATCCGAGCAAGTAGTCTCCCCAATATCCACTGCCATAGAACTCTTCTTTGCAGCCGTATGATTGTAGGTTGACCATTTTACCGTCGCCGGAAACGATACCGACGTGTGACGGTGTACCTTTCGAGCGACCTGGAATGGTTCCGCTAAATAGAACCAAATCGCCTGGACGCGCCGAACTGCGGTTGATTTTCGTATATTTTCCCCAAATTGCCGGTGTATAGTTCGGCACTGTACCAGGAACGCCTGCTTGTTTGAAAACGTATTGAACGAAATCACTACAGTCGCCGACGTTGCTACCGCTTAATAGCGGGTTACCACCGGCAAGATTATATTTCAGGCGACCTTTCTTACTGCGCGCAATTTTAACGATTTTCTCGCGAGTTGCCGTTTTAGAAACATTTGACGGCTTAGGCTCCGGCTTGCTGCGGCTGATTGCGGCTTGTTGCTTATTTAACATAAACAGTGCATCCGCTAATTCATTCGTAAATCGCGTTTTGGTAACGGGGAAGCGTCGGGTTTTATCTGCGTAGATTGCGCGTAGCCACGCCTCGTCCGAAATTCCTTTCTTATACGTATTACTGAATATCGGAATGGCGCCTTTTGCGCTTCTTGTCGAACCTGTACCGAATTGGATCGCGGTCGAGAGTAACGCTGCCTGCATCGCCCAGCTACGTGAGGTAATTTTTACGCCTATTCTCTCCTTGATACCTCTGTACGCCTTATCATAGTAGTGCTCTTTAGCGTAGGCATGTTCCAACTCAGTAAATCGCGACTTGTATCGTTGAGCAACTGCTAACCATTCCTTAGCAAAAGCTCCGTTGACCTGTGATACGGATCCGAGCTTCACATTTAGCCGTTCATAGATTTCGTCATCACGATTTGAGAGCCATCGCACAAAATCTTGCGGTGTACCTGCACGACTAGCCATTTGGTAAAATCCGTAGGATAAACCACCGTATTTGCTATCGTTGTAGATTGACGTACTACCTGCGTTAGACGTTTCGTACTTGCGTACGAACTGCGTTAAATATTTATATGGCGCCCTAGTGCCTATAGCTGCGTCGTCACCAGTCGGTGTGCTTGTGTTATTGGACGGTTCGCTCGGTGGTTCGTAGTTTGAGACCTCCAGATTCCACGTCTTTGCCAGGTCAAGGTCCATCACATGTACACCCGTTCCGCTAATAGTATGTGTATCAGCAGTTACCCA
Source organism: Exiguobacterium sp. ZWU0009 (assembly GCF_000798935.2). Taxonomy (NCBI): domain Bacteria; kingdom Bacillati; phylum Bacillota; class Bacilli; order Caryophanales; genus Exiguobacterium; species Exiguobacterium sp. ZWU0009. The sequence goes on along the minus strand of NZ_CP018057.1, from coordinate 1,042,033 downwards.
GTACCTTCCCTTAACGCCAGTCGCGCGGTCACTCACGTACACCACATCACCACATTTGACACTAAAATTCCCGATGGCTTGCACCGTCAAAGTACGAGTCGGACGCTTGTGTCTCGCTAACATTCGATCTGCGTATTTATACAAGTCGCCAGCTTTACGAATGTTGCTGCGGTGCTCTGCGTACTGCAGAACGCCGTAACGTTTGATTCCGGACGCATCTTTGCGTGTCACCTTCAAGCCCTTTTCCTCATCTTCTCCGCCGGTTACATATACCTGCGTAGCCATACCCTCAATTGAAGCGGTTGTTGTAATACCTTTCAAGTTGCGACCACGCTCCACGCGGAATCGTAGAGCTTGAGGTATGACCTGTGCAAGCACGATTTTGCCGCCGCGTACCTCGAGCATATACTTACGACCTGTCGACTCATAGACCTCCCACAACAACGTATCAAAAATCTCTGCGATTGATCGCTTGAAGAACCGTTTTCTTCCGAACTTATATTTCGTGTCTGCAATAGACCCGTAAGCCAACCCATATTTCTTGCAGATCGCCTTAATCGCTTGGCTCGCTGTCATGCCGCCCGTCACTATATAATCAATCGTATTTTTCGTTGCGTACCACAGCTCGTCATATACGGTAATACTAGCTTTCCCGTCACCCGTCCGCTGAATTTCGGTCACCACACCGCGGAATAGCTCGATACTACCGGAATAGAGACGAACTTGACGCCCTATTGCAGGTACGAAATCTATTTGTTCCACATCTGCGCCCATTAATAGGTCAATCGCAAGGCAGCGGAAAGCATCGTTCTTGTTGCCGGACCACTGAAAACCGGTAGACATTGAAGTAAAATCGGTGACGTACGAACCGTCATAGTAGCGAAGCTTTATCGAAGATGTGCGAGACTGATCGAGTGTATCGGTATCATAGACATACTTTACTTTCGTCATTCCATATCCCCTTCACAATAATTAAGACGCCCGAAGGCGCCCCGTTCCTATTACTTGTTAATTGCATCGAAAGCAGCGTTATTAGATTCTAGTTGCTTCTTATATGCAGCCTGGGCTTGCTCAGTTAGTTTCTGATGCTTTGCTTCAGCTCGCTGTTCTTGCTGCCACTCTTTAAGGTCTTGCTTATCCTGCCGTTTAATTTCGATCAGTTCAGCGTCTCGATCCTCTTGGTAGGAGAACGCGCGTTTCAAACTAGACCAAGCTGCTCGAGTTTTGATTGAAGGGTTTGAAATCGCTTCTTGACGTGCTTCCTCGACCTGTTCCGCAGTTACGCGTTCCTCGACAGGGGTTGGAGTTCGGTCTTGGAGCTCTAATTGCTGAAATTCGTATAGTCTCTTGAGTTTTTGATATTGTGTCTTCGCTTGTGTACGCTTCATTTGCATAGCGAAGTAGAGTGCATCATCTACGTCCTGCCATGTAACTTCAGCTTCTGTCGCTAACAAATCAGCAGTCTTTCTTTCAATAGTCATTAGCTCTCGTGTATAGTTCATTCGAACACCTCATTTAGAATGTCTTGATTTACATCTTCGCGCAGGTTGTATCTACCCTCGCCGAACCAGCGCTCTTTCTGCCACTTAATGATTTTTTCCTCGATCAATACCGCATGGTTCCCTACACCCGCGCCTTCACGGTTTACAAGCGTCTCGATCGCTTTCGGGTAGTACGTGTTTACATAAGGACGTATCTGCGACATCAAATCGAGTGCTTCTCGTTTCTGTGCGCTAGTTCCGAGCCATTGCGCAACATTCAGTGCCAGGGTAGCCGCATTTATCGCCCGAACCGCCTTATCACCGATGACGATGCGCCATTTAAGCGTTAGCACCGCTAGTTCTTCGACAAATACGTCTCTTGCGACCTTGTCGTCGTATTTCGGGATTCCGGATAACGTACCAGCCCGCTTATGACTGAGACGATCGTGGTATCGAGTGAACGAGTCTACATAAAGAACATCAACGCGCTTTTCAGTAGCTTCGATTTCCTCAAATACTCGGGCAGCGCGGTTAAGCGCCACCCCAGTTGCTTTTTCTAATAGTTTCGTCATCCTGTTTGCTCGTTAAAACGATGATTTAGTGATTCGATTAACTGTGATTCCTTAGGAAGTAATTCGTACGGGAAGGGAATACCTGCTCCTGCTTCGATAATTTTAGGAGTAGCGTGCGTTAATTTACCTGGTGAGTAAATTCCGCCGACTCCACGACGAATATCTTTAATGTCAGCCAATATGCCATGTGAAGCTTGCATCTCATCAAAGAATGCTTCAACCGATTCTAGATATGCCTTTCGTGCTTTTGCCATTGCAATCTCTTTGACTGACAATTTGTATTGAAAATAAGGAACAACATCTTTCTTATATTCCTCAACCATTTTTCGCGGATCATTTTCTTGATAATAAGCATGTAGAGCACTTAGTTCCGAATCTTTCATTTCTTTCGCAATCAATTCGAGACGATCTGCATCACTACGGGATTTATCTATATCTTGTTTTGTGGCATTTCCCATCATGTTCTTTGCAACTGTCTCTTGATGTCGTGCTTTTGCAATATCTGCCGCGATCTTAGCTTCTGCAACTTTATCGCTGATAGACTGCGCAAATTCTTGGAACCCCGACTTAGACTCAAAATAGTTATCTAATGATTTAAAATGATAGCGTCCATTCTCGAAAGTTACCGAGTCCGGTTTTACCACTTCTTTCAATTCAATGTCGTTTACCTTATATAGCTCTGAAAGTTTTTCATTAGCCATGCGGCCACGTCCTTTTCTCGTTTTTTTATCCTTCGTGTTTGTATAGGGCATCATGCCCGTTAATTGAATCGAGTTCAGCTTGCGTTAAATCCAATTGCATCGACGATGGCACTGGTGACTGAATGACATGGTTACCGGCATCTGTTCGAAGATCAGCGATAAAACGCTTCGAATCCTTACGAACGTCAATCGACCGTGCCAATTCGTCGAAAGTCTTTTCGATTTTACTCACGTAATCCTGTCGCGCCTGCAACAATTCAAACAGCGCTTGATCGTTTAAATAACGAACGTATGCGACATATTCTGCGTGGTACTGCGCATGAAGCGCCGCCTTATCGTAAGAAGGCGCCAGGCTCGAAATCAAGCCGTCGACCATCGCTTCCTTGTCGGATAACAAGCGTTCCTGCTCTTTCAGCGCTTGTCGTGCGCTCATTAAATCAGTGTCGGAAACTTCGCCGAGCAAGTTCTTCGCAACAAGCGCTTGATAATCAGCTTGCGCTTGCTCCGTTTGATTGCGGGCTTCTTCGACCTGTTGCTGAAGATCAGCGGCTTTAGCGTGGAACTCCGCTGTCTTGCGGTCGATTTCGTCAAACGGTTCGAAACGGAATTGATTCGTTTCTTCGTCGATGTATACTGACGCCGGTTTTTGGACCGGTTCGGGTGCTTCCGGTAATTTATAGCTCAAGATTTTAGATTCGTTTGGCATCGTGGCCACTTCCTTTTCATTTAGTGTTTTTACGGCGGTTACTTCGTTTTTTGCGGTAATTCTTAACTAATGAGAATTCACCGGCAGTCACATCCCTTCCAAGATTTTTTAGTTGCTGATACTGAATATCGATAATCTCTTTTTGGCGTTCTTCTGATAAAACCTGAACCATATACTCCGTAAGAACGGGCTTCGTTTCGTTAAATAGCTCGCACAGAGGTCGGTTGCCTTTCGCCTTATTAACGGGCAACCGGACAAGACACATGTTACTGCTCGTACCATTCGCAACACCCGAGATGCAATTTATCCCCACTAGGTGGTCTAATGACATGTGGCTTGATGAATTAGGACGATCGCATGTTAGGCTGCGGCCAGTCAGCAAACACAGGCCACCTTGCTCGTCATACATCGCCTTAAGTTCAGCCGTTGTTACACGTCCCTTGAGACTATGATCTGCCGCTAATTTGTTTGCTCTTTCAGCAGCACGTCCTAATCGCCCGTTAAGTGTTCGACGGTACGCTTTTAGCTTTGTGTTTCGTTTTCGCTTATACAATTTAGTTGTCAATGTACGTCCACTCTCTTTACTTTGATTTTCGTTTGAATGATTGTCCGTTCAGCTTTTCAAATCCAGCGACATTAATAGCACGCTTAGCAGACGGATTCTTTTTTAGAATCGTGCTTAATGAGTCGGTTCTTACTTCTAATGCCTCTGCAATCTGCTTCTTACGGATGATTTCTCCTGAATAGTCGCGTAGGAGACTCTCAAGGTCAGCGATTCTTTGCGTATATTCACCGGATAAAAACGGTTCATAACGAATATTGACGCCCGGATGCGTTGCTTTGATTAAGTCGATAGATTCCTCGGGTAGGAACAACGAGTAGACCGTTAATTCATCGGTACGCCGTCCTGCCCGCAATCGTCCGATAAGCTGCGCTGTCTTTACGCCAATCTGATTGTCTACGAGGCTTTGAACTCGGGGGTCACAGTATGCCAATCCCGTACTGCGAGTCAGCTCGTAAGTGCCATCAATATCGCTATGATACTGATCTCCGTGAGAAACCTGTATTCCGGCTGATCCGATAGCGGTGCCGTTGTGCAATACAGCGTCATGATCCTGAAAAGCATTTGAGCCGCGCCCGGAAGCGTTTGTCACATAAGAAACTTGCGGAATATCTCCGATAGCTTCCTGTAGCAAGTCTGCTGCTTTACCTTTGAACGTCGTGAGCAAGATTTTTTCATGGTTCTGAACAAGCTCGCCAGTCACGAACAAACGTAATTTTTGAACGCTGTCCTTCTTCAAAGCCCAGTTTCTACTTGCCGTATTCGAACCGCAAATTACTACAGTAAGGTTGCTGTAATCGAACACTTGCGGAAGCTGTACGAATTCAATATCGGGCAGCAAACCGTAGGTGTAGTCAACGGCACTGGTCGCATCGAAGATTGTAATCATCATCCCAGCGAGCGAGTCCGCAATGGATTCATGTGAAATTAGAACGTGCTCATACTGGTGATCGTTTCTCTTATCTAGTAAGAAATCGCCGTCTTCGTCTTTCCGACCACCAAATTCGACGCGGCAACCGGTTCTAATGATGTGTTCGATTGCGTGTAACTTCGCTTCGCTTTCTGAACCAAATCGAGTCCGAACCGTATCGATGATATTTTTGGCGAGGGTATAGCTTGAATCAATCGCGTCAACACGCTCAATTACGCCAACCTGTCTCTGTACCGCATCTACTCGAGCAATTAGCTGTTGCACCTTTCCATTGAACGCCTCAAATGACTTCGTAGCATATGAGGAAGTCTTACGTTGCCGTTCGTGATAAATCGCAGAGTGTAGCGAACGTAGTAACTCGCTAATCTGACTCTCTGAAACACGATTCACCCGCAACAAATCAATCGTTTCGTCTACGAGTACATGTCGAATACGATCGACCTCCGGCGCAATACCTCGAAAGCGATTAATATGTGTTTCGTAACGCTTATTCTCGAGCAATTTCGTGAACATCTGCGAGGTCATGAGGACAACTGGTGCAGTCGCCGCGCGATCGAACTGTTCCTCGTATGCGATCGTACTTTTTGACATCTCAAGATTCCGAATGGCTACCGCAGAGCCAGGCGCGATCATTTCGCAGGCTTCGTAGAAGTTCGTTACTGACTCAATATATGGCAATACGACGACTATCGCGTCCATTCGGGACTGTGCGACCATTTTTGCGTACTCAAGCATTAGAAGGCTTTTCCCGAAGCCCGTCTGCGCCGGTACTGCGAGTACGTTGCTTTGATTTCGACGGTCCAGTAACAAACTCGAAAGTAGCTGGAAGGTTTGTAACTCCTTCTCAGTCACGCTCATGCCGCCATCCTGAAGTACCTCGACGACGTTTGAGGTTAGCTTCTCGGCGGTAAAATCGAGTACGTTACTGGCTCGACGATAGATTGTAGGTGTGTGTTTCTGCATCCGAGCACTCCTTTTTAATATCAATTTTTAATAGCAATGGAACTTCTTTTCCGGCTACGAAAGCATCGTATTTATCTTTTCTTTCCTGATTACGGGCGATAGTTCCAGCTTCGATGATGTCGATTTCGTAGAAGGTTCGAAGACGTCGTAATGGTAAAGCTCGATTCTTACCCTTACTGTCGTAGGTTAGCAACGTGTTATCAATTCCGGTATTTTTGAATGTTCGCATTCGGAGCTGACGATCAGAGTGGATTGGGTACTCTGTGTTTTTGGACTTGTACGGCGTTGGATCCTTGAGCGTTTCATGTAATAAAGAATCGCTTAGCAACCCTAAAATCGTCTTTACTTTAGAAGAGTTTCGCTGTCGGAAATCAAGTTCGTAGAGCATTTCGCATAATTCCTCGATTTGTTCCACGCGCTCATGGAATCCAAGTGTTTTTTCTTCGGTACGCTTCACAATATCCTGCGCAATCTGCTCAAATAGTTCGATGTCGAATGTCATTCGCAATCCTCCGTCGTATGTTTTTGATCGTATCGCTTAATCTGTTTGCGCTTAGCTTCCAGCATTTCTTCTAAAAATATTTCGATTTCTCGCTTATCTATTGCGAATCTCGGTGCAAATCCAGGATCCGTCTCTAACTTTGAGATTAAATATCGTGATACTCCGGTCAGTTTCGCTGCCTGTCGTTGGGATACTCCGGCGGCCAGTCTGAGTTCGAGAATACGTGTGGTCACGCTCAGTCAGTCCTTTCTGTGTAATCTTCTATGTCTGATTCTTTGCCAGTTGGTCGAAAGTATTCATAAGGAAGCCAGTTGAATCGTACTAGCTCCCCTATGAACGAAGTGTTCTATGTGTGGAGGTAACTCGCAAATGGAAGTTGAGGTTTTTACCCCTCACCCCTACGTACAAGGTTTTAAGGAAAATACGGCTTTATTACAGAGATGTAATATTTAATATCAAAAATTTTATAGGGTTAACCACCTCAATCTTTAGACTATTTACAACTGCTTTCCGCTCTATATATAGACGTTTTAGACGTCTTTAAACCTGCCGATACACTACATGTAGTACCGTAATCCAATTTAACCCTTACACACCAACGATTTTTACAATAAATATTTTTTCCAAAACACCCAAAATCTATACTCACATTTAACTCGTACTAGTAAGTATTTTGATTAATGATGCTTTATACAAGATATAGGACAGTGTTTGGAATCGAAAAAACGAATCAGTCGGATCATGCGGACCAAGCTTCACTTCTATCGATATTGATTGGGAACAATGGATATATGGTCGACGGATACATAGTCGCGAGGGGCACCAGTAGGTGACAATCGCTATCTCTTATACTTACGCCTGTAGCGAATTAATAAAAAATCTATAAAAGTAGGGAAGCACTAATAAAAACATCTTTATTAATACCTACCTACTTTTTGCGCATAAAAAGAGAATGGCTAGTACCGCCTATCGGCGCTACGCGTATGTTCATCGCAATCCTATATATCTCTATATCGCCCATACATCTATCTGCGCCCCTTTCGCCCCACCGTCTCCCTCCGCTATCCTCGACCCCTGCCGACCATCCTACGGCAACCTGCGACATGATCCGTTACGGTCGATTATTTTTCGGTGTTCATAATAAAGAGCGCTCAAGTGGAAAAAAAACAACCAAATCGCAAAAATAGTCGAAAAATATTTTTGTGGCGTTCAATTACGCCAGTCATCTATATACCGATTGAGTAACCGGTTTTGTTAAGTGATTTGGCAAAACTTATTTAAATTACTTATCCCATTTACTTTTAGTCGTCCTTTTTCGCGATTTCGGACATATCAGCGAAAATAAAACGCTAATAGACGCCAGTCAGACGCCCCATTGCGATATATCGCATTTTTACCGCTACCCGACTGTAATTTTAGGACTTCGTTTTCTGCGCCCATACCATTGGTGCCATTTAGACGCGAGCCTGCGTATTGCTGCGTATAAGCGCAATTTTTAACGTATGTAGCGCATCGACCGGTCGGGTACGTCATACTTGCTTAATTTATCGCTCACCGATCGCAGTTACAGCGCAGGTCGTTCGTACCCATACCGATACCTTCGCTGATTGCGCTGTGCTTCAAAACTCCGATTGAGTACGCAAAAAGGACAACGTTTGCAGCCGCTGCCCCTTCGATGTATTCGTATTTGATTCGAGTCTTTGGCGCAACTCGAAGTGAATCCAACAGACTGTTTGGCGCCAGTATGTCGTAAAGCATTATATGTTAAGGTCGCTCCGTCAGCGTTTACAAGTTAGTTCAATATATGACTGTTGGTCTGCAGTCTTTGTGTATCCCAGTGTTTGGTCCCACTGGTTAGCGAAAAATTTATAGGAATCTGTATCTTGCATGCAAAACTTCGTTGAAAGTAACTGTTGATTTCTTCAATGCGATTGTCTGCGCGACTTCATCGTAATTCATATCATCGTTTATTTCAGCGCCGCCCGTTGTCATTACGATTGCCCCTAGCATTTGGTTACCGAAAGCTTCAAAAGCTTCGTATGCTAGGTCGCGATATATTTCCTCTGCGGTAAGTTCGTGGTCAATGAACTCGTCATATGCGTTCACAATCTCAACTGTAAAACTAAATGCGCGAAATTGAATCAGAACCTTCGCTTTAACCGCAATCAAGCGATCTTTTTTCTTATCTGTCGGAATCCCAGCGCCTTTTCCAAGCGGTAAATCCCGCCAATCAATCAGTAAAGGCGCTACGCCGTCGAGGATACGATCATGAACAGGTTCTCCGACAAACGAAGGTGCTTCGATCATGCGACGACCTCCGCATTGTTTTCGATGACTGCGATTACTAAACGGTGAACATCTTCAATTGTACATTTTAAAACCTTTGCCGCTTCAGCCGCACCAGCAGAATAGGTACTCTCACCTGGTCGGGTAATCCAGTACTGTCCTGAATACTTCTGCTCTACCTTGATCATTTATCATCGCCTCTTTTCATTTTGTTGATTTAAGCTTAATACAGCTTAAACCACCCGTCAACACATTTATCTCAGTTTATTGAAACCTTTTATATCAGCAAAGAGTATGATTAAGAAATAGAATCATGAAAAAGGAGAGTTTAAATTGGGAGAATTGCGAAATCGTAAGAGAGTTAGTTTTTCATTGGATCATAAAACAGTTGAAAGGCTTTCTGATTTATCCGAACAAACTGGCATAACTCGCACAAAACTTTTAGACTGGGCTGTTTATGAAATTTATAAAAAACAAGAGAGGGGAGAATCTTTAAAACCCGAAAACTACTTTGACAGTACTGAGCGAGAATCATGAGCGTATTTCTGAAAGAGCGATGCGCGTGAATCACTAAAGTTCAAAAAACCATTTCCTAATAAAATGAAATAGTAAAAATAGAGAGAACCTTCTTTGAGATATTATGGACTTAAAGGGGGTGTTTATATGCGATTTGAAATAATGAAGCGAGAGAACGGCAAGTATTGTTTCCATATTAAAAATGAGAATAACGGCATAATCGCTCGTAGCGAAGATTTCACTCAACATATTAGCTGCAAACAAACTATTGATTCAATCATCGAGAGCCTTCCAAACGCAGAAGTAATCGATCACTGCAATCTTAGCGATGGTCGTACGCATGAATTAACTGAATTCGATATATGGGTCATTGAAAACATAGATTTTAATGTCAATTAAACAATCGGACCTGTTCGCGCAGGTCTTTTTGTCGTACATTCATGCAAAGGAGCGATATGATGACCTTCCAAATCCGTAAAAACGACGATAACCAGTATTTTTTCCGTGTCATATCGAGCAATTTCGTATTAATCGCAGTTAGCGGGTCCTATTATACATATGACGAATGCCTAAACGCCGTTCGAACGCTATGTGAAGAAGCTGGCGAAGCTTCAATCTACAATCAAACGGAATGGCACCTGTAAATCGAAACGTGATTTTTGTGCGCGGACGTTTTACCTAGCAGGAAGGGGCGCTAAAAGTCGATGTCCTTGGGGGCACGCATTCCTCGAACCTATTCGCATAGGATCGCAATTAAACATAATCTTTAAATATTATTAATTATTATTATTTGCATACACTTCGTATACTTAACGCTACAGAACCATGTTGTGTGTCGTTAGTGTTATCGATACAAACGTTGGTGTTACGCCATTCGTGCGCAGTCATGCGAGTACTTGCGTATGCATGCGATATACAACGTCACTCAAACCCGCATTGCACCGTTAGACTGGCGCCTCATTACCGTACTGTTTATGCAATGGTTATGCAGTGCGCAGAGTAGCGATAGAGTACCACGATATCCAGTGTCCCGAAATATAATCGAGGGCGTCTGTCTGAAGGCGTCTGCGGGTTGAGAGTGTAAATAACGGACACGAAACGACGCCATTGCCACCCTTCGCACCTACCCGCAAACCCCGCCGTTAAGCCATTTGTACGCTACCAAGCGCAATTTCCGCCCTGTCTCGCCTAATTACACTCTGTTGTACTCTGCGTAGATTACGATTGCCCTTTTACGCTATCCAATCGCTGCTTTAGCGCAGCCTGATCGATAGTCTTCGCAGCACCCTTCAACAACGTCACCCGTTCCGGTCCGAGCATTCCGTTAGCCTGCAATACTAATCTTGCTGCCGAAGCATTTCGATCCTCGATGATTGAGTCGATTAACGCGTCAAATACCGCAGGCAGGCGCCCAGTCGTCTTAGATACGATTTCACGCTTGTAAGCGGCTTCGAACGCTGGGTTGCGCTGCCATCGCTGTAGAGTTCGCGCAGAGACACCGACCTTATCGGCGATATCTTGTTTCTTCAGTCGCGGAACTTGGCGAGTAGTAAGCAGGTCGATTGCTTTTAGTTGCTGCTCCGTCAGATCCATCGATACCTTGTTAACTCGTACCTTGCGGCCACCCCGATTTGATGCTCGTTTAAGTTGTGATCCCATTATGCGATTACCTCCGTAGTTTGATTTGTAATACCATAGTGCTCGTTAATAAGCGCTGTTACTCGCTCGAGTGCGCTATATTGTGCCCATCCTTTAGCTTCGTGTTTTGCGTATACCACTGCATCGTAACCAACGTACCCTTCGACCTCTGCCGCTTCGATAGCGATATCTGCCGCAAGTTCAGCGAAGGATTCACTTATTAGGGCAACAAGCGTGCGAAGGAAGTAGCCGACAATGTTATGAACCTGCTTGCGCTTTGAGACGAATGCTGTGCGAATTGCTGCCGACTGGATTGCGTCAAGATGCGACAGGATATCAAAGTTGCGCATGAATGCCGGGAATTTGCGTGACAGTGCGTTTTGAAGATGTGTAGCGATGCCGCCGTTGAGTAGTTCGACTTGCTTCGATGTTGAAAGTGCCATCGGCTGAATAGCACGGATTAATGATTGATCGATATTAAAAGCGTTCAAAACTTCAAGCGCGTTGCATTCGCCTGTATCGAGTGTTTTAAGATTTAGAGCTTTAAGGGAGTTTAAAGATAAAGAGTTTAATGGTGTGTCATTTTGACCATTCCCTTGTGTAGCATCTTGTGTCGCATTCTCTAAATCAACGTTTGATTCTACGCTTGATTTCGCCTGATTGGAGACAGGTTTTTCAGCGCTATCTTCCGCAACTGGTACGTCAGTATCCGTTTTGAGACCCCTCGCATTTTTCGCAGTAACTTCGACGTTTAGCGGCATGATGCGAATAACCGACGCTGTTTGGCGATTGTCAGACTTGCGCTTACACGGAATTACCTCGATCATGTTAAGGACCTTCAGTCTGCGATAGGCTCTCATGACAGTGCTGCGTGACTTATCGATGAGTGTCGCCATAGTATTTGCGGTTAGGTACGCGGCGCCGGGATATTTAGCGGCATATTGCGTGAGTTTGAAGTATATCTCGCGCTCAGTTTTCGTGAGATCGGCGCTGTTTGCGTTTATTTGCTTCCAGTACGTCGCATTGAGCGCTTCGATCGAGTCATGAGTTGTGAATTGCTTTATAGTTTCTTCGTTAAGAAGATATGTGATTGCTGATTTCGGCATATTGTCCGGCTCCTTTTAGCCGCATTAAGAAATTACGCTACTCTAAAACATTCTGTGGCGTAGTTACTTGTCAGATAACGGATATCACGGTACAATTACCTTAACTAGTAGGCGTCTGCGTGTGTGATCTTCCTTGCCGGGAAGTTCCGTTATACATGCGGGCGTTTTTTTTTTGTTTTTTAAAAACGACGTTTACGTGTTCTGAATTGTTGGATTGGTGAATATCGATCGTGTCTGACCGACAGTTCCTTAGGCGTCAATGCAAGATATCGTTTTGTCATCTCGAGCGTTGAATGCCCTAAAATCCTGCTTAACGAGTACAAGTCCATTCCGTTTTTGAGCATCGTGGTTGCCGCAGTGTGTCTAAATGAGTGCGGAGAAACCTCTATTTCGCTCGAGACTCCTGACCTGCTTCCTATGTCATGCAGCCGCTTACGAAGCCCTGAAGCATTCATAGGTTTGCCTGCAATTGAAAGAAACAAATGATTTGAGTCCGGAAAATGGTATTTATTCTCTTCAACAAGTTCTCTAAGTTGCTTACTCGTGTATGCAGAAAAAGGAACTATTCTCGATCGTCTCGACTTTGCTATCTCACCGTCTATTGATATCGTCCTGCTTTCAAAATCAATATCCTGGACTTTTAATGCCAATGTCTCCGAGACGCGCATCCCCGTATCAAGCGCAAGAATGATAAAGGTTGTATCTCGGAATCCAACGTAAGATCGGCTATCACAGTGCGCCAAAATTCGATTGATTTGGTCATCTGTATAAACACGAATCTTTGTAGCGTCAGTTTTCAAAAGAACAATTTTTGATGCCGGATTATTTGTTGCTTCTCCATCATCTATCAACACGTTAAATAGCGTTCTTAATACTCTGATTCGACTATTTACCGTATTTGGTGATAACTTCTTCTCATCGATGCTGTATGCGACAAAGTCCTCAATTATTCGCCGTGTAATTTGATTTATATAGATTACATCGCTGCAATTACTCTCCAACCATTCAGAAAAATATCGCAGTGTCTTCTGATAAAGATTGATAGTCATTTTCCTTAAGTTTTCTGCCCTCTTTATTGCGATGAATCTACTTATCGCATCCTCAACTAATAGACTCGGAAGCTCAAAAGTATCGAAGTAGCTCATTTGCGCCGTATTTGAACTAGTTCTGGCGCCAGCTTTTCGTTTATTAGCGTTGCTTAACGGTCTGTGTCGTTTCTCGTACATAACAAAAACACCCTCTCCGAAATCACCTCGTTAGGCAATCGGGAGAAGGCGCATTATTCCTTCGCTATTTAACGTATACACCTCGGGCAAATCGTCTTAGTTAACGTCACCTATCGCTAAATGACGTTTACAACGAAATACTCGAAATATATTTGATTTTACGATCGTGGATCGTCAGGTCGAACTTTTGGTAAACGCCAAGTCATCGCGAACGCAAGAATGGCACAAACGACCCCACCAATGAAGACGTAACGTAATCCATGTGATAACGCGATTTCTGCCGCATACTGCACGTCCTGTCCGAACGTTTTTGCCGTACTCGATTGGAAGAATGGATCAATCGCGTACCCTGAAAGCGTGTCCGACGCTGCAAACGAACGAAGGATTGATAGGTTGAAGATCGTACCAAAGATTGCAACACCGAGCGTCTGCCCCGTCGTACTCAAGAACGAGTTGACGGCGGTCGCTGAACCACGCAGTGACCAATCGACGGAAGTCTGCAAGACGACCATAAAGACCGGTTGTGAGAGACCAAAACCAATTCCGATCAGCGAAACGGCAAGATAGATGAAGACATCACTTGATTCGCGCGTGATCAACGATAAAATCGTCGTACCGACGATCAGCAGTCCCATTCCGGTCATCGTCCGGTACCGGGGCGAAGCGACACCAATCGTCCGTCCACCGATGATGGCGGTCAGCGTCCAAAAAAGCGACAGTGGCATCAACATGAAACCAGCTTCGGTCGGACTCTTCCCGAGTACCCCTTGGGCGAAAATCGGAATATACGCTGACATCGAGACGAGTACCCAGGCGGAAAAGAAGACCGCTAAGTTGATTACGAGAATGACGGGATGACGAATGACCGCTGGCGGTAAGAGTGGATCGCTCGCCTTTTTCTCGACTCGGTAAAATGTGAACAATAACACGAAACTAATGAAAAAACTCGCTAGAATGATCGGACGCAAGAACGTCTCCGACTCGCTCCCCGACAATAAGCCGTACAGAAACGCACTCATCCCGAGCGCAAACAACAAAGCGCCTCGGTAATCGATTTTCCGCTCCGTTTCACGGACCGTCTCTTTGTAGTAAACGACGATCATGAAGAACGACAATAACGCAAACGGTACGTTTAGTAAGAAAATATACCGCCACGAGAGCGATTCGACGAGGAATCCACCGACGAGTGGTCCAGCGACACCCGAGATTCCCCAAACCGCGCTCAGAACCCCTTGAATCTTACCTCGTTCCTCATATGTATACAAATCACCGATGATCGTCATCGCAATCGGCAATACGGCTCCTGCCCCGATGCCTTGGACGGCGCGAAAGACGATCAACATCTCCATCGATTGAGCAAGTCCACAGGCTAGTGACGCGACGGTGAAGACACCAATCCCGAATAATAGAACCCGTTTTCTCCCATATAAATCTGCCATCTTTCCGTAAATCGGCGTCGAGACCGCCATGAACAATAAGAACCCGGCAAAGATCCAACTGACTAATTTTGCCCCGTTCAGTTCACTCGCCATGACAGGCGTAGCTGTTGCGACGATCGTCCCCTCGATCGCAGCTAAAAACGTCGCGAGCAACAAGGCGACGGTTACTTTTTTTCTCATCTGTTCCACTTCCCCTCTACTGTTCTATCATACTGGTTGGACCAGTGATAAGAAAAGTAAATGCTTACGAAACAGGATTCGCGGGAACGGTATGGAATGGTATACACTAGACTCAGATTCACGATTTCGAATGGAGGAATGTCCTATGTTACGAAAAACGGCACTGATTACCGGTGCATCGGGTGGAATCGGACTAGATCTCGCTGTCCTCGCGGCGCGAGATGGCTTCGATTGTGTACTCGTTGCCCGCAATGAGAAGAAATTGAAGGAGCTTCAACAGGTCCTTGAAAAACGCTATCAGATTAAAGTCTATGTATTCGCTGCTGATTTATCACTAAGCGACAGCGTTGATCGTCTCGTACAGTACTTAGAGGAGCAAGAATTGACAGTCGATCTATTGTTCAATAACGCTGGCTTCGCTACGTCGGGACGCTTTGCGGAAATTGATCCAACAGAAGACATCAACTCAATCCAGGTCAACGTCGTCGCCTTGACGGATTTGACGAAACGTCTTTTACCAGGAATGGTTGAGCGCGGCTTCGGACGCATCCTGAATGTCGCATCCGTTGCCGCCTTTATGCCAGGACCGTACATGAGCGTCTACTACGCGACAAAAGCCTATGTCCTGTCGTTCTCGGAAGCACTCGCAACGGAAGTCGACGGCTCTGGCGTCAGCGTAACCTGCCTCTGCCCGGGACCGACTGATACGAACTTCTTCGACCGGGCGAACATCACGCTACCGTTTAAGAGTATGCCGTCGCATCTCGTCGCATTCGCTGGGTATCGCGGTATGCTCAAAGGGCGTCGCGTCGTTGTTCCAGGTGCGAGCAACCGCGCCATGGTTTCCTTGTCTCGTCTCTTGCCACGCCGCCTGTTAACAGAAGTGACAGGTCGAATCCAAGATCCTGCTCGCCAGCAAGAATCGTCGACAGAAGAAGATCTCCTGTACGCGAATTCATAAAAAAAGGAAGGACCAGATAGCTGGTTCTTCCTTTTTTGTATTTATGCCTCGTGATGACGAAAACGCCGTGTCGCATAACGTTTTACGCGATCGAACGTCGTCGTATAGCGATACAGATAACGAATGACGAGCGCACCCGTGATCGAGACGATGTAGCCCGTCGATAAGACGAGTAACCAGGAGACAATCGCAAGGAACCATGAACTCTCGAATCGTAAATGTTGCCAAAGTAATCCTTCTGATGAGGTAATGAGCATGGCGCTTGGGAAGATGGCGGCAGCAAGTAAGTAACAAGCAGCGTAACGTCCTCTAATCGTACCTTTCATCAACAGAATACTGCCAAACACTAAGCCGACACTCGAGACGATGAGCAACATGACGACATAAGCAAGCGAAATCGACGATCCCAGCATATGCCTTCCCTCCTGTTCGGTATGTTACTATTCTGTACCCCTCTTTTCATCGAATGAATGCATAATTCGTAAAAAAATCGGAAACAATATCCAAATGAAGATCGCGTTACTGAATCCGTGAAGCATATCAAATGTTCCCCCGGCTACAAGCAGTGTCAAAAAAGCTTGCCACGAGAATCCGGTCAATACCAAGAACCCGAGATTGCTCACCCATCCGTATAAAAAACCAGCGAGAAATCCATACCCAGTCAATATGATCCGGGATCGAAGAAATGGAACGAATCCTAGACTGGCAATCGTTGCATACGCCAGCGCTTGAAAGAGGACGAACGGACCGCTTCCGAGAAACAAGCTCGTTAACACGACGACAAGCATCCCAGAAATGGCACCGACGATCGGATGGATGAAGACGGCTACTAATAAGATGAGTGCCGTTGCCGGCTGGACGTTCGGCAAACTGGAGAACAACAATCGTCCGACGATTGCCGCTGCCGTGATGATAGCGATGAACCGTAATCGTTGATCCGTCATCGGTAGTTTTTCGAAGATGATCAAGAACAGACCCATAATCAGAATCGTTGCGACGATCATACAAATAGCCGGCTTTCACGTAAAAATTGCTCCGTTGGTCCGTCAAACGCTACTTCTCCGTGCACGAGATAGATGATGCGCTGTGCTGCTCGAATCAGAGCTGAGTCATGCGTCGCCATGACAATGAGCGTCGTCGGGTTCGTATTCCACGAATTGATGAAAGTCGTTCGATCCATGTCATCGAGACCCGCTGTCGGCTCATCAAAGTAATAGCTGTCTTTACTCCAATCGATACCGTCCAAGAGACGTTTTTTTTGTGTCGTAAAACTACCGCTTCGATCGTCTAATGGCGCAAGCATCGGATGCGCTGGTACATAATGCGTCTCCCCCGACCGCCGGACTTTTCCGTACAGCGGTCGCTCGACACCGAGCGCGAGTCGTAGTAACGTCGATTTCCCACTACCATTCGCACCAATGATCGCAATGCGTTCACCTTGATGAAACGACAATTTTTCTGTTGCGAGTGCATAGCGTATCTGTAACGGATAACGGTGTTGGACGTTTTCGATCCGATTCAGGGTACGACCTGTCAATTCAGTAGCGCGACTCGTAATTGACAAGTCGGATTGTATCGTCATCGAGCAATGAATCTGACAACCAAACCGTCGTTCGATTTCTTCAAGCAATCCCATCAATCGCTTTCGCCTGACATGATCAAGAAAGAGAAACGGTTCCGACAAGAACAGGGTCTTTGGTGACGAAGACAACGCATGACCGAGTCCGACGAGCTGTTGTTCTCCGGATGAGAGTTCACTCGACTCCGCTTCAAAAAAAGCTTCTAGTCCAAGCAAGGTCGCGAGTTCTCCTGCCCGAAACAAGGAACCCGTCGCCAGAAGATCTCGGACACGTCCATGTAGTAAGCGCTCCGGTGTCAAGACGGGTTGTTCATGTTCGCTTGCCTGTTGACGTAGTCGCTCTTCGCGATCGGTGTCGGTATACATGATAGGCATCCCGGATTCCTCCTTTTGTAAATAATAGCGCTATGGGCAAAATCATCGCCGGAATGATTGCCCATGGTGTCAGACAAAGAGTCAGTCCTGTCGCAAGCAACAAACCTGTCTGAACATCACGTCGCGTGATCGGCCTTAAACGAGACGGTACCGCTTCAATTGGTAGGATATGATAGGCTGCCATCCGCTCCAGTCGAACAGCAAGCGACGTATCCGGATGACTCATCTTGACTTCGGGCCAAGTGCGTAAGAAAGACGGAATCAGCGCCAGCACCATACCCGTCAATCGTGTCAGTCGAGGTAAGAAACGAAACAACGGTCCCATCTGATCGAGTCGAACCAATGTAAAAACCCATTGACTCGAGGTGATGAATAGCGTCACTTGGACCGTCGTTTCATAAATCGCTATTGTGTCGATACTTGCACCATAAAGAAGCGGGACACACATCATGACGGCATAGAGGGCTGGAAGTAACAGATATCGAAAAATAGTCCGTTCTTGAACGAATAAAAACAACAGCAGATGATAGACGACGATCACTGATTGATTGTGTGTGAGGACGAATGGGATCGTAATCATCTCGATGAAAAAGAGAGCGACGTTCACTGGGTGAAGTCGCTCCCGTTCTGGTTTACTCAAAATAAGCCATTGCATCTTTTTCAAATCGCCATTCGAGACGATCTCCTTTTTTCAGTTCATAACTTCCGGCACCGACTTCGCCTGGTTTGCCGTTGACTCCGAAGACCCAGCCACTACCTGCTCCGGCGGACTTTTCGCGAATCCCATCGACTGCCGTGACATATGCCATCTCACCTTTGCCTGTTTTGACGACATCGAGCGTCGTATCTTCAAGTGCATCCAGTGCTGTATCTTTTTCGTTCAAGCATACGTCTTTATCAAACAACGTCTTATCCTTAACGTGATCTACGACCGATACCTTGACTTCCGCCTCACAAGACGCTGTTTGTTGTTCCTCTTTTGCTTCCGCGCAACCGGCAAGTAAGACGATACTTGCAGCAAATAACCATTTTTTCATCGTACGACTCCTTTTCGCCTTGATGTCTCAAAGCTGTAATTGTATAACAGAATAGTTTTATCACGTAAGGATTGACCGTCAGAACGGTAATACGTCAGACGGACCGCATTCGCTAAAACATCGTCCCCTGTATTGACGTACGGAATCAGTTTCCCTTCGTCATCAATCAAGAAGACCGTTGCATCCTGCAGACTAAACGTTTCATATAGCCCATCAAGGTCCATCTCGACGTAAGGTGTTTTGGAATCATGTAAGATTTCATGAATCGACAGTTTTCGTAACGTCTCAAATGATTGATTCGCATCAATCAGTTTCTGGTAATACGATGCCAACGATTTCGTCGTTAACTCTTCACGTGGTCGATAGGAAATCGTTCCTGTCAGCTCCTGGTAACTCACATCGTAACGAATGAAGCGTTTCGGTGTTTCGACGAGCATCTCAAACGAGGCGTTCCTAAGATTCCCACCACGATCGAACATCAACTGACTTTGTTCCATCCGCAGTCCCTCTTCACCGACACGTCGTTCGATTTGAGAAAGGAAATTGTCGAATGAGTCATCCGTGATCGTCACACGACCAATCTGTTGTGTTTCTTCCCGCAACATTCCAGCATCAAACGGACCGAGAAATAGTTGGAACAGGAAGAATAAGAACCCAAAGAGTGCCATGTACCGTTTATAACGCGAGTTCTTTTTCGGGTGCAGGACGATCAGGAAAATGATGATGCCGAGCGGTAACTGAATATCATAGACTGGAAACGACACGGCCCCGAGACACGCATAAAAAATAAACTTCATGTACAAGTATTTTTCTTTTTCCGTCCGACGTTCGAGTAAAAAACCTAATCCGCTAGCAGCCAGTAAAAAGAGTGCCCATAGAATGAGAAAGTCCATCGTCTATCCTTTGACCGGGACGACCCGGTGATCAAACATGAGATGGCTGTTCGCGAATACTTCTCGCGCCTCTTGTTCCAGTACTTCCTCTTGATCGACATAACGAGCAGATACATGCGTCAATAGAAGCTTTTTCGCTTGTGCCGTTTCTGCAATGACAGCTGCCTGTCGAGCGGTCGAGTGACCGAAGCGTCCCGCATGTTCGACTTCCCGATCGGCAAACGTCGCTTCATGGACTAATACATCAACATCTCGTGCCAGTTCGATCGAGGCCGCACACGGCATCGTATCGCCAAGAACAGCTAGCTTGACACCCGGTTTTGGTGATTCTAAAAAGTCGGACGACGTATAGACTGTTCCTTCGAATTCGAAGGTATCTTCCAGTGTGATTCGGCGATAGATCGGGCCAGATGGCACTCCAAGTGTCTTCAGTGCATCCACACGCAAGGCACCCCGCTCTTCTGGTCCTTCGAGTCGGTACCCGAACGCCGGGAAACGATGCTCAAGCGACCGCGCCGTCACGCGGAATCCGTCCTGTTCATAGGTTTGACCGTCTTCGACTTCAACGATCCGGAGTGGATAACGTAGATATGTTCCTGTGATGCGTAATGTCGCGTCCATCCATTCCTTGATCCCGGTCGGTCCATAGATCGTTAGCGGTGTCGTGCCTTCAAGCGCTGCTCTTGTGCTAATGAATCCTGGTAAACCAAAGATATGATCCCCATGTAAATGGGTAATGAAGATTGCGTTGACTTTTCGTGGTTTGATCGGGCTGTGTAAGATTTGATGTTGCGTTGCTTCTCCACAATCGAACAACCAGGTCATTTTGGGGTGTAACAAGGCAATCGATGTGACGTTTCGTTGTTTCGACGGCATACCGGCTCCTGTCCCTAAAAAATAAAATTCCATCTTTTTCCCCTTTTCGTAAAATTAGCATTTTTTATACACAAAATACACCTTTCTTCTGGTGAAGCATGGTAAACTGTACCTATTCAGATTTGGAAGGTGGTTTTTTCCATGACTAAGATTGAACGGACCTATGCCCGCATCGTCCGGGAAGCCCGCAAACTGAACGAGAGTTATCGGCAAAAATACGGAAAGTCGATTCAAATTGATGAAATCGCTTCGACCTTATTATGTACAGAAGAACTCGTTCTAGAGTCTATGGAATATGTTGATCGTCCTCAAGTAGTTTAATCGTACAATGATAAAGAGTGTACCGCAATGTTGCGGTACACTCTTTTTTGTGTTTCATCAGCTTATTTGTTCGTGATGTAATCAACTAACGTCACGCACAGTTCCGCTGTTTTGACGAGTTCTTCGATTGGCATCTTCTCATTCGTCGTGTGGATATCTTCATATCCGACAGCCAAGTTGACCGTTGGGATACCAAAACCAGCAATGACGTTGGCATCTGATCCACCACCAGAATGTAAGAGGCGTGGCGTGCGTCCGAGTTGTGTGATCGCTGCTTTCGCGACTTCGACGACTTGATCTCCATCCTCGAACTTGAAGCCCGGGTACATGACTTTGACTTCAACTTCAGCACGACCACCAAGCTCTGCTGCCGCTTCTTCGAACGCCGCTTTCATCTTCTCTGTCTGTGCTTCCATCTTCGGAGCGACAAGTGACCGTGCTTCCGCGAAGATTTCGACATAATCACAAACGATGTTCGTTGATGGACCACCACCGCTGAACCGTCCGATGTTCGCTGTCGTCTCTTCATCAATCCGACCGAGCGGCATTTTCGCGATTGCTTTTGACGCAATCGTAATCGCCGAGACACCTTTTTCCGGTGCGACACCAGCGTGAGCTGTTTTCCCGAAAATCTTCGCATTGACTTTTGCTTGCGTTGGAGCAGCTGTAATGATGTCTCCGACTTTTCCATCTGAATCGAGTGCAAAACCGTAATCGGCATCGATTTTTGATGGGTCAAGAACCATCGCACCGACAAGTCCAGATTCTTCACCGACTGTGATGACGAACTGAATTTTCCCGTGAGGTTGTTTCGTTTCATTCAATACATGCACGAGTTCGATCAGAGATGCGAGACCTGTTTTATCATCTGCCCCAAGAATCGTTGTGCCGTCCGTCTTGACGTAACCGTCCTCGATGATTGGTTTAATGCCTTGCCCCGGAAATACCGTGTCCATATGGGAAGTGAAATAAATTTTGTCGACCTCTTCTTTTGTTGCTGGAAGTGTGACGATCAAGTTATTTCCTTTATGTTCGGTCTTAGACGAAGCGTCATCCTCGAACACATCACATCCGAGATCCTCGAACGTTTTTTTCAAGTGAGCACAAATCCGTGCCTCCTCTTTTGATTCCGAATCAATCTGGACAAGTTCTAAAAACGTATCTAATACGCGTTGTTCATTGACCATGACAAAACCCTCCTCCTAATATGTTTCAATCCATTAGCGCTTTTTTAGTATACCATCCCCATCGTCATTTGCACTTCTGAAAGGTTGTTTGTACAATGGCATTAATCAGTTGATGTAAGAGAGGAGTAGTGGATATGGCAAAACCATCGAAACAACAACGCATCATTAAATGGACGACAATCGGGATTTTAGCAATCTTCCTGATCGGTACGTTCGCTTCGACGATGTTTTATTTCTTTTGATTGACGTAGCGTTGTTTTAAACGTAAATATTGCTCCGCTTCTTGTAGCATGTGCAGTAAGGCAGAGCGGACCTCGAATTCCTCCCGCGTGACGGGTAAGGCAGAGGCACGAAAACGTGTCAATAACGCCTCTAGTTCTGAAATGTACACCATTGCGTCGGCTTCAGGTCGGACATTGTCACCAATCGTCCGAAAGAAGTCGGCGACTTTTTTTCCTTCTTCGACGACGAGGACGAGTTCCTCGGCATGATGGACGATACCGCGTAGTAACTCGAATTGTTGTTCGCGCATCCGGAAGTAGGCATAATCTTCATCATCGTTCCGACGACCGATCGCGTTTCCCATCCGTTTTAAGGCGGCATCCTTCCCTTCATGTAACAGACGTTCTGTCTCGTCAAGCGTCAACGCATGATGATTGACCCGCCCTGTCTCAATCGCAGCGGCGACTTCGAAGAATAAGGCGGCGATTCGTTGGTCGATCTTTTCTCGCCGGTCGTCAATCAATAAATCAAGACTTGGCATGTACATGTTGACAAGTAATCCGACACCAACACCAATGCCAAGCAATAAGGATTCGTTCAGTAAGATGTGCGCGTTAAGCTGACGTTCCGTATACAAATGGGTCAGAATGACGACACTCGTGATGAAACCGTCCTGAAGTCGGAGGCGTTGAACGGATGGAAGGAATAAAATGAAATAGATCAATAACGTCACCGGACGATAGCCGATGACCTCGAATAGAATGAATCCGAGCACGATGGCAAGTAATGATGCCATGATGCGTTCGTAAGAAGACCGAAACGTTTTCTTTCGTGTCGACTGGATGCTCAAGATAGCGATGATAGCAGCGAAGACGTAATAGTCGAGCTTAAGCTGTTCTGCGATCCACATCGCGAGCGCAGCAGCGACCGCTGTCTTCAGCGTGCGATAACCGATTTGCAACAGGTTCACCCCCTTTTGTTTTTCTTTGTTAGACTACCTACGTTGGACAGGAATGTCCATTGCTTTTTAAAGGACGTGATTTACTTTGACGACACGCACTATCCGCCCCGGTCGTCCCGTGCGCCGGACCGGTTCGATAAAAGGATTACTTTTTTTCTTCCTCATCGGAGTTCTCTTGTTCTTTTGGCTCCGCGAGGAACCCAAGACTGTCTTAACCCCACCAGCGCCTTATACGGCTGAGCGCTATGAAAAAGGCAAAATCAACGAGCAAGACTTCCAGACGTTCGCCGAAGCGAAGGAGTACGCGGGACAGCGTGGTGCTGTCAAGCGTTCATCGGACGACCGCTACGTCTACCTCGGTGGACCAGGTACTGGGATCGTCGATGATCGTGGTATTCTATCGATTCATCGTGATCCTGAGTTAAAGAAACGGCTCACGTACGTCGCTTCCGGCACACGTGTCCAGTTGCTTGAGTTCGGTGAACAGACAAGTCGTGTCAGCATCGCCGGCGTGACGGGTCATGTCCCAACGGACCGCTTACGTCCGTTCCCGGCAGAACGAGTCTCGAATGCATCATATTATCAGACGAAAGGAGATCGTCTCCTTCACTACATCGTCGCGGACAGCGGACTTGGTGGACTAATCGTTGCCGGTGAAGCGACGAAAACGACTCCTCGGACGACAAAATATGTTGAATCGAAGACATTAACACGTGATTTGACGAAGCCGACGCGCCTCAGTGCCAAACAACTCGATGCGTTCATCAAGGAGCAAGCACCGGACAGCCCCTTGATCGGTAAAGGAAAAGTCTTTAAGTCCGTTGAAAAGAAATACCGTGTCAACGCGGCCTATCTACTCGCACACGCCATCCACGAATCCGATTATGGACGGTCTGAGATTGCCCGCGAGAAAAATAACTTGTTCGGCGTCAATGCGACCGATTCCGCGCCGGGAGAAGATGCGACAGTCTATAAATCCTTGACGGACTCGATTCAGCAGACCGGTCGTTTCATTGCAAAGGATTATCTCGATCGGGACGGTCGCTATTACCGTGGCGCGTACCTCGGAAACAAACAAAAAGGGATGAACGTCTTTTACGCGTCAGACCCTTTCTGGAGTGAAAAAATCGCTGGTATCATGGTGAAAATGAACGCTTTCTAAATCCGAGATATGATACACTATAGGGCGAGACAACAATCATTGAGGAGTGAACACGTCATGGAAAAAGTTTTAGTATTTGGTCACAAGAATCCTGATACCGATACGATCACATCGGCAATCGCTTATGCAGAATTAAAGAAAGCACTCGGTGTCAATGCCGAAGCCATCCGCCTTGGTGAAATGAATGATGAAACGTTATTCGCACTCGATACGTTCAAAGTGACAGCACCACGTCTAGTGACAGAAGTCGCAACGGAAGCATCACACGTCATTTTAGTCGACCACAACGAACGTCAGCAAAGTGCGAACGATATCGATGCTGTGACTGTCACAGAAGTCATTGACCATCACCGAATCGCAAACTTTGAGACATCAGATCCTGTTTACTATCGGGCTGAACCGGTCGGCTGTACAGCAACGATCCTGAACAAGCTCTACAAAGAGCATGGTGTTGCAATCAAACCAGAAATCGCTGGTTTGATGCTGTCCGCAATCATTTCCGACTCGCTTCTGTTCAAATCACCGACTTGCACGGAGCAAGATATCATCGCAGCGCGTGAACTCGCAGAAATCGCTGGTGTCGATGCGAACGTCTACGGTCTTGAGATGCTCAAAGCTGGAGCTGATCTCTCGAAGAAATCCGTCCCTGAATTAATCTCACTTGATGCAAAAGAATTCACGATGGGAACACTCAAAGTCGAAATCGCTCAAGTCAACACGGTCGATACAGCAGAAGTCTTGCTTCGCCAAGAAGAACTCGAAACAGCAATCAATGAAGTCATCCTTGCAAAAGGTCTTGATCTATTCGTCTTCATCGTCACGGATATCTTGACGAACAACTCAGTCGGACTCATCCTTGGGAAAGAAGCAAATCTCGTTGAGCGTGCTTACGGTCTTGAAGCGACGAACAACCTTGTTTACCTCGAAGGTGTCGTTTCACGTAAGAAACAAGTCGTTCCTGTCTTAACAGATACAGCTCTTGCAACACAATAAGTTCGAAAAAGAAGGAGTTCGCTCCTTCTTTTTTGAATAAAGAATATGAATGGCTGTTCATTCATTACATAAAGGAGGAATCAATATGACACAAACGATCATGGTGACGGGTGGAACAAACGGAATGGGGAAAGCGATGGCGCTCGCCTTAAAGGAAGCCGGCTGGAACGTCGTCGTTACAGGACGCGACGCGGAACGCTTACAGCTGATGGACGAAGCTTTGAGTCAGATTCAAGGCGAACATCTGACGATTCAGATGGATGTCCGTGACGCAGACGCTTGTCTGGCTGCTGTCAATCAAGCACGCGAAAGGTTCGGTCGTCTCGAGGCATTGATCAACAATGCTGCCGGGAACTTCATTTGCCCGACCGACGAGTTATCACCAAATGGCTGGAAGACGGTCATCGATATCGTCCTCAACGGGACATTCAACTGCTGTCATGCTCTGGTCAAAGGATGGCAGGAAGATCAAGTCGTTGGCGGACAAATCGTCAACATCGTCGCATCTTATGCGTGGCAGGCTGGCGCTGGTGTCGCTCCGAGCGCCGCTGCGAAAGCCGGTGTCCTGAACTTGACGCGGACGCTTGCCGTCGAATGGGGCTATAAATATCAAGCCCGTATCAACGCGATCAGTCCAGGACCGATCGAACGGACAGGTGGTGCTGACAAACTCGCATTATCACCAGAACACGCGGAACGAATTCGCCGCAACGTCCCGCTCGGTCGGTTCGGTACACCGGAAGAGATCGCAACACTTGCAACGTGGATGGTGTCAGATCAAGCCCGCTACTTAAACGGAGAATGTATCGCTCTTGATGGTGGACATTGGTTAAATAAACAACCGTTCTAATGATTGAGATGTAATGGCTCAAGAAGTCGGTCTCCACAAAGATAAGAATGACGCATTTCACGTCACTCCTACAGGAAAAAGCGCATCTTTGCACTGTCAGAGACGAACAAGCTAGTTTTCTTGCTTGTATCTCGCCTGAGGAAAGGACGTGAAAAGACGCGTCATTCTTTTTTTGAGTCAGCCCCTTGCATGCGTCTCGAACTATTTTTCTTTCTTTTCGCTATGTTTATGAATTATCTAGAACAGGTAGAAAGGACAAGAAGGAGGCGATCGTATGTGGGAAGCGTTCGGTTGGGGAGCGTTAGCAGGTGGTGCCGTCGTCATCGGTGCCCTGTTTGGATTGTACTTACCCTTAAAACAACGACTGATCGGCTATATCATGTCGTTTGGGACCGGCATCTTGATTGGAGCAGCGACGTTTGAGTTACTCGATGAAGCATTAAAGAAGTCAACGACACTCGTTGTCGCGATTTCCTTCATCGTCGGAGCACTCGTCTTTACAGGATTCGACCTATTCGTTTCGTCACGCGGCGCGAGTAAACGAAAACGCTCATCTGGTGGGAACGAAGGCACGGGAACGGCGATTTTCTTCGGGACGATCCTTGATGCGATCCCTGAATCAATCATGATCGGTGCCAGTCTGTTATCCGGAAATGTCAGCGCGGCACTCGTCGCGGCCATTTTCGTCAGTAACATTCCGGAAGGTTTATCGAGTACGACCGGTTTGCGAAAAGATGGCTTCTCGAAGAATAAAGTATTGCTGATGTGGGGAGTCGTCTGGTTGATTTCCGCTCTCGCTTCTCTCGCTGGCTACACGATTCTTGCAGAACTCCCGGACATGCAGTTTGCCATGATTGGTGGCTTCGCAAGCGGTGGGATCATCGCGATGCTCGCTTCGACGATGATGCCGGAAGCTCACGAGGAAGGTGGTGCGATCGTTGGTCTGTTCGCAGCACTTGGGTTGATTACAGCAATTATCCTCAGTTAATAACAAAAACAATGCGCACTTTCCGTAAGCTTAGTCGGAAACGCGCATTGTTTTTTAGTCATTTCGAAAATCGGTCTTCAGCTGTCTGTCGTACCGTCCCACTCTTGCTTGAACCGAGCAACAAACTCTTCCATATAGCGATGCCGCTCCTCTGCTAAATGAAGTGCTGCTTTCGTATTCATTAAATCTTTTAGTCGGAATAACTTTTCTTCAAAATGATTCAGGGCACTCGTCTCTCCCGTTCGGTCACCGGGCTCTCGTGGTGCTAGTCCAGGCACATGCATCGGCTCTCCGAACCGACCAGCGAACTGAAACGTTCGTGCAATTCCAATTGCACCAATCGCGTCGAGACGATCAGCATCCTGGACGATTTTCCCTTCGATTGTCCGCATTGGAGGGCGTGTCCCGTCTTTATAGGACAAGCTCGTGATGATGGCTAGAATCTGTTCCTGTTCTTCTTCCGTCACCTTTCCTTGCAAGAAGGTCGCGACCTTCTCTGCCGTTCCCCCGAGTTTGCTATCTGCTACGTCATGAAGTAAGGCAGATAGTTCGATGATTTTGACATTTCCGCCTTCTTGTTTGGCAATATGTAACGCTAAACGACGAACCCGTTCGATATGGGCATAATCATGACCTGAAAAGTCCGTCGCGTGAAACGACCGGACGAAGATTTCTGTTTCTTGAATCATTGTAGATTCCTCCATTCTGGTTCGAGTAATCCATAAAGTAACATGTCATGCCGCTCTCCGTCTCGTCGTAAAAAGGCACGGTATCTTCCTTCCTGTACGAATCCAAGGCGTTCGTACAGCTTAACCGCACGTGTATTATACTCAAAGACCGTCAATTGAATCCGGTACAGGTTCAGCTCTAAGAAGGCGTATTCGAGGATTGTCTGTAGCGCATCCGTCGCATACCCTTGCCCTTCACAATCCGGATCGATCCCGATCATCAGCCATGCCGTTCCGTGTGTAAATAGAATATCTTCCAGTGCAACGACGCCAATCATCCGTTCATCTTCAAAATTGCGAATGGCAAAACGGAATGTTTCCGGTGCATCTGTCGCCATCATCTGTTCGACCTTGTCCATCGATAAATGGCGGTATGGCGTCGCACTAAAATGACGGGCAAACGTTACATCGTCAAGTAGACGTTGCATCACTTCGGTATCTTCCCGTTGAAAACGCGTCAGCCGGATGTGGTGACCTTCCAGTAGTTTTTTCAATTTTATCCCCCTCTATACTAAAAAACCGAAAAACGCTAACCCTTTTCAGAGTTAGCGTACTGTGATCATAAAACTTTTTCGAGGAATTTTTTCGCCCGGTCCGTCTTCGGATTGTCGAAAAGTTCAATCGGTGAACCTTCTTCCATCAAAATTCCTTCATCGAGGAACAGGACACGATCCGCAACTTCTTTCGCGAAGCCCATCTCGTGTGTGACGATGACCATCGTCATCCCACTCTCAGCCAGCTGCTTCATGACGTCAAGAACTTCGTTGACCATCTCCGGGTCAAGAGCGGACGTCGGTTCATCAAACAGCATGACGTTCGGTTCCATCGCAAGCGCACGGGCGATCGCGACCCGTTGTTTTTGCCCACCTGACAACTGGTTCGGATAATTATCGCGTTTTTCCGCTAGACCGACACGCTCAAGTAACGTCTCCGCCCGTTTAACTGCCTCATCCTTTGAGATACCAAGGACGTTAATCGGTGCGTACGTCAAGTTATCGAGAACGGACTTATGCGGGAACAAGTTGAACTGTTGGAACACCATCCCGATGTTCTGACGTGCTTTTGAGATATTTGCTTTTGGTTTCGTCAATTCGAAACCATCGACGATGATTGTTCCACTCGTTGGTTGCTCCAGTAAGTTGATACACCGCAGAAATGTTGATTTACCGGATCCCGACGGTCCGATGACAGCGACGACTTCACCGCGTGTAACCGTCGTCGAGATACCTTTTAATACTTCTAATTTTCCGAACTGCTTATGCAAATCGGTGACTTGGATCATAGGTTCCATCTGATTACCCACTCTTTCTCATAGCTTTTTCGACTTGTTGGCCTATCAAGCTCAATCCCATGACGAGAACAAAATATACGAATCCGGCAAACAATAACGGTTCGAAATAAATCGCCTTTTCTCCTCCGACGATTTGCGCACGACGCATGACATCAAGCACACCGACCGTCGAGACGAGTGCTGATTCCTTCGTCAACGTGATCAATTCGTTCATGATCGCAGGAAGGATATTTTTAAAGGCTTGCGGTAAAATGATCGAACGGAGTTGTTTGAAATACGAAATACCGAGCGCATCCGCCGCTTCCCACTGTCCACGATCAACAGCCTGAATCCCTGCCCGGATGATTTCCGAGATATACGCTCCGGAGTTTAGGGAGAAGGCAATGATTGCCGATTGATATCCTGTTGTGACATACCCTGTCAGTTGCGGTAATCCGAAGTGGACGATCGCCAGTTGCAAGATCAGTGGTGTTCCCCGGAAGATCGCCGTGTAGGCATGACCGATGAAACGGAGAACCCGGCTCTTCGTGATTTTCAGTGCCGCGACGACGATTCCGATCAGCATCCCGGCAATGGCCGCCACGATGACGACTTGGAACAGGACCGGAATCCCCTCGAGAATATATGGAATTGAATCTTGAATCTTTGTAAAGTCTATCATAATCAATCTCCTAACGTCGCACAAAAGGGATGAGGTTACCCCCACCCCCATGCACTTGACTTATTTTGCTTCTTTTTGGAACCATTCTTCTGCCAATTTTTCGATTTCACCACTGTCGATCATCTTCTTCAACTCTTTGTTGAAATCGTCACGCATCTTGTCACCTTTTTTGAAGGCGATCGCTGAACCAGCTGGACCATCTTCTTCAATCTGGTACGTTTTCAGGGATGCATCTTGATCCATGTATTTGACGGCTACTGCATCCTCGATGATGAGGGCATCAATCCGACCTGTATTTAATTCTTGAATGATTTCTGGGATTTTGTTTAAAGGAACCGCTTCGCTGTCTTTAAAGCGATCTTTTGCGAGTCCCTCTTGGATGGAACCAAGCTGGACACCGATTTTTTTGCCTTTGAGTTCGTCTTCCGAACTAATGGCTTTATCTTTCGTCATGACTAAGTTTTTTGATTCGAAGTAGATATCCGTGAAGTCAGCGTTTTTCTTCCGCTCTTCTGTTGGTGTCATGCCCGCCATGACGAAGTCGACACGACCTGAGCTGAGGGCACCAAGTAAGCTACCGAACTCCATGTCTTCGATTTTTAAGTCATACCCGAGATTTTTCGTGACTTCTTTGGCGATCGCAACGTCGAATCCGACGATGTCCTCTCCTTTTTTCGTATCGATGTATTCAAATGGGAAGTAATCCGCTGACGTTCCCATCGTCAATACTTTATCACTTTTACTTGATCCACCTGTTGATTCTTCCGACGCGCCACATGCTGCCATCGTGACTGCCAGAATGCCTGCCATTGCCGTTGCTAATAATTTTTTCATTCGAGTTTTCCCCTTCCAACGCTCAATTGTCAGAACTTTAACAATAGTATGACTTATGTGTATGTCCAATTCAATACCGAAAAGCCTGACCTGTTCTATTGCTTTTAGGATATACGAATATTTATTCACTGTAAAGCATAAATATATAAATTTTTTTGACTTTCTATTCATAATTCATGCATAAATGACTTTTTATACAGTTTTGCAAACGCTTTCAAATTTCAAATTTATTATTTTAATCTCATGAATGCGCAAAAAAAGACCCCTTTATCAGGAGTCTTCTTTGTTTATGCGTAGATTTCAATCAATGATTCAAGTTTCTCGACGACCTCTTCTGCCGTGAACGATTCGATGTCGAACCGCTCAACCATCGAGAGGATGTTTCCGTCTTGCATTAATGCAAATGATGGAGATGAAGGTGGATAACCTTCGAAGTATTCACGTGCACGGTCTGTCGCTTCGCGATCTTGTCCAGCGAATACCGTAACGAAATGATCGGGCTTGATGCCCTCTTTCCGATTGACATACGCTGCAGCAGGACGGGCGATCCCGCCAGCACATCCACAAACAGAATTGACAAGGACAAGTGTTAACCCTTCGCGTTTCATTGCTTCATCCACGCTTTCTGGCGTCGTTAATTCTTCAAATCCAGCAGCTTGCGCTTCTTTGCGGGCTGTTTGGACAACATCTTCAAAATACATTTGGAAATCCATCGTATTGCCTCCTTTGATTCGTTCTCCATCTTATTGTACGAGTTTCGGTGAAATCTGTCCAAGTCTGCCGCTTAATTCACTTTCTAAAAATGGACGGGCATGCAACAAATCACGGAACGAGATGTAGCGGTCGATTTTTTCTTCTGTTGGTCGTTTATTTTGTTTATAGGCGCGAATCAAGATGTTCTTCGGTGTGTGCTCGAGGTCGATGAATTCGAGGAGTTGCGCTTCATAACCGACGAGTGTCAATAACTCGGCACGAATCGAATCTGTCGCAAGTGATGCAAATTTTTCTTTAATCAGTCCGTGCTGGAGCATGACATCGAGTGGCGAACAGTCGAGTTGACGGTTCAATTCCTTTTGACAACACGGTACGCTCAGGATGACTGATGCATTCCAGTCAACAGCTCGCGCGAGTGCGACATCGGTTGCGACATCACAAGCATGGAGTGTCACCATCAGGTCGACTTCCGTCTCCCCTGTGTAATCATGAACGTCCCCGACGCGGAATGTTAGATCGGTATAATCCAGATCACGCGCAATTTGTGTACATTCTTCGATGACTTCTTTCTTTAAATCAAGACCTGTCACTTCGAGGTCAAATCCTTTGACGACTTTTAGATAATGATAGAGAGCGAACGTCAAATACGATTTTCCGCAACCGAAGTCTAGGATCCGAAGTTTTTTTCCTTTTGGCAAGGCATCAATGCTATCCTCGACGAATTCAAGGAAGCGATTGATTTGTTTAAACTTATCGTACTTTTGCTTTTTGATTTGTCCCGCTTCCGTCATGACGCCGAGGCGAATCAGAAACGGAACCGGCACACCGTCTTCTAATAGATAGGTTTTTTTTCGGTCATGCGACAAGAGAGCTTTCATCGGTTCCTTTTTGGATGTCTTGAGCGCGACTTTCATCTTTTTCGAGAGCTGGAACTGCCATTCTTCTTCTTCAAAACGGAATAAGAATTGGCGGAATTCCGTGAACCAGTCATCGAGTCGCCCGACGAAATCGTCCATTAAAATATTTTCATGCTTCATAACGCGTTCAAATTGAAACTCAACCTGCATCATCACCGTATCTCTTAATAGAATCGGTTTTACCTTGATTCGTCGGAGATCATTTGATTTTTGACGCGGATTACTTATCGTTGCATGGATCAGTGTTCCTTGCGTGATTTGCGAGGCAAGGCTCGCTTTTAATTCATGTAGTTCCACTAGTCGTCCCGTCCTTTTCTGATGTTCTTTCGAAACTGTAGCAAATTCGTACCTGTTCGACAAGTTTACACGCTTCATCATTCGCACATAATCAAAAGGAGGAATTCATCATGTTCAAAAAAATTCTCTCACAAATCGGAATCGGTGCCGCAACGGTCGACACACGGTTGACGGATGATCGCTGTGAACCAGGCGGTCAAATCCACGGTGTCGTCCATATCAAGGGCGGAAACGTCGATCAAGAAATTGACCGGATTTATCTTGAATTCAACACGCAGTACAAACAAGAAGTCAATGATAGCACGACATTTACGACCTTCACGCTCGACCGGTTTGCTTTAAATGAAGCAAAGTTCACGATCGAAGCGGGTGTCGAGCGAAAAATTCCCTTTACACTACGCGTGCCACTGAATACGCCACTCTCGGTCAGCCAATCGAAATCGTGGATTGAGACGGGTCTCGACATCGCTCAAGCCGTCGATCCATCGGACCGTGACGCCGTCATCGTCGAAGCAAACCGTTACCAAGCAACAGTCTTAGATGCCATGGAGTCACTTGGCTTCCGATTGAAAAAAGCCGACACGGAAAAATTACCTGGACGATTCCGGAAAGATTTACCGATTGCTCAGGAGCTTGAGTATTCAGCTCGCAATACACACTACGCTCATAAACTGGATGAGATCGAAATCATCATGCTTCAAGACGGATCTGGGATTGATTTAATCGTCCAAGTCGACCGTCGTGCGCACAGTCTCGGATCATTATTCAGTGAAATGGCTGGTGCGGATGAGTCGATGATCAAATTGCGTCTGTCCAATAGTGAATTGCAAGATCAACCGTTCGTCGAACGTCAGCTGACAAACATCGTGGAACGCTATAGCTAATCAATCGATCGAATTTACTTGAAAGTGATTCCTCTTCAGGGGAATCACTTTTTTATTGAATTTTATTTCAATTTGAAATCGTTTACATATAAAATATTGTTTTAAAATAATCCCCTTGCTATACTGTCCGTATTGAAAAGAATTCCAGTCACGGTTTGATTAAAGGAGGATGTACATCATGAAAAAAATCGGACAGTTCACGTTAACAGCAGGACTCGCAGCAGTACTTGTCTCAAGTAGTTTGCCTGTCATGGCAGAGGCAGGGTCTTCAGCCGATCGGATCAGTCAAAAAATCGACACGATGACACTCGAACAAAAAATCGGACAAATGATCATGCCCGACTTCCGGCAGTGGAATGGTAGCAATCATACGTCGCTTGCCCCAGAAGTCGCGAACATCATCGACCGCTATGATTTAGGTGGCGTCATCTTGTTTGCTGAGAACGTCAGCGAAACCGAACAGACGACAAAACTCGTTCATGATCTGCAAGAAGTCGTCAAACAAGACGACAGTAACGATATTCCGCTCTTCGTCACGATCGACCAAGAAGGGGGCATCGTCACTCGGCTCGGAACAGGGACGAACTTACCTGGCAACATGGCGTTGGGAGCGACCCGCAGCAGTACATATGCGAGTGATGCCGGTCACATCATCGGTTCCGAACTGCGTGCGCTCGGCATCAATGTCAACTTCGGTCCGGATCTCGATGTCAACAGCAACCCTGGAAATCCCGTTATCGGTGTCCGCTCGTTCTCGAGTGATCCGGAGCTCGTCGGTACACTCGGTTCCGCTTTGATGAAGGGAATTCAGGATGAAGGCGTTGCGGCGACCGCCAAGCACTTCCCGGGTCACGGCGATACGGCAACTGATTCCCATTATGGCTTACCGGTCGTTGACCGCTCCCTGCAGGAGCTAGAACAAGTCGAGCTCGTTCCATTCAAACGAGCTATCGCTGAAGACATCGATATGATCATGACGGGACATATCGGAATGCCACAAATCGAACCTGAAGTCGTCACATCGAAAAACGGTACCTTCCCTTTACCTGCTACGTTGTCGGATGACGTCATCACGGGTGTGCTACGCGAAAAACTCGGTTACGATGGCATCGTCATCACGGACGCACTGAACATGCAGGCGATCGTCGATAACTTCACGGAATCAGAAGCCGTCTTAAAGACGTTTGACGCCGGTGTCGACATCGCGCTCATGCCGACGATTCTTCGTTCCGAGCAAGATGTCGAAAAGCTCGACCAGATTTTCAAGGACGTGATTGCGGCGGTCAAAGACGGTCGCCTTTCAGAGGAACGGATCGATCAGTCGGTTGAACGGATTCTGACGCTAAAGGCAGAACGCGGAATTTGGAACGGTACGACTGACACGACATCCCTAGCTGAAAAAATCGCGCAGGCGAACCAAATCGTCGGTAGTCCAGAGCATAAAGCAAAAGAACGTGCGATGACGGAAGCCGCCGTCACACTCGTGAAAAATGATCAGCGGACGTTACCATTCAAACCAAAAAAGAATGCTAACGTCCTTGTGATTGCCCCTGCGGCGGATCAAACGGACAGTATGAAAAAGACGATTACTTCCCTACCGAAGAATCGGAACTGGCATGTGACGACAGCGAATTACTCGGCTGCTACGCTACCACTTGAACAAAATCCAACCCTTCGAGCGCAACTCGATGTAGCGGACTATATCATTGTCGGCTCAAACGTCAATACGAGTGCTAAACTACTGCCTACCGCACTAGAACAAGCGATTCCGGCTTCGATCTTCCGCTATGCGAAACAAACAGACACACCATCCGTCCTACTCAGTCTCCGTAATCCATATGATGTCGCCGTTCAACCGGATGCACCGGCACACGTCCTCGTCTATGGTTTTAAAGGGGATCCGAACGGTCCAGACTCTGAAGCAGGCAATCTAAAATCAGCGGGACCGAACCTTCCGGCAGGTATCCGAGCGATCTTCGGAACGTTCAAACCGCAAGGCACTTTACCCGTTGATGTACCGGTCTTTCAGAACGGTATCTTTACCGATCAACTGCATCTTAAATTCGGTGACGGCTTTAAAAACTGGAAGAAATGATGACACGATACAAAAAAGACCGAAGCTCCTTAAAGGATGCCTCGGTCTTTTAATGATTGATACGGATATTCAGCTTCTTCTTTCGCACGCTGGTAGACGCGGTATAACCAATAAGTCAGTAGTGCATAGACGACGATGACAAGAACAGCAGAAATATAGCTTCCCATGCTATACGCTACCTTAAAGTTACGCGTCGAAGCGGATATACCCGACAACACGATTAGTATCGGAATGATATATCCAATAAATCTTACTTTGATTTTACCAAGCATTCGTTGTACAGCATATGCCGCACTGATCAAAAGTGCGATCACTATGATTTCCATTCCAATCCCTACTTTCACTAGATGGTATTCCTAATTCTACCATTTAGCGATTCAAGAAGATACCGTCCGTGCTGGAATCGTTTCGTAAACCGACGTGAACGTCTCTTCCGTCCATCCCATGTGCCAGAAAAGTAACTCATAGTAACAACTCGTCACGAAATGACGTTTCATCCGCTCGCGTTCCGTCGGACTCGCTTGCTCCGCCAGCGCATCAAGCCGTGCAATCTGTTCAAGGACGACCTTTTCAAACCATTCCGAGCTATACGTGTCGATCCATTGCTGATAGATTTTTTCTTCCGGAGTATACGTCAGTAATTGTTGCCCGACTTCGTAATACAACCAGTAACATGGCAAAATGGCAGCAATCGTCTCACCAAGCGTTCCTTCACTCGCATGATGCATGTGCGAGACGTACGCATATGCTGTCGGTGCCGGTTCGAATGCTTCAAGGTCTGCTTCCGTAATACCGAGCGGCTCAAAAAATGATTGATGTAAGCTCAACTCTGCCTCGTAAGTCGAAGTCGCATGCTCGGCAAGTGTTGCGATCGTTGCAAATTCGTCCGCTTTTGACGCTGCTCTCGCCTGTATCTTCGCAAAGTGTTTTAAGTAGTAGGCATCTTGCATGACGTAATGCCGAAATTTCGAGAGCGGTAACGTCCCCTCTCCGATTCCTTGAACGAATGGGTGCGTAAAACTACTATCCCAATACGCTTGCGCCGCTTGTTTGATTTCTTGTGTGAATGTCATGATCTCATCCTCCTCGTTTGGTATGAAACGAAAAAAACACCACCCCGAAACACACGGGCATGGCGCAAGAAGAACAAGACTTGACGCCACTTCCCTCCGTAAGTACGAACTTAATCAGGTTCAAAGGGTCCGAACGTCTTCGTTCGTCTCAGTCAGCCTACTGACTCCCCTAGTGGTCATTATTCGATTCCCATCCACTATAGCATGCTGAAAACGGAAGTCAAGTTGTCCTTTTTTCGCTATACTATGGAGTGTCAGAAGACGGATACCGTCTCCATCTGCAGACCGATTCCGAACAGACATCGTTACCGTACACTAAATTTAGTACCTGATACTATAATTCATTCTGTTACTTACAATTGGAGGATTTCATTATGCATACACCAACAAAAATCATGGCATCAGCCGTTATCGCTTCTGCTTTATTACTCCCAACAGCCGCATCCGCCGAACAAGTCGTCGATCAGACGATCGTCACACTCGGGGAGTCGCTCGGCGCAAAAGATAAAGCATGGGTGCTTTCACGTCTCAATGCACCGGAAGGGATCACACCGATCATCGCAACTTCTGCTGACGAGGAAAAATATCTCGGGAAAAACATCCCACAGTCGCAAAAAGGCGGCAACATGTATTCGTCGGCTAAAATCGAACTGACGGAAAAAGGAGATGGACTCTCCGTCTCAACGGAGAACATCACGTGGGTGACGAAGGATATGTATCTCAACGCTCTCGTCACGGCTGGGATCAAAGATGCCGATATTACGATTACTTCCCCTTACAAGGTCACCGGGACATCGGCACTGACAGGAATCATGAAGGCGTACGATCAAACTTCTGCCGAGACCGGAATTAAGTTAAGTGACGAACGCAAGGATCTAGCACAGCAAGAATTATCGGTCACATCAGACGTCGGGAAAACCGTCGGAACGGATAAGGTCGCTGACTTGATGAATGAGATCAAGGCTGAGATCGCCAATCAAAAACCAGAAACCAAAGTCGAGATCGAAAATTTGATCGTCCAAGTCATTCAAAACAACAATATCCAGTTGTCTGACACACAAATGGACCGGCTGACGAATCTGTTCAATCAAATGGAGCAAGCGAACATCAACTGGGGACAAATCGAGAGTGGATTGAAAAATGCGGGGCAAGACATCCACGCGTTCGCAACATCAGAAGAGACGAAAGGATTCTTCGCTAAACTATTCGATGGGTTAAGTGACTTCTTCAGTTCGATCGCTGGCGTGTTCAAATAATTCAGACTTCCGTAACTGAAAAAATAGTAGTAGACTAGATGTATCTGAAACGAAAGGTGGTGTGAAAAGATGGACTTTGCCGCGTGCAAACACTGGTTAATGGAACAATTGTATCTGTTGCGCGCGATTTTTCATGGAATGGCGTTCTAAGGCACCCGTCTGTCCTTTTTTAGAACTTCATGAATGAAAAATACAGCAAAGCGCATCTTTCACACGTTAGGGAGAGTGCTATTTGCGCTCTCCTTTTTTGATGCGCGCGAAAGGAACAATTGATGATGATTTGCGACATTCAACACCTGACTAAACAATTCGGAGGCGAGACGATCTTAGCGGACGTTTCCCTCTTCTTAAACGAACACGACCGCGTCGGTCTGATTGGACGAAACGGGAGTGGCAAAACGACATTACTCCGCTTGCTTGCTCGCCTCGAGCAACCGGACGGTGGTGTCATCTATCAAAAAAGCGGTTTGACGATCGGCTACTTGGAACAACTTCCTGTTTATAGTGAGACGATGACCGGACTCGACGTCCTTTGGACAGCGTTTGCAGACATTCTCGCGATTCGTTCTCGAATGCAACAGTTGGAGCAGATGATGGCGACAGCACCAGATGATCTCGATGCACTACTCGTGCGATATGCGGAAGCGACGAATGCGTTCGAACAAAAGGATGGCTACCTGCTCGACTCGAAGATTGAGCGCATGGTGAACGGATTACACTTACGTCCGTTACTCACGCGTCCTTTCCACCAGTTGAGCGGTGGTGAACAGACGAAGATTTGTCTCGGTCGCATGTTACTCATGGAACCAAATCTGCTCATTCTTGACGAACCGACGAATCATCTCGATTTAGCTGCCGTGGAATGGCTTGAGCAGTTCTTGCGGGACTACACAGGGACCATCCTGCTCGTCTCTCACGACCGGGTCTTCTTAGACGCCGTCGTCACTTCGATCGTTGAGCTCGAAGATGGTGAACTGACAGCCTATATAGGGAACTACAGCGCGTTCGTCGTCGAGAGAGAACGCCGTCTGCTCGAGCAGTTCCATGCGTATCAAGAGCAACAGAAAAAAATCAAAAAAATGAAGGAAGCGATTCGTCGTCTTCGGCAATGGGCAAACGAAGCGTCTCCACCGAGTGAGAAATTATTCCGTAAAGCGAAATCAATGGAGCGGGCACTCGAGCGGATCGAGCGGATTAAACGACCACAACTCGAAGCCAAAACCGCTGATGTCTCCTTCTCCTCCACCGATCACACGAGCCAAGTCGTCTTTCGCGCTGAAGAGCTCTCGTTTGCTTATGGAACCCGTCCTATTTTTGATGGCGTCTCGTTCGAAGTCATGGCACAGGATCGTATCGCGATCGTCGGAACGAATGGGAGCGGGAAATCGACGTTGCTCTCACTGTTGCTTGACGAATTATCACCGGACGCGGGCACACTCACGCGTGGACCATCAAATCATGTCGGTTACTTGTCCCAGCATGCCCATTTCGAGGAGGACGCGCGGTTAATCGACTGGTTTAGACAACGAATTGCCGTTCCGGAAGCAGAGGCACGCCATATCCTTGCCCGGTTCCTATTCTTTGGACCGACTGTCTTCCGGTCCATTTTGTCACTGAGCGGAGGCGAACGTGTGCGATTGCAACTCGCCGTCCTCGTCCATTCGTCGATCAATGTCTTAATTCTCGACGAGCCGACGAACCATCTCGATATTGAATCCAGAGAGACGCTTGAAGAAGCACTCGAGAATTTTTCTGGTACATTGATTGCCGTCTCACACGACCGCTATTTCTTGAATCGTCTTTTCTCGCAGATCCTGTGGCTCGAAAATGGTCTGACACGCTATCATGGTTCGTATACGTACGCCCAACAGAAGCGTACCGAGTTCGCTACGGCTTCCTCACTCCACGTACCCCCTCGAAAACCAAAGCGCTTGTCGCAACACGAGCTGGAAGTGCAGATTGAGCGACTTGAACGGAAATTAGCAAAACGTGAAAAACCAACTGATACCGTTTCTAAAAGCATCCAACAGCAACTCGATGACCTATACGAACAGTTGCTACAATATGGATGATTTAGCTTTCCTTGACTGTCACTCTCGATACCGAGAGCGACAGTTTTTTCGTTCACCTACAAAGTTTTTAACTCCTAACATTTAGCTAACTTTATTAAGTTTTAAAATTTTATTTTAATTTGTTGTTGATTGTTATCTGAAAATTCGTATAATTTAGCGTATAGCTTTTATTATTCTTTGGGAGGAATACACCATCATGAACGCCATTCAGCAAGTTATTCAAGGAAGTGTCGATTACGCCAATAACATTTTATGGTCGTATGTACTAATTGCCGTATTGATCGGCGGCGGGATCTACTTCACGATCCGAACTGGCTTCATCCAATTCACTTACTTAAAAGAGATGTTCCGCGTCACGCTCGATAAAAGTGAACAAACAACAGACGATAAAGGGGAAAGCATCACTTCTCTCCAGTCGTTCTTTATCGGTGCTGCGACACGGATTGGTACGGGTAACCTTGCCGGTGTCACCATTGCCGTCACACTCGGCGGACCAGGTGCCGTCTTCTGGATGTGGATGGTCGCTCTCTTAGGGGGCGCGACGGCTCTCATCGAAAGTACACTGGCTCAAGTCTATAAAGTACGCGATACGAAATCGAACGCGTACCGTGGTGGTCCTGCCTACTACATCGAAAAAGGCTTGAAGAACCGAGCTCTCGGAATCGTCTTTGCAATCTTGATTGCTGTGACGTTTGGTCTTATCTTCAACTCCGTTCAATCGAACACGATTGCCGCTGCCTTTGACAACGCATTCGGTATTAACACAGCTGTCGTCGGTGCTGCACTCGTCGTCTTGACAGGACTCGTCATCTTTGGTGGTGTCCACCGTGTCGCGAAGTTCTCTGCGATCATCGTTCCTATCATGGCAGGTCTCTACTTGATTGCTGCTCTTTATGTCGTCGTCACGAACCTGTCGGAACTTCCTGGTGTATTCGCAATGATCTTCAAAAGTGCCTTCGGAATCGAGCAAGCATTCGGTGGCTCGGTCGGTGCTGCGATCTCACTCGGTGTCAAACGTGGATTGTTCTCAAACGAAGCCGGGATGGGGTCTGCTCCGAACGCTGCTGCTGCGGCTGAAGTTTCGCACCCAGCAAAACAAGGTTTCTTGCAAACACTCGGCGTATTCCTTGATACATTGATCGTCTGTACAGCGACAGCAACGATCATTCTCCTCAGTGATAGTTACGCTGCTGGAAATGGCGAAGGAATCGGTATGTTACAAAACGCACTCTCTGAGGAATTCGGTGCGATTGCGCCACCATTCATCGCACTCAGCGTCTTCTTATTTGCTTTTAGTTCGATCGTTGGTAGCTACTACTACGGCGAAACGAACATCGAGTTCATCAAACAAAGTCCTGCAGCCGTCTTCGGTTTCCGGATTGCGACAATGGGCTTCGTCTTCATCGGATCTGTTCTTAGCCTCGGTATGGTATGGAGTTTTGCCGACATCTTCATGGCAGGCATGACATTGATCAATATGACGGCGATTCTCCTCTTGAGCGGCATCGCCCTCAAAGTCATCAAAGATTATCAGGAACAACGGAAACAGGGACTCGATCCTGTCTTCTCAGCAAAAGCACTCGGGATCGAAAATACGGAGTGTTGGGATGTCGAAGAAGAAGCACGTCCTGCGGCTGGTGAAGTGCCTCCATCACAATAAATCACTTCTGAGTTCGAACTTTAGCACCGAGTAAGCCATACGCCTACTCGGTGTTTTTATTTGTCAAAAAGAATTTGGATTATGTTTTCATCGGACAGGGAAAAAGTCAACAGATTGTCCTGAAGGAGGAATTCATCTTGTCTCAAGTCATGCTCATCATCAACCCGTCTTCCGGTAAAGAACTCGGAAAAAAACACGCAACGCTTGCCGAAGAAACACTTGCTACTCGTTTTGAAACCGTCGACGTTCGGTTCACGGAAAAAGAACACGATGCGACGGAATTTGCACGTCATGCTGCCCAGTCTAATTACGACGCCGTCATCGCCATGGGAGGTGACGGAACGGTCAATGAAGTCATCACCGGAATCGCAGAACAACCACATCGCCCAACACTCGGGATCGTCCCACTCGGAACGGTCAATGACTTATCGCGCGCCCTACACATCCCAACGGATCCGGAAGAGGCGATTCAGATCTTAGCTGATGCCCCTACCCGACCGCTCGATATCGGTAAATATGATGACCATTACTTCATGAACGTCATCGCTGTTGGTCTGATTGCGGAAGCCGTCGAGGAAGTCAGTGTCGAACAAAAAACGTCACTCGGATCGGTTGCCTATTTCATAGAAGGTCTGAAAGCCTTTAAGGATCATAGCCCGTATCCGATCGAAATCGATTCCGCTGAAAAACAATTCGATGGGGAGGCACATTTGTTAATCATCGCTTTGACGAATTCAGTTGGCGGATTCGAATCGTTTGCGGAAGACGCAAAAGTCGATGATGGACTGTTGCACGGTTTCATCATTACGAAGCTCGGATTTTTTGATGCGCTTCAAGCATTACCTAAACTCATCACAGGTGGGTTATCAAAGGCCGATCAAATCGAACACTTCACGACGACACGTGTTGAAATTCGCTCGAAAGAGGAATTGCCGATCAATGCCGATGGAGATACAGCAGGTCACGTTCCCGTGACTGTCGAAGTACTCCCGCAACATTTGACTGTGTTTTCACCCTCTTCTGCTGAATAACAGTATAGGTTCATAGAAAAAAGAACTGACTCTCCGTCAGTTCTTTTTTTACTTATTAATCCATTACAATATATGTTAACAAAGCGTAATTTTGAAACATATTTGAAATATTTTCGTGTTATTGACGATGCTATAATCATCTCAGGCGAAAAATCATTCTTTGAAAATAAATAATTATACATAAAATCTTACAATTTTGTAATGATCAGTTCTGTCGCTTCAGATTTTTAAGGAGGAAAACACTCAATGAAACGTTTACTTACAACAATGACAATGACAGCTTTGGTAGTTTCAGGTTTTGCTACAACGAGTACTTCGAAAGTCGAGGCCGCAACAACATATAAAGTAAAGGTTATGGCAGACGGACTTCGTGTTCGTACAGGTCCATCAACGGCTTATAAAATCGTCGGTAGCGTCAATACAGGACAGACATTCAATTATCTCGGTGTTTCCGGTTCATGGACAAAAATTTCATACGGCGGCGCATCACGCTATGTTTCTTCTACATATGTTAAAAAATACAGTACGACGACATCAACAAAAGCAACAACTGGATTCTCGCGTCCAGCAAGTGGCCCGATCACACAAGGATATGGTGCTGCGAGTGGCATTTACGGTTACACGTTCCATAACGGTATCGATATCGGTGCTCCAACAGGTACACCTGTCTATGCATCAGCGGCCGGTAAAGTCATCACGTCTCGTTATTACGGCGCGTATGGCAATCATGTCATGATGACACATACTGTTAACGGCATCCAATATACGACGGTGTATGCACACTTGAACAGTCGCTCTGTCGCAGTCGGACAAACGATTGCAAAAGGATCGAAAATCGGTACGATTGGTGCAACAGGTAACGCGTTCGGTGCGCATCTTCACTTCGAAATGCATCGCGGTCCTTACGTCTACAGCGGAACATCTGCTGCAAACAGTGTTAATCCACTCAATTACTTCAACTAAGCTTGATTCACCGGACTTCTCCCCATGAGAAGTCCGGTTTTGTGTTTCAGATGAAATCTCCTGACAGGAGTGGTACGGTATGATTATGAGTCTAATCCACAACGGAGGCGAAACCCATGAAACGAACGATCCCCCTTCTTTTATCAGCGACGTTTGGTGTGGCGTTACTTGCCGGATGTCAAGATCAACCGACACCAGAAGAACGTCTTGATGCCTACATCAAACTTTGGGAAAAACAAGATTACGATAAGATGTATACGTACGCGAGTACGGCTACTAAAAAAGAATATGGTAAAAAAGAATTCATCGACCGGACAAAACAGTTGTCGAAAACGCTTGATATCAAAAAGTTATCCGTCGAACGGAAGACAGCGAAGGAAGCAACGGATGAAGAAAAAGCGTCTCTTCCCGTGCGGATTTCTTTCGATACGGTTGCAGGAGCCGTTGCTTATGATAAACAAGTTCCGTTAACATTCGAGAAACAAGGAGAAACAGAAAACTGGTTCATCGACTGGGACTCTTCGTTTGTTCTAAAAGACTTTAAGAAAGAAGACAAGGTTCAGTTACAAACCGTTGAAGGGAAACGCGGTGATTTACTCGACGCGAACGATAAGCCGCTCGCGACCTCTGCTAAAGGATATGCTGTCGGCGCAACTGCAGGACAACTTAAAGATGT
Organism: Exiguobacterium sp. ZWU0009; assembly: GCF_000798935.2. Taxonomy (NCBI): domain Bacteria; kingdom Bacillati; phylum Bacillota; class Bacilli; order Caryophanales; genus Exiguobacterium; species Exiguobacterium sp. ZWU0009. The sequence continues at coordinate 997,667 of NZ_CP018057.1, read as the reverse complement.
CGCACAAGTTGCCAAGTTGCTTGACCGTCCGACCTCATCGGTTGAAGATTCCTTAAAAGCAAGTTGGGTCAAGGATGGACAATTCGTTCCGCTCAAAACACTGACCGATGAAACAACGGTATCGAAATTGCGTGACATTCCAGGGATCAGCGTCAAAGAGACGGAAGTCCGAACATACCCACTCGGAAAGGCCGCTTCACACTTAATCGGTTATATCGGTTCGGCGACAGCAGACGAGATTAAAGAATCGAAAAATAAAATCCAAGCTGGCGAACAGATCGGGAAACGGGGTCTCGAACAAGTCCTTGATGATCGCTTACGCGGTAAAGCTGGAGCTTCGATCATTCTACAAAAGAAAGACGGATCAAGCGTCACCGTCGCTGAAACAAAACCGACGGATGGTGAGGATATTCCGTTGACGATTGATGCTACGCTCCAGAAAAAAACATATGACACGATGAAAGAGGATCCAGGAACGGCATCGGCAATCGATCCGCGGACTGGTGAGACGCGTGTCTTACTCAGCTCCCCAGGCTTTGATCCTTCTGAGTTCATGTCAGGTATCTCGCAAGCAAGACTCGATGAACTGACTCAGGATAAGGATCAACCGTTGTTGAACCGATTCACGAGTGCCTTCGCACCCGGTTCGACTCAAAAGCCCCTGACGGCCGCGGTTGGCTTAAAGAGTGGAACACTCGACCCGGAAAAAGCCTATACGATCAATGGACTGAAAAATAAGATCGATGGTTTTAACGTCACACGGATTCACGAAACGCCAGCACCCGTTAATCTGCACAATGCGCTCGTTTATTCCGATAACATCTACTTCGCCCGTTCCACACTCGAACAGGTTGGAACGAAGGCGTTCACGTCTGGACTTGAAGCGCTCGGTTACGGTGAGAAGTTACCGTTCACGTATCCGCTACGCGCTTCTCAAATCTCAAACGACGGGACGATTGCTTCAGATGGACAGCTGATGGATACGTCGTATGGACAAGGACAGATGCTGACAAACATTCTCCACCTAGCGTCGATGTATGAAATTTTCCTAACTGACGGAACGATTTATCGTCCGACCCTTTTACAAGAGGAAAAAACGAAGCAAGTCTTCAAAAAAGATCTGCTGGATGCGAATGACGCGAAGATGATTCGCGATGATCTCTATGACGTCGTCCATAACGGCTACACACTCCCGGCTGACATCAAGGAAGTCGATGTTGCCGGTAAGACCGGCACGGCAGAATTGAAAAAGGCAGGCGAAACCGATGGAAAAGAGAACGGCTTCTTCGTCGGTTACGACAACGACAAAAAAGATCTTCTCGTTGCCATCATGATTGAATCGGTCGAAAAAGAAGATCGTGGCAGTCCGTATGTATCGGGTCTCGTCGCCGAAGTACTCAAACAAAATCGATGATCGGAGTGATTGCTTGATGATCCGCACGAGCCGTACTTCAGACCTCTCTGTCCTGCTTTCCTTGACGGCAGAGACGTTCGAGCATCATAAGCGGTTATCACCACATTTTCATCCAGATGTTTTGACGCCTTATACGCTAGAGTCCTTAGGACAAATGCTCGATTCAGAACAACACCTCTGTCTGACGTCGCTCGACGGAGACGACATCACCGGTTACTTGTTCGGTAAATGGACGGCACCAGCACCTGACCGGTTCAAGCCCGTTCGGATCCTGAACGTCACCGACGTTGGTGTCACCTTTTCCCATCGTTCTTCGGGAACCGGTCGCCAGTTGATGCAGGCGGCGGAAGAACTAGCACTAGAGCGAAAGGTCGATGCGGTTCGCTTGAATGTCTGGGCGGTCAACGATCGTGCCGCAACGTTTTATGAGGAACTCGGATTCGAACCGCTGTATACCAACTTGCAGAAGTCGCTCGTTCAACAGTGACATCTATACGAAAAAGGGACTGACTAAAAAAAGAATGACGCGTCTTTTCACGCCCTTTCCTCAGGCGAGACACAAGACTCGCTTTCCTGCTTCATTCAAGCAGAAATGCGGGCTTGTTCGTCTCTCAAGCGCATAAATGCGCTTTTTCCTGTAGGAGTGGCGTGTGACGCGTCATTTTTTTACGAGAAAAGGGTGGCAGATTATCATTCTGCCACCCTTTTCTTTATAGAGACTGACTTTTGAGTCAGCTCTTTTTTATTAATGTGACGGCGTCGCCGCAAGACGCGCTGCCATCAACTGTTGAATCGTTTCTCGATCATTCTGATGGAGTAAGTCGACGATCTTACTACCGACGATGACACCCGAGACTGGGCGACTCAATTGTTTGACATGTTCCGGTGTACTGATTCCGAACCCAGCAAGGACCGGTACTGGACTGTTTGCTGCGACGTTTGCTAAGTGGTCTTCGAGCGCCGTATCAAACGTCGTCTGTCCGCCTGTCGTTCCGTTGACCGTGACCGCATAGAGGAAGCCTTCACTTTTATCGGCAATCTTTTGGATCCGCTCCATCGGACTCGTCAAGGAGACGAGTTGAACGAGCGCGATGTCCGATTTGTCTTCTTGTTCGAAAAACTGTTCGCTCTGCTCAAGCGGCAAATCAGGAATGATTAGTCCGTCGACCCCGACTTCGCGGCATGTCGCTAGAAACGCTGTTAATCCGTAGCGGAAAATTGGATTCAGGTACGTCATCAAAACGACCGGAACATCGACGGTCTGACGGGCAACGCGAACTGCCTCAAGGACATCCTTCAGTCCGACGTTCGCTTCTAGCGCCCGGAGTCCCGCTTCTTGAATGACCGGACCGTCAGCGACGGGATCCGAAAACGGGACACCAACTTCAATCGCTGTCGCGCCGGATTCAGCGAGAAACGAAAGGATTTCCGGGAGTTGATCAATTCCTCCATCTCCGCCCATCACGTACGGGATGAAGGCTTTCTCCCCTTTGCTCGTAACGGTACGAATGGCTGTTTCTAATCGCATCATGCTTCCCCCTTTAGTGCGTTTCTGACAGTGACGACGTCTTTGTCGCCGCGTCCTGATAGACAGATGACGAGAATCTCTTCTTTGTCCATCTCTGCCGCGAGTTGAGTCGCGTAGGCAATGGCGTGTGCCGATTCGAGTGCCGGGATGATTCCCTCCTTACGGCTCAACAACTGAAGTGCTTCGAGCGCTTGTTCATCGGTCACCGCTTCATACTGAACACGACCGATATCTTTTAGCAAACTATGCTCCGGACCGACACCCGGATAATCGAGTCCAGCTGAGATTGAGTGCGCTTCTTGTACTTGACCATGTGCATCCTGTAAGAGATACATCATCGAGCCGTGCAAGACACCGACCTCTCCTTTTGTCATCGTCGCTGCGTGTTTCTCTGTGTCGATTCCGCTACCCGCTGCTTCGATTCCGTATAATTTTACATCTGTATCATCGATGAACGGATGGAACATGCCGATCGCGTTACTACCGCCGCCGACACAAGCGACGATCGCCTCCGGCAGACGTCCCTCTTTTTCGATGATTTGGCGTCGTGTCTCTTTTCCGATGACCGCTTGGAAATCACGGACGAGTTGCGGGAATGGGTGTGGTCCGAGAACAGAACCCATCAAGTAGTGCGTGTCCTCGACATGTTTGACCCAGTAACGAAGTGCTTCATTGACGGCATCTTTAAGTGTCCGACTCCCTTGGGTGACCGGGATGACGGTTGCTCCGAGTAACTCCATCCGGAAGACGTTCAACTCTTGACGACGGACGTCCTCTTCGCCCATGAAGATGACACATTCGAGGTCGAGTAAAGCACAGACCGTCGCTGTCGCGACGCCGTGTTGTCCTGCCCCTGTCTCAGCAACGATTTTCCGTTTCCCCATCCGTTCAGCCAGTAACGCTTGACCGATCGTATTGTTGATTTTATGGGCACCGGTATGGTTCAAGTCTTCTCGTTTTAAATAGATCTTTGCGCCACCAATCGTTTGCGTCAAATGTTCGGCAAAATAAAGTGGTGTTTCACGTCCGACGTATTCTTTCAGCAATTCGTCCATCCGTGCTTGAAACGCTGGATCCTCTTTTACGGTTGCGTATGCTTCTTCGAGTTCGATCACCGCGTGCATCAATGTTTCCGGGATGTAGCGTCCTCCGTATTTACCATATTGTCCGAGTGTATCCGGTTGTGCGTAGCTCATGCTTCTCTCTCCTTTACGGCATCAGCGAATGCCTGCATTTTGATGGAATCTTTCCGTCCATCCGTCTCGATGCCACTTGAGACATCGACGGCGAACGGTTGATATCGTTTGATTGCTTCTCCTACGTTGTCAGCTGTCAAGCCACCGGCAATGAACAGTGGACGTTCTGCTTGAATATCTCGTGACCAGTCGAATGTCTCGCCACTTCCAGCAACCGGTGCGTCGACGAGTAAATAATCCGTCTGTTGTTCTACTTTTGCGATATCCGTCACCGGAATCGCTTGAATGGTCGGAACCGGTATCTTGCCGTCCGGGATCGTCCCATGAATTTGAACGAGATCCAGTTCGACCTGTTCGACCGCATCAATCACCTGTTGATAGGTCGGGGAGACGAAGACACCGACGACCTGGACTGTACTTGGAATATCGCGTCTAAGACGTGCTGCCTCTTCCAGCGTGACCTGTCGTTTACTTTTAGCAAAGACGAAGCCGATGTAGTCCGCTAAGCGAACTGCTGCTTCGACATGTTCTCTTTCCCGGAGACCACAGAACTTAATCCGTGTCATACGCGCACGCCACTCACTTCTCGGATGAAGACTTGTGGATCGTCTGCCCGCATCAATGTCTCGCCGACGAGAATTCCGTCTGCACCGGCAGCATGTAATCGCTGTGCTTCCTCGACCGTCTTGATGCCACTCTCACTGATGTACCGGACGTCCGGTTGTTTCTGTTCGAGTAATCCGACCGATGTCTGTAAATCGACTTCGAACTTTTTCAAGTTGCGGTTGTTGATGCCGATGATTTGCGCACCGATCGCCTCTGCTCGGCGTAATTCCTCTTCGTCATGGACTTCGACTAAAACCTCAAGTCCTTCCGCGTAAGCATACGCATACAAGTCAGCAAGCGTCTCTTGTTCGAGAGCGGCGACGATCAAGAGAATCAACCGTGCTCCATGTGCTTTTGCGCGGTCAATCTGAATCCGGTCGATCATGAAATCCTTACAAAGCACCGGGATGTCGACTGCTGCAGCGACTGCCGCTAAATCATCCATCGATCCTTTGAAGTACGTCTCGTCCGTCAAGACGGAGATGACGGTCGCCCCACTCGCTTCATATTGTTTCGCTTGAGCGACGACGTCGACGTCAAGTGCGATTGCCCCTTTTGATGGCGACGCTCGTTTGATTTCCGCGATGACGGATAACTCCGCTCCCGATAGTCGTTGCTTAATCGACGGCTTCAATGCCTCCCGGTCGATCCGTTCGACACCAGTTAATTTCAATTGTAGGACTTCTGTCCGTTTCGTTTCGATGATGCGATCTAAGATATTCATCCGATTGCTTCCTCCCGAGTCATTTGTCGTAATTGATTCAATCGTTCCATCGCTCGTCCTGAGTCGATGCTATCTGCTGCTAAAGCGATTCCTTCTTGAATCGTCTTCGCACGGTTCGCTGCAAAGAGGGCAATTCCAGCATTGAGTAGGACCGTGTCACGATAAGCACCATGCTCACCACCAAGGACTTGCAGTAAAATGGCCGCATTTTCTTGTGCACTACCTCCGCGAATCGCTTCAAGCGGTGCGGTCTTCAGTCCGACTTCCTCCGGATGAAGACTGAAGCGAATCAGCTCGCCTGCGTCGAGTAAGACGAGTTGGTTCGTTCCGGCAAGGGACGCTTCATCCATTCCGTTCGCACCGTGCAAGACGATTGCCCGCTTCCGACCGAGTCGATGTAAAGTCAATGCCATCGTCTCCAGCATATCCTCGCGGTAAATTCCTAATAGTTGTGTCTTGAGCGGAACTGGGTTCGTCAATGGACCGATCAAGTTAAAGATTGTCGGAATCCGCAAATCGCGTCGGACCTTCATGATTTGCTTGACACGTGGATGCATCCGTTGCGCAAACAAGAAGGCGATTCCGTTTGACTCGAGCTGTTCTGCTAAACGTTCCGGTGTCGTATCGAGCGAAACCCCAAGTGCTTCGAGCACATCAGCGCTGCCCGTTTTACTCGAGACACTCCGGTTCCCGTGTTTTGCGACTTTCATACCAGCACCTGCTAGAACGAAGGCCGCTGTCGTACTGATGTTGAACGATTGTGAGCCATCGCCTCCTGTACCGCAGTTATCCATGAACTCACCCGTGACCGGAATGTCGAGGGCGACCTCGCGCATGATCGAAGCGAGACCAGCTAATTCTTCTGCAGTCTCCCCTTTTGCTTTCAATGCAACGAGAAAAGCGGCAATTTCGCTATCGGTAACGTCTTCCGCAAACAGTTCGCGTGCTGCTTGTTGCATCTCTTCATATCGTAAATGTTTCGCTTCTGCTAATTTCAATAACGTCTCTTTCATCGTTTGTCACTCCTTCGTCAATTCAATGAATCGTTTAATCATCTGCTGTCCTTGTGGTGTTCCGACGGATTCGGGATGGAACTGGATTCCGAAGGTCGGATGCGTCCGGTGTTCGAGCGCCATGATCGTCCGGTCATCCGTTTCTGCCGTGATGACGAGCTCCGTCGGTAAGTCGTTTCGAGCGACGATCAGCGAATGATAGCGCATGACCTCTAACGTTTCCGTCATTTCGGCGAAGAGTTGTCCCGATTGTCGAATCATCGATGTCTTCCCGTGCATGATGACCGGTGCTTCGACGACGCTTCCTCCGAATGCTTCGCCGATTGCCTGATGTCCGAGACAGACACCGAGAATCGGTACTTGACCCGATAATTGACGAATCAGATCGATGCAGATGCCAGCGTCAGCCGGGCGACCGGGACCGGGTGAGAGGATGATGCCGTCCGGCTTCATCTCGCGGAGTCCTTCTATGCTGACCGCATCGTTTCGAATGACGTGGACGTCCGTATAAACGGATGCGTATTGGTATAGGTTATAGGTAAAGGAATCATAGTTATCAATCAGGACGATCATTTCCAAACCTCCAGTAGTGATTTCGCTTTGTGTAACGTCTCCTGGTATTCGAGGCGTGGAATCGAGTCGTAGACGATGCCAGCACCTGCTTGAACAGAGGCGACACCATCTTTGATCACCATCGTCCGGATGGCGAGGGCAAAATCCATATTCCCCCGAACATCGAAATAGCCGACAGCCCCGGCATATACTTCTCGTTTCACCTGTTCGTACTGGTCAATCAACTGCATCGCTCGGATTTTCGGAGCTCCCGTGACCGTCCCAGCTGGTAGACAAGAGACGAGTGCGTCTGCTCCGGTCTTTCCGTCTGCTAACGTCCCTTCAACGACGGAGACGAGGTGCATGACGTTCTTGAAGCGCTCGATTTGCATGAATCGCGTCACCTCGACGGTACCGATCTGACAAATCCGACCGAGGTCGTTGCGTCCGAGATCGACAAGCATCCTGTGCTCGGCGCGTTCCTTCTCATCGTGAAGCAACTCCTCTGCCAGCCGTTCGTCCTCCTCTTTCGTCTTCCCCCGGCGGCGTGTGCCGGCAATCGGATTCGTCGTCACGCGATTCCCTTTGACTTGGACCAAACTTTCCGGGGAGGCACCGAGTACGATTGCTTCCCCTAAGTCGATATAGAAAAGATAAGGGCTTGGATTGTCCTTGCGGAGCTTCCGATAAAACTGGAACGGGTCACCTGAGAACGTCGCATCGAGGCGCTGTGAGAGTACGAGCTGGAAGACGTCGCCTTGGCGGATATGCCTCTTCGCTTGTTCGACGAGTCCTTCAAACGTCTCTTGATCCATCAATGGTTCGTAGACGACATCTCGGAGTGGACGCTCGATATCCGTTCGCTCTCGCGGTTGCTCAAGTTGTACTTTCCGCTCTGCTAGACGTTGACGTAATTCATCACGATCGGTGATGCCACCGAGCGACGTCTGAATCAAATGAACACGATGTTCGAGATGATCGAACAGGATGATTTGGTCGTATACGGCGAGTAGCGCGTCCGGTAGTTGTCTCGTTCGCTCTGGAATATCACCAAGCGTTTCATAGGCGCGCATCATGTCGTAACCGACATATCCGATCCCACCCGCTAAAAACGGAAGGTCTTCTTCAACGCCATCCCGGAGGATCATCTGTTGCATCAGTCGTACTGGATCACCCGTTTCCTGCGTCAATCGACCTGTCGTCAACTGTTCCCGCGTCACGGTCCGTCCCTCTGCGCGAATCATCTCCACCGGATCAACACCGATGATCGAATACCGTCCTTGATCCGTATGCGCAGAACTTTCAAGCAAACATTTCTGTGTTCCGCTCAGTTGTTGAAAAATCATGATCGGCGTCATCTCGTCGCCGTTTAGTTCAAGTTGTTCGATGATAAGTGTGTCTGTCTGAACCATCCCTGTTCGCCTCCTGGAATATGAAAAAGTCCCCCACACAGCGTATGCTGCATGGAGGACGATGATCTCGCGGTGCCACCTCTCGATTGGAACGGTTCGACCGTTCCCACTCTGTCTGATGCGTCTAAATAAGAGACATCATAGCCTACGATAACGGGGGCATCCGTCGCGACCTACTTCTTCGTTCAGCCACGCTCTCATGAGACCATTCACGAAACCTCGCCGTACGGAAGTCGCACCATTCTTCCGCTCTCTGAAACGCCGATGTTGTCTCGCTACTTAACTCACTCTACGATTTGTTCGATTCGATTGTATACGAAAAGGGTCTTCTCGCCCATTCATGTAGAACATGAAGGACGGGAAGACCCGCGGTACCACCTTCGTTGACGATGCTGACACCGTCCCCTTTGAAACGAACCGGACCATTGTCCTGATTCGTCGACCCCGATAACGGGAGGAACCCGTCAGAGCCTACTACCCACTGAAGGGATTCGGTCTGAAGCTCAGAAGGCCATTCGCTTGTTACCCGATACTGATTCGCACCACCCATCAGCTCTCTTGAATCGTTTCACAAGTTACTTCTCTTCGTCTTTGCTATCGTGTGTTGAATTGATTCTTATATTACGATGCTTCTTCTTCCCTGTCAACTGGAAAATCTCAGTATAAGGAAAGTTGGTTCGGATCGATCGATTCGAGTGCTTGTTTGACGGTTTGCAGGAACTGTCCGGCCACTAGTCCGTCGAGTACTCGATGGTCGATCGACATACAGAGGTTGACCATGTCGCGTGCTGCGAACATGCCGTTCACCCAAACTGGACGCTTGACGATCGATTCAACAGATAGAATCGCAGCTTGCGGGAAGTTGAGGATCGGTGCCGATTGGATCGAACCAAACGATCCTGTATTGTTGACCGTAAACGTCCCGCCTTGCATCTCTGCAGACGACAACGTGCCTGCTTGTGCGCGTTTCCCGAAGTCATCAATCGCGCGTGCGATTCCCTTGATGCTTAGTTCATCCGCATTCTTGACGACTGGTACGAACAGAGCGTCCTGCGTCGCGACGGCAAGTGATAGGTTGATCGCTTTCTTTTGAATGATCTTATCTCCCGCCCATGTCGAGTTCATGATCGGATGTTTCTTCAATCCTTCGACCGTCGCCTTCATGAAGAACGGCAAGAACGTTAGTTTGACCCCTTCTTGTTTGAAGAACGCATCTTTATGACGATTACGTGCTTCGACCAAGTTCGTGACATCCACTTCGATCATCAACCAGGCATGTGGCGCTTCGTGTTTCGCACGAACCATGTTCGAAGCGATTGCTTGACGCACACCGGCAGTCGGAATCTCGATGTCGCCCGTTTCCGTCGGTTGTGGTGTACTGACCGAACGTTTCGGTGCGGATGGTGCTTCTGTTGGAGGCGCTACCGGATTCGCTTGCGCTTCCGGTTTTGGTTCAGTTGCTTGTGGTGTCGGAATAGAGCCAGACTCGATCAGTTTCAAGAGATCTTTCCGGGTAATCCGTCCGCCGGCTCCTGTCCCCGTCACTTGTTCGAGATCAATGCCGTGTTCACTCGATAGTTTCAAGACAGCTGGTGAATAACGTTTTTTCATCGATGTATCAGCCGTCGTCGTCTCTTCGACAGCAGGTACTTCTTGTTCTGTTGCAGCGACTTCTGTTGATCCGCCGCTGACTTGCATCGTGACGATCGCGTCACCGACTTGCAACGTATCACCTTCTTCAGCAAGCAGTTTTTCAATCACACCATCAAACGAAGATGGGACTTCTGCTGTTACCTTATCGGTAATGACTTCTGCAATCGGATCATATTTTTTGACAGTATCGCCTGGTTTGACGAGCCACATCGAAATCGTCCCTTCAGTGACGCTTTCCCCGAGTTGTGGCATCGTAAGTGTTTCAGTCTTCATCGGTCAGTTCCCCCTTAGTATGCGTGTAACGTCCGAATTTTATCTTCAATCTTCTCACTTGAGATGTTGAAGAACTTCTCCATCGTCGGAGCGTATGGCATCGCTGGTACGTCTGGACCACAGAGTCGCTCGATTGGTGCATCGAGATCGAACAATGCTTCTTCTGCAATGATCGCCGACACTTCACTCATGACGCTACCTTCTTTATTGTCTTCCGTGACGAGCAAGACTTTCCCCGTCTTTTTCGCTGCTTCGACGACGGCTTCGCGGTCGATCGGATAGACGGTCCGCAAGTCAAGGATGTGGACATCGATCCCGTCTTTTTCAAGGCGTGTCGCCGCCTCGAGTGCCATATGGACACATAGCCCGTAAGTGATGATCGTCACGTCTTCGCCCTCACGCTTGACGTCTGCTTTGCCGATTTCGACCGTATAGTCGCCTTCAGGGACATCCCCTTTCAACAGACGATAGCCCCGTTTGTGCTCGAAGAACAAGACTGGGTCATTCGAACGAATCGCTGCCTTTAGCAATCCTTTCGCATCGTATGGATTCGATGGGATGACGATTTTCAGACCTGGCGTCGAGTTGAACATCGCCTCGACCGATTGGGAATGATAGAGTGCTCCATGGATGCCGCCGCCAAACGGTGCGCGGATGACGATTGGACACGTCCAGTCGTTGTTCGAACGATACCGAATCTTCGCCGCTTCACTGACGATTTGGTTGACTGCTGGCATGATGAAGTCAGCGAATTGCATTTCAGCAATCGGGCGCATGCCGTACATCGCAGCTCCTATTCCGACACCGGCAATCGCACTTTCAGCGAGCGGTGCATCGATGACACGTTCTTCTCCGAATTGTTCGAGCAATCCTTGTGTCGCCCGGAAGACACCACCACGGACACCGACATCTTCGCCGAGGATGAAGACGGACTCGTCGCGTTCCATCTCTTCTTTGATTGCACTGTTGATCGCTTCGATTAAACTTAACGTCGTCATTTCATTTCCTCCTCGTCGTACACATAACGTAATGCATTTTCTGGCGCGTCGTAAGCCGCTGCTTCCGCATAAGCTGTTGCTTCGTCGACTTCTTTTTCCATCGTTTGTTCGATTGCGGTCGCTGATTCTTCCGTCAGGACACCCATTTCGATCAGACGCGCACGGAAGAGTTTGATCCCGTCACGTGCTTTTAAGGCATCGAGTTCTTCAGCAGAACGGTATGATTTATCGTCATCATCCGATGAGTGTGGTACGAGGCGTTCGACTTCAACTTCGATCAAGGTCGGACCTTCTCCCCGTAATCCGCGTTCGCGCGCTTCCTTGACGACTTTGAAGACAGCAAGTGGATCAATACCGTCCACTGTATAGCCAGGCATTCCGTAACCGATCGCCCGGTCAGCAACGTGTTTCGCAGATAACTGTTTCGAGAGTGGTGTCGAGATGGCGTATTTGTTGTTTTCACAGAACAAGATGACAGGAAGCTTGTGAATTCCGGCAAAGTTTGCCCCTTCGTGGAAGTCTCCCTGGTTTGAAGATCCCTCTCCGAACGAGACGTACGCGACGAGTGGCTCCTTACGCATCTTCGCAGCTAGTGCGATCCCGACAGCATGTGGTACTTGTGTCGTGACCGGACTTGAACCTGTGACGATGTTCAAGGCACGTGAACCATAGTGTCCTGGCATTTGGCGACCACCTGAGTTCGGATCTTCTGCCTTTGCGAATGCCGACAGCATGATATCGCGTGATGTTTGACCAAAGTGCAAGACGACGCCTAAATCACGATAATACGGCAAAATGTAGTCCGTTCCTTTTTCAAGGGCGAACGCCGCACCGACTTGAGCAGCTTCTTGTCCTTGACATGAGACGAGGAAAGGAATTTTACCAGCTCGGTTCAATTTCCACATCCGTTCGTCAATCTTCCGCGCACGGACCATCGTTTCGAACATGTGAATCGCGTCCTGTTCCGTTAATCCGAGTTCTACTAATTCTTTGAATTCTATTTTTTCCATCCGTAATTCCTCCTTAGGCGTGAACCGCAAGTCCGTCGACTGCAAGTGCTGCTTCTCCGAATGCTTCTGACAAGGCTGGGTGCGGATGCACGAGCTGTCCGACTTCCCATGCCGTTGCATTGAGTACGAGCGCTAATCCACCTTCACTGATCAGTTCCGTTGCTTTTGGTCCGACGATGTGGACGCCGACGAGATCATCCGTTTTCGCATCCGAGACGAGCTTGATGAAGCCTGCTGCCTCTCCTTCGATCCGCGCTTTTCCTAATCCGTTGAACGAGAAGCTCCCTACCTTGACGTCCATTCCGGCACGTTTTGCTTCGTCTTCCGTCAAACCGACCGATGCCGCTTCCGGTACGCTGTAAATACAACGAGGTACGAACGCATATTCAAGTGGTGTCGTCGTTCCGTTTACGATCGCTTCGACCGCTTTGACACCTTCTGCTGACGCGACGTGCGCTAGTTGTAAGCGACCGATGACGTCCCCGATCGCATAGATATGTTGATCCTTCGTCCGGCAATGGTCATCTACTTGGATGAAGCCATTTTCGACGACGATATTCGTGTTTTCGATTCCGATGCCTTCGACGTTTGCCATTCGACCGATCGCGACAAGTAACTTATCCGCTTCAAGCGTCGTCTGTTCTCCGTTACGGTCGATTGCGATCGAAACACCGTCTTCCGACATCCGGAACGTATCGCTTTGTGCAGCTGCACCCGTATGAATCTTGACGCCACGCTTTTTCAGTTGACGAGCGACTTCACGGCTGACTGCCGCATCTTCCGTCGGTAAGATCCGGTCGCTGAATTCGACGACCGTTACTGCGACGTCAAAATCCGTCAACATCGATGCCCATTCGACACCGATGACGCCACCGCCGATGATGACAATCGATTTTGGCAAATCTGCCATATCGAGTGCATCATCCGAACTGAGGACATACTCTGAATCAAAAGCAAGTCCATTCAATGGACGTGGACGCGACCCTGTCGCGACGATCAATTGACGTGGAAGAATCAACTCGCCTTCGCCTTCTTCCGGCTCGACGCTGATCGTACCCGGCATCGGTGAAAAGATACTTGGTCCAAGAATCGAACCCCGACCGTGAAAGACTTCAATCTTTCCTTTTTTCATCAGATGCTGAATGCCTGCCTCTAATCCATCTACGATCTCTTGTTTGCGTTGCTTGACCTGTTCGAATCGTAAAAACGATTCCGGTACGTCCACGCCATATGTAGCAGCGTGTTTGACCGTCTGATAGACTGCTGCTGATTTCAAAAAGGCTTTAGATGGGATGCAGCCACGATGTAAGCATGTCCCGCCTAATTTTCCTTGTTCCACGATTGCTACCGACTTCCCGGCTTGTGCCGCACGGATCGCGGCGACATATCCACCGGGTCCACCACCTAGGACAACGACGTCGAATTCTCTAGCCATGTTGGTTCGCCTCCATATTCCTTAACTTCTTCTTCCCCACGTAAGACACGCAACACTCCTTCTGCGAGCGCCTGCAACTCATCTTCACCAGGACTACGTACGACTTGACCGAGGTGGGCGATACGTTCTTCGATCGCACGCGTCAACCGATCACTATAGGCAAGTCCGCCTGTGAGAATGATCGCGTCGATCTGACCGAACAAGACAGCACTTTGACCAGCGATCTCTTTTGCAATCCGGTACGCCATCGCGTCATATAACAATGCCGCTTTTTCGTCGCCCTCTTCAATCCGCCGCTCAATCTCGATCGCGTCAAACGTTCCCAAGTGCGCGACAAGTCCGCCTGACCCAACGACCAGACGCTTCATCTCTTCAAGTTTATACTTGGTACTATAACATAGTTCTACTAGTTGACCAACAGGTAGCGATCCGCTACGTTCTGGCGAAAACGGTCCTTCTCCATCGAGTCCATTGTTGACGTCGATAACACGCCCCTCTTGATGCGCACCGACCGTAATCCCGCCGCCCATGTGTGCGATGATCAGACGCAGTTCCTCATACGGACGTCCGATTTCCTTCGCGTACCGTTTCGCGACAGCTTTTTGATTCAAGGCATGAAAAATACTCTTTCGTTCAAGTTCAGGTAAGCCTGTAATCCGCGCAATCGGCTCGAGCTCGTCAACGACGACCGGATCAACGATGAATGATGGGATGTCGAGTGTCCGAGCAATCTCATCTGCAAGAAGTCCACCGAGGTTTGAGGCATGGACGCCAAAAATACCGCTGAGTAAGTCTTCTCGCATTTCCCGATTGACTGCGTACGTACCGCTGACGAGCGGTCGGAGTAACCCTCCGCGCCCAACGACAGCAGTAAGCGCTTTCAAATCAATCTGCTCTTCAGCTAATACTTCGAGTAACACATGACGACGCATCTCCAGCTGTGCTGGAAGCGGTCCTCCGACCGCTTCCGCTGGATGGCGTAACGTCTTCGTGAACACCTGGTTCGCTGCTTCGAAGATACCGATCTTCGTCGACGTCGAACCAGGATTGATCGTTAAAATACGTTCGCTCATGGATATCCTCCTCTGATCAGCCGCGTGATCCTAGAATGTTTTTATCACGACGTAGGAACTGACTACGGGCACTACGCATCGTCGCGATACGCTCTTCTGCCATTTTTTCAGCCGCCCGGTACGTTGGTAGGTGGTCGCGTTTTGCGATTTCAAATACTTTCGTGACTGCATCGTAGACGAGTTCGACTTTTTTCATGGCACGGTCACGGTTGTATCCGTCGAGTTCGTCAGCAACATTGATGACACCGCCGGCATTGATGACGAAGTCTGGTACGTATAAAATGTCGCGTTCTTCGAGCATGTCACCGTGACGGTCTTCTTTGAGTTGGTTATTTGCCGCACCGGCGATGATCTTAACTTTCAATTGTGGAATCGTCTCGTCGTTTAATGTCGCACCGAGGGCACATGGAGCGAAGATATCTGCTTCGACACTGTAGATGTCTTCTGGTGCGACGATCAGTGCACCGAATGCTTCTTCTGCACGTTGAAGTGCTTCTTGGTTGATGTCCGTGACGATCAGTTTCGCCCCTTCTTCATGCAAATGACGGCATAGATTGAAGGCAACGTTACCGACACCTTGGATCGCAATCGTTTTTCCACCAAGTGAATCTGTTCCGTACACTTCTTTTGCCGCTGCTTTCATCCCACGGTAGACACCGTATGCTGTAACTGGTGACGGGTTACCACTTGATCCGAATGCTGGGCTGACACCAGTGACGAAATCTGTCTCCATATGGATGTAATCCATGTCTGCAACCGTCGTATTAACATCTTCTGCTGTGATGTAACGACCATTCAGTGACTGGACGTAACGTCCGAATGCCCGGAAGAGTGCTTCTGACTTTTGTGTCTTCGCATCTCCGATGATGACAGCTTTACCACCACCGAGGTTCAAACCAGCAGCTGCGTTCTTATACGTCATCCCTTTTGATAAACGGAGCGCATCAATCAATGCTTCTTCGTCTGATGCATAGTTCCACATACGAAGTCCACCGAGTGCCGGTCCGAGTGTCGTGTCATGAATCGCGATGATCGCTTTTAATCCCGATACTTTATCGTGGCAAAAAACGACTTGTTCGTAATCTTCCATCTCCATTGTTTCAAAGATGCTGAAGCGTGATTCTACGTTTGTTTCGACCATTTTAAGTTCCTCCTCAGATTGTTTGTTTTACTTTTTTCGTCTGTTGAGCATTTAAAAGCGCAAAGGCTAGTGAGTACATTTTTGCTTCTGCTGTATCGGCACGGCTTGTCAATACGACCGGAGCCCGTGCCCCGACGAGAATCGCCGCAACCGAAGCATGTGCGAAATACATGAGTGATTTGTAGATGACGTTCCCGACTTCGATTTGCGGAACGACGAGTAAATCCGCCTGACCTGCTACGTCTCCCGTTAACCCTTTTTGCTGGGCAGCGACGAGATTCACGGCATTGTCAAGCGCGAGTGGTCCGTCTACAAGGCAATCCTTGATTTGACCACGTCGGTTCATCTGTGTTAAAAGTGCTGCATCAATCGTCGCCTGCATCGTCGGATTGACGACTTCGACGGCTGCTAAGACTGCGACTTTCGGTAAGCCGTATCCGAGAGCACGTAAGGCGGAGACACCGTTTTCGATGATCTTCACCTTGTCTTCGAGTGACGGTTGGATATGAATCGCTGCGTCGGTTAATCCAATCGCTGATTCACGCCCTGGTACTTCGAACAACGCGACATGCGACAGGACATTTCCTGAACGCAGACCTGTTTCTTTGTTTAAGACGGCTTTCATGAACGTTGCTGTTGGAACAAGTCCTTTCATCAAGACGCTCGCATCCCCTTTGCGAACGGCATGAGCAGCACGTTCTGCCGCTTCTTGTGATGTAGAGGTATGGGTAATCACGAATTGTGACTCCCGTAATGCCCGTTTTTGAATCATCTGCTGAATCCGTGTCGCATCCCCGAACAAATGAAAACGCGCTAAATCGTTCTCAATTGCTAATGCGACAGCATCCATCACTTCTTCGTCATCCGCAGCTGCAATCGCAACGACGGAATCTTCGAGTCGAGCTGCCTGCTCGACCATTTCACTGAATCTCACCGTATTCCCCCCTCACCTGTCATACATAAATAGTAATAGCAATTTTCGTGCCAATTCAAAAGAGACGGTAGGATAAGCAAGAACGTCTTTAATTTTGCACGCTTTTGCATTTTTTGCAATATATTGCACGCAAAAATTTGCGCTTTACGAATAGATGTTAAATCGTTCCACTTTGTAATAAAGTGCCCGGAGAGAAATTCCGAGTTGTTTCGCCGCTTCTGTTTTGTTGCCATTAAAGGCAGTAAGCGCTTCCCGAATTAACCGTTCTTCGACGTGGGACATCTCGTCTGATAAATGTTTGATTTCCTTTTTCTGTCTTGTCGCAACTTTTGTTGTTTGTGGCACGACAAGCTGAAGATGACCTTTTCGTAAGACCGTTTCTGTTTTATCTGTAAAAATCAACGCGCGACCGATGACATTTTCAAGCTCGCGGACATTTCCTTTCCACGGTTGCTTCTTCATTGCTTCGAGTACATCATCCGATATCCGTCCGACCGATCGCCCATAACTTTGATTCAATTTACGGAGTAAGTGTAAGGTCAATGGCGCGATATCATCCGGACGCTCACGTAGTGCCGGTATGTGAATCGGTAAACGATTAATCCGGTAGTAGAGATCTTCTCGGAACTCATTCATGATGATCTTCTGCTCCAGATTCGCATTCGTCGCCGCGATGATCCGGACATCGACCGGAATGGCCTTCGTACCACCGACGCGAACGACTTCATTTTCCTGTAACACCCGTAACAGTTTGGCTTGGACGTCGAGTGGCAGTTCGCCGATCTCATCTAAGAACAGCGAACCCCCGTGTGCTTCTTCGAAGTATCCACGCTTACCACCACGTCGCGCTCCTGAGAACGCGCCTTCCTCGTACCCGAATAGTTCACTTTCGAGTAACGTCGGTGCGATTGCCGCACAATTGACGCGGACGAATTGTTCATATTTACGTTCGCTCGCTGCATGGATCGCATGCGCGAACAGTTCCTTGCCGGTTCCGGATTCACCGCGAATCAAGACATTGACTGGCATCGTTGCCGCAAGTTTCGCTTGATCGACGACGAAGCGCATCGCTTCACTCTCGGCGATGATATCATCGAATGTATATTTGGCTTCGAGCGTCCGGATTTTTTGTCGCGCTGCCTTCAATTCTTTGGCGAGTGCCTTCATTTCCGAGATATCCCGAATGACCCCAACGGAACCACGGACTTGTCCATCGACAATGACGGGTGCCGCGTTGACGATGATATCGCGTTGATCTTGCCCAATCTTCATGCGAACATCTCGAACGTTCTCGCCCGTATTCAAGACTTTCAAATGAACGGATTCCTGCATTCCGATATCGGCACTTGCCGGTTTTCCGACGACGTCTCGCTCCGTGAAACCGGTCATGCGCGTATAGGCTGGATTGATCAGCATCGTCTGTCCGTCTTGATCGGCGACGGAGATTGCTTCGCTCGTACAATGAATGATCGCTTCGAGCATTTTCTCTTTTTCAGTCAATCGCTCGAGCAACACTCTGACGAATTCCCCCGGTAAGACCGCCGCTCCCGGAAAATCATGAATCAATTGCTCAAGTACGCCATTTTCTCCTGTAGCGTCAATGATGAAATCGACATCCGCCCCTTCGAAAGCTGACCAGCTCGTTTCGATCCGAATGTCCGCACGCCGTGCAAGCGCCACCCCAGGCGCATCCATGTTTGGATCGACAAGACCAATGACCGTTAATAATGGTGAACGTTGAAACGCATGCAGGACTTCTGTTCCCCCTTGACCAGCCCCGACGACGAGTAGATGATGCATATGAATTCCCCCTTTGAAACTGCTTACATTTCTATCGTACTCGGAATAAAATAGGGAAGCAAACCCGATTCGCAGAACGATCGATTTTTTGATACAATACGCTTGGAAAGGAGTGGCGTCCTATGCGTATCATTGGTTTGCTCTCATTATTAATCCCCGGCATCATCGGCGCGATTGGTATTAAGCTCATGCGTGATAGTGTTTTTCTAATTGCACAAGTGCCGTTTAAATACTTAGGCGATGCGGCTTACGTATATGTATTGCAAGGTCTCGTTGGTTTGATTCTTGCGATGGGTGGCATTGGATTTGTCGCAGGATATGTTTTTTATCGCGATCGAAAACGTGGAAAAGTCTCCGACCGCTATCAAAAAAAATGAACACAGAAAAAGGTCCCCATCTCTTGAACTCATTTCAAGCGCGGGACCTTTTACTCATATAAAATTGGTTTCACTTACGGATGAACTCCTCTCATAGTTAGAACTATTCGTGTACTCCAAAACCTTAGGTGTTCCTCTTAATGAAGAGGTAGAAAGAAATCAGATCTGGCTATCGGGCTAACGATAGAATGGTGTTTCAGTTCCATCATCTGACTGTACTCGGGACCTAGGTGGAGCGTAATGTCATCCGCTTGAAGCAGTCAAACATTCGGTTGCTAACAATCACTGCTAGACAACACTCCTTTTCACGAACTGTACTTTTCATTTTAGACGATCCGTTACCTTCCACTTTTCCCTAGCTTCGAAATCATGGAAGCTCCCATTCATTCGAGATTTCTCATCTAGAATGAACAAGATACCTTGGTACGACTTCTACCAAGAGAATGTCGTCCGGCATTCTTGAGCCATTTACAGTTGGCGTTCTGAGATGATGTTCGTCAACAGGATTTCCGGAGTCCTTATCGACTCGACGTTCATCTGACGTCTTGCCAAATCATTTGGTACCTTTATTATAACAAACATTTCAGTTTATGCAATATTTATTTGCAAGCGCTTTTATATATTTTTAGCTTTACGGTATGCTATAAGCAGATCGTAATCGAAAGGAGACCTTTCATGCGAAAAATCATCGTATTCGAACATCTATCGTTAGACGGTGTCATTCAAGCACCGAGCGGAAAGAATGAGGATGTGAGCAACGACTTCGAACAAGGGGGATGGACTGCTCCATTTCAACATCCTGAGATTGGTCAGGTCATCCGTGAATGGATGCAAGAGGATTGCTCCCTGTTACTCGGTCGCAAGACATACGAGCAATGGTCGAGTTACTGGCCACTCCACCCAGATATCTGGCCAGTTGCTGATCATGCCATGAAGTATGTTGCTACGCGTCATACACCACCTATTCTTTGGCAGCCGACGACTTATTTGAATCAACCAACTTCTGAACTAACACGCTTGAAACAACAGGACGGACCACCACTTCACGTCTGGGGGAGTAGTCAACTCGTTCATACGCTTTATCAAGCCGATCTGATCGATGAACTTCGATTGATCCTCTATCCCGTCATCATTGGTTCTGGTAAACGTCTATTTCCCGACAACGGAATGACGCCAATCACTTGGAATGTCACGAAACGACACACGTTTGATAACGGCGTATTGATCGCTTGCTATGAACGGGATAGGAACTAAAAACACACCGTCTATCATTGAACTGCCCCATAAAAGTTGGACATAAAAATCCAACTTTTATGGGGTGTTTTTTATGGTCAAATATACAAAGGCGTTTAAAGTCCAAGTCGCTGAGCGTTATCTGACAGGACGAGACGGATACCGAGGTGTAGCGATAGAATTCGGGATAGCACGTGAACTGATCCGCGAGTGGTCGCGTCTCTATGAGCGTTGGGGGGAAACGATCTTCGATCCTTCCTATACAAGCCACTCGCTGGCATTTAAACTGGAGGTATTAAACGACATGGTGACCAACAGGCTGTCCAATATAGAGGCGGCCGTAAAGTACCGAATTTCTTCCCCAGGGACGATCTCGAGATGGCGATCGACGTATGAACGGGAAGGGACCGCAGGTCTGGTCGCCAGACCGAAAGGACGTGCCCCGATGGCGAGACGCAAGAAGAAGGAATTTGAAGAGATGACAGAAGTCGAGAAGCTCAAAGAGCGGATCGAGTATCTCGAGATGGAGAACGCTGCGTTAAAAAAATTGAAAGCCTTGGTTCAAGAAGAGAATGCGCGACGAACCGGATCAAGGCACAAGTAATCGACGAATTGCGGTCAGTCTATCCCGTTCCGGGACTCCTTCGCGTGCTCGGTATGGCACGAAGCGTCTATTACTATTGGCGGACGCGCCTGACGGGCGAGGACAAGTATGCGGAGGTGAAGACAGCTATCCATACTCTCTTCCACGAACACGAGGGACGATGTGGCTATCGTCGCATCCACGCACTTCTCGAACGCCAAGGCTTCCGGCACGATCCGAAGACCGTACGCCGTCTCATGAATGAGCTCGGTCTAAAATGTCTTGTCCGTATGAAGCGATACCGCTCCTATAAAGGACGGGTCGGAAAGGTCGCACCGAATCTTCTCCAACGTGACTTCAAGGCCACCGGCCTGAACCAGAAATGGGTGACTGACGTCACTGAGTTTCACCTGTTCGGGGAGAAACTCTACCTCTCGCCGATGATGGACTTGGGAAATCGTGAGATCATTGCTTATACCCTATCGGACCGCCCTACCTATCAATTCGTTGGTGAAATGTTGGATCAGGCAATCGGGAAGCTCGACGGGAAAGCCCGACCGATTCTGCATTCCGACCAAGGGTGGCATTATCAATATCGAGCGTTCGTCGGTACGCTTCACGAGCACGGCATTACGCAAAGCATGTCCCGTAAGGGCAACTGCCTCGACAACGCAGCCATCGAAAGCTTCTTCGCTGTGCTCAAGTCAGAGCTCCTGTATCTCAAGGAGTTCGATGACATGGACCACTTCAAATGTGAGCTCGAGCGTTACATCGAGTACTATAACCATCGTCGTATCAAGAGACGACTAAAAAACCTGAGCCCGGTGGAATACCGGACTCAGGTCCTCAAGGTCGCCTGACAAATTATTTATTGTCTAACTTTTTTGGTTCAGTTCACATTCAGACGGTGTGTTTCCTTTAACCAGATTGTTCTTGATTCATATGACTCGAAACATACGAGATGAATTCTGAGTTCTTCGGACTTTTCTCTTGTTCGATTCGGCCATTGAAGAGCTCGTGCTGTTGCATCCCTTCGTTCCAGGCGGACTTGATGGCGTGACGCATCGCTCGTTCGACACGAGAAGCCGTCGTTTGGTGTTTCTTCGCGATCGTCGGATAGAGTTCCTTTGTGATCAATCCGAGTAAATCTTCCCGTTCAAGCACCATTAAGACAGCGTCCTTCAAATACGTGAAGCCTTTAATATGCGGAGCAATCCCCACTTCTCGAAGTGTCGTACCGACTTTTAAATCAATCGTTTCGACGATCGGTGCTTGTCCTTGATTCGTCACGAGACGAATTTTTTGAACGAGCTGATCCATGCTGAACGGTTTAAGTAAGAAGTACGATGCTCCGAGGGTGACCGCCTGTTGCGAGACCTCGTCTTTACCGAAGGCACTCAACATGATGACAGCAGGGTTCTTCTTTTTCTTCATCAATTCTTCGAGAACACCAAGCCCATCTAAATGAGGCATGATGATGTCGAGGAGCAATACATCCACTTCGTGTTCTTTCATGCGTTCGAGACAACTCTCGCCATTGTAGGCGACGCAAACGACTTCCATGTCTTCTTGCGCAGAGATATGCTGGCGAATCAGTTCGACCATTTCGCGATTATCATCTGCTATCCCGACTTTAATCAATCCTTACACCCCATTTTTAAGCGATTCTTTCATCGTCTTCGCCTGATCCATCAATTCCTCGGCATGGCGTAACGTCAAATCCGTCATATGTGCACCGGAAATCATCCGTCCAAGTTCGTTTCCTCGGTCTGACTGAGACAAGACATTGACCTGTGTCGTCGTACGATCCGTCTCTTCAATCTTCCGAATATAGAGATGTTGATCAGCCATCGAAGCGACTTGCGGTAAGTGCGTAATACAGAGTACTTGTCCGTCTACTGACAAACGATAGATTTTTTCAGCCATCGCTTGTGCGACACGACCCGATACTCCTGTATCGACTTCATCGAAAATGATCGAAGCGACTCCAACCGAGCGCGAGAAGATTGACTTCAATCCGAGCATGATACGAGATAACTCCCCGCCCGATGCGACTTTTCCGAGCGACTTGAATGGCTCTCCCGCATTCGTCATGATGAAGAACTCGACTTGGTCGATCCCGTTCTTGCGTAGCATCGGTGTCTTCCCGTCTTGAAGAAAACGAATTTCAAACCGTGCTTTCTCCATGTAGAGCTCACGCAATTCCAGATGAATCGCTTCGCTTAATTGAACTGCCGCTTTTCGACGCTGTTGCGAGAGTCGACCACCTATATCAAACAATTCGCCTTCGAGCTGTTCGACTTCAGCTTTTAATCGTTCAATCCGTTCATCTCGATTCGTCATCGTATCGAGTTCAACTCGAATCTTCTCCCCATACGCGATGACTTCCTCGATTGTCGCCCCGTATTTTCGTTTCAGCTGTTGAAAGACCGATAGACGTTGTTCGATCTCATCGAGTCGATTGGAATCAAACTCAAGTGTTTCGAGTTGATCTCGAATCGCATATCCGACTTCTTCCAGTCCATAAAAAGCGCTTGCGATCGCGTCACTCTGCTGCGAAAACTGTTCATCGATGCTTGATGCTTGCTGTAGTTCACGCATCGCGTCTCCAACAGAATCGATGCCGCGCATCTCATCGTGTAAAGCATCATACGCTGTCTTTAACGACGCATATAGCTTTTCGAAATTCGCGAGACGATTCCGTTCAACGAGCAACTCATCTTCCTCGTGTGCTCGAAGTTTTGCGCCTTCAATCTCTTCCGTCTGAAAAGATAGTAAATCGATCCGTTGAGCGAGTTCTTGCTCACTTTGCGCGAGCGATTGCAAAGCCGTCCGTTTTTCTTCATACGCTTGGTAACCGGACTGGTAGGCTTGAAGAAGCGGTGCGATTGCCTCTTGCGCGAAGTCATCGAGAATCGCTTGATGATACGTACTGTCCATTAAATGCTGATGTTCATGTTGCCCGTGCATGTCGACGAGGACACGCCCGAACTCACGTAAGATCGTCAGTGTGACCAGCTTATTGTTGACGCGACAGACACTTTTCCCGGTCGCGAACAGATCACGTCGTAAGATGATCAATCCATCTTCGATATCGATACCATACTCTTCTGCAAGACCATAGACGAGATGGTCGTCTTCAATCAGAAACAATCCTTCTAGTTCCGCCCGATCTTCCCCGTATCGAACGAATTCCGCGGATCCACGTCCACCAATCAATAAACCGATCGCGTCGAGAACGATCGATTTACCGGCACCTGTTTCCCCAGTCAAGACGGTCATTCCTTTTTTAAAGTCGATCTGTAGCTCGTCAATGATCGCAAATTGTTTGATCGATAATTCAGCTAGCATCCTGTCAACTCCTTACAGCATTTCTAAAATTCGTTCGGTCACTTCTTTCGCTTGTTCCTCACTTCGTGCGATCAATAGGATCGTATCGTCCCCACACACCGTGCCAAGCAGTTCGTTCCAGCTCAAATGGTCCAGTAAGACGGCGACTGCGTTCGCATTTCCCGGCAGGACATGCATGACAATCAGATTTTGAGCAGAATCAATCGAGATGAAGCTGTCACCGAGCAGACGCCGCAATTTCCCGAGTGGGTTGAAGCGTTGGTCAGCGGGTAAGCTGTATTTATAACGTCCATCATTCAACGGAACCTTAACGAGATGAAGTTCCTTGATATCTCGTGATACCGTTGCCTGTGTCACCTTATATCCTGCATTCCGTAATTCCTCTACCAATTCATCTTGGGTTTCTACTTCCGACTGGGTGATGATCTCCCGAATCTTAATCAACCGTTGCCCCTTTGTCATTCCTGCACCTCACAGTATTCTTCGATGTTACTATTGTAATCCAATAAATCATTAAAAGTCCACGTTTGCCATTTTATTATACGGTTTTCGTCGCTCCGAACAACAATGAGGACGGACCCATGAACCGGATCCGTCCTCGTTTTCATCTGTTCGTTTAAAGACTAGCATGTGCTTGCTTGACTGTCTCTGTCGCATGGACAGATGGATCAAGTCCTGGTTGACCAAGGCGCGCATGCAATAAGAACTCGATGTTCCCCTCTCCACCGGTAATCGGCGAATAGTCGAGCTGTTTCACATAGAACCCTTGTTGAATGAAGAATTCAACCATCTCATCGAGGACGCGGACATGAATCCGTTCATCCCGCACGATGCCTTTTTTACCGATATCATCACGCCCCGCTTCGAATTGCGGTTTGACGAGCGCCATGACATCTCCTCCTTCGACGAGGATCGTCTTCAGAGGTGGAAGCATCAACCGTAACGAGATGAATGAGACATCAATCGTCGCAAACTGTGGCGCAACAGGGAACATATCTGGTGTTGCGTGCCGAAAGTTCGTTTTCTCCATCACCGTCACACGATCATCCGAACGAAGCTTCCAGTCCAGCTGATTGGAACCGACATCAAGCGCATACATATGCGCTGCTCCATTTTGTAAGGAGCAATCGGTAAAGCCACCTGTTGACGATCCAATATCGAGACCTGTTTTACCAGCGACATCGAAATCGAATACTTGAAGTGCCTTTTCCATCTTGAAGCCTCCACGACCGACATAAGGCATCAACTGACCTTTAACATGCAGGTCGATGTCCGACTTGACCTTCTCACCAGCCTTCTCTAATCGTTCCGTTCCGCTAAAGACAAGTCCAGCCATGATCGATCGTTTCGCTTTTTCACGCGTTTCAAACAAACCGCGCTCGACGAGAAGAACGTC
Organism: Exiguobacterium sp. ZWU0009; assembly: GCF_000798935.2. Lineage (NCBI taxonomy): Bacteria > Bacillati > Bacillota > Bacilli > Caryophanales > Exiguobacterium > Exiguobacterium sp. ZWU0009. The sequence continues at coordinate 971,965 of NZ_CP018057.1, read as the reverse complement.
GAGGCGGATTTTTTTTACATTTTCCATGAATCGTCACACACTCTGTTTCTTTCCTTGATTGACGAAAGCGCGTATTTCTTCTGCGATTTGTCCAGGTAATAATCCGATTTCTTCAAGTAATTCGTTGACACCGCCGTGCTCGATATACCAATCCGGAATACCGAAGCGTTTGACGCGTGGGAATGCTTCCTGCTCGTTCGCATGCTCAAGGACAGCTGATCCGAATCCACCTTTTAAGACGGCTTCTTCGAGCGTCACGAGTGGAATGCCTTCTGCGTAAAGGGCATTCAGCATCTTCTCGTCAAGCGGTTTGATCGTCCGAGCATTGATGACACGAACCGACAGTTCGTCTGCTAGGAGATCCGCGATTTTGAGTGCATCTTGTACTTGTGGTCCGAATGCAAGGATCGCGACGTCCGTTCCTTCGCGTTCGACTTCCCATGTATCAAGCGAAATTTCATGCAATGTCTCGTCCATTGGTACACCGATACCTTCTCCACGTGGGAAACGAACGGCGATTGGTCCTTCATATTTGACGGCTGAATAGAGCAAGTGTTGCAGTTCGTTCTCATCCTTCGCCATGACGATTCGAATGTTCGGTACGTGACGCATGAAAGCGATATCGAAGACCCCTTGGTGTGTCTCACCATCTGCACCAACGAGACCTGACCGGTCAATCGTAAACGTCACATCTAGATTTTGACGAGCCACGTCGTGAACAAGCTGATCGTATGCACGTTGGAAGAAGGTCGAGTAGATCGATACGACAGGTTTCATGCCTTGCGTCGCTTGACCAGCTGCGAACGTCACTGCATGTTGTTCTGCAATCCCGACGTCAAACATCCGCTCTGGGAATTCTTTTTCAAAACAATCGAGTTTTGAACCGACGCTCATCGCTGGCGTGATCAACGTCAGCTTTTCATCATCGCGTGCCATCTTTGTTAAAGTATCCGCTACCGTAAAGGAGTAACTAGGTGCTTTTGATTTCCCTTTGATGACTTCGCCAGACTCCATCTTGTACGGTCCAAGACCATGCCATGTGCCGACACCATCGAACTCTGCCGGACGATAGCCTTTCCCTTTTTTCGTGATGACATGAAGCAGGACAGGACCTTCTTCTTTTTTCACGTAATTGAGCTGTTCGATTAAATCATCAAGATCGTGCCCATCGACTGGACCATAATAGTTGAAGCCGAGCTCTTCAAAGAACATGCCAGGAACAAGTGCGCCTTTAACAGCTTCCTTCAACTTCTCGCTTCCTTTTTCAAGACGTCCGCCAATGACCGGAATCTTTTTGATCAACGTTTCAAGCTCGTCTTGGGCAAAACGCACTTTACGTGATGAACGAATTCGTCCAAGCATTTGATGCATCGCCCCAACGTTTGGTGCAATCGACATCTCGTTATCGTTCAAGATGACGATGACGTTTTGTTGTTCTGCTCCAATATGATTCAATGCTTCGAGTGCCATACCACCTGTCAAAGCACCGTCACCAATGATTGCGACTGCACGATCACTCTTACCGCTCAGTTCGTTCGAAACAGCAATCCCCATTGCTGCTGACAAAGACGTCGAGCTGTGTCCTGTCTCCCAGACGTCATGCACACTCTCATTGCGTTTCGGGAACCCACAGAGTCCTTTGTGCTGACGGAGCGTATCAAACTGGCTCGCACGTCCTGTCAAAATCTTATGCACGTATGCTTGGTGCCCGACATCCCAGACGAACTTGTCATTCGGACTGTCGAATTCACGATGCAACGCAAGCGTCAACTCGACGACACCGAGGTTCGGTGCCAAGTGTCCACCTGTCGTCGCTAATTCTTCAATCAAAAAGCGTCGAATATCGCCTGCGAGTACTTCGAGTTCGGAGACCGACATACGCTTTAAAAATGACGGATCCTGTATTTCTGTCAATTTCATACCTTACCGCCTCTTTTCCTTACAATCTTATAGGGTTTGTACCCTACATTGTACTAGAACAATCTATCGAGCGCCATTGTCAGCATAGAAAAAGACGACGCAGATGCGTCGTCCTGCTTAATGGTCGCGCTTGACCACGAAGTCGAGCAGTTCCTTAAGTGTCGTCGCTTCGACTGATAATGCATCAATCGCTTGTTCCGCTGCTTCCACCTGAGCTGTCAGTGCGCGTTTCGCTCCTTCAAGACCCAGTAATTTTGGATACGTTGCTTTTTCGTTCCCTTCGTCGCTACCGACCGGTTTGCCGATTTTTTCAGCATCTCCCGTCACGTCCAAGATGTCATCTTGAATTTGGAATGCGATTCCGAGATGGCGACCGTATTGCTTCAAGTGATCAAGATCGCTCGAGCTGACCGAAGCAAGCAATCCACCCGCTTCGACTGCAAAGACGAGGAGTGCTCCTGTTTTCCGACGGTGAATCGACTCAAGCTCCGCTACGTCATTGATGCCGCCGCGCTCTCCGAGCATATCGTCGAGTTGACCTCCGACCATACCTGTAGCACCTGCTGCTGCTGACAACCGTTCGACAAGAGCAAGCTTCACTTCTGGCGAAGCCGGTGTCTCAAGAAGACAGCTGAAGGCGTTCGTGAGCAAGGCATCTCCTGCTAAAATCGCTGTCGCTTCATCAAAAGCGATATGATTCGTCGGACGCCCTCGACGCAGATCATCATCGTCCATTGCTGGAAGGTCATCATGAATCAGTGAGTATGTATGAATCATCTCGAGTGCCGCAGCAGTCGCATCACCTTTTGCACGGTCGATCGAAAAAGCATCGAGTACCGCATAAATCAAGGCTGGGCGAATTCGTTTCCCACCCGCATCGAGTGAATACCGCATCGAATCGCGTAAACGATCCGGTGCGTCGAGTCGCTCCATGAACTCTTCCATTTTGTTTTCGACTTGTGTCTTCCACTCATTCAAAGCAATCATTGCGCTCCTCCTTTTTCCCGAAGCGTACCATCTTGCTCCAGGATTTGATCGAGTTTTTTCTCAGCAACGGATAACTTCCCTTGGCAAAGAGCCGTCAGTTTGACGCCTTCTTCATATAGAGCCATCGCTTGTTCAAGAGGAGCTTCGCCCTCTTCGAGTAACGTGACGATTTCTTCTAATCGTTCCAGTGCTTCTTCAAAAGATTGTTCCGTCTCCATTCTTACTCCCCATCCTCTCGTTTAGCACGAATCGTTCCATCATGGAATCGGATATCGAACGAAGACGCTGTCAATGCCTTCGCGGAACGGACGATTTGTCCATCCTGTTCGACATACGTATAGCCGCGCATCAGAACATGCGTCGGACTGACGGAGTCGAGTCGCGCGAGCACATGACGCACCTGTTGTTGCTTCGATTGCAAGAGTCGACGAACGATTTCGAGTCGACGTCGTGATTGTTCAATCGTCGCCCGTTGTTGCACGAAGCGATCCCGCATCGGCACACGCATTAAGCGTGTGTCAAGACGCTCCACCTGTTGCTGGTGTTGCGCTATTACTTGCTTGATCTCCTTTTGGAGTGACATTTCTGCTCGGTCCAATTGTTCCTGCTTCAGTCCGAGTAGGACGCGTGGTGATTTCAGACCGTAGCTCGCCGCAAGCCGTGTCACTTGCTCCTGTTTGCTTTTGAGAAGTTGTGCATAGGTTCGTTCTAAACGACGCTTCACATCCTGCACCCGTCGAGTGAGTGCCTCTGCTTCCGGAGTGACAAGTTCTGCCGCTGCCGTTGGTGTAGCAGCACGAACGTCGGCGACGAAATCACTGATTGTAAAATCCGTTTCGTGACCGACAGCAGAGACGATCGGAATGCGTGATTCAAACACGGCTGTCACGACAGACATCTCATTGAATGCCCACAGCTCCTCAATCGAACCACCACCACGACCAATGATCAACACATCACAGGCAGCATGCTCATTCATCAGCTGAATGGCACGGCTGATTTGTGGTGCCGCATCCGCTCCTTGTACAAGGACCGGGGCGAAGACGATGGCCGCTTGCGGATAACGGCGCCGGAGTGTCGTTGCGATGTCATGAAGCGCCGCTCCTTTTGGAGATGTAATGATTCCGATGCGTTCCGGAAAAGCTGGCAACGGCTGTTTGATTGCTGGATCAAACCAACCACGCTCTTCTAGATCCATCTTCAAGCGTGAGAACGCCTCATACAGCGCTCCTACACCGTCTTCCGTCATCCGTTCGACATAGAGTTGCATCTCTCCAGAAGAGACGTAGACGGATAAGCGTGCGGTGACGACGACACGCATCCCATCGCGAACGTCTGCTTTGACGCGACTCGCATCCCGGGCAAACATGACGGCTTTCATCCGTGATTGCTCATCCTTCAACGTAAAATAAAGGTGACCGGAAGAGTGTCGTTTAAAATTCGACACTTCTCCCACCACCTGGACTTGTTGCAGAAGGGCGTCGCCTTCTAGTTCACGTTTGACATAGTGGACTAAATCGGAAACGTGAAGAGGTTCGCTCATCGCGCAGCCTCAATCGTATTATGCAGTAGCATCGTGATCGTCATCGGACCAACGCCACCCGGAACAGGTGTGATCATCGATGCAACATCTTGTACTGTATCAAACTCGACATCACCGACGAGTTTGCCATCGACACGGTTGACACCAACATCAATGACGACAGCATCCGGTTTCACCATATCCGCAGTAATCAGCTTCGGTACACCGACTGCGACGATCAAGATATCCGCTTGACGCGTCATCGCACCGAGGTCTTTCGTTTTTGAATGACAATAGGAAACGGTAGCCGATTCATTCAAGAACAACATACCAACGGGTTTACCGACGATTTGGCTACGACCGACGACAACGACGTGTTGACCGGCAATCGGTACGTTCATCTCTTTGACAAGATGAAGAATGCCGTTTGGTGTACACGGTAAAAATGTCGGTTCACCAATCATCATTTTCCCGACAGAGACAGGATGAAATCCATCGACGTCCTTTTCAGGAGAAATCGCAAAAATGACTTTGCTCTCATCAATATGGTCAGGCAACGGCAATTGGACGAGAATCCCATGGACACTCGCATCAACATTCAGACGTTCGATCAAGTGAAGAAGCTCTGATTCCGTTGTTTCTGCCCGAAGTCGGATCAACTCCGAATCCATGCCGATTTCCTTCGCCGCCTTTTCTTTACCACGTACATAGGACTGACTAGCAGGATCTTCGCCAATCAGGATGACAGTCAATTGCGGTTGAATCCGCTGTTCTTTCAGACGTGCGACTTCTTCTTTCAGCTTCATACGATATGAATGGGCTACCTGTTTTCCATCGATTACTACTGCCATGATTTGTCCACTCCCCCAAAAAGTTCGATTCACTCTTCTGTCTGTTTGTCTCTATTCGGTTTTACAGGTTTATGAATTTTCTTTGACGACGCCTTGTGCGACTTTACCAAGAACACCGTTGACGATTTTCGTCGCTTCTTCATCTGCGAACGCTTTCGTCAATTCAATCGCTTCGTTGATCGTCACTCGAACAGGAATGTTCGTTTCGAACAATAATTCGTAGACGGCTAAGCGAAGAATAGTCCGCTCGATGTTTCCGAGTCGTTCGAATGACCAGTTGACGAGTGCTTCACGAATGTGCTGATCAATCGTTGCTTTGTTTGTTTCGACGCCATTCACCAATTGCTCGACGAATGTGTCATATTCCTTACCTTCTACCGCGAATTCAATGGCCTCTTGTGCAGTCAGATCCGAAAGCTCCATTTGGAACAAAGATTGGACTGCGAGTTCGCGTGCCATGTGTCGTTTCATCATGATTTTGCGTGCTCCTTTTTTTGTCGTTCTCAATCAGTTAGTTTAGCACATTCCTCTTTTAAAAAACATAGAGAACGCCAAAAAAAAGACGGGAGTTCGTCGCACAAACTCCCGTCCTGATTCAGTTAACGATCGTACCTTTTAGCTCACGCTCTGCGAATTTCGTCGTGAACGTACCACGTCGGAATACCGGGTGACTAAGAACACGTTCGTGGAACGGGATCGTCGTTTTGACACCTTCGATCCAAAATTCAGCCAGTGCACGTTCCATCTTCGCACATGCTTCTTCCCGTGTTTCCGCATGGACGATCAACTTCGCGACCATCGAGTCATAGTAAGGCGGAATCATGTACCCCGGATAGACCGCGCTATCGATACGTACGCCCATTCCGCCTGGTGTCACGTATTGTGTGACACGTCCAGCAGACGGACGGAAATCATGGTCTGGATCCTCGGCATTGATCCGGCATTCGATCGAATGACCGTGGAACTTGATATCCTTTTGTTTGACGGCAAGCGGATGATCAAGCGCCACTTGCAATTGCGCTTGAACGAGGTCGAACCCAGTGATCATTTCCGTTACCGGGTGTTCGACTTGAATGCGCGTATTCATCTCCATGAAGAAGAATTCTTCGGTCTCTTCGACAAAAATGAATTCGATCGTTCCTGCTCCCGTGTACTGAATCGCTTTTGCGGCTTTTACGGCAGCCTCACCCATCTTCAATCGTGTCGCTTCACTGACCGCAGGTGACGGCGCTTCCTCGATCAGTTTTTGCATCCGACGCTGGACGGTACAATCCCGTTCACCAAGGTGAATGACATTCCCGTGTCGGTCAGCGAGGACTTGTACCTCGACATGGCGGAATTCTTCGATGAAGCGTTCTAAATAGACATCCCCGTTTCCGAAAGCTTGTTTTGCTTCACGACGTGTCTCACTTAGCCCGTTGATCAGCTCTTCTTCCGAACGAGCGACCCGAATCCCTTTACCTCCACCACCGGCTGTTGCTTTGATGATGACTGGATAACCAATTTCTTGCGCCAGTGCGACCGCTTCTTCGTCCGTGACCGTTCCATCCGAACCCGGCACGACAGGCACTCCACACTCGATCATCGTCTTCTTCGCGACGTCCTTGATCCCCATCTGACGGATCGCATCCGACGTCGGACCAACGAACTTGATTCCGCACGCTTCACACATCTCAGCAAAATCAACGTTCTCGGCTAAGAAACCGTAACCCGGATGGATCATCGTCACTTGACGGTTCGTTGCGATCGCGAGGATATTCGTAACATTTAAGTAGGATGAAGCAGAACTCGCCTCACCGATGCAGTACGCCTCGTCGGCTAAACGAACGTGTAAGGCTTCCTTATCCGCCGTCGAGTAGACAGCAACGGTTTGTATTCCAAGTTCTTTTGCCGCTCGAATGATGCGGACGGCGATTTCTCCACGGTTGGCAATCAATAATTTTTCCATGCTGTTCACCCCCGTTTACGGACGGATCCGGAAGAGTGGTTGACCAAATTCAACGAGATCTCCATCGGCGACAAGAATCTCGACGACCGTTCCAGATACTTCCGAGTTTAAGTTGTTGAAGAGTTTCATCGCTTCAAGGACACAGACGATCTGACCTACTTCAATCTGATCCCCGACTTTGACGTATGCCGGTTTATCCGGATTCGGACGTGAATAGAACGTTCCGACCATCAAGGCATTGATCGTGACCGTATCATCCGCAGTCGCCTCTTCCTCGACTGGTGCCGCTGCTTGCTTCACAGGAGCAGGTGCCGCCACTGGAGCAGCGGGTGCTTGGTGCGAGACCGTCACCGTTTCTCCTTGTTTCTTCAACTTTAATTTATACGTATCCGTCTCGAGTGAGAGTTCATTTACACTCGACTGATCGAGCATTTCGAGTACTTGTTTCAGCTGATCGATTTTCATCTGTCATTCTTCCCCCATCTATGCTGTATTCACAATTATTATACCAGGTGCTAATGCCTACTCAAATACTTATATTAACTGGTCATACCATTGGATGCAAGTCAAGCTGGATGAAAAAAGACGTCTCTCGACCTGATAGAAGGTGAGAGACGTCTTGTCGTTTCAATATTATCCGTTGTAACGACCTGTGAAATCACCTGTACGTGTATCAACCGTTACTTTTTCGCCTGCTTCGATGAAGAGTGGTACTTGAATGATGTGACCTGTCTCCACTGTCGCATTTTTCTTGACGTTCGAAGCTGTATCACCCTTAACGCCAGGCTCTGCTTCAACGATCGTCATGACGACTGTGTTCGGTAATTCAAGACCTAGGATTTCGCCGTTGTAAACCGCGATTTGAACTTCCATGTTTTCAAGCAAGTATGGAAGAGCTGCTTCGACTTGCGCCGTCGTCAATTCCAATTGCTCATACGATTCTGTGTCCATGAAGACGTAAGTCTCACCCATTGGGTAAAGGTATTGCATCTTGTTACGCTCGATGTGTGCACGCTCGACACGCTCACCACCACGGAATGTCATCTCTTGGATGTTTCCGTTACGGATGTTACGCATTTTCGTCCGAACGAAAGCTGCCCCTTTACCTGGTTTAACATGTTGGAATTCAAGTACTTGCCAAATCATACCGTCTGAAGTTTTAATCGTTAATCCTGTTTTTAAATCGTTTACTGATACCATGAATGGTTCCTCCTAAAATGTCCCGTCACTCTAAATTAGAGAGTGATCAGTTCTTTTGGTGAAGACGAAAGAATTTCTCGACCTGTTTCCGTGATCAAGACGTCATCTTCAATCCGGCATCCGCCAACTTGCGGCACGTAGATACCTGGTTCGACCGTAACGATCATGCCCGGTTCAAGTTTCGTCTCAGAGCGGAACGACAAGCCAGGTCCTTCATGTACTTCTAGACCAATACCGTGTCCCGTCGAGTGACCGAAGTACTCACCGTAACCTGCTTCTTTGATGATATCACGTGTCAACGCGTCCGCTTCGATTCCAGTGATACCTGGTTTTAAGCCATCGACACCCGCTAGTTGCGCTTGTAAGACTGTATCGTAGATCTTCTGCAATTCGGCATTGATCGGACCGACTGCGACAGTCCGTGTGATATCTGAAACATAACCGTTCAAGAGCGCTCCGAAATCAAGCGTCACGAGCTCACCCGTCGCAATGACTTTCGAGCTGGCAACACCGTGCGGCAAGGCAGAACGATGGCCTGACGCCACGATCGTATCGAAAGAAGAAGACGTCGCTCCATGCTTGCGCATGAAGAATTCTAGTTCATTTGATACTTCAAGTTCTGTTCGTCCTGGTTGAATGTACGTCAAGATGTGTTGGAAGGTCGCGTCTGCGAGCTCCACCGCTTCCTTAATCATCTTAATCTCTGACGAATCCTTAATCAAGCGTAGGTTTTCAATGATTCCTGTCGTCGGAACAAGCTCGATTGCCGAAGCTTGATCGTACGCTTCAAAAGCACCGAGTGTCATCGCATCCTTTTCGACACCAACCGCGCGAACACGCGCTCCTGCCATCAATTCGCCCATCGTCTCTGGAATCGACCGTTCGATTTGGACGATCTCCATTCCTTTAACTTGGTCTGCCGCTTGCTCCGTGTAACGGAAATCCGTCACGAAGTACGCTTGCTCTTCTGTTACGAGACATGCACCACTTGAACCCGTGAAGCCGGAAATGTAACGAATGTTCTCTGCTTTCGTGACGAGTAATCCTGGAAGGTCCCGTTCCTTTAAAGCTGCTTGTAACGCCTCGATCCGTTGTTTCATGATTGATTTCCCCCTTGTTCCGATTGTTGTAAAGCTTGAAGTGCTTCCGTTGCCAGACGATATCCCGTCATGCCAAGTCCAGCAATGACGCCTTGACAGACGGATGCGATCATCGAATGATGACGGAAGGATTCACGTGCATGGACATTCGATAGATGGACCTCGATGACGGGTGCTTCGATCGCAGCGATCGCGTCACGTAACGCGATACTCGTATGCGTATAGGCAGCCGCATTGAAGACGATGCCGTCCGCTCCCCGTTCCTCGTGAAGAACATCAATCAGTCGTCCTTCATGGTTCGATTGTTCAAACCGAAACTGAATGTTCGGAAAATAAGCGCGAAGGTCGTGTTCTAAGTCGGCTAATGTCGCCGTTCCATATGTATCCGGTTCGCGTGTTCCGAGTAAATTCAAGTTTGGTCCGTTTAATATCAAGACACGCAAAAAAACACCTCCTCGAATTCCTTTTCATTGTATCATAACCCGATTTCCGACTCCTAAAGATTACCTCGTTTTGACGAGTCGAACATAGTTTTTTTAGCGTAAATCAAGTACACTGACGATACACCTAATTTTAATGAAGACGGGATGCGTTCTATTATGAAAACGACTAATCCGCCAGTCGGTGGTCAAGCCATCGTCGAAGGCGTCATGTTCCAAAATGCGACCCATGCAGTCTCCGCGATTCGTCGAAATGATGATTCGATCGAGACGTTTGCCCAGCAAAAACCGGTTCGACCACGAATCGCCAAAGGAAAACGAATTCCACTTTTGCGTGGTCTCTTTGCTTTGATGGAGTCCTCAGCGAATGGCGCAAGTCATATGAACTTCGCAAGTGATCGCTACGGTGTCAAACCGGGTGAAGAAGAACCGGAAGAGGCGACTGCCAGTCCTTTGACGAAATGGCTCGGCGTAGCTGTCGTCGGGATCCTATCATTCTTTTTCGGTAAATTACTCTTTACGTTACTACCTGCTTTCCTTGCATCGCTATTCGATGTATTTCCAGCCTTGTCTGGACATGTCATTCAAAACGTCATTGAAGCAACAATCAAATTAACGCTTTTGTTCAGTTATCTCTACGTGATTTCGTTGACCCCGCTTGTTAAACGACTTTTCCAATATCATGGTGCTGAGCATAAAGTCATCAATTGCGTCGAGTCAGGACGTCCACTTACGGTCGAGAACGTCCGCGTCAGCAGTCGGCTTCATTACCGGTGCGGCTCGAGTTTCTTGATCTTCACCGTCATCGTCGGATTTTTCGTCTATCTGATCGTGCCAACGGATCCGCTTTGGTTGCGTCTCGTCTGCCGAATCGCTTTATTACCGGTCGTCATCGGTCTTTCATTTGAAGTGTTACAGCTGACGAATAAAGCACAGCACATTAAAGGACTTCGCGTCATCGCCTTGCCTGGCCTATGGTTGCAGTACTTGACGACGAAGGAACCGGATGATTCACAGATCGAGGTTGCGATTTATGCGTTTGAAGCGTTGGAAAAACAGGAACATAACCTACATGAGAATGCACTGGGTTAATCGATAACAGGGGTGATATTATGATCAGACAACGCATTGGTTCTACATTTGCACTCGTCGTGTTACTGTTCGCTTTTGTCGGCTTCGGATATAAACTCGTCAACAATCCAAGTAGTCTGTTTTCACAATTGCTGTTCTTCGGGATTACCGCCGGGATTATCTTCTTACTCTTTAAGTTCCTGACTCGTAATCGAAGCGTCGGAAATGGTGCGAACGCTCAGTACCGAAAATCCGTCGCTCAATCAAAAAAAATGCATGGCTCTTCGAATTCTGTTCGCCGGACAGACTTTAAGAAAAAAACGGTCAAGTCTTCAAAAGCGCCGGCATCGAATAAAGTCAGACCGTTGCGGGATCGTTCAAAAGCGCCTCACCTGACAGTCATCGAAGGAAAAAAAGGCAAAAAGAAAAAACGTGCTTTCTAAATTTCAGAAGTACATTAAAAAGGAGATTCGTCACGCGACGAATCTCCTTTTTTCGTGTTCAATCCGTTTCGACCCAACCGATATACGGTAAATTGCGGTATTCCTCAGCACAATCGATTCCGTACCCAACAACGAAGTAATCCGGAATCTCAAAACCAACATAGTCTGCGTCGAGTTCTACTTCACGACGTGCCGGTTTATCAAGCAATGTACACACCTTTAGAACTCCAGGTTGATGCAACTTCATGTGATCACACAAGAAATGGAGCGTCCGTCCTGTGTCGATGATATCTTCGATGACGACGACATATTTCCCTTGCACATCGAGATCGAGATCTTTCTTCAACTGGACACGCCCTGAAGAGACGGTCTTTGTTCCGTAAGAAGAGCACGCGACTGTATCAATTTGAACGCTTCCTTTGATTTCGCGCATCAAATCCGCAGCAAAGACCATCGACCCTTTCAACACGACGACAAGAACGATTTGACGTCCGGCAGCATCTGCTTCAATCTGTTGTGCTAATTCACGGACTTTTTCTTTTAGTTGTGACTCCGACACTAACTTTTCTTTAATCGTAATTTCCATGACCAGGTGCGAACACCCGTCACCCCCTTCGTCCATTTTCAGGCTCAGTATAACATAACACCTTTTAAATACGCACTTTATCATTAAATTGTAATGGAATGTTCGTGTTTAAGATAGGTTCTTAGAAAAAAAGTATAAAAAAACAAGCCTCAATCCTCTGGATGGGCTTGTTGATAGCGATGCAGTTCCTCTTTCAAACCAGGACGTTCTGCGAAGAACTGAATCATTCCGTTGATCTTATCCAACGCTTCGATACTAATATGATGCTCGATTCCTTCGACATCCTTATAGATCAGTTCTTCATCCACACCAACGAGACGAAGAAAATCTTCAAGTAAGGCGTGTCGTTCCACGAGACGCTTTCCGATTTTGCGTCCTTTAGGCGTCAGCATGAGACCCCGATACTTTTCATAAACGAGATACGTCTCCCGGTCGAGCTTTTGAACCATCTTTGTTACCGACGACGGGTGAACGCCTAACGACTCCGCTATATCCGATACGCGGGCATACCCCTTATCTTCAATCAGTTTATAAATTTGTTCCAAATAATCTTCCATACTCGGAGTTGGCACGACATCACCTTCCCATTTCATTCATTAGCGTTTCCAGTTCCACTCATCACTACGGTATTTCTCGGCAAGACGCTCAATCTCCTGCCACTGCTCGCTAGTGAACGTTAATGGAACGAACGACAAATCAAGCGCCTCTTCGAAGCCTTTCGTGAACGCTTCTCGTACCTCGTCAAATGCGACTGCGCGACCTGCTAGCTCATTCAAAGCGACAGCTTTTCCTGAAAAACGCGCTTTCATCCGTTCGCGCGTCGACTCATCATCATACAAGAAACAATCAAACAATTCACCTTCATCGACAGAGAGTGGGACCGAACCGTGCTGCAGGACAACGCCTTGATGGCGAACTTGTGCACTTCCGGCGACTTTCCGTTTTCCAACAGCGAGTTCATAATACGACGCTGCATCAAAACAAACGGCTGATTTCGGCTTCCGTAATTCTTCCTTTTCCTCTTCCGTCAACGGAACGGAAAATTCGACCGGAATGCCGAGGTGATGGTATCCTTTGCGAATTCCTTCCGTCAACATCCGATAACTTTCGATGACCGTGCGTGGTAAACCTTCTGTATCTTCCGGGATGACGACACTGTATGTCAACTCGTCTGCATGCAAGACAGCGCGCCCTCCTGTCATCCGACGCACGATCGGAATACCGAGCTCTGCAATCCGCTTTCGATCGATATCACGGGTTGCCCGTTGAAAATGACCAACACTTAATCCGTGTGGTTCCCATGAGTAAAAACGAAGCGTCGGTGCGATTTCACCACGCCCGACGAACTGAATCAATGCTTCATCAATTGCCATGTTCATTGCCGGCTCCATTGCCGGCGTCGTCAACACTTGCCACTCTCTGTTCACTTGAGCACCCCCAAAACGTTTCCGTCTTAGTGTATCAAACCCATTCTCGGTCGCGCAATCACGAGTCGATTGCCGAAATCGATTTCGTTGACTATAATGAAACAGAGGTTAAACGAACGAAGGGGTTGGAAGTCGAATATGGAAACTGGAACTATCATTACGATCGTATTATGGGTCGCGCTGATCGCCTACATCGCTTGGCGTTTCATGCCGGTCAAAGGCATCACGAAATTGTCGCAAGAAGAATTCCGTGCGAACTACCGTAAAGCACAAATCGTCGATGTTCGCGAGACACAGGAATTCAAAGGTGGACACATCGTCGGTGCCCGTAACATCCCGGTCAGCCAAATGAAGATGCGCTCGAAGGAATTACGAAAAGACATGCCGATTTACTTGTATTGTCAAGGTAGCATGCGTTCTTCACAGGCTGCAAAAGTCTTGAAAAAAGCTGGTTATACGAATCTGTATCAGTTAAAAGGCGGATTCAAGCAGTGGTCAGGAAAAATCAAACGGAGCTGATGCTTCGTTCATCGCAAAAAGAGGACATCTCCGACGAAGGAGAGGTCCTCTTTTTTATGAAGTAGCTTATGCGTGTACTTCTTGTTTTGGTTCGTAGCGTAAGACCGGTTTTCGAGCAGCAAGTGTCTCGTCCATTCGTTTGACGACCGTCGTGTGTGGTGCATTCAAGACGACATCTGGTGTCTCTTCGACCTCTTTTGCAATCTGGAGCATCGCATCACAAAAGGCATCGAGTGTTTCTTTCGACTCTGTTTCCGTCGGTTCGATCATGATACACTCCTCGACGTTCAACGGGAAGTAGATCGTTGGTGGATGGTATCCAAAGTCAAGCAGACGTTTAGCGATATCAAGCGTCCGGACACCTAGTGCTTTTTGACGTTTACCCGACAAGACGAATTCGTGCTTGCAATAGACGTCGTATGGCGCGTCATACGCACCTTTGAGACGAGCCAACATATAGTTCGCATTCAAGACCGCTTCTTTCGAGACGCGAGCGAGACCTGCCCCACCCATCGTCCGAATATAGCTATAGGCACGAACGTTGATGCCGAAGTTACCGTAGAATGGTTTGACGCGACCGATTGCTTCCGGACGATCATAGTCGAGGACATAACGCTCTTCTTCTTTGCGGACGATTGGTTTCGGTAAATACGGAATCAAATCTTGTTTGACACCAACCGGACCCGACCCTGGTCCGCCGCCACCGTGCGGTCCTGTGAACGTCTTATGCAAGTTCAAGTGAACGACATCAAAGCCCATGTCCCCTGGACGAGCAATGCCCATGATCGCATTCGAGTTCGCACCATCGTAGTACAGTTTTCCGCCCGCCTCGTGAACCGCTTTGGCGATCTCAACGATATCCGACTCAAACAGACCAAGCGTGTTCGGATTTGTCAACATGAGTGCCGCTGTATCGTCACCGACCTTTTTCTTTAAATCCGCTAAATCAACAAGACCACGTTCATCCGATAAGACCGTCACGGTATCAAATCCAGCGACTGATGCCGATGCCGGATTCGTTCCGTGTGCCGAGTCCGGTACGAGGACTTTCGTCCGTTTAAAGTCACCGCGTGCATGATGGTAGGCCTTAATCAGCATCAAGCCTGTCCATTCACCGTGTGCTCCCGCCGCCGGCTGGAGCGTCACTTCATCCATTCCTGTGATGACCGCGAGTTTTTCTTGCAGATCATACATCAAACCGAGTGCCCCTTGAACACTTTCGACTGGTTGAAGCGGGTGAATGTGTGCAAACCCAGGGAGGCGTGCCATATCTTCATTGATTTTCGGATTGTATTTCATCGTACATGACCCGAGTGGATAGAATCCAGAATCCACACCATGGTTACGGTTCGAGAGTGCCGTGTAGTGACGGACGAGATCCAGTTCCGATACTTCCGGTAGCGCCACGTCTTCCTTCCGTAACATCGAGGTCGGTAACAATTCTTCTACTGCCACCTCATCGACAGTCGGTAACGGTAAGCTATAGGCGATACGACCCGGTTTGGAAATTTCAAAGATCAATGTTTGCTCATTCATGTGTGAGTCCCCCTAACGCTGTCACGAATTGATCCAACTCTTCATTCGTCCGTAATTCCGTTGCACAAACAAGCATTTCATTTTGACGTGCCGCGTCATAAGCGCCTAACGGCAAACCGCCGATGATTCCGTGATCGAGCAATTGTTGACTCGCACGTGTCGCGTCGATTGGTAGCGTAACGACGAATTCATTGAAGCTCGGTCCATCGTCAACGATCGTAAAGCCAGCCTGTTTCAGCTTTTGTTTTAATGCATGTGCCGTTTGTAAGTTGCGTGTCGCGAGTTCCCGGATCCCCCGTTTTCCGAGTGCACTCATCGCAATCGAAGCAGCGAGTGCATTCAACGCTTGGTTCGAACAGATATTAGATGTCGCCTTGTCACGGCGAATGTGTTGTTCACGTGCTTGTAACGTCAGAACGAAACCGCGTTTTCCATTCTCATCGACGGTCTGTCCAACGAGACGTCCCGGAATCTTACGCATCAACGCTTTTGTCGTCGTGAAATAACCACACGTCGGTCCACCAAAGCTTTGTGGAATCCCGAACGGTTGGCAATCTCCGATCGTTATGTCAGCGCCAAGTTTACCTGGCGCTTCTAAGATACCGAGTGCCAGTGGATTCGCAGAGACGATGAAGAGCGCACCACGTGCATGTGTCGCATCAGCCAATGCTTGTAGTTCTTCGACACGACCGTAGAAGTTCGGATACTGCACGATGACACAGGCGACGTCTTCGATGGCATCGAGTTGATCGATCCGTGTGACACCTTGCTCAAGCGACAATGTCTCGACGTTTAGTCCTGGACCGTTCGCATACGTCCGGACGACATCGTGTGCTTCCGGGTGAACGCCGTCCGAAAGAACGATCGTCTTTTTCTTCGTATGGGCACACGCAAGCATAGCCGCTTCCGCTAACGCCGTGATGCCGTCATACATCGACGAGTTCGCGACATCCATCCCTGTCAACTCGCAAATCATCGATTGAAATTCAAAGATCGCTTGTAGTTCGCCTTGCGAAATCTCTGGCTGATACGGTGTATAGGCAGTGTAAAACTCTGAGCGCAGTAACATATGATTGACGACAGCAGGTGCATAGTGATCATAGATGCCAGCGCCAAGGAACGACGGATATTGTTTCGTATTCATGTTTTGGTCGGCAAGCTTCGATAGCGTCCGAATCAAGTCCGTTTCCGGAAGTGGCACACCGACTTCTTCCAATGTACCGTTATCACGGACGGATGCCGGGATATCAGCGAGTAAATCTTCGATCGATGCTGCACCGATCGTCTGTAACATCGCCTGCTCATCTTCTGCTGTCATTGGTAAATAACGAAAATCCATAGAAATATCCCCCTTATTTCGTGCGACGATAAAACGGTGTCGCTGTTCGTTTCGCTGCTAAACGTTTTCCGCGTACTTCCACTTCAAATTGATCTTGTTCCGCTACTTCTGCAGGAACGAGTGCCCAAGCAATCGCTTTTCCGACTGTCGGCGGCAATGTACCTGTCGTCACGACTCCAACGACTTCCCCGTCATGCCAAACCGGTGCATCTTGACGCGCAATCCCTTTATCGAGTAATTCAAGACCGATCAAGCGCCGCGGTGCTCCTTGTTCTTTCTGTTGCAACAAGACTTCCGAACCGACGAACGGTTTGACTTGTGGTTTGACCGCAAATCCCATTCCCGCTTCGATTGGTGAAATTGTTGCTGATAATTCATGTCCATAAAGCGGAAGACATGCCTCAAAACGTAATGTGTCGCGTGCTCCGAGCCCGCATGGTACGACACCTTGCTCAAGCAGTGCTTGCCAGACAGCAGGTGCGTCACCAGCTGCCATGTAGAGTTCGAACCCATCTTCCCCTGTGTACCCACTGCGTGAGACGATCATTTCCACTCCTGCAACCGTCCCCCGTTGGAACTTGAAAAATCCGATTTCTGATAAGACAAGTGGTGTCATGCCAGAAAGAATGGCTTCCGCACGTGGTCCTTGGACAGCAATTTGACCATATTGTTCCGACTGATTCTCAAGCGTGACGTCCCCTGTTAGATAGTGACGTAAATGTTGTTCGTCTTTTTCAATGTTCGAAGCATTGACGACGAGAAGATAGTCCGTTTCTGCCAAACGATAGACGAGTAAATCATCCACTGTCCCACCGTCTTCTTGGCATAAGACATTATATTGCGCTTGCCCCACCGCAATCTTCGAAATATCGTTCGATAATGTAGCTTGTAAAAACGTCAGAGCATCCGGTCCGCTGACGAACAGTTCTCCCATGTGCGAGACATCGAACATGCCGACATTTTCCCTTACTGCAACGTGTTCTTCTTTAATCGAGGAAAACAAAACTGGCATTTCAAATCCCGCAAAATCCACCATCTTACCGGTTTGCGAAACCGTTTCGAATAACGGTGTTCTTTTCAATGTCGTTTGACTCATACAAATCCCCCTATTTACGAACGTTTTCACTCTCTCTTCTCTTTAATGTTCCATTTTCAAATCCATCTTACCAATTAAATTCATAATTATCTAGTATTATTCGGAAAAAGGAACATACGAAAAAGAGAGAAAGGACCCTGTCCCTTCTCTCCTATTGTTTCATATTCTTCCCATGAAAGCCATTTCAAAATTGTTTGATTCCGGCAGTTCGTTTGATTTCCTCCTGGAGTCGACGACCTTCCGTCACCAATTGACTCGCTCCTTGCTTCACACGATTTCCTTCTTCAGTGATTCGATTGATATTCCCTTTGATTTGATCGATTCGCTGCGTCGTATGATCGATGTTCGTCTGCAAGGTTTGCTGACGAATCGTAAAGCGCTCCATCAGTTGTTTTAACTGCCGAATATCTTGAGACAGCTTTTTTTTGTAAAGACTGAATCCGAACAACACGAGTCCTACGATGGCCAATAAAATAATACCTAATGTAATCCAAATCATAACTTCTCCTCCAATACAGTTTCAATCGCACGCGTTAATTCTTCGATTGATGCCGTCCCTTCAAGTCGGACAGTAGCCACTCCAGCATATAAGGAATAGCGACGTTCAAACAATCGTCTCACTTGTTCCCGTTCTGTCACGAGTGGACGATTTTGATCAGAGGCGATCCGTTCCCAAATCAAATCAAAGGGTGTATCGATCCAGACGACTATTCCGGATTCCTGCATGTACAGTCGGTTCTCTTCTCGTTCGACGATCCCGCCACCTGTAACAACCACTTCGGCTTTGCTACTCTTCAACAATTCGCTTTCATGTGTACGAAACCCTGCTTCGCCATGCTCAGCGAAAAAAGCGGTAATCGTTTGTCCATGTTCCTGTTCGAACCGTTCATCCAGTTCGTCGATCTCGTATTGTATACCCAATCGATGTCCGACGGCTGTTTTACCAGTTCCCATAAACCCAATCAAATAAACCTTACTCATGTGTGACGACCGCCTCGATTCTTTGACCATTCTCTAATCTCGCTTCCATTTTAAAGCCTTTATCGGTCGCTGTACAGCTGATTTGTCCGATTGGATAGCGAAGGGTCTCGTCCTTCGTACAATCTGCTTTTGCCGCTCGGATGAGAGATTCAAGTTGGAGCGCTTCTTGCTCTAACTGATGATGCCGCATCTCTTCGTCAATCTGCTGACAAGAGATCAAGAGCACGACTCCCATTCCTAGCAGTAACAGTAACGTTTGAATCAAGATGAATCCTTCCTGACGCATCGGAAGGAACGTCTGCTGTCGTTCAACTGAATCGAGAGAATCTCGGCATCCCCTGTCACGGTATATTGTTTGACATCGCGGGCGTATGTCAGTTCACCTCCCTGTTCTTTCTTGAGACGTAGTTGATCTTGCACACGGACGAGACGCCACTTTTCAGCTGTCTCTCCCGGATCGACGTCCATTCCACGAATCTCGTCTCCGAGGCGCTCACACATCGTACTGCGCCACATCAGTCGTTCCACGGTATGAAAGAACAATTCTTCATTCATTCGGTTGACTTCCGGCGGACGAACGAGTGGGGTCAGTGTCAAGATTGCCAGCAGAAGAAGTGGGCTCAGCCATAGGACGAATGACAGTTCGAGAAGGGTCATTCCGGATTCCGCTCGCAAGACACATCGTTTCATTGCACCACGCTCCTTGTTTCAGGACATAGGACGCTGTTCGGTTTTCAACTTGATCCGTAGCCATCTGCTCAAGCTGTTCCGTCTCTTGTTCCCATTTCATTTGTTTCGTCCGTAAATCGAGATAAGGATCAATCGCTAACATCATGAAGATACCGATTGCAACGATAGAGAGCATCACTTCAAGCAAAGAGAAGCCCGCTTGGCGTTCGTTCTGCATGCTTCTCACCTCACTTTACGGATTGCCATTTGATAGTTCCCAAGTAAAAATTTGATTTCATACTCGGCTGTTGCCGAACGGCAAGACCAGGTCGCTGCATAGATCGAGTGATAGCTTTTGAAGTAGATAATGCGATTCGAGGGCGGAACGGTACACGTATGACCATTTTGAAATGTCCGTTGCCATAACAACCTGTCATCCGCAAGGATAAGGTATCCTGTACCGTCTCCTCGAAATCGAAACTGCATCAATGCTTGATCTTGCTTTGAGTACTGCATGAGTCGAAGCGTCTGAATATCTTGTTCCATCAGACGAACCTCTTGTTCAAGCGGAATCCAGTCCGGTCGTTTTTCAAACAGTGCCGGCAACAAAAAAACAAGTAAACAAGCAATGATTGTCAGCACCGCCGTCATCTCAAATAAGGTAAAACCTTGTTCACTTCGTAAGTTCGCCAGTCTTCGGATCATACGTATACGTCTCCTGATCACAGACGAGGGCATTCGGTTTATCAGCTGTTCCGCGGTTGATCGTCTGGAGCGATTCCGGATACTTCTTTTCTTTCGCATAATACAAATTAACCTCCGAGCGAATGACGCGAATGTTCGCCTCACAACTGACACCTTTCGCCTGGTCCTTTCCACTTGTCATCGTTGGAATCAAAACGAGTAGTAACAACGAAATGATCAATAAGACGGCTGCCATCTCAAGTAAGGTGAATCCGTCTTGTCGTTTTAAGAATTGTTTCATCGTATCGTCTCCTCTGTTTAGAATGGAAGCTGCTGTATCGCTAGCTGTATCGGATAATACAAGATGAGAAACAACGTTCCCGTCATGATCGTCAATCCACCGTACAAAATCGGCTCGATCCATAACAACTTTTTCTCTAGTTCCTCTTCCATCGACTCATGCAAGAGTGTCGCTTGTTCAAGCAACAACGGACCAAGATCGCCACTTTCCCGCGCCAAATGGACGATCCCAATCGTCTCGGCTTCGATGATTTCATCTTCGCCAAGCGCTTCTGCAAGTGGTTCCCCTGCCTGTTGTTTAGCATGTAGACGAGCGTACAAATGTCCTTTTTTATTCGCTTGTCCTTGCTCGAGGTGACGAAAGGTCTCTTCAAACGAGAAGCCAGCATCGATGAACGATCCTACTTCGATCGTGAATAAATAGCTGTAGTAGAGACGAATCAAACGCTGTAACGGTTTCAGTCGTAAAATACGGTTTAACGGAAAAAAGCGAAAAAAGAGGTAACCGGAGGTTAACAAAATAACGGGAATACTTGCGAGCAGATATTTCGCAGAGGGGTGAAGAAGGAGATGCAGAAATGAGGGGAGAGTCTTCGGGTCCGACATCTCAAGGAGAGACGGAAATACATAGAGGGCGTAAAAGAAGAACAGAAGGAATAGACTGGTTGCTAGAACAAGCGGATACCGGATCATCTTCCAAAACTTCGAACGCATTTCTGTTTCGAGGTCGAGCAGTTTTACGATTTGGCGAAGAACGAGCAACGGTCGCTCTGTCCTTTCTCCAACAAATAGAAGTCGTTTTAAGGTATTCGTTAACGCAAGCGGTTCAAGGGATGCTGCAAAGGAGTCTCCTTGTTCAAGACATTGTTCCATTTCTCCGACTACTTCCGAGAACGGATGACGCTCGAATCGTTTTAAAATGAGTAACGTCTCTTTCGCGGAAATGCCTTTTGATAACAAGCGATGATATCGTTTTAAGAACCGACTTTGATCGCGGCTTGTAAGTTTCTGACGGTACAGCGGACATCCTCTCCTTTTCGCTCGAGATGAATGATGCGTTGACAGACAGCCAGCTCTGACTCTTCGATACCTAAACTGTGCAATCGCAATCGTGCCTCATCAATACTTCCAGCGTGTAACGTAAACAATACGACGTGACCACTAAGTGCGGCATTCATCGTCAGACGTGCCGCCTCCCTCGTCCGAACCTCACCAAAAGCAATCCAATCCGGATCCGCTCGCAATATTTCCTCGAAACATCGCGTAGCAGTGAATCCTGCTTTTTCATTTAGTTCCAGTTGTAAGACGTTTGGTACCGTACATTCCACCGGATCTTCAATCGAGATGATTCGCTTTTCTTCCATTGCACTCATCAAGGAATATAACATCGTCGTCTTTCCTGCACCTGTCGATCCAGAAATGACGATACACCCGTGTCGTTGTTCAGCTAACCAACCGAAGTCCAATTGATCATGTAACGTGCGTAAAGCCGTTTCTTGAGAGACCGTCGAACGATAGAAGCGCCATGACATCGCATCCCCTTGTCGACTCGGTAACAACGAGACGCGCATGCCCTTTTTCCCGTGCGGATACAAACCACTTTGCGGAATCCGCTCGTTCTGTTCCTTTAAGTTCGCCTCATAGCGGACATGACTGACAAGCGTTCGATAACGCGTCAATTCCACCTCTTCTTGTTCACACAAACCGTCACCTGTTCGACAAACGATTCGGACGCAAGCTTCATTCGGTACGAAATGAACATCTGTTGCACCAAGTGATTCGAATCGTTCCATGAGTTGTGTCGTCCATTCCTTCATTTCTCTTCACCTCCTTAAGCAGACAATACACAAAAAAAAGAAGCCGACCAAACCGGCTTCTTTACGATACGTGTGCAATTGTCCGATGTTTACGCTTCGCCAATGTCTCAAGACCTGGTTTATCGTATCCGATAACAAGTTGTTTTCCATCAGTGATGATTGGACGGCGTAATAATTTCGGATTGTCACTCATGAGGCGTAATAACTCACTGAGTTTCATGTCTTCAATATCAATGCCGAGATCTTTGAAGGCTTGACTGCGTGTTGCGAGCAAACTTTCAATCCCGTCCGTCGATAATTTCAACAGTTCCATGAGTTCATCAACTGTTGGAGCATTTCTGAACAGATGACGTTCCTCTACATCAACATGTTCCTCTTTTAACCATGATTTCGTTTTACGACATGATGTACAACTTGGATATGTGAAAAAGACTAGTTCATTCGTCATTTTTGCTCCTCCTCTCAAAGTGTGGGGTTTCATTACAGTTACTATAGCATGCCATTTTGACTTTGTACACCTTTTGTACAACTATTGTACAACTTTTTTTGAAACTTCATCTTTTGTTCACAGTTATTACTTAACAATCACTAGAACAGGATAGACGAATGATTGTTTGCTTGGTAAAATAAGTACGTATATTGACTATCTGTCGGATTTAGGGGGTTATAGGAATGGGGAGAATGTACCGCGTACTCGGTTTCTGGACTGGTATTATCGCAGTCATGGCATTTATCGGCGCATTGGGTGGCGATGCAAGCTCAAGTGAGCATACGGATTCATTTTTAGTCATGGGCTTCGTCTTCTTAGCACAAACTGTCTTTTTTGCAGCGCTTGGTTACTTGCGCTTAACTGAAAAAACGTATGTCTATATCTTTGGAGCTTACTTAACTGTATTTTTCATCGTCTTTACGTACTGGTCAAACTTCCAGATGTAATGAAAAAAACTCGCCATCCTTTCGGATGGCGAGTTTTTTTGTCAGAGGAATGGATTCGATTTCATCTCTTGACGAATCGTTGTACTCGGACCGTGCCCCGGATAGACCGTCGTATCTGCTGGTAATTCCGCGATGATTCGATCGAGCGAACGCATCAGCACGTCTTGATCCCCACCATGAAGATCCGTTCGTCCGACGCCTTGCTGGAACAAAAGATCTCCACCGAACGCGATTCGCTCTCCTTTGAAGTAGAACGTCACACTTCCTGGTGAGTGCCCTGGCGTCTCAAGAACATGCATCGAAAAGCTACCGATCGTCAACCGTCCTGGTTGCAACAAATGGTCTGCTGGTTTCATCCGCATCGGTGGCATTCCGAATTTTGCTGAACCATTCCATTCTGGATTACCGAGCCATCCTGCTTCTTCCGTATGCACGTAGACAGGAGCTTCCGTGAAGCGTCGTAACATATCAACACCTCCGATATGGTCAAAATGCGCATGCGTTAACAAAATCGCTTTTAATGTTGCTCCCCGACTTTCAATTTCATCGAAAAACCGCATATCTTCTGTACCTGGATCAATGACGAGACATTCCTTGTCTTTAAATAACAAATAACCATTCTCAGATGCCATACCGGAAGTGATCATTACGATTTCCATTCTATAAAACCCCTTTACAATAGACTCTTCTCCTACTATACACGAAATTGTCGAAAGTTCCTGCAACGCCCTCTCGACTTTATCCCGCGAGTCGGATAAACTAAAAAGTGAGATTTAAGTGAAATCTTCGTGAAATTCATAACGTGATTGTTTAAGGGGGAGTACGTCATGCATTTGGATCAACCAATCGGTTGGCTTTTCTTCTTCGTCGCACTCGTCGGCGTTTGGGCCGTCGTTCGTTCACTTAAGAAACGCCAAATGTTTCCACTCGTATTCGCAGGTCTGACTGTCGTCTTATTCGGCTGGTTCGGGATTGCGACATTGATTTACGGCGGTATTCCATCGTAATCAAGATACGTTAAAAAGAGAGATGCCTCGCGCATCTCTCTTTTTATTTGTCTTTCTACAAAAAAACGAATCCACTCGAAAGTAGATTCGTTTTCTTTATCTTATTTTGAAGTTTGAAGGAAACGGAGCAAGTCACCATAGATGACTTTATCCGAAAGTCCTAACTCCTTCTCGGATTGTTTCGTAGATTGTTTACACATCTCCGCTAACTCTCCATCTTTTACTTCTTCACCCGTCTGACGATCATAACATGTTTCCTGCGTATAGACCGTTTTGTCTGTTATGACGGAACCATCGCGGAACAGCGCATAATCCTTGTGCTGTTTCGAGAAGAGATCGGTACCGAACAATACTTCGTTCTTGAAGTCTTGTCCTAACAGATGAAGCAATGTCGGTTTAATATCGATTTGGCTCGCGACGTCTTCATGTTTGACACCTTTCGTTTGACCCGGTAAATGGATCACGAATGGTACACGTTGCAATTGTGCAACATCATACGGCGTCAACTCATCTTTGTTCATGAGTTCTGCCATCGCAGCATTATGGTTCGTCGAGATACCATAGTGGTCACCATAGACCATGAAGATCGTATCATCCCACGTACCATCTTTTTTCAGACCCTCGATGAATTTACCGAGTGCCATATCTTGATACGCTAGTGCCTGAACGTAGTGGTTCAGCGTCGTAGAACTTGTCTCAAGCGGTGGTACAAGTTCATCTTCTGGTTTTGGCATCTCAAATGGATAGTGGTTCGTCAATGTGATGAACTTCGAATAGAACGGACGTGGTAAATCTTTCAACATCGGCAATGACTGTTCAAAGAATTTATCATCGAGCAAGCCCCACTCCGTCAAATCTGCTGGATCCCCTAAGTCATAATCCGTCTCTGAGAAGAAACGATCGACGCCAAAGCTATTGTAGACGATGTCTCGGTTCCAGAACGATTTGTTGTTTGCATGGAAAACAGCTGAATAATAGCCATCTTCTTTCAACATTTCAGGAGTTGCCCGGAATTCGTTTTCTCCGTTCGTAAAGAATGCTGCACCGCGTCCAAGTGGATAGATCGAGTTTTCGAGAATGAACTCAGCATCTGCCGTTTTCCCTTGTCCTGTGTTGTGATAGAAGTTATCCCATGAATGCGATTCCTTGATCAACTTATTCAGGTTCGGTGTAATCTCTTGTCCGTTTGGTGCCTTTAATCCAACTGCAAAGGATTGTGCCGACTCAAAGGAAACGACGATGACGTTCTTTCCTTTGTACTTTCCGAACATAGCTGGGTTCGGTTCAGCATGTTTTGAATCAATGAAGCTTTGAACTTCCGACAGTTCAGAACTGTCCGCGAGTGCTTTTTGCGCAGATGTCTTCGACTGAATGAGTGCGTCATACATATGGAAGTTAAATGTTCCGATGTTTTTAACGAGCAGTTCTCGGTCAAAGGCACGTGTGAGCAATTCTGGACGTTCTGTCTCAGCGAGCGTCAAGTTTCCAAGGAAAACGACAACTGCTGCAACGAATGCGAGAATCGCGCGTCCACGTGACGCAACGTTTTTTGACATGTCCATTTTCCGTAAGAAGAACGGTAAGATGATCAAGTCACCGACGATCAATAAATCGGACCAATTCAAGAGTGACCCGAGCGATGCAGAAACAGTCTCTGCATTCGATGTTTGGAACAATACCGGCAACGTCAGATAGTCATTAAAGAAGCGGAAGAAAATGATGTCCGCATATAAAATGAGTGTCGCGACGAACAATGTACCGTAGATGAACCATTTTTGAACATTTCCCCGGAAGAAGAAGCTGAACCCGAACATGAAGAGCGCTGAACTAATTGGGTTAATTAGTAGAATGAATGCTTGCGCAGAGTTTGTTACGGGAACGTTGAAGAAAAGTGTATACGCTAAATACGTTTTTAACCAAATCAATAAGGTCGCAATCCAAAAGAGCTTGTGCTCTTTATAGGTGCTGCGAACGCCTTGACCCATCTTTAGGCGCATTCGCGACCAAATGTTTGCGTCTTGCTGCATAAAAACCTGCCTCCTAATTTACATGTGCTTTCTGCTTTCAGTTCACACAACTTACATCATAATTTACATATACCCATATCACGTGAAAATTTTACGCTTAGTTTTACAAAAATGCAACTGGAATCCGGAAGATACTTAACAATCACATAATTACTGTACGTTTGTAAACAAAAAAAAGATTCGCCGAAGCGAACCTTCTACTGAAATTGAATATTATCATTTTTTGAGAAACATCTGCTTCGCAAGCCATGCACAGCCGATGACTCCGGCATCGTTTCCAAGTTCGGCAATCTTGAACGTCGTCGATCCGAAAACCCGCGGTAAAGCGAAGCGTTCAAATTGTTGACGCAGTGGTGCAAGCAATGTCTCGCCTGCTTTTGACACACCACCACCGATGACGATGATTTCCGGGTTAATACTGTTCGCTAAGTTGGAGATGGCAAGACCGAGGTGGAACGTCACTTCTTCTACGACTTCCGTTGCGATCCGGTCTCCTTTCTCATACGCTTCGAATACGTCTTTCGCCGTTACTGCCTTGATGTCGTTGAGTAACGTTTCTTTCCCTTTACGCTTCTCAAGACCAAGACGGGCGATCCCTGTTGCTGACGCAATCGTCTCTAGACATCCTTTGCGACCACATCCACATAGAACGCCACCTTCAGGCAACATCGTGATATGACCGATTTCTCCAGCCATTCCGACTGTACCATGCACGATTTGTCCGTTCGTGATCAGACCACCACCGACGCCCGTACCGAGTGTGACAGCAAGCAATTCTGTTGCCCCACTACCGGCACCTTTCCACATCTCACCGATTGCCGCTGCGTTCGCATCATTTTCAAGCACAGCCGGTAAACCCGTCAAACGTTCGAATTCACCGATGAGTTCAAAGTTATTCCAACCGATATTGACTGCTTTCTCAACGACACCTGTATTAAAATCAATGAATCCCGGCGCACCGATGCCCGCTCCGACGAAATCTTCTGGTCGTTTATTGCTCTCTTGACACTTCTCAAAGAAAGATTTTGCAATATCTCTAGGAATTTGTACGCCATCATTCAAAACGACCGTCTCGATTTCCCACTTTTCTACGATGATCCCTTGCAAATCCAAAATTGCCATCTTGACTGTCGTTCCGCCGATATCAATGCCGAGTAACCATTTCATTGCTTCGTCTCCCCTATACTCATATAATGTCTGCTTCATCATTTTACCGGACATAACCCATTTGCGCAAAGGGTTGCACAATCTTAAATGTTATCGGATTGTGAACGCTTTAATTCATGTCGTAAGATTAGTTTCGCTGAATCGTACTGACGTTGTTCCAAAACGCCCGCTTCTTTTAATTCATCGAGTTCAAGCATCATCATCGCGATATCGGACGCTCGATCCCCAAGATAGATGAATGTCCCGTATGTCTTGAGTAACTGCTGTACGTCATACAGTGTCTTCATCGACCATCGGCTCCTTTACATAGGCATGTAGCAAATCATATGTCGCTTGTAACGACGTCTCATGCGTACGTTCGTACGAATGACTCGATTCGATTCCCGGACCGAACAATCCGTGCCGGACGTCGTGGCCCGCACTTACTGCTGCCGAGGCATCCGAGCTATAGAACGGATAGATATCAACTTTATATGGAATGCTATTACGTTGTGCTAAGCGTGTTAACTGGTGGCGTAAAGCTAAGTCATACGGACCAGAACCATCTTTGGCACAAATGGAGACTGTGAATTCATCGGAGTGTTGCCCCTCTCCTAGTGCTCCCATGTCGACCGCGATGTATTCTGCGACTTCTTCCGTGAATCCAGCATTTCCACCGAATCCGACTTCTTCGTAATTTGAAATCAGGATCTGGACCGTGTGTGGTAGTTCGATTGTTTTCCATTCCTTGATCAATTCAAGCAACAAAGCAACAGATGCTTTATCATCGAGATGGCGCGACTTCACGAATCCTGTTTCCGTATAGAGGAATCGCGGATCAAACGTTACGATGTCTCCTACTTCAATCCCCGCGACGCGCGTCTCTTCTGCTGTCGTCGAACGGATATCGAGCCGTACTTCGATATTATCAGCGGATCGTTCCGTTTTGTTCGTCTCGCGCGACGTATGAACACTCGAATGGTGGAACACGATCGTACCTGAAATCGTTTGACCGTCCATCTTGTGAATGAGACAGTTCTCACCTTCGATCGCTGTCCAAGCATATCCCCCCAGTTGTGATAAACGAAGTCGTCCTGTTGGTAAAATTTCTTTCACCATCGCTCCTAGTGTGTCGACGTGTGCCGTCAGTAACCGCGTGCGCGTTGAAGCACCAGGTAGTGTCGCTAAAATCGCTCCTTTTTCAAGCTTTCGATACGTGATCCCTTCTGCTACCAATCGCTTTTCTACATATGTAATAGCTTCTTTTGTCGAACCTGTTGGACTCGGAATCGAGACAAGCTCTTCAATCGTACGTATGACTTCTTTCATGTTCATTCGCTCCCTTTCAATCGGACTACGACGTGACATCCGCTTTGTTCTCATGATAACAAATATTCATTCTTTGCCGATACTGATATCCTACGGATACCATGCGAAAAAGCTGTAGCGCTTTTTTGCTACAGCTTCTTTCCACACCATCTCAAGAACTTAGACGTACTTCTTCATCCAAATATCATCACGATATGTGCCGTCTTCTAATTTTACGGAATCTGGATCTTCGGCATATACTTCAAAACCGAGCGACTCATAAAGATTTTGTGCGGCTTCGTTCCCTGATAAAACGGCAAGAATGACTTGCTCGACGTCCGGTAACTTCTTCGCTTCCTCGATTAAGGCTTCCATCAGAGCGCGACCAGTACCCCCACGATATTCAGGTGATACGTATACTCCGGAAATCATCGCTTTATGCGATTCACGTGACAATTCATATGGTTTGACCTGACCAAACCCAAACAATGTATCACCGTCGAACATACCAAGCCAAACCTCATCGGAGTCGGGTTCTCCCTCAAGTCCTTCTTGTACTTCGCGGAGCGGGGTTTGCTGTTCATCATCAAACGAATGACCGAATGCATCTGGATGATTTTTTAATCCCTCAAGGCGTAGATTCCAGTATTGTTCTGCATCCTCTTTAGTTAGTTTTCGAAAAGTATACATGACTGTCGGTTCTCTCCTTTTTGGGTATCATGACGTACAAAAAATGACGTAAAAACGCTTCTATCTCTTACTTAACCCTTTTCTAGTAAAATAAAACCTAGATTTTTCTCTTTTTACTACCGGACGAATAGATGTAATTATTAACGTGTTTGTTCTCCACATCAAAAAAACTCAAGTGTGGACAATATGAAGCAGGTCCGACACTTGAGTTTTTTGCTACTTTATTTCGTAACACCTTCATCATGATTCGTACGATTATCCTTGTAAGACGGGTTCAAGCGTCTGACGCAATACATCAGCAGAATGATGGAATTTCTTCAACTCTTCATCCGTCAATGAGACTTCAATGATTTCACGCACACCTTGACGATTGATGATGGCAGGAACTCCAATATGGATACCGGAAATTCCATACTGACCATCGACATGCGCACCGACCGTCAACAGACAGTTCTCATTTCCGAGGATGGCACGAACGATACGAACGAGCCCAAGCCCAATCGCATAATAGGTTGCCCCTTTGCGCTCGATAATATGATAAGCAGCATCTCGGACGTTGATGTAGATTTGATCAAGATCTGCTTGAGAATAACGATCGTCTTCAGCAAGTAGTTCATCAATCGTTTTTCCATAAATGCGGCTGTTACTCCAGGCAGCGAATTCCGTATCACCATGTTCGCCAAGAATATAGGCATGGGCATTTCGGGAATCAATGTGAAAGTATTCTCCGAGCATTTGACGCAGGCGCGCTGTATCAAGCACCGTTCCTGATCCAAATACGCGGGATTTCGGAAGACCAGAATATTTCCAGGCAAGATGCGCCATGATATCAACCGGATTAGAAGCCACGACGATGATACCATCAAAACCGGAATCCATGATTTGACGAATCATTTCTTTCATGATCAACGCATTCTTTGCAACGAGATCGAGTCTTGTCTCACCTGGTTTTTGTGGAGCGCCTGCCGTGATGACGACGACTTCCGCTTCGCGGCAGTCCGCGTAGTCTCCAGCCCATATTCGCATCGGTGAAGAGCTAAATGGTGTTCCGTGGTTTAAGTCCATTGCCTCGCCCTCTGCTTTGGCTTTGTTGACATCAATGATGACAAGTTCTTCACAAAGTCCAGCTGTTGACATCTGATAGGCAAAGCTTGAACCGACTGCACCAGCTCCAATGAGGGCTACTCGTGTCACTTTCGCATGTAATTCCATATCGTTATGTCCACCCTTCCATTCGTCCTAAGAGTTTGTTAACTATCTCACAAGTAAATTGTAACATCTTTCACATTATTTGTATCATGTGAAATTAATCACATTTGTCCATTTTGTGTCATTGATATCCTAACATAAGGAATTACATGCTCACATACTTTCCAGTTACCAAAATCGAACGATGATAAACCCGATTCCGCTTGCCAAACCACTCGTTAAGACATTGACAGCATCATTCCCTAAAAATCGAATGCCTGAAACGTAAGCTGTCGGTTGACCATGGTGCTCTCGCTTTTCCGTGTATTCCCCACAAACCGTACATCGATAAACGCGTTGCCCTACCGCTCCAAATAGTGTATCCAGTAGGCTCCCGAGTACACCGATGCTTGTTACGAGTAAGACGTGTCTTAAAGAAAGAGAAAATATCCAATGCGCTGCTACAGCGATGAACGCAGCTCCTGCGATCGTACCGATCGTTCCAATCAGCGACATCGCTCCACTCGTTCCTGCTGCTACCCGTCGTAACGTTTTGAGAGACCACGGATCACGTCTTGAGAGCGGTCCGATTTCAGATGCCCACGTGTCAGCATTCGATGCTGCGATGACGAATAGAAATAACAAGAGATACGCAAAATCCATCGTCATGGCATACGCTAAGGCAGCAACGAACGCTACCCCTCCATTCGCAAGGACTTGCCATCCGTCACGCGCGCCGTCTTTCTCAACGATGGAGTCGACCGATTGTTTTCTAGATCGTCCGACCTTCGATAACAGACTCGAGCTACCAAAGAAGAGTAAGAGTACTACTAATCCTTGCCAACCGAATCCGAATGAGACACCACTACCGACAAGCAGGGTCATGATAGCACCACTTGTCGTCAATAAACGAAAAGATCGTCCGGTCCAAGCAAGCAATAGACAAAACAAAATGGTCGCGCTCAACATCGGATGACCTCTAATTCAGTGACGATCAAGTCAACGGGGATATCAAAGG
Source organism: Exiguobacterium sp. ZWU0009 (assembly GCF_000798935.2). Lineage (NCBI taxonomy): Bacteria > Bacillati > Bacillota > Bacilli > Caryophanales > Exiguobacterium > Exiguobacterium sp. ZWU0009. The sequence goes on along the minus strand of NZ_CP018057.1, from coordinate 940,209 downwards.
CTTCCACTTCGAAATCTGGAAGAAGTTGTTCAGAAAAAGCAATCGATACTTTACATCCTGTATATGGCACGAGTGCACGATCGTAATAGCCTCCTCCCCATCCTAAACGATAGCCGTCCCGACGATAGGCGCGACCCGGAACGAGGCAGAGCTCTGCTTGATCAAGTGAGGCGCGACGTGCTGAAGCGATCGGTTCAGCAATCCCCATCTGATTTGCTTGCAGTTGATCTTCTGGTCCATGTTCATAAAAGACCATCTCGTCTCCGACTACTTTTGGTATCAAGACCGTCTTGCCCTCTTGCCACGCTTGTTCAATCAGCATTCTTGTATCACATTCATTTCGAAAAGCTAACGTGATCGCGACACAGGTCGCTTGTTGCCATTCAGGTAGTAACAAGACATGTTCGTGAATCAATCGTTCCTTTTCCGCACGGTTCTCCATCACATCTAGTCGTTCTTTGATCAGACGGCGTACTTCTTGTTTGTTCATAGTTGTCTTCCTTTCCACAAAAAAAGCCATCACACGAAGTGACGGCTTCCATCTCAATTATTTCACTTCACGGTGAAGTGTGTGCTTACGGAGACGTGGGTTGTATTTCTTCAACTCAAGACGCTCTGGGTTGTTACGCTTGTTCTTTTTAGTGATATAAGTACGGTCACCAGTTTCAGTGCAAGCTAATGTGATTTTAACGCGCATGGGATTCCCTCCTATCTAGCTCTCGATGTATCAAGTGATTTTGCTTTACATAAGGTTAAGCATACTCAAGTATCGTACCAAGAAAGGAAAGGAATTGCAACTGTTCATCCGTTCTTTTTCGGATTCGTCACGTGTTGATATGGTTTTTCAAGGTTCTCTTCAAAACGCAACGGCTTCTTTTCGACGTGATACTCTTGTTCCACCCCGTGACGTGACTCTTCTCGTTCTAGATAAACGATCGCTGATTGGCGCAACGCGTCTCCTTCAAGTCGTTTTAAAGCAACGACTAGACCGCCTGAACGATCAGGCGAACGCTCACTTTCGATATCGTAGACGTTACTGACGAGTGGTAACTCTTTGATCTTAGCGATGGCTTGGGCAGCTGATGCGGTCTCCATGTTGAAATTGTGGATGACTGCGAAATCAACGATCTTACTCAAGGCTTGCGCTTGACGTAAGAAGGCTAAGTTTAGAGCCGCCAATTGGTTATAAGTTTGAACGAGCGGTAGACCCGTCACTTGCACTCCGTAAACATGAACGCCTTCTTCAAATCGATACGCCTCCTGATGTTCCGTGACGACATAGACATTCTCACCAGCAGCAGCGAGCCGTCGAGCGAGCTCCGAAGCTGGCCGATCTGACGCATCATATTGTCGGATGAACAATAAGATGGCGTCTGTATTCCAAGATTTCTCACGCTTCACTGCCACGTAGTAATCATGTGCCGTCAAGAAGACATCTGGTTCAATATCTGAATCTTGAAGGAAAGGATATTCGCGATATCGATCATCCAACCATTCCACCGTCAGCTCCTCAGCATCCAGTCGACGCTCGGTTTCTTCAAAACGTAAGATGTGCTCACGGAAACGGTTCGCAGCGTATTGCGCTGTCGTCTGTCCATCGAGGATGAACGGCCAGTCGCTCGAGACAGCGAGGAGGTATTCTCGAATGAGTTGACGCTTCGCTTTGACAGTCAACGCATCTTGATGACGATTTCGGGCTACGACACCTGCTAGTCTCTTTTCAAGCTGATGGAGATGACGAATCATCCAGTCATTCCGTTCATTGATCCAGACTTCCGCATAGCCTTTTCGTCCCCACGTTCCCATCGCGACATGTGCCGTGTCGATGTCTTGGAAGTGACGTTCGAGGAAGATCGCTGGTGAAATCGACTCAATTCCTTGGTCTTCTAAACGTTCCATCGCTTTACCGAGGAAGTCGGGACCTTCAAACCACCAGTGACCGAACAATTCGGCATCAAATGGTGCTGTGACAAGGAACGGTGGGAAGTCTTGTCCTTGATGCGCATCTAAATGTTCACCGAGTGCTTGTGCGAAGTCTGCTGCGTGCTCACTTGTCCGTTGCCATGCCCAATCACGGACGTAATAGTCTTTTTGATCCGTTTCTCCTGTTACACGATGCAATTTCAACCCTGTATCATAACGTAAGCCTTCCGGGTGCATGAACTCAGCGATTTGATCCCACTCTCGATCGTACGCAAGGTCACGATAAAACTCGCGGTAATCCGGATGACCCGGGTATCCGATGACAGAGCTCCAAATCTTCCCGGAAATGATTTGATCACGCGGGAAGAGTGCCACACCGTGTGGCGAATAAACAGGTGCTCCGATTCCATGTTGCGGTGACGGATCCGCGTTTAAAATTGAATGTTCGTCGACAAATGTATAACGAATGCCCTCTTCGTACAAAATACGGTCAAGTCCTGGCGTATACGCACATTCTGGCATCCAAAGACCTGACGGACGGAATCCGTAATGACGTTCGAAACAGTTCAATCCCGTTTGAATTTCAGAACGTGCCGCTTGTTCAGACAACATGTGCGGACTGAAACCGTGTGTCGCCGTACACGTAATCAAATCGAGATACCCTTGCTCCTTGTAATGACGGAATGCCCGGTTCAAATCCTTTTCCCAGTGAAGGAACGTATTTAATAAATCTTGATAGCGGTCTTGATAGAATAGAAGCGCATCTCGTTCCTTTTGATCGAGCTCTCGCTCTAGTTCTTGATTGATCAATCGTAACGTATCCTCGATATGCTCAATATAACGCTCTTGAATCAATGGGTCGGCAAGCATCTCGATGACGGGTGGTGAAATGCTGACCGTCCATCCGAGCGGACGTGACAAACGATCGACTTCCCAAAGCAACGGGATGTAAGTTTCTGAAATCGCTTCATACATCCACCGTTCTTCTAAGCGATGTGCCTCTTCATGACGGATATATGGTAAATGTGCATGTAAGACGAGTGAAAAATATCCTTTTCGCATAGCTTCTCTTCCTTTCCCTCTCTCTAATTCCATTATCGGACGCGATCGAAATAGGAATACGGATGTAATACTTCGACCCATTCCGGTTGTTCGACCTCTCCGTATTGCCAATGTTGCACGACTTCCGCGAACCGTCCGTCCGTGACTGGTTCATCACGTGGCGTTTCGACTGGTTTTGAACGCAGTACTGGAACAAAGTCCCCGTCAATCGTTTGAATGCCCCATTCAATGATGTATGTAGTATTCGGGGTTACCGGTCGTACGAACCAAGCGTTCGTCATTTCTGGCAGCTCGAATTGATACGTCCGATTTGCCTGTCCTTGTTCGTATTCAACAAGCGTGACATCAATGATGCGTAATTCTTTACGGAACGAATCAAACGTCGTGTGATAGTGTGTCTCTAGCAACTGTTTCGACAGTTCAGATAATTCCCAGTAGACGTATAACGCTGTCGGTGACTGAACGATGGCGTGGAGGATGTCATCCTCGTAATGCGTCGCCATTCCAAACGCGTCGCGTTCTAGCGAAGGTACCAAGTGCACAGACGGTACGACGTCTAAAACCGGTGCAGTCGACTTTTTCGTCTGCTTAACCGTTTTTGATTTTACTTTCGGCGCTGCTGCAGAAGGTTGTTCTGTTAACGATTTACGATATTTAGTCCAAGCATATTTGATTTTCCCTTCAGTCGTATCCAATTGAGCTGCGATTTGTTTTGTTGTCAGCCCTTGTTCTTTCATTTTAATGATTTGCTCAAGCATTCCCAATCACCTCTCTGTCATTATTCACTTCTTTCCTATTCTACAAACGTGTTTCGAATCCCTTTACAAAAAAAGTAGGCAGAGGAAATTCCTCCTGCCTACTTGATTCATCCGTTTAAATCATAATGTTTTCCTTTTTCGAGATAAATCAGATGCTCCCCGACGTTCGTCAAGTGATCACCCATCCGCTCGATGTAGCGACAAATATTCGTGAATTGCATGACTTCATCGACGACGATCGGCTGAAGCGACATATGACGCATGTACTGGCGAAGTGCCTTATATGTCGTCTCATCAATGACGTTATCGAGATCAGACAAGGCTTTTGCTTTCTCGACATCTCCGTCACGATAGGCGACGATTGCAGTTTCCGTCATATCCAGTAATGTCTCGAATGCTTCCTTCAACAAAGAGATATCGATGACATACGGGAATGTTTCGACACGAAGAACCGCTTTTGAGATATTCCCCGCATAATCGGCAATCCGTTCGAGATCCGACGAAATTTTCATCGCGGTGATGATGCGTCTTAAATCTGTTGCAACGGGTTGTTGCTTCGCGATTAATAGGATCGCATCATCGTTGATTTCAAGCTCAAGATCATCGAGTTCATTATCGTTTTCGATGACACTACGCGCGATGTCTTGATCATATTTTTCGAGTGCTTCTGCCGTCGTTGCGATCTGTTGCATCGTCTTACGAGCCAGTAAAAAAACCTTTTGATCGAGTATTGCAAGATTTTCTCCAAAAATCGTACGGTTCGCTGCCATTCGTCTCGTCTCCCCTTCTTATCCGAATCGTCCTGAAATGTAATCTTCCGTCCGCTTGTCACTCGGATTGCCAAAGATCCGGTCTGTTTGATCGAACTCGACAACTTCACCATTCAAGAAGAACGCTGTTTTATCCGAAACACGTGCCGCCTGTTGCATGTTGTGTGTCACGATGATGATCGAGTAGTCTGATTTTAACTCTTGGACGAGTTCTTCTACTTTTAATGTAGAAATCGGGTCAAGTGCCGATGTCGGCTCATCCATCAAGATGACATCTGGCTCGATTGCAAGGCAACGCGCGATACAAAGACGTTGTTGCTGACCACCAGAAAGACCATAAGCATTTTCGTTCAAACGATCTTTGACTTCATCCCAGATCGCCGCACGGCGTAAACTGCGTTCGACGATCTCGTCGAGGATTTTTTTGTTTTTGACACCGTGGACACGGGGACCATAAGCGATGTTGTCATAAATTGATTTTGGGAATGGATTCGGTTGTTGGAAGACCATTCCGACCGATGTCCGTAATTCTTCGACACCGTATTCTTTATCAAAGATATTGCGTCCGTGATACTCGATTGCACCATTCGTCCGTACGATCGGAACGAGTTCGACCATTCGATTCAATGTTTTGATGAATGTCGATTTCCCGCATCCAGACGGTCCAATGATTGCCGTGACTTCATTTTTCTTAATGTCGAGATTAACATCTTTCAGCGCATGATCGTCACCGTACCATAAGTTTAAGTCTTTGACGTTATAGACGCTCTCACGTGCTGCTACTGGTTGATTCATACGCTCTGTCCCTTCTGTAACGACTGATTTCGTATTCAGCTTCGTATCCATCATCTGTCTTCCTCCTTAAAAGAAATCCCTTCTATCTATCTCGTTCGATTAGTAGCGTTTTGAGAATCGGTTCCGAATCCAGATTGCAAGTGAATTCATCGTCAAGAGGATGACCATTAAGACGATGATTCCTGCCGCTGCAAGTCCTTGGAAGTCCGCTTGTGGACGACTTGTCCAGTTGTAGATTTGAATCGGTAATGCTGTGAATTCTGAGAAAATGCTTTCAGGCGCACGAGCAATGAAAATCGCAGCTCCGACCATGATGAGTGGTGCTGTCTCACCAATTGCTCGAGATACAGCCAAGATGATCCCAGTAATGACACCCGGAAGTGACGCCGGAAGAACGACTTTGAACGTCGTTTGCCATTTCGAAGCACCGAGTGCAAGTGATGCATGACGCATCGCTTGTGGAACGGCACGGATTGCCTCTTGAGACGAGACGATGACGACCGGAAGACTCATCAACGCTAGTGTCAATGCTCCTGCAATCAATGTTGAACCGAAGCCCATGTTACGTACGAAGAACGTCAAACCAAGTAAACCGAAGACGATTGACGGAACACCAGCAAGGTTTGAGATGTTGACTTCGATGAATGAAGTCATCCGACTCTTCTTCGCATATTCTTCTAGATAAATCGCTGCCCCGACACCAATGATGAAAATCATCGGGATGATCAAAAGCATCAAGAAGATCGATCCCATTAACGCCGGATAAATCCCGGCACGTTCCGAACGACGTGATGGTGCATTTTGTAGAAACTCAAGTGATAACCATGACGCACCGTCACGGATGACGCCGAACAGGAGAATACCTAAGACGACGAGACCAAAGAACAGTCCAGCAAGGAAAATGACTTTTGTGACGTTGTTGACGACGAGTCGCTGGCTAATCGATTTCTTCACCGCGACCGGATCAATGAATTTCTTTGAGACAGGTTGCTTTTCTGGTAAGGCCATCTTAGTACTCCTCTCTGAAGCGGCGTGTGATCCAGTTCGCAAGTAAGTTCATCACTAATGTGAAGACGAACAAGAGTGTACCAACCGCATAGATACTGTAATATTCGACAGTTCCAAATCCAGCATCACCTAAGGCGACCTGAACGATATACGCTGTCATCGTTTGGACTGGCTCGAGTGGATCGATAGCAGCTGTCGGATTCGAACCACCAGCGATCGTTACGATCATCGTCTCACCGATTGCACGTGACATACCGAGTACGATCGATGCAATGATACCTGATAATGCAGCTGGAACGACGACTTTCAATGCAACTTCAAGACGTGTCGAACCGAGTGCAAGCGCACCATCGCGAATTTTTTTCGGAACGGAGCTCATCGCATCCTCAGAAATCGAAGCAATCATTGGAATGATCATGATTCCGACGACGATCCCCGGACTGAGCGCATTATAAATTTGAATACCTGGAATCAATTTTACGAGTAGTGGTGTAACGAACGTCAATGCGAAGAATCCGAAGACGATCGTTGGAACACCTGCTAACACTTCAAGAATTGGTTTTAAGATACGGCGTGCGCGGTCTGACGCGTACTCACTTAAATAAATCGCTGATGTGAGACCGATCGGCACGGCAACTAGCATCGCAATCACGGTAATCTCAAGCGTACCGACGACAAGTGGCCAAATTCCATACTCTGGTTGTGAGTTGAGTGGATACCAGCTCGTACTGCCGAAGAATTCCTTGAACGGAACGACTTCGAAGAAGTGTTCTGTTTCAATGACTAACGTGAGAATGATGCCGATGGTCGTAACGACCGAGACAAACGCACAAAGGAATAACACGATCGGCATGACGCGTTCCATGACGTTTTTCATACTATATTTTTGCTGTCGGTTCTGTTGAATCAGCTCGCGAACCGATTTATTTTGTGTTGAACTCATCCTTCTTCACTCCCTACTCCTTCTTGACATGAGAACGGGACCCAACCGGTACAGACTTCCCCGGTTGGGCCATCCTCATGACTCGATGATTTATTTCATTGCATCTTCAATTGCTTTTGCGTTTTCATCGTAACGATCTTGCGGCATTTTGATGTATCCAACTTCTTCAGCAAGATCACCAGCGTTTTCGTTCGTGAACTGAACGAAATCAGCGACTTGTTTTTTGTCTTTCATCGATTTGTTATTGATGTACGTGTAGATTTCACGTGACAGTGGATAAGAAAGATCTTTGATCGTTTCTGGTGTTGGATCAACTGCATCTTTTCCTTCAGCAGAAAGTGGTACTTCCTTCAACTTATCTTTATTCTCTGCGTAGTACGCGTATCCGAAGTATCCGATTGCGCCTTTCGTTCCTTCAACACCTTTGACGAGAACGTTATCGTCTTCTGATAATTGAACATCTTTACGCATATCTTTTTTCTCAAGTACTTCCTCAGAGAAGAAGTCGAATGTTCCTGAGTCTTTACCTGGGCTGAAGAATTTCAATGGTTCAGCCGGATAAGAAGAATCGACATCTTTCCAAGTCTTGATGTTCGGATCGAGCCAGATTTTCTCGAGTTGCTCCATTGAGAGTTCTTTTACCCATGTATTTTCTTTGCTGACTGCGACAGTCAAACCGTCATATGCGAGTGCCATTTTTGTGAATTCAATGTTGTTCTTTTTCGCTTCAGCTGCTTCTTCTTCTTTAATTTCACGCGACGCGTTTGAAAGATCTGTTTCCCCAACGACGAAGCGTTTGAATCCGCCACCTGTACCAGAGACACCGACTGTGACATCTACGTCAGGTTGTTCCATCGAATATTCTTCACCGACAGCTTCCATGATCGGGAAGACAGTAGAAGAACCGTCGATTGCGATTTTTCCTTTTAAATCAGATGAACTAGCAGAACCGCCTTTATCGTTACCACATGCTGCCCCCACTACTGCGATTGATGCTACCGTTGTGATGAGTGCTGTTTTTTTCATCCAAGACATGATTAATTTTCCTCCTCGAAAGTATGTCGCTGACGATGCTACGACTTTTTATCCGTTTTCCTTACAAGACTTATACTACGGATGAACTATTAAAACGAAATGAATCCAACGTAAAAGAATTGTAAAGGCGTGTTTTTTAGTGTTTACAGTTCGAAATCCATTAGAAAAAAAGGTCAATGCAAACAAAAAAACGAGAGTGATTGCTCACTCTCGTTTTCCATCTAGTTAATTTGACTTAGTTTGCCACGGGATATCTTTGACATTAAAGTACGCTTTGACAAGATCGTGACCAATTTTTGAGTTGACGGTTTCTTGTTCCATATAAGGAAGAAACACGGCCCATGCCATCTCTGGATTATCATACGGTGCCCAGCCAACGAGGTTCGAGTTCAATGAACGAACCGGTTGACCACTTCCGTCACGTAAGGCGATTCCATCGTCACCATAGACACTAACCTGCGCTGTACCTGTTTTCGCAGCTGCATCAATACCGGTTTGTGCGATGATTTTTGCTGTACCACGCTCTCCTTTGACAACGCGATGTAATCCTTCACGAACATGATCAATGTTATCTTGACTGACTTCAATTCGATTCAAATAATTCGTCTTGAAGCTATAATCAACTTGTTTTGTTCCTTTTTCAATCGAATTCGACGCGAGAACTTCTTTTAAGAAGTGCGGCTGAACACGATATCCACCGTTGGCAAGCGTTGAAATATACTGTGCGACTTGTAGCGGCGTAAAGGCATCATACTGTCCGATGACTCGGTCCATGAGTAAAGTGACGCGGTCAGGTGTTCCTTGAACACCCTTTGCTTCGTACGGTAAATCCACACCCGTTGTTACTCCAAGCCCGAACTGACTATAGTAATTCTGCATGATCGCAGCTGCTCCGTCCACACTCGCTCCGGCAATACCGTTACTTGGGTACTTCGCCATCCGCATCGCAATATTAAACATATAAACGTTTGATGAACGCTCAAGTGCCGTTAAATCCGTGATTGCTCCCATGTTGACGTACGATGCTTTTTTCGTACCCCCGATTGTAATCGGAGCATCATTGATGACTTCGTTTTGACGGATGACACCCTCTTCGAGTCCCATCGCAACTGTTGCACCTTTGATCGTCGAACCAATCTGAAGGGATGTCAACACGTTATTGATTGCGACATCCGAAAACTTACCGGTTGCTGGATCCAACTTTTGACCAGACATCGCAAGAATCTCACCAGTCTGTGGGTTCATGACGACGGCGTAACCTTCTTTTAGATAACGACTACCCATGCCACGCCCCATTTTAATCGCTTGTTGCATGATTTGGTCGACTTGTTTGTTGTACTCTGCATCCACGGTCAGAACGAGATCTTTACCGGACTCGCCTTCTTCGCGTTTTGGATCACCGACCGGCTCTCCATTGAACGTCTCATACACATCGTACGCGGGTTTCCCGCGCAGAAGATCCTCATACTGTTGTTCAAGGAATGATGTTCCGACACGGTCATTCAAGCTGTAACCTTTTGCTTTGAACTCCGCTTGTTGTTCTGCTGGAATCTTCGAGTACTTCCCAAAGATGTTTCGAAGTGTTCCTTCATATGGATAAGAACGCTCATAGAACGGTTCCACCGATACACCTTTTAAATCTTCTAGATTTTCATCGATGATCGCCATCTCTTTTGCAGAAGCACCGAGTTTGACGAGTTGTGGATCAAGCGCATATCCGACTTCCATGTTGTGTTTGATCGCAATGACTTCCATCGTTTGATCGTCATAATCGATATCGTCTTTCGTAATCGCATCTAATCGGATTTGATCCTGTTCTGCGATTGATAGTTTACTTTGTGCTTCTGCTGAAGGATATTTCTGTTTGACGGCTTCTTGATAACGACGATCAGACTCTTTCGTGTTTGTCGCGATCCAGAAGTCCTTAATATCACGTTCTGTGACTTTCCAATCTTTTTTAGGCAAATCAATGATTGCCGCAAGGCGCTGTGCAATCTCAATGCGTTCATCGACTTTCGTCGTTTGTGCTCGACGGTAGACGATGGAGTATTTAGAAATCGTATCAACCAAAAGACGACCATCCCGGTCATAAATCTTTCCGCGTGGCACTTCATATTTTGATGCGATCATTTCTGTTTTTTGAACTTCCCGCGAAATTTTCTCACCATTGACGATTTGCACGACTCCTAAACGGAAAATCAAAATCGCAAACAATAAAAAAACGACGAAGAACATTAAATTCAGACGAAGCGGCAGATGATTACGCCGTCTTCCTCGTACGGTGATTCGTTTAGCCATGGCGTACTCCCCTATCGTTCAAAAGTCATCTTGTTTCATTATATAGAAGGAAACTTTCCATAACAACCTATCCCATCATTTTCCGCATTAAAAAAAGCGTATCGTTCACAATTGAACGATACGCTCATTTTCACGTTACTTCGCGTCAGCGTAAAGCTTCGCTACGTGATCCCAATCAACGACGTTGAAGAACGCATTGATGTAATCAGGACGACGGTTTTGATAGTTGAGATAGTATGCATGTTCCCAAACATCAAGACCGAGAATTGGTGTTTTGCCTTCCATGACTGGTGTATCTTGGTTTGGTGTCGAAACGACCGCCAATTTCCCACCATCAACGATTAACCAAGCCCAACCTGAACCAAAACGAGTTGTTGCTGCTTTCGCGAACGCATCTTTGAATGCATCAAATGATCCGAATGATTCATCGATTGCTGTCGCGAGTTCCCCTGTTGGAGCAGCTCCATCGTTCTTCTTCAGCAGTTTCCAGAAGAATGAGTGGTTCCAGTGACCGCCACCGTTGTTACGGACTGCAGTTTGAATGTTTGCTGGGAGAGCATCCAAGTTTTGAAGAAGTTCTTCAAGTGACTTTCCTTCATGTTCTGTACCCTCAAGCGCCGCATTCACGTTCGTGACATACGTGTTGTGGTGTTTCGTGTGGTGAATCTCCATCGTACGAGCATCGATATGTGGCTCAAGCGCATCATAAGCGTAGCCGAGTTCTGGTAATTCAAATTTTGACATGTTCATGTCCCCCTTTGTGCTATTTTCGAAAACTTCAATACCCTTTAAGACTAGCAAAAGAACCTGTGTTGACGCAAGTCAAGACCCTCGGATTTACTCGACTTCTCGTGGAGCAAAAACAGAGACACCTCCACCTGGAACTGGGAAGACACCGAATCCTTCATCGTCGATCACAACTGGGTGATCTTGGTGGTTCGTATAATCGAACCACTCTTGTCCCGCGCGCTCTTCACCAACGAACATGCGCTTCTCGCACATGTCAGCATTCGACAATAAGACAGCACAGCCAGAGTTCTCGATTTCTTCTACGCCTCGACGAACCCAACCGACGCAATGCGGATCATCGAGATAATCTTCTTGGTCACCATATGCTTTGTGATAACGTGCATACAGTAAAGCATCAATCATTTCTTTTTTACCCTCTACAGGATGAGGTCCTTGCACTCCATAATAGTCACCGTAGAAGACACATGGATAACCGTCTTTACGAAGTAAGATCGATGCATACGCATGCTGTTTGAACCAGTCATCTACCCATGATTCGAGTGATTCACCTGGTTGTGAATCATGATTATCGACGAACGTGACAGCATTCGTCGGGTGTGATTCGACGAGCGTATCTGCAAACAACGTTGTTAAATCAAACTCTTGTCCCTGGTTCGAAGCTTCATGGAATTTATAATGAAGGGGAACGTCGAACAAATCGATCGTGTAATCAACGCTATCAAGGAAATGACGGCAATCATCGAGATCTGATTTCCAGAACTCCCCGACCATATAGAAATCGCCATCATTTTTCTCGATCATCGATTTTGCAAATTCATGAACGAATTCATAATTGATATGTTTGATTGCGTCGAGTCGGAATCCTTGGCAGTCAATCGTCTCTTGGAACCAATGCCCCCAGCGGATCATCTCTTCACGTACTTCCGGATGGTTATAATCGATGTTCGCGAACATCAAATAATCATAGTTTCCGAATTCGTCATCGACTTGATCGTTCCAGTCTTTATTTTTACCGGATATCTTGAAGACACCGGTTTTTTCTTCACGGGCATCGAAATCCGTTCCATTAAAGAATTCATGTGTCCAGACAAAATCCGAATATTTTCCGTTTCGACCAGGGAACGTAAATTTCGTCCATGCTTCGATTTCGAATTCTTCTGAAATTTCTTTCGAACGGTCTTCTGGATGGACCTCAACGACATTGATTGTCTCAAGTTCATCGGCTGCTGCTTTATGGTTCATGACAACATCCGCATAAATGGCGATGTCATTCTCACGAGCGACTTGAATCGCTTCGACGAGTTCATCCTTTGTACCGTATTTCGTACGGACCGTTCCTTTTTGATCAAATTCGCCTAAATCATATACGTCATAAATGCCATATCCTGTATCTTCATCTGATTGACCTTTTGACGCCGGTGGAATCCACACGGACGTGATGCCGGCAGCACGTAATTCAGGCGCCCGCTCTTTCAAGCGTTGCCAGTGCTTCCCATCATTCTCTACATGCCACTCAAAAAACTGCATCATCGTATGGTTACGTTCCATCTCTCTTCGCTCTCCCTTAGTTACTATAGTATGAATATTATTACAATATCTTTACTATTCCCCGGAGGAACAAAAATAAACGCACCTCGTTTTTCAACGAGGTGCGTTCTACTGAATGGACCCTGCAGGGCTCGAACCTGCGACCGGACGGTTATGAGCCGTCAGCTCTAACCAGCTGAGCTAAGGGTCCTTAAGTAATAGTAGCGGCGGAGGGAGTCGAACCCACGACCTCACGGGTATGAACCGTACGCTCTAGCCAGCTGAGCTACACCGCCATGATGTATGTTGCTTTACTCTTACTAGATTACGAGATGTGGCGAAACTTGTCAATATGCTATTTCAAAAAAATAAACAGCTGATTTCATTTTTTGAAATCAGCTGTCATAGACAAATCGTATTTCGCTTAGTTCGTTAATGCCGTCCGCTGTTCAAGGACGAGATCCGTGATGTTTACAGCATGATCGCCAATTCGTTCGAGGTTCGACAAGAGATCGACGAAGATCATCCCTGCTTGGCCCGTACATTCGCCAGCGTTAACACGAAGGACATGGTGTTTACGGAATGAACGTTCGAGTGCATCAAGTTTACCTTCGAGTTCTAGAACTTTGCGAGCTCGTGTAACATCGTCCTCTTCGACGGCGCGAACGGCACAGTCGACGATTTCTTGCGTCAAGGCATACATATCATCAAGCTCTTGTTTCGCTGATGATGTGAACTGAATCCGGTTGACGATTTGGAAATCGACCAATTCGACGATGTTTTCGACGTGGTCACCAATTCGTTCAAAGTCATTGACGGCATGCATCAGTAACGAGTGTTCATTTGATTCACGCTCTGATAGATCATGTGCCGCTACTTTAACGAGATAACTTGTGACTTCTGTATTTAAATGATTAATCGCATATTCGATCTGTTCTGATTCTGATACATCCTTTTTATCATGCGATTGCGTGTAACGATGTGCTTTTGCAAGCGCATCTTTTGAGAATTCACCCATTCGTAACACTTCAAGCTTCGCTTGGTTTAATGCGAGTGCCGAAGATTGGTTCAAGATATTTTGATCGAGATGACGCGGTTTTGAATCAATCGTCGTATCCGTACCCGGTACGATTTTTTGTACAAGCCATGCGATTTGCGCAATGAACCAACATTGAATCAACGTATTGACGACGTTGAATGTTCCGTGTGCAAAGGCGATTTGCATTTTCGGACCTAATTCAAGCGTGCCTGTGATCCATGTGATGAAGCTTGAGAAGATTGGTAATGCAATCAGGAACAATACTGTTCCGATGATATTGAAGATGACGTGTGCTGCTGCTGTTCGTTTAGCTGCAATCGACGCACCAAGTGCTGCGAGTACTGCTGTGATCGTCGTTCCGATGTTATCACCGAACAAGACCGGAAGAGCTGCTTTGATATCGATCATGCCACCAGCGTACAACTCTTGTAAGATACCGATCGTTGCTGACGACGACTGAACAAGAACAGTAAAGATTGTTCCGACGAAGACACCCAGCAATGGGTTATCCGACATCGATACCGTCAACTCACGGAACCAGACGCTTGATTCAAGCGGAGCCATTCCGTCGCCCATCAAAGTGAGACCATAGAACAATGCACCAAAGCCAAAGAAAATCTGTCCGATGTATTGAACCCGTTCTTTATTGAAGAAGAAGATCAAGAAAGCACCAATTGCGATTGCTGGAAGCGCAGCTTCCTTGACGTTAAAGCCGATGATGAAAGCCGTAATCGTTGTTCCGATGTTAGCCCCCATGACGACTCCGATTGCCTGTCGTAAATTCATCAGACCTGCACTAACGAGTCCGACAACGATGACGGTCGTCCCTGACGACGACTGTATCAAAATCGTGACGACGATACCTGCTAGGATACCTAACAATGGATTTGTCGTATATTTATCAAGGATATAACGTAATCGGTCTCCTGCTGTTTTTTGGAGCCCATCTCCCATATACTTAATACCGAATAGGAAAATCCCGAGTCCACCGATGAAGGTGAAAATCATTTCCTGCAAATCATAGTTCATCTTGCCAGCTCCTTTATTTCATGTGGATTGATGTGTTTGTAAAGTTTATTTTCTCAACTTCCCCATTATGTAAAGGTCCGGTGAACTTGTAAATAGTTTTTGCGACATCCGTTTGTTAAGGTTTTATTAATCTGTACCATTACACAAAAACCCTTTATTACCAATCAAAATTAAACAATTAAAACCTGTTTTAAAACAGTAGAAAGAGTGATTCACTTGTCATTTTTACGTCAACTGATTAATTACTTACAAACTTCCTTAATTCCAAATCGTCTGTTCTTACGTCTTCGTTTGGCAGATGTTTCCCTTTATTTTTGTGGATTAGCTTGGATTTCACTTTGGACGACGATCATTGATTCCTTCTTTTTACAAAAAAGCATCCCGATCGTTGCTTGGTTCATCCTTCATTTCATCTTTATCGCAATTGCTGTATTACTTTACGTGTTGTTCATGGCGTATCTAACGAAGGGATTCGTTCGATTGTTACTTCCCCGTCCGTGGGCATATCGCCAAACGTTTCCTTATACGGTTGCAACGAATCTCTGGTCCTTCCCACTTGGTATGCTTCTATACCAACTCGATTATCCTCGCTTCGGAATCGGGGTGCTCGTAATTGGACACTTCGTCTACACATTAGTGCCATTATGGATTGCCCGTTCCTCAAAGCCACGCGCTTCACGTAAACCTCAATGAGTATTAAAATCAGGCGTCCGACGGATTGACGGACGCCCTTCTTTCATTAAACAATTGTAAATGTTCAATTTTCGTTCTTGTTTCTCGATTTTTAGGGAATAGTTCGATATGATAGAAAAGGTAAACATAAACAATATGGCGGTATGCCACAAAAGGAGATTTTCGATATGCCGAAAATGGTCCATCGCTCTAAGACTCGTCCCGTTCGTGTAGGGGACCTTGTCATTGGTGGAAATAATGAAGTCATCATCCAAAGTATGACGACAACTAAAACACACGACGTCGAAGCGACAGTCGCTGAAATCCTACGTCTTGAAGAAGCTGGTTGCCAAATCGTCCGCGTCGCTTGTCCGGAAGAACGTGATGCGCTCGCACTTGCAGAAATCAAAAGCCGAATCAACATTCCGCTTGTCGTAGACATCCACTTCAACTATAAACTTGCGCTTATGGCAATCGAAGCTGGCGTCGATAAAATCCGGATCAACCCGGGTAACATCGGTCGTCGCGAAAAGGTAGAAGCCGTCGTGACAGCAGCAAAAGCGAAAAACATCCCAATTCGTATTGGGGTAAACGCTGGTTCCCTTGAAAAGCATATTCTTGAAAAATATGGCTATCCAACTGCTCGTGGTATGGTCGAAAGTGCTTTGCACCATATTAAGATCCTCGAAGACCTCGACTTCCATGACATCATCGTCTCGCTTAAAGCATCAGACGTACAGTTGGCGCTTGAAGCGTATCAACTCGCTTCTGAATCGTTCGACTACCCACTTCACGTCGGGATTACGGAATCCGGTCCACTTCGTTCTGGTTCATTAAAATCAGCAGCTGGACTTGGCGCGATTTTGTCACGCGGAATCGGAAACACAGTTCGTGTATCTCTCTCAGCGGACCCTGTCGAAGAAGTAAAGGTTGCAAAAGAAGTCTTGAAGTCATTCGGTCTCGCGGCGAACGCGGCGACATTGATCTCATGTCCTACATGTGGTCGGATCGAAATCGATTTGATGTCGATTGCCGCAGAAATCGAAGACTATATCGAAAACATCCAAGCGAACATCAAAGTCGCGGTTCTCGGATGTGCGGTCAACGGCCCTGGTGAAGCACGTGAAGCTGATATCGGTATCGCTGGTGCACGCAACGAAGGATTGTTGTTCCGTCACGGAGAAATCATCCGTAAAGTACCGGAAGCAACGATGGTCGAAGAATTGAAGAAAGAGATTGATGCGATCGTTCTCGAAAAACAGGCTGAAAAAGAAGCCGAAAAAGCGAACCACGCATAAGTTAAAGACTCCTCCCTCGCGAGGAGTCTTTTTTCGTATCTCGATTTCGACTATGTTATACTAAGTGAAGAAAAATTTTTAGAACGTGGGTGACTGTAAATGAAAATTGGAATCGACATCGATGGAACGATCACACATCCATCCTCTTGCTTCACTTACATGAATAAATATCTCGGAACGTCGATCGACTTCGACCAGGCGTCCGAGTATGAATTGCATACGTATACCAATATGAATCAAATCGAATTTTGGGACTACATGGTGAACTCTGGTCATGAGACCGGGATCTATCGTGAATCTATTCCTCAAGAACACGTCCGCCACCACTTATGGAATTTGCGGAAGCAATATGATCTCCATTACGTGACAGCACGATCGGAGCTCGTTCGTCCCGTAACAGAAGAGTGGATCAAACAACACGAACTTCCTCTTGATTCCTTGATCATGACGGGATCACACGACAAAGTACAAGTCGTCCGTGATTTATCACTCGATTTATTCATGGAAGACCGATTAGAGAATGCTGTGCAGATCGCAGAAGACACATCTATTCCTGTCATCTTGTTCGACGCACCTTATAACCGTAAAGCCGTACCGAATAATGTCATTCGTGTCGCTTCATGGAATGAGGCCGTTCAAGAGATTCAAAAATTTGCACCGATTCGTTAAAACAGCCGATTAGGCTGTTTTTTCCATTTTTATGTCATTACATGACTTGATATCGTACAATGACTATAGGATTGAAACTTTGATATAGGAAGGGCTTCATGATGCTTGCAACAGTGAATATCTTTTTTATGAATATTTGTATTATTTTTTTCGTTTCTACGTTCACCTTTTACTTACTTCGTGATCGTTTGCCAATTCAACCTGACTCTAAAATGTCTACTCGTCTCTATTTCGGACTGTCCAATGGTATAACTGGCATTCTACTTATGCATCATGCAATCGACTTGAATGGAGCATTGATTGATTTACGGTTATTACCTCTCGCTTTGTCTGCCTTGTTCGGTGGTAATATCAGTATTGCCGTAACAGGGCTGATGCTCTTGATTTATCGATTCGTGATTGATAGTGGTGATTCACTAAGCGCTCTGTTTAGTTCTGTCATCACACTACTTGGATTTCTAGTACTTTCTTTTATTTGTCGTCGATTCATCAAACGGCAAGGTTACTTCTTTTCTGCCATCGTCACGGTCGGTTCCCTACTCGTACTCTCGCGATTGATTATGAGTAACTCTCCAGCGGATGCCTGGGGAACGATTTATATTCCATATTTCATTTTAACGATTGGTGGAGCCTTTTTGTTTTATCGTTTGTCTTCACTTCTTCAGCAGCATTTTGTTCTTTATTCTTATCAATCCTACCTTGCTTCGACCGATCAATTGACGCGCCTCGCGAATCGCCATGTCATTTTAGAAAAAGTCACGGCGCTCGAAAAAAGTAAAGATTCTTGGGGCGTTATCTTGTTTGATTTGGATCACTTTAAGAATATAAACGATACACACGGTCATGCTGTCGGAGACGCTGTCTTGCGCCACTTTTCGATCTTATTGAACGAGCATTGTCCGGCACCGGTTACGGTCGGTCGATATGGTGGTGAAGAATTCATCGTCATCGTTCCAGACATTGAACTGCATCATCCTGTCGTCCTAGCTGAAACAATCGTAACAGCCGTTCAGCAAACAACATTCGTCATGCAAGATCATGCCGTATCCATTACGGTGTCTGCAGGTATTGCTTACGCTCATCAACAACCAACTGAAACAGTATTTAAGCAAGCGGATAGCGCTTTATACGAAGCCAAAGCGCAAGGACGAAATCAGTATCGCCTGTATCGATCGGAATGAATACTAAAAAGCCACTTCTCCTCCGAGCGATTCGGACTGAAGTGGCTTTTGTTGGTCAACGGACCGTTCCTTCATTTGTTTTTTGCAGGAGACATATGATTTCTTCAAGTGGTACCGGTTTAGCAAAGAAATAACCTTGGAATAGATGAATGCCGATTTCCTTGGCAATACGTACTTCTTCTCCTGTCTCTACGCCCTCAACGATACATTCGACATGCATCGATTGACTCAATTGGAAAATTGACTCGAGGATGGATTGTCGTTTCTCCGATTCGCCGATTTGTTCGATGAATTGCTTCGGAATCTTTAATTGACGTAATGGCAATAAGCGTTCTAGGACGTGATATGAGGCATGTCCGGTTCCGAAATCATCAAGCGAAACCGGGAAATCGAGCGTTTTGATACGCTTAAGCGCTCGATGAATCGACTGACTCTCAAAATCAAGCGACTGACTTTCTGTGATCTCGATCTTAATTTGTTGCGGCTTTAATGCATACTTGAGTAGTGTTCGTTCAATGAATGGCATGAATGCCTCACTCGTCAACTGGCGTGGTGATACGTTGACCGACAGCGTAAACTCATCCGGAACCAGACCAATTAATGCTTTACGCGTCTTACACCCTTCCTCAAAGATCCACTCTCCTAAACGAATGATCAAGTCACTTTTTTCAGCAATCGGAATGAACACGGATGGTCGATCAGCTCCCTGCAATGGGGTCTTCCATCGAACCAATGCCTCAAGACCAATGAATTGCTCTGATTGGACATCATACTGCAATTGATAGACGAGATGAAAATCCGTTTCAATATTAGCCTGCGCTAGCGATTGTGCTGCTTTGACTCGCAATTCTTGATCCTTACGCCAGGCTTGGTCAATGCACATCACACGTTCATTTTGTTGCGCGGCTTCTTGTAACGCAGTCAATAACTGCTGTACCCGACGCTTCCGATTGTCCGTTGCCCCTTCTCCATTATCGATGACGATGGATATGTTGACGTAGACATGATGCCCCTCGATTTCGTATGGTACGGAGATTGCTTGACTCAATTCTTCCATCGCTTCCTTACATGCCACCTCGTCCGGCTTTTCCATGACGATCAATAATGTTCCTGCTTCAATCCGAGCAAACGCTTGGTAAGGAGGTAGTTGTCTCTTGAGTCGCTCGATACAGGCACGTAGTACTTGTGACTGAATATCTTCTCCGAAATACCGCGCCAACTCATAGTAGTTTTCTAAATGAATTCCGACGAAAATGAGCTGTTGTTCGGGTCTTGGAAAATCAATTTCGTTTAACCCTTGGCGATTCAAGACACCTGTTTCCTCATCACGTCGCGCTGTATCGTGTAATTGTATCGCAAGGTCATTTAACCGATTTAAATTACGGATATGCAAGTGATTGATGACAAGCGCAATCGATACGCTAATCACAATCATGCCAATCCGTCCATAATGGTCCGTCGGATCAATTTCTACCGTCACGGTATCGGCATTCCACATGACATACAAACTAGTTGCGACAGCAACCATGATGGCGTACCACATCATGATGCGTTGATACGAGATTAAAGCGATCATCAAAAACAAAAAGCAACTTGCCCAAACGGTAACTGCCGCGTAAGGTAAAAAGCTAATCGATGTAATAGGAACGACGAGCAACATCAAGGACAATAAGTGCGTTTGCAAAACGATTCCCATCTTGCGACGGCTAATATAAAAAATAAATAGACCCATGACGATTAAAAATGAAATGATGACAGAACGACTCAAATACGCATTCTTAATTGTCTCTTCTGTCGTCGTATAAATGATCAAAGCTCCAACGAACATCATGAATAAGGCAAAATTCCCGATCCACCATTGTTGTTTCCGAACGATATCCTCCATGCTTTTCCCCCTCCTTTCTGTCAGATTTTCCGTATAAAGGTTTCGACATCGCTTGATGATACTCCTGTTAAATGGAATGTGTCAATTCCTTCCTAAAAAGAAAAGTCTTCCCTCATACGTATCGTGGAAGACTTTCTTTCAAATTGATGTTTTTATAGTTCGACTCTACCTAACTCCTCGATGACATCCGTTGCTAGCAAGCTACTCGGATGTAAGCGTCGTTCAACTTGCCGAGAAGCACGTGCATACCACTCTGCTCCTTGCGCTAATGTTCTTTCGATGTCGCCTGTTGGATGTTGTGCAAGAAGGCTGGTTAATATGCCAAACAGAGTATCCCCACTTCCTCCTTTGGCGAGACCACTTGATGCACCAGAGATGACGAATCCGCCTCCATCCGGTTTCGCGATTAAGATGACATGGGACTTCAAGACGACAGTCACTTGATGCAAGATGGCATAGTCAGTTGCCTGACCAAAAAGATCATCTTGAATACTTGCGACACTCTGGTTCGTCATCCGGGCGAATTCACCGATATGCGGTGTGACGATGATTGGTGCGGTTCGTTCTGGATAACTTTCTTTTACTAGAGCTGCAGCATCTAATACAACCGGCACATCACTCTCAAGTAGATGGTCCACCCATGTTTCGACTGCCTCTTGCGATAATCCAGGACCGATTCCAACTGCTGAGATGGAGGGGAGCATCTCCTGAATTGCTGGTAACGTCTGATCAATGACCATCGCTTCCGGCGCTTGGACGATGATTCCATGTTTCGCAAGTGCCGTCGTCGCAACTTGTAGTTTACCGACTCCTGTTCGTAAGGCTGCCCGTGTCGCGAGTTGGATGGAGCCCGGCATCGTCTCACTTCCACCAATCAATAGCGCCGTCCCGTACGTTCCTTTATGCCCGTATGGTTCCCGCTTGAATAAGGCGGTCACATCCTTAGGTGATACGCGCCATTCACCAAAAGTCGGTAATCCGATATCAATTGTTTCTGATTCGCCATAAAACGGGGCTGTTCGTGTTAAAAAGACAGATCGTTTCATTGCATGCAATTGGAATGTCACGTCTGCGCGAATCGCTGTCTCCTTAAATTCCGTTGCATGATCTGTCGGTACTCCGCTCGGAACATCTACTGCATAGATACGTGCCCCTTGTCGCTTTTGTTCCGATACGAATTCACACTGCGCTTCGAACACTTGATTCATCCGCTTTGGATCAAATCCCGTTCCATATAAGGCATCTAGAATGACATCATATTGACCACACGGTTGTTCGGTCACGAGTCCAAACGCTTCTGCATAATGGACATGAACGATAGATGTATCCGAACGATTCTCTCCAAATGGTGCATGTAGTGTGACATCAAATCCGTCGCGTATCAATTCGCGTCCAATGACATACCCATCCCCACCGTTATTGCCTGTCCCACATAAAATCAAGATTCGCTCCGTCTTCCTATGACGCTCTTTGATACGTGTTGCGATGTGACTTCCAGCTCGTTCCATCAGCACTTCAAGTGGCAGTCCGGATGTCCGTGCCCACTCATCGATTTGTCGCGCTTCTTGTGTATCATAAATCATCTTCTCATCACCTCTGTTCGACTATTCCCGTTTTGAACAGGACTAGTCTTTTAAAACGCAAAAAGAGGACGCCCGACCGGGCATCCTCTTTCATTTAAGATGTCATGCGTTGACAATTCGCACAGCGTCCATAAATTTCGAACTTATGATCCTCGACTTCAAAGCCAGTCTCTTGGACCGGAGAAACCCATTCCATCGGACAGACATTCAATGTTTCCGTCTTGCCGCAGATTCGGCATATCAAATGATGATGATGGTGTCCTGAAGCACAAGCTGCTCGGTATTTCATCTCACCGTCTAATTCCGTCACTTCTAATAAGTCGATTTCCGAAAAGTCATTCAAGTTTCGATAGATTGTATCATAACTTAACGAAGGATGAGACGTTCGAAGAGCTTCTGCTACTTCCCGCGCACTGACATAACGATTCACTTCAAACAGATACGATAGCAAATCGAGACGCTTCGGTGTCATTTTAAACCCGGAAGCCTTCATGCGTTCACGCGCTTGTTCGATGTTCGTCTTCATGTGTTTTCCCTCCTATCCAAAAACGTTCCAACAGCATCACGATGATCAGCTCAAGTACCGCAAGCAAGACGATCATTCCGCCGGGTGCCAAATCGAACTGATAGGCCAGGATGAGCCCAAGTACTGTCGCAACTTCACCAAATATGATGGCTAAAAAGATCGTCGCCTTAAAACTTTTCGCAATTCGAAGTGCTGCCGCAACCGGTAACGTGATTAAGCTTGAGACAAGCAAAATCCCAACGATTCGCATACTGATCGCAATGACAAGCGCAACGACGATCATAAAGAGAATATGCACTAAGCGAAGGCGAATCCCGGAAACGCGCGCCTGCTCCTCGTCAAAGGAGAGGAACAACAATTCCTTATAAAAAGCAAAGACGAAGATGACGACGACGACCGTCACGATAAGAATCGTGTACACATCCGTCAAGGCGACAGCCGAGACCGTTCCAAACAAGAAGGAGACGAGATCCATTGAAAAGCCGTTCGCGAGACTGATAAATGTTGCTCCAAGCCCCATCCCTGTCGCCATGATGATTGGGATTGCGAGTTCTTGGAAATGCTTGTATTTCGCACGCAACCAATCGATCGTCAGTGCCGCGATGACCGCCGTCACGATTCCTAAATATAGTGGATTCAAGTCCGCTAATTGTGCGACCATTCCAGAAATCAAGAGACTGAGCGCAATTCCGGCAAGGGTGAC
The DNA here is from genome assembly GCF_000798935.2 of Exiguobacterium sp. ZWU0009. Classification (NCBI taxonomy): domain Bacteria; kingdom Bacillati; phylum Bacillota; class Bacilli; order Caryophanales; genus Exiguobacterium; species Exiguobacterium sp. ZWU0009. The sequence continues at coordinate 916,755 of NZ_CP018057.1, read as the reverse complement.
GTGTGATAGTGCATCTGCGATTAGACTCATCCGCCGGACGACGACGAACGAACCGATCAATGGTGCCGTGAATCCGATCAGAATGGCAGCCACTAAAGCGTACTGTAAAAACTTTAACGTCATGAACGCTTCAATCATTGGACACTCTTCCCTTCATGAACGAGAACACGTCCCGGAACCGGATAGAGGGAGCGGATCGTCTGTTCATCTAGTTCCCAGTATTCCTTGATGCCACAGTTACACCCTAAACGTCCATCGACCAGATGAATCACATCCGTGACAAGTTTACTGACGAAGTGAATATCATGCGTGACAAGAACGAATGTCCGGCGCTTATCTCGACGAAGTTCTTCTAAGATCTCATAAAATTCTTTCACGTATCGCTGATCGACACCAACGGTTGGTTCATCCAAGATCATTAAATCAGGATCGTTGACGAGCGCACGTGCGATGAAAACACGTTGTTGTTGACCACCGGATAGGTCGCCGACTTTTGAATCGCGTCGCTCCCACATTCCGACCGTTTCGAGGGCCGTTCGTACTTTGTCTCGATCGTCGCGAGATAAGCGACGAAAGAGTCCTTTTTTGGCGTACAGTCCCATCTCAACGACTTCTGCGACAGTCACCGGAAAACCGGAGTTGAACGCTGCCGCTTTTTGCGAAACATAGCTAATCCGCCACCATTCATTGAATTGTGATTGGGATTGTCCAAATAAACGAATCGTTCCTTTCGGTTGCAATAACCCTAATATACATTTGATCAGCGTCGATTTTCCGGATCCATTTTCCCCGACAATGGCTAAAAATTGTCCTTGCTCGACCTGAAACGAGACTTGATTCAACACCCGACGATCTGGGTAATCATAGCTGACTTGATCAATCTCGATGATTGGTGTTTCCATTTATTTTCACTCCTTCCGTTTTCGTAAAACGGAATAATTACGCCTTAATCAACTGTCTTATTATAGCGCCCGCCAATTATTGGTGCAACTCTAGCAACTTCCTATCCTCCTTAGAAAACATTCAAGGTACAATAAAGAAAGAAGCTAGCTGTTTCCGGCTTGTTCAGAGAGGGAATTCTTTTAGTGCACGCATCGCAGAGAGGAGTCGGAGTCATTTGAAACAAGAACTTGCAGTCATCGATATCGGTTCCAACTCGATTCGTTATGTTATCTTCCATCCGATCGCTTCTGGTCGCTATATCGAGAAGATTAATATTAAAGTCGTCGCCCGATTATCTGCTCACATCAACGAGGATGGAGCACTCGATGATGAAGGCATCGCCTTACTCGAAGAAACTTTACATCGTTTTTATGAAGTTGGTGTCACCCATGAAGTCGAAGAAACGATCTGTGTCGCGACAGCAGCCATCCGTAATGCAACGAACCGAGATGCCATCGTTGAATCCGTTACAGAAAACACGCCTTTTTCCATTCAGGTTCTGACAGATGAACAAGAAGCATACTATGGCTATTTTGCCATCATCAATTCGACCTTCCTGACTGATGGCTTTTCTGTCGATATCGGTGGTGGTTCCATGGAAGTCACCTTGATTGAAAATCGCGAAATGGTGGCGTATCACAGCTTTCCATTTGGTGCCGTCACCTTGACACGGCAATTCGTTTCGGACGAGACACTAAGTGCCAGCGATAAGAAGAAATTGGTGAAATTCCTACGGGAACAATTCGAATCGGTTCCATGGCTGAGTGATAAAAAGCTTCCTTTAATCGGTGTCGGTGGTTCAGCCCGAAATTTCGTTCGGATCCATCAGTCGAATCAGGACTATCCCCTTCGAAGTGTTCACCAATATCAAATCAAAGCGAAAGAACTCGCGAAGATGGTCGACGATCTCGAAGGAAGGTCGGCGAAACAACTATCGAAAATCGAAGGACTCTCAAAAGATCGAATTGATATCTTCCTGCCGGCATTGATTGCGATTCAAGAGTTAGCCCATCACATCGAAGCGGAAGAATTCGTAATGAGTAATCTCGGTCTTCGCGAAGGTCTTGTTTACGAGTTCGATGTGCAGGACGAAGCATACCGTCGGATTGAAAACGTACGTGAGCAAAGTCTCTATCAGCTCGAAAGCGACTATAAGGTCAATCGAGATCGTGCGTCATATATTGGAACACTCGCCAAATCGATGTACCGGCAGCTCGTCACGCTCGACTTGATTTCAGAACGCGCGTCTGAGCTACGACTGCTCGATTCAGCAAGTCGCTTATTTTATTGTGGACAATACATTAATCCACATACACGATCGGACCAGACGTTCTACCTGTTGACGAATACCGAATTGAATGGCATGACGCACAAGGATCGCGTTGCTCTCTCGCTCGTCAGTTCCTATTCTTCTGCCAAACGGATGAACCAGCTTGCGAAACCTTTCAAGGACTGGTTTACGGAAAAATCGCTGGATCGCTTCGACCTACTTGGATCTCTCCTCAAATTAAGTCATGCGCTCGACGTGACGGAGCGAAAAGCTGTCGATCATTTGGAACTGTTCCTTGAAAAGGATCAACTCCAATTCGTCCTCGATACAGGGGATCATGATTATGGATTCGAAGTCGAAAAAGCGGAAAAACAAAAGAAACATCTGGAACGAATCATTGATTGTACGATTACCTTCGAAACGAAAGGAGATCTTCCTTCATGAAGCTCGACATACCTGAACATTTCAATAATCGTGAGCTCAGCTGGCTCCAGTTCAACAAACGTGTGCTGGATGAAGCGTTTGACACACGCAATCCGCTAATGGAACGTTTTAAGTTTCTCGGTATCTTTAGTTCCAATCTAGACGAGTTCTATATGGTACGAGTCGGTGGTTTAAAGGATGAAGTACTCGCCGGGTTCAATAAACCAGAAAATAAACAACAGATGACACCCAAACAACAGTTACGTGCGATCGCAGCGAAAACAAAAGAGTTAGTCGATCGGCAATACGAAGCATTTCAAGCAATCAATCAGACGTTATCCGATGAAGGCATTACATTCTTGAAATACGACGCTCTGACTTCGGAACAAACGACCTATGTAAAATCCTTTTTCCGTGAACAAGTCTTTCCGGTACTCACGCCCGTTGCCGTCGATGCCTATCGTCCGTTCCCGATGCTCTCGTCAAAGTCACTCAACATTGCGACGGTGCTTGAGGCAGAAGACGGGACAAAACGAAATTTGGCGCTCGTACAAGTACCTGCTGTCTTGCCACGATTCGTCGATTTACCGGTAGAAGATGACGAGACGACGGCTGTCATCTTACTCGAAGACGTCATCATCGCCTTCATCGATAGTCTATTCAAAGGTTATCGTGTGTTGTCTGCCATGCCGTTTCGAATTACGCGTAATGCCGACCTTCCGTTTCATGAGGAAGGTACCCATGATTTATTAAAGCTGATTGAGAAAGAATTAAAAAAACGGCGTTGGGGAGTCGCCATTCGACTCGAAGTTCAAAAAGCTGCCATCAATACCGAACTGCTCAACATGTTACGCGATGTACTGGATTTACAGGAACGCGACATCTTTGCCGTGGATGGTCCGATTGATTTGACGTTCTCCTTTGCCTTCTACAGTCAAATCGGTATTGAATATGATCATTTGATTTATCAGACGATCATGCCGGTCGACCCACCAGCACTCGATAGTTCAAAAAATCTGTTTAATCAATTGCTGGAACGCGACTATCTCTTGCATCATCCGTATCATACGTTTGATCCTATCGTCCGGTTCATCGTCCAAGCGGCGAATGATCCGAACGTCCTTGCCATCAAACAAACGCTTTATCGCGTATCTGGTGATTCTCCGATCATCAAGGCCTTGAAAACGGCCGCCGAAAACGGGAAACAGGTCACCGTCCTCGTTGAACTTAAGGCTCGATTTGACGAGGCGAAGAACATTGAATGGGCGAAGCAACTAGAAAAGGTCGGCGCCCATGTCATTTACGGATATAGTGATTTAAAGACCCACTCGAAGATCACGCTCGTCGTCCGACTCCACGAAGGCAAGATTCAGCGTTTCGTCCATCTTGGTACTGGCAATTATAATGATTCGACCGCGAAGTTATATACGGATGTCGGATTGCTGACGGCTCGGGAAGAAATCGCCGAAGATGCGACGAACTTCTTCAATTGGTTATCCGGGTACGGGGAACAGCCGGAATGGAACGTCATCCAAACTTCACCAAATGCAATGCTTGAGAAGTTCCTGTCATTGATTGATGAAGAGATTCATCATCATAAAAAACACGGAAACGGTCGAATCGTTGCCAAGATGAATAGTTTAACGGAAAAAGACATCATTTTACGGCTCTACAAGGCATCGCGTGCCGGTGTCCAAGTCGAACTCATCGTTCGGGGCGTCTGTTGTCTGCGTCCTGGCATTCCAGATGTTTCGGAGAACATTCGCGTCATCTCGATCGTCGATCGTTACTTGGAGCATTCACGCATCTTCTACTTCCATCACAACGGACAGGATTTGATGTATGGGTCAAGCGCTGACTGGATGACGCGTAACATGCGAAAACGGATTGAAATCTTGTTCCCGATCATGGACGAAGAACATAAAGAGTATTTAAAGGATTGTCTCGCCCTCGCCCTTGCTGATAATGTGAAGTCGCGTGAACAGGCAGCCGATGGATCCTATCATTACGTCAAAGACGGAAAACAGAGCTGTGAATCCCAGTTACTGATTCAAGACTATACGAGCGGCAAACTAAAACAAAAACCTATTTTTACAGCTCCATTGACTCAAAAGTGGATCACAATCGAAAAAAAGGATGACAAAGTCATTCTTGATCAAAACGCTACTTGACGTTTAATATGTACTTTACTTCAAATGCTGATTTACAGCAGAAAGGACGAAATGTATGCTTCAACAAATTTTGTTATCCCTTCTCGCAGGCGTCATCTGCGGTGTCGTATTCACCGCACTGAAACTGCCGATTCCTGCCCCACCCGTTTTCCCAGCTATCGTCGGGATCTTTGGTGTCTTCCTTGGGATGAAAATCTATCTATTTTTAGTAGAACGCTTTTTCTAATTCAAACAAAAATCGTTCTCTTTCTGCGCCAGGCAGTCAGAGAACGATTTTTTTGATTCTGTTTAAGGTTTTAATGATTAAATGATCATTCGTGCGAGCTCCGCTTGAATAGGGAAAGCTTTTACTCACTCTCTTCCGTTGCCGCAGCCGTATCTACCGCATGCAACATCTGTTGATGTAACCATCGGTGACAGGTCGGGCAAACCGTCTGATATCCTTCTGGTGTCAAATGCCATTCGAGTAACGACTGCCTAGACTCCTCACAATGAACACATTGACGCGCGACTTGTTCCAGATGATTTCGCTCCTTAAAGCGCTCGATTCGACGTTGTTTAGACTGTTCGAGTGTCAGTACATCCGTTTCGAAATACCCATACTGCCATGAATCGAGCAGACGTGTGCGAACCACGCCTTCGACTGGTTCGGTTTTAAGACCAAGTTGATCGAGTGGTCGTCCAAGTAAGGGATGACGTAAATCCACACTGATGAGGTCAAGGCACACATAGGACCCTTCTGAGTCGTCAGCAGCCGTCAACCAAAACGGATCTTCTGGACGTGTCGTATACTCCGTAAACAAAGCTTCTGCATACGCAATGATACCATTGGTCGTCGCAAGAAAAACTTCTTCTCCCTCTGCCAGTTCTCCCGGCAAATAAAACGGTTCCTTTGTTTCATAATAGTGGACAACAGCTTGTCGGATCGCGAAGCTTGCCTCATCGACGACGAATAGATGACACATCACAGACACCCCTTTATGAGTTATTCGACCGGTGCACCTAGAATCGGTAAACGCCAGTCCGCGTCAAATGCACCAGAACGTAACATATCAATTTCTTCTTTATACGGCGCGACTTTTTTCTTTGGATCGAGTCCAATGTATGGTGTCTCTAGAATTTTTGGCAAATGGGCAAGTGCAGGATGATGCACGACACGGTGTAACGTATCAAATCCAATCTCACCAAAGCCGATGTTTTCATGACGGTCCTTCCGTGCGCCGCGGACGTTCTTCGAGTCGTTTACGTGAATGACCCCAAGACGATCGAGTCCGACGATCCGGTCGAATTGTTCGAGGACACCATCTAGGTCGTGCACGATATCGTATCCCGCATCATGCACGTGACATGTATCGAGACAGACAGACAAACGATCATGATGTGTGACGCCTTCGATGATTTGAGCAAGCTCCTCGAAGGTTTTTCCGATTTCCGATCCTTTTCCCGCCATCGTCTCAAGCGCGATCTTGACCCGTTCTTCGCCTGTCAGTACCTCGTTGAGTCCTTGAATGATGCGTTTGATTCCAACATCCTCTCCAGCCCCGACGTGCGCACCTGGATGTAATACGATATGCTGTGCCTTTTCTAATGCCTCTGCTCGTTTGATCTCAGCTGCTAAAAACGAAACGGCGAGTTCGAATGTCTCGGGTTTTGTCGTATTCCCCAAGTTGATAATATACGGTGCATGCACAACGATTTCCTCTATTCCATTAGCACTCATATGTTGCAATGCTTCTTGAATCCGTAACTCTTCCATCGGCTTACGTCGTGTATTTTGAGGTGCTCCTGTATAGACCATCATCGTCGTTGCACCGTAAGATGCCGCTTCCTCACTTGCACCTAACAGCATTTTTTTCCCCGAAACGGAGACGTGTGAACCTATTTTCATGTTCTTTTCCACCTTTCTCTTTTTACAGTGTACCAAATCTTGAAAACGACAAGACACCCGAAAAATGTTTTTTCATTTCACGGGTGTCTTCGACAATGTTATTTTGATTTGCGTGCGTTTTCTTTACGTTGCGCGCGACCGACACCACGTTGTTCTTTGATGCGTTCACGTTTTGCTGTTTCTTTCAGCTTGTATTGATGTTTCTTCTTATAACCTGGTTTAACACGTTTTTTCGCTTTTGCTGCTTCACCCGAAAGGCGACTATGCGCTGTCTTCGAGACGGCAGTCTTCATGTGCGGCTTCGCACGGCGACGTTCTTTGACTTCGACGATTTGACTACCTTTGACATCGACGTTCGTGAATTGAATGCCACGGTCCTCTAAGCGATTGATCATACCGTTCTCGTGATCTTCAAACAATGTGTACGCCAATCCATCTTGATCGACACGACCTGTCCGACCTACACGGTGGACGTAGAAGTCTAAATCTTTTGGAATACCATGGTTGATGACGTGCGAGACACCTGAAATATCAATTCCGCGTGCAGCAAGATCCGTCACGATGACGTATTGATACTTCGCATCGTTGATTTCTTTGATGGCTTGCTTACGACGACGAGCCGGAAGGTCTCCGTGAAGAGAACCAACGTTCAATCCTGCTTCTAAGAACAAAGCTTCGACTTCGATTGCTTCTGCTTTTGTATTCGTAAAGATCAAACAGATATACGGATTCAGCGCTTTCGCGACTTTCAACGTCAATTGCGAGCGCTCACGGTGCTTGACCGGAATCGTATGGTGAACGATTTTCTTCGCTGTCTGTTGTTTTGGATCCACATGCGCATAACGCGGGTTATTCATATATTTTTTCAAGAACGGTTGCAATTTCTCAGGAATCGTTGCTGAGAAGACCATCATCTGAAGCTGTTCTGGAAGAGCTTGCGCAATCCGGTCAACTTCTGGCAAGAAGCCCATGTCGAGCATTTGATCCGCTTCATCGATGATATAATGCTTCACGAAATGTGGCTTCAATGCTTGTTCCTTGAATAAATCTAGAATACGTCCCGGTGTTCCGATGACGATTTGGGGTGAGACTTTTACACGACCGATTTGACGTTCGCGATCCATTCCACCTGTAATGAGACTCGTCTTGATGAAGTCTGGTTCCTTCACGAGTAACGATTTCAGTTCTTCATGAATTTGCCAAGCAAGTTCGCGCGTTGGAGCAACGATGATTGCTTGTAATTCTTGAAGCTTTGGATCGACGTTTTGAACGATCGGAAGAAGGAACGATAACGTTTTTCCTGTGCCGGTTTGTGATTGACCGATGATATCGCGTCCCTTTACTGCAGCTGGGATGATCCGCGACTGAATGTCGGTCGGTTTTGTGATGCGGGCGTCATCGAGTGCTTCGATGACGAACGGGTGTAATTGATAATGGCTGAATCCATTCATGAATTGACACCGTCCTTTCCTTATTTGCTGAGGCTTCTGCCTCTCGATTAGTTCAACATGGTTATGGGTCTACTACCGTCATACAGATAGGAGTACGTATAAAAACGAGTTGGAATCTTTTTGTTTTTCGTATGAAGCTTCAATGCACTGAAGGCGACTTTCATCATCTCATCAGCACTCTGGACGACCGTCGCATCCATCGATTTCATGTCAACAGCTTCTAATATAGCACGATTCCCGTCTATGCCGACAATTATTTTTCCTTTGATGCCTGCTTTTTTCAATGCTTCGAGGACACCTAGCGCGATATCGTCATTGTGACAATAGACGGCATCAAACGGAATTCCCGACTCAATCACCTGCGTCATGACCTGTTCTGAAGTGACGGGATCGTAATCTCCATTCACGGATTCGACGATTTGAAGTTCCGCCTCACGCTCAAGACCAGTCAAAAATCCCCGGTGTCGTTCATTCGTCGTATTGACGTTTGCCGTACCTGCGACTTCAATGATATTAGCGGTGGCTCGTCCCGTCTGCTTGATGCGTTCATGTTTGATGAACGAGGCAAGTTGTTCCCCGATCAATTGGTTATTCGAGGTGATCGAACTGACGACTGCTTCGGAGCGAATCAATCGATCGATCGCGAAGACCGGAATCCCAGCACGGGCTGCCTCTTCTAACGTACTAGCGATATAGACATCATCCAGCGTCGTCACGAAGATTGCATCCACCTTCATTCGAATGAACTCTTGAATCTGCTCACGTTCATTGATGCGTGAGTTATGAGACGTCGCGACGACTGCTTCATATTTATTCAGTTTGGCTTGTGTCTTGAACGCATCGACAAGTCGTTGCGCAAATTCATGTTTATCATTGACGATCGTGAAGCCGATGAGATGACGACGTGGACTCGGATCCGGATTGACGAATAAATTGGAAATGAACAAAACGGATGAAATCCAAACAATTAGGACGAATAACCAGGCCTTATTGAATTTCATTCCGTTTGCTCCTTTCGAGGTAAGTGGACTTGAATCGTCGTACCGACCCCTGGCTTACTATCAAAAATCATCTTTCCTTTATGATCACGAACGATTTGTTTCGACATGAAGAGTCCAAGTCCATTGCCATCGACTTTTGATGTCTTAAACGCTTGACCGACATGATCAATTTGATTTCCATCCATCCCTACCCCATTATCCTGAACAATGAATACGACTTCTTCTGGATAAACGTGGACATGCAGATGACAGATTCCATCCGGTCCTTTAAACGCGACAGCTTGAAGAGCATTACGGACACAGTTTGCTAAAATCTGCAAAATCCCCTCTTCCGATGCATAAATCTTTGGCATGAAGGACGGTGTATAAATTTTGCAGTCCGCTTCGTAATGATGAGCTTCCGCTTCTAAGATATATGTCAGCTTCTTCATTAAATCATTCATATCGATCGTCGTTTTTTGAAGCGCATTGTTTTCGCCTTTCGATAAATCAAGCATCGTTTGAATCATGCCATTTGCTCGATCCAGTTCCGATAAGGCGAGAATCAACATTTCTGGATCACGATCCTTTTCTGCTGCTAACAACTGTAACGTCATCTTGACTGGCGTTAGTGGATTACGGATTTCGTGGGCAATTCCAGCTGCTAGTTGACCCAGTGAGGCTAGTTTTTCTTGATGTAACATCGTTTGTTGTTGACTCAACTGCTCAAGGCGCGCATTTTCCATCCGTTGAGCGTACTCGTTATAGGCAGCAACGAGTGTCTTGACTTCGTTTGATCCGGCACGCTCGAGAACGATTGGTTTGGGTGAGGTGCTTTTCTCAATCTTATTCACAAGTTCAAGCATCGGCGCCGTCAATTGTTTTGACATCAAATAGCCGACGATCAGACTGAGGACGAGCGTCAAGGCAGCGATGATCAAATACTGTTGCCGTGTCGTGTAGACTGGTTCATAAAAGACGCTTCGTGGCGTTCGAACGAGAATCTTCCAATCCGTCACCTTCAAATCTTTCGCAAAGTAATACATATCTTGGTTCGTACTAAAAATCTCAGAAGGCTCTACCGATTCAAAAGCACGTTCAATGACACTTTTCGATAATAAGCGTTCTTCATCCGGTACCAGATTACTGGATGTGGCTAACAATTCTTTTTTACTATTGAACAGGTAGGCAATCGTTTGATCGTCAAATGATTCAAGTGAATTCCGAAAGACGATCGAGTTCATGACACTTAACCCACCACCAAAGACACCGACACGTTCATTGCCGTCTCGAACCGGAACGAACATATAGGAAACGGCGTCTGATTCCATCGTATACAACTTACTCATATGAAAATCCGTACTCGTCAACGTTTGCAAGAATTCATCATCTTTTAGGATCGTACTGTTTTCTATGCGTCGATCCTCACTTGAGAACCAAGTGATTTGCTTCGTCTGTCGATCAAAGTAGAAGAAACTCTTAAATCCTGTATCAATGTCTAATAGATTTGATTCTTCAATTTTTTGTTTCAGCTTTTCGGGGTTTTTGACATTCAACTGCAAGCTCATGATCTCTTCGTGCAGATTCCCAATATTGTCGCGAATCGCATTTCCTGAGACCTCGACACTCTTTTCGCTCTGTTTCTCTGTTTGTTGCTCGACCCGAGAAATCGTGACCCGGTCAGCAGTGAAGGCAAGCGCTGAAATGACAAGACAAATCAGGATGAATAAGACGGCGGTGATTTGAAAAAAATACGACCGCATCATTTTCTTAGACTCCATCCCTTCGCCTCCCTTTTGAATAATTGACAACTTCATTAGTATAGCATGTTCTGTGGATGAAACAGACTCCTCTATTTTCATTCAGCTTCAATCAATGGTACACTCTAACTAATCATTCTTTTTCGCAAAGGGAGAATCCATAACTATGCTAGTAAAAAAAATCAGCCCCCGCGGCTATTGTTACGGTGTCGTCGATGCAATGAAACTTGCACAACAAGCGGCATTGAATAAAGACTTGCCACGTCCGATCCATATTTTAGGGATGATCGTCCACAATGCTCACGTGACACGTGAGTTCGAAAATATGGGTGTCATCACTGTCGATGGTCCCGATCGCCTCGAAGCGTTAGAGACGATTCAAGAGGGCACTGTCATCTTTACTGCACACGGCATTTCACCTGCTGTTTATGCCCGTGCTGCTGAGAAAAACTTACACGTCGTCGATGCAACATGTCCTGACGTGACGCGTACACATGATTTGATTCGCCAAGTCGTCGCGGATGATTATGAAGTCATCTACGTCGGCAAACATGGACACCCGGAACCTGAAGGTGCAGTCGGTGTAGCACCAGAGCATGTGCACCTCATCGAAAAAGTCGAAGATATCGATGAACTCCCGCCTCAGCTTGCCCACAAAAAAATCATCGTCACGAATCAAACGACGATGAGCCAATGGGATGTCCAAGCTTTGATGGAACACGTTCGTAAAAAATATCCGCATGTAGAAGTACACAATGAAATCTGTAACGCAACACAAGTCCGGCAAGAAGCGGTGGCTGATCAAGCAGGAGATTGCGATCTCGTCATCGTCGTCGGGGATCCGCGTTCAAACAACTCGAACCGCTTAGCACAGGTATCCTTTGACATCGCTGGAACTCCAGCGCATCGGATTGGTGATTTGACAGAACTTGATTTGACTTGGCTTGAGGGTGTGACTCAAGTTGGTGTCACATCAGGTGCATCAACACCAACACCGATCACGAAAAAAGTCATCGATTTCCTACAACAATATGATCCTGCTGATATCAGTACGCATGACAAGACACCGTTCCTTGAATTACGACGTATCTTGCCTAAAGTCAAAGTACTTTGATCATAACAATCGATACAGCAAAACCGAGTCGCGATCCTCAATCGCGACTCGGTTTTTTTTTATTGCTAAATAGGACGGTAGTATCGACGTAATCCATCGATTCATCATAAAAACTGAAACGGATTCGTATTCGCTGTTGAAATCAATAGTTCGACGTCGATTTTTTTCTGTTCGAATCGACGCTTCAATTCGTTGACGACGCCTTCTTTCATGACTGACTCTACATGATGTCCCGGATCGACGACTGCTAGTCCAAGTGCCATCGCATCATGCGCCACATGAAAATAGAGATCGCCTGTCACAAGGACATCTGCTCCCGCAAATGCTGCAGTCGAGACATACTTATTGCCGTCACCACCAAGGACTGCTACTTTTTGGATGTGGCGTGATTCGTCTCCAACGAAGCGTAAGTTTTGTACTCCAAACGCATCGCGAACATGCTCTGCAAATTCCCGTAACGTCATTGCTTCCGGTAACCGACCAATCCGTCCGAGACCAAGTGATGTTGCCGGGCGTTCTTGACGAATGAGATCATAGGCGACTTCCTCATATGGATGAGCCTGTTTCATCGCTCGAATGACTTGTTTCTGATTCAGTTCCGTGACGATCGTCTCGATTCGGACTTCTGAGACGCGTTCGAGTCGCCCTGCTTCACCAATATACGGGGTAGCTTCCGTCAACGGTCGGAATTGACCCGTTCCATCGACGTGGAATTGACAATCACTGTAGTCCCCTTCTTTTCCTGCTCCCGCTTGTGCAAGGGCTGTTGAAACGCGCTCTACAGCCTCAGTCGGTACGAAGACACTTAGTTTATATTGCGTGTTTTCAAACGTCGGTGCTAGTACTTCACAAGACTCAAGACCAAGCGCATCTGCCATCCAGTCATTGACCCCACCTGTTGTCACGTCAAGGTTCGTATGCGCAGCATACACCGCAATATCGTGTTTGATACATTTGGTGACGATCCGTCCTGTTGCAGAACGATCCGTTACATTTGCTAACTTACTAAAAATCGGTGGATGATGTGCGATGATGAGATCGACCTTCTTTTCAATCGCTTCATCGACGACAGACTCCAAGACATCAAGTGTCACGAGTACACGTTTGACGTCCTTGTTCAATGTTCCGATTTGTAGACCAATCGGATCACCTTCGAGTGCGAATTTTTTCGGAGCAAATGCTTCAAACTGCTCAATGACATGGTTCCCATTCGCCATTAGTTCGTCACCTCTTCCATCTTTTGAATCAATCGTTCGATGGCTTCGATTTTTTCAGATAAAACTTCCGTTGCTTGTCCATGTTTCATCTGAGCTAGGATATACTCCCGCTTCTGTTTTTCAGTCTGCCATTTTTCGATGAATTCTGGTGCACGTTCCCGCATTAACTGTGGTCCAAAGAACAATTCCCACTGGCGTGTTGTTTCGTCCTCTGAGTACAGTGTTTCATCTCCACGTTCTGCAACGAGAATTTCATAGATCTTTCCGTTCTCCTCGACGATCGCTTCAGACAATAACGCATATGAATTCGTCAGCAACCACTTCCGGACATCGACTGCATCGACATTCGGTTGAAGAATCAAGCGCTCCTCTCCCGACAATCGATCTTTCCCTTCTTCAAGGATTGAGGCAATCAGCGTTCCCCCCATTCCCGCAATCGTGATCGCCGTTGCTTCACCCGGCTTTAAAACCGATAAGCCACTTCCTAAACGGACATCAATCTGTGATTCGAGACCGACAAGCGCCACTTGTCCTTTTGCCGCTTCCATCGGTCCTTCATTCACCTCTCCTGCAATCGCGCGTTCAATTTTATGTTGCTGGATACAAAAACATGGTACGAATGCATGATCTGATCCAATATCTGCGAGGATTGCTCCTTGTGGAATATACGACACGACTTTTTGGAGTCGTTGATCCAATACGACGTTCATTTGCATCATCTTCATCCTTCCTATTTTCCGAAAAACTCTCTTTTAAAAATAGCGGATTTGCGCTAAAAAAGATACCATACACCACAAAAAAACATCCATCTCGTGAAGAGATAGATGCCCTTGTTCTTATTTCTTAGCAGCTAACCATTTGGCTAGAACAGCTGCTTCTTCGTCATTCGCAAGACCGCCAGGCATTTGCCCTTTACCGTTCATTGCGATGTCTTTAATTTCATCTTCTTTCAGCTTCGCGCCGATCTTTGTTAAGTTCGGACCTGTTCCGCCTTCTAAGTTTCCACCGTGACATCCTGTACATCCTTTAGATGCAAACAAGTCTTCCGGCTTCATTTCTGCAGTTGACGGCCCTTTGCGAGCTTCCTTCACCTGATCGACCCCAAAGTAAGACAATGAAATCATAGCGATGATGGCGATGACTGCGATCGCCGCGAACGGTACTAATGGATTACGCATTTGGATTCCCCCCATATTCTATACCCAACCAAGTTGGTGACTGAATGGTATTCCCCGTTACTATTCTACTGTAAAAAAAACAGGGAAGGAAGAAAAAAACGAAACTTTTTTCTTCCTTCCCACTAAAATTTCATATATTCTTCACACTTTGAATTAATCAAGGAAATCTTTCAAGCGTTTTGAACGACTCGGGTGACGTAACTTCCGAAGTGCTTTTGCTTCGATTTGACGAATCCGCTCACGTGTAACGCCAAATACTTTCCCAACTTCTTCAAGTGTCCGTGTCCGACCATCATCGAGTCCGAAACGAAGACGAAGAACGTTTTCTTCACGATCCGTCAGTGTATCTAACACATCTTCGAGTTGTTCTTTCAAGAGTTCGTATGCTGCAGCATCTTGTGGTGCCGTCGCATCTTGGTCCTCGATGAAATCTCCGAGATGTGAATCATCCTCTTCCCCGATTGGAGTCTCAAGAGAAACCGGCTCTTGCGCAATCTTAAGAATTTCACGGACTTTTTCCGGCGTGATTTCCATCTCTTTCGAAATTTCTTCCGGTGATGGTTCACGTCCAAGATCTTGCAAGAGTTGACGCTGGACACGAATCAATTTATTGATCGTCTCAACCATGTGAACCGGAATTCGGATTGTCCGCGCTTGGTCAGCAATCGCGCGTGTGATTGCTTGACGAATCCACCATGTTGCATACGTCGAGAATTTATATCCCTTCGTATAGTCAAATTTCTCGACCGCTTTGATCAGACCCATGTTGCCTTCTTGAATCAAATCAAGGAACAACATGCCGCGTCCGACATAACGCTTCGCAATCGAAACGACGAGACGTAAGTTTGCTTCCGCCAATCGTTTTTTTGCTTCTTCATCGTTTTGTTCGATTCGTTTCGCGAGTTCAACTTCGTCTTCTGCATTCAACAAATCAACGCGTCCGATTTCTTTTAAATACATCCGGACAGGGTCATTGATCTTGACACCAGGAGGAACAGACAAATCGTTTAGATCCGCCTCTTCTTTCTCATCTCCTGTGCCGTCATTATTGACCTTGATACCTTCTGTTTCAAGCAACTGGAGGAATTCCTCGAATTGTTGAGCATCCATTGATTCGAACGAACTTAGTTTGTCTTCGATCTTTTGGTGTGACAATTCACCATTTTTATGTCCGAGCGCGATAAGTTCCTCTTTCGCGAGACGGAGTAATTCAGCTTCTGATCTTGCTTTTTCTGCCATCGAACCATACACTCCTTCCACATCATGCAGCAGGTCATCGATCTTTTAAACGACGCTTCCGTTCTATGATCGCCTGCATCAGCTCCGCTTGAGCACGGATATCTGTTTGTTGATTCAATCGTGACTTTTCTTCTTCTAACAACCGACGTTGCTGTTCATTTTGGACGGCACGAATGTAGTGACTGAGTAAGTCAGGATCATACTCAGGCATCAGCATGAACTCTAAATCCGCTACGATTCGTTGCAAAGAGGCGTCGTGCAACATCGTCAAAAAACGATCAGGACTTCCTTGCGTACCTGCTCCGTAAAATTCATATAGCTTGCCGGCAATCAATTGGTGTGCCGGATCATTGAATTGGACACCTAGTTGCTCTCGCACTTCAAGACATACTTCTTCTGAACGGATCATGTAGGCAAGCAAGAAGCGTTCTGCCTTTTTCCAGTTCGCGAACGTTCGGTCAGGAGGTGCTGTCGGTAGAGCAACTGGGCGATCGGAAACGACTTGTTCTCTCTTCGGTTGTTGGACGGTTGGACGCACTTGTGCGATCAAGGAGTCTTTCGAGAGTTTGAATTCCTCGGAAAGTTTTCCTAAATAAATGTCCCGTAACAACGGATTGGATGTTCGACCAATCTCTTCAAGCATAGTTTCAATATATCGAACGCGTTCTCCTTCTAATCGCAAGTTTTTTCCTTGTCGAAAATAAAAAGATTTGAATTCAAGACTTGAAACCCGTTCTTGTTCGATCCAGTGTAAAAACGTCTCTTCGCCCTGATTCCCAATGAAGGAATCCGGGTCTTCGCCATCCGGTAAACGGATGACGGAACAGTCGACGGCAACGGCTTCAAGCAACTGTAAGGCTTTTAACGTCGCAGCGCGTCCTGCCTTGTCTCCGTCATAACAAATAATGACTTCATCGACGATACGTGCTAGGTTTTGTGCATGAACCGGTGTTAAGGCTGTTCCTAAAGAAGCTACCGTATAAGGTATACCCGCTTGAGCGACACGCACAACATCAAGATTTCCCTCAACGAGAACAACTTGTTTGATTTTACGCATTGCCCCTCGCGCTTGAGCGAATCCGAATAACAGTTCACTTTTATTGAACAAAGGTGTTTCCGCTGTATTGACGTACTTCGGATCACGACCATCAATCGAACGTCCACTAAATCCGACGATCGTGCCATCACGATCGGAGATAGGGAATACGACTCGACCGTTGAATCGATCTCGATAATCGCCATCGCGTCCGATTGAAATCAATCCCGCTTCGACCATCTCATCTAAATCAAACCCACGTCGTGCCAAGGAATCCACTGTAAAACGATCTTGATCCGGTGCATACCCGAGTCGGAACTCACGCATCGCACCTTCACGGATACCGCGATTCTCTAAATAGATTCGTCCCGCGTCGCCTGCTTCCGTTTGAATCAACACCTCATGATACAACTCGGTGACGATCCGATGTGCCTCGCGCATCCGGAACTTCTTTTCCTGTTCCGGTGTCGATTCCGATTGTTCGAATCGGTCCGGCTCTAGTTCCGGAAGTGTGACATCATTTCGATCAGCTAATTTAGAGACGGCTTCCTTGAAACTCATTCCTTCTGTTTCCATGACGAAAGTGATCGCGTTTCCACCTGCACCACATCCAAAACAGTAGTACATCCCTTTATCAGGAGAAACAGAAAAGGAAGGTGATTTCTCAGAATGAAACGGGCAGAGCCCTGAATATCGATTCCCTTGTTTTTTTAATTCTACACGTTCTGAAATCAATTCGACGATGTCCGTTGCTTGGCGGACCTGATCGACGATTTCATCAGGAATTCGCTTCATTCCGTCCTCTCCCCTTTCCTTGAGAACTTATCCTTACATGACCATACCCGCAATGAAACGGAACGATGACTCGTTCCGTTTCATTAGAAAAAGGGCATTATCTCATTTATCAGCTAAACAAGTATACTATGTTCCTGACTGCTTGACTAGTCATGCGCTTTCCCGGAGATCCCGGTCAAAATCAGGTTCGCCGTTTCCTCGACTGCTTTATTCGTTACATCGATGACTTGGCAACCGATTCGTTCGTATAAATTCCGTGCGTATTCGAGTTCCCGGTTGATTCGGTCCATCTGCGCGTATGCTGCTTCTGGTTTGAGTCCTAATGAACGCAGGCGTTCCATTCGGATGTCGATCAACTTTTCCGGTGAGATGAGTAGTCCAAAACATTTTTCTTTTGGAATATCGAATAGCTCTGCTGGCGGGATCGATTCCGGTACGAGTGGTACGTTCGCTACTTTATATCGTTTCAAAGCCAGATACTGCGAAAGTGGTGTCTTTGATGTACGCGACACTCCGATTAAGACGATATCCGCACGCTTGATGCCTTTTGGATCACGTCCATCGTCATACTTAACAGCAAATTCGACCGCTTCGATTTTCCGGAAATATTCCTCATCTAAACGATAGATCAATCCGGGTTCTTCTTTCGGTTGCATCTGCAAACGATCTTCCATCGTGTCAAGCAATGGACCAAGTAGATCGATCGCTTTTACACCGTGGGCACGCGCCGTGTCTGCAAGCAGACGACGATGGGTCGCATGGACGATCGTAAAAGCGATCGTCGCTTGTTCTTCTTTCGCATGAAGAACCAAGTCATAAATGACTTGATCATCATCGACGAACGGAATGCGGACCGTTTCGATGGCTTGTTCCGGGAATTGGATTGCAGCTGCGCGGACGACGAGTTCACACGTCTCTCCGACAGAGTCACTCACGACATAAATCCGTTGACGCATCAGGAACCCTCCTTAAATTTCTTCATCACGTGCTAAAGCGACCAACACTTTCGTCATGTTCGTCTTCGTCATTCGACCAACGACTTTCAAGACGCCGTTCTCCTCTTCGACGACCGGCATTGAATCAATCTGCTTTTCGATCAGTTTCATGCCGGCACCAATCAACGTCTCCGTTTTTTCACAGACCGTCAAATTCGGCATCCGTGTCATGATGATGTTGACCGGTAACGAGTCTAACTCTTGATTACCGATTGCCGCACGTAGAAAATCCTTACGTGACAACACACCGACTAACGCATGGTCCTTACTGACGACGAACAGAGAACCTACATCTTCTAGGAACAAGTGAACGATCGCATCGTATACGGTCATTCCTTCATGAATGACTTTTGCCGACGACATGAATTCACCGACGGTCAATGTATCGAGTTTCTCATGAAGCATGGACGCATTTTTCTTTCCAACGTACATATAGCCGACACGTGGACGCGCTTCTAACATGCCGGTCATCGTTAAAATCGACAAATCGGGTCGTAATGTCGCCCGTGTCAGGGAGAGCGCTGCAGCAATCTGCTCTCCCGTGATCGGACCATTCTCTTTGACGATTTGGAGTATCTTTTTTTGCCGTTCATTTAACTTCATCGGCTCATCCGTCCTTTTTCTTTACGCTAAAGTAAGTGCATTGAACCGAGCGACTGATTCGATTGCTTGCGCAAATCGTTTCATTTCGCTAAGACGGTTCGTACGGACTGTTTCGTCGTCCGTCATGATCATCGTACCGTCAAAGTATGCTGTGATCGACGGAACGGTTGCCTCAAGTGCCTCAAGCGCTCGTTCATAATCAAGTGACGCGATGGCTTGATCGACCTCTGGTAAGGTTTTCTCAATCGCCTCATGCAACGCGCGTTCCGCATCATTTTCAAAGAGCGCTGGATTAACAGTTGTGACGTCTTCTGCTTTTTTCGAGATGTTTAAGACACGACTGAGTTGTTCGACCGTATTCTTGAACGATTCTTTTTTCGTCGCACTTTCAAGCATCGCAGCACGCTGCTCATTTGCTTCGACTGTCAACGTATGATCAAGAGCGGCTTCGACGACATCATGACGGAAGTTCATTTCCGATAGACGGTATTTCAAGCGTTGTGCAAAGAAGTCTTGTAATGCAGCTTGAACTTCTTCGGCATCCTTCTCATAAAGACCTGCTGCCACCTGTTCC
The DNA here is from genome assembly GCF_000798935.2 of Exiguobacterium sp. ZWU0009. Taxonomy (NCBI): domain Bacteria; kingdom Bacillati; phylum Bacillota; class Bacilli; order Caryophanales; genus Exiguobacterium; species Exiguobacterium sp. ZWU0009. Next base: position 897,119 of record NZ_CP018057.1, on the reverse strand, counting down.
GAAACGACGAAGGCGATCAGTTCTGTCAATGTCAGGTTCAACTTACGATCCGATAAAATCTGAACGATCCCTTGTGCTTGGCGACGTAGTGCATATGGATCCGCTGATCCACTCGGAATCATGCCGACCCCAAAGAATCCAGCGACGCTGTCCATCTTATCGAGAATCGCGTAGAGTGTTCCTGTTGGTGTCTCCGGACTTGCATCACCCGCGAAGCGTGGCATGTAATGTTCACGAATCGCAGCCGCAACTTCCGGATCCTCATTCTTCATGTTCGCATAACGCTCACCCATCAGACCTTGTAATTCTGTGAATTCATAGACCATTTGACTGACGAGGTCGAATTTATAGATTTGTCCTGCACGTTCAACACGTGTTTTGTCCGCACCGACACGATCTGCAAGTGCGAGCGCCATCTGACGGACGCGACGGACTTTTTCGCCTGTCGTTCCTAATTTTTCATGGAAGACGATTTTATCAAGACGTTTCGCCTGTTCATCGATATCTGCTTTTTTATCTTCTTCATAGAAGAACTGCGCATCGGCTAAACGGGCACGGATGACTTTCTCGTTTCCGCGTGCGACGTTTTCAAGATGTGTCGCGTTTCCGTTTCGTACCGTGACGAAATAGTGGAGCAATGCACCGTCACGTTTGACCGGGAAGTAACGTTGGTGTTCTTTCATCGTCGTGATCAAGACTTCTTCCGGCAACTCAAGATACGCTTCATCGAATGCACCGAACAAGGCTGTCGGATACTCGACGAGGTTCGTGACTTCTTCAAGTAAAGACGCATCGATCGGCACTTCGAATTGTTCGCGTGCCGCAAGCGCTGCGATTTGTTCTTCGATCAATTGGCGACGTGCTTCGTAACTGACGATGACGTTTTCTCCTGCGAGCGCTTCGACATACGCGTTCGGACGCAGGATCGTGATGTCCTGCCCGAGGAAACGATGTCCACGTGATGTCCGACCTGTTTCGACGGATGCGACTTCAAACGGGATGACTTGATCATCAAGCAGGGCAATCAACCAACGAATCGGACGCATGTAACGCAATGATTGTGTGCTCCAACGCATGTTTTTCGGGAATGTCATCGCTTCGACGACTTGTTTTAGTCCAGGAAGTAGATCAGCTGTCGCTTGTCCAACTTCCTTACGTGTCGCATAAAGGTATTCGACTCCTTTTTCTTCTCCAAGGAAAAGATCGTCCGTCGTTAACCCTTTACCACGCGCGAATCCTTCGGCTGCTTTCGTCCAGTTACCGTCTTCATCCATCGCGATGCGTTTTGCTGGTCCTTTTAATGTCTCTTCGAGGTCGCTTTGACGTGCTGCGAGACCTTTGACATACACTGCAAGACGGCGTGGTGTCGAGAAGGATTCAACGCTCGCGAACTCAATCCGTGCTTCTTCAAGAAAACGCGTCACGCGTTCCTTGAGTTGTGTTTCGGACTGAAGGACGAATCGAGCCGGCATTTCTTCTAAACCGATTTCAAGTAATAATTCATGCATGTGACTCACCTGCTTTCGACTTGATCAATGGGAAGCCAAGACGTTCCCGTTCTTCGATGAAACTTTGCGCACAACGGCGCGACATGTTCCGGACACGATGGATGAATCCTGTGCGTTCCGTAACAGAGATTGCTCCCTTCGCGTCGAGAAGGTTAAAGGTATGCGAACATTTCAAGATGTAATCATATGCCGGGAAAACGAGGTTCTCGTCCAAGGCACGATTTGCTTCTTTTTCATATTGATCGAACAACGTGAAGAGTAACGCGACATCAGATGTTTCAAACGTATACTTCGAATGTTCGAACTCTGGTTGATAGAAAATATCACCGTATTTGAAGCCATCCGTCCAAACGAGATCAAAGACACTCTCGACGTCTTGAATATACGACGCGAGACGCTCAATTCCGTAAGTGATCTCTACTGCGATTGGATTACACTCGATTCCACCGACTTGTTGGAAGTACGTGAACTGCGTGATTTCCATTCCGTTCAGCCACACTTCCCAGCCGAGACCTGCAGCACCGAACGTTGGGTTCTCCCAGTTATCCTCTACGAAACGGATATCATGTTCGAGTGGGTTGATACCGAGCAACTCGAGACTTTGTAAGTACAATTCCTGAATGTTGTCAGGTGATGGTTTCATGATGACTTGGAATTGATGATGTTGATACAGACGGTTCGGGTTCTCCCCGTAACGACCGTCAGCTGGACGGCGTGATGGTTCTGTATAACAAACGTTCCATGGTTCTGGTCCGAGACTCCGTAAGAATGTCATCGGATTCATCGTACCGGCTCCTTTTTCTACGTCGTATGCTTGCATCGTCAAGCAGCTTTGTTCTGCCCAAAATTTTTGTAATGTCAAGATCATGTCTTGTACTGTCATCTTCACGACTTTCACCTCCGAAATGATTAAGGAACGCAAAAAACGCCCCTATGTACAACAATCGTTGCACATAGGGACGAGACGAGCCCGCGGTTCCACCCTACTTGCATGCATCGCATGCCACTCTTTTTGACAAAGAACACTCCGAAACGCCATTCGCGCCCCTCTCACTCCCAGCTCACACCACCCTGGAATCGCTTGATTGAGAAAAAGACGGTACTCCTTTTCGTCATCGTGTTCATTTAGTTGCTTCTACCGCATTTATTCTACCGAACCCGCTTGTTGCTGTCAATCGTTGCCGAAATCAATCAACTGGTCGAGGACACGTTTTGAACGCAGGCGTAACCCGCTGTAACGTTCCATATAAGCATCCATGATTTGACGCAATAGACGCTTCGTTTCCGGTTTCACCGTCACGGTCCCGATCCGTGAAAAATCGTAGACAGAAAATACGTAAAGCATCTTCGCGACTGCCTCTGACATGAAGACAGCATGTTCATCCTCATGGCGATGCCGGCGACAGAGTAGACCGCCATGGTGTAACGAAAAAGCAAACGGTGCTTCAGCACTCCCGCAAATCGTACAACCATTCAAATGAGGCGCAATCCCTAGATGACGCAACAGACGCAATTCGATGATGAAAGAGACGACGTCAGGATCGAGTCCTTCATCCATCGCCTCCAGTCCTTCGACGAATAAATCATACAGTGCCGGTTGTGGCACCCGTTCATCAAGCGCTTTATCTGCAAGCTCCAGTAGATACATCGCATACGCCATCAAGACGACATCTTGCCGGATATGCGCGTGGCTCGTGATGACGTCTGCTGATTTCAACTGACCGAGACCACGTGACCTTGGATAGATATAGACGGCTCGAACGAAAGGCTGGCTTGCCGCGTTAAAACGACTACCCGGCTTCTTCGCTCCTCGCGCCATGACGGCGAGCTTGCCGTATTCACGTGTCAGTAGCGTGACGATTTTATTCGATTCACCGTATACGACCGTTCGTAGTACAAGCCCTTCCGCCTTATCGATCATCGCTTAGTACTCGTCATCGCGGAAGCCAAGTTCACGCAATTGACCGGCCTTGTTACGCCAATCCTTTTGGACTTTGACCCACAAGTTCAGGTAAACTTTCGTTCCGAGTAACATCTCGATGTCCGTTCGTGCTTCAGAGCCGATTTCTTTTAGAAGTGCTCCGCGTTTACCGATGATGATTCCTTTTTGGGAATCGCGCTCGATCAAGATCGTCGCATGGACATCGACCATGTTTCCATTCTCACGCGTCTTGATTTGATCAATCGCGACTGCGATCGAGTGTGGTACTTCGTCGCGTGTCTTCTGCAAGACTTTCTCACGAATCATCTCTGAGATGATAAAACGCTCCGGGTGGTCAGTGACTTGATCCGCCGGGTAATACATCGGTCCTTCTGGTAAGATCTTCGCGATTTCTTCAAGTAACGGTCCGACGTTGTTACCTTGAAGCGCAGAGATCGGAACGACTGCCGCAAACTCGAGCTCATTTTTATATGACTCGATGATTGGCGGAATATCATTCGGATGAATCAAATCGACCTTATTCATGACGAGAATGATGGGTGTATCGAGTTCCTTCAATTTTTCAATGATGAAATCGTCACCTTTTCCTTTTGGTTCTGTCACGTTGACCATGAACAAAATCGCATCAACTTCACGCAATGCGTTCGTTGCGACCTTCATCATGAAGTCACCGAGTTTATGTTTTGGTTTATGAATCCCTGGTGTATCGATGAAAATCGTCTGAACGTCTTCTGTCGTATAGACACCTTGGATCTTATTTCGCGTCGTTTGTGGCTTATCAGACATGATGGCAATCTTTTGTCCGATGACACGGTTGAGGAATGTCGATTTTCCGACGTTCGGGCGTCCGATGATCGAGACAAAGCCCGATTTGAATCCTTCTTTAAACATGTAAATCCCCTTTCGTGAATGCTCCTGGTAAGAGGGCGCCCACTGTTGTTTCTGTGACATCCCCTTTAAGGTTCGTCAAATAGATTGGCATATCTGCGTCACACATCTCTGATAGCACTTGGCGGCATTGTCCACATGGTGCGACCGGTCCTTCTGTGTCCGCAACGACAGCCATCGCTGCATACTCGCGCGCATCCTGTGCCCATGCAGAGAAGATTGCTGTCCGTTCTGCACAGTTACAAAGACCATATGCAGCGTTTTCAATATTGCAACCATGGAAGACTTGTCCGTCTTTTGTTAGTAGAGCAGCACCGACTTGGAATTTCGAATATGGAACATACGCTTTTTCGCGTGCACGTTTAGCTTGTTCGAGTAATTGTTCTGTTTTCATGTGAGTATCCCCTTCTTAGGAACGGTATTGGCCAAAAAGGCCGGATTCTTATTGTACCAAATATGGGATGAAGATGCATAGTGCAATTGCAATAGATGTAAGCGCCAACACAAGAACAGCTCCACTTGCAATATCCTTGACTGCTTTTGCCAGTGGATGCCATTCCTGCGTCACGAGATCAACGACGCGCTCAAACGCTGTATTGAACATCTCGGCACTGATGACGATCCCGACCGTCAAGAAAAGAATCGCTCGCTCGACAGACGTCAAGGGTAATAGAAAAGCGACAAGTAACACGATGGCACCAACTGTCACGTGAACTTTCATATGCCGTTCTTCTCGAATCGATTGGCACAATCCGTTCATGGCATGTCGAAAGGGTTGCCACCAGCTTTTCACAATATGCCCCGATATAACTCGAAGTGATGCAGGATTTCCTCCTGTCGCTTCGTCATGACTTCCTCATCTGCTTTTTCAATGTGATCGTATCCGAGTAAATGGAGAAAACCATGGACAGCGAGGAAACCGAGCTCTCGCTCAAAATGATTGCCATACTCTGCCGCTTGTTCACGACACCGTTCTACGGAAATGATCAAATCGCCGAGGACGATTGGTTCATCTTCCAGCAATCCAAAATCGATTTCATCTTCTCCGAGTTCTTCCATCGCAAAGGAAATGACGTCTGTCGCCTGATCCTTTCCACGCCATTCACGATTGATTTCTTGAATCTCATCGTTTGAGACGAAAGTCACGGACAACTCACTATTTGAATCGACTTCTTCTTGTTCCGCCGTGTAAATCAAAATCGATTCGACAAGCTGTCGTTGTTCTTCCGTTAGACGATTATTTTCGTCTGTCATATAAATATTCATGTCGTTGCCTCTTTCTTTAATTCTGGATACTCGATTCGTTCATGGAACAAACCGGATAAGGTATGACACGCACTTTCACCGACGCGATAAATCTCACGTGTCGTAATGTCACATTCCGCAAATTGGTCATCCATCATCTTTTCACGAATGATTTTCGAGACCAAGTCCCGAATTCCTTCTTCTGAAGGAGCTTTCATCGAACGAACTGCCGCTTCAATCGAGTCAACGATCATGATGACCGCCGCTTCACGGGTTTGTGGTTTCGGACCCGTGTAACGGAACGTCTCCTCGTCGACCTCACCTTGTTCTGCTGCCTTGACATAAAAGTATCGTAGCAGAGAGGTTCCATGATGCTGGCGGCAAATATCGATGATCGCTGCAGGCAGTTTTGCGTCTTCGAGTAATTCAACACCATCCTCAGTATGTGCCAAGATGACACGTGCCGACTCTTCCGGTGTCAATCGATCATGGGGATTGCGTCCATGCTGGTTTTCAATGAAATAAAGTGGTCGTCGCGTTTTCCCTAAATCATGATAGTAGGCTCCGACTCGTGCAAGCAATCCATCTGCTCCGATTGCTTCACAGGCTGTTTCTGCTAGGTTCGCGACCATCATACTATGATGGTACGTTCCCGGTGCTTCAACTAATAGTTTTTTGAGTAACGGATGCGTCGGGTTCAACAGTTCGAGTAGGCGGGTCGGTGCTAAAATACCGAATGTCATCTCAAGAAACGGCAATAGTCCAATTGCTAGGACGGCACTCAAGATACCACTCGCAATCGCAAAACCGATTAAAATCAGCGTTTCTCGTAGTTCGAACGTACCACTTCGTAACAGGACGAATGCTAAGAAAATCGCGATGTTTGCTCCGGCAATCGAAATACTGCTCATGAAAATACGACGACGCGACAAACTAGATTGTAGGAAAAACGTTGCAACTAACCCACCGACCAATAAATAGATCGCGATATTGAAGCTGAAGTTTTGATTTGCACTATAGAAGAACGTTCCAGCAAGCGCCGTAAAAAGAGAACTCGATAATGCAATCCGTTCGTTCAATAAATTGCGCAGGACAAGCGCAGCAAAAGCGGTCGGTGTGAGTAAGTAAAGTGCAGGATTGATGTCGTCTGCTAAGAACGCCATACCATACATGACGAGTAATTGTAGACTGACGACGAGATAGACAAGACCGAATAAACGAATCCGCCCCATTTGAGCGTATCGCAATTTCGAACGATGAATGAATCCAAATAAAAAGGCAGTCATCAACGCACTGACAAGCATCGCACCGAGTAACGGTTTCAACGACTGTCGATCAGAAATCAAACCGACCAGTTGTAGCTGACGATAGGCATCTTGTGAAATCACTTCGCCTCGTTTGACGATCACTTCACCTTCTGAAATGATAACCGGTTCGACTTTATCACTCGTCTGCTTACGAAGCTGTTCCGTCTTTTCCGGATCATAGACGTAATTCGTCACGATCAGTTGATCGGTCAGCGCTTTAGCGACTGCTTTTAATGAGAAGGAGAGCGGCGAACGTTCGATATCAGTCCGCGCATTCTCACGTGCTTCTGCTACTTCACCACCATCGGACGAGATACGTTGACGCATCGCTTCTTCAATCGCTGTAATGACGACGTCACGTGTCGTATTCCGAAGTGCTGTCGTCGACGTCACAAGCAAGCGTAACTCATCATCCTTCAACAGTGTCGCCGCCTCCGTTCCACGCAGACGCTGTTTGATTTTACCGATCTCATTTGCTTTTTTAATACCGGACAAACTAGCAAAAAGTTGTTCTACTTTATCAATTTGCTGTGCTGCATACTCTTGTTTGATCGTATACTGACTCTCGATTGCAGCAACCGAATTTTCCTTGATTTGATTTGTTGCGACCCGGTCCTCCATCGTCAAGGGTGACCGGATATCTTCTTCTGCAATTGAGAATGGTTCTGCGGACAAGGCTTCTGGTCGAACGCTGACATACATCATCGTCGATACGATGAGATAGAATATTACTGTCAAAAGACCGACCCAGACCCCAACCTTGCGCATATCATCTCCCCCTTTTTCCTCTATTTCCGTAACGGCTTAGGTCAAATCCTGACTATAAGCATCAACGATTTTTCGGACAAGTGGGTGACGTACGACATCAGCTGAGCCAAAGTGCTCAAAATGAATCCCTTTGACATTGCCGAGCAAATGTAACGCTTCTTGTAGACCAGACGTTTTTCCACGCGGAAGATCGACTTGTGTTAAATCGCCCGTAACAATCATCTTCGAATGGAATCCGAGACGCGTCAGGAACATCTTCATTTGTTCCCGTGTCGTATTTTGCGCTTCATCGAGAATGACAAAAGCATGTTCAAGCGTCCGTCCTCGCATGTAAGCAAGCGGTGCGATTTCGATGACACCACGTTCAAGCAGACGAGCCGTATGCTCGACACCAAGCACGTCATGTAGCGCATCGTACAGAGGACGTAGATAGGGATCGACCTTTTCTTTAAGATCCCCTGGAAGAAATCCTAGATTTTCTCCTGCTTCTACTGCCGGACGCGTCAGGACGAGTCGTTTGACGTGACCTTCTTTTAACGCTTTTGCTGCCATCACGACAGCAAGATACGTTTTTCCGGTTCCCGCTGGACCAATACCGAATGTCAAATCACAGCGGTCGATTCCCCGAACGTAACGTGCTTGACCGAGTGTCTTTGCACGAAGTGGTTTTCCTTTATGATTCGTATGAATGACCGTATCGTAAAGTTCTAGCAGTTCATCCACACGATCTTGACGTGCAAGTTGAATGGCGCTCGTCGCGTCACGTTCCGTTAAAACAGCTCCGCGATTCACAAGTTGTTTCAAGACGCCTACGACCTGTCCTGCTAAGATCACAGACTGCTCCTGTTCGGATTGTGCCAACAGCTCATCTCCTCGATGGGTCAGCTGAACGTCAAGTTCTGCTTCCATCGTACGTAAGACTGCATCATTCGGACCGACGAATGCTTGAATCTGTTCTGAATTCGAAAATGCAAATGGGATTCTTTCGTTGAATATCACGTTGTGAATGGCCTCCTAGTCATGGATAACAAGTTGTCATCGCTTCATATCTAATCTCTTCCACTTTAGCACTTCCGCCGAAAAGATGGAAAGAAAAACCCGTTCCCACCTTTTAGGAAATAAAAAGAGTCGATCCTACGCGTTTCGTAGAATCGACTCACTAGACAAATATTAGCGTTTGCGCTTGGAAACAGGCGCACCAAGAACTTCACTCCAAACGATGGCACGTCGCATTTCATCTTGTGAAATCGTCGTTGCTGATGCTGAACGACTAGACGATCCAATGGCACCATCTGCTACGCTATCTTTGATTTCGCCAATCGTCGATGAGGACATCCCTTTTTTCGAATGTTGCTTTTGACGTTGGTCCAAACGTTGTTGCAATTCCGTTCGTTCATGAACTGGTCGCGCTTTCGTTTGCGTTACCCCCGGTTGTTTCTTCGCGGGTGCTTTTTTACGAACGACAGGTGGAGGTACCGTCTCTTGTCGCATCGTATCGACCTGTTCGGTCATTTGCTTCACATATTCACCGAACTCCTTTGAAGGAGTTCGGTTCGTCTGCTTCGGTTTTTTATCTGCTGCTTTTGAGATGACGGAGATGACACCGAATGCGATCATCAATCCGACCCATATGATATCCATACCGTCTCACCCTTTATTGTGAGTCATTTGGTGATGATTGCCCACCGATTGCTTGGCGCATTTTCGTATCTGCTGTCACGTTCAAGTAGTTCGCATAATCCATGACACCAAAGTTACCGTCACGCATCGCTTCAGCGATAGCAAGCGGCACTTCCGCTTCAGCAGCGACAACCTTCGCACGCATCTCTTCAACACGTGATTTCATCTCTTGTTCACTTGCGATCGCCATTGCGCGACGTTCTTCGGCTTTCGCTTGCGCAATGTTCTTATCCGCTTCTGCTTGATCCGTCTGCAGAACCGCACCGATATTCTTACCGATATCAATATCTGCAATATCAATCGAGAGAATCTCGAACGCCGTACCCGAATCGAGTCCTTTTGCAAGAACCGTCCGTGAGATCATCTCTGGATTCTCAAGTACTTCTTTTTGGTCATTACACGAACCAATTGTTGAGATGACACCCTCACCAACACGTGCGATGACCGTTTCTTCCCCAGCACCACCGACGAGACGATCGATGTTCGCACGTACCGTGATCCGGGCTTTCGCTTTCACTTCAATCCCGTTCATCGCAACACCGGCAATGAATGGTGTTTCGATGACTTTCGGGTTAACCGACATTTGAACAGCTTCCAAAACGTTACGACCAGCAAGATCAATCGCCGCTGCGCGTTCGAAGCTCAACTCGATATTCGCACGGTGTGCTGCAATCAAGGCATTGACGACGCGGTCAACGTTACCACCAGCAAGGAAGTGACTTTCCAGTTGGTTCGTATTCAAGTTCAATCCCGCTTTAACCGCCTTGATCAACGGATTGACGATCTTAGACGGTGTTACTCGACGAAGACGCATCCCGACTAATGTAAAGATCGATACGCGCACTCCCGCTGCGAGCGAGCTAATCCAAAGTGGAATCGGAACGAGCGTGAAGAAGATGGCGAGGAAAATTAAAATTCCTCCGGATATGAGTAATACAGTCAATAATTCAGGTGTCATGTGTGGGACTCCTCCTTCGTATGTTGGACTCTAACAATGACGCGTCCATGCGTCACTTCTTTTACGACGATCGTTTCCCCCGCTTGAATGAAGGTCCCTTCCGTAACCGCATCGATTCGATTTCCGTCAATTTCAATTGTTCCTGACGGACGGAGAGGTGTCAGACTGACTCCTTCTTGTCCCAACAGTTGCACTTTGTCTTGATGAGAAAGATAGCCTTTTTCAGACGATGTGGAATCTGTCAAAATCAAACCTCTCCATAATAAGGATTGATTCGATTTAATTCTGCGATATGCCCAGTATCCGGCCGCAAGTGATAGAAATACAGCAAGTCCAACCGCTATGCCTACTTGACCAACTGTAGCACCTGCCATGATCAGACTAGCAAGGACAGCCCCGATTCCGAGGACTCCAAAGATTCCGAACCCTGTGACGAATATTTCGACCAGTAACATGAGGACCCCGATCATGAAGACCGCCAAAATCATCCCTAAGCTAAACGTCATGCGTACGTTCACCCCTTTTCATTCGTGTCAGAAGCTGCTTCTTTTGCACTTTGATTCGTTACTATAATTATATACGCTTTCAAAACAAAAAGGTTTCATGACTATTCTGAATTCATTAAGAAACTTTTAATTGTGACAGGAACGACAAAAAAGGTGCCCCGAAGGACACCTTTTTCATGTATTAAGCGAGCCGTTGTTTGACGAGTCGATTAATTAACGCACCGTCTGCCTTGCCTTTAAGCTGTGGCATGACGATACCCATTACTTTCCCCATATCTGAAGGAGCAGAGGCACCCGTCTGCGCAATAGCTGCGTCGACGATTTCCTGTACTTCTTCCTCGGAAAGCTGTTTTGGCATATAAGCTTCGAGCACGACAATCTCTGCTTGAATTTTCTCGACGAGATCGTGACGACCAGCGCTTTCGAATTCTCGGAGGGAGTCGTTGCGCTGCTTCATTTCACGTGAAAGAATCGTTAATTCTTCCTCGTCTGTCAATTCTTGCTTACCGAGTTTGATCGTTTCATTTTGCAACGATGATTTCACCATCCGAATCGTCGTAAGACGATCTTTTTCACGTAGACGCATGGCTTCTTTCATATCCGCTGTCAAACGCTCCTGAAGACTCATGAGGATACACCCTCTCTAACGTTAGAACTTCTTACGCTTACGCGCAGCCTCCGATTTAAGCTTACGTTTTACACTTGGCTTTTCGTAGTGTTTACGTTTACGAACTTCTGCAAGCGTACCATCTTTTGAAACACCACGTTTGAAGCGACGAAGTGCGTCTTCAAGTGATTCATTTTTACGTACACGAGTTTCCACTAGTTTTCCCTCCCTCCGATATTACCGACTAAAGGAAACGTGTCAGACACGTCATACAACATTATAGTAGGAATATACAATTTGGTCAACAGTTGATTCTAGCGACTTTTCTGTACCCTACGCTGTTCCTTTTTGTTCTTATCTATCCTCTCATGGTTGCATCCGTTTGACAACAAAATCTAGTCATTCCTGCATCAAAATCCAGAAACTTTTTTGTAAGCGTTATCATGTATTTTTTAAAATGTTTTGTCAAAAAGGGTGATGATGTGTCAAAATATAGACAATTATCAAATAAAGGAGTGTGACATCACTTATGAAAGAAGCAAAGCGCATCATTTGGGGATTGATTCTCGGGGTGATTCTCGGAATCGTCCTCGCTTCCTTACCGGACAAGTCGATTTATGAGGGATTGAATAAATATGCTTTACAACCCATCGGAACGATCTTCCTGAACTTAATTAAGATGCTCGTCGTACCGATCGTCTTCTTCTCAATCGCCCTTGGCGTCATGGGACTTGGAAATCCAAAAGAGCTTGGTCGTGTTGGTGGTAAAGCCATCACTTACTTCATGACGACGACAGCTGTCGCAATTGTCATTGCTCTCGGTTTGTCATTACTGATCAAACCGGGTACGTTTGGTAACTTCGAGACGCAAGGTCTGGAATATGATAACGGAAATCTACCAGATACGAGCATAATCAACACAATCGTTGGTATGTTCCCGACGAACCCGATCACGTCGATGGCGGAAGGAAATATGCTACAAATCATCGTCTTCAGTGTCTTTATCGGTTTTGGGATCACGTTCCTCGGTCAAAAAGTCTCGACACTACGGACGTTCATCGAGCAGGGTAATGATTTAATGACGTACTTGATCACGCTCGTCATGAAAATGGCACCGCTCGGAGCATTTGCTTTGATCGCATCAGCCGTCGGTTCTCAAGGGTGGGATTCGCTAAAAGCAATGGGACTTTATATGGGTGTCGTCATCTTGTCACTATTCGTCCATTCCTTATTGACGTATGGTTCGACTGTTTCACTTCTTGGGAAGATGAACCCGTTCTTCTTCTTTAAGAAGTTCGCACCTGTCATGCTGTTCGCTTTCTCGACGTCTTCGTCGAACGCAACACTCCCTGTTGCGATGCAAACGGCTCAAAAAGAGTTGAAGGTTCCGCGTTCCGTCTCAAGTTTCGTCCAGCCTCTTGGTGCGACGATCAACATGGATGGAACAGCAATCATGCAAGGTGTCGCGACTGTCTTCATCGCGCAAGTCTACGCTGTTGACTTGACGCCAGGTCAACTTGCGACTGTCGTCCTGACAGCTGTTCTTGCATCGGTCGGAACAGCCGGTGTACCGGGTGTCGGTCTCGTCATGTTGACGATGGTTCTTCAATCGGTCAATCTACCGGTCGAAGGGATCGCTTTAATCATCGGTGTCGATCGTCTTCTTGATATGATGCGGACAGCCGTCAACATCACTGGTGACGCAGCATGTGCCGTCATCGTCTCGAAATCGGAAGAAGGTAATCTGAAAGAAGAAGAGAACGAAGAAACGGATGAGCGTTACGCTTGATTGCACGTTTCTCGACTGACGAAAAGGACATTCCGCCAACTGCGGAACGTCCTTTTTTATCTGTTCACTTATTTTGATAAGACGAATGAGCTAAGTCCTTCGACACGAACCGTACCTGATACGTTACGGATTGCTTTGGTTCCTGCTTGTTTACCGTCTACAAGCAACTTCCATTTCCCTGTAGGTAGCTTCATGTCGACTGCTGTTCGATTCGCATTATGAATGACGTAGAGATCATCCTTTTGTTGTGGCGCAGCATCATCTAATCGATAGGCGATGACTCGTGCCGGTGCTGCTTCAAACGTCAGGTAACGACGAATGTCTTTTGCTGTTGCTAAATGAAGTACTGGATTCTTTTTGCGTAACTCGATCAATCCTGTCATATAATCAACGTCTTGTTGACGGTCCATCTTCCGTTTCCAGTCGAGCTGGTTGACAGAATCCGGTGATTTATATGAGTTATGGTCGCCGCCCTTCGTCCGCATGAAGTCCTGTCCTGCATGGATGAACGTCGTTCCTTGTGACGTCAACAAGATGCTTGAAGCCAAACGATGCATCTTTGTCTTCGTTGCGTCATTGTCTTGCGGATTCGTCAGGTTCAACTTATCCCAGAGCGTATGGTTGTCATGTGCTTCAACATAAGTGATGGCTTGATCTGGTTCTTGCGTAAATCCTTGAATCTCTTTGTCATAAGCAATTTCTCCGACGATTCCGCGTTTGATGCGCGTTTCAAGACCCGTTGTTCCGTTAATGAAACCAGCATCTGAATCGATGAAGACGCTACCTTTGAGCGCATCGCGTAGATTGTCATTGAAATGTCCGATTCCTGGCATTTGTTTTGTATTCGTTTGGTTTGCCTTATCCGTCTCCGGAAGCGGTGTTCCAAGGCTCCACCCTTCTCCGAATACAAGAATCGACGGATCAATTCGTTTTGTCGCCTGTTTGACAGCATTCATCGTCTTGACGTCGTGAATGCCCATTAAGTCAAAGCGGAATCCGTCCCAGTGGTATTCTTTCGCCCAATATGAGACAGAGTCAACGATCAATTTGTGCATCATTTGACGCTCAGATGCTGTATCGTTTCCGACACCAGTTCCGTTCGCTAAATCGCCGCCTTCTGTATAACGGTAGTAATAACCAGGGACGATTTTATCAAGGTTTGATGCCTTTGCGTCAAACATGTGGTTGTAAACGACGTCCATGACAGCACGAAGTCCATTGTCATGTAGTCCTTGAATCATCTGCTTCATTTCTGTGATTCGGACTTTTGGATCATAGGGGTTTGTCGCATACGATCCTTCTGGTGCGTTATAGTTCTTCGGATCATAACCCCAGTTATACGATTTAAGCGGGTTCGTCTCATCGACGGACGCTGTGTTGAAATCATAGACTGGAATGAACTGAACGTGCGTGATGCCAAGTTCCTTCAGATGATCAAGCCCCGTCTTCGTCTTCGTTTTCTTACCATCCTTCGTCAAACGCGTACCTGGCTCGATGACGCCAAGGTACTTCCCTTTTTGTTTGATGCCTGAATCGTAACCTGAATTCGTCACATCAAACATCGATAAATCACGGACGTGTGATTCATAGATGATCGCGTCTGTCGCATGGCGAAGTGGCATTTTCCCATTCGTCCAGCGTTTTGGATCCGTCTCGCGTAAGTCGACGACGACACCTTGGTCGCCATTGACGGTGACTGCTGTCGCATACGGATCAACAGCACGCGTTGATTCTTTGGCGTGTTTGACTTCGTATGTGTATCCGACACCGTCAAGATCGCCCTTGACTGTTACTTGATACACACCACGATCCGTTCGTTCCATCTTGATTTCGCGCGTGATATCTTTTGTCGTAGCAGCTTCTTGTTTTGGTAAGCGATACAATTCGAGCTCGACGGCTTGTGCTGTCGGTGCCCAGACTTTAAACGTCGTCTTCGATTTTTGATAGTCGACACCGAGTTTTCCATCGTAGGCATACTTTTGGTCGAATGCTTTCGAACGGAGCACTTTACCTGCTTCAAGAATTGCTTCTCCAAAAACAGGATGAGATGCTCGGACGACTTTTGCTAAATCGATATCTAAAGTGACTTCGACTTTTACCGTTTTGGCATCGATTGCTGACACGACTGGATTCGTCACGCCTTCAAACGTAAATGCCTTTAAGTCTTCTTCCGTCAGCGGTGCATTCGTTTTTAATGTCATCGTCCGGAAGTCATCTGCTAAAAAGCTTGTGATTTTCGGTGTGCGATCAATTTCCGGTTTGCTGTAGTATACCGTCTGATCCCCTTCAATCAACCAGATGTCTTTCGCCCCTGCATAAAAGAAACGATCAGCTCCGTCTTTTTCCGACCAACCCTCAAGATGAGGAATGACGCCTGCAAGACGTGCTTTCGTTGGGTTATCGAGCGTTACCTTGGCAATGGTACAGAACTCATCCTGCTGATCGAACTCGAAACGCTTGCCATCTTGCTCTTCCGGCCAAGACCAGACACCGTACTTGTCGTAATCATTGTCATACCGGTAATAGTGGATGTTCGTATCAATTTTTTCGACATCTGCTCCATTGCTTGGATTGACTGTCGAGATGTCCTTGCTTCCCGACTCGATCCAAATTTCAGCAACACCATTTTTAATCATGTCTTTCGTAATGAAGCGATCATTCTCAGATCCCCCATCCTTGTTCCAATTGTCATCTCGAACGATGAAGCCGATTTTTTCCGGCTGATCCACTGGAAATTCATAAGCTGCGATTTTTCCGTAAGCATCCTCACCGTTAAAAGCGTGGGCTTTATTCGGAAAATAATCCGGACCATTTGCCCATAACCACAGATTCCAATCCTTTGTGGCATTCGGGTCTTCCTTGTAGTGAATGATGACCAATGTCGACTTCCCTTTTTCCAGTGCTTGACCGGATAAAGAGAGTCCACTAAATATCAGTGCAAACGTTAGCGCAACGATACAAACGAATCTCATGCGTTTCATACGGTAGCCATCTCCTTTTGATATGTAATCGTTTTCATTTTGCATCCGTTTACAAGTCCTGTCAAAGCCTATTTGATCGATTTGATCGAAAATAAGACTTTTGAACCAAGCACTTTTTTCAAAAAGAATGGTGATCTACATCAGAGAAAGACAGGAAAAAGCGCCTCCACAATTATTTGCTAGAGACGCTCAACTTTGTTTGTTTGTTTGATGGTAATACTGGTTATTGCTTACGATTGTGCGAGAAGTTTAGCGATTGCCTGTTTTGTCTGTTCCATTGATTCGTCCGATGCAAAGAAATACCAGACACCATCACTTGCGATATATCCTTCTCCCTCGATTTTCAGCGGCTTCAATTGTTCGAACCCACGCTGATTCTCCTGTGCTAGCTGCGCTGCGACATCAAGTCCGATATTCGTCGTAAAGTTGTTTTTCATGACATCCGTGATCTTTTCGAGTTGCGTCAACAACTGTGGTCCAGCAAGCTTCATTCCGACTGCTTCTAGCACTTGACGCTGACGAATTTGTCGACCCATATCGCCGAGTGGATCTTGCTTTCGCATCCGAGCATAACCACTCGCTTCAAGACCCGTCAGATGAATTTTCCCTTTATCATACTCCTTTTGAAGACGACGGTCGTTCCAACTAAAGGCAGATGGATTGTCGACCGTGACACCCCCAACAGCATCGACCAACTCAATCAATCCATCCATGTTGATTTTCGCATAATAAGGAATATCGGTCTCAAACGTCTGCTCCACCGTTTCGACTGTCTCTTTCACCCCCCCATAGGCATAGGTATGATTGATTTTAGTCTTTTCGCCAGACGGCACGGTTACCTGCATATCTCTTGGAATGGACAGGGAAGTCGCTTGTTTTGTTTTTGGATTGAATGAAAGAAGCATGATGGCATCGGCACGTCCCTTATCATTTTTCCGTTCATCCACGCCCAGTAACAAGACATTAACCGGCTTCATCGATTCGAGTGGCTTAGGTTGCTCTCCATCTAACGGTGTTAAGAACGCGTCTGCCGTTTGCTTCACTTTTAAAAAAGCTAAACCAGCTGATGCACTAGCAATCAGAACGAACCCTAGTAGGAGCGCACTCAATACGCGCCAAACAAGGCGTGGTTTTCTTTTCGCCATTCGGGATCTCATGTCATGAACTCCTTCATAGTGTGTTTTCATACGTCTTCATCAATCCAGCAATGTTCGAGTTATGCAGGAACAACACGGAGTCGACTTGTTTTTGTTTAGCGAACTGCGACACATCGAATGATTTTGGGACGTAACGAACGTCGACGACTTCGAGATTGGCACTTTTAGCAAGGAACGGTAAGACTGGATTCGCGAATGAATCCTTTAAGACGAGAATCGTTGGTCGATCATTCTTCGTCTGCTCCTTCATCGACATGATGCCATGATTCCCGCGCAAGAATACTTCATACCGATCGACGTAATCTCCCTCTTGCTGAACGAAGGATTCATCAATGACTGGGCGATCGCATGCACCGTCGTAACAGACATTGATTCCTTTGAAAAATGCTGGTTCATAATAGGCTAACTGATCACCAGACGTCGCATACGCAAGCGTCGTCTTTCGCGCTAATGAACCATAATAGGCATGCTCATCTTCTTTACGATTTGCTTTTGATGGCATGACTGGTCGTAAGTCCATCCCCTTCGTAATCGTCTGATATGCTGACGCTGCTCCGTCGATATTCCAGTGATGGTCCGTCTTGAAGTAGTCCGTTAGTTTTAATTGATCAAGTGACAAATTCGTCATCCCCGCAGCCTTGAAGTCACGAATCATTCCTGCGTAACGTGTCCGTGCATTCGAAGCAACATACGATGGGATCAACTGATCGCGTTCAGCAATGACCGTCTTCGATGGAGCTAGCGCCATATAGACGGGTCGATCGACTTCTTGCACGAATTGCTGAAACGCGTTTGGAATCTGGACTTGAGTCGAGGCACTCGGTTCGATCATATAGCCATTTTTAGCTGTATAGATTCCATTACGAAAAGGCTGTCTGAAGACATCCTTCGATAGTAGCGCCTGCATCTCAACGAACGTCCCTCGCAAAAGTAGTTGGTCCGTGAAATACGTCTCCATCTTCAGCATGTCTTTTCCAGTCGCGATTCCTTCGATCGTCGGATCGACCGATTGTGCGAGTGTACGATTTTCTAGCTGAGAACGCACACGGTCTTCTCGGACGATCGTACCAATACCAATCGTTAACAAGATGAGTAAAAAACTGATCGTCGTCACCCACATCATGATCCGTTCAAAAGAAGTCGTCCGTTTTTGTCCCTGCTTATTTTCTGTTTCAAGTGGCTGTGCCATCAGTAGACCTCCTTTTTAGAAGCGGAAATAGATGAATGGATTAAACGTACTTGCAACAAGTGCTGATGTCGCCAAAAATAGTAGCAACATCGCATATCCATACTGCATCGTCGTACCAATTCTTCCGAGTGACACAACTAATCGCTCTCCGATGATTTTCGGAATCGGTGTCGCTGCGATACACGCGACAAGCAGTAGAACACCATTTTGGACAAGCTGGTAGCTCGCGCGTTCATCCCAGATCACATCTGGTACGAACATCGCTTGAATGTACGTAACGGCTTCCGGGAACGTCTCGGAACGGAAGAATACCCAACCGACCAACACGAGTACGAGTGTCCAAACGGTCGAGAAGACTGGCGTTTTCGCCAACCATTTCCCGAGAAATGCTTTCTCGAGCATGATCCAGATTCCGTAATACGCTCCCCACGCGACGAACGTCCAACTAGCACCATGCCAAAGACCCGTCAGCATCCAGACAATTGCTAAGTTGCGATACTGTAACCACGGTGAGACACGATTTCCACCAAGCGGGATGTAGACATAATCCCGGAACCACGATCCGAGCGAAATATGCCAACGACGCCAAAATTCAGAAACGGACTTTGAAATGTAGGGATAGTTAAAATTCTCAAGAAAATGAAATCCAAACATCAAAGCTAGTCCAATCGCCATATCACTATATCCTGAAAAATCGAAATAGATTTGTAAGGCGTAGGCGATAATGCCAATCCAAGCAAGCCCCATCGAGAGATCTTTCATATTGAAGATGGCATCCGCGACCTGACCACATCCATTGGCAAGAATCAGTTTTTTAGCTAAGCCGATCGTAAACCGACGAACCCCTCGGGCAAAATCGGAAACTGTCTCTTCTCGTGATTCGATTTGACTCGCAATCGTGTTATAACGAACGATCGGACCCGCGACGAGTTGGGGGAAGAACGCGATATAAAGGGCGAGGTCAAGCGGATTCTTTTGCACCGCTTCCTTCCCTTTATAGATGTCGATGACATAACTCATCGCATGAAACGTATAGAACGAGATACCGAGTGGCAAGACGACTTCTGGTACGAACCATCCTAATCCGAATGTCTCGTTGACCGAACGAACGAAAAATCCGCTGTACTTGAACCAGCCGAGTAATCCTAAATTGACTGCAATCATACTAAACATGATCCATTTGACGCCGATTCGCTGTCGATACAGATCGACGAACAAGGCGAAGAAATAGTTGATCGTAACGCTCAGTAACATCAGCAGTGCAAAGCGTGGTTCCCCGAATGCATAAAAGAATAGACTCGTCACTAGCAGCCAACCATTTCGGAAGCTACGTGGTAGTAGGTAATAGACGATCAAGACAGTCGGTAAGAACAGAAATAAGAATATCGTCGAACTAAATAGCATACGTCGCTTCCTCCCCTGCCGTGACATGCTGCACAATCTGAATGTCCCGGAGATGGACCCGGAAGCTCCCCTCTTGCAAGAACTTCCATGCCACTTTGAAATACTTCGCTCCTGGTACTCGTTTCATCTGTACCTGAACGACTGTTTCATTCATCAGTGTGACGGTTTCCGTTTCCGACCCCATCCGTTTCTTCTGTCCATACTGCATCTTGAATAACTGAACGACACACGGTGCATCGACTTCGAAATGACAGGTCACCTCGATGAGATCTCCTGTAATCGTGGCGTCTGTTCGGTATAACTTTGAAGGCGGATGTTGAAATCCTTGATCAAACAACTGAATGTACAATTTGTCGTCTGCCGTCGCTTCTTGAAAATCAAAATAGACACCATCTGTAGCATCCTCAAGCAAGATTTTTTCCTGCGTTCCGAATGGAAAGAATTGATAAATCGCTGGAGGAATACGTTGACTCATACGGGTACCTCACTCATGATCGCATCGACGATTCGCTCTGCTGCCTGTCCATCGCCATAAGGATTCGCCGCTTGTGCCATCGATTGATAGAACACTTCGTCCGTCAATAATTGATGGCTCATCGCATAGATGCGCTCTGGATTCGTACCAACCAGTTTCAAGGTTCCTGCTTCGACGCCTTCAGGTCGTTCCGTCGTCTCCCTTAAGACAAGAACGGGAACACCGAGTGAAGGTGCTTCTTCTTGAATCCCGCCTGAATCTGTCAGGATGAAGGAAGCGCGCGCTGCAAGGTTATGGAAATCAAAGACATCAAGTGGTTCGATCAATTGAATCCGCGGATGATGTTTCAGGCGAGCTGCCGCTTCTAGTACGACCGGATTCGGATGAACCGGATAGACGATTTCGATTTCCGGATGATCATTTGCTAACCGTTCAATCGCATCAAAAATCGTTGCCAGTTGTAAATGATTCTCACGGCGATGAACGGTCAGCAAGACAAGTTTTCGTCCCGACTTCTCGAGGCGTGTTAGGACAGGATGCGTATATGTCGATGATACAGTCGTCTTCAACGCATCGATGACCGTATTGCCGGTTACGATGATCGGTGTCTGCTTGTTCTCAGCACGTAAGTTCATGGCAGCCTGTTCAGTCGGTGCAAAATGATAATCCGCCAGCACACCTGTCAATTGACGATTCATCTCTTCTGGGAACGGCGCATACTTTTCATATGTCCGTAGTCCTGCTTCCACATGACCGACTGGAATCTGTTGATAGAACGCCGCTAAAGAAGCAGCGAACGTCGTCGTCGTATCCCCATGGACAAGGACGAGATCCGGCTGTTCCTTTTCGAGGACACGACGCATCGCGTTTAGGATACGCGCTGTCATTTCCTCTAACGTCTGACGCGGACGCATCAAATCCAAGTCATGGTCCGGAGTGATTTCGAATAGTTCAAGGACCTGATCGAGCATTTCTCGGTGTTGTGCTGTAACGACGACGATTGGTTCGACGTCCTGACGATTTTCAAGTGCTTTAACGACCGGCGCCATTTTGATCGCCTCTGGTCGTGTTCCGAATACAAGCATGACACGTTTCATTTACTTCATCCCCTATCTCATTTCATGACGATCGTTCAATCGTCTCGCCCATCATCTGTTGATCCACGGAACCGATCCGTTCCGTTCGTTTCTTAGCTACGTAATGGGAGGCTTGCTTTTTTGATAACTGTTTGTACCAATATAGATATTTATTGTATTCAGCCAACGTTTCGTTCGTCGGACCAAATAGACGTACTTCCCCGTATTCCAACCAAAGGATTTTTGTACAGAAACTCTTTACCTGACTGAGCGAATGACTGACGAAAAAAATCGTTTTCCCTTGATCGCGGAATTCACGCATCTTATCGAGACACTTTTCAGTAAACGTTTGGTCTCCGACTGAGAGCGCTTCGTCGATGATCAAGATATCTGGATTAATATGAATCGAGATGGCAAAACCAATCCGAGCTCGCATGCCGCTCGAGTATGTCTTGACTGGCTGATCGATGAACTCCCCAATATCAGCGAACTCTAAAATTTCTGGAGTAATCGTCTCGATTTGGCGTTTCGTCAAGCCCATCATCAGCCCTTTTAATTCAATGTTATCTCGCCCTGTCAGTTGACTATTCAATCCACTAGAGATGGCAATCAAGGCTGACTTCCCACCCAACGTGACCCGACCGTACGTCGGTGGTGTCACGTTAGCAAGCAGATGCGATAGTGTCGATTTCCCACTTCCGTTAATGCCAACGACACCGACGATTTCTCCCTCTTCCACAGAAAAGGAGACGTTCTTCAGAGCATAAAACGATTTTCCATTCACCTTACCGAACAACACTTCTTTTAGCTTGTCGATCGGTCGGGCATAGAGCATGTACCGTTTCGATACATTCTCAAACACGACATGACCCATCGTTCTCCCTCCTATACGTAATCGATGAAATAGCGTCGGAATCGAATGTGAATCGATGCTCCAACAAGTAAGATTGCGAGCGTCATACACCAGAAGTACACGCCATACCACATATGATCGAGCAGATAGCCCGTTCCGATGAGTGCTGAGCGATACCCCTCAATCAAATAAACGAGTGGGTTTAGCATCAACAACATCTTGAATAACGAGTGATCTGGCGGAATCCACATGATTGGCGTTAAATACATCAACATCCGAATGGCAGATGTCACCATGTTTTGCACGTCTCGAATCATCGTTGCAAGCGCGGACAACAATAAGGAGACCGCATAGAGGAACACGACACCCGCCGGTACGATATACAAGAGTTCAAGCGTATGCCATCCCGGAAAGTAACCGAAGGCACATCCTAAAATGATCGTTAAGGCAATCATCGCTAAGTGGCGATAGAATTGCGCCAAGATGACGTACGCTGGAATCGTACTCAATGGAAAATGCATCTTTGAGACGAGCGCGACTCGACCATAAATCGACCGGGAACCACTTGGAATCGTACTGCCGATAAAGAACCAAGCAATCAATCCGCTGACGAGCCAAAAGACGAACGGAATTCCATCGACTGGATGCCCACCACGAATCCCGAAGCCGAATACGACCCAGTAGACACCGATTTGGAGAAGCGGCGTCATGATCTCCCAAAACCAACCAAGGTATTGCATGCTATATTGACTCTTTGTTTCATAAAGCGAGAGTCGAAAGATCAGATATAGATGATCCTTCAACTCTCCCCCAATCGTTCGTAACGCGTTCATATCGCTTTCGCATCCACTTCCGTCACGCGGTGCGTATGCAAATTACCGAAGTTCAGGACTTTGACAGCGTCGAGCTCATTGACGATCCCTTTCGTATCAAAGAGTAACGGTGTCCGCATGTAGTTTGCGAGACGACGTGAATCGAATTGTTTGAATTCATCGTGGTCGACTAGGACGAGTGCGAGATCAGCGCCTTGAATCGCTTCCAGCTCATCGACGAGTTCGAAACGTGTCGAAATCGAGCGTTCGACGTGCGGATCACAGACAGCGACGTCAAGTCCACGGTCGAGTAATTGTTCAATGACTTCGACAGCTGGACTCTCGCGCATGTCGTCGACGTTTCCTTTATACGTGACACCAAAGACGGCGATCTTCGGACGGACACGTGAACCAACAAGACGCGCTGCTTGTTCAGCGACGAATTGTGGCATCTGAACGTTCGTTTGTCGTGCTGTATGAATGATGCGTGCAAGCGATGGAGCTTTTGCGACGATGAAGTAAGGGTCAACCGCAAGACAATGACCACCAACGCCCGGTCCTGGATGATGTAAGTTCACCCGTGGATGCATGTTCGCCATCTCGATAACATCTAAGACGTTGATCTCTAGCTGATGACATACCTGCGTCAATTCATTTGCGAGAGCAATGTTGACATCGCGGAACGTATTCTCCATCAACTTCGACATTTCGGCTGTCTTCGCGTCTGTCCGAACGATTTCACCTTGAACGAATGTTTCATAGACGGCTGCGCCCGCCTCTGCACACGCTGGCGTCAATCCACCGACGATGCGGTTATTATGAATAAGTTCATGTAAGATTTGTCCTGGCAAGACACGTTCTGGGCAATGGACGACATAGACGTCTTCACCGATCGTAAAGCCGGCTTCTTCAATCAATGGACGAACATGGTCATCCATCGTACGTGGCGCAATCGTCGATTCGACGATGACGACATTCCCTTTTTCAAGGAATGGTAGCATATTGTTAACCGCTGAAATAACATATTTCAAATCACATGATTTATACGTATCGTTTAAGTTCGGTGTCGGAACGGCGATTAGGAAAACATCTGCCCGTTCTGGTGTAAGTGTCGCCCGGAATTTTCCGTTTGCGACGACCCGTTTGATGACATCCTCGAGTCCTGGTTCTTCAATATGAATCGTTCCCGTGTTCAGAAGATTGACGATTTGTGGATCGATGTCGACACCTACGACTTCCGTGCCATGATCCGCGAACATCGCAGAAGAAGGTAATCCAATATATCCTAGTCCGATTGTGCAAAGTTTCATTTTGTCATTCCTCCATCGAGTTAGTCATACTAGCCAACGAACGGTCTGTGGCTTGGCTGTAACTAGACCATAACGACATTTCCTTTGCTTTCCAATGCTTCTAACCATCTCTTAAACCATTCTTCACAGACCTTACATTTCCAGCGTTTTCTATTGTTTTTGTAAATCTTATGAAGCTTTCGCGAATCCTTCGTATCTATTTGAATGAAACAAAACGACTCGTCAGGAATCCACCTTCATTGCACGTGGATTTCCCTTCGAGTCGTTGACTATTTCTCTTATTTTGCGTCAGATTCCATGAAAATCGAGTCATAGACAGCAAGAAGTCGACATTTTTCTTGCTCCCAGTTGTATTGTGTCCTTGTTACGCTTGCTCGTTCCTGCATCGCCCGTCGCAAGCTCTCATCCTTCACTAGACGGTTGACTGCTGTAGCAATACTCTGCGGCGATTCGACATCAACGATTAATCCAACTCCTTCTGTTTCGACGACACGACGGATTTCTGGTAAGTCAGCTGCGATGACAGGAATCAACGCCGCCATGTATTCGAATAGTTTGTTCGAAGAAGCAGAATAATGATTGAAACAGACGTTCTGAAGGACTTGAAAGCCGACCGTTGCCGCTGCCGTGTAACTTGGTAGTTCAGCAAGCGGAACCTTCTCAATGAAGCGAATGCGAGACTTTTCCGATGATTGGGCAGCCAGTTGCATCAGTTTTCCTTTTAATTTTCCGTCCCCGACGAAAATCAATGTTCCTCGATCGATGAACGGCATCGCTTCAATGAGTCGCTCCAGTCCGCGTCCTTCTTGGATTCCGCCTTGATACAACAAAATCGGCTCATCTTGAGCAAGTGCTAACTCTTCGCGTAACGGTCGCGGTTGCGGAACAATCGGTTCGTAAAACGGATAATTGTGCAAGACAGACGGTCGTGTTCCGTATAACTTCTGGTGGTAATCCGCACGCGTGTCATTTTCAACGATTGTCTGGTCGACGAAGTGAAGCAACCAGCGTTCTAATTTCCCTTGCATGCTGCCGTATCCTGTCCGATCGGTCTGGACTTCATGCGAATCATAGACGATTTTCGTCCCACGGGCCGCCCCAATCGCTTGTGGTAACGTATTGACATCGTTCGCATGCATGACGTCATAATCGTGCTTCCTAGCAGCTCGTGTCATACGCAGAATGCCGAAACTGTTGTAAAGGGCGTACCGGATGAACCGACTTCGCATGAGGAAAAAGAGCACAAGCATCACGGGAATGAGCCATGGCGCAAGAAGCGCACCCATCAAACCGACAGCAAGTGTCCGTTTTTTCCGTTTACGAAAGAACGGGAGACACCTCGCAAAAGGTGGCGTCCGGTCAATTCGAATGACGCGAAACCCTGACATCGGGTATTCGACTTCTGGAAGTGTGCCGTCATTTAGGCAGTATAGGTCCACGCGGTGCCCTGCTTCGACGAGTGCCGTACATTCACGTAAGACTCGGGCGTCATTCGTAAAGGGATTCCAAACAAACATTCCAATGCGCTTCATTCTGCGACCGCCTTTCGCGCCTGTGTTCGTTCGATGGCGTCGAACAAGCGCTGTTCATTTTGTTCCCAATCAAAATGGTGTTGGACGTATGCCACACCTGCGCGTCCCATCGCTGCACGTTTTTCTGGATTTCGTGATAACTCGAGAATATGATCGACGATCTCCTCTTTTTTCCGCTGGACAGACACATAACCAGCTCCTGCCTCTTCAATGACATGCGCTGCGTGTCCGGATACCGCTCCGACGATGGCACACCCCATTGCCATGTAGTCAATGATTTTACCGGGTGTCACCGTATCGAATGCTGTACTTTCGACGAGTGTCGCAAAGGCGATGTCACTCTTTGCCAGTTGTTTCAACGCATCCCAACGCGGCATCGCGTCAAGAAACTCGATGTTCGTCAATCCACGTTCCTTGACGAGTCGTTCGAACGTTTGCTTGTGATAACCGTAACCGACGACTTGAAAGCAGATATCCTGCTCTTGTTGAAGTTCCTGTGCGACGTCCAGCAACAAGAACACATCTTGCGCGAGTCCGATATTCCCTGTATATACGACACGCACTTGTTCCGACACTTTTCGCCGTTTAATCAACCACTCGTTTTCCTCGATCGAGTTCGGAATGTAATGAATTTTTTCCGGTGCGATACCACGCCCTTCAATGTACGATCGAAACCCTTCACTATTAATGACCAACTGATCCGCCTGACGATACATCCATTTTTCAAGCCAGTAGAGTGGAGTCAATAATAAACGCGAATTCGTGATGCCGACGCCAATCAGCGACTCCGGCCATAAATCGCGTACATCGAGAATCAATGGCGCTTTTTTGACATGTTTCGCGACGACCCCGACGAGTCCCATGAAGATGGATGGTGTCGTCGCATAGATGTAGGCGTAGGATTTTGGATCGTGTCGCACCTCTTTTACAGCGAGTACGAATTGTTCTACAAACAAGCGGAGGCGCCGCCATAAATTGTTCGTCGCCCGGATGTCACGCGGTTGGATACGGGTTACATGTGCCGTATCCAAGCTCGGTTCATCCCAGAACATTGAGTCCGTATAAAGTTCTGCCGTCGGATAGAGCGGTTCTGATGTCAGCACATGGACGTCACTTCCCGCTTGTTCCATCCGCTTGAAGATATTCTTCATTCGGTTTGCCGCACTCCCGATTTCCGGATAAAAATTTTGACAAATCATCAAGACGTTCATCGATGACTCCGGCGCTGCTTGAGTTGACGTCGGAACTTCCAGTAGCGGACGACGATTTTTCCGAGCTTTGATCGCGCGAGTGAGCGGTATTTTGATTTCCATGATGCATTCGCCTCCAGCAGTTCCAGATTTGCTACCAATGCCCCTTCGAATCGATCAAGTAGTGCGGCATATTGTTCTTCAAGCACCTTGTATTGTTCACGCTGTTCCTGTAGTTGCTGTTCCTGACGTAACGATTCTGCTTGTGCCTGCTCTAATACATCTGTTTGTTCCCCTAACCGCTGAACTTTTCGTTCTAGAGTCTGTTGCTTGCGTTTTAAGTCAATGATCGTTGCGAGATGCAATCGCTCCACCTCTTCAAAGGCGTCTTCTAGCCATTCAACTTCCTCCGGTAAAATCGATCGACCAGATTGAAGTTCCGGATAGACTTGAATCGTGATTCCAAGCCACTTATCGATCCGCTCGACCGTTTCGATTTTACCGAAAGGTGTCAATTGCTCAAGCAGTCGATTTAAATAATACGTCCGTTTATGATCTGCATAATCGTTCACTCCGAATGGGACTGTGATGACAAGTCGGCCTTCTGGTGCGATGAACGAGACGGCACGAGCGATGAAGCGTTCCGGCTCCCCGATATGTTCCAGTACTTCCGTCATTAAGACTGTATCGAATTGAATATCAGGTGTGTATGTCATGACATTCGCTTCATGTAATTCCACCTTTTCTTTAACGGATGTCGGTTCCTCGAGCAACGCTTGTTTGGCTTCGATGATCGCTTCTGGTAATACATCGATCCCAACGACATGTTTCCCTTCGCGTCCAAGCAAAATTGGAACGACTCCGCCTGAACAACCGATATCTAAAATGTGCTCCCCTTTTGCTTGTCGTACGATCCAGTGAACACGCGCGCGGACTTTTTTACCGAATCCACCGCCTAACTGATCGTAATAGGCCGCCCGGATTTGATCTTTTGGTCGTGCTGTTTTCATCGATGCCGTCATTTCTGCACCTCCTCGAGTAATAGATGTTGAA
The DNA here is from genome assembly GCF_000798935.2 of Exiguobacterium sp. ZWU0009. Lineage (NCBI taxonomy): Bacteria > Bacillati > Bacillota > Bacilli > Caryophanales > Exiguobacterium > Exiguobacterium sp. ZWU0009. Next base: position 868,889 of record NZ_CP018057.1, on the reverse strand, counting down.
GCCGATCTGTCTCCTGTCGATCCGCAAGCTCCATGAATTGACGGATCAACGGATTCGTCAACGTGATCGGTTCATAGAAACTAATGATCGTACGTAACAATGCGACACTCGGTGCGAAATCCTTATCACTGCAGTAGCGCAATTTAACGAGATACCAATGCTCGAAGAAATGCTCGAATCGTGTTTGCTTATATTCCTCTAGCACTCCATAACGGGCGAACTTTTCTGCTCGTGCCCGCTCTCGGACGACACTTCGTTCAAAAAATTTCACCGTCAAGGCATTCACGGTCGATCCGGCAACCGCCGCATAATAATAATGAATGACCCGATTGACGAGTAAGACACGGTTCGCACGGAGCATCAATTCTTGGAAGAACAAGGAGTCCTGTCCGACTGCACCGACTACCTGCTCCAATTGATGTTCGAGCAGGAAAGTACGACGGACGACGAGTGCTTGAATGCTTTGTACCGCAAACCGATGTTTCAATAGAAAAGCTTTCGGATCCTCACAAACGGTTCGTCCCTGTTTACGAATCGTCGGTAAGGCGATGATACTCGTCTTCTCGGCCAGCTTTTTCATATGCCCTGCCACAAAATCAAGTGATGGATCTTTTTCTAGTTCCTGAAGCAAAAAAGCATAGCGATCACTGAGTACCTCGTTATCCGGATCAAGGAACGTCACGTAGTCAGCGCGTGCCATCTCGACACCTTTGTTACGCGGACGTGAAGCACTACCGCTTCCACCTGTCTCGAAGAAATAGGTTCTGACATTTCCGTGGCGTCGTGCGAGACGCTCTACCGCTTGACGTGTCGCTATATCCGTCGATCCATCATCTACGAGTAAAATCTCTGACTCCATGAATCGATCCATCCGTGTAAGACTAGCGAAACATTTATACGTGAGGTGTTTTCCATTGTTATAGATTGGAACGACGACCGATAGTTGCGGGGTCTGATTCGTCGGAGCTACCGCCTGCTCGTTCCACTCAAATTGATCGAGCAACAGCGTTTTTCCGTTCAGTTCATCTGCCTGGAACATGTCATATCCGATAGCTGACCGCCAGACGATTGCACCGTTTCGGCTACCGCTCATCTCTTGTAGATGATACGGATGCTCGCTTCCTTTTCGGACGATGCTCGCATCACTGTATTTAAAACCGTTCACGAGGTCCTCAAGATAATATTCGCCGTAGGATTCCTGCCCATCCATCCAAGCCACGAGATCGGCTTGATTGTAAGTTTGCTCCGTCAGCGCATCCGCAGAGACGATTTCGTCCGGTGTGAGACTTTGGCGATTGATCACGTCACGGATGGCTTCCCCGTCTTGGGCAACGACGATCAATAAGCGATGTTTCCGTGTCTCAGGTACTCGCCCAATGAACGCTAGAATCTGATCTATCCGTTCGAAGACCGTGTGTTCCGTCATGACGGCACGAAGCCCTTCTGCTCGTAACCGTTCGATTTCTTCTTGCGACGTACGTTCCACGATTGCCGTCGCCTCCTGTGCGTCATGCACGGTGAAGATGTTCGGAAACTCATTGTTGACGGCGATACTGTAATTCGACAGGATTAGATTCCCGAGTGCTTGCGATTCATAGACGCGACGGGCACACATCGTTTTGCTGTATTTGATGCTATTCAGGTTCAAGACCCAGTCATAACATTTACTGACTTGTTGTAAGGCATCATAAGGAATCGCTGGTGCGACCCGTGATTGATAACGTTCCGGAAACTGATAAGCCGGTAAGTCGAGATGATAATTCCGGTCCACGATATCGAGTTCGTGCGAAGACTGCATCACCCCATCAAACAACATCTCCGTATCTTTAACGCGCTCCGGATATTTCGCCATCCAGCTACCGGCAAATAAAACGCCCTTCTTTCGGCTACGCGTTGCTCCGATCGGATTGTGAATCAATGGATTGACACCAAACGGCATCGCCATGATCCGATCATGACCACATAAGACGCGGTATTCAGGAATCATTGCCTCATCTGAAGTCAGGACATAATCGGCAGCTTGAGCCACGTCTTGAAACCGTTCATGATTGCTCGGATCTTCCGTCGATTGAAAGACGACTGGAATTCCTTTAGCTTTGACTTCCTGCATCATTGAAAGCAACCGTTGGCGTTTTTTTGAATTCGGTGTGGCGACACCTTTCCAATCGTCTCCTCGTAACCCCTTCCATGAAGAGACGACTAAAAAGAGATCAATCTCGCGCTCGAAAACTTCTTCGAATGTGTGCGCATTGACGTAGTGGAGATGAACGGCATCTTCATAATAGGCGTACATGAATTCCGAGCAGACGATTGCCATCTCGATTGGTCGCTTTTCATAATAACGCGTCGTCGTCCGGACCGGAATCTCCGAGACATCCAATTGATTCAGCAGTGATGCTTGGCTATTTTGTCGGTAACGTGTCGTCGTTTTATTAGAAGTTCGAACCGTTGGCAGTCGCAAGACCTCTAACTGACGGAGTTTTTCGAGTGCCTCTTTACTTGCGGTCGTCGCGCTTGTTAGTCGTTTTTTCTCTTCGCGGACCCAGTTCAGTTGTTGCATGATTTGTCGTTTCCATTTTTGATCACTCACACGTAAACACCCTTCCTCTTTTCAACTCTTTCTTAGTCTACGGAAGCAGTTCAAAGGCTACTTGAAGGACTTGCAAGGTTTTTGTAAAGACTTCATGAAGCTTTTTTGGATTTTCCTTACATTCCATTTCAGTCAACCTGTATTTCCTAGGAAATCGACCACTTTCGCTTTCTTGTCCGTGGAAGTCATTCACATGTTTTCAAAAACGAATCCTATGCACTCTCATTGTTTTGGATTTAAAAAACGGGGAAACATTACTACGTACTGATAAAAGGAGATGACTGGACATGTTAAACGAAAAAAATCATGATTTACCAGATGAAAAGGCAGACGTTGGTCTTCACCCGGATCCTGATCCAGCTGAGACATCAGATCCCGGAATCAAGCCTGCGGAAACACAACATCCGGATCCTGATCCAGAAGAGCTCGAGCGCGATCGAAAAGATTCATGAATCTCACGCCATAGAAAAAGAGGTTGCGGAAATAATTCCGCAACCTCTTTTGGCATATTTACTTCACTTTTACTAATAGTTTCCCTGTGTTCGAACCATCAAATAATCCGAGGAAGGCATCTGGTACACGATCGAATCCTTCAAAAATCGTCTCTTCGTATTGTAACTTCCCTTCACTAACCCATTGACCAAGTTGCTCAGCTGCTTCCTTGAATCGTTTGCCATAGTCACCTACTAGGAAACCTTGCATGCGCGCACGCGCGATGATTAATTTCGATTGAACACGTGGACCGATGTCCTGTTGTGCATTATAACCGGAAATGGCACCACAAACCGGTACCCGCGCGAATGGATTGAGTCGATCAAGGACTGCATCACCGATTTCACCACCGACGTTTTCAAAATAGACATCGATGCCGTTTGGACATGTCCGGTCTAACGCTTCCCCGATGTCTTCCGTTTTATAATTGATGACTTCATCAAAACCAAGATCTGCTTTTAAGTGTTGTAGCTTTTCGTCACTTCCTGCGATTCCGACGACACGAGCACCTTTGATTTTAGCAATTTGACCAACGATCGATCCAACAGCCCCTGCTGCTGCCGATACGACGACCGTTTCCCCTGATTGTGGATTCCCGATATCAAGCAATCCGAAATACGCCGTCATCCCTGTCATTCCGAGAACACCGAGTGCTGTTGAAATCGGTGCAATCTGCTCATCGATTTTACGGACACTTTTCGCATCGACGACTGCCTTTGTTGCCCAATCGAGCATCCCGACGACGACATCGCCTGACTTGAGTGCCTCACTTTTAGACTCAATGACTCGCGCCACGACACCACCGTGAATCGGTTCATCAATCTCAAACGGTTGCGAGTAAGAGCGCGCATCGTTCATACGTCCCCGCATGTATGGATCGACCGAGATATAGAGTGACTCCAGTGCGACTTGCCCTTCCTTCAACTCTGCTAACTCAAATGATTCATAACGGAATGTTTCCCCTGTTGGTTTTCCGTTTGGTCGTGCCGCTAATACGATACGTTGTTCTGACATGATTCATGACCTCCTCTTTCAATGTACTTCCTCACTGTAACAATTCCGTTTCTGAAAGACGAATCCTTTGCTTGTTTGGAATTTTCTAACTTTTTCTTGACGCCTGCCTTTGCTTGCCGTAAGATAAAACACAATTCATAACTTTTATACTGTTATGCATAAAAGCATTACATAAGGAGAGGACTTGTATGGATTCATCTATTTTGCGTCAGCCGCGTCAATTTGCCGTTCATGTTTTAAACGGACTCAGTATCGGAATTCTCGTTGCCCTTATTCCAGGAGCACTACTCGGTGAACTCGCTAAGGCATTGTTGCCATACGTCTCTGGTGCCCAACATGTTTTAGATGCCACAACACTCGCGATGCGCCTCTTGCCGATGGTGATTGGTGTTGCCGTAGCCATGCAATTTAAAGTGACACCGATTGCGACCACGTCGATTGGACTCGCGACAGTCGTTGGATCAGGTGTTGCGACTCGTGCAGATGCAACCTTCGTCTTCGTCGGTACAGGAGACGTCATCAATGCTGGTCTGACGGCAGCTGTTGCGACGGCAATCGTCTTATTGATCGGTGAACGTTTCAAAACGTACACGGTGCTTGTCATGCCAACGATTTTGATTGTTGGAGCCGGTGGAATCGGTGTTTTGACGTATCCGTTCGTGACACGGATCACGACAGCGATCGGACATGTCATCTCAGACTTTACGGCACTTCAACCCGTCTTAATGGGTATTCTGATTGCCGTCGCCTTTTCCGTGCTCATCGTCTCTCCACTTTCAACGGTCGGCATTGCGACAGCAATCAGTTTATCGGGTGTTGCTGCCGGAGCTGCGAACCTAGGCGTCTGTGCCGCTGGATTTGGTCTTGCGATCGCCGGATGGCAAGCGAATTCACGTGGAACGTCGATTGCTCACTTTCTTGGTTCTCCTAAAATTCAGATGGCGAACTTTATCCGTAATCCCTTGATGATTCTTCCTGTCATGTGTAGTGCCGCAATACTTGGTGCACTAGCAGGAATGCTCGGTGTCCAAGGTACGCCGTTCAGTGCCGGATTCGGAATGTCTGGGTTAATCGGTCCGATCAACGCGTTACATCTGATGTCAGGAGGCTGGACATTGTTTAACATGACATTTGTTCTCGGGCTGTTCATCGTCTTGCCGGTCATCCTTTGTCTGTTGTTCCACCTACTCTTCCGGAGATTCCGTCCATGGATGAGTGCAGAACCATACCGACTGGATTTTGAGTAAGCTCATCTTCATTCGTTCTTTCATCACAAAAAAAGCCAAGCCGACCGTCTAAAAGATCGACGGATTGAGCTTGGCTTTTTGATGCACTTATTTGATTACTGCCAGTAAATCAAGCGGTGTCTCGATGACATGGTCCGCCGAATCCCACTCGGATTGTGTACCAAAACCGTATTGGCATAAGACGACTGGCATGTTTTCCTTACGAGCCGCTTCGACATCGGAAGACCGATCCCCGATCATCCAGTAAGTCGCTTCTCCAAACTCCTCACGGTGCGCTCGCAAGATATCCGCTTTTTCTTTCCCGTTGACGGATTCTAAGCATTTCGGACTCGTGAAGAACGAACGAATATCCTGGCTATCCAGCACAAGGTTTAGATAGTGGTTGCCACAATTACTCGCTGTTGAAATAGTGTGTCCCTCTGAAACTAGCGCTTCTAACAAGTCTCGAATTCCGTCGAACAAGACGTTCTGTTCCACCATCGTCGCTTCTAGATGACCATGTCTTTTTTTGCGGATTAACCGAATATCCTCTTCTGAAGCCTCTGGAATCGCCTTACGCCAAAAAGCACTTCCCGCCAACCCATAACTTGCTTGTACACTAGCTTGAGAAGGTTTTGGAAGATGCGGCATGTCCTCCATCGCCCGATGGATTGCTTCTGTCATCTGTTCCGTTGAATCAATCAATGTACCGTCAATATCGAATAAGATAATTGCCATGTTCCCACTCCTTTTAGATCTCTTTTTTTGCTTTTCTCTTTTTTTGTATCAAGTAGCCAATCGTAATCAGCATGCCTAAACCAATCCAAACGATTGGATGATTAAGATGATGCAATCTTCGCCATTCATGGCCGACGGCTTTCCCGCCCCAAATAAAGATGGTCGACCACAGCAAGAAAGAAATCGTCGTCACGACGGTAAACGTCCAGCGCGAGACGCCAGTCAACCCCGCACCAATGGCAAATCCGATCCGCCACATCGGAGACAGAAGAAGGATATAGCGTCCCTTTGTCTCCATTTGTGTCTGAAACTGGAGCATTTTCGTTTCCGAAATCCGAAACCATTTGAATAAACGATTCAATAACCGTTCACTCCCGAACTGACCAATCGTAAAGAAGAGGTTTTGACTGATGACGAAGCTCACTACAGCGAGGAACAACATGAATAGTAGATTCGCCTGTGCGGTATGCACGAGATATCCGGCATACGCGAGCGGTACTTCGCTCGGTATGAATGGAAACATGAGCGTCATCATGATTCCAATATAACCGTATGATTCCATCCAGTGATGTCCCATCTTCGTCCCTCCTCTCTCTTTACCAACTATTTCTAGTGTATCGAAATTTCAAGAAGGCGTACAGGAAACGGCTCTTTGTGGACAAAGAAGAGCGACTTCTGGTGTGAAGTCGCTCGGATCATCAAATTTAATTAATACGCGTCCTCACTTTGTACTGGTTGTGTACGACGCTTTTGTTGTTCATCCTGCCAGTCGCTGAAACGTGTCAATTCTTCGAAGACTGTTTTTGTGACGAAGAGGATGACCGCGATATCGTCTGCGAAACCGAATCCGAGTACAAAATCAGGTACGAGGTCAATCGGTGACACGAGGTAAATCAACGCGCCGATTACTTTTAAGATCGTTGTACGACGAATGTTACGGTATTCACCTGATTGGTACGCGCGAATCATGTCGACGAACAACGTCAACGGCGAGAAGACGACGGACAAACGAGAGTTACTGTTCACCTTCGCAGTTGCGCGTTGTAACAGCGAGTTCGTCTTTTCCGGACGATCGATATAATCTTTTGCATCTTCGGCATATTGATGTTCTTGTTTTTCTAATTGTTGATTTGAGAATTTCATTCCTATTTTCCCCCATTCTAAAGTAACTTCAACGCTTTTCTATTTCCCTGTTCCTACGGATGATAATCCTGTCAGGTTTCAGGATATGATGGAACGGTAAAAAAGGGAGAGAAGCGTTACAGAAAGGATGATTTTTTATGAATCATGTTAATCAAACCGTCATCATTACAGGAGCCGCGAATGGAATTGGTGCAGAACTCGCCCGCACCTACGCTGCGCAAGGCGCAAATGTCGTTCTTGCTGACATCGATCAGATGACAGGAGACGAACTGGTCCAACAAATCGAAGAAGATGGAGGGACGGCTTACTTCTATCACTTGGATATCCAACATGAAAAAGACGTTCAACTATTAATCGAAAAGGCGATTGAACATACTGGTCGCATCGATATTGTTATCAACAACGCCGGTATCATGATCCGAAAACCGCTCCTTGAATTGTCGCTTGAGGAATGGGATCGGGTTCACCATACGAACCTGCGCAGCATCTTCCTAACGACCAAGGCGGCTACACCCTATTTGAAACAAAGCAAAAGTGGTGGTCGGATCGTCAACCTTGCTTCGACCCGCGCCTTCATGTCGGAACCGCATACAGAATCTTATGCGTCGACGAAAGGTGGTATTTTTGCACTCACACATGCACTTGCTGTCTCACTTGGAGAAGACGGTATTCTCGTCAACGCGATTGCCCCGGGTTGGATTGAAACTGGTGACTATCAAGAATTATCACCTGAAGATCATAGTCAACATCCAGCTGGTCGCGTCGGAAAACCAAGTGATGTCGCTCGTGCGGCTCTCTATCTAACACACCCAGATAACGATTTCTTGACGGGCGAAACACTGGTCCTAGACGGTGGAATGACACGAAAGATGATTTATGAGGAATGATTCGGATGGAGTGCCTTTCGGGGCACTTTTTCATTTCAAAAACTATACTTATACCTTTTTCAAACATTAATAAACCTTCTATTTATACGATGTTACAAAAATATATCTCCTGACATCATTCAGAAATCAATCTACTACACATTAATTTTTCCTTTTATATCAACATTTTCTGTTTATACTTCTGTTCATGCATCATTATTTTCATAAATTCTTCATTCTTTTCGCTAGCTTCTCTTGCATTTTTTTAAAAGAATTGTAAAGTGGATTTTCCGATTTTCTTGTTAGAGTGGGAAAGGTAACACTTCACACGGGAAAGGAATGACGCTTAGTTTATGAAACGACCTTTCGGAAAGTCACTTGGGCTATCGCTCATGACACTCACTCTACTCGCAAGTCCGCTCATGACGACAACTCCGGTCGACGCGGCAAGTTCATATAAAGAGAAGCAACAACAAAATCAGCAACAACAATCGAAGCAACGCGAGGCGTTGTCTCAAAAAAATAATCAATTATCTAAAGCACAGCAACAAGTCTACGCCCTGGATCAACAAATCAATGGGCTGACATTACAAGTCGTCGAGAATCAAAAGAAGATCGACGAAAACACGAAACAGATCGCTCGATTAGAAGATAAGATCGAGAAGTTACAAAAGAAAATCAAGAAGCAAGAAAAAATGCTCGGTGATCGCTTGGCAGTTCGCCAGTCTAAAGCTGATAACGCCCCGCTCCTTGAAGCCGTCTTCGGCGCAAAAGATGTCGGTGATATGATCAGCCGTTTCAATGCCTTTAATACAATTGCGGAAAGCGATGCTTCTTTGTTAAAAGATTACGAATCAAACAAAAAAGAACTGGCAGCTGCGAAAGAAGAACTAAAGCAGACACGCCAAGACTTGATTGAAGATCGTAATGTTTTAAAAAAGAAACAACGTGAACTGAAACAAGAAAAACAAAAGCGCACAGCACTTTTGAAGCGTCTGACGTCGCAAAAGAAAAAAATCGAATCTAACATCCTCAGCCTGAAAGAGGCATCGGCCCAACTGAAGGCACAGGAAGCAGCTGAAAAAGCAGCAGCCCGAGCAGCAAAGGCTGCTGCCGCAAAAGCTGCGAAACAATCAGCAGCTCCAGCATCTGTTAGTAAGGCTAGTACGAAAGTCATCTCAAAAGCAAAAGGTAAATTCATCAAACCTGCTCAAGGCTCTGTTTCGCAAGGAATGGGTGCAGCAAGCGGAAGTAATGGTTATGCGTACCACAATGGAACCGACTTCGCTGGTCCACTCAACTCGCCAATCGTCGCGTCTGCAAGTGGAACAGTCATTTTAGCAAGTTCAGGTGGTCCTTACGGCAACCACGTCTATATCTCTCATAATATCGACGGAAAAACGTATACGACCGTTTATGCCCATATGAATGCCTTGAACGTCAAACAGGGACAACAAGTCAAACAAGGACAGCAAATCGGTGTTCTCGGAAGCACCGGTAACTCGACTGGTCCACACTTGCATTTTGAAATCCACGATGGTGGGTACCAGTATAATGCGAATGGACGGACGAATGAGCTCGATCCAGAAAGCTTCTTCTAAGTCGATTCAAGAAAAAGTGCACTTCTTCTCTTCCGAGAAGGAGTGCACTTTTTGCTGTGTTCATTAAATTTTGAATTGATGTGTCTGACTATCAAGCGACGTCGTCGTTGACTCAAGTTCTTGCATCAATTGATGAATCTGTTCGAACGATGCCTGTTGATCGCGCATCGAAGCAGCAATTTCTTCATTTCCAGCTGCAAGTTCTTCCATGACGCCACTGACTGTGCTGACTTGACCAACGACATGGCGGGCTTGTTCTTTCGAATGAACGAGTTGTTTCGTTACATAATCAAGTGTTTCTGTCACGTTTGCTACCTTTTGACGCGTCTCGCCGAATGCTTGTTGAACGTGTGTGAAGTTCTCGACCTGGTTTGTCTGCTCCCGCTCTGCTTGCACGAGTGCTTCTTGTAAGACAGCACCGTCCTGACGAATTGAACGGACGAGTGAGAAGATTGAGCGCGTCGCCTCGTGTGTCTCGTCGGCTAACTTTTTGACTTCACTTGCTACGACGGCAAATCCACGACCGGCTTCCCCTGCCCGCGCCGCTTCGATTGCCGCATTGAGTGACAATAAGTTCGTCTGTGCGGAGACTCCGGCGACGAGTTGTGCCATCTGTTCGATTTGTTGCGTCTGCTCTAGGAAACCTTCCAGTTTCTGACCGAGTTCGCGATTTTGTTCTGTTGACGCGCGAAGTGACCGTGCTTGCTGTTCCATGACGGAACTACTTTGAACCATCACGTGATCGGCCGCCTGTCCTTCTGCATAAGCGGTTTGCGCGCGTTGTTCACTCTCTTCAAAGAGCTGTTGCATATCGGACATCGTACTGACTGTCGTCTGGATATCGTCCGACACCGTTTGAGTACCACTTGCCATTTCATTGATCGCATGGGTCATGTTGCCAGAAACTTCAACGATGTTTGCGTTCTCTGTCGTTGCTTCCGTACTCATCTGACGAATCGTATTCGACGAACGACTGATCGTTCCGATGACCTCATGCAAAGTTCCTTGCATCTGCGCAACCGCTGTCTCGAGTCGACCAATCTCATCTTTTCGACCGGATACGACTAATTCCTGCGATAAGTCTCCGTCCGAAATCTGTTCTGCTGTCCGGACGACACGGCTGATCGGTCGTGTGATGCTACGTGCGAAGTACCAGTTGTATAACGCAAGACCAATCAGGAGAATGAATGTCGCGATCAATACGGTCCGCGTCAGGTTCAATGTCTCGTCTTTTGCTTCACGTTGTAAGACATCATAAAACTCTCCATTTTTCGTATGTAACGTGTATAGATCACTGAGGACACCTTCGATTCGTGCGGCATGGGAGCGAATCTCAATCGGATTCATTGCGTCCGTCAGTTCCATCCGTTTCGCAGAAAGCGTCTTATATTTCATATCCGCCCGGTTCAACTCTTCTTGGAATGCCGGAATCAAATATGTCTTTTGTAGCTGATTCAATGCTTGTTCGTTCTTTTTACTAAGAGCCTGTACTTGCTCCGCCTGACTTTCAGACGGTTGGCTTGCTAGTCGGTTCCATGCTGCCTGTTCATATAAGAGCTTCGTTTCAAGCTCTGAAATCTCAACGAGCTGTTTCCCGTAATCTTCGTTATAGGACTGAATTTGACGGAGTTGGAACAATGTCCATCCCATCAAGATGACGACACTCAAAATCGTCACTAACGTTGAGAGTAAAAATCGTTTCCGTAACGTCATTGAATCGTCACCTTACCTTCGAGCACGTCTTGTTGTAGCTGCTCTAATTTTTTTCGTTCCCCGTCCGTAAAGTTCGTGTTTCGGATTGGAGCCAATTGGATTGCCCCTTCTTTGACACCCAGGACGACTTGTCCGGACTGTAGACCTTTCGCAGCCACATCTTGTCCGATTTTCGTAATCGCAAGATCAACTTGTTTTAGCATTGACGTCATGACAGCGTCAGGCGCGATCGGAGTTTGATCGCTATCGACACCGATCGCTTTTTTCCCCTTCGTTTGCGCTGCCTCCAGGACACCGCTTCCCGTCAATCCAGCAGCTGCGTATAATACGTCTGCCTTTTTCTGCATCATTTCGTTTGCGAGCGTCCGTCCCTTTTCCGGGGCTGCAAAGTCCTCTGCGTACTCGACGAGTACTTTCGTTTTTGGATTGACTGCTTTAGCGCCAGCTATGTATCCTTTTTCAAATTTCTCGATCAGAGGCGACTTCATCCCACCGATGAAACCAATCGTGTTCGTCTTCGTTTGAATCCCTGCAGCCGCACCCGCTAAGTAACTTCCTTCGTCCTCTTTGAACGTAACCGAGAGTACGTTCGGTAACGTCGATACAGCATCAATCAAATCGAATTGTTGTTTTGGATATTTTTTAGCAACGGTTTCAAGATCCGTCTGCCCCATAAAGCCAAGCCCGACGATGACGGTCGGTTTCTTTTTCGCTAACGCTTCGAATGCTGCTTTATAAGTCTTTGTTTCATTCAACTCTCGGTAATCGATCGACCAGCCTTCCTTCTCCCGTAACAACGCCATACCACTCATCGCCGCATCGCTGAATGATTGATCGCCAAGACCCACATCCGACAAGACGACTGCCATTTCCTTCCGCTCCTTGACTGCCCGTTCTGGATCATCGATGACACTGCCGCACCCTGCGAGGCTAAGTGTCGATGCCAGTATGATTCCACTCCATCGTTTCATTCATTCCACATCCTTCCGACATTCTACATCTGATTATCGGAAGCGATGTCCGACTTCTTAATACAAAATTTAAATTCAGAATAGTCCCATAAAAAAACATGCCCCTCTAAACAAGAGGGGCATGCCAGATATTCTTAGTAGTCGCTGTCAGACGAACCGCCTGTAACGATTGCGATTCCTGCTGATGCACCAATGCGCGATGCACCTGCATCGATCATTGCTTTTGCACCTTCGAAGTCGCGAACACCACCAGATGCTTTAACACCGATGTCAGGACCAACTGTCTCACGCATGAGACGGATGTCTTCAACTGTTGCACCACCCGTTGAGAAACCAGTCGATGTCTTCACGAAGTTAGCACCTGCTTTAACTGAAAGTTCAGCAGCTGTTTTGATTTCTTCTTTTGTAAGAAGGCAGTTTTCGAAGATGACTTTAACGAGTGTACCGTTTGCCGCTTCGACAACCGCACGAATGTCACGTTCTACTAACTCAAGATCACCATCTTTTAATGCGCCGATGTTCAAAACCATATCGATTTCTGTAGCACCGTTTTGGATCGCATCCTTTGTTTCGAATGCTTTCACTTCTGGAGTGTTTGCTCCAAGCGGGAAGCCGATGACTGTACAGACTTTGACGTCATCATCTGATTTTAAGAGTTCTGCTGCTAACGCGACGTAAGTTGGGTTAACACAGACGCTTGCGAATTTGTATTCTAATGCTTCTTTACAGAGTGTTTCGATTTGAGCACGTGATGTTTCTGGCTTCAGTGCCGTGTGGTCGATCATTCCTGCTAAATTCATGTTTGTTGTCCTCCTTAAGGGTATCCCTTAGACTCTGTTTTTATTCTATCACGCAAGAGGTCAGACTTCTATCTTTTTACGCGACTTTTCGGAGCTGTTTTTTCCGAATCCAGACACCATTGAGCGTAAAGACGATCGCTGCTGTCCAAATACATGTAAACGCCACCATGTGCGTTTTAGTAAACGGCTCGTGATAGAGCAATACACCGAGTCCAAGTGACAAGGTCGGTGCGACGAATTGAAGGAATCCGACCCATGTGAACGGAATTCGTTGTGCCCCGAATCCAAATAACAAAAGTGGAACGGCGGTGACGATCCCGGTCAAGATGAGTCCGGTCATCGTACCGACGGATTCGGTCATCGAAGACGACCCTTGTACTTGCCAATACCCGAGGAAGATCAAAGCCAGCGGAAGCGGCGCCATCGTTTCTAGCGTCAAACTGACCGTTGATTCCAGCGGTCGCCGCTTTTTGACGACGCCGTAAAAGCCGAAGCTTAAGGCAAGAGCGATCGAGATCCATGGAAACTCACCGTAACCAATCGTCAAAATCAAAACGCCGATTGTCGCAAGGACAATCGAGATCCATTCAATCCGTGAGAGCTTTTCTTGAAAGAAAAAGACACCGAAGACGATACTGACGAGTGGATTGATGTAATAGCCAAGCGATGCCTCAACGATGAATTGATGATTGACGGCCCAAATATAGATGAACCAATTTAGACTGATGATCAGTCCGTTCAAGAAAAAGAGTCGACGTGTGAACGGATCGCGTAACGCCGTCTTCCATTTCCCAAGAGCTTTTTGAAACGACAATAAGATGAGCAGAAATAAGAACGACCAGATAATCCGGTGTGCCAGTATCTCTTCACTCGGTACATTGGCGAGCATCTTCCAGTAGAGCGGTAAGAGTCCCCAAATGATATACGCGACAAGTGTCGCGAAGAATCCAGGTAGATTCATGTATTCCCTTCTTTCGTTATGACACTTTCTTCATTCGCATCTTTCCTGCCGATAAACCGCTGATCGTAAATAAAGCAACGGCAATCCAAATGAACAGGAAGGCGATGAAGTGAATCGTCGTAAAGACGTCATTAAATAGATAAATTCCAAGTAGTAGCGTCAACGTCGGAGCAATGTATTGGAGAATCCCGACGTAGACGAACGGGATTTTCGGCATCCCGTATCCGAATAACATCAATTGGACTGCTGTTGCGATCCCGAGCATGATGATCGCAACCAGCGCACTCATTGGCATCGCAAGCGGTTGACTATCTGTCACACCAAGCGTCAAGAGAGCGAACGGGAGCGTGACCAGTGTCTCTAGAAATAATCCGGATAATGGTTCCGCTGCCGCCTTTTTCTTCAGTACACCGTAAAAAGCAAACGAGACGGCAAGTGAGAAGGCGATGATCGGAAATTGACCATAACCGAGCGTTAGAATCATCACACCGATGATCGCTGATAAGATGGCGATGATTTGCGGACGCGTCAGACGTTCCTTAAAAAAGATCAAACCGAACAAGACGCTGACGAGCGGATTGATGTAATACCCGAGTGACGACTCAACGATATAGCCTTCCCCGATGGCGTACAGATAGAGCGACCAATTTCCACCTAGTACAAGCCCTGCTGCAAGCACGGTATAGCGCTGGCGTTTGTTTTGCCACAGTTGACGAACGAATCGGAATTTCTTCGTCAGTCGCAGTAATAACGTCACGAAGATGAACGCACTCAATATCCGAATTGAAACGACCGTCCATGCTGGAATACCAGTTGCAAATACTTTGTAGATCGGTAATAGTCCACCAATTACGTAGGCGACGAATGTCGCACTCATACCCCGTTTATCCACGGTCATCCCCCTTATGTATGAAGAAAGCCGCCAATGGCGACTTTCATTGAACCTTATTGCCCGTCAAGCGTCGTAAACAATTCGCGTAATTCCGCTTCCGTCAAATCACGCCAAGAACCGATCGGTAAATCACCGAGCTCGATGTTCATAATTCGGACGCGTTGCAGGCGTTTGACCCGATAGCCGAACTCTTTACACATACGGCGAATCTGACGATTTAACCCTTGTGTCAAAATGATCCGGAACGTCCGTGTCTCGAGCGGCTCAACGATACATTCTTTCGTCGTCGTACCGAGAATGTCGACTCCACTCGCCATGCCTTGAATGAACGTATCCGTAATCGGTGCGTCGACGGTCACGATATATTCCTTGTCGTGATTGTTTTCCGCTCGTAAGATCCGGTTGACAACATCACCGTCATTCGTCAACAGAATCAAACCGTCTGAATCCTTATCGAGACGACCAATCGGGAAAATCCGCTTCGGATGGTTGACGAAATCGATGATGTTTCCTTCGATATCAAGCTCCGTCGTACATGTGATGCCGACTGGTTTATTTAAGACGATGTAGACAGGTTTTGGTTTCGTTTGGAGTGGTTGACCGTCGATTTCGACGACGTCCGTCTCTTCAGCTTGCGAGCCGAGTTCTGCCGTCAGACCGTTGATTGTCACACGACCTGCGTCGACTAATTTATCGGCAGCACGCCTTGAGCAAAAGCCCGTTTCACTAATGAATTTGTTGATTCGCATGAATGATATCCTCTTTCCTTAATTGAACTGTATTCAGTGTAGCGCATTCCTGAAATGAAAACAAAATAACATGCGATGCTTCTCTAAGTAAGAAAAGCAATGCATGTCGTCCTTAGTCTTCAATGCAATGATTGATTCATTGTTTTTTCTTATCTATGTTTAAAAACGTCAAACAAGTAATACTTATTATTAGCACGACCAGAATGATTGAACTATGCGCAACTGCATCTTGATTAAATAAAACGATGAACATCAATACTGTTAAGGTGACTGATAGAACTGATAATCCGTTTGTTTTCATTTTGGAAAATTCCTTTGTATGTGAAGTAATATGCCACTGTTACAAGGCTTTATTTCTGGTAATCATCTACTTATAAAAACCATAACATAAAATCATTTTCTAAAATGAATCGATTACAAGTTGTTTTAAAAATCTAAAGCACCTTATATAGTAACGTAAGAAAACAGCCCCTATTTCGAGGCTGTTTTCTTATATGCGTATATCAAGATCGCTTTTACGAATCATTAGACCGCAGCGCCTTTTAATGTCTGCATGATTCGAACGAATTGACCGTGATTCATCGGATAACCGGCTTTCGTGATTTTGACACGAACGAGTTGACCGATCATTGACTCATCGCCTTCGATTGCGACACGCAAATAGTTATCCGTATAACCGACGAGACGACCGCCTGCTTCCTCCGAGAATTCTTCCGGAATGATCTCAAGCAGTTCTCCTTCGTATTTCGAAGCATATTCCTTCGCGAGTTGATCCGATAAAGCGATCAAACGCGCGACGCGTTCTTCTTTGATCGATTCCTCGACTTGATCCTCCATCATCGCAGCTGGTGTTCCCGTCCGTTTCGAGTACGGGAAGACATGCAACTCACTGAACTTATGGTCATTGATGAAGTTGAACGTTTCCATGAACTCTTCTTCCGTCTCACCTGGGAAACCAACGATGACATCCGATGTGATCGCACAGTCAGGAAGGACTTCCTTCAGACGCGTGATCCGTTCTCCGAATTCTGCCATCGTATACTTCCGGCGCATCCGGCGAAGGACCGTATCCGATGCCGACTGGATCGGAACGTGCAAGTGACGAACGACGATCGGCGAATCCTTCAGGACATCAAGTACCTCGTCCGTGATTTGACTCGCTTCAATCGACGAAATGCGTAAGCGTTCAAGTCCATTGACAGATTCGAGTGCTTTAAGTAATTTTGCTAAGTTGTAGTCTTTCAAGTCTTCTCCGTATCCACCTGTATGGATTCCCGTCAAGACGATTTCTTTGTAACCCGCATCAACGAGCTGTTGTGCTTGCTTCAAGACATCTTCTGGTTGACGAGACCGCATGAGACCACGCGCCCATGGGATGATACAGAACGTACAGAAGTTGTTACAACCTTCCTGAATTTTCAGCGAAGCCCGTGTCCGGTCCGTAAAGGCCGGTACATCTAGTTCTTCATAGACTTTTGCTTTCATGATGTTTCCGACCGCATTGATTGGCATGCGCTCTTCTCGGAATTGTTCGATGTATCCAATCATTTTATGCCGATCTTGCGTTCCGACGACGACATCGACGCCAGGAATCGCCATGATCTCAGCAGGAGACGTTTGGGCATAACAGCCCGTTACGCAGATGACACTATCCGGATTTTGGCGAATCGCCCGTCGGATGACTTGGCGACTTTTCTTATCTCCGGTATTCGTGACCGTACATGTATTGACGACATACACGTCCGCATGATCAGCAAAATCAACGCGTGCGTAGCCAGCGTCCTTAAACAGTTGCCAGACAGCTTCTGTTTCGTAATGGTTGACTTTACAGCCAAGCGTTTGAAAGGCAACAGTTGCCATTTCGTTCACCCTTTCAATTCAAAATGATACGAGACGGCGGAAAGGACATAAAATGGTGCCGTTTCCGTCCGTAAGATGCGGCGCCCTAGAGCGGCTTTTTTAAAACCAGCCTCCGTCAAACGTGCGATTTCTGCTTCAGCGAACCCACCTTCAGGTCCGATGACGACAAGAAGGGAATCGCCCTCTTGCAATCCAGCAAGCGTCGTAGCGAGGACGGAGGCCTCCCCTTGTTTCGCTGATTCTTCATAGGCAACCAGACAAGCCGTGTAGTTCGATGCATCCTGTAAGACTTCATCATACGCCACGAAGTCGACTATCGGCAAGTGGGCACGGTACGATTGTTCCGCTGCTTCCTTGACGATTTTTTCGAGTCGTTCAATCTTTTTCGGAACCTTCTTTTGATCCCATTTCGAGACGGAACGGTCGGCTTCGAAAATCCGTAGATGATGGATCCCGAGTTCCGTTGCTTTTTGGGCAACGAGTTCGATTTTATCGCCTTTTGGCAATCCATGGGCGATCGTCACACGAATCGGTAACTCCGTCTCAATCGGTAGCGTCTCTTCGATCCGGGCAGAAGCCACTTGTTTATCGAGTGCTTCCAGGCGGCACCGGTAAAGACCTGTCCCGTCGAGTACGAGAATCTCTCCGCCGACTTCCATCCGCATGACGTTTTTCATATGGTGTGCGTCGTCTTTCGGGAGATGAAACACATCTCCCTGACGCATCGAGGGCTCGACGAAATACCGTTGCATGCGTTTACGCCTCCCGTTTCGCGATGATCGCGACCCAGTCCTCAAGCTTCGTCGTCTCGACGATTGTGAAACCTGCTTCTTGCATCGCTTGTACGACCATATCCTTCTTCTGACTGATGATACCGGAAGCGATGAAATGACCGCCTGGTAACGTCAATGTATAAGCATCCTTGACGAAGAGAAGGATGACTTCCGCTAAGATGTTCGCGACGATCAACTCGACCGGCTCACTCAATTCCTTCATCAAGTCGCCTTGACGGACCGTGATCTGCTCACTGACTTCGTTCAAAGCGACGTTTTCCGTCGCTGATTTGACAGCGACTTCGTCTAAATCGAGTGCAAAGACATCCTTTGCCCCAAGCTTCGCAGCTGCAATCGCTAGGACACCGGATCCCGTTCCGACATCGACGACACGGTCTTGCTCTTGCAAGTAGTTCTCAATCGCTTGAATACAGAGGACCGTCGTCGGGTGTGTTCCCGTTCCGAATGCCATACCTGGATCGAGCTCGATGATTTTTTCATCCGGTTGTGGTGTATAATCTTCCCACATTGGGACGACGGTCAGATGGCGACTAATTTTGACCGGCTTATAGAATTGTTTCCATGAATGAGCCCAATCTTCTTCATCTACTTGAGTCAGCGTGACAGCACCCGTGCCAATCGACAAACCGAAGTTCGTCAACTGCTGGATATCATGTTCGATGCCTTTGATCGTGTCCGTCAAATCGCTGCTTTCTGCAAGATACGCCTTCACGAGTACACCTTGTGTCGGATACTCGTCTCGTTTCGTCTCATCCCAAATTTCACCGAAGTTATCTTCGCGGTGGGACATCATCTCGAAATCTTCGACGTCCTCGATGACGACTCCGCTTGCTCCCGCTTCATGTAAGATGTTTGAAACTGCTTCGATGGCTTCTTGTGTCGTATGGACACAGATCTCTGACCATTTCATTTCTTGTCACGCTCCTCTGTAGTGATCACCCTGTAAAGAATGTCTTGATCCGGCTGAAGACACCTTCGTGTTGCTCTTCGACACCTTTTTCATCGCTAATTTCATTGAATTCCCGTAAGAGTTCTTTTTGACGTTCCGTCAGATTCTTCGGTGTAATGACGACGACATTGACGTACTGGTCGCCATGGTGACCGGACCGAACGTTCGGCATCCCTTTTCCGCGGAGACGGAATCGTGATCCTGTCTGTGTTCCGGCTGGAATCTTCAGACTGACCTTACCGTGAACAGTTGGCACTTCGATCTCATCGCCAAGTGTTGCTTGCGCGAATGTCAGTGGCATATCCATGACGATATGATCGTCGACACGTTCGAACAATTCATGTGCTGCGACACGAACGACGACATACAAGTCACCCGCTGGTCCACCGTTGACACCGGCTTCCCCTTTTCCTGCTAAGCGGATTTGTTGCCCATTGTCGATCCCTGCTGGAATTTTGACACGGACATCTTTGTTTTTACGAACGCGACCGGCTCCACGACATGTTTCACATGGCTCCTTGACGATTTGTCCACGGCCATGACATGTCGAACATGTCGTTTGGTTGACGACACGACCGAACATCGTGTTTTGTTCGACGTTGATATGCCCCGAACCACCGCATCGTTTACATGTTTCCGGATGTGTTCCTGGTTTAGCACCTGAACCATGACAAGTACCGCAATCTTCTTCGACTGGAATCGTGATCGTCTTCTCGACGCCTGTGACCGATTCCATGAAGTCGATTTCCTCGACGTATTGTAAATCCTGTCCTTTACGTGGTGCGTTTGGATCTTGACGACGTCCGCCACCGAAGAACATGTCAAAGATATCGCCGAATCCTTCTGCTCCACTGAATCCACCGCCACCTTGTGATGGATCTTGGTGACCGAATTGATCGTAACGTGCTCGTTTATTGTCATCGGATAACACTTCATACGCTTCCGATAGTTCCTTAAATTTTGCATCCGCATCGGCTTCCTTATTGACGTCTGGGTGGTACGTCCGGGCAAGCTTACGGTACGCGCGTTTGATTTCCGCTGATGAGGCATCGCGCGCGACGCCTAGTACTTCATAATAATCGCGTTTTTCCACGTGCAGTCTTCCTCTCTCTATTCCGATTCATTTCATACTGTTTGATTTTACCGAACTTCGTGCGACATGGAAAGAGCCAAAGCGCGGATACGCTTTGGCTCTCTCTAGCGCCCGAAAAATCGGTCGGATGAATTACTTGTTGTCTTTCTCGTCGACTTCTTCGAACTCAGCGTCCATGACGTTATCGTCTTGGCTACCAGCTTGTGCGCCTTCAGCGCCAGCTTGTTGCTGTGCCATGTTCTCGTAGACTTTTTGTGTCAACTCTTGAACAACTGTCGACAATTCGTCTTTTGCAGAACGGATTGCTTCGATGTCTGTTCCTTCGAGAGCTTTTGTTACTTTTTCTTTTGCAGCTTCTGCTTTTTCTTTATCAGCGTCAGCGACTTGCTCACCGAGGTCTTTGATTGCTTTATCTGTCGCGAAGACGAGTTGGTCTGCTTCGTTGCGTAATTCGACTTCTTCTTTACGCTTGTTATCAGCATCCGCGTTTGCTTCTGCATCTTTGACCATTTGCTCGATGTCCGCTTCAGTCAAACCGCTTGATGATTGGATCGTGATCGACTGTTCTTTGTTCGTTCCGAGATCTTTCGCAGAAACGTTAACGATACCGTTCGCATCGATGTCGAATTTAACTTCGATTTGTGGCACGCCACGTGGTGCTGGTGGAATGTCCGTCAATTGGAAGCGACCAAGTGTTTTGTTATCTGCTGCCATCGGACGTTCCCCTTGGAGGACGTGGATGTCAACAGCTGGTTGGCTGTCTGCTGCAGTTGAGAAGACTTGTGATTTTGAAGTCGGGATCGTTGTGTTACGATCGATCAATTTCGTCATCACGCCACCCATTGTCTCGATACCGAGTGAGAGTGGAGTTACGTCGAGAAGAACGACGTCTTTGACGTCTCCTGTCAATACGCCACCTTGAACCGCTGCACCGAGGGCAACGACTTCATCCGGGTTAACCCCTTTGAACGATTCTTTACCAGTGAAGTCTTGGATTGCTTTTTGAACTGCAGGAATACGAGTCGAACCACCAACGAGGATGATTTTGTCGATTTTGTCTGGTGTCAGACCTGCATCGTTCATAGCACGGCGTGTTGGTTCCATCGTACGTTCAACGAGATCTGCTGTGAGATCGTCGAATTTCGCGCGTGAAAGCGTCATTTCCAAGTGAAGTGGACCTGATGCGCCAGCTGTGATGAACGGAAGGCTGATTTGTGTTGAAGAAACACCTGAAAGGTCTTTTTTCGCTTTTTCAGCTGCATCTTTTAAACGTTGAAGCGCCATCTTATCTTGAGCAAGATCGATGCCGTTTTCTTTTTTGAATTCTGCTACGAGATGATCGATGATTTTTTGGTCGAAATCATCTCCACCGAGACGGCTATCACCAGCAGTTGAAACAACTTCAAAGACACCGTCACCGAGTTCAAGGATCGACACGTCGAACGTACCGCCACCAAGGTCATAGATGAGGATCGTGTGGTCTTCGCCTTTTTCGAGACCGTATGCGAGTGCTGCCGCTGTAGGCTCGTTGATGATCCGTTTTACGTCAAGACCAGCAATCGTACCAGCGTCTTTTGTCGCTTGGCGTTCTGCATCGTTGAAGTAAGCTGGTACTGTGATGACAGCTTCTGTGACTTTTTCACCGAGGTAGTCTTCTGCTTGTGCTTTTAATTTTTGAAGAATGATTGCAGAGACTTCTTGTGGTGTGTAGTCTTTGCCTTCGACTTCTACTTTATAGTCCGTACCCATATGACGCTTGATCGACATGATCGTGTTCGGGTTCGTGATCGCTTGACGTTTTGCGACTTCCCCTACTTGGCGCTCACCGTTTTTGAATGCGACGACAGATGGTGTCGTACGGTTTCCTTCTGCGTTAGCGATGACGACCGGTTCGCCACCTTCCATTACTGCGACACATGAGTTCGTTGTACCTAAGTCAATACCAATGATTTTTGCCATGATCTATTTCCTCGCTTTCAATGATTGGAATAATAAAGTGCAAGCTGATTACTCAGCTACTTTGACCATACTCGGACGAATCACACGATCGTGCAATTTGTACCCTTTTTGGAATTCAGCGATGACGATACCTGATTCGTGTTCTTCGCTCGCTTCTTGAACGACTGCTTGGTGTAAGTTCGGATCGAACGCTTCACCGACAGCTGGAATCTCGACGACGCCTTCATTTTGAAGCGTTTCAACGAGTTGACGTTTTACCATCTCGACACCCGTCAAGACGGATTTCGTCTCATCGTTTTCTGTCTCGATTTGGAGCGCACGGTCCAAGTTATCGACGAGCGGCAATAGCTTTTCGACGATCGCTTGTGAAGAATACTTCGCGCGGTTCTCCGCTTCGACACGGTTGCGACGTTTGAAGTTCTCAAAGTCCGCACGGAGGCGTAACTCTGAAGCTTTTGCTTCTGCGAGTTGTGCTTCGAAGTCTGGTTTCTCGTCTTCGACGAGATCCGCTTGGATGACTTCTTCTTCTGTGACTTCGACGGTTTCAGTCGGCTCTGTCACGTTTTCTTCTTGTTGGAGGTTTTGATTCTGTTCTTTTTCTTCCACTCTGAATCGAGCCCCTTTCTATATTCAATCCAAATTGTTCTTATGCAATTCGGTTTGGAATGCTTGAAGTAGATGGATGATCGAGTTGATTCCCCGGTTGTAATCCATCCGTTTCGGTCCGATCAAGGCGAGTGTCCCGATCGAGACACCGTCGACCGAATAATGGGCCCGGATGACGCTACAATCTTTTAATGCATCCACATTGTTCTCACTCCCGATCGTGATCAAGATTTGATTATCGAGATTCGGTCGGAGGAAATCGAGAACGGCTTCTTGCTGTTCGATCAACTCGAGAACAGGTCGTAGTTTGGCAACGTC
This sequence comes from Exiguobacterium sp. ZWU0009, assembly GCF_000798935.2. Taxonomy (NCBI): domain Bacteria; kingdom Bacillati; phylum Bacillota; class Bacilli; order Caryophanales; genus Exiguobacterium; species Exiguobacterium sp. ZWU0009. The sequence goes on along the minus strand of NZ_CP018057.1, from coordinate 845,554 downwards.
CTGAAATTCGGGCTGATCGAACATGTTGGCTTTCCCGCCCAGATAGATGAACGGGCGCTCCTCTTGATCCGTCAAGACGAGATCAAGTGCCTTCGAGAGCAATACCGTCTGTTCAGAATGCTCTGAACGGAAGCGACGGATTTCCTCAAGCAGGCGACTGCGTAAGGCTGAGAGCGGCGTACCGCGTAACGTCTGATTCAGACGTTCCATCAGGCGGCTCGCTGCTTCTTGGGACAACGCTTGATTCAATTGCAATGTCTTGTGTTCGACATGCCCCGTCTCCGTGACGAGAACGATGACGACACGACCCTCGGCAAGTGGAATCAATTCTAAATGATGCAGGCGTTGTCCGTCTTCTTTTGGTCCAAGTACAAGCGTCGTGTAATGGGTTAAATCGCTCAACAGGTCTGCTGTGTGCCGAATCAACCGATCATTCTCATTCACGGAATGGGCAAAGAGTGATTTCAATGCCTGTGCTTCTTTTGGTGTGATGCTTTCCGGACGAATCAGATGGTCGACATAAAAACGATATCCGAGTTCGGAAGGAATCCGTCCTGCGGAAGTGTGTGGCTTTTCAATCAGACCCATCTCTTCGAGGTCCGCCATCTCGTTACGAATGGTCGCGGAACTGAACGTCACGTCGTCTCGCTTGGAGAGCGTCCGTGAGCCGACGGGTTGAGCAGTCTTGATGTAATCATCGACGATTGCACGTAAAATCAACAATTGACGATCCGTCAGCACCTTCTTCACCACCTTATTTTGTTAGCACTCACTTTTAACGAGTGCTAATTACATCTTTTACTATAAGGAATTGTCCGTCCGATGTCAACCGAATTGCGTGACCCTTTGAACAGTTTCCCATTCTGCGATACAGTGAAACAAAGAACGGAAAGGATGAATCGGATGATTGAATTATTGGCAATGGCAGGAGTCTTTGTCTGGCTGTTCATCGCGGTCATCGGAACGACTGCCTATTTTTTAAGGAAATCAAAAAAATGAAAAGAAGCGGTATTCCTCTTTTAAGGAAACACCGCTTCTTTTCATTTATTTAAAACTCATTGAACCTGCGCTTCACCGATGAACTCTGCGAAGACTTCGTTCGCTAGCGGAACCCCGGCTGGCGTCAAACGGATATGTGTCTCCGTTTGTTCGACGAGACCGTTTGGTAACAACCGTTTCATGACGTCACCAAACACATCTTCAAACGCTACTCCATATTTCGTCCGGAATCGTTCGAGTGATACGCCATCCTTCATTCGAAGTCCAAGGAACATCTCTTCTTCCATCCGCTCGACGTTCGTCAGTGGTGTCTCTTTGCGAACCGGTAACCCTTCCGCCTTGATATAGTGCGGAATCGGTGCGATATTCGCACGACGTGTCTGATTGATGTAGCTGTGTGAGCCTGCACCGAATCCGTAGTACTCATCGTTTTCCCAATAGACACGATTATGCCGGCTCTCTTTTCCAGCTTCCGCGAAGTTCGAGATCTCATACTGCGCATATCCGCCTGCTTCAATCGTGTCGATCATCACTTGATACATCTCCGCCTCGAGATCTTGCGTCGGAAGTGGTAATTTTCCTTTTCGCTCCTGAATCGCAAAGACCGTGTGCGGTTCCAAAATCAATGAATAGGATGAGATATGCGTGATCGGCAATTGAAGTGCCCGCGTGACGTCGTAGCGGACCTGATCGAGCGTTTGGTTCGGTAATCCGAACATCAAGTCGACCGAGATATTGTCAAACCGTTTCGCTGCGGCATCGAGCGTCTGCGCGACTTTCGCTTCGCGGTGCGTCCGACCGATGCGTTCGAGCAACCCGTCGTCAAACGACTGGACACCGAAACTGACGCGATTGACACCACCCGCCTTCATGATATCGAGCTTCTCTTCCGATACACCGTCCGGGTTCGACTCGACCGTATACTCTAAATCATCACCTGTCAGTGGCAACAAGTGCTTCTGGACGATTTCCATCAGCCGTTGCATCTGTGGTTCATTCAAAGCGGTCGGTGTGCCGCCCCCGATGAAGATCGTCTCGAGATGATCCGTCGGATATTGTTTCAGCGTCAGTTCGATTTCTCGTTCGAGTGCATCGAGGTATTCATCGACGGGCTGATTCTTTAAAAAGACTTTATTGAAATCACAGTAATAACAAATATGTTCACAAAAAGGGATGTGGACATATGCGGCGCGTATTCCCATTTCGCCTCATCCTTTCTCTATAAAAACCAAAAAGGGGACGCAAGCGCCCCCCACCTGTTTAATCTTCGTCCATGGATAGAACGGACATGAAGGCTTCTTGCGGTACCTCTACTGAGCCTACCATCTTCATGCGTTTCTTACCTTCTTTTTGCTTCTCGAGCAACTTACGTTTCCGAGAGATATCTCCCCCGTAACATTTCGCAAGAACGTTCTTCCGTAATGCCTTGATCGTCGAACGCGCGACAATCTTCGTTCCGACAGCAGCCTGAATCGGTACTTCGAACTGCATCCGTGGAATCAATTCCTTCAACTTATCAACGATGACTTTCCCGCGTTCGTATGCAAAGTCACGGTGAACGATGAAGCTGAGCGCATCGACGTTTTCGTTATTGAGGAGGATGTCCATCTTGACGAGACGCGACTGTTGGTAGCCGATCAATTCATAATCAAGTGACGCATACCCTTTCGTACTCGATTTCAACTGATCGAAGAAGTCGTAGACGATCTCAGATAACGGCAACTCATACGTGATTTTGACACGTGTCGTATCGATGTATTGCATATCGACGAATGTTCCGCGCTTCTTCTGGCACAACTCCATGATGGCACCAACGTAATCATTCGGTGTCATGACAGCAGCCTTAACGAACGGCTCTTCGATGAATTCGACTTTTTGCTGATCCGGCATCTTCGATGGATTATCGACGTGCAAGACTTCACCCGCTGTCGTCGTCACGTGGTAGATAACCGACGGTGCCGTCGTGATCATATCGATGTTGAACTCTCGTTCGATCCGCTCCTGGATGATCTCCATGTGGAGCATTCCGAGGAATCCACAACGGAATCCGAATCCGAGTGCTTGTGATGTCTCTGGTTCGAACTCAAGCGCCGCGTCACTGAGTTGTAATTTTTCAAGCGCTTCTCGTAAATCGTTGTATTTCGCAGCATCGATTGGATAGAGTCCACAGTACACCATCGGATTCATCTTCCGGTATCCTGGTAGTGCTTCAGCAGCCGGCTGTTTTGCGAGCGTGATCGTATCCCCGACACGTACATCGCCGACCGTTTTGATCGACGCAGACAACGTCCCAACATCACCGACCGTCAATTCTTGCTGACGTAATGGTTTTGGCGTCGCGACGGCAAGTTCCAGAACTTCAAAATCCTTACCTGTCGACATCATCCGAATCTTATCGCCAACCTTAACTGTTCCGTTGACGACTCGGATTGATGCAACGACACCACGATAAGCATCATAGTACGAGTCGAAAATCAATGCTTCAAGCGGTGCAGACGGATCACCCGTCGGCGCTGGTACTTTCTCGACGATTTGTTCGAGAATTTCTTCAATGCCGATCCCTGCCTTCGCAGAAGTCGGAACGGCTTCAGACGCATCAAGTCCGATGACATCTTCGATTTCTTGACGGACGCGCTCGACGTCCGCAGAAGGTAAATCGATTTTGTTGATGATCGGAAGGATTTCGAGATCGTTGTCGAGTGCTAAGTAAACGTTCGCAAGCGTCTGCGCTTCGATTCCTTGCGCCGCATCGACGACGAGGACAGCTCCTTCACAAGCTGCAAGTGAACGCGAGACTTCATATGTGAAGTCGACGTGTCCCGGTGTATCAATGAGATGAAGAATGTAGTCTTCCCCATCTTTTGCTGTATACTTCAATTGAACAGCATTCAGTTTAATCGTGATTCCACGCTCACGTTCGAGATCCATGGCATCAAGTGTCTGGTCTTTCATTTCGCGCGATGTCAGCGCGCCAGTTTTTTCTAAAATCCGGTCAGCGAGTGTCGACTTCCCGTGATCGATATGGGCAATGATCGAGAAGTTACGAATACTCTTCTGCCGCTTTAAACGGTCTTCATTCGTCATGTTTAGAGTCACCTTACCTTATTTTCAAACGTACATACGGTTCATTATACCAAAAAGCGCTTCACTGTACTATCTCGTTTTGTTTTACCCGAAAAACAAAATGTGAAGATTCCCTAGACGTCGTATTGCTTTTAAGAAAAACGTTTGCTACAATTGTGTTTGTTCTGTTGAACGATAACTGCAGATATGCGAATATAAATCTCGAATGAGTTTTATTGGAGGTGAATCATCCATGGCTAACATTAAATCAGCAATCAAACGCGTTAAAACAGCTGAAAAACGCCGCGTCGCTAACGTACAACGTAAATCGGCAATGCGTTCAGCGATTAAAGCAGTCGAAACTTTCGCAGCTGAAGGTAACAAAGACCAAGCGGTCCTTGCTTTCGCTACAGCTTCTAAAAAAATCGACAAAGCTGCTGCTAAAGGTCTCATCCACAGCAACAAAGCTGGTCGTGACAAATCACGTCTCGCTAAACTCGTAAACGCACTTTAATTCTTTCCGAAGAATACGGTGATGGGTCGCCACTAGGAGTTATCTCCAGTGGCGATTTTTTATATGATCTAAAATGGCGGACGAAGGACTCGTGTGAAACGATTCCTTCGTCCGCCATTTGTTGTTTCATTTGTCGTCTAGACGGTCGATCATGACATAGTGAAGACCGATCCCTTCAATAAGGAAGGGTTCTCCGACACGTTCAAGTCCGAGACGCTCATAAAAAGGAAGTGCCGTGACGCGGGCGTTACACCACCAAGCTGTCACTTGTCGTTCTTTCAAGAGACGACGGGCTTCTTCAATCAGCGCCCGACCATAGCCTTCACCACGCACATCTTCACTCGATGCCATGCCGCGAAGCTGATATGTCGCTCCTGGCGCTTGTACATGCGATTGTTCCGAAAAGCTACCGATTGCGACGATTTGTTGTCCTTTTATCCCGCCGAGATGAAACGTCGATGGCAAGGCATCGTCTGGGTAGATACACGCTTCGCGTGGTTGATGCGGGCGCAATACGTCATGCCGTAATGGGATGACTTCTTCTGCTGTAATGATTTGGACTTCCATCATCATTTTCCTCCTCTTATAGCGTCGCTAAGCGAACGATCAACGCATCGAATAGAATCTTCTTATCGCCGCGCCCCGTCTTCATGCCTTCATCTGTCGTCGTGATGGCGATGAGTGCTTGTTCGAGCTGTGCAAACGTAAACCGTTTGGCAGACTGTAATGCCAATTTGATCGCATATGGATGAGCCCCGACTTTTGATGCGATTTGTCGTTCTCCGTATCCTTGTTCTGCTAATCGTTTCGACAGCAGCATCATCCGGTATTGGCGTGCCATCAGTCCAAGAAGGGCCAACACTTCTTGTCCTTGTTTTTCAAGGTCGCGAATCAAGCGAATTGCTGGTTCGAGTTGACGCTTCATCAAGTAGTCCGTTAATTGAAAGACGTTGTCCTCTAATGTCCGCGGAACAAGCAAATCGACATCCTCGATTTCGATCGTTGGTCGATCTCCTGCAAACAACATCAACTTCTCAAGTTCGTGCGCTAATGTCCCCCACATCTCAGCAGTCAAGAAAATAAGCCGCTCGATTGCCGGGCGTTCCATCCGGTAGCCTTTATCATTGACGGCATCCAGGACGAAGCGGAACAACTCTTCAGTCGTCGGTTTCTTCGCTTCTAACACCGTCGCGCGCTCCTTCAATCGTTTGACGACGGTTTTTCGTTCATCGAGCTTTTCTGCTTCGACAATCAAGACAACGACTGCGTAGTCCGCCGGTTGTAGGATATAATCTGCTAACCGTTCGAGGTTATGTTGTTTTTTATCTTTTGCCCCTGTCAGAAACGTTGCAGGTTTTGCAACGACGACGCGATAGTCACTTAAAAAGGGTACTGTCTCCGCCTCATCGAGTACTGCATCAAGCGGTTGGTCGTTCAAATCGATTTTCATATAATCAAAGCGTTCTCCGTCCGGAAGAGCCGCTTTTACGATTTCCCGTTCCCATTCTTCTAACAGGTGTCGTTCTGTTCCATATAATAAGTATAAATTCGCTAATTTTCCGTTGACGAGCCAAGGAGTTTTCATCATTCCCACCACATTTCACAGTTTGTTCTTAACTTCATCATAGATAATCCTCTTTTATTCCGCTATACTAGAAGCGGAATCTATTAAGGGGGAATGCAGCATGGCACATTCAGTACGCCCACCAAGTGAAAACGCGTTCGAGAACGATATTCAATCAAAACGCAACGATGCGCTCGACTCTGCCGTTGGTTTTGGTGCATCATTCGGCTTCTTCGCAGTCTTGTTCATCATCGGTGTCGCAATTAAGTTCTTAAGTCTATAATCAGTAAAACAGCAACCTTGGGGGGTTGCTGTTTTTTTATTTTATCATAGGTTCACAGCCCGCTGAAGAACAAGTTACACTCCCGTCCTCATCCGTTCGAAAGACGATTCGATCTGTTCCGATTCGCTCAAGCACGTCCGGATGCGGATGCCCGTATCGATTTTTCCGTCCGACTGACAAGATGACAATTTTCGGATTCGTCTTCCGCAAGAGTTCTTCACCGGTCGACGTATTCGAACCATGATGACCTGCTTTTAGAATATCGATCGGATCAATCGTTAACTCGTCCTCGATTGCTAAACCAGCGTCGCCCGTCAACAAAACACGTTGCTTGGCGATCTGTGCAAGTAATATGATAGACCGATCGTTCTCTTCTTCCTCTCGTCCAGTCGGTGCAAGGACCTGCAACCAAGGACGAATCGTTTGTCCCTTTTGAACGAACTCAACACGCGTCCCAGTTGCTTCGATGGAACGAATCAAATCGTTTCGTTTCTCATCCGTGTTGTCATACGCACCTAAATAAATGGTTTTCACGCGAACTTGACGCAGTACACCTAGAAGTCCACCGACGTGATCGTGATCAGCATGTGTCACGATGAGACCGTCGATTTCTGCTTCTCCTCGTGTGAATAAAAAGGGCGCGACGATATGACTACCTGGATCAAACGGACGAAGCAGTGGATGCGTCGTTTGTTGATAAACGCCACCCGTATCCACGACGAATGTCTCTCCTGCTTTCTCAAGCACGATACTATCGCCTTGCCCGACATCTAAAAAAGTGATTTGTTCGGGTGCGCGCCACTCCGTGTAGCCCCATGCCGCAAGTAAAAGGATCAACGGGAGAGCATGCCCCCACCATCTCCGCTCAGCAATGAACCAAGCGATCCCCGTTCCGACAATGACGATCGTCAAGACGATAGGAGAAAATGCTGGAACGGCAACCATCGCCAATGGTAGATCCTCCGCCAGTCGTAACGCTTGATCCATCCATTGAATCGCGTACTGATGCGCGATCTGAAACGTTGAACGAATCGGTAAGAACGGAAGTGTCGCAAGAATGAACGATCCCGGAAGAATCACCCATTCAATCCAGCTACCAATCAATAGGTTCAATAACGGCGACCAAATTGAAACAGTCGTCTGTTCAATACCTTGCAAAAAGAGGAGTGTTCCAAACTGTGCCCAAGCACTGATGAGCAGCCAGTTCCAAGGACGACGAACCGAACCCATGAGTCGTCTCGACAGCACAAGAAACAGCGTCAGTCCGACCGTCAATTGGAATCCGATATCGTAAATGACAGTTGGTTGAATCGCCAATTGAAAAGCTGCGACCCCCGCAATGACCTCCACCGGATCTAACGGTTTATGGAAACGACGACCGAGCAACAGAATGATCGCGACAAGAACAGCTCGTGTGACTGGTGGACTCCACTCCGTCAACCATCCGTAAATCGGCAGTAAGATAAGAACGATATCAAGTCGTTTTTCTTTGGTCATTCTGATTTTTCGTAAGACATACAGCAGACTAAATACTAAAAAAGCGATATGTGATCCTGAGATGACGATTGCATGTAATAAGCCGAATTTCTTAAACCGTTCGAGCGTCACTTGATCCATTAGTCGATCCTCACCAAACACGAGCGCTTCGACGTAGAAGGCTTGCTTTTCTGGTAGCAATTCTTCAATCCGTTTCAACCATGCTTCACGTACCCGTCTTCCTTCTGCCGCATACCCAGGTGTCGGATGACAGGAATCAAATGAACGGACTTCCCACTTTCCAGCGTAACGATGTGTATGCATGAATTGCTGTTCGTCAAAACCTCCCGCATTCGATTGTTGCCGGACGTCGAGCGGCTCCGTATTGACACGACAGGAGTACCCGATTCGTTCGTATCCTGTCTCTTCTTCTGCAATCGTCGCCGTCAACAGAACCGATTGATCGTTGCTCTCTGCCTCATAGCGAATTCGATCCCCATTACGCTTACCTGATAAAATGTCAACAGACGAGACGTCATGCGGTTCAGGTGACAGATGACCCATTCCGATGAAAAGGCAACTCAGAATGAGCAAACAGAAGAGACGACCGATTGAAAAAGACCATGATTTCATGACAGCAAACAACATCAACGTTACTAACCACCAGATTGATTCTTTAATGGCAACAACGAGTAAGAGCACAAACAGGGCATATAGCGGCATCAGTAGACGATCAGGTAGGATTTAAGCGACTCTAACGTCTTTTCCCCAAAACCCTTCACATCTCCGAGTGATTCATACGTCGCAAATCCTCCCTTCTCCTCCCGATAGGTCAAGATCGCTTCTGCTTTGGCAGGACCGATTCCCGGAACCTCCATCAACTGTTCCGCTGTTGCCGCATTGAGATCAATCAATCCTTTTGGTATCTCTGCTTTTGAGCGTTTCGTTGATTTCGGCTGATCTTTCGTCTTTTTTACCGGCACGATGACTTCCTGTCCATCAATGAGACGTGCCGCAAGATTCATTTGTCGAATGTCCGCTTTCGCAGTCGTCTTTGCTTTTTCGATTGCATCCTTCACTCGATCACCGAGGTGGAATTGATAGGGTCCAGGTGCTTCTACCGCCCCTTTCACATCGACCATGATGAGTTTGTCACGAATCGAGGGCTCCTTTTCTGCTGGCTCTGCTTTTGCCTCTTGTTGTTTATCCGTTAAGGACGGTTGATCGACCATCGCTTCATTCGAACAAGAGGGTAATGGTACGAACAATAAAACGATGAGTAGCAGGACGACGACGAGACCTGCGATCTGTTGCAAACGTGGAACGGTCAAGACGAATCCCTCCTTTTCCCACGACTCTAACAGGTCGCTACGGACTTCAGGAAACGAAGGAATACGCACTAACCACTCTTTTACAACACGATACTATGTGTTATGTCGGATGAATGTCATAACATCCATACCGTTACTTTGAATTAGCATCTGTTTGACGAACAAAAAATCCGTCTCCTTCAAGCAACACGAACGTGTATCGCTTAAAGAAGACGGATGGGATCACTTTTACATTTTTTCAGCAACGAAGAAAATCCGCTCAGCTGTCTCGGAAGGAGCTTCCGGTCCAAAATCGCCTGTGACGGCAAGGACACGGAATCCTGCTTCGCGTAACCACGTCACGTATTGTGCCGGAGGATATGTCCGTTGGTGATGCGTTTCATCGACACGCTCATAGCGACCGTCCTCTTCCTCGATGAAGAAAGTCAGTTCATGGACGACAGAAAGCGGTGCTTCACCAGGATCCGCGAACCAGATATACGAACTTTGCTCGGCATGTGTCGCGTATGTCTTTCCATTGAACAACGTTTCCATCTTGTAAGGAGAATGTGTATCGAATAAGAGACGTCCACCCTCTTTGAGGATTGCTGCTACATGTGTAAACGTCTGTTTGACATCCTCTTCCGTCCGGAGATAGTTCAAGGAGTCGCATAGTATTGTCACAGCATCGACAGGTGTCGGCAATTCGATTTCGCGCATGTCTTGCGCCCAGAATTGAATGCGTAATCCCTCTTCCATCGCCTTCTCTTGCGCGACTTCTAGCATCTCTTCCGATAAATCGATCCCGAGCATTTCATAGTGTGCCGCTAATGCAAGCGTCGCCGTACCCGTTCCACATCCGATATCAGCAATCGTACTTCCAGTCGGAACATATGCTTTGACCCAGTCGACCCATTGATCGTACGGGACGTCTTGCATCAATTCATCATAGATGTAGGCGAACTGTTCGTATGCCATTAGTTGACCTCGACTTCAACCTTTGGAGCATCTGCCCAGAGTTTTTCGAGGTTATAGTAATCACGATCGTCACGGTGGAAGACATGAACGACGACATTTTCAAGATCCGCTAACACCCAACGTGCCGCATCGAATCCTTCGAGACGTTTGATCGGCAGGTTATGTTCGTGCGCGATTTCTTTGAGTTCACGTGCAATCGCCTGTACTTGTTTTTCTGAATTCCCTTCACAGATGACGAAATAATCGGCAACTGGTGAGATGCTAGACATATTCAGGACGACGATATCTTCAGCGCGTTTATCGTCGATGGCATTTACGATTAATTGTAATTCTTGTTCGACTGTCATAGGACGGTCCCCTTTCGTTTGGCCGCGACGAAGGCATTATAAGTCTCAATCGTTCGCGGAAAGATGATGGCTTGTTTCTTACATAAAAAATGAATCGTTTGACTGAGTGTTGCGATGACGGCGTCCGTCAAATCCTGCTCCGCTACTTCACGAAGCGCTTCGACACCTGGATAACTGCGATTCGGTTCAATCGCATCCGCGACGAAGATGATTTGATCAAGCAACGGCATACCGGGTGCCCCCGTCGTGTGATTTGCGATGGCCTGATAAATCACGTCTGAATCAAGACCAAGTTCTCGACGGACAAGCTCCGCACCCACTGGCGCATGAAGCAGTTCGTCATCATAATCGAGTAAAACACGTTGATTCAACTCAACGGCAATCGAACGCATCTCATTCGTATCGCGGTATTTCGCATAATCATGGAGCATGGCAGCGAGCGCTGCCTCTTCTTCGTTGACTCCATACTTGAGAGCCAAGTGTCGCGCTGTCTCGACGACACCTAATGTATGCACATAGCGTCGTTCAGGCAACGTGTTCTCAATGATTTGACGTGCTTCTTCAAGGCGCATATAGATCCCACTCCTCAATCCGTTGTCGAACGGCTTCCGGTACAAGGTAGCGAATGCTCTGTCCGCGCGCGACCCGTTGCCGGATATCCGTCGAAGAAATTTCTAGCAATGGCATATCGACTGCTTTCACACGGGCGCCACGCGGAATCAGATACCGACTGCCCGGTCGAGCGACGGCACCAAAGACGACTTCCTCGTATAACTGTTCGGCTTGATACCACGTATCGAGACTAACGAGTGAATCCGCTCCAATGAGAAACAGAAACTCATGCTCTGGGTACCGGTGCTTGAGTGCACGAATCGTATCATACGTATAGGAAGGTTCTTCGCGCTCAAACTCGATCGCTGAGACGGAGAAGGAAGGATTCAATGCAATCGCTTCTTCAACAAGACGTAGACGTTTGGTTGCGTCTGTGACAGTACGTTGTTTATGCGGTGGCACATTCGCCGGTAAAAACCAGACCGCATCGAGTTCGAGTTGTTCCTGCGCTTGTTCGGCAATCAGGAGATGACCGATATGCGGAGGATCGAACGTTCCGCCCATCAGTCCGATTTTCATCGTGGTAATTCGAGCGTCTTGTTCTCTTTTGATTCTTTATAAAGAACGATGACTTTTCCGATGACTTGAACGAGTTCAGCATTCGTTCCTGCGACGAGTTCTTGTGCAACATCCTTCGGTGCGTCCGCACAGTTTTGTAATACTTGTACTTTTAAGAGTTCCCGTTTTTCGAGCGCATCCATCAAATCAGCACACATCGCTTCGCCGACTCCATTTTTACCGACTTGGAAAATCGGGTTTAAATCGTGAGCTGTCGCGCGTAAAAAACGTTTTTGTTTACCTGTTAACATGATTAAAATTCCTCCAATTGCTTTCGTATCACCTGCTCGCCAAGTGCGAGGTCAGGTGCTTGTCCGGTGAAGCGTTCAAATGCTTCAGCCGCTTGTAAGACGAACATCGGGACGCCGTCAAGTGTGTCGAGACCTTTTTCAGTCGCTTCACGCAATAGACGGGTCGGCGTCGGTCGATAAATAATATCACAAATCAAGGCGTGCGTCTCTGTCAATTCGATTGGACGTGCCTCGATATGTGGAGCCATCCCGACAGAAGTCGTATTGATGATGACGTCGTAACTCGTTAAATCAAATGTTTCTTGCCACGGTAGAACGTTTGCTCCAAATTCATCGGCAACTGCCTTAGAACGTTCTTCTGTACGATTCGTGATTGTCACATCTCCGGGTAACGCAGCAATAATACCTCGCGCCGCACCGCCCGCACCAAGAACGAGCGTTTTTTGAAATGAAGGACGACGTTCTGTCAACGCGCGGACGAATCCGATTCCATCTGTATTCGCACCAATCAACTGCCCATCCTGCCGGTACACTGTGTTCACGGCGCCTGCTTTTTGAGCTGCCGGCTCTAGCCGATCCAGATACGGAATGATTGCTGTTTTATGCGGAATCGTCACATTGATTCCGTCTAGCTGATGTATGCGTAATTTCGTAATGATTTGCGGCAATTGCTGCTCCGTTACATCGATGAGGTCATAACAGCCGAAAAGCCCAGCCGCTTCCAGCCAAGCTGTATGCAGCTCAGGTGAAAGTGAATGGGCAATCGGATGACCGATGACGGCAAAGCGCATCAGACGAGCGCCTCACGTAAGGATACAGCGACACCTTTCGGGGCGTAAGCAGCGACACGTCCACCTTTTCCGTGAACCGCAACCCACCCGAGTCCACTGAAGACGATATCCGTCTTCATGTTGTCGCGGAGGCTGAATTCATGACGGACAAGCGGCGGTAGCATCTCACGCGTCTTTTCGTTTGGCGGAGACAACAGCTCACCGTTGTGGTTCGCATATAGATCGTCTGCCTTTTCAAGCTTCGTCCGGTGAACTTTCAATTCGTTCGACATGTAGATGACGAATGAACGCTTGTTCCCTTCCATATAGTCCAATCGCGCAAGACCTCCAAAGAAAAGCGTCTGTTGCGGATGGATTTGGAAGACTTGTGGCTTGATCTCTTTTTTCGGTGTGATCAGCTTCAAGTCTTTTGCATCCACATAGTGAGCCATTTGGTGGTGATTGATGATCCCTGGTGTATCATACAGGTTACAGTTATCATCGAGTGGAATATCGATCAAATCAAGTGTCGTACCTGGGAAGTGACTGACCGTAATGACGGCCTCATCTTCTTCACCGAAGCGTTTGATGACTTGGTTGATCAGCGTCGATTTCCCGACGTTCGTACAACCAACGACATAGACGTCGCGGCCTTTTCGATAATAATCGATTTTTTCAGCAAGTTCATCAACTCCGTGCCCTTTTTTCGCACTGATCAGATGAACGTCGACTGGACGTAATCCGAGTTCTTTCGATGCTTGACGCATCCAGTTCATGAGACGATTCGGGTTTAGTGACTTCGGTAATAAATCGGCTTTGTTCCCAACGAGTAAGACGTCGTTTTTACCGACGAACCGATGTAATCCCGGTAACCAGCTTCCATTAAAATCGAAGATATCAACGATTTTAACGACAAGTGCATCTTTTTGACCGATTCCGTCTAAGATTTTAACGAAATCATCGTCCGATAACGATACATCTTGAATTTGATTGTAGTGCTTTAATTTAAAGCAACGTTGGCAAATGACCATTTCACGATCAAGTGCAGATTTAGGTGCGTATCCTGGTGCTTTTGTGTCTTCCGTTTGAATGGCGACACCACAACCAGCGCAGTGGATTTCTTCGATCATATTATGTTGAGCCGCATGCGGGAACGATATCCCTTCTCTTTTCACCGTAGCGCCCTGCTCGCTACTCCAAGAGCGTAACTTCCGACCTCTCGCCGTACATGTTGCGACTGCTGCCTTCCCTTTCATCTACCGATCTGACAGGGTTATTGTTGCTTATCCTGACGAAGTGTTTCGATCGGATGTTCCAGCACAGAAGGATCTTCTTTGACGCGTTGTGTCAATTTATAGATTCCTTTGCGTTTCATCCGGCGGAAAATGACACGTTCCATCAGGCGATTGAATTTCGTGACGACACCGTCCGTCTTAACGACGGGTTGAACATGGATGACTTCGATTCCAACGGAGTTTGCACCGAGTACATCCGTAAAGAGTTGATCTCCTAAAAAGACAACTTCCTTCGCGTGATAACCGAATTCCGTCAATGCCCGTTTAAACCCGATAGGAAGCGGTTTTCGAGCAGGCGCAATGTAGTGCAATCCGAGCGGATCCGCGAACTTCTTGACGCGATCTCCATTGTTGTTCGATACGATGATGACGTCGAAACCATATTGATTATTCACCATATCCAGCCAAGCAACCAATTCGTCTGGAGCATCTGCGATATTCCATGCGACGAGTGTATTATCAAGATCGGTCAAAATAGCTTTGACACCGTTTCGTTTGAGCATTTCAAGGTCGATATCGTAGATCGAAGCCACGAAATGTTTCGGATAAAGTCGTTTGAACAAGAATAAAACCTCCAGATAATGGTCTAGCTCTATAGTTAAGTTTAAGAAACAGTTATGCTCTTATCGTTCGATTATAGCACAATCAGGTAGTAAGAGCGACGCACAAAAGAAAACGGAAGGCGGACCTTCCGTTTTCTTAATAATACCGAATCCACAGATAGAGTTGGGATAGAATCAACGTTACGATCGTGATCGGTGCTCCGTAAATCAAAAAGCGCATATAGGTGAATTTTTCACCTTGTCGTGTCGCAAGACCCGCGACGATGACGTTCGCCGACGCACCAATCAATGTTCCGTTACCACCGAGACAGGCACCGAGTGCGAGGGACCACCATAACACGTCCACTTTCGCATCTGCTGGTGACAATCCGATCCCAGCAGCCACATCGTTGATGAGTGGAATCATCGTCGCGACGAACGGGATGTTATCGATCGTCGCACTGGCGATACCGGACAACCAAAGCACAGCAGTTGCTGTCGTCTTGATATCACCGCCTGTCAGATCAATCGTCTTTTCCGCAAGGTAGCGAATGATACCCGCCTCCTGAATCCCGCCGACGAGCACGAACAGTCCGGCGAAGAAAAAGATCGTCGTCCATTCGATGCGGGCAAAAATTCCTTCGAGCTGATGATCGTTTTCGATCGTCAGCAACATTAGGACCGTCGCTCCAAGGATCGCGATGGCCGGTGCTTCGAGATGGAGTCCGATTCGATCAAGCACCGGATGCAACACGAACAACGCAATCGTACTGACGAGGACGATACTACTCCGTGTGACCAATTTGCGACTGACAATATAACTCTTTTCATCGATTTCCATCAGTTTCTGTCGATCTTCCGCTTCGACATGCAGTTGTTTGCGGAAGATGAAGTACAGAATGCCAATCGTTACAACCGTGATGACGAGAATAATCGGTGCGAGATTCACTAAAAAGGCGTTAAACGTTAAGTGTGGATTCGCAGCACCAATCATGATGTTCGGTGGATCGCCGATCAAGGTCGCCGTCCCACCGATGTTTGCAAACAATACTTCTGCGAGCAAGAACGGAAACGGCGCAATCTTAAGTATCTTCGTAATCGAAAACGTGATTGGAACGATCAATAGAACCGTCGTGACGTTATCAAGAAAGGCAGATCCAAGTGCCGTCAATGCAGACAGTAGAATCAACACCTTGATCGGATCACCTTTCGTCGTCTTCGCCGCACGGATTGCGATGTATTCGAACAAGCCAGATTGGTTGGCAATCGTGACGAGAATCATCATGCCAATCAATAAGACGATCGTTCCCCACTCGATGTATTCAAATAATGCAGTCTCGAGATCCACGATGCCGATGATGACCATCGCGAGCGCTCCAAGCAAGGCGACGATCGCCCGACTTACTTTTTCACTGATGATGAAGCCATAGGTCACTAAAAAAATGATGAGTGCGATATAGGTTTGGACCTGTGTACTTCCGATTTCTGCTAATGCCAGTGCCGGCATGATTCATTCCTCCTAAACGTAAGGAGACGCCCAAAACGGGCGTCTCGCTTTCATGAATGCCATTGTCCGAGGCGTTGCCCCATTAAAACTGGTCCGATTGCTTGACTGTCTAACGTCAATGCATCTTTCGGACAAATCAGGACGACCGTCGAACCGAATGAGAAGTATCCGAACTCATCCCCGCGACGAAGGTCCTTCGACTCGTTCGTCCGAACGATCGAGTTGACGTTGAGTGCACCGACCATGACATGTTCAAGAGCATGTTTCCCTTGGACGATGCGTGTCACACGACGGTAGTTCCGAGTCAATGGGCGAAGCGCATGTGTGAGACCAATCTCATTTACTGGTGCCGAATCGCGACCGAGCGTATAACTCGTCCGGACCGTTCCATCCATCGGTACATGAACACGATGGTAGTTTTGCGGACTTAAGTAAAAGATCATTACACGTCCACCGACATATTGCTGTGCTTCATGATGGGAACCGAGTAACTCGGATACCGTATACGATTGTCCTTTGACGGTAAAGCGGCTATCAGCCGTCAAATCGTCAACGACGGATAGCACACCGTCACACGGACTGACGAATGCGCCTTCTGCTTGATCGATCGGTCGCATTTCCCGTTTGACATGACGAACGAAGACGTCATGTAAACTCGAATACTCTTCAAGGCTCCGAGTCGCTTCTGTCATATTTAAATCGTATGCCTGAACGAACGGACGGATAAACGGACGACTGATACGGCTCATCGCAAAACGTTTCAGTTGTTTGGCAACAAGCGGGTGTCCATTTAATTCGAACACACGAGAGTAAAACCATTTTTTAATCATTGAGATCACCAGATGATTCTTCTTTTGAGTCCTCTACGTCTTTTCCAGCGAAGAACTCTTTATAGCTGTCTTCCGTTTGCTCACCTGCGACACGTCCAACTTCCTTACCGTCCTTAAAGTGAACGACAGTCGGTGTACCCTCGATACCAAACGTATCCCAAGCCGACTGTTCGACAGCAAGGTCGATCTGTTCGAATGGGATATCTTGTTTTTCACCAAGCGGGACGAGATATGGTTTTACTTTTTCACAGTGGGAACAACCCGTTTGATAGAAATACGTATAGAATTCATCACCGGATTTTACTTTATCTGCGACTTGTGTAGCCGTTAGATTGCCGTTCTTCGATGCAGAATCTTCTCGATCCGTGAAGACAAGAAGTAATCCTCCCACCAATACGATTAAGGCGATGACTCCCGCTGTAATCCAATTCGCCTTGGATTGCGGTTTTTTCGTATTTTTACGTTTTGTTTTCTTTGACACGTCTATCCCTCCGTCATTCTGGTATTAGCCATTTTTTCTGAACCATTATAGCATGACCATTCGCAAGAATCGTATCGATTTGCAAAGCGTCATCAATCAGTAACAGATCCGCTCGTTCTCCGACCGCTATTCGCCCGCCCGGTATACCATATGCATCCGCGACATGTCGCGTGATCGTCGTGATTGCCTGATCAAAAGCAACACCATGCGCCACTGCATCGCGCACGGCTTGTATCAGAGAAGAAGGCTTTCCTGTATCAATCCGAACTAGACGACCTGCATCATCAAATGCCGGAAGACTGGCACCAGCATCGCTCGACATCGTAATCTGTTCAGGTGGGATTCCTGCTGCTAAAGCACGGGCGACAGCCTGTCCTGCCGGAATTTCGCCTTCCGCAATGAAGCTTTCCGTCGTACACGTCGTGAAATCGATTCGTCCGCCCTGTTTCGCCCAGGCGAGTCCCGCTTCAAAAATCCGTTCACTCCGGTTGATATGCGTCGGAAGGAATTGTCCGATGGGGATATCAGTCGTGTCAATCACTTCATGTAATAGATTGAGTCCTTGTTTCCCGTCTCCGATATGGACGTTCATCGTTCCCGACACGCCTTTGACCATGCCGGCAATTCGGGCTTCTGACGCTAATCGTGCGAGTTCATGGGCTGTCGGTTGTGTCGACCGATGATCGTTGATGGCAATTTCCCCGATACCGATCACTTCATTGATGAGGACGATATCATGTCCTGTCGATTGCGTCAGGAAGACCGGTGGAACCATATAACTTCCGCTTAATAGAAAGGGGCGGATACCAGATGCAGCATATCCTCGTATATGTGCCAGTAGATCGATTCCCGTTCGTGTCCAACCATCCGTTCCGAGTAATCCAACGACCGTCGTGACACCACCTTCGAATATGTCTCGAACGGTCAGCGATGCTGTTCTCGTCGCAAATCCGCCTTCTCCTCCCCCACCGATTGGATGTAAGTGTCCATCGATGAATCCAGGAACTAGCTGTTTGCCGCGACCATCGATCCGATGCGTAATCATTGCTTCATCTATGGTATAGGAACCGATTCCGATGATCTGATTTCCTGCTATGTAGATATTTTGCGGCATCTGTTGCCACAGAACCTGTTCGATGACGATCATCGATCATTCCTCCTTAAGACAAAAAGCGAGCCTATCGCCCATGTGACGACATCTCGCTTTTCCTTATTCTGCCTTAGTCCCTTGACCAAGACCTAAATCTTCATTGACGGCATCGAGTGCGAAGACGACAAGTGAAGTGACGACAGACATAGCTGTCGCGAATCCGAAGCTATACGTTACTGCATCAACTGCCGATACGATGAACACAGCTGTGTTCACGAGTAAGAATGACCAAAAGAATGTAACGAGAAAACGCATGATTTCCCCTCCGTTTCCATAACGTACTATAGAGTTATCCTACGATTTGTAGTATACCATTTTTTAAACCAAGCAACAGCTTTTCTCTAATTTTTTCAAGCGCTTTCTTTTCCTTGAAAAACTTAATCGTTTCATAAGAAGGACAATCGCTTCATATGCTACAGTAGAATTAACGAAAAGAAAGCGGAGGATTCCATCATGACCCGTCACTTAATCGCTGTCGATCTCGACGGCACTCTTTTAAAAGATGATAAGACAATCAGCGCTACGAACATCAATGCGCTGCAACGCGCGCGTGCGAATGGTCACGAAGTCGTCATCGCAACCGGACGACCGTTTCGTCACGCCAGGAAATATTACGAACAGCTCGGTTTAACGACACCAATCGTTAACTTTAACGGTGGTCTCGTCCATCACCCACAAGACACCCACTTTGAAGTCCAGCATCATCCAATTCCATTAAAAACCGTTCAACATATTTTAGAGTCCATCGCTGAGACGAAGACACAGAACATCGTCTGTGAAGTCACGGATCATGTCTATTTTCAATATGATCCGGTTGGCATCTACGAATTCTATACTGACCATGCCTTATCCGTCACGACCGGAGATTTACGAAAGGTGCTTATGCATGAACCAACCTCTCTTTTGATTCATGCCAAAGGAGAACACGTCGATGAGATCCGCTCCGAATTATCTGGTATTCATGCCGAGACGGTACTCAATCGTCAATGGGTGAAGCCTGAATTCATGGTCGAAGTGATGCGAAAAGGTACAAGTAAAGCGGTCGGTCTTGCCCATATCGCGCATCACCTTGGTATTGACTCTAAACAAATCATTGCTTTCGGTGATGAGGAAAACGATTTAGAGATGATCGAGTATGCTGGACACGGTGTAGCGATGGGAAATGCCATCCCCGCGCTGAAGCATCTGGCAAACGGCACGACGAAGCGAAATGAAGATGACGGGATCGCCTATTACTTGAGACACGTCCTCGGGCTCGCATGAAAACAGATAAAAGGCACTTGTTGCATGTTGCAGAGCAAGTGCCTTTTTCATTATCCTTTTCGGAAGTATCCGACGACCGAGTCCGTTGCGACGACGTTGATGAAGACCGTCTCGTCCGCTTCCCGGCAAATCCGTTCAATGTCCCGCAATTCGTGACGCTCGATGACCATCATCAACGTCGCTTTTTCAGCTCGTGAATACGTACCGATCGAAGGAATCTGCGTGATTCCTCGAATGATGTGCTGATGCAGAGCCGTCGTGATGTCATCCGCATGATTCGTGACGATGAATATCGTCAAGCGCTGGTTGCTTGTATGAATCTCATCGACGACCTTCGATGTCACGTAAATGAAGACAATCGTGTATAAGGCAGTCGACCATCCGAACAATGCCCCTGCCAATAAGGCGATCAAGAAATTCAAGACGAACAGATACAAGCCAACACTGCGATCGGAGAAACGGGCGAAGATGAGGGCAACGATATCGAAACCACCCGTCGAAGCACCGAACTTAATCGTGATACCGGTACCGATCGCAAGCAAGACCCCTCCAAACACTGCATTCAGTGTTTGATCACCTGGTATGACAGCATATTGAGGAATAAGACCAATGAAAATCGTCGTTGCCAAAACTGAAATCAAGGTGATGATTGTAAAGCTCCGACCTAACATGATCCATGCGAGCACGATCAGAGGTATGTTCAACGCCAAGAACCAGACGTTTTCACCAAACGCAAATGCTGTATTTTGAAGGACTTGCGTCAAGATTTGGGCAAGTCCTGTAAATCCAGTCGAATATACACCACTAGGAATCAAAAACCAGTTCATGGCAACGGCGATGACGAATCCCCCAATCGAAGCCACGATCACTTTTAACATACTTTCCTTTACTACTGCTGTCACACGCCGTTCTCCTCTCATTCATAACTATCTTGAAACACTTTAGCACATTCAAATGTCGCCGGATAGTCAAGATTTCCAAAGATTGATGTTCTTTTTCATGATGGCGTTTTCATTTGTGACAAAGGTGTCCTGATTCTTGTTACACAAAAAAGAACCGACTAAAAAATCGGTTCTTTTTTTCTCTTATACTGTCATCGAAGCAGGAACTGTAATCTGTCCGCTTGCTGGAACTTCCACAGTCGTTCCATGGACATTCAAGCTGAATGCTTCGCCTTCCGTTTGAGCGATTTCGACAGCATTCGGCTGTACATGGATATGGATATGATGACCGCGCCATTGCATCCGGAATGTATAACTCGTCCATCCTTTTGGCAACATCGGCTTAAAGGACAACGTATCATTTGCTACTCGTAATCCAGCAAACCCATGAACGATCGACATCCAAGATCCAACCATCGACGTGATATGCAATCCGTCTTCCGTGTCGTTGTTGTAGTTATCAAGATCAAGTCGAGCCGAACGTTGATACAATTCAACCGCTTTTTCCTCATACCCGACTTCTGCTGCAATGATTGAATAGATACATGGTGATAGTGACGATTCATGGACCGTACGTGGTTCATAGAAATCGAAGTTTGCTTTTTTCTCTTCTAAACTGAAGCGATCCGTCAAGAAGTAGAGACCTTGTAAGACATCTGCCTGTTTAATGAAAACAGAGCGCAGGATCCGGTCCCATGACCAATTCTGGTTCAGCGGGAGATGTTTCGGATCGAGTTCAGCGACCAAGATTTGCTCCTTATCCATGAAACCATCTTGTTGCATGAAGATCCCAGGTGCTGCTTCATCTTTCGGATAATACATCTTCGCGTCGATATCTGCCCACTTCGCCAACTCCTCATCCGTCAATGCTAATTGATGCATGAGTTCTTGCAGACGTTCTGGCTCTTCTTGTGCCAAATGACGGTGAACGGTCTGTGTATATTCGAGACACCATGCCGCAATCAGATTCGTATACCAGTTGTTGTTGACGTTGTTCTCATATTCGTTTGGTCCCGTCACACCAAGAATCATGTAGACATCCTTATGCGGCACGTAATTGACGCGACTTGCCCAGTAACGAGCAATCTCGACTAACACTTCAAACCCGTATTGTCCAAGGTACGACGTGTCTCCCGTGTAGTTCGTGTAATTATAAATCGCATGTGCGATCGCACCATTCCGGTGAATTTCCTCATGCGTGATTTCCCACTCGTTGTGGCACTCTTCTCCGTTCATCGTTACCATCGGATAAAGCGCCCCCTTCATGCCGACATTCTTATCCGCATTTTCTTTCGCTTGCGGCAATTGGTTGTGGCGATACTTGAGTAAATTCCAAGCAACTTCCGGTTTCGACGTCGCAAGGTAGAAGTTCAAGCAGTACGCTTCCGTATCCCAATACGTCGCACCACCATACTTCTCGCCCGTGAATCCTTTTGGTCCGATGTTCAGGCGTGAATCTTCACCTGTGTAAGTTTGGAACATATGGAAGATGTTGAATCGAATCCCTTGCTGTGCCTCGACATCACCTTCAATTTTCACATCCGCTTCTTCCCAGTGGTGCAACCAAGCGGCTTCATGTGTCGCAAGCAATGGTTCAAAGCCTGATTCGAATGCGACGTGAACACGTTTCATCGCTTGCTCCAGTAACGCATCGATTTCATGGTCGCGATTCGTTACGAGTGCGACGAATTTTTCGACTGTGACACCTTCACCTACTGCGGCTTGTTTCGTAAAACGATTCGCGACGTACTGCGTATTGCCATCGACGACTTCACATCGTGCGCCTTCGACATCCGTGATCATCGCTGCCGTCACATGCCAATCGAGCTTTTTCGTTTTTGATGTCACATAACCGAACCGTTCTTCAATTCCGTGTTCGACAGGAAGCCAGAACTTCTCATCATAGTTCGAGTCTTCATTTTCAACATCCGCATCGAGATACGATTCAATGACGATTTCTGCTTCGAAATTGACAGGTGTCACCGTATATTGCAAGGCAGCGATTTCTTTATCGACGATCGAGAAGAAGCGCTTGGATTCGACTTTTATCTCTTCTTCTCCATGCTTCAACAACATCGCCCGCGTCAATACACCATGTTGCATATCAAGTTCACGTTTGAAGTCAACGACTTCCCACGTATTCAAATCAACAGCTTTTCCGTTGACAGATACTTTCAAACCCATGATGTTGACAGCATTGAGTACTTTCGCGAAGTACTCCGGATAACCGTTTTTCCACCAGCCGACACGTGTCTTATCGGGATAATAAACACCTGCGACATACATGCCTTGATGCGTGTCACCAGTATATTCTTCTTCAAATGTACCGCGCATTCCCATATGACCGTTTCCGATCGATGTCATCGATTCTGCTAGTCGATTATCTTCTGGATTAAAACCAAGCTCTGTAATTTTCCACTCATTGACCTCAAAAAGTCGTTTCATCGTCAAGTCGCTCCTTTTTATGCTACGCATGTCAGTCAATCTGATCATGTAAGCGTTTCATCTATACTCTACATTCTTTATTGTACACATAAAAAGCATCAATGCAATCGTTTGCACGAAAATAAATTTCTTTTTCTGCAACCGCTTCCTTTTACTAGAAATCGACATCCTTTTGAATCAAAAAAAGTCTATTTTCAAACCAATCGGCTTAAAAATAGACTTCTGTTTCATGCTTCAGATTTTCCGCCACATGACTGACGGACAACGAGATAATGCGGAACGATGACGCGCTTCCCATAAGGTGTCGCATCTTCATTGATTTGTTCAATCAAACAATTCGTCGCTTCAAAACCAAGTCCAAAGATATTGATTTCAACAGAAGTCAACGGTGGGCTTGAGAATTCTGCGATGAACAAGTTATTGAAACTGACGACGGCCATTTGATCCGGCACACTGATACCCATCTCATTCAGTGTACTCATGACACCAAGTGCCATCATATCGTCACTAACAACGACGGCAGTCGGTGGATGTTCAAGTGACATCAGTCGTTTGACTGCCTCGGCACCACCCGTCGTCATAAATGGGGCGCTGACGATATAAGAATCGTGAATCGGAATTCCCTCTTCCATGAGAGCTGTCTTATAACCACCGACACGTTCTTGTGTCACAGCTAAATCCTGTGCCCCACCGACGAATGCAATACACTCATGCCCGAGTTGATGTAAATACTTCGTTACTTCGCGACCCGCTAAGTAATTATCCGTATCGACATACGTGACGTGTGATGAATCACTGAATGGTTTACCGACGACGACGAACGGAAACTTCGAGTCCTGCAGAAATTGAACGACTTTGTCATCCGTACGAGAATACAATACGACGACGCCATCGACGCGACGGCCCTGAACCATCGAGACGACACCTTCATATACCTCTTCTTCCGAGACACCTGTCGTCATATATAACGAATAGCCATTTTGATGCGCTTTTGTACTAATTCCTCGAATGACCTCCGAAAAGAATGGGTTTTGTAGCGTTTTTGTTGCAGCACTTGGCATGACGAGACCGATCGCTTGTGTCGTTCGATTCGCTAGACTGCGTGCATGAACGTTTGGATAATATCCGAGCTCATCCATCGCCTGTCGCACCCGTTCCTTCGTCTTTTGGCTGATACGTGAACTATTCGCAATGACGCGTGATACCGTCGAGGGTGCGACATTCGCTTCCCGTGCTACATCCTTGATTGTTACCTGCATCCCCTTCACCTCACATTTCCCCTAGTTAAGTATTTTATTTTGTTTGACGTTGCATGCGTTTACGGTGAACGAGAAGAAGTATGAGCGCTAAAATCGGAGCAATCGCACCAATTGCGACGATCGACCACCAGTTGACTTGTGACTTTTCGATGACATAGCTGTTCGCACTATTTGCATCAAGCGTGATCTCATAGGCGTCACCATCCTGACGCACCAAATCTGAGAATAAAAGTCCTCTTAGACGCTGGTCATCACCAATTTCTTTCGCAGACACGCGTAAGCTCGTCTTTTTTTCTCCAAGATTGATCGCGTAAACGACTTGTTGTTGTTTCGTCTCCCGGGAGTAGACTGCCATATGATCGGTTTTTGCGATCAAGCGTTGCTTCCCTGTTGCAAACGCTGGGTAGTCCTGACGCATCTCGTTCAACGTTTTTACGTACTGTTGCATCTTCTTGTTCTGATCAAATGTCATCATCATCCGGTTTCCGGGATCCTCACCACCTGGCATCGCCACCTCTGTTCCTTGGTAGACGATCGGCATCCCTGGTGCAGCATAGAGTGCGAACAATGCTAATCGAAGTTGCCGCTCCTCTTCGTCTGCTCCACCAATCTTTGCTTCCGTGATGAAGCGTTTGACATCATGATTATCAATGAAGGTTGCAAGTCCCTTGGCATTCGGATTAAACGTAGTATCTCGATTATAAACTGAATCGAGCTCTTCCGCTGAACCATTTTTGCGAGCAAACTGATCCTTGACTCCATAATAAAACGGGAAGTTCGTCACGGAATCAAAACCTAATTTCGAATAGGACGCAATTTTTCGCGGATCTCCATCGAATACTTCAGCCAATAAGAATAAGTCTGGATGCTTTTCTTTTACTGCTGGGATGAACGTTTCCCAAAATGTGGCAGGTACATGGCGAACCGTATCGATCCGGTATCCGTCTATACCCGTTTCATCGACCCAGTAGTTCGCGACATCAATTAAATAATCGACGACTTCCGGATTTTCTGTATTGAAGTCCGGTAAATCGAACAGCCAGTTATTCTCGACTTCCGACGGGTTATTCCAATTCATGATCGGTTGATTTTTATGAAACCACTCCGGTTTTTCTTTCACCATTGGATGATTTGGTCCTAAATGATTGACGACAAGATCAAGGACGACCTTGATATCCCGGTCATGCGCTTCTTTGACGAGACGTTTAAACTCTTCCTTTGTTCCGAAGTGCGGATCAATTTCGTAATAATCATCTGTCCAGTATCCATGATAACCATTCGGACGATTCTTAAAGATCGGCGTCAACCAAATCGAAGTGAAGCCCTTTTCCTTGATGTAATCGAGACGTTTCGTAACGCCTGCTAAATCGCCGCCTTGGAACGCTTTTGGATTTTCAGGATCCGCCTCTCGGTCATTACTCGGATCGCCATTCTCGAACCGGTCCACCATGATGAAATACATTCGTTCTTTTTCCCAACCTGCTGCTTCACCCGCCATCGGTTGAAGCCCGATAGACAAGAGAAGCGGCAAGAGGAGAAGCATTATGCCTCGTCTCATGCCGCTGATTTCCCCCTTATGATTATCCTTTTGTTCCACCAGCCGTCAATCCAGACACGAAGAAGCGCTGGAATGCGAAGAAGAGAAGAACGATTGGAACTGCTGATAATACGGCACCTGCCGCAAATAACGTGAAGTTATTGTCGAACTGCTCCGACACCATGTTGTACAACCCGACCGCAAGTGTCTGTTTCTCAGGAGAACGCAGGACGAGCGATGCTAAAATGAAGTCGTTGAATGGTGCCATGAAGTTGAACAACGCGATGACGGCGACCATCGGTTTTGCAAGCGGTAAGATGATTTGCCAGAAGATTCGTAAGTGACCGGCACCATCCATTCGTGCCGCCTCATCGAGTTCTTTTGGAATCGTATCGAAATATCCTTTTGCAAGATACGTATTCATTGGAATCGCACCACCCGAATAGAGGAGGATGAGCGCCAGATGCGTATCAAACAATTCTAACATATTAAGCAAGACATAAATCGCAATAATGGCAACGAATTGCGGTACCATCTGCAACACGAGGAACAAGATGAGTGAATTTTTCCGACCGACGAAGCGATAGCGCGAAAAAATGTATCCTGTTAACGTGATTAGAGCGACTGAGACGACCATCGTGATGACGGCAATCTTGATTGTGTTTAGATACCACATGCCATAATCCGTTTTTGCTGGATCAAACAAATCAAAGTAGTGGATCAAGGTCGGATTACTTGGGAAGATATCCGATGTAATGCTTTTCCCTGGGTTGAGTGAAGTACCAACGACCCAAAGGAGTGGATAGACGATAATGATGGAGGCGATCGTCAAAATGAGATATGACAACGCCATATTGATTCGGTTTTGTTTTCTCATATTAGATCATATCCTCATCTTTGAATGATTTTGAACGCTTGAACTGAATGACGGCAATCGTCATGATGAAGAACGACAACACAAGCGTGATCGCTGCTGCAAATCCATACTGTGGGTTCGCGCCTAGTGATAATTTGTAAATCCACGAAATCAAGATATCCGTTCCACCAGCCGATTGACCCGGTACTGCCGGTCCACCGTTGTTGAAGAGATAAATGATGTTGAAGTTATTAAAGTTAAACGTATACTGCGTGATTAAAATTGGTGCTGTTGCGAAAAGAATCATCGGCAACGTAATCAAGCGGAATTTCTCACCTGCTGTCGCTCCATCAATTGTCGCTGCCTCATAAAGATCTTCTGGTATCGACTGCAAGATCCCCGTCGTCAGTGTCATGATGTATGGGAAACCTAACCACCACTGGATCCCGATCAAGGCAAGCTTCGTATACGTCGGATCTGTCATCCAGTCGACACCGTCAGTAAGACCAATCGCTGGTAATAACGTCGTATTGAAAACACCGAATGTCTCATTGAACATCGAGCGGAAGATCAAGATCGTAATGAAGGCTGGTACTGCCCATGACAGGATCAAGATGGAACGGAAGAATCGTTTTCCTTTGAGTCCTTTTTGGTTCAGCAAGACTGCAAGTCCGATACCGATCGCGATGACACCCGTCGTCGAAGCGACGGTCCAGACAAGCGTCCAGCCGAGAACGCTGACGAATGTATCACGGAAAATATCGACCGTGAAGATATTCAAGAAGTTTTGGATACCGATCCAGTCAACTAACTTCGCTGGAGGCGAGTTGTTGAATTTGTAGTTCGTAAAGGCAATCAAGAAAGTAAAGATCAACGGTAAGACGACCGTGAACACCAGAAGTACTAATGAAGGAATCAACATCGCGTACGGGAACCCGTTATCGCGGAAGTTCCGTAGTTGCATCTTCAA
This sequence comes from Exiguobacterium sp. ZWU0009, assembly GCF_000798935.2. Classification (NCBI taxonomy): domain Bacteria; kingdom Bacillati; phylum Bacillota; class Bacilli; order Caryophanales; genus Exiguobacterium; species Exiguobacterium sp. ZWU0009. The sequence continues at coordinate 817,753 of NZ_CP018057.1, read as the reverse complement.
AGATGGCACTTCAAGGTTCATGTCACGTAACTTACCGATTCGATACGCATCGATAAAGTTCCAGACGTAAATGGCGATACCAAAGACAAGTAAAATCAAGGCAATGATGCCCTCGACCATCAGAAAGATCGAGTGATCCCCTCTTACGCCTGGTACCTCACCGAGTGTAATCAAGCCCCAGATCGCTCCGCGATCGCCAGGACCATTTCCTGCTCCTTTAAAGAACAGTTCAAAGTTGACGAGAAAATATGATAGTACGACGACAAAAAATGTCGCGCCTTTAAGGAATTGTTTATTATATAGTTGTCCTACTCCTGGAATGATCGACATCAGCGCCGCAATCGTGCGGTGGTTCGTCTTTTTTTCAGGCGTTGGATTCGTCGGGTGTGGTGTTGCAATCGCAGCCATCGTCCGTTCTCCTTTCCAAAGGTCATGTCTGACCTCAGGCTTCTCTTCCAACCATAAAGATGAGGGGGAATCCAAGATCCCCCTCTCTTTATCTCTTTTTCATGGATTCACGCGTTCCATTTACGCTTATTGATTGTTTGCTTCGATTTGTTGCTTAATTTGTTTGACAGCATCATCAGCTGATTTTTGTGCATCTTGTTTGTTTGTTGCAACAAGCTGAAGTGCTGCTGCCATTGGTTCCCAAACTTGACCCATCTCAGCGATGTTTGGCATTGGCACACCGTTTTGTGATTGTGCGAAGACTGCTGCTGCGACTTCGTTCTCCTTGATTGCTGCATCTTCTTGAAGAGCAGTGACTGGTGGGATCTCATTGTATTTTTCGAACATTGCTTTAGCGTTTTCTTCACCTGTGAGTGATGCCAAGAACTTCTCAGCCCACTCTGCATTTTCCGAGTATGCTGAAATCGCGTATGTTTTTACACCAACGAATGTTTTGATTGGCTCACCGTTTGGAAGTTTCGGAAGTGCTGAAGCTCCAAGATTGATGCCTTTTTCTTTATAGCTCGCAACTGCCCATGGACCGTTCATGACAGCAACAGCTTTTTTATCACCGAAGAGTTGATCAAGTGCTTGACCACCGCCACCACCGATGAGACCTTTCGGGAAGAGACCTTCTTTGTACCACTTGCCGATGTAATCCATACCTTCGACAGCACCTTCGTTGTTCAAGCCGATATCTGCTGGATCCAATTTGCCGCCGTTGTCTTTGAAGACATAACCACCGTATCCACCGATTGGACCGTGTGCGAAGTAGAAGTTATCCCAAAGCGCGAGGAATCCGTATTTCCCGTCTTTCTTTTGCTCTGTTGAGATCTTGTATAGATCATCCATTGAAGCTGGTGCTTCTTTTAATTCATCTTTATTGAAAAGGAGGATTGGTGTTTCAACTGCTTTCGGATATCCGTAGACTTTACCATCAAACGTTACTGCCGATTTCGCTGTATCGATGAATGGCTCAAGTGCTTTTTCGCCATCCTTGAGTTCCGCGATCAAACCTTGGTCAACGACTGTACCGATTTGGTCGTGTGGAAGAAGCATGATGTCCGGTCCTTTACCTGCTGGTCCGTCAAGTGCTACTTTCTTCTGTTGATCCGTCATCTTGACTTCTTTAACTTCAACTTTGACGCCTTCTTTTTCTTCGAACGCTTTAGCTGCAGCTTTAGTTGTTTCAGCTTTTTCAGTGTCTTCCCAGATGACGATCTTGCTTGGTTTTTTACTGCCTGAATCTGAAGATGATGATTCAGAATCCGATCCACCGCCACATGCTGCAAGAGCACCGATTGCCATGACAGATACAGAAAGACCTGCTACGAATTTTTTCATTTCCATGATTGAAATTTCCTCCCCAAGTTAACTTATGAATGATAAGTTTTAATGCACAACGTTTGCATAAAGGCACAACCATTTTCTCATGATAACAACCGAGTGGTTGTAAGTGTTTTATGAAAACGTTTGCATCACCTTTACATTTTTATTATACAATCTAAAATCCTTTTGACAAGTCCTTTTATTCAATTATTTTCTTACATTTCAAAAACTTTTTATTTCTATTTTCATTATTTGAATCAAATACCAGTTCAGAGAAGCAGTAAAAAAGAAAACGTTTTCATTTTTATATTTTGCACAAGATGATGCAAACGATTGCATTAGACTCTCGACTTTTATCAGGAATCCTTGATTTCACGGGATTGCAATTGACTTTAAGAAAGCGCTTTACTATTCTTAGGTCGAAGACATAATCAATACGATGCAAGCGATTGCGTTAAGGAGTGACTGCCATGTTCAAAGAAGCTGTGTTCCACCGTGCGATGTCTCCATTCGTCTATAAGTACGATGAGCGAACAATCCACATCCGTTTACAAACGAAAAAAAATGACGTTGATCGCGTCGATCTGATTTGGGGCGACCCATACGATTGGCATACTGAAAACCCAGATGCTGCCGATTGGAACTTCGATCCCTCAAAATCAAACTACTGGAATACATTTGAAACACCGATGAAGCGAAGTGGATCAGATGAGTTATACGATTACTGGTTCATCGATGTTGTTCCTCCCTTCCGTCGTCTACGATATGGTTTCCGTCTCCATGACGGTGCAACAAGTCATGTATTCACGGAACGTGGCTGGTTCGATGAAAAACCGCTCGATGATACAGGCTACTATTTCTGTGTTCCTTTCCTTAATGCAGTCGACGTATTCACTGCACCAGATTGGGTCCAGGATACAGTTTGGTATCAAATCTTCCCAGATCGCTTTGCAAACGGCGATGCGACGAATGATCCAGCTGGTACACTTCCATGGAATAGTACAGCACCGACAACGACGAATCTTTTCGGTGGAGATTTCCAAGGAGTCATCGACCACATCGATTATCTCGTTGAACTTGGTATCACTGGTATTTACTTCTGCCCGATCTTCTTGGCGAAATCGAATCATAAATATGACACAATCGATTACTTAGAAATTGATCCACAATTCGGTACGAAAGAGAAATTCAAGGAAATGGTCGATCTGTTACACGCACACGGGATTCGCATCATGTTAGATGCCGTTTTCAATCATGCCGGCTTCCACCATAAAGCATTCGCTGACATCCGTGAACATGGTAGTCACTCCACCTATAAAGAGTGGTTCCACCTGCGTGATTTCCCGCTCGTGACAGAACCATTGCCGAACTACGATACGTTTGCTTTCGTACCTGAGATGCCGAAATTCAATACCGAGAATGATGAAGTAAAGTCTTACTTGCTCCACGTCGCTCGTTACTGGGTCGAAGAATTCGGAATCGATGGCTGGCGACTCGACGTCGCCAACGAAGTCGATCACGCATTTTGGCGTGATTTCCGTCAAGTCGTCAAGGAGGTCAACCCTGACACGTATATCCTTGGTGAAATTTGGCATGACTCACAGGAATGGTTGCTCGGTGACCAGTTTGACGCCGTCATGAACTATCCATTTACGAATGCCGCCTTGAACTTCTTTGCCTTAGATAAGACTAAAGCAACTTCGTATGCGAACGATATGTCGCATGTATTGTTCTCAAACACGATGAATGTCAATGAAGTAACCTTTAATTTGATCGGTTCTCACGATACACCGCGTGCATTGACGCGTGCAGGGAATAATAAGAGTAAGTTACGTCTCTTGTTACTTTCGATGCTGACGTTCTCGGGCAGTCCTGTCATTTATTATGGAGATGAAATCGGTCTTGATGGGGATCAAGATCCAGGCTGCCGGAAATGTATGCCGTGGGATCCAGAGGAGCAGGATCAGGAGTTATTCGCCTATACGCGACACTTGTTGCAGCTTCGAAAACAACATAAGACACTTGCGAACAAAGGACATATCTCTTTCGTTCACGCGAATGATGAGACAAATACGATCATCATGCGTCGCATGAGTCCGGAAGGATTGTATTATATCTATTTCAACAACTCAGATGTTTCTGTTTCGTTGACCGCTCCACAAGCTGGTCGGGGGCTTGATTTATTGACGAACACGCACCAGCAGACGCTTGATGTCTCTCTCCCTGCGTATTCGGGAACGATCGTTCAAGTCTTATAACCATCTAAAAGCCTGGACACTTACCTTCTATAAAGAAGTTTTGTGTCCAGGCTTTTTTCTTCTGTATCCGTTCTCCAGGATAGAAACGAGTTAATGAATGCTTGCGAATTAGGGTATAGGGTACAGAAAGGAGGATATCCTCCATGGAAATTTTCTTTTACGCCGGTCTCATCCTCATCGGCTTGTTTACGATCAGTTACTTGAGTGAACGATTCCACGTCCCAAGTATTCTGGCCTTCATCTTGATCGGAATCGTCCTTGGCTTCTATTACGACCCTCCCGAAGAGCTGAAACTCGGAGGAGAAGCGGGCATCATCGTCTTATTCTTTTTACTCGGTCTAAAATTTTCAGTGGCGGACTTGCTGATTCAGCTCCGTTCCATTTGGAAAGCAGGAGTCATCGATATTCTACTTTCGTTCGGTGGAACAATCCTGTTGACCCTATCGTTTGGCTTTTCAGTCGCCGAATCGTTTTTGATCGGCTGTGTCTTGTATGCGACGAGTTCTTCGATTTCTGCTCGGCTACTCGACCGTGAACCAGATAAACACCAAGACGTGAATCGCTTCGTGCTGTCCTTACTCGTCTTCGAAGATTTGATGGCACCAATCTTACTGACGACGGCTCCGTTCGTTTTAGGGACTGAGACGTTCTCGGTTGCCAAAATCAGCATCATCTTTCTCGGGTTCGCCTTCTTCTTCATTGCTCTGATGATCATGACGTTGTTTATTCGAAGACGTGGACGGTTAGTCGATTCCCTCTATCGACACCCGGATGCTGGAATCGGGATCATCGGCTTAATCTTATTGTTTTCTGGAATTGGAATCTTATTTGGTCTATCCGAAGTACTCGGTGCCTTCATCATCGGTATTCTGTTAACCGAACTGGATGAGACGCGTTATCTTAAACGGCTAGTCACTCCGTTCCAAGACTTATTATTACCCTTGTTCTTTATCACGTTCGGAATGTCGTTCGAGTTGACTGAGGGGTTACCCATTGATCTATTTTTCTTCGCTCTTGTCATTTGGGGAGTCGTCTCGAAATTCTTAGTCGGTTATCTCGGTGGAAAATCGTTCGGTCTATCCAATTATCATGCGATCGAATCAGGCTTTTGTCTTGGACCACGCGGTGAATTTTCGATTCTATTCATCACGCTCGCTAGTGGCGCATTCGTGACGTTGACCGGAATTTATATTTTTGTTTCCGCTTTTCTTGGAATCCTATTGTTCCGTATCTCTACTGCCTTAACGGATCGTACACATGCGACCGCACGAAAAATCAAAAAGAAATTGAAGTGAAAAAGACGTCGGCGCATCGTGCGATTCCGACGTCTTTCTTCTATATATGTCTTCGATTCATCGTCCGACAAAAACAGGGCGTTTTTTTTCGATGAAGGATTCAACAGCATGAAGATGGTCTTCCGTTTTCCCAGCGCGTGACTGGTAGATGATTTCTTGAGCAAGCATTTCCTCCAAGTTATTTTCATAACTCGCTGCCTGTAGCTGCTTGATATATCCGATTACTTTCGTCGGACGATCCGCCAGTTGACGAGCAAACGCTGTGACCTCTTCTACAAATTGCTCTGATTCGATGCTTCGTGTCGCAAGGTTGAGCGAAACAGCTTCGTCTGCTGAAATCGTGTCACCGAGTAACGCAAGCTCTGTTGCTTTTGCTGCACCAATTAGCCGAGGCAAGAAATACGGAGCACCCGCATCTGGGACAAGTCCGATATTAATGAACCCAAGCGATAATTTCGCTTCCTTGTCGACTAGTCGAAAATCACAAGCGAGCGTGAGTGATAACCCAGCCCCTGCCGCTACACCATTGATGGCAGCAATCGTCGGTTTCTTCGATTTAGCGAGTGCACGAACGACAGGATGATAATACTGTTGTAAATATTCACCATGATCGAGCTCAGGTGAGACAGTTTTCAAGTCTTGACCTGCACAAAACCCACGTCCCTCGCCTGTCAAGACGATGACACGTACTTCCTCATCCTGATTCGCTTCTTCTAGAGCGTCTGCTAACTCCTCCAATAAATTCGAAGTTAATGCATTCAGTTGTTTCGGTCGAGCAAGGGTTAACGTCGCAACCTGATCCTTGACGGCATAATTCATTTCTCGTTTCATCGGATTCCCCTACCTTTTAAAAATGAATGATTGTTCATTATGATGTATTCGTGATATTTTATGAAAATCCTTTTAAATCTCTTTTTTTTTAATGAAACACAAAAAACCCTCTTTCATTATGAAAATCGAAGGCGTATAGTTTCAAAAAGATAAAGAAACACTATTCGTTTTATGAAACAAAGGGGATTTATTTTATGAAAACAGTCAAGCAACCAAGCTTATTCCACATCACGTGGCCATTATTCATCGAGATTGCATTGCATATGAGCCTTGGGATCATTGCAACGTTGATTTTAAGTTATTACTCAGATAGCGCTGCTGCGGCAGTCGGTGTATCCAATCAAATTTTGAACATCTTCATTATTCTCTTTAACATTACCTCGGTCGGTGCAACGATCATCATTGGTCAGTACCTCGGTGCAAGAAAAACACAAAACGCTCGTCAAACTGCTCGTTCTGCTTTTGCGATTAACTTGTATACCGGTCTCATCGTTTCTCTGACCGTCGTATTGTTCGGAAGACAACTCCTTGGATTTTTCTCATTAGAAGGAGAGACGCTCGTCTATGGCGAAACGTTCATTAAGATCGTTGGTCTATTCCTTTTCTTAGAAGCCATCTCTCTGACACTCGGTGCGATTCTCCGGAGTCATGGATTCACGAAAAATGCTATGTATGTCACGCTACTCATGAATTTCGTTAGTGCTTTTGGTAACGTCATCGCTGTTCTTGGACTCTTCGGCATTCCCGTTCTCGGTGTTGCCGGTGTCGCCTGGTCGATCGTCATCGCTCGGACAATCGCTGTCCTTGTCTTATTCTTCGTCGTTTACCGGAAACTCTCATTACGTTTTAAAGTAAAAGACTTGATTCATTTCGACCGGGAAGATGTGAAACGGATCATGAACATCGGAATCCCATCTGCCGGTGAAGGAATCTCATATCAATTTTCACAACTCATCATCACAGGATTCATCGCAACGATTGGTGAAGCAGCATTGTCCGCTCGTGTGTATGTATCGAACATCACAATGCTTTGTTTCCTATTTACACTTGCGATCGCGCAAGGGACGCAACTTCTCGTCGCACGCCAAGTTGGCGCTCAACAATTTGAACAAGCATATGGACGTGCTGTGAAAACATTGAAAATTGCCGTCTTCGCAAGCTTCATCTCAGCTGTCGCTCTCGCTTCATTCGGTTCATCGATTCTATCAGTGTTCACATCGAGTCCTGAAATCATTGCAATCGGTATCCCACTACTCTGGGCAAGCGTCATTCTTGAACCAGGTCGCGCGATGAACATCGTACTCATGGGAACTCTTAAATCGGCAGGAGATGTCCGTTTCCCTGTCGCCATCGGTATTCTATCGATGTGGGGAATTGCGGTCGTCCTCAGTTATACACTTGGTCTTGGTTTCGGTCTTGGTTTACTTGGAATCTGGATTGCCTTCTCTGCTGACGAATGGTTCCGTGGCATTTTCGCCATGAAACGTTGGCACGGACGGAAATGGGTCCAATACTCACTCGTCAAAGGAGAAACACATGAGCAAAACGAACGTCGAGAGGCTTCTGAAGCAGTCTAAGATTGACTTCGAATCCCTCACTTATCCTGTTGATCTTGATGATTTATCTGCTGAAGCCGTCGGTAGAAAGATTAATTACCCCCTTTCGACCATTTTTAAAACCCTTGTTTTGAAAATGGTCGAAAATAAATATGTCTTTGTCGTCATTTCGGGGGAAGAAGAACTCTCTCTTAAGGCAGCAGCTAAAGCATTGCATTCGAAAAAAGTCGCGCTTGTTCCGATGAAGGAGTTAGAAGACCTGACTGGCTATATTCGAGGTGGTGTCTCTGCCATCGGTGCTAAGAAGAACTTTCCGGTTCTTTTATCGGATCGTGCTATCCATGAACCATTCATCATCGTATCCGCCGGAAAACGTGGACATCAAGTTCGGTTGAATCCTCATGATTTTTTATCTTTCACTCAGGGGATTCTCTTTACGAACGGCTGAATTCCATCTCCTAATTATGGTATGATGAGTAGTATCGATTAAGTGGCAGGAGGAATCATTTTGTGGAAAGATCGTGTTCGTAATTCAATACCCAACCTATTTACGTTCGGAAATCTGTATTGTGGTTTTTTAGCCATCGTCATGGCGGCAAAAGGTGATTTTCAAAATGCCACCTTACTAATCGTCATCGCGATGATGCTTGATAGTCTGGACGGACGTCTTGCTCGGATGCTTGGTGTAGCAGGCGACTTCGGAAAAGAACTGGACTCATTAGCAGATATCGTGACATTCGGTGTCGCACCTGCAATGATGGCCTACTATACGTATTTCTATGAATTCGGAGAAGTTGGTTTACTAATTTCTGCTCTGTTCCCGTTGTTCGGCGCATTCCGTCTTGCCCGGTTTAATTTATCGGCAACGAATGTGGCATCTGCTTATTTTTCAGGTGTACCGATTACGGCGGCAGGTGGTATTTTGGCCGTTGTTACGTTGTTTAGTGGACGAATGAACGACTTGATGGTTCCACTTGTCTTCACAGGTCTTGCCTTCTTGATGGTCAGTCGTGTCAAGATTCCAAGTTTTAAAGACATTCCCGTTCCGCGCCATACGTTCGTCATCACCTTTACATTGCTATACGTGACGTATGTCATGATTGCTCGTAGCAATGAATGGTCGACGTTTTGGTTCGTTGCTGTTCCGTTGTATATCGCGTTTCTCCTTTTCTCGTTCATCAAAAAGAAGAAGCAAAAGCAACATTCAAACGGATGATGGTAGGAAGTGGTCCGGTTTCTCTTGCGAGAAGCCGGACCACTTTTTTTATAGGACCGCTTCTCCCTCGCTCGTTTTCAAGATATATGGGTATACTTATGACAGAAGCTATTTTGGAAATGGAGGAATGTCACGCATGGAGCAGTTTCATAAACGTCTTTGGATTTTCTTTTCAATTTGGTTCACCATCGGCTTGATCTTAGTTGGTTTTTCGTTACTCCCCCCTTGGCTCGAGTGGGCCAATGCCGTCTTTTTATTCGCTTCCGGCTTATACGCAGCACTCTATTTTTGGCATATCTTACCGAAGGGTCGTCTTGTCATCCCCTTCATCTTCTTTGGTTCGATCATCATCGAGTCGATTGGGGTCCATACCGGTTGGCCGTTTGGAACATATCGTTATGAGTCGGATTTCGGTGTTCAATTATTAGGTGTGCCGATTACGATCGGGGCTGCATGGCTGTCGGTCATGGGGGCGAGTCTCGCTTTCTCCCGTTTGTTTTCGTTTCGCTATAGTACATTGATCCTCGTTCCATTGTTTGCCGTCTGGCTCGATTTAGCGATTGATCCTGTTGCTGCTAACGTGAAATCGTATTGGCTTTGGCAAGACGGTGGCTGGTATTACGATATTCCGACACAGAACTTCTTCGGCTGGTATGGAACGGCGCTCGTCTTTTCCTTTTTCATCAATCGCTATCAAGTCAAAGCGACGGATGCCGCACTCGAACAAAACAATCAGTATCTCTTTTTGATGTTGCACACTTTATTCGGTGTAACAGCAGGAGTTGCTGGTCTCTATGGCGTCACTTTGGTCAGCTTAAGTGCATTCATCGTCTATTTCATTGTGAAACGAGGGGTTATCGTTGAAAGAAGCAAACAAAAGCAAATTAGCTGAATCCGTATTTCATACGTATGTTGATCATGCTTTGATCCGACGTCATTTCCACCGTGTCTTATATCGAGCAGACGATCTACCTGTCCCTGGTCTCATGCTTGCTACGCACAGTTCTTGGTGGGATGGTATGATTCTTTTTCATTTGGATCAGACCTGTTTCCATCACGATCCTTACGTCATGATTGACCAAGCAGGGCTTGCTCGCTTCCCGTTCTTCTCTCGTCTTGGAGCTTTCTCTGTTGATCGGACATCATTCGCGGATATCAAGACAAGTCTTCATTATGCCAAAGAACGACTTCAAAATGGCAGCAGCGTCTGGATGTTTCCTCAAGGCGAGGAACGTCATCAAGAGGACCGTCCGCTTCGCTTAGCAAGTGGTGCCACACATTTGACGCGTCATACGGATCACGTGTCTCTCGTCGCCTTTTATTATTCATATGGCCATGAACAGCAACCGGACATCTATATCCGGACGCGTCGCTTTCATCCATTACCTGAGGAACGTTCAAGTGCCCAGGCAAAACGACTGACGGCAGAACTAACCGCCTTATACGACGACATTCGAGCAGATGCAATTGCGGAACGTATTGATTTATATCGTTGTATCTCTACACGAAGGGAACCACTTCCTGCGCGAACGGAGCGCTGGTTACGGGCATTTCGGTCATGAGTTGGTTCTTTCTCTTCTTCGCTCTAGCTGTCTGTCTCTATACATGGATCAATTTAGCTTTTTTACCACGATTAACGGATCCCGTTCAACCAGATAGTCTAGCAATCTGCATCCCTTTACGTAATGAGGAGCGTAATGTACGAAAATTATTAGACGCACTAGAACATGCTCTGACACCTGGGATGCACGTTTACTTATATGAAGACCGCTCGACCGATCGGACGCGCGAGTTATTGCTCGATCGGATTGGTCAAGACGACCGTTTTACAGTGATTGATGGTCTTCCCTTACCAACAGGCTGGGCAGGAAAGGTCCATGCGTGTCATCAACTCGCGAAACGAACGACAGAGGACTACTTGTTATTTCTCGACGCTGATGTGACACTGACACCTGATGCAATTTGTCGCTTATACGGAACGTTACGAACAGAACGAGCCGTTTTCCTTTCCGGTTTCCCGTCCTTTCCTGTACCGACGTTTCTTGGAAAGTGTTTGATTCCAATGCAACATGTTCTTATTGCACAACATCTTCCGATTCCTTTTCGCAAGGTGAAGCATCCAGCGTTTGCTGCAGCCAACGGAATGGTCGTTCTCGTCGAACGACGTGCGTATGATCAAGTCGGTGGACATGAAAGTATTCAATCGGCTCTCGTTGACGATTTAGAACTTTGTCGCACATTTAAAAAATACGGATGGACGACGACGCTCGTCGAAGTCGCTCCAGCAGTCTCTTGTGATATGTACGCCACGAATGAAGAGGTCTGGCAAGGTTTTCTAAAGAATGTCTTTCGTGGGATGAACGATTCTTATGTTGTCGGATCATACTTTCTACTCTTTTACTTGGTTCAAGCAAGTGTCCTACCTTATCTCATCCTTCACCCATCCTGGCAGATGGGTGGTGCACTGATTCTTCTTTACTTAGCACGATTCCGGATTGATCGTGCGGCACGAATCCGACATGTTTGGTGGCTCCATCCACTAGCTGTATTCTTTTATGTCATCTTGCTAGCAAGTGCGATGATTCGAAGCTTTAGGAAACGGGAAATCACATGGAAGGGTAGGACCTATTCATAAGGAGGAATCAGTATCATGAAACATATAGCTGTCATCGGAGCTGGTCTTGGAGGACTAAGCGCTGCCATCTCATTAGCTGCAAAAGGATTTCGTGTCACGGTCATCGAGCGCAATACACATATCGGTGGCAAAATGATGCCGATCATCACAGAAGGACATCGCTTCGACTTTGGTCCGAACACGATCACGATGCCGGAAGTTTTTCAATCTGTCATTCTTGAATCTGGTGCGGATCCTGATGAATACTTTACATTCACGAAACTTGAGCGTCACACGGTCAATCACTTTTCTGACGGACGCACCTTAACGTTCTCGTCTGGACGTGAAGCGATGCGGACAGAAGTAGATCGTTTCACGAACGGTCAGTTGGCAAAAAACGATATTACAGGTTATCAAGAAGAAGTGGCGAAGTTGCATACGATTGCAAAACAACAATTCTTTACGAATATAGATTCATTCATCCGCCCTTCCCTCTGGCGAGACATGTTGAAAGTGCATCCCTTCCAAAACCTTCATGGGCTGCATAAGCACTACTTTAAGGATAAAGGGTTGATTCAGGCACTCGATCGTTATGCGACCTATATCGGGAGTAGTCCTTATCAAACACCCGCTACCTTCAGTCTCATCGCTCATTTAGAACTAAATGACGGCGTCTACTTCACGAATGGCGGCAATACAGCAATCGCAGAAGGATTCGCTCGACGTGCAAAAGAACTAGGTGTCGTCTTCCGTCTTGGCGATGAGGTGACACAGATCGAAGTCGTAGATGGACAAGCAACGGAAATCGAATTGAATCATTTGGAATATCTACCGGTCGACTTCGTCGTCATGAACGGCGATTTATTGACACAATATCCACGCCTGATCTCAGAAACGGCACGACCTGATTTTAAAAATCCGACACCTGCTCAAGTCGAACCATCAATTTCTGCCTACGTCCGATGTATCGGTCTCTCACGTCGGATCGAAGGACTGGCTCATCATAACGTCTTCTTCTCTTCGGATTACGAAGCTGAGTTCAAGGCACTCTTTGATGAAAAACGTTACGCTGAGGAGCCGACGATCTATATCTCGAATTCTTCCGTCACAGCACCAGAAATGGGACAAGCGGGTGACAACTTATTCGTGCTCGTCAATGCACCCGCAACGGATACTGGACATGCGATTGATTTTGATACGTATGATCAACTGATCAATCAACGATTGCAGTCATTTGGAATTGATATTTCATCTGATGTCGTCTTCGAACAACGGATCACACCACAGGATATCGAACAAACCTTCTTTGCTTATCACGGCTCGTTATATGGCTTGTCATCCAATGGCATCCGGTCGTCTTTCCTCCGTCCGAGCAACCGTTCAAAGAATGTTCACAATTTGTTTTTTGCCGGTGGATCAACGCATCCTGGTGGCGGTAGTCCAATGGTGACGCTTTCAGGAAAACTAGCAAGTGAACGAATCGTCTCTGCTGTCGCCGCTACCCTGTGAACGTTATGTGAATTGCATATCAATCACTTGTACGGACAACTAAGATTTGATACGATTACTTCGAGTTCAAGAGGTAGTGATTGACCCCACATCCTCAATCAAGCGCAAGGTGACTTCCCCGAGTCAAGAGCGTTGAAGAACTTACTTTTTCTAACCAGCGAAATCAAATGGGACCCACCCATTTCATCACGTGACTCATCGTGTGTCCATTCGCATGACTTACGACGTTCCCCCTTAGATCGTCTCATCCGAATGGTCCACAGATAGCTCGATAAAGAAAAGACCATCCCCGTGGTCGAAACAGACCTATCTCGTAGTCCAGATGTTCGCTCTGGTGTAGAAGTAATCTGAGACTCCCCGGTCTCAGACCATAGAAAAAAGACCTTGGTCCCCGCCAAGGTCTTTTTTCTATGGTCATGTATTAAATCGTAGCAAGTAACTTCATTTTTTGCCAACGGCTGACGTACGCGCGTTTCGTAAAGACGTCATAGTGATTATCCCGCGCTGCATCAAGAATACCGCGGTATAGGAAGGCAGCAGCTTTTAGAGCACGCCGACTCTCACGTGGATATCGTTCAAACGATGGAATCGCCGCGTCATATAGATGCTCTGCTCGAAGGGCAACCTCTTCCCAGAGACCGATGAAGTCTCCTGAAGGACGACCAGCGAGTAACGACTCCGCTGTGACACCGTATGTCTCCATCCATGAATGGGGCAAGTAGATGCGGCCGCGTTTTGCATCTTCACCGACATCGCGCAAAATGTTCGTCAGTTGCATCGCGATTCCAAGATCGATAGCTGATTTACGGAGATCAGGCTGTTGCGGTGCAAGGATGGGTAACAGCATCAAACCGACAGTACTCGCTACGTAGTAGCTGTATTGCTCTGTCTCCTCAAGCGTTTGATAACGATTTTTCTCGATATCCCAACGCATCCCTTCTGCGAGCTCAAGAAATGGTGTCTCATCCATTTCATAACGTTCAAATACATCTGCTAAAGCAATCCATAACGGTTTATCTAGTACTTCGCCATCACGGAATCGTTTGAATTCATTCAAGAAAGCCATTAAGCTCTCTTTTGGTGTCTCTGATTCATCGACGGTATCATCGAGGAATCGGCAAAATGTATAGATGGCATAAACAGCTTGTCGATCTGCTTTTGGTAAGAGTGAGAAGGCTTTATAGAACGTTTTAGATCCGGACTGAATGACTTCCTCACATTTGATATACGCGTTCTGGATCGTCACTGAATTCATGTTTCCACCCCATCTCTTGTTCCATTCGGTTTACGAGTATCGTTGCGCCCATCATGACGACTGGTACTCCTCCACACGGATGCACCGATGCACCGACGGCATATAATCGATCGATATCCGGATACGGTTTTGCTTGTGTCTTTAAGGCAGCGGATTGGCGAATCGTCGGCGCAATCCCAAAACTCCCTCCCTGATACAATCCAAAGGCCTGTGCATCATTCGGTGTACGAATCCTCATTTCTTGTATCTTTTCCCGGAATCCCGGATGATGATGCTCGATTTTTTCAAGTACGGTCTCAACGAACTCTACTTTTTCATAATCTTCTACACCATAGCCACGTGGAGAAGGAATTAATGAATAGACGACGCTATCGTCCGTTCCTGTCAAACTACGGTCAATCTGACTTGGATGGAACAGATAGACTGCCGGATGTTCAGGTAATCGTCCCTTTTTAAAGATATTCGTCATGAGCGGTTCCAAGTCGTTTGGCATCAAAAAGCGATGCACTGGTAAATCGACTTTCCCTTTCATTTTGAAATACAGCAGTAGCGTACCGCCTGAAGGCGTATAGGTTTTAGGTTGTTTACCTTCCACAAGACGTTCCATCAATGGAAACTCTCCATTTAGTACGATTTGATCGAAGGCTTCATGTGTTCCATCTTGTAAGATGATTTCTTTCGCCTGTCCTTGGTCGACAACGATTCGTTCAACGGGTGCCTCGAAGACGAATCGGACACCACGTTCGACTAATGTGTCATACATGCGTTCAGCAAGCGAGAAATAGCCACCTTTTACATACCAGACACCTTCTGCTTGTTCCCGGTACGGAATCAAACCGTAAATCGATGGTGTTGTATAAGGATTTCCGCCGATATAAAATGTCGGGAAACTGTATGCCATGCGCAAATATTTACTCTTGAAGTATCGCTTCAAATGGTCATGTGCAGTTTCTAGAGCATGCATCTGTAATAATGGACGCATCATGTCTGGGTGCAACAACTCTGTCTTTCGACGATAACCACGTTCTAAAAATTTCGATACACTCGTCTCATAATCCTTTTCTTTTTGATGCATGAATTCATAAAATCCACGCCCTTCACCGAATTGACGTTCGATTGCGATCGCTTGATCCACGACATCGGCTACTTTCGTGACGACGGTACCGTCGTCGAAGTGAAGGTCATACAATGGATCGACCCGTTCAAGTTCTACTCCCGTCACGCCGGCTTCTGCCAACTGCTCTTTTAACTTGCCTGGCATCAGGACGATCGTCGGACCTTCATCGATGCGGCCACCTGATTCAAAATCGACGGATCGTAATCGACCACCGACATGCGCTTCTTTTTCAAAAATCGTAATCTCGACTCCGGGATGTCTTGCTGTCAGCAAAAGCGCTGCATGCAGTGTACCGACACCGGCTCCTACGAATCCTATCTTCATGTCCGCACCCCTTCTTTTTTGAGCACAAGTTCTGCCGTGATACGCGCGGATTCGAAGATCGTTGGTAATCCGCTACCTGGATGTGTGCCACCTCCGACGAGATACAGATGATCGAGCTCTTCAAATTGATTATGCGGTCGGAAATACATCATCTGCGTCAACTGATGACCGAGATTGAACGTCGCGCCTTGATGGATCCCCATCGCTTCCCAGTCGTCTGGCGTGAACATCTCTTCGACTTCGATTGCTGCTTCAATCCCTTGATACGGCGAACGCGTTTCAAGGGCGTCAAGAACACGACGACGTAGTTTCGGTCCTTCGATCGACCAATCAAGTTCAGAGTAATTGTTCGGTACCGGCACTAGTACATACATAGCAGACTTGCCTTCAGGTGCTAGCGTTGGATCAATCACGGATGGATTTTGGACATAGAATGAAAAGTCATCAGATAGCTCAAGCGTCTGTGTCATCTCACGAACGTTTTTCTCATAGTCCTCCGCAAAATAAATCGTGTGGTGTGGTGCATCAAACGTCCGGTTGACACCAAAATATAACATGAACGTCGAACATGAGAATTTTTTACGGTCAATTTTTGGTCGGGACCATTTTTTCAAAACCCCTTCCGGCACCAAATGATTCATCGCATGTGCGAAATCGGCACCGATGATGACTTCATCGAATAACTCATGTTGACCTGACTCAAGGATGACTCCTTCGACAGTTTTTCCATTTAAGATCAATTGTTCGACGCCCGCACCTAACTGTACGGTTCCGCCCAGCTCCTCGATCGCACGTTGCATTGCTAGCGGTACTTGATGCATCCCGCCAATCGGATGGTGGACACCGTAAGCATGTTCCATATAAGACAAGATCGAAAAACCACCTGGACATTCCCAAGCTGACATGCCTAAATATTTCGCTTGGAATGTAAAAGAATACTTCAGTTCTTCGCTCGTGAAATAATCGGATAACACGTCATAGAGGGATCGACCGAGCGAAAGACGCGGAAGTGCTGTTAAGACACGTGGTGATAAGTAATCCGTCAGCCGATCGTGACGTGTCTGCAAGATGGGCATGAGTTTTCCAAGCTTAAGTGCTTGCTCTGCCATGAATCGATCGTATCCTTCTCCGTTTCCAGGGAAGTGTTGTTCAATCGTCTCTTTCATCCGGTCCCGATCCGTCGTCATCGTGAACTGCTCCGTTCCGCCTTTGAAATAGAGCGTGTACATTGGATCAAGTGCCTTTAAATCTAAATAGTCTTCTAACCGTAAACCGGCTTCGTGAAAGACGTTTTCTAAAATATGCGGCATATTAAGGAATGTTGGTCCTCGATCAAATGTATAGTCACCTAGCTTAACGGCAGAAGTTCGTCCACCGACTTGCGTTTGTTTTTCGTAAACGGTGACGTCTACTCCTTTTCCTGCTAATAACAAGGCACATGCAAGTCCCCCAGGTCCTGCTCCTATCACTGCTACGCGTCGCTTCACCCAAATCTCTCCTTTTATCTCTCATCGTTTCAACTATTATACTAAGCACATAGTAAAAGCGACAAATTTGAACTGTCTTC
Source organism: Exiguobacterium sp. ZWU0009 (assembly GCF_000798935.2). Classification (NCBI taxonomy): domain Bacteria; kingdom Bacillati; phylum Bacillota; class Bacilli; order Caryophanales; genus Exiguobacterium; species Exiguobacterium sp. ZWU0009. The sequence goes on along the minus strand of NZ_CP018057.1, from coordinate 800,435 downwards.
CAACTGTAAAAACGCCAGACTTCGCTTAGGAAGTGGCGTTTGCAGTGACGATATACCAGGCACCTTCTTTTAAGAATGGTGTGATCGAAATGTTTTCAAACCCAGCTTTTGATAGATCTTCTTTCAATTCTTCCTTACTCGGTAATGGATACAGATTCTCATGCAACGTCATAAAGGCATTGAATGCTGCTGAGAAAGGTGCGCCATGTGAACTATCACGTAATGGTGTGACGAGAATGACTGTTCCATCATCCTTGACGAAACGACGAACTCCTTCTAATAGTGCAAGTCGTTCCGGTTGCGGGAAGTAATACAAAATATTATTCATCATGACACCGTCATATGTCTCTTTGACATCAAACGTTTTGATATCCCCGACGACAAAATCAATCTCTCCGCTCGTATCTCGCCGTTTTGCTTCGGCGATGACTGATTCTTCAATATCAATTCCGGCGAGTCGTAAGTCCGGCAATGCCTCGTGAATTTTACGGAGATACCCGCCATAGGCACAACCAATATCAAGAAGTGAAGTTAGATTACGATTCCGAATGATGTGACGTACTGCTGGGAAAGCGACAGTCTCAACGAGAGCTGAAGTTTCGGCTACAACGTCTCCATGTTCCTCTCCATTAAAGGTCTTTTGTTGACCCTCTTCTAAGAATTGAGGATAAGAGAATAGTGCTGGTAAGTGCAGCTCCATCATTTCCGATAACATAAATCCGATACTGCGGTCGTCTGATTGAGAGAGTTCCGGAAGAACATGGCGAGTCGCTGTATAGCGTAAATCTTTTTTCTTCAAGTGACCGACTGCGACGCCGACTTCGAACCAGCGGGATAGCGCTTCCTGTGTCAGCGGACGCTGCATCCGTAGCTGTGCCTCTGCTTGCGTTGCTCCTGTTTGAAGAGCATCGAATAATCCATATTTATAACCGATATACCCATGCCAAAGTGGTAACACCGGTTCTGCGCGTTTCATCCATTTCCGTGCCCGGAAAACCTTCGTCCATTCCTTCAACTGTGCCACAAGCGTTCCCCTCTCTACTGTGTAATACATCCCTTTTCCCAAATAACAACCACTTGTAAACAAAAATTACTAACGGACATGACAAAAAGAGTCCTTTTCAACCTATAAGGTCGAAAAGGACTCTTTTGATTCTGTATGAACTTAGAAGAACTTCATACCGTATGGGAGTGAATAACCAAGGAATACTGTCACAAGGACGAGCACGGCGAATCCGATGACGAAACCGGAATAAGCTTTTCCTTTTTTAAGCCGAACAAGTGTCAACTCTCCGAAGATGAGCGTTAGTAATCCTGCTGTGATCTTCGCATGGTAGAGTGGATCTGGGTTTTCAGACATCCCCATGATTTTGATGTACAGATAAAGACCTGTCGCGAACGTCAATAAAAGTAGAAGACGGAACGCCATATGAATGCCTTTTGCGGCTTTCTTATTGTTCTTGTACATCGAAAAGGCGACGAAGAACGTGACCAATAAAAGTACCCAAAGTAAGACGTGTGTGTGAACGAATGCTGTGATTGGCATTTCATTTCCTCCTTTCTTTTCCTATCTCATCGTATCTGATTTCCGTACGAACACCTAGTGTTATTTTGTTGATATATGGTTTTTTCAGGAGATTGTCACATGTGTGGATTGGACGAGTGGGAATTTGACAGTGAAGAGACTTCCTTCCCTTACGACCGATTCCACGTGAATTTCTCCACCATGACCGGTGACGATTTCCTTACAGATAGCTAGACCGAGACCCGTACCACCAATTTTTCGACTATCTGAGTTGTCGACGCGGTAGAATTTTTCAAAGAGACGACTGAGCGATTGTTCTGGAATCCCAATTCCTTCATCCCGAACTTGAAGAATGACTTGATCAAGCGATGTCGTCAGTACGACATCGATCGCACCGCCAGATGGTGAATACTTCACCGCATTATTCAATAAATTATTGAGCAACTGTCTGATTTTTTCTTCATCTGCTTCAATGACGGGTAACTGATCTCCTTCGTGACGGAACGTAATCCGATGAGCTTGTGTCGAAGCTGCATAGAACTGTGTCGTCTCTTCGGCAATCGCATGAACGTTCACCGATGCTTTTTTATACGATTGTGTGCCCGACTCCATACGCTGGACATCTAAGAAATCATTGACGAGATTCGCAAGGCGTTCCGTTTCGGAATGGATCGTCCGTAAATATCGATCTTGGCGCGATTCTTCGATGTCCCGGTTGAGCATGAGCTCTGTAAAGCCGTAAATCGAAGAGAGTGGCGTCCGAAGTTCATGAGAGACGGTTGAAACGAGTTCCGATTTCAAACGATCCATTTCGGTCTCTTTCGTCACATCACGCATGACAAGCATCGTTCCTTTATGCACCTGATGAATCTGGATCACCTCGACATAAAATTGAATGAATACCGTCTCGTTTCGAATCGAGAATTGTAGACTATCCGTCGGTAATTCTCCACGGAGAACTGAATCGACGTATCTGCTGAAGACTTCTGGTTCATCGACGACAGATCGAATGACTTCAAGACATGTTTGAAGCGTTTCTTGCTCCGTGTGGACTCCATATCGTAATTCCGGGAACAGATCGTACAGCGGTCGATTGACGAAGACCTCTTCTTTCCCAGGTTCAAGATAGATGACCGCTTCTCGAATCGAATCGAGAATTCGCTCCGTTTTCGCTTTTTCTTTTGTCATCTCGTCAAATAAACGCATTCGCAAGAGTGATAGTGACAGTTGACGGGAGAAGGACATGACGTCTCGCATCTGTTCATTCGTGAACTGATCGCGGTAGCGGACAAGGTAAATATACGCGATGATATCATCTGCCGTTGGATCGAGAATCGGCACAGCCGTTTCATACATATAGTACGGATACGGTAATGGATGATTGCTTGCGACTTGTTTAGAAGAATGAACTGGGGTCTTAAGCGATTCTGCTCGTTTCAACAGTGACGCATCATTTTGGAGCAACTGTTCTGCCAGTTCATCCGTCATCCCATAAGTGACGACAGAATAACTATCTTCCTCATCCACGAACACCAATGCACCGATCTCCGAATCCGTGATTGTGACGAGCTTCTCGATGATTTCGGGATAAGCGGTCAACGACTCACGTGCCGCAAGTGTCTCGGTTAAATCATTCCGGTACTGGAGATGCTGTTCATTGCGCATCGTCAGCTCTAACGCTTCTTCAAGCTCTTGCTGTTGTGCTTGCAATTCTTCTTGTTGGGCTTGCAGTTCTTCCTGTTGCGCCTGTAATTCTTCATTTTTCGCTAATAAATGCTGCTTGTTCTCGGAAATCGAACTTGCCATCTGATTGAAGGATAACGCCAGAATTCCGATTTCATCTTTACGATTCGGTACTTTGACGCTCGAAACATCTTCACCGTTTGCAAGCCGTTGACTGTTCTTGACGAGAGATAATAATTCCATCGTGATGCGGCGAATAAACGGATAAATAAAGAAAATCAAGATGGCAAGTAAGACGACGATATTCGCTAACCAAATCAGCTGTGTCGTCCGGATTTCCCGTTCCAGCTGGGCGCTCGTCCGTTGTGCCCAATCCTCTAAAAATTCACGATAACCGCCGAGTGCTAGCTCGCTCTTATTGATCTCTGATAGTACATCAATGTTTCCTTGAGCATCTAATTGAATCTTACCTTCAGCTAACAATCGCTGACCAAGTGGCAGTTCAGCAAGTGTTGTTCCTTTTAAGAACGATTCCGTGACATCTCCGGATTCTTTCGCTTTGACATAAGATTGAATAAGCGGCAAAATGGCATCGAAATAATAACCATACAATTCTCTCGAGGACTGGGCGAATGCCTTTCCCTGATCATAAATCGCATTTTTTTCGAACCATTCTGTATCCTGATCAATCTTATCTTGCTGAGCCATGACTTGATTGTACAATTCTCCATTCCCCATCAAGGCATAACCACGCATATTGAACTGGACATCCTGCCACTCTTCCCATAAGGCACCCGCACGTGCACTCCGATCACGGATATCTTCTAATTTCGCCCGAGTCGCCTGCAGTTTCGTATCGGTATAGTTGTAGACGATCAATGATGAAATCATCAATGTAGCTAATACGACATAAAAGGAAGCCATGAGTTGGCGCCCGATTTTTCGATTAATCCACTTGGTGATCACTCAGTATTCCTCCCACGACATCAATCAGTTCTAACGGACTAAATGGCTTTGAGAAAAAGTAATTCGCACCAATCTCTTCCGCTCGTTCGCGGTCCGATTGTTGACTTTTAGCCGTCAACATCATGATTTTTAGATGTTGCTTATCCGGATGTTGTCGGACTTTTTCGATGACTTCAATCCCTGTCATTCCAGGCATCATGTAATCGAGTAAAACGAGATCATATTCAGCGTTCATGATTTTTTGATACGCTTCGTCTCCATCTGTCGCTTCGTCGATCGTATATCCTTCATCTTCTAGTGTATCGAGTACTAACATTCGTAAGACATCTTCGTCTTCTGCTAATAAAATACGTGCCATCTATTAAAACCTCCCAAAATTATCCATCGTCAAAGTGACATATCTTCTTTATTTTACACAGTTCCTTCACAATAAGAAACGGAAATCGCTTCAGAAACTGATTTTCCCTCCTTATTCCTCATCCCTCTTTCGTCCTATGCTAAAACCTCCCTCATCTCTACCTTAAGTAGGAGAACGAGGAAGGTCTCGATCGTATCAAAATTAAATTAAACTAAATCAATCGTTTCTTCTAAAGCAAACGCATAGATGACCTTCCGTGTAATCTGAATATGAAGAATCGCTTCTAGCGCTTCTTGATACAGATTCAATTGGGTCGCATATCGTTCACGTAACACGTCTGCAGGTGTTTGTCCGACTTCCGTCGTAACGATTTGATCCGATTTATAATCGAGCAAGATATATGATTCTCCATCCTGAATCAAACAGTCGACGATTCCTTGCATGACTGCGTCATCCACTGGACCTGTCCAATCTTTCCGGAAACGCGATGCCCCGATCTTATAAGTGAATGGCAACTCACGATAGACGTGGTTCGTCCGTAATCGTTCGCTGAACAATTGTCCGATTTCAGAGTCGAGGAACCCTTGTAACTGTGCTGTCGCTTCCCGCATCGTCGTCGCTTCAATCGGCGTAATGCGTTCCGTTGCTTCCCACTGATCAATTTGATGCGAAATCGATTCGTCCGGTTCATACAATTGCATCGCTAAGTGTAAGACCGTTCCTCGTTCCGCCCCACTGAGAACTGGTCCGAGGAATTGAGGCGTTCGGTAATAGGTCGTCTGGCGATATGTCGTTTCAAATGCTGCACGTTCCAGCTGTTCCGCTCGCTTCAGTTCCGTGACGGTCTGTTTTGCTGCCGTCTCTGTCGCAAGCGCATGCGGATACTGATACGAAAATGCCGCTTCGACGATTTCTTTGACTTGCGAATTAATCGGCACATCGATTTTTTCAAGCTTCTGGACGTGTTCGAGTTGCTCCACGAGTGTTGAGATTTCTTGATACGGTGCTAACTCCTCTAAAGACATCACGCGAATCGACCAATCCGTCTCATCCGGACGTAGTAAACTACTGCGTAAAACTGCCGGAACGACCCATTCTGCATAACTCTTCGCTTGGCGCCGGTCATTTTCAGGTAGTAAGACTTCATCTGGTGGCGTCATCTGCCAAGTCGCCATTTGATCTTCTAAATCCTTGACTGTGCCGACGAGAATCAACTTTTCCTTCGCTCGAGTCATCGCAACATACAAGACGCGCATCTCTTCCGCCTTCATCTCTCGATCCATTTCCCGGCGAATGACTTCTTTCAGAAGGGTCCCAGATCTTAAACGACGAATTGGATCAATCGCATCTAGGGCAATGCCATACGTCTTATGCAACTGAATCGCTTGCATCTGATCCTGTTTGTTGAATTGCTTCGTCAATTGGCTGACGATCGTCACAGGGAACTCGAGTCCTTTTGATTGGTGGATCGTCATGATGCGAACGACGTCCTCGTCTTCTCCAAGCGAACGGGCTTCTGCGAAGTCTTCTCCTCGTTCAATTAATCGATTGATCAGACGAAGGAAACGATATAATCCACGATAACCGGACGTCTCATATTGCTTCGCTCGCTCATATAAGGCGTTCAAGTTGGCTTGACGACTTTTTCCTCCGGCGAGACAGCCGACGTACTCAAAATAGCCGGTCTGATCAAAGAGCGATCGAATGAAAGCCGGAAGAGCACTCCCACGCGCTTCAGTTCGCCATGATTGAATCTGACGGATGATTTCATCTATTCGAATCCCGAATGATGATTCCTCTGCCGCCATCGCTAGCGCTGCCTCATAAAAGCTTCCTTCTTTTTGTTTTGCTCGAATCCGTCCTAAATCTCGATCTGCCACTCCAAAAATCGGCGATCGTAACAGACTCGCGAATGGAATATCTTGAAGTGGATTATCGATCGTCTTGAGCAATGCCATCATGATTTGAATTTCCGTCGCTTGGAAGTATCCGCCCGTCGTATCCGCATAGACCGGAATCTCATACTGTTCGAGCACTTCGACAAGCGCTTGGACACGCTTACCACGCGACCGTGCTAAGACGACGATGTCGCGGTATTCACAGGTCCGGAATCGGTTTGCTTTCGCATCGTAAATTAGATGTGGATGCATCGAATCAACGAGTTCTAAAATTCGTGTTGCAATCGCTCGTGCTTCAACCTCTTCTTTTTCACTATCAAGTGGATCAATCAAAAGTAATTCAGGCGCCACTTGCTCCGATTCGAGATAACTCAGATTCCCGAGTCGAAGGTGCGCGGCTTCATCGTAATCAATCTCCCCGACGGTCTCATCCATCACTTGGCGGAAGATTTGATTTGTTCCATCCAGCACCTCAAGACGACTCCGGAAGTTTTTTGTTAAATCGATCCGTGTTCCCACGTCGGTCTGTTGGAATCGTTTGAATTTCTCAAGGAACAATCCTGGCTCTGCATGACGAAATTTATAGATGGATTGTTTGACATCACCGACCATGAATAGATTTCCTGTCGCCTCATCCGTTTTCGAGACCAATTGGATGATGCGTTCCTGAACCTCATTCGTATCTTGATATTCGTCAACGAGTACTTCGACGAAGCGTTCCTTCAGAAGTTTTGCCACGTCTGACGGTTGTCCTTCGTCCGTCAAAATCTCTAATGCAAAATGTTCAAGATCCGAAAAATCGACGATACCACGTTGTTGTTTCGCTTCAAGATAATCACTTGCAAATTGACGTACGAGTGTTACGATCGTTTCCACATGTCGAAGCTGCGATCGTAAGTCTTCTAAATAATCAACACCAGTCTTTTGGACGAATAGCTCTTTCATTTTCTTGAACTCCGCTACGAGTCGCGTCCGCTCTGCTTGAAACGGCTTGATTCCTTCATCCCCGCGTGGACTCTTCCAGCGACCGAACTCTACTGCTTGAAAAGCAAGCGCAACCATCGACCATTGGCGTGCTGACGTCTCAAGTGAGGTAAAAGGAGCAATGTCCTGTCGCATCATGTTTCCCATTTCCGCATAACCAGACTGCTCCAGCTCAAAAGCAAGTTCTCGGTAACGTCCCAATACATTTGAGAGACTTTCCCACTCTAATTCGACTAGTCGTTGCATAAGTGGAGAATCATCCGGATCAATTGGCTGATCGTACTGACTGATTAAATGTGCATAAAAGGCTTCCGGATCCGGTAAGGAACGGGAAAACCGATAGAGATTCGAAATCAGTGTCAGCATCGCTTGATCATCCCGATCTGACGTATAACTATCAATCAAATCATAGAATCCCGGGTCCTCAGAAGCATAAAAGGACTCAAAGACCGCTTCTAAGACATCGTCTTGTAATAACAGTAATTCAGATTCATCGGCAATTCGAAACGCAGGATCCAGACCAATCCGGTAATAATTTTCGCGGAGAATCGACAAACAGAACGAATGAATCGTCGTAATTTGTGCCCGGTTCATCAATTGACGCTGTTTTTTCAAATACAAATCGTCCGGTGCCTCTTTGATGCGCTGATCCATGACCTCGATGACCCGCGTCTTCATCTCACGTGCTGCCGCATTCGTAAAGGTAGCAACTAGAATTCGATCTGCCGACAACTCATCTTTGGGATCAATCAATCGTTGCGTCAGCCGTTCGACGAGGACAGCTGTCTTCCCTGATCCGGCTGCCGCTGAGACTAGGATATGTCCACCTCTAGCTGAAATGGCTTGTTGTTGTTCTTCCGTCCAACGCACGCTCATTCTTCTTCCTCCTTCAACCGTTCCAGTACCTCTTTTTCAGACATCGTCTTTAATGGGCGATACTGATTCCCAAGCGATTCATCGAACTGACAGACTGAACGATACTCACAAAAACTACACGGAGTCCGCTCTTGATAATCAAATGGATTGATAGCGATATCCCCATCATAGATGTCTTGACTGCTGTCTTTTAGTGCCTCCCATGCATGATCCATCAGCGCTGATAAATCTTCCTCCTGTACGACACCTTTCGTCTGCGTCTTATGCAGTCCGTTTTTCGTGAATGTCACTTTGACAAGCGGTGATTTTTTTCGTTCATCGTACGCAATATGATCCATCGCTCGTAGTACTTCGTCATTCTCGAGGATGACGCCTTGCATTTGATAGGACTCGAGTAACAGTCGGTTGCGTTCTTCTTCGTCAGCCGATAAATCGCCCCGCAACATGGGGTTTTTGACGTGGAAATATAACGCACCAGCTGGTTTTGCCTGCTGTTGATAAAGCAGCTCCGACTGTTCCACGACCGTCTTCAAATACAACAACATCTGAATCGCAAGCCCATAATAGATTTCCGCAAAATCAAGTCCTCGAGCACTTGATTTATAATCAATGATTCGAACGTATAGCTGATCACCAATCGTCGCCTGATCAATCCGGTCGATGCGACCCGTGAATTCAATTTCTGTTCCATCCGGCAATGTAAAGCGTAATGGTGGGAACGTCGCGTTCCCAAAACTGATTTCAAATAAGTCAGGTTCAAAATCTGTTCGTTTTGCTTGTTCAACAAGCATTTTAGCTGTTTGTTCGACGACATCCGTCAATTTTTTCTTGATATACCCGAACCGACTCGAACTCATCAAAATCGCATTCTGAATTTCAGGTGTCACCTTTTCAACAGCTTCCTTCGCAAGTGTTCCGCACGTCTCGCCATCGAGCTCGCGCCAGTGTCGTCCAGAAGCTTTAATACTGAGCGACAGATCATTCAGTGCACCGTGGAACAGATTCCCAATGTCCGGTGCTTCGAATTTATACAGTTTTCGCTCGCGTAAACGAAGGCCGTATCGTGCAAAATGCTTATACGAACAGGCATTATAGGTCTCAAAACGCGAAACGCTTGCTTGCAGTGACTCACCATATAAACGATGCGCCAATCCTTCCGGCAAGGCTTCCGCTTGATTTTGATAGAACAAGGCATTCGAGAATAATCCCATCCGTTCACGTCCCTGTCCGTTTTCGAGAAGCGTATTATACACTTCGAACCAAATTGGCTGGATCGGATAACGTCGTTGCAGACGCCGGAGTTCAATCGCTGTCGCTGCTGCCGCGCGATCTGGGCTCGTCACGAAATCAAGTTGTTCTTGCGGTGCATGTTCTCCAGCTTCTGCAAAGTGTGTTTTGATCGGACGATCGAGCAACAGTTGTCGCTTTAATTGTTTTGTGATCGCTGCCGGCTGAAGCGCCTTTCCTTCTTCATCGACAAGTGCGTAACTAACATACAATGCTTCACTTGGAGCCATCATCCCTTGATACAGGTAAAACAGCTCATCATCAAACACGTCAAGAGACGCTTTTCCAACCGGAATACCATGTTCATGTAAGAAGTCATGATCATTTTCGGACAGTAACTTTGATTGATCTTGAACGAACGGAATCAGACCATCATTCGCTCCCAGTAAAAAGACGACTTTCACTCGTTGTAATCGTCCACGGACATAGTCCGTCGCGATAACTTGATCAAGCGATGGAGGAACAAGTGCAAAACGAAGGCTCTCAAGTCCTGTCTCGACCATCTGAACAAACAGTTCCGTTGACAAGGTATGCTCAGGCGCAGCAGCTTCTAGCTGTTCGAATAGATGGAGTATCGCTTCGTACACTTGATCGTGCTCTCGAGCAACAAGTAACTGATCCTGCTCTAGTGCCTGCTTACGCCATTCCATTAAACGTTCTGCAATTTTTTGTTCTTCAAGGAATTGATAAAGACCTTTCGTATACGCGCTCATTGTCTTTGCCTGCTTCAACCGACGGTGCAATGGTTCAATCAAGTCGACGACGAAGGTTCGTAAATCGTTCAGTTCTTCTTCTTGCGCAAGCTCTTCTTCCGTTAAGCGAACTTCCTCTGCTAGGCGTCGCTTTAATTGCCATGGTTGTTGCCACATCGATCCTTTGATGCCGCGTTCGAGCACGAACGTCTCGAAACGATCGAGCGCTAGACGCGCATCTTCTGCTGGAATCGGCAAGAGCTCCGTCTTCAGTAAACGAAAGACTGTTTCTTCCCGATAACCCGACGTCACGATGTCTAAAGCAGATTGAATCAAGTCAATGAGCGGATGATGAACCATCGACTCACGTTGATCCAAGAAATACGGAACATCGTACATGTGGAAGGCTCGTTCCAAGTGATCCGCATACGGCTCAAGATGTCGCACGACGAATGCCATTTCATGAAAACGATACCCTTTTTGTCGAACGAGTTGAATCGCTTTCCGCACGGCTGATTCTGCTTCGACTTGACGGTTAACTGCAGCTGTCATCTGAAAGCCGTCAACGTCATGATCGACAGCGGGATATCCCGGCTTCAACAAGGCCTGCTCCAAATGTCGTAGCCCTTCTGATTGAAACTTGATTGGTTGATCGTACAAGATTTCTTCGTATGGAATCGACAGCTCCTGCATCTGACCGATCAACTGCATGTAGCATCGCTGAGACACACCAAAAGAGGTTTGTTTCGCATAAGGATCCGTTGGGTCCATCGTAAAACTAATATGCATTTCAGCCACTTGTTGCATCAAGGCGAGCAGTACTTGTTGTTCCTGAAGCGAAAATTCATAAAATCCGTCGACGATGATCGTCGCTTGATCCAGTCGTGCTTTTGGAAGTAATTCAAGTAACGTCGTATAGTAATCGTCCGCATGGAGTGCTTTATCGACGATGCGTTCCGTAAAGCGCTCATAAATCAAAGCAAGATCGTTCAATTTCGGTGACCGTTCGAGAGAACGATCACTCACTTGACGCAACATATCTGGTTCAATCAGCGAGCGTTTAAACGACGCGATGAGCTCATCAAGTCCTTGGAAAAATCCTGGCATGTTTTTAGTTCGTTTAAAAATCTTCAGTTCGTCTTCTGATTCCTCGACGACCTGTCGCAGTAATAGCTGTGTCCCTGTCTCATCGAGAAATGGAATCGCTTGATTCCCGTAATCGCGTAAGATATGAAACGCAAAGCGCCGTAGACTCATGACCTCAAGACGAACAAGACCTGCTATCCGGTCATCTGTCGCAATCCGCCGCTCCATTTCAAATGACATCTGATCCGGAACGATGAAATACATCTTCTCCCCTAGCGGTCGTTGCTCGAGTTCTTGTACGACGCGCTCGATCAATTGTGTCGTTTTCCCACTACCGGCACGACCAATATGCATATGGTTCATCAAGAAAACCTCCTCCTCGTTTTTTCTTTACTATCAGTATCTCACAAACAAGAACAAATGTACTGTTTTTGGCGCATGTCTTCTAAGTATAAATTTGCTATAATCAGGACACATCCTATGTAAGGCAGGTGATGCTTCTTGTCACTTTACGAAACCATCGGAGGCGAGCATATACTCACATCCTTGGTTCGCTCGTTCTATCATCAAGTCTACCATGATTCACTGTTGCGACCGTTATTCCCTGAAGATCGACAACGTGTCGAACAGGCACAACTCGTCTTCTTGATCCAATTGACAGGAGGACCGCGCGACCCGGATCAACCGCCGGCGAGTTTAGCGATGATTCACCGGTTATTACCGATTCAAAAAGAACATGCCATCCGTTGGTTGGAACTGATGGAAGTAGCTTCTCTTGATACGATTCCAAATGAAGAAGCACGACTCCAACTACTCGAGCGATTACGAATTGGCGCGATGAATGTACTACGCGTTTGTGAAGCACACCAGATGGACTGAGGGATTTTTCTTTCTCATCTGTCCATTTCCATGTAAAATAATAATTGGAGGCGATAAAACATGACGGAAGAACAAGAACAACGACCTGAACTCGTAAAGAATGCGATCGAGCAAGCAGAAGCATCGACGAACGAGGATGACACGCTCGAGGAAGAGCAAACCGAAGAACAAAAAAAATTGGATCATATCAAAGGTCTCGTAACACTTGAACGTGGATCTGATTACTATCGTGTCGTTTTTTATGACGACCATAAACACTTGATTTTCAAGGAACTCGATTACGATCGTGTCGACTTCGTAGGTCGTTTCTACAATGATAGCTTTGATCCGACAAACTTGACGGAACTAGAAGAAATCGCAGACAAAGCACTCTCGACTTCTTTACGAAAACGATTCTTATAATGCATGAAATAAGCCATCCTCCGATTGGAGAACGGCTTATTTTTTATTGATCAGATTGTTTTTTCTTCCGACGAAGAACGTAAGCAAGAACGCCACCTGCGACAGCGATCCCTGTTGCCGCCAAAATCGGTAATAAGACCTTTTTGTTAGATGCTAGTTTTTGTTTGACTTGCTCAAGGCGCGACTCATTCGTCTCCTTCAAGGCGATAGATGTCCGACGGTTCATCGTGACGTGTTTCGCAGCATCCGTCACGACGATGCGTTTCGTGACCCAACGGCGATTTCCAGCATCATCGACGACCAATTGTCGTGCCCGTTTAATTCCTTTGATTCGTTTACCCGGTGTATTTTCCGGACGCACGATGCGAGAACTGATAAAGCGTCTGCCTCCAGTCGCACCAAATCCAGGCTGTAGTTTTCGGCGATTTAACCATTCGTATGATTCATTCATCGTGTCGCGGTAAAAGTTACCGCTTCACCTCCCTATGATTTCTCTCTCTACTGTTTCTCCTTACGTAAGTAAGATTCCTGTTATGTGTTTCCACTTTTCACCGATTCTTAAACTCCGGCAACTGAAAACGACGTTGCATTTCATACGCCAGTTCCAGCGTTTTAATCCGTTGTCGCTCGATGCTGTACGCAGATGCATCGGTATCGATACATTGCCCGGTCTGAAATTCGACTTGTACTTTACCCGATTTTTTCTGAACAGTCTTCATCTGTTTAAAATTAATCCAAATACATTCTGCCTTTTCTTTTGCGGTCGTTGGAAAGAAAATCGTCTGTGCTTGCCAATCCACTAAAACAGGTGTCTTTCGGTTCGGACCAAGAATATGCCGCGCTGCTTCAATTCTTCCACGCATCGACGAACCAAAATACAAACAGGATTCTTCAATCAACTTAATGGGATGACCATCTAAAATACTTTCAGAATGTTCCTTGATGACGAGTGTCTGCGGTTCACCGTATTGACCGTATCGCGGGATCAAGGCTAACGTTTCTTCCGTGATTGGGTATGACATCTCCTTCGCTCCCTTCCTGGATTATATTGGTTATATCAAACTTCCTTTTGCCTTGCATGAACGGAACGATTATTTCCTAACGAAAAAAACGAGATCCAAAGATCCCGTTTTTAAAATTCTTTTGGTTTTTTTTCCTCTTGCACAATAAAATGACGTGGGAAATTAAAAATCACACAAACTTTTCCAACTCCATTTCCCGCAGAACGGTTTTCGATTGCGACCGTTCCATCATGACGCTCAACGATCCGTTTGACGATATAGAGACCAAGCCCAAACTTTCCTTCCTTGCCACGTGAGAATTGATGGAACAGTGGCGAGGAGGCGTCAAGCGGTGGTCCGTCATTTTCGATTTCGATATGCACCTGATCCGCTGTTCCGGACAATCGGATATCGATTCGTGTTTCGGCATAACGAATCGCATTGTCCATGACATTTTCTAGCGCAACACGTAACTGCTCTCCTTCACCAAGAACAATTCCTGCTTCTCCGCTGACATGCCATTCCAGTGACTTCGTTCCAGAAAAGCGATTTTTCAACAGATGCACCATCCGGTCGATGTCAACATTGTCCCAGGTCGAACGATCGAGCTCGAAATAGTCGAGCTTCGTGACATAAAGTAGAGCCGCGACTTTTTTCTCTAACCGCTCCGCCTCTTCATCAATGACGGATACGGATCCGGTCAAATCACCATCTGGATAAATCCCGTCTGAGATGGACTGGGCATAACTTCGAATAACCATGATTGGCGTTTTCAAATCATGGGAGATGTTTTGAAGTAATGATTTTTGTGCCTTATCCTGCTTTTCAAGATCCATCCGCATCGCATCGACGGATCGTGCGAGTCGTCCGATTTCATCCCCGCGGTCAAGCGGAAGTGGTGTATCCCATTTTTGAGCCGCGATTTTACCGACCGCTCCCTCGATTTCAACGAGTGGTTGTGTCAAACGTCGTGCTAACCAAAACGCAATGAATAGCGTAAAGATACTTCCGATGATGACGACGAATCCGATTTTCGAGAATAACTGCGTAATCAGTTCTTGTCGATACGCATCCCAAACATAGGAGACACGATAGTACGTTTCACCACTATCCTCGATTTTTCGAATACTGTAGTAGACATCTTCTTTATCAAGACGCGTCGTATACTTTGCCGTAACTGTTTTTTGATCAATCGCATCACGGTACATCTGATTGATCAGCTGTTGTGGCGCTCCACCGTAATAGAGCTTTCCGTTTTTAGAAAGAAGTAGGATATTCACAGAACGGGACTCCTGTTTCCGGCGGTCAAATTCAATCGGATTATCTTGAAGCATCTCGATGACGGAAGCATCTTTCGAGAAGAAGACTTCGCTATTCTCAAGTGTCGCATAGACCTGTTCATCGATGAAATTTCCGATCGATGACCGGATGACCAGGAGAATGACCGCAGAAAGCGTGACGATGACGAGCAGAAACATCGCCCAAATCTGGAATCCAAGACTGCGGTTTTTCATGCAGACACCAAGCGATAACCGATACCGTAAATCGTTTCGAGCTCAAGCTTCGATAATTTTTTACGGACGCGACGAACGAGATCATCGACGACTCGGTCTGAACCGAAATAATCGTCACCCCAGACGCTGACGAGAATCTGCTCGCGTGACATCGGCGTCCCAATTTGTGTGGCGAATAAAATCAATAGATCGTATTCTTTCGACGTCAAATCGATTTCTTGACCATTCTCTTCGATGATTCGTTTCTCTGGATAAATCATATAATCACCGTATTGGATGACACCACTCTTTGGTGTCGCATACGTTCGTGCCAAAATCTTTTTGACGCGGATGACGAGTTCTCGCGGAAGGAACGGTTTTGCGATGTAATCGTCCGATCCCATCTCAAGACCAATGATTTTATCGATATCCTCATCCCGAGCCGAGATGAAAATGACAGGTGTCGTCTCATCATGTGCCTTGATCCGTTTAATCAATTGAAAACCATCCATATCCGGTAGCATGATGTCTAAAATCCATAAGTCAGGCTTTTCAACGATGGCAGAGGCTGCCGCCTCACCAGACGTAAACGATTTCACCTGCCATCCTTCTTGCTCCAAATATTTCACGAGTACACGATTCAAGTTCACTTCATCATCAACTAAATAGATTGTATGCATGGCTCTCACTCCTCGACTAATGTGCTTTGTTTCAGTGTATCAAAGGAATTCCGCAAAATTATGGGAGAGTGGATAATAATTCAAAAAAACCTTTCTTTTCAAAAGAAAAGAAAGGCGAAGTCGTAAATTTTCTATTATTTGACGAGACGGAGCGCTGGATACGCTACTTGCTCGTTCTTTGAAGTCACAGTTATTGCCTGTTGACGACGTTCCATTTTTACGACGTGCGTCAAGAATCCAACGCCGCCTCCTAGCAATACCGTTACACCCGTCATTAATAGAATCTCCATTTTCTTCGCCACCTTTTCCATCGCAATTGATAATCAGTATCATCCTCAAACTGACTATAGCATGCTCAATCGAAAATGAGAAGCGTTCTCATGAAATTAATCGTCTAAAAACTTTTTTTGTTCCAGTTCATGACGTTTTCGGATGATTTCCTTCCAATCGAATTGTCCTTGTTCGAGTCCATTGATTAAAATTTCAGCAGTTCCAACATTCGTCGCAAGCGGCAGATCGTATACGTCGCATAATCGAATGAGTGCCGAGACGTCCGGTTCATGTGGTTGCGCCGTCAGTGGATCCCGTAAGAAGATTACGATATCGATTTTCCCTTGCGCCACGAGAGCGCCAATTTCCTGATCACCACCGAGTGGACCTGACTTACAGCGATGGACGTGCAAGTCGGTTGCTTCCATGATTCGTTGTCCGGTCGTTCCTGTCGCATACAATGTATTTTTCTTGAAGAATGCGGCGTAAGCTCGTGTAAAGCCCATCATCTCATCCTTTTTTTCATCGTGTGCAATCAATGCGATGTTCATCTGTATCCCCTCCTTCTTGTCTATGCACAGAAAAAGAACTTCAGAAACCTGAAGTTCTTGATTCCACTCATGAATTCGTCGGTTGTTTCTTCAATACGGTCCGTAAAATCTTTCCGGTCGTATTACGAGGTAATTGATCGATGAACTCAATCTGTGTCGGACATTTATATTTTGCGAGTGATGTAGCACAGAACGCCTGTGTTTCCTCTTTTGTCATCGTCTCACGGGCAACGACAAATGCTTTGACAGCCTCGCCCATCTCCTCGTCCGGTATGCCGATGACGGCTGCTTCGATGACATTTGGATGTTGATAAAGCACTTCTTCGACCTCACGTGGATAGACGTTGTAACCACCGACGATGATCATGTCCTTTTTGCGATCAACGATATAGAAGTATCCATCCTCATCTCGACGAGCTAAATCACCCGTAAACAGCCAGCCGTCGCGTAACGTCGCTTGCGACTCTTCCGGCATCTTGTAATAACCCGTCATGACGTTCGGTCCACGAACGATCAATTCTCCGACTTGACCATCTGGTAATTCCTGTCCGAGTTCATCGACGACTTTGTTTTCGACATCGACGATCGACGTACCAATCGATCCTGGTTTCTGAATACCATTGACCGGATTGAAACAAGTGACGGGTGATGCTTCCGATAAACCGTATCCTTCGAGGATATGACACTGGAACGTCCGATCAAACGCTTCAAGAAGCGGCACTGGAAGACTCGCTCCCCCTGAGACGAACAAACGTGTTGATTCAAAATAGGTCGCATATTCTGGATGGGCCTTCACGGTTTGAAGTAAGAAATTATACATCGTTGGCACTCCCGCGAAGATTGTCACCTGTTCTTTTTTCGCTAACTCGAACGTCTCCTGTGGTGAAAAACGTGAAGCAATGATGATTGACGCTCCATGTGCGAGTGAAGCATTGACGACGACCGTCAAACAAAAGACATGGAACATCGGTAACACAGCAAGTGTTCGATCGCTACTAGATACATGTAGATAATCTCCAATCGAGCGCGCATTTGATGTCAGATTACGGTGGGATAACATCGCACCTTTTGGTTTTCCTGTCGTTCCACTCGTATAGAGAATGACAGCGATGTCGTCCAGTTCATTCGTCACTTCTGTCAAGGGATGTTCGATTTCGAGCCAGCGATCGAGCGTGATGAACGTCACTTGTTGATGTGTTTCGTTTGGTCCTTCTTGATCCGCGTAAGGAACAGAGACAACAATCTTGAGATTCGGTAAATGCACGAGACGATCTTTTGCAGCTTCGACGAGCGGCGCAATGCCTAAAATCCCCTTCACATCACCGTTCATCAGGATATACCCGATCTCATCCGGTGTATATGTAGGGTTGATTGGAATCGCGATTGCCCCTTGTTTCATGATGGCGTAATATGCCACTAGGAATGCTGGGCTATTCCCTAAGATCAGCGCGACATGATCGCCTTTTCGGATTCCGTTCGCTTCAAGCGCACCGGCTGCCCGGTGAAACTTCTCGACGAACTCACGATAGCTGATTTGCGTGTCCTCAAACACATACGCGGTTGAGTCCGGATGTGTTCGAGCGGTTTCTTCGACGGATTGAATCAATCCAAGCATGAGCAAAATTCCCCTTTCGAATGAATGACTATTCATTTTTTGCGTAAAAAAAATCCATACGTAGTCAAAAGCGACCGTATGGATAGTGTAACACTTTTTGGAAACGTTTTCACCGAGTTTCTTTTTAACCGTTGACGATGACGCCACCGTTTAAATGAAGAACTTGTCCTGTCATATAACTTGAATCATTACACGCTAAGAAGACATATGCCGATGCCATTTCAGCTGGCTGTCCCGGACGATCCATCGGTGTATTCTTCCCGAATGTCTTGACCGATTCATGTGGGAACGTTTCTGTGATGAGCGGCGTCCAGATTGGGCCTGGTGCGACGGCATTAACACGAATTCCTTCTTTCGCTAAGTTCATTGAAAGACTCCGCGTGAAGCTGACGATGGCTCCCTTCGTCGCAGAATAGTCAATTAAAAGCGCGTTCCCTTCGTATGCCGTCGACGATGTCGTATTGATGATGGCAGAACCGAGTGAAAGGTGCGGTAGCGCAGCACGTGCAAGACGCATCATTCCGAAGATATTCGTCTTGAACGTCTTTTCCATCGACTCGTCTGTGATGTCCTTCAGACTATCTTCAGGTTTTTGCATGCTCGCATTATTGACGACGATATCTAAGCGACCAAAACGATCGATTGTTTTTTGGACGAGTGTTTCACAGTACTCCGCATCTCCGATATCCCCTTGAGAGAGCAGGACTTCGCCTCCTAGTTCCTCGAGACGTGCTTTTGTTTCTTCCGCGCCCTCTTGATCACCGTAGAAAGCGATGACGACTTTTGCACCTTCCCGGACATAAGCAATCGAGACAGCGCGTCCAATCCCAGAGTTTCCGCCTGTGACGATTGCTACTTTTCCTTCCAGTTTACCTGCTGCCTTATAATCATCACGCTCATAATATGGTAACGGTTGTTGATCCTCCGTTTTTGGTAACCCTTCTGAAATCCGTTCAAAATCAATAAAGTCCGTCAACGAACCTTCTAAAAAATTATCTTTATTATAGCCCATGAAAAAAACTCCCCCTATGCAGTTGATAGAAAGAGTTTTCCCATAAAGACTTACGCTAAAACGTCTAGGACCTCATCAAGTTCGACAGCCCCGAAATATTTTTTCAATTCATAGCGACCGAGCACTTCGCGAAGAGACGCACGGTCATAACGTGAACCTTCGAGCGCCCGTGCGATTTCTTCCGCATCTTCGACACCAAAGAAGTCGCCGTAGATCTTCGCTTCTTCAATGATGCCTTTTTTAACGTTTAATCGGAAATCAATCGTCCCGATCGGGAATCGTTTTTTATGGATGACATCGAATTTCGGCGATTTTCCGAAATTCCACTCCCAGTTGCCATAACGTTCTGCCGAGATGGCACGTACTTTATCCCAGTCCTCTTCTGTCAAAATATACCGTTCAATCTCTTTCCCTTCATAGATCGAAGCAAGGAGATGATCGACGAATTGTTCCATCGTCAATGGTTCTGACAGAAATTCCGAAATATTCGCGACACGGCTCCGGACTGATTTAATGCCTTTAGAGCGCATCTTCTCTTCACTGACGACAAGCGCATTGACGACTTCTTCAATGTTTGAATCGAGCATCAGTGTCCCGTGACTAAACATCCGGCCTTTAGTCGTGAACTGGGCATTCCCACTGATTTTCCGGCTTCCGACATGAATATCGTTTCGTCCGGATAACTCCGCTTCGACACCGAGTTTATGCAGCGCTTGTACAACCGGCTCCGTGAACTTTTTATAGTTGTTAAACGAATCTCCGTCATCTTTCGTCAAGAAACTGAAGTTCAAGTTTCCTTCGTCATGATACACAGCGCCACCACCGGAAAGACGACGGACGACGTGGATGCCGTTTTCCTCAACATACTTCAGATTGACTTCTTCGTTCGTGTTCTGATTTTTTCCGACGATGATCGACGGACCGTTGATATAAAACAAGAAATAGTCTTCTTCATTGACGTTCAGGTTGTTCAAGATGAATTCTTCAACAGCGAGATTGATTCGCGCATCGCGAATCTCAGGATGGAAGATGAATTTCATAAGGGTTTCGTGCTCCTTTGTGATGGAATCATAATTGATCAGTTACAGCCGTCAACACCACATGCGTCACCTTCAGCGATGACTTCAAGTGTTTGTTCTTGGCGAATTTTCGCGAAGACTTGTTCGAATGCCTCTACTGGTTGTGCGCCTGAAATGGCATATTTCCGGTCGAAGACGAAGAACGGTACACCACGAACACCGAGTTGTTGCGCCATTGCTTCTTCTTCTCGAACATCTGTCGCCAGTTCTTCTGAAGCGAGAAACGCTGTGACGTCTGCTTCAGCAAGTCCAGCATCTACTGCAATCCGTGTCAGAATGGTTGGGTCATTTAAATCTTCTCCATTCATGAAATACGCTGTGAACAAGGCTTCTGATACTGCATTCATCTTACCATGTTTTTTAGCGAATTGAGTCAGGCGATGAGCCTCGAATGTATTGGCTGGGATGACACGATCCATCTCATAGTGCAAGCCTTCCTGACGTGCCGTATCAACGACACCTTGCGACATATTCCGTGCTTGCTCGAGAGTCGTTCCATATTTTGAAGCAAGAATTTCGTATAATCCTTGCGTTGGTACTGCTGGTGCATCTGGATCGAGTTCAAAGCTTTTAAATTCGACCTCGACATCCAACTTTTCATTCGCAATCGCTTGTTCTAGGCGACGCTTCCCAATATAACAAAACGGACATGCATAATCCGACCATACTTCTACTTTCATCTGTGTTCTCTCCTTTTTGTGCGATATCATACTTTAAGCATAGTCGCCTCTAGGCAGAGTTGCAATCTTTCCGCCCAAGACCTCCTTGACTTCATACAAAAAAGAACCAAGACATTGCATCTTGGTTCTTTACCATTTTAAAACTTATTCTGTCACGAGTGCATGCGCTGCATCTTCGATTTCGATATCGAGTTCTTTCGTGTAAGCAGCTGTTTGTTCTGCAGTCCAGTTCAAGACAGATTTCATCTCTTTGATGACCGCGTCTTTGTGAGTACGAGCCCACGCGATGTCGAAGAAGACAGCGCCTGTACGACGGATGAAGAAGTCGATCGGACGAGCGACCATTTCATGTTCGATGCTGTAGTGGAGTTGTGCATAGACAGAACGTGGAAGAGCTGTCGTTGCCGCATCGTATGCTGCTGCATATTCAAGTACTTTCGGTAAGTTCGAACCGTAGCGTTTTGCAAGGAATTGAACTTCTTCTGTCGTTAGACCATTCGTTGCTGTTTGAGCTTTAAGGAATTCAGCAAATCCTTTTGCTCCGCCGACGTGTCCACCAGACATTGGCATGTTTTTCGTCGAACAACGTGCGTATGCGACGTTTTCTTCTTTTTTCAAAAGTTTAGCGACGAGATCAACGACGTGCTCGCCCATTTTACGGTATCCAGTCAATTTCCCACCAGCAATCGTGATGAGACCTGACTCAGATTGCCAAACTTCATCTTTACGAGAAATTTCAGAAGGATCTTTTCCTTCTTCATAAATCAATGGACGTACACCAGCCCAGCTTGATTCTACGTCTTCTGCTGTCACTTTAACCTCTGGGAACATATAGTGAATCGCGTCTAGGACGTAGTCTTGGTCTTCGACTGTGAACTTCGGATGTGCTGTATCTTTATCGAAGAACGTATCTGTCGTACCCACGTATGCTTTTCCATCACGTGGAATCGCGAAGATCATCCGACCGTCTGGTGTATCGAAGTAGACCGCTTGTTTGAGTGGGAATTTCGATTGATCGATGACGACGTGGACACCTTTTGTCAAACGAAGTTGTTTCCCGACTTTAGAGCCATCTTTTTCACGTAATTCATCGACCCATGGACCTGTCGCGTTGACGACTTTTTTCGCACGGATTTCATGCACGTCACCTGTCAAAAGATCCGTCACACGCATTCCGACGACTTTCCCAGCATCATAGATGATTTCTTCTGCTTTTGTATAGTTGACGACACGTGCACCGTGTTCAACCGCTTCTTTCATGACTTCGATCGTAAGACGAGCGTCATCCGTACGGTACTCGACGTAGTATCCGCCACCTTTAAGACCTTGTTGTTTGACGAGTGGTTCTTTTGCCAATGTTTCTTTCGCAGATAACATCGAACGCCACTCAGAACGTTTAACACCTGCTAAGAAGTCATAGACACGAAGACCGATCGACGTACTGAATGGTCCGAACGTACCGCCTTTATGCATCGGAAGCAACATCCACTCTGGTGTCGTGACATGTGGTCCGTTTTCGTAAACGATCGCACGTTCTTTACCGACTTCCGCGACCATTTGAACTTCGAATTGTTTTAAATAACGTAGACCACCATGGACTAATTTCGTTGAACGACTAGACGTACCGGACGCGAAATCCTGCATTTCGACGAGGCCAATCTTCATACCGCGTGACGCCGCATCGAGGGCGATCCCCGCACCTGTGATACCGCCACCTACGACGAGTAGATCGAGTTCTTCACGTGTTAATCGATTGTAGACATCTGCACGGTTTTTGCTTGAGAATGGTTGGTTAGCCATGAATAGTTCCTCCTGTTTAGGTTCGAAAAAAAAGAGACCACAACAAACACGCTGACTATGTCAACTGCTGCTGTGGTCTCTCCATATTCTCCGACCGATTTATTAACTTGACCTTACTATAACATATCTCACATCATTTGAACAACATCGTAGCTTGAACAGCTTTTTGCCATCCACCATAGAGCGCATCCGTCTCTTCTTTCGCCATGCTTGGCTCGAAGCGACGTTCTTTTTTCCATTGCGTCGCGATCTGTTCACGGTTCTCAAAGAATCCGACAGCAAGACCGGCCAAGTAGGCTGCTCCTAATGCCGTCGTCTCATTGATTTCCGGACGCTCAACTGGTGCTTGGATGATGTCACCTTGGAACTGCATCAAGAAGTCGTTTTTAACCGCTCCACCATCGACACGAAGTGTTTTCATCTCGATCCCTGAATCTTGCTCCATCGCAGATAGGACGTCGCGTGTCTGATAAGCGAGTGATTCAAGTGTCGCGCGGATGAAATGTTCTTTTTCCGTACCACGTGTCAAACCGAAGACGGCACCACGAACGTCTGAATCCCAGTAAGGTGTACCGAGACCAACGAATGCTGGTACAACGTAGACACCGTCTGAAGACGTGACGCGTGTTGCGTATCCTTCTGATTCTTTGGCATCATCAATGAGACGTAAGCCGTCACGTAACCATTGAATCGCAGATCCTGCGACGAAGATACTTCCTTCTAAAGCATACTCCACTTTTCCATCGACGCCCCACGCGATCGTCGTCAGCAATCCGTGATCTGATTTCACAGCCTCTTCCCCTGTGTTCATCAACATGAAGCAGCCTGTACCGTATGTGTTCTTCGCCATTCCTGTATCAAAACACGCTTGACCAAACAATGCGGCTTGCTGATCGCCCGCTGCTCCAGCAATCGGAACTGATTCTCCGAAGAAGTGATACCCTGCTGTCTCTGCGTACACTTCAGAAGATGGTCGTACTTCTGGAAGCATCGCTTTCGGGACATCTAAGATGCCGAGTAACTCGTCATCCCATTTTAATTCATGAATGTTATACATCAACGTACGACTTGCATTCGAATAGTCGGTCACATGTGCTTTTCCGCCGGATAATTTCCAGATGAGCCACGTATCGATCGTACCGAACAATAGTTCACCACGTTCAGCACGTTCCCGTGCTCCTTCGACATGATCTAAAATCCATTTGACTTTCGTACCAGAGAAATAAGCGTCAATCAATAGACCTGTCTTCTCACGGAAGAGCTCGGCATGACCGGCTGCTCGAAGCGCTTCACAGATTTCAGCCGTTTGTCTCGATTGCCACACGACTGCATTGTGAATCGGTTTCCCTGTTTCTTTTTCCCAGACGACAGCTGTTTCACGTTGGTTCGTGATTCCAATACCAGCAATCTGCGATGGCTTTACGTTCGCCTCCGTCAGACAAGTCGCCACGACAGCAAGGACACTTCCCCAAATCTCGTTTGCGTTGTGTTCGACCCAACCTGGTTTCGGAAAATACTGCGTGAATTCCTGTTGTGCTGAATGGACGATCTCGCCGGCACGATTAAACAGGATCGCACGTGTACTCGTCGTTCCCTGATCCAATGACAAAATGTAGTTCTCCATCTCTTCCCCATCCTTTTGTATCTAAATAAGTTAAGCTGACTTTGACTCCACTGACGTTGTTTTGTTCGGACGAACACCGAATCTATAGCATAAGCCTAATATGACGATTGTCACAAGTCCTACAACCCAAAAAGCCGGTGTATCTTTTCCTGTGAAGACCGAACGATAAAACAATCCGCCAAGACTTCCACCGAGAACTGGTCCGAGAACCGGAATCCATGAGTATCCCCAGTTCGAAGATCCTTTTCCATGAATCGGTAAGATGAAGTGAGCGATACGTGGACCAAGGTCCCGCGCCGGATTCATCGCATATCCTGTCGTGCCTCCGAATGACATACCGAGGCTGACGATCAAGAAACCGACGATCAATGGATTTAAACCATCTGAGAACTTATTCGCTCCGATCGATAACAACCCGATGACAAGTAAGAATGTCGCAATCATTTCACTCATTAGATTGGCAAATGTATGTGGAATCGCTGGTGACGTCGCAAAGACGCCGAGTTTCGTTGCTGGGTCTTTCGTCTCCGCCCAGTGTGGTAAGTAATGAACGAAAACAAGACTTGCACCAAGTATCCCGCCGGCAATTTGAGCGACGATATAGCCTGGTACGTCCGCCCATGCAAATGAACCGTCAAAGGCTAAACCAAGCGTTACTGCTGGATTAAGGTGTGCTCCACTGAATTGACCGACGGCATACGCTGCAATCGCCACAGCAAAACCCCAGGCAAACGTGATGACGATCCAGCCTGCATCCTTCGCAAACGATTTCGTCAAACTAACGCCTGCACCAACACCGTTTCCAAGCGCGACAAGCAAGGCTGTACCTAAAAATTCCGCTAGTAAGGGTGACATGTGTATTCCTCCTTTTTGTTATGTGAAAAAAGCAACATAAAAAGGAGAACCACGTCAGTTCATGCTTGAATTTTCTTCAAGCAGGACTCACACGTGAATCTCCCTTTTCTCCGTCACTTTGTATCAACTTGATATCACTATAACAACCAGTGAAAACGCTGTCAAATAATCCGAATGATTTTCCTCACACCCCGATTAGGAGCGTGGTTCAAAATGACGCCACAAATCCTTATTCGATGTCGTGATACTTGAGGCACCTGCTTCAATCGCTTGTTCAACTTCCTCGACCGTATCGATGAGTCCTCCTGCAAAAACGAGACGTCCCGTCTTTTCTTTCACTTCTTGAATGTACTTTGGCATTAACCCTGGTAACACTTCGATGTAATCAGGTTGCGTCCGTTCCATAAGTTGATAACTCTTTTCGAGTGAACTCGAATCGAGTAAGAACATGCGTTGCATCGTCTTGACCTTTTTTTGACGTGCTTTCAAGATGACGCTTGCCTTCGTCGAAATGACACCATACGGTTTCAATTCTTGGCAGACGTATTCCGTTGCGTATTCATCATTTTTTAATCCTTGAACGAGATCCATGTGCAAAAACATTTTTTTGTCGTAACGATGCGCCATCTCGTAGACTGCTTTTAAACGCGATACGTGCATTTCGAGTAAGACCCCATATTCATATGGACTCTTCAGCATCTTTTCAAAGTCTTCTAATTTTCTAACGGAAGGCAGGATCTTCTGTCCAAAATATGTCATACGTTCTCCCCCTGATTCGTAATGTGTCCTAAGTATGTCGTGAAACATAAGGAATAGGCAATGCTCTTTTCATGAAAATAAGTGAAAAGAGCGCTACGATTAGGGTATAGCTTAACGAAACGATTTATTTTCAGGAGGTGAACGCGCAGTCCTACCGTCTGTGCACGTCAATGAGTCAGCAAAAACGGATTGTCATCTATTTATTTTCTATTTTAATTAACGCCTTAGGAAACAGCTTCATGGTGACCGCCTCGATCGGGAGTGCACCTTGGACTTCAGCGAGTGAAGCCGTCGCGGCAATCTCACCGTTAACCGTTGGACTAGCGATCATCGTCCTACATGTACTCGCCTTGATTGCAACACTCTTTCTCGGAAGCCGCTTCAGTTGGTGGACGATCGTCCTTAGTTTTGCACTCGTCGTCCTTTTCGGCGCCGCGATTGATTTCTTCTTATCGATCCATCAATTGATTTATACACCACAAGGATTGTGGATGCGCGCCGTGTACATGTTGATCGGCATGCCGTTGATTTCACTTGGACTCGCCCTCTATCTCCAAATCGGATTCGTATTGATGCCACCGGATTACTTGATGAAGTCACTCATCAGTCGTTTTAAAAGTACATCGCTCGGAGCAACGATCAGCCTCGGCATTCCTTTTGTGATTGCTTGCCTCTTTTCACTAATTGAACGCGAACTGATCGGCATCGGAGTCGGAACTTTCATTTTCCTCTTATTGAACGGTCCACTAATCGAATGGTTCCAGCAATTGTTCCCGATTACAGCACGTCCGCCTAAACGAACAAGTTCTTGAATACTGAAAAAGAGCTTCTGCTGATAGACGAATTTATCTATCAGCAGGAGCTCTTTCATTTACGTATATGATTTTCTTTGGAAGACAAGAATCGATGCACCTAACAAGACGATGATGTGTGCCAATACGAACAAGACGGAGAATGTCAAAGATGTTCCCATCGCTTCACTCGTACCATAGGTCATAGAACCCTTGAAATACATTGACCAGTCTAAATGCATGAATATGATCCACTTAGCGATTGCTGGCTTGAAGCCAATCAGTAAGTTACCCGCAATGCTCGTAAAGAACTGAGCCAGTACGGTGAAGCCGATGATCATTCCGACAGAACGGAATAACAATGAGAAGAATAACGTCATGAATATTGTAAAAATCGGACTGACAACTTCGACGATCGTATCTCGGAACAGAATTGGATCTCCTGCTTCTGAAAACGCAAATGAGCCTGCGTAGACGATCGCAGCGATGAACACGAATTGAAATAACATGATCAAAATCGAGAAGATCAATTTCGAGAAGTAAATCGTCATTCTGGAATACGGACTCATTAATAAGTGTTTCATCGTGTCATAACGTACTTCATTCCCGATGGCTTCTGCCGTGAAGACAATCGTAATGATTCCTAATAGAGATGTCAGTAAAAGGAACGTTAATGAATAATAATCATAACGTGTGAACTCAAAATCATTCGTCTTTGCAATGATGATAATACCAACTGCAATAACGACATATAGCGCTAAAACGATTTTCGCTTTTTTAGTCGTCCACCATTTCATCCATTCATTTTGTATGAGCGAAAGCATGTGAATCCCCCTCTTTTTTCGTTACTTGCAGGAATTGTTCCTCGAGCGTCAAGCGTTTAACGGTCAGTTCATGTAAATCGGCAATCGGCACGACGAGTCGAGCGATAGCTGGACATTCACTTTCCGGTGCGGTGATAATGATTTTATTCTCGAGTACTTCTGATGGGTAGTTTGCGACGCGAAGGGCATCGAGTACATCTGTCATCGCTTCCGCATTGACACGTAGAGCGATTTTCGCTCCGGTTTCATTACGAACGGACTCGACCGACTTGATGACACCCTGATCGATGATCGCGTAACGATCACTGATTTGTTCCATCTCACTCAACATATGGCTTGAAATTAAAATCGCGATATCTTGTTCACGCGCCATTTGGCGTAAATATTCACGAAGCTCCGCAATCCCGGATGGATCCAGACCATTCGTCGGTTCATCTAAAATCAAGACGCGCGGGTTATGTAGCAAGGCACGAGCAATTCCCAGTCGTTGCTTCATTCCGAGTGAGTACTCTCCGACTTTTTTTGAAAGCTTTCCTTCGAGACCAACGAGTCGTGCTAGTGCATCATAATCAACTTGACCGAGTCCCGGAATGAGGTTTTTTGCATGAACCAAGTTTTGTTTGCCTGTCAGATAAGGATAAAACGCTGGATTCTCCACGATTGCTCCAATTTGCGTCAACGCTTTCGAACGCTCTTCTACGACATCAAATCCATTGACCGTGACTTTCCCTGCATCCTGCTCGAGTAGTCCCGTGATGATGCGAATCGTCGTCGTCTTCCCTGCTCCGTTCGGTCCGAGGAAGCCGAACACTTCTCCTGGGGATACCTCAAAACTGACGTCTTTTAAAATTTGCTCTTTCCCGAGACGCTTTGAGATATTTTCAATCTTTAACATCTGCTCTTCCTCCTCATTCATATTTTGTCTATGCTATTAGTGTACGTGATTTTAAAGGATAAGTTTCATTTCTTACAAATATGTAATCCGATTCCAATTAAAAAGGCGTAACAGCAGAAATTTTATACTAAAAATAAAAAATGGAGTCGCTAGATGATTCTTTTTGAACAAGTAACACATGATCACTTTCCGATCATCCAATCGTTGTACGCGAGCGTTCCTGAATATGCGCTCTTAGAAGAACGAGTGCTTCCGCTCTCTGATTCGACCTTACAGGAAGAGTTTTTAAATCCCGATACCGTATCGCTGATTGGATATGTGGACGGAGAACCCGTCTTACTGATTGACTACCTACCGAAGCATCCAAAAGACGGTACACCTTGGATCGGTTTATTCTTAATGGATGCTTCTCAACACGGTACGGGAATTAGCAGTCGGTTACTATCCGCTTTTTGTGATCGATTCCTAAGTCAGGAACCTCACATTC
The DNA here is from genome assembly GCF_000798935.2 of Exiguobacterium sp. ZWU0009. NCBI lineage: Bacteria > Bacillati > Bacillota > Bacilli > Caryophanales > Exiguobacterium > Exiguobacterium sp. ZWU0009. Next base: position 771,383 of record NZ_CP018057.1, on the reverse strand, counting down.
ATCTCGCGGTCTTACCTGATAATTTAAGAGCCCGTCGTTTTTGGGAAAAACACGATTTCCGCTATGTGCGAACGAGTTTCTCGAACCGCGAACAACTCGTAGACGTCTACGTGTATGATGTAAGTAAAAACAAATGAAAACGTATGAATGGAGTATCACACAATGTCCAAACCCTCACTTCGCTTTGATATTTTGTTAGCGGGATTGATTTCCCTGCTATTTTTTAGCATGACGCTCGGATTAACTTTTTTCATTAGTCAACATGCAACAAACCGACTCCAATCGGAAGTCGGGATGAATCTGTCAACGACCGCTCACCAACTATCTGATAAGCTTGATCATTACATGTGGTCACGTTATGCCGAAGTAAAATTGCTGGGTTCCTTATCAACGATTCAACAAACAGAACAAAAAACAGAAACGCGACGGACACTCGAAGAGTTACAACGGCAGATTCCTGACTTTTCTTGGATTGGTCGATTAGATACGGAAGGTAACGTCGTTGCGTCAACGAACCAGATTCTTGAAGGAACGTCGATCAAGGAACGCCCTGTCTTCCAACAAGCCTTATCACAACCATTCATCGGGGATGTCCATGAAGCTGTCCTACTCGCAAAATTATTGCCGAACCCAAGCGGTGAGCCACTCCAATTCGTCGATATTAGTACACCTTTATATGATCAGGGTCGATTTTCTGGTGTCCTCGCAACACATCTCAGTTTCGAATGGGCAAAAGCGATTGAACAAAGCTTTCAGAGTGCTACTTCCTCTCTCCAACAAGTCGATGTCTTCATCATTAGTCAAGATCGAAAAACGATTTTACTTGGACCAAGCGGATGGAGCGGTAAAACATTACCCGATAGCGTAACGCTGACTTCGAATGCTTCTGCGACCGCTTCCTGGCAAGGGAAAGAATTTGTCTCTGGTCAAAGCACAAGCCGAGGTTACAAGGATTACGATGGCTTAGGTTGGACGGTTCTCGTACGTCAACCGACTTCGATTGCGTTCGCTGATGCCGATGCTTTACGTCAAACGATTTTCATCGCTGGTTTGATTGCCTCTTTCGTTACAGCCGTACTTGGCTGGATGTTAGCGAAGCTATTGACACGACCATTATTAAAAATCACACATGCCGCACAACAGATGCAGGATGATCCATCAAAATCACTCCCGAATCATCGTGGAATCCGAGAAATCGAGACACTGACGGATGCCTTACAACGACTGATTCATCGCTTGCTACATACCGAACAAGAGAAATTAACGTTTGAACGCTTGTCACAACGCGATAGCCTGACTGGTCTCGCGAACCGCAACGGTCTCGCTCAATACATCGAACAATTGCCTGCAGAAACGCATTCTATCTATCTTTGCCTTGATTTAGACGGCTTTAAATCAGTCAATGATACGTATGGTCACGCGCTAGGTGATCTCCTGCTGATCGAAGTCAGTCAACGTCTCGAACAATTGCTTCCACCGGGTGGATTCGTGGCTCGTCTGGGCGGCGATGAGTTCATCATCGTCTTGACGACTCAATCCTTAACAGAAGCACGATACTTAGGTGAACAATGGATCGCTCACGTCTCGATGCCGTATCACTTAGAAGAACAAACCGTCCACATCGGGATGAGTATCGGAGTCGCCGAACAGGTGACAGGAGAATCACTCGAACAAGTCATGCATCATGCTGATTTAGCGCTCTATCGTTCGAAGCAAAACGGTAGAGGATGTATGTCCGTTCATTGACCATTCAGGACGGAGGATTGACAAGCGCTGCTCTCCTCCGTAAGGTGAACGAGAAGCGTATAATTTTTCAACGAGGAGCTGTCAACATGAATCAATGGACACGTGAAGCACGATACCGTCCCCTCTCGGATGTCGATCCGAGCGTCTACCAAGCGATGAAGGAAGAAGTTCGCACATCTCCTTGGCGATTTTCTTACCATATCCAACCTCCGACCGGACTTTTGAATGATCCGAACGGCTTCGTCTATCATGATGGTCTCTATCATTTGTTTTATCAATGGTTTCCACTCGGACCCGTACACGGGCTGAAGTACTGGTATCACATGACATCAAAAGACCTTGTACATTGGTTCGATGAAGGAGCCGCCTTGATCCCGAATGACGATCCTGATTCGCACGGTGCTTATTCCGGTAGTGGCTTCATTAAAGATGATCAAGTGCACATCATGTATACCGGCAATAAACGGGATGCGGATTGGAATCGCCATACGAGCCAGATCGTCGGTCATCTCCGCTCGGATGGACGAATCGAAAAACATTTACCACCTGCTATCCCAAACGTTCCTGCAGGATATACGGAACATTTCCGTGATCCGAAAGTCTTCCAAGATGCATCGGGTACCTGGTACTGCATCATTGGTGCACAGCGCATTGACTTGACGGGTTGTACTGTCATCTATCAGTCTCAAGATGCAGAGCACTGGACATTCCTCGGTGAATTACAGACGAACAATCCAACATTCGGTTATATGTGGGAATGTCCTGATTATTTTGAACTCGATGGAAAAGGTATTTTCCTCTTTAGTCCTCAAGGGATTGAACCGGATGGTACGAACTATCAAAATATCTTCCAGTCCGGTTATTTCATCGGTGAACCGTTAGCTTTACCCGACTTAACATTCACACACGAATCGTTCCAAGAACTCGATTTCGGATTTGACTTCTACGCGCCACAAACAACTGAAGCGGCAGATGGTCGACGGATTCTTGTTGGTTGGATGGGGTTACCGGATATTAGTTATCCTTCTGACATCTATAACTGGGCACATGCTTTGACATTGCCACGTGAATTAACGATCGAACAGGGACAACTTCGTCAACGACCTGTCCGTGAACTGACACAGCTACGAAAAGAGACACTGTTTGACGAAACGATTCTTTTCGAGCAAGATGTGACGATTGCGGAAGCCGAGATTTTCGAACTCATGATGACAGACTTGAAGCTGTCGTCCGACTCGTTCCGCTTCTCGATTCGTCAAGACGCTACAGAAGAGACGGTATTCCACTACGATGCTGTATCACGTCAATTTACGATCGATCGAAGCCGTTCAGGCGCGGAAGTCCCTGCTGAAACATTTGGTACATCGCGGTCGACTGTCCTTACAAAAGACTTGCATACATTACGTTTGTTCGTAGATCGTTCTTCATTTGAACTTTTCCTGAACGATGGAGAAGCCGTTGCATCTGGACGCATCTTCCCGAAAGCATCCAGTCGTGGGATCGCCTTCTCTGGTGAAGCGACTGCCCATCTATCCATTTTTGATTTATCTTAAATGAACAAAAAGCATTTTCCTGAATAGAATCAGGAAAATGCTTTTTTAATTCAATGCTTCAATCGCAGTTCTTTTTCTAAATCAAATGCAAGGATGTGTTGCTCCCCAATCGGACCCATGACGGACTGTAACGTATCGACGTATCCCGTCTTGAAATACAATGATTTTGCAGCAATATTCTTCTTATTGACTGCCAGTGTGATCGCTGTGACTTCTGGAAAATGATGATGGACAAACTCTGGCAACTGCATCATTGCCTCTTTCGCGTATCCTTGGTGTTGATGGCGTACATCAATGGAAAAGGCACGTAACAGGACACTTTGTTCATGTGTTCGATGTGTTTTAGGGGGATTGAGATGGAGAATAAAAAATCCGACGACGAGATCGTCTTTTTTGATGACGACCGGGAATTTATCTGGATGGGCAACTGCATCTGTGACGACATCCGTCGGAAAAGAAGTAAACTGGACTTGTTCTTCTGGAAGAATGAACGCCTCACATTGTTCATAATGTTCATTCGTATACATGTGTAATTTCACTACAGACATTCTCATTCCGCCTTCCCTCTTTGTACAGGACAAGAGAGTACTCTCTTACATCTATTCCCATTTTAATGTTTTTGTGTCCATTTGCCTAGTCTTTTAGGGTACTCGTCTTACATAACATCCAATAGGTTCTTGTCTCTTTATTCCACGGTTCTTCTTTCCGTAATCCACTCCTGACACTAAAAATGATACACTAGGGAAAGTTCGATTATTGGACGCGAAATTAATACGCTCGAGGTGAACTGTATCATGCATGAAGATTTTTTCGAACAGATGGAGCGATTGACCGGCATTCAACTGAATCCTGTTCAACAACAGGCAATCGAACATGACCATGGTCCGTTGCTGTTACTCGCCTCACCCGGCTCTGGAAAAACAACGACGCTTAATTTTAAAATTGCCTATTTGATTTTACAAAAAAAGATCGAACCACATCGTATTCTAGGGCTGACCTTCAGTAAAGCGGCAGCGCGTGAGATGGCGGATCGATTTTATCACTTATTCCATGAGCTAATCGGAACAACGGCAGCTTTTTCAACGATCCATAGTTTTGCTTTTCAAGTCGTTCGGGATCATACATCCCAGCAACGTCTCTCCTATACGATCATCGAAGGACCGATGGATCAACAACATCCGAATGCGCCACATAAACGCATGTTACTCCGGCGTATTTTCCAGGAAATGAATCGGAGTGTCATTACTGATGATCAGATGGATGAGTTATTACGGATGATTTCCTTCGTCAAGAACCGTCTCCTGTCTTTAAAGGAAATCAAGGCAGTACCGACGACGATTAAACATTTTCCTGATATCTATGTGGCATATGAACAATTTAAGTCGCGTGATCCCTTACATCCGTTACTCGACTTTGACGATATGTTGACGTATGCAAATACGATTTTGGAGCAAGACCGTCGTCTGTTGCAACATTATCAGCGACGCTTTGACTATATTTTAACGGATGAGAGTCAGGATACGTCACTCGTCCAGCATCAATTGGTCGAGAAGTTAGCCTTACCACACAACCGTCTATGTGTCGTCGCGGATGATGACCAAACACTGTACAGTTGGCGTGGTGCAGATGCTTCGAAAATCCTTCATTTCAAGGATACGTATCCGAATGCGACGATTCTTTATATGGAGCAAAATTATCGTTCGTCTCAAGACATCGTATCCGTCGCGAACCAATTCATTCAGCGCAATAAAGCACGCTATCCGAAACAGATGTTCACGGAGAACGCTGCTGTTCGTCCAATCATCTTAGAGACGCTACCGACTTATGAAGATCAGACCCGCTATCTGTTGAATCAGTTACGGACAGAGACAAATTATCGTGAAGTAGCCATCTTATATCGCAACAACGCTTCTTCAATTAACGTCATGAATGCGTTAGATCAAGCAAATATCCCTTTCTACATTAAGGATGTTGATCATAAATTCTTCAGTCATTGGATTTTGAAGGATATTTTAAATTTCATGACATTCGCACAAGATCCAACAGATATCGAGATTCTAGCAACCATCCATACGAAATTCGCCGGGTATATCTCAAAAGCGCAACTGGCTCAATTGCAGCAGTTCGGTACGGGTGAGTCTTTGTTTGATCTGCTTATAAATAAAATCGAGATGAAGTTCTATCAAAAGAAACAACTCCAGCAAATGAAACGGACGTTTGCTTCCATTCAGACCGTTCGTCCGTCTGCTGCGCTTTCCCTCATTCGTCATGAATTAGGATACGAAAAGAATTTACGGAAAATGAGTGAGAGTCTTGGTTTTAGCCTCGATCATCTGCTCGAAACATTGAATACGATCGATAATATCGCAAGCGATGTACCGACGTTACTTGCCTTTCGCGAACGAATATCGCATCTTGAACAGTTAATGCGTGATGCGAAACAAAATAAAAATCAAAATGCGGTCACCCTCTCGACCTTCCACAGTGCGAAAGGACTCGAATTCGATCGTGTCTTCATGATCGATCTCGTCGCAGGGATTCTACCGTCAGCTGATACGATTAAAGCTTATAAGAATGGGCAACTCGATGATATGGAAGAAGCAGCGCGCTTGTTTTACGTCGGCATGACAAGGGCAAGACATGAACTACATCTCCTGTCCTATCGTTTTAAATCAAAATCATTTGATGTCTCGCCATTCGTCGAAGACGTCCATCGTCTTGTCACGCCTGACGCTGCAAAACGAAAAGTAGAGCGCCATCGCCCTGCTGTTACAGCGCGAGCTAGCATTCCTCCACTACCGATCACTGAGAACATGCGTGTCTCGCATACAGCATTTGGTCCTGGAACCGTCTTGCACCTGGTTGACGACGTGCTAGAAATTTCATTTGATCAAGGAATGAAAAAACAGCTTTCGTTACAAGTCTGCTCTGAAAATGCATTACTCGAAATTTTATGATTTAAAATGGACCTGACTCAAAAAAAGAATGACGCGTCTTTTCACGCTCTTTCCTCAGGCGAGACACAAGCCAGTTTTCCTGCTTCATTCAAGCAGGAAAGCGGGTCTTGTTTGTCTCTGACAGCGCATAATGCGCTTTTTCCTGTAGGAGTGACGTGTGACGCGTCATTCTTTTTGTTACGAGATAAAGGTGGCAGATTTTTATTCGGCCACCTTTATCTTTGTAGAGGCTGACTTTTGAGTCAGCCTTTGTTGTATCCGTTAATTTTTCGTCGATGACTCATTCTGACGAACCAAGGCGTCCCGAATTTCTGTCAGTAATTTTTCTTCTGTCGTTGGCGCTGCCTCTTCTTCGACGACTTCTTCTTTCTTTCGGAACGAAGTGATGCCCTTGACGAAGAGGAACAGAGCAAATGCGATCAACAAGAATTCAATACTTGCTTGAAGAAACTGACCATACTGTAACTCCGCGTTTCCGACCATGACTGACAAGCCTTTGACATCAATGCCACCGATGATGATTCCGATCAACGGCATGAAGACACTGTCGACAAGCGACTTGATGATCCCGCTAAAGGCAGCACCGAGAATGACCCCGACCGCTAAGTCAATCACATTTCCGCGAAAGGCGAACTCCTTGAATGCCTTAAACATGAAACGTCCCCCTTACCAAGCGCGGGACGCCAACTGCTGAATCGCATATCCGACGCCGTGCTCATTGTTTGTTTTCGTCACGTGATGGGCAATCGCTTTTGCTTCATCATGACCATTCCCCATCGCAATCGCCTTGCCGGCAACCTTGAACATCGGGATATCGTTCAAGTTATCACCGATGACAGCGACTTGTTCAATCGGAACACCAAGGTGGTCGGCAAGAATTTTAACTGCCGTTCCTTTATCGGCCCCAGCTGCCATGACTTCGATATTATCGTGTCCTGACGACGTGACATAGACACCGTCGACCTTCTGCTCGATTTCCTGCCAAATCTTTTTCATTAATTCTTGATCAAACGAGAACGAGATGAACTTGAACACTTGTCCTGCTTGGTTGCGAATGTACGATCGGAATCCATCAATCATCTTGACGTCTTCTTGGACATAATAGCGATCGTGGAAGAAATCGAGCACTTGTTTTGCCCGATCACTCTCTTCACTCAACTCTTTCAACGAATCGTAGGCTGCATCGATTGTCGCCCCTTGTGCTGTCACGAGTCCTTGATCACAGAACATCTCGAAGAAGACTTCATATTGACTGATGATGCCGTAAATTTGTTGCGCTTGCTCCGTCGTTAACGTCGTCGCACTCAACTCTTCTCCATCGACGGTCATCACACGTGCCCCGTTTGACGCGATGATCGGACAGTGGATTCCTGCTGCATCTGTTAATTCTTTTGCATTTAAGTAGTTACGTCCTGTCGCGATTGCAAACTCGACACCTTGTTCGCGTGCTGCTTCAATTGCCTGAATCGTTTCCGGTTCAATTCGTTGTTTACCCGAAAGAACGGTTCCATCCATGTCTGATACGAGTAGTTTGATTGGATTTGCCATCGTCTTCACTCTCCTCTTTTTCTATTTCCATACCACTATACCATTTTTCACATTTTGACTGGTCGTAAACGCGGTTTACAAGATCGGGGACAACAAACGCGAAATACTTTCCTTGAATTTAATCATTCTTGAACGCGCGGCATACGAATCGACCGTCATGAGCTTTGATACCTCACAATCGGCGAGGAAGAGCCGTTCTAGTTCAATCGTTACTTCCTGATCATAGACAATCGTATTCATTTCAAAATTCAACCGAAAACTTCGTGCATCGATATTCGTCGTTCCAACCGAAGCAACCTCGCCATCGACGACGATCGTCTTCGCATGTAAAAATCCAGGTTCATACGTGTAGATTTTAGCTCCGTAAGATAGTAGTTCCCCTACAGCAGCAGTCGTTGCCCAGTAAACAAATGGATGGTCCGGTTTGTTCGGGATCATAATTCGCACTTCCACTCCGGACAGAAGAGCTGCCTTACACGCATCTAAATAACTCGTGTCTGGAATGAAATAAGGCGATTGAATGTAAATCGTCCGTTTTGCTTCGTTAATCATCTTAATCAAGGCAAGCTTCAAATATTCTGAACGGGAATCCGGACCCGACGTGACGATTTGCATCGGTAATATATCCTGAATCCTGTGCGTTCCATAGTAAAACAAAGATTTTTCCGTATAGACGTCACTTGCTTGGTTCCAGTCGAGAATAAAGCGATCAAGCTGATCGTGAACGACGTCACCTTCCAAGCGAAAATGTGTATCTCGCCAGTAGCCAAACTTTTCATCGATCCCGAGATATTCCGTACCGACGTTGAACCCACCAATGTAACCGATTCGACCATCGATGATACAAGATTTACGGTGATTGCGGTTGTTCAATCGAAAATTAACGAATCCGATCGTCGATGGGAAAAAGGCAAACACTTCTCCGCCGTGTGCGAGTAAATCCTTGAAATCCGTCCGTTTGAGACTGCGTGATCCGACAGCATCATACAAGAGACGGACTTTGATTCCTCGACGGGCACAATCGGTTAATGTATCGATCAACGCTAACCCGAGGCGGTCTTTCTGAATGATGTAGTACTGGATATTCACTTCATGCTCAGCCTGGCGGATATCTTGAATCATCCGATTGAACTTCTGCTCGCCATCCGAAAGAATCTGCAGTTGATTGGAGAGACTGAGTAACGAACCGTTCGACATCAGGTTCATCCGAATCATATCCCGGTGCTTTTGAATCATCGGGTGCCGTCCCATCGTTACAAGTTCTTTTTTCTGTAAGGCAATCCGTCTATCCTGTTCCAGTTGTTCTTCATCCGTGACACGATAAAAATTCGTTTTTTTCAACAGTCTTCCGAAAAACAGATAGACGAGAAATCCTACGAGCGGAACGAAATACAAGATGAATACCCATGCCCACGTCGCACCAATATCGCGCCGTTCGAGAAAAATAACTGTCAGAACAGCCAAGATATTCATGATGAGCAATCCGTAGACGATGATGATCGTGAATGTACTCCATACTTCCACCATACGATTCCCTCCCGTTTTAACGGTATTCTTCGATTTTGATTCCTCTGTCTCTTATTCCCGTTTCTTTCCTCATCATTCTTCTGAAGACAAAAAAACCTTTTTGAAGCACTGCTAGCTTCAAAAAGGTTTAGGTGTGTCATGATTCTGGACATGGTTCTGGTTGTTGTAACGCCATTTGTTCAAGCGTCGCTTTGACACCTGCCACACAGTCTGGCAATCCAACACCATCATAAGCAAGTCCGGCTAAATGAATGTGTGGATAGTGAGAAGAGACGATTTCTCGCACTTCTTGAATCCGCTGTGCATGTCCTACCGTGTAGGCCGGTAAGCCGTCTAATAGACGACTGATGACGACACGTTCCGGTTGCAATGGACGACCACAGATGTTTTCAAGGTCTTCTAAGACGACGCGTTCAATCACTTCATCTGATTCACGAACGAGTGCATCTTTTCCGGGGCGTCCGATGAAGGCACGGAGCACGGTATGATTTGGTGCCGCATGATTCCACTTTTGATCAATCGCCGTGCATGCTGTAATCGAATACGGTGCCCGACGGTTGACGATGAATCCTGTTCCATCAATCGGTAACGCAGTTTCTTTATCGAAAATCAACGTAACCGTCGCCGTTGAGTGTGTCGAAAGGTTCGCAAGCCCTGGAAGCGTCGCTTCTGGTAACAGGGACACGACTTGGTGATGCGGAATCGTCAACAAAATATCATCGGCATACTCTGGACCATGATCCGTTTCGAGACGATACCGCCCATCTTCTTCCCGTTCAATGGAGCGAAGTGGTGTCTCAAGACGAATTTCTGTCCGTTCAAGCACCTCTTCTAGCCGCTCGACAAGGGATTCAAGTCCAGTAGCAAGTGACAAGAATTGACCTGTCGCTTTGAGCGTCGGACCTTGTTGTTGGTCAAGCGGACGCATGAGACGCATTCCTTCGAACAAACTTCCTGCTTTTTGTTCATTGGCAACAAATTGCGGATAGGTTGCAAACGTACTCATCCGGTCGATATCACCCGCATAGATGCCTGAAAGAAGCGGTTCGATCAACTTCTCAACGAGCGCATCTCCAAGACGCGGACGCAGGTATTCCCCTAATGGAATGTCCGTTTCCGGAATCGTCAAATCAGGAGCAGGGTGAAGCAAGCGTTCTGACACCTCTGCTTTTTCTTCTTCCGTCAATAGAGATGTCTCTGCGAATAACTCTAAATCGGTCGGGATACCCATGACTGCACCTTTTGGAATCGGGTGGAGACCGCGCACATCCAAGATATACGCTTGCGACGTGTTATTGCGAACGAGTTGTTCCCCTAATCCGATCTCTTCGATGAGATCCGTCAGCACGTGTTTCCGAGCGACGTATGAATCCGGTCCACGCTCGATCGTCAATCCTTCGTCCCGATATGTCGCCACCTTACCACCGAGACGACCTTCTGCCTCGAGTAACGTGATATTCATTTCCGGAAACTGTTTCTCTGCATAATAGGCGGCTGCAAGTCCTGATATACCACCGCCCACGATGACGAGACGTTTACTGGACATAACTACCCACCTGTTTCGCTACGGCTTCCGTGACAGCCTTCATGAAAGCTGGATTCGCATTTGGCATGACAGGTCGCGCATAATGGATTCCGAGTTCGTCACAGACGACTTTACACTCGTAATCATTATCAAACAGTACTTCTAAGTGATCGGCAACGAAACCAACGGGTACGTAGACGAATGCTTCGTATCCTTTTTCTTCGTAGACATCACGCGTCAAATCCTGAACATCTGGTCCAAGCCATGGTTCTGGCGTTTGTCCAGCCGATTGCCAGCCTGTGATCATGTGCGGTACACCTGCACGTTGTGCGATCAATTCGGCTGTTTCTTTCAATTGCTCTGGGTATGGATCACCGTTTGCGATGATTTTCTCAGGCAGACTGTGTGCTGAAACGACAAGGACAGCTTTCTCTTCAGGTACTGGTAAAGCGTCGAACGTCTTGCGGATTTCTTTACCCCACCAATCGAGGAACGCTTCTTCTTTGTACCACGATTCAACAGATGCTAAATGAATACCGTGCTTGTCCGCGACTTCCTTCGCACGACCATTGTATGAACGGATACTGAACGTCGAATAGTGCGGTGCTAAAACGACCGTGACCGCCTCCGTGATGCCGTCTTTTGCCATTTGCTCGACAGCATCCTCAACGAACGGCTCGATGTGTTTCAGACCAAGATAGAGCTTGAACTCAATTTCACCAGCATATTTCTCAGACAATTGACGGTGTAGCTCTTCAGCCTGATCAATCGTGACTTGTGCGAGTGGTGAGACACCACCGATGGCTTCGTAACGTTCCGTCAACTCTGCCAATGCTTCTGGAGACGGTTTGCGTCCGCGACGGATGTGCGTATAATAACGCTCGATATCTTCTGGTTTATATGGCGTACCGTACGCCATAACAAGTAGTCCTAACGTCTTCATTTTCCTACCTCCATTTTTTCTTTCGAATAATCATGGATAAATGCAGTCAAACGTTTCAATACTTCTGGATCGACTTCCGGGAAGATGCCGTGACCGAGATTAAAGATGAAGCCTGGTTGCTTCATTCCCATGTCGAGAATCTCCTTCGTTTTTGCTTCAAGGATATCCCATGGCGCTAACAGATAAGATGGGTCGAGGTTTCCTTGGACAGGTTTCGTCAGTCCACGCTCACGCGCTTCGTCGATCGACAAACGCCAATCAAGTCCGACGACGTCTAACGGTAAACTGTGCCATTCCTCCGCCAAGTGACTCGCTCCTACACCGAACATGATCATCGGCACGCCTGTGTCTTTTAATTCCGTGAAAATGCGTTCCATCGTCGGCTTGATGTAACGGACATAATCTTTCCGGCTTGTCGTTCCGACCCATGAATCAAAGATTTGGAACGCTTGGATTCCTGCATCTACTTGTGATTTGATGTAATCGATGACCATGTCACCTAGTTTCTCCATTAAGGCATGCCATACCTCAGGTTGTCCATACATCAATGCTTTCGTCTTATGGTATCCCTTCGAAGGACCACCTTCAATCATATAGCTCGCGAGCGTGAATGGTGCCCCGGAAAAACCAATCAACGGTACTTCGAGTCGCTCCCGTAACAAACGAATTGTTTCATAGATATACGGAATATCTTCACGGTTGAAAGGTTGCAGTGCTTCTACATCTGCCATCGTGCGAATCGGATTCGCAATGACTGGCCCGATGCCACTCTTGATTTCGACGTCAACACCCATCGATGGAAGTGGCGTCATGATGTCTTTATACAGAATCGCTGCATCGACCCCTAATTGTTTTACAGGTAGTTCTGTCACATATGCGCCTAGTTCCGAGTCATGTGTGATCTCGAAAAGCGTCCGCGTCTTCTTGATTTCACGATATTCCGCTTGATAACGACCTGCTTGTCGCATGTACCAGACGGGAACGTGATCAATCTGCTCGCCACGGATCGCCCGCAAAAACGTATCATTGAATTTCTTCATCATAACTACCCCTTTATACTCGTTCTAACGCCCCAAAAAAACGTACGATAAGTTTGTGAACACAGAAACATTATATCTGAAATTAAGAAGTCTGTGCCAATAAATCGTTTACAAAATGACAGTTCTGTTACCAGTTCATGAAATGTTCACTGTTTCTTGTAAAGACCGAATGCAGCATTCAACTGACCACGAATCAAGTCAGAACGTTGTTGTTCCGTTACCTTGCGTTCTTTTTCTCGAATTTCGTGCGTGCGCCAGCCATCCTCGATTTTTTCCGCGACTTCGACGAGTCGCTCGACATCCGTAAACGAATATTTTCGTGTCTTTCCATTTGTCCGTTCTGGAAAGATTAACTTCCGTTCCTCATAGTAACGAATCTGACGTTCTGACAAGCCGGTCAATTCACAGACGATTCCGATCGACATCACCTTTTTCTCACGGTAGTTCATCTTCGTCACTCCTTTCCACAAAAATACCATGTTAGATTTTCTGACACAACACGTTTCTTCGAAAGTATTTCCGTCTAAAGTAAACACATACTTTAAATGGATAAAGGAGGAACGACAATGAAACTGGAACAACTCGCTATCTCAGTCGATACGTTTTATGTCTTATTCGCAGCACTACTAGTCTTTACGATGCAAATCGGATTCTTACTTCTAGAAACAGGGATGTTACGAGCGAAGAACGCGGGTCACGTCGCAGTCAAACAAATCATCAGCTTCTCAGTTGCCGCTCTCGCCTTTTGGGCAATCGGATTCGGATTGACGTTCGGTGATGGCAATTCCATCATCGGAACGGAAGGATTTTTATTACAAGGAGGATTCAGCAGTCTTGATTGGTCAAACATCACGATTGATGTGAAGTTCCTCTTCCAACTCTCATTCGTCGCTGTCTCCCTCGCGATCGCTTGGGGCGGATTCGCAGAACGTGCTAAATTATCCGTCTACCTGTTGTTCGGAACGTTTTTCGTTGCTATCATTTATCCGATCATCGCACGTTCCGTTTGGGCAGGTGGATTCCTTGGTTCGCTCGGGATGCAAGACTTTGCTGGGTCAACGGTCGTCCACTTACAAGGTGGGATCGCTGCACTTGTTGCTGCTTTACTGCTTAAGAAACGAATCGGTGCTGAAAAAACACCGTTACTCGGACACAACGTCATCTATTCTGTCGTCGGTGCCTTCATCCTCTGGTTATGTTGGTTCGGCTTCAACGCTGGTTCGACACTAACGATTGCAGATGGATTCTTTAGTTACGTTGCCTTGACGACGTTACTGGCGACTGCAGCAGGTGCCCTCGGTGCTCTTGCCATCTCGTTCTGGCACCGTCGTGTCGCAGATATCCCGTCGATCATCAACGGTGTATTAGCTGCACTCGTTGCCATCACAGCAGCCTGTGCCTTCGTTGAACCGTGGGCAGCTGTCGTCATCGGCTTCCTCGCTGGTGTGATCACGTATGGGACGAGTATTCTTCTCGCTAGCCGTGTAGATGATCCACTATGTGCCTTCTCCGTTCATGGCGTCGCTGGTATCTGGGGTACACTCGCAACTGGATTCTTCGCTTCACCACGACTCGTTGAAATCACAGGAATCGGACAAGCTGGTCTCTTCTATGGTGGCGGTTTTACGCAACTCGGTGTTCAAGCACTTGGTGTCGTCTTTGCCGTCGTCATCGTCAGCGTCTTAAGTTACGCATTCTTAAAAGTTCTCGACCTTACGATTGGTCTTCGGATCACACGCGAAGATGAACTACGTGGACTTGACGTCGCAGAACATGGTCAAGCTTCTTACGATCTCCCTGCTCCTGTCAGCAAAGAATTACGTATGGTCGAAGAAGAAGACCTCTCAAACGAACGTGTCAATTAATGATTGATAACGAACAAGAGCCTACGCGATGGATTCATCGCGTAGGCTCTTTCTTGTTTATTATTTTCGAGCGTAGTATTCACCAATTACAAGCGCCAAGGCTGCACCACCAACGACATAGAGGGATCCACTTAAAAAGAATCCGAGTAGCGTCAAGACGATACATTGACTGATTGCTGCGAAACGAATGATTTTCCGTTTCGCCTGTACAGCATTTCCAAACGGTAATAGACGAGTCAATAGATGTTGGTCTACTGCCTTCGTGAACGGTGCTAACTGAAAGCTTGTCAGTCCTGCAAACGCAGGGATTGCAAGCGCAACGAACAACTCGTTGCCATTTGCTAACCACATGAACACAGCCCCGATTAATGTCAAACGAACAATCAATCCGATCCCGTCTCCACTCCGGATGAACTGTTTGACATACAAGTAATCGAATGTCGTTTGCGCTCGATGTGGAATCCGCTCGACCATGCTACTTAAGAGACGACGCCGTTTATACGTTGCTGTCAGATGGGGAACATCGACGAACCAATTCGCTAATCGATAAAATCGATCGCGCGATTCCTGCTCAAGTGCAATCCATTCGCGTAGAGGAAGATGGTCCTGACGCTTCAAATGGAGTACGACCATTAAGAGAAGTGCGACGACGATCGTCATCCACGCCATATCGATGATGACGAGTAGCGCCGCTCCAAACGCATACAGTAACACCGTCCGATGTGCGATACCTTCAAGCTTTGATAAATTCGCAGCCGCTCCGAACAAAGCAAGCGCTGCTCCAAGTAAAACAAGTTCAAGTGGTGTCGTCTGTTCCGTTCGGACATAAAGGACAACGACTGCTAAAAACGGAATTATGGCACGAATGATCCCAAAGACCGCATTGTACGCTCGTACTTGTTGCATGAAACTTGATAACTTCGCTAATACCGGTAATAGAAACACTTGATCCGCTTCGACGAGAAACGTCCGACTTGTCCGGTAGAGCGGTAAAATCAGAAATAAGGCTGCCATGAGATATCGACCAGGAAACGATGGATCGAGTTGATCGAGGAAACGACCGTAGACGACTAAACCGTACAAAATAACGAAGTAAACGGTGAATAACAGTCCGCCATTCGCCATGTACCTTGTATATTTCACGGTCTCCGTCATCGCCGCCTGATATCGTTCCTTCCATAAGGACTGGCTGTTCATCGTTCCGCCTCCTCGATCGCGGCAACGTAGAGATCATCCAGGGTTCCATCTTGCAGTCCATATCGGGCTCGTAAAGCAGCTGTCGTTCCTTCCGCTGCAATATGCCCCTCATGTAAGAGCACGAATCGATTACAGTGACGCTCGGCTGTCTCAAGGATATGCGTCGACATTAAAATCCCTTTACCGTCCTGCTTGAGTTCACTAAAAATCTGAAGTAATTCACGAATCGCGAGCGGATCTAATCCAACGAATGGTTCATCGACGATTAACAGCTCACTGCCTGTGACGAGTGCACATAAAATCATTGCTTTTTGCTTCATCCCTTTTGAGAAGACACTTGGAAACCATTCTAGTTGCTTCGTCATTCGGAGTCGTTCAGCGTAATGTTGCGCGCGTTCTGTCGCAATCGTCTCTTCGACGTCATATCCTTGCGCCATCAGACGAAGATGCTCACGTAACGTCAGTTGTTCATATAACATCGGCTGTTCCGGAATATACGCGACTTGACGACGATACTCGGTTTCATTCGTCGCTAAATCCAATCCATTGATTCGAACGGATCCCGTCTTGACTGGTAAAAGACCTAGTATGTGCTTGATTGTCGTCGATTTTCCGGCACCGTTCAAACCAATTAAACCAACAAGTTCCCCCTGATCGACTTCGATATTGATGTCATGCAGAACCGTTTTTGACCCGTATCCTCCTGACAAACCTTTAATGTCTAATAACATATTTGCCACTCCCTTTAGACTCATCGTAAAGTAGACTCGCTTCGTTTTTCTAGCGTAACGAGTAGTTTTTTAAAATATAATGTTTTAATACTTGTTTTTTCGGTAATTACTCTAAGTGTAATCGTTACATCAATATATGAAAACGATTTACATGCAAATCGAAAGTGAAATCGATGAATCGTTCATTTATTCTCTATCAAGTGGTCTAATCTTCTAGTCCTTTTTTAATGAACGAACGATTTCAGATTTTTTCACTTTCACACGTGTTTATAACTGCCTGAAAACAGGTAAAACTAATATGTAGAGGAGTTGTTTAAAAATGGGATTCTTATGGGCATTAATCGTTGGCGGTCTCATCGGTTGGATTGCAAGTTTAATCATTGGGAAGGATGTACCGGGTGGCATCATCGGTAACATCATCGCTGGTTTCATCGGTTCGATGATTGGTCAAGCTATCTTTGGTTCAATGGGACCAAAAGTTGGTGGATTTGCAGTCATTCCGGCTATTCTCGGAGCAGTCATCTTGATCTTCATCGTCTCACTTATTCTCCGGGCAGTACGCAAGTAATCATATATTTCAAATTGAAAAGGAGTGTTTTAAATGGGATTCTTATGGGCATTAATCGTTGGTGGTATTATTGGTTGGTTAGCAAGTCTAATTTTAGGTAAAGACGTACCAGGCGGCATCATCGGTAATATCATCGCTGGTTTCGTTGGGGCATTAATTGGTCAAGCATTATTTGGAGATTGGGGTCCAATGGTTGCCGGATTCGCAATCGTTCCTGCTTTACTCGGAGCTATCATCCTTATTCTTATCGTATCGTTCATTCTCCGTGCGGTGAATAAACGATAAACAAGAATCCTCGGACATCCTGTCCGAGGATTTTTTTTAGTCTTTTAATTGTAACCACATGCCGTCCTCTCGCTCGACGACCCGCTTTTCCGTCCGTAAATTTAACCATTCGAACACACCTTCAAGAAAACTAGACGGATATTCCCAAATCGTACCGACTTGTTCTTGCTTCTTTCCTTCTGGTTTTCCAGCGATGGCTTCAAGTTCATCCGGAGTCTTATTCAATCGAATTAACAACTCTTCCACCTGCCCCGACTGATAGGTCACTTCATATCCATCGTATCGCGCTCGATTGGCAACCGTTGAATCAGGCGTTCCGAATGTATTCTCAAACGAATCACGCGAACGTCCAAGATAACCAGTCATCGTATCGATACTTTTTCCAGTCCGGGCTTTTACTTCCGTCTCAAGTAACGTTTTGATATCGACCGCATATTCGTTCGAAACGGTCGTATTGAACCGATCAGCCAATTTAAAGTCGGCTGTCGCGTTCGGTTCATCTCCGAGTTGTATAGTCTTTGATTCCTCGATGGTCTGTCCTGATTGTTCCGCGCTTACCTGAACATCATACTCTCCAGGAGAACGCTTGATTTCAAGGGATTTCTGATCAATCGTTCCGACTTCTTCTCCATCTAACGAAACCTTTGTTCCCGGTAGATCACTCGAAACGGTTAACCGCTGAGGATTCACATCAAGAGAGTACCGATCATACCAAAGCCATCCATCTTCTTCTTGTAACGAAAACAGATGTGTCTTCACTTGCTTACCTGCGTCTTGATCCTGTTTGACTTGTGCAATGACCCGGTCCGTCCGCTCTGCATCAGCCGTCAACCAACTAACGAGTCGCGTCGCTTCACTCATCGATAGTGACTTACCGCTCATCGTGACTAGCTTTTGGAACCCACGCTGATCCTTTTCCTTTAATAAGACAGCAAGACGCTCGTCTGTTTTCTCCATTTTCGCCGCTTCTTGTATGTTACGCCCAAACCAAAAGGCAACTAATAAGAAAAGACCAACGACGATAACGCTACCGACGAGCAGACGCTGTTTTCGTTTTTTTTGAGCCGTTGAGGCTACTCGTGATGCCATGCAGTTCGCTCCTTCCCTTCAGTAGCTGTATGTTTCTAAGTGTATCGGGTTCAATTTGACTGTCAATCGTGCGGAAGTCGGAAACTTTCCGTATACTAATATTATCTTACCCAAAGGAGTGAACGTTCCATGCAAAAAGAGTCATGTATTTTCTGTAAAATTGCTCGCAAAGAAGTCCCTGGTCATATCGTATTTGAGAACGAACAAGTTCTCGCTTTCCTAGACTTGTCACAAGTGACAAAAGGACATACGCTCGTCATCCCAAAACAACATGCCGATAATTTGTATGATCTCTCTCCTGAACAAGCACAAGACGTATTTGCGACGATCCCGCAAATCAGTCGTGCACTTCAACAAGAGACAGAGGCAGCTGGCATGAATCTCTTGTCGAATACAGGAAAAGTAGCGGGTCAATCGGTCTCCCACTTCCACCTGCATCTCATTCCGCGTCACGATAAACAAGATGGTTTCGGCGCGAAATGGGAAGTTCATAATGACGATTACACGGCAGAGGAATTGGCTGAACTCGCTAACTCGATCGCTTCACGCATCTAAGTCTGTTCTTTTTCTTCTATTCTTAGAAAAATATTGCCGAAATAGGTTTCTTTCATTCGATTTTCGGTAAAATAATATGAAACAAATATTTTAATATTAAAAAGGAGGTTCAATATGTCGAAGCGTCCCGCCCGTAACTGGGTCGCTTTTGGTGCTACGCTAACACTTGTGACTTTTTACGGTCTGAAGGCGCTTCGCCAAGGTACGAAAAGCGACTCTTCGAACGGTCATCAACGTCGAAATTCTTATTCTACAATCGTAACGAATGTGCAGGATTTGACCCAGGAGGGCAAGAACTTAGTAGAGACAGCAAAAGCGTCTGGTATGCACTTCAAAGAAGAAGTCATGCAGAGCGTCTCGGAATACCAAACGGAAGTCCAAGCATCGCTCACGAAGATCCAGTCTCTCGCTGATGAAGCGAAACAGGAAGCAGACCAGCTTTCTCCACAAAAGTAAGATCCGTTGCTTCGATTTGTTTTTGTATAGTTTGCATTTTGCGCGTTTGAGCCATTGTCACCTTTCGAAAGGATGAGTCAGATATGGAACACGAAAAGTTATATCCTGGACAAGAGGCTTTATTGTATAGCCACAAGATTGTCCAGTTAAGCAAAGCACTATGGAAAACGGTAGAAAAAGATTGGCAAAATTGGATCAAGCCCTTTGATCTGAACATCAATGAACATCATATCTTGTGGATTTCGCACGCGCTAGGTGGCGCCTCAATTTCAGAAATCGCGAAGTATGGTGTCATGCACGTCTCAACGGCATTTAACTTCTCGAAGAAGTTAGAAGACCGCGGACTGTTGACGTTCTCAAAAAAGGAAACAGATAAACGAAATACCTACGTCCAGTTGACACCAGAGGGCGAATCACTCTTACTTGAGACGATTCAAGCGTTCCGCCCTGAAGAAAACGGTGTCTTCCGTGCATCACTTCCTCTTCAGGAACTGTACGGGAAGTTCCCGGAATTAACGGACATTTCTGCGATCGTACGTCGCTTGTATGGCGACAGTTTCATGGACATATTCGCTGAGACATCGAAGATGATCACAGAAGAAGCAGATCGTCGCCCTCAAGATCCAGTCATGGACTCAATCAAAAAAGCATAACCTTACCAAAAGCGTTTTAGCCTCTAGCTAGAATGCTTTTTCTTAGGTCTTTTTTCCTCATGACAAGGACATTACTACTATGTCTCAAGAGCGTTATTTCCCTCACAATTTCCCATAAAAATTATCCTCAACCAACTACTTGGATGTGATAGCATGGAAAAGAGCAAGTATCTCTTGGCATGACAAGATACAGCTGTCAACCAGACGAGAATATGATATGATAAAACGGTTGAAATAAATGGTAAATTAGGGGTGTATGTATGAAAAAGAAATTGTTAGGCGCAGCAGCAGTCGCAAGTGTATTTACGTTAGCAGCATGTGGATCAAATGACGAAGCCGTCATCAATTACAAAGGTGGCGAAGTCAACAAGGCTGACGTCCAAGAAGAAGCATACGAAAAAGCTGGTGCTCAAATCGCCTTCCAGCAAACGATGAACAAATTGCTCGAGAAGAAATACGGCAAGGAAGTCACGGATAAAGAAGTCGAAGCAGAAGTCAAAAAGACAAAAGACCAGTTCCCGGATAAAGAGCAGTTCAGTACGACATTGAAATCTGCTGGAATCAAGAACGAAAAAGAATTCGAGAAAGTTCTTCGCACACAAATGCTCTTAACGGAAGCAAAATCTGCAAAATCAAAAGTAACAGATAAAGAAATCCAAGAGCGTTTTGACCAAGAAAAAGTCGAAGTTAAAGCAAGCCATATCCTCGTCGCGAAAGAGTCAGAAGCAAAAGACATCAAAAAGCAATTGGATGACGGCGCGGACTTCGCGAAACTTGCAAAAGAGAAATCAACAGATACAGGTAGCGGTACAAAAGGTGGAGACCTCGGATACTTCACAAAAGGTAAGATGGTCCAGGAATTCGAAGATTATGCGTTCAAGGATGGCGTTGAAGGTAAAATCTCCGATCCAATTAAAACACAGTTCGGTTACCACATCATCAAAGTAGTCGATCGTAAAGAAAAGAAAGACTTTACACTTGATAAAGAAAAATCACGCATCAAAAAAGCACTTGCTGAAGAAAAAGCAGCACAAGTCAACCCGAACGATATCTACCGTTCACTCATGAAAGAATACGATGTCAAAATCGAAAACAAAGACTTCAAGGATGCTTTTGATTTAGATAAACAAGAACAACAACAAATGCAACAACAAATGATGCAACAACAACAGCAGTAATCAAAAAAGGAAGCCGCGAAGGCTTCCTTTTTTCATATCTTGAATAGTTAGCGAACCGTCCGAATCGGAGCTCGTTCGTATTGTTTCGGCAAGGCGACCGTATCCCCAAGTTCGGCTGCCGCATGATAGACCCAGTACGGTTGGCGAAGTAGTTCACGTGCGAGCAGGACGATATCTGCTCGACCGTTACGGACGATTTCCTCTGCATGAGCAGCTGTCGTAATCAATCCAACCGCGCCTGTTGCAATACCCGCCTCTCGCTTCAACTCTTCTGCGTAGCTCACTTGATAGCCCGGATACACTTCAGGTACGGCATTAGCGACGACAGCACCTGAACTACAGTCGAGTAGATCAATGTTACGTGCTGCTAGTTCCTTCGCAAGTGGAATATAATCCGTTGCTGTCATTCCCCCCGTTGCATGATCGGCTGCTGAAATCCGGACCCAAATCGAGAGCTTCGAGACTTCCTGAATCCCATCAATGATCTCTAGCAACAAGCGCATCCGATTTTCAATCGATCCACCGTATTGGTCCTCACGAACGTTTGATAACGGAGAGAGGAACGTATTCAATAAATAACCATGAGCTCCATGAATTTCAATGAAATCATATCCTGCTCGTTCTGCTCGTAATGCTGCATCGATGAACTGTTGTTTGATCGTCGCGATTTCCTCAAGCGTTAATGCGCGTGGATCCGTATACGTATCATCAAACGGTAAAGCGCTCGGTGCGACGGGTGGTTCTGCCGTCGTGCTTTTGCGCCCGGCATGGGCCAGTTGAATGCCTGCTTTTGCACCCGCTACTTTGACTTGGTCGGCAATCCGTTGTAAGCCTTCAATATGCGCATCTGACCAAATTCCAAGGTCACCGGCTGAAATGCGACCGTCTGGCGTGACGGCACTCGCCTCTAAGATGACACCACCGACACCACCCATTGCACGTGTTGCATAGTGTGTGACATGCCAATCTGTCACTAGTCCATCTTCTTTTGCACTGTACATGCACATCGGCGCCATGATGACCCGATTTCGGAATGTCAACGCTCCGAGTTGAACCGTATCAAACAACTTCGTCTTCATCTTTCTTCCCCCTTATAGCTTCGGACGATAAAAAGCACGATTATCCAGTGCAAATGATCGTTCCGAGAACTGTCCTGGCTCGACATATTCCAGAAGGCGATCCATCATCGTCATCCGTGCATCAAGGTTATCGATCAAGAACAAAACTTCTGCTTCTCGCATCTGTGGTGCGACGGCAGAACCCCATTCTGGTCGTCCGTGATGACTTAAGACGAGATGTTGCAAGACCGTCAGTACTTCTGCGTCAATTTGTAATTCTGCTCCGACTTTTTCAAGTTCCGCTACCATCATCGTAATATGACCGACGAGTTTACCAGGCAACGTATATTCCGGTGCAACCGGATCGGATAACTCCTTGATTTTCGCATAATCGTGTAGAATGATGCCACTGATTAGCACGTCACGGTTTAACGTCGGATAGAGTTGAGCGATTTGATCCGCTAGACGCAACATCGAAAGGACGTGGTACGACAGCCCCGAGTAAAAGGCATGATGGTTCTTGACCGCTGCCGGGTGCGTGAAGTAGGCGTCAAATCGTGAAGTAATCAAATGTTTGACGAGCTTTTTCATGTCACTGTTTTGAATCGATTCTACGAACGTGAGGACTTCCGTCTCGATCTGCTCTCGCGGAATTGGTGCCGATTGAACATAATCCTCGACATTCGTCTCTTCTAGTACTGTGATTTGTTTAAGCTTCAGCTGTGTCCGTCCTCGATAGTCCATGACTTCTCCAGCAGCATGGACGATCGACTTCGGCGCATATTTTTCAAGATCACTCGTATCCCACATCTTCGTCTCGATTTCGCCTGTCTTGTCCGTCAAGATGAGCGTTAAATACGGTTTCCCGTTTGCCGCAATTCCTTTGACAGCCTGCTTGATCATCGCTCGTTGATCGAGCGTTTCTCCAACTGCTAACTTACCGATTCCTTTCATACTTGAAACACGTCCTTTATCTGTAAAATAGGTGTCTTTTTTATATTCCATTGACTACACTTAAGGCATATACTATTTCATTCTACTATATGGGAGTCATGAACATGGAACTGGAACCTCAATTTAATTGGTCCCGCTATCTCGATTTAGCTGACTATGAACAAACATTTCCGGCGGCTACCGTCGACCAATCCGAAATGGACTGGCTCACGCAGCTACGATCAAAAGACATGAACTTTACCCGCTCGGAAAAAGGGGTTCTTTATGGTGCTGTCGTCACCTGGCAAAATCCTGTCGACAAAAGTGACCGTCGCTCGATTTGTTTTTATGTGACGAAAGAAAAACTGATCACGATCGGATTGTCGGAATCGATCGTGACACTCGTTGCCCCCTACTCGCCCGCGCATCCGTTCGCTGCTTTTTATACGATTCTTGCTTTACAGCTGAACACATATTTTGCCGGTATCGATCAGTTTGAGACGGAACTGTTCTCAAGACAAGATGAACTGCGTGGCAGCATTAATGAAGATTCGCTTGATAGCATCTTCGCGCTACGCGACACGATCGAGAACTGGTCCGATTTGATCGTTCCGTTTCAAGAGCTCGTCATGGCTGGTGAAGAATCATTTCTCGACGAGGACACGTATCTCGAGGATCTCTCGTTGAAGCTAGCTACGAAACGTGTCCGCCGTCTGTTAATGCTCATCGAACATTATCAAAAAGACATTGAGGTCCTGCTCGACTTATCGACGACCGTCTCGAACTTCCGTGGAAACGAAATCATGAAGGCGTTAACGATTTTTACTGCCGTCGCGACACCAACGATGGCCCTCGGTGCAATTTGGGGGATGAACTTTAAAATCATGCCGGAATTAGAATGGAAATACGGTTACGCCCTATCCCTAGGTCTAATCTTTCTCTCAACCGGTGGCATCTTCTACTGGATGCGCTGGCGTGGATGGTTAGGCGCTCTTGTTCGGATGCCAAAGAACAGTCGACCAAAAAAATAGATATCAGAACATAAGTTCGTTATACTAATTGTATCATATCTACTGAAAGGAGACGCTTGTACGATGGAACGAAAAATCATTCATATTGATATGGACGCCTTTTACGCTTCCGTCGAGCAACGCGATCGTCCTCGATTAAAAGGTGTTCCCGTCGTCGTCGGTGGACCGCCTCATGCACGCGGTGTCGTAGCGACCTGTTCCTATGAAGCACGGAAATACGGCATCCATAGCGCGATGCCGTCAAGACGTGCCTTCCAGCTTTGCCCTCGTGCCGTCTTCATTCGTCCTCGCTTTGACGTCTACCGGGCTGTCAGTGCGCAAATCATGGCACTTTTTCGAGAAGTGACACCGCTCGTCGAGCCCCTCTCACTGGATGAGGCGTACCTCGACGTCACCGAAAATTACTTTGATCAAAAAAGTGCGACCTATATTGCGCAATATGTTCTACAACAAATTAAAGAACGGACAGGTCTGACTGCCTCTGCTGGTGTTTCTAACTCTAAACTCGTCGCGAAGGTCGCTTCCGGATACGAGAAACCGAACGGATTGACGGTCGTTCCTCCAGAGGACGTCCTGAGTTTCTTATCTCCATTAAAAATTGGAGACTTACATGGCGTCGGAAAAGTCACGGAACAAGCGTTACGCAAACAAGGGATTGAAACCGTCGCAGATGTTCAAGCAATGCCGGTCGAACAATTACGAGCATTGCTTGGACGCGATCGGGGAACGGAACTACATGCGATGGCGTATGGGATCGACGAGCGTCCGGTTCGTCCGGAACGCGAGCGAAAATCAATCGGTTCTGAGACGACCTTCGAAGAAGATACGGAGGATATCGATACGATATTTGAGACGTTGATTCGAGAATCAAAATCCGTCATTGCGAGTCTTCAAAAAAAAGAACTCGTTTGCCGAACGATCACGATCAAGTGGAAGACTGATACATTCCAGTCACGTTCGAAACGGCATACATTTTCAGAAGAGACGGCGGACGAAGAACGATTACTTGAGGAAACAACGAAACTCTTCAATGGCATCACCTTCGACGGACCAATCCGTTTGATTGGTATGACGGTCAGTCACCTTACTACACCTCCT
Source organism: Exiguobacterium sp. ZWU0009 (assembly GCF_000798935.2). Classification (NCBI taxonomy): domain Bacteria; kingdom Bacillati; phylum Bacillota; class Bacilli; order Caryophanales; genus Exiguobacterium; species Exiguobacterium sp. ZWU0009. The sequence continues at coordinate 745,847 of NZ_CP018057.1, read as the reverse complement.
GCTGCGAGACAACTGACGTGGCAAGACTTAGACTTGCGCTTGTAAAATGAATAGCGATTCATTATACTGAATACAATACCGATTAGACAAGGGAGGAACAAGTATGCAGTATACGATGACAGTCTTTTCAGATCGTGGTGAAACGTTACTCGATGACGTTTTTGAAGCAGAAACAGATGGACAGGCACGAGAAGAAGGGATTCGACGTCTCAATGAGAGTGGATACGCCCATCATGCAGCTCGCGTCACACGTTCAGGTCGTTTGATTCATTTCGAGCGCGCTTACTTGCCACGGATCGTCCCTGCTTCATCTTGAGCCATACAAAAAAGGAAGACGTGCCATTATGGCCGTCTTCCTTTTTGATTACTTATTGGACGTCGTCTTGTTGCTCCATCATTGGCGCGTAGAGTTCTTCTAACGGCTTCATGATGATTTGTGTGACTTCCGTCAACATCGTGTGCATCCGTTGCTCTTCTTGCATCAGCTGACTGATTAATGGGTTGTTTTGTACTTCAAGCATCTTAGTTTGGGCAGACGCCATATCGTCTGGTGTGATTTCTTCACCTTGCATCTGTTTTTGTTGTAATTCAAGTTGGATGTTACGGAACGATGCGAACAATTCGTTTGATTCCGGATCCGCATTCACTTGCGTGTACAAATCTTTTAATGTCGTGTACTCCGAAGTTTCACGTAATGCACGCTCCAGAGTGTACGCGTGATCGTATAAGTTTGTTTCTGCCATGAGTAAAACCTCCAATTTGTTTAGACGAGATAAAGCCCCGCCTGTATCAATCCAATTAAACCACCTAACAACCCTCCAAGCCAAGTGATAGCCCGGAATTCTCGCTTAGAAATCGATAAGACGATTTCCTCGAGATACGCAGTATCCAGCAAACCGACCTCTTCTCGAACGATCGTTTCGAGATCAAGCGTTTGTAGAATTTGTCCGATTTGATTCGTCGTCCGTTCAAATAGATGATCGATGACAACAGGGACATGTTGCTCGAGCAATTGTGACTCGAGTGGATTCAACCAGACGCGTAATGGTGTAGCAAGCATCGATTCAATCGGTAAACGCGCCAAGACTTGTTCTTTGACGGTCTGTCGAATCCGTGACTCCGTCTCTTCCGTCATATAGGATGAGAGTGGACGATCCAGTCCCTTTTGCCATTCCTGACGTAATAAGGCAAGGATGAACTGAGACGTCGACTCTGATTGAAGTACCCGTTTCAGCTCCGGCTGAATCATATCAACGACGTTGACGTTCGCGAGCAACATCCCGAACATCCCACCTCCGAGACGCTGTTGGATGAAGCGAGCAACCGTTTCCTCAAGTTGTAAACGTCCTTCTGGTCCATCAAAATATTCCTCTGCTTGGTGTAATACGGATGTGATGAGTCTTGGCATGACTTCCTCGATTTTTTGTTCTCCGGCTTCCCCGATCAACTCGCGCACAGACTGCTCACGCCATTTGCCCATGAGGAGCGAAAACTCCTGCTCCAAGTGATAACTGATTTTCCCTTGGATCCGTTGTTTTGGTTCGTCGATGAATCGACCGATCCACGCTTCCGTCGTCTCTTCCGAGCGCGTCCATTTCATGACTTCTTGTTCGACGAGCCGAGTGACGGCTCCACGAACAGCTGGTGATGCGAGACGTTTCCCGATTCCTTCTGGCGTCAAGAGATGCTTGACGACCGTCCGTCCGAGATTCGCTGCCAGTTCATCCCGCCGTTTAGGAATCAGACCAGGTGTAAATGGTACGCGAAATTTTCCGATGTATTTCGGTTCAAGTGGTCGAAATAACATCCGAATCGCTAAATGATTCGTGACTGCCCCAATCAGAGCCCCAATGACAATGATTCCGACAAGTTTCAATACGAGTAAAAACGTATCTGACATAAGTTATCATTCCTTCCGATTTTCGACTTATGGTAAAGTCGAGATAGTTATGTACGATTTAGGAGTGATGCCGTGTGTTACGACAACTGATGACTGTATTCAATGACCAGCTTACGACCGATCCGAATGTTTATTGCCAGGAACAGTATAGCGTATATCGCCTTGAAGATGGACTTTGTTTTGGAATCAAGGCGACTGCCATCTCTGACCGTGAACAACAACTGCTTGATGTATTCGCTGAACGCATCATCACGACGTCACGGTCTGATATCGATCTATGGCGAGAGCGTATCCAATCTGCTCATGCCTTGGAAGATCAGTCGTTCCGACTTGTCCATTTTTTGTTCAATCCAACCGATGAACGGACAAGTGAAGAAATTCAACAATTGCTCTCCTCTTTCTTTTCGCAGACGAGCATCCTTATTCCTTTTAGCGCACATCGCTTCACGGTCGTTGAACGCGAAGAGTTTGTCATCGAGTCAGAACTATCCGATTTATTTTTAGCATTACAATCTGATTTTGTACTCGACGGTAAGGTATTGCTTGGTCAACAACGTGCTGCAGGTGATATCGCCGTTCAGTTCCAACTTGAACAAGCAGCGCTTGCTTTCGTTCCTTCGATGCACATCGAACGTTTCTTGCCTGCCATGCTCCGCCTTGCAAGTCTAGATGACCGGCATCGCGCGACACTCGTCGATCAGTTCATCCGTTCCCTCGAGCCAGAGTCTCGTGAGACGATCCTTGCTTTTTGTCGAGCTAATTTGAACGTCTCCCTGACAGCAAAACATCTATTCTTACATCGAAACAGCCTCCAGTATCGACTCGACCGGTTGACGGAGCAGACTGGAATCGATGTTCGCTCATTTGAAGGCGCTACTTTTCTCTATACCTTACTTCTTGTAGCATGATGCCTAATTGAAAACGTTTGCATTTAGTCAGGTTGTCCATAGGCAGACTCCCTGACTTCTTTTATACTAAATCTTGTAAGCGTTATTATTTCATCATTTACATTAGGGGGAACTACACATGGCTGAAATTCGTCTTGAACATATCGATAAAATCTACTCAGGTGATGCAAAAGCGGTTGATGACTTCAACCTTCACATTAAAGATAAAGAATTCATCGTCTTCGTCGGACCATCAGGTTGCGGGAAATCAACGACACTTCGGATGATCGCTGGACTTGAAGAAATCTCAGGTGGGGATTTCATCATCGATGGCAAACGCATGAACGATGTAGCACCAAAAGATCGCGATATCGCGATGGTCTTCCAAAACTATGCATTGTATCCGCATATGAACGTCTTCGATAACATGGCATTCGGATTAAAGCTTCGGAAGTTCCCTAAAGATGAAATCAAGCAACGCGTTGATAACGCAGCTCGTATCCTTGGTCTTGAAGAATACCTCGAGCGGAAGCCAAAAGCACTCTCTGGTGGTCAGCGCCAACGGGTAGCGATTGGTCGCGCCATCGTTCGTGATGCTAAAGTCTTCTTGATGGATGAGCCGCTCTCGAACTTAGATGCTAAATTGCGTGTACAAATGCGTAAGGAAATCATTCAGTTACACAAACGTCTTGAGACGACGACGATTTACGTCACGCACGATCAGACGGAAGCGATGACGCTTGCGACACGGATCGTCATCATGAAAGCGGGAATCATTCAACAAGTCGGTACGCCGAAAGAAGTCTATGATCACCCAGATAACATGTTCGTCGCTGGATTCATCGGTTCACCATCGATGAACTTCTTGACAGGTAAATTGGCAGAAGACGGTCTCTTCCATGTTTCAGGAACAGAAGAGAAATTCGAAGTACCAGAAGGAAAAATGAAAGTTCTCCGCGACCGCGGTTATACGAATAAAGATCTCGTCCTCGGAATTCGTCCAGAGGATATCCATGCGGAATTGATTTACCAAGACACGAAAACAGCACACCGCTTCCCAGCACATATCGAAGTATCTGAATTGATGGGTGCAGAGTCTTACCTCTACTCAAAAGTCGGACAACAAGCGTTCACGGCACGTGTTGATTCACGTTCACACGTCGAGATGGGATCGCAGCTTGATCTCTTCTTCGATATGACAAAAGCACACTTCTTCGATGCTTCAACAGAAGCAACGATCCGTTAATCGCATCATCGATCAGTTACGATGTTTCAGACTGTCCTATTAAGGGCAGTCTTTTTTATTGACAGACGTTCCTGTAACTTTGTATGATACTGCTTGTAGCTTAAAATTAATCCTATTCGAAAACTAGGAATTGAAATCATTTATTTATAAAGGAGAGAGCGCTATGAAACACGGTTTGAAATTAGCTGTAGCAGCATTATCGACAGCGGGGGTGCTTGCAGCATGCGGCGCTTCGAACGACAACGCAGGTTCTGATAAAGAGTCAAAAGTCATTACAGTCGGTACAGAAGCAACGTACCCACCTTTCACGTATAAAGAAAAAGGAAAATTGACAGGTTATGACGTAGACGTCATGAACGAAGTCGCAAAACGCGCCGGCTATAAAGTCGATTACAAAGCGATGGACTTCAAAGGACTCATCCCAGCACTTGATTCAAAACGGATCGATGTCATCGCGAACCAAATGGGAATCACGCCTGAGCGCCAAGAAAAATACGCTTTCTCTGATGCGTATACGGTCTCTGGTTCAACAATCATCGTCAACAATAAAACGAACGACATCAAAACACTCGACGACTTAAAAGGAAAGACAGTCGGTTCGACACAAGGTTCACTCTATGCCAAAACAGCTGAAGAAGCTGGCGCGAAAGTGAAATACTACAAAGGTGCGAACCAAGTCTTGAAAGATCTTGAAGCAGGTCGTGTTGATGCTGCCATGAACGATCGTCTCTTCGTCTTGACGGAGCTGAAGAAAGCAGGCTACAAAGTTAAAGCGGTCGGTGAAACGTTCGACAAGAACGAATCAGGCTTCATGATGGCGAAAAACAGCAAGTATACAGAAGACTTCAATAAAGCACTCGCTGAGATGCAAGAAGACGGCACTCTTGCAAAAATCGGTGAGAAGTACTTCAACGAGGATATCAGTAAGTGAGTGAATTACTGACGATCGTCCGGGATAACTCGGACGTCTACGCAAAGGCGATTGGTACGACCCTTCTTGCAAGTGGTCTCGCCATCGTCTTTGCGCTTATTCTTGGGTTGATTCTTGCCGTCATGCGTGATAGCCGTCTTGCCGTCTTTAGCGGTTTTGCACGTTTATATGTCTCGTTCTTCCGAGGAACACCATTACTGCTACAAATCCTGATTTTATACAATGGTCTCGTTGTCCTTCAGTTGACTGGATTCCAAGCCCTCGCCTTCGGCTTATCGCTTCACTTTTCTGCGTATATCTCAGAATCGTTCCGCGCTGCCATCTCCTCTGTCGATCGTGGACAATGGGAAGCAGCTGACTCGCTCGGTATTCCGCGTCGTAAGACCTTCAAGGATGTCATCTTACCGCAAGCGCTATCTCGAGCGATTCCACCGCTTTCGAACTCTGTCATCGATATCATCAAATCGACATCACTCGGTACGATCGTTGCTGTTGAAGAATTGACGTATGTCTCTGACCAGATTTCAGCGACAACTTACCTCGTCATGCCGTTACTCTTGTTCTCGGCTGCGATTTACTGGATCATGTCGACAATCATTCAAAGTGTTCAACATCGCTTAGAAGCACGCTTCAGTATTCCAGAATGATTTTTCCCACACTTGGAACCGTATGGATTTCAAGTGTGTTTTTTTAGATTTTTTTAGGTTTAGCACTAGGCAATCCGGGAATAATCAAGTATACTAATAAAAATCAGAATTATCTGACAACTTACAAAGGAGCGTGGCCGAGATGAAACAAGTAATTGAAGCTTTCCGTAGACAAGATGCAGAGCAGCGAATTCCAGTGCTACGTCTCGAAATCGATTATGAGCTCAGTACGCTCTTCGATGCGATTCAAGCCAATGACCAAGCTGCCGTTTCAGCAAGTAAAGATCGTCTAGATAAATACCGTCAGGAGATGCTTCGTTTAGAAGCTTAACCTCATAGATCCCCCATCTCTCCTCCCCCTTGAGATGGGGCTTTTTTTTTGTCTACTTTTTGACGTACATTCTATGTGTAAGCGAAAGAGAGGATTGCTTCCGAATGATATATTGGAAACGATCCTCTCACTTTATTTCGCTAACGGACAACGTGCGCATTGAGCGTCTATCTCAAAACCAATTAATCGACGTCACGACCACGTGATGCCTTCAAAATCTCAAACCATTGCTCGCGTGTCAACGATACTTTCGTCGAACGAACCGCAGATTCAATGCGTTCAATCTTACCAGAACCAACGATTGGCATGATACGTGCTGGATGTTTGAGCAACCATGCATATGCGACCTCATCGATTTCTTCTGCCCCGATCGTCTCTGCGATCTCAGCTAATTTTTCGCGTAACGGTGCATATTGCTCGTCCTTGAAGAGACGCCCCCCCGCAAGCGGACTCCATGCCATCAACGGCATCTCATTTTCATGACAGAGATCAACGGATCCATCCTCGAAATGTTTCAATTCTGATACCGACAACTCGAGTTGGTTCGTCACGAGCATGAATGGTAAGCGAGACTGAATGAGACTTTGTTGGGCAGGTGTATGGTTCGAGAGACCGAATGTCCGTACCTTTCCTGCGTCCTTCAACTCTACGAACGCTTCAGCAATCTCGTTCGGGTCCATCAACGGATCTGGACGGTGAATCAACAACGTATCCACGTACTCGACACCGAGTTCTTGAAGAGAACGGTTGACTTGTTTGATGATGTGCTCTTTCGTCGTATCGTAGAATGATAAGGACTGATCCGAGAAATGATCCCCTTTCATCTTGATGCCCGTCTTCGTAACGATCTCCATCCGGTCACGTAACTCCGGTTTTAAAGCAAGAGCTTCTCCGAATAAGCGTTCATTCGTATAATCGCCATAGATATCCGCGTGATCAAACGTCGTAATCCCTAAAGCAAGGCATGCTTCGATCAATTCGAGACGCTCTTCTTTCGTCATCTCCCATTCATTCAATCGCCATAAGCCATGAATGATGCGTGAGAATGATAAATCTTCTGTTAGTTGAATCCGTTCCATCTGTCTTCCAACTCCTCTGTCGTATAAACTCTATCTCGTTTACTGTACCTCAAAATGGAACCGGTTGCACGAATTTCACTTTTCAATGCTCTCAGACAAAAAACAGGACCCCGTCGATGACGTGATCCTGTATGGGACTTATTGAATTTGTTCGACTTCTTGCATGACTTCATCTTCAATCTGCTGACGTTTTCGTGTCGTCTCAGCAGCATCTGGTGACGTGACGCTGAAGTAGAATTTGATTTTTGGTTCCGTACCCGATGGACGAAGGCAGAACCACGATCCATCGCTGAGCGTGAACTTCAGAACGTTGGATTTTGGCAAGTTGATCGGTGAAGGTTGATGCGTCTTCAAATCGTGGGCGATGCTCGCATCATAGTCCTCGAACAAGACGACCTGTTCTCCTGCTACTTGTTTCGGTGGATTCTCACGGAACGTATCCATGATTCGCCCGATCTGTGCCACGCCGTCCTTCCCTTTGAGCGTCAGAGAACGGAGTGACTCTTCGAAGTATCCGAACTGCTCGTAGATCGCCTGTAATGCCTCATAGAGCGTCCGTCCTTCGTTCTTGTGATACGCAGCCATCTCAGCAGCTAATAAGCACGCTTGGACGGCATCCTTGTCGCGGCAGAAGTCACCGATGAGGTAACCATAGCTCTCCTCATAGCCAAAGAGATACTCGTACTGACCCGATGCGTTATATTGTTTGATTTTCTCACCAATGAACTTAAATCCTGTCAATGTATTCTCGACATGAAGATCATAGTGACGCGCAATCAATGCCCCCAGTTCTGACGTAACGATCGTCTTCGCGACGAATCCGTTCGCTGGAAGTGTTCCCTGCGCCGCTTTTTGCGAAAGGATGTAGTCGAGCAATAAAGCGCCCGTCTGATTCCCTGTCAGGACTGTCCATTCTCCGTCTGCATCACGTGTCGCGACTCCGACACGGTCAGCATCGGGATCCGTCGCAATCAAGATGTCGGCGTCTGCCCGGTCACCATATTCGATTGCCAGTTTAAAGGCAGCATGTTCTTCCGGGTTCGGTGACGTCACGGTCGGGAATGCACCGTCTGGCTCTGCTTGCTCCTTGACGACTGTCACGTGTTCGAAACCGTAACGTTTCAAGCCTTCTGTTACCGGCACAAGACCTGTTCCATGAAGTGGTGTGAAGACGATTTTAAGTGGATCCGCTAATTCCGATTGAATCGAAGGTAAGACACGAATCGTTTGTAATTTGTCTTGGTACGCTTCGTCGAGTTCTTCTCCGACACGGACGATCAATCCGTTCGCACGAAGGACTTCTTCTTTCTCAAGTTCAATCGACAGCTCATCTTCGATTTGGCTGACGTATGAAACGAGTTCATCCGCCTCTTTTGGCGGAAGTTGTCCACCGTCATCCCCATATACTTTGTAGCCATTGTACTCTGGTGGGTTGTGACTCGCTGTGATGACGATCCCGCCTGCTGCTTGTAAAGATCGCACCGCAAACGAAAGTTCTGGTGTCGGACGTAGACCGTCGAACAGATACGCCTTGATGCCGTTACTTGCGAGCGTCCGTGCCGCCTCCAGCGCAAATTCTGGTGAGAAGTGACGGGAATCGTGTGCGATGACGATTCCTTTTGCTGCCGCTTCTTCCCCCGACGCCTTAATGAATGCTGCGAACCCTTGTGATGCTTTTCGGACCGTATATACGTTCATCCGGTTTGTCCCGACACCGATTTCCCCACGCATACCACCTGTTCCGAACTCGAGTTCTTTATAGAATGCTTCTTCAGCTGCTTTTTCATCCGTTGCTAACGTGACTAATTCTTCTTTTAATGTACTGTCTAAATCAGCGAACTGATCCCATTTTTGATAAGTTTCTTTCCATGACATGGTAAATCGACTCCTTTTTGAATGAGGGTAAGACTTGCGATGAAGCGATACCTTTCATATGATTAACACTAGAAAGGGTAAGGTGATGAGGCATGTTTCCTACGATTCAAATGGCAGATCTTCAACAGCTCGTCCGAACGGATCAGATTCGCTGGTTTGACTGCCGATATGACTTGCAACAACCTGAATATGGACGAAATGCTTTCTTAGAACAACACGTCGAAGGTGCACAGCACTTGAATTTAACGACTGAACTTTCCGGTCCAATCGATGAGGTCGGCGGTCGGCATCCGCTTCCTTCAAAAGAAGCGTGGCAACACACACTCGAACAGCATGGTGTGACACCAGAAGACTTCGTCGTCTTGTATGACGATGGCTTTCCGTATGCCGCTCGTGCGTGGTGGTTATTTAAATGGATCGGGCATGAGCGTGTCGTCGTCCTTGAGGGCGGATTCTCCTCTTACCTAGCGTTCGATCTTCCGGTCACGGAAGACGTTCCTACTTATGAACCTTCTCAGTACGCGCCTCGTTTTCAAGATGAGATGCTTGTCTCGTTCGAAGAACTGAAGGATCAGCTGACAGAAACGATGGTCATTGATTCCCGTGCGCCCGATCGATACCGTGGAGAAATCGAACCACTCGATCACGTCGCCGGTCACATTCCAGGTGCCGTGAATTGCTTCTTTGAACAAGCGCTCTCACCAGAGGGTCGCTTACGGGACGCAGAAGATTTGAAAGAATTGTACGCCGACATCCTACCAGTCACAGCACCTATCCTCTATTGTGGAAGTGGTGTGACAGCGTGTGTCAATGTCATCGCTCTCCATTCACTTGGGAAAACTGATGTCCGACTTTACGCCGGCTCTTATAGTGATTGGGTCAGCCGTGGTGAAGATGTCTCCCGTTCGTAAGCATCAGACACTGACAGAAACATCTGTCGGTGTCTTTTTGTTCAGAGTTGAATCGGTTTGATGTTCCAGATCGCATTCGCATACTCTTTAATCGTGCGGTCACTTGAGAACACACCTGACCGTGCAATATTAAGAATGACGTGTTTATACCATTCTTCTGGTTGCTGATACATCCGATCGATTCGTTCCTGCGCTTGTTGATACGACATGAAGTCTTTCAGGATCAGATACTCATCATTATACGTTAATAATGAATCGTAAATCGCTTGGAATTCACCTGGAGCAAATAATGTTCCGTCGACGAGACTATCGATGATCCGTCGCAACTCGGGTTGGGCACTGTATTGATCGTACGCACTGTAACCACCGTATTGTTTATAATTCATGACTTCCTGTGGTGTTAAGCCGAAGATGAAGATATTCGCATCCCCAACTTCGTCTCGAATTTCGATGTTCGCTCCGTCGAGCGTTCCAATTGTCAGTGCACCATTCATCATGAACTTCATGTTGCCGGTTCCGGAGGCTTCATAACTGGCAGTCGAAATCTGCTCGCTGACATCACTTGCCGGGAAAATCTTTTCAGCAAGCGATACACGATAGTTTTCTAGGAAGACGACTTTCAAGTACGGACTGACGTCTGGATCCTGATTGATCAAGCGAGCTAACGCATTGATATAACGAATGACTTCTTTTGCATAATGATAGCCTGGCGCCGCCTTTGCACCAAAGATGAATGTCCGCGGTGTCATCGTAAAGGAACGGTCTTCCTTCAAACGATAATAAAGCGAATGAATGTGTAACGCATTCAAGAGTTGGCGTTTGTACGCATGCAATCGTTTGACTTGAACATCAAAAATCGATGTCGGATCAACTATGACGCCAGTTTCTTTTTCAATGAGCAACGCTAATTCTTCTTTACGCTGAAGTTTGATTTCGGCGATGTCCTTCTGTAATGCTGAATCCTCTGCCCATTTCGTCAACTTTTGCAAATCGGACGGATGCTGAATCCAACTATCCCCGATTGCTTCTGTCACACGATTTGCCAGTGCTGGATTTGATGAGAGGAACCAGCGACGATGTGTAATCCCGTTCGTCTTATTATTGAAGCGAAGCGGAAACATCTCATAAAATAGTCGCATCTCGCGTTGCTTCAAAATCTCAGTATGAATCTGCGCGACACCATTCGTCGAATGCGTGCCGACGACAGCAAGATTCGCCATGTTGATTCGGTCATCCGCGATGATGGCGATATCTCGCATATGCGCTTCCATATGTGGATAGTTCGCAAGGACATCCTTACAGAAACGTCGGTTGATTTCTTCGATGATGAGGTAGATACGCGGTAACAAGCGACGGAACAAATCAATCGGCCAGCGTTCGAGTGCTTCTGATAGTAACGTGTGATTCGTAAACGACATGACACTCTTCGTGATGCGCCATGCTTCTTCCCAGCCAAATCCTTCTTCATCGATTAGAATCCGCATCAACTCTGGAATCGCGACGACCGGATGCGTATCGTTGATATGGATAGCGATATGGTTCCCGAGTTGCTTCAATGAATGATTTCGCTTTTTAAAGGACGTCAAGATACTCCGTAATCCGGCAGAAACGAAGAAGTATTGTTGCTTCAGACGCAACTCTTTTCCTTCGTACGTCGTATCATCCGGATACAGGAACTCTGAAATCGTCTGAATCGATTGTTTATGTGCCAGTAAATCTTTATAGTTCCCACGGTATTGGCTAAGTAATTCATCATCATCAAGTGGAGACTCAGCACTCCAGAGTCGCAGGTTATTGACGACCTTGTTTTGATAGCCGACGATCGGCATATCGTACGGAACAGCACGGACGATTTCAGCCGGTTCATGATGGACACGATATCCACCATCACCGACTTCTTCAAGCCAGACATGACCACCAAATGGAACATCGACCGCTTTATCAGAACGTCTGATTTCCCACATGTTCCCGTTCTTCAGCCAGTTATCCGGTAACTCGACTTGATAGCCGTCGATGATTTTTTGCTTAAACAGACCATACTGATACCGGATCCCGTTCCCGTGTCCAGGAAGACCAAGCGCAGCCAGAGAATCGAGGAAACACGCCGCGAGACGACCGAGACCGCCGTTTCCAAGTCCTGGTTCCGGCTCTTCTTCTGTCAAATCACTGAGCTGATATCCGAGTTCGTCAAGTCCCCGTTCCACATCCTTTAAGACATCAAGACTCAATAGGTTGTTATGCAGGAAACGTCCGAGTAAAAACTCGAGTGAAAAGTAATAGACTTGCTTACTTTTTTTATGGATATATGTTTCCTTTGTCCGTAACCAATCAGTCGTGACCGTCTCGCGTACCAGATAGGCAAGTGTCTGATAGATATCGTTTTCTGTTGCTTCCGTTATTGCCTTGCCATGCATCGAAACGAATCGTTCCGTAAACCTCTCCTTGAACTTCTCTTTATCTTTGAACATGACGTAACCCCTTTTCCCAGTGATACGATCAAGTGGCGGACGGTGCAATCAAACGATATAACGCCAAGTATTCATCGGCTGAACGCAACCAACTGAAGTCTTCATTCATCGCTGTCTCAATCAAGTGCTCAAAGACCGGTCGATCATGATACACCTCGATCGTACGTTTAATCGCTTCTAAAAACTCATGTGCATTATAATTCGCGAACGAGAATCCATTTCCTTCTAACGTGAATTGATTGAACGGTTTGACCGTATCACGGAGCCCGCCTGTTTCCCGAACGACCGGTAAACAGCCATACTTCATCGAAATCAACTGACTGAGACCACACGGTTCAAAACGCGAAGGCATTAAGAAGGCATCACTTCCTGCATAGATTCGTTGTGCGAGACCAACGTCAAATCCGATATAAGAAGCGATTTTGTCTGGACGAATCGATGTCGCATGATGGAACAACCCTTCATATTCCGCTTCACCCGATCCGAGAATGATGAACTGCGCATCGAGTTCGAACAAGTCTGGCAAGATATGCGCGAGTAAATCGATTCCCTTTTGGTCGACAAGACGAGAAACGAAACCGAACAGTGGTACGTCCGGATTGATCGGGAGACCTAGTTCCTCTTGTAAGGCAGCCTTGTTTTTTGCTTTTCCTTCCGTGACGGTATCAACGGAATACGTCTCAACGAGATGCGTATCATGCGCAGGATCAAATTGACGATAGTCGATCCCGTTCAAGATGCCACGCACGTCGACAGCACGATGTTGTAAGACCGGCTCAAGCGTCTCACCGTAATACGGATCCATGATCTCATCACGATACGACGGACTGACTGTCGTGATTTGATTGGAGTGGACGAGTCCTGCCTTCATGTAATTGACGAGACCGTTATGAGCGATCCCATCTGCTGTGAAATGTTCATGACTCAAACCAAGTAAGTCACCGAGCACTTCCTCTGGGAAGACACCTTGGTATTGTAGATTGTGAATCGTAAAGACCGTTTTAATGTCTTGATAGCGCTCTAGGTGTTGATAATGGATTCGCAGGAACGCTGGAATCACACCTGTTTGCCAATCGTGACAATGGATGACGTCCGGTACTTCTTTCCGATCCAGATGTTGAATCATCTCAAGGACAGCACGTGAGAAATACGCAAACCGTTCCGCATCATCGTAATGTCCATAAATGACGCCATCTCGTTTAAAGTAGTACTCATTATCGATGAAATAGAACGTCACACCATCTTGTTTTAATCGGAGGACAGCACCAAATTGCTGGCGCCAACCGACTGGCACGATGAAGTCGAACAAGAACTCCATCTCTGATTTATATTGCTCCTTGATTTGACCGTAATTGGGTAAGACGACCGAAACGTCTGCCCCTTCCTCAGCAAGCGCTAAGGGGAGCGAGCCGACGACGTCAGCTAGCCCCCCTGTCTTGATGAAGGGTGTCGCTTCCGTGGCAGCAAACCATACCTTCATGAATGACATCTCCTTTAAACGATTGTTTGTTTTTTGATGACGATTGGTTCTTCTGCCGTTCCGCGGATGACTTGACCGCGTTTGACGGTGACTTCTTTATCGAGAATCGCGTACTCAACGACCGCGCCTTCTTCAATGACTGATTTTTGCATGATGATCGAGTTCTTGACACGAGCGTGTTTTCCGACTTTGACACCCCGGAACAAGATGCTGTCCGTCGTCGTTCCTTCTAATTTACAGCCGTTCGCGACAAGTGAGTTCTTGATGTCAGAACCCGGTAGATAACGTGTCGGTGGCTCATGCTTGATTTTCGTATAGACATGCTGGAAGTCATTGATTGCTCCCCATTGTTCAAGCAACAGCATGCTCTCACGATAGTATGAACGAAGCGAGTGAATGACTTGTGATGTACCACTGTACTCATAACCATGCACGTGTAGACGGTTCAACTGCGAACGAATGATACTCTGAAGTAAGTCGTACTCACCACGAGCAATCGCTTCATCAATTAAACGAACAAAGAGATTTTTCGACAGAACGACCGTTTCCATGTAGAATGTCTCATCCGTCGGCTGGAAACCCCGTGATCCGATTGCCGTTACGCGATTCTGTTCGCCAAAACGGATCGGACGGCAGTATTTACAAGGTAGTTCACGCTTCGTATAAACAACCGTGATATCCGCATTCGATTCTTTATGTTCGCGTAACACATCACGATAATCTACTGCAGATAAGATGTTTGAACCAGAGACAACGACGTAATTTTCTTTACTGCGAAGGAAAAAATCACGGTGCAGATGGAAGTTCGATAGATCCCCGCGGAACTCATTCGCATCTTGTGATAATGCGGGTGGGAAGATGTAAAGTCCGCCGTTTGAACGGTCAAGATCCCATTCCTTACCTGATCCAAGGTGATCCATCATTCCACGATATTTCTCGAGCGTAAAAATCCCGATGTTCGCGATATCGTTTTGTACCATGTTCGTCAATGTAAAATCGATCAACCGATAACGACCGGCAAATGGCACTGCTGCCAAGTTGCGATGTTCTGTCAATTCTTTAAAAAATCCTTCTTCACCACTCAGATTGATGACGCCTAATAGATCGACCTTCATTTCGTATATCCCCCTTATTGAATCGCTTCTTTGATGACTTCGTTCTTTTTGACGATACTGTCTGCTTCAATGACGAAGACTTCTCCGTCCGGAGACCCAATCGTCGCACCATCTTCAACAATCACGCCATCTGCTAAGATTGCCCGGTGAATCGTGACGTCTCGTCCGATTTTGACGTTCGGGAAAATGACCGAGTCCTTGACGAGTGATCCTTCTGCTACATCGACACCATAGAAGAGAACCGAATGATTGATTTCTCCTTCGATGTGGCATCCTTCGTTGATGATCGATGTCTCGACTGTCGCAGCATTCCCGATGTATTGTGGTTGCTGATTCGGGTTGACCGAATGTACTTTCCATGACGGTTCATACAAATCGAACTCAGGCTCTGCCGTCAATAGGTCCATGTTCGCTTCCCAAAGAGATTGAATCGTTCCGACGTCTTTCCAGTACCCTTTGAATTTATACGCACGGATATTGAGATTTTCAAAAAGCATGTTCGGGATGATATTTTTACCGAAGTCAAAGCTTGATTCCGCATCGCCGGCATCTTGAATCAAGTGGCGTTTTAAGATATCCCAGTTAAAGACATAAATCCCCATCGATGCAAGATTTGATTTCGGATTTTTTGGTTTTTCTTCGAATTCATTGATTCGTAAGTCATCGTCCGTATTGAGGATACCAAATCGCGGTGCCTCGTCCCATGGTACTTCACGTACGGAAATCGTGACATCAGAACCTGTCACACGGTGTTCCTCAATCATCTTTTCATAGTCCATTTTATAGATATGGTCACCTGATAGAACAAGAACATATTCAGGGTCAAATTGATTGATATAACTCATGTTTCGATAAATAGCATTTGCTGTGCCCTCATACCAGTTTTTGCCGTTCTGTGCTTGGTATGGTGGAAGAATCGTTAATCCGCCATTACGGCGATCCAGATCCCATGGACTCCCGATTCCGAGATAACGGTTTAATTCAAGTGGTTCATATTGCGTCAATACACCAACTGTATCGATTCCTGAGTTCGTACAGTTCGATAGCGGGAAATCAATGATCCGGTACTTTCCTCCAAATGCAACAGCTGGTTTTGCAGTATGTTTCGTTAAAGCTCCCAGACGTTTCCCTTCTCCGCCTGCAAGTAACATCGCAACGACATTCTTTTTAGCCATTTCGTCCCCTCCATTTATGCTCTTTTTTTCAGACAATTCGCGTTGTAAAATCCACAGATACTTTTATATACCCAATCTTTTCTCTTTTTAATATAACATTCCTGCAAAATAGGTTTATTAAAATACAAAAACCGAAAAAAAATCTATTGATTTCTCCATAAAAGACCGATAATAGGAATGAAATGGCTTTTTGAAAGGAGTTCTCATGCGAATTACTACAGGATATCTTGTCTTACTTGGTCTTGCGACGATGCTTCTATTTTCCTTATTTTCAATCAAAGATGAGCTGAAAACAGCACGTACACTTTTTTTCTGGGCCGATGAACAGACGACGCGACATCCACTGACCTCCTACCAACCAATCACTGTAACCTATGAAAACAAACGAGTCGAGCTCTATGACGGATTACGACGGGATGACCTAACTCCTCGAACATTGCCGCAAAAAGTTGAGCAAGCATTTGTTGCCATTGAAGATCAGCGTTTCTATCAACATGACGGATATGACATCACAGGAATCTTACGCGCGTTTACAAAAAATCAGTCTGATTCTAAATCTCAAGGTGGCAGTACGATCACACAACAACTGGCAAGAATGACGTATCTGTCAAACGAAAAAACATATACTAGAAAAATAAAAGAGCTGTTAATTGCTGTGTCGTTGGAGCAAAAATATTCGAAAAAAGAACTGATGACAGCGTATGTCAATCAAGCCTATTTTGCGAATAATATTTATGGCATCGAACTTGCTGCGAAATCCTATTTCAATAAGCCAGCACGCGAGTTGAGTTGGTCTGAAATCAGTTTTCTGACAGCAATTCCGAACAATCCTTCTCTTTATGACCCGCTACGCTTTCCTGAAAACACAAAAAAACGTCAGCAACGAATCGTTCAAGCGTTAATACGCGATCGTGTCCTGACAAAAGATTTTGCTATTTCTCGTGTGTCGCCTCGATCCTACAAACCGAGTGTTCCTTATCCGGACTATATCGATGCGACCGTTCAAGCTGCCGTTCGGATGACGGCTCAAAAAAATGGTTGGAGTGAGAAGCATGCTGCAGAATATCTGCATCAACAAGGTGCGGTCATCTCGACATACCTCGACTCAGCAGAACAACGACGAGCTAAAGAAGCTCTTCGCAATCTACCCGACCCGATTGAGGGTGCTTATGTTGGCATCGACGGACAAACACACGGGGTCACGGCTCTTGTCGGCTACAAATCGAATTTGACAGGTCAGTTCAACCGAGCAGTGCAGTCGTACCGCCAACCTGGTTCAGCTATCAAACCGTTACTTGTCTATGGTCCTTACCTTGAAAAAACGAAAGCCCGCTTGTCGAGCACGTTAGACGGTAGTCCCGTCTGTATCGATGGATACTGTCCGTCAAATAGCGGAAATCGAATTCTCGGACAAGTAACGATTGCTGATGCGATCGCTTACTCCTATAACACACCAGCCATTCGAGCATTCGCGGTGTCTTTCCGGGAAGGATTGAAGTCCATCCGTCCGTTCCAGTTCAGCCAATGGACACGTGAGGATGACGCCTTTACGAGTGCTCTAGGTGGTTTACAGTACGGAATCAGTCCATATGAACTGACGAACGCTTATACCGTATTCGTTAATGATGGGCTCTATCGACCGGCATCGATGATTAAAAGTATTACGCTTAAGAATGGAACGGTCGAACGACCACAAGAAAAGGAACAACGCATTTGGTCCAGTCAGACGAATCGGGAATTACGGGCTGGTTTAAAAAATGTCATGACATATGGAACGGGACGCAAAGGATATGATTCCTCTGCGCGCTATATCGGAGGAAAAACAGGAACAACGAACGATAACAAGGACATGTGGTTCGTCGGTATTAAGAATCAACATATCGGAGGGATTTGGCTAGGGGCAGATCGCCCGCGTCCCTTCCCTGTTGAGGCGAATGCAACGTTACAGGTCCAGACATGGGCGAAGATTTTACGTCCTTAAGTCAACTCGGAAATAAAATCGCTTCCCCGAAGGAATTGAATAAAGTTAGACCGACCCATGATAGACCAGCAAGCAGAACACCCCAGGCTAAGAAAGAAAAGATGATCAAACCGACGGCTCCTGCTGCACTCGTCATTTTACTGATTTGAACCGTGTAAAAGATAAAATAGATGAAAAAGGACACAAGCAACACGATGCCGACATGCAAGAAGGACGTCATGAAGGCGAAGCTGACACAACCTCCGATAAGTAGCAGAATACTTCCCGGACGTAACATACCGAGTGTCGTTCCCTCTTGTTCCTTGATGAAAAAGGCAAAACCGAGCTGATTGATCGTATCCGATAATAGTTTAAGCGAACTAAAGATCATAAAGTAGACGATCAAAAAGCCAAGCCAAACGACGAGCTTCGTATCGCGTGCCGTCAAGAGTTGAAGTAGTTCATCGTACACGCCGACTTGATCGAGCCAATGTAATGCGAGTTCCGTCGTTGCAATCGCAAGGGACGTACTAAATAACAAAATGCTGATCAGCGGGGCATAACTTAATAGGTAAACGTTCGTACGCATGTGGAGTCTCCATTCATAGAAAATTCATATGTAGCACACAATTTCACTTACAGGTATACTATAATAGATTATATCGGTTCAAGAGACTGAAGGGGGAAACAAAAATGGCATTTATCTTAATGGTCGGCGTAAGTCTTGCGTTTTTGACAGCAATCTTCACTGCAGGCTACAACAAAAAACCTGAAGGTAACGAATAATTCATAAAAGCTCCATCCTGATTCAGGATGGAGCTTTTGCTTTACAGAAGACCTGCGTATCCTTGTTGACGTAATGCTTCATAGACGATGATCGCTGCCGTGTTTGAGACGTTCAGTGAACGAACGAGGTTCGATTGAGGTAGACGGATACACCGTTCTGCGTTCGCATCGATGACTTCAAGCGGCAATCCTTTTGTTTCCCGACCAAAGACGAAGAAATAGTCCTGTTCGATGTCCGATAAGTCAATCTGACTCGGGTACTGTTCCCCATATTTCGTAATATAGTAGAAAATACCTTCCGGATGTTTCTCCCACAGTTCTTCTAACGAATCATGATAACGAACATCGACGAATTCCCAGTAATCAAGACCCGCACGTTTAAGTTGCTTATCGTCCGTCGAGAAGCCGAGCGGTCGAATCAAGTGAAGGACGGAATGCGTCGCTGCACAGGTACGTGAAATATTTCCTGTATTTTGAGGAATCTCCGGTTGATACATAACGACATGAATAGCCATGATTCAATTCTCTCCTATCTCATGCGCTAAAAGCGCTTCTTTATGGGCAATCCCACTTGCAAAACCCGTCAGTTTACCCGTCGCCCCTATGACGCGGTGACATGGATAAATCAATGCGATCGGATTCCGATTCAAGGCACCGCCGACGGCTCGTGCTGCCTTTGGTTTGCCAATCATTCGAGCCAGTTCACCGTAACTGATCGTCTGACCAAACGGAACGGTTCGTAAAGCATGCAATACTTGCTCTGCAAATGGTGTGACACGTAACTGACAAGGAAGCGCGTCAAGCGCTTGTATGTCTCCTTGTGCGTAACGATCAAATGCCATGCGCCAAGCTTTCGGTAACTCACCTTCGTCGGTTTCTTCTTTTAAATAGGTCCGAGCACGCTCTTCATTCAATCCAAAATCGAGATACACGATTTGCTCTTTTTCCCATGCGACGAGCAATGTACCAAACTCATAAGTGAGCTGTTGAAATGGCATCTGATTCCCCCCACTCCTCAAGTAACCGTTGTCCTTCTGTTTGAACATCCACTGCAGTATCCGCTAAAAGACGTGATTTGATGTACGACTTCTCATCGACTCCACCAATTCGACCAACTGCCCAGAGTGCAAGCGCCCGCATGTCTTCGCGGGCATCGTTTTCCGTCATTAACCGTAGCGCCTCAATCGCGCTCTTGTCTCGATAATGAACGAGCGCACAAATCGCATTACGCTGAATCGGTTTCTTTCCACGCCATGCGCCGGATAATGTTCCGAACCGACTCTTGAACTCACGGTTACTCATGGATAAGAGTGGGACTAAGAGCGGTTTGACTTGTTCTGGATCCGGCTGTAGTTCAGCGTGATGTGTCGCATTCCTCTTCCGGTTATATGGACAGACTTGCTGACACGTATCACAACCGTATAGACGGTTCCCAAGCGCCATTCGAAATGGTTCTGGAAGCAGCGTTTTCGTCTGTGTCAAAAACGAGATACACCGTTTAGCATCGATGACGCCAGGTTCAACAAGCGCATCCGTCGGACAAGCGTCGATACACTTATTGCATGTTCCACACAATTCTTCGACTGGCTGATCAGGCGGTAGGACGATATCTGTAATTAGTTCACCAAGATAGAGATAGGATCCGTGCTCCTCACTGATGATCGAGCAGTTTTTCCCACTGAATCCGATACCTGCTCGTTCCGCCACAGCACGATCGACGAGTTCTCCCGTATCGACCATTGAGCGCGTCCGCGCACCCGGACTCAGCTCTTGAATTTTTTCTTCAAGCAACGTTAAACGTTGTCGTAACGCCTGATGATAATCGAGCCCCCAAGACGATCGACAAAAGATACCGCGCCGCTCTCCTTCCTTACCACGAGGTGCATTTTTGAGGGTACTTGGATACGCGACCGCAATCGCAATGATCGAAGCGGCATCTTCTACGAGTAACGAAGGAGTCGTTCGTAAATCGATATCCGGCTCTTCGAAACCAGAAGCAAATCCTTTCTCCTGCTGCACTTGCAGACGACGTTTTAAGACAAGAAACGGATCGGCTGTCGTCACCTTCAGCTCATCGATTCCGATTTCTGTTGCGTACTCTTGTAAAGCCAGTTTCAATTGTACACCATCCATCACGACTCACTCCTTTCCTGTTAAGATTCCTTCCTAAACAAAAAGAGCAAGGTGTCAGCGAAAACGACACATTGCTCTTTTTTGGTAAGCGGGTGAAGGGAATCGAACCCTCGTCATCAGCTTGGAAGGCTGAGGTTTTACCATTAAACTACACCCGCATAATCAGGTGAAACATCAGATTGTGTAAAAAGTATAAAGCGGGTGAAGGGAATCGAACCCTCGTCATCAGCTTGGAAGGCTGAGGTTTTACCATTAAACTACACCCGCATAATCAGGTGAAACATCAGATTGTGTAAAAAGTATAAAGCGGGTGAAGGGAATCGAACCCTCGTCATCAGCTTGGAAGGCTGAGGTTTTACCATTAAACTACACCCGCAAGATACCGGTGGTCGGAATCGAACCGACACTCCAAAGGAACACGATTTTGAGTCGTGCGCGTCTACCAGTTCCGCCACACCGGCACAATCTCTTGCAAAACTATTTAATTGAGAAATAGTTGGAGGCGCCAGTCAGAATCGAACTGACGATAAAGGAGTTGCAGTCCTCTGCCTTACCACTTGGCTATGGCGCCACTCATTGGAGCGGAAGACGGGATTCGAACCCGCGACCCCGACCTTGGCAAGGTCGTATTCTACCACTGAACTACTTCCGCTTGAAAAGCTGGGCTGGAAGGGATCGAACCTTCGCGTGCTGGAATCAAAATCCAGTGCCTTACCACTTGGCTACAGCCCAATAATAAGAGGGCGACTGATGGGAATTGAACCCACGAATGCCGGAATCACAATCCGGTGCGTTAACCACTTCGCCACAATCGCCATGGTAAACAGGGGCAGCAGGAATCGAACCCGCGCTGACGGTTTTGGAGACCGTAGTTCTACCGCTAAACTATGCCCCTATGGTGGTGGGGGGGGGCGGATTCGAACCGCCGAACCCGAGGGAGCGGATTTACAGTCCGCCGCGTTTAGCCACTTCGCTACCCCCCCACAATTGGGAAAATCATGTTGTTTTTAAAGATGGTGGCTTTGGACGGAATCGAACCGCCGACACAAGGATTTTCAGTCCTTTGCTCTACCAACTGAGCTACAAAGCCTTAACAATGGCGGTCCTGACGGGATTCGAACCCGCGATCTCCTGCGTGACAGGCAGGCATGTTAACCGCTACACCACAGGACCGTATGTAATTGCGGGGGCCGGATTTGAACCGACGACCTTTGGGTTATGAGCCCAACGAGCTACCAGACTGCTCCACCCCGCGACGCTATAAATGGTGACCCGTACGGGATTCGAACCCGTGTTACCGCCGTGAAAGGGCGGTGTCTTAACCGCTTGACCAACGGGCCATTATGAATTGAAAGTGATGATGGCGGAGAGCAAGGGATTCGAACCCTTGAGACGCTTTTGACGCCTACACGATTTCCAATCGTGCTCCTTCGGCCACTCGGACAGCTCTCCATTGTACGTGGTGAAGAAGTAATAAATGGCTCCGCAAGTAGGATTTGAACCTACGACCTACCGGTTAACAGCCGGTTGCTCTACCGCTGAGCTATTGCGGAACGATCGCCTGGCAGCGTCCTATCCTCACAGGGGGAAGCCCCCAACTACTTTCGGCGTTCAAGTGCTTAACTTCCGTGTTCGGCATGGGAACGGGTGTGACCACTTGGCTATCGCCACCAGACATTTATTATCTTAACATTATGTTCACATAACGTCAAGACTTTTTTTCGTTTTTTTGAAAGGCTCGTGCCCTCAAAACTGAAGTCATCAACAATGCATCTGCTAGAACAAGGCCTCGACCGATTAGTATCACTCAGCTCCACATGTCGCCATGCTTCCACCCGTGACCTATCTACCTCATCGTCTCTGAGGGGTCTTTCTTGATTACTCAAAGGGAAATCTCATCTTGGAGGGGGCTTCATGCTTAGATGCTTTCAGCATTTATCCCGTCCGCACGTAGCTACCCAGCGATGCTCCTGGCGGAACAACTGGTACACCAGCGGTGCGTCCATCCCGGTCCTCTCGTACTAAGGACAGCTCTCCTCAAATTTCCTGCGCCCACGACGGATAGGGACCGAACTGTCTCACGACGTTCTGAACCCAGCTCGCGTACCGCTTTAATGGGCGAACAGCCCAACCCTTGGGACCTACTCCAGCCCCAGGATGCGATGAGCCGACATCGAGGTGCCAAACCTCCCCGTCGATGTGGACTCTTGGGGGAGATCAGCCTGTTATCCCCAGGGTAGCTTTTATCCGTTGAGCGATGGCCCTTCCATGCGGAACCACCGGATCACTAAGCCCGACTTTCGTCCCTGCTCGACTTGTAGGTCTCGCAGTCAAGCTCCCTTCTGCCTTTGCGCTCTACGAATGATTTCCAACCATTCTGAGGGAACCTTTGGGCGCCTCCGTTACTGTTTAGGAGGCGACCGCCCCAGTCAAACTACCCGCCTGACACGGTCCTCCAGCCGGATCACGGCTGCGAGTTAGAGACTCTATGCATGAAGGGCGGTATCCCAAGGGTGACTCCTCCGAAGCTGGCGCTCCGGGCTCGACGTCTCCCGCCTATCCTGTACATCATGCACAAAGCCTCAATATCAGGCTGTAGTAAAGCTCCATGGGGTCTTTCCGTCCTGTCGCGGGTAACCTGCATCTTCACAGGTACTATGATTTCACCGGGTCTCTCGTTGAGACAGTGCCCAAATCGTTACGCCTTTCGTGCGGGTCGGAACTTACCCGACAAGGAATTTCGCTACCTTAGGACCGTTATAGTTACGGCCGCCGTTTACTGGGGCTTCGGTTCAAAGCTTCGCTTGCGCTAACCCATCCCCTTAACCTTCCAGCACCGGGCAGGCGTCAGCCCCTATACGTCATCTTGCGATTTAGCAGAGACCTGTGTTTTTGCTAAACAGTCGTTTGGGCCTATTCACTGCGGCTCTACTCATGTAGAGCGTCCCTTCTCCCGAAGTTACGGGACCATTTTGCCGAGTTCCTTAACGAGAGTTATCCCGCGCGTCTTAGAATTCTCATCTCGCCTACCTGTGTCGGTTTACGGTACTGGCGCCTTCCCCCTCACTAGAGGCTTTTCTTGGCAGTGTGAAATCGTGACCTACGTCCCTACGGGACTCCGCATCGTTCCTTGACTTTGGTGCCTGACGGATTTGCCAATCAGACGGTCTTGAAACTTGCACATGCACTTCCATCCGCATGCGTCACTATCCTCCTGCGTCCCCCCATTGTTCAAACGGTGGATCGGCGGTACAGGAATATCAACCTGTTATCCATCGCCTACGCCTTTCGGCCTCGGCTTAGGTCCAGACTAACCCTGAGCGGACGAGCCTTCCTCAGGAAACCTTGGGCTTTCGACGGAGGGGATTCTCACCCCTCTTTTCGCTACTCACACCGGCATTCTCACTTCCAAACGCTCCACTGCTCCTTCCGGTACAGCTTCACAGCGGTTTGGAACGCTCCCCTACCATTCCTTACGGAATCCGCAGCTTCGGTGGTATGTTTAGCCCCGTTACATTTTCGGCGCGGCGCCACTCGACTAGTGAGCTATTACGCACTCTTTGAATGGTGGCTGCTTCTAAGCCAACATCCTAGCTGTCTAGGCAGCGCCACATCCTTTTCCACTTAACATACACTTTGGGACCTTAGCTGGCGGTCTGGGCTGTTTCCCTCTTGACTACGGATCTTATCACTCGCAGTCTGACTCCCGAGTATAAGTTGCTGGCATTCGGAGTTTAACTGAATTCGGTAACCCTGTGGGGGCCCCTAGTCCAATCAGTGCTCTACCTCCAGAACTCTCAACCTCGAGGCTAGCCCTAAAGCTATTTCGGGGAGAACCAGCTATCTCCAGGTTCGATTGGCATTTCACCGCTACCCACACCTCATCCCCGCACTTTTCAACGTGCGTGGGTTCGGACCTCCAGTCAGTGTTACCTGACCTTCATCCTGGACATGGGTAGATCACCTGGTTTCGGGTCTACGACAACGCACTGAACGCCCTGTTCAGACTCGCTTTCGCTACGGCTCCGCCTCATCGGCTTAACCTCGCGCGTTATCGTAACTCGCCGGTTCATTCTACAAAAGGCACGCCATCACCCGTTAACGGGCTCTGACTACTTGTAGGCATACGGTTTCAGGATCTATTTCACTCCCCTTCCGGGGTGCTTTTCACCTTTCCCTCACGGTACTGGTTCACTATCGGTCACTAGGGAGTATTTAGCCTTGGGAGATGGTCCTCCCGGATTCCGACGGGGTTTCACGTGTCCCGCCGTACTCAGGATCCACTCTGGAGGGAAAACAGTTTCAGCTACAGGGCTGTCACCTTCTTCGGCCGACCTTTCCAGGTCCTTCACCTACTGTCTTCCTTTTTGACTCCGTATAGAGTGTCCTACAACCCCGAAGAGCATGCTCTTCGGTTTGGGCTGTTCCCGTTTCGCTCGCCGCTACTCAGGGAATCGCATTTGCTTTCTCTTCCTCCGGGTACTTAGATGTTTCAGTTCCCCGGGTCTGCCTCACGCTACACTATGTATTCATGTAACATGTCCCATCCCATTACAGATGGTGGGTTCCCCCATTCGGAAATCTTCGGATCAAAGCATACTTACTGCTCCCCGAAGCATATCGCTGTTCGTCGCGTCCTTCATCGGCTCCTAGTGCCAAGGCATCCACCGTACGCCCTTCATACCTTGATCTAGCGTTGGTATTCTAAGAACACACGTCTTAAATGACATGGTTAATTAAAAGTTTGATGTCTTGTTGATGTCTTCAGTTTTCAAGGTGCGAGTGTCTCTATCGAGACTGAGAGACGAGCTCTCAAAACTGAACGATGGGCATGTCCCGTAAGGGACGTTTTCCTTAGAAAGGAGGTGATCCAGCCGCACCTTCCGATACGGCTACCTTGTTACGACTTCACCCCAATCATCTACCCCACCTTCGACGGCTGGCTCCTTGCGGTTACCTCACCGGCTTCGGGTGTTGCAAACTCTCGTGGTGTGACGGGCGGTGTGTACAAGACCCGGGAACGTATTCACCGCAGTATGCTGACCTGCGATTACTAGCGATTCCGACTTCATGCAGGCGAGTTGCAGCCTGCAATCCGAACTGGGAACGGCTTTATGGGATTGGCTCCACCTCGCGGTCTCGCTGCCCTTTGTACCGTCCATTGTAGCACGTGTGTAGCCCAACTCATAAGGGGCATGATGATTTGACGTCATCCCCACCTTCCTCCGGTTTGTCACCGGCAGTCTCCCTAGAGTGCCCAACTAAATGCTGGCAACTAAGGATAGGGGTTGCGCTCGTTGCGGGACTTAACCCAACATCTCACGACACGAGCTGACGACAACCATGCACCACCTGTCACCATTGTCCCCGAAGGGAAAACTTGATCTCTCAAGCGGTCAATGGGATGTCAAGAGTTGGTAAGGTTCTTCGCGTTGCTTCGAATTAAACCACATGCTCCACCGCTTGTGCGGGTCCCCGTCAATTCCTTTGAGTTTCAGCCTTGCGGCCGTACTCCCCAGGCGGAGTGCTTAATGCGTTAGCTTCAGCACTGAGGGGCGGAAACCCCCCAACACCTAGCACTCATCGTTTACGGCGTGGACTACCAGGGTATCTAATCCTGTTTGCTCCCCACGCTTTCGCGCCTCAGCGTCAGTTACAGACCAAAGAGTCGCCTTCGCCACTGGTGTTCCTCCACATCTCTACGCATTTCACCGCTACACGTGGAATTCCACTCTTCTCTTCTGTACTCAAGCCTTCCAGTTTCCAATGGCCCTCCCCGGTTGAGCCGGGGGCTTTCACATCAGACTTAAAAGGCCGCCTGCGCGCGCTTTACGCCCAATAATTCCGGACAACGCTTGCCACCTACGTATTACCGCGGCTGCTGGCACGTAGTTAGCCGTGGCTTTCTCGTAAGGTACCGTCAAGGTACGAGCATTACCTCTCGTACGTGTTCTTCCCTTACAACAGAGTTTTACGATCCGAAAACCTTCATCACTCACGCGGCGTTGCTCCATCAGACTTTCGTCCATTGTGGAAGATTCCCTACTGCTGCCTCCCGTAGGAGTCTGGGCCGTGTCTCAGTCCCAGTGTGGCCGATCACCCTCTCAGGTCGGCTATGCATCGTCGCCTTGGTGAGCCGTTACCTCACCAACTAGCTAATGCACCGCAAGGCCATCTCAAGGTGACGCCGAAGCGCCTTTCATCAGCGGACCATGCGGTCCGTTGAACTATCCGGTATTAGCTCCGATTTCTCGGAGTTATCCCAATCCTTGAGGCAGGTTCCTTACGTGTTACTCACCCGTCCGCCGCTCATTCCGCTGCCTTCCCTCCGAAGAGTTCCGTCAGTTTCCTGCGCTCGACTTGCATGTATTAGGCACGCCGCCAGCGTTCGTCCTGAGCCAGGATCAAACTCTCCATGAAGTGTTTGACTTGCTCGTTTTTGTGACCGAAGTCACGATTGACGAAGCTTGCGCTTCATTCGTTTTTGTATTCCGTAGAATACGATTTTTGCCTCATCGTTCAGTTTTCAAAGTTCGTCGTGTCGTTTTCAGCGACTTTAATAAGATATCATGGAATAACTTAAGCGTCAATCCCTTTTTGAAATCTTTTTTCTTTCTTGTCACCGTCCAGTGTGTGTTGCCCTGTCGACATGTATTAATATACTATCTCGGTATAACACCGTCAATAGTTTTTCTAAAAAAACTTTCGCAATCTTTTTCCTTCTATATATAGCCAAAACGATCATGAGAAAAAAATAAAGCCGATCGTCATACGACCGGCTCATACGTCACAAGTTCGACCCCTGCACCTTTAGTCGTTTGATACGAAATACGAATCAAACCTTTTCGCATGAAGAAGTCGATCAAACTACTTAAATCCACTTTAACTTCTTGCAGTCGTTCTTCTTCCATCAATTCATACATCGTCCAAGGTACCGTCCGTTCACGCATGATTTCGAATAGATAACGCCCTCCCGATAACACCTTGGACTGTAAAAGATGTTCAAGTCCAATCAATGCAAGATGAATACGTTGATCTAGCGTCTCTTCACTCATCAATAATTGTTCATATAGTTTATAAACATCCGGATCATCAAGTCGCGCTTGCTCCCAGACGACTGTCTCGGGATGTTTCCCTTTCTCGAGGACGGATAGTCGCGCGAGATGGTGCAATGCATGATGAACATGTGTATAGGCATCATAATGATGTCCGCGACTGAACAAGTTTCTTCCATCTTGGAAACGACGTAATAATTTAGCAAATGAAATCGTCATCTGTAAATGACGTTCCTCATCAGGAAAGTTGAGTAGTTGCCGTTTTAAATCAACTAAGTAATCATTTCGTTCGAACACGATTGTTCCCTCTGCAATCCAGTGGATCGCTCGTCGATTCGCATTTAACAAAATCCAGCGTGATAACACATCCTCGTGTACAAGATGTAAGGATACCTTCAGTGTGTTCAACCGGTAATGTTTGATCGTCCATTCGACTTCCGGATCTCTTGTGATGACAACAAGAAGCGTATCAAATTGATCCGTTAGGGAATCCCGTGGCTGTCGTTTCTCAACAGCAATGATTCCTTGCGTTTCACGATAAGCCGCGTATTCCGAATAAATCGTCCGTGTTGCTTGTTCCATTTACTTCTCACCCTTCTATACGAACTCGTCGTTACCATTTTCGACAAAAAAACAAGCTTTCCTTCTTCAGGCAGTCGCACATCTTATGCTAGACTGACAACAGGGGGAATTCACTTGAAAAAACAACGTAAAAATAAAATAAACCGCGCACGAAACCTTGCTATGTTTCTTGTATTCGGTGGGATGCTCGTCATGTATGGCGGCCTATTACTCAAACAATTTGAAATCATCATGGTCTTACTCATGCTTCTCGGCTTCGTCATGGTCCTCGCTAGTACGGCACTCTATTTCTTGATTGGTCTAACATCAACAAAAGCAGCTGTCGTCACTTGTCCAAACTGTGGAAAAGAAACAAAAGTCCTTGGTCGCGTCGACTTATGTATGCATTGCGATGAACCACTGACGATGGATCCGTCTCTTGAAGGAAAAGAATTCGATGAAAAATATAATAAACACAATAAACGAGCTCCCCGCTAAGGCAGCTCGTTTTTTTATTGGACATTCGATTGACAGTCCGGACAAGTTCCGTACACTTCTAATCGGTGACGATCGACTTTAAAGCCCGTTAAGTGCGCCGCAACCGTTTCGACATCATCGAGCACAGGATAGTTGAAATCAACGATCTTTCCACAGTTCTCACAGATCATGTGGTAATGGCGTGTCGTAACGAAGTCGAAGCGACTTGAAGCGTCTCCGTAATTCATTTCCTCAACGATTCCCTTTTCTCGAAACACGCGTAAGTTATTATATACAGTAGCCACACTCATGTTTGGAAATCGATGCTCGAGTGCACGATAAATCTCATCCGCTGTCGGATGCGTGTGTCCCGTCGTTAAATATTCCAAAATCGCGTGACGTTGTGGTGTCATTCGAACGCCTGATTCCCGAAGTGACTTCACGGCGTCATCCAGCATTTCGTTAGCCACGTCCATCCCCTCATTTCTATCTTTCATTGATTATCAGATTGTAATCTTTATAATTAGTCTACCTACAAATAGGCATTCCGTCAACGGCTCTGCACCGGATTTGACGTCCATGATACAATCATATCGTGATATTTTTCACGAATTATCGATTGGAGGAATCCTCATGTCTACCCATACTACACGTCCTACTTCAGAGGCGTTATATGAAATCGCACAAGAGTGTATCGTTGGTGGCGTCAACAGCCCATCCCGTTCATTCAAAGCCGTCGGCGGCGGTGCACCTGTCTATATGGAACGCGGAGAAGGTGCTTACTTTTACGATGTCGATGGCAATCGCTATATCGATTACTTAGCAGCCTATGGTCCGATCATCACGGGACACGGTCATCCTCACATTACGGAAGCGATCACCCATGCTGCCCAAAACGGTCTTCTTTACGGCACACCACATCGTCTAGAAATCGACTTTGCACATAAACTACAAAAAGCAATCCCATCGCTTGAAAAGGTTCGTTTCACGAACTCTGGAACCGAAGCCGTCATGACGACGATTCGCGTCGCTCGTGCGTATACAGGTCGTGAGCTTGTCGTGAAGTTCAGTGGTTGTTACCACGGTCACTCGGATCTGATGCTGATCGCAGCAGGAAGCGGACCAGCAACACTTGGTTCCCCAGATTCAGCCGGTGTCACGAAAGCGACGGCAAAAGAAGTCATTACGACACCGTTCAATGATATCGAATCGTATCGTCAAATCATGGAACAATGGGGCGACCAAATCGCTTGTGTACTCGTCGAACCAATCGTCGGAAACTTCGGCATCGTCGAACCGCAACCTGGTTTCCTTGCTGCGGTCAACGAAATCACGCATGCTCACGGCGCACTCGTCATCTACGATGAAGTCATCACAGCCTTCCGCTTCACGTACGGCAGTGCACAAGAACTACTCGATATCCGTCCTGATATGACGGCACTCGGAAAAATCATCGGCGGTGGACTACCGATCGGTGCGTATGGCGGTCGTAAGGAAATCATGGAACATGTCGCGCCACTCGGTCCTGCTTACCAAGCGGGGACGATGGCAGGT
This sequence comes from Exiguobacterium sp. ZWU0009, assembly GCF_000798935.2. Taxonomy (NCBI): domain Bacteria; kingdom Bacillati; phylum Bacillota; class Bacilli; order Caryophanales; genus Exiguobacterium; species Exiguobacterium sp. ZWU0009. Next base: position 715,276 of record NZ_CP018057.1, on the reverse strand, counting down.
AACCCAGCATCGATGGCTGCCGGTATCGCTTGCCTTGAATTACTCGAGCAGCCTGGCGTTTATGAACAACTCGATCATCTTGGTGCCTTACTCGAACAAGGTGTCCTTGATGCAGCAAAACGTCATGACGTGACGATTACGATCAACCGTCTCAAAGGCGCCATGACGGTTTACTTCACGGATGAAACGGTCATTGACTATGATGGTGCAGAACGTGCGGACAGTGAGATGTTCGGTCGCTTCTTCAAGTTGATGCTTGAAGAAGGCATTAACCTCGCTCCTTCGAAATACGAAGCTTGGTTCTTGACGACAGAACACACGGAATCCGACATCACAGAAACGATCGCAGCAGTCGATCGTGCCTTTGCTCGACTCTAAGTCTTTCTCCTAAAAAAAGCAGCGACCCTCACGAGGATCGCTGCTTTTGTGTTATTCGACGAGTTCCAGATTTTGAATCGCATACAGTTCGAAATAAGCGCCTCGTTTTTGCATGAGGACTTCGTGTGTGCCGATTTCCGTAATTTGACCATTTTCGATGACGACGATCTTATCGGCATCGGTGATCGTTGATAAACGATGCGCGACAGTAAACGTCGTCCGCCCTTTCGCGAGACGTGCTAACGAGTCTTGAATCATCGCTTCGCTCTCTAAATCAAGCGCACTCGTCGCCTCATCCAAAATTAGAATCGGTGGATTCTTCAAGAAGACCCGTGCAATCGCAAGACGTTGTTTTTGACCACCTGATAACTTGACGCCGCGTTCTCCGACCGGCGTATGATAACCGTTTGGTAACCGTTCGATGAATTCATGGGCATTTGCTGCTTTTGCTGCTGCGATGACTTCCTCGTCCGTCGCCTCCGGATTCCCCATCTTGATGTTCATCTGGACCGATTCACTGAAGAGAATCGATTCCTGCATGACCATCCCGATCTGATCGCGAAGACCACGCAACTTCAAGTCACGAATGTCAACGCCGTCCAGTGTGATCCGACCGGCAGACACATCATAGAAGCGCGGAATCAAACTGACGAGCGTTGATTTCCCACCACCTGACATCCCGACGAAAGCAATCCGTTCGCCTGCCTGAACGTCAAGCGTTAAACGATCAATCGCTAGCTCGCCGCCTTCTTCATAAGCGAAACTGATATTTTCAAACTGAACGTTTCCGCGGACGTCTTTTGGATCGCGTGCATTTGGTTTTTCTGTGATATCATACGGCTCATCTAAAAACTCGAACATCCGGTCCATCGAAGCAATCGACTGTGTCAACGTCGTTGAGGAGTTGACGAGACGACCGAGCGGCGCATACAGACGGTCGATATACCCAATGAATGCGACCATCGTTCCTAGCGACACTTGTCCGTTCAAGACGAAGAAGGCTGCCGTTCCGAAGATCAGGATCGGTGCGAAGTCCGTAATCGTCGAGACGACGACATACGTCCGTGCATTCCAGTTCGTTTGACGAAGCGCGGCTTTTAAGAATCCATCATTTTGATGTTTAAACGCTTTGTTCTCGTGTGGTTCGAGTGCAAAACTACGAATGACCGCCATCCCGTTGACCCGTTCTGTCAAATGACCTTGTAGTTCCGCAAGGGCTGCCGAGCGTTCCCGTGTCAATCCACGTAAGCGACCATAAAAGAACTTAACGGCAAGGGCATAGAATGGTAATGGAATGATGGCGACGAGCGTCAACTTCGGATCAATCGTCCACATGATCGCGATCGCAATGAAAATCGTGATCATATCAAGCCATAAATTCATTAATCCCGTGACGACGAAATCTTTCGTCTGCTCGACATCATTGATGATCCGCGAAATGACTTCTCCGGTTTTCGTATTCGAATAAAATCGAAGTGATAATTTCTGAACATGATCAAACAATCGATTCCGTACGTCAAATAAAATCTTCGACGCGGACCATTGCGCGAGGTACTGACGAACATATTCGAGCGGCGGTTTGACGATCAAGAAGATGAAGACACCCGCTCCGATTAAGTATGCCAGTTGTTTACTTTTTTCCGCCATCGGCATCGTGTTTCCGGTTAGGATATTATCGATGATGTACTTATACAACAACGGAAGTCCGAGTGGGATCGAGAACTTGATGATCCCGACGAAAACCGTCAGGAGAATCTGTTTTTGATACGGCTTGACGAATGCCATATAGCGGCGGATCGAGCCTTGTTTCTTACGTTTTGCTTGTGTTGCCACGTGTTTCACTTCCTTCAATTAAAAAAAGACGATGGCGAACCATCATCTCCGATATCTTGTTTCATATTCACGATACCACATATCCACGAAAGCCGGGTTAAATGGACCCTTCCGACTGCGGATCCATTGAATCAGGATTTGGACATTGTCTTTCAAAATACGATCGATCGCCTTCGGATAGTTCATCTCGCGGCGATGCTTCTCATACTCGTCCTCATCGAGGATCATGTAGGACATGTCCGGATATACTTTGATATCTAAATCGTAATCAATGTACTTGACTGCTCGATCTTTCTCATCGAACGTAGAAGGTGATCCAAGATTGCAGTAATAATAAATGCCGTCCTCCCGAATCATACAAATGACATTGAACCAGAGTTCTGTTGAAAAGTAACAGATTGCAGGCTCTCGTGTTCGCCACTGACGACCATCCGATTCACTGACCATAATGCGGTCATTGAACCCAATCAATTCTTCTTCCGTCGATTTCAGCACGAGCGTTTCTTCCCAAACTCTGTGTAAGCTCCCGTTATGTTTGAAACTTTGAATCTCAATCTTGCTACTTTCTTTTGGGAATCGACTCATGTGCTACTCCTTTCTAAAGCGTTTTTCTTCCATTCTGTTATACTCTCGTGCTTATTATACCCATTTTCAGAACGCATGAAAAACGAAAGGGTATTTTTTCAGAAAAATGACGGAATTCAGGCTTGAAAGTGATTCAAAATCGCATTTTTTCGTTGTTTGAACATCGGTTTCAAGATAAATGCTTCAATGATGAAAGCTGGCAAGAAGGATGCATACGTCACTTCATCCACGAAATAGACGCCAGATTCACGTTCTTCGACCCGATGCACATGGCACCATGCCCGGAATGGATACGGAACTTTTGTACCGACATCAACGAAGACATATTCTTCTACGAAAGGAATCCAAGACGTCCACGAGACAAATAGTGGAGGAACACCAACGCGCAGACGAATCGTATTTCCCGCTCGTGTCCGCGTATCGCCTGACGTCTTCACTTGCGGAAATACCGTCAATCGACTTAAGACCTTGGCGTCACTTAAAAAATCCCACGCTTGCTCCTTTGATGTATCGACACGTGTCTCAAAACGAAAAGTATGCATTAGATCTCCCCCTTTAATAGTCGATCAATCTTCATTTGCGCGACAGATACCGGATGCTTCGCATACGTTTCCTGATCAACCAGTACCGTCTGGTCCGGCTGTTCCGTCACGCGATAAACGGCAATTTCCCAGATCCGGTGTGAAAAGATATGTCGGACGTGCCCGACAAGCGTTCCATTACGATCTTCTTCTGCTTCTCGAAGTGGGTATTGCCACATACCAGCAAGCAAACCGGTCTCCGCCCGTTGTTCAATTGCGATTTTTCCGTCTGCTTCATAAACAAGAGCATCATAAGGAATAATTTGCGTCTTCCCTTTCTTCGTCTTCACAGGTAGTTCTTCCTGTGCATTTCGATCATATGCAAAACAAACGTCTTGAACAGGACAGAGTCCACACATCGGAGACTTCGGCGTACAGACCATCGCACCAAGTTCCATCAAGCCTTGATTGAAGCTTGACGGATCAGCCGGATCAATCAACTGATAAACCGCAGCTTCAAACAACTTTCTCGTCTTCGGTGCAGCAATATCTTCATAGATTCCAAGTACACGCGAGAGAACCCGCATCACGTTTCCGTCTACTGCTGGTTCTGCCTGTCCATAAGCAATCGACAGTACCGCTCCCGTCGTGTACGGACCGACACCCTTCAGCTGACTGAATAATTCCTTCTCATCCGGAACGATTCCGTCATATTTTTCAACAACTTCCTGAACCGCGATTTGAAGATTCTTGACACGGGAATAGTACCCTAAGCCTTCCCAGTGTTTCAGGACTTCACTCTGATCCGCTTCTGCTAAATCATGTGGAGTCGGAAAACGTTTCGTGAAGCGTTCATAATATGGAATGACCGTATCGACACGTGTTTGTTGGAGCATGATCTCACTAATCCAGATATGATACGGGTTTTTGGTTCTTCGCCACGGGAGATCCCGCTGTTCACGAAGGAACCAGGCAATCAGTTCTGTGGTAAATTGTGTTTTATTAAAGTTTGTGAAATATTCTTGAACGACAGTCAAAAGGTTACCTCTTTTCTCTTGGATACGATATATTTATTAAAAATTACTCGGCAGAACCTCGATGGATTCACCATCACGATTTTATAGAAGGAGCGAATTCGCATTGGATACTGGTACGCATATCGGCATGGGACTTTGTCTCGCCGCCATCTCGACGCTACACCCTGACGTCGCAGCGAGCACGACGATGTTTGCTGCCGTGACGACGACGGCGCTCGTCGGCTCACACGCACCGGACTTCGATACTGTTTTTAAATTTAAAGGAAACAGCGCCTACTTGCGTCAACACCGCGGAAAATCGCACGGGTTGATTGCCTTGCTCGCCTGGCCGTTATTACTTTCAATCGTCATCGGCACGTTGTTCGGTATACCTCCGACTTCATTATGGCTGATGGCGCAGATCGCTGTCGCTCTTCATGTCTTTGTCGATCTGTTTAATGCTTACGGTACACAAGCCTTACACCCGTTCAAACAATCCTGGATCGGTTGGGGTGTCATCAATACGTTTGATCCATATCTGTTCACGATGTATTATGCCGCGTTCGGGATTTGGCTACTAACGAGAGCGACGATCGTCATCTTCCCGATTTTGATCGCTATCGTCATCATCTATTACGCTGTGCAGTTCAAGTTGCGAAACGATGCACTCGCGACCGCTGCACGCTATTATCGCGGCGCCCATAAACTGTTCATCTCACCTGGCATGAAATGGGATGAGTGGCATGTCGCGGCACGATTACGCGATGAGTATTCCGTCGTTAAGATCAACAGTGGAACCGTCGTCGAATGTGGAAACTTCCGCATCAAGGACGAACCACACGGTGACGCCTTGTACGAAATCGTCAAACAAAATGCTGACTTGCAAGCGTTTCTTGAGTTCTCGAAGATTCATACGTATACGGTCTCACGAAAGGATGGCATTGTCGAATACCGCTTCACCAACTTGCGTTACTTCACGAAGGAAGTCTATCCATTCGTTGCCGTCGTCAGAATCGACGCCGCCACACAAGAAATCGTCAGCTCCTATACCGGCTGGGTCTTCAGCGAACGGACCTTGCAGAAAAAACTGTTCATCCCTGCATTATAAAGACAAAGCTCCGCGCAACGGAAATCCCGATGTGCGGAGCTTTTTTCATTCGACGTTTCGACCTGTCATCAAATGCTTGAATTTTTCGTTCGTCGTATTAAACCGGTGCAACATTGCCCCGTGCTGTTTGATCTGCTGCTCGACGAAATGAACCGCGACGGCTTCACCTTGATATTTCTCACCTGCGCGTGCGAGTGTCGCTTCGAAATCTTCCCAAAGCACTTCGACCCACGTCAGTGCTTCTTCCGGGATTAATACTTCATTTACTTGCAATAATTCTTCAGCCAGTTGCTGAAGGGCTTGTTCTCGATTCGTCATGTCTGTTCTCCCTCTCCTGTGAATAACGCGATCGGAATCGCGACTTCCTGAGCGGTTCCTTCAAAATGTCCCCAGCCCATGACGCCATTGACGAAGTGTAACTCAAATCGTGCCTCTTCTCCTTCGATTCGGTAAAAGGCCCCCCGTTCGAATCGTGCCGGATCAATCAAATAACTTTTCGCAATAGCGATTTTCCGCGTCACGACCTCCACTTCACTGACGTTCCCGTGTTGCTCCGCTTTTCGTTTTTGTTCACTTAATTTCGTGATCAACATCTCAAGCTCGTATTTCGATAATTGACTCATCCGTGTCTCCATTACAAAAACTCCCCCTCTTCGTTTTTCAGTATAAACGAAAAGGAGGAGAAACTGGATGGATTAGCTTGATTTCAATTCAAGATTCCGCTTACTTTGTAACGCATACATTTTCGCATAAATACCGGACGTTGCAAGGAGCACATCATGGGACCCTCGCTCGACGATTTGACCACGATCGAGAACAAGAATCTCATCCGCATCTTTGATCGTCGACAAGCGGTGGGCGATGATGAACGTCGTTCGTCCTTTCGTCAACGTCAGTAAAGCATCTTGAATGACCGCTTCCGTTTCCGAATCAACGCTCGCTGTCGCTTCGTCAAGAACTAGGATCGCAGGATCGAACGCTAACGCACGGGCAAAACTGATCAACTGTCGTTCACCCGCTGATAATGTGGCACCTTTTTCGATGACTGGTTCATCGAGCCCGTTCGGTAAACGATCAATGAACCGATCCGCGCCGACGGCTTCGATTGCTTGTCGTACCCGTTCTTCTGAAATATCAGGATTGCCGAGTGTGATGTTCGAGCGAATCGTTCCTGTGAAGAGGAACGGATCCTGTAAGACGATGCCCATATGCTCACGAACCGCTTGTTTCGGTAAAGTCGTCACGTCCTGTCCGTCAATCAACAACTGTCCTTTTGACGGATCATAGAAACGCATTAATAAATTCATGATTGAACTTTTCCCGCTACCCGTGTGACCGACGAGAGCAATCGTCGCGCCAGGACGAGCATCGATTTGAATCTCACGTAATACGGGATTCCCCGCTTCATAACTGAATTCAACGTCTTTGAAGGTCACCGCTCCTTTAAACCGAGCAACGCGACCTTGTTCGACCGGCTCTCCCTTTTCGTCAAGCAATTGGAACATCCGGTCCGCTGAAACGAGTGCTTGTTGTAGCGGTGACAGCTGATTCATGATTTGGGTGACGGGTTCGAATAAACGGGACACGTAATCGATATACGCATATAAAATCCCGAGCGATAAAAACGATCCGTTCGTCAGACTTTTTCCGCCGACGACCCAAATCAACAAGGCGAGCGTCAAGTTTTTCAAAAAGTAGGATAGGTTATGAGACATCAGGGCATCGAGTCGTAACAACTTTGCCCGCGTCTGATAGTTTTCTTCGTTTTTTTGTTCGAATTCGGCAAGGATTTCCTTCTCGCGTGCATAAGCCTGAATGATCGGCATCGTCTGGATGTTCTCATTCAGTTGACCATTCATGTCGGCAACGAGCGAGCGGACCTTGAAGTTGTTCTTCGTCGCAAGTTTCTGGAACAGCTGAATCCAAAAATAAACGATCGGAATGATGATCAGCGAGACGAGTCCTAAGCGATAATCGAGGAAGAACATCGCGACGAGAATCCCCGCCATCGTGATGATCCCTGAGAAGACTCGGGCGAGCACACCGAGATAAAGATCGCGAATCGTTTCCGTATCGTTCGTGACCCGACTGACAATTTTACCGATCGGTGTCTGATCGAAATAACGGACCGGTAACTGTTGCAGATGCGTAAAGACATCAAGCCGCATCCGTTTAATGATTTTATGGGCAGATCGCTGGAGCAAGATTTGTTGAATCCAGTTCAAACCAGCCGCTGCCAGCAGCAAAAGGACGTAGATCAAGGACAACCAGCCGATTGCTTTTAAGTCTTTTGAATAAAAATCATAGACCTGTCCTTGTGTCAGTTTTTGAATATTATCATACGTGTAGACGTCGTCTCCACGCGTGATCGTCATCGTATTTCCATTGATTTTCCGCTCTCCCCCACTGACGACTTGTTTCGGTACGAAAAAGTAGCCGTTGGTCGTTTGGACGATCGAGACGGATTGAACAATCTGACTTTTCGAGACGTCTTGTGCTTTGGCGAACTGACGGCCGTCATAGATGACCGCACCGTCTGATTTAACCTCGACCCAGTCCTTTTCAATTGCCACGATATGTTCATCGATGATGACTTTCGCAATATACGGACCTGTCAATTCCGCTCCGACTGCCAGTACGAGTAAAAATAATCCTAAAAAGATCGCTTGTTTCTCATGCATCGCATAGCGGATCAACGAACGGATCGTCGTCTTCCGACGTGCCGGATCGAGTTGGTATAAATCTAATTCATTCATGCAGAGGCACCTCCTTACATCTCTTCACTTTGTCGCTCGAATTGTTGAGCGTACCAGCCATTTTGTGCCATCAGGCTGTCATGTGTTCCTCGTTCAGAAATCATTCCATCTTGCAAGACGATGATTTCGTCCGCATGTGCCACTGCCGATAAGCGATGGGCAACAATTAATGTCGTGGATTGGTGACGATTCGATCGAATCGAATCAATGATATGTGATTCCGTTTTCGCGTCTACCGCTGATAGTGAATCATCCAGCAACAGCAACTCTGGTTTTTTTAACATCGCCCGCGCGATCGATAGACGTTGCTTTTGTCCGCCTGACAACGTGACGCCACGTTCACCGACCATCGTCTCAAGTCCTTGTTCGAGCGTTTCAATGTCTTTTTCAAAGGATGCGAGACGAATCGCTTCCTGCAATTCTTCTTCTGTCGCTTCACCTGCACCGAACAAGATATTGTCCCGGACGGATTTCGAGAATAGTAAATGTTCTTGTGACACATAACCCGTCCAACCGCGAACCGTCTCTAGCGCAACATCTTCATACGGTATGCCATTGACCGTCAGCATGTCCCGTCCAATCGGATACTCACGTAGGAATTGACGCAAGAACGTCGTTTTACCGGATCCGGTTGGTCCGACGATCCCGATCGTTGTTCCTTGTTCGATCGTCATATTCAAATCTCGTAAGACCGGATGGGCTGTCTCTGGATACGTAAACGTCAAATCGTTCATCTCGATCCGTTCAGGGCGATCGACGTGTTCCCGCGGTGTCGAAGCAATCAACGGTTTGACTCGCATCGTTGCTTCTAAGCGGTCAAGACTTGCTGTTCCACGCTGGATGACGTTGATCAATTCGCCAAAGGCGTACATCGGCCAAATCAGCATCCCGAGATAGATGTTAAAGGCGACCAATTGTCCGAGCGTGATGTCGTTCGTAAAGACGAGATATGTCCCGAACGATAAGCCGATCAAATAACTGAAGCCGACGAGCAGCTTGATGATCGGTTCAAATAAGACATCGATTTTTGCGACGTGCATGTTTTTCTCAAAGACATCCGTCGTGACATCGTCGAAGCGTTTGACATCGACCGGTTCTTGGACGAACGAGCGAATGACACGCAGTCCGGAAATCGACTCGACAACTTGGTCATTCATCGTTCCGAATGAATCCTGGGCAGTGATGAAACGTCCGTGAATTTGACTTCCGAGCTTATTCATCGCGTAGGCGAGAAGTGGCATCGGTAACAAGGCAGCAAGTGTCAGCTTCCAATCGATCGCCACCCCCATGACGACGAGGGTGATTGCCGTCATGTTCAACGAGTCGACGAGCGTCAAGACACCAAATCCGGCTGTCCGCTCGACCGCCTTCAAGTCGTTCGTCGCGAGCGCCATCAAGTCTCCCGTCCGATTCTTTTGGTAGAACGTCGGCGTCAGTTTCAATAAGTGCGTAAAGAAGCGACTCCGAAGTGTCCGTTCTAATAAAAATGCCGTTCCGAATAATTTCGCTAACCACAGATACGTCAAGATGAAGGAAACGATGGAAATGACCGTTAATCCACCGACATACTGTAAGAGTGTCGTTCGGTCCATCGAACCTGAGCGTAAACCGTCGATCACTTTTCCGATCAACCACGGCGGCGTCAAATCGATGAAGCCGGTGATAATCAGTAAGACGACTGCTACGAGGTAAGATGATTTGTGTTCTTTTAGAAACCAACTCAATTGCCGAAATAAACGCATGAGGGTCCCCCCTTTACTGTGAAATGAAGTGTTTTTTCCGAGCACGCAAAAAGGCATACGGATTTCCGGATGCAGTCCGAGAATCAGTATGCCTTGAAATGGGCATGATGCATTCTTGTTCGTCTGCGCGCTCGGGAGACGAATCCCCTTGCTCGCACATGAAATGAATTACTTATACGTGCTCAAGAGTCTCCGTCATATTCAGCTGTTGGATGTGTGTGAAACCAATTGGCTTTTTCATAGGACGGTTCCTCCTTTTCTTAGTCTGTGCGTAGAATAGCACAATTGTCGGATAATTGTCAATTTTTCGTCTTGCTTTTATTATTCCGCCTCTTCTTCTTTGATTTGTTCGAGGACTTGAGCCGCTAGACCGTACGGAAATCCCTTTCGGACGAGCGCTTGCTTCACCTTCTGTTCGCGTTCAAACGGTTCGAGTTGCCGGTACTTCGGATAATACTTGCGTGCTTGATAAAGTGCCGCCTGTTCTTCTTCGTCACCTTCTTCAGCTAAAAATACCTCTTCAATACCCGCTTTAATCAAATCGGACGAGAACCCGCGCTGCATGAGTGTCATCTGTAGCTTTTGCGTCAATTCGCGTACAGAACGCCGTTGAAGCTCTTTTTGCTTTTGCCGCAAAAACTTCAGGACTTTTTCATATTCCTCTTCATCCGTAAACGTCGCGATCGCTTCATCAATTGCTGGCTTTGGGATCTTCAATACTTCTAGATCACGGCGAATCTTTCCTGGTCCTTGTGGTGTCGTTGCTTTTTTCGTCGCCGTATAAGCAAGCGCGAACTGTTGATCATCCAGATAGCGTTGCTCCGTCAATCGATCGATCGCATGTTTAATCGCATGCTCCGGTGTCTCTTTTTCCGTCAAATACGTGACGACCTCACTTGTTGCCCGCATCCGGTATGATAAATGATTCAATGAGAGACGATATGCCTTCTGCTGTTCCTCAGCCGTCAGTACTTCCTTGACGAAGTCGTCATCGAGCTCCTTATCGCGTTGCAGATTGTATTTGATTAAGATATCCACATCTACGGCAAAGGCGTATTCCTCTTTGCCCTCACGCTCGACATAGATGTTGAATCGTTCGCTGTTCTTCTTCTGTGTCGAGATCCGTTTGATCTTCATGTCGTTCCCTCCCCTAACCTGATTCGGTAGTTCTACGATATCATGAACAGGCAGGTCTATGTTTGAGTGAAACCATGGAACGGGAACAAATGGAAAGAAGCCACTTTTACTTATTTCAAGGGGGATGGATTACATGAACATTGCGATTACCGGCGGAACTGGTATGATTGGTCAAGCCTTGACGAAGCGTTTACTAGATCAAGGACATCACATCTTTATCTTAACGCGTCATCCGAAAGCGAATGACGCGCAGGTCACATATATCAAGTGGATGACAGAAGACGCAAAACCGGAACAGCACTTAGAGGGCGTCGATGCATTCATTCATCTGGCTGGCGCTTCGATCAACGATGGACGTTGGACGGATGAACGAAAACGTGTCATTCTCGACAGTCGCGTCAGCACGACGAAGGAGCTCGTTCGAATCGTTGAAGCACTCGATCAAAAGCCGAATGTCGTATTGTCTGCATCTGCGGTTGGCATTTACGGACAAGATCGGCATCAAACATTTTCCGAAGATCAACCCCTTCCACCGACCGCTGACTTCTTAAGTCATGTCTGTGTCGCCTGGGAAGACCTTGCCCGCCCGATTGCTGACGCTGGCATTCGACTTGTCCATCCACGAATCGGTGTCGTCCTAACGAAAGCCGGTGGCGCTTATCCGTTAATGCGCCTGCCCTATGTCTTGTTTGGCGGTGGAACGATGGGCGACGGAAAACAGTGGGTCTCCTGGGTCCACATCGACGATTTAGTCGATTTATTCCTATTCGCACTTGAGACCCCGACAGTCGAAGGACCAATGAACATCACTGCTCCGCATCCGGAGACGATGCGGCGTTTCGGACAGACGATCGGAAAAGTCTTACATCGCCCACACTGGCTCCCGGCGCCACGCTTCGCGTTAGAACTCGCACTCGGTGAAAAGAGTACGATTGTACTAGAAGGAGCTCGTGTCGTTCCGAAAAAAGCGCTCGAAAACGGATACAAGTTTCGGTATGCTGAACTAAAGGATGCATTGCGAGCAATCGAGCATTCAAACTAGTACAGGGGTGGACGATACTTGGATATCTTAATTCGAAATGCACATATCTATCCGATTACTTCGGACAGTTTTTATGGGGACATCCGCATTCGTGATGGGAAAATCATTGAAATCGGTGAATTACTGGATCATTTAGAAAACGATCAAGTCATTGAAGCAGAAGGTCACTTTTTATTGCCCGGTTTCATCGATGCCCATACACATCTCGGATTATATGACGAAGGTACCGGAACCGTCGGAAATGATGCGAATGAGACGATTTTCGCGATGACTCCTCATCTACGTGCCATTGATGGCGTTTATCCGCTGGATGAAGGCTTTAAGGAAGCCGTCGAACACGGGATCACGACCGTTCAAGTCATGCCTGGTAGCATGAACATCATCGGTGGCGTCACGAGTGTCATCAAGACGCACGGACGGTTCATCGATGATATGATTCTTCGAAAGTATGCGGGTCTGAAGGTGGCACTCGGTGAAAACCCGAAGCGTGTCCATAGTGCTGGCCGTGCCGGTGAACTCACACGGATGGGCATCATGGGGATGTTGCGCGAAGCCTTTCTTGAAGTTCGGACACAACGAGTTTCCGAAACGTTCGCTCATCAGATGATCAAACGGGTCCTTGATCATAAGATGCCGCTTCGTGTACATGCGCACCGAGCAGATGATATCCTTTCCGCTATTCGCTTCGCGGAAGAGTTTGATCTTGATTTACGTATCGAACATTGTACGGAAGGTCATCTCGTCGCAAAAGAAATGGAGCAATTGCCGATCGAAAAAGTGACAGTTGGACCGACATTCACGCGGAAGTCTAAAATCGAACTGAAGAATAAAACATGGGAAACGTACCGGGTTCTCCATGAACACGGTCTCGAAATCTCCATCACGACCGATCATCCGTACACACCTGTCCAATACTTGAACCTCTGCGCTGGTCTTGCCGCACGAGAAGGTCTACCGGTCGATATCGCCTTACGCGCGATCACGATTCATCCCGCCCGCTCGCTCGGTGTGGACGATCGTGTCGGATCGATCGAGACCGGAAAAGACGCGGATCTCGTCCTGTGGAGTCACTTTCCACTCGACTATTTAGCGAAGCCTCTCATGACGATGATTGACGGAAAAATCATTTTTGAACACGCTCAACTGAACTTGACTTAACTCCACCCCCGCCAGGTGTTTTTTGCACCTTTCGGGGGTTTTAGACGCTTACGGAAAACATCTTGTTTTTGTATCTTTTTTCACAAAAATTATTTTCTTGCAATTTTAAAAAAAGAAGGTAATATTATCTTATCCGACAACTGAAGAAGGCATACCATGCGCGGTTCAAACGAGTCAGACAGGTAGCTTTCGACAATCATTCTTGCGGTCCTAAAAGGAGGAATGGAAGTATGCTCAAGCAACGGGAGCTGAGCGACTGCGCTGATTTGTTCGAACTGATGCAGCATCAAGACGTATATCCGTACGTCCGCCAAAAAACACGGTACTTTGATGAATTTCTGTTTACTACAAAGCAGGCAATCGAAGAGGAAGAACGTGGTGAAATCGTATCACGTACCATCCTAGATGAATTCGATCAACCGATTGGTACGATTAGTTTACTCGATATCGAAGGACAATATGGGTTTCTCGGTACATGGTTAGGTAAACCGTATCATGGTAAAGGATACAATCATTTAGCGAAAGAAGCCTTCTTCTCTGAGCTGTTCTTCGAGCTTGGATATGAAAGTGTCTTCATGAAAATTCGCAAAAGCAATATTCGGTCACAAAAAGCAGCTGAAAAATTGCCGTATGCGTTCTGCGCGGATGAGTTGCGCCCTGCGCTTCTTGAGCAATTGAATGCCGGCGAGACACAGTTCACGCTATATGAAGTCTCAAAATCTAGTTTCCACATGTACATTCATGGTCGGGAGCTCGAAACACTATACGATCACCAACAACTCGAAGCATGAGAGCCTTGTCTCTCATGCTTTTTTGTGTCCACACATGCGCTTCTAAAGTTTGAAATGGTATGATAAATAAGAAAACTCATCTTTATGGAAGAAACACTTTCTTCTACAGGAAATGGAGCGAAGACTAATGCCAGAATCGTTTAACATTCTCGTAGTAGATGATGAAGCACAAATGCGTGACCTTCTCGTCTCGAATCTTGAAAAAGAACACTACACGACGATGACAGCTTCTAACGGACAAGAAGCGATCCATCTCATTCAACAAAATACATTCCATCTCGTTCTACTCGATGTCATGATGCCGGAAATGGACGGCTTGACAGCATGTATGCGCATCCGTGAATTCTCAAACGTTCCGATCATCATGCTGACGGCACGTTCGGACGAGCTCGATCGTATTCACGGTCTGAAAATCGGAGCTGATGACTATATCACAAAACCATTCAGCCCTCGAGAATTGCTTGCTCGCATCGAAGCGACTCTTCGTCGTTCTCATCGCTTTACAGTTGATCAATCGGCTACCCTGACGCTCGGCATGCTTGAACTCGACACTGAAAGTCGGAGTGTCCACGTCAATGGCAAACCGGTCAGTCTGACGCGTAAGGAATTTGATTTGCTGCATCTGTTCGCTCAAAACAATGATAAGGTCTTTTCTCGCGAACAGTTACTCGATCAAATCTGGGGTGCGGACTATATCGGGAACTTACGGACGGTCGATACACACATCAAAACACTTCGCTTAAAGCTCGGGGAAGCTGGTGGCTCGATTCAAACGGTCTGGGGCATCGGTTATAAATTCGAGGAAGTATGATTAAGCGCTATACGATCCGGCGCCGGATTTGGATCACGATTTGGTTCACAAGCGTTTTTTCCGCCATTTTATTCGTCTTGTTGACGTTCTACCTCTACGATCGATTCTATCTTCAAACGCAGGAAGATATCTTATTGAACCGAGGCGAAAAGCTGATCAACATTTATGAATCTGAAGGATTATCTGGTGCTTTTTACGATGGAATGACTTATACGAATGAGTTGACGGAATCGAAAGTCTTCTTTATCGATTTCCTGAAGAAAAATCCAGCTGGACTGCGCTTTTTGACGAATGCGGATATCGAAGAACTTCGAAACGGTGAAACCATCGTCTCCAGTCGGACCCATCCGATTGAAGGAACGGATATTTTGATGACCGGGTTTCCGATCATCGAAAACAATCGACTGGTTGGTACGCTGATCTTGTACCTGGAACTTGGGCAAATCAGTGAACCATTCCGCCCACTCCGCTTGATGATCTTCTTCATGATCGGACTGATTGTCTTGAATCTCGTCATCTTCGGACGACAAATCATCGATACGATCATCCGTCCGTTGATCGACATGAAGCGCGCCTCGACTGTTTATGCACAAGGTGACTTTGATTACCGGATTCCGATTCAATCGGACGATGAGATCGGAGAACTCGCAGAAACGTTAAACAAGATGGCGGAATCGCTCGGGGAAGTCGACGAGCAGCGGAAAGAGTTCCTCGCGAACGTCAGTCATGAATTGCGAACACCTCTCTCCTACATCCGTGGTTACACAGAGATGATGCAGGATGATTCGCTTGAGGAAGAAAAGCGTGCGCAGTATTACCAAATTATTGAGCGGGAAACGGAACGTCTGCAACGTCTCGTCAATGATCTGCTCGATCTCGCTCAACTCGAGCGCGATTCCTATCCGATGTCGAAGCAACCGCTTGTCTTCAGTCAAGTACTTGAAGATGTCATCTACCGGATGGAACCCATCGCCCAGTCAAAAGGAGTCACGTTCGTGATGAACCTCGATCCAGATCAAATTGTCTTAGGCGATACGGACCGCCTTGAGCAAGTCTTCGGCAATTTACTCGATAACGCCTTACGGTACACACCGCCTGGCAAACAGATTTTCTTATCGACTGAAACGATCGGCGACCGGACGCATTGTCTTATCCAGGACGAAGGGGAAGGCATTCCGGAAGAACATCTTGATCGACTGACAAAACGTTTTTACCGTGTCGATAAATCACGGACGCGGAAAGATGGTGGCACTGGTCTCGGTCTTGCGATCACGAAACACATCATCGATCGTCATGATGGGACGATCCGGTTCGACTCCGTTCTTGGAGAAGGAACGACTGTCCACATCGAGTTACCGCTTCTTCCGGATGAAGAGGATGGATTCGAATGATGGAACAACATGTCATCCAAACCTTTGAACTCTTTGGACCGTTCGCTCCATTCGTTAGTGTCTTGGTCGGCGTCGTCGTCAGTGTACTTGGTGTCCTACCGAGTACGTTCGTCACCGCTGCGAATCTCGTCTATTTCGGATTATGGATGGGCACATTGCTCTCTTTCATCGGTGAAGTCTTAGGTGCGGTTTGTGCGTTCCTACTTTACCGAAAAGGACTGCGGTATGCCCTTCGTCGCCCACTTCCCGATCGATTCGCTCGTTTACAACAAAAACTGCAAGCACAACGAGGACGTGAAGCGTTTTGGACAATCATCTTGTTGCGGCTGTTACCATTCGTCCCGTCTGGCATCGTTAATATCGCAAGTGCGGCGAGTGGTATTTCGATCCTACTTTTCCTGACTGCGAGTACGATCGGAAAAATTCCAGCCATGTTACTTGAAGTGCTCGCCGTTTATCAGTTCATGCAATCCTCGTCCATCGTCCAATGGTCGATTGCAGGCGTGGCACTCGTTGGTTATCTGATCTATCGTATTCAACAAAAACGAACATCATCGATATAAAACTACAGATGGTCTGAAAGGAAGTATCGTTCATGGAGTTAAGACGTTTTGGAACATCCGACCTACTCGTATCCCCGCTTGGGTTCGGAGCCGGTCACATCGGCGCAAAACAGATGACGGACCGCGAAGCAGTTTATTTACTCGAACAAGCACGTGATCTCGGCATCAATCTGATCGACACAGCACGTGGCTACGGCTTATCGGAGCAACGCGTCGGACAATTTCTAAAGAATCGTCGGCACGACGTCATTCTGTCGACGAAAGTCGGCTATGATGTTCCCGGTGCGCAGGACTGGACCTTTGAAGCGGTCCATGGTGGCATCGATCAAGCCTTACAAACGATGCAAACGGATTATCTCGACATCGTACACTTACATTCTTGTAGTCAAGAAATCCTCGCCCAAGGAGATGTCATCGAAGCGCTTGAACAAGCAAAACAAGCTGGAAAAGTTCGCGTCATCGCTTATTCCGGTGATCGGGAAGACTTGACATATGCTATCGAAACGAATCGCTTCGACAGTTTCCAAACATCGTTTAATCTGTTTGACCAACGTGTCGATCAAGTCCTACCTACGCTTTCGAATCACGGAGTCATCGCAAAGCGTCCGATCGGTAATGCCCCGTGGCGCTTCACGGAGCGTCCGGTCGGACAGTATGTCGAACCTTACTGGGAACGTGCGCAACAACTCGCTTATCCCCTCGAAGAATCCAGTTGGCTTGAGACAGCACTTCGTTTCACGGTTTTTGAGCCAGGAATCACGACGGCTATCATCGGCACGTCTCGACCAGAACACCTCGCATTGAATCAGCAACTGATCGAACGTGGTCCATTACCCGCTGACCGTGTTGCTCAATTAAAGGAACGCTTTGCTGAGTGTGACGCGACGTTCGGTTATCCCTCGCAAACATGATAAAAAGCCCGTATGTCCACTCGTGCAAGGAGTGCATACGGGCTTGTTATTTAGAACTTTTTCTTTTTCTTTTTTTCGAGCACGACGATTGCTTCAACGTGCGCTGTTTGTGGGAACATATCGTACGGCTGAATGTACGATACCTTGTATCCCGCTTTCATCAAGTGATCACAATCGCGGGCAAGCGTCTGCGGGTTACACGAAACATAGATGATTTTTTTCGCTTTAGACGAGATCATCGCGTTCAACAATTGTGTATCGCAACCTGAGCGTGGTGGATCGACGATGAAGACATCTGGAATCCAGCCTTCCTTGACCCAACGTGGAATCCACGCTTCTGCCTTACCGACGACGTAGTGGGCATGGTCGAATCCGTATTGCTTCATGTGCGCATTGGCATCTTCAACGGCTTCTTCAATGATCTCCATACCGCGGACTTCTTTTGCTCCTTTAGCAATCCAGAGTCCAATTGAACCGACACCTGCGTATGCATCCACGACACGCTCTTCGCCTGTCAAAGCAGCGGCACGCGCAATCTCTTCATACATCCGCTCTGCCTGTTCTGGATTCAACTGGAAGAAAGCACGAGGAGACAATTGATACGTGAACTCGCCCATCTCTTCTTCGATCCGTTCAACGCCACGCAAGACTTCTGTCTCTTCTCCGAAGACACGTGACGTTAACTTATCATTAATGTTCAGCGCGACCGAAACGACCCCCGGGATATCCATGATATCGCGTGACAAACCTTCTAAATCACGGAAGCCGTCTTTAAAGGCAACCAGTACGACTTGAATTTCGCCCGTTTTGATTCCTGTCCGGACGACGATGTGTCGCATGACACCGTCTTGTTTTGCTGCATGGTAAACGGGTACTTTATAATCGTTGAGCAGTTTCGTGACAGCTTGGTTGACACGAAGCGTATCTTTGTTTTGAACGACACAATCATCGATCGCGACAAGACGATTCGAATTGGCCGAATAGAGACCGCTGACGATTTCATTCCCTTGTTTACCGACGACGAATTGTGACTTGTTGCGGTATTCCCATTCTTTCGAACCGATCGTCGGACGAATATCGGCTTTCTCGATATTCAATTTCGTTGATTTTAAGAAAGCATTGCGTAGCATCTCTTCCTTATAACGTAATTGTCCGTCGTAACTCATGTGTTGTAATTGGCAGCCGCCACAGACACTATAGACCGGGCAAAGCGGTGTCACGCGGTCCGGTGAACGATCGTCACGCTTCAAGATTTTCGCATTCGCATAGTTTGCATGAATTTCCGTGATCTCGATCTGTGCCGTTTCCCCGACGAGTAATCCTGGGATGAAGACGATTTGTCGCTCGAGCGTCGCAATCCCTTCACCGTTGATTCCCATCCGTAAACACGTGACCGAACGGATCTCACCTGTCTTTAATTTGATTTTTGTTGCCATTGATTTCATCCTTTCCGTTTGTGCAAATGAAAAAGCGGTCTCAATCTACCGCTTTTTTCGTTTCTTCTTGTTCTTTCATATCCTTCGCATATCGAACGACCTTCGCCTTGAGTTGATCTAGTGATACGATCAGTCGTTCCAAATCTTCGATATCTGATGATTCATCAAGTGAATCGATTGTATGACAGAGAAGCTGCATCCTTGATTTTAGCACATTCATTTGACCAAGTTTATCAGTTCTTGCTTTTCCCATTATTCAGACTTCCTTTCTTCCGCTGGATTCCGACGTTATTTTAGCATACGATACGAAGTGGAGCACTAAAAAGGAGGAGTACCTATGCCACAATCATCACCCATCACGATCGCAAACGATCCGTGGGAAGCTTATCGTGACATTGAACAATACGGCACCGTCCGTTTGACGAACATCGAAGTCACGACGACAAAACTGTGTAACATGCGCTGTGAACATTGCGCCGTCGGTTACATGTTATCCAGTAGCGAGTCACCTGAAATCCCAGTCGAACTACTCATTCAACGTCTGGATGAAATCGAACACCTGCGTGCCTTTTCCATCACAGGCGGAGAACCGATGCTTTCGATGAAATCCGTCAAGGAATATGTCGTCCCTTTACTTAAGTATGCCCACGAACGTGGCGCTAAAACCCAAATCAACTCAAATTTAACACTTCCGTTATCTCGTTATGAATTAATCATTCCTTATCTAGATGTCTTGCACATCTCACATAACTGGGGAACAGCCGATGACTTCATCGATGGTGGCTTTGCGATGATGGAACGAAAACCATCACGTGAAGCACGGACGAAGCTTTTCGAGACGATGAAAGAGAATGCTCGTGTTCTGAATGCACGAGGTGTCATCGTGTCTGCTGAGACGATGATCAACAAGCGGACATTGCCACACCTTGAAGCAATCCATAAGGAAATCGTCGATATGGGCTGTGTCCGTCATGAAGTGCATCCCATGTACCCCGCTGACTTCGCGTCAATGATCGAAGCAGCTAGTTTATCTGAAATCCGTGACGGAATTCATCGTTTGCTTGACGTCCGCGATCCGAACGTTTGGATGTTGTTCGGAACACTTCCTTTCTACGCATGTTCGATGGAAGAGGCAGATTTAGAATTGCACCGTCGCTTGCGTCAAGAAAAAAACGTATCGGTTCGCAATGACCCAGATGGTCGTTCTCGTCTTAACGTCAACATCTTTGATGGCGAGATCATCGTGACTGATTTCGGCGACGAACTCGCTTCGCTCGGTACGATTCATGAGACGTCCTTCAATGATGCGTATGCCCAGTGGCAAGAGACAGAACTGAATAAAAGCTTGTCGTGTCACTGTCCTGCTGTGCAATGCCTTGGACCAAATGCGCTTGTGAAAAACGCATATTACCCTGAGATTGATTTCACAAAACAATCCAGCCGGCTTTAAGAATGAAAAATAGGTTTTGAACGATGGCGTCCTGGGAAAAATGTCACAAAGTAGACACATTCTGTTTTCTAAAAAAAGGGGTGACCGGGATGGAATGGCTCGTAGGTATTGTCGCAATCATCGGTACGTTCAGCATGGTCTTATTCGTCATGATGGTTGGGATTCGTACTTCACACAGCATCGAACATGATGAAGTGTTCGATCAGACAGATTGGGATGAACATCTTCTGCATATGCCGCGTCCGACACGTTTTGAACAAGAAAATAAATGAAGCACGCCCCGGTCTTTCGTTTCAGAGACCGGGGCGTGTTATGCTAAAAGAAAAAAGAAAGGTCGTCGTTACTCGTGTCACGTCGTTTTGCTCTCATTTTATCAATCGTCTTCATTTCCGGATTCACGCAAGGATTGCTGATTCCATTGCTCTCTATTTTACTTGAACGTCAAGGGACTCCAGCCTTCATCAATGGTCTCAGCGCTGCCGTTCTATACATTGGTGTCATCGTCGCTGCCCCTCTCATGGAAGGTCCACTGCGACGACGTGGTTATATTCCGGTCATCTCGTTCGGACTCGCTCTTGTTGCAGTGGCCGTTTTCTTATTTCCACTCCTTCCGAGCGTCATTGCTTGGATGATTTTACGGTTCCTCGTCGGATTTGGTGATCAGACGTTACACTATGGATCACAGGTTTGGGTGACGTCCATTACTCCAAATGAACGGTTAGGACGAACGATGTCACTATACGGGATGGCATTCGGTCTTGGTTTTGCTCTTGGTCCTCTTGCAGCACCTCTCGTCGATGTCATCAACTGGCTACCGTTCGTGTTGACTGGTACATTAACGGTCATCGTCCTGATCTTGTTATCGCGTATGCCGAACGAAAAACCATCGTCTGTCATGCCGGAGGAATTGCAAAGCGCTGCCTCACGGTATAAACTTGTCCTATCGACCGCGTGGTTCACATTACTCCCTGGCTTTACATATGGTTTTCTCGAAGCCACACTGAATGCCAGTTTTCCCGTTTTTGCGACACGTAACGGGTACGGTCTATCTGAGACGAGTACCTTGATCACGACATTCGTCGTCAGCTCGTTGATCATGCAACTTCCACTTGGACGACTTGCTGATCACTTCGGAAAACGTCGGACGTTAGTAACCGTTCTTTCAATTGGCTCTGTCGCTTTCCTGATTGCTTGCTTCGTCTTCGAACGTTACGGCTGGTTGTTTGCGATTTTTGCTGTCAGCGGGATGGCACTTGGCTCGACGTACTCGCTTGGTGTCGCCTATATGACGGAACAGTTACCGCGACACCTTCTTCCGACGGGCAACTTGCTTGCAGGGATTGCCTTTAGTCTTGGTTCGATCCTTGGACCGATTGCTGGCAGCTTGTTCGTTCTGCTTCCAGCTATGCTTTATTTCAGTCTATTCGTTCTGGTCCTAGCGACACTTGCGTTTCTCTTACGATACGCGAAACGTCACGAATCATCCCGGATATAAAACAAAGGATCTTGCGCTAATCATGCGCAAGATCCTTTGTTTTATTTCACGATTCCTTCTTGCCGAAAACTCCGCCAGAGCTTATCGTCGATCGCATACGGCTGTTCTTTTGCACGCTTCAGCTCTTCTGTCTCGAGCAGCACGACGACCTCTCGACCGTTGATTGACCACACTGAATCGTAACCTCTCTCCGCCTCGATGATTTCCACATCCACATCTCCATGGGTTTCCTTCAACTGCTGACTGACGCACGTTACGACGAACCGGGCAAACTCATCACGTGGACGACGAGCGGCAATGATCTTTCGAACGATCTCATTCCGTTCCATTCGTTTTCATCTCCTTCCGTTTTATAGTCGCACTAGCCTTTCAGACAAGGCCGAATCGGTCTTCACTTGACCGTACAGAAAAAAGCCGAACAGGTCGGCTTAAGCAACGAACGATTGGGAGTTACTTTGATTGAAACTATTTTTGCACGATTCTGAATCTTCGTCAACCTCGCTTTTGAAACCAAACAGGAAGGTACGTCGATACTAAAATACCACTGACGACGAAGAGTAATCCAAGCAACGCTTGCGGTGGAATCGTCTCGCCCAAAATCAAGGCAGATAAACTGACACCATAAATCGGTACGAAGAACATGAACAATGATACTTTACTGACCGGATTATATTTCATCAGTAAGTTCCAAAGCGTAAATCCAGTTGCTGATAAGAAGGCAAGATACATGAGCATCCAAGCACTTGTCGTTGAAAAAGTGAACGGTGCGACGTGACCATCGAGAATGACTCCTGCGATGAAGAGACCGATTGATCCAATGACCATCGCCCATCCAGTCATCGGTGCCACAGGATAATGTGCCGAGTATTCTTTCGCGATTAAATTACCGAACGCTCCGGAAACCATTGCTGCAATCAACAATCCTTCCCCTACTCCAAACGAGACACCTTGCCCCCCTTGCGGCCAGTTGGCCAAGATAACACCTGTGAATCCAAGGAATAAGGCGAGTCCTTTAAACCGATTCAGTCGATCGTCTTCATATCGAAAATGAGCCAGCAACATCTGGAAGAACGAAGTCGATCCCGCAATGATTGATCCTTGTACGCCGGTTGATAACGACAAACCGATATAAAAGAAGACATACTGCAAGAACGTCAAAAAGAAGCCAAGACGACTATAGGCATAGGTCCGCTCCTTCAGCGTAATCGTCTGTTTGAAGACGAGGACACTGACGACAAGTAACAGCACACCTGCCAAAAAGAAACGATAGCTTGCGAACAGCAGTTGCTCTCCGTATTCCGAAGACGTGATCTGTAATAAGTCATAACTTTTTTTAATGAAGGGAAACGCACTTCCCCACAAAAAAGTCGTCAATAACGCAAAGACGACGAGTCCAATCCGATGGGTTAAAATTTTTTGCATCTTTCTAGTTCCTTTCCTGTTCCTTTTCACTGAAGCATGGTATAGTAATTCTACAGATAATAATAATTATAATCTAGAGACAATGAAACTCATTATCAATCAGTTAAACTCATTGATATATCACATTCTCATTCTCTTTCTATAATGATTTCATTTCTCATTTACATTTCGAAAGGAGTTTTAATATGACGACTTCCACTACTACCGATGTTCAACAGCGTTCCGTATTCCGTCATGCTTGGGATGAGCATCACGAATTGATTCTAGCATTGTTTAGCGGAATATTGATTTTAGTTGCTTACGGACTTGAAAAATTCAATGCGGCGTCTGCCGTTTATGTCACATTGTACTTATCCGCATATGTGATCGGAGGATATGCAAAAGCGAAGGAAGGATTGACGGAGACGTATCAAGAAAAAACGTTGAATGTCGAACTGCTGATGATTTTAGCAGCGATCGGTGCTGCTGCCATCGGCTACTGGATGGAAGGTGCGATCCTCATTTTCATCTTCGCGTTATCCGGTGCCCTTGAAACATATACGATGAATAAGAACGAACGTGCCTTACAAAGTTTAATGTCTTTACAACCTGAGGAAGCAACACGTCTGAATGCAAACGGACAACTCGAAGTCGTTGGAATCGAACAATTAGCGATTGGTAACCTTGTCTATGTTCGTCCGGGGGAACGAATTCCGGTCGATGGTGTCATCGTTCGTGGTCAAGCAGCGATCGAAGAAGCATCGATTACAGGTGAATCGATTCCGGTTGAAAAACAAACGGGCGATACCGTCTACAACTCAACTGTCAACATGAATGGGGTCTTGACGATTGAGATGACGAAAGCTGCTGACGAATCGTTGTTCCAAAAGATCATTCATATGGTCCAAAATGCACAAAGTGAGCAATCACCATCTGCTCAGTTCATCGAACGCTTTGAAAGCCGTTATGTCAAAATCGTCCTCCTCGTTGTCGCACTCATGATGGTCCTCCCTCATTACGTCGTCGGTTGGACGTTTGAGACAAGTATTTACCGCGCGATGATTCTTCTCGTCGTCGCCTCACCTTGTGCTCTTGTTGCATCGATTACGCCTGCTGCCTTATCTGCAATTGCCGCATCTGCGAAAAATGGCGTTCTCTTTAAAGGAGGCGCACACATCGAGACACTCGGACAAGTCGACACGATCGTCTTCGATAAAACGGGTACACTGACAACAGGGAAACCCGTCGTCACTGAAAGTCGTTATGCGGAAGGCATGGACGTTCGAACAGTTCAGCAAGCAGTTGCTTCCATCGAAGCACAGTCGAACCATCCGCTCGCACAAGCGATCGTCAATCACTTAAAAACCGATGTCCGCGAACCATCAACGTTTAAAGATGTAACAGGATACGGAATTGAAGCAACCGTCGATGGCATCACTTATCGTATCGGTAAACGGGCATTCCACGATGGTTTAGACGATCCATTCGTCGCGATGGAACAGTCACTGAAAGAACAAGGGCATACGATCGTTTATGTCAGTAATGGAGCACAGATTGTAGCGCTTTATGCGTTACGTGATACGATTCGCCCAGAGGCTAAAACAGCGATTGCTGCCTTAAATGATCTCGGCATCGCAACGATCATGTTAACAGGTGATAATCCAGTCACGGCAGCTGCCATCTCACGTGAAGCAGGATTAACGGATTTCGTTGCTGAATGTCTACCGGAAGATAAGGTCCGCTATATCAAGCAATACCAAACAGAAGGTCGGACCGTCGCGATGGTAGGTGACGGCATTAACGATGCCCCTGCCCTTGCACTAGCACATGTCGGTATCGCAATGGGTGAAGGAACAGATGCCGCGCTCGAGACCGCTGACGTCGTCTTGATGAAAAATGATTTAGGTCGCCTTGCCTATGCCGTGCATAAAGCGCGGAAGATGAACCGGATCGTCAAACAAAACATCACGCTAGCGATCGGTGTCATTCTCCTATTGATCGCATCGAATTTGTCCCAGTTCCTAATCATGCCATTCGCTGTCGTCGGACATGAAGGATCAACGATTCTTGTCATCCTGAACGGTTTACGCCTTCTTCAACAGGATGCTTTACCAAGTCTTCCACAGCGTTCATCTGAGAAACGATTAGCTGCTTAACACGAAAAAACGTCTGATTGCCGCAAGGCAGTCAGACGTTTTTTCGTATCTTCATCCGAACGTATTCGTCGGAATCGCATCAAGTTCCGCTTGTTCCTTCAAGCGCTTTTCTTCCATCTTTTTTGGATCCGCTTTTTTCATGAACCGTTCCCATGATGCGTTCAATTCAGAACCGAGCAAGATGATCAGCCCTGTGAAGTAGAGCCATAATAACAAGATGACGACACTACCGAGCGAACCGTAGGTCTGATTGTAGTTCGAGAAGTTCGAGACGTAAAATCCGAATCCAACCGATAATAATTGCCAGACGATGACACCAAAGACGGCTCCTGGAATTGCCTCTTTAAATGTAATCGGGCGCTTTGGTGCGACGCGGTAAAAAATCGACAGGATACCAATCAATAGAATCGTCGATACGACATATCGTAAGACCGTCAGTAGGATTTTTTGCCCCATATCGATCGGCAACACGAAGTTGGCAAGATACGTAATGATCGGACCACCGAGCACATTCAAGACGATCAGCAACAACATCCCGACTCCGAGCACGATCGTGAGTAACAAGGCAATCCCACGCGCTGCGACAAAACCACGGGGAGAGAAGTCACCATAGGCATGGTTTGCTGTCGTGATCAAACGATCGACTCCTTTGGAAGCGGACCAGACAGCAAGAATCGCACCGATCGATAACAGACCACCCTGCGGTTCTTTGATGGCTTGGAAAATTGTATCCGTGAACGTATTAACGGCTCCGCCTGGCGCTAGGTCCCGAATTTGTGACTCGAGTGTCTGACGATCGATATCAAAGAATGATAAGACCGAAATGACGAAAATGATTCCTGGGAAAATGGATAAAAACCAGTAATAGGCGAGTGTCCCTGCATAATCCGTGATATTATGATCGGACATTCGCTGCTTTAAGTTCAGGGCAAGCCCTTTTGGATCGCGTGAATGCGCCATCGTCATCTCTCCTTCATGAAAAAGAGGCAGTCGAAGACCACCTCATTGTTTTAATATACTTTTCCCATTTTATTTCAACTAAAACCTCATTCGTTTTCAGAAAGGATTAATTCATAGAATGGTTCTGTCATTTCTGCCAGTTGTTTGGCAAGTGACGGTGGACGAATTGGCAACGAAGGTAGCTCCGAACGCTTGATCCAGACCGGTGTATAACCCGATCCTTCCTCTTCGAATTCTTCACCCGTACCCGTGCCAAACTGACCACCAATTGTTTTCGCCCAAAAATAAGGATTATCGAATCCATTAAAACGGACGATGGCGGCAATACCGGTCAACTCCACGTCGATGCCAAGTTCTTCATGTGCTTCGCGAATCGCTGTTTCTTCTAACGATTCTCCGTCATCTTTCCCACCGCCTGGAAAGACATAATACGTTTCGTTCGGTTTATCCCGTCGGATCAACGCAATTTCATCCTGTTCGTTTCGTAAAATGATTGCACTTCGTTGAATCGGCATGACGCCACCTCCCTTTTATCATTTCTACTTATTGAAGAGCATCTAGCATTTCAGGAACGAGTCCATTCTCTGTTGAAGCGATGACTTCTGCTGCGACCTTCATACCAAGCTTCAAAGCCTCTTCTGCTGACTTTTCCTGTGTCAATTCGGACAAGACTGCGGAGAAGAAGGAATCGCCTGCTCCCGTTGAGTCGACAACCTTCACTTTTTTCGTTCCGACGTGACCTGATGTCGCCGTACGACGATCAACGTAGACCGCCCCCAGTTCACTCATCGTCACGACCGTAAACGGAGCGCCCTTTTTCGCTAGCTCATTTGCTACATGAATCGCATCTTCGACCGTCACGATCGATAGATCAGACAGAATTTCAGCCTCTTCTCGGCTACAAATGAATCCAGTGAACCCTTGTAGCAGATGACGATTTCGTTCGATGACGCTCAAGTGACCACAAACACCAAACAATGGCAACTCCATCTTACGACATAAATGAATCAAACGTTCTAAGACCGTGACGGACAAATCCAAATCGATTGCAACGGCATCGACTCCATCGAGTGCATAGATCGATTGACGTAAAATCGCCTCTTCGAGCAACTTGGCATCCGGTTGTTTCGAGATCGATGTTTGCAAGTCACCCTCGTTATCCATGACAGCTAGCCACATACCCATTCCATGATCTTCTAACATTTCGACGTGATCCACATTCGCACCGTAGGATTTCAGCTCATCGAGCACTCCCACGCCAATCTGATCATTCGTAACCGTCGAGATAAAGCGAACTTCATTCCCGAGGACGGCTAGATTTTGTGCTACGTTGCGTCCTGTTCCTCCATTTGAAAACGTGATGTCTCCTACGTTTTTCGCATCCTTATGCAAAGGAGCGAACGAAGTTCCTTTTATGTCGACGAATACTTTTCCGATTACCGCGATTTTATTCATTTCAGTTCCACCTCTAACCATATTTCCTGATTTCCGACCTTGTTTGATCTTTCAGGCACATTGCTTCAATTATAGTAAAATTTTAAATCAGTGACAACCGAAGTACTTTTTTTCTAACTGTTCCCTATCTTCACGTAAAAAAAGCAGCAAGCGAATCGCCTGCTACTTTAAATTAAGATTAGATATTCGCGATCACGAGACTGATTGCGAGTAAAAGTCCGAAAATCGTATTCACTTTACCAGTCTGTGCCATACCAGGCATCAGTTTTTCCGGTGGCAAGTCTTCCCAGAAGAGACGGACTGCTTTGATCATGAGTGGAATACTTAACAACGCAAGTAACGCAAACCATGAGACTTCGAATGCGAGTACAGCAATAATGAGAGACAGGACAGCTGCCGCAAAAAATCCGATCAAGACGTAAACAGCACGGCGATGTCCGACGAGACAGGCAATCGTTTTTCGTCCGTTGACCTTATCATTATCCAAGTCCCGAATGTTATTCGCAAGCAGGATCGAGCCGATCAAGATGGCGACTGGTACCGAAATCGCAACGGCTTCTGTCGGAACATAACCAATTTGCAAGTACGCAGAAATCGCGATGATGATATACCCCATGAAAAAGCCTGCAACGACCTCTCCAAACGGTGTATAGGCGATTGGCAGCGGTCCCCCTGTATAGATATATCCGACGAACATCGAGATGAGTCCGACGACAAGCAACCACCACGACGTCTCGATACACAGATACACACCAAGTAATGCCGAGATGCCATACAACGTAAGTGCGAACGCTAGGATCGTTCCCGGCTTGAATCCATCACGCACGATCGATCCACCGATTCCGACCGATTCCTCCGTATCTAAACCCCGTTTGTAATCGTAGTATTCATTGAACAGATTCGTTGCGATTTGAATCAGCATCGACGCGATCAACATCGCCACGAACAAATCCAAGCGTATCGATTCCACGCGTGGTGCGACAACTGCCGTACCGACGACGACCGGAACAAAACTTGCTGTTAACGTATGCGGTCGTGTCATTCGCCAATAGACAGCGATTGATTTATTCATATAATAACCCCTTTCCTGTCTAAGTGTATCGGGTTTCGTTTTTTGCTGTCAATGTTCAATCAGAGATAGCTTATTCCTTCTTTTTTGTCCGCAAAAAGTTTACACTTAGATTAAGTGAAACATATCACAGTATCTATAGACTAGGGGGCAATGAGCGGTATGGCTTACGCTCAACAAGAGCTAAAACAGTGTATCGAACAGGCCGTCAGTCAGGCGAACGCCTCACAACGACCTATACTCGCTTCGTATTCATGGGAAATCGAAGCAACTGACATGCGTTCCCTCGAACAGGGTATCGAGGAACGATTTTATTTCGCGACACCTGATCGCTCGATGCGGGCCATCGGGTTTGGCATCGTACAACAACTTCAGGCTTCAGGAACGGATCGTTTTTTACGGATTCAATCGCAATGGGCAAACTTGAATCGCGATCATGTCGGTCATGATTTATTTGCGTTCAGCGGATTTTCGTTTACCGAGCTCAAACAACCGGATTATCGTTGGTCTTCCTTCGGAGACGCTTCGATGACGATTCCGAAGTTTTTATTTCTAGAACAAGATGGCAAGACACGTGTGACGATTTTTGCTCGCGTCGAGCCTATGGATCAAGTCGATTCGATTTTAAATGAACTCGCACTCGATTTCGCCAAAGTCAATCAACCGCATGCATCGACTTCGACAGGCGTCACACGCTTACGACTATCGCGGGACGGAAATGAAGCCTTTGAAGCTTCGTTCCATCAAGCGATGCACTACTTGGAGACGACACTTGAAAAAATCGTCCTGGCGCGCGAAGTCGTCTATGAGCTGGATCGTCCGCTCGACGTAGCCGCTGTCGTCGCTGAACTCGAAGATACGCAACCCGGCAGCTACGTCTTCTGTTTCCAACCGAATCCAGAAGAAGCCTTCATCGGCGCTACACCGGAACGACTCGTCTTAAAACGTGGACGTCGTCTTGAAACAGCAGCCGTCGCTGGTTCTGCACCACGCCACGCGACGGATGAGATGGACGAAGCACTCGGTCAATCGTTATTACAAGATCAAAAGAACCGGGTGGAGCACGGAATCGTCGCGGATTCGATCGAACGAACATTATCTGTCTTTTCAGAGGAACTGGATTGTCCGGATACACCGATTCTCTTGAAGAATCGCCATATCCAACATCTTTATACACCGATCACAGCTCATTTAAAAGAAGATGTGACGTTATTCCAATTAATCGAAAAACTGCATCCGACACCTGCGCTTGGGGGCGAACCAAAGCAGTTAGCAGTCGATGCCATCCAAGAAATCGAGACGTTCGAACGAGGATGGTACGGTTCACCTGTTGGTTGGATGAACGGACAGGATGACGGGGAATTCATCGTTGCTATTCGATCTGGATTATTTACAGAACGGGCGGTCATTCTTTATGCCGGTTGTGGTCTCGTCGAAGGCTCTCATCTCGATAGTGAACTGGCAGAGACGGAAACTAAACTATCACCGATGGTCCAAGCACTTGGACACGTCGGTTCGATTGAAAAGGATGATATTTATGTTGACTAAGTGGATGCATACGTTAATTGATACGCTCGTCGCTTCTGGTGTCCGGGACTTCGTCATCAGTCCCGGTTCCCGTTCGACACCACTTGCCATTGCTGCTTTTCTGCATCCTTCTAGCCGTACCCACGTCCTTGTTGACGAACGGTCGGCTAGTTTTTTTGCTTTAGGTCTAACACGGACGGAAGAACGCGTTCGTCCCGTTGCATTGATTTGTACGAGCGGTACCGCTGCGACGAACTATTATTCAGCAGTGACCGAAGCGAACATCTTTGAACTTCCGTTGATCGTCTTGACCGCCGATCGACCACACGAATTACGGAATGTCGGTGCGCCACAAGCCATTGATCAGGTCGGCCTGTACGGAAAGCAGGTTCGGCATGCGTTTGATCTTCCTTTAGCAGAAGAGGCAAGCCTTCCTTACGTCGCTCATGTCGCACAACGTGCAACCCTACTCTCCCTGACGGAACCAGCAGGACCGGTTCAAATCAATGTTCCGTTACGTGAACCCCTCGTACCGGAAGTAGATCTCTTACGGACAGGGCGCCCGGTCGGTGTTTTACCTGAACCAACACCGGGAGTAAACAGCGTTTTAGCGACCGTGCTTCAAGAAGAACGTCTTCTGTTTGTACTTGGGCCACAACTCACTGCGGCGGACAGTCAGATTGTCATTTCGTATGCGAAACAAGCAGGGATTCCGGTGTTAGCGGATCCACTCAGTCAAGGAAGACAATCGCATGATGCTCACGTTTTTGCCTATTACGATACATGGCTCAAACATCCAGCTACCGCTCAGCACGTCAGACCAGATCGAATCATTCGTTTTGGTGCCATGCCGACGTCAAAACCTTATCTGCTTTGGTCTCGGGATATTCCGACGACGGTCGTCGGTCATCCAGGAAACTGGCGCGACCCGCAACTTCATTCTGATTTCATAATTGGTCACGCGCGACAACTCGCGCATCATGAATCTGTTCCGCACGACCCTGCATATCTGACACTGTTGCAACAGGCGGAGCGATGCGTCGTCGGTGCTTTTGCGACGATCGATCAAGAAAAGATGACGGAATATAACGTCGTCCGTGCATTGGCGACGTTACAGGACGGAAGTCTCTTCGTTTCGAACAGCATGCCAATCCGGGATGTCGATACGTTCCTACCGACAGGAACACCGCTTCGTCTACTCGCGAACCGAGGAGCGAACGGGATTGACGGGATTCTCTCCAGTGCGCTAGGAGCAACGTTTGATGCCAAGCATCGCTACTTACTCGTCGGTGACTTGGCGTTCATTCATGATATCAACGGTCTGATGACAGCACGGACGCTTCCGCTAACGATCATTCTCGTCAACAATGCGGGTGGCGGCATCTTTAGCTTTTTACCGCAACAACAACTTGAGCAGGAAGTCTTCGAACCACTCTTCGGCACACCGCAGCATCTCGACTTCGCTTCTCTCGCCTCCGGCTACGGCGTAACTTATCAGGCTATCGATTCGATCGCCGCGTTACGTCAAGCACTTGCGGAAGAGACGAACGTCACTCGGATTCTTGAAGTCAAGACAACACGAACAGAGAACGTACAGATGCACCGTTCGATCTGGGACGTAACGAATCAAGCGCTAGCCGAGGTGTTCCAATGATTTTGCGTGGGCATACGTATCATGTGCAAATCGAGGGATCGGGTCCACCGCTCCTATTGCTTCATGGTTTTACAGGCTCCCTCTCGACGTGGAACCTGCTAAGTGAGCATTTATCGACCCACTTCACCGTCTACCGTCTGGATTTGATGGGACATGGAAAAACGACACCGGCATCTGAGCAACGAATGCGTTTGACGCAACAGGTCAAGGATCTCGAGGCACTGCTCGCTACGCGATCCGAGCAATGGATCGTCCTTGGATATTCGATGGGTGGACGAATTGCTTTAATGCTGAGCGTCGTCTCTGAGCAAATCGCTCGGACGATTGCTGTTAGTACGACACCCGGTATCCAGACGGCAAGCGAGCGAAAAGTACGTCGTGCATCCGATCGAAAGTTAGCGGAGCGACTTGAAAAAGACGGACTCAAAGCTTTCATCGATTACTGGGAGACACTTGGACTATTTAAACCCCAAGCCCTTCTCAAAGAACAGCAACGCACGCAACTGCGTCAGGAGCGCATGTCCCAAACGGTTGAAGGTCTGAGTGCTTCTTTACGTGCACAAGGTACAGGGAGCATGCCATCCCTTTGGTCATGCCTTCCGAAAGAGATTGATTGGATCGTCGGGGCAGAGGATGAAAAATTCCGTGCCATCGCTTCGCGCGCGGCATCACCTGAAAAAATTCACGTGATTTTGCACGCTTCGCACGCTCCACATATCGACCAACCGCAAAAGTTTGTTACAATGGTAAAGAATCTACTTATTCATCACTAACATATTGGGGGAATTCAAATGAAATATGCTCCGGAATGGGTATCAGCCCGCAGCTATGAAGACATCAAATATGAACAATGGAACGGGATCGCAAAAATCACGATCAACCGTCCTGAAGTTCGCAATGCGTTCCGACCACACACGGTCCACGAACTCATCGACGCATTTTCACGTGCACGTGACGATCAAAATGTCGGCGTCATCATCTTAACAGGTGAAGGCGATCTCGCATTCTGTTCTGGTGGAGACCAAAAGGTACGCGGACATGGTGGATATGTCGGTGATGACGAAATTCCACGCTTGAACGTCCTTGATCTTCAACGTTTGATTCGTGTCATCCCAAAACCAGTCATCGCTATGGTCGCAGGTTATGCGATTGGCGGCGGACACGTCCTTCACCTCGTATGTGACTTGACGATTGCTGCAGACAACGCCCGCTTCGGACAAACTGGTCCAAAAGTTGGTTCATTCGATGCTGGATATGGCTCTGGTTACCTCGCACGCGTCGTTGGACACAAGAAAGCGCGCGAAATCTGGTACCTCTGCCGTCAATATGACGCACAGCAAGCACTTGATATGGGACTCGTCAACACGGTCGTTCCACTCGCAGATCTCGAGCAAGAAACGATTCAATGGTGTGCTGAAATCCTTCAACATTCACCAACGGCTCTTCGTTTCCTCAAAGCGGCATTCAACGCCGACTCAGATGGTCTTGCAGGGATTCAGCAACTCGCTGGAGACGCTACGTTGCTTTACTACACAACAGACGAAGCAAAAGAAGGACGCGATGCGTTCAAAGAAAAACGCAATCCGGACTTCGGACAGTTCCCGCGTTTCCCATAATGAAAAAAAGGTTCAATCGTCTTCTGACATTGAACCTTTTTCGTATATTCATCTCAAAAGGAAGTGACTATTTTGTATCCTTGGATCTATACACGGGCAAAAGAACAACCAGATGACGTCGCGCTCATTACGGAAACCGAGCGATGGTCGTGGTCTGAACTGTATACACGTGCTCACCGCTTAGCAAGTACATGGGCGACGATCGTGACACGCGGAGACCGGATTGCGCTTTATGGTCCATCGAGTGCGCGCTACATCGTCGCACTTCACGCGGCTCAGTTGCTCGAATTGACCGTCGTTCCGATTAACACACGTTTGACACAGACAGAAGTGTTACGTCAATTCAAACAAGCAGATGTACGGCTCATCGTGACGGACCGAACACTCGATACAAGGATCCCGTGTGTGGCTTTCTCTTATGAAAAAGAAGCCCCTGACCTGTTGATCCGTCATATGCCCAAGCAATACGTCCAATCGATGCTCTTTACGAGTGGTACGACCGGACATCCGAAAGCCGTCGAACAAACAATGTTGAATCATTTCTCGAGTGCGACGAACGCCGCGCGTCATATCGGATCACTGCCAGAGGATCGTTTTTTGATCGTCACACCGCTATTTCATATGAGTGGGTTAGCCGTCGTCTACCGGGCGGTCATCTACGGAGTGCCGATCATCCTCGAGCCACATTTTTCCCCAGAACGCGCCTTGCACTGGATCACGACGGAAAAGATTACCCATGTCTCACTCGTCTCGGTCATGCTCGACCGGTTGCTCGAAGCCGGGCTACGTCGTCACGCGCTTCGCGTCGTACTGACAGGAGGCGGTCCTGTTCCATTACCGATTCTGACGCGAGCCCTTGATCGCAACATCCCTGTCATGCAGACATACGGCATGACGGAAACGGCTTCCCAAATCGCAACTCTCTTGCCCGAGGATGCTTTACGAAAAATCGGCTCGGCCGGACAAGCGATTCATCCGACACAAATCCGCATCACGCGTCATCAAGAAATCGAAGTCAAAGGGCCAACAATCATGAAAGGCTATTTTCATGAGGAAGAGAAAACGGCAGACGCTTTTACAGC
This sequence comes from Exiguobacterium sp. ZWU0009, assembly GCF_000798935.2. NCBI lineage: Bacteria > Bacillati > Bacillota > Bacilli > Caryophanales > Exiguobacterium > Exiguobacterium sp. ZWU0009. Next base: position 680,232 of record NZ_CP018057.1, on the reverse strand, counting down.
AGATGGTTTTTTTAAGACTGGGGACTTAGGACGTATGGACGCCGATGGATACCTCTATGTCCTCGATCGTCGAAGCGACCTCATCATCTCAGGTGGAGAAAATATTTATCCGGCTGAAGTCGAATCAGCGCTTCTCTCGATCAATGGGATTCAAGAAGCAGGTGTCGTTGGACGATTTGATCCTACATGGGGACAAGTTCCGGTCGCCTTCATCGTCAGTAGCCTTGAAGAGACAACCATCCGAACCGAGATCAGTCAATTGCTCGCTAAATATAAATGTCCGGTTGATTACGTCTATCACAGCACTTTACCGCGTAATGCGAATGGTAAATTGTTACGCAAGCAACTGAAGGAGTCATTATGAGTATTGCACTACGCTCTGCCGAACTGTTCGATGTTCCACTCGTCTTTCGGCGTCCGATGCAAACCGCCCTCTCAACTTTGACGGTGCGCCGGACGACGATTTTACGTCTGACCGATTCGGAAGGGCGAATCGGTTATGGAGAAGGCGTCGCGTTCGATACACCATGGTATACGTCCGAAACACAACACTCTCTCCAAGGAGTCGCCCCGCTGCTGTATCAGTTACTTGAAAAGCCACTCCATCATCCAGCAGACGTCACGGATCGTTTCCGCATCATCCAAGGTAATCCGATGGCAAAGGCGATGTTCGAAGGAGCAATCTATGAATTATTCGCAGCAGCTTCCAGGCAATCGCTCGCCACGTATCTCGGAGGTGATGAATCATCCATCGTACCTTGCGGGAAAGCACTCGGACGAGCTTCTGCCGCACAAACCGTCGAAGCCGTAGGACAAGCCCTCACTTCCGGGTATGGACGGATCAAACTGAAGCTCGCTCCGACAGACACGGGCGTTCTCGAGCAGGTTCGCGCCGCTTTTCCTGATGCGCCTTTGATGTTTGACGCCAACGGTAGTTTTACTGAAGCGGACTTTCCCCTGTTACAACAGTGGGATTCATTTGGTCTCGTTATGATGGAACAACCGCTCGCAGCATCGGATTGGTCCGGGCATCAACGACTCGCCGCACTCTTACAGACACCGATTTGCCTCGATGAATCCATCGTCGCTCCAGCGGATGCCGAGTTGATGCAGACGCTGCACGCCGGTCAGATACTGAACATCAAACCGGCACGCGTCGGTGGACTGACGAACGCTTTGTCCCTTCGAACAAAAGCGCCTTACTGGCTCGGGGGAATGTTCGAGAGCGGTATTGGGCGTCGTCAGACTCTTGCTTTTGCAACACTTCCTGGACTCGCTTATCCGATCGATATGGCAAGTACTGCCGATTATTTCGAAGAAGATTTGCTCGAGTCTCCGTATCATGTCGAACACGGACACATACGGTATTCCGCTCCGGCCGTATCCGAATCACAATTGAACAAATTGGCAACCTCTCGAATCTCCTTGTAACAAGAACACTACGACAAAAAAGAGGCAATGGATTAATTTCCTTTGCCTCTTCTCGTGTTTTACTATATGAGCTTTTCTTAGAACGATTCTTTGCCATCGACTTTCGTCAAAATCTCATACCCGTCTTTTAAGACGACGACAGTGTGCTCGAATTGTGAGACGAGACTCCGGTTCGGTGTGTATAACGTCCAACCATCCCGCTCATCTTCGATACAGAACTCATCTCCCGTTGAAATGAACGTCTCGACAGCAATGACTTGCCCTTCCTTCAACAAATCGTTTTCTTCACGATTGAAATAGTTCGAGATAGATTCTGGCTCACCATGAAGTGTCTTCCCGAGACCATGTCCTGCTAAGTTACGGATGACCGTGAAACCACTTTTACGTGTCTCAGCGTAGATCGCTTTTCCAATCTGGTTGACCTTCGTTCCGGCTTTGACCTTCTCGAGTCCTTTCTCAAGCGCCGTCAATGATACTTCAACGAGTCGGACATCTTCCGGACGTTTTGCTTCTCCTGCGATAACCGTCTTCCCTGTATCCGAGTAATAGCCATTTTTCACAGCTGAGACATCGACATTGACGATATCGCCTTCTTGAATGACATACTTCCCTGGGATACCGTGTGCTGCGATATCGTTGACACTGATACATGTCGCTCCTGGGAAATCGTACATGACGATTGGAGCAGACTCTGCCCCCTGTTCCTTCAGGATACGTGCTCCGATGTCATCGAGTTCCTTCGTCGTGATTCCGGGTTTGACGGCATCCGCCATCTCATCGCGTGCCATGGCGACGATTCGTCCAATTTCTCGTAATGCCTCGTAATCATAATCTAACACTTTCATTTCCTCCTCATTCACTCAATCGTTCTTGATATAGATAATCTGCAGAAATATCCGCAAATAAGAACATCCCATTACCGAGCGGCATACTAAATGTCCGCGTTTGTTCGCTCGAGCTGAAGTCGACATATCGTTCGGACAAATATCCGCTATGTCGTCGTTCCATCGCTACCGTCGTCCGGATGAAGTAAGGACGAAAACTCCAGTTGTATCCTTTGTAGAAAGAATACAGTTTCCACTCCCCACTTTTTTTACTGACGTTTGAAGATTGTTGGAATCCATTCGCATCCGTGATATAAAACCGGATGAATTCCGGCTCCATCTTCCGGGCGAGCGTCAGCAACCATTGGTCGAGATCTTGCTCCGGCTTCAAGGACTGACAATCTTCCTTAAATCGGACTGTCCAGTCTTGCTCCAGTTGGAACAAGCGATTCATCTGTTCGCGATCATATTTGTAGAACATCGGAACTTCATGGATCAACACTTCCATACCAGGACAGGTCATGACCCATTCAGGTGATGCTTCTCCAAGTAAATTCCCCATGTAGTAACGCCCTCCGTGCTGCCACGCATACCGAAGTTGACCGAGATGACTGATATTCTTATACAAAAGTGGCGCTCCGAGCTGATCACAGAGGTGCTCCATCGTCTGTAAGAGATGCGGATATGACGCTGAGACAGTCTTTTTCTCAATCATGGAGGATAAATCGACGATCAACATATCCGGTGACATCGAAAAGACACGTTCGAGACTCGTTGCTTCCGCACGGTCCAGCGCTACCTTCAGTCCAGAGTTCTGGTAATATGCGACGATCCGACCTAGACGGTCAAAATCATCGACTTGGACGTCCGTCAATGTGACATACATCCGCTCTTTTGGAAACGATGAGTCGACCGTCCGTAAGACATGCAAGAAGTCCTCGCCACCGTTTTCAAACAGCCAAGCTGGACGGCAACGGATTAAGATGAACGCTTGTGCATCGGAGGGTACTTTTAGGAATGCTTGACGGACGACATGCCCCATGACTTCGAGTTGATACTCGATTGGAACATCATCTTCCTGAAAAAATGGTTTTAACGGTTCTCCACGAAAATGGGACTGGATTTCATACCCTTCCACCTTAAAAGGGGCAGCGCCTACGATCGGTTGAAACCACGCCTCTATCTCTTCGGGATGAACGATGACATCTAATGCATCCATTCTATTACCCCCTTGTACTCTTGTTCTATCTTAACAAAAAAAGAGCCTCTCTGTAACGAGAGAGCCCCTGTTTTACGATAACGTCGTATCTTTCCGCAAAGCGATATACAAGTACACACCGAATGTCGCCGTCAAGTAGATGATACTCAGGACGCCGTATTGAATTCCGACGGCTCCTCCCTTACCGATGGCTAGCACAAGAAAGATGATGCCACCGAATAATAAGGTCGCCAACGGAATATAACGAAAATGTCCTTTTGTCGTCCGCTCACAAATCTTTTTCGTCGCGATAATCAGTGCAACGAGACAGACGGATGCTGCTACATAAATGGTATACACGAATGATTCAGCCCTCTCCCTATCGTTCATGGCTCATTTTATCATGACCGCTCAGATAAATCATAAAAAAGAACCGACTTGTCTGTGACAAATCGGTTCGAATCGTTTACTTTTCAAAACGTGGTTTACGTCCACCACGGTTACGATCGCTTTCGCTACGGTTGCTACGTCCAGCATAACCGCCTTCACGACGATCTGATGAAGAAGATGAACGACCACCTTCACGACGCTCGCCACCGCGTGGGTTGTTTCCACGGTATCCGCCACTGCGGTTGCCGCTTCCACTTCCACCTTTGTTTCCGTAAGGACGACGGTTTCCACCACCGTTGCTACCGAAACGTTTCACGCGGATTGGTTCGATTGAAGAGATTTGGACTGGTGTTGCGTCCGGCTCTTTCGTCAATCCTTTAAGTGCTGCTGAAAGAAGTTCCACTGCTTCGTACTCTTCTAAGAGTTCTTGTGCAAGTGTCGTATATTCTTGTGAATTTTTTGCTTCAACGCGTTTGATGAGTTCTTGTGCAGCAAGCTTCAAGTTGCCTTCTAAGATCTCGTCAAGTGTTGGCGCATGACGACGTGACATTTTTTTGTTTGTGACACGTTCGATTGTTTTGATTTGACCGAATTCACGTGGTGTAACGAATGTGACAGCCGATCCTGTTTTACCAGCACGACCCGTACGACCGATCCGGTGAACATAGCTCTCTGGATCTTGTGGGACGTCGAAGTTGTAGACGTGTGTGACACCAGAGATGTCAAGACCACGTGCTGCAACGTCTGTCGCGACGAGGATATCAATCGTTCCTTTTTTGAAACGACGGATGACTTGGTCACGTTTTGCTTGCGTTAAGTCACCGTGTAAACCGTCAGCTGTGTATCCGCGTTGGATCAAGCCTTCAGTCATTTCGTCAACACGTTTTTTCGTACGACCGAAGATGATTGAGAGTTCCGGAGAATCCGTGTCGATCAAACGGCAAAGAACGTCGAATTTTTGGCTTTCTTTCAATTCGATGAATGACTGGTCGATGTTTTCAACTGTCATTTCTTTTGCTTTGACTTTGATGTGTGTCGGAGTCGTCATGAAACGATCTGCGATTTTACGAATTTGCGGTGGCATCGTTGCTGAGAATAAGAGTGTTTGACGTGTTTCAGGAAGTGCACCGAGGATTTTTTCGATGTCTTCGACGAATCCCATGTTCAACATCTCATCTGCTTCGTCAAGGATGACCGTTTGAACGTGATCGAGGTTCAACGTCTTACGGTTCATGTGGTCCATCAAACGTCCTGGTGTCGCAACGACGATTTGTGGATTTTTGCGAAGTGCGCGGATTTGACGATCGATTTGCTGACCGCCGTAAACAGGAAGTGCATGAACGCGTTTTACTTCACCGATCCGGTTCAATTCTTCTGCTACTTGGATTGCGAGTTCACGTGTTGGAGCAAGAATCAACGCTTGGATGTGGCGTGATTTTGCGTCAAGACGCTCAATTGTTGGGATACCGAATGCTGCAGTTTTACCAGTACCTGTTTGTGCTTGACCAATTAAGTCAACGCCGCTGAGTCCGACTGGAATTGTTTCTGCTTGGATTGGTGTTGCTTCTTCGAAGCCCATTTTTAGGACACCTTTGATAAGTGCCTCACTAAGATTTAATTCACGAAATGTTGTCAATGCTAAATACTCTCCTTTGTCATATGAAAAGCGTCTGCCACTAAACAGACGCTACCGTAACGAATACAATCGACTACCTATTATAACAGAATCTATCACATAAAGATAGAGTGGTTTCTCTTATAATAATGTTTAGGGAAGTCACCATCATAATCGTTGCCATAAGGGCGAGGGAAAGGCGTAATGCCCGGACCGTGCGATGAACGTCATCGCGTGCCCCCACTAGTGATGGGGTATATTCAGTAAATGGTCGCCGGTAATCAAACCAGCCGCAACCACCAAAATGATGAATTCCTTACTATCTATTCGAAACGCAGGCTTACTCGGTCCGATTATTTCGTCAACCGAATACCCGTTTCATTTTTTTCTATTTTTTTGTCTTTCAACAGGCGACCGAGCGCTCGTTTGAATGCTGCCTTACTGAGACCGAATACTTCATCGATCGTCTCGGGAGCTGTCTTATCACCATACGGCATCTGACCATCATGTTCAAGTAGATGGTTCAGAATCAACTCCGCGTCTGTATCAATGGCTTCAAAGGCACGTGGTCGTGCTGAAAGTAATACTGTACCATCTGGTTTTACATTTGTCACTCGTAATTTCAAGACTTCTCCAAGACGCGGCCAGCGTTCCATCTCACGTTCATGTAAGAATCCGATCGATTGATCGTTGACCCAGACGTTAACGCCTGGTTCGCGTTGTGAGAAGACGAGACCTTCAACGTCCATGTTGTTCCACTCTTCTGGAGCTGGCTTCGCACGTAAGTTGAAGTATGCATAAGGTGCAGGGTCTCCGAGTAACCGAAGCTTCTGATCATGTTTCAGACGAATGAAGAGTTGATCGCCTTCTTCTGGCCAGAACATCCGGCGCTGCGGCAAATCGTCGAGTGAGACGAGAACGTCTTTTTGAATGCCGATATTCGCGAACACTCCTGTATTATAGCGTGTTCCATTAACCGTCGTCTTGACATAGTCTTCAAATGAAGCTTCTGGAATCGTCATTGATGATGCTAGACGCCCTTCATTATCTTGATACAAGAAGACTTCTACCTCTTCATCGAGGGCTACTTTCCGTGTTTGTTCATTGTTATGCAACAACACGTCTTCATTTCCATCTGTCAGAAACACTCCAAACTCTGCTTCGCGTTCTACTTTTAATGTGACAACCTGTCCTGCGCGTAATCCCATTTCGGGTCATCTCCTCTCTGTATTTGAATCGATTCCAGTCCTTGTGAATCGTTCTGCTGTTCTTTCCCTACCATACTATACTCTTTTTTCATTCATCTCTGATATCGACACAACGATGACATTTGTGACATATTTGTGAACGGAACACATTTGCGTGATTTTTTTGAAAAAAAGATATATGATTAAATAACAGGAAAAAGAAGGTTTAGTTTAGGTAAATATGGGGGATAAAAATGTTTCATAACATTCAATCGCGTTCGTTCGCACGACGCTTCACGAAAACATTGGTTTTTGCATTTTTTGCGTTCCTTGCTACGATTGGAATCGTCTTCGCAGAAGGATCGAACAGTACGGATATGACACCGAAGACACCAGCGCTTCAGCAAATCGATCGCCCTTAAAATCTACACCTTCCGTGTGGATTTTTTATTTTTTCCGGACATTTACAGGACGATAAAGGAAAATCACGACTTACCTCGAATTGTAATGGACATACCATTATTTTAATTTCGAGGAGGAAACGGACGTGCTCTTCTACTTATTCACGACGATTGCGGGTCTCATCACTACATATTTAAGTTTTGTTACCGGTTATTATACGAGTTCGATCGGTGTGTTCGTCTTTACGCTAGCGATTTGTCTGTCACTATCATCAATCCGCCAGCTGATACGTACGTCCTATCTGACTTATATTGAATACGTCCAACACCGTCGTGTCAAAAAACAATACGAACGGATGAAAAAGCGTGAACTTTCTTATCAAGTCTCCTATCCTCAACAAGATTCCAGCACACCACTTGCATTCTCCGCGACAGACCAGCATGATAAGTAAAGAACACGATTTCATCATCTAGGAGGAACAGATTCATTATGAACGAAATCCCTTTATCAAACGGTTGGACACTTCGCTACTCCCCTGTCATCGATTTATGGTTGAAGGAAGATGGCGTACTGCTCGTAGATCACGAAGATAAGGTCCGCTTGACTCTCATTTTGGATGAGGAAACGATGGAAATCAAACAGATCGACAATACGAACGCTACGTTCTCTGTTGATCCAACGACACGTCGCCTCACCTTTGAACTAGGAGAAAGCGAAGAGGAATCTGAACCTCGTTACTGGGAATAATCACGCAGACCGGGTGCGACGCCCGGTCTTTTTTTGTACAATAACATCAGTAATGAAAAAAGGAGCTGTCACTTCACCATGATACGTACTGTCATATGGTTCATTTATTTTGGACTTGTCTTACCCTGTACCTTACCGTTTTTACCTAGTGCAAAACGTCGAACGCACCTCGCGCGCTATGCATTCGTCCAGCGTGTAGCAAGTGCCTGGGCAAACTCTCTTCTCCGACTCGCTGGTGTTCGTGTCAACGTGACGGGTCGTGAACACATCCCGGCAAACGAACCCGTCGTTTTCATCTCGAATCACCAAGGGAACTTCGATGTCCCGATTCTACTTGGAACAATCGATAAACCGAAAGCATTCATCTCAAAAATCGAAGTGAATAAAATTCCAATCGTCAATGTTTGGATGAATCTGATGGGATGTGTCATGATTGATCGAAAAGATCGACGCCAATCGCTGAAAGCGATTCGTTCTGGTGTCGAGACGATCAAGGACGGACAATCGATGATCATCTTCCCGGAAGGAACACGCTCCAAAGGCGGTCCAATGGCGGAGTTCAAAGCGGGAAGCTTCACACTCGCGACCTCAAGTGGCGCTCGCGTCGTACCCGTCGCAATTTCAGGGAGTTATCGTGTCATGGAGGAGACGGGTAAGATTCGTCCCGCCACGGTCGACGTCACGATCTTACCGTCGATTGATCCGAGTACGATGACGCAGAAAGAACTCGTCCAGACAGTCGAACAGCAAATCAAACAGATTGTAGAAGGTGTCTAATATGTTAATGAAAGCAGAAAATCTCAAAAAAGAATTTGCCGATAAAATCGTCTTCGAAGATGTGACATTCTCCGTCTCACCCGGCGACCGGATTGGCATCATCGGCGTCAATGGTACCGGTAAGTCGACTCTCCTGCATATCTTGGCAGGTAAAGAGACGGCAGACGCTGGTACGATGCATCACCCGAATGATTATCGGATCCGCTTGCTATCGCAAACGACCGATTATCCGGAAGACCAAACGGTCATGGAAGTATTGTTGTCTGGTGATACACCAACGATTAACGCGTTACGTCACTATGAAACAGCGCGTCTAGCACTCGAACAAGATCCGACGAGTGAAACGTTACTCAACCGCTTCATCGTTGCTCAGACAGAAGTCGATGCTGCGCAAGCTTGGGACACGGAATCACGCTTAAAGATGATTTTAAACAAACTCGGCATCCTCGACTTGAACGCGTTGATCGGCTCTCTTTCTGGAGGGCAACGCAAGCGTGTCGGACTCGCTGAAGCTTTACTCGATGAAGCCGATCTTCTCCTTCTCGATGAGCCGACGAACGAACTCGATGCCGAGACGATCAGTTGGCTTGAAACTCAAATCAAGGAATACCGTGGTGCGATTCTACTGATCACCCACGACCGCTATTTCTTGAATCGTGTGACGAATCATATGATGGAGATCGCGAACGGTACGGCTTATTTCTATGTCGGAAACTATGAATCGTTTCTTGAGAAACGTGCCGAACGTCGTGAACGGACAGCATCTATGGAAGAAAAACGTCAAAACATCCTCCGTCGCGAACTCGCCTGGTTGCGTCGCGGAGCAAAGGCGCGGACGACGAAACAAAAAGCTCGGATCCAGCGCGTGGATGCTTTACAAGACCTCTCGTACGAGGAAGAAGAATCGACACTCGAAGTACAAGTCGGTTCGACCCGTCTTGGTAAAAAGGTCATCGAAGCGCATGATGTCTCGCATCGATTTGGTGAACGGACTCTTTTTGAATCGTTTAACGCTCTGATCGGACGGAAAGAACGGTATGGTATCGTCGGGCGAAACGGGAGCGGAAAATCAACACTTCTTTCAATCCTTGCGAAACGCTTAGAATCAACAACCGGTGAAATCATTCACGGCGAAACGGTGAAGATTGGCTTTTATGGGCAATTTGCCGAGTTCACGCATCCAGAACGCCGTGTCATCGATGAGGTCGAACGGATCGCAAAAGTCATCACGACACTTGCTGGTGAAGAAATCACGGCAAGTCAGATGCTCGAACAGTTTCTCTTTAAGCCAGAAGCACAATATAAACAAATCGGTAAACTATCTGGTGGAGAAAAGCGGAGATTGAAATTGTTGACGATTTTGATGGAGGAACCGAACGTCCTCTTCCTCGATGAGCCGACGAACGACTTGGATACCGAAACGTTATCCGTACTCGAAGATTATTTGGAATCATTCCCAGGCACCGTCATCACAGTCAGTCATGATCGGTATTTCCTCGATCGGGTCGTCGATCGTCTGATTGCTTTCGAAGATGCGAATATCGTTTTCTATTACGGACAATATACAGACTATCTCGAGCAAATCACGATACCTGCTCCTTCAGTCATCGTTGAAAAAACCACTTCAGTTAATCTACCTAAAGTAGAAGCACCGAAGAAATTGAGCTACCAGGAACAGCAAGATTGGGCTGTCATTGAACAACAAATCGAAGAGAGTGAGGCTGAATTGGAGCAATTAGAAGCCGAACTTGCTTCGGCAGGAAGCGATCTCGGTAAGGTCAATGAACTGTACCAATCCATCGAAAAAACGAAAGCGATGCTTGATGAACGGATGGAGTATTGGTCATACCTATCCGAGAAGATCGAAGCATTCGAGACCTATCGCCAATCCAATCAATGATTTCAAAGCGGAGTTCTTCACTGACAAGAACTCCGCTTTTTTCATGAAATGGGAGCCATCTCTTTATTTCTTTTTTAATATGAAAATAAATGTGAATTCATGCTAGATATCGGGTAATGTTATAGCATATTTCATTTTCATGAAAGGCTTGCGAAAGGAGGAGTTCCGGTGAAACGGATTGTTCAAAACATCTACCCTACCGTCGCATTCTACTTAGTCGTCACGTACACTCTGCTCTGGCTATTGCCACAAGATCGCTCGTTACAATTTTCAGCGATCATTAGTCTGATCGGTTCTTTCGTCATTTTCCTACTTAGTCAATCGAAGGCTTTCAAACAACCTTCTATTCCATATAAATGGTTATCGGTCGCCTTTTTTTCGTATTTCCTTGGCGACTTCTTCAATATGATCGGCCGTCTTTTTCAATGGGACGCTGTTAACCTGAACGTCTTACTCGATCTGCCTTACACGGTTCATTTAACGATGATGGTCATCTTCTTATTTCGACAGTTGGATTTAACTTTGTTTCAAAAACAAAAATTATTGATTCTTGATTCTTTAACATTGTTCACTGTATCGATGATTGCTGGATACATCGCTATTTTCCGCTTTGTCCCCTCTTATACACGAACGGTGCTCGAGCAAATCAGTTGGACCTTCTATGCCTTCTTGACGATTCTATTGACGCTTTTCTTTTTCTTACTTTATGCTTCTGGTCTAAAGCGAAACGTATCGAGATTGGGTTTCCTCTTCCTAGTACTCGGAACGTTCGTGCTCGGTATGACGAACTTTATTTTTTATACGTTGTTATTGAACGGTGAACCACGAATAGCTGGTTTATTGCTTCCGTTATACCCACTCAGCGGACTCTTCATCCTTGCCTTTATGAATACTCGCGCTCTTCCCATCAGTCATGAACAACAAGCAACTCTTATTCGGGTCGAAACACTTACGCGTTCCTTGATGTCTTACATCTTATTATCTGTACTGATTCTCTATATTACATTCTTCCCTGTCTCCCAAACCTTTTTCTTACTTTCCGTCGGCATTACGTTTTTATTATTTTTAACGCGACAGCTTTTTTCATATCAGGAAAATCTGCGGTTATTACAGGAAACAACAGCACTGCAAACGAATCTAGAAGACATCGTCCATCAAAAGACAGCACTCTTACAGTTACGCGAAAAAGAACTAACGTCGCTTTTTCTATCTTATCCAGAAGTTGTTCTTGAAATCGATGCTACGTATCAGATTCGATCTGTCAATCCAGCTGCTGTAGAAGCTGGGTGGAGCGATTTACCGCTCGGACCGAGTCAACGGCTACAACTCGATCGACTCATTCCATTGCTTCAACAAGCGCAGCTGATTTATCCCTCTCACTTGCTACATGTACCGGTTACGGAGGAACATCCGGAAAGCTTTTTGAATACGACAATCATCGATATCCCAGATCAACAACGCTATTTCGTCATCTTGGCGGATATCACGGAAGATTATCAACAGGAAGTATGGCTAGAACGTATGGGGTATCACGATTCGCTCACGCATTTGCCAAACCGGCGTTACTTCGAAGAACAACTTTATCTGACTCTTCCGATGTTAGAATACGGCTCCTTATTATTCATTGATTTGGACGGTTTCAAACACATCAATGACACTTATGGGCATGATGTTGGTGACCTAGTGTTACAAGAGACAGCGATCCGTCTTCAATCGATGACGACGTCAACTGATCTCGTTGCACGTCTTGGCGGAGATGAGTTTTTGATCTTCATTCAAGCATCTGCTTCGGAAACACGACAGTTTGCCGAACACGTTCTCGAAGTTCTGAATCATCCGTTCTATATCCAGACACATACGCTTCAAGTCACACCATCAATCGGAATTTCCTTATACCCTGAAAATGGTAAAAGCTCAGAACAATTATTGATTCGAGCAGACGAAGCCATGTACCATATTAAGAAGACCGAAAAAAACAATTTTTTGTTCGCTACTCAAATTAAACGTTAGGAGGGAGTCCATGCTTAAATCGAACTATTTCATCCGTTGGTTCCCTGCCATGCTCGTCATCTCTTTTACTCTAATGATCCTTGCCACATGGACCCCTTCCATCTCTAATCGGATCGTTGAACAAGTACTACAGTATGCCTCTCTTGGATTGATTGCTTATTTTATTCTTACTGCTTATCGTAAGGAACAAGCATTAGTCGTACCAAGACGAAAATTCTGGCTGATTGCTTTAGGATCACTGGTTTTATCCTGTATCGGTTCCGTTCTTGAGACATTACATTTCTTCAATCCAGACTTTCCAGTTCCATCTATTTATAGCCTAATTTTATTTTCAATATCCCATTACGTATTCTTATACGCGATTTTTTACCGAATCATCACAAAACGGACACTCGGACAACACGTACTCGCTTTCGTCGATGCCGCGATCATCGTCGTTTTCATTGGACTTGTCGCGTTTCACGTCCTCAATGAATTGACGAATCCTGGACTGCAAACTGTTCCTTATGCCATCATCGTCATCACGAATACATCACTCGGTTTATTCGTTTTCTTCTATTTCACGTTCATCCAAGAAACCCATTGGGTATCAAGGATGGCATTGTTCTTATTGTTTTTATCCATTTTTATTCGCGGTATCTACGAAGTCTCAAGTGTTTATTTCCCGGACTTCTCAGCGAATTATCTGCTATTTTTCCCGATCTTGATCCGTTTGGTGCAAAGTGCAGCTATTCTATGGCATATTGATCATATCGAAGAAGGAACCACTCGAACGACGGTCATTCCCCGTTCCTGGCTCCCTCTACTGGCCGTTCCTTTATTTATTCATTACATGGTGGAACGAGAAGGCGGAAAGCTCGATATCTTTATCATTTTAGTTTTACTAATCATTCGACAAATCTTGATTGCTCGTCAGCATGGGTTGATCGTCGCACAATTACACGAACGGAATGAACAACTCGCTTCACGCATCGAGCACCGAAAACAACAAATTAAAGATAGCGAACAGCAAGTCATCCCACTCTTTCTCGGTCACCCTGATCCGATGATTCGACTCGATCAATCCGGAACGGCACTATACGCAAATTTAGCTGCCCAACGTCTGTTTCATTTACCCGACATGACGATTGAACATATTCCTCGTACGATGCGTCACTTATTAGAAACACTTGAGACAGATATCGATGAGTATGAAGATGAACAACATAGACGATATGAGATCATTGATATTCCGATTCAAATTGCCACCACCTCGATGGGACGTTTCACGATTTTACATGACGTCACTGAACGAAAGCTCCGGCAAAAACGTATCGAATACCACGCCTACCATGACGCCTTGACAAGTATCGGAAACCGTCGTTCGTTAGAGCGAGATTTTTCGAACCATCTCCTCGAGATGAATTATCTTGCGGTAGTCGATTTAGACGGTTTTAAGCAAGTCAATGATACGTATGGTCATGAAGCAGGTGATTACGTATTGATCGAGGTCGCGAAACGATTGAGCGAGCATACGAATTCTTTAGAACAGGTGTATCGACTTGGTGGAGATGAGTTCGCGATCCTCTTACACGCCGATGATGAACTGTCCTTACGTCGAAAATGTAAATCCTTCTTACACTTTTTAAGACGTCCTTACGTCTATAAAGGACAATCCTTATTCGTTTCTGCAAGCATCGGTGTGACCGCGTGTCATAAGGCTGATCTTGAAACATGCTTAAAGCAAGCCGACCTTGCCATGTATCGCGTGAAACATCGGGATAAAAACGATGTCGCCCTATATCGAGCAGATTCTTGAAAAAAAACCTAGAACACATTGACCATAGTCGGTCATGTGTCCTAGGTTTTTCCGATTATTCTTCTGGTCTCGGCGCAATGTTGCCTTCTTCGATATCAAGGAGTAAGTCGATCAATTCCGCACAAAATTCAGGGTACTGGCGAAGCAACGCGTCTTCTCCTACTTCATCCACGAAATCTGTCAACAAGGCGAGGACTTCTGGTACCAGTGCGCGCGCTACTTTCATATAGGCAATCGCAAAGCGCCATTTCCCAGAAATGTAGAGCAGTTTTCCAATCAACAAATCACCTGGTTCGACTTCAATCTCAGACAAATCTGTTTGATACGTCTGTTTTGACATCAAATCAACGACACCATCCGCCTCGACTTGAAACAGTGAGGGCATCGGGTCCGCTAATCCACGCAAGGCACGATAGAGACTAGGCGATAACTCTTCTTTGACCTGCTCAAGAAAACGACCATGCGGCGTTTTTCCTTGATCATCCGTTTCATAGAAGATTGCCCAATCTACGAATAAGTCCCGGAACAATTCAGCATCTTTTAAATACCAACGTCCCTCCGTCGCAATCTCTTCAATGAAAGCGACCCAATCCGTACTACGTGCTGTCGCTGCTTCTTGATACATCTTCTTCAAGGCTGCATTCATTTCCGCTTCAGAAACCGTCGTCGGAAACGGAATTACTTTTCGATCGTTCTTCATTTCGATCGCCCTTTCCGGTGAGGAGTAGCCGGTCGTTTAATCGTCTGAGGTGCTGTGAATTCACGTTTTGGAATGACTTCCCCACGGTAAATTTCCATTGCTTCCATCTCGACGCCCATTTGCTTCGCAAGTGTTTTTAAGTGTTTTAAGTCTTGATCCGTAACAAGAGCAAGTACCATTCCATTCGCATTTCCACGTCCCGTCCGACCTGAACGGTGTACGAAATCGTCAAGCGACTCCGGTAAATCATAATGGACGACATGCGTGACTGCTTCGATATCTAAACCACGTGCCGCAAGACCTGTCGTAACGAGTAACGGAAACTCTCCTTTTTTATAAGAACGCAATGTCTCCATCCGCTCTCGTTTTCCTTTTTCAGCGTCTAAAATCCGGTATTTCAATGAAAATTTACTCAACTCGCCATTCAATGGTCCGAGGAAGGAGCGGTTATTAATGAATGTCAGCACTTTTGATCCTTGCATGTTCGCCAGACGACGTAACAATTCCGGCTTCTGACGACGTGAAGTCTCCAAATAACCAAATGTCACTTGTGTGCTGACGGCACGCTCAACCCGAATTGTCTCAGGATTATTCGCAAGCGTCCGTCCCCATTCTGCTGTCCGTTCCGGTAATGTAGCTGAGACGAATGCCAGTTGTCGATCGCGTAGTGCACTGTTTGCGATCCGCGTCGCCGAGTCACTCATACCACTCTCATAGATTTGATCCGCTTCGTCCAAGACGATCAATTTCACCTTATGCATCTTCAACTTCTTCGAATCAATCAACTCAACGAGACGCCCAGGTGTTCCGACGATGATTTGCGGTTTTTTCTTCAATCGTTCATATTGCCGTTTTAATTCAACTCCACCAATGAATGCACCGGATTTGATCCCACTTCCTTGAGCAAACAATTGAATGACTTGATGAATTTGCATGACGAGTTCCCGTGTTGGTGCCGTGATCACGACTTGCACGTGTGGTTCTTCTACTTCAATCTTTTCTAAAGCTGGAATGACATAGGCAAGCGTCTTCCCTGTTCCTGTCGGCGCTTCCGCCAGGACATCTTTTCCTTCGCGCAACAACGGAATCGCTTGTTCTTGAACAGGCATCAACTCCGTAAAGCGTGCGCGTTCCCATGCTTCCTGTAAAAATGGTTTTGTAAAATTCATAACGATTTCTCCTACTCTCTTAATTCCATCATGCCGTTACGTATTCGACATGATCTCCTGATGCATCACGGTATCCCCGTAATGTCTGTGTATATTCATTTCCTGCGTCGAGCAATCGAATGTGGAATCGAATCTCGCTTTCACCGGCTTCTTCTTCTAAAATTTCGAACCCTTGGATGACACGATCCTGTAATTCTGCAGCGAGTGCCGGGTACTCCGCAAGACTCGCATACGTCGCTTTTACGTCAACCGGACGACGAACAAGCGCAATCCAATACGATTCATCATAGCCGATAAAGTCTTCATAATCAAAATCGTCTTCAAACCGAATCCAGAATCCATCATTTTCGAATTCCGTGATCATTCCCGTTCGCGTTGAACCGTCCGATCCGATTTTCAGCGAGACCCAGTCTCCTGACTGATACTCTCCTTGTTGTGTTAATGATACATACTCCATTTGGCACACCTCCACGTTCTATATTCCCTTTTTCATTGTCAACGATACGTCTTAAAAATACAAGGCACCGTAGCGTGACATTCCTCACAGTTTCAACTGTTCTAGTGAATCTTTTTCAAAACAACTCATACAGTTTCCAAAAAACCTTGAATTAGCAATCTAAAACTGTTTTTTTAAAACTATTTTCATATGAATACAGAAATAAAGAAAGCCCGTCATATCAACGTTTGTTCACTTGTTAAAACATTCACATGAACGTAAAGGGAATCAGCCCTTCCTTTTGTTACACTATTCACATAAGGAACTGATGATTAGCTCAATATTAAAGGAGTGGTATCCATGTTATTAGAAAAAACGAGTGCTTGGACGAACTTTACGTCTGGTGAATGGGTAAAGACGATCGATGTCGCAGACTTCATCCGACTCAATCGCACGGAATATACAGGAGATGATCACTTTTTAGTCGGTCCGACGCAAGCAACGGAACGGCTTTGGCAACAAATTCTACAGCTGACGAATGAAGAACGACAACGTGGTGGTGTGTATGCCGTCGATGCTAAAACACCATCAACGATCCTCTCGCATGATGCAGGGTATCTGAATCGCTCACTTGAAAAAATCGTTGGCTTACAGACTGACGAACCGTTTAAACGTTCGATTCATCCGAACGGTGGGATTCGGATGGTGAATGATGCCCTAGCTGCGTATGGCTTTGAAGCAGACGAGACCGTCACGAAAACTTTCAGCGAGTACCGGAAGACACATAACCAAGGGGTTTTCGATGCCTATACCCCTGAGATGCGCGCTGCACGTAAAGCCGGCATTATCACCGGATTACCTGATGCTTATGGTCGCGGACGGATCATCGGTGACTATCGTCGTGTTGCTTTGTACGGAACGGCACGCTTGATCGAAGAACGTAAGAAGGATTTAAAGGCACGTGGCGGATTCTTATCTGAATCGATGATTCGCGACCGTGAAGAGATGAATGAACAGTTGCGCGCATTAACGGAATTGACCGAGCTTGGAGCTCGTTATGGTTTCGATCTCTCCCGCCCTGCAGAAACAGCACAAGAAGCATTCCAGTGGGTCTATCTTGCCTATCTTGCTGCCATCAAGGAGCAAAACGGGGCAGCCATGTCACTCGGTCGAGTCTCGACGTTCCTTGATATTTATGTCGAACGTGATCTTGCGGCTGGTCGCTTGACGGAAGAGACTGCACAAGAACTCGTCGATCATTTCGTCATGAAGCTTCGGATCGTCAAATTCTTACGGACACCGGACTATAATGATCTCTTCTCGGGTGACCCGACGTGGGTAACGGAATCCATTGGTGGAATGAGTGAAGATGGGCGATCAAACGTCACGAAAAGTTCATTCCGCTTCTTACACACACTCTCGACACTTGGTCCGGCACCGGAACCGAATCTAACCGTTCTCTGGTCTACTCAGCTTCCACGCGGATTCAAGGAATTCTGTGCGAAGATGTCGATCGTTTCAAGCTCGATTCAATATGAAAACGATGATTTGATGTTACCGGTTTATGGAGATGATTACGGCATCGCTTGTTGTGTCTCCGCGATGAAGATTGGGAAACAGATGCAGTTCTTCGGTGCGCGAGCAAACCTGGCAAAAGCATTACTCTATACAATTAATGGCGGAATGGACGAGAAGCTCAAAATTCAAGTCGCCCCCGCAAGTCCATTGATGCTTGATGAAGTACTCGATTACGAAACCGTCATGGCGGCTTATGATCGTCAACTCGATTGGCTCGCAGAACTGTACGTTAACACACTGAATGTCATCCATTACATGCATGATAAATACAGTTACGAACGGATTGAGATGGCGTTACACGATCCGGAAATCTTACGGACGATGGCATGCGGTATCGCTGGTTTATCGGTCGTCGCTGACAGTCTATCCGCCATCCGTTACGCAACAGTCCGTCCGATCCGAGATGCGGATGGGATTGCAGTTGATTTCAAGATCGAAGGCGAGTTTCCGAAGTTCGGAAATAACGATGAACGGGTCGATCAGATGGCAGTTGATCTCGTGACGCTGTTCATGGAGAAAATCCGTAAACATCCAACGTATCGCAATGCGCTTCCGACACAGTCTGTCCTAACGATCACTTCAAACGTCGTCTACGGTAAAAAGACAGGAAATACGCCAGATGGACGCCGTGCGGGTGAACCATTTGCACCGGGTGCTAACCCGATGCACGGACGTGACACTAGAGGAGCTGTCGCCGCACTGACATCTGTCGGAAAATTACCATATGAGCATGCGCTCGACGGTATCTCCTACACGTTCTCGATCGTGCCAAAAGCACTTGGTAAGGATGAGACCACACGTATTCGCAATACGGTCGGATTACTTGACGGATATATGGGTGGTACGACTTCAAAAGGACACCATTTGAATGTCAACGTCTTTGACCGTGAGACGTTACTCGATGCTATGGAGCATCCAGAACAATATCCGCAGTTAACGATTCGGGTATCCGGTTATGCCGTGAACTTCATTAAACTGACGCGCGAACAACAGATCGATGTCATTAATCGAACGTTCCACGGTTCTCTCTAAAATGATGTGTAGTATGTGAAAGGAAGTGAGCAAGATGACCTATGGTATGATCCATTCCGTTGAATCATGTGGAACAGTCGATGGTCCTGGCATTCGATTCATCGTCTTTACGCAAGGATGTCCATTACGGTGTCAATACTGTCATAACGTGGATACATGGGAGTTCGGTTGCGGACGGCGTGTCTCAGCAGACGAAGTCGTAAAAGAAGCGATCAGCTATCGCTCCTTTTTCGAGGCAACGGGTGGCGGAATCACCTTCTCTGGAGGTGAACCGCTCGCTCAGCCAGAATTCTTGGAGGCTGCTTTAACAGAAGCAAAACGACATGGACTGCATACGGTCATCGATACCGCGGGATCCGTCGTCCCGAAAAACATCGACGCCATTCTCGATGCGACGGATCTGGTACTGCTCGATATCAAACATATCGACGATGCTGCTTGTCGTGTATTGACTGGACGGAGTAACGCCAATACACTCGCTTTCGCAAAACGCCTAGCCGAGCGAAACATTCCCGTCTGGATTCGTCACGTCCTCGTTCCAGGTATTACGATGTCGGAACATTTCCTCCGTCAGACCGGCGAGTTCATCCGGACGCTCGGAAACGTCGAACGCGTCGAAGTACTCCCGTATCATCAACTCGGTGTCTATAAGTGGGAAAACCTCGGTCTTGCATATCCGTTAACTGATGTGCTTCCCCCTTCACCAGAAGAAACGGATAATGCGCAAACCCTACTTGAATCGTACTTGTGTTAACGTTTCCATTTTGTTACAATGACGTCATAGACTATGAACAGGAGGTACAACACCGAAATGAAGCAATCACTCGTACACGTCGCTTGATGAATGAAATCATCTCTTTCGCAATGCAGTTGCGGATGTCTGACGCTACGAGTCTGCTCTTTTTCGGTGTGACCAACCTCTGGCCAGCACCTTCTTTGAGTTACACTCCGGCACACCATCCGCTCGCTTCGGATGGTGTGTTTTTCATTTCATCTTATCGGAAATGAACACTAAAGGAGCTGCTTTTATGCCTACTGAAACACTTACGATCCAACACCTATCGATGGACTACGACGAACGACGTCTTTTCTCGGACGTTTCTTTTCATATTCATACCGGTGAACATGTCGCCTTAATCGGTCCGAACGGCATCGGAAAAACGACACTGTTACACTTGATCGCTGACCAACTTCAGCCGACTGACGGTTCGATCAAGCGTCATTACAAAAAACTCGGTCTACTATCACAACACTTCGTAGCGGGCGATCACACCGTTCTTGATGTCGTCAAACGAGCGGATGCGGTTCGTTATCAACTTCGCGCTAATGCCATGAATGGTGACTTGACGATCTATCAACAAGCACTCGATCAGGACGCCTTCTCGCTTGAAGCAGATGCAGCACGCGTCTTAAAAGAAGTCAAATTAGAGGAAGCGCTCTGGACACATAATGCATCCAGTTTAAGCGGCGGTGAACAGACGCGCCTCCAACTTGCCTGTCTGCTTCTGTCACGACCTGATTTCATCATTCTCGATGAACCGACGAATCATCTGGATCAAGAGACACTCGAGTGGCTCACGGAATGGGTCAACATGTCACGGACCTCGATTCTCTACGTCTCACACGAACGATTCTTCATCGACGCAACGGCTGATGCCGTCATTGAATTATCCGAATCAGGGGCAACGCGATACAGCGGAAACTACCAGTCCTATAAAGAACAAAAAGAACATCAAGTTCTGTCGCAACAACGAGCGTATGAAAAACAAGAACGTACACGTAAAGAGCTGACACGCATGATTCAAGGATACCGGCAATGGCATCAAAAAGCCACGAATCAAGCGAGTGAACGGGATCCCTATGCGAAAAAGAAGGCTGCTAAACATGCGACGAAGGTCAAGGCAAAAGAGCAGCAACTCGAGCGTCTACTCGAGGATCGTGTACAAAAACCACAGGTTGCACCGACTGTTCACGTCGCATTCGAACATGAAGCGATTCGTGCGAAACGACTGATTTCGTTCGAACGTGTCTCATTCATGCATGAGACAACACTAATCCTAAACGATGTTTCGTTTACGGTAGAACGTGGCGACCGAATTGCTGTCATCGGACCGAATGGAAGCGGGAAATCGACCTTACTGCGTCTCATCGAGGGCGAGTATGTCCCTAATCAAGGGAATGTAATCCGTCATCCTCGATTGAAGACTGACTATTTTTCACAAGCCCTTTCCCACTTACCGACATCTGGTACGTTGTTAGAGGCATTACTTGAGTATGGCACAATGAGTGAAACGGACGCTCGGACGTTGCTCGCCTGTTTTTTATTCCGTCGCGATGATGTTTACCGGTCGATTTCCGACGCTAGTATGGGCGAGAAATGTCGGATCGCTTTCTTACGCCTGTATTTTTCTGGTGCTCACTTGCTTATTCTCGACGAGCCAACGAACTATTTGGATCTTGCGACTCGTGAACAAATCGAAGCCGCTCTCGATGTCTTCCCTGGTGAGCTCCTCTTCGTCTCTCACGATCGCTATTTCACCGATCGGCTGTCGAATCGGACGTTTGATTTAACGACTGGATTCAACGATCATTCGGTCGGAACTGCCACGGTACGAAACGCTCGCCGAAGTGACCCTGAAGCGATTCAATCCGACTTACACCGTCTTGATGCTTTGACGGGTAACGTTCCGTTCAATACAGAAACGAATGAATCACTTTCAAAAGAATAACGAGAAAAAGCATCTGCATAGAAAAAGAGACTCCTTTTTCCGTTGCAGATGCTTTTCATATTTCAGTCGTATTATCGCTTTTGATACTTCACTTTCGTATGCGCTTGGGCCTGCTTGTGGATTTTTTTCCACTTTTCCTTCTCTGCCGCCTGCAACGCCACATTTTGCTTGCGTTCCGCATAAGCGATTTCTCGTTTTAGCTTGACGAAGCTGTTCCAGCGCTCAGCAGTTAGTGTACCATCTTCTAAAGCTGTCCGAACGGCACAGCCCGGTTCCTTTTCATGTTCACAGTCTCGGAAACGACAGTTTTCAGCAAGCTCCTCAATATCGGAAAAAGTCGACGATAAACCGTCACTTCCATCCCATAAGGCCAATTCTCTCATCCCCGGTGTATCAACAAGCAATAGACCGTTCGATAGTCGTTTCAGTTCGCGATGCGTCGTCGTGTGACGTCCGCGTTCATCGTCTTCTCGTACGCCCCCCGTCTCCATTAACTGTTCTCCAGCTAAAGCATTGACGAGTGTCGACTTCCCGACGCCGGACGATCCAACTAACACGATCGTTTGCTTGATTTGTAACTGTTCACGCAACACCTCTAATCCGTCACCCGTCAAGGAATCAACGGCAAGGATTGGTGTTCCGAACGCAATCGCTTCGACAGCCTGCAGTTCCGTTTCAATCGACGGCATCAAACTTTTTTTCGTCAGGACGATGATTGGTGTCACCCCTGCATCCCAAGCAACCGTTAAATAGCGTTCCAGTCGACGGACGTTGAAGTCATGTCCAAAAGCCATGACAAGCAAGGCGACGTCGACATTTGCGCAGATGATTTGTTCCTCGGTTTCCGTTCCTGCCGCTTTTCGGGAAAATTGAGAAGATCGTGGCAAGACACGTTCGATTCGTCCTTTGCCTGGCTCTCGCTCTGTTTGGATGATCCAGTCCCCGACCGCTGGCAATTCAGCTTTTGTTCCCGATTGGAAACGTAACTTACCAGACAGCTCGCTGAGCGACTCTCCTGTTTCCGTCATAACACGATAGTGTGTTTGATAGACAGCTATAATCCGTCCTAATCGTTCTGTTCCTGTCGTTTCGTAGACAGGTGGTGTACCCCATTCGTTCAAATGGTTTCCTCCTCTGATTTAAGGGAGGGAAACCCCTCCCTGGTTTCCGACACATGTTACTTGTTTTACGTTGATTGTTGCACTCATCAACATCACTCCTCTCAGTTCGATTCCTTTATAGAATACCATATCAATCAATGGTTCTGACAGCGCTTCCCTCGAAGTCAGACCTTCTCTCCGCCTTAAGCCCGAGAGCAAATACGGTCCAAAGAGCGTCGTCAGAACAGAAGGACTCCCGTATCATAAAGGTATCAACACAAGGGAGGCTTCCTCATGAAGCAATCGAAAGGAAAACAACTGGTGATGATTCTCGCTGGACTGGCATTACTTGCCGTTGTCATCGGAACATTACCGCACATGATCGGACTTGGCTTAGGGGCGTTACTCGCGTTCTATTCGATCAGTAAGTTCATGCAATCGAACAAATGGCCAGCGAAACTCGGTTTCGGATTCCTAGCAGCCATCGGAATCGGACTTGCCCTCTCGAACATCTGGGCAGTTATCGGAATCGCAGCAGCCATCGCATTGTACGTCGGTTACATGCGTATGAAGCTACAACGTGTTAATGTCCAGGATCTCTTTAACCGTCGCCGTACATCAACGACACATTTCGAAGCAGACTGGAAAGACTTAGACGAAAAACGTTTCTAATCAAATCAAAAGGTATGACCCGATAGCATTCGCCACTTCTAAGGAGGAATTTTTCATGAAAAATGTATTTGATCAACTCAACGATTTTGCAACACAAATGATGACAGAAGTTAAAAAGGCAGCCGAACAGGGCGAAGTACCTGCTAAAAAGCTCGTTCGTCATATTCGATCTACAGAAGCTGATTTAAAAGAAATCGATCGACTACTCGAGCGTCAACGGACATTACTGCAAGAATTAACGCATAAACAAGAAGAAGCGAAGGATTTAGCCGATAAACGCTTCAAGCAAGTTGAGATCGCAAATGAAGCCGGTGAACAACAACTGGCTGAGCGCGCAGCCATCGAATCGAAACATTACGGGGAGCAATACCGGTTCTTCGAAGAACTCGTCGCTGAGACGAAACGCGAGTTGAACGAATTGGAACGTGAAGCTCTCGAGTTGAAGTTAAAGCTCGAAGATTTACAGAACAAACGGTACGAATGGATGATGCGCGAAAACGTCTCAAACTTAAAAAACAAGATGAACCAGGTGCTAGATCGCGAACCAAATGCTACTATAAAAGAAGAAGCACATCCGTTTACGGCAGAAGAGCCTGAGGCAAAACAACCAGCCGTTGATGAAGATGATATCGATGCGCGTATCGCTGAACTCGAGCGCCGCATTCACCAATAAGCAGTCAATGACGAAGGAGGCGTATGCCTCCCTTTGTCATGTTAGAAAGGAGATTGATCGTGCGACGATTAAGTACGAAACAACTGGTCGGTTACGTATCGATCCTGTTCGCCCTCGGTCTGTTCTATGACCTATTGTCCGGTGCAGGAAATGTATTGTTTGGTGTCTTATTTCCGTTCCTGCTGTACTATGTCGGGATTCATTTCCGACGACGCAATCATGAAAAATTAGCGATTCTCTTCTACATCGTCGGTACGATCATTCTTGCTGGCGTCGTCCTTAGTTCGGCTGCCATCGGTTTTGTCATTGCCGGAATTTTGCTCTATCTTGGGATTATTCTCGTAACACGGCATTCCGTCCGAGAATTTTTGTTTTCACGGATTGCCCCGCATCAATATGAAGAAGAAGGCATCAAGATTCAACCGGCTTACTCCTTCTCAACCCAAGCCGATGCACCATACGTCTTACAGGATTTGAGCGAACAGTTCATCGTCAAGGATTTAGAAATCGATTTGACACACGCTTACGTTCCGGAAGGTGAGACATTAATCGTCGTCAGTGGTGTCGTCGGAGACGTTCGGATTCTTTTACCGTCCGGCTATGACTATACGCTTGATACCTCAATCGGCTTCGGAAGCGTCAAGACGGACATCCGCCGGATTCCAACCTTCTTTAATCGACGTATTCAATTCCGAGCACCGGAATACGGTGAAGCGACACGGAAGGTTCGTATTCATGTCATGCTCGGTATTGGCAACGTGGAGGTGTCTTCGATATGAAGCGTGATCAATTCCCGCTTGGTGTCATTGCACTCCAAGTCATGACGGGCTTTTTGACAGCCGTCATGACGACGTTGTTATTCTTAAGTACGCGACAAGTCGATTGGCATGTCTTGTTCGTCCGTCAACAAGATTTCCCTGTCCTTCTACTCGTCATCGGACTCTCGTTATTACTACCCCTTGCCATCGGTAGCATGCATTACTTTTTCTTGCGACGTGACTTCAAACGTGTCACGACTGCCATCATTGAACTGGAACAAGGAAAAGATGTGACAATCGTTCCCGGTCCCTACTTCCATACGTTGACACGCTTATCGCGGATCGGAAAACGTATCGACGAACAAGTCGAAACCGTCCAAAAGATCAGCACGCGTCCGCAACATGTTGAACAAGTAAGAGTTCAAGCCGTTACGGAAGAACGAAAGCGACTCGCACGTGATTTACATGACTCCGTTTCGCAACAGCTTTATGCCATTTCCATGATGACAACAGCAGCCAAACAGACGATTCTGTCTCAACCTGAAGCTGCCGCCAAACAAATCGAGATGGTCGAGACGATGGCACAAACGGCACAGTCTGAAATGCGCTCACTCTTACTTCAACTTCGCCCCGTCGAACTTGAAGGGATGACGTTACAACAAGGACTTTCTCAATTGCTCGAAGAATTATCTAGAAAGCAGTCCACACAATTAAGTTGGAAGTTAGAAGAGATGTCACTGCCACGACAAATTGAAAACGAGTTATTCCGGATCGTTCAAGAAGGATTGACGAATGCATTACGTCACGCGAAAGCGTCTCATATGGATATTGAACTTCGACAATTCAACGAAACGATCATTCTGAGCATGAATGATGATGGTGTCGGATTCGTCGTTGATGAAAAGAAACTTGCCTCTTATGGCATTAATTCGATGCGGGAACGGACGGCTGAGATGGGCGGAACGATTCGTCTCGTCAGTGTTCCAGGACAAGGAACCCAAATCGAAGTCAAACTTAGAAAAGATCGGATGGTGCAAGTATGATACGCGTATTATTAGTAGATGATCATGAGATGGTCCGGGCCGGTGTGTCTGCTTTCCTTTCCACACAACCAGACATCGAGGTCGTCGCCGAAGCGTCGGATGGTCAAGCAGGAGCCTTTCTTGCGCTTGAACATCGACCGGATGTCATTTTGATGGATTTAGTGATGGAGCCAGTTGATGGCGTCGAAGGAACACGACTGATTCGCAAAGACTGGCCGGAAGCAAAAATTCTCGTCGTGACGAGTTTTCTTGATGACGAGAAAGTCTATCCTGTCATTGAAGCGGGTGCGATGAGTTATGTTTTAAAGACCGCTAGCGCCTTTGATATTGCAGAAGCGATTCGCAAGACGGCAAACGGTCAATCGGTCATGGCAGCACAAGTGACCGGTAAAATGATGGAACGTCTTCGTCGTCCTACGACACACTTGCATGATGATTTGACGGAACGTGAGCAGGAAGTTCTTCAATTGATGGCTCGTGGTATGGCGAACCAAGAAATCGCAGACGAATTATTCATTTCCTTAAAAACCGTTAAGACACACGTCTCGAACATCTTATCGAAACTCGATGTCGTAGACCGTACACAAGCTGTCGTCTATGCCTTCAAGCATAATCTCGTCAAATAAGATTTAGCCCTTCATTACTTATTCCTTAAGCTCACGCAAAGAACCCCGAATCGTCTCCTATTTAGAGACGATTCGGGGTTTTTCACTGTCTTACCAGAGTCTCCATCCGGGAGCTCCTGGAGGGGCATTTTCAATCATATGCCAAATCGGTACCGTATAGGCAAACGCAATCAAAGCGAACGTCACGAAAATCCATAGCTTCCAATTTTCAAAGAAGAGTGGTGTTGCCATCGCCTTTTCTTCTGTTTCAGCAATCGGAAATTCTTCTTTTCCCTTCGGTGCCCGGAAAGCAAGTTGGAACATCGCATAGAGGAATAGCAGAATCGAGATGAATAAAATCGTTCCACCGATCGCCATTGCAACATGATACGGAATCCAGTCGGCGACGATTGAATCTTTGAAATAAGTTGCCGGACCGGTCCGTCTTGGATTACCGAGTAGACCTGAGATATGCATCGCCGTCGACATGAAGAGCATTCCGATCGTCCAGGCAGCCGTTTGAACAAGTCCGAGACGATTCATTGCCGGCGTCAACGTCCGACCACGTAAGAGTGGAACAAGCCAGTACGCTGTTCCGAAGAACGTTAGTGCGACAGCCGCACCGACCGTGATGTGAAAGTGTCCAGTGACCCATAATGTATTGTGAACGATGATATTTAGTTGATGGGACGCATTAATGACACCACCTGCACCTGCTGGAATGAAGAATAACATCCCGATGAACGGTGCAAGAAAACGAACATCACGATACGGCATTTTCTTTACCCAACCAAATATGCCAGTTGCTCCCTTACGGCGTCCCGCTAACTCGAATGTCGCAAACATGGAGAAGGCTGTCATCAATGATGGGATGATGACGAGGAATGTCAAGACGACTTGGACATATTTCCAAAATGCTGAAATCCCTGGCTCTAACAATTGATGGTGAAAACCAACCGGGAAGGAAAAGAGTAGGAATAATAAAAATGACATACGTGCTAACGCGTCAGAAAAAATCTTGCCACCAACGATTTTCGGAATGACCGTATACCAGACGATGTAGGCAGGTAACAACCAGAAATAGACGAGTGGATGACCAAAGTACCAAAATAGCGTCCGGGATAGCTCGATTCCGACCTTATCTGTCCAACCGAGGGATAAGGGAAGTAACTGAAAGAGAATCGTTGCCGCTACGCCGAGTGTCGCAACGACCCATAACAAGGCAGTCATGATGCTCATGTACGCTTGAAGCGGTGGATGAACGCCAGGATGTTCCCGCTTGTAATCAGCATACATGCGGAACATGGCACCAGACGCGATCCATGTTCCGACGACGAAGATGACGAGTCCGATATAAAATACAGGGTGTGCCTTGAGTGGTGCATAGAATGTATAGAGGACGGAAGCTTCACCTGCAAGTACCATCCACGTGACGAGGACGACACCAAGGATCATGAACCAAAATCCGACCCATCCAAGACGTCGAGGAAACTCTTCGAAGCGTCCGAATGATTGACCTAAAAATGAAAACAATAATCCAAAAATGAATAATGTCGTAAAGACGATCGCAAGCATCAACCCGTGTGCAGTCAGAAGCTCATAATATCCGATTCCAGCAATCTCTGGAATGGCACCTGTTCGTACCATCGTTTGTAGTAATCCACATAGACCACCAATCAATAAAGCGACAAGTGAAAAACTGACATGTGCGAAGGCCAGTTTTGCTTCCTTGATTCCGATGACGGTAGCCGGTAAACCACGTTCCATCTCGAACTGTCGTAGTTTTTTTGAAATGGCATTCATCTTATTCCACCACCTTGATTTTGGTTGTCATCATATGATGAGCATTTCCACAGTATTCATTACAGACGACGAGATACTCGCCAGCTTCCTTGAACGTATACTCAATCGAATTAATATGTCCGGGAACGACCATCATGTTGACGTTCGTCTTAACGATTTCAAATCCATGAACGACGTCCTTCGATGTCACGAGAAAATCGACTGTCGCTCCTTTAGGTATGACCATATCTTTTGGTGTAAACTGAAAAGCTTGTGAAACGATGACCGCTTCATATCGGTTGTCATCAATCTTCTTTAGTCCTGGCTTATCAAATGGCTTAGTTTGATCGACTTTCGTCGGATCAATCAATGTCGCATCGGATGGCGGTTGATTCCCGGATGCAAAAGCGGATACGCCGATGATGATCAAGAAAACCGCTAGCATCGCTGATCCAAAGACCAGCCAGATTTTTTCTAGACGATGAATATGCATCGTGACTCCCCCTTAACGTGATATGAATAATAGAAAGATTGAGCTCCACATCCCGATGATGACACCTGCCACGATCAGAACGGCAACGAATGTTCCTTTTAGGTTCGATTCTGTTTTTTGGCTCATGGTGATTTCTCCTCTCCTGCTTTGAACTTGTCTTTATTGTAAGAATTCAGCAAGTCTGGAAACTGTGATAAATATCACTTTAAATATGAAAATTCCGCAGTTTTCTTTCTAAAAACACACAGAAAGTTCACATCTGAACAAGCGAGGAAAGTGCTACTTCTATACAAAAAAAAAACAATTCCAACATGAGACAGAAAAAACTGCTTCACGTTCGAATTGTTCGCATACTATCGATTAAATTCGACAAACACCTGCCGGGCACCCTTCACAATGACACAGATCCCGTAAATATTGCGGATTGTGAATGATGATTTCTTTTGCTGTCATCGAAATGACCCCTTCTTTTTTCCACTGAGAAAACATACGATTAACAGTTTCACGTGGTGCACCAATCAATTGACCAAATTCACCGTCGGATGGTCGCTTCGCAAGACGATAAGCTTCTCCCACCTGTTCCCCTTCCATCGCAATCAGGCGAAGTAACGTCGAAGCTAATGCCCCTGGTTTTCCAAACAGTAGTAAGTCACGTAATTTCGTTTCCGTTTGCTTCCGCATTAATGCTTGCCACCGCATGATTTCAAGCGCAAAGGCACCGTCTTTTTTCATGAGCTCTTCTAATTGATTTTTTGATAAGAATCCGATGATGCTATCTTCCATCGTTTCAATACTGTAGGAGCTCGGAAAAGCTTCTCCTACATCAAATTCACCAAACAAATCCCCTTTGAAGTATAAAAACATGAGTAATGGACTGCCCTTTTTCGTCAACTTCGATAGTTTGACGCCTCCTTGTTTCACATAAAACAACTTGTCGTTCAATTCCCCTTCCCAACAGACGATGGAATCCTTTTTGAACGTCGTTTCCGTCATGAAGCTCTCCAGTAACGTTCTTGTCTCAGGTGATAAGACGAACGTATTGGCTTCCGTCGTTCCACAAGTTAGCATATCCATTTCTCCTCTCCTCTTCTTCTGCTTTTAGTATAGAACATCACAGTCCAAAAGAATGGATTTTCAAAAGATTGTCAAACTTTGTTCAACATTTCACATTATTATTTTTAAAATTACCTGACGACTACTTTTAAGAATACAAAAGAAATCGTCAGGAGTGATGTCATGGATTTATACCATAGTAATGATGAACAATTCGATTGACTGCTTGACCGGGTGTCTGATCGTACCAGTTCTGTTGGAACTTCTGCATGTGTTGACGACATTCTTCAAGTATCACATCAGACATGATCCACTCCATCAACTGCTCCATCCGTTCAGTCTGTCGGACAGGTAGCGGTTTCGGATATTGATCAACGAGCCCTGGTAGTTGTCGGTATGTGTCAATGTCCGGTGTATACAAGAACGCCGGAATGTTGAGGAGACAGCTTTCAAATGGAATGGAAGAATAATCAGTTACGAGAACATCTGTGATCAGCAAGTAATCATTGATCTGATACGTATCGTCTAGAAGATGGATATGGCTAGAACGATAGGTAGAAAGAGCTCGAATCGTCGGATGTAATTTAACGAGAATCGTCCATCCCGCTTGAGCAAGTTGTTCGAACTGTTGAATCGTATGATCTTCTGTCCCTTTGTATTCCCGGTATGTCGGTGCATACAATAAGATCCGACGGTCAGTCTTTGCGTATTGTTTTCTTAATTCCAGTGTTTTCTGCTTTCGTTGCTCCTCATCAAACCAATAGTCCGTTCGTGGCATGCCGAATGGTTTAAAATGGGATCGTTTTAAGTCGTGTGGTGTCATGAACTGTGTCGCACAGCGCATTCCCGGTACGATGAAATCGCCATATTCCTGATAAACACGTCGAAATCGATTACGTACTCGTTCCGATACGAACAGACTTTTTGAAGAGGTCAGTCCAAATTGCTTTAATGTTCCTGCCGCGTGCCATAGCTGGATACGTCGTGCTCCTCGTCGCGTTGTTGCGACACTGAACTCTGCGACATAATTATCGACGAAGACCGTCCGGGAGGTCGCAAGCAAATACGCCAGTCGAACGAATCGTAAACGACGAAATCGAAGAGTCCGATCTGACTTCCACAGATCCGGCTGCTTCATGAAATGATGATCATATACAAGATACCGTTTCTCACTTGGCAATTCCTGCGCTAAGCGATCATTAACAGGTTTTGCGTTATCACCATACGTCATCCAAAACAAAGTGACTGATCGAAGCGGTAACCATCGAAAGACACCATAACAAATACGAAACAACAATAAATAGACCCATACGATTCCTTCTCTAACCACTTTCATCCTGCCCTTCTACGAAGAAAGACCGCACTTCAATCGTGTGGTCTCCTCTTCAATCACTTCGAAGCTAATTCCGTTTTAATCTGGCTTGTAGAGATGCCTTCAGTCCGGCTGAGGTAAACGACTTCACAGTGCTCTTTCAAGAAGTCGAACTCACCTTTCCAGTCGTCACCCATGACGAAGAGATCAACATCATGTTTTTGCACATCTTCTACTTTTTGATCCCAACTGTTTTCTGGAATGACTTCATCCACATAACGGATGGCTTCAAGGATCATCTTCCGATTCTCGAAGTTGTGGTAAGACTGTTTATGTTTCAAACGATTGAATTCGTCTGTCGAAATCGCGACGATGAGGTAATCGCCCATCTCTTTTGCACGTTTTAAGATGTTGATGTGACCCCAGTGCAATAAATCAAATGTTCCGTACGTAATAACCTTCTTCATGATTTTGCTCTCCCTTTTATCCGTAAATTCTCTTTATGATCGTCTTCATCGCCCGTTCTGAAGCCTGCCCAT
The DNA here is from genome assembly GCF_000798935.2 of Exiguobacterium sp. ZWU0009. Taxonomy (NCBI): domain Bacteria; kingdom Bacillati; phylum Bacillota; class Bacilli; order Caryophanales; genus Exiguobacterium; species Exiguobacterium sp. ZWU0009. The sequence continues at coordinate 648,279 of NZ_CP018057.1, read as the reverse complement.
CATCCCATTGACAATACGTCTCTTGGAACGCTCGGAATGCTGATGCATACCGTGTGTGCCAATCATCCAACTGATTCAATTCTTCAAATAGTGCTGTTTCAGTGGATAATAATGGTCCCGGTGCCTCCTGTTCAAAATCGAAGTAAAATCCGCGCAACTGATCGCGATAATGTTCTAAGTCATACGTATAGAACAAAATCGGACGCGATAAATGCGCAAAATCGAACATGACAGAAGAATAATCCGTGATCAAAGCGTCTGACGCCATATATAGCTCCGCGATATCCGGGTAGTCCGATGTATTTCGAACGGATGGATAAGCAGTGACGTCGAGACGACTTCCGACTAAATAGTGCATTCGGATAAGCAGAACATATTCATCCCCAAATCGCTTTTCAAATTCCTCCAACGAAAAGGGCAGCTCAAATGAATATTTCCCTTGACCTTCGAACGCATTATCTCGCCAAGTAGGTGCATACAGCAAGACTTTTTTCGAAGAATCAATCTCATAGTGGCGATAAACCGTTTCTTTGATTTTAGCATGCCGTGCCTCTTGATAAAATATATCATTTCGAGGGTATCCAATTTCTAGCATCTCACCTTCAAAAGCAAATGCCCGTCGAAAAATTGAACTAGAATAGGCATTCGGAGAAATTAAGCCGGACCATTTTGCAGTCTCCTGCTTAAATCCTTGCTTGTACCGCTCAGTCGTCGTATTCGCCATTTGGACATCATCCATATCAAGCGCGAGCTTTTTGAGCGGTGTGCCGTGCCATGTTTGGAGATAATACGTTTTTTTCGGTTTGATCAACCAACCCGGTAACCGACTGTTTGATACCCAGACCCGTGATGTCGCGAGCAAATAAATCCAGCGAAATGTCAACCGATCTACTGTCTTGACGTCTGGTGGAAACGTAACACCTCGTTGTTTACTAAAAATCAACTCACACTCCGGATGCATCGTACTCATCAATTCGTAGATGGCGCGCGGACTGTCACTATATTGTTTTCCGAGAAAACTCTCGAAAAGGACTCGATTTCGTTTTTGTGGAAACCATGTAAAGACTTTCATGACGGTCTGTAGACCGTATTCAATAAAACCTGTTCGTTTGATCCACTGTTTTACTTGATCTTTCAAGTGAAGAGCTCCTTCTTAAGTCAATTAATCACAGCTCATCATAACAAAAAGCGCATCCATTTGGAATTGCTATTTGTTCGCATGTAGCGGAAAGGTAAATCAAACGCCGTCGTGTTTTTGACGATTCCTTTACGGTGGCTGAACGTCTCGAAACTATACTTGCCATGATATCCACCCATGCCACTCGCCCCGACTCCACCAAATGGTAAATGATGCTGTGCGACGTGCATCAATGTATCGTTGACACATCCGCCACCGAATGAAATCCGTTCAAGGATACGATGTTCGACGGCTTTGTTCTCTGTGAACAGATAAAGTGCAAGCGGTTTGTCACGCTCATTGACGAACGCGATGACTTCTTCGATTTCACGGTAGGTCAACACCGGCAGGATCGGTCCGAAGATTTCGTCTTGCATCAATGGAGCATCCACCGCTACATTCGTCATGACGGTCGGCGCCATCTTGCGCGTTTCCGGATCGACTTGTCCACCGAATTCAATCGTCCCTTGCGACAAGTAACTGCTGAGACGATTCAGATGATCGTCCGATACGATTTTGACGTAGGATAAGACACCGACGCCATTCCCATACTGTTTGAAGGCTTCTTCTTCAATCAACTGCAAGAAACGTTCTTTGACGTCTTCATGGATTAATACGTAATCCGGTGCAATACATGTCTGTCCGGCATTCAGCCATTTTCCCCATGCGATCCGCTTCGCCGCTAGACGAAGATCCGCATCCTTGTGAACGATCGTCGGTGATTTTCCACCCAGTTCAAGTGTGACCGGCGTCAAATGCTTCGCCGCAGCCTGATGCACGATTTTTCCGACGCGTGTGGAACCCGTAAAGAAGATATAATCAAAACGTTCGTTTAATAAGGCGCTACTGACTTCAGCATCTCCTTCTATAACGATTCCGAATCGTTCATGGAATGCCGTTTCAAAGACTTCTCGTAATACACGAGAGACATTCGGTGTCAGCTCGGATGGTTTAAGGACGACCGTATTCCCCGCCGCAATCGCACCAATGACCGGAGCAAGTGCCAGCTGGAAAGGATAGTTCCATGGTGCGATGACAAGAACGTTGCCATAGGGTTCGTACTGGATTTCACTTTTCGATCCGATATGCAGAAGCGGTGTTGCGACACGCTTCGGGCGTGCCAGTCGACGGAGTTGTCGCTCCATCCGTTGAATTTCTCCATAAACGAAACCGATTTCCGTCGTAAAAGCATCATGCTGTCCTTTATTAAGATCTTGTTTTAATGCCTCATAGATCGCAGCTTCATGCGTTTCAATCGCTTGGCGTAAGAACGTCAGCATACTTAAGCGAAAAGCTAGACTACGTGTTGCACCTGTTTGGAAAAAGTGGCGTTGCGTCTGAAGACGTTCTGAAAGCACTGTCTCTGTCATCGTTGTTTCCATCCGAGAATCTCCCCTTTAACTGATCTATAACACTGATTTCATCTTACCATATCTCTTTTTCGATATGAAAAAAGACGGAGAGGCTTCTCCGTCTTGCTTCTTATAATTGAATCGCTGTCTCAAGTGCAACTTTCATCATATCGTTGAATGTCGTTTGGCGCTCTTCCGATGTCGTTTCTTCTCCTGTCAACAGGTGATCTGAAATCGTCAAGATCGTCAATGCATTCACTTTATGTTTCGCAGCGAGAGTGTAGAGTCCTGCTGCTTCCATCTCGATCGCGAGGCATCCGAAATCTGCCCATTTTTTGAAGTGATGGAAATCATCTTGGTAGAACTGATCCGTCGTGAAGATTTGACCGACTTTTGCATCGATACCTTGTTCTTTTGCTGCTGTATACGCTTTATGCAACAGATCAAAAGAAGCAGTCGGTGCGTAGTCTAGTCCATTAAAACGAACACGGTTCTGTGCCATGTCATGCGAAGCACTCATCGCGATGACGACGTCACGGACTTTAACGTCTGGAGTGATCCCACCAGCAGTTCCGACACGAATCAAGTTTTTCGCACCGTATGACTGAACGAGTTCGTTCGCATAGATCGACATCGATGGTACACCCATACCTGTCCCTTGAACCGAAACCTTTTTCCCTTTATAAGTACCTGTGAAGCCATACATTCCTCGAACTTCGTTATAAAGAACGACATCCTCTAAAAATGTCTCAGCGATGTATTTAGCACGTAACGGATCTCCTGGAAGTAAGACCGTTTCGGCGATTTGTCCTTCAGCTGCGTTAATGTGTACACTCATGTACGATTCCTCCTCGATAGTCGTTTAAATCGACAACAATTCACGAAACTCATTCGGTGTCATACCGAATTGTTTTTTGAACACTTTCCGAAAATACTTATCATCCTGATATCCGACTTCAAGTGCGATTTCGTAAATACGCGCTTCCGTTTCACTTAGTAATTCCTTCGCCCGATTCAAGCGAATCGTTTGAATGTAATCAGATAAGTTAACGGAAAAACGCTGTTTGAAGCGTCGTGATATATACTCTCGGCTCAAGTAAAACCGTTCGCTCATGAATTGCAGTGTCAATTCTTCCGCATAATGCGTTTCGATGTATTTGGCGATTTGATCAATCGCTTCCCCTGATTCCACTACCGGATGGATACATTCCATCGCGCGGGACAAGGCATCATTGAGTACATCTGGATCAACCGGCTTCAATAAATAATCAAAGGATTGATGCAAAATGGCACGTCGCATATACGTATAATCATCATACCCTGTCAGCACGATCGTGACGACCTTTGGATGATGATTTTTTGTCCATTCTAGTAATGTTAGTCCGTCGAGTCCTGGCATTTCGACATCTGTCAGCATTAAATCAATCGTTCCAGTATCCAGTAATCGTTTCGCTTCTTCCCCATGTTCCGCCTCGTAAATATGTGAGACCTGCCAACTGTCCCATTCTCCGAGCAATTTGACCGCTTCCCGTACATGTCGTTCATCGTCTACGATCAACACGTTCATGCCAAGTCCCCCTTCTCATATGGAATCCGAATCACGATTTTGAATCCTCCCTCTACAGCTGAAGAAGAGAGCGTCATATTTGCTTGTTCCCCGTAAAAAATCAAGAGCCGTTCATAAATATTATGGAGACCAATGCCGCTCGTCTCGAGGTCTTCTGGGTTACGATGCATACGCATTTTTCGATCAATCTCTTCAAGTCGTCCTGTTTCAAGAATGGCGCCGCTATTCTCGATTTGAATGATGAGACGTCCACCATCCGTCCGTACTTTGTAGGCGAGATAGTTTTCCGTCGCTGCTAATTGCTGCTGAAAGCCGTGTTTAAAGTAGTTTTCAGCGAACGGTTGCAAGATCATCTTCGGCACTTCAATGTCATTGAGATGCCACGGGACGTCAACGATATAACGGAACCGTTCTGGAAAACGTTGCTGTTGCAAACGAATATACGCCTGGAGATGATCGACTTCTTGTTTTAGCGTCACGATCGTCTGCTCATTATTCATCGAATAACGCATCATTTGTGATAATCCGGTGATCGAGCGGTAAGCAATCTTCCGGTCTCCTTGTAACGTCGTCGTTCCGATCGATTGTAAGGCATTGAATAAGAAGTGCGGATTGAGCTGGGATTGTAATGCCCGTAGCTCATTCGTCCGATTTTCAAGTGCCAGTCGATACTCCCGTTTGATTAAACGATCAATCCGTTGAATCATGCGTTGGAACTGGCGATTGAGTAATCCAATCTCATCATTCGTCGTCGCAACGAACGGTGCTGATAAATCCCCTTGTTCGACTCGCCAGACATTTGCCGTCAACTGTTTGATTGGTTTCGTGATCTGCATGGCAACAAGACTTGCGGCAATGATCATGACGAATAGTGAGACTAGACCAATCAAAACAAGAATCAATGCCGTTTCGTTCGCCCCTTGGATGACCGATGCATATGGAATTCGTTTGACGAGTGTTAGTGGAACGCCGTTCGTCATCGTCTTCGAGTAGACGATGAACGATTTTCCAACACGTAAACTCCCACTTTGCCCAGTGAATTGATCGACTGGTAGTTCCATCTCTGCCCCAGTCTGTGCTAAGACGCGCTGTTCTGTCATCAACCATAACGACTCTTCTGGATCATTCTCGAACAGCTTCAACTGTTGCTCAAACACATGGACTGGAATATCGACTGAAAGGAAGCCGAGCGGCTCATCTGTCTCGACACGATCGATGCGATAACGAAAACTGACGACTTGTTTCTCATCCAGAATCATCGTGTGGACATTATAGGGTTCAATCGTGTGCGCCTCGTCAATCAACCAGCCACTTTTTTGTTTCATCAATCGAAAATAATCCGTTTCTTGCATCCAATCAAACGTTCCCCGACTCGTTGTTTTCATATTGTAGACCGAATACTCCGAATAACCATTTAAGATGACGAAATGTAACTGCTCGATATCTTGACGTGATAAAAACAGACCTAACATCGCCCGCGAAACGACTCCATCGGATTCGTCTAGTTCCTGATCTGCTCCGACGCGCATGATGTTCATCAACGAACGATTCGCATACAGACTCGTCGATAGACGGCGGATATCCTCTATGTAATGGGTCACCTGTGTATTTCCCCGTGTCAAAACATTCAGGCTAGAACGTTCTGCCTGTTCAATGTTTTGGTGCCGCACATACAAATAGGAAATCGATGTCGCGAGGGCTGTCGGAATCAAGATTGCCAGGACAACGAGACGAATCAAACGCGTCCGGATACTTTTCATGAAAGGCGCCCCCATCCTTTTTCTTGTAATCAATCGTATCATAACCTTGAATCCGCTTACATCATTTCCTGATATTCTCTTTCGCGATTCCGATAAAAAATTCTTTTTTGTTTCGACTTGATTCCGAATGAATTTTACTATAATATCATCAATGTTCGTTTTTTTAATCAATTTGTTATGAAGGTGGTCCTTTTATCCATGTTTAAACTTGCCGCACATCAAACAACCGTAAAACGTGAAATCCAAGCTGGATTCGTAACGTTCATTACGATGGCATATATTCTGCTCGTCAATCCGACGATTTTAGCAGATGCCGGTATTCCTCAAGCTCAAGCTTTTTCTGCGACGATCATCGCGACATTGATCGGTACGCTCTTGATGGGACTTTATGCGAATCTACCAATCGCAGTCGCACCCGGAATGGGACTTAATGCGTATTTTACTTATACACTTGTCGTTGGTGAGAAGATTCCATATCAGACAGCACTCTCAGTCGTCTTCGTCGCTGGTGTCATTTTCTTATTGTTATCACTCTCACCGATTCGTACGAAGCTGATTGAGATCATTCCGATGACATTAAAGCTTGCTATCACAGGTGGAATCGGTCTTTTCATTGCTTCACTCGGTCTTAAGATGTCAGGAATTCTCGTCGCTAGTGAAGATACACTCGTCACGATTGGCGCCTTGACGTCACCAGAAGCATTGATCACACTCATCGGCTTATTAGTTGCTGCGATCCTAACAATCAAACGGGTGCCAGGAGCCATCCTTTATGCCATGATTCTCTCTGGATTGATTGCATTCTTGACAGGTGAATTGAAGTTCTCGGATTCCTTCGTTGCGTTACCGACGTTACCAGAAGGATTGATCATCACGAATCCGTTCAACGCCATTCAAGACGTGTTCCAATACGGTCTGTTCAGCGGTGTCCTCTCCTTCGTTCTCGTGACGATGTTTGACACGACAGGTACGATGGTCGCTGTCGGAGAACAGGCTGGATTGATTGAAGAAGATGGGTCATTGAAAAACAGCGAACGTGCCCTATTATCTGATTCGACTGCGATGGTCGCTGGTTCATTGTTCGGAACAAGCCCCACAACCGCTTACGTAGAATCTGCAGCGGGTGTTGCTGCTGGTGGACGGACTGGACTTACGTCCGTGACGGTCGGGATTCTATTCGCATTATCTGCCGTCTTTGGACCGTTCGTTCAATCGATTTCGAGCGTTCCTGCGATTACTGCGCCAGCATTGATTTTAGTCGGTGCCTTCATGATTCAAAACATCAAACAGATTCCATGGGATGATTTCAGCGAAGCTTTCACGGCATTCCTCGTCATCTTGATCATGCCATTATCCGGTAGCATCGCAACCGGTATCGCATTTGGTTTCATCGTCTATCCGATCATGAAAGCTATCCAAAAAGAGCGTGTCCATCCACTCATCTATGTATTCGCGCTTCTCTTCTTCATCCAATTATTCTTCTTATAACAAAAAACATGCCTGTTCCGTCAGTTAATCGGAACAGGCATGTTTTTTGAATCACTTCTTATTTCTTCATTTTATCCCATGTCTTCGTGAAGTCCTGCAGCATCTCGTCAGCTGTTTTTTGCTTACCAACATACGCTTGCATGATCGCTCCGAACTCGTTTACAGCACCATCCGGATACTTGAACCAGTTCCATGAGATTGTTTTTCCGTCTTTCGAGTACGCTTGAATATCATCTGCAAGCGGTCCTAAATCCTTCGCTTCGATTGATTTGAAGGCAGGGATGAACTTGAATTTATTGACCATGTAGTCTTTTCCTGTATCAGACATCGCCATCCACTCGAGGAATTTTTTAGCTTCTGCTTTGTTCTTCGAGTTCTTGTTGACGACCCAGTTGTTTGGTACGCCGACAGGAAGACGATCCATTTTTTCTTTATCATCATTGATCGGCATCGGGATGAAGCCCATGTTGATGTCCGGATTGACGTCCGTAATCAATTGTTGTGCCCAGTTCCCTTGTTGAAGCATTGCTGTCTTACCTTCAGCAAATTGAGAGACTTGTGTGTTGTAATCCGTCGTTAACGGATTTTTATTACCGTACTCAATCGTTAAATCAAATAGATTCATGAAATCCTTGAACTGTTTGTTATCTTCGAACTTTCCTTTTCCAGAATTCAAGTCTGCGATGAACTGATCTGGATCATCCTGCTGTGCGACCGGAATGTTCAAAAGGTGATTACCGAGAATCCACCACTCGCCGTATCCAATCGAGAATGGCGTCACTCCGTCTGCTTTCAGCTTCTTAGAAGCTTCCGTCAATTCAGTTAATGTTTTCGGAAGTTCCGTGATACCGGCTTTTTTGAAGATATCTTTATTGTAGATAAAGCCATACCCCTCAAGGTTCATTGGCATACCATACAATTTACCATCAATCGTCATTGGTTCTTTTGATAGGTCCGTTAGATCACCGACCCACTTTTCATCTGACAAATCTTCTAACTTATCCTGCCATGTTTTTGCTTCCGTAAAGCCACCGTTGTTAAAGACATCCGGCTCATTACCTGAAGCGAACTGTGATTTCAGAGCCGCGCCATAGTCCGATCCACCACCGACTGTTTGCACGACGACTTTCGTCCCGGTTTCTTTTTCATACGCTTTTGCCATCTTTTCCATGTCTTTTGCGATTTCAGCCTTGAATTGGAATACGTTGAGCGTCTTACCGTCTTTTGAACCACTATCTTTCGAGTCATCGCTATTCAATGTACCGCCACCACATGCTGCCAAAGCGACGACCATCGCCGTCGTGACGACAGGTAATGCTGCCCATCTTCTTTTACGCATTCGGATTCCCTCCCTGATTTCGTTTCATTTCGTGCTACATCTTCACAATAAATGAAAACGCTTGCAATGAAGAGAGAGAAAGTTGTCCGGTGTGGTGGAAAATATTGAACAATCGTTATCCGAGTCTTTTTATCGGAATTGTTGTATCATGAAACTAGAGATTCTTTTATGAATAGGAGTTTGATGCCATGTCCTTGCAACTCACGATTTTATTGATTGGTATATTGCTGTTTGCCGCCGTCTGGACGACGAAGTTATCAAGCCGTCTGAATATTCCTGCTCTACTGATTTTTATCGCTCTTGGTATGATTGCCGGAAGCGACATTACGGGGTTCATTCGTTTTGACGATGCAGAACTGGCTCAGCTTCTCGGAACCGTTGCCCTCATCATCATCTTATTCGAAGGTGGTCTGCAAACGGTTTGGAAGGAAGTGCGTCATGAATTGGCCCCTTCCCTCTCGCTTGCGACGTTCGGAGTCTTCATCGCTACATCCATCGTTGCCGTTGCTTCCCATTATATTCTGGGCTTTAGTTGGGCGAATGCTTTTTTACTCGGCGCAATCGTTGGTTCGACGGATGCCGCTGCCATCTTTTCTGTCTTGAGTGGTCAGCCGATTCGACGGAAAGTCGGATCAACACTCGAAGTCGAGTCTGGTACGAATGACCCGATGGCCGTCTTTTTGACTGTCTTGTTTCTTGAATTCGTGACAAACCCTGAAGAAGCATCGCTCTTATCAGGACTTGGATCACTCGTTTGGGAAATGGCGATGGGACTTCTGATTGGTTTGTTGATTGGATGGGCAGCTTCGACCTTGATCAATCGGATCGATTTGTCCTCTTCTAGCTTTTATCCAATCATGCTCATGTCGTTTGCTTTCTTGTCTTTCGGTTTAGCTGATACGTTCCACGCCAGTGGATTTTTAGCAGTATATGTCACAGCGATCTACATCAGTAATCATGAACTCGTCTACCGACAGACACTCGTCCGTTTTACGATGAGTATGGCGCACCTTGCCCAAATCGGAATGTTCATCGTGCTCGGTCTGCTCGTCTTTCCGAAACAATTGCTCGATGTCCAGGTCATCCTGTCTTCCATTGCGCTGGCACTGATCTTAATTTTCATCGCTCGTCCTTTGTCAGTCTGGGTGAGTCTCCTTCCGTTTCGTTATTCGTGGCAAGAGAAGGTCTTCATTTCCTTTGCTGGTCTAAAAGGAGCGGTACCAATCATTCTCGCGACATACCCTCTCGTTGCCGATATCGAAAATGCATCGATGATCTTCAATATCGTGTTTTTCACAGTCTTATTATCAACGTTAATTCAAGGGAGTATGTTGACGTTCCTTTCCGAGCGGTTACGACTGAACGAAACACAGACTTCTGCTATCCATACCGTCATTGAATTCATGTCAATCGGTAAACCGAATGCGGAAATCATTGAATTGACGTTACCGATGTCCCATCCATTCATTGGAATGACGATCTCAGAGATTGATTTGCCTCAGGAATTTTTGATCACAGCTATCATCCGTGATGATCAAATCATTACTCCACGCGGAGACACTGCCCTAGAAGGCAATGATCAACTGTTATTGCTAACGCCAAAACATCGGATCAAGACACTGAAACGATTCTTGTTTCCTCCCGCTTGATCTGTTCATGAAACAACGCAGTGGATCCTGAAGATCCACTGCGTTGTTTTTTACATATTCATGAATCTGATTGTTTCGTTTGTGCGTCTTGCTTCTGTTCCTTACGTTTCGCTTTGGCACGACGGTAGAGAACGTATCCACCAAGAATCACGACGATTCCACCTAAGATCCACCATAACTCTTGTTCTAACCCTTTTAGCATGGATTCAGCACGTTCTACTCCGAATCGTTCACCGACCCAGATGTAAAAGAAGGAAACTGGAAAAAGTCCAATACTTGAAGCGAGTAAATAGCGTTTGAACGAAAGACCAAACAAACCACACGGAATCGAGACGACCGAGCGCACGACTGGGAAAAAACGTCCGAACAAAGCAGACCATGTTCCGTATTTCCCGACGATGCGCTCCCCTTGCTCAATTTCTTTTTCTTTAATCAGTAACCATTTGCCGTACCGGATAAGTATCGGACGACCTGCATAACGACCTAGAAGATAAAAGACCGTCGCCCCCATCAGACTTCCTAAAAAACCGACCAGAACAGCAGCTGTCCAACTGACCGTTCCGTTCGACACATATAGACCGAGCAACGGTAAGCCCACTTCTGCCGGAATCAATTCCGTTCCAAGACCAACAATCATAATTCCTAAAAACAGCCAGAGATTGGATTCTCCGGCTGAAAACAACCATTCCAACATACGAATAACCCTCCGTTCATCCTCTCGCTGGACGGAGGAGATAATAAATGATGACGACTAATGTCGTCCAAACACCTGTGAAAATTCCGATAATCCCGACAATGAAGAAACCGAGAGCAACGATTGAGCCTGTCCGTTTATAATCCCGCCACATCGTCCGTAATCCTTTAATGTTGAACCAAAGGAATACAAGGAATAATACAGGGATGAGTAATCCTACGATCAATAAAGAAGACATGTCTTCACCTCTTTCTTATTTATTGTTATCCCCATTCTACCAGGAATCGACACGTCTTTCCTCCGCCTGAGGTCTTACGAACCTAAAAAAAGAGCACGCTTCCGAATCGGAGCATGCCCTTTGCTTTATAAACATCCTATTTTGACGCTTTCTTACTATATATATGTCAGAGCAAGTGGACGCCTTCCGCTTGAAGACTTTTACGCGTCTCTTCCGACCAGACAGAAGCCTGGACTTCACCGATGTGACGTTTCTTCAATAAGAACATCGCCATACGGGATTGACCGATTCCTCCACCCATCGTTAACGGTAGACGCTCTTCGAGCACACCTTGATGGAACGGGAACGCCAATTTATCCTCTTCTTGAGCAATCGCCGTCTGTTTTAAAAGCGCTTCACGGTCAACGCGAATTCCCATTGAAGACAATTCGAATGCTCCGATTTCTGGGTGGTGTACTAAAATGTCACCGTTGAGTGTCCAGTCATCGTAGTCAGCCGCTCGACCATCATGCTTCTCACCTGAAGCCAATGCGCCACCGATTTGCATGAGGAAAACTGCACCATATGCTTTTGTGACTTCAGTTTCACGTTCTTTCGTCGAAAGTGTCGGATACGCATCCTCTAGCTCTTGTGTCGTCATGAAATGAATCGTTTCCGGTAAGATTGCTGAAATGCCGTACTCCGCTTCCACTTCTTGCTCAACTTGACGAATCGTTGCATAGATCGCTTGTACCGTTTCTTGTAAATAAGCACTCGTCCGTTGTTCTTTCGTAATGATACGTTCCCAATCCCACTGATCGACGTGAATGGAGTGTGTCGCATCCAGCATCTCATCGCGACGAATCGCATGCATCAACGTGTATAAGCCTTCTCCTGCTTCAAATCCATACGTATGAAGCGCTTGACGCTTCCATTTTGCAAGAGATTGTACGATTTCGAGGTCTGCTGTGTGATCCAAGGCATCGAAGCGAATGATGCGCTCTACGCCGTTGAGATGATCGTTGACACCGAGTGTGCTTTCTACGAACAATGGTGCTTCGACACGTGTCAATCCGAGTGTCGTCGAAAAGCGTTCTTCAAAGCGTTTCTTTACGAGTGTGATAGCTTCCTGTGTGTGTTTCATCGATACGAGTGTTGTCATGGTGGTGTTCCTCCTCAATTGTGTTTTGAAAAAGAAGCCATAAAAAAGAGCCCTTCTTTCCCAAGAATATGGGACGAAAGACTCGGTTCCGCGGTACCACCCATGTTAGCAACGATGTTGCTCACTCAAAAGACGAATCACTTCATCTTCGGCCTTATGATAACGGACAGGCAACTCCGGCTACGCCTACTGACATTCGGGTTCGGGTAGCGACTCCGGGAGGTTCTTCGCATCTTGCTTCCGACTGGGCTCTCACCATCCCCAGCTCGCTATACGGTCGTACAAGGTGTTACTCTTCCCTTCAACGTCGTTGTTACAATTGAATTGAGAACATCGTACAACAGGTCGCAAGTGTTTGAAAAGACTTTTTTTCAAAAAAAATAAAAGTTGTCAGATTAATCTGACGTGTGAATCATGAAAAAAGCGTTCTCGCAGAAGCGAGAACGCGCTTACAAAAATTATTTGATCGATCCACTCGTAATTCCTTGAATGATCTGTTTTTGCAAGGCAAAGAAGAACAACAATAACGGAATGATCCCGAGGACGAGTCCGGCAAGTGCTAAGTCCCACTGCTTCGTATACTGACCGAAGAAATAGAACGTCGCGAGTGGAATCGTTCGTAAATCGACGTCTCGTAACATGAGCGATGGCAGTAGGAAATCGTTCCAAATCCAAAGCGTGTTCAAGATGATGATCGTCACCGTGATGGGCTTGAGTAATGGGAACACGATGCGCCAGAACACACCCCATTGTGAACAACCATCAATGATGGCCGCCTCCTCGATTTCTTCTGGAATCGACTTCATAAATCCATGGTATAAGAAAATCGATAATCCTGACCCGAAGCCAAGATACATCAGAATCAATCCCCAATAACTGTTCTGCAATCCGAGATCACCAGACAGTTTCGATAAGGGAATCATGATCGATTGGAATGGAATGATCATCGCCGCAACGAATAAGAAAAAGATGATCGTCGACAAGCGTGTTTTCGTCCGGACGAGTTTCCAGGCCGCCATCGAACAAAAGATGATGATGACCGCGTTAGCGCCGACTGTAATGATGACGGAGTTTAAAAAGACTTTTCCGAAGTTCATGGCTTCCCATGCTTCTGAATAGTTGGACGTCATCCATTCCTTTGGTAGACCCGTTGTGTTCGTAAAGATATCGCCCTGCGTCTTGAAAGAATTCGAGACAACGTAATAAAACGGGATCATGTACAGTAGCCCCATCAATAAGGCTGCCAGTTCGACCGTTCCAAGACGGAGTGAATAACGACCTCTCGTCTTTTTAGAGCGCTTCGGTTTCTCCTCTTGCGGAGTGGGTAATGGTTGTGCTGTACTCATGCTTCCACCTCCCGTTTTTTCGTCAGATAGACTTGAGTGACTGTAATCGCTGCAACAACAACGAAGAAGATGATTGCCTTCGCTGATCCGAGTCCAAGATTATTATTCGTAAACGATTCTTTGTAAATGTTTAAAGCAAGCATTTCGGTCGATTTGAATGGTCCACCATTCGTTAGGGATAAGTTCGTATCGAATAACTTGAAGGACCACGAAATCGTCAAGAACAGACAAATCGTGACCGACGGCATGATCAGCGGCAACGTAATGTTCCGTAACGTCGATAGACGATTGGCACCATCGATTTTTGCTGCTTCAATCAGCTCTTGTGGCACGTTTTGTAGAGCCGCGATATAGATGACCATGATGTAACCGCCACCTTGCCAAATCGAAACGATGACGATACCCCAGAATCCTGTCCGGGCATCTCCTAACCATGGAAGTTCAAATATACTCCATCCTGTCAATTCACCGATCGATGCGAAGCCTTTGACATAGATGAACTGCCAAACGAACCCGAGGATCAATCCACCGATTAAGTTCGGCATGAAGAAAATCGTTCGTAAGAAATTACGTGTGCGAATATTTTGTGTCAATAAGAACGCCAAGATGAAACCGACGACATTCGTTAAGATGACGGCGACGACCGTATATTTCGTCGTCAACCAAAATGACTGCTGGAACTGCTCGTCACTCGTAAAGAGACGGACATAGTTATCAAAGCCGATCCAATTTAATTCTCCGGTCACACCGTTCCAGTCCGTGAACGAATACATGACGCCATTGAAAAACGGTACAAGCACGATCACTGCGAATACAAGAAAGACCGGTCCGACGAAGAGCCAAAAATCAAGACCGCGTTTCCACTTCTTTTGTCCAGATGTCATTGTTTCATCCCTCCTCCACTCTACAGTACGTCTTTCTCTAACACTTGAACACGTCACCATTTGACCCATTGGGTGGAAAATATTGAACGTTTTCTTTTGGCGCACTCGCACTAGATAGGCTACTATTAGAAAAAAGAGAGATCCAATCAAAGAGGGAGTCGATACCATGGAAAAGACCATTCGTTCGGACTTAGAAATCGCACAACAAACCGTCTTACGCCCGATTCGAGAAATTGCGGACCGGATTGGTTTGCAAGAAGAGGATTTTGATACGTACGGAAAGTATAAAGCGAAGTTGACAGACGGACTGTTGAACCGATTGGCAACGAAATCTGACGGTAAACTGATTCTTGTCACTGCCATCAATCCGACAGCCGCCGGTGAAGGAAAATCAACCGTCACTGTCGGACTCGGACAAGCGTTGCATCGGGCAAAACATAAGACGATGATTTGTTTACGGGAACCCTCACTCGGTCCAACGATGGGCTTAAAAGGTGGCGCGTGTGGTGGTGGCTATAGCCAAGTCCTACCGATGGAAGAGATCAATCTGCATTTCACAGGCGATATGCATGCGATCACATCTGCTCATAATACAATCAGTGCCTTGCTCGACAATCACCTGCATCAAGGTAATATCCTTGGCATCGATCCGCGTCGTATCGTCTGGAAACGCGTTCTTGATTTGAATGACCGTGCCTTGCGCCAAGTCACGATTGGTCTCGGTGGTCCTGCTCATGGCGTACCGCGTCAAGATGGGTTCGATATCACGGTCGCTTCCGAGATCATGGCGGTCCTCTGTCTAGCAGACTCTATCACGGATCTCGAACGACGCTTGAGCCGCATCGTCGTCGCGTATACGTACGATCAACAGCCGGTTACGGTCAAAGATATTCAGGCGTCAGGAGCTGCGACGTTGCTTCTAAAAGATGCGTTTCGTCCGAACCTCGTTCAAACCGTCGAAGGAACACCGGCACTGATTCACGGTGGACCGTTCGCGAACATCGCACATGGTTGTAACTCTTTGATTGCAACACAAACCGCACTGAAACTAAGTGATTACGTTGTCACAGAAGCAGGATTCGGAGCCGATTTAGGTGCCGAAAAGTTCTTCAACATCAAATCACGTATTGGTGGACTCCACCCGGATGCCGTCGTCATCGTCGCTACGGTTCGTGCCTTGAAGATGCACGGAGGTGTAGACAAAACGCAACTCAGCGAAGAAAATCTAGCTGCCTTAACAGATGGTCTTGCGTTACTTGAAAAACATGTCGAGACGATGAGTCTGTTCGGCGTTCCTGCCGTCGTTGCCTTGAACCGTTTCTTCACCGACACGGAAGCAGAACGGAACATGATCCTAGAATGGTGTCAGGATCGTAATATTCGTGTCGCAGAAAGTGAAGTCTTCAGTAAAGGGGGGGCTGGCGGCGAAGCACTCGTCACGGAAGTCATGCAAGCTCTTGAGGAACCGAGCCAGTTCCGCCCACTGTATCCTGACGCATTACCGCTTCGTCAAAAGATCGAGCGTATCGCAAAGCGTGTCTACGGTGCAGCCGACGTTCATTTTGAAGACAAAGCGCTCCGCGAACTCGAACGGTGTACGGAGATGGGATTGAATGAATTACCGATTTGTATGGCAAAAACACCATTTTCTTTAACCGATGATCCTGCTCGTTATGGTCGTGTTGAAGACTTCACGATCACGGTCCGCGAAATCCGACCATCGGTTGGTGCAGGGTTCATCGTTGCATTGACTGGGAATGTATTAACGATGCCAGGATTACCCGCAGTTCCTGCCGCCTTCCACATGGGCGTTTCGGAAGACGGACAGGTATTCGGACTTTCTTGATGAGAGGATGAGTTACATGACGATTGATCATTCACATTGGATAGCCTCTGACGGCTATACTACGACATTGCATAGCCTCGAAGCCCATGATCCTAAAGGAGTCGTAATCGTCTTTCACGGGATGATGGAGCATGGCGCACGGTATGAGGAATTCGCAGAATTCCTCTATGCGCATCATTACCACACGATCATCGCAGACTTACGCTGTTTCGGAACCCGAGCAGCACAGCTCGGAACGCTCGGACACCTCGAGCCGAATCAGGGTTTTAAACAATTGATGCAGGATGCAGAAGAACTCGTCACTGACATCAAAGAGCGTTATCCGACGTTACCTGTTTTCATTTTCGGTCATAGTTTTGGTTCGTTGATCGCTCGCCGGATCGGTCAAACACTCGGCCATACAGTAGCCGGAATCATCGCGAGTGGACCCCCAACTAGTACAGGTTTACTCGGTAATGTCAGTCAAAAACTCGTCGAACGTCAAATCCATCAGCTGTCAGCGACACACCCCGCTGAACGTTTTGGACAACTCGTGTTCGGACGGTATAACTTACGCTTCTTCCCAGCGCTTTCTAAAAATGCTTGGCTCTCTTCGGATCCACAATCCGTCATGCGCTATGATGCAGATCCATTGTCCGGTCAAACGGTCACATTAGGGTTCTTCCACGAACTCTTGCATGCAACGAAACTCGTCAACGCACTTGCTTCCATCTATCAGCATCCACGTCATTTACCCCTCTTATTGCTTGCTGGTGGGGATGACGCGGTCGCGTTCGATGGAAAGGGTATTCATCATTTGTTTGATATGTATAATCGCGTCCGTGTCGATGCCGTACAGCTGACGATTTATCGAGGGTTACGTCACGAGCTCTTCCATGAGTTCGAACGTATCCGCGTTTTCGCAGATATCGCGAGCTGGTTGAATAAACAAGTCAATCCAGCAGCTAAACAGTCATCTTCCCGTTCTTCTTAAGCCACACCGATCGATATAAAAAAAGGCAGCGGATCCTTGCGATCCGCTGCCTTTTGCACTTCTATCGTATCCTTCATTGAATCCAAGTCAGTGAAGAAATCATCGCTTCGATTTCCTCGATTTCAAGCGTCTCGCGTTCTGCAGAGTACGTCAACAAGACTAACCGTTCCCCGTCTGAATACGCGTAGATCCGTAAGAAGATATCTTCTTCTTTCCCGTCTACCGCAAGCAACGCTTCTTTTGTTGAATTACGACGGACTTCAAGTGCTCCTGTCAGTTCGATGCCGAACTCTTCTACCAACAAGTTGATTTCTTGTTCCGCCGCCTCATACGGTGTCAGTTCTTCTGAATCGGACTCGTAGATGGATAATTGGAGCGTACCCATTGCATTTTCATCCGTCGAATAAAAACTGACATATGTTTCTTCTTCTTGATATTCAAATACCTTTGGATATTCTAGCGTGATCCAATGATCGACTGTGTACTGTTTCATTTGAATTCCTCCATTCGTTGTATCTCTTCAAAGCGGATACCCGTCACAGCCATACGCTCGAATTGTCGAGCGAGTTGAGCAGAGACGAACATGCGATGTGTGCGTTCATCCCGCATCAAATGGTGCGGACAAATCGAATCGCTGATTCGTCGTTCTGTCAAAAAATAGACGCGTCGTCTCGGGATCGGACGGAATACATCCGTCGTATGTAGATGTTCGATCCGACTGACAGATAAGAGATTGAGAAGATAGTACGGAACCACTCCGTCCTTCGTCTCAAGATGTACCTTGAGACATTGTACAGAAAAAGGCGCGTATGCCGCAATCATGCGCTGCACACGTTCCGAGACGAGCGGCAGATCGAATGTGTTTGGAAGGACATCCGGTAGCAAATCCGCATCTTGATTGATGGAAAAAGCAAGTACACCTACGTTATGGAACCACTCTCCTATCAATAAGCGATGACGATCGAATTGGTGGTGACAGATCGCCTTCCACCCTTTTCCCATCGGCTGTTCGCTCCAAACTCGCACTTCATTCACCAGACACTCTCTCCTCTACCCAACTTTACCCATATTACAAATCAAGATTACCAGTGTAAACGATTAACTAGTATTATTGTACACTGAATCTTAAAAGAAATTGCCTTTTTTCATAAAAGTTATGGAAATGCTCTCTTTGCTATGCTACTATATTTCATGTAGCCGATATGCGGGTGTAGTTTAATGGTAAAACCTCAGCCTTCCAAGCTGATGACGAGAGTTCGATTCTCTTCACCCGCTCCAATTATGACATAACATAGGTCTAGGACCATTTCCCTCTAGAGGGCAGGCGACTCGCGACGTGCGAGTCGTCTTTTTTTATTTTTTCTGCTGATGATTCCAACGAATTTCTGGGTATACAACGATATAGATAGAGATTCGTAAAGGAGGATTCGTATGATTCAGATGAAAATGCCTGGCGTGACGATTTATCAAAGTACACTCATGAAAACGACCTCAACATTGATCGAGACGCCTGATTGTCTGATTGTCGTCGATCCTGGCTGGCTTCCCGATGAAATTGCAACGATTCGTCGAGACGTCGAAATCGTGCGTCGTGAACGACCGTTATATGTCGTCTATACGCATGCTCATTTTGATCATATTTTAGGTGCCTACGCCTTTACGGATGCCATCGTCATCGCTTCTAAACCGTTCATCGATGTCGACCGACAAGAAGCGCTCCAAGCCGTACAAGACTTTAACGATGAATTTTACATCGACTCCCCCGTGCTATTTCCAGATGTGACGCATGTCATCCATGAGTCTGAAACGATTTTGACGATTGGTCAGACGAAGCTGATCTTCTTTTTGACACCTGGTCATGAATCGACTCATCTTTCCTTCATCGTCATGCCACTCCACTTGTTAGTCTGCGGCGACTATGCTTCCGATGTTGAAATCCCCTTGATTGAACACGATTCCTCTGAGTATTTGACGACGCTCGAGCTACTCGAGTCATTCATTTATGAATATGAAGTCAAACTGTTGATACCCGGACACGGTCACATTTGTGATGTCCGAACGGAGATGATTGAACGACTTCATCAGAGCTATGATTACATCCTCGCACTCCGTGCCGGAAAAGAATCCGACTGGGCACCGTCTTGGCAAACGACCTCTTTCATGAAACGTCTGCACGAAAAAAATAAGCGACAAATCAAAAAAGAACAAGAAGAACGATTAGCCCGACGCCATTATGATTAACTTCGCTCAACCAAAAGACTCGGTCGCCAAATCGGCGACCGAGTCTTTTATGGTTATCCAAGTAATGTGACGAGCAACGCTTTTTGTGCGTGGAGGCGATTCTCGGCTTGATCGAAGATGACAGATTGCTTGCCATCGATGACGTCCGCCGTGACTTCCTCCCCGCGATGCGCCGGAAGGCAATGCAAGAAAATAGCTTCATCATTTGCTTGATTCATAATATTGGCATTAACCTGATATCCTTCAAATGCTTGCAGACGCATCGTCGCTTCTTCTTCTTGTCCCATACTCGCGAAGACATCCGTATACACGACGTCTGCACCACTCGCTGCTTCCTCAGGATCCGTCATGACGATGATGTTTCCACCCGTTTCCTTCGCAATGACTTGTGCCTCATGAACGATTTGTGGATCAGGAGCATACGCCTCCGGCGCACAGATGCGAACTTCCATTCCACTGAGCGCTCCACCAATCATCAGCGAATGCGCCATGTTATTTCCGTCCCCGATATATGTCAAAATCTTTCCGGATCGTGTTCCAAATGTCTCTTCGATTGTCAGCAAGTCAGCAAGGACTTGGCACGGATGGTGTAGATCCGTCAATCCATTGATGATTGGAATCGTACCATGTGCCGCAAGCGTGTCGACGATCTCATGACCGAACGTCCGAATCATCAGGGCATCGACGTAACGGCTCATGACTTGAATCGTATCTGAGAGCGGCTCCCCCCGCCCGATTTGCATATCTGCTCCACTCAGTACGATCGGATGTCCACCGAGTTCGGCGACACCCACCTCAAACGATAGACGTGTTCGCGTCGATGCCTTTTCAAACAATAAGGCCACTTTTTTATGGCTTAATGCGTTTTGGTAGACACTCGGCTGATGCTTGATGTCTTTCGCGAGTGCCAATAGCTCCGTCAGTGCTTCCGGCGTCAGTTCCGCCATCGTTAAGAAATGTTGTAGTTGTTGCATCGTCTTCATTTTACTTCCTCCTTGATCGGCTCTGTCCATGTATGAAGTGGCTTCACAGCATGTGGGGACTTTTCTGTCGCTTGTAGATGATAATGTGCTAGTTCAGGTTCTGTCAGAACTTGTACCCCGGCGGCAAGCGCTGCTTCGCGACTCGCTTTTTCTTCTGTCACGTGCGAATAGAAAATCGCACATTGTGCCCAGTCGATCGTTCCATCTAACGCTACACCCGTTCCGAAAGCCTTTGTATCTGCTCCAGCAACGATGACGTCTCTTGTCGTCAAATGTCGTTTCGTCGTTTCGTCAAAGATAAAACGTTCCAGCGCCAGTCCGTCTGTCGTCCATTGCAGCGTTTCACCTGTCGAACGCATGACGGGACCTGTTTTCGGATCGACGCCTTGTAGTTTCAGCGTTGAAAAAACAGGGGTCTTGACAGCATGGAAATCAAGTTTCGTCTGTTCCGTTGGTAGTGCGACCGCTTGACCGACCGCAGCTTGGACTGCCCACTGTAAGATCGGTTGACCCGTTACTTTGGCGACGATCGGTAACGTGCGAGAGGCACGCGGATTGATTTCCAAGACGTAGACTTGATCGTCATGTAAGACGAATTGGATATTGTACGCTCCTTTATAATCCATCTGTTGTCCGATCATCTGCGCGATTCGCTCGATTTCGCTCTGAACGGTAGCATTGAGCGATACAGGTGGCAGAATCATCGTCGAATCTCCAGAGTGAACTCCTGCCCGTTCCAATTGCTCCATCAAAATCGGAACGTACGTCGTTGTTCCGTCCGTAATGCAGTCGACTTCGATTTCCTTTCCTTGGAGGTAGGCATCCACGAGGACCGGGAATGCTAATTCGGAAACGATCGTCTCTAATTGCTCTTGATCGTGGATGATATGCATTCCTTTACCTCCGATGACATAGGAAGGACGAATCATGACCGGGTAACCGATCGTTGTTGCGACTTCTATCATTTGTTCGTACGTCGCCACTTCTTGTCCTGGAATACGATCGATACCAATGTCATCTAAAAATTGATAGAACCGCTCACGGTCTTCCATTTGATCGATGACATCTGCCGTCGTTCCGAGAAGATGATAACCGGCGTTCTCCAAACCAGACGCAAGCTCAATCCCCGTTTGTCCTCCGAACTGGACTAAGACGTCTTGGCAATCCTCTGCTTCTAGCACATGCATGACGTCTTCAAGTGTCAACGGCTCGACATACAGGCGATCTGCGACTTCGAAGTCGGTCGAGACGGTCTCCGGGTTATTGTTGATCATGATTGTTTCGTAACCGGATGCTTGTAATGCACGTACCGCGTGAACGGAACAATAATCAAATTCGATTCCTTGACCGATCCGAATTGGTCCCGCACCGATGACAGCGACTTTCTTTTTCGTCGATGCTGTGACTTCCGTTTGACCACTCCAGTTTCCGTAGAAATAAGGAGTCGCACTCTTGAACTCTCCCGCACATGTATCAATCATGTGATAGACAGGAAGGATGCCTTGCTCTTTACGTAACTTCTCGATGTCTACAGCACTGACACCCGTCAGAAGGGCAATTTGTTCGTCCGTAAAGCCCATCAGCTTCGCAGTTTTGATAGAAGAGATGTCTGTCATTTTAATTTTTATTTGCTGATCAACGAGGCGTTGGAGTACTTTAACGAATAAAGCTTGTACTTTCGTCTGTTCGACGAGTTCTTCGACGGTCGTCTCCTTGCGATCCAGTAGCGCGAGCATCGCAAGCAAGCGACGATCCGTCGGCGCCTTTATTTCTTTCCACAATACGTCAACCTCCGCTGTTCTCATCCATGTCGGATAAAGAGGCGCTTGCTCGACTCCTGCACCACGCCACGCCTTTTGTAACGCTTCTTCTAGCGTCTTCCCCATCGCCATGCTCTCACCCGTTGCCTTCATTTGCGTTCCAAGCGTCCGGTTACTGCCGGTAAATAGATCGAAAGGGAAACAAGGCACTTTTGCCGTGATATAATCCATCGTCGGTTCAAAACTCGCCATCGTCTCCTTCGTGACAGGATTGATGCAGTCATCAAGTCGCTCACCGAGCGCAAGACGTGTCGCTAATTTCGCGATCGGATATCCCGTCGCCTTGGAAGCAAGTGCCGAAGAACGACTGACACGCGGATTGACTTCAATGACGAAGTAGCGTTCTTCCGTCGGATGGATCGCGAATTGAATGTTACATCCACCGATGACACCGAGGTGCGATACGATTTTCCGCGCTTCCGTCCGCAATTGCTGATTCATTCGATCTGAAATCGATTGAATCGGTGCAAAGACGACAGAGTCTCCAGTATGGACACCGACAGGATCAATGTTTTCCATGTTGCAGACGATGATCGTCGTATCTGCGCTGTCACGCATGACTTCGTATTCGACTTCTTTATAGCCAGCGATACTCACTTCAACCAAACACTGCGAAATCGGACTCGCTTGTAAGCCGTTCTGCGCTAACAAACGTGCCTCGTCCTTCGTCACCGCGATTCCACCGCCCGTTCCCCCGAGCGTAAAGGCTGGTCGGATGACGAGTGGCACCCCGTGTACTGCCATGAAATCTTCAAGTTCTGCTAACGACTCGATTGTTTGACTTTCCGGGAGCGGTTGCGCGAGTTCGATCATCTTTTGCTTGAATCGTTCACGATCTTCTCCGTCTCGGATTGTCTCAAGCGATGTCCCTAGAAGTTCGACACCGTATTGCTCAAGTACGCCTGCTTCTTCGAGTGACATCGCAAGATTGAGTGCCGTTTGTCCACCGACTGTCGCTAGGAGATGGGATGGTCGATCTTGTTCGATGATGGCCGTTGCTTTTTCAAGGGTCATCGCCTCAATGTAGACATGATCTGCCGTGCTCGGATCCGTCATGATAGTAGCCGGATTCGAATTCATTAAGATGACCTCGCATCCCGCTTCTCGAAGCGCCTGACAGGCTTGTGTGCCGGAATAATCAAATTCTGCTGCTTGCCCGATGACGATCGGACCCGAACCGATGACGAGTACTTTCTGTTTATCCCACATATGCTACCTCCTGATGTAATACGCTATTTACGAATTGATCGAAGACGACCATCGCCTCTGTCGGTCCTGGACTCGCTTCTGGGTGAAATTGGACTGTCATGATCGGTAGAGCCGGATGAATCAATCCTTCAACGGATCCATCATTGATGTGTTCGTACGCAAGTTCCATTTCAGACGCTTCGATACTTTTTACATCAACGGCATAACCATGATTCTGAGACGTCATGAACACTTGCCCGGATGCTAGATGACGTACGGGATGGTTCGCCCCACGGTGCCCGTGATGTTGTTTTAATAAGGTACAACCAAAGGCATGAGCGAGGACTTGGTGCCCCATACAAATACCAAGTGTCGGATAGCTCGTCGCCAATTCACGGATTCCTGAAAGAAATGGATCCAGTTGTGTCGGATCACCAGGTCCATTGGAGAACAGCAGACCATCTGGGGCCAGTGCTTGAACCTGTTCCGGTGTCGTATCATATGGCACGACCGTTACACGCATATGGCGTTCAAGCAAAGCATCGATCATCGATTGTTTTACGCCGTAATCGATACAGACGATGTGACCCTGTTCGACTTCCGGTACGTATTCGACGTCTGAAGTCGTTGATACGGAAGCGATGTATGCTGTGTCGATTGACTCAGTGACTGCCATATCCTCTTGCATCATGTCTCCGAATTGGTCGCCTTCCGTTCGTAATAGATGCACAAGAGAACGCGTATCGACTTCTGACAAAATCGGAATATTCGCTTTGCTCAACCAGCTCGCGAGTGATGTTCCTTCCCCGTCCGCTGCTAATGTTTGAACGATGACGCCAGCGACTTGAATCTGGTTGCTTTCTGACGCCTCCGCTTGAATACCGTATTGACCAATCAACGGGTATGTGAAGACAAGAATTTGACCCTGATAAGACGGATCCGTCAAGACTTCCTGATATCCTGTCATTCCAGTGAAAAAGACGACCTCGCCTTTGACTGGAGCTGTTCCTTGCCACGAACCGGTAAACGTCGTTCCGTCCGCCAGCATTAGTTTTCCGGATTGTTTCATACGATGACCTCCTGTTGACAAACGAGTTGTATTTTTTCGATGGCGTGCATGAGTTCCTGTTCCGTCACGAACAACGATGGTAATAAGCGAATGACATGAGGACCAGCCGAAACGACGAGAAGACCATTCTCACGTAAAGCGTCAATCAGCGGTGCAACAGGCATCGTACACTCGATACCAACCATCAAGCCACGTCCACGAATAGAACTCACGATTGACTTGGGTAATTTCTCCTCTAATTGTTGACGTAAATATTCGCCTTTTCCTTGAACGTCTGCCATGACAGTGTCACTTAACAAGAGATCAAGTGTTGCTTCCGCAGCTGTCATCGCGAGTGGATTCCCACCAAAGGTCGAGCCATGCGATCCAGGTGTGAATACTTCCGCTGCCTCTGCCGTCGCAAGTAGCGCGCCGACCGCGAGTCCACTCCCAAGCCCTTTCGCGAGGGTAATGATATCCGGTACGAGTGGTGTCTGCTCAAACGCAAAACGAGAACCCGTCCGACCAATGCCGGTCTGCACTTCATCGACGATGATTTTGACATCGTATTGCTGCGCCTTCTTCATCAACGCTTCAAGCCACGCATCATCAGCGACGACGACCCCACCTTCTCCTTGAATGATTTCAAGCCATACGGCAGCAGTTTGCTCCGTAATCGCTGATAGACTCTCCATCTCGTTAAACGGTAGATGTTTGAAGCCATTCACCATCTCCCCGTATCCCGCTTTGATTTTCTCCTGTCCTGTTGCGCCCATCATCGCAAACGTTCGCCCGTGGAAGGACTGTTTAAACGTGACGACTTCCGTTTTCCCTGTCCATTTTCGAACGAGTTTGTACGCCGCCTCGTTTGCTTCCGCACCACTGTTACAAAAGAAAGCACGGCTAAGATGACTGTCTTCCGTCAGTCGCTCGGCGACTCGCTCTTGGGCCGCGATTTGAAACAGATTCGACGTATGCCAAATTTGATTCAACTGTTCCTCTAACCGTTGCTGAATATAAGGATGACGGTGCCCTGTGTTGCAGACAGCGATTCCCATGATGAAATCCAGATACGTCTTCCCTGTCGCATCTTCTACGATCGACCCTTGTCCTTTGACCAATTCCACATCAGTACGTTGATAAGTGGGTAGTAGTGCACTCATGTAATTCCTCCTTGATTTGTGTCCCTGTAGCTAATGCATTTTTCCCAGACCGAATGACGACCTCTGGAATACCATGCTGAGTGGCTTGCATCATCGCTTCGACCTTCGGAATCATTCCCCCGTAGATTTCTCCCGACGCTATCGCAGCTTCGATGGCTGCAGACGTGATTTCTGATTGATAGTCACCGTTTACTTTTACACCCTCGACATCCGTCAACAATTCAAAGCGGTCGACAGACCAAGCCTTCGCGACAGCAATTGCACACGCATCTCCATTACTGTTCAATACACCTTGCTCCCCTGTGACAAGGGACGTGACGACAGGCACATAACCATTCGTACTCAACACCGTGAATAATCGTGGATGAATGTGCGTGATTTGACCGACTGCCCCGAGTCCTTTGATCGTTTTACCATGGACGCTTGCGCCGTCTAAACCGCTCATTCCGACGGCAGGGATCCCCGCTTGATTCAACTGCTGGACGATACCGGATTGGACTTCCCCTGCTAAGATCCGTCGCGCCCCGAGTAAGACACCATCCGTCGTTACACGGACACCGTTCCGAAACACGGGTTTGATTCCTTCTTGCTCACAGTAACTCGATAGAAGAGGACCGCCCCCATGGACAATCAATAATTCGTTACCGGTTTCGACCCACGCTTTCCATTCCTCGAAATACCGCGCATCCAATTGCTCCCACACACTACCACCTAGTTTGATGACTTTTCGTTTCGTCATGTCCGGTAACTCGCATTGATTTTGACGTAATCGTACGTCAGATCACATCCATAGGCGTGCCCTCGTCCTGTGCCGTCATGTAAATCGATATGAATTTGAACGTCCTGCTGTGCCAACTCCCGCGATGCAATTGTTTCATCGAATAAGACAGGCATGCTCTGTTGCAACACCCACTGCGAACCAATTTTGATGTCAACGTTTGATACATCAAGTGGCTCCTTGATACTCCCGACTGCAGCGATGATTCGTCCCCAGTTCGCATCTTCCCCAAAGATTGCTGTTTTGACGAGAGACGATCCGACGACTTGTTTGGCGATCATCCGCGCTACTTCATCAGTTTGTGTTCCGTCTACCGTCACTTCGATCAACTTCGTCGCACCTTCCCCGTCCCGCGCAATCTGTTTCGCTAAATCTTGGCAAACCGTTTCGATCGCCTGTTCGAATGCTAACACTTCGTCTGTCCCTTCAACGATCGTTGCTCCTCCTGCAGCTCCGCTCGCTAAAATCATGACCATGTCATTCGTCGAACTGTCACCGTCTACGGTAATGCAGTTGAACGTCCGATGAATCGTCCGGCGCAATAGTGTCTGTAAGACATCCGGTTCAATCGTTGCATCGGTCGTCAAGAACCCAAGCATCGTTGCCATGTTCGGGTGAATCATCCCTGACCCTTTCGCCACGCCACATACTGAAATTTGAACATTGCCTTGCATGTATTGTTGACCAGCAGATTTCGTACCGGTATCGGTCGTCAGGATCGCATGGGAAAAATCATTCGCGGCATCCTTGTCATTTGTAGGCATCAGCTGTGGAATACCTGCCAGTAACGTATCAATGGCTAACGGTTGACCAATGATTCCTGTTGAAGCAATCGCGACTTGTTCTGGAGCAATCCCGAAGTGGGTCGCTAACGCTTGTTGTGATGTATACGCATGTGATAGACCAAGTTCTCCTGTGCAGGCATTCGCATTTCCGCTGTTGACGAGGACTGCATGAATGTGTCCTTGTGACGCCTGTAACGCTTGCTTCGTCACAGTGATCGGTGCTGCTTGCACCTGATTCGTCGTATAGACAGCTGCGGCACTTGCACCTTTCTCACACCAAATCAAACCAAGATCCTTCCGCTTTCGCTTTAGCCCGACGTGTACCCCTGAAGCTTGAAATCCCTTCGGTGTCGTGATCGTCAATGGGGTCTCTATTTGTACTTGCCACACAGGCGTTCCTCCTCTTTCATCTCAAAGTATTTAAATATAGATCGGTTGTTGGGTCAGACCAGACATTTCATCAAATCCTGCTAAAATGTTGGCATTTTGAACGGCTTGTCCGGCAGCTCCTTTTTGCATGTTATCGATGACTGAAACGATGGTCACGCGCCCTGTCCGATCATCCTTATAGACGGTCAAATCACAATGATTACTCCCGACGACGGACTTAATTTCCGGATCAGCCTGTTGGATTCGGACGAATGGTTCCGTTGCATACTGGTCAATCAACCAGGATCGCCACTCCGCTTCCGATAAATCGATCAACGGCTGGACTGTCATAATCGCCATGATGCCTCGATTGATCGGTAGTAGTTGGGTCGAGAACGTAATCGGATCCGATGATCCAGTCCATTCGAAAAGCGCCTGCTCAATTTCCGGAATGTGCTGATGCTGATTCACTTTATACAAACGAACGTTTTCGCTGGAATGGACATGATGCGTTTGTGCCGTTAACGTTTTGCCAGCCCCCGTTAGACCAGAAGAAGCTTGAATGATGATTTGAGATGGATCGATTTTTTTCTCTTTTAAGAATGGTGTCAGTCCGAGCAAAACTGCTGTCGCGTAACAGCCCGGATTCGCAATCCATTTGCTCGATGCAACAGCTTGACGATTCCATTCTGGTAATCCATAAGTTGCTCTTTGTTGTAACTGGAGATCAATTGGTTCCTTGTCATACCACGCTGCATATGCTTCAGATGGAAGTCTCAAATCGCCACTCAAATCAATGACATAACCGGACCAATTTTGAAGTTGTTCTAAGTAATGCTTCGAAATCCCACTCGGTGTCGCTAAGAACACCATGTCTGTCTCGGTTTCCATCAAATGCTCGACCGAAAAGGAAGATAACGAGGAATATGTTTTTTTATTCATGAATGGGAATACATCATGCATGGATTCCCCTGCCATCGAGTCACTCATTAAACAGACGATCTCAAATGAAGGATGTGCTTCTAGCAGGCGAATCAGTTCAATTCCGGTATATCCTGTTGCTCCGATAATGGTACATTTCATATCTGTACGCTCCCCTTCAAAGAATGTTATACCGATTTAAACATATGTATATTTATACTGTCAATTGAATTTTTATTAGTTTTTATGCAAAAAAAGAAGCGTTGAAGCGATTGTCTTTTATAAGACAGTCCCTTCAACGCTTCTTTTACATGCATCTACTTAACGCTTTTCCGCACGTTGCGCTACGAGATGATCAATCCCAAATACGCCTGCACCCATAATCGCGACGACTACTACAAAAATCAATGTAAACATATGTATCCTCCTCATCGTTCACAAAAATGTCATTTGATACTTCTTATTGTGCAAGATTTGAACTAAAAAAGAAAGCGTTTACGACAAAAAATCGTCACATTTTTGTTTTTTTATATTTTTCATAGAAACTCTTATGGTTGACGCCATCCAGAATATTCGTTAGTATTACGTTTGTTCAATGCTTTTGTGCATAAAAGCGTGTTAGTAACAGAGAGTTAACATACTTTCATATTCATATTAAGGAGGTGGAAGCATGCGCATGTCATTCCGTGAATCCGCAGCTATCCTAGGAATCAGTATCATCATCTTATTGTCCGCGTTATTCGGTGCTAAAGCCGAACCGCATCTTGCCATCTTGTCCAGTCTTATTTTCGTCTCAGGATATGCCGTTTACCGCGGTTTTAAGTTCGAGGACGTCGAACACCACATGATTCAAGGTATTCGGGAAGCGATCAAACCGATCTTGATCATGTTGCTCGTCGGTATGACAATTGCGGTCTGGATGATGAGTGGCGCAGTGCCGACCCTTCTCCATTTTGGTTTATCTACACTTTCAGCGACTTGGTTCGCACCGAGCGCTCTTTTGATTGCGATGGTCGTCTCGACCTTTACAGGTAGCTCCTTTACGACGATTGGTACGGTTGGTGTTGCCTTGATGGGAATCGCAATCGCACTAGGCGTTAATCCAGCACTTGCAGCAGGTGCCATCATCAGCGGTGCCTGTTTCGGAGATAAGATGTCACCTTTATCAGATACGACGAATTTCGCTCCAGGAATCGTCAATGTGTCTGTGTTCGATCATATTCGTTTCATGATGGGAACAACGATTCCCGCTATCACGATCACGTTCATCTTGTTCTTCATCTTCGGACGTAGTAGTGGAAATGTCGATTCGTCTGCTGTTCAAACGACACAACAAGAGTTAGCTCGTTTATTTGACTTGTCACCTTGGACATTGCTTTCACCGTTGCTCGTCATGGTGTTAGCATTACGTAAAATGCCGGTCGTCCCAACACTTGTTGCTGGTGTTTTAAGTGGATTGTTATTAACAGGCATTGTACAAGGAAACTGGAATATCTCGAACTGGATGACCGTCATTCAGAACGGATTAAAACTAGAATCTTCTAGTGAGACGGTTACATCCATCATTAGTAAAGGTGGATTGCAATCGATGATGTGGTCGGTTTCGCTCGTTATGCTCGCACTTGCCTTCGGTGGCGTCTTGCGAGGTATCGGTGTCATTGACGTGGTCATTGAACGGACCGTTTCTAAACTAAAACGTGATGGTAGCATCATTTCATCCGTCGCCTTGTCGTCTATCGGCGTAAACTTGATGGCTGGGGAACAATACTTGTCCATCTTGCTTCCGGGTCAAGCATTTAAGAAAATCTTTGAAAAGCGTCAGATTGATCCACGTTTCCTCTCTCGTTCACTCGAGGATGGCGGAACACTTATCAATCCCCTTATTCCGTGGGGTGTTTCTGGGGCGTTCTTCGCTTCGACACTCGGTGTCCCAGTAACAGCATACGTTCCATTCGCATTCTTTTTACTCCTTTCACCATTATTTACGTTTTTACTCGCATTTCTTCGTCCAACGAAAATCGAAACAAAACAATCTCTCGCTTCTTGAGTCTATTTCATATTAAAGATCCGATATGTCCTATCGGGTCTTTTTTCTGACCACTATCTTCTTTATTTCCTGTTAAATACGTCCGATTTAAGACGAAAATGGCTTGGAATCGCGTTTTTTTAAAGAATCATGTGTAAAGATGAAATGAACTGGGAATATACCAAACATAAGAATAAAAATTACAGAGAATGATAGAGAGAGAGTACATTCCTGGTCGACCGAGGAATGACTTCGATGTAATTGTGGGAGGAGTTAATATGATCAAACGTGGTACGCTGGAGCGACTTGATGGCAAATATGCTGTCCTACTATGGGAAAATGGTTCAAGTTTCATTCCACGACGTTATTTACCACCTGAAGCACGATTAGGCGATATGATTATCTTTGACGGCACGACTTATACGCTAGATGTTAGTAATTCATCACCCTCTTCCTTTCAAACATTTTCGTTTCGGCAAATGGGTTGATGATCGATAAAAAGCCATTCGATGTCATGCATTGACTATAGAGAAGGAACTTCTCTCATCAGTCTTTCATGAAACGAATGGCTTTTTGTTTTATCTACGAACATATAAGGCGTGATGGCGACAGGAGGGACAGGGAAACTGATCAATGTCGGATATTTCGATTCGTTCTAACATCGTCTGATCATGCGGACATTCATAAAGTGGTTGAACGATATCCAGTTGCAAAAATAGAGCACACCAAAATCGATTCGAAAATCGGTGACAGGTCGGACAATGATATAAATCCAATTGATGTGGTACCCACTCATCTGCTAATTGTTCTTGATGCAACTGATAATGCTGGATTAATCGAAAACGATTCCAGTCGTCTACATATGCCCGCTGTAAAATCGGTTCATGCATCGACGGTACGAACCAAAGCGGAAGTCCTGTCATGAACGCTTCGACCCCTTGCGTCAAAACAGCAGGAAACGATGGCCAGCCATCCAGTTGACCGAGTTGAAATGTTTGTTGAAAGGAGCAGTTGTCGCATAGGAGTTCCATAGTCATCCTCCTGTTCGTTTCACCATCTCTTTTAACATCTGTTCCGTCACAGGACCGACGTGTTTTGCAAGAATCGTCCCTTGGCGGTCTAATACATAAGTAGCTGGCATTGCTACGAGACGATAGGCATCCTCTGATGTTCCTTGTCGATCATATAATACAGGATATTCAACAGGTGTTTTCTTCAGAAAATCAGCAACATCCGAAACACGTCGCTCTGAAGTCGTGACATTGATCCCGTAAACCGGTACATCTGTATGTCTTGCAAAGGCATTTAGTTCTGGAATCTCTTGTTTACAAGGCGGACACCATGTTGCCCAAAAATTAATGACAAAGACATCATGATTGATTTCGTCTAGATTGATGGTTTTTCCTTCTTGACGTAAGGATAGATTCGGGGCTTTCATCCCTACTTCAAGACCACCTTGTGATACTTGTTTTTGTTGTTGCTCCACTTTTTTTTGTTTCGCATCATATGTTTGATAACTTTGATAGGCAATGCCGATAATAGCAATCGCTAGGATCAGATAGATCAACGGTTTTTTCACATCTAACCCCCTCCTTCTTTGTTCAGTGTAGCAGACTTCCTCTTTTCGACTATCTACTTTTATCAACAAAAAAGCGAACTCTTCCGCCTTATATGCAGAAAGAGTTCGCTTCATTTTAGAGAATTCACATTTTAACGAGACAAACAGTTAGTTAAAACGTGGTAATTGTTTTTTGACTTGACGGTTATCTTTAACGCTACCGACAGCTTCCGCTCCCCCTAGGGCCTCATTCAAGGAGGTCTTCCCTTCCTTGACTTCTAGACGTCGATTGAATACTGATCGATTATCGACAGAAGCAACGAGAATCGATGCGACATCCGTTTCCGAAATCGTCGCGTCCTTCGTGTCCTTCAAATCTTCATCGGCTTCAATCAAGCCACGCCCTTCACCTGTTGTGATGGCAACCGGACAAATGATCGTATACGTCAAACCACTATGTTCAATCTGCTCCTCTGCTGCATTCTTAGCAGCATAGAACGGATAGACATCTTTCTTGAATTGCTCGGGGCGATCTGCACCATAAGCGCTCAGTAGAACGAAAT
This sequence comes from Exiguobacterium sp. ZWU0009, assembly GCF_000798935.2. Taxonomy (NCBI): domain Bacteria; kingdom Bacillati; phylum Bacillota; class Bacilli; order Caryophanales; genus Exiguobacterium; species Exiguobacterium sp. ZWU0009. The sequence goes on along the minus strand of NZ_CP018057.1, from coordinate 615,382 downwards.
GACGTACGCGTGCCTTTTTAGCTGCATCAATTGTTTTCAAAGCGACTGTTCGATCCAGCAGTTCTATTTCGGTTGCTTCGCCGCCTACTCCTGCGGTAGCCGCACAAATGACTGCATCCTGCCCTGCGACTCCGTGCTCAATGACTTTTTCGAGTTCTGTTTCGATATCGACGTAATGCGCCTTGACACCGAGTTTTTCGAATCGTTCCACCAGATGTTCATGACGAACGATGACCGTGACCTGATGACCCTTGGCAAGCGATTTGACGACGCGCGCTCCAATCGTACCGGATGCACCTACGACTAGTACTTTCATATGGGGGGTCCCTCCTCGATAAGTTAGTCACCTTCGTGGAATGTCATGATATCATGTCCAAAATCATCATTTCAGAGATAACCTAAAACAATCCACCAAAGGAGCAACGTACATCAATTTATACCCGCAATGACCGGAAGGAAACCCCTCCCCCTTAGTTCTTCAATGTGCCATAAAACGTCGTATCAAGCTGATCACGTAATTCTTGCAGTGCCTTCTCATTTGGTAAATCATAGAAAATCCCGTTCAGTCGTTGGCTGACGGCTTCGATTTCATAATGTTTTCGTTCTGACATCAAGGCAATCGATAAACCTGCCGTCGCCATCTCGCGGACACTTAAATCAAGGTTCATCTCTTCTTTCATATACGTATGCGCTGCTGGAATTTTCGACCATCCAGTCGGCTTCATCAAATGTGTCGCGACGGCTTGGATGACTTCCGACTGACGATTCGCGCGCGCTCCGTCATTATCCGTTTTTCGATGTCTCGAATAGGCAAGTGCCATCGCACCATCCATATGGTATTCCTTCCCTTTTTGGAATGAATACTGATTTGCTTTCCCACTCGCATCCTGCTCGGAGAACGTTCCTGTCGAGACCAGGTCAATTCCGCCGATTTGATCCACTAATCCGATGAAACTATCGAAGGAGATGACAATTTTTCCATCGATTTCTTCATCGAGTAGACCCGAAACAGCATCTTGCGTACATTCTTCTCCACCGAAGGCAAAGGCATGTGTGATTTTATCCTTCTTTCCATTCTCACAGGAAATCGGTGTATACGTGTCTCGAGGAATCGACGTCAACTGAATCGTTCGAGAAAGTGGAACGAATTGCATGACCGACAGAGAGTCCGAACGTGATCCTCGCAACGATTCTCCAGGTCGTGCATCACTTCCGATCAATAAGAACGTGAACGGTTGTGAGGCAAAAAGAACGAATGCGATGAGCAACAATAAAAATAGTCCAAGAAGCTTTCGTTTAACACGATGTTTTTTCTTGATTTTTTTAGGATGAGCTTCTCGTGAAGAAACGTCAGGAGTCTGCTGTACCGATTGCTCTGATCGCCCCGCCTTCCTCGAGCGTCTCGAGCGATCCCGATTAGCAAACAACCGTGATCCGGCACCCCCGATCATCTGTGCGACCTGTTTAAGCATGCCGCTCCCGGAACGACGCGATGTACTTTTTCGATCTCGCGGTTGCTCTTCGACATATCGATGATACGTAGCCGGTTCTTGCTGCTTCTCAAAGGATTCTTGAGAAAATGATTCGTCCGGCGCGTATGCTTTCGAAAAAGCTTCTTCTCGCCTAGCCTGCTCTTCTTGTCTAGCTTGCTCTTCTAACTGCATACGTCGTCGCTCCAAGCGAGAGCGGTGTGGTTGATGTTCTGCCATTCAGATACCTCCGTATCAATCTTTTGCGATCTGTTTCTCTTTCAAGAATTCGCGGAGATACGTCCGTTTCGGTTCGTGCATCGAGGCAGCCATCTGTTTGACCCACCCTTCTGTCCGTTGACCACCGGTCCGTTCTCCGTAATACGATGACGTTGACTCTTCGTATCCTGTCAGTAACTCACGCATCGTATCGTCATCAGTATACGTATTCCGGTGGAAGACCGCATCCATCGGAAGGCGGGGTTTTTTACCGGGTTGTTGATCCGGAAGACCGACCGCGACTCCAAATAATGGTACGACGTGATCTGGAAGTTGTAAGAGTTCGCTGACACGACGGGCATCATTTCGTAGTGAACCGATGTAGACCGTTCCGTAGCCGAGCGACTCGGCAGCTACGACTAAATTTTGAGCAGCGAGTCCCGCATCGACAGCCCCTACAACAAGCGCTTCTGTCGTCTCGATCGTCCGGCTAACGTCGCCTCCTGCTAGTTCTGCCGCTAACGTATGTTTGTGGTAATCCATACAAAAGACAAAGAAGTAACTGTTTTCTGCCACATATTGTTGACCACTTGCAACGTCAACTAATTGTCGCTTCAATCCTTCGTCTTCGACACCGATAATGGCATAAGCTTGCTGATAAGAAGATGTCGAGGCAGCCTGTGCGGCTTTTATGAGTGCTTCAATCGTCTCTTCGTCTAATTGATGTTGTTTGAATTTCCGGATTGACCGGTGGTTGAGTAAATGTTCAATGGTTTCATTCATGTGTAATCGTCCCCTTCTGTAATGAGTCTTCTTATTTAAGATAGTCGTCTCTGACTAAAAAGCGCAAATGAAGAGGTTCGGTTTATGAAAAAAGCGGGAAATGAATAGTGTTGTACTGTGCTTTTCTTGCGAAGGAGGGCGATCATGAGAATACGGAAACTGCGACTCTTACTAGAACAATATGGCGATACGACCCTTCGCGATATCATCGTCGAAATCTATCGTCAACTCCCGAGACAAGTCATCGAAGAGAAAGAGTTTGACGCCATGTTGACACAGTTCATGAAGTATAAGGATTTGCAAAAAGAACAGGAACAACCGACCGTCGAACAGACGATTGCTCAGACGGAACGGTTTATTCAATTAGCATACGATCTCCAGTACCTTGAGCCGAATCCGATCGTACCGCTTCGCGAACAAAAGAATTGGTATATCACCGCAAAACGTCTGTTGAAGCATTTACGCCATTATGCTCATCGTAAAAACGGAACCCGGATTGCCTTTGAGGAATTTTTCTTTCTTCTTTCGTCGGCTGCCGGGGAAGAACCTTTATTTTTAAGTAATGATCCGTTTCGATTATTGAAAGTCTCGCAAGTCGACTTTTTTCAAGAATTAGTCGGCTATTATAAAAATGATAGTCATGGTGTCGAATGGATGGAACGCGCCCTCTATACAGCGTTGAAGGTTCCGATGGACGTCGATACTGAGCGCAGTGATCTTTTGCTTGCCGTACTTGCTCATTGCGAGAAACCAGAACATCAAGAAGCATACATCCATTGCTTGAATGCGCATGCAAAAAAACTACAATCGCATGTTCGGATTGATGCGGACGCTTTATCCACCTATCAAGAAATTCGTTTCGCAGAGCTACATGCCCTCATTTCCCTACGCGCGTTAGAACGAGCGGAAACGATGCTGTTCACAGAATATATCCCATATTTTTCGCATCGCTCGACTCCGTTTCGCTATTACCTTGATCTCCTCGAACGCGCTGGACTCGAACAAGAACACGAACGAATGGCACGCGTTGGTCGAAAAAAACGAATTCATTTCTAAGAGTAGATTCTTCTTGTTCACACGTAGTAGACAATAAAAGGCAAGTGACGAATCCATCGTCACTTGCCTTTTATTAGTCAGATTCATTTCAATCGGAGGCATTGACGATGCCAAGTCCGACTGTTGCGAGTAGTGCAATACAAGCGAATAGAAATGCCATGTCGTTCGGTGAATCGAATCCTTCATAAATCGGTTCCTTCCGATCAACGATGATATGATCCTCCGCGCCATAATTGCCATATGTCGTCGAACTGCTTACACCCGGTTCATCGTAATCACGTGCTTCGGCTACCAATGTATCCGCGCTGAGTAACCAGCCCGATAAACCGATGACGATCCAGAGATACTTCATGATAATTTTGCCTCGATTCTTTCTTATCTTCAGGAATCCATCTACTTTTTGTTTGAAATAGAAGATATAAATACCTTTTATTTCCTGTAATATAAAAGCAAGATATTTTCAACTTCACTTTGCTAAAGGAGGAACTTAATTTGCCTATTGTGTATTACAATCAATTGTCTCATGTTCAAAGGCGACACGTCCATCAACTTCTACAGCACCATCAAAAGGCATCTGATTTTTCATTTTTTCAGCCGCTTGAAGATTGTCAATGGGTCTACCTCGAATCCGGTCAGGTGAAAGCGACGCTTGGATATCATGTCGTGCATGACATCGTTCACTTTATAAACGGTGCCTTTCACGATATCAAAGCCTTTCGTCGTCTGGCTATTTTGCTACACTTACATGCCGTTCGACAAGGATGTCGGCATATTCATGTACAAGTGTCCCCGCCGCATGATCTTTCTCTAACTTCGATTTGGAAAGAGCTTGGTTATAGTTTATATGCCGAACAGTTTCGTTTAATTGGACTCTCAGAAGGACAGCCTGCTACGCTGCGTTTGAAAGCTGTTCATGCACAGAATCAAGATACTTATCTCGCACTTCGTAACGATGCCATTCGAGGAACACATCACTTTTTTCCTTATCAGGTATCTGATTTAGACAAGTTGATTCACCGAAAAGCGATTCCTTACCTAGTCTATGATAAGCAACTGATTGTCGGTACACTATTATTTCAAAAGCAGGGACAAAATATCCGTCTTCTTGAAATTACGTGCCTACCTGAGCTGAGACGTCAAGGATACGGTAGCCGTATCCTTCATACATTTCAAGAAAAATTACGACGCGCAAACATCCAAACGTTTGAAGTATCTTTTCTATCCACACAACAAGATGTACTACGCCTGTATCACCCCTCGATGTTTTGCGATATCCAGTTAACCTCTCATTGGCATACGTTCAGTACGGATCCACCTCCATTAATCATTTAGGCGATTGACGATTCCCTTGTATTCAGGCAACACATACTCCGCATCCATTTCCCGAAAATCAACATGACCCGTTTTACGAAGCACTAGCCCCATCTCGTATAACTGTTCGATATAGGCATCTCCCCATGTCAAGGCAAGTCCGGGTTGGTGATTATGAAAAGCAAGCAAGGCATCTTCAATAATTTCAGACGCAATGGATGCTTGCATCACGCGGTTCAATAAAGATTGGAACAGTATGGTTTGTCGTCCAATCAGCGCATAAAACGGGACATAATGTTTAGCATAAACAAACGTCGGCAAATAGGCATCCGCCTCAATCGTCTTTAGCAACAATGGTGAAGCGGGACGTTGTAATCGTTCTGCAAGTCCAACGGTCGCCTTGCATTCGCACAGCTGATCAAGCACTCGAATCGTCAACTCCTCTTCTATATCGAGCAATAAGACGAGATCAAGCAGATTCAATTCATGCGTCTCCATGAATTGATCACTGCGTTGAAGATGCATCGTATAAGTAACGTCCAGCTTTTCAGCAACAAGTGCCCATAACTCTGAATGGCGCGCCGCATATAGACCTACCGGAAAGTGAAGAGGTTGGCGGACGATCGAGCGATGCCCTTCAAGTGTATAGACTTGATTGACGTCCAGACCGTATGCTAGCAACATTTCGAGTAACTGCTGACGATTTTGACAAGTGACGAGTGTTTGAAACAGACGATCGACCTCGACGAGTGGTTGTTTCATTTCGAGCGCTATTTTTAAATGAGCAGGTGAATCCTGCTCTAGCGCACGCTTAATGAATTGTAAGGCCTGTTGTTCCGCATCGTTCAGTTGGGCAACATATGTCCGAAACATTTCGATGTCAAGCTCCCGGAAGGCTTGTAACGCCGGTGCAATTGATTGATTTTTTATAAAGGGTTTCCACATGATTCCCTCGACCTCCTCATTCCAGTATCTCTTCGTAGTGTACGCAATATCCTATCGTCTTGAAAGTAAAAAATGGAGAATCTTCCGGCGTTTCAGGAAGATTCTCCATTTTTTATTTTTTACCGACTTTTAGATGAGTATTTCGAAAGACGGCATCTTGTTTTCCTGTCTTTTCAACACTTGTTCCGACAGACCCCAGATATTCGATTTCATCCTTTGGTTGAATGAACTCGTATGTGATGGCAGGTTCACCCCGAAGTCGAACGTGTATGATTTGTCGATGTCGTAAAGAGAATGATGCGCGTACTTCAAGAAAGGAGGAAGCTGACAAATCATGTTGCCGCTCTAAAATCGTCATCAATTCTTTTTCAGAGTCACGATAATTTCCCTGCAATTGAGCATACGAAATACCCACTCCTAAAGATAGGATACCGATTAGACTAAGAGCGAAAATGACCAGCACTTTCTTCATGACTGATCCACCTCCGAGAAAAGTTCATTCTACTTATTCATCGGTTCATCGATCGTCGACGTGAAGTCTTTTTTCGAATCCTTTACGTGAAACTGCATGTCCACATGTGGAATATCATCTTCTAAATAAGGTTCGGATACGGTTTCGAAACCAAACGACCCGTAAAACCCTTCTAGGTGTGCTTGTGCCTGTAAGTAGATCGCAGCTTCTTTCTGCAAATGAACCATCGCTTTCTCCATCATTTGTCTTGCTAACCCAACCGACCGGTGTGCATGGTGAACGGCTACCCGTCCAATCGCTATTCCTTTTGTCGGATGATCGTATATCCGAAGACATCCGACGATTTGACCGCTCTCACTCCGTACGATTAGGTGTGTCGCTTGTTGATCTTGATCATCTAGCTCCGGATACGCACACTCCTGCTCAACGACGAAGATATCCGTTCGTAATTTTAAAAGTGCATATAAGGTATCAGGTGTCATGTGATGAAAAGACTTGAATTCAAATTCGTACATAAAAAGCTCTCCTCTTTAGTTACGACAAAGTCGTGATAATTGTCCTGCGTAGATCGTGACGGGAATACCTCTAAAAATCGTATCTTTTTCCCAATTCAGCCCGTTTGCACGAGCAACATTTTGCGAAGCACGATTATCAGGATGAATGATTGAGATGATTCGATCATGCCCTCGATTGAACCCCTCCATCATTAGTTGTTTCGCTGCTTCACGACCATAACCGACTTTCCAGTGCTTCGGTTCGAGCCAATAACCGACTTCTAACTCTTCTTTTCCATCCACTTCCTGCATCAATAACCCAGCGAAACCAATCGGTTCATTCGTTTCTTTTTTGAATAACAGCAAAAAACCAGTTTGTCGTTCATCCGAGTATCGCTCCAATTGCCGTTCGAACCACTCTCGTGCTTCATCTTCACTCAGAGCCGTACCTCCATTGATATAACGCATAACTTGCTCATTTTGGACAAGCGACTTATAAAAACTGAAATCCTCTTCTTCGAACGGTCGCATCCATAAACGTTCACTTTCCATCGTCATCGCCTCCTTCTATACTTCTCTTTTCCCGAGTTCTTTTCGCTTCATTCCTCTTCCTGATCCTGCTTTCCCTGTGACATTTTTCATTACTAATCGATGACATTCACTCCCTAGTGCTTGCAATTCCCGGCATAAGTCGGTATTTTGGGAACAGTATGTTGAACAACGACCGCACGATTAATGTTAAAATATATTTTGAGCGCATGAGCGCTGGGTAGGAATTCACGAAAAGGACTGAGACCATAATGACTGAACAAGTAATGACGGGACTGTATGAAGGCATTTCAAAAGAGTCCGTACTAATCAATGAACCGTTAAAATATCATACGTATACTAAAATGGGAGGAATCGCGGATTTATTCATCATCCCAACTTCTTATGAAGAAACGGCTTTTGTCGTCCGATATGCTCACGAACAAGGTATTCCCTTGACGTTGCTTGGAAACGGATCGAATCTTGTCGTTCGTGATGGTGGCATCCGCGGCATTGTCCTCTCCTTTGAGAAGTTAACCGATATCTCGGTCGAAGGACATGAACTCGTCGCTCAAAGTGGCGCAGCAATCATCGAAGCTTCACGTGTAGCTTACGCGCATCAGCTCAGCGGTCTTGAATTCGCTTGTGGGATTCCAGGAACGATTGGTGGCGCATTGATCATGAATGCGGGAGCATACGGTGGTGAAGTTAAGGATTGTCTCCATAGCGCTACTGTATTGACACGACAAGGAGAACTGTTAAACATTTCGCATGATGAACTCGAACTGGGATACCGGACAAGTTGCTTCTCGAAGAAAGAATATATCATCCTCGAAGGTCGGTTTGCCTTAACAGAGGGTGACCCAGCACTAATCAAGGAAGTCATGGATGATTTGACGCATAAGCGAGAAACGAAACAACCACTCGAATATCCTTCTTGTGGTAGCGTCTTTAAACGTCCAGAAGGCTATTTTGCAGGGAAACTGATTCAAGATAGCAACTTACAGGGAACACGCATCGGTGGCGCTGAAGTGTCGAAGAAACACGCTGGCTTCATCGTCAACGTCGAGAATGCATCAGCATCCGACTATATCGCGCTCATTCGTCATGTCCAAGAAACCGTTCAAGAAAAATTCGGTATCTTACTTGAGACAGAAGTGAAAATCATCGGTGAAGAAGCATAATCAATCATTTTACGAAAAAGGTGAGCTCCGTATTCGGACTCACCTTTTTGTTCGTTTAGATCGACCAGTTTCCGTCACGCATGACTGATTCACGCGTTCCGTCTGCAAGTTCTCCTTCAATCGATAGATCCGCGGATCCAATCATGAAGTCGACATGCGTCATCGAGTCGTTTGCACCCTGTGCTTCTAGTTCTTCTGCTGAAAGGCTTGGACCATTTTCGAGACATGTCGAGTACGCACGACCAATCGCTAAGTGGCATGAAGCATTTTCATCGAACAATGTATTATAGAATAGGATACCCGAGTCAGAAATCGGCGAACGGTGTGGTACGAGCGCAACTTCTCCGAGATAACGTGCACCTTCATCAAGTGAAATCAAGTCATCTAATGCTTCTTGACCCTGTTTTGCTTCCGCTTTAACGATTTTTCCGTTCTCGAACCAGAGTGTGAACTCATCAATCAAGTTCCCACTATAGCTAAGTGGTTTTGTGCTCGAGACATGCCCGTTGACGCCTGTCTTTTTCGGTAACGTGAACACTTCTTCTGTCGGCAGATTCGCGATGAAATCAACACCATCTGCATTCGGACCACCGCCACCTAACCAAACGTGACGTTCTGGTAATTCGATTGATAATTCTGTTCCTGGGGCTGTGTAGTGCAATGTTTTGTATTTCTTCTCTGTCAGGAATTTTGCTTTTGAACGCAGATTTTGATCGTGATCCGCCCATGCAGTGACCGGATCCGCTTGATCGGCACGTGTTGCTTTTAAAATAGCTGACCAGAGCTCTTCAACTGGCTCACTTGAATCAGGGAATACTTTCTTCGCCCAGCTTTCAGAAGGTGCTGCTACGACACACCAGCTGACATTGTCACTCATGACGAACTTCCGCCAATTAGCGAGAGCGACACCGGCTGCTTTATTCGCACGTGCGATTCGACTTGAATCAACGCCATTCAATAAATCTGGATCTTCACTGACGACCGATAAGAACGCTGTCTTTTCCTCTGCCAGTTGGTCGTAACGTGCTTTTAACCAATCCGGGAACGTATCAAACGACTCTTCCGGTGCATCGAAATAACGGATTTTCGTCATCTCATCATCTGACCATTGTACGTATACTTGCGTAGCTCCTACTTCGTAGGCAACACGCGTGATTTCACGAACGAGCGGCAAATTTTCGATTCCTGCACGCACCTCGAGTTGTTGTCCTGGTTGTAGATTAATTCCAGTACGCACGGCTAAAGACGCGTATTGTTGTAATTCTGCTTGTGTCGGCATTATGTAATCCCCTTTCTTGTATCTTTATTTTCACGAAATAGTTGCAATTTTGCAAGAAATAAGGCGAAACTAGAAGGAGAATAGAAGGAGGCATCACCATGGAATTTACACCCGGAGATTTTAAATCGGCTTATACGTATTTTCACCGACAGGCACTCGACCTCGTTGGGGATGAAAAAGCACAACAAGAATTGTTAGTTCGAGCAGAAGTCGGACTTGCGCACTTGACGCAAGATATCGCGTCTACAGAAAGCTCGGACATCGAACGCGAGGCAGAACTCGTCCTTTATTTTCAATTAAAACAACTGCTTGAAATGCTTCGTGCTCTCTATCAGAAAAAATTTGAAATGCATGCGGAACAGGAACAATTGTTGTTGACGGCCGTTCTGTACTTCACGTCTCCTGTTGACGCCTTACCGGACGATAACGTCCTCGGGCTCTTCGATGATGCACAAATCGTCGAGACGATTTACGAAGAACTGGCTGCAGACGTCGATCGCTTTCAACATATGGAATGAATGAAAAAAGCAGCTGTCGCGACAGCTGCTTTTTGATTATGCATTTTGTTTCGAAGCAATATGAACAGGTGTCGTGGATTGACGTGATTCATCTACTTCTAATTTTTCTTTATTCAGCCACGTATAAATCATTCCCATGAAGACTGCTCCACCAATGATGTTACCGGCTAAAGCTGGCAACAGGTTATGCATCGCTCCGGCAAATGTGATCGTATCCGGATGTGGTACGACTAACGCAATGGAGAACAATGCCATATTGGCGATGACGTGATCAAATCCAGAAGCAAAGAATACTGCAACAAGTACCATCATCATCATGATTTGCGCCAACTCATTCTTCATATTCTTTGGAATGAAAATCGCTAAACAGACCATCCAGTTACAGAAGATTGCCCGCGTGAAGATTTCCCACGTCGTATGATGAATTTTCGTTTCCGATACCGCAAACAACCAATTGTTCATACCAAGCTCTTGTATGATTCCTGTTTGGGAAAAGAGTAGCGCAAACGCTAATCCTCCAAGTCCATTTCCGATTAGACAGATTAACCAGACCTTCATCGTATCCATCTTCGTCGTATAGCCGCGCATCGTCGCCGTCGTGAAATACATCGTATTTCCTGTAAACAGCTCTGCCCCACCGTAAACGATCAAGACAAGTGCCACTCCGAAGGTCAGTCCACCGACAAGTGTCGCAACAGGTGACTCCGCCATATATAGACCGTTAATTGCTTTTAAGGTAAAAATAATTGCAAATCCAATGAAAATCCCCGCTAGCATGGCACGAACTAAGTACTCGAGAGGACGCATTTGTAGCATGCGCGTCGACTTGATTGCTTTATTCCGTAATCCTTCTAATGCTTCTACCTCGTTCATCGTAGAAACCTCTCTTTCTTTTGTTCAACACTTCACAATGTTTGTTCATTTATTATCATACTTCCATCTTAAAAGATGTTCAAGTATTGAATAGACCTGTTTTATCGTTTTTATAAAAGAACGAGATGTAAACGATATCATTGTGTCGAGATTGTGAAAAATGCCTTTTCTTGCTTTATACAACTAATTAGTTTGAATTCGTAGTCGTGATGCGAAGCGTTCAAAGAAAGTATTTCGTCTTGATTCATCAAGCACATAGCCATCAATGACGACACGATTAAAGCGTCTAGAAGACGAAGTAGCTCGTTCGATATCGGTCGGAGTATAGGCGTCGAATGTTTTCCGGTCCATCGTAAAATCTGCACCTGAATACGGATCCGTGTAGTGAATTTCTAGGTCAGTTAAATCAGGAATCGTTGAAAATAAAACAAGCGTATGATGCATCAGAACTTTAGATAATCGAGCCTTTAAAAAATCCTGATTCACTTGTAGTGTCCCGGTATCGGTACCGATCCAAGCTTGTCGCTCTTTTCCTGTCACTTCATAGGCAAGACGTAACGATTCTCCTTCAACATCTACCTGTTTTAATTCTGATGAGAACGGAAGTTGTTCGGCTAGTTGACGAACCGCTACCGTATTCGTCATCGAGGCCCCCACTTGTCTCGCTACAAGATCACCATCATGCCAAATGGATGATTGATTTTTTTCATTGGGTTGTTCAAAAAGACGAATTCCAACTAGTATTCCTAAGCAGATACAACCAAGAATCCATAACATTTTCTTCATTTTCATCACCTTCCTAAAAAAACGTACCCTTTTTCATCTTTTTTTTCATAAGAAGGGTTGAAATTTTATGCATATGAGCGTACTCTTGCAGGCAGATACTCACAGAAGGAGGAGCATGAGGTCACTCATCATATTGCCATGACTACAACACACCCACAGAAAAAGAGAGTTGAAAAAATCAGTTTCTTAATCATTGGTACGTTGCTGTATTCCCTTTACATCAGCCTACTACTATCTCCAAATGATATCGGATCAGGTGGTATCATGGGGATCACGCTCATTATTCAAGAGCTCTTCCACACGCCAATCGGATTAACGCAATTGCTCTTAAACATTCCCCTCTTCCTTTTAGGTTTCCGTTTCCTGCGCAAACGATTCATGTTCTTATCTGGAATTATCGTCATTGCTTCTTCCTTTTTAATTGACTGGATTCCGACTCAAATCGTTCCGGAATCTCTAAATGATCCGCTCGTCGCTTCTATCTTTGCTGGTCTAGTTTCTGGTCTCGCAATGGCATTGATCTTCTTCGGTGGTGCTTCAACTGGAGGGCTTGATATTCTTGGAAAATTTTTCTTTGCTCGTTTTCATAACTGGCCACTTCCTCGTATATTTCTGATGCAAGATCTTGTCATCTACATCCTAGTATGGTGGGTCTTTGATCTTAAACATGTTATGTACGCTCTCATCATGAGCTTTGTTCGCGCCAAAGCCCTTCAGACGGTTTACAGTTTCTATTCTGCTTCTAAGCAATGTATTATCATTTGTGAGAAAGCAGATGAAATCAATGAAGTCATCACAAAAGAACTCGGACGTGGCGTCACGATTCTTGATGCACGTGGGGGATACTCCAACCGAACGAAAAAAATGGTCTATGTCGTCGTTCAAAATAACGAAATCGTCCGTTTGCAAGAAATCGTCTCTTCTGTCGAACCGAATGCATTCGTTACATTCTCGGAAATCCACACTGTCTTCGGCAATTACAAGGAACATTCGTATTCGTTTTAACACCAAGCGCAGCTTAGCTGTGCTTTTTTTATCTTCTTAAAACAGCTTCTCGTATTGCATCATCTTTCCTGCTTTTTTATTAGTATTATTCACTTTTTCAGTCATTATCCCTATTCAAAAAATAGACAGGCTTCACTTTTTTTACGATAGTAGTTAAGCTTATGACAAGTCTTTTATTTAAAGGAATGATTGCATGCACTCTCTTTGGCGTCAGCGTATTCTGCTGATTTTCTTGGTCAGCTTATTCGCCTCTATCCCGATCATCTATGCGTTATCCGGTTATCGGACGATTGCAACGATGACCGAGCAAATGAAGGATCATAATATACCTTTAATCAATCAGGTAGATCAGTTGGTCGAACACAATCGAGATCGTGCCAATGCGGTTCGTGGTCTCTTATTGTATGAAGATAATCGTTATATCGAACAATATTACTTTTCAACGTCTAAAATTCATGATTTGCGCAATAGTCTGAACCAATCGTCGACTACCCCAGGGACGATTAAAGATCTCCTTCGCCGCAACAATGTCTGGGAGTCCGAGATTGAACGCGTGTTTGTTGTCTATGAACGTCAAAGTCCAACAGCCGCAAAACGTCTTGCTAGACAGTCGACTCAGACGACTCAAACGATTCTCGAAGACTTATCCCGTGTGAAAGATGATTTGTATAAAACGCTTCAAGCCAAATTACAACAATCAGATTCTTTAATCGCTACATATAAATGGATGTGTCTTGCTCTCTCCATCCTGTCCTTTTTATTAATTAGTGCCACGGTCTTTTTCTTCCACCGCTTCGCTCCTAAGGGATCAGAACAATCGTCTTTAGAATAAACGAAAAGCGCAGCTTCGGCTGCGCTTTTCGTTTATTCTAAAGATTTATTCAGGCATTGCTTTTCCCTCTTGTACATGTTCCATCACCATATGCACAAGCGATGATACATGATGATCATCTAAGGAATAATAGACGACTTTTCCTTCTTTTCGGAACTTGACGAGTCCTTGTTTCAACAAAGACCGAAGATGATGCGACGCTGTCGCGATCGAACAGTCGACAGAGGCTGAGACATCACAAACGCATAGTTCTTCTTCGATCGTCAACGCATAAACGATTCGCAGTCGTGTCGCATCCGAAAGAATCTTAAATAGCTTTCCGATTTCAAGCGTCGGAATCGTATCCACGATTCGTCCGATTTCAGACGCACGCTGTTCGTCAATCGCAATCGTTTCACAACGGGGAATGTCCATGTCTGTCACCTCGTTTCTACCTATATTGCACCACGAGAAACGGGACATTGCAAGTTCAGCGCATTCGTCTGCGAATGAGCCAAAACACGAACCATCCTCCTACGTAATCTCCGATATCCCAGACAATTCGATTTTGGTCGACAGCGCGTACGCCGATATCAATGATTTTCGTGCTTTCTAATCGGTTCGTATAACGTTGACGAAGTCGCGTCGGAATCGGTAGACGAAGAAGTGCCCGGTAATAAATATCTAAATGAGTATGACCCCAAATTTCCGTCGCAATCGAGCTCGTTTTAATATACAACGGACGTTTGTAGCGTCTTTCATACTTTTCTTTCAATAAAAGGGCCATTTCATAGGAAACACGATTAGGACGCGGAAATAAGACTTTTCCTAGATGGTAGATCCCCTGATTATCGACTCGAATGATTTGTGGTTCTAACCGATATCGAATCCAATAGCCGCGAAAACGGATCGTCTGCCATTTCAATACAATCACCTCTGAACGGATTATACCCTGTTCTGAAGTGATTGATGCCATTCTCGCACAGCATCTGTCATTTGCTGCGCAGCGAGTTGTCGATCTTCTTTAGCGAAAATCTCTGAGATGACGGCATACCCTTCCAGCGGGATGGGCAGAGAGGAGACATTCGTTGCTGTGATTCCACCAATACCGATTAGAGGTAATCGTACGGCTTCCCGAATCGCCTGAAGCATCGTGTGCGACATGGAATCAGCGTCCGCTTTGGATAAAGTCGCAAATAGAGAACCCACCCCTAAATAAGAGGCTCCGTCTCGTTCTGCTTCAATCGCTTGTGCAACGGTTGCTACTGATACGCCAATCACAGCATCTGGTAAAAGGCGACGTGCTGCGGTTAAAGGAATGTCTTCTTGTCCGATATGCAAACCAGCTCCGGTGAGTAACGCGATATCAATCCGATCATTGATGATTAAAGGAACATCATAGCGATCCGTGAGTGTTTTCAACCGAACTGCCTGATCAAAGAATTCCTTTCCTTGCGCTGTTTTTTCCCGTAATTGCACGATTGTTG
The DNA here is from genome assembly GCF_000798935.2 of Exiguobacterium sp. ZWU0009. Taxonomy (NCBI): domain Bacteria; kingdom Bacillati; phylum Bacillota; class Bacilli; order Caryophanales; genus Exiguobacterium; species Exiguobacterium sp. ZWU0009. The sequence continues at coordinate 600,162 of NZ_CP018057.1, read as the reverse complement.
CACCACCTAAAATGGCTTCCTCAACGACCGTATCGATCGCGACTCCAGGATGGTACCGACGATCCGTCACTGCATAGATGGAGTAATCAATTGACACGTTCTGTCACCTCCACCAGGTCTTGCTCCGTCATAAGGCTGATGGCATTGAACAACTCTCGTTTAAAATCACCAAGACCTTGCGCGGAGGCTGCTTGTTCCCCTGCTTTTCCCATGACAAATGTCCCGTGGACAGCCGCCTCAAATGCCGTATATCCTGCACCGAGGAAGCTCGCAATCAAGGAGGCCGTCATACAGCCCGTACCCGTGATGTCTCCTAGACGCGGTGTTCCTACATGTAATTCCATTTCGCGCGTTCCATCCGTAATGTAGTCGTTCGGACCTGTCACGACGAGGACAGATTTGTGTTTGCGAGCGAATACGCGAATACTTTCTCGATCCATAATTGCATCTCCCGCAGCATCGACTCCCTTAGTTCGTCCGTCTTCCCCAAGTAACGTCTTGATTTCAGAAGCATTTCCTTTAATGACCGTACACCCGAGATCAATGAGTTCTTTGGAAAAAGCAGTACGTAATGTCGTTGCTCCTGCTCCTACGGGATCAAGAACGATTGGGACATTCAAACGTCCCGCTTCACGGACTGCGAGTCGTTGAGCTGCTTGCATGTCTGCATCGATCGTACCAATGTTTAAGACAAGAGCTTGCGCGAGTCTAACCATCTCTTCTACTTCACGAATGTCTTCTGCCATGACGGGGGATGCTCCAACAGCGAGTGTGACGTTTGCGCAGTCGTTGATCGTAACCGTGTTCGTCAGATGGTGAATGAGTGGTTTGTGTTCAAGAATGGTCGTAAACATGTGTATCCCTCCAAAGTGAATGAAAATGATGTGTCGGTCCAATACCTTGTCCGAGAGCAAATCCATGACGAATTGCCTCCGTGACATAGTTTTTCGCCTGTCGTACACTATCTTGTAAATCTTCTCCAAGCGCCATCCGCGCTGCAATCGCTGCGGATAAGGTACAACCAGTACCATGAGTATGTTGATTGTCTAATCGTTCCGATGTGAAGTGGTGTTCCACTTCCCCATCAAACAACAAATCCGTCGCAGCTCCTGAGAGATGTCCACCTTTTAGCAATACTGCACCTGTCTGTGTAGCCAATTGATGCATCGCCAGTCGCATTTCCTCTAGATTGGTGACCGATCGTCCTGTTAAACGTTCTGCTTCCGGTAAATTCGGTGTGACGAGAGTCGCAAGTGGTAAAAGTTCTGAAATCAATGCTTGTTCAGCTTCCGTCCGCAATAGGGCATGACCGCCTTTAGCGACCATGACGGGATCTAATATAATAGGGACTGTTTGTTTACGGAGATGTGTAGCAATGACACGAATCGTCTGCGCATTCGAGACCATTCCGATTTTGATCGCATCGACACGAATGTCTGAAAAAATCGACGTTAACTGGGCATCTACGATTTCTGGGGATAACTCTTCCACCGCTTGAACTCCCAACGTATTTTGCGCTGTGACGGCTGTCAGTACGCTCATTCCATAAACGCCTAAAGCCGAAAATGTTTTTAAATCTGCTTGAATCCCAGCTCCACCACCGGAGTCGGATCCCGCAATCGTCAGTACATGTTTCATGTTCTTTTCACCTTCCCATCGAGCAATGTAAGGGAGTCGTGACCAACAAAAAAAGCGCCGACCGCTGTAAAAAAGCAGTCGACGCTATACGAAAGCGTTATACACGCATTCCGGTATCCGTTCGGCTCAACTTTCCTACGCTGGTATTATCCAGTTCAGGTAATAGGGTCGAAAACAGATTGGTTTTCCTCTCAGCCGGATTCCTCCAGCTCCCCTAGTTGCTCAAGTATTCGTTTCGCCTTAACTGTAGCATAGAGAAGAAAAAAAAACGAGCCGAAGCCCGTTTTGATTACAGATATGCCAATGGATTGACTGCATTTAGAGGAGAAGAAGCACTGTATTGATAGCCTCCGACATGTAGTTCGAAATGTAAGTGTGGTCCTGTTGAATTTCCTGTACTACCAAGTGTCCCGACTTGCTGACCTTGAGAGACCGTTTGCCCTGCACGAACCGATAATGAACTCATATGTGCGTAGACGGTCGTGTACACTTGTCCATCTAGGAAGTGAGAGATCATGACATGATTGCCGTAAGGTCCACCACCTGATGCTGTGATGACCGTTCCAGCTGCTGCCGCGACGATTGGAGACCCGACCGAACCACTGAAATCAACACCGTTGTGGAACGTGTAACCATTCGCACCGCTTGCTGGTCCGAATCCTTGTGATACTCCACCAGAAGACGGTCGAACGAATTTTCCTCCACTCGAAACAACGGGCGGGGCAACGGAACCAGTTGATTCCGAACTCTTACCTGTTTGTTTTGCTGCTTTAGCATTCGCTTTAGCGGCTTTTTCAGCTGCTGCTTTCTCCGCTGCTGCTTTTTCAGCCGCTGCTTTAGCGGCTGCCTTTGCTGCCGCAATTGCACGTTCTTGCGCTTCGAGAGTCGCTTGAAGTTCTTTTGCGTCTAACAGTTCTGTCGTGAACTTCGTCTTCCCTTTTCGTAATTTCTTCAGCGTAGCACTACGTTCTTTCATTTGAAGCTTTAACGCTTTCTTTTGTTCAATCAATACTTTCTTTTCCTGCATTTGCTCCGCTTTTTTCTCAACGAGCGCTTGTTTTGCTTCTGCTAATTTTTGTTGCGTAGCGATGTAATCCGAAATCATTTTATCGTCTTGCTCAGCGATTTTTTTCCCCGCCATGACACGGCTAAATAAATCACCTAAATCTTTCGATCCGAAAATGACTTCTTCCCATTTAATCGAGTTTCCATCGTTTTCTTGGAAAACACGCAAACGATCACCGAGTAGTTCTTCCTGTTTCTGTAACATTTCTTCGTAACGGACGATGTCTGCCTTTAACTCATCGATTCGAACGTTCAACTGTTCAATTTGTTTATTTTTTTCGGAGACTTGGAAAATCTTTTCATTGATTGCTGCGTCAATTTGATTGATTTGACGTTGCTCTTTTGAGATTTTAGCTTCTTGTTTTTTGATTGCTTTTTCAAGTTTACGTTGTTCAGCGGCATTCTCAGCCTTTTTTTCTTTAATTGTCGCTGCTGCAATCGGTTGCGTTCCTGTTATAAGTAATGCTCCTAAAACAATGGTAGAAATTAGTTTTTTTAGCATATATCGTTTTCCTCACTTATGTTTTTTCATATTTTATTATAGTATTCAAGTTTCTCTCATATCTGAAATAGATTATAGCACCGTAATCGTTTCAAAAAAATTTCATTTACATTTCAAATGAAAACGGTTTTTTGTAATATATGATTTGTTTTTTGAAAATGACAAAAAAAAGAACCGTTGCATACGCAACGATTCTTTTACGATTAAAGCATTGATAATGGATTGACTGAGTTAGCTGGACCAGTTGCACTATAGCTATACCCACCGACATGGATTTCGAAGTGTAGGTGTGGTCCTGTTGAATTTCCTGTACTACCTAGCGCGCCAATTTGTTGACCTTGGCTGACACGTTGACCAGCACGGGCATTGAGTGAACTCATGTGAGCATATACTGTCGTATATGTCTTCCCGTTCAATTGGTGAGCGATCATGACATGATTTCCGTAAGGTCCGCCACCTGATGCTGTAATGACTGTACCTGTTGCAGCTGCCACGATCGGCGTACCGACTGGACCACCAAAGTCAATTCCGTTATGGAACGTATATCCGTTCTCTCCACCTGCAGAACCATACCCTTGTGTAACAGTTCCGGCAGTTGGATGAATGAACAGACCACCTGATGATGGTGCTGGTTTTGGTGCAGCTGGTGCTGACGGCGCTGGAGCAGGCGCAGCTGGTGCTGGTGTAGATGGTTTTGGTGCCGATTGCTTCGTCGAACCAGAAGGTTTTGCCGATTGTGCTGCTTTCTCTTGTGCTGCTTGCTGAGCTGCTGCTTCTTTAGCGGCTTGCTCTTCTGCTGCTTTTTGTGCTGCTGCTTGTGCTGCTTCAGCTTCTGCGCGTGCTTTCGCTTCACGTGCCGCTTGAGCTTGACGTTCTTTTTCAATTCGAGCTTCACGTTCACGCGCTGCTTTTTCAGCAGCAATCGCTTTTTCTTGCGCAATTAGAATTTGCTGGACTTCTTTTGCATCCATCAATTGTGTTTCGAACTTTTCTTTTTTCTTACGAAGTTCTTTTAAGCGTTTGTTCCGCTCTTTTAATTGCGATTCAAGATCTGCTTGTTGACGTTTTAATTCTTGTTTCTCAACGACCAACTGTGCTTTCTTTTCTTTTACTTTTTGTTGCGCATCTGCTAATTGCTTTTGCGTATTTTGATAATCCGTGATCATTTTATCATCTTGTTTTGAAATGGATTTCCCTGCCATGACACGGCTTACGAGGTCACCAACATTTTTAGAGCCAAAGATGACTTCTTCCCATTTAATTGAGTTTCCATCATTCTCTTGCATGACACGAAGACGATCACCAAGTAATTTTTCTTGGCGTTTTAGTTTCGCTTTATATTTCTCGATTTCTTTTCCAAGTTCAACGATTTCACGTTCCGTTGCTTTGATTTGACGATCTTTTGTTTCGACAGCAAAGATTTTTTCGTTCAAAGCTTCGTCTAGTCGATTGACTTCTTGTTGTGTTTTAGAGATTTTTTGACCTTCTTGATTAACAGAAGACTCTAAGTTTTTTTGCTTTTTAGCATTGTCTTGTTGTTGTTGTTCGTTTTTGGCTTTCTGTTCACTTAAATCGTCAGCTGCTGCAAAATGAGGTGCTGATGAAAGAACCAGTGCGGAAACGATGAGCGACGCGAACGTTTTTTTCATGTAGTATTCCCTCGTTTTCTGTAGTGTATGTTTTATGATTTATCGTAGAGTATTTAAGTTAAATTTAAATTCTGTAATAGTTTTTCTTTTTTATAAGAACGTTTTTGATTATAGCATTCATTCCTCTTCCATAATATTTCAGTGATATTTCATTTTAAATAAATCTTTCTTCTTCTATGTAATAGAAACATTTGGAAGGTAACTCATCGTTGCAACTTTGAAGTGTTTTTGGGAAACTGAAGCGAATAGAAGGAGGATATCATATGAAATTAGACCACACTGGAATTGCTGTTCGCGACATGCAGGAAGCCATTTCATTTTATACAAACGTGCTTGGAGGGACCTTAACAAGAGAGTACTCGAATCCCGCACCTGGTGTTGCTTCCAATATCGCGGTCATCGAGTTCGATGATGCACACATCGAGTTGTTGACGCCAACAAGTCCGGATAGTCCGATCGCACGTTTTTTAAAACAACGCGGAAAAGGTGTCCATCACATTGCTTATCGCGTAGAGGATTTGGATCGAGCGATTGAAGAAGCAAAACAACAAGGATTAACATTTTTAGAAGATACGTACCGAACGACGCCATTCGGGCGACGACTGATTTATATGAATCCTCGGCATTCACACGGCGTCATTACAGAACTCTGTGATTATCCGGAGAACCCATAAAAAATCAGCACTGCAACGTTGCAGTGCTGATTTTTTCGTTTCATGGTATTAGCCGAGTTTGGCTACGATTTCCCGATTGAATGCGGGAATATCATCCGGTTGACGGCTTGAGATGAAGTTATCGTCGACGACAACTTCTTCATCTGCAAAGTCCACACCAGCATTCTCTAAATCAATTCGAATCGATTTATAACCTGTCATTTTTCTTCCTTTGACGATTTTTGCGTTAATCATCAATTGTGGTCCATGGCAGATCGAAAAAATCGGTTTTTTCGACATATCGAATTCTTCAACGAATGAGACAAAACGCTCGTCTTCTCGAAGTAAATCCGGTGAAAATCCGCCTGGAATCAGGAGAGCATCATAGTCTGCTGCTGAAGTCTCATCAATCGAGAGATCAACATTTACTTTCGCCTCTTCCTGCTTCCCAACAAGTTCCGCACCTTTTTTGGCACCAATGACAGTAATCTCGTGCCCCGCTTCTTTTAACGCATCAACAGGTCCAGTGAATTCGACATCTTCAAAATGATCGGCGAGTACAACTGCTACTTTTTTAGACATGTAATTCATCCCCCAATTTGTTTGATTTAAATCTGATTTTCTCCACGATCACGAGGAGAGACCGGATCATCTGGCATCTCGTCTTTACCTTTTAGGATTTCCTTTTGTTGCTCCTCTGTCAGTTTCCGTTCTTTTTCAGACAGTCGATCCCGTTCATCTTCCAACTCTTCATTTGGACGATCGGTTTCTTTCGGTGCCATGGAAAACCCTCCTTATGATTCGTCGCTTATGCTCACAATGAATCGACGACTTTAACAGAAAGATCGACATCAATGTTGCCACGTGTCGCTTTCGAGTACGGGCAGAAGTTGTGCGTCTTCTCTAGTAAGTCTTCGGCTTCTTCTTGCGATACGCCAACGACCTCGACGACGAGTTTTGCTGCAATTTTCACACCGTTATCCGCTTCATCCTGTAAGAGGCTGACTTCTGAATTCGTCCGCGTCTCGACTCGTTTTTTTGCTTGGCGCGCCATTAAATTATAGGCACCATCAAAACAAGCGGCATATCCTGCTGCGAATAACTGTTCCGGGTTTGATGTCGGAATGTCTTCTTTGCCTTTTGTTCCTGGCATGACTAAATCGAGATTAATGACGTTATCGTCTGAAGCGACTTTCCCGTCGCGACCACCGACTGCAGATGCACGTGAAGTAAGAATGACGTTTGACATAATAGAAAACCCCTTTTCCTGTTGAATTAAAAAATGCTTTTTTTGCCACATAGACAGTAATACCCGTCAGTGAGGGAGATAAACACAAGAGGTGTCTATCACCTTAGCTGATTCATTTTTTTAGTAGACAAAAAAAGACGATGAACACGAGGTCCATCGTCTTGCACATTCTATTTCTTATCCGATCTCTTCTGTTGCAGTTTCTTCTCGATCAGGCAATTGAAGATAAATTGATTTGACTTGATGATTATCGACTTCCATGACTTTGATCGTGTATTCCTGATAGCGGAATTCTTGGCCACTCGACACTTCCGTATCCTGTGCCATGACCCAGCCACCAATCGTATCGATGTCTTCTTCTTCGATTCCTAGGTTAAAGCGTTCATTTAGGTCATCAATCAAGACGCGTCCTGAAATCCGGTATAATCGTTCGTGAATCTGCTCGATGTCAGCTTTCTCATCCTTATCGAATTCATCTCGTATTTCTCCAACGATTTCTTCCAAGATGTCTTCCATCGTGATGACACCAGCCGTACCACCGTACTCATCGATGACGAGTGCCATCGGTGTCCGTTCCACCTGCATTTTCAACATAGCGTCTTGAAGCGGTGAATACTCGGATACAATCGGCAAGTTGTGGATGTAATAGCTTAATGCTTTTCCTTTGTTAGCCATATGATCCGTAAATAATTGTTTTGCATTGATGAAGCCAAGGATTTTATCCTTATCTCCTTCTTCCGCTACTGGGTAACGTGTGAACTGATACTCTTCAACGAGACGAATGATGTCCTCCATCGATGCATCGTTCGAGATCGTTATTAAGTCCGTCCGCGGTAACATGATATCTTTCGCGATTCGCTCATCGAACGAGAAGATGTTCTGCATGTAGGAAAGCTCAGTCTGGTTGATTTCTCCACTCTTATAACTCTGTGTCATGATGATTTTAATCTCTTCTTCAGAATGGACTTCTTCGTGTCCCGCTGGCTCGACACCAAATAACCGAAGGATGATTCGTGCTGAACCGTTCAATGTCCAGATGAAAGGTTTCATGATTTTACCGAACCAATAAAGTGGTGGCGCGAGTAGCATCGTGATGGCTTCCGTTTTTTGAATCGCCAAAGATTTTGGAGCAAGCTCTCCAAGTACGACATGAAGAAACGTTACAATCGAGAATGCAAGAACGAACGAAATGATCGTCGAGACGGAGTTCGGAATATCAATTTCTTCGAACAACATACCGAGAATCGCACCTACCGTTGATTCTCCTAACCATCCGAGACCAAGCGCTGTCACGGTAATTCCAAGTTGACAGGCCGATAAATAATAATCCAAATTCTCAAGTAGCCTCTTCGCCACTTTCGCAGTCTTGCTTCCTTCTGTAATCAACTGATCGATTCGAGACATTCGCATTTTGACGACCGAAAATTCGGCAGCTACAAAAAAAGCTGTTAAGACGATGAGTAGTGCAATGACGAGTAGTCGAATGATGATCGTCGTCGTGTCGAATGTCTCCATTGAGTGTGTACTGTCCAATCGTTTCCCCGAAGAAAGGGGATTCACCTCCATTAATATAAAGCCAGATGCCGAGGCATCTGGTGGTTTACAGCAAAAAGAAGCTTCAAACTTTCAAAGCTTCCCTACTTTTTCATACTTCATACTATAACGGAACTTTCATAAAATGTGTACTTGAAGACATCATTTCAATTCATCAGACGACATAGAGAATAAAGATCACGATCATGAGTAACATCGCGATTCCCTTTAACAATGCACTTGATAAGATACCAAGGACTGTTCCGATCCCGACTGAAACCGAGGTTTGCCATGTCTTTTTACTAATGATTTTTTCCGTCAAGATGGCAAAGACGAACGGGAAAATTAATAATCCGATTCCTGGCAAAATAAATGGTCCCGCAATCAATCCGACTGTCGTCGCAATCTTAGCTGCTTGTGAGCCTCCCCGTCGATCGACGGTGTAGGCGCTAACGAGATAATCGAGTGTGAATAAGAGAATGATGAATATCGCTTGAATCACCCAAAAACTAATCGATAATTCAGAGAACCCGAATCCGAATCCATAAATCAAAAATCCCACTACTAAAATCGGTGCACTTGGGATGATCGGATAAACGAGACCTGCAAAAGCGACTAGAAAACAGACGACGATCAGACTCCATAACAAGATTGTCACTTTCTATCCCTCCCTTCTTTTGATTCTCTTGCCCTTATTACGATGAAGGAGAGACAAAAGTTTCATTCAACGCCCGATGTATTTGATTTTTTAAAAAATCTCGATCCCAGTCGTTCATTGTTTCAAAACGCACTTCCGAACAGATATATGGAATGAACCGTTGAATGGTTTCATAGTGAGCAGGTAAGGCTTGCCGCTTCATCGTTCCAAGCGATTCGAGCATCGTCGCGAGAACCGAAATATCCTCTGCTCCGTAATGTCGTAGTTGATAAAACGTCGTGTACAACAATTGTTGGTAAGTTTCCCGGACGATGACGTGCTGCTTGTCCTCGCCAACAACCAGCACACCATCTGGTATTACGGCATACTGTCGCATTAAGTCACCAATGATCCGAATCGCATGTCTTGCTGTATTTGGATCATTGATCCCTGGAGAAATCGCACGTAAAGCAACTTCACTTAATTTTTCAAGAACGAATGCAAAATCCTGTTCTGAAGATTTCGTCGGTCCAATCAAGATACTTTCATTGATATCCCGGCAAGTGGCCCGCCCGATGACTTCTCCCTCTGTTACGAATGAGCCGACGGTTCGATGAATATACACGCGTTCTTTCTGATCAAAAGCATCATAATCGACTGCTTGAATATATCCGGTTCGAGTTGCCTGAATAATATAAGGATGATTTGTTATCCTCTTAATCTCAGTAATCTTTTGTTCTCCCGATTCTAGATGTCCGATTTGCCGTTTCAATAATTCGTTCCCTTCTTCGTGTAATCGATCGAGTAATGTCGTCACGCGAATCGACTGGCTGACGATATGAATGAATGCGACGAATGCGACGATCGATATCAACACGACGAGAACGGCTACTGTCGAAGCGACGACGCTCGTCTTCAAAGCCGGACGAAGGAAAAAGAGCATCGTCATCGAGTAACTGACCGCTCCAATGAATATGCCAAAGATGTGTTGCACCTGTCGATTCTCGATGAAATTAGGCAATGTCCGAGGTGAGAATTGTGATGAATAGGTCGTCAATACAACCAGGATGGTCGAGAACGTGAATGTCATCATGGCGAGCAGTCCGGTAAAGACCGAACTATGGATTGTCTGCGCTAAGCCAAGTGTCGTTTGCCACTCTTTTGGAAACCAGTCTGATATATACACATCTAACCACGTCACGATTCCCGTCAAACCAATCCCAATGAGACCATATAACAATGGCCACCACCAATTGATTTCTCGAGACAGGACTTTCAGCTTCTTCAAAATAAAATTCCTCCTTTTTATAGCACTATACTGATTGATTTCCTGATTTAGAGCGCTTTAAAACCCATCTGACTGACTGACTTTGAGCAATATGTTTGGTCGAAGTGCACGGATGTGTTTTACTTCTTTTCATAACGTGAATAACTTAATTGTTATGAAAACGAATGGGAGATGAAATGATATGGCTCAACAAAACGAAGCTACATTGCATACAGATTTCACGAAAATTTATATTGACGGTCAGTGGCGCACAGGCGCAAGTGACAGCAACATGACGAACACGAATCCTTTCACGGGTGAAGAGCTCTTCACGATCTCTGCCGCGAACCAACAAGATTTAGATGACGCATATGAAGCGGCTCAAGTCGCTCAAAAAGACTGGGCGAAAGTTCCTGCCTTAAAACGCCAAGGCTTGATCGAAAACTTCTTGAAAGTCTTGTACGAGGAGAAAGAAACGATCATCGAATGGTTGATTAAAGAGTCCGGAAGTACACGTATTAAAGCGGAAGGCGAATTCCTTGCTTCTGTCTTGATCGTCAAGGAAGCTGCGACATTCCCACTTCGGATGCACGGTGAAATTCGTCCATCGGTCGTACCAGGTAAAGAAAACCGGATCTACCGTAAAGCACTTGGCGTCATCGGTGTCATCAGTCCATGGAACTTCCCGTTCCACTTAGCTGTGCGGTCGATCGCTACTGCTATTGCCATCGGGAACGCAGTCGTTGTTAAACCAGCTACGGACACACCTGTTTCAGGCGGATTGATTTTTGCTAGTCTGTTTGAAAAAGCTGGATTGCCAAAAGGTGTCTTGAATGTCATCGTCGGTCGCGGTTCAGAAATCGGTGATGCTATCGTCGAACACCCTGTCCCACGCTTGATTTCCTTTACAGGATCAACTGAAGTCGGTCGCCACATCGGAGAACTTGCCGGTAAACACCTGAAGAAAACAGCGCTTGAACTTGGCGGAAACAACGTCTTCGTCGTACTTGATGATGCTGATCTCGATCGTGCGGTTGAATCTGCTGTCTACAGCAAGTTCTATCATCAAGGTCAAATCTGTATGTCGACGAACCGAATTCTTGTCGCTTCTTCGATTCATGATGAGTTCGTCGAAAAATACGTTGCTCGTGTGAAAGAATTACAGTATGGTGATCCATCACATGACCGGACACAAGTCGGACCACTCATCAATCAATCACAAGTCGAACGCATCCTTGAAGATCTTGAAAAAACAAAAGCTGCCGGTGCAACCGTTCGTGTAGGTGGAGAAGCAAAAGACAACGTCATTGCGCCAACTGTCGTCACAGGCGTCACGAACGATATGCCGCTTGCTAAAAATGAAATCTTTGGACCAGTTGCCGTCATCATCCCATTCGATACAGATGAAGAGGCACTTGAAATCGCAAACTCTCTTCCATACGGATTGAGTGGTGCAGTGCACGGTTCATCTATTGAACGTGCGACCGCTTTTGCACTGGAAGTCGAGACAGGTATGATTCACATCAACGACCAATCGGTCAACGATGAGCCACATATGCCATTTGGTGGTGAAAAAGATTCAGGACTTGGTCGCTTTAACGGTGAATGGGTGCTTGAAGAATTCTCAACTGTACAATGGTTGTCCGTCATGCATGATCGCCGCCAATACAAACCATTCTTTGAATAAATAATCGAGAGCAGGGAACTCTTCCCTGCTCTACATACTTAAAAAAGGAGCTGAACGGTTATGCCATTATTACGATTCGACGTCATTGAAGGACGTTCTGAAGAAGAGTTGAACGTGTTACTCGACACTGCACATGACGCGATGGTCGAAGCATTCGACGTGCCGGAACGTGATCGGTATCAAATCGTGCATACGCACAAAGCCCACGAAATGGTCATTCAAGATACAGGTCTTGGTTTTAATCGGAGTAAAGATATCGTCCTTATCAGTGTGACAAGTAAAACGCGGACGAAAGAGAAGAAGCAACGTCTCTATCAATTGCTCGCTGAACGATTAGAAGCAAATTGTGGACTTGCTCCGACTGATTTAATGGTTTCAATCGTCGAAAATGATGCGGCAGACTGGAGTTTCGGTCTCGGTGAAGCACAGTTTTTAACAGGTAAACTATGAGCGTTCAACAAATGAAACAATTAAAGGGGGTGTGTTACCGATGATTTCCGGTAACACACCCCCCTTTTTCTTCATTCATTAAACTATTAACATAAACCCTAACATGACTTATTCCACAGTGACTTCGACCTTCTCACGGGGATTTTCTCGCTGTAACGGCGCTTTCCAACTAAACTGATCAGGTTCTGGAACGAAATCGAGACCTCCTGGATGAAACGGTTGGCAACGGAGCAAACGGCGTGTCGTCAAATAACTCCCTTTTACTGCACCATGACGTTCAATTGCCTCCATCCCGTAATGGGAACACGTCGGATAGAATCGACATGTGGCTGGTTTCATGGGAGAAATGACTTTTTGATAAAAGCGAATGCCTCCCATTAAGACACGTTTCATAACGTCCCTTCTTTCTTCTTTTTTTCTAGTGTAACGCATCTGTCCATCATTTTCAGATGTTCTGCTTTATACTATAAGCAGATTTAAAAGAAGGATGTGTTGAGATGAAGGCATTAACATTCCACGAATTCGGAGGTTCTGATGTATTACGCTTCGAAGACGTGCCAACGCCAACAATCAGCGAACAGGAAGTTCTGATTGAAATGAAAGCGATCGGTCTGAATTTTGCAGATATTTATCGTCGAAAAGGAAACTATCATTTAGAAGGACAGCCTCCCTATATTTTAGGTTACGAAGGAGCAGGAGTCATCACCGCAATCGGTGCAGCCGTTTCAACGTTCCATGTAGGTCAACGGATTGCTTTTGCGGACGTTCCGCTTGCGAACGCTGAGTACGTGGCGGCACCCGTTGATAAATTGATTCCGCTTCCTGACGGTATCTCATACGAAACAGCAGCTTCTGTCTTATTACAAGGATTGACGGCACATTATTTGACTCGCGACAGTTATCACGTTCAACCAGGAGATACCGTCTTAGTTCACGCTGCTGCCGGTGGCGTGGGGCAATTACTGACACAACTCATTCGTTTACTTGGTGCAACTCCGATTGGCTTAACTTCTTCTCCCGATAAGGCACAGATCGCAAAAACTGCCGGTTGTGAGTCTGTCTATTTGTACTCAGAGAACTGGGTCGAGCAAGTGCTTACACAAACTTCTGGTAGAGGGGTCGATGTCGTTTATGAGTCTATCGGTTCTACGCTAATGGACAGTTTCCATGTAACGAAAGTACATGGGACCGTCGTCTTCTATGGTATGGCAGGCGGTGATCCCGCACCTGTCGATCCACGTTTTTTAATGGATACGTCCAAAACATTAACAGGTGGCGACCTTTGGAATGTGTTAACGTCTTCTGAGGAACGCATCCGCAGATCGGGTGAGCTGTTTGATTGGATTTTATCTAGTCACCTTAACCTGTCCTCTCCGACAATTTTTGCTTTATCTGATGGAAAAGCAGCGCATGACTTTTTAGAAAGCCGACGTAGTACAGGAAAGTTACTGTTAATTCCTTAATCATTTTCTAGAGACGACTCTCCGTGAGTCGTTTTTTTGTGTGAAATTGGAATTATCGATTGATTTTTTATAATGAAGAGAGTAAAGTAAATCTCATCAAAACCTAAAACTCAAATTAGTTTTGAGTTTTAGAAAGGGGATTTGTATTTATGTTTCGCTCAGAATGGAAGAAATTGAAGAGTCCGATGATGATCGTCGTTATTCTCGCCCTCATCCTCGTACCGTTTCTTTACAACTCCATCTTCTTATCTGCATTCTGGGACCCGTACGGTCGTACAGAAGATATTAAGGTTGCTATCGTCAACGAAGATCAGGCGACAAAGTTTAAAGGAGAGAAAGTCGACATCGGGGATCAATTCGTCGATAAACTCAAAAAAAATGATGATTTTGATTGGCAGTTCTTGTCTCAGGATAAGGCAGAGAAAGAATTGCGTGACGGAAAAGTCTACATGACAGTTGTCATTCCAAAGAATTTTTCTAAAAATGCAACGACACTACTCGATGATCACCCGAAGAAGATTGAGTTAGAATATTACTTGAATCCAGCGAAAAACTACTCGGGAACACAAATTTCGAGTACTGCCGCAAAACAGTTAAACGAAAAAATCCGAAAATCCGTTACGAAACAATATAGTAGTGCTATATTCGGTGCGTTAAAGAAAATCGCAAACGGAATGGAAAAAGCGTCGGACGGTTCCTCTAAACTCGAGGACGGTAACCATAAAACAGCGGATGGCGCTAGAACACTAGCAACAAATCTTGGAAAACTCGCAGATGGCAGTCTGACACTGTCCGAAAAACTCGGGGAAGCGAATCAAGGTTCTAAAAAACTCAGTGACGGCGTCACGACACTCGACGAAAAGACTGCCCTCTTCGCCCAAAAAACGGGTGAGTTGTCTTCTGGGTTGAACACGCTAGACGAAAATGGTGGCAAATTACAAGCCGGTGCTGCACAACTAGAAGACGGAGCAACGAAACTCAGCGGTGGCTCAACACAGGTACGCCAAGGGGCAGAACAACTGGCTGCGGGTACTGCTCAGCTTAATGAAAAAATTCCTCAGTTGACGAACGGATTAAATCAACTGGATGAAAAAGCACAAGCTGCGAATGCCTTTTTAACACAACTCAATCAAGATGCTGAACAGGCGAAACAGGACTTACGGGCCCGTCGCCAAGCACTTGAGGCAAACGTCGCTCAACTAAAAGAAGTTATTTCTGCTTCTGAACAGTTATCAGATGAAGAAAAACAAACATTACTCGGTTCTATTGGTTCATTAGAAGAAAATATTCAAAGTCTTGCTGCCCAAGAAGGTGCAATTGATCAGAGTCTTGCTCAAGCAACAAATGCAACGAAGAAAATCGGTCAACTCGCCGCAGGTGGTCAGCAAGTCCAGTCTGCTGTATCGCAACTAAACGCTGGACAATTGAAGCTCGTCGATGGTGCGAAACAAGTCGAGTCTGGCGCACAACAATTAGCTAGTGGACAACAGACGTTCAATGAAAAACTCGGTCAGTATACTGCGGGTGTGCATAAAGCCGCAACAGGCGGTGCCCAACTAGCTGACGGCGCGAACCAACTGTCAGATGGTACACATCAACTTCAAGCTGGGGCTAGCGCGTTGAATAACGGATTAGGACAATTGGCATCTGGTTCTTCTACGATTACAGATGGTATCGGCAAAACGACCGAGGGTGCTTCAAAAATCGCGGATGCCAACACGAAACTTGAAGATGGAGCTAAAACACTGAAGGATGAGCTCAGCAAAGGAGCTAAAGACGCGACGGTCAAGCCGACAAAAGAGCGGGATAATATGCTAGCAGAACCCGTCGTCTTAAAAGAACATGACTATTCGACTGTCAACAATTACGGTTCTGGTTTATCAGCTTATATCCTTAGTATTGCCTTGTTCGCAGGTGCCTTGATGTTCTCTTCGGTCTATCAGATTCGTCCCGAACATGGTGAGAGTCTGACATGGCGCTTCCTCGTCGGTAAATTATCACTTATCTTACCGATTGGCGCATTACAAGGTGTCGCAGCGGCCACAGCAATCGTCTATGTGCTGGATGCTGATGTCGCGAGTGTCCCTGCGCTGTATGGATTCGCTGCCTTGACAGGTATGACGTTCATTACCATTCTGTTCACGCTCGCGATGCTACTCGGTCGCGTCGGACAGTTCCTTGCCTTCTTACTACTCCTTCTTCAAATCGGTGGTAGTGGTGGAACGTTCCCTGTCGAAATGACGCCAGGGTTCTTCCAAGCGATTCACGCTTTCTTACCGATGACATATTCGGTCGGTGGATTCCGCGAAGCGCTTGGACTCGGTGTGACGGATGCCCTCGTATCCAATAGTCAAGTCCTTGCGACCATATTAGTCGTCGCATTAATCATCAGCTTCGTTGGAGGGCTCGGAGCCAAACGGATTCTACTCTCAACGAAAGCGAGACGAAAACAACATGACACAGTCTGATAAAGAAACTTTGATACTCGACTCAGCAATGGCTTGCTTTTCAGAACTCGGTTATAAGGGAACGACGATCGAGCGTGTCGCCCGACGCGCTCATGTCGGAAAACCAACCGTCTATCAATTGTTCGAAAGTAAACTCAATCTGTTTGAATCACTCGTAACACGTGTGTTGCAAGAGATGAAAGAAGAAGCAGAACGCGCTTACGTCGAACAGGCGACCGTAGAAGAAAATAAACAAGCAATGATCGACGCCATCGTCTATCATCAGCAACAACACTTATTCATTCTTCAAATCATCGAAGAAACACGCAACTTAAAATTACAAGAGATGCAGGAATTACGGATGCGGATTGAACGACATGTCGTCGAATATATCAAGACATTACTTAAGACTCGTCTTGGTCAAGACGATCGCGACATACCGGTCGATGTCACGGCCTTCCTGATCTTTCGAACGTATATCGCGTTGATCGCCGAATGGCCATCGATTGCGCGTCCACTTGAACTCGATACGATTCGACGTGCCATGTTGCGCGTTCTGTGAATAAAAAACCGCTGATCAATGGATTGGGCTAACCTAAAATTTTGAGACAATATAAAACACCTTCGGAGTGGTACACTTTTAAAAAGTACTAACATCGGAGGTGTTTTTGCATGGGCAAAAACGTATATTCAAGTGAAGTGAAATGGGCAGTAGTAAAAGATAAGCTGAGTGGTAAGTTAACGACGAAAGAGATTATGGAGAAGTACGGAATCAAAAATGAATCTCAAATTAAAACATGGATGAGATGGTATCGCGCTAACGAACATTATCGATTTGATCAGCCGATTGGAAAACAATATACCTATGGACATGGTCCAGATTCTGCAAGTGAGGATGATAAGAGAGAACGACAAATGTCTCATCTAAAGATGGAAAACGAAATCTTAAAAAAGTACATGGAGATCGAAAGAGAGTTGAGAAAGAAGTAGTCATAAAAATTGTAGAGTTTCTTCGGGGAAGTATACAATCACCGCTATTCTTAGCGTTTTGAATATACCGAGAGCAAACTATTACCGTTGGATTAAAGAATCTGTGAAAGCACCCTCGGTGCTCGAAAAAGCATCATTGGACTAAGTAAGCAGACGAAGTATCGGAACGGACATCGAAAAATAAAGGCATTATTACAGCAAATTTATCAGTTGAAAGCCAATCGGAATACCGTGCAGAAAATCATGCAAAAACACCATCTCCAATGCCGGATCAAGCTGAAACGAAGATGGAAGTCTCAAGGTGAGCGCATCGTAACGGCACCGGATCTCATCAAGCGCGACTTCACAGCAAGTAAACCGAATCAGAAGTGGGTGACGGATATCACCTATATCCAATACGGCAGCACGACGAAATATCTTTCAACTATCATGGACTTATTCAATAACGAAATCATCGCCTACAAGTTATACGAGCATCAACAAACGCCTCTTGTGATCGATACGTTGAAGATAGCGCTTGAGAACCGAAACTATCCCGAAGGGGTCATCCTTCATTCGGACCAAGGCAGTGTCTATACGTCATATGCCTTTCAAGAATTCGTTAAGAGCAATCACCTAATAAGTAGCATGTCTCGTAGAGGAAACTGTTGGGACAACGCAGTTATTGAATCGTTCCACTCTAATTTAAAGTCCGAGGAGTTCCAGTACGTCAAATTTAACTCGCTAAGAGACCATGAGGTCACTGAACGCGTTATTAATTACTTAAACTACTATAACGAAGAACGAATCCAAGAAAAATTAGGCTACCTGACACCGAAAAGATACGGTGTACTGGCAGCCTAATCAAGGTGTTTTATATGTGTCTCATAGTGCTAGGTCAGTCTATACGTTCATCGATTCGTCACGTTTTTTCCTGCAAGACATATAGTCATCTTTGCTCCTTCCCTTATACTAAAAAAGGAATGGAGTGATGATCGTTTTGAGTTTATCGACCGGAATCATCTTTGTATTACTCGCTTATACACTTATGTCGCTTTACGACATGTGGCAGGTTTACCGGACAACGAGCAAGCTCTGGATATTTGTTTTATTTCTTGCAACACTGATCAGTCTTGTTCTTGCCTTTTTCGTGGCCCCTGTACTTGCACTATTCTTCTACTGGTCACGCCACTCGTTGAAACGAAATATCGGTATCCTGTTACTGATTATCGTCTGCCTCATCTCAATCATGACGAAACTGTCTGCATGATCGACTTCCTTCATGATCTATTCATGAAGGTTTTTTTCATGATCTATTTCCGAAGAAGAGACGTCGCATCAATTCACGTTCCGGCATTTCTGTTGTATTGAGTACATTTAGAAATGGGCGGTCATCGTAAGGAATCGTCAGGATTTCCGAACGAACTTGTCCTTTTTCTAAAGTGAGGATTGCTACTGGGGCAAGAGCTGTTTCCTGACACCCGATCGCTCCAGGGTTGATGTACAGCGTTTGATCCGTCTCAACTTGTTGTGCTGGATGGTGGTGACCAAAGCCAATGATTCGCGCCTCATTTCCGGAAAAAAGGACGGGTAAGTTTTCTTTCGTTCCATCCACTGCTGGCTTTAAGGGTTCCTCACCGATTTTTTTCGTCTGATCGGCATAGGCATAATGTGTCAGATACATCGTTTGTTCCTGATGGGTGACATTCAATACACGCGGTAAACGCTCCAAATAACTCTGATTCTCCTGCGTCAATGAATCTGCAATCCATTGATGGTGCTCTTTCGCATGTTGGTAACTAGCGGGATAAACATCCCCATGAATCAAAGCAAGGACGCATTCATCATGGTTTCCAGAAATCGTCTGAATATCAGGCCGCTGCCTTAACAAATTGATGACCTCATTATGTTCAGGTCCGATACCGACGAGATCACCGAGACAATATACAGCATCGATGTCTGAAGGCTGATCGAGGTAGGACAACACGGCACGCAATGC
Source organism: Exiguobacterium sp. ZWU0009 (assembly GCF_000798935.2). Classification (NCBI taxonomy): domain Bacteria; kingdom Bacillati; phylum Bacillota; class Bacilli; order Caryophanales; genus Exiguobacterium; species Exiguobacterium sp. ZWU0009. The sequence goes on along the minus strand of NZ_CP018057.1, from coordinate 580,954 downwards.
TGAAGCATTCCCGTGAATATCTGTAAAAATCATTACTTTCATGTAAACGCCTCCATTGTTAGTACATTAGGATTTCCCGATGATAGCGTAAATTCCTATTAGATTTAGAGAAAAAATAAATTGTCAGAAAATATTGATTATTGATCAGAAGCATGTTAGGCTTAGAAAAATTCACAGAGAGGGGCACGATTGAATGATTCCGACGCAACAGCCATTTAACCAAGCCGGACGACTGATTATTCTATGCATGAGGGACTGAAAACTTTTCCGATGATGAAACGGAAATGATTTTTGGGCCCTCCTTTCGATGCATCGAATGAGGCGCCCGCACAGAATGAGTGGCGCCTATCCCAAAAATGGATAGGCTTTTTTCATGGCAAAAAATAGAGATAGATAGAGAGAGGATGACAACGTTGAAAGAATATGCGATGGATCGAATGGTAAAAGTATCAGCTGGAATGGCGAATGCCGTTCTTGTAACACTCGGTGTCGGACTCCTGATTGAGACGCTCGGCAATTTTTTACATATCCAAATGCTACTGACGATTGGCGGCGTCGCAAAAGTACTGCTTGCTCCTGCACTCGGTGCCGGTATCGCCTTTCAGCTCGGAGGAAACACACTTGTCCTGTTCAGCGCGATGATCGCAGCGACGATTGGTGGTGCTGCGCTTCAATCGACTGCTTCTGGACTCGTTCTTGCCCCCGGTCAGCCAATCAGTGCATTACTCGCAGCTGCGGTCGCTGTATATGTCGGAAAACGCATGACTGGAAAAACGAAATTTGACATGATGGTCATCCCAATGAGTGCTGTGCTTGCCGGTGGTATCACTGGTATCGGTGCTGCTGCCGTAACGACACCACTCCTTACAAAATTCAGCGCTATGATCACCGCTTCAGTCGAATCGTCTCCTATTGCTACATCTCTTGTCATTGCACTCATCTTTAGTGTCTTATTGATGTCTCCCGCTTCATCCGCTGCACTCGCTATCGCTTTGCAGCTTGATCCTGTAGCAAGTGCCGCCGCACTCATTGGCTGTTCCGCTCAATTCGTTGGCTTCACATTGATGGCATATCGTCAGACGGATCCCGGTGGTTTGATTGCTTCTTTCTTTGTCACACCTAAAGTACAATTCCCGAATATCGTTAAAAATCCACGTCTTGTCGTTGCACCGTTTCTCGCAGCGATGATTTCAGCTCCTGTAGCGACGCTTCTTCTCTCTTTGAAAGTACCATATGAACTCGCTGGACTCGGTTTAAATTCGATGATTGCGCCACTCAATATCTTCGTCAACCAAGGTCCTCAGGCGTTCCTTATCTTCTTCTTGACTGGTGTCGTTTTACCTGGCGTCTTGACACTCGTCTTCTATCGATTGACGACTGTCGCAGGCTGGACGAAGCGTGGCGATCTTCATCTCGAAATCCAATAAAATAATATCTCTACCTTCCAACTATTCCTGATTGATTTCGGGAATAGTTTTTTTAATGCAAAAAAAATCGTTCCTTCGAAAAGGAACGATTTCGGTATGATTCTGACTGGGCTCGAACCAGCGACCTCTACCCTGTCAAGGTAGCGCTCTCCCAGCTGAGCTACAGAATCATGCTGTGTTGTTACTGGGTATATTTTTATTATAGCAGCATATCGAAAGGTGTAAAGCCTTTTTAACAAAAAAAATTATCTTTTTTCAAAAAGATCTTTTTGAATAAAACAGTTTTAAAGTTGCGGGTTCTATGAGTGTCCTCTACTATGTAAATAAGCACATATAAACGAAAGGAGTGTTCATATGAACTTTTTAACCCGATTCAGTTTAAAGAATTCGGTGGCTGTTTTCATCATCGCCATTCTTTTAGTTTTAGGAGGCGTCTATTCTTTCTCGAAATTAAAAGTCGATCAGTTCCCAGAAATCGAATTTCCTCAAATCTCTGTTGAAGCAGTATATCCTGGTGCTTCGCCCGACGATGTCGATAAACAAGTCGTCTCGAAGCTTGAAACTGCTTTGAAAGGAATCGAAGGAGCTACTAAGCTGACAAGCTCTTCTTATGAAAGCATCGGTATCTTAAACATCGAATTCCCGTTCGATACTGATATGGATAAAGTCGAACAACAGATTGATGCTGCAATCCAAGATGCGAATCTACCAGAGGAAGCAACAACGAAATTAAATCGTCTGTCCTTTGGATCGTTCCCAATCTATAATATCTCTTTCTTTAGTAAGGATGGTAAAGACATCGAAAAAATCCTCAAGGACGATATCGAACCTGAACTTAATAAGATTCCAGGAATCAATAGCGTTTCCGTTGGTGGCTACAAAGATGATCTCGTTCAAATCACCGTCGATAATCAGAAAGCAACAGAAGCAGGACTCTCGCTCTCAAGTATCAAGGAACAAATCAACGGAAAGTATGTCTCGTTCCCATCTGGTCAGCTATCAGAAAACGATTCAAAAATACCGATTCGCGTTGAGGAAAAACTAGAAAATCTAGATAAACTAAAAAATCTACAATTGACACCCGTTGCAGGTGCGACTAGTTCAGCTAGTAGCGATCAAACAGGTGGTTCATCTGCTGGCAGTCCACCACAAGGTGCAACACAAGGACCACCAAGTACAACAGGTGGAGCAGCTACAGATCAGGCGTCTGAACCTGCAGAACCGATTCGTCTAGAAGATATTGCAAAAATCGAAGCAGTCTCGCAACAAAGCGAAAAAACACGTTACGATTTAAAAGATTCCTTATCGATGGCAATCACGAAAAAACAAGATGCCAATACGGTCGAAATCGCAGATGAAGTCACGAAGATCCTTAATAAATATGACGATCAAGTCGACTATACGATTGGGATCGATTCAGCGAAGGATATCGAGGAATCCGTCGCGACACTCGTCAAAGAAGGATTACTTGGTGCCCTCTTTGCCTCTCTCGCTGTACTCTTGTTCTTACGAAATATTCGCGCAACGATTATTGCCATCGTCTCGATTCCTTTATCGTTACTCATTGCTGCTATCTTCTTGAACTGGCAAGATATTTCTCTGAACATCATGACACTTGGCGGGATGGCCGTTGCGGTCGGTCGTGTCGTTGATGATAGTATCGTCGTTATCGAGAACATCTTCCGGCGTGTTCGAAAATCCGAATCCGGTATGACGGATGAGATCATCGAACAATCGACAAAAGAGATTTTAAAAGCAATCACGTCATCGACGCTAACGACCGTCGTCGTCTTCCTGCCAATCGGATTCGTCGGTGGAATCACTGGTAAGTTCTTCTTACCGTTTGCTTTGACAATTATTTTCTCATTACTTGCTTCACTACTCGTTGCGATCACGATCGTACCGATTCTTGCGAAATTTGCCTTTAAGAAGGTTCCAGCAGAAGAAAAAGAAGGTGCTCTTCAACGGTGGTATGGCAAGCTGATTGAAAAGTCACTCTCGCATAAGGCGACGATCTTAATTGTATCGTTCATTCTTCTCGGCGGTTCTCTAGCGATCGTTCCACGTCTCGGCTTTACGTTCATTCCGAACGAAGCCTCAAAGACACTAACGGCATCGCTTGAACTTCCGGCTGCCACATCGCTCGAGAAAACGAGCGACGTCTCATTTGAGATGGAAAAGATGTTTGATAAAGAACAAGCAATCGCTGACGTCACGACGTCTGTCGGAGCACGAGACTTTACGACAGGCTTACGTCTCGATAATAAAGCAAGTTATTTCTTGAACCTGAAGGACGGCGCGAACGTTGAGAAAACGATCAAATCACTTGAGACACAGATGGAGGACATCGCTCAAGAGGAAAACGTCAATGTCAAAATCAGCGTAGCTGAATTATCAACAGGTGGTCCTCCGTCGAACAACAACGTCGATGTCGACCTGTTCTCGAACGATCTCGAAGCGCTTCAAAAAGCTGCGAAATTAGTCGAGGATAATATGTCCAAAAATAGTGATTTAAAATATATCACAAACAACTTCAGCGAAAAACAAAAGCAATTCCTCGTTGAAATCGATCCTGAAAAAGCAAGTGATCGTGGACTATCCGGCTTCCAGATCCTCGGGACCGTCAATGATCAAACGAAGCCTGTTACTGTTGGCACGTTGAATCTTGATAATAAAGATCAAGATGTACAATTGTCTTATGAAAAAGGACTCGTTTCGAAGAAAGATCTCGAAGACGTCCAACTGTTCTCAGCAAACGGTCCTGTTGCTCTAAAAGATGTCGCGACCGTCAAAGAAGTTGAGACCTTCACATCAATTCAGAAGCTCGACGGAAAAGTATATGCTCGCGTTTCCGGACAAGTTAAAGGAGACGACGTACAAAACGTTTCTAATGCTGTAAAAACAGAGGTCGAAAAAATTAATTTACCAGACGGTGTCTCGTTGACAAGTGGTGGTGGGAATGATGATACAGTCGAAATCTTCCAGTCCCTCGGAATCGCGATTGTCGTTGCAATCGGGCTTGTTTACCTGACGATGCTGATCACGTTCGGAAAAGCACGAATTCCGTTCATCATCTTGTCTTCACTGATTTTTGTTCCAATCGGTTCACTCGTCACGCTCTTCTTTGCAAATGAACCATTATCGGTCAGTGTCATGATCGGCTTCTTGATGTTAATTGGTATCGTCACCACGAATGCCATCGTTCTCGTCGACCGTATTGGTCAAAACGTTGGTCGTGGTATGCCAATTCGCGAATCATTGATTGAAGCGGGTAAAACACGATTGCGTCCAATCCTGATGACCGCATTCGCAACGATCATGGCATTGGTACCACTCGCATTAACAACTTCTTCAGGGACATTGATCTCAAAAGGTCTCGCCCTAACAGTTATTGGGGGGTTAACGACATCTACGTTGTTAACACTCATCATTGTTCCAGTCGTCTATGAACTGTTCTTCTTCAAAAAAGCGAAAAAAGAACGAACAACCAATTAAGTGAACATCAAAAAAGCCCATCGCTTGGATTGCGATGGGCTTTTTATAGTGTGAGGCTTATGATTCCAACGGTTCATCCGTCTGCTCCAATGTACCGTCATGTTCAGCTACCAATCAGCATGCCGGTCATTGTCAAACAGTCCATCTCTTTCATTCAAGACGAATAATAGATGAATCCAACACCCTCTATTTATCATGTTTTAAGATGTCGAAGTCTTTACTGGTTTCCAAGGAGCAAGATGAAAATACTCTTCCATTGTCAACCCACTGAGTTTCAGGCGAGCAGCAAGCGTCGCCCCTACATAACGGTAGTGCCAGCTTTCATACGTATAACCTGTCCACGATTCTTTACCAGATGGATAACGAAGATGGAAACCATACCGGTGCGCATTCGCGAACAGCCATTTCGCCTCTTTCGTCTTCGCAAAACTGAACATCGCGTATTTAGAAGAATCTGCTCCCCCTATATCAAAAGCGAGTCCTGTCTGATGTTCGCTTTTTCCTGGCTCAGCACTATAAGTACTCGCTTTTTCATATCCATCTCGCGCGACATATTTATCAAACAATGCCTTTTGGTAAGCGTACGAACGGTATGTACTAAATGCGACCAGCGTAATCCCCTCTTTTTTTGCTGCCAAGCGCATTTTCTCAAAAGCTGCACGCGCTTGCTGATTCTCTCCAGGAGCGTACGTCGAACGGAGTGCTAAGTTCTTATTCGCGATGAGTGTCTTGCCAATACGTTTCCCACCGATTTGTTCATCCGTTAACAGATATTTCGTACTCGCATAGCCAATCTTCGTTCCGTACTGTATTTTGGACCACGTACCGATTTTTGATAGTTCTGTTACATAAATCCCTGTCGGAATGACTGCAATACTCGGTTGCTCGACTGATGTCCCTTGACGTAAATGAAGGGATGTCTTGGCTTGACGATAAGAAGAAGTCGCCGCCTCAGCTTCTGATATATAAGTCGACGTACAGGCTACCGTCAATGCCAATGTCGTGATGAGTGTCTTGATGTATTTCATGAATCGTGTATCTCCTTTATGCATGAGGATCTGCATCCATGTTTTAGATTAGAATACCATTATTTTTTTCAAACAGGGTTCATTCGGAATGCTTGTCATGAAAATGAAGTATTTCTGAAGTTTTCTAAATGTAGCTTAAGGGTGAATTGCAATGGGTAAATAACGTTGAATGCGCTTTCGAAACAAGTTCTGAAACAGAAAGGAGGAGCGTACGTGACATTGTGGGAATGGATCTTCAGCATTGGTAGCGTCTGTTGGATCAGTGAAATGATTCGTTTTCGGAATCGATCCGATTCCCGGTCGGGCGCCGCAGAACAAGTAAGTTTTTATTTGATTTTCCTTGTCTTGAGTGGAACGATCGTCTGCTCTTTCCTCTTTGCGGACGAAAGTGTTTCTCCCTGGTTGCGCATCACTTCCTGCCTGCTGTTGTGGAGTGGAGTCGCTTTACGCCTTTGGGGAATTCTCCACTTAAAACAACAATTCACTCGTCACGTCGTCGTCGCAGCTGATGACAAGCTTGTCAGTAGTGGTCCTTATCGTTTCTTGCGCCATCCATTGTACAGTGGATTATTGTTGATCACGATCAGCTTTCCTCTGTTCACGGGACAAATGGTCCTATTCGCTTTCGCTGGAGTGCTCATGTTCTTTTTCCTACTCTATCGAATCCGGATCGAGGAAGCGATGTTGACAAAAGGTTTCGGACCTGCCTATACGATGTGGGCTGCAAAACGAAAACGTTTGATTCCATTCATCTATTAAAAGGAGAAGTGATCCATTTGAAGAAACGTGCAATCGTCATTGGAGCTGGTCTTGCCGGTATGTCTGCTGCCATTCGTTTAGCTGGAGATGGTTACGCAGTTACGATGCTTGAAAAAAATGCAAACGTCGGTGGGAAACTAAATCAGCGCAGCGGGAAAGGATTTACTTTTGATACTGGTCCATCGATTTTAACGATGCCTTGGGTACTCGAACAACTCTTCTCAAGTGTTCATCGTAACTTAGATGATTACTTAGAAATCGAACGCATTGAACCGCAATGGCGTACTTTTTTTGAAGATGGGACAAAAATCGACGTCAAAGGTGACTTACCTGGAATGCTTGAAGAAGTCGAGCAAATTTCGTCACGAGCGGATTTCGTCGAATTGTTCCGGTACTCAAAACAAATGTATGACTTATGTCTCGACAGCTTTTATAAATACAGTCTCGAAGATTTAAAGGACTTAAAAAAATACCATACGATGTCTGATTTATTAAAGATGGACCCGATGAACACCGTCGCGACCGGAACAAAAAAACACCTCAATAATCCGTATCTCGAACAGCTGTTCAACTACATGGTCATGTATGTCGGTTCCAACCCTTATCAAGCGCCAGCCGTCTTCAATCAAATGATTTATGTACAGATGGGGCTTGGCATTTATTATGTTAAAGGCGGGATGTATCAAATCGCGCGTGCTATGAAACGATTGCTTGACGAGCTCCGCGTCACGGTGCATCTCAACTCACCGGTTGAACAAATCGTCCTTGAAAATAAAAAAGCAGTTGGTGTCCTTTCGAATGGTACGTTCCATGCAGCCGACATCGTCGTCTCAAATCTTGAGGTCATCCCGACTTACGAACGAATCGTACCTGAGAAAAAAGCCCGGAAGCAGGCAAAAAAATTACAGGCATCGTTTGCTCCCTCTGTTTCTGGACTCGTATTATTACTTGGTGTGAACCGTGAGTATAGTGGACTAGCACATCACAACTTCTTTTTCTCAGAAAATCCAGAGCGCGAATTCGCTCAAATGTTCAAAGAAGGAACGCCTCCTGAGGATCCGACGATTTATGTCGGGGTTTCGTCGAAATCTGATGCTTCGCAAGCGCCCGATGGAAAAGATAATCTGTTCGTCTTGACGCATGTCCCTCCTCTAACACTCCAAAAAGGTGAGGTCGACTGGGATGCTTATCGTGAAGTTGTTCTTGATAAACTCGAACGAATGGGACTTTACGGTCTTCGGGAATCAATCGAGTTTGAATATCGCTTCACCCCAGAAGATCTGAAGGACTTATATGGTCCAAACGGTGGATCGATTTATGGTGTCGCAGCTGATCGGAAGAAAAATGGTGGATTCAAGATTCCATCGAAGAGCGAGTTATACGAAGGACTTTATTTCGTTGGTGGTTCTACACACCCAGGCGGCGGTGTGCCGATGGTCACCTTATCCGGTCAATTAACAGCTGATTTGATCCGAAAACATGAAGGTGCTATTCCTACGCCTTAAGATTTCTTTGATTACAAAAGAGACGGAAACTGATTTACTCATCAGTTCCGCCTCTTTTTTACTTTACATTCGTCAAAAGTGGTACGACGTGAATATCTACCTCTCCTCCTGATTTCACTTCCAACCGGCACACGGCTGGCATCGGTAAGGATTTCCAAAATGTATAATCAAATGTCGGATCGAATGTTTCGAGAAGTAACACCATGATGTTTCCATGTGTTCCAAGAACAACTATTTCGTCGGAATGCTTCTCCACCAGTTCATCGATGAATTGCCGAATGCGTTGCGTTGCTTCTTTGTTCGTTTCGCCCCCGAATGGATTATCGTTCGGATGTTGCCATACATACATAACCGCCTCCTGAAAACCGTCAAGCTCTCCAGGTGCTAGTAATCGCTCTCTTAGTTCTTCTACCTCAATAATTGGTTGTCGACGTGCCTCCGCGAGCGGTGCAACCGTCTCGATCGCCCGCTGATACGGACTACTATAGAATCTGTCGATTGGAATTTCTTGAAACGTTTCAAGTAAACGTCTTGCATCTGCCTGTCCTTTATCGGAAAGTGGACGTCTCCGTTCATCCGGTGAGTATGTCGAATGTGCGTGCCGTACGAAATAGAGTGTCGTCATGTTTGAATCTCCTTCTTACTAGTGTATCCAGCGGTATCCGATTCCGCGAACCGTTTCCAGATGCTGTTCGATTGGAAAACCGCAAACACGTAGTTTTTCTCTTAAATGTCTGATATGCGAGTCGATTGTCCGCTCGTCTACAGACGCTTCCGCTCCCCATAACATCGTCGTCAGCTGATTCCGCGTCCAAACACGTCGTGGAGAATCTAAAAATACACCTAACAATTCAAACTCCGTCTTCGTTAACGAAATCGTTTGTTGGAGGTAACAACAACGATAGCCTTCCCGGTCATAGGATAGACCAGCATGCCGCTGCTGTAATAAAACTTCCATTCGTCCGATCAGTTCTCCTTCTTGAATCGGCTTTGATATGTAATCATTCGCCCCTACTTCCCGTGTCCGAATGATGTCTTCCCGCTGATTCCGTGCCGTAACCATCAATATCGGGATGTTAGAGTGTTTTCGAATGAGACGACAACATGTCCATCCGTCCATATCTGGCATCATGACATCCATTAAAATAAGATCAAATACGTTCTGACAGCAGAGCTCAAGAGCTTGTTGCGCAGAATCCACAAGCTGACACGTGTACCCATACGGCTGAATATACAGTTTTAACAGTTCAAGCATTCTCGGTTCATCATCTACAATCAATACATGCGGCATTTTATTTCTCCCTCCACTGCAGTGTCACTTGTGTTCCATGTCCAAGTTGACTCTTGATGTTCAATTCAGCTCCATGTGTCTGCGCAATTGCTTCAACGATGGAGAGTCCGATTCCAGTTCCTCCATGTTTTCGAGAACGCGATGTTTCCGTTCGGTAGAGCCGTTTCGTTACATGAGGTAAGGAGTCTGCAGCAATCCCTTCTCCTGTATCTTCGATTTGAATGAAAGCCCCTACTGCGTTGACACCATAACGAACGATGATTGTTCCCGACGTCGTATGTCGACGTGCATTTTCAATGATATTCACGATCATCTGACGGAGTTGATGAGCGTCACCCATCACTTGTAATGGCTCACCTTCTATCTCAAAAGAAATATTTTCTTGTTCGATGTCTAGACGCATCAATCGTATCACTTGATGAATCAAGTCTTCGACATCGACAGGTTTTCGTTCCATCATAAAAGCATTCGCATCAATTCGTGCCAGCCAAAATAGTTGTTCAATCCATTCATTCATTTGCTGACTTTCTTCTCGAATGATCGTGATGTAGCGTCGTTGTTCATCCGGTGTCAATGTTTGGCGTTTGAGAATATCCGCATATCCCTTTATATATGTCAATGGTGTTCGTAGTTCATGAGATACGCTTGCTAAAAATTCGGATCGTTCCCGATTTAAAAAATCGAGATCCTGTTTTAACTGCTGAATCGAACGCGCCAATTGTCCCAGTTCGTCTTTTCGATCAATTGGCAACTCTCCACTTTCCCCATCCAATAGACGCGCCGTCGCTTTTTCCATCTGAATCAACGGACGAGAAATGATTCGGGTCGTCCAAATGCTTGCAGCACCTGCCAATAAAAGTGCAAGCAGACCAACTTGGAAAAACTGCTGTTTCAACGGATCAAGTACGTGATCCACGATTGCTTTAGAAGCGAACATGAAGACATGACCACGATGTTCCTCGTCAATGGTGATGGGACTGTCCGTCATTAAAAAGTTACGCATCGTTACGATTTTTCCTCGTTGACGATAATCAAAATCTGTATGTTGTAATACACTTCTCATCTCACTCGTCAAAGGACGTGATGCTTCGAGTTGTTTCCCTCTTGCATCGGTGATCACGACAGTAAAGGATGAGTTCGCTTCCATCATACTGACATGACGCATCGTCGTTTGGTCGTAGGAATCGACCAGGACATCACGATGGGTATTCCCTCGGTTCAGCAAACCATCCACCACTTCCTGCGTTCGTATTTGAGACAACTGATAATATAAAGTCCCGAACAATACACTGCCACAAATTAAAAATGCCGCAAGAACGATTCCTCCGACCGAGTATGAAATACGACGCATGACGTTTCCCTCCTTATCTCTCCATTTTAGTATAGCGAAAAAAAACATAATCAATGCCGATAAACGAAACTGTCACTTCATCTGCACACGATTTGCACATACGCTGGGTATAGTAAAGAAGACTAATGACTTCAGGAGGGTTTTAATATGAAAAAATCATTGACGTTAACTGTACTTGCTCTTAGTTCTGCGCTTTGGCTCGGTGCATGTGGATCCGCCAATAACGATGGAAGTAATAGTGACTCACACGACATGTCACATGGAGATATGATGCATTCGAGTGGCGGAAAGGTACCGTCTGGTTTAAAGAAAGCTAGTGATCCGACTTATCCGAGAGGCAGTAATGTCACTTTGACGACGAATCATATGGACGGAATGAACGGAGCAAAAGCAACGATTGCCGGTGCTTATGATACTGTCGTCTATGCAATCAGTTATAAACCGACTACTGGTGGAAAGATGGTGAAAAATCACAAATGGGTCATTCAGGAAGAACTTGATCCAGTTCCAACTAAGCCACTGCAAGTTGGTGATGAAACGACTGTCAAGGCAGATCATATGAAAGGTATGGATGGAGCTAAAGCGACGATTGATGAAGTAAAAGAAACGACTGTCTACATGGTGAACTATGAACCAACGGACGGTGGAGAGATGGTGAAAAATCATAAATGGGTCACCGAGGATGAGATAAAGAAATAATAAAAAAGCCCGCTTTTCCTATAAAGGAGAAGCGGGCTTTCGGTATGATTCTGACTGGGCTCGAACCAGCGACCTCTACCCTGTCAAGGTAGCGCTCTCCCAGCTGAGCTACAGAATCATGTTTGCAGTACGTAATGTACTTGCTAGGACATGTATTAATATATCAAGAAACTAAAAGGCTGACAAGTCTTTTTCCGAAAAAAAAATAAAAAAATTAAAATGGAGGAATTGCCCCCCGCTTCCTCCATTTTGAATGACTTACAGGAAGGTTGATACTCGATCGATCGGTAAACGGAGTGCTGGACGTTTTTTTGCATCTTCGACCGCTTTACCGACAGCAATTAACATGACCGGTACATACCGTGACTCGGTAATAAACGTTTCCGTAAAACGTTGATGATCAAATCCACCCATTGCGAGTGTTGATAATCCACGCGCTTCTGCCGCAAGCATCAATTGCATCGCAGCAAGACTCGCATTCGACATTGCCGCGTCGCGACCATACGCTTCACTTTGATAAGCGCCTTCTACTTGTTCTTTGATCGAATCGAACAATTCTTCTGTCATACCACCCGCTTCTACTGCCGGACCATAAACCGGATTGTAGTTTCGATTGGCTTGAACATCCCCTAGAATCGCAATGATTGCTGAAGCCGAAGTGATGGCTGGCTGATTGTATGCAATTGGTGCAAGCTGTTGCTTCGCTTCTTTTGAATGGAAGACCGTGAAATGCCAGTGTTGTAGATTCCAAGCACTCGGCGCCGCTGTCGTCCATTCTAATAGTTCTTCCACTTCCTGTTTTGAAAGTTTGAACGTTTCGTCGTAATGACGAACGGAACGTCTTTCTGTTAAGACACGCATTGTATCCAGTGTTGCATGTGTCATGTACAAATCCCCCTTATTATTATCAGATTACTTAGATATCGTAGCATGTCTCTTTTTCATTGTCCTTTACCAATACTCCAAATAAATCATCTGTTATAAAACAATGTTGACATTAAACCTCTGTACTAATACAATGAAAACAAGAAAAAAGACATTGCGTTTATTTTGAAGGAGGAAAAACACATGGAACAACCCCTTTACCAAGAAGCGTCTGCTGAGTTTTATCGTGAACTTCCCGTTAAGACATGCGTTCATTGTGGGAAAGAAATGGACGAGCAATGTGAATCCTATCAATCAGAATGTGTTGAATGTGCTGTAACAGAACACTAATAACATGTAAAACAATCACTTAACTAGTGGTTGTTTTTTTGTTTTTATATACTCTATTTCTAATTAAGTTGATATTTTTAGAAAAATCGATCTCCCGTCATCTTTTTGTCATCTATTTGTTATAAAAGAAACAATTAAAATGTTACATTATCTGTATATGATATTTTTGACACAAGGAGCGACAGACAACGATGGATCCATTTACCTCAAGCCACGCTAGCGAACTCGGTCCACGACCGCGGACAAAAAAAAGAAAGTTCTTCCCTCGATTTTTCTTACTTCTTATACTCGTTTTTCTTGGAGTCGGAGGGTATATTGCTTATCGATACGTCTTCACACCTGAACAACAGTCAATCACTACCGGTAAGTCCATTACCAAAGTTCCTGTCGTCAACATGGAGAAAGCACGCGTCGAAAAATGGAATGGTGTGACAAAAAAAGTCGCTTATTTAACCTTTGAAGACGGACCATCCGCATTAACATCAGAGTTACTTCGAACATTAGATCACCTTCATACTCGCGCTACTTTCTTTTATCTCGGATCACAGGTAGATGTTTTTCCAAAAGAAGTTAAAGCTGCTGCGAAAGCCGGACATTACATCGGCTTACACGGTGAAACACACGATTACGATACATTGTACAAAAAAGGACAGTACGTCTCAGAAATGAAAAGTGTTCAGAAAAAAATTTATGATTTAACAAAACTGACACCACATTTGACACGACCACCTTACGGATCTGATCCTGGCATTACGAAAAAGATGGCATCTGCCATCCACGCTGCAGACTTCCGAGTATGGGACTGGTCGATCGATTCAATGGACTGGTATTACAAAGATAGTGCAAAAGAAGTTGCTAATACGGTCATTCGGCGAGCAGAGCGTCCATTTGAAATCATTCTCTTGCATGAACAACCACAAGCTATCAAGGCCCTTCCGGCTATTGTTGCCGGACTTCAGAAAAAGGGCTATCAGTTCGCGATTTATGATGAAGATTTCCATATTCCGTACAACTTCGTGCAATACTCGAATTTATAAGGAGTTACTATCTAGATGAAAAAATCATTCGTAGCAGTACTGTTCCTGTCGAGCTTCGGACTCGCTGCCTGCTCCAACGATTCACCAGCCTCTCTTCGTGAACAGCTAGAGCAACAAGTCAAAGGTGAAGAAAAGGCATTCATGCTAGCTGATCAACGTGCTCGTAAGGACGAAATTTCAGTTAATACGTACCAAGCCGTTCTTGATGCAGGTGCTGAAGAAATCAAACGCTCTCAAAATGAACGGGAGGAACTAGAAGCCTTAAATGACGAACGGCTTTCTTTATTGAAACAAGAAGAAACGTTACGTAAGGAAACGTACGCTGAACTTGATCTTGAAGAATTGAAGGATGCTGTAAACAAACTTGATGGTAAAGCAAAAACGGAAGGAACTGCCTTAGTGGCAATCATCAAGGAACGCCAGCAGACGTTTCAAACGTTCTCTAAAACGTATCGACAAGCGATGGACGCTGAAAAGAAAGTGCTTTCACGCTTGACTAAAAAACCGGATTTCGTTAAGATTGATGAGTCAACAGCGGATTTAAATCGTTTAACACGGAAAGCTACCGCGTCATTAAAGAAGTGGAACACGCTGACCGTTCAGTACAACCAAACGAAAACCCGGCTGTATCGTTTGCTCGACACATCAACTCAATAAATCACACAGGTTGCAACCAAACCCTGTCCAAAAAACCTGGACAAGGCCCCGTTGCAACCTTTTTTGTGTGGTTTTTACTAAAAATGGAGGGAAATTATTCATGCATCGCTCAAAAGCAACCTTATTCGTTCTCATTGGCGCTATCAGTTATGGTGTCCTCTCAACGATCGTCAAACTCGCTTATGCAGCTGGATTTAACTCAGCAGCCGTTTCTGGGAGTCAATTTTTCTTCGGTTGGCTGATGATTTTCAGTCTTGCCTTATTTACGAAAAATCTTCGTCTCGATCTTAAGACAGCTGGTCTTCTCATGTTGATCGGTATCTCTAGTGGTACAACTGGTTATCTGTACTATCAAAGTCTTCAGACCGTATCGGCATCCGTTGCAATCATTCTCTTATTCCAATTCACTTGGATTGGTGTCATCATCGATGCGCTCGCATTCAGACGTTTACCATCTCGCGCGCATTTCCTGTCTGCGATTCTGTTGATTGGCGGAGCCATTCTTGCGAGTGCCGCTTACTCGAGTCCACTTGACTTCCGTGGAACATTATTCGGTCTTGGAGCGGCTGTCAGCTTCTCAATTTTCTTACTCGCTAGTGGACGCATCGCCAATCATTTACCCGTCATCAAGAAGAGTTTTTACATGATGACAGGTGGTCTTGCTTTCGTCATGACGATGTATCCACCGACGACGTTCTTATCCTCTGCGAACTTCGAAAATGGACTTCTGTTATACGCGATTCCGCTCGGTCTGTTCGCGTTAATTTTACCACCGCTCTTATTTGCTGCGGGCGCGCCTCACCTCTCCCCAGCAAGCGTTTCTTTGCTTGGAGCAGCTGAACTACCGACAGCGGTCATCTGTTCCGTGTTAATTTTAGGTGAACATCTGATGAGCTCTCAATGGATTGGGATCGTCATCATCTTGATTGGAATCTTTTATCCGATCTATCGCTCGAGCAAAACAGCACCTGTTGCGAACGTACAGCAAAACGACCTTTCCTGAGCTCAGGAAAGGTCGTTTTCTTTACTTCTGTCGTTTCATCGCATCTGCAACGAATTCGACATCTGTGCCAATGATGATTTGAACACTAGTCGCCCCCATCTTCATGACACCTTTTGCTCCAGCCGCTTTAATCGCCGCTTCATCAATGATGCTTGGATCCTTGACTTGAAGACGTAAACGTGTCGCACAGTTGTCAATCGACGTGACATTTTCTGTTCCTTTCAATCCAGCAAAAATTTGAGCTGCTTGTTGTTCATATTTATCGTCTGAGTCCGTCAAAACGACTCCCGTGTCTGTAACGAGCGATTCATCTTCACGACCTGGTGTCTTCAGATCGAATTTTGTGATCATGAAGTAGAACAGGAAGTAGTAGACGACCGCGAACGCGAGACCAACCGGGATGATCAACAATGGTTTTTTCGCAATCCCGAAGTTCAAGGCGTAATCAATGAAACCAGCCGAGAAGGAGAAGCCATGTAAAATACCGAGTAAGTTAACGATGGCCATCGATAGACCCGTTAGTACAGCATGGATGACGTATAAAACAGGTGACAAGAACATGAACGAGAACTCGATTGGTTCCGTAATTCCTGTCAGGAAGGATGTCAGTCCAAGACCAATCATCGCTCCAGCAACGGCTTTTCGATTTTCCTTACGCGCAGCCATGACGATGGCAAAGGCTGCAGCTGGCAAGGCAAACATCATGATCGGGAAGAAGCCAGCTTGATAAATCCCCGCTGTTGGATCTCCAGCGAAGAAACGCGCAATATCCCCGTTCGCTACCGTACCATCTGCTTTTTCGTATGAACCGAAAACAAACCAAAAAATATTATTTAAAACATGGTGCAAGCCGACAGGAATCAGGAGACGGTTAAAGAATCCAAACAAAGCAGCGCCTCCTGCGCCAAGACCGACCATCCATTCACCGGCACCGTTGATACCTTGCTCGATGAACGGCCAAACATAACCAAAGATGAAAGCAAGTACGAGCATGACAGCTGAGGTAATGATTGGAACAAAACGACGGCCTCCGAAGAATGCCAACCAATCCGGTAACTTAATATTGTAGAAGCGATTGTATAGAAGACCGGCAACGATACCCGCAATGATCCCACCGAATACTGCCATATTGACGGTTGAACCGAGCGTCGCCTGGTTCGCAATCGAACCAAGCGTCGCGCCATCGACCTTGGTCGAGGAATCATTGACGATCGCCGCAATCGCATCATATTTTGCTTGAATCTGTGCACTGGAATAATCCTTGTTCATCGAGTCGACGCCATTTTTTAAGACAAGATACCCGATGGCTCCGGCAAGACCCGCTGCACCACTCGCATCAATCGATAGACCGATTGCGACACCAATGGCAAATATCAATGGAAGGTTATCAAAAATTGCCCCTCCTGCTGCTACCATCAATGGAATATCTAGCATATCCGCCGAACCTAATCGAAGTACGATTCCGGCAGCTGGTAATACTGCGATTGGTAACATCAAAGCCTTACCAATTCGTTGTAGAAACTGCAACATCCCTTTCACCCTTTCCTGAATAAAACGATAATGACAGAACAATGTAAACGCTTTTACGTTTTTAATTATTCCATATAAATATCTAAATGACTAGACCTTTATACAAATTATTCACTATCTTTTTTATTAGTATAAAAATTCATTATAGCAAACACTAAAAACCGGACTAGAGTAATCCTCCAGTCCGGTTTTTCTATTTAATTCCCACAGTCTTAACGACGAGTTGTATCTTCAAAATTTTGTTGAACGTTTCCTACGGTTTTCTTGGCGTCACCTTTTAATTGATCTTTTTTACCTTCGCGCTCTGTCGATTTATCTCCTGTTGCTTTACCGAGTGCTTCTTTTGCTTTACCCGCTACTTTATCAACAAGACCATCTGCTTTTTTATTGAGACCACTGTCATTTGACATAACCATTACCCCCATTTAAAAAGTTTTTTTTGCGATAGTTGTATGTTCCCGTATGACTGAATTTCAAACATTTCCTGTATCCATACCGACACGCATCCAAACAAAAATAACAGTGAACATCTTGTTCACTGTTATTCGATTTGAATGTATTCATTTACTGGGCGACGGAAACGCCTAACACTTGTTCAATCCGTTCGAACGCCCAATCCAACTCTTCTTTTGTGATGACAAGCGGTGGTGCAAAGCGAATGACTGTCTCGTGTGTTTCTTTACAGAGTAAGCCTTTCTCTTTCAACGCTTCGCAATATGGTCGAGCTGCTTCTGTTAGTTCAACACCAATGAACAATCCACGACCACGTACTTCTTTGATCATCGGGTTGTTAATTTGTTTTAATTTTTCCATGAAGTACGTACCGAGTTCGAGTGAACGTTCCGGTAACTTTTCGTCTTCTAATACTTCAAGTGAAGCAATCGATACGGCACAAGCGAGTGGATTACCACCGAACGTCGAGCCGTGTGAACCTGGATTGAAGACAGAAAGGACATCTTTATTCGCGGCAACACATGAGATTGGGAATACCCCACCACCCAGTGCTTTCCCAAGAATGTACATGTCTGGTGTTACCTCGTCCCAATCAGAAGCAAACCATTTACCGGAACGACCAAGTCCAGATTGAATCTCATCCGATACGAGCAAAACATTCTGCGCACGACAAACTTCTTGTGCATCTTTTAGGAAGCCATCATACGGAATTAAAATTCCTGCTTCGCCTTGAATCGGCTCCAAGATGAATGCCGCTGTATTTTCAGTGATTGCCTGTTTTAGTGCCTCCAGATCGCCGTATGGAATCGTCTTGATTCCAGGAAGAAGCGGTCCAAATCCTCGTTGATATTCTGCCTCCGTCGACATGGAGACGGCTGTCATCGTTCGACCGTGAAAGTTTCCTTCACAAACGATGATTTCAGCATCACCTGGGATTTGTTTCACTTCATATGCCCAGCGTCGTGCTGCTTTCACTGCCGTCTCAACAGCTTCCGCACCTGTATTCATCGGTAATACCATGTCTTTACCCGTCAATTGTGCTACTTTTTCATAGAAAAAGCCCAGTTGATCATTGTGGAAGGCACGTGACGTCAAAGTGATCTTATCCGCCTGTCGTTTTAGAGCTTCGATGATTTTCGGATGACGATGTCCTTGGTTGACGGCTGAGTAAGCACTCAACATATCCATATAACGACGTCCTTCCGGATCCGTGACGAAGACACCCTCTGCTTCTGAAATGACGATCGGGAGTGGATGGTAGTTATGTGCTCCGAACTGTTCTGTCTGTTGAATGATTTTCTCTGTTTGATTCATCGAGATTCCCCCTTATAGCTCTTTAGAAAACGCTTTCAAAATCATTATAGCAGATTTTCTTGTATAATCTTCATCTAAAAAATGTATAACCTAGAGGATTGGGATGCGTAAGAATTGAATATATTGGGAAAAGACAAGACAAGTGAACCGTCATCTCTTTTCATCATAAAGGAGCGTGCGCACGTAATGGATCGTTCGACCATTGATTCCTATGAAGTCGTCATTCAAGAGTTTCCACTACCGTCTTTCATCTTAAATATCGATTTGACCATTCGTTCCTGGAACGAGTTAGCAGAACAGCATTGGGGCTGGACACAACAGGAAATCGTCGGACAAATCGTTCCTTTACTTGACCAGGAAGATATGGCATTCAGCCATCAAATTTGGCATTCTTTTTTGGAACGCCGTCAATCGGTCCAATTGCCGAATGCCTCCTTATTCCATAAGTCTGGTACTCCCATGACCTCAACGTTGCTACTGTCTCCTCTACTTGATGAAGTAGGCAATGCCATTGCTGCTTTCGTTTGCTGTATTCCGTCTGCTCAACAACCGATTACAACAAAACCATTATTTCAAGGTTTGATGGATTTACGTCAGGCGTTCGATCAAATCGCCAGTGTCGCTGTATTTGACGCGCGTGGTGCAATTACGTATATAAACGACCAACTTATGGATGTAACAGGTTACTGTCCTGAAATGCTTATTGGTCAGCCATGGTCCGTAATTCTCGATCAAACTAGTACGGCTGTCTCAGAAATCCGAACACAACTCCGTGAACGCAAAGCATGGTCTGGTCGTCTTAGTCTCATTTCACACACGGGTGAACGAAAACATCTTCAAGCGACATTGATTCCGATTTATGATGCAAACGGCGTGCGTTTTCAGCATCTGTTCATCGGTAACGACATTACGGAAACAACTGTGCTTGAAGAAGAACTTGATTTTTTAGTGCATCACCATGAGATGACGCATTTATTGAATAAACGTGGATTTTTACGCGAAGGGGAAGCATTGTTCCAGTCTGCTGCATCACATGAACCCATTGCACTCATTTTGTTCGATATCGATCGTTTCAAAGTCATAAACGATTCGTTTGGAACACATGTCGGGGATCAACTCCTTCAAGCAATGGCAACACGGCTTTTGCAACATGCGACGGGTGTCCTTGCTTTTCATCCGACGAGTGATTTATTCGGTGTCCTATTACCTGCACCCTCGAGTAATCTACTCTTTCAATATGCTCGAAAATTACAACAAGCGTTACAACGTCCTTATTACATTAACGGTCATTCACTCATCGTTTCTTGCACATTCGGTATCACCGTCTATCCGTCTGAAGCGAAAACACTTGAAGATTTATACCGCCGCTCTGAAACTGCTCTCTATGCGGGAAAATCAATTGGTACGGGAACGATTCAGTACTTAACACACGAGATGGACACACAATTCACACGTAAAATCCAACTCGAACGTTCTCTCTTCACGGCACTCGAAGATCAGTCGCTCTACCTTGCTTATCAACCGATCATCGAGCTTCAATCACAAGCCGTCAAAGGATTCGAAGCGTTATTACGCTGGAATCATACGGCGCTCGGAAATATTCCGCCGGATGAGTTCATCCCACTCGCCGAAGAGGCTTCTCTAATCACACCAATCAACAACTGGGTCATCATCGAAGCATGTGAACAGCTCGCGAAGTGGCAACAAACGATTGACCCTGAATTGACGATGGCGATCAACATTTCACCGCACCAATTCCAAAGTGACTCCTTTATTCGAACGTTGCAACATGTCGTAACGGAGCGACTCGTTTCGCCATCTTCCGTCACGCTCGAGATGACAGAGAATATTGCTATCTTACAGACACAACGAACCGTCGAACGCATGCACCTCATTAAGTCACTCGGTTTCCGCTTATCGATTGATGATTTTGGAACCGGCTACTCTTCTTTACAGTATCTCAGCGCGTTTCCAATTGATGAATTAAAAATCGATAAAGTGTTCATTGATGGACTAGCAATGAACGAACATGCTTTGCTGGATTCTATCATTCAACTGGGTCGCAATCTAGAGTTGAACCTCGTCGCTGAGGGTGTCGAGACAGAACATGCCTTGACTTACTTGAAAACGACAGATTGCCAGTACATGCAAGGGTTCATTTTCTCTGAACCACTGTCCGTACAGGATGTCGAAAAAAGATTCTTAACCCCTTAATAAAAAAAGAAGTCACGGTGATTTTTATCCACCGTGACTTCTTTTGCCTATCGTTTCTTACAATTGAATTTCTCCTACGACCATTCCGTAAACAGCCACTCCGGCTAAGACAACAAGAATCATGCTAGCAATCCACTCGTAGCGTGACATGCCTGTCCGTTGCTGTTCTCGTTCTGCTAACGCATATGCTAAAATGCCTGGCGCATAAACTAATGCCGCAATGACGATATACCAAACGCCCGACGCATAGACGAGCCAAATAGAGTACGCGGATGCGATGACCGAGAAGAGTAACATTTTCCGATTCCGCTCTTCCCGTGAAGTCCGGATGCTGTACAAGGCTGATAACAGATATGGTAAGAGCGCACAAATCCCGGCAATACTTGATAGAACGAGATACGTCTGTGCAGAGAATAGCGCAATCCCAGCAACAATTTGTGTGGCGATCTGTGTAATCAGTAGTGCTCCGACTGGTGCCCCTTTTCGATTCGTCTTAGCGAATGCTTTCGGGAACGCACCATCTTTCGCAACCAAATATGAAATCTCTGATGCTAAAATCGTCCATCCAAGAAGCGCTCCGGATAGAGAGATGATTAAACCAATCATGATGATCGTCGCGCCGACTGGTCCGATTGCTGCCTCTAATACATACGCCATCGTCGGTTCCTTTAATCCAGCCAGTTTTTCTTGACTAAGGACGCCAAGTGATAAGACCGAAATCAAGATATAGATGACTAAAACACCAACGAGTCCCGTTACGGTCGCTTTTCCGACATCACTTCGATTTTTAGCACGACTCGATAAAACGACTGCCCCTTCAATTCCAACGAACGCCCAAAGCGTGACGAGCATCGTTCCTTTTACTTGATCGAAGATTGAACCGAGTTCTGTCCCATCTCCCCAGATGTCTAAATTGAACGTTTTGATATTAAAGGCGATCCCAACCAATAGAATGAAAATCAAAATTGGAACGAGCTTTGCAATCGTTGTAATCAGATTGACGAGGGTCGCTTCCTTGATCCCGCTTGAGACAAGCCAGAATAATCCCCAAATGACTACCATACTCATCAAGAGAAGGAATATCCGATTCTCTGCCGCGAAAATCGGGAAGAAATAACTAATCGCATTGAAGACGAGTGTGATGTTCGCAACCGTTCCAATCCATGCAGATACCCAGTATCCCCAAGCACTGTTGAAACCGACGAAACGTCCGAACCCTTCACGTGCATAGGCATAAATACCACCTTCAAGTTCGGGTTTACTGTTTGCAAGGTGCTGGAAGACGAGCGCGAGCATGATCATTCCAATTCCTGTAATACTCCATCCGATGAGAATAGGTCCTGCACTTGCACTTTGGGCCATTGCACCGGGAAGGTTAAAGGCACCTCCACCGACCATCGAACCGATAACCATTGCTGCGAGAGCAAAGAAGCCAATTTTTTGTTGATTCATGATGAGACACTTCCTTTTTCCGTATATCTATTACATCTTACGTATATTCATTCGAAAGACACAAAAGTCATTATAACAAATCACCTTTTAAAGTAAAGAAAGGATTTGAGACGAATGAACTGGATTCATGTATTTCAGCTCGAGGATCTCTTTAAACTCCTGTTGGCTGCTGCCCTTGGAATTTTCATGGGATTCGAGCGTGAAATTAAAAATAAACCGGTCGGTATACGCACTAGCCTCGTAATTACCCTCATCAGCTGTCTTTTAACCATCGTATCCATCAAATCCGTTTCACTCTATCACGATATGGCGACGAATGTTCAAATGGATCCGATGCGCCTTGTCGCACAAATCATTGCCGGTATCGGCTTCATTGGTGCTGGTGTCATTTTGCGTCGTCCTCACGATATCGTCAGTGGATTGACGACGGCCGCCATTATATGGAGTTCAAGTGGAATTGGAATTGCTGTCGGTGCAGGATTTATATGGGAATCGGTTTTTCTTGTTTTATTTTTGTTCTTCTTATTAGAGGGATTGACTCGAGGAATGCGCCGCATTAATAACAGTCGATTCGAAGCGAACGTCCTTGTCGCACACTTGCTCCTTCCTGCTGATCTGGACCCATCTGAAATCATCTTCGCTCTTGAACGAAAAGGTGTTCATATTACGAATATGCGCATGCGAGGAGATCCGGTTCGGTTGACATTACGAATGTATTCTCCGCATAAACTGACCATATTCCTACTTTATGACTATTTAAAATCACTCGGAATTAAGGATATAGACCTTGATCAGTGAGAATTATCTGAAAATTTATGTTGCATTTTTAATCACTTTCACTTAAATTAACAATATGTTCACATTTTTCTGAAATATTTAACTCTAACTCTCGGGGGGTCATCGTTCCATGAATAAAACATCGAAAATTGCGTTTGCTGGACTATCTAGCATCGCACTACTTGCTGTCGCTGCATGCGGGCAAGGAAATGATGAAAACACAAGCGGATCTGATTCAAAAAACAAGAAAAAGGAAGTCACGCTCGTTTCGACGACAGATGTACCTCAGCTTGATCCGACGAAAACGACGGACTCGACTTCCATCATTGTTACGAACAACGTCTTTGAAGGACTTTATCGACTCGATGGTGATAACAAGCCGACACCTGGAATCGCAGAAAATGTCGAAGTGTCAAAAGATAAAAAGACATATACATTCAAATTGCGTAAAGATGCGAAGTGGTCGGATGGATCAGCCGTCACAGCAGATGATTTCATCTATGCTTGGAAACGCGCACTTGATCCAAAGACAGCAGCAGAATACGCATACATTTTACAGGACTTGAAAAATGCCAATAAAATTATGGCAGGCAAAGCTGAACTCGATGAACTCGGTGTCAAGAAAATCGATGATCAGACACTTGAAGTACAACTCGAAGCTCCAGCACCTTACTTCCTTGGTTTGACGAGTTTTCCGACTTACTTACCATTAAAGCAATCATTCGTTGAAGATAAAGGCGATAAGTTCGCGACAAGTGTGGACACTATGGTCTTCAACGGACCTTTTGTCCTCGATAAGTGGCAAGCGAACGCGGGTTGGACATATAAGAAAAACCCGGATTACTGGGATAAAGCAAACGTCAAGATGGATCAGATCAACGTTAAAGTCGTTAAGGAAATCTCGACTGGCGTCAACCTCTTTGAAGCAAAAGAAGTCGACTTCGCACCGATTACATCTGAATTCGTCTCACAATATGAAAAATCAGAGGATTACAAGACACGTCCAGATGCTCGGATCAACTTCCTCCGCTTTAACCAAAAGAATAAAGCATTGAAAAACAAGAACATTCGAAAAGCGCTCGCACTTGGTTTTGAGAAACAAGGGATTACGGACGTCATCCTAAACGATGGATCAAAACCAGCAAACTTCATCGTTGCGAAAGATTTCACGTTCACACCCGATGGTGAGGATTTCCGAGTGAAATATCCGGATCTTCAAAGCTATGATGCTGATGCAGCGAAAAAAGCTTGGGATGCTGGATTGAAGGAACTTGGTGTCAAAACCGTCGAACTCAGCATGCTCTCACGGGATGAAGATGCATTCAAGAAAGTCTCTGAATACTTAAAAGGTGATCTAGAGAAACATCTTCCTGGTTTGACGATCAATATCAAACAACAACCGTTCAAGAACTTCCTCGACCTCGAATCGAAGGGCGATTATGATATCTCTGCAGCTGGATGGGGACCTGACTACCAGGATCCAATGACATTCCTCGATATGTGGTTGACAGGCGGAAGCTTCAACCGGATGGAATACTCGAACAAAAAATTCGATGATCTCATCAAAGGGGCAAAACAACAAGCAGATGAAGCGAAACGTTGGTCTGATATGCAAGAAGCTGAAAAAATCTTGCTAACCGATGACTACGCGATCGCGCCGATCTATCAAAAAGGTGAAGCGTACTTGCAACGGACAAACATTGATAAATTATACCGTCACCCATTCGGTGCCGATATGAGCTTTAAATGGATGGAAATCAAGTAAACGAGGACCTGACGCACACATCGAATTCTTTAATCAACAAGTAGTGGACCTCGTCCGCTACTTGTTTTTGATTTCCTGAAGATATCCCTAAAAACAACAAAGACCCCTTCTGACGGAGCCATCGGGGGTCTTTACTGTGCGATTTGTTTATAAAAAGCGATTTCTTCATCTTGTCCTTCTTCCACTGCTCGGAAGAATTCAGCAAAATAGGCGTACAAAACGGTGCGTTCTTCATACGTCGGTCTGGCTTGACGAATAACGGAGAATGCAAGGTTTCGCAATTGACGTTTCGTTCGCCGATGTGTCGGAAGTGCATAAAATTGACGCGTGAATGAACGATAGACGTCCGCAATCAAGACTTCATGTCCTTCAAAATATGATTTATCCATAAATATAGTCCCCTTTCCACTTTAGTGATTCTATTCTTTTCTACGACTCTTTTAAATAAAGAGTTTCAAAGAAAGTGAGGTTTCTCACAAATGATATAGACCTTACTATAACAAGCTTTCCAAAATGATTCAACATCCAAACTATTAAGTTTCATTAAGAATATTTAGACCTTTTGTAAAGTGTCTTTCTTTGATTTTAGATCATCTATTTCTAATAAAAAACGGTCTGAGTCCCGGAAAGAGACTCAGACTCGCGATGGACTTTAGTTTGCTTGTACTGAAATATGCTGGAAGTGTTTCACATCGAATAACCCACTGTCGGTCAACTTCAATTCCGGAATGACCGGTAAGCAAAGGAACGACATCGTCAAATAAGGATTAAAGGACCGATCCGCTTCTAATACATCAAGTGCATCGTTTAATGCTTCGAGTGTATCCCCGACTTCTTGGAAAGGACGATTTGTCATCAGCCCAGCGATTTCGAGCGGTAATTCTGCAAGCACGTCTTGCCCATTAACAGCAATGACACCCCCACCCGCTTGAACAAGACGTTCTGCAGCGAGTTGCATCTCTTCGTCTGATGCCCCAACGATGACGAGATTATGTGAATCATGGGCAACGGTCGCAGCAATCGCTCCACGCTTCATCTTAAATCCTTTGACGATCCCAACTGCTGAGAACGATGTCCCGTGATGACGCTCAATGACAGCAATTTTTAAGAGATCCTCCTCTGGCACAGGAACGAAATGCCCTTCTTGAAGTGGAACGTCGAGAATTAAGTGCTCGGTGACGATGCTTTTCGGAATGACTCCGATGACATGCGCACGTGCTGATTCGAGTGGAAGGGCGAATACTTCTGGTGTGATCGGTTTTGTATTCAAGGTTCCACGTAATGACTCCGGCACATGAGCACGGCGAACGGGTCGAATCGTTTTCCCTGCTCGTGCGACACAATTCCCTTGAATATAAACCTCATCAATCACGACGTTATCGGCATCCGATAATAAGACGAAGTCCGCCCGGCGTCCTGGTACGATGGCTCCCCGATCGTCTAGAAGATACGCGTTCGTCGCGTGCAACGATGCCATCGCATACGCTGTTTCGCGTTTAATCCCATGACGAATCGCATAGCGAATATTATAATCAATCGTACCTTCGCGTAATGTATCGTCCAAATGTTTATCATCCGTACAGAAGAGAAATCTGCTGGCATTACTCTCTGTCACGGCATCGAGTACTTCCTTCAAGTTTCGGGCTGCTGACCCTTCCCGTACTTCGACATACAGACCACGCCGTGCTCGTGCAATTGCATCTTCCTTACTGACGGATTCATGATCCGTCCGAATTCCAGCGACACCATAAATGTTGATTTCGCGTGGTCCGAGTCCTGCAGCATGTCCATCGACAAGTTTCCCTGCGTCTTCAATCTGTTTAATTTTTTGTAACATGTCGCGATCGGCTCGTTCGACAGCCGGATAATCCATGACTTCCCCTAAACCATGGACACCCGGATGATTGACGAATGGCGCAAGTGCCGCAGCATCAAGTGATGCCCCCGCATGTTCAAACGAAGTCGCCGGAACACAGCTCGGTAACATCATGCGCACGTCAAGGGCGAGATCTTCTGCATCATCTAGCATGAAGGACAAACCTTCTGCGCCTTTGACGTTCGCAATCTCATGTGGATCCGCGATGATCGTCGTGACGCCTAGTGGTAAAATCGCTTGCTCATACTCACTTGGTGGTACCATCGATGATTCGATATGGACATGGGCATCAACAAAACTTGGAGCGATGAACAGACTCGTTCCCGGACGATTCTCGACTCCTTCATACCCCTCTCCGACAGCAGCAATAAAGCCTGAATCAATCGCTACATCTGCCGTATACGTCTCACGTGTCATGACATCGATGACTGAAATGTTCTGATAGACGACAGCTGCTTTCTCTTTTTTTGCAGCAATCGCAATCAATCGTTCACGTACTGTTTGTTCCATCCTGTCTCCTCCTGGTGTAAGCGTATTTTCACTATCTTACAATTAGTTTGGAAGCTGTTGCAATTTATTTTTTGTAACGTCAAGATGAAAGAGTATGGATTTAATGCCTGAGGGGGAAAAACGCATGAAATATCGTGTCGGTTCACTTATTCCAAACATCGATCCATCCGTTTATTTAGCGGATGGATCAAAGGTCATCGGAGAGGTCACGATCGGAAAAGACTCATCCGTCTGGTTCAATACAGTCATCCGGGGAGATGAAGGTCCGATCCAAATCGGAGAACGCGTCAACATTCAAGATGGTTCGATGATTCATCAGTATGAAGGGTTTCCGACTATCATTGAAGATGAAGTCACGATTGGTCATATGGCAATGATTCATGGAGGTATCATTCGAAAAGGAGCTTTGATTGGAATGTCGGCAACGATCCTTGATGAAGCCGAAATTGGAGAAGGTGCATTCGTTGCTGCCGGAAGTCTTGTTCCGCCAAAAATGAAGGTGCCTGCAGGGACAATGGTTATGGGGGTTCCTGCAAAAATCGTCCGCGATATCAGCGACCATGATCGATTCATCATGGAACGGACAGTTCGAAAATATGTGAAACGAGGGCAGCAATATGCCGATAGTTGTGAAGCCATTACAGAGGATTTGACAAGTTTGTGAGAACGTTTACAAAGTTCACAGGTTCTTAATACCTCCCCTCTTCCGTCTTTACAATTCTTTCGTACACTAGAGGTGCAAGAGATGAATCAAGACACAGAGAGGGGATTTTTATATGATTCCAGTATATGAAGAACGTATTATGTCTGATTTATTTTCATCTACGAGTAACCCAAGCTATGGTTTGCCGACATTACCTGAATTCGAAACAGATTGGTTGACAGCTGAGGTTCAAGTACGTATCGTTAAAGATGCCGAGCACCGCCTTGGAACATTAAACCGAGAGGAAGAACGTGTATGATTCAGCAACGCACTGTTCGCGCTTGGCTCGCTAGTCGCATCAAAAAATAATTTAATCACTTGATTACGTATTTTCCAAAACGATATAGCGCGTCAGCGCGCATACAAAAAGAGCCGAAGCGGATTCCCGCCTCGGCTCTATCTGTTTATTTAGAAATCAATCCTTCTTTAATCAAGAAATCACGCGCGACTTTTTCAGGACGCTGCTTCTCAACATCTGCTTTGTAGTTCAGTTCTTGCATTTTTTCATCCGTGATTTTATCCTTCAATGTGTTGAGGACTTTTTTCAGCTCTGGATGTTCTTTAAGGGTTTCTTGACGAACAAGTGGTACCGCATAGTAGGGTGGGAAGAACTCTTTATCATCTTTAAGTACAGTCAAATCAAATTTCTTCAAAAGACCGTCTGTTGAAAAACTATCGATGACATTCGTTCGACCGTTCGTCAATGCTGTATAGCGAAGTCCTCCATCAACTGGTTGTACATCTTTGAACTTCATATCCGGATACTTCTTCTTTAGACCAAGATAACCATCTTCACGGTTCGCGAATTCAATCGTTGAACCGAGAATCAAGCGATCACTGACTTTTGACATGTCCGACACTGTCTTCAAGTCGTACTTCTTAATGTCTTCTTTTGTCATGGCAAGAGCATACGTATTGTTGAAGCCGATCGGATCTAGGACATCGACCTGACTTTTTTCGGGAATCATCTTCCCGACTTTTGCATAGACCGTTTTCGGATCCGTCTCGACTTCCTGCTTGAGCACGTCGATCAACAATGTCCCTGTGTACTCGACATACGCGTCAATCTCCCCTTTTTCAAGCGCCCCGTAAGCGACCTTCGTCCCCCCGAGATTTAATTGACGTTCGACTTGTAGATCCGTTTTATCTTCGATTAAATCCGCTAACATATTTCCAAGAATCAACTGTTCCGTAAAGTTCTTCGATCCGATGACGATCTTATCTTCCTTGAGGAAAGAATAAGCGACTGTACCACCAACCAATAGGAAGACGATGCTTGCGATTGCGATCTTGCGTCCCGCTGACATCGCTTTACGGCGCTTCCGTGCCTTGTTTTTAATTCGACCATCTGCGAGCGGAATACCGTTCGGCGCCACCGAATATTCAATCCGGCTGACGACGAAGTCGATGATAAGCGCTAAGATACCAGCTGGAATCGCTCCGGCGAGAATCTGGTTATTATCAACCGTTTGAATACCTGAAAAGACAAGGTAACCAAGACCACCGGCACCGATGAATGCTGAAATCGTCATTAAACCAACCGCTGTGACGGCTGAAATCCGAATCCCTGCCATCATGATCGGTAAGGCAAGCGGAATCTGGACCTTACTGAGGATTTGACGATCCGTCAAACCAATTCCTTTTGCTGCTTCAAGCGTATCTCCCGGAATACTCGATAGACCTGTGTACGTATTTTTGACGATCGGCAAGAGTGAATAGAGCACGACCATGATGATCGCTGGTGTCGATCCGATACCGATGAACGGAATCAAGAAACCGAGTAAAGCAAGACTCGGGACGGCTTGCACGACGCTCGTCAGCGCGAGGACCGGCTTCGCGAACTTTTGATAACGCGTGATTAAAATCCCGATCGGAATCCCAAGGACGACGGCGATGACGACGGCAAAGACCGTCAGCTGTAAGTGCTCCAGTAATAAGTCACCGATTTGATCGGTATTATTTTTTACATAATCAAAGAAACCGTTCATTGGACTTCCTCCTCATGAATGAATTGCTCACTCAAGACGGAAAGTAAGCTACTACGTGTGATTAATCCTCTTAGTTTTCCTGTTGCATCTGTTACCGGCAGATAACCTGTCTCTTCCTGATTCATGACTTCAAGGACATCAAGTAACGAATCGTGTTCATTGACGGCAATGATTTCGCCCTCCATTACTTCTTCAATTCGTTGGCTCTTATCCGGGATCGTTTGGATGTTCTTTAACTTAATCAGCCCTTGTAAAACGCGGTCACGATCAGTGATCAATAGACTGTCGACTTTTCGCCCACGCATGATCTCAATTCCCTGTAGCAATGTACGTTTGCCACTGATTGAAACTGGATCCTCAATCATGATATCTTCTGCCTTAATGAATTCTGGACTACTCCAAATTTTATTTTTTCCGATGAACGATTCGACATATTCATCTTTTGGATGACGCAGGATTTCTTCTGGAGTATCGAACTGAACGATTTCCCCGTCACGCATGATACATATCCGATCCGCTAACTTGATCGCTTCATCCATATCATGAGTGACGAAAACAATCGTCTTTTTCACTTCCTCTTGTAAGTTGAAAAGCTCTTCCTGCAAATCATTACGAGTAACGGGATCGAGAGCACTGAACGGCTCATCCATCAGGATGACATCAGGATCATTCATCAGAGCACGCGCGAAACCGACACGTTGCTGCTGTCCGCCACTGAGTTCGCTCGGATAACGATCAATAAATTGTCTCGGATCAAGCCCGACCATCGTTAATAGTTGTTCTGTCCGCTGATCCATCTCATCGTGATCTTTCCCCTCAAGTCCAGCAATCAATTGAATGTTTTCCCGGACCGTCATATGAGGGAACAGACCAGTTTGCTGAATGACATATCCCATATGGCGTCTTAATTCGATCGTATCCGTCTTCATGATATCCTTCCCATTGACCAAAATCGTGCCTGAAGAAGGTTCGATCAATCGATTGATCATTTTAAGTGATGTCGTTTTCCCACAACCACTTGGTCCGATAAAAACAACGAGTTCACCCTTTTGAATCTCGAGCGATAAGCCTTTTAAGACGACATTTTCCTTAAACTGCTTGCCGACGTTTTTGAATTCGATCATTCCTTCTCACTCCTTTTTACTATTTCCATATATTATGGTTTCCCAAAAAGATTATGGTTTAAACAAATTTCCATCAAATCAGTTTTATTTCTTTGAAAAAGGGGAAATTCTTAGTTCTTTTTTTAAAAATAAAGGGAATACTTAAATAAAGAGTACTGATAAAGCATGTTTTGATGAAGGAGGCCCTTAACGATGAACATCAAGAAACCCACCATCATGATGATCGGATTGCTTCTCCTAACCCCACTTTCAATTCCCTCACAGGTCGATGCAGCGAGTTCTACGTTTGTCACAAAAGGAACGACGACCAAAAAAGTCGTCGCATTGACATTTGATGACGGTTCAGACGGAACGAACATTGCCAAAATATTAAGTGTCTTAAAAAGTAATCAAGTGAAAGCTACTTTCTTTTTAACAGGCAGTGGTGCAAACAACCATCCTCAATCGATTAAAAACATCACAACCGCCTCTCCAACACATCAAATCGGCAATCACTCGTATTCACATCCGGATTTCACGACTTTATCAGCAAGCCAAATGACAAGTGAATTATCCCGGACGGAGTCGCTCATCCGATCCTTGACCGGAAAAACGACGAAACCGATTTTTCGGGCGCCGTTCGGTGCGAGTAACAGTAAGGTATTGAGTGTCGTCGGAGCGGCTGGTTATACGAAAACGATTCAATGGAATATCGATTCGACGGATTGGAAAGGCATCTCTTCAACAGCCATCTTGGATCGTGTAATACCAAAAGTCGTTCCTGGATCAATCATCCTCATGCACACTGGGGCTGGTGCGAAAGGAACACCAACCGCTTTGCCAACGATGATTTCAAAACTAAAAGCAAAAGGCTATTCGTTCGTCACGATTTCAGAACTGTTGCGTTCTACGGTCCCAACCGGTACGACGTATACTGTCAAAGCGGGCGATACACTCTATTCGATTGCCCGTAAATACAATGTTTCGGTCTCTGCCCTCGCGAGTGCGAACAACATCACAAATTGGAGTCTACTCAATGTCGGTCAAGTCTTAAAAATCCCGACAACGACGTATACGGTTAAAGCGGGTGATACACTTTACTCGATCGCGACACGTTACGGTGTCACCGTCACAGCATTAATGCAGGCGAACGGCATCACAAATCCGAATCTCTTACTCATTGGACAAGTCTTGAAAATCCCAAAATGAATATACTGATCACAGCACAAAAAAACGATTCCTCTCTAGTCGCGAGAAGAATCGTCACATGTATGAAAAAACCGGCGAAATTGCGCCGGTTTTTTTGTCGTCAATCGCTTGACCCCTCACCTCTTATGACTCTGAACGGACCCCATTGATTCCAAGATCACACTGAACTAAGTCCGCATATGTTTGTCGACGGACGACTTCGCGGGATTCCCCGTCCCGAACGAAGACGAGTGCCGGACGTAAGAATTGATTGTAGTTGCTTGCCATCGAGAAGTTATACGCTCCCGTTCCAAATACAGCGAGGGTATCGCCACTCTTTGGCGTAACTAACTGCGCTTTTTCAGCGACGAGATCACCTGATTCACAAGCTGCTCCAACGACAGTCATTTCGGTCGTTTCGCCACTCATCCGGTTAGCGATGACGGTTTCATAAACCGCTCCGTAAAGTGCGGGACGAATGTTATCCGTCATTCCACCGTCCACCGAAAGATATGTCCGGACGCCTTCGATCTCTTTGATTGCCCCAACTGTATAAAGTGTCGTCCCTGCATTCGCAACGACCCAGCGTCCTGGTTCGATACCGATTCGCGGACGTTCGATGCCAAGTCGTGCCGTTTCCGTCTCAATGACATCCATGACGCGTGCGATCGTCGCTTCAAAATCAAGTGGCTGGTCGTCCTGCGTATAGGCAATTCCGAACCCACCTCCAACGTTGACTTCGCTGACTGTGAAATCATGTTGTACACGAATTGTTTCGACGAAGCCCATCATCGTCCGAGCCGTCTGTTCGAACAGCGACGGATCTTGGATTTGCGAACCGACATGACAATGGATGCCAAGTAACGATAGATGTTCTGATGCTAAAATCGCTTCGATTGCGTCTAAGTAATCTGACGCATGTGTCGAGAAACCGAATTTCGTATCGACACCACCTGTCTGAATTTTCGCATGCGCTCCACCGATGACTTGTGGCACGATCCGAATCAAGACATGAACCGTTCGACCAGCTTGTGCCGCAATCGCTTCCAGTTGTGCAATCTCTGCAAAGTGATCGATGACGATTCGTCCGACACCTTCTTCGACAGCATACTGAAGATCAGCCGTTGATTTATTCGAACCATGGAAATAAATTCGTTCTGCTGGAACGCCCGATTGACGGGCGATGAAGAGTTCCCCGCCCGTGACGACGTCAATTCCAAGACCATGACGCACGACTTGTTCATACACCGCACTGACAGTCAATGCTTTAGAAGCGAAGGAAGCATACGTATTCGGATACTTATCAAGGAAGTGTTCCCGGACGGTCGCCAGTCGATCCGTCAGCTCCCGTTCTGCCATCACGTACAATGGTGTTCCGTACTGTGCTGCAAGATCGGTCGCTGCGACACCATCGATGTGCAACGTGTTGTTTTCTTCTGTCAGGTATTGACTTCCATACATAATAAGTTCCTCCTTATAGATACTGATGCGTCAAACGCCAAGACCGGGCACACATCTGCTCTGAATTGTTCGCTGCTCCTGTCCGAGTAATATCGTCAATTTCAACGCCATCCCCGTATAGCACGACCTCGTCTCCGACCTCAACCGTCCCATCGACAGCGACGAACGTATGACTCATGAATAATTTATTGATGACCGGATAAGGTTTTTCTTTAATATGAACAGGCAGAGCGGCACGCCCACGGACGACACCGTCTCCATAGCCGACTGGTAAGATGGCAATCCGCATCGGTTCTGTACTCGTAAAATTCGTCCCGTACCCAACGTGTTCACCCGGTCCGATTTCGCGAATTTCAACGACCTCCGTCGTCATCCGTAGCGAAGGAACGAGCCAGTCCATCTTTTCAATCGGTGAATAGCCGAATAAGAA
Source organism: Exiguobacterium sp. ZWU0009 (assembly GCF_000798935.2). NCBI lineage: Bacteria > Bacillati > Bacillota > Bacilli > Caryophanales > Exiguobacterium > Exiguobacterium sp. ZWU0009. Next base: position 546,723 of record NZ_CP018057.1, on the reverse strand, counting down.
GATTCCAGGGCGGACATAATTACAAAATGCGAGACGCGGATCGTGTTTGACGATCGTCGCACTGTTTTCCGAGTGCATATACGTAAACGTATGGCGCTTTCGTAACACATCGGCAATGGCGACGAAACGTTCGACTTGTCCATCGTGATCCGCATCCGGCTCATCGGCAAGCGGAAAATGTGTATATAAACCTGTTAAAGCGAGCGAATCTGCTTGCGCAAGCGCAAGAACAGCTTCCGCCTCTTGAAGCGAACTGACACCAAAACGATTCATCCCGACGTTGATCTTCAAATGTAACTCGATTCCTTGCAGCTGTTTACTGTTTAGGGCGAGCCATTCTAGCGATGAGACACCGAGTGCAATTCCGAAACGTCGTGCTGTTTCAAAATCCTCCGTCGGATTCATCACCAGTACATAACTGTCTGGAAAATTCGTTTTGATTTCAATGGCTTCATACAACTCGGCGACAGCAAAGTGATGCACATCAGACGCCGTCAGCGTTTCGACCATCTCGAGCATGCCTAAGTTGTACGCATTGTTCTTGACCACGGCAAAAATATGTTTACGTGATCGAGCGAAGACCGATGCGACGTTCTGTCGCACCGCCTTCCGATCGATCGTGACGAGTGTACGCGTCGTCATTCTGCGACAGCTGGTGTCACATACGTCAACCAATCCGCATATTGCGGCAATTGACCTGTGACGGCTTGACGGTAAAGATCGAGCAACTCATCTGCGACGTTCCGTGTTCCGCCGTTGATGGAGATATGATCGATTTCACCGACACTCGTGATTTCAGCAGCTGTTCCTGTTAAGAAAATCTCATCTGCGACATATAACTCATCGCGTCCGATGTGACGTTCGACGACAGGATAGCCTTGATCTTGTGCCAAACGGATGATGACTTGGCGTGTGATACCGTCGAGTACTGAACAATCAAGTGACGGTGTATGAATCGTTCCGTTTTTAAGAAGGAAAAGATTCGCAACACTCGCTTCACTAACGTTTCCGTTCATGTCGAGCGCGATTGCTTCATCAAATCCATCACGGATGGCTTCACCTTTTAAGAGTTGTGAGTTCATATAGTTGGCAGCCGCTTTCGCTTGCATCGGCATCATCGTTGATGAGACGCGGCGGTATGATGCGACTTTGGCACGGATGCCAGCACCTTTATCGAAGTATTCCCCAAGCTCCCAGCAAGAGATACCGACATGAACTGTCGTATCTTTCGCCATCAATGCTTGCCATGGCGTACCGAGGAACACGAATGGACGGATATAACAAGATTCGAATCCGTTTTTCGCAACTAAATCGATCGTTGCTTGAACAAGTTCGTCGACAGTATACGGAATCGTGACATGGTAATACGCACAACTGCGGAAGAGACGCTCGATATGTTCCTTCAATTGGAAAATTGCCGGTCCGTCCGGTGTCGCATACGCACGAATTCCTTCAAAGAATCCACTACCGTAGTGAATCGCATGTGACATGACGCTCGTGTTCGCATCTTTCGGATCATGAAAGACTCCATCTAACCAAATTGCTTCTCCATACTGTGTATCCACTGCCATGTGTTTTCCTCCTCTTCGACGTCAATCAGAGTGAACGTAAATCATCCACCAATTGCGTCTTCTCTTCTGTTTTCGCATCTTTCTGTTTGATGACACGTGCAGGTGTTCCAGCAACGACGCTTCCAGCAGGTACGTCTTCTGTGACGACACTACCAGCAGCGACGACGGCATCTTTGCCGACTTTGACGCCTTCAAGAATGACTGCATTTGCACCAATCAAGACACCGTCTTCAATGATGACAGGTGTTTTTGAAGGTGGTTCGAGGACACCCGCGACCACGGCACCTGCGCCGACATGAACGTTTTTCCCGATCGTCCCACGTGCACCGACGACAGCGTTCATATCAATCATTGTACCATCTCCGATTGATGCACCGATATTGATGATGGCACCCATCATGACGACCGCGTTATCACCGATGACAACATGATCACGAATCCATGAACCTGGTTCGATGCGCGCATTCAAGTGACGTGTATCAAGCATTGGTACCGCACTGTTGCGACGGTCATACTCCACGTGAACATCTGTGATGCGATCTGAATACTTTTCTAAGAAAGTAGCCGCAAGTCCTGCATCCGCGAAGAAAATCTTTGATTCATCTGATCCGAACGCTGTAGCGCCTTCGATCGTCAAGCCCGCCAAATCGCCATTGACGTAAAGTTTTACCGGTGTTTGTTTTTTAGCATCTTTAATGAATTTAGCAATTTCGTAAGCATCAGTGAGTAACATGTGAATCCTCCTGTGTGTAGAGCGTCTCTAATGTATAGAGTCCCGCTGTTTTTTGAATGAGTGCTTCAGCTGCTTTAATCGCACCAGAAGCAAATACTTTTTTCGATAACGCCGTATGTTTGATTTCAATCAGTTCATCGACACCGGCGAATAAGACTTCGTGTTCACCGAAGATCGTTCCACCGCGCATCGCATGCATCCCGATCTCGTTCGTCTCTCGCTTTTGCCGCGTCTGTGATCGGTCATACACCGGTGTCACGTCACGTGCCGTCTGAATCGTTTGCAATAACAACTCAGCCGTTCCGCTTGGAGCATCGACTTTTTGGTTGTGATGTTTCTCGAGCAATTCGATGTCATACGCCCCTGCTAGTGGGACGAGTGTCTTCAGCAGTTGCTGCACCATCGCGATGCCGTACGACATATTGTACGACTGGAAGATTGGAATTTCTTTCGCAGCGTCCTTGATCGATGTCAGTTCCGCTTCTGAAAAACCAGTCGTTGCAATGACGAGTGGTGTTTTTGTCGCCAGCCCGTATGCGAGCAGATCCGGTAGCAAACTCGGATGCGAGAAGTCGATGATCGCATCGACCGTCTCTGACATCTCCGTTAGCTCCGCATATGAAGCGATCGTATCGGATGACTTCGTCCGGTCAACAATCGCCACGACACTTTGTGGTGCGAGTTCGACGACGTATTGTCCTGTCGCCCCATAACCGTGTAACGCAAGTTTCATCGAACCACTCCTTTGTAAGCCCGCATCGTTTCGAGTAAGTGGGCGTGTCCCGCTTCCGATTGACGGACGAGCGGCAAGCGTGGCGCACCGACAGCAAAGCCGAGTTCTTCAAGCGATGCTTTGACTGGGATCGGATTGACGTCACTGAACAAAGCACCGATGACCGGTAACAAGTCTGCCTGAATCCGGCGAGCCGTGACGAGATCTTGCCCTAGTAATGCCTCAGCAAGTGCTTGTGTCTCTGCTGGGTACGGGTTAGAGAGAACTGAAATAACACCCTGTGCGCCCCATGCCATGTACGGAAGGATTTGATCATCATTTCCACAGAAGACCGCGAAGTCTTCCGGAATCGCCGCCATCAGTTCACCCATAAAGCTGACATCTCCACTCGCTTCCTTAAAGGCTTGGATGCGTGGATGACGTGCTAACGTCACTGCTGTTTCGACTGCGATCGTAACGCCTGTCCGGGATGGAACGTTGTACAGCATGATCGGCAACTCTGTTGCATCAGCGACCGCTGTGAAGTGTGCGACGAGACCGGCCTGTGATGTTTTATTGTAGTACGGTGTGACGAGCATCGCTGCGTCCGCACCGAGACGTTCTGCGAGTAATGTTTTCTCGATTGTCGCTGCGGTGTTGTTCGAACCTGTTCCAGCAATGACGGGTACTCGTCCTGCCGTGACCTGAACGGCAGTCGTCAGGAGTTGTTCGAATTCATTATTCGTTAGTGTCGATCCTTCTCCTGTCGTCCCTCCGACGACAAGTGCCTGAATCCCTGCTGCGAGTTGTTGCTCGATTAAGCGTTCGAATACGTGTAAATCCAACTCGCCTGCTTCATTAAATGGTGTGACGAGTGCTGTACCTGCTCCTTTGAACATGAAGAACTCCTCCTTTTTTTATGAATGAATCGACTGTTCGATGGCTTGGCGTGCAACTTGCACGGCGTTTGACGCGGCACCTTTTCGGATGTTGTCAGCTACACACCAAAGATGGAACGTGTTTGCGAGACTATCATCTTGTCGAATTCGTCCGACGTAGACATCGTCCGTCCCACTCGCGTCGAGTGGCATCGGATAGCGCGTATTCGTGACATCATCGACGAGGACGACGCCGGGTGCCCCATCTAACGCTTCACGGATTGCTGTAACCGTCGTCGGTTGTGTAAACGTGACGTTGATTGCAACCGAGTGAGAGTTCGTGACCGGAACTCGGACACATGTCGCACTGACGGGTAATGCTGGAAGATTGAAGATTTTCCGTGTTTCATCAATCATCTTCTGCTCTTCTTTCGTATAACCGTTCTCAAGGAATACATCGATATGCGGCAAGATGTTATCGTGAATCGGATGCGGGTAATTGACGGGTTCTTCTCCGCGCGCCCCACGCGCCAAGTCCTCGATTCCTTTTTGACCAGAACCCGATACGGCCTGATACGTCGTGTAGTTGATCCGCTCGAATCCGAGTGACTGGAGCGGTGCTAAGGCGACGACGGATTGAATCGTTGAACAGTTCGGATTTGCGATTAAACGATCCGTCGCTTGAATCGCTTGTGGATTGACTTCTGGCACGACGAGTGGAATCGTCTCCTGCATCCGGAAGGCACTTGAATTATCAACGACGAGTGTTCCGTTTTCAGCTAGTAACGGGGCATATTGCTCACTGATCGTTCCGCCCGCTGCGAACAACGCGACATCGATTCCGTCTTCCGTGATGTTTGGTGTCAGTGCTTGGATCGTGATGTCTTCTCCCTTGAACTGTACCGTGTTCCCTGCTGAACGAGCAGAAGCGTAAGCGGACAGGCGGCTGACCGGGAAATCCAGTTCTGCAAGTACTTGTAACATTTTTTGACCGACGGCGCCGGTTGCTCCAATGACGGCTACATGATACATGCTGTTTTCCTCCTTATAATTCGAACGCGTTGGCAATCGCTGCAACCGTCCGTTCAATGTCTGCTTGTGCAATCGTGTACGAGATGCTGATTTCTGATGTCGTGACTTGATAGAACGGGATATTCTCTGCTCGGAAGATTGCGAACAACTTTGAGGCAACACCCGTTGCATCCCGCATCCCGATGCCGACGACAGATAACTTCGCATGCTGATTGTGGCGGTCGACCTTGACTGTCGTGAAACGATCCATGATATCTTTCAATGCTTCATCGAGGAACTCTTCCTCGTCAAGTGGACATGAGAACGATAAGAAGATGTCACTGTCGAACGTCGTTTGACTGATCATGTCGATGTTGACGTGGCGGTTTGATAACAGTTCGAAGATATCGGCTACTGCTGCATTCGTTTGCGGTACGTGTTTGATTGATACCGTCAAAACGTTCTTCGTGACACTGACACTCGTCACCGCTTTTTGTTCCATTGTTTCCGTCGCTTCCATGATCCATGTTCCCCTTTTCGATTCAAGTGTTTTCCCGACGAAGATGTGTACGCCGTATTTTTTTCCTAGTTCGACACTCCGCATTTCCATGACCTTCGACCCGAGGGCGCTCATCTCCATCATCTCATCATACGAGATGTGCGGAATCGGTTGAGCAGCAGCATGGATTCGTGGATCAGCTGTATAGACACCGTCGACATCCGTGTAGATTTCACACCGTTTATCAAGGACTGCCGCAAGCGCAACAGCCGTCGTATCCGATCCACCACGTCCGAGCGTCGTGACATCACCGAGTTCGTTGACCCCTTGGAATCCGGCGACGATGACGACATCGTACGTTTCGAGTTTTTGTCGTAACAGATCTCCATCAATCTGTTTGATCTTACTTTTCGTATGCACGCCCATCGTGCTGATTCCTGCTTGAGCGCCTGTTTGCGATAACGCTTTGACACCGAGCGAGTTGAGGGCGATGCTGAGTAATGAAATCGTCTGTTCTTCTCCGATGGCAAGCAGTCGATCGAGTTCTCTTCGCTCGGGGCGATCTGTGATGGCTTGCGCCTGAGCAATCAAAGAATCTGTCATCTTGCCCATCGCCGAAACGACGACGACGAGTTTTTCACCTTCGGCTGCGCGACTCTTCAAATAATTCGCAATAGACTGAATCTGTTCGACAGTCGCAACCGAGCTTCCACCAAATTTAAGTACAGTTGTCACAATCCTATCTCCTTTGTCCCGATACAGAAAAAAACGACGGGCCGGTAGGAGCGTTCCTACGGCCCGTCGTTATCACGATCGGACAAACGAAGACAAAGTCATTCGTTCTTTTACGTAAGATAGCGCTCCGAAACATCGGTTTCGGCAGTACAACGGATCTTAACCGTTGTACCAGCAAATGAGAAGAAGCATCTTCTCGTTCACTTCGGCGGACTTCCCCTTTCACATCATTCAGCATGCTTGCCTTCAAGAATGATGCTACTCATGTCATCCGCGCCTCTATCTGTCGGTTGTTAGTTACAGTTATAGCAGACATCTTTTGTTAAATCCAGTCATTTGACTGATTTTTTTCAAAATCCGTCAATTTGCAAGATGCTGTTTTGCGAGTTCGAGTTGCTCCGACACGGCAGCAAACCCTGTTCCGCCGTAGCTAGTCCGGCGTGCTACTGCTTGAACCGGATCGAGGAGCGGATAGACGTCTTCCGTGATATCAGGATGGAACGTTTGATACGTCTCGAGGTTCAAATCCTTCAGGAAACAACCGTTCTGCACACAGTAAAGGACGGCTTTACCGACGATTTCATGTGCTTCCCGGAATGGTATGCCTTTCGTCACAAGGTAGTCGGCGAGTTCCGTTGCATTCGAGAAGTCTTGCATTGTCGCCTTCTTGAGCGCTTCGGTCTTAAACGTCGCGGATTCAATCATTCCAGTAAAAATTTGAACGGATTGGAGAACGGTATCTGCTGTATCGAAGACCCCTTCCTTATCCTCTTGCATGTCTTTGTTGTAAGCGAGTGGTAATGCCTTCATCGTCGTCAAGAAGCCCATCAGATTGCCGTAGACGCGCCCCGTTTTCCCACGAATCAATTCAGCGAAATCAGGATTTTTCTTCTGTGGCATCATGCTCGACCCTGTCGAGAAAGCATCAGACAACTCGATGAAGCCAAATTCTTGCGATGCCCAGATGATGATTTCTTCACAAAAACGCGAGAGATGCATCATGACGGTCGAGGCGATCCCGAGGTATTCGATGACGAAATCGCGGTCGGAGACAGCGTCGAGACTGTTCGGATAGATTGACTCAAAACCGAGCAACTCGGCAGAACGGAAACGATCGATTGGGAATGTCGTCCCCGCGAGCGCGCCTGCCCCGAGCGGTGATTTCCGGATCCGCTTTTGATTATCCGTCAACCGTTCGACATCACGTTCGAACATCCAGAAATAAGCGAGCAAGTGATGCGCAAGCGAGATCGGTTGTGCCCGTTGCAAATGCGTATAACCTGGCATGACCGTCTCGATATGTTGCTCAGCTTGTTCCGTGATAACCGATTGGAGCTCGCGTAATGCCGTCGTCAACGCTTCAACATGTTGTTCCATCCATAGATGTAAATCCGTTGCGACCTGGTCATTTCGGCTCCGTGCCGTATGCAGTTTTCCTGCAACCGGACCAATCTGTTCCGTCAATAGACGCTCGAGATTCATGTGAATGTCTTCATCTGCTAGCGTATACACATGATCCGCTAACGTCGTTTCCAGTTGCTTCAGTCCTTGCTCGATTTGTGTCCACTCGTCTTGAGCGAGGATCCCTTGTTCAAATAGCATCTGCGCGTGTGCGAGACTGCCTTTTAAATCGACGCTCGCTAATTTTTGATCGAACGTGATCGATGCTCCGAAGGCTTCCGCTTGAGCGGAAGCACTTTCCGTAAAACGTCCACCCCAGAGTTTGGTCATTTCGTTACACCCGCCTGACGATGTACGCTCGCATGAGTCGAAACGGCAAGTCCGTGTAATTTGATGAAGCCTTTTGCTGCTTCATGATCGAACGCGTCTTCTTTCGTGTACGTCGCAAGTTTCTCATCGTAGAGTGAGACAGCGGACTGACGACCTGTCACGGTTGCGTTTCCTTTGAACAGTTTAACGCGAACTTCTCCTGTGACGTCCTGTTGTGTTGCCGTCAAGAAAGCTTTCAAGCCTTTCGTTAATGGTGCGTGGAAGAGACCGTTGTAGATCGTTTCTGCATATTGTTTACTGAGTAGTGGTTTGAAATGCGCGACGTCCTTCGTCAACGTAATCGTCTCGAGTGCAGCGTGCGCTTTGAGTAAAACCGTTGCTCCTGGGCACTCATAGACTTCCCGCGATTTGATACCGACGAGACGGTTCTCGACGTGGTCGATCCGTCCGACCCCATGTGCACCAGCGATGATGTTCAGTTCCGTGATCAGTTTCGCCAGTGGATATGACGTTCCGTTGATCGAGACCGGAACACCTGCTTCAAAGCCAATGATGACTTCTTCTGCCTGATCCGGAGCGTCTTCTGGCGCTACTGTCAACGCGTAAGCGTCTTGCGGTGGCTCTGTCCAAGGGTTTTCTAGGACGCCACACTCGTTACTCCGTCCCCAGAGGTTCATGTCGATTGAGTATGGGCTATCGAGGTTGATCGGAATCGGCACATTGTTTTCTTTCGCATAGGCGATTTCTTCTTCCCGTGACCATTTCCACTCCCGAACCGGTGCAATGACTTCGAGTGACGGATCAAGCGCTGCGACAGAAACCTCAAACCGGACTTGGTCGTTCCCTTTTCCGGTACATCCGTGCGCGACAGCCGTTGCACCGTGTTGATGCGCGACTTCGACGAGCTTTTCTGCGATCAACGGACGTGAAAGCGCTGAAATCAATGGATAGGCATTTTCGTAATGAGCGCCATATTGAAGTGCTGGCAAGACGAAGTCTTGTGCGAATTCTTCCTTAACATCGAGGACGATCGATTCGATCGCACCGACGAGGAGTGCTTTTTCTTTAATGACGGATAAATCTTTTCCTTCTCCGACATCCATGCATAAGGCAATGACGTCATAGTCCTTGCTCAACCATTTGATGGCTACCGATGTATCAAGTCCCCCAGAGTACGCTAAGATCAATTTTTGTTTCGACATGTATAATTCCCTCCTGGTTTTAAATTCATCTGTCTGTATAAAAATTCATTATGAATTATATATATACATAGAAAACAAAAAAAGAAACCCTTTTTGCAGGATTTCTTTCAAAATGACTTACATTTTCTTTTCCATCGTCCGGTGCGGGATGCCCGCATCGTCGAATTCATCGGAGACGATCGTATATCCAAGTCCTTGATAAAACGGGATGGCTTGAACTTGTGCACCGAGTGTCAGCAATTGCTTCCCTTCGCGACGTGCGACTCGTTCCATTGCCTGCATCAACTCGCCACCGTATCCTTTTCCTCGCGCTGTTGCTAGCGTCGCCACACGTTCAACTTTCATCCGTTGGTCGTCATATGGACGTGTGCGCCCTGTTGCGACCGGGCGATTCTGCTCATCGAGAACAAGCAGATGAATCGCTGTCTCATCATGTGTATCGTATTCAAGATGGCGTGGTACGCCTTGCTCCTCGACGAAGACACGCTCTCGGATCATCCGGACGGCTTGATGTTGTTCTGCTGTACGTACTTGAATGACTGTCATGACTGATATTCCTCCCGTAATCGATCGACATATGCCATCGCATCATCCCGATTCGTAAATTGTGCCTGTGCCTGAACCGCACTTCCTCCGCCTCGCCCATTGAATGCTTGGACATGTGCTTTAGCGAATTTCCCGAGATGGGGTTCACCTGGACTACTCATCAGTAGCTTGTTCGTTGTCGCATTCCAAACGACGCCGACGCGCCCTGCTTCTTGAATCGCTTTAGCGAGTTGCTCGGAAACCTTGATCTCTTCCTCCAGATGTTCAAATACAAGAATGCCTTCTTGTTGTTCTAAAGCGTGAGCGAGTGTGAACGTTGCGAGTTGTTCCTGGGCGTGTTCGACCTGTTTCGTTAAGCGTTTCTGCTCTTCTTGTAACGCTTGGACGGCTTCTAGCATTTGAACTGGTTTGACCGACAAGGCTTGCGCCGCTTCCCGTAAGGCTCGTCGTTCTGCCTGAACGAGTTGGTATGCCCGTTCCTTCGCGACATAGGACAGACGAATATTTCCACGAATCCGCTCGACTCCGGTAAAGAGAATCGACTCGAGCTGTGCCGTCGAATCAAGATGCGTCCCGCCACAGGCACTATAATCGAGTGTACCGATTTGAACGACACGAATTCGTCCTTCGACTTGTGGTGTTTTTCGTAATGGTAAGCGTAGCGCTTCCGCCTCGTCATATTCGGTTGCCGTAATCGGTAATCCTTGTTCAATCACATGCCGTAATCGTCGATCCAACTGTTCTTGTTGCATAGTTGTCCATTCAGGTGTCTCGATATCAAGCGTCGAGACCTCACTTCCCGTTCGAAAACTGAGTGTCTTGATATTTGATTCATCTTGTAGGATCGCAGAGATGACATGTTGTGCCGTATGTTGCGCCGCATGATCGATCCGGACTGCGTCATCTACGATACCGGTGACATCACCTGTGAGCGGCGTCGCCAGTTGGTGCCAGACGACACCGTCTTCGATTTGAACGTCAAGGACCGGTTGGTCGTTCAATGTTCCACGATCCGCTGGCTGTCCACCGCTCTCGGGATAGAAATAACTTTTCTCTAAAGCAACCCAATAGCCATCTACTTGTTTTGTCGTGCGAATGGATGTCTGAAAGGTTCGGACATCGGATTCTATTTGTTCGGGGCGCATGCCTCGACCACCTTTCTCTGTCAGTTTCACTCTGTATTATGCCATATTTCATCCAGAATCGTTTGTCGGCTTGCCTTTTTCCTAGTACACTAGACGAAAGACTACCGATCGCGAAGGGACGAAATGCCGTGATTCAGCATATCAATAAAAATTCACCACTCCCCATCTACTATCAAATCGAAGCTGCCTTAAAACAACAAATTGAAAGCGGTGTTCTTCAACCTGGCGATTTGATCCCGTCCGAGCGCGAATTTGCCGAAGCGCACCAAATCAGCCGAATGACGGTCCGACAAGCCATTTCAAACTTGGTCAACGCCGGTTACTTGATTCGTCAAAAAGGACGTGGAACATTCGTCGCGAATAAAAAAATCGTTATGCAACTGTCTGGATTGACGAGTTTCTCGGAAGAGATGGAGCACTTAGGTTTAGAACCGACGAGTGCGCTACTTTCCTATCAAATCATCGACGCCTCGATGACGATTGCCAATAAGCTACGGATTCGCGAAGGGGCATCGGTGTATGAACTGAAACGTTTACGAATTGCTGATGAGCAAGCTCTTGCCCTTGAGACCGTCTATATCCCGGAACAGCTCTTACCTGGACTCGATCAAGACGTTGCGACAGCATCGCTCTATGCATTTGCAGAAGCGAGCGGATTAAATCTTGGACGTGCAAGTCAAACGTTCGAATCACGTCTTGCAACGAAGGAAGAGGCGAGTCATCTTGGTCTATCGACCGCTTCGCCCGTCCTATCCGTCGAGCAACTGACATATCTCGCGACGGAGCAACCGTTTGAATATGTCATCTCCGCTTACCGGGGAGACCGCTATACCTTCACCGTCGAAATGGAACGCCAACGTTAAAAATCCCCTTGTATCGTCGTACAGTGACGATGATACAAGGGGATTTTTAGCATATATTACTGAGCAGGAACGGCTTCTGTCTCCGTCACTGGTTCTTCTGTCGTGCTTTGTGCCGGGTCTGTCTCTTCCTTGATCGGTTCGACTTCTTGACCTTGCATCGCTTTTGCTAAGTTACTTTTCACTTGCTCCAGTTGATTCGGATCGAGATGGTATTCCCATTTCCCGCTAATACCGATGTAGCCTTCTCCAGCGAGTTGGTACTCCGTCGTGTTACGTAACGCTGCTGTGAAATCTGCTAAGCGTGTATAATCGTTCGGACCTAAATTCGTTTCGACGTTATCACCGACAGCATCCAAAATATCACGGTATGCACTGAGGGAACGGAAACTTGCCGCTTCTTTGGCGACCGCTTGAATGACTTGCATCTGTTTTTGACCGCGTCCGATATCACCGAGCGGATCATCATGACGGTTCCGGACGTAAGCAAGTGCTTGCTCTCCTGTTAAATGTTGCATACCTTTATCAACAGTGACAGTACCGGCTTTACGTTTTGAATCTTGCTCTTTGAACGCATATCGTACATCGATGTCTACGCCGTCCAATGCATCGATCAATTGAACGAATCCTTGGAAATTAACTTTAACGACGTGATCGATTTGAATACCGAGCAGGTTTTCTGTCGTTTCACGCGCTAATTTAATCCCATTATAGGAATTCGATTTATCCATCGAACCGAAGTAATGGGCATGGGTGATTTTATCTTGCTCAACACCTGTCTTACCATAAGGTACATCGTATTTCGAATAATCGATGTTCACGAGTGAATCACGCGGAATACTCGTCAACACTAATTGTTCCGTTTTTTTATTTAAGATTCCGACGATCATGACATCTGATCGCGCCGGTTCATTTCGTTCTTTACTTTTTTTCGTTTCATCCGTCCCAAGAATCAAGAACGATTCAGACGGAACATCATCATATTTAGAGCTCACCTTCGAGCCGGGAATGTTAATCTGCGTCTTTGCCAATGTTTCTTGCGTTTTAATAAAAACAGCTCCAGCATATCCAGAACCGATGATTGTGACAAGCAGGACGAGTGCAGCGATGACTTTCATGAACATCTTGCCAGCACTTGGCTGTCTCTTTCGTGCGGATCGCGTTTCCATCATGTAAACCCTCATTTTCATGTAAATTTTCCGTAAAGTTCGCTAATCTCCATTATCCGTACATTTAATGAAATGTCAATTTACGTTTCGATTAAAGAAATCGTATGGAATCGTTGCACTGAAAAAATCATGGATCCTTAGTACGATTTATCATGAGATTGAATGATCTTGGTATATGTCCTGGAGATACCTTTCTATCAAAATAACAAATCGCTTAAGACTAGGCTCAACAGAATCAAAAAAGGAATAGAGTCAATCCAATGATTGTCTCTATCCCTGTTGATTCATCGCTTTTTCATCGTCATACTTTCATGAAATTCAGATATGCCGCTCGTCCTGTACGTTTAGCGTCATCTGACAATAAAGAGGCCGCTTCTTCGTCCAAAATTACCATGACATCAGCATGACGCTTGAGTACAGTTGCTGGACAATCCGTTGTTGCGACACCTTCCATCATATCGCGAACCGCTTCTGCCTTTCGTTCACTAGAAGCAACGAGAAGGATCTTCTTCGCTTCCATGATCGTACCGATCCCCATCGTGATTGCCTTCGTCGGTACTTCCTCTAATCGATCAAAGAAACGTTGGTTCGCTTCTCGTGTCGACTCTGTCAATTCCGTTACGTGTGTCTTAGCGTCGAATGGTGTACCCGGTTCATTGAAGGCGATGTGTCCATTTGCTCCAATTCCGAGTAATTGAATGTCGATGCCTCGATTGCGGACGAGCGCTTCATATCGTTCACTTTCGCGCACGGGATCTTCTGTGTTCCCGATTGGAACGAATGATTCCTTAAATGCGACATCTTTGAATAGATGCTCTTGCATGAACGTATGATAACTTTGTGGATGCTCTGGGCTGAGACCGACATATTCGTCGAGGTTAACCGTTGTCACATGTCGACAATCGAGCGAATCCTTCCGCCATTCTTCATAAACGCCGACCGGTGAACTTCCCGTTGCCAGTCCTACCGTCAAACCTTCCGGGTGACGCTTAATTTCCTGTTTCAAAAATTGATAGGCCACCTGTGCTAATTCTTCTCCCTTTTCTACGATCATCCATTTCATGAGGTAGACTCCTTTCCGTTCGTGATCCGGTGTCGCGTACCACGATGAATCGTTTCTTGAATACGTAATCCCTCGTCGAGCAAGACGATATCTGCATCTTTACCGACCGCGAGGCTTCCCTTTTGAGCCAATTGAAGCTCTTTGGCCGCATTGACCGATGTCATGCGGACCGCTTCTTCGAGCGAACAACCTGTATAGGCAATGATGTTTCGTAAAGCAGCGTCCATTGTCAGGACACTTCCAGCTAAGCTACCGTTTTCAAGACGTGCCGCACCGTCTCGAACGAATACAGCCTGACCACCTAACTCATATTCACCGTCTGCTAATCCTTTTGCTCGCATCGCATCCGTGATGACGATCAGTCGATCTGCGCCTTTCATTCGATAGGCAAAATCCACCATCTCCGGCGCACTGTGAATCCCATCCGGAATGATCTCCGCATAGACGTCTGGTGTCAGGAGGCAATACCCGACTGTGCCAGGTTCCCGGTGATGAAGTGCTCGCATTTGATTGTAAAGGTGGGTACCATGCGTGACGTGACCGGCTTGGTTTTGGGCATATGTCGCGTCTGTATGTCCGGCTGATGGAATCGCACCCGTCAAGCGCACCGCTTCTTCGAACGCCCGTGCTCCCGGGCGTTCCGGAGCGTATGTGACGAGCTTGATCGTGTTCCCTGCTGCTTTTTGCCATTTCAAGAACTGCTCGACATCCGGTTCGACGATATGTTCGTGAGGCTGTGCACCCGCATAATTTGGATTGATGAATGGTCCTTCAAGATGAACACCGATGATCGTCGTATCGTCTTGTGCTATGACTTCTCGAACCGTCTCAAGCGCGCGTGTGATATTTCCCCAGTCCTGAGTAATGGTCGTCGCTAAAAACGATGTCACACCTTCTTGTAACATCTGTCGGCTGAAATGACGCAGGCTATCGGCATCTCCATCCATGACATCGACATCATACCCTCCATGAATATGCACATCGATCATTCCTGGAATGAGTGATTGATGCTGCGCATCGATCGTCTCTTCTCCTGCGATTTCCTCGAATTCCGACATGGGTCCAATCGCCTCGATTGTTCGGTCAAAACGAATGAAGCCGTCTTCAATCGTCTGCTCTCCCGTGTAAATCCGGGCATTGGTGATCACTGTCATCTAGCATCTTCCTTTCTCTATCCGTTCCATGACTTGCTTCCGTATTTAGTATAACGCGATTAATTCTAGTTGTATAGACCTTTGTACATTTCATCATAAAATATGAAAGGACGATCTCACTTGTCTTTAGACAAGTGGTCGCCCTTTGTATACCCGTCGATTGCCGACTTCATGCGTCAGTCGATCATGGTAATAAAATTCGGTCTTTTTTTCGGGAAATCAGACGCGTGGCTTTTAAGATTGCCATTGGTAACGATTGACGCTTCCGGTAAGCCAGGTATCGTCCTTCCCATTTTGGATCATACTTTTCTTTATATCGTCGTAGACCGGTGAAACTATACATGTAGCGAATATTATTGAAGACATCCGCTGCCACACGTTCTTGCCAGAAGGACGTCTCGTCTTCTCCGACGGACGAAAGCGGAGCCATTCCCATGTTGAACGTGTGGTAGCCTTCATCTTTCGCATACTCGAATAGTCGGATGAACATCGCATCCATGATTCCATTCGGTCCATCTGGTCGAAAACGCATCAAGTCAATCGATAGGA
The DNA here is from genome assembly GCF_000798935.2 of Exiguobacterium sp. ZWU0009. Taxonomy (NCBI): domain Bacteria; kingdom Bacillati; phylum Bacillota; class Bacilli; order Caryophanales; genus Exiguobacterium; species Exiguobacterium sp. ZWU0009. The sequence continues at coordinate 531,165 of NZ_CP018057.1, read as the reverse complement.
CCCCTTCTTGGTAAGCAGGCATGAATGTCATGAACCCGATCAATCGTCCTTCCGCTTCACGCATGATGCCGATCGGTGCCCGGTTTAAATAAGGTTCGTGGAAGTAACCGAGCGAGAAACCTTTCTCGGACTTACCGCCTAACCATTCGTCGGAGACCTCTTGTAGTTCTGCTAAAAGTGTTCCTGAAATAGGTGGCTCGACTACTTCGAACGTCATGCCCTCTCGTTCAAAGCGATTTTTAATCGACCGCAGTCCAGCTCGCTTTTTTCCTGATACGGTGAAAGATGGAATATCAACGATCGCTTCTTCTCCGAGTTTAAAGAAGTTGAAGCCAAAATCATGATAGAGAGACATGTTTTGTGCTTGAATTTGATAGATGTTCGGAATATATCCAAGATCTTCGACGCGACGTAAGAAAGACGCGATGACTTGTGAATGTTCCTTTGGATCTCCACTCGGGTCGCCAAGGACCATGATCCGATTACCGGTCTGACTAAACTGGATGAATGAACGTCCCGTTTCAGAGAAGAAGAAACGTTTATCACCTAGAAACGCGAGATGGCTCAAATAATTCCCACCCTGCTCACGCAACACCGACTCGATCTTTTCAGCATTGAATCGCTCACCGAGTACCGGTTGATTGAATGTGTTGAATAAGCGGATGAAGACGAGAACATATACGAGCGCAAAGATAGAGGCACTCGCTGCAAACATGAAAATTTCGTGTGCCGGATACACTTTTGTTCCATCTGCTGATCCGAGTGTATAGAAGGCGTATCCAAAAAAGACGAATCCTCCAATGTACAATAGACCAGCGAAGGCAACCCGGATGAACCGTGTCGTCGTAATGAGTGTTCGTTCTCGGTGAAATGCTTTTCGCGACATCAGTAGCAAGACGAGGACGATGATGACGGCAAGGAAGGAAATCAAGTTAAAACCACGAAGTGCCATTCCAATCAAAGCGAAAAAAGATGCCCCGTACATCATATATAACGACCGTTTTGTACGACGATACAGTGCTGTCGATAAGAGGACGAACAATAAGCCGCCCATCAAGAAGAAACTATTCGCGAGTAACAGCGCTTCGTGTGGTAATTTAGATTCCAAATATTCATACTGCGTCGAGACAGGTGGTAAAATCGCCAGTCCCCAAATCGTGATCCCGGCAACGAGTGTGATCAACGCGAGCGTGAAATGACGAATTTTACTGAGGAATCGCAGTTGTAAGCGCCAAATGACGCCCCCGACCTCCATCGATGGACCAACGATCGGTTTGTCTTCGATCATCTTGACGACCGGACCGCTGAACTCCCGAGCTGAGAAAATGACACCGATCAGGAACGGAATCAAGTAGTAGACAAGACGGTAGATCAATAATCCTGTCAAAACGATGCCTTCCTCGACACCGGCACGCTGCATGCCGATCAAAAACACTAAGTCAAACGAACCAAACCCACCCGGTACCATCGAGATCAAACCGGCTGTCGCAGCGATGATGAAAACACCGATGACTTTTGAGAAACTGACATCCGTTCCGAGCGCTGCCAAGATCAGATAGACGACAACGCCAGCACTGAACCATTCTGCGAGTGAGACGAGTGAATATAACACAATCGATTTCGGATGGATGCTACTATTGCCTCGTCGAAACGAGAACAGCAGATAGAGTGGGAAGAAGAATGCGACACCAATGATGACGGGCCACAGCCATTTTTTTAAATCGAGTACTTCGAACGCCGGAAAAACGTGTAGAAGCGATAAGGCAGATAAGATGGACAATCCACTGATCAACGTCGGTGCCATCCAGCCGATCGCCTTCAACAAACGACCGCCTTCAACGAATGGTCGATAAAGAGCGGATCGGATCGCCATCCCAGCGAGACCACCGAATCCGATGATGCCGTTAAAGGAGTTCGCAATCCAGGATGCTCGAAAAATCAGACCGATTGGTGCTTTCGCCTTCAATGAACGTAATAAGAAGAAATCATAAAAGAACATCGTCGAGACTGCCGCAAGACCTGCGAGAATCAACAGGATGAATTGCCAAGATGGGACTTGACGAATCGCTTGAATCGACTCTTGTAGCGACAAACTACGCAATTCGTTTTGTCCTTGATAAAAAATGAATCCAATCAAGACGATCGGCAAGATGATCTTCGCAATCGTCATGATGCGTTGTTTTGAGAATTTCAAGCTGCCAGCCTCCTTGATTTACGGATTAAATGCATAAGACGAACAAGCAGTAGCGTTGCTCCGACCGCAAGACCGATGATCAATCCCCACCAGTAACCATCTGGTCCGAGTGTCGTATAGCGTTCGAGATAAAAACCTAATGGTAGTCCAATGACCCAGTAGGCAGCAATCGTCAACAAGAAGGTGACGTTGACATCCTTGAATCCACGTAATGCACCTTGCGTCGGTGCAGCAACTGCATCCGACAGTTGAAAGAAAATCGCTAAAATCATGAAGTGTGCGGCTGCTTCGATGACTTGAGGATCACGACTATATAAAGCGGCAAGTTCTTCATTCTTTAAGTACAACAAGATCCCGGAGAACAAGGAGACGGCAACACACATCGTCAATCCAATGACGACGTACTGGACAGCGTCCTTGATTCGTTTGGCACCGACCTCAAAACCGACTGTGATCGTCAAAGCGGACGCAGCAGATAATGGGATCATATAGACGAACGAAGCGAAGTTGATGGCCGCTTGATAGGCACCGATGATGACATCGCCGTACGCTCCGAGCAGCAACGTGACCGCCGAGAAAATACTGACTTCAGAAAAAATCGCTAGACCAATCGGAGCACCGAGTAGAATCAATTCCTTGATTCGCTTCATATCTGGACGGTAAAAGCGCCGCAGAATCCCAAGGCGTTGAAATAATTCTCCTTTAAAGACGACAGCGATGATCGCTAGACAGAGAATCCAGTAGGTGATGGCAGTCGCAACTCCCGCGCCCACTCCACCAAGTTCCGGAAAACCGAAGTTTCCGAAGATGAATAGATAATTGAAAAGGACGTTAATGGGTAAAGAGATTAGTAGTAAGACCATCGTGATATTTGATTTACCTAATGAATCGACGAGTGTTCGTAAAACGAAGAAAACGAACATCGGTACGATCCCAAGTGCTAACATCACGAGATAATTTCGCGCGACTTCACGCGCCTCTGCTGATAACTCCATCCGTTCGAGAATCGGATTGACAGCAATAAGTCCGATGACTACGGTCAAACCAATGATCACGACAGCAACGTACAACGCCTGCATGACAATCCGTTTGACTTCCCGCTCGCGTTTCGCTCCCATCGCTTGGGAAACGAGCGGTGCGACGGCAAGTAGAATACCGGTCAGTCCTGTGTAAACGGGTGCCCAGAGACTTGCTCCGACACCGACTCCTGCTAAATCAGCAGAGCCGTATCGACCGGCCATGACCGTATCGAAAAAACTAATTAAGTAAAACGCGACTTGCGTTACGAGGATGGGAAAGAAAATTTTCATGAATTGCTTCATCTTTCCTGAGAACGTAACTGTTTCTAACATGTTTCCACCACATTTCAGGAGGAGTCCTCCTTAATTTTAAAACCTAGCACTCTTGAACTCTTACGAAAATAATCCGAGGAGGGATTCATCTCATGAACCATCGAGATACTGAAAAGCTGACTTTCGAACTGCTTGAGACATGGTCGACCTTCAATCATTATGCCAAAGAGGCTCAAACGTTTGAAAATCCGGAAGATGTCCATCAAGCGCGGATTCGGTTACGGAAACTGATCACATTCGCCCGATTGGTCGATTTAACGGAGGAACCCGTTTATTTGATTTGGAAGCGACTGATGCATGCTTTCGGCGAAGTCCGTGACCTCGACGTACAACTCGAAGCAACCTCAAACAAAACAGAAATCGATCAGTTGTTCGCGAACCATGTCGCTCTGCAACTTCAAGGGAAACGTTCGACTTTAATCGAGACGATGCACCTCTTGATCTCAAATGAACTGGATCGATCCGTTCGTCGCTTTTTAGCCGGTCCGATGACAAAGCGCCTCAAGCGGATGTCAGAAAAAGAGCTGATTCACGCCGCCGAGAAACGCTATGAAAAAAAACGTGAACAATTTGAAAAAGTGCAACGAAAGGATGGAACGAAGCGTGTCGAACGGATGCATGAATTACGGCTTGCTACAAAAGCATACCGTTATACGGTCGAGTACCTTCGTCCCTACACGCATCAACCGAAGTCTGCTGTTGATCGCCTAAAGACAACCCAGTCACGACTCGGACACATCAATGATACGTATCAGCGATTAGAAAGATGGCGCTCTTTCGAGGTTCCATCTGCTTATCAAGAAGAGCGTTTACGTCAGATCAAGCGTTTAGAGGACGAACTACGTTCTGCGCTTGATCAGATTGAAATCGCTCATGGATGACGTTGAACGAGTAATTCCAGCATCTTTGTTCCGGCAATCGAATTCCCTTTTGCGTCAAGCGATGGTCCAAAGACACCGATTCCGAGATCAGCCATATCGAAATCACTTCGACCACAAGCAACGACTGCACCGGAAACACCACTTTTTCCTGGTAGCCCGACTTGGACCGAAAATTCTCCAGATGCATCGTACATGCCACACGTCGTCATGATCGCTCGAATGATTCGTGCGTTCCGACGTGAAATGACTTGGCGTCCTGATGGTGTTTTTCCAGATGTACTCAAAATTTTTCCCATCATGGCAAGTCCTTTACAGTTCGTCAAAATCGCACACTGCTTCGTGTAGACGTCGATGATCTCTTCGACATTTCCTTCGATGACACCGTGATAGCGCATGAAGTACAACAATGCACGGTTTAAATCCGTCGTTTCGAATTCTGATTCAGCAACATCTGCGTCATATTTTACCATTTCTACTTCAATATCCAATAGTTTTGCGATGAATTGACGCAATTGAAGTAATTTATCGGCAGCATCTGTTCCCGGTAACATGCTCGTCACGGCTAGTGCTCCTGCATTGATCATTGGATTAAGCGGTTTTGTTGGAATCGTCTCTTCAAGTTTTGCGATCGAATTGAACGCATCGCCCGTCGGTTCCATCCCGACTTTTGAAAAGACATAGTCTTCTCCGAATGTCTCGAGGACGAATGCGAGCGTGATGATCTTCGATACACTCTGTAGTGTAAACATCGTATCCGCATCACCTGCCGAAACGAACGTCCCGTCGGCATTACAGACGGCGATTCCGAGTTGTGTCGGATCAACCTTCGCAAGTTCTGGGATGTAACTGGCGACTTGTCCAAGCACCGTATACGGACGGCATTCTTCAATCAACTCCTCGAGTTGGGCTTGTGTAACATTCATGGCGTTCCCTCTTTCTCTTTTTTTTCTAGCTTATCACGCATCTAACGGATACGGATATGGTTCTTCCGTAAACGCTAAAAGGAGTCGACTCGTTTCAGCCGAGTCGACTCCTTTTTCTAGCATCTGCTTCATCCGTGGACGACGAGTTCACCGTCTTCTACGTCAATCGAAATCCGAGCACCATCTTGAATCGCCCCACTGATTAAGGCACGGGCAAGTTTCGTCTCAATCGTTCGTTGCATATAACGATTGATTGGACGGGCGCCGTATTGTGGTTCAAATGCTTCTTCGAAAATCAACGTCTTCGCAGCATTCGTGACATCAATCGTAATGCCACGTCCAGATAAACGTGAGCTCATTTTCTCGACCGCTTTGTCAATGATTCGTTCGATTTCCGTCCGGTGGAGTGGATGGAATAAAATCGTATCATCAATCCGATTCAAGAACTCCGGTCGGAAGTGACGTTTCAGTTCTTGGCGAACGGCTTCCTCTTCCGCTGCATCGATGACACCATCTTTAGCGGCTTCAAGCAGGATCGGTGCCCCGATGTTTGACGTCATGATGACGATCGTGTTCTTGAAGTCGACGACACGTCCTTGTGCGTCTGTTAATCGACCATCGTCGAGCAACTGAAGCAAAATATTAAAGACGTCCCCGTGCGCTTTTTCGATCTCATCGAACAACAGCACCGAATACGGGCTCCGTCGGACGGCTTCCGTCAATTGACCGCCTTCTTCATAACCGACATATCCCGGAGGCGCACCAACAAGACGGGAGACATTGTGTTTTTCCATATACTCCGACATATCGATGCGGACGATATGATCTTCACTATCGAACATCGCTGCCGCTAAAGCTTTTGCAAGTTCTGTCTTCCCGACTCCTGTCGGACCGAGGAATAAGAACGAGCCGATTGGGCGGTTCGGATCCTTGATGCCTGCGCGCGCTCGAATGACAGCGTCCGCGACGAGACGGACTGCTTCGTCTTGACCGAAGACGCGCTCATGGAGTGTATCCTCGAGATAGAGTAATTTTTCGCGTTCACCCTGCGCAAGCCGTGTCACCGGAATGCCGGTCCATTTCGAAACGATATCGGATATCTCTTCTTCCGTCACCGCTTCTCGAACGAGTTCGTGTGAGACGTGTTCAGATGACTCTTCCGCAACTTTCAGACGTGCCTCAAGATCCGGAATTTGACCGTACTTGATTTCCGATGCTCGGTTCAAATCATAGCGCCCTTCCGCTTCTTGTAACGCCAGTTTTGCCTTCTCAAGATCCGCACGTAACTGCTGGACACTTTGCGAACTCTCTTTTTCCCGTTCCCATCGCGTCCGCAACGCACTCTCGTCTTCTCGAACAGAGCTGAGCTCTTGCTGTAAGACGGCAAGTCGTTTCCGAGATGCTTCATCCGTTTCTTTCTTTAATGCCGCTTCCTCGATTTCGAGCTGCATGACCCGACGAACGAGTGAATCGAGTTCAGCTGGCATCGACTCCATATCGGTCCGAATCATTGCACATGCTTCATCAACGAGATCGATCGCCTTATCCGGCATGAACCGATCCGTAATATACCGATCGGATAACATCGCCGCCGCAACGAGCGCATTATCATGAATCCGTACACCGTGGTGAATCTCGAATCGTTCTTTTAATCCACGCAGAATGGAAATCGTATCCTCGACATCCGGTTCCGCGACAAGGACTTGTTGGAAGCGACGTTCGAGCGCTGGATCTTTCTCGATATACTTCCGGTACTCGTCAAGCGTCGTCGCCCCGATACAGTGCAGTTCTCCTCGCGCAAGCATCGGCTTGAGCATGTTTCCGGCATCCATTGCGCCGTCTGTCTTCCCGGCACCAACGATCGTATGCAACTCATCGATGAATAAGAGAATCTGACCTTCGGCTTCCTTGACTTCATTCAAGACCGCCTGCAGGCGCTCTTCGAACTCACCCCGATATTTCGCACCAGCGACGAGCGCACTCATATCTAAACTGAACAACTGCTTGTTCTTCAGACTCTCTGGTACATCCCCACGGACGATCCGTTGCGCGAGTCCTTCAACGATTGCCGTTTTCCCGACGCCGGGTTCTCCGATCAAGACGGGATTATTTTTTGTCTTCCGACTCAAAATCCGGATGACACGTCGAATCTCATCATCACGACCGATGACCGGGTCCGTTTTCCCAGACCGGAAATCCGCTACAAGATCACGTCCATATTTTTTTAGTACATCGAACGTCTCTTCAGGATTTTTCGTCGTGACCTTCCGATTGCCTCGCATACTGACGATTGCTTCCCGGAGTGTCTCTTCCGTAATGCCTTGACGACGTAAATATTGAGCTGCTGGACTTGATTGTTTGATCAATGCCAACAATAAGTGTTCGACGGAGACGTAGTCATCCTGCATGAGACGCGCTTCCGTCTCTGCTTCCGTTAATACGTTCAGCAACGAGCCACCGATCCGAGGCGTCGTCGCCTGTGACAAGGCCGGAAGTTTACTAATTGCCTCGTCAATCGCTCCATTCAATGTCTCAATCCGTTGATTCAGCTTTTCAAAAATGACCCGTGCAATTCCCTCTTCTTGCGCAAGTAAGGCAAGTAACAAATGCCACTCTGTGATTTCACTATGACGACGTTGTTTCGCGATCGCTTGGGCAGAGACGATTCCCTCGTGTGCCCGATCCGTTAAACGTTCAAAATCCATCCTTGATCACTCCTTCACTGCAAGTTGACGTTCCCACTCTTCATAAAAGGCACGGTCCATCTCAGGTAACTTGACTTCAAGTTGGACAAGTAACGCTCCCCGATGGCCATTCGCTTGACTGAGACCACGATTCGGAATCCGGAGTCGTGCTCCTGGTTTCGTGCCCGGTTTGACTTTCAGTTTGATTCGTTTCCCTTCAAGCGTATCCGCGACGACTTCGCCTCCGAGCACAAGCGTCGTCGGATGAACACGGACGGTGGAGATGACGTCCTGGTCGACGCGTCGGAACTGATCATCATCCTTCAGATGAATCGTCACGTAAACATCTCCCGCGACACCTTGTCGGTTACGCATCGAACTTTTTCCACGTAAGCGGACTTTTTTACCGTCATAGACGTCTTTCGGTAGCGTCAATTGAATTGATCCGGTCGCGAGACGCACCGTGACTTTTTCGTTCGTACTGAGGTGTCCGAGCGGTACCGTCAATTCAAGCTCTTCATCGGTCGACGCCTCTTCTTGACTAAAGAACGAACCGAACATATCTTCAAATCCGAACGATTGTCCAGGTCGTGTCCGTCCACCACCTCCGAACTGTCGGAACAAATCTTCATAATCTCCAGCGCCACCAGCTCCAGCACCTGCCATCTGATCGAAGTTACTGCCATATCGATCGTACTTCGCTCGTTTTTCCTCATCCCCAAGCACATCGAACGCTTCTTGGATATCCTTGAAACGCTGGTCCGCACTCGCCTCTTTATTGACGTCTGGGTGATACTGCTTCGCCAATTTGCGGTACGCGCGCTTAATATCTTGATTCGATGCATCCTTCGTGACACCGAGTGTTTGATAGTAGTCTTTTGCCATTCGAATTCACTTCCTTTTCCTATACTTCATTACCTTAATTATAAAAGTCGTCTTCTAATTGGTCAAATATAGTCAAACTTTTTTCTGACATTCTGTTCTCTTTTCACTTTACGTCCTTGCGACAAACAAGTTTCACTGACTGAACCATGTTATACTGATAGCCAAACAGGAAATGAACGATTGGAGGATTTACAGATGGATGGTAAAACACGTAAAAATATTACGCCTGGTCTAAAAGTCAGCATCGTGCTGAAGCAAGATCAACGAACTGGTAAACGAACAGAAGGAATCGTTAAAGACCTTCTCACGAAATCGCCGCAACATCCGCACGGGATCAAAGTGCGTTTAGAAGACGGACAAGTCGGTCGTGTTCAAGAAATTTTAGATTAAGAAGACAACAATCGCTCGCCCTGATTCCTTTTCGGAGTCACGACGAGCGATTTTTTTATGCTTCAATAGCTTGTTCTAAATACCGCCACGTTGCTTCAACTAGAATACGTGCTGCATCGAGCATCGCCGGCTCCTTAAAATCAAACTGCGGATGATGATGCGGTGGATACGAAGCATCTCCCGCTCCTGTAAAGAAGAACGCGCCAGGTACGTGTTGCAGATAATAAGCAAAATCCTCGCCACCCATCGTCGGTTCAATCTCAAATACATGCTCGTCTCCTAGAACTTCTCGTGCGACAGATTCAATCAATGCGGTGGGTGCAGCATGGTTGATGACAGCCGGATAGCCTTTTTCGTATGTAAAGTGATACGTTGCTCCGACTGCTTCACAGATTCCTTTGATCGTTCGCTCCATCCGCTCGATGATATCGTCCGCTGTCGCTTCATCAAACGTCCGGACCGTTCCTGTCAACGTCGCTTGATCCGCGATGACATTAAACGTATTCCCCGCATGTAATGTTCCGACAGTCACGACTGCCGGCTCCAGTGGATTGAGTTGACGACTGACGATCGATTGCAATTCCTTAACGATCGTTGCCCCGAGTAAGACAGCATCAATCGTCTCATGTGGTTTCGCACCGTGTCCGCCTTTTCCATATAAGGTCAGCTCGAACTTATCAGCCGCTGCCATGATCGGACCAATCCGAACACCGACGCGTCCTAGATCAATCGTTGACCAAAGATGCGTTCCGAAGATGACATCGACTCCTTCGAGACAACCGTCCGCAATCATATCGCGTGCACCACCCGGAACAACTTCTTCCGCATGTTGATGAATCAAGACGACATTCCCTGGTAACGATTCCCGCTGTTGCATGAGCGTCTCTGCGACGGCCAGCAACGTCGCCGTATGACCATCGTGGCCGCATGCATGCATCACACCCGGAACTGTCGACCGATACGCGACCTCTTTGGCGTCAGCAATCGGCAAGGCATCAAAGTCGGCGCGTAACGCGACGGTCTTCCCCGGTTTTCCTCCACGAATATACCCGACGACACCACGTCCGCCGACTCCGGTCCTGACTTCGATTCCAAGCGCTTTTAAATGTTGCGCGATGTAACCCGGGGTCTCTACTTCGTGAAACGACAACTCTGGATGTTGATGTAAATAGCGACGGCGCTCGACCATTTCTGGATACAACGCGTCTAGTCCGGCAGTTCGTTCTGACATATATGTATCCCCCTTATTTCTTTTGATGCAATGTCTTAACGCTTTCTCGTGTGTATTGGAGACGTTCGAGTGTGTCTTCATAATGTCCCGCAGCATACGATAAGAACAAGACATCGATCGCAAATAGTTGGGCGAGACGCGAACTGAGTGCCGCACTACGAAGCGGCGCTTCCGGTGCGCGTGATGTCCAAAGCGCGATATCCGCGAGTTGGCTGATCCGGTTGTCCCCGAAACGTGTCAGACTGATGACCTTTAGTCCTTGGATTTTCGCCAAACGGATCAACTCGACGACTTCTTCCGTTTCTCCGCTGTAGGAAATCGCAAAAAAGACATCTTCTGGGCGTGCGTTCGCTAAGATTGTCGCAAGTAAGTGCTGGTCCGTTTCTTGAATCGCCAGTTTCCCGACACGCGTCCATTTTTGAGCAGCGTCTTCAGCTACGACATGTGATGCTCCAATCCCGTAAAAATAAATCGCGCGTGCTTGATCAATCACATCAATCGCATCCGCAATCCGTTCATCATTCAACTGTTTCGCAGTATCCTGTAACGCTTGAATGCTGTTACTAAGCGTTTTTTCAATCAAGTCGACTGGACGTTCATCTTTTTCGATATCGTGATACCCTTTTAAATCCGTCCGTGCTGTATCGGCAGAAATGCGCATTCGCAACTCCGGGTATCCTTTTAGTCCAAGCGCGCGGCAGAAGCGGACGACTGCAGCGGCACTTGTATCTGATTCCTCTGCAAGTTGGTGGATCGTCATGCGCGCAATCTGGTTCATATGCGTCAAGACATAGTCTGCGACTTTTCGTGAGGACGATGGTAGTTCCTCTCGAACTGCACCGATTTGTGAATAGATACCGCCTTTCATCTACATCTCTCCTTTATCCTCTTCTTTTAAAAAGAACTAACGATTCATCACTTACCGCGTCGTTCCTGTGTGTAGAACTGTTCTTCTTTCATTATGCTCTCTCCTACTGGCTTTCGTAAATCTAAAAAATGGGAAAGTGAAACAAAATACCATTCTTCTTCCATACCCTTCCTTTCTTATTCATATGCTTCTCTCTTCCAGCGTCCGTTGTACAAAAAAAGCGACATTCCGTCCATTGGAGGAATGTCGCTTCATAAAGTGAATGGAGAAATCAGCGAATCTTGACAATCGGTTTCTTTGTATCTGGATCGAGGAACAGCATCGCTTCTGTATCCCCATTCAAGTTCGTCACAGTGATCGTCGTTGGAATGTTTCGATTATACTCCCAACGATTCTCAAGCAGGTACGTCACGTACTGAACGAATGCGACGAGTTCTGCTTTTCCGTAAAATTGAACAGGAATTTTCATCTCAAGCTTTTTAAGTTCGTCTTCTTGATAGAAGCCTTCCCCCATCATACCGGTGTAGTTCGGGAAGTAGTCTTCTAAACGGTCTTTGAATAAATCGAACTTCGCCGCATCATCACGCACGTCATTCGTCGCGCGTGCTGACGGATAGTAGTAATAGCGCTCATTGTAGTTTTTCCAGTCGTTCGCACTGATTTGATTCCCGCGACCGATGAAGGCAGACGAGAGATAGTGACCAGAAACCGGTGACCCTTCTTTTTCCTGGAGATAGAGGGCGACGTGAATCGGTGTCGTCTTCATCCCTTGCGTCTTACGCATCTTCTTGACTAAATCGTTCGCCATCCGCTTGCCTTCAGCAACGACTTTCTTTTCATCAAGTTTAACGGTATAAGTAGGTCCATAGTTTTCATCTTGGAATACATACTCACTATTTAAGACAAGCGCAATCGACGTACCACCGAGTTCAAGCTTCTTATCTTCTTCAAGCATGTAGTCTTGCTCTAAGATATGCGATAGAATCATAGGTGACTTTTGGTTTTTTTCTTTATACGACTTACCAGACGTATAGGCTGGGTTCAGACCTTCAGGATCGCTGACGCCATCGCCTGCTTTTCCTTTTCGCAACAACCATTTTGCGATTTGGTCGGCTTCGAGTAACTGACCTTCTTGGTAATAGTATTTTTCCGGATCAAAAAACTGTGTCGAGTGACGCATTAAACCCGTCTCGATTTCATCGAGCTCAAGACGTGAACTGACACGTTTTTGTGTCATTCCACGTGCGACGCTTGGACGAAATGGCAAGACCGTCCGGTAGTACGAATCTGTCGTATCAATGGCTGGACTGACGACGGCCTGGACTTCCTTACCTTGTTCACTTTCAGTAATGACTTCTTTTGTATCGCTACTTGGCGAAAGGTCGAACGAACAAGCACCTAAAAATAACGTGCTCGATAACGTCAACGCTACTGCTGTTTTATAGTTCATCTCTATTTGCACCCCATGTTTTTAAATCGTTCTCTTTATCATAACAGAATCGTTTTCCATCGGGGAAGGACAAGTTTTCCCCTGATTTTCAAAAAAGATGATGCGCCTTAGCGTATCCGAAAGGACTTTTTCTCATGACACGTCGTAAATTCATAGGTCTGCTTTTTTTACTGGCAGGCATCGCCCTTATTGCTTGGCCCTTCATCAGTGACTATCAGCGTGAACAAGAGGCAGCCAATTTAAAAGAACAATGGACAAAAAGTCTAAAGACCGTCGATGCAAAAGAGACGAAACAACCGCTCGCGAAATCAGGTGTTGGACTGCTCTCGATTCCAAGCATTGATTTCGAGCAAGTCATCTTAGAAGGCTCGACGACAGCAGTCCTCGACCGAAGTATCGGTCATATTCCAGAAACCGGATCACCCGGGAAAGGCAATTATGCGCTCGCCGGACACCGCAGTTTCACGGAAGGGCTTCACTTCAATCGTCTACCTGACGTCAAAAAAGGCGATACCGTCGTCGTCACAACAAAAACGCATCGGTATACGTACCGCATCACATCCAGTCGTCTTGTCACACCGACGACATTGTCCGTCCTCGACCAATCTGTCGCTTCTCCAACCATCACATTAATCACATGTGATCCTCCGGAAACGGCAACGAATCGTCTCATCAAACAAGGTACTTTGATTCGGAGCGAGACGATTGCTTCGTGAGAAAGATGAACATGAATAAAGGAAGGCGGAATTCCGCCTTCCTTTTTATTTGATCGTTCTCATTCATTCTCTTCACGCCTCGTGTTTAGCTAGTTCTTCTAACAGACGCGCTTCATCCCAAATTTCGATGCCCAGCGATTCCGCTTTCGTCAGTTTAGAGCCCGCCTTTTCCCCTGCGACAAGTACGTCCGTCTTTTTACTGACGCTTCCTGTCACATCGGCACCAAGTGCTTCGAGTCGTTTACCGGCCTCTGACCGTTTTAAACTCTCGAGCGTTCCCGTCAAGACAATCGTTTTGCCCCCGAGTGGTGCATTCGTCTGATCAACCCGTTCACCAAGGAAACGTTGATTGACGCCAAGTTGTTCCAAATCACGAATCAATGCCTGTGCTTCCGGATGTTCGAAGTACTTCACGATTGAATCTGCGATTTTCCCACCGATGCCGTCAATCGCGACGATTTCGTCGTAGCTCGCTGCTGCAATCCCCGCTAACGAATCAAAACGTTCCGCTAAGAGATATGCCGCTTTTTGACCAACGAGTCGGATTCCGAGACCAAACAACAGACGCTCGACCGAGTTCTGTTTCGAGGCTTCGATCGCTGCAAGCAATTTATCAACGGACGTCTCACCCATCCGGTCGAACGTCAACAACTCCTCACGATCGAGTCGATATAAATCGGCAATCGTCCGGATCGCTTCATGGTCATACAATTGACGGACGACTTTTTCACCGAGACCATCGATGTTCATCGCCTGACGTGAAACAAAGTGAATGATGCCTTCCATCAATTGCGCTGGGCATTCCGGACTGACACAGCGGATGTCGACTTCACCTTCGAGACGGACAAGTTCCGACTGACAAGCCGGACAATGCGTTGGGAAGACGATTGGTGTCTCTTCCCCTGTCCGTTCTGCCGTGACAACTTGTACGACTGCCGGGATGACATCGCCCGCTTTTTTAATGATGACCGAGTCCTGAAGGCGAATATCTTTTTCAGCGATGAAGTCGGCGTTGTGCAGTGTCGCATACGTCACTGTCGATCCTGCAACGACAACCGGTGCAAAACGGGCACGCGGTGTGACTTTCCCGGTCCGACCGACACTGAAATCAACGTCTTCGACTGTCGTCATGACTTCTTCCGCCGCGAACTTATAGGCTGTCGCGAAGCGAGGACTTTTTGCTGTGAAGCCGAGCTCTTCCTGATCATCATACCGATCGACTTTCAAGACGATTCCGTCGATCTCATATGGCAGGCTCGCGCGTGCTTCCGTCCAATGTGCGATGTAGGCAAGAATCTCTTCCACCGTCTCACACGTCTGCATATGTTGATTGGTCGGTAACCCAAGTGAAGCGAGTTGTGCCATTGCTTCGCTATGTGAACGGGCCGTCAACGTATTGACGCCGACGCCATACACGAATAACGACAGATTGCGCGACGCCGTGATCGAGGAATCGAGCTGACGCAGACTACCTGCTGCCGCGTTACGCGGATTTGCGAACAATGTCTCTTCTCGGCTAGCCCGATCTTCATTCAAGCGTTCGAACGATTGTTTCGGCATGTAAGCCTCACCGCGGACTTCGACCGTCTCTTCTGCCTGCAAACGAAGCGGTAACGCTTTGATTGTCCGTAGATTCTGCGTGATGTTCTCACCGACTGTTCCATCGCCACGCGTTGCCCCACGGACGAATCGACCATCTTCGTATTTTAGCGAGATGGCAAGTCCATCGAATTTCAGTTCGGCGACGTACGTCGTCGAACGTCCGAGCGATCGCTCAATCCGAGCGACCCATTCGCGGATTTCTGTCTCATCAAAGACGTTTCCGAGCGACAGCATCGGTAGATCATGCGTCACCTTCTCGAACGCTTCGAGCGGTGCTGCGCCGACCCGTTGCGTCGGCGAATCCGGTGTGATCAGTTCTGGATGCTCTGTTTCTAACTCCGTCAGTTCACGAAGCAATTGATCGTACGTCGCATCCGGTACCGTTGGTTGATCCAGTACGTAGTATTCGTAGCTGTATCGGTTCAATGTTTGACGAATCTCATCTATACGCTGGCTTGCGTCCATCTGTGGACCTCCCGTCATACCTTTTTAATCGGTGCGAATTTCGCGAGCAATCGTTTGATTCCGACTGCTGGGAATGCGATATCGATTTCAAGATTATCCCCTTCACCACGAGTCTGGACGACTGTACCGAGTCCCCATTTCCCGTGCTCTGCCTTATCTCCGACCGACCAACCGAGCGTTTCCGCACCTGACGTCTTCATCGCTGTCGGTTTGCTGATCGAGCGACCGATGACGGCTTTGCCTTGCGGAACAGGGCGGTCTTCCCATGGAAGTGGCTTCGCTTTTTTACCAGTCCGCTCGATGACGACTTCCGGCAGCTCCGCTAGGAACCGTGATTCTTGGTTCGCATTCGTCCGACCATAAAGCGAGCGCATCCGCGCATGTGACAAGTAAAGGCGTTTCTCAGCACGTGTGATCCCGACGTACGCGAGGCGACGTTCTTCTTCCATCTCGTCTTCATCCTGAAGCGAACGGCTATGTGGGAACAACCCTTCCTCCATCCCAATCAAGAAGACGACTGGGAACTCGAGTCCTTTTGCTGAGTGGAGCGTCATCAACGTGACTTGTTCTTCCGGATCCGTCTCGTCGAGTGAATCGACATCGGCAACGAGTGTCAAATCGGTCAAGAAGGCGATGATCGTCCGGTCTTCCGGATCGGCTTTCGCGGTCTCCTTCTCGAAGTTTTGCGCAACGGTAATAAACTCATTGATGTTCTCGAGACGACTTTGCGCTTCAAGCGTCTTATCTTCCTTCAGTACTTGACGATAACCCGATTTCTCGAGCACTTCTTCGACCAGTTCCGAAAGGCTGATGAATTCTTGCATTTGACTGAGTCCGAGAATCATCGTCCGGAAATCTGTCAATTTCGCTGCTGTCTTTGGTGCGATACTCGACAATTCGATATCGCGGATTGCTTCCATCAGCGAAACGCCTTGTAAGTCAGCGAAATCACGCAGCTTATCAATCGTTGTTGCGCCGATGCCACGTTTTGGTTCGTTGACAATCCGTGCGAAGGACAGATCTTCGTCCGGATTCGAGATTAAACGAAGATAAGCGAGCACGTCCTTGATTTCTTTACGATCGTAGAACTTCGTACCGCCGATCATTTTGTAAGGAACGTTCGACTTAAGAAGCGTTTCCTCAATCGCACGCGATTGTGCGTTCGTCCGGTACAGAATCGCGATATCGTTCAGTTTCATCCCGTAACGAAGCGAGTTCCGAATTTCCTGGACGATATAAAAGGCTTCTTCCCGCTCATTCTCTGCCGTATGGACGATCAGCTTCTCGCCTTCGTCATTATCTGTCCAAAGTTTCTTGTCTTTACGGGTCGAGTTGTTTTGGATGACATGGTTGGCCGCTTCCAAGATCCGTTTCGAAGAACGATAGTTTTGCTCGAGTAAGATGACAGCGGCATTCGGATAGTCCTCTTCGAACGAGAGGATGTTCGCGATATCAGCACCACGCCAGCGATAGATCGACTGATCCGAGTCCCCAACGACACAGAGATTCTGATGTCCCGATGCTAACAGGTTAACGAGATCATACTGGGCTTTGTTCGTATCTTGATACTCATCGACATGGATGTAGCGGAACTTCTTCTGATAGTAGGCAAGGACATCCGGACTCTTCTTGAACAATTCCGTCGTTTTTCCGATCAAATCATCAAAGTCGAGCGCGTTGTTTCGGCGTAAGACCGCTTCGTATCCTTTATAGATTTCAGCAACGGTCTTCTCATACGGGCTCGTCACGATCGAAGCGTAAAATTCAGCACTGCGTAATTCATTTTTCTGTGACGAGATGATCGTCAGCATCGAACGTGGATCCCATTTTTTCGGATCCAAGTTTTGTTCCTTCAAGACGAGCTTGATCGCCGATTGCTGATCACTTGAATCAAGAATCGTGAAGTTACGATCGTACCCAAGCTGATCGATGTCACGACGTAACATCCGGACACACATCGAGTGGAAGGTCGAGACCCAAATATCGTTCGCGACGCCACCGACCAACCGACCAATCCGGTCCCGCATTTCCCGCGCTGCCTTGTTCGTGAAGGTAATCGCGAGGATGTTCCACGGTGCGACTTGTTTAGCCGCCATCAAATAAGCGACCCGATGTGTCAGGACGCGTGTCTTCCCGGAACCGGCTCCTGCCATGATTAGCAGTGGACCGTCCGTATGTTTGACTGCTCTCGCTTGCTCAGGGTTTAGTCCACTGACGAGCTGTTCACTCAAATTAAACATATCAATAGCCTCATTTCTTATATTCCGAACTTTTGTTCCTATATTTTATCGTGTCGCCGCGACTGTCGCAAGCGCTGCTTTTAAATCCTCATAAATGACGTTTCCAACGACGATCGTATCCGCATACTGCAGCATCTCACGCGCTCGCTCCTCAGAGTCGATGCCACCACCGTAAAACAGGCGTGCCTGCTTCAAGACGTCGCGAACGGCTGCGACTCGTTCCGCTTCCCCGTAAACGCCGCTGTATTCGAGATACACGACCGGTAGACGGAAGACACTATCCGCTAACTGCGCATAAGCGACGGTCTCATCTAACGTTAACGGTTTTGCTTGTGTCACGTGCGCGACCTTCGCATCAGGATTCAGGACGATATACCCTTCCCCGACAAGATCAGCGTGCGCCAGCATATGACCGACTTGTTCTAACGCCTCGACTTGTTTTTCAACGACGTACTCTAACGTCCCGGCATTCAGGACCGTCGGTGTCAAATACGTATCGAATCCCATCGTCGCGGCTTCGAGTTCTGAAATCTCAAGTGCCACTGCAACGGGATACCGTCGCAAGCGCATCAAGAGATCAAGCGTCGCATCGAGTGTGATGTCATCCGTTCCACCGACGAGGATCGCATCCGTTCCGGACGTCGCAATCGCCTGTAGGCTAGCATCATCGATTGTTTTTGCTGGATCTAGTTTAAAGACATGTCGCCATTCATTAAAAGGTAATAACACGGTTCGTCCCATCCTCTCTTTCTCATTCCACATTCAGTATAAAACAAAAAACCATCTCGCGCAGGGCGAGATGGTTAGAAGCGTGTCCGTCGTTTCGTCAAGAGTGACGCCAGTAACAACGCAAAAACGGCATATACCGGCACGAACGCCCACGGTTCTGCTAAAAAGAAGCCGAGTACCGGGACGTCCAGTAACGGTGAATCCGGTGAACAGAGTGCTCGACCATTGACGAGCGCCAAAAACGGTAAGACAGGCACAGCAAAGATATAGACAAAGTTGATCCAAAAGGCACGTTTCATAAAAGAGCCTCCTTATCCGATAATGACGGATTCCTTCGGATAATTGTAGTTACGTTTCGGTTGGTTCGCTTTCAACAGAAGAACGAACGAGATGACACCGATTCGACCAATGAACATCAGCACAGACAACGTCCATTTTCCGATATCCGATAATTGATCCGTGATGCCGAGCGATAGACCGGTCGTTCCGAACGCTGAACAAGCTTCAAAAAACAGCACGAGGAACGGTGCGTCTTCGACAAGTAACAAGACGATTAATCCGACCATCGTCACACCCGTTGAGACGACAATGACGACGAATGCTTTCCAGATGTCCGACTGACCGATCTCACGACCAAAGATTTTAATCCCGTATTCGCCTCGGATGAAGGCGATGACACTCAAAACGGCGACAGCGAACGTCGTCGTTCGAATCCCCCCACCAACGGAAGACGGTGACGCTCCGATGAACATCAAGAGCGACAAGACGAAAATCGATGCCTGCGAGAAGGACGTGATGTCGACCGTCGTCAATCCCCCGTTTCGGGTCGTGACGGATTGGAACAAGGCGTCGACAAGCTTCTCATCGATCGGTAGACCTTTGAAGGATTGGTTCCATTCAAATAGCAGCAATGCTACCGTTCCGAATAGGACGAGAATGAAGAACGTTGACGCTGTCAATTTCGTAAAGAGTGAAAAATGATACGGTTGACGTGTCGCTTGACGTGTCGCCCGGTACGAGATGTAGCGCCGGACTTCGACGAGTACTGGAAACCCAATTGCACCAAGTGTCAGTAACAAGATTTGCATGAAGACGACGAACAAATCACCGCGAAACGGTAGTAACGATTCGCCCGTGATGTCAAAACCAGCGTTCGTCGTCGCACTGACCGATCCGAACAGTCCTTGGAGCATCGCTTCACCGAGTGTCGGAAAGTATTTCGTATAGTACAGCCCGAGAATCAATGCCCCGATCAATTCAATCGAGACGATGATCAAGATGACTTCGCGAATGTATTTGACGACCCCTTGCATCGTCGTCTGGTTCTGATCTCGAACGACGAGTTGACGTTCTCGAAAGCCGATTCGTTTTCCGAGAATGACCCACATCGCGATATGAAGCGACATCAAGCCGATCCCGCTGACTTGCACTAGAATCATGATCATGAAGTAGCCGAACGTCGTGAAGGTTTCTGAGACCGAGACCGTCGTCAAACCAGTGACACTGACACAACTGACCGCCATGAAGACGAGGTCCGTGAAATCCCAGTTATAGTCTCCCTTGGTCGACCACGGCAGACCGAGCATGATGATTCCGATGATGACCGCAACGAAGTAGATGATGACGAGCGACTGGATGGGCGTCAGCCTTCGAATGAAATGTTGAATTTTATGTTGTAACGCAAAATCCATATCGGTGCGCCCTCCTTCATAGAAGTAGCGGATAACATTAGTTATCCGCTACTTCTTGCTCGATAAGACCTAGGCGGGCAAGCGCCAGATCATAACCGCCCGAACCGTAGTTCAAGCAACGTTTGACACGCGAGATCGTTGCTGTTGAAGCACCGGTCGCCTTTTCGATTTTGTGATACGTATTGCCTTCACGTAATTGACGTGCGACTTCAAGACGTTGGGCGAGCGCCTGGATTTCGTTGACGGTCGCTAAGTCTTCGAACAACGTATAACAATCTTCTAATGAATCCATCTTCATGATGGCTGTAAATAACTGATCCAATTCTTTTCCACGCAATTTATCGAGTTGCATCTTGTGACTCCCTTTCCCATTCAATTGCTCTTTAATAGTTTAAAGCGCGACGTTTTAAAATTCAAGCGTCATCGCAAAATCGCTGGGAAAAGGACTTTTTTCCGAAGGACTTCGTAAATACCTTGTGGTGTGATCCGTACATATGGCAAGTGTGTCGATGCTAGGAATAGCAACGTATAGACAGGATCTTCAAACGCATAACCGCGTTCGAACAAGGCTTCCCGGAGAGCCGTTTCTTGAACGATCAAATCTTCGAGTGGCAGGTCGGATGTCTGCCCCATCAAGGTCAACGGAACTTCAGCGATGACTTCACCATTCTCAACGAGAACGATTCCGCCGCCGAACGCTTTCATTCGATCAAACGCGACTTGCATGTCTCGTTTCGATTTACCGATCATCAAAATATCACCGCTGATCGAGTACGAACTGACGAGACCTCCGACTTGTGTCGCAAAGTTTTTCAGAACGGTATTCAGTCGCCACTTCCCTTCCCGGTCGAGTAGCATCAGGAAGGATTCATCACATCCTGCCGGTAGAACAGGTACACTTGTATCGTGTTCGACTTGATAGAGTTTCATGATGACGGAATTGACCATTTCAAGACCAACCGGCATGCTAAACGAAAAATCCTGTTCCGTTAAGGAAACCTGGACTTCCGAGCGTGGCATGAGCGCATAGACTGCATCAAGCGCTTCTGCCGGGTAACATGGGATGTCTGCTTGACGGACCCATGTGCCGCGCGCAAGTACAGCGACAGGTGTCGGGGCATCTTTTGCCTCAAGGAAATTAAGATGCGCGATTCGTCCTGGTGCGATACTCCCAAGTAGATGATCGAGATTAAAGTGACGCGCTGCATTGTACGATGCAATCCGGTACGCTTCTTCGACCGGAATGCCCGCCTCAAGCATCAATCGGATCGTCTCATCCATCATGCCCGCTTTATAGAAGGACGGCGTTGAACCATCCGTCGTCACTAGCACCTTATCGAACTGCGTCAACCCTGCTTCGACGAGACCTTTAAAGATATCCGGTAGATCCGGACGAATCGATGAATAACGAATCGTCGTCGTGTAGCCGAGTTCAAGACGTGTCATCGCCTCTTCGACCGTCATCGCTTCGTGATCACTCGTCACGCCGTACAGCGCCATCTTCGTCAACGTCTTCGCTGAAGCCCCAGGGAAATGACCTTCGATTGGTTTTCCGAGTTTGATCGCATCCTGCATCCAGTGAAGCAGTTCATCATCCCCTTGCGAGAGACGTGGCCATCCCGTCAACTCTCCCGCTTGGATGACTTGTGGATGCTTGAGCCACGCTTGAATCCGGCGATTATCGATCGAGATACTGTCGGCATCAAGCTCGGTTTGTGCGTCGAGTCGTGCCCACCAGTACATTGAGGTCGGTAAGTCTGCTAGCGCCTCGACCTGAGCAAACGCTTGCTCCGTCGGCTCTAATAATAACAACATGTTGTCGTTTACGAGCGTCGATGTTCCCCGCTCTGCTGCGAATTTTGCAAGACTCGCTGGATTGTAAAGTTGGAACGGATGGGCATGGGGTTCAATGTAACCGGGTACGATATATTGACCTGTCGCATCATGATACGCATCGGCTTGTTCCGGCATCTCTGGACCGACATAGACGATCCGGTCGCCACTAATCCAGATATTCGCCGTCCGCCATGCTTTGACACCATGATTCAGGTAAGTGGCATTCTGTATGACAAGTGTCGGTGCAAGCTTTCCGCTGATGACCGCTTGGTGTGTTCGTACTTCAGATTTCGTCCAAGGGGATCTTCCACAATTTTTTTTCACGAAAGCTCGACCTCCTTTGTTTTATTGAAAACGCTTTCTTATAGTTCTTATACTAAAATGTTGCTAAGTAAGTTTCAAGAAGTTTTGCCCCGTTCCGGATTCATTTGGTCAAAATAACACAAATTCGCCATGGAAGACAAATCTTTTCGTGCACTTCGCCAAGAAACAAAAAACCAGACGCGACTCCTTCGAGCACGTCTGGTACAAATATCATGATTCATGCGAGGCACGAAAGGCTTTTTGAGCGATATCAGTTCGGTAAAAGAATGGCTGGTCCGTCACGTCTGGTAAGTTCGCATAGACCTGTTCGACAGCCTGCTCGATCGTCTCGGCACGGCTGACACATACGAGGACACGTCCACCGGCTGAGACAAGTTGATCGTCTCGTTCTGCCGTTCCGGCATGAAAGACGAGAAGACCGTCCCCAATCTGATCAAGTGGAATCGCTTGTCCCGTTTTTGGTGCTTCCGGATATCCTTCTGCTGCGACGACGACACCGACAGCTGCTTGATCCGTCCAAACGACTTCTGGTATCTGTCCGTCTATCAGCGGCATGATGACATCAAGCAACGGTGTCTCTAAGCGCGGAAGAATGACTTCTGTTTCCGGATCACCGAACCGAGCATTGAACTCGATGACGAACGGTCCTTGTTTCGTCAGCATCAGACCGGCATAGAGGAAGCCGGTGAACGGAATTCCTTCGCTTGCCATCTGATCGACGAGCGGCTGAATGATGCGATCAACAGCTTCTGTCGTCAGCGCTGCTTCGTCCCACTGAGGAAGCGGAGAATACGCGCCCATTCCTCCTGTGTTCGGACCTAGATCACCGTCAAATGCCCGTTTATGATCTTGCGACAATACCATCGGGATGACGGTCTCTTCGTGCACGAATGCCATCAATGAACACTCTTCCCCGACCAGGCATTCTTCGATGACAACGCTGCTTTGTTGACCGTATTCCCCGGCAAACGTATCGTGGATTGCTGCAAGTGCTTGGTCCACGGTTTCTGCGACCGTGACTCCTTTTCCGGCAGCAAGTCCGTCGGCTTTGATGACGATCGGTGCACCCGCTTTGCGAACATACGCCTCTGCGTCTGCTGCTGAAGTAAAGACGGCATGAGCAGCGGTCGGAATACCGGCACGCTCCATCAATTCTTTCGCGAACTGCTTACTTCCTTCGATCGCTGCCGCTTCCCGTGTTGGTCCGAAGATCTGCAATCCCGCTGCCTGAAAGGCGTTAACGACTCCGAGAACAAGTGGTCCTTCTGGTCCGACAATCGTCCAATCGATCTGTTCGTCTTGTGCGAACGTCACGAGTTCATCGATAGCATCTTCGGCGATCGGAACACATGTGGCTTGTGTCATCCCGGCATTCCCAGGCGCAGCATACACTGTCTCGATCCGTTCATCCTGTGCCAGCTTCCAGACGAGCGCGTGTTCACGCCCTCCTTTACCAATCACCAATACCTTCATTCAAATCGCCTCCGCTTAGTGTTTGAAATGTCGAACGTTCGTAAAGACCATCGTAATGCCATGTTTGTTACACGCATCGATCGACTCTTGGTCGCGAATCGAGCCGCCTGGTTGAATGATTGCCGTAATACCAGCTGCTGCTGCCGCTTCGACCGTATCACCCATTGGGAAGAAGGCATCGGAAGCAAGTGACGCACCAACTGCTTTTTCTCCGGCTTGTGTAATCGCGATGTTCGCTGAACCAACACGGTTCATCTGTCCTGCACCAACACCGACCGTCACTTCGTCCTTCGCGAGAACGATCGCGTTCGACTTGACATGTTTGACGGCACGCCATGCGAGTTTCAAGTCTTCCCATTCCGCTGCTGTCGGCTTGCGGTCTGTCACGACGCGTGCTGCTGCATCATCAAGCGTCTCATCGTCACTGTCTTGGACGAGCATGCCGCCAGCGACTGCCGTATAACGGATTGCTTGGACACGTTTGACGTCGAGTTCAAGTAGACGGATGTTCTTTTTCGCTGACAACAAGGCGAATGCTTCTTCCGTGAAGGATGGGGCGATGATGATTTCAAGGAAGATACCGCTTAACTGTTCTGCTGTCTCTAAGTCAACTTCACGGTTCAAGGCGACGATGCCACCGAAGATCGACACCGGATCGGCTGCATGAGCGCGGCGGAATGCCTCTCCGATCGTTGGACCGACGGCAACACCACACGGGTTCATGTGTTTAACAACGACGGCTGCTGCTTCGCGGAACTCGTCGAGAATTTCGAGTGCAGCGTTCGCATCTTGAATGTTGTTATACGACAACTCTTTACCATGCAACTGTTTCGCTGAAGCGAGAGATGCTCCACGGTAAATTGGTGTTTTATAAAAGGCTGCTTCTTGGTGTGGATTTTCTCCATAACGAAGATCCTGGACTTTCTCAAGCGTGATTGTCAACTGATCCGGGAACTTCTCGCCTGTTTGTGTCAAGAAATAATCCGCGATCAATGCATCGTACGCCGCTGTATGACGGAAGGCTTTCGCCGCAAGACGTTGACGTGTCTCAAACGTCGTACCGCCTTCACGAATCTCGGCAACGACCGTTTCGTAATCAGCTGGGTCGACGACGACCGTGACAGCTGCGTGGTTTTTCGCCGCTGAACGCAACATGCTTGGTCCACCGATATCGATGTTCTCGATCGCATCGGCATAGGCGACGTCTTCTTGTAAGACCGTCTGCTTGAACGGATACAGATTGACGACGACGAAATCAATCGGTTGAATCTGTTGCGCAGCCATCTGCTCACGATGGGATTCAAGATCACGACGACCGAGTAATCCACCATGAACCATTGGATGGAGCGTTTTGACACGCCCATCGAGCATTTCTGGGAATTGTGTGACTTCACTGATACCAATGACCGGAAGCCCGGCTTCCTCTAACGCTTGATGTGTTCCGCCTGTCGAGACGAGCTCGATACCTGCTTCATGGAACGCTCGTCCTAATTCGACGATTCCTGTTTTATCCGACACACTAATTAACGCTCTCATACGTTTGCCTCCTCTTTCATCCACTCTTCGATGACTTGCGGATACAGTCTATGTTCGACGCGCTGAATCGCTTGTTGCAATGTTTCACGCGTCATCTCTTCTGTAATCCGAACGGCTTCTTGAGCCATGATCGGTCCTGTGTCCATGCCTTCATCGACTATATGAATTGTAACACCTGTGATTTTAACTCCGCCACGAAATGCTTGTCCGATCGCATCTTTTCCCGGGAACGCCGGAAGCAGCGACGGGTGGATGTTGACGATTCGCCCTGCGTATCGTCCAAGCAACTCTTCCCCGATTAATCGCATGTAGCCGGCAAGAATGATCCGTTCGACACCTTTCGCTTCAAGACGGGCAATGATTTCCCGCTCAAAACTCGGTTTATCCGGATAGTCCTTCGCCCGAAAGACGAAGACGTCACATCCGCGTCGTTTTGCCCGTTCAATGACCTTTGCGTTCTGTTGATCGCAGACGATCAGTTCGATCGAGGCATGTAACGTTCCTGCCTCGATCGCTTCAAAAAGTGCTTCGACATTACTACCGCTTCCTGATGCAAAACAGGCGATCTTCATGCGTCGACTCCTTGAATCCGAACACCTTCTTGATCTGTCACTTGACCAATCACGTACGCCGTCTCATTTTCACGAGCGAGGCGTGCTGTCACTTCCGCGACATCTTCCGGTTTGACGATCAACATGAAACCGATGCCCATGTTAAAGACGTTGTACATATCATGTCGTGGCAGGTCACCCGCTTGCTCGAGCCAGTCAAAGACTGGTAACGTCGGCCACTTTTTCGGATCGAACGATGCGCCAAGACCTTCTGGCAAGACACGTGGTACGTTCTCGTAGAATCCACCACCCGTAATATGGACCATCGCTTGAATCTTTTCCGTCTCAAGGGCTGCTTTGACCGCTTCGACGTAGATGCGTGTTGGCATGAGGAGCGCATTTCCGAGCGTATGACCGAGCATCATGACTTCATCTTCGTAGCGGAGGCCACTGTCGGCGACGATTTTACGGACGAGTGAGAACCCGTTCGAATGGACGCCGGACGAAGCGAGACCGAGAATGACATCTCCTGCCGCGACGTTATCACCCGTGATCAATTTTTGCTTCTCGACGGCACCGACGGCGAACCCGGCGATATCATATTCGCCGTCCGCATACATCCCTGGCATTTCCGCTGTCTCACCGCCGATTAACGTACATCCCGCCTGGACGCAACCTTCTGCGACACCTGCGACGATCCGTTCGATCTTAGCTGGAATCGCCTGACCAAGCGCGATGTAGTCAAGGAAATAAAGTGGTTCCGCGCCTTGGACGATGATATCGTTCACACACATTGCCACACAGTCGATTCCGATCGTATCGTGTTGTTCCAGTGCGAAAGCGAGTTTCAGCTTCGTACCGACACCGTCTGTCCCACTGACAAGGACTGGTTCTTTCAACTGCAATTGGCTGAGGTCGAACATCGCACCAAAGCTACCGAGTCCCGTCAATACTTCTTTGCGCATCGAACGGGCGACGTGTTTTTTCATTCGCGTGACTGACTCATACCCTGCTGTCAGACTCACACCTGCTGCTTCGTAATGTTTGCTCATGTTCTTCCCCCATCTATCAAAGTTTAGCTTCTAACTCGAGCGAACCGAGCGGTGTCGGATACTCTCCTGTGAAACAAGCGGTACATTGTCCTTTTAACGGTCCATCGAACGGGCGATCGATTGCGTCGACCATGCCCGGTACCGTTAAGAATTCAAGTGAATCCGCACCAATTTCCTGCCGGATTTCTTCCGGCATCAATCGAGCAGAGATCAGTTCTTCCTTCGATGAAGTATCAATCCCGTAATAACATGGATTCGTGATCGGTGGTGCCGTGATGCGGACATGGACTTCCGTCGCACCCGCTTCCCGTAACAAACCGACGATGCGGCGACTCGTCGTTCCCCGGACGATTGAATCATCGACCATGATGACACGTTTTCCTTGCACGACGCCGCGTAGCGCGGACAATTTCATTTTGACCCCACGTTCCCGTAACTCTTGTGACGGCTGGATGAACGTCCGTCCGACATACCGGTTCTTGATCAATCCCATCTCATATGGAATACCACTCGCTTCCGCGTAACCGATCGCTGCCGAGATACTTGAATCCGGTACTCCAGTGACGACGTCCGCTTCAACCGGCGCTTCTTCATACATCTTTTTCCCGAGTGCTTTGCGAGCCGTATGGACGTTGACGCCATCAATGATCGAATCCGGACGTGAGAAGTAGATATATTCCATCGAACACATTGCCCGTTCACGTGGTTCCATGTATTGACGGGACGACATGCCCTGTTCTGTGATCGTCACGAGCTCCCCTGGCTCGATATCACGAATGAATTCCGCGCCGACGATATCAAAGGCACATGTCTCTGACGCGAATACGATGCCGCCGTCCGGTGTCTTCCCGAGTGACAGTGGACGCAGTCCGTGCGGATCAACCGCCACGAATAACGTATCTTCCGTTAAGAAAAGGAAGGCGAACGCCCCGACGAGACGGGCGAGACTATCGGCAATCCGGTCTTCGAGTGTGTCGAGCTTACTGCGTTTGACGAGATGGGCGACGACTTCCGTATCACTCGTCGTCTGAAAGATGGCACCTTCTGCTTCTAACAGGTGCTTTAGTGAATCGGCGTTGACGAGATTTCCGTTATGCGCGAGTGCGAGATCTCCCGTCCGCGATTTGAAGTGAAGCGGTTGGGTGTTCTCAAGCGTGTTTCCCCCTGCTGTCGAATACCGGACATGTCCAATCGCGTGATGTCCGTTAAGGTTCGTCAGTGTTTCTTCCGAAAAGACTTCCGTTACGAGTCCTTGCCCGCGGTGCGGGAAGAGGTCGTCACCGTCACTCGTGACGATGCCTGCCCCTTCCTGTCCCCGGTGTTGCAAGCTATGCAAGCCGTAATAAGCGAGTTGCGCTGCATTCGGTTGTCCGAAGATCCCGAAGACGCCACACTCCTCATTTAGTCCTTTGATGTCATATAACACGCGATTGCTCCTTCCCAGTCTCCCTGTAAGGTCGAACGGTCTGCTTCAATTCGTGTGTCTGCCGTTTCGATGACGAGAAGCTCATCGTTCGTGACGACACCGATTGCTTGAGCACCGGTCCGTTGTTCGAATGCTGCGACGTGCGCTTGTGGCACAGTGACGATGAAGCGTGATTGCGATTCGCTGAACAGGTGTAAGGTTGGTCCGTCGAACTGAACCGTCAATCCGAGGTTCGTCCCAAACGTCATCTCAGCGAGAGCGATGGCAAGACCGCCTTCTGACACATCATGCATCGCATTGACTTCACCTGCTTGTACTGCCTGCTGTAACAATTGTAAGCGTGCGTGTTCGATTGCTAAATCAATCTGTGGTGCGCGACCGAATGATTTACCGAATTGCATATATTGAAGCTCACTACCACCAAACTCGGCTGTTGTTTCTCCTAATAGATAAATTTGATCACCTGCTTGTTTGACGTGTTGCGTTGTGATCCATTCAGTTTGCTCGTGTAATCCAACCATTCCGACGACCGGTGTCGGGTGAACCGCTTGACCGGCTGACTCATTGTAGAGTGAGACGTTTCCACCGATGACAGGTGTCTCAAGGACACGACATGCTTCTGCCATACCGGCTGTTGCTTGCTGCAACTGCCAGAAGCCTTCTGGTTTATCCGGATTTCCGAAGTTCAGGCAATCCGTGATAGCAAGGGGTGTCGCCCCACTCGCGACGATATTACGAGCTGCTTCCGCTACCGCAATCTGTCCACCGACATATGGATCCAAGTAGACGAAGCGGCTGTTACAGTCGGTCGTCATCGCAAGCGCTTTGTTCGTGCCGCGGACACGGATGACGGCTGCATCGGATCCTGGTGCGACGACGGTCGATGTCTGGACCATATGATCGTACTGATCGTAGACCCAACGTTTTGAAGCAATCGTCGGCTGACGCAGTAACGCCCGCCATGTCTCAACGACGTCTTCAACGACTGGAAGCGTCTCTTCCATCGCTTGGAATTCTTCATAATACGCAGGAACACGAGATGGTTTTTCATAGACTGGCGCTTCTTCGGCTAACGCATCGACTGGAACTTCCGCTACGATGTCCCCGTGATGGATCAACCGTAAGACTTTCTCTTCAATGACTTCTCCGACGTGAACGGCATGGAGTCCCCATTTGCTGACGATTGCTTCGATCTCTGCTTCGCGACCCCGCTTGACGACGAGTAACATCCGCTCTTGTGATTCCGAGAGCATCATTTCGTAAGCGGTCATCCCTGTCTCTCGTTGCGGAACATCATCGAGGTGCATCTCGATGCCCATACCTGCTTTTGAAGCCATCTCCGCTGAAGACGATGTCAGTCCGGCAGCACCCATGTCCTGCATCCCGACCAGTGCCGGGTGCCCGACGATTTCAAGACAAGCTTCAATCAATAACTTCTCCATGAATGGGTCGCCGACTTGAACAGCCGGACGTTTTGCTTCTGTATCCTCTCCGAGATCCTCCGAGGCAAACGTCGCACCATGGATCCCGTCACGCCCAGTAGCTGCACCGACGTACATGACCGAGTTCCCGACACCTTTTGCCTGACCCTTTTGAATATCCGCATGGTTGATTAGACCGATACACATCGCGTTGACGAGTGGATTGCCTTCATATGAGCGATCAAATCCGATTTCGCCACCGATCGTCGGGATCCCGACACAGTTGCCGTAACCGGCGATTCCGGCGACGACTTGTTCGAACAGTTGATTGACACGTGGTGTACCGAGATGCCCGAAGCGGAGCGAGTTCATGAGCGCGACCGGTCGTGCGCCCATCGAGAAGATGTCACGAATGATTCCGCCGACGCCTGTCGCAGCCCCTTGATACGGTTCAACAGCGGATGGATGGTTGTGGCTTTCGATTTTAAAGACGACTGCTTGCTCATCTCCGATATCAACGACACCTGCCCCTTCCCCTGGTCCTTGTAAGACACGTGGTCCAGTCGTCGGGAATTGACGGAGGACGGGTTTAGAGGTCTTGTATGAACAATGTTCGGACCACATGACCGAGAACAATCCTGTTTCCGTATAGTTCGGTTGGCGTCCGAGTAAATCGACAACCATCTGGTATTCCGTATCACTTAAGCCCATCGTGGCATAGACGCGTTGCTCTTGAATCAATTCTGGTGTTGGTTCAGACTGTTGTTTTAGCATGGTGTGCCCCCTGTTTGACGAGTGAAGTAAAGAGTTTTAGTCCATCTGTTCCGCCAGTCAATAACTCGACCGCTCGTTCCGGGTGTGGCATCATCCCGAGAACGTTGCCGGCTTTGTTCGTGATTCCGGCGATATCACCGCGTGAGCCGTTCGGGTTATCGACATACGTGAAGGCGATTTGTCCGTTCGTTTGGAGTATTGCGTAAGTCGCATCATCGCAGTAGTAGTTCCCTTCGCCGTGCGCGATCGGAATCGAAATCGTCTCGCCTGGCAGATAATCCGATGTAAACCGTGTCTTCGTGTTTTCAACCTTCAGTTCGACCGTCCGGCACATGAACTTCAAACCGTTGTTGCGGTGCAAGACACCTGGTAAGAGTCCCGCTTCGACAAGAATCTGGAATCCGTTACATACCCCAAGGACCGTTTTCCCTTCTGCCGCAAAACGTTTGACTTCTTCCATGATCGGTGAGAAACGTGCGATCGCGCCGCAACGAAGGTAGTCTCCGTAGGAGAATCCGCCCGGCAGTAGGACGCCGTCGTAGCCTTCAAGTGATGTTTCGGTATGGAAGACGTATTCAGCTTCTTCTCCGAGGGCATCCTTGACCGCATGGTACATATCTAAATCACAGTTCGATCCGGGAAAGACGATGACCGCAAACTTCATGCTGGCGTCACCTCTTCGATCGTAATCTGGTAATCTTCCATCACCGTGTTGACGAGTAGTTTTTGACACATCTCATGAATCATCGCTTCTGTCGTTTCCGTCTCAACGAGCAGTTCAATCTGTTTTCCGATTCGGACACTCTCGACACCTGTAAAACCAAGCTGTTGCAATCCACCTTTTACAGCAACTCCTTGTGGATCTAAAATGCTTTCCCGTAATGCGATCGATACGATGACTTTTTTCATTGTGTGTTTCCCCCTAGGCGATTGAATAGTGTTTGGTAAGTCTCTGTCAGTGAACCGATATTGCGGCGGAAGACATCTTTATCGAGATGTTCTCCTGTCGCCTGATCCCACAGGCGGCATGTATCAGGTGAAATCTCATCTGCCAGTAAAATCGTTCCGTCTGCCGTCTTTCCGTACTCCAATTTAAAATCAATCAACGTGATTCCGTTTTGACGGAAGTAAGGTTGTAATACTTCGTTTACGCGAAGCGCTTCAGCAGATAACTGTTTCAACTCTTCAGAAGTCGCAATCTTCAGTAAATTGATGTGTGACGAGGTGACGAGTGGATCGCCTAACGTATCATCTTTATAGTAGAACTCAACGATTGGTGTTTCGAGCACCGTACCTTCTTCGATACCGAGCCGTTTACTCAAGCTCCCCGCGACGACGTTTCGGACGACGACTTCGAGTGGGATGATGGTGACACGACGTACGAGCTGTTCGCGCTCCGAGACACGCTCAATAAAATGTGTCGGAATGCCCGCTTGTTCGAGGATTTCAAAGAAATGACTCGTCAATCGGTTGTTCAATTCGCCTTTTCCAGCAAAGGTTTCTTTTTTCTCGCCGTTGAATGCCGTGGCCTCGTCTTTATAGACGATCCGGAGCACATCCTGCTCCTGCGTCGTGTACAATCGTTTTGCTTTTCCTTCATAAAGTGGTTGCATCGCTTTCGTCCCCCATGATCCTAAGATGTAGACGGGGCAAGTGCCCCGTCTCAGGTTGATTAGTTCAAGCCACACCGTTCAAAGATTTCATCGACGCGACTCGTATGGTACGTCGGATCGAAACACGCATCGAGCTCTTCTTCTGTGAAAAGCTGTTGAATCTCTTCTTCTTGCCACAACAAGTCACGGAACATGATTTGTTCTTCCCACGCCTGCATCGCACGCGGTTGAACGAAATCATAGGCGGCTTCACGCGACCAGCCTTTTTCGATTAAAGCGAGTAAGACATGTCCAGAGAAAATGACACCAAACGTCCGGTCCATGTTCCGCTTCATGTTGTCCGGGAAGACCGTCAAGTTCTTCACGATGTTTCCGAAACGGTTCAACATGTAGTTAAGCAATCCTGTTGCGTCCGGAAGAATGATACGTTCTGCCGAAGAATGCGAGATATCCCGTTCGTGCCAGAGTGAGACGTTCTCGTACGCTGTCACCATGTGTCCACGGATGACTCGGGCAAGACCTGTCATGTTCTCTGAACCGATCGGATTCCGCTTATGCGGCATCGCCGATGATCCTTTTTGACCTTTAGCGAAGAATTCTTCGACTTCACGTGTTTCCGTCTTTTGCAGACCCCGGATTTCCGTTGCCATCTTTTCGATTGATGTTGCAATCAGAGCAAGTGTCGACATGTAGTGTGCATGACGATCACGTTGTAACGTTTGCGTTGAGACCGGAGCCGGTTTTGTTCCTAACTTTTCGCAGACATACTTTTCAATGAATGGATCGATGTTTGCGAATGTTCCGACGGCACCTGACATCTTGCCGTATTCGACCGTCTCACGTGCTGCTTCAAAACGGACTTTGTTTCGTTTCATCTCTTCATACCAAAGCGCTAGTTTCAGACCGAACGTCGTCGGTTCTGCATGTACGCCATGCGTTCGTCCCATCATGACCGTATATTTATGTTCGTTCGCTTTGACTTTTAAGATGTCGATGAACCGATCGAGATCCGCAGCAAGAATGTCGTTTGCTTGCTTCAACAGATACGAGAGTGCTGTATCGACGACGTCCGTTGACGTGAGTCCGTAATGCACCCACTTGCGTTCTTCTCCGAGTGTTTCAGAGACGGCACGCGTGAAGGCGATGACATCATGACGTGTCTCTTGCTCGATCTCAAGGATGCGGTTGACATCAAATGAGGCATTGTCCCAAAGCAACTGGACGTCCTCTTTCGGGATGACCCCTAGTTCACTCCATGCTTCACACGCAAGAATCTCGACTTTTAACCAAGCCTCGAATTTGTTTTGTTCGGTCCAGATCGCTTTCATCTCAGGACGTGTATACCGTTCGATCATTGAACTGTCTCCTTCCATATCGACAGGCGTTCGACTTCTGCCAAAGCATCGTCGACGGTGTCCGCAAGAATGTTTAAATGGCCCATCTTGCGCCCTGTCTTGGCTTCTGCTTTTCCATATAAGTGAACTTTCGTCCGAGCGTCTAATCTCGGTAGTTCCTCGTATAATGCTGTGACATGCTGACCCAGGATGTTCGCCATGACGACCGGTGTCGTCAGACGGGTATCACCGAGTGGGAGACCACTGATGGCACGGATATGTTGCTCGAATTGGGATGTTTCACAAGCATCGATTGAATAGTGACCCGAATTGTGTGGTCGGGGTGCTAGTTCATTGACGATCAGTCGAGAACCGACGACGAACAACTCGATGGCCAGTGTACCGATCAGACCGACGGCATCCGCGATGGATTCGGCGAGCGCAATCGCTTCTTGTTCGAGCGATTCAGAAATCCGTGCCGGTACGATCGATAGATGCAAAATGTTTTCTCGATGTATGTTCTCACTGACCGGGAAGACGCGTGTCTCTGTTGCGCTTCGAGTGACGATGACGGAAATTTCTTGATCAAACGGTAACCACTGCTCCGCGACATACTCTGTCGGTTCAAATCCTTCGATTGCCGCTTGGAACTGTTCTTCCGTCCGAATGACGGTCTGTCCCTTTCCGTCATATCCGAATCGTGCTGTCTTCAAGACGAATGGTAACCCGAGTCGCTGTTTTGCTTCCTCTAAGTCAGAAGGATGCGTCACCGGATAATACGGAGCGACGGAGCGCCCAATGCGTTCAATCATCTCTTTTTCCCGTACCCGATGTTGCGTTTGAAAAAGAAGATCGGTGCCGTGAATCAGTTTCGTTCCGATTGCTTCAGCGACTTCCGTCGAGATGTTCTCGAATTCGTAGGTGACGACATCCGATTCAGCTGCGAGTTGTTTTGCTGCCTCGACATCCGAAAAATCAGCTTGGATGTGTTGATCCGCCACTTGCGCACACGGTGCGTTGTCCGTTGGATCGAGTGTCAAAATCTCAAAGCCCATCTCACGCGCTGACAGAGCCATCATTCGACCGAGTTGACCGCCGCCTAGTATCCCAATTCGTTTCATAGCAGGTTCCCTCCAGATGCAATGACGTCTCCTTCTAGTTCGACACGCATATGATCGAGCTTGCGGGCAAGTCGTTCATTTTGAATCGAAAGAATTTGAGCAGCTAGCAATCCGGCGTTTTTTGCGCCTGCTTCTCCGATCGCGACCGTTGCGACCGGTACACCACCTGGCATTTGAACGATCGAGAGCAAGGAATCAATTCCTTGGAGCGCTCTACTTTTCACAGGAACACCGATGACGGGTAATGTCGTTTTAGCGGCAACCATGCCCGGTAGATGAGCAGCACCGCCTGCACCGGCAATGATGACCTTCAGTCCTCGTTCACGTGCTGATTCAGCATAACGAAACATCAGATCCGGTGTCCGGTGTGCGGAAACGACTTTCTTTTCGTACGGAATCTCAAGTTGCTCCAACACATCGCATGTATGCTTCATCGTTTCCCAATCCGATTGACTTCCCATGATGACGCCGACTTCTACATTTCCCATCGCTGTTTCCTCCTTTGTACATAAAAAAAGCCCAAACCACGGCTAAAAGGGTGGCTTAGGGTATAAAAAGGTACGCCAAAGAAATATCGACGAACATCCATATACCCCATAGTCCAACGATTTAGGGTCGTTGGGTAGAAACTTGCAAGCCATATCCCTGCTATTATACGAGGTGTTTATATTCAATCATCCTGTCACGACTTCATCTTAACAAGTCCATCCCAAGGCGTCAACTAAAGGCGAACAATTTAATTGTCTGAAAATTTATCGTTCGGTTTTAAAAGGTGTTTTTTTAATTTCATCTAGTGTCCATTCGGAGTTTATTTTCTCTGGAGACATCAAATGAAATAAAGTATAAAAAAAGCATCGTCCGATTCATTCGGACGATGCTTGAAGTAGTTATTCGCTCTCTTTCACTTTGCAATCGAAGACGATTTGCTGACGAATTGGATACGGTTCGCCATTAGCGTCTAATCCAAAGATCGGCTCTTCTCGTCGGACCGTCGGGCGGTATCCCATGGCATCGATACGATCCAAACAAGCACCAATCGTCTCGTTCTCTTCGACGGCTACGCGTAGTTTCGTTTTTTTCGCCATATCCCTGTTCAGTCCCTTCATTAAAATAGATGCATGCCTTTCTACAAAAAGACACAAAAAAGCGGCGGCCCTTG
The DNA here is from genome assembly GCF_000798935.2 of Exiguobacterium sp. ZWU0009. Lineage (NCBI taxonomy): Bacteria > Bacillati > Bacillota > Bacilli > Caryophanales > Exiguobacterium > Exiguobacterium sp. ZWU0009. The sequence continues at coordinate 495,244 of NZ_CP018057.1, read as the reverse complement.
AGCGTATGCTCCAGAACCACCGTTTGCCTGGCAACGTCCTATCCTCACAGGGGGAAGCCCCCAACTACTTTCGGCGTTCAAGTGCTTAACTTCCGTGTTCGGCATGGGAACGGGTGTGACCACTTGGCTATCGTCACCAGACGACGGGCTCGCGCCCTCAAAACTGAAGTCATCAACAAGCATCTGCTAGAACAAGGCCTCGACCGATTAGTATCACTCAGCTCCACATGTCGCCATGCTTCCACCCGTGACCTATCTACCTCATCGTCTCTGAGGGGTCTTTCTTGATTACTCAAAGGGAAATCTCATCTTGGAGGGGGCTTCATGCTTAGATGCTTTCAGCATTTATCCCGTCCGCACGTAGCTACCCAGCGATGCTCCTGGCGGAACAACTGGTACACCAGCGGTGCGTCCATCCCGGTCCTCTCGTACTAAGGACAGCTCTCCTCAAATTTCCTGCGCCCACGACGGATAGGGACCGAACTGTCTCACGACGTTCTGAACCCAGCTCGCGTACCGCTTTAATGGGCGAACAGCCCAACCCTTGGGACCTACTCCAGCCCCAGGATGCGATGAGCCGACATCGAGGTGCCAAACCTCCCCGTCGATGTGGACTCTTGGGGGAGATCAGCCTGTTATCCCCAGGGTAGCTTTTATCCGTTGAGCGATGGCCCTTCCATGCGGAACCACCGGATCACTAAGCCCGACTTTCGTCCCTGCTCGACTTGTAGGTCTCGCAGTCAAGCTCCCTTCTGCCTTTGCGCTCTACGAATGATTTCCAACCATTCTGAGGGAACCTTTGGGCGCCTCCGTTACTGTTTAGGAGGCGACCGCCCCAGTCAAACTACCCGCCTGACACGGTCCTCCAGCCGGATCACGGCTGCGAGTTAGAGACTCTATGCATGAAGGGCGGTATCCCAAGGGTGACTCCTCCGAAGCTGGCGCTCCGGGCTCGACGTCTCCCGCCTATCCTGTACATCATGCACAAAGCCTCAATATCAGGCTGTAGTAAAGCTCCATGGGGTCTTTCCGTCCTGTCGCGGGTAACCTGCATCTTCACAGGTACTATGATTTCACCGGGTCTCTCGTTGAGACAGTGCCCAAATCGTTACGCCTTTCGTGCGGGTCGGAACTTACCCGACAAGGAATTTCGCTACCTTAGGACCGTTATAGTTACGGCCGCCGTTTACTGGGGCTTCGGTTCAAAGCTTCGCTTGCGCTAACCCATCCCCTTAACCTTCCAGCACCGGGCAGGCGTCAGCCCCTATACGTCATCTTGCGATTTAGCAGAGACCTGTGTTTTTGCTAAACAGTCGTTTGGGCCTATTCACTGCGGCTCTACTCATGTAGAGCGTCCCTTCTCCCGAAGTTACGGGACCATTTTGCCGAGTTCCTTAACGAGAGTTATCCCGCGCGTCTTAGAATTCTCATCTCGCCTACCTGTGTCGGTTTACGGTACTGGCGCCTTCCCCCTCACTAGAGGCTTTTCTTGGCAGTGTGAAATCGTGACCTACGTCCCTACGGGACTCCGCATCGTTCCTTGACTTTGGTGCCTGACGGATTTGCCAATCAGACGGTCTTGAAACTTGCACATGCACTTCCATCCGCATGCGTCACTATCCTCCTGCGTCCCCCCATTGTTCAAACGGTGGATCGGCGGTACAGGAATATCAACCTGTTATCCATCGCCTACGCCTTTCGGCCTCGGCTTAGGTCCAGACTAACCCTGAGCGGACGAGCCTTCCTCAGGAAACCTTGGGCTTTCGACGGAGGGGATTCTCACCCCTCTTTTCGCTACTCACACCGGCATTCTCACTTCCAAACGCTCCACTGCTCCTTCCGGTACAGCTTCACAGCGGTTTGGAACGCTCCCCTACCATTCCTTACGGAATCCGCAGCTTCGGTGGTATGTTTAGCCCCGTTACATTTTCGGCGCGGCGCCACTCGACTAGTGAGCTATTACGCACTCTTTGAATGGTGGCTGCTTCTAAGCCAACATCCTAGCTGTCTAGGCAGCGCCACATCCTTTTCCACTTAACATACACTTTGGGACCTTAGCTGGCGGTCTGGGCTGTTTCCCTCTTGACTACGGATCTTATCACTCGCAGTCTGACTCCCGAGTATAAGTTGCTGGCATTCGGAGTTTAACTGAATTCGGTAACCCTGTGGGGGCCCCTAGTCCAATCAGTGCTCTACCTCCAGAACTCTCAACCTCGAGGCTAGCCCTAAAGCTATTTCGGGGAGAACCAGCTATCTCCAGGTTCGATTGGCATTTCACCGCTACCCACACCTCATCCCCGCACTTTTCAACGTGCGTGGGTTCGGACCTCCAGTCAGTGTTACCTGACCTTCATCCTGGACATGGGTAGATCACCTGGTTTCGGGTCTACGACAACGCACTGAACGCCCTGTTCAGACTCGCTTTCGCTACGGCTCCGCCTCATCGGCTTAACCTCGCGCGTTATCGTAACTCGCCGGTTCATTCTACAAAAGGCACGCCATCACCCGTTAACGGGCTCTGACTACTTGTAGGCATACGGTTTCAGGATCTATTTCACTCCCCTTCCGGGGTGCTTTTCACCTTTCCCTCACGGTACTGGTTCACTATCGGTCACTAGGGAGTATTTAGCCTTGGGAGATGGTCCTCCCGGATTCCGACGGGGTTTCACGTGTCCCGCCGTACTCAGGATCCACTCTGGAGGGAAAACAGTTTCAGCTACAGGGCTGTCACCTTCTTCGGCCGACCTTTCCAGGTCCTTCACCTACTGTCTTCCTTTTTGACTCCGTATAGAGTGTCCTACAACCCCGAAGAGCATGCTCTTCGGTTTGGGCTGTTCCCGTTTCGCTCGCCGCTACTCAGGGAATCGCATTTGCTTTCTCTTCCTCCGGGTACTTAGATGTTTCAGTTCCCCGGGTCTGCCTCACGCTACACTATGTATTCATGTAACATGTCCCATCCCATTACAGATGGTGGGTTCCCCCATTCGGAAATCTTCGGATCAAAGCATACTTACTGCTCCCCGAAGCATATCGCTGTTCGTCGCGTCCTTCATCGGCTCCTAGTGCCAAGGCATCCACCGTACGCCCTTCATACCTTGATCTAGCGTTGGTATTCTAAGAACACACGTCTTAAATGACATGGTTAATTAAAAGTTTGATGTCTTGTTGATGTCTTCAGTTTTCAAGGTGCGAGTGTCTCTATCGAGACTGAGAGACGAGCTCTCAAAACTGAACGATGGGCATGTCCCGTAAGGGACGTTTTCCTTAGAAAGGAGGTGATCCAGCCGCACCTTCCGATACGGCTACCTTGTTACGACTTCACCCCAATCATCTACCCCACCTTCGACGGCTGGCTCCTTGCGGTTACCTCACCGGCTTCGGGTGTTGCAAACTCTCGTGGTGTGACGGGCGGTGTGTACAAGACCCGGGAACGTATTCACCGCAGTATGCTGACCTGCGATTACTAGCGATTCCGACTTCATGCAGGCGAGTTGCAGCCTGCAATCCGAACTGGGAACGGCTTTATGGGATTGGCTCCACCTCGCGGTCTCGCTGCCCTTTGTACCGTCCATTGTAGCACGTGTGTAGCCCAACTCATAAGGGGCATGATGATTTGACGTCATCCCCACCTTCCTCCGGTTTGTCACCGGCAGTCTCCCTAGAGTGCCCAACTAAATGCTGGCAACTAAGGATAGGGGTTGCGCTCGTTGCGGGACTTAACCCAACATCTCACGACACGAGCTGACGACAACCATGCACCACCTGTCACCATTGTCCCCGAAGGGAAAACTTGATCTCTCAAGCGGTCAATGGGATGTCAAGAGTTGGTAAGGTTCTTCGCGTTGCTTCGAATTAAACCACATGCTCCACCGCTTGTGCGGGTCCCCGTCAATTCCTTTGAGTTTCAGCCTTGCGGCCGTACTCCCCAGGCGGAGTGCTTAATGCGTTAGCTTCAGCACTGAGGGGCGGAAACCCCCCAACACCTAGCACTCATCGTTTACGGCGTGGACTACCAGGGTATCTAATCCTGTTTGCTCCCCACGCTTTCGCGCCTCAGCGTCAGTTACAGACCAAAGAGTCGCCTTCGCCACTGGTGTTCCTCCACATCTCTACGCATTTCACCGCTACACGTGGAATTCCACTCTTCTCTTCTGTACTCAAGCCTTCCAGTTTCCAATGGCCCTCCCCGGTTGAGCCGGGGGCTTTCACATCAGACTTAAAAGGCCGCCTGCGCGCGCTTTACGCCCAATAATTCCGGACAACGCTTGCCACCTACGTATTACCGCGGCTGCTGGCACGTAGTTAGCCGTGGCTTTCTCGTAAGGTACCGTCAAGGTACGAGCATTACCTCTCGTACGTGTTCTTCCCTTACAACAGAGTTTTACGATCCGAAAACCTTCATCACTCACGCGGCGTTGCTCCATCAGACTTTCGTCCATTGTGGAAGATTCCCTACTGCTGCCTCCCGTAGGAGTCTGGGCCGTGTCTCAGTCCCAGTGTGGCCGATCACCCTCTCAGGTCGGCTATGCATCGTCGCCTTGGTGGGCCGTTACCTCACCAACTAGCTAATGCACCGCAAGGCCATCTCAAGGTGACGCCGAAGCGCCTTTCATCAGCGGACCATGCGGTCCGTTGAACTATCCGGTATTAGCTCCGATTTCTCGGAGTTATCCCAATCCTTGAGGCAGGTTCCTTACGTGTTACTCACCCGTCCGCCGCTCATTCCGCTGTCTTCCCTCCGAAGAGTTCCGTCAGTTTCCTGCGCTCGACTTGCATGTATTAGGCACGCCGCCAGCGTTCGTCCTGAGCCAGGATCAAACTCTCCATAAAGTGTTTGACTTGCTCGTTGTGTGACCGAAGTCACGATTGACGAAGCTTGCGCTTCATTCATGTTTGTATTCCGTAGAATACGATTTTTGCCTCATCGTTCAGTTTTCAAAGTTCGTCCGCCGCCTTAGCGACTTTAATAGATTAACAGGTTGTTTTGTTTATGTCAACCATGCTTTTTAAAAAACTTTTCAGCCCCAACGAACCGTTTATAAAAGGCGTCTCGCTGGAACATTTATTAATATAACAACAAAATTCGACAAACACAAGCATTATTTCAAAAAAACTTTGCAAAGAGTTTAAATCCTCTTTGCAAAGTCTTTACCTTCTTAACATGGCACCTACTGTAAACGCGATATTTGCCGGGCGTTCTGCTAACCGTCTCATCAAATACGTATACCAGTCGACACCATGCGGCACGTAGATGACAACACGATAACCTTGTCGAACTAACTCTTGTTGTCGTTTCGGTCGCATGCCTTGAAGCATTTGAAATTCAAACTGTGATCGATCAATCTGTTTCATTTGAGTAAAGTCAATGATTTGTCGAATGATCTGTTCATCGTGTGTCGCGATTTGCGTGTAGTTCCCATTTAGCAAATTCACTTTTACTAATTGAAGGTATGTCTCATCTACTGTCTTCTTTGGTTGAATATAAGTTTCATCGTCTCCGTCATATGCCCCTTTGACGACACGCACTGTTGCCTGAAGATACTCTAAATCAAATCGACTTCGATAGACGTTTGCCTGTAGCGCAATCCCGACGTTCGGATAATGTTCATGTACACGCTCGAATACTCGGACGATCGACTCGATCATCACCGCCTCTTCCATATTGACTGTCACACGCATGTTTTGTTGATCTGCAACTTCCGCGATGCGACTCAACTGTTGATAGGCGATATCCGGATCAATTCTTAATCCGATCGATGTCAGCTTTAAAGATACTTGCGCGTCTAGATCATATGCTTTGATCTGTCCGATGACTTTGATGCATTCATCCGCGATATCTACCGCGTCCTGTTCTGTCTCGACGAACTCGCCTAAACAATCTATTGTGGCGGCTCGTCCATCTTGATTGAATTGTTTGACCGTGTCGAGTGTCTCTTCAGCGCCCTGCCCTCCGACGAATAACGTCCCACCAAGTGGTAATCCGACTTTTCTAGCTAGTTGAATCAACAGTCTGTTCTCAGCCAAGTATTCAAATACAGGTCCAGTAATCTGCTGTAACATCTGAATCACCCTCTCTCTTCTTCCTTACCCTCTCCTAACAAAAAAACGTCTTTCTTCTATATAGAAGAAAGACGCAGTTTGGATTAGTGCAACCAGATGAAGTAACCGAGGAAGCCGAGTGACAACACGTACATGATTGGGTGCACTTCTTTTGCTCGTCCTTTCGCAATCATCGTGACCGGATAGAAGAGGAAGCCGAATGCAATCCCTGTTGCGATTGAATACGTCAACGGCATCATGATGACGGTCAAGAAAGCTGGAACAGCGTACTCAAATTTTTTCCAATCAATCTGAAGCAGTGAAGCTGCCATCAACACACCGACGATGATCAATGCGGGTGCTGTGACCGGTGCTGTAATGATTGCGAGCAATGGTGAGAAGAATAAAGCGAGACCAAAGAATAACGCTGTGACGATTGCCGTCATTCCTGAACGACCGCCCGCTGCGACCCCTGCACTTGACTCGATGTAGGAAACCGTCGTCGACGTTCCGAGAATCGAACCCGCTACGGTTGCTGTTGAGTCAGCGATTAATGCGCGACCTGCACGTGGTACTTTATTTTCTTTGATCAGACCGGCTTGGTTTGCTACTGCAACCAGTGTACCTGCTGTATCGAAGAAATCAACGAAGAAGAAAGTTAGGATGACGATCATCATTTGAACCGTGAAGATTTCATCAAAGTGAAGGAATGCCTGTCCAAACGTCGGTGCGATGCTCGGTGGTGCTGAAATGACTTCACCAAGACTTGTTGGAACTGGAATCAAACCGAAAATCATTCCGGCAACTGCCGTTAGGATCATTCCGAAGAAGATTGCCCCTTTAACACCACGCGTCATTAGGACCGCAGATACGACAAGACCAAATACCGCGAGAAGCGTTGTTCCTTTACTTAAATCACCGAGCGAGACGAGCGTCGCTTCATTCGCGACGACTAAGCCACCTGTTTTTAATCCGATGAATGCGATGAATAATCCGATTCCCGCTGCAACTGCCATTTTCAATGGTTCTGGAATCGCATTGATGATCATCTCGCGAATACCTGAAGCCGTTAATACCATGAACACAAGACCTGAGACGAGAACACCTGAAAGTGCGGTTTGCCATGGAATGCCCATTCCGATGACGACGCTGTAGGCGAAGAAAGCATTTAGTCCCATTCCTGGTGCAAGCGCGATTGGATAGTTCGCGAGTAATCCCATCGTGACGGAACCGATGATTGCGACAAGTGCTGTAGCACCGAAGACCGCTCCTGCATCCATGCCTGCTTCGGCTAATGTATTCGGGTTAACGAATAAGATGTACGCCATGGCGAAGAATGTCGTCATGCCGGCGATGAACTCTGTACGCATGTTCGTACCAAGCCCATTGAAATCAAAGAAACGCGCAATCGCATTTTCTTTTGCTTTCGGTTGGTGTGGCTGTTTCAATTGTGTGCTCATGATTGCCTTCCTTCCAAATAAGCCGTCTCCTTGAAAACAAAAAACGGCCCTTACCTAAGCGGTAAAAGCCGTTTCAATAAGCGCACGATGCTGCGTGTGCGCCGTAGTAGGAACCTTTACGGTGTTCCTGTAGAGACTTCCGGGCCCTATCCCCAGAATTATACGGCATTATTTATGTTTTTTTAGTGGTATGAAAAATAAGAACAGACACATCGTAGCATGCTCAAATTCACGGGTCAACCATAAAAACGAAATTTAACCACTTATTTTATCCGAACGTTCGGTTTTGTAAGCGTTATTTTTGAGTTATCTTTAATTTGCAGTAAAAAGACGTAATGAATGAGGCATCCATTATTCTTTTTAATTTCCTTAAAAAAGGAGATAGCTGATCGCTATCTCCCCTCTTAGTTTGATCTATTACAGTCGTTTACGATCGTCACGTTCTACGTCCGTTCTCGTATCCGTACCTTCATCAATATCTGCTTCCTCGCGTCGTACCGTTTCAGATACAGTTTCTGTATCTCGCACTTTACGTTTTCCAACAACAATTTCTTCAGAGACTACATCTTCTTTTGATACTACTACCTTTTCTTCTGAAAGCGGTACGTGGATGGAGTCGTTCTCATCTACAAAAGCATCTGTTCCCGACGCATTATGATCCACTTTACGCCGTTCCACATAAACTTCTTCCCGCTCTACCGGCACCTCGATCGATTGTTGATCTTCGACTACGTGTTTACTGACGTTTACTTCCCCTGTTTGCACTCTTTCTTTATCTACATTTAACCGCTCTTCATGCAGGCGAAGGCGTTCTTCTTCTGTATCACTGTTCATTTCAGTAACGCCAGTCCGATCTATATCAGACCGATCGACGCCTGAAGTATCGTCATATTCTCGGCTTCGATCTGCACCTAGAGTGTTATCGTAGCCTGGGTCTCGATTTATACCGGAAAGAGAACCATTATCAGAAAGATGGTCGTTGTGATTCCGATTTGCTTCGACTCCCGTGCGATCATATTGATTATCGTTTACTCCAGAAGTTTGGTTGTAGCTTTGATTATACTTTTCGTAAGAATCGCCATAGTCGCTGTCTACATATAAAACCAACTTGCCGCTTTCTACCTGACGACGGTATTCTTCTGATTCATCATGCGATAAGCCCATTCCCCGGAATGCTTCCGTAGAAGAGTCGTCGGAAAAGGCAGCCATGAATTTCCCCATAAATCCTTGGTGCTCTTGTTCACCGGCAGTATCTACATTGACGTTTGTCTGATTCTCTACCATAGAGAAGGAATGTTTATCTTGAGCCACGACATACATATCTCTTTCGTCATATCCCTGCGCTTTTAATTCGTTTACTTTACTCAGTACTTCCGCTTGGGTATTAAATACTTGGATAAATGTACCTTCTTTTCTCGTCATGATCTCTTCCTCCTTTTTAATAAATGCCACAAAAAATAATAATTAGCTCTTGAAAATCAATCTTATATGCCAACAGTTTGGATTTCCCCTACTTTTTTTCTGATTAAACCTGATTTTTTTGTACATCTTTTTTAGTTACGGGTGTCTTTTTAAAATGTATTGGTCCTGTTTACTAGAGCATGCTCATTATTAAAATTCGTCCTGTTTAAAACGTTTAAGTCATGCTACGCAACAAGAAAAGACCCTTACCTAAGAAGTAAAAGCCGTTTCAATAAACGTACGATGTTGTATGTGCGCCATAATAGCAATCATTACGGTGTTCCTGTAAAGTCTCTCAAACCTTGTACCCGGAATTATACGATAATATTTTTATTGATATGAAAAACAAAGACAGCCACATCATAGCATGGTCAAATTTATGATTGAACCATAAAAACGAAACTTAACTACTTACTTTATCTGAAGGTTCGGAATTAAAAACTTTTTTGATGACTATTCGTTACTATTTCAAATCAAGTCTAATGTTAAATACCGTACTTTTAAAGTAATCGGATAATAATCCCTCTCCTTTAAAACGATTCTCTAATACGTTTTGTATCTGTTGTAATTCGTTTTCACGTGTTCCGTAAGTATTTGAGAATGACCTGAGATAAGAATAAGCATAAATCGGTTCATCTGGACATAATTCATGAGCACGTCGTAACATGGATGTCCCTTTTTCTTCCCACTCGTTGTACTCTCCAAAATAATAAGGAGTCATCGAAATCATATAACCAAAACACCATAGAAAATCCTCATAGTTCATAAAATGACGTAAACCATCATGTGTAACTTCCTTTAGTAAAGATTCTAATTCCTTAATATCTATGTCGTTCTCTGTAATTTCTAATGGTCCATGTTCAAAGGTGACGTACCAACAAAAAAAGCCCAGTCGAATGACTGTTTTGAGATCATCAGGATGTTGTCTCCAAGATTTTAAAAGATATACTTTGGCTTCATTCCATTTCTCTTGTTTTTCTAGTCGATCGACTTCAGTCCATGTCCAATCTATCATGAGAGTGCGCCTCCTGTTTCTTTTAATGATGTATTCAAAAGTTGAAGAAACAGCTCCATACTATTGGTCACAAAAAAACTCACTCTCATTCATAAATCATCCGAATAAAAGAGAGTTTCATTTTAAAATCGAATTTTGAGATTAATTAACACAGCATTAGATAGTAAAACATAAGTAAAGTAAGTAGAAAAAAGACTAAAAGTAGTGAATCCCTTTTATTAAACTAGATAGTTACTCCTTTAATTAAGTGAGCAAAATCCGTCACAATTAGAAAGGAATTAAATGAATTTTAATTTATCTACAGGTAAAAATCCTTTCGTCTTCTTAAAATCCATGTTATGAACAAAGTTCATCATTGAATCTGAGCAGTCGAGTGCTTCAAAATTAAGAGCATTGAGTGTTCCTCTAATAAATTTTACAGAAAGAATTGTAATTATTGATTCCTTACCTGTAGTTGTATCAAGTCGTTCATCCACGGCATGCACAACTATAGTTTCGAAAGGTAAAACAGCGAACATATCTCTAGCAATACGAATTGCACAACTGCAAACATAGTCTTGATAAATATCATAATACTTTGATTTAGTCATGTCTTTCATAGAAAGCTTACCAGTTTTAGTTAAAGATTTAACTTGTATTGGTACTACATTTTTCGAATGGACGTTAAATTCCACCTCTAGTACCTCTGGGTCATCAATGAAGAATTCAAAACCACTACCAAATTCTAAAAGATCTTCCAAAGGTGAAAGTTCTTCAATAACATTAAGATAGGTTTCAACATCTTTATCTAATACTCTCTTAGCAATGTCTATAGTTCTTTGTAGCTCTTGAAATTCTTTGTGGTCTTCTTCTTTAGCAGCTTTTAACTCTTCACGTAGTTTTTGTTCAGCTTTATTACTAGATTTCATAATTTTTTGCAATAGACTAGGTTTAAAAGAATCTAGCTTATGCTGTGCTTCTATTTCATATCTACCCATTTGATTATTGTGATGCGGATGTTTAGAACGACTTATATCTAACCAGTCGAAAGTATCATCACATTCTTTATGAATTGAATGTATTAATTCGATTTTATTTTCATACATTTCTACCTCATATTTTGCTCTCTGTATTTCCTCTTGTTTTGCAATTTCTTTCTGTTGACGAATTAATTGCTGTCTATTATTCATCGCAGCACTTTTATACCTTCTTCCAGAGCTTGATGTACTGGTATAAGAAATACCTGTTCCAGGAATACTTGCAGTTGTTCTACGCTGTCCTCTTGAATTTACAGAATACCTTAACCCTTTAATGCCTCCACTGATTCCAATACTCTTATTCGAAACATTAACTCTTACACCAGGTGCAATCTTGAAACTCTTTCTAAATCCTAATCCCAATTCGACCCTCTCCTCACTATATTAAATATACATGTATTAATTATTAATGTAAATTTTATCCATTATCTATTTATTAAGTACTTTCCCTTTTCTACTTTTCCACGTTTAACTCATGCTGCATAAAATCTTCAAGCCTTACTAAACGCCAGATACATATCTCGATATACTTTGCTCTCCGTCCTTAAACTTTTTTATTCAGTTTAAAGTTGTCTAACAGTTTCATAAATTTGACCACAAAAAAAGCCCCTCCCATTCACAAATCATGTGAATGGGAGGGAGCTTCATTTTGAAATCGAATTGTTGAAGGTGAAACAGACTTCATTTCACCTATCCCCTTTAACACATTGGTAGGACAGGTTTCATGAGACGAATTTTCTCAGCAAGTCTAGTTCTTACTCCCACTCAATCGTTGAAGGTGGTTTCGACGTCACATCGTACAGGACGCGGTTAACGTTCTGGACTTCGTTGACGATTCGAACCGAGATCTTCTCAAGCACGTCCCATGGGATACGTGCCCAGTCTGAAGTCATCCCGTCAATTGACGTAACAGCGCGGATTCCGACAGCATAGTCGTATGTCCGCTCATCGCCCATGACACCAACCGAACGGATTGGAGGAAGGACTGTGAAGTACTGCCAGATTTCGCGCTCGAGTCCTGCTTTTTTAATCTCATCCCGAAGAATGAAATCAGATTCACGGACGATTTCGAGTTTTTCATCTGTGATTTCACCAAGGACACGAATTCCGAGACCTGGTCCTGGGAACGGCTGACGCCATACGATTTCATCTGACAGACCGAGTTCTTTCCCAAGTTCACGGACTTCATCCTTGAACAAGGTGTTGATCGGTTCGATCAATTCAAACTGCATGTCTTCCGGCAATCCACCGACGTTGTGGTGTGATTTGATCGTTTGTGCCGTATCCGTACCACTCTCGATGATATCCGTGTAGAGCGTGCCTTGGGCAAGGAAGTCCATATCCGTCAGTTTTGAAGCTTCTTCATCAAAGACGTAGACGAATTCGTTGCCGATGATTTTACGTTTCTGCTCTGGATCTGAGATACCACGGAGTTTATCGAGGAAACGGTCCTGGGCATCAATCTTGATGACGTTCATGTGGAAGTGATCCGCGAATGTCTTCATGACGCTTTCCGCTTCACCTTTGCGCAGTAAACCATGATCAACGAACATACATGTCAATTGATCACCGATTGCTTTGTGAATCAAGGCTGCGACGACAGACGAGTCGACACCACCAGAAAGTGCACAGAGGACTTTTTTATCGCCGACTTGTTCCTGAATCTTCGCTACTTCGATTTCGATGAAGTTCTCCATCGACCAGTCGCCCGTACATTTACAGACTTCAAAGAGGAAGTTCTTGAGCAATTCTTTCCCGAAGACCGTATGGTTGACTTCCGGGTGATACTGCACACCGTACATTTTCAATTCTTCATTCTTGATCGAAGCGATCGGACATGACACGTTCGTTCCATCGACGACGAAACCGTTTGGTACAGATGTGACGAGGTCACTGTGGCTCATCCAGACCGTTTGTTCAAGCGGTAGGTTCGCATACATCGGTGACGGGTCTTGTAACGTCAATGTGGCTTTTCCATATTCACGATGTCCCGCACGTTCTACCGTTCCGCCGAAATGTTGTGACATGAGCTGCATGCCGTAACAGATCCCGAAGATTGGAATACCGAGGTCGAAGATTCCTGGGTCACACCGGTACGCATCCTCCGCGTAGACGCTACGTGGACCACCCGAGAAGATGATACCAGCAGGTGCGATTTCTTTTACTTCAGCTGCAGTGATTTTATGCGAATGCAATTCACTGTAGACACCAAGGTCCCGAATACGACGTGTGATCAATTGATTGTACTGTCCTCCAAAATCGAGGACGAGAATCATTTCCTGGTCCAAATGTGCTTCCAAATCTGTTCCCGCCTTTCTGATTTCATGCGTACCCTATGAAAAAAGCCCACTCTTCGCCCATGGATAAAATGGAAAAAGAGCAGGCCGCTTCACAAAAAAATGTATACGAAGGGTCTGCTCCTTCATAGTCAGGTCGTTTAAGGTGACCCGGTAGAGACTCTCGCGCCATATTCGCGAGTATATACAAAGGAGATTGCATGTGTGTGATTTACGTTGTTCCCATTGTAACTGTATCGTTTCGTAAATATCAACCCTCTACATGACGAATGATATTTTCGAAATATTCACGTTTTTTCTCAGCTGACAGTGATTCTCCACCATAGACCATCCGTTCGTAAGCATCCGTCAACGGTCGCATTGCGTACGTTTCGTAATATCCATCGACTTCGTGAGCGAGTTCCGCAAGCGTCCGTCCATCTTTGTAATGGAACCCTTTTTTATCAAGACGTCGTAAGAGATACCGGTACATCCGGCGGAATCCTTCCGGTCGCTCAATTTGTCTCCGGAAGAAGAGAATCGCGAGTGTTCGAATGATTGGTTTTCGGAACAAGTAAAGGAACAAGAGAGCGAGTGCCGTCAGGAAAATCGGCCAGAATGGAATCGATTTCTGCTCCGTCTGTCCGGCGCTAGTCGTCTGTTCTTCATCGAGAAGATTTTCTTGAGGACGATTTGGCGTCGTTGTCTCCGTGTTATCTTCTGTCTCACGTTGCGGATTTGCTTGTTCCGTCTCGTTATCTGTTTCCCGATCGATCGTGTATTGTCCTGCTCCATCGAAGCTGACTGTTGGCTCAAGCGGTACCCAGCCTGGTCCTTCGATATACACTTCGACCCACGAGTGCGCATTTTTATTCCGTACTGTATAACTCGTCACGGCAGCTCCGATGACGTCGGATTCGCCTCCCGTGAACCCTTTCACCCAGCGTGCTGGTAACCCGGCTGCTCGTAGCAAAACAGCAGCCGACGTCGAGAAGTTGTCACAGTATCCGAGTTTGGTCTCGAACAAGAATTGATCGACGTAATCTTGATTTTCTCCTGGTACGGCTACTTCCTCCGTATTGTATTCAAAGTTCTCTTCTTCGAAATAATTTTCAATCGCCCGTGCCTTGTCCCACGGTGTCTCCTCACCTTCAACGATTTGTTCCGCTAAATCACGGACACGTTGTGGTAAGCCATCCGGCAGTTGGAGATACCGCTCTGTTTCATTCTCCGATAAATTGACAGGTTCATCTGTCTGAAGTTGTTCTTCGGTAAAGAGCGGATATGAATAGGCAATTTGGTAATTACGTTGACGATCCGCCTCGTCCAGATACGATATTTTTTGATTTTCTGGATCAACTAATACATTTTGTCGTTGTTGATCGACCGAGACCCGGACGTTATCTCCGTTATATGGCACGAACGGTAATTCACGTGCCATCTCAAACGTCGCTGTTTCCTCACGTGTCTTGACTTCTCTCCCAAAGTGCGAGAAGAAACCACGTCCATCGATTTCCGGGTTCGATTCCGACAGCACCCAGCCTTTGCCGGTATAAATATCTTTTGTCTCGACTCGCCAGTATCGATTTCCTTCACTTTCGACTTGGAAAACTTCCCGGTCGTCCATTTGGAATGGTCCTCCGAGTTGCTCGTCATTGTTACCGTAACCGACCTTTTGAATCGCATTTGTCGGCTCCCCTTCCCCTTCAAGACCAGACGTCAAATCGTACCAACTGTCTTGCCATGTCGCATTGATGACAGGACTTTGGACAGCAGCGACGATGACGGCTCCCATGATGAATAAGGCGCTTAGCGGACGAACATAAGAAGCGCGCGGTCGTTCATTAACTTCCGTCGCATAGAGCAATAACAAGGATAAGATGATCGGATATAGAATGAATGTCTCTCCCGAGTAATCTGTCCATGTATCACAATACGCGATGAACCCGATGACTCCGAAAGCAAGTCCGAAGACGAACCCACGATTCGGGAATGTCCGGCGCGCGAGATACGCGATCAAAAAACTAATCAATCCGATCGAGAGCGCGAAAGCGGGTCGTCCTGGTAATTCACCATTGATGACGCTCTGAATATCTGAACTGATTTCCGTAAAGATGCCCCATGGTGCTGCTCCCGGCGTCAAAATCAGATAGAACGACAGGAGTAATCCACCGAGACTTCCGAGTAAAAAGTAACGTCGCGATAGATGCGACAACAGCAACGGCAGAAACAGCATCGGTAAGAATGACCAAAGATGTTCGAACGTCGTCAGTTCAAGAAGTGGTGGCATGAAACAAGTCAGAACGGCTGCCGCGATGGCGTTCCAGATTAAGCGTCGCATCATCGCACTCCCCTCCGTTCTGGTGTATAGACATGAACGGTTGCTTCTTGATTAATCTTAGAAATCCATAATTCATTGTTCGATTCAAGATCCGGCGTAATGAAGAGAACGTTTCCGCTCAGTCGAAGTGCTTTTGACGAGTACTCCCATGATTCGATGAACGTCCGCGTCCGACTTGGTTGCGCCGTCATCAGATAATGCGTGAGCTTCGCCCCTTCAAGCGGTAACGATAACGATTGAACAGCATGTCCAACGAGGTGAATCCGATAGCTCAGGCGTCGCTTGTTCAGCTGATCCGTCGCTTCTGCCAGCATTGAGATGACGCGCTCGAAGGCTTCACCCGCTTCCGTTCCTTCATCGAAGACGATTGTCGTCTCCCGTTCCTGCTCTCGCTCAAACGTCTTCGTCATCAAGCCTTGACGTTTCGCCGTCGCTTTCCAGTCGATCTGATTCATCCGGTCACCACTGACGTATTCTCGAACCCCGACGACAGTAAAGGACGACTGACGAAGATCAAGTGATACAGGGGATATTCCCCCATCTCCGCGGTCCTCCTCGTGCGGAAGTTGCACGGCAAGGCGCGCGGGTTCAATCGCAAGATACGTCTCGACCGGAAACATCCGCTTGCGCTTGAACAGCCCGAACGGATCCGTGATTTCGACGATACAGCCTGGAATCTGGTAGACTCCCCGGCGAATCGATGGGATCGTATAATCGATGTGCTCTGTCTTCCGGTAATGGGCACGGAGTGGACGGGTGATATCGAGTTTTTCTTCGCTAAGCTCATTCGGAATCGCCTCTGTCACTTCGACGGCTCCGACAAGAAATGGGAAACGTCGACGAACCCGTAAAGAGACAGGGATATCGGTTCCGGCAACGAGCATCTTGTTCGATACTTCGCGTGTCGCAAGTGCCTGCGTAACGGGCCAAACGAGGAAGAGCGTCCAGTAGACGGTCAGACCAGCCATGACGTAAAACAGCAAGGAAGCGACATTTCCGCCATCGACGCGCGCATATGTCCATAAAGCAGCCGTCGTCAAAAGGAGTACAGCGTAACGCCAACCAATTTGCCACTTCGTCATAGGGACTCCACGTCTTGTTGGATTGGTACAGCAACCTCTTTTTTGATTTGTTCTAAAATCCGTTCCGACGATTGACCGTGATAGCGGGCGTCTGCTGTCAAAATCAAGCGGTGTGACAGGACAGGAATCAAGAGATGTTTGACATCATCCGGTAAAACGAAACTGCGTCCTTCCATGTACGCCCACGCTTGCGCGACCTTCATCAAGGCGATCGAAGAACGAGGACTCGCGCCGAGGTAGAGTGACCCATTCGTCCGTGTCGCTTGGACGAGATGGACGATATACTTTTTGACGGGCTGTGAGACATGGACATTCTTGACTTCTTCTTTCATCTGGAGCAATTGCTCGCGACCAATCACCGCTTCGAGTGTCTCGATCGGTTCATCCCGTTCAAAACGCGTGAGCAACTTCATTTCTTGGTGGAAATCAGGATAACCCATTTTGACTTTGACGAGGAAACGGTCAAGTTGTGCTTCTGGTAACGGATACGTTCCTTCATGTTCAATCGGGTTTTGTGTCGCCATGACGAAAAAGGGATTCGGAAGCGTATGGATCTCACCATCGACGGTGACGTTCGCTTCCGCCATTCCCTCGAGTAAGGCAGATTGAGTTTTTGGTGACGTTCGGTTGATCTCATCGGCTAAGACGATGTTCCCCATTAGAGGACCCGGTCTATATTCGAATTGGCTTGTTTTCTGATTATACATCGATACACCCGTCAAATCTGACGGAAGTAGGTCTGGCGTGAACTGAACACGTTTGAAGGTCAACCCGATCGATCGGCTGAACGCACGGACGAGCATCGTCTTCCCGACTCCCGGTACGTCTTCTAATAGGACGTGACCGCCCGCTAGTAGTGCTGCCAATGATTGTGTGATGACATCTTCCTTACCGATGATGACTTTCTCTACGTTGTCGATAATCGCTTGAATCTCCTTAGTGTATGTTCGCATTGTCAGGCCCCTTGCTCTCGTAGTAGTTGAATTTTCTGACTTTTTATATCATCTCATATTCCGCTACGCTTTTAAAGAAATACGAGCAGTTTCTAGCACATGAAAAAGGGGGAACGCCGTAGCGTTTCCCCCTTATTTGTTTCAGGAACGAACACATGCCGTGATCCGTTCTTGAACCGTGCGGTTGCACGTAAAACACGAATACATCCGTGTCAATGGACAACGTTCGTCAAGTCCGGTGATCCTCTTCTTTCAGAAGCGACATGCGATCGTTCCCTCTACATTGGTAATCATTCATGTGCATCACCATCCTTTCATATATTGAATATTACCGAATATGTTATAAACGAAACGTCGAATTTTAATTATTTTTTACGATATCGCGCATAGGTCGTCGCGAGTGCAGCCGCAAGGACGAGCCCTTTGATGATATTCAACGAATAGTATGGAACAGACAACATGACGAGACCATTTTCAAGAATCCCGACGAGACAAGCCCCAACGAGTGTGCCGAGTGCATTGGGTTTCCCTTGTCCTGCGAACGACGAGCCGATGAATGCCGCTGCGACTGCCGGCATCAAGTAACCCGAACCAGCATTGATTTGCGATGAGCCGACTTGTGACGCAAGTAAAATTCCACCGATTGCCGCAAGTAATCCAGCAATCAGATACGCGAGTGCCCGGTAGCGGTTGACACGAATTCCTGTGAGCCGTGCGGCTTCCGGATTCCCACCGATGATATAGAGAAAACGACCGTGTCGCGTATGACTTAAGAAGACGTGTGTCACAGCGACGACGACGAGCATGATGACGATGATCCAAGGCGCCTGACTGATTTTCGCGAATGCCTCCGGAATCGTGCCAACTGTTGGTGTACCGTCCAGGCGCGGCATTCCGGCACTGATTGAACCACCACCGGTATACGTCATCGCGACACCTTCGACGATGAACATCGTCGCTAACGTCGCAAACAAATCCGGAATCTTAAACCAGACGATAAGTAAGATGTTCACCAGAGCAACACTAAGAGATAAGAGAAGTGCTAAACCAATCGAGACACCGAGCGGCAGACTGTACCAGACGAAAAATGAAACGACGAAAGAACTCGCAAGCGTCGCGGTCGACCCGACCGATAAATCAAATCCATTGACCGTCAAAGAAACGGTCAAGCCGATCGCGATGATCGTCACGATTGAGATACTGCGTAAAATATTGATCAAATTCGTTCCTTGTAGGAATGTCGGAGCCGTCGTCGCAAAAAACAGGACGAGGGCAAGGATCGCGAGGACGATCCCCCAGTCGTTCAAGAATCCGAGGACGGGACGTAAACCCTTCCCTCGGTTCGTTTGTTTTGATACTACCTCATTCATCGTTGCCCTCCTCCTGTCGCATACCACAACAAGGTTTCTTCTGATGTATCCGCCGTCTTCGTTTCATGGACGATCCGTCCATCGAACATGACGTAGATTCGGTCCGTGACGGTCAAAAGTTCATCCCATTCACTCGTCGCGTAAAGGATCCCTTTTTGTTGTTGCGCGAGTCCGTCAATCAGACGATAGATGTCTTGTTTGGCTCCGACGTCGACACCTTTTGTCGGTTCGTCCAAGACGAGTACAGAAACATCGGTCAGTAACCATTTTCCGATGGCGACTTTTTGTTGATTCCCACCGGATAGTTGACCTACTTCCTGTTTCACGTCTGCCACTTTGATACCGAGCTCCTTGACCCATTTCGATGCCTGATTTGCTTCTTTGCGACGATCCATCAGCCCCCAGCGGTTGACGAAATCATGAGCTGCCGCTGCTGTCAGGTTTTCTGCGACAGAATCGGCAACAAGAATTCCTTCTTTTCGCCGTTCTTCAGGAACGAGACCGATGCCCGCTTGAATCGCAGCTTGTGGATCGCGAAGGCGATGGGCTTTTCCACCTATACGAACCTCCCCTTCCTGAAACGGGCGATCACCGAACAATGCTTTGCATAATTCCGTTTTACCGGCACCGACAAGCCCCGCGATACCAACGACTTCACCTGCTTGAACCGTCAAGGAAATATCGTGGACGTCCGCATTCGTGGCACTCTCGACCGTCAGTACGTTCGTCGCGTTTACCCGTGACGTTTTCGCAACAGACGTAAGCTGACGCCCGAGCATTTGCTCAACGACAGCTTCCTTCGTGATGTCTGTCAAAAGATGTCGCGAGATGAGTTGACCGTCGCGCATGACCGAGATGGAGTCGCAAATCTCATATAGTTCCTGTAAACGATGCGAGATGAAGATGATCCCAAGCCCTCGTTCGGCTAAACGACGCACGACTGAAAAGAGATGGCTTGTTTCCGCCTGACTGAGCGGTGCCGTTGGTTCATCCAAAATCAAAAAACGGCGTTCTTGGACGAGGGCGCGGGCAATCAATACGAGTTGCTTTTCAGCAAGCCGCAACTCCTCGACGCGTGTCTTGACGGAAATATCCGCCTGTAATGTCGCTAACGCTTCCTTGGCACGCTGTATGTAACGGCGCTGGGATACGAAGCCAGTCATCGTTCCGTCCGTCAACAGATCGAGACAGATATTCTCAGCGACCGTCAAATACGGGACAAGCGCCACATCGACCTCTTGTTGGACGAGGTCGATCCCAATCTGTTTCGCATCACGCGGTGACGTGATGGACAACTCCTTCCCGTCGAGACGGATCGTTCCTTCGTCCGCCGTTTCCGCTCCGGATAAGACTTTCATCAATGTCGACTTACCGGCACCATTCGCACCGACAAGCGCGTGGATTTCACCGGATTTCACTTCAAACGAGACTTGTTTTAAGGCTTGCACTCCTGGAAACGCCAATGAAATCCCAGTCATCTTCAAGTGATGATTGGTAGACGTCATTGTTTTTTATGGACGTCACGCAACCGGTCCATCCACGGCTCATTGAATTTATCCGACGTACTCCAACCTTTGATGATCGTATCGAGATTGTACATCGTCGTATCCTGCTTCAACGCCTTCTGCTCCACGAGTTTTGCGTCGAGATCAAAGCTATCCGGCGTCTTCTCGCCGGCAATTTTCTTAGCCAGTAATCGCATGTCCGTTTGTCCAATCAAGAATGGATCTACCGCACTCGTCGAGACCCAGTTACTGCCCTTTTCACGCATCAAGTTGATGTCCTGATTCGAGACATCGATCGAGATCAACGGAATTTCTTGACGTTTATTATCCTTAAGCGATTTGTATGCCCCTTTTGCGACTTCGTCCCATGCTCCCCAAACCGCATCAATGCTTCCTTTCGGGTATTTCGCGAGAATCGCATTCATCTTCGTTGCGATATCCCCTTGGACGTCTTGGAAGTTTGTCGGTCCAACCGTCTCAAGCGTTTTGATTTTGCCATCTGCTTCGTACGTCTTATAGATTTCCTGACGACGATCGAGTGGGGCAAAACCTGGTCCGAACCACAGTTTGATGACACGGACCGGCTTTTTGTCCGTCACCTTCGTCACTTCATCGAGCGATAGCTTCGCGAGTTGATGATCGTTTTGGAACGTTTCCGTCACACCTTTTAGCGCCGTTCCTTTTTTCTTCGTGACCGTATCGAACGTCACGACCTTCAGTCCTTTATCGACCGCCGGTTTGATCATGTCATAGGCGTAGTCTTCCTTGCCGTGCGAGATGATGAGCCCATCATAATCTTGCTGAATCGCTTGCGCGACAAGCTCCTTGAACTTGACGTCGTTCCCTTCTGAAATGAACGTGCTGACTTTAAAGCCGAGTGCTTCCCCTTCACTTCGTGCGCCATCAAGGAATTGTTTCGTATGGTCGTCCGATGCCAGGTTGCGGATGACGGCGATCTTGACGTCCGATTGAACCCCTTTTGGTACATCCTTGACGACCTTCGTCGTCGTCGCTTCTCCATTCGCACAAGCCGCTAGTAACAGTGCCGGTGCTAGGACGGCGTAAGCTAATTTTTTCATGACATATCTCCTTATCCGAGGGGTTGAAGCCCTGTTAATTGTTCAATCGTTTCTTCATTTGGTTGCGTGATGACACCGAGTTCCGTGATGATGCCCGTGATTAATGTGTGTGGTGTGACATCAAACGCTGGGTTGAAGACAGCGACTCCCGCTGGTGCTGTCGCGACACCTTGGATTGCCGTCACTTCCTGCGGATCACGCTCTTCGATTTCAATCGCTTCACCGGAAACGAGCGAGAAGTCGAACGTCGAGAGTGGTGCCGCGACGTAAAACGGAATATCGAAGGCTTGCGCGAGCAATGCCAATTGGAATGTTCCGATTTTATTCGCTGTATCCCCATTTCGTGTAATCCGGTCAGCACCGACGATGATCGCGTCGATTTGTTTTTCTTTCAACGTATGAGCGACCATGTTGTCCGTGATCAATGTGACATCGATGCCGGCACGTTGCAGCTCCCATGTTGTCAGCCGTGCCCCCTGCAGTAACGGTCGCGTCTCACTCGCAAAAACGGATAATTCAATGCCACGTTCTTTTGCGATATAGAACGGCGCAAGTGCCGTTCCGTAAGCAGCAGTCGCAATCGATCCAGCATTACAAATCGTTAGGATCCGGTCGCCTGACTGGAACAACTCCAACGCATGAATCCCGATTTGACGTGACGTCTGCGCATCCTGGTCATATAAGGCGACTGTTCGTTTTTCCAACCGTTCACGGATCTCTTCTACCGACGTTCCGTCTTGAATGATTGGATTCAATTGATCGAGGACATTTCGTAAGTTGACGGCCGTCGGTCGTGTCGCGAGTAACGTCGCTGATGTCTCAAGCAAAGCTTGCTTATAGATCGACAGTTCTGCTTCAAACCGGTACGCTTCCTGAACGAGTACGAATCCACCGAATAGGCTGATCGCAGGTGCGCCCCGGACACGCAATTGTTTGATTGCCTCAACTGCTTGCGCAAGATCAGTAATGACTTCATAGTGTTCTTCCTGCGGTAGACGTGTCTGATCAAGAATCGTCAAGACACGGTCTTCGTAACGGATACTTTGAACAAATGCACTCATCGGCTTAACTCCTCCGTTACGTCAAAGTTTCGTAAATCATCAAATGTCCGGCATTCTGTCCGACGTTTGATTAACGCTGCTCCTAGACGGAGGGCGTGACGTTTTCGCTCTAAGCGTTCCGTCGTTGAATCGATTGATTCTAAATCAGCGACTGGTGCGAGACCGATCGTCCGCCGAATCAATTCGCAACCGGCAAAGCCAAGGGCATCCTGTAAAATCGTACTCAGTACATCATCAACAAGTCCCGATGCCTGGAATGGTTCGACGGCTTCCCGTTCCCATAAGGCACGGAACGTTGAAGCAAACGTCAGCCAGAACGTATCGATGTCCTTGATTCTTGCGTCACGTCGTGTAGGGTAATCTGGATATGCCGCGAAGAAAAGATGGGCGATGAATTGCCCGACATCGAATCCGAATGGACCATAGAAGGCGAATTCTGGATCGATGACTTTCGTTTCCGTCGCCGAAGCGAAGATGCTTCCTGTATGTAGATCGCCGTGTAGCAACGCATCCCCTTTCGTGATGAAGAGTGCTTCGAGTTTTGCGACTTCGCGTTTTAACTCATCGTCTGCCCAAAGACGTGCCACTTCTTCCTCCAGTCCGGCTTCAATCTCGTTCGTCTCCGCGTCATGAAACGGATCTGTGAAGATCAGTTTTTCTGTGATATCGCACAAATCTGGATTGTAGTACGTTCGAGCAACACGTTTCTTTTCAACCGGACCAAGCGCAAAGTCCGATGTATGGAATAAAGTCCGAGCGAGATAAGAACCGATATGTTCCGCAAGCAACGGATACTGTTCACCCGCGAGCAGTCCAGTCCGAACGATCGTCAGATGTGAAAGATCTTCCATGACCGTATACGCCTCTTCGTGACTAGCATGAAAAACACGTGGTACGAACGGCACGGCATGCCGGGCGAATTCACGGAGTGCGGATTGCTCAATCCACGCCCGCTCGAGCGATAATGGCCAGCTCTCACCGACGACTTTTGCGTACGGGAGTGCTTGTTTTAGAATCAATCGATGTTCACCTTCTCGAATTCGGAAGACGAGGTTAAGATTCCCATCGCCAATCTCTTCTGCTTCGACGGCTCCGTCGCCGATCAGTCCTAATGAGCGGACCCGTTCAATCGCGTCCTGTTCTGTGAATGCTTTGTATGTCATCTCAGTTTCCCCCTAATGTAATACACGAAAAAGCGCCTCTTTTCGTCATCGAAAAGAGGCGCAGGAAAGTCACTGCGTCCTCTTATCTCTCAGACGAAACGTCTGTTGGATGTAGCACCGTGCCTAGTGGTCGGTTGCTGCGGCGTCATCGGGCCAATTCCCTCTGCCAACTCGCGATAAGAGTCGTATGTAGTTGTCGTGTGTGATATTGATTTGAATCTTACGCAATCGACTTCCTCGCTGTCAAATCGAAATCAAGCAGAAATCGATATCGTTTTCATGCCATATATAGAAAGAGTATTTTCAAAAAAATAAATTTTCTAAAAATAATTTGACAAGTGACGATTCTCATGTAAAAATTGCAATTAGATTTCACAATTTCATCCAATTCTTATCAAGAGCAGACGGAGGGACAAGCCCTACGATGTCGCAGCAACCGACCTTTTGGCACGGTGCTAATTCTTGCAGCTACTAAGCTGACAGATAAGAGTCCACGTTCGAATTATTCATGGTCTCTTGTCACTGACGAGAGACCATTTTTTTGTTGAAGGAGGAAAGACATGGCTTATATCACTGCTACTTATCAATTGACTGCCCGTGATCGACTCGAGCAACGCGCTGAACAACTCGCGCTTGGTCTGACAGTCGGTTCTTGGACGGAACTGAATCATCTCGAACAACAACAACTCGCCTCGTTCAAAGGGGAAGTCGTACATACCGAAGAGCGCGATGGCAAAGGATATATCACGATTCGTTATCCGGAACATAACGTGTCGCGCGACTTTTCTGCGATTCTGACGACCGTCTTCGGGAAACTCTCACTCGACGGTGAAATCAAACTAACGGAATTGCTATTACCCGATACATTTACGTCGGACTTTCCAGGTGCGAAATTCGGGATCGAAGGGGTCCGCTCCTTGATCGGTGTCGAAGATCGCCCATTATTAATGAGCATCTTCAAAGGAGTCATCGGACGGGATTTATCGTTCCTTCGTGATCAACTCGAAGGACAACTCGCTGGTGGGATTGACCTCGTCAAAGACGATGAGATCCTATACGACAATCCGTTGACACCGACGATTGACCGGGCACGAATCGGACGTGAGGTCATCGATGCTCACTTCCACCGGACCGGTAAACGTGCGTTATATGCGATCACACTCAGTGGTCCCGTCTTTACGCTCAAGGATCAAGCCAAGCGATTGATTGATGCTGGAGCGACCGCATTCTTGCTGAATACCTTCACATACGGACTCGACGTCTTACGCGAACTGGCGAGTGATCCGGAAATCAACGTTCCGATCTTCAATCATCCAGCATATAGCGGTGCGTTGATCGCTAGCCCGAATCACGGAGTCGCAGCTCCTGTCTTACTCGGCACATTACCGCGTGCTGCTGGAGCAGACTTGACGCTATTCTCGTCTCCTTACGGCAATGTCGCTTTGCCAAAGGATGTCGCTCGTGGCATCGCGGTCGAAGCGACCCGTCTCGGTCAGACGAAATCGATCTTCCCGGTTCCTTCAGCTGGTATTCATCCTGGACTCGTCGCTCAACTCGTACGGGACTTCGGTATCGATTCCGTCATCAACGCCGGCGGCGGCGTACATGGTCATCCGCAAGGTGCTGCGGCTGGTGTCATTGCTTTCCGTCAGGCACTCGATGCGGCACTCGCAAATGAATCCCTATCGGCGGCAGCATCGCGTCATGAAGAATTACGGATCGCCCTCGACGCTTGGGGGATCAAGTCATGACCGTACGGATTCTTTGTGACTTCGACGGTACGGTGACGACACAGGATAACATCATCGCACTCATGCAACAATTTGCGCCAGCGAGTGACTTCGAACCGTTGAAACGCGGCGTACTCGACCGGACGCTATCGATTCAGAGTGGTGTCGGGCAAATGTTCGCACTTCTGCCGTCTGACGGAAAAACAGCCTATCTTGACTTTTTGTTGGAGCGTGCAGTCATTCGCGACGGATTTTCGGAGTTACTTCAGTACAGTCGTCGTCAAGGAATCGATTTTTCGATCGTCAGCGGTGGAATGGACTTTTTCGTCGAACCAATCTTAGCGCCATTCCTTGAACAAGAACAGATTTACTGTAACGTCGCCGATTTCAGTGGTCCATTCGTCCATATCGATTGGCCAAACGCCTGCGATGCCCATTGCACGAACGGGTGCGGCTGTTGTAAAACGTCCGTTGTCCGGACATTGCGCAAAGACGGTGACGTCATCATCGTCATCGGTGATTCGGTAACGGACTTCGAACTCGCGAAACAAGCGGATCGTGTCTATGCCCGTGATTATCTGATCACGTTGTGTGAAGAGAACGATATCGCCTATACACCGTTTGAGACGTTCCACGATATCGTTCATGATTTAACACGAGCGGAGGTGACAACATGACATTCATGCGACGGTATGAAGAGCTACGCGCCATCAAACAAGAGCTTGCGGCGCGCGATTGGTTTCCTGGTACGAGTGGCAATCTCGCCATTCGGACGTCCGGTGTCCCGGTTGAATTCCTTGTGACGGCAAGCGGAAAAGATAAACGGCAGACGACTCCTGACGACTTCGTTCATGTCGATACGACCGGTCAATTAATTGGTGAGCAATCTGGGCGTCCTTCCGCTGAGACATTGCTCCATGTCGAGGTGTTCAATCGAACGGACGCTGGTTGTTCCCTGCATGTCCATACGATTGCGAACAATGTGATTTCGGAACTCTATGGCGATCAAGGCAGTATCACCTTTTCCGGACAGGAAATCATCAAGGCACTCGGTAAGTGGGAAGAAGATGCAACGGTCACGGTGCCGATCATTCCAAATCATGCGGACATCCCGACACTTGCCGCTGCTTTTGCACCGCATGTCACAGCGGACAGTGGTGCCGTCCTGATCCGCAATCACGGGATCACGGTCTGGGCACCGACCGCCTTTGAAGCAAAGAAACACCTCGAAGCCTTCGAGTTTTTATTCAATTACACGTTGACGTTGCAATCATGCCGTCAATCCATTCATTAAAAGGAGGAATTATCTCATGGCAACAGTCTTATTCCAAGAAACAAACACACGGTATACGGATCAAACGGAAGTCGCTGACTTCCTTGCGTCACGCGGCGTTCTTTACGAACAGTGGGACGTTTCGAAACTTCCAGCGCCTCTCGTTGAGAACTTCACACTGACGGATGCAGACAAACAAACGATTCTCGATACGTTCGCTCCCGAAATCAAAGACGTATCAGAACGTCGTGGGTATCAGACAGCTGATATCATCTCACTTTCGGATACGACACCGAACCTTGATGAGTTGCTCGTCAACTTCCAGAAAGAACATCATCACACGGATGATGAAGTTCGTTTCATCGTCAGCGGTCACGGCGTTTTTGCGATCAAAGACGAAGAAGTCGGCTACTATAACATCGAACTCAACCCTGGTGATTTAATCTCCGTTCCTGTTAACACACGCCACTACTTTACGCTTCAAGACGATCGTAAAGTCGTCGCTGTTCGGATCTTCGTCACGACAGACGGCTGGGTTCCGATTTACGAGAATGAGACGTCAACGGTCTCTTAAGATCGATAAAAGCGCTGTTTTCCTTCATATGAAGGGAATCAGTGCTTTTCTTATCGCACAAACATATCACTACATTGATACGTAACCGATATAATGAAGGAAAAGCGATGAGGAAGTGAGCGTCATGCATATTCGTCCCGTAACGGAACACGACTTACCAGCGATTCTCGCCATCTATAACGAAGGCATTGAAGATCGGATCGCAACGCTTGAAACCGACCAAAAGGACTTATCCTTCATGACCCAATGGTATGCGGAACGCACCGATCGATATGCCGGATATGTCGCTGAAGATGACACAGGTGTCCTCGGCTTCATTTCCCTCGATCCGTATAATCCGCGTCCTGTCTACGCATCCGTCGGTGAGATTTCGGTTTATATCACCCGGACTCATCGTGGACAAGGGATTGGTACACGCTTGCTTGAAACGGCTGAGCAACATGCGCGCGATCATCAGATGCATAAACTCATTCTCTTCACCTTCCCGTTCAATAAAATCGGACAAAAACTCTATATCCGCTCCGGGTTCCGGATCGTCGGAACGTTTAAGGAGCAAGGACAGTTGAACGGCGAATATGTCGACGTCATGGCGATGGAGAAACGCTTGCGATAGGATTCATTGAATGCCAGACGGGGAATAGTCAATCCGAGTCATTGAGAGAGGATGAACCTAATGGATATTCAACAAATTCGTAATGCAACGCTCGTCGTCACGTATGCCAATCAAGTCTTACTGATCGATCCGTTCCTCGGCGAAAAAGGCAGCTTGCCTCCCTTCGGTCAAACACCGAATGCCGTCGCCAATCCACTCGTCGACTTACCGGTCGATGTCAATACACTGCTCGATCCTGACGCCATCTTCGTCACACATCTGCACGCTGATCATTTCGATGATGCAGCTAAACAACTATTACCAAAGCATTTGCCACTCTATGCGCAGCAAGAAGAAGACGCGCAGCAAATCCGAGAAGCCGGCTTCACGAACGTTTCTTCCTTCGATTCTGGTGTGACGATTGGTGATATCCAAATCCATCGAACAGGTGGACAGCATGGTGTCGGTGAAATCGGCGAACGGATGGGACGTGTGTCTGGGCTCGTCCTCACCCATCCGGACGAACCAACACTTTATATCGCAGGTGATACGATCTGGTGTGACGAGGTCACGCATGCAATCGAACAACATACACCCGATATCATCGTCGTCAACAGTGGAGCCGCCCAGTTCTTGACCGGAGAGCCGATCACGATGTCACAGCGTGATCTCCTTGCCGTACACGAAGCGGCGGCGGAAGCGACGATCATCGTCTCGCACCTCGAGTCCGTCAACCACTGTCTCTTGCGACGTGATATGATTGCTGACTTTTTAACTGCTTTCCATCTCTCTGCCCATTTCCTCATTCCAGAGGATGGCGAAACGATGTCATTTTAAGAACAAACAAAAAGTCTCTTTTCGAAATCCATCGAAAAGAGACTTTTTTTTATGGAATGACCAACCCTAATAATCGAGCAAAGGCGACTGCCTGTTCTTCCGTAATGACAGCACCCGGTAAAAATCGCGGATCAATCGTAATACCAGAGAGTTCCGTCTGCCGGAGATCGAGACCTTTTAACGGTGTTTCAATCCACTGGCTATCGGTAAGCCGGACCGCTTCGAGTTTCCACTGGGTCGGTTTCACTTCGAAGAACTGCGCTTCTTTCATCGTCGTTTCGCTCCAGTGTTGGTGACGGACCGTACTGCGAATGAACTGTGCGTAATCCGCAAGTCCTTCCTGAATCGTCAAATGGTCCAGCGTACAATCTTCGAACTGAACACCCGTCATCCGGCATCCGACGAAGGATACACGGTGAAAACGAGTTTCTTGGAAGTGACATCCCGTTAAGTCACACTGCTCAAAATGGATATCTTCGAACGAGCCACGGTCAAAGGTGAGATTCGCGAACGAGACATTTTGAAAACACACTTGATAGGCATCGATACGTTCTGTCAGTTCACTTGGCATCGACTCTTTCTCATAACGCGCTCCTTTCAGATACGGGTCATCGATTTCGACTTGATCGAAGGTCTCTAGCTGAAGCGTTTTCGGTAATTCTGGTAAACGGATATTGGTCTCTTTCAATGAAGGTTCCCCCTTTTTTCTCACCCTTAGTGTATCAAACTTCTTTTATATGAGGGAAAGTCGTTCGAATTCCCCTTTTTCCAACAGTTTTTATTTTGAGACACTTTGAGACCATGCTATAGTCAAGGAAACCAAAATAAGAACATACGTTCTTTTATGTAAAGGAGTGATTCAGATGTTTCCTTCCGTCGTTTTACCACAAGATAAACGGATTTTTTGCGTCGACAGTGTGTCCTTCTACGCCAGCTGTGAATGCCAGTATCGCAATCTCCCTCCCTTGACGACACGCCTAGCGGTCGTCTCCGATTTAAAGCGAAGCGGATCCGTCATTCTCGCTGCCACCCCTGCCTTAAAAGCACTAGGAATCAAGACAGCCGGTCGACTATATGAAATCGAGCAATTGCCATACGCTGTTCGTCGCACGATTCAACTTGTCGAACCACGCATGCTCGCTTATATGAAGACGTCAATTCGTGTCCTTGATGTCCTGCACCAATTCGCCCCACCTGAAGCGATCCGCGTCTATTCGATTGACGAAAGCTTCATTGACATGACCGGAACCGATCGCCTATTTGGTTCCGACCTGCAAGCTGCCCTCAAAATTAAAGAAGCGATCCTGAAACAGACCGGCATCCACGTCCGGATCGGGATTGGTCCAAATAACGTCATCGCGAAACTGACCCTTGATTTAATCGGGAAAAAAGAAGGCATCGCGCGATGTGGATATGCCGACGTCGCACGACGTCTTCATGATTTTCCGATTCGGAAGATGTGGGGGGTCGGACACCGTATGGAACAACATCTGCAGATGATGGGGATTGAAACAATCGGTGATCTTGCCATGCGCCCTGTCGAAGAGTTGCACGAACGATTCGGTGTCATCGGTGCCGAACTATGGCACCACGCTTGGGGTCTTGACGCGTCACCGACACTTCTTGCGCCTCGTCATCTGTTCGAGAAAGCCCCTCAACGGACGATCGGACACGGTGTGACCTTAATGCAGGACTATTATCAGTTCGAACGCATTCGGAATGTGCTCAATGAACTCGTGCAGGATGTTGCCGCACGTTGTCGCTTTTCGAATCAAGTCGGCTGGACCGTTCACATCGGCGTCCGCTATTCTCGAAACGTCGTCCGAAGTGGTTTCTCCCGTCAAGTGCGGTTGCCTTATCCGACATCCGATGAACGAATCATTCTGCGTCACGTCTTACAATTATTCGAACCGAATTGGCTCGACGGAGAACCTGTTCGTTTTTTATCCGTCGCAGTGGGGCATTTGACTGCCGATCAAGGCACCTTACAGTTGTCTTTGTTCGAGGATAATGCGCGGCTCTGGAAACGACGACGGTTATTAAAAGCAATGGATGTCGTCAACCTCCGCTACGGAAAAGGAACGATTCGCCTCGCTGTCTCGTTTCTTGATACGAGTGTCGCCAAACGTCGTCTTCGTTTCGTCGGCGGTCATCCGGGAGGTGATCTTCATGACAGCGTATCGTGATCGAGGAAATTTAAAATGGATTCCTTTTCTCATGCCGGAACATTTGCAACTGTTGCGGGAATATTATGTCCAGATGCATCAGCTCGACTTGCCTGAAATTGATGAACAGTTGCAAGAATCATGGCACTTTCTGCTTCAAGAAGCTTTAATAGAAGGAAACGAACTTGAAATCACGTATTATAAGGAAAGTAGCTACGTGACGGTCGTCGGTTTCGTGGAACGACTAGAACCCGAACGTTCCGTTCTCTTTCTGCGCGGACGTGAAGTCATTGAAATTCCCTTCACACGAATCGTCCGGATCGAAAACGGGTAAGCTCTCATACAGATGGATGCTTTAAATCGTGCCCGGAAAGAAGGAATAGTCATGTTGGATTGGTTTACTTCCCTCCCCGTCGTCGTGCAAGCATTGCTTGCCGGAATGATGACGTGGGGGTTAACCGCACTTGGTGCGGCACTCGTCTTCGTCTTTACGACGATTGAAAAACGCGTCATGAACATGATGCTCGGTTTTGCTGCTGGCGTCATGATTGCCGCATCATTTTGGTCGCTGCTTGCTCCTGCGATCGAGTTCACGGAGCAGGATGGTGGAATCGCTTGGATTCCTGCCGCCATCGGTTTTCTCGCCGGTGGATTTTTCGTCCGTCTCCTCGACTTCGTTACACCGCATTTGCACTTATCCGCACCACTCGAGACAGCGGAAGGTCCTTCGACAGGACTCAAGAAAACGACGTTGCTGTTTCTTGCGATCACGTTGCACAACATTCCCGAAGGTCTTGCGATTGGTGTCGCTTTCGGTGCCGCCGCCTTGAACATGGACGGGGCGACCGTCGCCGGTGCCTTGACCCTCGCACTCGGTATTGGCATTCAGAACATGCCGGAGGGAGCTGCCCTATCGATCCCATTACGCGGTGAAGGGATGTCGCGCCGGCGCGCCTTTCATTACGGTCAATTGTCAGCGATCGTCGAACCGATTGCCGCGATGGTTGGAGCGGCTGCCGTCTTCTTCGTTCAACCGCTTCTACCGTATGCGTTATCCTTCGCCGCTGGTGCGATGATTTTCGTCGTCGTCGAAGAATTGATTCCGGAATCACAAGCAGAGAACGGATCCGATTTAGCAACACTTGGTCTGATGGTCGGTTTTACTGTCATGATGATTCTTGACGTCGCTTTAGGATGAGCCTGTTGCAAAACGAGTAGTGGACGATATCGTCTCCTGCTCGTTTTTCTTTTTGTAGATCCAGGCATATTCCAGTGAAACCAATCGATTTGAAGTTTTTCTGACCTTGTGTCCTAACAGAAAGATTTCCTTTTCTTTCATACTGTTTTAGTATGAATGGAAATGATCGAATTTCCTGATCTATCCGATGAAATCTAAATCCATCTATTATCTTATCCAAACGAATTTAAATCGTACAACGCGTCTTACACATCCAATCGTCTCTCAGACCTGCGCCCGATATTCCAATTAGTTCTATCTCACAAGAATAAAACATGATATGTTTTTACATAGCACATCATATAGAAGGAGATTACCATGACAATCATTGAACTTTTAAAAGCGCTCTTGCTCGGTTTCGTCGAAGGGATGACGGAATTTGCACCAGTCTCTTCCACAGGTCATATGATCATCGTTGATGACATGTGGTTACAAACAACGGAATTTCTCGGTAAATATTCCGCAAACACCTTTAAGATCGTCATCCAGCTCGGATCGATTCTTGCGGTCATTGTCGTCTTTTGGAAACGCCTCTTTAGCCTGATCGGTTTATATAAAATCGAAGGAGAACACGACGCATCAGGGACACACAAGTTAAAGCTACGTCACGTCTTGATCGGTCTTCTACCAGCTGCGGTTCTCGGGTTGTTATTCGAAGACTTCATCGATGAGAACCTCTTCTCGATTGAAACGGTCATCATCGGTCTTGCTGTCGGTGCCCTCTTAATGATCGCAGCCGATAAACTCGGACCAAAGGAACCGAAAACAACATCGCTTGATCAGATTACATATCGCCAAGCAGCACTCGTCGGTCTGTTCCAATGTATTTCCCTTTGGCCTGGCTTCTCCCGCTCCGGTTCAACGATTTCCGGAGGGGTCTTCCTCGGGATGAATCACCGGACGGCAGCTGACTTTACATTCATCATGGCTGTACCGATCATGTTCGGTGCTAGTTTCCTCTCGTTCGTTAAGAACTGGGATAATATTAATCCAGGCGACTTCGGTTTCTATGCCGTCGGTTTCGTTGCGTCGTTCGTGTTTGCCCTCTTATCGATTCGCTTCTTCCTGAAGCTGATCAACAAGATCAAACTCGTTCCGTTCGCGATCTATCGTCTCGTCTTGGCAGCCGTATTAGCTGTCATCGTCTACATGTAAGTCCTAACCGTTAGCTATTTTAGCTGACGGTTTTTTATTTTTTTGAAACTAATTCACTCGGTTAAGGGTATATAGGGATGAGACATACTTAAAGGAGTGAACGCCATATGGCACGCAGAAGTCGGAGTCGATCAAAACTCCCATTAATCATCGGAGTCGTTGTCGTCGTCGTGATTGCCTTTTTAGCAATCGGACAATACAACAGCCTCGTCAATGTAGAAGAAGATGTATCGAATAAATGGTCACAAGTCGATAACCAGATCAAGCGTCGTGCGGATTTAATTCCGAACCTCGTCGAAACCGTCAAAGGTGTCGCAGGTCAAGAAGAAAAAGTCTACGGAAAAGTCGCTGAAGCTCAAGCTGGTCTTGCGCGCGCTGCGTCAACCGAGCAGCGGATTGAAGCCGACCAACAAGTCACGTCTTCGCTTCGCGGATTGATTGCCTTGCAGACGACTTATCCAGAACTAAAATCAAGCGAACGATTCCAATCCTTGATGGACACGCTGGAAGGAACAGAAAATCGTCTTGGGATCGCTCGCAAGGATTACAACGATGCCGTGACGCTTTATAACAAAAAACGTCGGAGCTTCCCAACGGCACTCTACGCATCCGCCTTCGGATTCGAGAAAAAACCATATTACGAGATTTCAGACAGCGACCGAGAAAATCCGACTGTCGACTTTAACAGTGATTCGAAATGATTCGGCGGTGGACGCGACTTCTATTGAGCGCGTTCCTCGTCTTCTTCCTCTTCGTTCCGACAGCTAGTGCCGTTTCAGAACGAACGGGAGCAACGTTCTTCATTCAGGATGATGCTCAGCTGCTCACCCCTTCGGAAGAAGCCGAACTCGCGCAACTCGGTCAAGAACTCGAACAATATACGACGGCACAAGTCGTCCTCAAGACGGTTCCCGATCTAAAGGGACAGGATTTAAGCTCTTACGCCAATGAAACGTTTCGGCGCCAAGGCATCGGTCAAGAAGGAAAAGACAATGGTGTTCTTGTCGTCGTCGCTCCGAATGAAAAGGATCGCCAATTCCGGATCGAGGTCGGTTATAAACTTGAAGGGATTCTGACAGACATCACAGCCGGACGTATCCTCGATCAATATGCGGTTCCTTACAAGGAAAACGGTGAGTATGGAAAAGCAGCGTCCGAAACGTATAAAGCGGTCGTCAGTGTCATTTCAAAGGATCAGTCACTTGAATCACAGGATCCTCCGAAAACACAAAATGACGACGGACTTCCACTTTGGACGAAGATTCTGATCGGTGCTGGATTACTGATCTTATTGTTCCTCGATATGAAGTTCACCGGTGGTATGTTCTTCTTTGCAATTTTGAACATCTTCTCCGCGATCATGCGTGGTGGCGGTGGAAATGGTGGCAGTCGCGGTGGTGGCGGAAGTTCCGGCGGTGGTGGCGCCGAACGTTAGAAAAGGAGTCATTTTTCATGAGGATCATCTTAGGGTATTACCTCCTCCTGACACTCATCGGATTTGTCTCGATGTGGCAGGATAAACGTCGGGCGCGGCAACATGCTTACCGAACACCCGAAGCGACACTATTGACGATTGCTTTCCTCGGTGGTGCGCTCGGTTCTTGGATTGGTATGTACACAGTTCGGCACAAGACACGGAAAGCGAAGTTCCAATGGCTCGTTCCAATAGCCGCTATCTTGCATCTCGCTTTCTGGTTTGTTTACACTTCACAATAAAAGAATGTAACCGATAGAGAAGAGAACGTACGGAAATGTGTCCGTCGTCCCTTCTCTTTTTTGTATGAGGTCAATGATTATGAAGAATAGGTTTAATTTCTTTTTCTCTTAGGGTAAAGAATTTAACCAATTTAATAAATACATCTTTTTTCGATGTATTGAGAGGTGGACATCCCTTTATGTGGCATCCTTGCGCCGAATGTACGACATCAATCCGTTTTGTTGAAGCGGGAGCACTCCATATTCAATCACCAACGCCAGAAATCTATTCCTATCAATCGTTCGAACAGCTCGAACAGTTATTGACATCACTCTTACGTGTAGCGGATTATCCGGTCTCGTGTCGCGCCACACAATCACGTTACGTGACAGCACCCATCCTAGCTTCAGCACTTCTAGAACAACTGAAGCATCGGTCAGCGATCGATTTCATCCAGCATGGGGTCATGACGAGCCATCTACAACCGATTTATGATATCCAGCGCAACGTGCTCGTCGCGAACGAAGCCTTATTGCGAGCAGCAGATGATAACACGCCTATCTCGCCTGGTGTCTTGTTTTCGACGGCCTCGAAGATGGGACTTCATTCCCGTCTTGATCAGCGGGCGCGTGAAGAAGCCATCCGTGCGACGCATCATATCGGTGGCACAACAAAAACGTTCATCAACTTTCTCCCTTCGACGATCTATAATCCGGAGTACTGCCTGCGCCATACGTTTGAGATTGTCGAACGTTATCAAGTCGATCCGAGTCGGCTCGTCTTCGAAGTCGTCGAAACGGAAAAAATTGAAGACGTCAACCATTTGAAACACGTCTTCGAACAGTATAAGAAGCAAGGCATTCAAGTAGCACTGGACGATGTCGGCGCTGGTTTCTCGACACTCGATATGTTGTCCTTGCTTCAACCGGATTATATTAAAATTGATCGTTCCTTCATCGATCACTGCGATACGAACTCAGAAAACGAAGCCTTTTTACGAAAAGCCCGTCATCTGACACGAGAAATGGGAATTCAAATCTTAGCGGAAGGCATCGAACGGCAAGAAGAACTCGATCTTTGCCGCGAACTCGACTTTGATCTTGGTCAAGGATACTTACTCGGTCGCCCTGCTCCTTATGCTCGCTTTGCAAAAGCACAATAAAATACGCACATGGACCGTCTGATGATTCGGTCCATGTGCGTATTTTTATGTTAAGTCGTCGAAACAGAAACCGTCTCGTTACGTGTGATAGCATCCACTAGTTGTTCTGCTGACACGATCGGACGCAACAGACGGCATAGTTCCTCTTGCGCTGTCCGTAAAGCAAGTGTTTCGACGACATCGAGCGACAATGCGAAATCTGCGAGTGCCGTCGGCTGCTCTTGTGCAAGAAGATAGTCACGCAACTCTACATAATCATCATCATGTCCGAGTAGCTTTTCCTGAACAAGTAGTCCGTAACCGACCTTACTCCCATGTAAAAACGCATGCGTTTCTGGATGAGGAGACAACGCGTTATGCACTGCGTGTCCGATTGCACCACGCGTCGCCGCGTCACCAAAACCGCCAATGCTCCCGGCTAACGGAATGACAGTTTCGACGAGATGTTGGATTTCAACAGGATACTCACGAAAACGCGTTTCCGTTATAGTCGTCGACAAGATAAGATCCTTACAACGCTCAGCTGTCCGGAGTGCCATCTCGATGACGGGATCCTCAGCCGATGATCCGCTTAAGGCACGTGCTTCATACCACTTCGCTAGCGTATCGACGAGCCCCGCTACGAAATAATCATACGGACTTGCTGCGATGATCCGATGATCGAGTAAAAGCGCTTCAATCACGACGGGGAACGTATCAAATCGGATGTACTGTCCCTCTTCGTTATACATGACACTCAGCGGAGTCCACGGAGCACAGTTCGAGACAATCGTCGGAATGACGACAATCGGTCGATGTAATTGAAACGCGACCTGTTTTGCCGTATCGATGACACTCCCACCTCCGAGTGCAAGAATCACATCGTACGGAGCACATGCTTGTTTGAAAGCTTCCACCTGTTGATCTGTACAATGTCCTTCAAATAAAAGACGTGGTAATTCTGGTAAAGCAAAAGCGGCTGCTTCATAGGCTTGACGTCCATGAATCAGGACTGCTGAACGATCGCCTATCACTTCTTCGAGTTGATCCAGTGCGTGTTCCTCATGTATGTATTGTAAAACAGCTTGTCGAATCACAGAATCGCCTCCTAATATTTGTTATCGCTCAGTATACGCAAAAGAACTCACTTCGGCAATCATTCGATTTTTACAAGAGGAGCGCGTACACTAGAAAAGAGAAGAATTTACTACAAAGGAGTCGATGAATCGATGCAACAGATTACGTTAAATAACGGCATCAGCATGCCCCAACTCGGATATGGTGTCTTTAAAGTACCAGAAAAAGAAGTATATGAAGCGGTCAGCGAAGCACTCCGCGCCGGGTATCGTTCAATCGATACGGCGATGATTTACGAGAACGAAGAAGGCGTCGGTCGCGCCCTTCGTGACTCGGGCATCTCCCGGGAAGAGATCTTTCTGACGACGAAAGTCTGGAATTCTGATCACGGCTACGAAGAAACACTTGCCGCTTTCGAGACGAGTCTACAAAAGCTTGGTGTTGATTACGTCGATTTGTATCTGATTCATTGGCCGATGCCAAAAGAAGATCGTTATGTCGAGACATGGCGGGCGCTCGAACATCTCTATGCAGAAGGAAAGACGCGTGCCATCGGTGTCTCGAACTTCCATATTCCTCACTTGGAACGGATTTTAGCCGAAGGATCGATTGTTCCTGCTGTCAATCAGATCGAACTCCATCCGTTCCTCAGCCAAGAAGCAATCCGAGATTTTTGCCGTAAGCACGGTATCGTCGTCGAAGCCTGGAGTCCGTTGATGAAAGGACGCGACGCGTTGACGCATCCGGTCATCGTCGATATCGCCGATCGTCATCAGAAAACGCCGGCTCAAGTCGTCCTCCGTTGGCACCTGCAACACGACATCGTTGCGATTCCGAAATCCGTTACGCCAAGCCGCATTCGCGAAAATCTCGATGTCTTTGACTTCAGCCTGTCAGACGTTGATATCCAAGCGATTGATCAATTGAACGCTAACGTGCGTACAGGATCAAATCCGGATCATAAATAAGACGAGACGATTCTCGTTTAATCTCTATACAAAAAGAAGGTACTTTTCGGATTTGATCCGAAAAGTACCTTCTTTGATGGTGCCCCTAAAACGTGATTCCAGTCTATTATTTTAGCGGTCTAAATTATTTCCATGGTCTTGCTTGGCGATGTCATCTGATTGATGTTTCGATTGACGATGTTCTTCACCGTCTTGCGTTGCATCATGTTCTTTTTCCTCGCGTTCTGTTTCCGGACGTCGGAAATCGTCATCCCGACGCATCGCGATATCCGGTTCCCGGTTCCCGTCGAGCTTTTTCGAATGATCGATTGCCTGCTCATCTTGTGGCATCTTATCGGTACCGGCACGATGCAGATCAATCTCTGCATGTTCTTCTTTCGAATCTTTATCAATATCAAGCGGATTACCTGAGCCGAGCTGTGCGTTGGAATTCACATCTGATGACGTATGCGTCTCTTCACCACTACCATAACGGACCTTTACATCAGGATGTGTATTGTCTGTATTTAAATGTGGATCGAACTGAATATCTTGGACTTCAAGCAGAAGAACGAATCCCCCACCTTCGACTTCCGTTTTTCGTTGTTCGATCTCATTATCTGATAGATCAAGTGATCCGAACAGATCATCGACTTCTTGATCACGACCTTTGTTCCCACGAATCCGATCAATCCAAGACGGTTTCGTCGTCGCGATCTCTGCATCCATCTGACTACGGACGAGTGCGATGTTCGACTTTTCCTTGACGATGACGTAAAAGTCTTCCTCCCGATGTCCTTGAATGTGTAATTCGTCCATTTTTGAGATCAATTCTTCCTCTGAATAGAACGTTCCGATATATTGTTTCGTTTTCATGGATGTTCTCCCCTTATTAACACGATTTGTCATGCGTGACTTCTATAAGGAGTATTTCCTCTTTTGCGTTAAAATATGCCAAAAAAAATGCGTTCTATTAAAACGTCATCTGTTTGACATGAAACGATCATTCGCCGACAAGTTTCAAACCGATTGTCGCACTTAAGACGAGTCCTATGCAGACCAGACGTTTCCAGTCTTTTGATTCGTTATAGAGCACCATGCTGAGAATCGCACCGCCCGCTGCTCCGATTCCCGTCCATACCGCATACGCCGTTCCCATCGGTAAACCATTCATTGCAAGCGTTAAGAATAGGAAACTGAGTCCGAATCCTGTTCCCATCAACAGTAGATTCTTCGCATTCTTATTTTGATTGAACGTATTGATTAAGACGACACCAAACATCTCAAAGATTCCGGCAATGATTAAATAAATCCAACTCATGCTGATTTCTCCTCTCCACTGACTAACTTCAGACCGATGACGCCGACGAGTAAGACAGCAATCAATGCTAATTTCATCACGGAAGCGGCTTGATCGAATAACACGATATCCGTCACGACCGTTCCTGCTGTTCCGAGACCGACGAAGACAGCATAGACCGTTCCGACTGGTAAATGGTTACTCGCTTTAATTAGCACGGTAAAGCTAACGATGATACAGACGATCGTTGCAGCCCACTCAAGTGGTGTTGCCGCATGTTTTAATCCAATGACCCAGCCGACTTCAAAACACGCTGCGACGATGATGCCAATCCAATACTTTGCCATAGTAATTGCCTCCTGATAGGTAAATTCAAATGAAAAAGCCCGGGAGTAAGCGAGACGATTCGCTTTACTCCCGGGCTTTTATCCCTCCGTTGCATGGACAAACGTCCATGTTCCTCCCTCGGTCCAGCCGTACGGAACCCTAGAGGATACTCCCTATTCCATTCGATACAACCACCCTAGCACGCCCTTTTTCCTATGTCAAACAGGAATCCGTTCCCCATCTGTCAAATAGAATCAAAGTGACTTCATCTGAAAGAGGAGGATGCTGCATGCGTTATAAAATCAATGATCAACTTCGGATTCGTCGTTTTACACCAGAAGATGTAGAAGCCGTTCACGCCTATGCATCACAACCCATCGTCAGTCAATTCCAGTCATGGGGTCCGAATTCCGAGACGGATACGAAACAATTCCTGCACGATGCACTCGAAAGTGAACTCGAGACACCAAGACGTCGGTATGTTTTTGCTGTGACGTTTCCAAGCGACGTCGTCATCGGTGCCGGTGAACTCGTCATCACAGACGTTGAAAATAAAATCGCCGAAATCGGATACGTCCTCTCACCCGATGAATGGGGGAATGGATATGCGACGTCGATTGCCTCTTTCCTTCTCCAATTCGGTTTCGAAAAACTAGAATTGCACCGAATCACAGCGACGTGTGATCCGCGGAACGTCGCTTCTGAGCGAGTCCTCCAAAAAGTCGGCATGACGAAGGAAGGACAGCTTCGCGAGACGGTCTATCTCGAAGACCACTGGCGCGATTCCTTGATTTACGGCATGCTTGACTGGGAATGGCAAGTGGATCACGAAGAAGATAACTAACATATGACTTCAAACGGTGTGCTGAGGCATACCGTTTTTTTATGGGCAATCTCCTATTTTTTTGATTTTTATCAATTTTTAAACAAGCGCATGCTACACTATCCATAATGACAAATTTTAAGAATTGGAGTGAACCTCTTGATGAAAAAATGGACTGCTCATGTTGCTGGACTTGCCGCAACGTTGATGTTGAGCTCGGTTTTACCCGCACCCGCTTTCGCTGAATCGCCACCTGCTCAACCGACGGTAGAAACACAAACAGTCACCGAGACGACCGGGATAGCTTATTTGAACGAGGATGCTGCGTTGCTACAAACGGCTGATTCCACAACGATCATTCAACAACTACCAGCAGGAACGACATTGAAGACACTCGGCACGGACGGTGACTTCACTCGTGTCAGTTGGCAAGAAGGTACTGCGTATGTCGCAACAAACGCGTTAACGCAAACAGCACCTGTCTTTCAAAAACAAGCTACGCTGATGTCGAAAAGTCCACTCTCATTAGTTGCTTCACCATTTGATCCCACCGTCGTGACGCCACTTCCTGCCTATCAGCGAATCGATACATACGGCACTTTCGACACGTTCACGCGTCTGAAATGGAACGAACAATACGTCTACGTACCGACGGCACAACTCGAGCAACTTCCGAAATTAGTTGGAAAGCGTTATGCCAAACGAACGACTTCTCTTTTCGTTGAACCGAAGACGACGAGCGCGAAGTCAGCTGTCACTCAAAATCAAGCATTCGAAACGTTCGGTACGACGGGGACTTTCACACGCGTGGCCACTAAAACGGGTTACGCCTTCGTATTGACAACTGATTTAGCTGATGCGCAGGTCGAAAATTACCCGGAAACGGGTCTGCGTTATGCCAAACGAGCGACTTCCCTTTTCGTTGAACCGAAGACGACAAGCACGAAGACAGTCGTCGTTCAAAATCAAGCGTTTGAAACGTTCGGTACGACGGGTACTTTTACACGCGTGGCGACTAAAACGGGTTATGCCTTCATATTGACGGCTGATTTAGCAGATGCGCAGATCGTGAACCATCCGGAAACAGGGCTACGTTACGTCCAACAGCAGACGAC
Organism: Exiguobacterium sp. ZWU0009; assembly: GCF_000798935.2. Classification (NCBI taxonomy): domain Bacteria; kingdom Bacillati; phylum Bacillota; class Bacilli; order Caryophanales; genus Exiguobacterium; species Exiguobacterium sp. ZWU0009. Next base: position 453,434 of record NZ_CP018057.1, on the reverse strand, counting down.
GGTCTATGCTACTGCGACTACGAAAGGAAAAGTCGTACAATCGCTTCCTGTGAATACTTCGCTTCAAACGTACGGCATCGAGGGTTCATTTACACGAATCAAACGAAACGACGAGTATGCCTATGTGCTGACGGCACATCTTGGTACATTGAAATACTATCCGAAGACTGCACGCCTCTATGTTCAGCGTGCTACACCGATCTATTCGGATGCCAAATCTTCAAGTCCTGTCTTAAAGCAACATCAAACGAATACGCTGCTGACGGTGTATGGCACAAGCGGTGCCTATAGCCGGATCATCTTCCGTGGAGTTCATGCTTACGTCAAGACAGCTGATCTCGGTACTGGAAAAGTCTATGCATCAACCGGGACACGATACGCGAAACGCAACTTGTCCGTCTACACATCTGCGTCGACGAAGAGCAAAATCATGTATTCCGTCAAACGAGCTGATAAGCTAACGATTTACGGAACAAGAGGCAGTTACACACGCTTGAAAAAAGGATCGGTCTACGGTTACGTCAAGACGACGGATCTCGTCACGAAAAAGCCGGATCTGTATGACGTCACTGGTCAACGCTACGTGACGGAAGACGATGTCGTCATTCGTTCGCAGGCAAAACTATCGGGTAAAAAAATCGGTACATTAAAAAAAGGGACCTCGATTTCGATTTACGGAAAAAGCGGTTATTATACACGCGTCAAATATAAAAACACCTTTGGTTTCGTCGATTCGAGTCGTATCGGACTGAACAAGCCGACGGCAAAAGCAAAAAAAGGCACGACATTTTATGTCCATCTGGACCAGACGCCACTCTTCTCTGCCGACGTTGCTTACAGTCGCCCAGCTGCCTATTTGAAGAAAGGGACGAAATTAATTGGTCTAAAATCAATTGATGATGACTTTTGGCAAGTTCGCCTGGCAAATGGTCAAACCGGTTACGTCCTCAACCCTTATATCAGCACGAGCAAACCCGATATGGGACTGACACAAAAAGCGATCGACCGGGCGAAAATCTATACGGTCAAACAGACGACGTCGTTCTTTGCGAGTCCGACAAGTCCAAAAGGCAGCGGACTCGTTGAACAAGGCAAACGGGTTTATCCGCGTCATCGAGTCGGAAACTTCTATGTCATCCAGTCAGGCTGGACACCTGTTTATCTTCCTGTATCCGCTGTGACGATCACGTCCGATAAACGGGTCGTTAAAAAGAATAATACGCGTGGTGAAAAGCTGATCCAAGCAGCAGTCCAACATATCGGCACACCATACACATGGGGTTCGCAAGATGCCGTGAACGGTGGTTTTGACTGTTCCGGTTTGATTCACTACGCGACGAACAAGGCTGGAAAATACGGTGGTCGGACGAACGTTCGTGGCTACTGGTACGGTGCTTTCTTTACGAATCGCCGGACGAGTATTACAAGCGGTAAACGCTCGGATATCGTCTTCTTCCAGAACACTTATACAGATGGTCCATCGCATATCGGAATCATGCTCGATAGCGAACACTTCATCCATGCAGGCGGTTCACAACTTCAAATCAACTCGATTTACGAACCGCGTTGGCAAGAGCATTTCCTCGGATTTAAATCGATGTAAGACAAAAAAGACGAATCCGTCGAAATCGACGGGTTCGTCTCTTCTTATCGCAATACGTTAAAATGTCATCTCGACGTATTTCGTTACTTGTCGATCCATCAAGTATAACTCGATCTGTTCACGGTAGGCTTTATAGTGATCGGATGCGATATGCGCTTCAAGTGCCTCTTCATCACGATACACTTCATACAGCATGAATTGATGCTCATCCTCGATCGATTGATGTAAGGAATAACGTAAGCACCCTTCTTCTTTTTGTGAGGCATGATAGACCGTTTGTAGAATCGGGAAGACTTGATCCGCAAGTCCTGCTTTGATTGTAAGTACAGCGTTGACGACGATTTCTCCCATGTTTCATTATCCCCTTTCGTGATTACCTGTATCTGTACCCATTTTCACGAAAAGACACACGTCAAAGGAGCCTGAAGATGCAAACTCAACTTTTTGAAGCACTTGAACAATTCGAACCCACGATGATCGCGTTACGTCGTGATTTTCATCGACATCCGGAACTCTCTTTCCAGGAAGTCCGCACACAAGAACGGATTGCAAACTTTTATGCGGAGCAGGGCATCCCTCACGAAACAGCCGTCGGAGGTCGTGGTGTCGTCGCGACGATCGAAGGCAAACAACCTGGTCCGACGATTGCTGTTCGTGCAGATTTTGATGCCTTACCGCTTCAAGAAGAGACGACACTCGCTTTCCGGTCGATTCACCCTGGTGTCATGCATGCATGTGGACACGATGGGCATACGGCGATGGTGATGGCCCTTGCTGCTACACTCTATCCATTACGGGATCAATTGCAAGGAACGATTCGAATCATCCACCAGCATGGTGAAGAGGTCTTTCCCGGTGGCGCGATCCAAATGATTGAAGCCGGTGTCCTCGAAGGCGTCGATGCGATCTTCGCGACACATCTCGAAAATGATTTACCGGTCGGTACGATCGGTTTTCGAGAAGGACATACATTATGCGCGATCGATGAATTCGAAATCATCGTTCACGGTCAAGGCGGGCATGCCCAGGCACCGCACAAAACAAAAGATGCGCTTGTCGCCGGTGCACAACTGGTCTGTAACCTCCAACACCTTGTCAGTCGACGGGTCGATCCGTTCGAACCCGCTGTCCTTGCGATCGGGTCCTTCCATGCGGGAACGGCTCCGAACATCGTCACAGGTGAAGCACGCATCGTCGGGGAGATTCGGACGTTCAACGAGACACTACGACATCAGCTCCGACAAGAAGTCGACCTTATCGCCAAAACAACGTGTGCCGGCATCGGTGCCACCTATTCGATTGACTTCACGACGGGTTACCCGGCGCTTTGGAATCATCCGGACGAGACAAAACTCGTTCAGGAAGCCGCTTCTTTCTTACCGGAAGCATCTGTCCGGTCACTCACACCGATGATGGCGGCGGATGACTTCGCACATTACTTAACGCACGTACCGGGTAGTTATTTCTTCACCGGCTCCGGATATACGGACGGTCGCGTCAATCATCCGCAACATCATCCGCAGTACAAGATCAACGAACAGGCGTTGTTGGTTGGTGCGAAAACACTCGGAGCGACCGTTTTACGTGCCTTGAAACCTAAGGATTGACTTTTTTTCTTTGTGAATGGTATCATCACAACAATGATAACGAATGACATCAACTTCATATACCCTTATCAAGAGTGGACCGAGAGATCTGGATCGATGACGTCCCAGCAACCTGCGCATAGCAAGGTGCTACGACCAGCAAAGCGAAAGCTTTGGTTGATAAAAAGCGGCGACTCCTTTTGCAACCAAGCGAAGGAGTCGTTTTCGTTTTTCTCGCTGTCAGACATACAATGGGAATTTCCCACGGAGAGGAAGATACGGATGGAAAAAGCAACATTTGCAGGTGGATGTTTTTGGTGTATGGTGACACCGTTTGAAGAATTACCAGGAATCGAGGGAATCGTATCAGGTTACATGGGTGGACACGTCGATCACCCGACATACGAGCAAGTTAAAACAGGAACGACAGGACATCTCGAAGTCGTTCAAATCACGTTTGATCCGAGTCTGTTCCCGTACGAGCGTCTGCTCGAACTCTACTGGCCACAAACGGATCCGACGGATGCAGACGGTCAGTTCCAAGATCGCGGCACGCAGTACGCACCAGCAATCTTCTATCATACGGATGCTCAGCATGAAGCAGCGATCGCTTCTCGTGACGCTCTTGCTGCAAGCAATCGTTTCAAACAACCGATCGTGACGCGGATCGATGCCGCTTCTGAGTTTTATCCAGCGGAAGAGTACCATCAAGACTTCCATAAGAAAAATCCAGAACACTATAAAAAAGATCGTGCTGCTTCTGGTCGCGATGCCTTCATCGAGCAAGAATGGAAAGATACGACGACGGTCTAATTCGAAAAAATGCATAAAAAAACAGGTCAGTAAACGTTTGTTTGCTGACCTGTTTCATTGTTATGGAAAAGATAAGTCATGAAACACGTTCTACCTGATCCTTCGCCTTCTCTTCTGGTGCCACAACTTGATACCGCTTCAAGACAAAGATCCCGCATACCATGACGGCGAGACCGATGAGCTGACCGAACGATAAATCAATTTGTGGTAAACCGAACCAACCGAACGTATCGACAGCGAGAGCAAAGCTTAACTGCGAAATCAGAACGACAGAAATCGCGACGGATGGACCAAGCAACTGAATTCCACGCATGACACAAAAGACGACACCAACACCGACGAGTCCGCCGAACCAATAGAGCGGCGATACGTTTTGGATTTGCCCAATCGTTCCACCACGAAACAGGACATAGGTGACACTTGCTCCGACGAAACCGACGAAGAAGACCAGCGTCGTTGTCGCCCATGCACCGAACGCGTCACTCATCCGAGCATTCAGTACCGTCTGTAAACTGATCAACATCCCTGCCAACACGGCACACACGATGCCCATTACCATGTTCGTTCCTCCTTACTCATAGCTGTTACCGTTCGCCTTCTCGCGAATCCGCTCCAGATCGACGATGATGATTTTCCCGCGTCGTCGAACGAGAATCTCTTCTTCACATAATTTCGTGATGATACGGTTGAGATGACGATAACTCGTTCCAAGCCAGTCAGCGACGTCATGTAAGTTCGACGTCCGCATCTCCTGATAAAATAAACTGTCACTGGCTTCAGAAGCAATCGACAACAAATATCCCGCAAATCGCTCCTCGACGGTATACAACACATGGTGCGACGCTGATTTCGAGTCGGCATACCATTTTGCTGTGATCGTCCGTAATAGGAATTGCAGAAAGACGTTCGTCGTATTGTGCTCGCGTAAAATCGCATATGGCACGCTCAACACCTCGACGTCGGTCACCGCTTCGACCGTATTCAACACTTCCCGTTCATTGATGAATTCGGCGTCACCAATCACCGTCAGAGGTGTCTTGAATCGCAGAATCCGTTGTTTCCCTTCTGACGAGGCAGCAGAAATCTTGACCTTGCCTGCGACGATGAAGTACATCCGGTCAATCGATGCCCCTGTCGTACAGAGGAGTTCTCCTTTTTGGAAGGTTTCTTGACGCAACCAAGCGCGCGTCTCTTCCGTCAAAATCGTATCCAGTCCATACTGTTGAATGACGGTTTCCATGTTCATTCCCCCCTTTAGACAAGTGAGAAAATCGCAACTCCCGCAAGCATGAGACCCACACCAACCCACTGACCACGATTTCCTTGTTTTTTTAAGACACCGAACCATCCTTTTAAATCAATCAGAAAGGCACATAGAATCTGTGCGACGAGTAATAGACACATCGCCCATGTCATCCCGAGTTTTTGGATTGCTGTGAGTTCCGTTACGACGACTAGCACGCCAATCAAACCACCGCTCGCATAAATCCACGGTAACTGACGGAAGCCACCGATTTTCCGGTCTCGTACGAAACTGTAAATGACTAAACAACCCATCAAACCCACAAAGTGGACGATCAATACGGACAACCACGGTCCGACGCCTGTCGCAAGGCGCGCATTGAATATGCCTTGCAGGGCGATGAACAGACCGCTCATCAAAGCAAACACGACTCCTTGCACGTCATCTCCTCCTTTAATCTCTACACTAGAGTAGACATTACTCGTGCCCCACTTGAAAAGGACAAATGTCCCATTTTCAAAAAAACATGAAAAAACCCGCTTTCCACAAGTAGAATCACGGGTCCATCAGTATGCTCATGTCGTAAAACGAGTCGTCGTTTGTTTCAGCTGTTCCTCCGCTTCTGTCATCATGCGCGTAAACAACTCCGCAACCGTCGGCACATCATGAATCAATCCGGCAACCAGTCCAGCGTTGACATACCCTTTCTCCTCATCGCCCTCAAGAGCACCTCTGATATGATACGACTCATTCGTCTGATCGAGAAAAGCAGCAGGTGTCTCTGCTGTGAGTCGCTCAACGTAAGGACCATCAAGGACACGTCGGACGAATCCGACGGAACGTCCGATGATGCGTGTATCGGTATCGGTCGCCTCCATTAAGTGCGCCTTGTATGTCGAATGAACCTTCGCCTCTTCCGTCGCGATCAACCGTGTTCCGAGTTGGGCGCCAGCCGCACCAAGTAACAGAACAGCTGCCAGTCCACGACCGTCACCGATTCCACCCGCTGCAAGGACGGGAATGTTGACCCGGTCGACGAGCTGCGGAATCAAGGTCAGCGTCGTTAACTCGAGCGGTGAATTGATGCCTGCCGCTTCAACTCCCTCCGCTACGAGTACATCTGCACCTGCCTGTTCTGCCTTCAATGCCTGTTTGACCGAGGCGACGACGGCGATCGTTTTGATGCCGGCAGCTTGAAGTCGCTCTATGTACGGTGCCGGGTTTCCGGCCGACAAGGAGACGATCGGGATCTTTTCTGCGATCGCGAGATCAATCAGTGCTTCCGTATAGGGAGACACCCGAATCGCGATATTCAAGGCAAATGGTTGATCCGTCAGCATTCGTGTCTCGTGGATCCGCGACGCCACTTCATCGACCGACAATGTCCCGCACCCGAGCGTTCCGAGTCCTCCGGCATTCGACACCGCTGCCGTGAGTGCCGCATGACTAATGTTACCCATTCCTCCTTGGATCAAAGGATACCGAATTTTAAAGAGCTCACAAATCGGAAACATGTCTTTCCTCCGTTCTCACCTTCACTCACATGCTATACTGACATGGAATGAATAGTAGTTCATCTTATTATAGAAACGAGGTCATTCTGTTATGAAAATTCCGTATCAATCGATTCATCCGAACGTCGCCTCCGATGTATTCATCGCTCCTGGTGCTTATCTGATTGGAGACGTGACGATCGGTTCCGAGTCTACCGTCTGGTTCAACGCTGTCTTACGCGGTGACGAAGGACCGATTACGATTGGGAAACGATGCAGTATCCAGGACAACGCGACGATTCATCTATATGAAGGGGCACCCGTCGTCATTGAAGATGAAGTGACGGTCGGACATAACGCGATTTTACACGGTTGCAAAATCGGACGTCGTTCGATCGTCGGAATGGGTGCAACCGTTCTTGATCACGCAGACATCGGTGAAGAATGCATCATCGGGGCGAATACGTTGATTCCATCGGGAAAAGTTTTCCCACCCCGTTCGCTGATCATCGGCTCACCCGGTAAAGTCGTGCGTGAACTAACAGAAGCAGATCTCGCGATGATTCAGGAGTCGATTGATTCTTACGTCGATAAAGGATATGCCTTCCGAAACATCCTCGCAGAATCAGCTGAACAGAATACATCTGAATGACACGAATGCGGGGCGGATCAACTGATCCGTCCCGCTCTTTCATGTATTGTTCTTATCGCTCCGCAAACAGCGGGTGTTCCGCTGCGTCGTACGAAGCACTGCGTTGTGACACATCGTGCGTCTCTTCAAAGATTGATTCGAAGAACCGACTCGCTGGCTGTGCGAGCAATCGGTAATACTGTTCGAACAAGAGCGCCGCATGGTGTCCGCTCCAAGCATCTGGTAACAGTTCCTGCGGTAATCCCGGATCCGTGAAAAGGAACTTCCGGTACTCATGCACGAGCATCGTCCGTTCGACGAAACACTGTTCATCCGTCATTTCTCCGAGTTGGAGCTGACTCTGATGGACGATGTATTGCCGGCTATAATCCGTGATGAACGTCTCGTAACGTTCCTGCAATTCCTCTAGCGGAAACGCACGCTCGACGAGGGATTGGTCCTGTTTTGGACCATGGTATTCACCGACAAAGAAATCGACATACTCTTCGATTTCGTATGCTTCAATCAATCGTTCCGCCTCTTTTTCAAGCGGGTTCGGTGAAATCCAGACCCCGTTCGATAAGTTGCCAAACCCACTCCACGTCAGTTCTTTACGAAGCTCGTCGCGAATTTGTCGCTTATCCTCGGGAATCGTGTACATCAGCGTCCGCCACTTCCCGTCCCAGTCGTGCGGTGTTGATTTATAGATCCGGCGCGCGGCTTCCTCCATTCGCTCCACTCCACGTGGCGTCAACGAATAGAAACTTTTACTTCCTTGCTTCTCAGAGACGAGCCAGCCTTGTTTAACCATTCGGGATACCGCGACCCGAACGGCTTGTTCGTTATGTCCGAACTCTTTGACGAGTCGAATTAAACTCCCGACCCAGATGTGATTGCCGTAATGCCGGATATAATCGCCGTAAATCGTAAAAATCATTGATTGGGTGTTCGCACTCATGGTATTCACTCTCTCTTCAGTCGTTCATAGTGTGTATCGTTAGTATACGGGTTATTTCAAACGTCGACCATCCTCATCTTCCTTCAAAGCGTGGTGCCCGTTTTTCAGCGAAGGCTTGTAGCGCTTCCTGACGATCTGCGGTCGGGATGACGACTTCATAGGCTTCCGTTTCGAGCTGTAGTCCTCGTTCGAGCGAGACATCCCGCCCTTGATCAATCGCTCGCTTCGCTTGACGCAAGGCGATGGGACCGTTTTGTAACATTTGATGGGCAAACTCAAGACACGTCGTCATCAACGCTTCCCGGGCGACGACAGCGGTCGCGAGTCCGTAACGTTCTGCCGTCATCGCATCGATTTTTTTCGCTGTGAAGATCAATTCCTTCGCCCGTGTCTCCCCAATCAGTCGCGGCAAGCGTTGTGTTCCGCCAGCCCCAGGAATGATTCCGAAGCTAGTCTCCGTCAACCCGACGAGGGCATCCTCGACGAGAAAGCGGAAATCACAGGCAAGGATCCATTCAAAGCCACCACCGAGCGCGTGCCCATTGACGGCAGCGATTGTCGGTTGGGGTAATTGTGCGATCGACGTGAAGACGTTGCGAATCGCAAGGACATTACGTCGGACTTCTTCTTCATTCAACTGCACGCGTTCTTTTAAATCGGCGCCTGCACTGAAAGCTTTACCGGTTCCGGTGAACAGGACGACCCGCGCTTCCGAGTCGACCGACAACGCATCGACTTGTTCCTGCAAGGCGACAAGCGTCGGGTAATCGAGACAGTTTAAGCGTTCCGGGCGATCAATCCGGACGATCGCGATATAGCCTTCTCGTTCTAAGTGAATCATATGAGTCCCTCCCGATCGACGACGAGGGCAATCCCTTGTCCGACTCCGACACACATCGTCGCAAGACCATACGTCCGGTTCGTCCGGCGCATCTCATGCAATAACGTCGTCAAAATTCGCGCACCACTTGCACCGAGTGGATGACCGAAGGCGATCGCTCCGCCATTGACGTTGACTTTTTCTGTCGGTAGACCAAGTACTTCGATACAAGCAAGACTTTGAGCCGCAAAGGCTTCGTTTAACTCGATCTGATCGAGCTGTTCGACCGTCAACCCTGCCCGCCGGAGGACTTTTTTTGTCGCGTCGATCGGTCCAATGCCCATGATGGCAGGTTCGACCCCTGCTGTCGCACTCGCTCGATAATACCCGAGAGGTGTCAAACCGAGTGCCTTCGCTTTTTCTTCACTCATCAATAACAGCGCCGACGCACCGTCGTTGACGCCAGATGCATTTCCCGCTGTCACGGTACCGTTCGGGAATAACGGACGAAGCGTCGACAGTTTCTCACGCGTCGTCTCAGGACGGGGATGTTCATCGCGGTCGAAGACGCTGACGTTACCTTTCCGGTCCGTCTGCGTGACCGCAACTAGTTCCTCAGTAAAGCGATTTGCCTCGATCGCTTGTTTTGCGCGTTGCTGGCTCTCAAACGCAAAGTCATCCTGTGCTTCGCGCGAGATGCCGTACTGACGGGCGACGTTCTCAGCTGTTTCCGGCATCGAATCCGTTCCGTATTGATCTGCTAAACGATCATTGACGAAACGCCAACCAATCGTCGTATCGTACATCGTCTGATTGCCACGTGGGTTGGCTTGATCCGGCTTCGCGAGAACGAATGGTGCACGCGTCATGCTTTCCGTTCCACCAGCGATATAGATATCGCCTTCACCTAAGGCAATTCCCCGCGCTGCCGCGATGACAGCATCGAGTCCTGATCCACATAAGCGATTGATCGTCGTACCGGCGACTTCGACCGGTAGACCAGCTAGTAGTCCAGACATCCGGGCGACGTTACGATTGTCTTCTCCCGCCTGATTCGCATTGCCGAAAATGACTTCCTCGATCGTCTTCGGATCGACTTGTGGATTACGTTCAAGCAATGCTTCGATGACACGTGCTCCTAAGTCATCTGGACGAACCTGACGCAACGCGCCGTTATAGCGACCGATCGGTGTCCGAACGGCATCGATGATAGCGACACGTCTCATGATGTCACCTCACGATTCGTATAGTCATAGACGCCACGACCTGTTTTACGACCGAGTCGACCCGCTTTGACATACTGTTCGAGTAGTGGTGCCGGACGGTATTTTTCGCCGAGCTTCTCATGCAGATACTTTAAGTTATGGAGTCGAGTATCGAGTCCGACCAAGTCCCCGAGTTCGAATGGTCCCATCGGATAGTTTAAGCCGAGTTTGATCGCTTTATCGATCTCTTCTGGTGTTCCGAGTCCTTCTTGTAACATGTAGAACGCTTCGTTTCCGACGAGCGCACTGATCCGCGAAGTCACGAACCCCGGAAACTCACGGATGACGACCGTTTCCTTCTGCATCTGACGCGCCACCTGCTCAAGAGCTGCGACCGTCTCATCCGACGTTTCAAGACCACGAACGAGCTCGATCAGTGGCATCAGATGGACCGGATTGAAGAAATGCATCGCCATGACCCGGTCCGCGCGGTTCGTAAAGGACGCGATTTCCGTCGGACTCATCGTTGACGTGTTCGTCGCAAAATAACAGTCCGGTCGTGCATGTGCTTCTAACGTTTCAAAGACTTGCTGTTTGATGCTCAGTTGTTCCGGTACCGCTTCAATGACGAGATCCGCTTGTTTCGCTGCCGTTGCCAAATCCGTCGACAGACTCAGCCGATCGAATAGTCCCTCGACCTCGTTCGCGGACATCTTGCCTCGCGTGATGCATTTCTCTGCGATACGTTCGAGTTCTTGATACGCACTTTCAACATACGCTTCTTTGATATCAACGAGTGTCACCTGAAATCCGCGGTGTGCGGCAACATACGCAATGCCACGTCCCATGACGCCGGATCCGACGACGACGATTTGTTCTACCATCTAATTTCCCCCTTATCCCCTGTGCTGTTAAAAAAGGCTGGACTTCCCGACGGAACTCCAGCCTTCCCTCTTGCTTATAGTCCGAACGGATTGAGTGGACGACTGCCGTAATACGACAAGATACTCTTCGTTTCTGTGTACAGATCAAGTGTTTCGATACAGAGTTCACGACCGAAGCCCGATTGTTTATAGCCACCAAACGGTGTACCCGGGAAAGCAGAGAACGGACAGTTGACCATGACGATCCCGGCTTTGATTTGATTGGCGACACGTGTCGCTTTCGCGCCGTCTTTCGTCCAAACGGCTGAGCCGAGTCCGAACGACGTATCGTTTGCTAAACGAATCGCTTCTTTTTCATCTTTGAACGGCATGACGACGACGACCGGTCCGAAGATTTCTTCATTGACCGCTTTCATCTCGTGCGTGACGTTGGTGATGATCGTCGGTGCGTACCAGAATCCTTTTTCGTATCCTTCTGGTGCTGAAGCGTGACCGCCTGTGACGATCGTTGCACCGTCCGCTTTCGCCGACTGGACATATCCATCGATGACATCGACTTGTTGTTGGTCAATGATCGCTCCAACGTGTGTTCCTTTATCGAATGGGTTACCGAGGACGAGTTGTTTTGTCTTCGCGACGAACTGTTCCATGAATGCTTCGTAGATCTCCTCGTGGACATACAGGCGCGAGCGCGCTTCACACGATTGACCGCTGTTATAGAAGATCCCGAACAACGAACCATCAACGGCTGCCGTTACGTCTGCATCTTCAAAAACGATGTTCGGTGATTTTCCACCGAGTTCAAGTGTGACTCGTTTTAGCGTCTCCGACGCACGTCCCATGATGTCTTTTCCGACTGGAGTCGAGCCCGTGAAGGCGACTTTATCGACGTGAGGATGTTCGACGAGATGGTTGCCGATCTCGCGTCCAGATCCCGGGATGACGTTGACGACACCTGCTGGTACACCAGCCTCTAGACAAATCTCACCGAGAATGATGGCTGTCAACGGTGTCAATGTCGCTGGTTTGACGACGACCGAACAACCGACCGCAATTGCTGGTGCGACTTTCCAAGCTGCCATCATCAACGGATAGTTCCACGGAATGATTTGCGCACAGACACCGACCGCTTCCTTTTCAGTGTAGTTATGGAATTGTCCCGGTACGTTATTGACGACACCGCGGTGACCGACGATCGCACCTGCATAGAACTCGAAGTCTTCAATCGCTTGCGTGACTTGCCCTTGCGCCGCAGCCAGTGATTTCCCCGTATCAAGAATCTCCAGTTCGACGATTTCGTTGAAACGGGAACGCATGATGCTCGCAATCTTATTCAAGATTTGTGCCCGACGTCCGACCGGCCACATCTTCCACTTTCCGTGATCAAACGCATCGCGTGCCGCTTGAACGGCACGATCGGCGTCTTCCTTCGATGCTTTTGCGACATCCGCAATCACTTCGCCCGTTGCCGGATTATATGTTTTGAACGTCTCGCCTGTTGCGCCCTCAACTTGTTCGCCGTTGATGAGCAAGTGATAGACGGACCGTTTCATTTCAAGTGTTTTTTCATGTACTGTCGACATTGTATTCACTCCTGTTCCTGTTGATTGAAAATCGGTGATCGTTTTTCGAGAAATGCTTGCATGCCTTCTGTTTGATCGGCTGTCGCGAACAAGAGATAGAAGTTACGGCGTTCGTGCTCCATCCCATCCTGTAACGATAAATCGACAGCTTTGTTTGCCGCATCCTTGATCAATCGTAACGCCATACTCGGTTGGTTCGATAACCGCTCTGCCATCGCCAGCACCGTCGCTTCGACGTCAGCCGTCACCCGGTTGATGATACCGAGTCGTTCCGCTTCCTCTGCCTTCATCCGGTCACCGGTGAAGAGCCACTCGAGCGCCCGCGTCCGACCGATACATTTCGTCAAACGCTGCGTTCCGCCTGCTCCCGGCATGACGCCGAGTCCGACTTCCGGGAATCCGAACTGCGTCTCCGGATCGGCGTAGATTAAATCACAAGCGAGTGCCAGTTCGAAGCCGCCGCCAAGGACGAAGCCGTGGACACCTGCGATGATTGGCTTTTTGATTCGGCTGATCCGGTCCCAGTCCGCGAACGGATCGAGGAGTTCCATCGAAATCGGTGTCGCTTCGAGCATCTCCTCGATATCGGCACCTGCTGAAAACGATTTTCCGTTTCCCGTCAAGACGATGACCGTCACCCGATCGTCGCGGTCAAACGCCTCCATCGCCTCGACGATTTCCCGGACCATCGTCCGGTTCAGCGCATTGTATCGTGCCGTCCGGTCGAGTCGAATCCGACCGATCCGATCGACCATTTCCGTCTTAACGTACTGTTGTGTCGGCATGGACATCTTCACCAATCATCAATGTGACGAGATCCCCTGCAAAGCTCATCAAGTCTTTCCCGGATGCTTTTCCTTCGAGCGAACGCATACCTGCTTGCATCGCTTCCTGACTTTCATAGACCATCTCGCACATCAAGTAATACTTTCCGTCTCCGCCCATTGGTGAGCCGACGATTTTTGTGACGTTCATTTCTTGCAGTCCTGGAATTTTTGCTGTCAATGGACCATGGACCTCAAAGTAGTGCTGATCGAATGCTTCCTTGTTTTCCGGATGTTTGTAAAGTGCGATTAATTTTGCCATATTGATTACCTTCCTTCACATGAGAGTAGAGACGGGTTTCATCGCCTCAAATGGATTTTTACACGATTTACAGTAGAGAATACTCCGACATGCCGTTGGTCCGAATAAGTTTTCCATCGTCACATACGTCGATCCACAATACGGACAGTCGATCTCCCACTTCCCTTGTTCAAACCGTGGGGGGGCAATGCCGAATGCCTTTAATCTTTGCATGCCTTGTTCCGTGATCCGGTCTGATGTCCACGGTGGATCAAACCGAAACTGGACGTCGACCTGTTCGACGTTCGGAATCACCTGCAAGGCGGATTCGGTATTTTTTTTGATGATTTCAAGCGCCGGGCAACCGAGAAACGTCGGGAGAAGCGTGACGCGCACTAGGTAACCATGCTCCGTCGCTTCCGCGTCCATCGTCTCGACCATGCCAAGATCTAAAATACTGACGCTATCAATTTCCGGATCCTTCACCCCGTTCAGGGCTTCTCGGATCGCATGATGGAGTGTCGTCGTCATGCTTCCCTCTCCTTTCACCACGTCGCTGTCTGATCGATCAAGTAAACTTCTCCGAGCGTTGAAAGCGCGTCATTCAAATCTTCCGTGTGATCGCCGTCCCGCCCGTTACGCGTCATCTGCATTTCTGGAAGCGTCACGTTCAATTCGACGAGTAACGGTGTGATCGTCTGATACCAACGATCGAGTAAAATCCCTTGCCCTTCGATCAACCGCATCTCTTCGATTACTTGACCGTGTTCGCCATAATCGAACATGTCACCGAAGTCATAGAGGACTTTTTCTAGGGCTGCATCCATCTTCTGGCGTGCCGTCTCCGTCGATTGATAAAGCTGAGTGAACCATGTTTGCCAGTGCAGCAAATGATAGTACAGTTCCATGTTGATCTTGACGGCAGCCGTAGCGAGTGGCTCGTAACTGCTCGATTTCAAGGCATCAATCCGGATCTTTTTCGCGACCGTGTAGCAATAGTTCCGCACGACGGCGAATGCCCAGTCATATTCAGGTTTCTCCATATAGTAGCCAGGTCCGTTGACACGTTCGACGAGAATCGAATTCTTCCGTTCATGTGCTAGTCGGACATGAGCTAATGCATCAGCATTCCCTTCGCCGAGTTCCTCGAGGAGTTGGTAGTACATCGCTGCGTGTCCCATCGAATCTTGTGCGATCGAAGACGAAGCGACATCCTCTTCGATATGCGGTGCGAGTCCGAGCCATTCCGAACCGCGGTACGCGTAGAGGAAATCATCATCCGCGAGTTGATAGAGTAAGGAGGCGAGTGCCGTCCGTTCTTGTTCCGTCATTTGGAGTCGCCTCCTTGCCAAGACATGATCTCTTTTTCATCGAGCATCTGTTGCTCGTAATGCCGCCATTTCTTCTTCAAGTAGCCGTATCCTTTCGTCGTCCGGTAGTCCTTATTATCAAGACGTTGCAACATCTGCTTCTCATCCGGTGACAAACCACAGATATCTTCGCGTTTGACGACCCAGATGTCGACGACCGGTTCCCGGCGCATGAAGTTTTCTTGTGCCATCAGTAGCGCCATCTCCTTATTCGGAGCGAGCAAGCTGAATTGATGGGTGAACGCCGCGTTCGGCGTCCGTTTGCTAAAGACTTCGAATTCGTGATAAAACGTCTCATTCATCGTGCTTTCCCCTCTCATGCCTTCGTTTCAGCGAGTGCATCCCGTACCCAGGCGTTATTTTCATAAGATGTCCGGCGCAGTTCCAGTCGCTCCTTCGAACGTGGTCCTCCCCCTTGGATGATCGTCTTGAATTTCGTCCAGTCTGGTTGTGCATATTCCCATTGCCCGGTCTCTTCATCAAAACGTAACGTCGGATCCGGAATAACGAGTCCAAGAGAACGAATCCGTGGCACGTACTTCGTAAAGAAGTTTTGCCGGAGCTCTTCGTTCGTTTTCGTCCGAATCTTATAGGCGATCGTCACGTCCTGTTTTGATGTCCCGGTCGTCTCTTTCGAGGCTGGTCCAAAGAACATCAACAAGGATTCCCACCACTCGTCCAGTGATTCCTGAATCATCGCCCGCTGTTCCGGTGTTCCTTCTGCGAGTGCCATGATGATCGACTCTCCGTGTTGCGCGTGGAAGACTTCCTCTGCACAGATTCGTTGCAAGGCACGCGCGTACGGTCCGTACGAAGCACCGAGCATGTTCGTCTGCGTGATGATTGCCGCCCCATCGACGAGCCAACCGATCATCCCGGCATCAGCCCATGACCGTGTCGGCATGTGGAAGACGTTATGGAACTTCAATCGTCCGGTGAATAAATCGTCCATCAAATCCCCGCGTGTCTTGCCATATGGCTTCATCAAATCCTCGACGACACGAAGCAACAGTTGCCCGTGTCCCATCTCATCCTGGACCTTTGCCATGATGCCAAGCTTCCGGCGAAGCGATGGTGCTTTTGGAACCCATTCTTTTTCCGGAAGCGCACCCATGATTTCACTGATACCGTGCATCGAAATCAATTTGATTAGCGTATCCCGGTAAAAAGCAGGCATCCAGTCATCAGCTTCAATCTTTTCACCTTGCTCAATCCGTTCCTTGAAGCGTGCTAATTTTTCTTCTTCCGTCAGTTGTACGGGTTCGAACAGTTGTGTTGCATCATACATGCTAGTTCCTCCTTTGAATCAGACGAGTGATGTCGAGCGTCGATCAACGATCCGAACGGCTTTCCCTTCTGATCGTGGTAACCCTTGATGCGGGTGACAGACGAGATCAATGGAAATGAGACATTCCGATTTGATGGCGTCACATATCGAACGCATTTGTCGCTCCGAGATGTTTTCGAATTCGATATGTAGCTCAACGGCATCGAGTCCGGCTTTGCACACAAGATGGATTTGATAATGCGGCGTCACGTCCGGCTGTTGGAGTAAGACGCGTTCAATTTCAGATGGGAAGACATTAACGCCTCGGATGATCAGCATGTCGTCCGTCCGACCTTTGACACGTGACATTCGTGTCGTCGTCCGACCACAGGCACACGCCTCATGCGTGATCGATGCTAAGTCACCCGTCCGGTAGCGAATTATTGGAAGCGCTTTCTTTTTTAAGCTTGTAAAAACGAGTTCCCCGACCATACCATCTGGTACCGGTTCCCCCGTAACGGGATCGACGACTTCCGTAATGAATAAGTCATCCATGATATGCAGACCTGCCTGCTCCTGACACTCCATCGCGACACCTGGTCCCATGATTTCACTGAGTCCATAAATATCGAATGCCTGTAGATTAAAGGTTTGTTCGAGTGTCTGACGCATCTCTTCCGACCATGGTTCAGCTCCGAAGATGCCGTAACGCATGCTTGTCTTTCGTGGGTCGATGCCTCGTTCGATCATGCGTTCTGCTAGTCGTAAGATATAAGAAGGTGTCCCACAGATGCCATCCGGTCGAAAATCCTCAATCAACGTGATTTGGCGATCCGTATTGCCGCCGGAAATCGGCAAGATCGTCATGCCTAGTTTTTCTGCCCCTGCGTGAAGCCCGAGTCCCCCTGTGAACAGTCCGTAGCCGTATGCATTGTGCAATAAGTCAGCTGACGAACCACCGGCTAAGACTAAGCTGCGCGCCACGGCACCTGCCCAGTCGTCTAAATCTTCTTGCGTGTACCCGACGACGGTCGGTTTACCGCTCGTTCCAGACGAGGCGTGAATCCGGGTGACCTGTTCCCGTTCGACGGCGAATAGCCCGAACGGATAATGATCGCGTAAATCTTGTTTGCGTGTGAAGGGAAACTTCCGCAAATCCTCGATCGTTTGAAAGTCATTTGCTGTCATCCGCAGTGTCTGCAGACGTTCTTGATAGAACGGGACGCGTGTGACGTGCGCCATCGTTTGACGTAATCGCTCCATCTGTAGCTGCTCCCGCATTTGCGCATCCATTGTTTCCTGATGTTGATCGTACATACCTGCACCTCCTCATCATGTATACAATAATTAAACGGTCGTTTGTTTTTAGTTATATGTTTAACGTACGATACGTTCACAATGTTGTCAATCTTGTTTTGTTAAATGCTCCCAAACGATTCTTACTTTATCACTTCAACGCACTTTGTCAGTAAATAAATTGGCTTATAAAGCTGATTTTCATAATCGAGAGTCTTTTTTTGGAAAATATTTCTGAAATGATTTGCTCATTTTGTAACGGGTTGATAAAATATCGTGTGACAAGTGTTATACTATTTTTGGTAAGACCACTTGATTGAATGAGGATTCGTTGTAGTGAAGGGGGATCACGATGAAACCAGGTTTAGCTGTCGGGGATACAGCAGAGATTCAAGCGGTCGTCTCGCAAGATATGTTTGCACGGTTCGAAGGTCAATTGGTTCATCCGGCATACTCCACCGTTTCGATGGTCTACCATATGGAATGGGCAGCACGTCAACTCATTCTGCCCTACTTAGAGACAGACGAAGAAGGCGTCGGGGGTGCGGTTTCGTTGAAGCATCTCGGGATGGCAGCAGAAGGCGCACGATTAATCGTGACCGCTACAGTAACACGCCTCACGGCACGTCGTGTTGACGCCGACATCGAAGTCCGGGATGGACACACGATCATCGGTACAGGGGAAGTCACACAATTCATTTTGGAAAAAAGCCGAATTCAAGAAAAATTACAAAATAATGTTTCAACAAAATGAAAGCGCTTACTTATATTTGATAGAGGAGGACTCTACTATGAACACGTTAAACCCATCTACGAATCCAACGCTCTCGATCATGGAAAAAATCGCGGGTCACGAACAAGTCGTCTTTTGCAACGATCCGGTATCAGGCTTACAAGCGATCATCGCCATTCACGATACGACGCTCGGTCCCGCTCTCGGTGGATGTCGTATGGCGCCTTACGCTTCTGTCGATGAAGCACTTGACGATGTCCTCCGCCTGTCGCGCGGCATGACGTATAAATGTGCTGCCGCTGACGTTGATTTCGGTGGTGGTAAAGCCGTCATCATCGGCAATCCAGCAACGGATAAATCACCGGAGCTTTTCCGTGCCTTCGGTCGCTTTGTCGATTCGCTTGGTGGACGTTTTTACACCGGAACGGATATGGGCACGACGATGGATGATTTCGTTCACGCTAGTCGGGAGACATCACGCATCGTTGGCATTCCAGAAGCCTTTGGTGGTAGCGGGGATTCATCGATCCCGACGGCTGAAGGTGTCGTCTATGGACTTCGGGCGACGATCGAGACGTTATTCGGTTCAGACGATTTGAGTCGTGCGACTTACGCGATCCAAGGACTTGGCAAAGTAGGCTTCAAGGTCGCAGAGAAACTGTTACTCGCCGGTGCGACGATTTATGTTTCAGACGTCAATGAAGCCGCACTCGCAGCAATCGTAACTCAAGCCGAAATGGCACCCGGGACAGTTCGCGTCGTCTCACCTCACGAAATTCATCTGACGGATGCTGATGTTTTCGTTCCATGTGCGTACGGTGGTGTCATTCACGCTCAAAACATCGCCCTCTTACCGTGCAAAGCCATCTGCGGTTCGGCGAACAATCAGCTTGCGGATGAACAGCTCGCTCACGTCTTGATGGACCGCGGCATCTTGTATGCACCGGACTATATCGTCAATGGTGGCGGATTGATCCAAGTCGCGGACGAACTGTACGGAGCAAATCACGAACGGGTCCTCCTGAAGACGCGTCACATCTATGACGCCGTGCTCGAAGTCTTCAAGGAGTCGCACGCAGAGAACATCACGACGGTTGAAGCCGCGAACCGAATGTGTGAAAAACGGATGCAAATCCGAGCAAAACACAACAACATCTTTACGAATACGACAAAACCAAAATGGGATATCCGTAACCACTGAAGGAGGGGCTGACATGGAGCAACATTTTCCGATTCAACGCATCATCGATGAAGAAGGTCGTATCATCGACGCATCAAAAGAACACGATTTGACAAAAGAGCTCGCCCTCACCCTGTATGAACAGATGCACCGAATCCGGACGTTTGACCGAAAAGCGATCAACTTACAACGCCAAGGGCGCCTCGGCACTTATGCACCGTTCGAAGGACAAGAAGCAGCGCAAGTCGGTAGTGCACTGGCGTTGTCCGATCAGGACTGGTTATTCCCGACGTACCGAGATCACGGTGCGACGTTGACGTTCGGTGCCGACATGGTTCGGACCCTTCTTTACTGGAACGGTCGTGTCGAAGGTTGCGTGCCATCTGAGAAACACATCTTCCCTCCTGCCGTGCCGATTGCGACGCAAATTCCGCATGCTGTCGGCGCCGCATGGGCGGAAAAACGAAAAGGAACGACGAACGTCGCGGTCGCTTACTTTGGTGACGGGGCGACTTCTGAAGGCGACTTCCA
Organism: Exiguobacterium sp. ZWU0009; assembly: GCF_000798935.2. NCBI lineage: Bacteria > Bacillati > Bacillota > Bacilli > Caryophanales > Exiguobacterium > Exiguobacterium sp. ZWU0009. The sequence continues at coordinate 433,173 of NZ_CP018057.1, read as the reverse complement.
CGAAGGGATGAACTTCGCCAGTGTCTTCCAAGCACCGGTCATTCTGTTCAACCAAAACAATCAATTCGCGATCTCTGTTCCGATCGAAAAACAGATGCATTCCGAAACGATCGCCCAAAAAGCGATCGCCTACGGGATGCCGAGCGTCCGGATCGACGGGAACGATGCGTTTGCCGTCTATTTCACGATGCAAGCAGCCGTTGCGCGTGCCCGATCTGGCGGCGGACCAACATTGATCGAAGCCGTCACGTGGCGGTTTGGTGCCCACACGACAGCTGATGATCCAACGAAATACCGCGATCAAGCTCGTTCACGTGACCGGGTCGATCCACTTGATCGACTCGAACAGTTCTTAAAACACCAAGGCTACTTCGACGAAACATGGATGCAACAGCTACAGGAACGGCATCAGGCAGAAGTTGAAGCGGCAGTAACTGCGATGGAGCAATTCAAGGCGCCAGACGTCAATGACCTGTTCGACCATACGTACGCGACCTTACCGGTTGATGTCCAGCAACAAAAAGAAGCGTATCTGCTAGCAAGGGGGAAATGAGATGGCAACACCAATCAATCGTCAAACGGAGATGACACTCGTCCAAGCTGTCACAGATGCCTTACGAACGAAACTGACAGAGGATGAGACGACGCTCGTCCTTGGAGAAGATGTCGGAAAAAATGGTGGCGTTTTCCGGGCAACGGACGGCTTACAAGAAGAGTTCGGGGAAGACCGGATTGTTGATACACCGCTCAGTGAAGCTGGCATCGTCGGTACGTCGATCGGCCTTGCCATCAATGGCTTTAAACCGATCGTCGAGATTCAATTTCTCGGCTTCATCTACCCTGCCTATGAACAAATCATGACTCACGTCTCCCGTATTCGGATGCGGACGATGGGACGGTACAGTGTGCCGATGGTCATTCGTGCGCCTTATGGTGCCGGTATTCGGGCACCGGAAATTCACTCCGACAGTACAGAAGCACTCTTTACATCGATGCCTGGTCTTAAGGTCGTTTGTCCAGCGACACCATACGATGCAAAAGGATTATTGATTGCTGCAATTGAAGATCCAGATCCCGTTTTGTTCCTTGAGTCGATGCGCAGTTACCGTTCATTCAAGGAAGTCGTACCGAGCGAATCGTATACCGTTGAAATCGGAAAAGCGCGCTGCGTCAGCGAAGGGACGGACGTAACGTTGATCGCCTGGGGAGCAATGGTTCAAGTATCCCAAAAGGCAGCAACGGCTGCTCAGGAACGCGGAATTTCTTGCGAAGTCCTCGACTTACGGACGCTTTATCCACTTGACCGGGAAACGATTGCTGCTTCCGTTCAAAAGACGGGTCGTGCCGTCATCGTCCATGAAGCCGCAGCAATGGGTGGTCTCGGTAATGATCTCGTGACGTTGATTAATGATACGGCGTTCCTTTATTTACGGGCACCGATTGCCCGCGTGACCGGTTTTGATGTTCCGGTCCCGCTGTTCGCCCTCGAAGACCATTACATTCCGACGCCAGAACGTGTCCTTGCGACGATTCAGCGTACGGTCGAGTTTTAAGGAGCTGAATGCCATGATCGAAGTTAAATTACATGATGTCGGTGAAGGGATGACAGAAGGTGAGATCGCCCATTACCTCGTCCAAGTCGGAGACCATGTCACGACGGATCAACCGGTCGTTGAGGTCGCGACTGATAAGATGGTCGCCGAACTACCGGCTCCCGTTTCCGGAATCGTCAAGGAAATCATCATCCCGGTCGGTCAGACGGTGCAAGTCGGTACGACGTTGTTGCATATCGAAGCAAGCAACGCTTCTGATATGCCAGTCACTGTAGCACCTGAAGCGTCGCGCGTACCTGAATCAGTACCTGTCGCAGTCCCACCTGTTCAAGCATCTCCAACAAAACGTGTCCTTGCGACACCATATACGCGAAAAATCGCCCGTGATCACGGGATTGATATCGAAGCTGTAACGGCTTCCGATCCGTCAGGTCGAGTCTCGGAGGACGATGTGCTTCGCTTCGTCCAGGCTGCTACTGCTCCACAAGAGACAGCTGTACCAATCCTTGAAGAGGTTACGTACCAAGAGGCATCACCGGAAACGATTCCGTTCCGCGGCATTCGCAAGCAGATCGCGAAAAAGATGACCCAGTCGCTGTATACGATTCCACACGTCACCCACTTCGAGGAAGTTGACATGACACGTTTGCTCGCTTTACGTGCCGAATGGAAAGCCGCTGGACGAAACATCAACATCAATGCTTTCTTCATCAAAGCCTTGATCGTTGCCTTAAAAGAGTATCCTGTCTTTCATGCCAAACTCGATGAAGCGAATGAATGTATTCGATTAGAGCAGGATTTCCACTTTGGCATGGCAACAGAGACACCGGACGGGTTGATGGTTCCTGTCATCCGTCATGCCGATCAGCTCTCGCTGACGGAACTGCATGAACAATTGGTCGCCTTGCAACAACGTGCTCAAAACGGTGCCTTACGCGCAGCAGATTTAAAACCAAGTACATTCACGATGAGCAATGTGGGTCCGCTCGGCAGTACGGGAGCAACACCGATCATCAATTATCCGGAAACGGCACTGATTGCCTTCCATAAGACGAAAAAACGAGCCTGTGTCGATGAAGACGATCAAATCGTCGTCCGCTCGATGATGAATTTGTCGATGTCGTTTGATCATCGTGTCGCGGACGGGGCAACGGCTGTTGCCTTTACGAACCGCTTCGTGTCACTGATTGAACATCCGACTACCCTACTTTTGGAGTTGATCTAACATGGTTGTTGGCGAACTTACACAAGAACGGGATCTCCTGATCATCGGTGGAGGTCCCGCAGGTTACACGGCAGCGATCCGCGCAGCACAAGGCGGTCGAAACGTCACCTTGATCGAACAAGATGAACTCGGTGGACTGTGTTTAAACCGAGGCTGTATCCCGTCCAAGGTCTACGCGCATACGGCAGAAGAGATGTTACGCATGCCGCATCTTGAAGACCTTGGATTCACGGTCCCTGCTGTCCATGATTTCAGTAAAATGAATGCTTACCGGAATCGAGTCGTGCAGCAATTACGTCAGGGAGTGGTCGCCCTCTGTCAGGCGAACCAGATTGAGCATATCTCTGGTGCAGCCTCCTTCCTGTCAGAAGACCGGATCGGCGTCGAGTCGGGACATCAGTTCGATACGTACCGGTTCCGGGACGTCATCATTGCGACCGGCAGTCACAGTATCCAGCACGAGGAATCGTGCCGTTTGAATGCCGAGCAGCTTTATCAACTCGAGCAGCGACCAGAGAGCTTATTGATCATTGGATCCGACACGTTAGCACTCGAAGCTGCTGCTTGTTTCCATGCACTTGGGACAGAGGTGACGTTGTTCGCGGATCACTTATCACTCGAACCAAGCCTTGAAAAGGAACTGAAGCGGACATTCAAAAAACAAAAAATCCGTCTCGTATCGGATGTCGTGACACGTATCGAGGCTTCATCAGACGCGACCGTTACCGTCATGAAAAACGGAGAAGAAGTCGCCTATCAGGGTGCCTATCTGTTCCAGTCCCTTTCCCGGATCCCGAACAGTTTGACACTCGGTCTCGAACGGATCGGTGTGACGCTTGCAGAAGACGGAACGATTCCAGTTGACGCATATGGACGAACGAATCAAGCGCATATTTACGCGATTGGTGACGTGACACCGGGTCCCCAGCTCGCCATTCGTGCGATTCACGAAGCGAAACGGACGGCAGCTCACTTGTCTGGTCAAGACGTCGATCTGACGACACCTTACTACCCAACGGTTCTACGGACTTTCCCACCGATTGCTTCGGTTGGGATGACAGAACAAGAAGCGAGTGAAGCCGGACACACGCTCCAAACCGGACAGTTCCCACTGAATGCAAACGGAGCGACGACGATTGAAGGTGGCAGTGGGTTCGTTAAGGTCATCGCTGACGAGCAAACATCACTAATCCTTGGTATTCATATGATCGGGGACGATGCCCATCGTCTCGTCGGACAATTTACACAAGCACTGGAACTGGCAGCGAAACGGGAGGATCTTCTCTTCCCTGTCATGGCTCATCCGAGTCGAGGCGAAGCCCTGACGGAATCGATAGAATCCTTATTCGGTCAATCGATCCACCTGCCACCCCGTCAACAGGTCGGTTCGCGCGCGTAATCTAAAAGAGGTGCCTCTGCGTCAGAAGCACCTCTTTTGGATTCGTCACTTCATTTCGTGTAGAAAGGAAAACATGTCATGGAACTGTACTTCACTCGTTTGCACTGGAATACGCATACGTTTCCGGTCGCCGCTACAGCAGATGGTCTCTGTTATGTCGGCGCTTGGGATGAACCGGAGGATCTATTCGACGACTGGTCGCGAAAACACTTCCCCCGAGCCGATCGGATTGCTTCTGACACCGCGCTTGCTCCGTATACGGAGCAGCTACTCGCTTATCTGAATCAGCAGTCGACGACACTGTCCTTTCCGCTTGCGCCTGTCGGTACCCCGTTCCAGCTTGAAGTCTGGAATGCTTTACGCGCGGTACCGTACGGTCAAACCGCCACCTACTCTGATATCGCGGAACGTCTCTTTCGACCGAACGCGACTCGCGCGATTGGCACGGCAATCGGAAAAAATCGATTACTGCTTGCGATTCCGTGTCACCGGATCATTGGCAAAAAAGGCGATCTTCTCGGCTATCATGGCGGTCTGAATATGAAGCGGACGCTACTCGCGCTCGAGCAACGCCTCTGATTCTCGTCCCTCTTCGCTGAAAGATAGAGCAAAAAGAATCCCGAACGGATCGCGGACTTGCGCATACCAACCTCCAAAGTCTGCTACAGCAAGAGGTGTGACGATTTGACCGTCTGTCGTTAATCGCAGATACACTTGCTCGAGCTCTTCAAGTGACGTAAAAGTCAACAACAGATGGAGTGAAGGAGAGATCTCCAGTGCATCACTCTCGTCCCAGAGCATCAATTCGAACGCACCATTTGATAAATGTGCGTGATAGACGGTGTCTCCTGTTTCGTCCATTACGAGACGACGACGTGTCATCGCAAATATGTTTTCGTAGTAAGCAATCGCCTGCTTGGCTTGTCCCGAAAAAACGAGACAAGGAGTGGCTGCATACTGCATGGAAATCCCTCCTTAAATTATGATTTAGTATCATCTTTCGCACTTTTCTTCCCGATCTCCTTCTATACACAAAAAGCCCCAATTTCCTATCCAACCGGACACGGAAAGCGGGGCTTCTTCGAATCAATCAAGATATTACACCAAAGCGATAAGCTGTTTTCCAGTGATACGCCTCACCGGGTGACAACAGGATTGATGGAAAATCAGATTCATGGACTGCATTCGGATGAGCTTGCGTTTCAAGGCATAAGCCAAGCGATGGTCGAGCCGAAACCCCATGAACCGTATAATCGGTCAGCAGTTGTGTTCCGGTATAGAGCACGACTGCTGGCTGATTTGTTGTCACGTCGACGAAGCGACCGGATACCGGATCTTCAAGTCGGAGTGTGTCAGCCCGCAACACGAATGGATGATCGTAGCCGTTTCCGACAGCAATCGTCTCGGGATGTTCCAGCGTAATCCCGTCACGAATCGACTGACCGTTACGGAAATCAAACGGGGTTCCGGAGACATCCCGTTGTTCGCCCGTCGGCAAGCCATCTGGCTGGACGGGTAAGTAGTAGTCACTTGGTAACGTCAAGACGTGATCCAACACATCCCGCTTCGCATTTCCCGATAAGTTGAAGTACGTATGATTCGTCAGATTGAGGGGTGTCGTTTGATCCGTTACAGCCGTCATCTCAAGCGTCAGTGTCGTATCGTCTAGGCGATAATACACGTCGAGCGTGACCGTTCCCGGATAACCTTCTTCTCCGTCTGGACTGTTCAAGCGCAAGTGGAACAATCTATCCGTCGCTTCAATGACATCGAACCACGCTTGATCGAATCCGTGAATCCCACCATGTAGATGATTCGCACCGTCGTTTGCGACGAGCGGATAGACGTCTCCCGCTACTTCGAAGCGCGCCTGTCCGATTCGACCAGCGACGCGTCCGACGATTGCCCCGAAGTAAGGCGAGTGCTGTTGATAATCTTCCACCGTCTCGAGGCCAAGGACAACACTCTCTAAATGACCATCCCGATCGATCGTCCGGATATCTTGGATGATGCCGCCGTAGTTCCAGAGTGTCACTTCGATGCCTTCCTGGCGTAACGTATGGCGGATCAACTCTTTCTCAAGTAGTCGTGTCATCGTTGTTCCTCCACCGGTTGGCGCGTCACGAGTTGAATGAATCGTCCGAACGCTGCCTGACCGTCTTCCGTCTGCTTAAAGACGCCACAGTCCTCGAGACCACGTACGAATTTCGCGGCGACTGCTTGTTCGACGTACATCGTGACATCTTGACCGTCATACGCTTGTTTTAGTTCCTCTGCCCAGTCAGCATGAGCAACTGCCACTTCGTCGATTTCACCTGTGATGAATCGTTCAACCTGTTGCAACTCTTGGAGCAAACGTGCCGGTAAGACCGCCAGTCCCATCACCTCGATCAAACCGATATTTTCCCGTTTGATATGGTGAATATCAGCATGCGTATGGAAAATACCGTCCGGATGTTCTGCTGACGTCCGGTTGTTCCGTAAGACGAGATCGAGCTCGAATTGTCCATCACGCTGACGAGCAATCGGCGTCACCGTATTGTGTCGCGTCTCACCTGTGTGTGACTGGATCTCTTGACTCTCATCCGTATACGTCAACCACGTCTCATAGACGGTCGTCGCAACATCGAGTAGTGCCGACGCATCTGTACTTTTCAGACGCAACACACTCAGTGGCCAGTGTAAAGTTTCACCAGTGACTGTCGGCTGATCCGGGAACGTAAAGGATGTTAAAGCTTTTGCCCGGTCCATCGCAAACGTATAGCGACCGCCCTGATAATGATCATGCGTCAAGATCGATCCACCGACGATCGGCAGGTCGGCGTTCGAACCAGCAAAGTAATGTGGGAATTGCTCGATGAAGGCGAGCAGACGTGCAAACGCATCCCGATTGATGACCATGTCACGATGTTCCTGCGACAAAATGATGCTATGTTCGTTGTAGTAGACATACGGTGAGTATTGTAGTGCCCATGGTTCTTCCATCAGTGTCAGCGGAACGATTCGGTGATTCGCACGGGCTGGATGATTCGCACGACCCGCGTAGCCGACGTTTTCAACGCATAACAGGCAGGTCGGATAGTTCGACGTCGTCGGTGCCTCCGTCCGGGCTGCCGCGATTTCACGCGGATCTTTTTCCGGCTTCGATAAGTTGATCGTGACATCGATCGTTCCGTAAGCTGTCTCCGCTTGATAACGTTTATTTTTAGCAATCCGTTTCGTTTGAATGTAGTTACTTGCTTGGCTCAGTTGGTAAAAATAATCCGTCGCAGCAATAGGTGATTCAGCGTACAGACGACGGAATACCGCCGTCACGTCAGATGGACGGGCGACGAAGATATCCATCACATCTGCTGCGAACTGCTCTTTGTCTTCAAGACGCGCCGGCAACTGTCCGCTTGCGATCAACACTTCGATCATGTCATCCAAAACATCTGGAATTGGGCGAGATGGTACGTCTGCCTGTTCTTCAAAATCGGCTTGACCGACCCGCGCTAGAATCCGGTTCCGGGCGTAGATCGCATCTTCCGGTTCAATCAAGCGTTCCTGGATTGCTTGCGCTACTAACTGTTGGATGAGTTCATTCATCGCCGTCACTCTCCTCATTCTGTCTCTCTTTAACGAACGCTCGTCCGGTATCCTTCTGGATTGTGCGCATGCCAATTCCAAGCATCACGGATGATTGTTTCGATGTCGGTACGTTGTGGTGTCCAGCCGAGAACTTCTTTTGCTTTAGCGGATCCGGCGATCAAGATACTCGGATCCCCTGCACGACGTTCGATGATTCGTTCTGGAATCGGATGTCCAGTTACACGACGAGCTGCTTCGATGATTTCTCGCACGGAAAACCCTTGGCTTGAACCGAGGTTAAAGACCGTACTATCGTTGCCATTCGCTAAAAAATCGAGTGCTCGTATATGGGCATCGATCAAGTCTTCAACATGGATGTAATCACGAATGCACGTGCCATCCGGCGTTGGATAATCATCGCCATAAATCGAAATTTCTGCCCGTTGTCGGTTGGCGACTTCAAGGACGAGCGGAATCAAATGTGTTTCTGGTGTATGGTCTTCCCCGATCTCTCCGGTTGCCCGTGCACCGGCGACATTAAAGTAACGTAACGCGACGTAACGTAAGCCATACGCTTGTTCAGACCATCGCATCATCTTCTCCATCATCAACTTCGTCTCACCATAGGCATTCGTTGGACGTGTTTCCGCTGTTTCGAGAATCGGCATTTGTTCCTGTTCACCGTATGTCGCTGCCGTCGAAGAGAAGACGATTTGTTTGATGTCATGAGCAGTCATCGCTTCGAGCAACACTTGTGTCCCGTAAACGTTGTTATCAAAGTAACGTAATGGTTCCGTCATCGACTCGCCGACGAGTGAAAAAGCAGCGAAATGAACGACTTGTTCAATCGTCTCTTCCGTAAAGACGCGATCGAGAAAAGCACGATCGCGTATGTCTCCTTCATATAGACGCGCTTGCGGATGAACCGCTTCACGGTGTCCGGATTGCAGATGGTCGATGACGACGACATCCTTTCCGGCATCAATCAATTGATAGACGGCATGGGAGCCGATATAACCAGCTCCACCTACGACTAACGTTGCCATTTAGATGACCTCCCGTTCGATTTCACGTGCTCCGTCACCGACCGTCGCCGTATAGAACGTCGCCGGGTAACCGATCCGTGCTTCATAATGTTCGCCGACAGCTTGTTTGAAGGCGTCGACTGCCTCGTCTTCAACGATCGCAATCGCACAGCCCCCAAAACCAGCACCTGTCATCCGTGCGCCGAGCACGCCCGGTTGTTCCCAAGCCGCTTCGACGAGTGTATCGAGTTCAATCCCTGTCACTTCATAATCTTCCCGTAACGAGACGTGTGAAGCGTTCATCAACTGACCGAACGTCGTCAGTTCTCCCGCTTCAAGTGCTGCTAGTGCCTGAAGCGTTCGTTCATTCTCTGAAATCGCATGGCGGGCGCGACGCATCAAACGTTCGTCTTCCCATGCGACTTTTGCAAATTCTGAAGTCGTCCATTGTCCGAGTGCTTCCCGTGGCGTGAATTGATTGAGATAAGCGAGTGCTGTCTCACATTCCGCCCGGCGTTCATTGTATTTCGAATCCGCCAATTCACGGCGTTTGTTCGTATTCATGATGATGATTGTATACCCCGTCAAATCGAGTGGGGCATACGTATAATCGAGCGTCTCACAATCGAGCAACAATCCCGCTCCCGCTTTTCCCATACCGATCGCAAACTGATCCATGATACCACTGTTGACGCCAATATAACGGTTTTCGACTTGTTGACCGAACCGGACGAGATCAAGACGTGGAATCTCTAATCCGTATAATCGATTGAGCAAGACACCGATGACGAGTTCAAGCGAAGCCGATGATGAAAGACCAGCTCCATTCGGGATGTCACCTTGAATCAGGATGTCACATCCTGAATCGATTCGGTACCCGGCTTCCTGTAAGACTGTAATCATCCCCTTCGCATAGTTCGCCCAACTGTGCGTCGCGTCATACGCAAGTTCGTCGAGTGCGACTTCGATGATGCCGTCTTGCTCGAAATTCAGTGAGTAGAAGCGGAAGCGTTGATCGTCTCGTTTTCGTGCGATCGCATGCGTACCGAACGTCAACGCACATGGAAAGACGTGACCGCCATTGTAATCCGTATGTTCACCGATTAAGTTGATCCGTCCTGGTGCAAAGAAGCGATGCGTCGACGGTGAGCCAAACCGCTGTTCAAATTGTGCTTCTAACGTCTGGTCTGTCATACGATCGTCTCCTTTGATTCAAGTAGTGAGAGCGCACGGTGGACTGGCTGAATCCGCAAGCAGCGGGCTTCATAGTCTGTCGTGTATGAGAACGTCAAGCCTTGTTGCATCAAGTAAGCGCCGCTTAACGTCCGGTCCTCGACTTGATAACGCATTGCTGGGTCGAGTCCTTTTAGCTTGAAGTGATACTGGTGTGTTCCGTATTGTCGAAGTGGCGCGATCGCAAGCAAGACCGTTTCTTCTTCCGATGTATATTGCATGACGCTTGGCGTCTGTTGTGTAAAAGCAGATAGGCGGTACTGGATGCCGCGTTGGATCGTCGGACGAATCGCTTGATATGTCTCGATCCAGCCTTTTGCTTCCGCAAGTTCATCCGTTGACCACTCGCTTAAGTTACCACCGATGCCGAGTGTACCTTGCATCGAGGAGACGAAGCGTGTCGCAAGTGGTACGTTGCGCCCATTTAACCAGTTCGGTCCGTCCGTCACCCAGCAGCTCATCATCTTCGCATTGTAGGCATACGAGAAGTCATGCTGAATTTGTAAGCGATCGAGTGGATCGGTGTTATCACTCGTCCAGACTTGTTCCGTCCGTGAGAGGATTCCAAGGTCGATCCGTCCGCCACCACCTGCACAGGCTTCAAAGTCGACCGTCGGATGCAAGCGACGTAATTCATCAAAGATTCGGTACAACGCATCGACGTGACGTTTCCATAATTCCTGTTGGCGATCCGTCTGGTCTTTTGGAACACCCGGTTCCGAGAAGGCGCGGTTCATGTCCCACTTGATGTAGTCGATTGCGTGACGCGTCAGCAAGTCATCCATCATCTCGAGAATGAACTGCTCGACTTCTGGTAATCCGAGATTCAAGACGTATTGATTCCGTGACGTCGTCCGAACCGCATCCCGTGCATGGTAAATCCAGTCCGGATGCGCCCGGTATAGATCAGAATCCGGGTTGACCATCTCCGGTTCGACCCATAGTCCGAATTGTAAACCTTGCTGTTTCACATACGAGATCAAAGGCTCTAGACCGTTCGGGAATTTTTCCCGATTGACGTGCCAGTCCCCGAGTCCCGCTTGATCGGAATGGCGTTCGCCAAACCAACCGTCATCGACGACGAACAGCTCACAACCGATTCCTGCTGCAAGATCAACGAGTTCACGTTGACCAGATTCCGTCACATCGAAATAAGTCGCTTCCCATGAGTTATAGAGAACTGGACGCTCCGTCGCACGCGGCATGATGACGTCACGCTGAAACGAATGCGCATAGGCGCTCATATCCGCAAACCCGTCCGCATAGCCGATGTAGAACGTTGGTGTCGTCAACTGTTGTTGATGTGATAGTTTCCAACTGAAGTCAAACGGATTCATTCCACCTGACAGTTGGACAAAACCGAACGCATCTTGTTCGACATGAATCGCCCAGTTGCCGGAATAAGCAAAATGTCCGTAGACGACTTCACCGCTGTCTTCTGTCGCGTCCTGCTCGAGCGCGAACCAGGGATTCGCTTGGTGACTCGTCACCCCACGCCGACTTTCAATCGTCTGACGCCCTGGTGTCACCGGTGTGATCTGTTTCTTGAACTCACCTGTCCACATGCCAGCAAAGTGATGAAGTTTTAAATTCGGTTGATGCCAGCGTCCCATCGCAAAGGACTGGGCTGCTGTCAAACGAACAGGTAATCGTCCCGTGTTTTCGACGACGATCGAACGACCGATGATGTCGTAATCGGTGAACACTTCGTACTGAACCCCGACACGCATCTCCTGCAAGGGATCAAACAGCCAGAGCGTCAATTTCGTTTCTGTCTGCTCGGATCGTTCAAACTGGAACTGGTGAATCCGTTGCCCGTCCTCTCGTTCCGACTTCAATGTCGGCTCCGTATACAACATCTCACCGAATGGTACGAAATCGTACGTCGCGACGCCATCTGGTGATTCAAACGAACTGTGTGCGACGATCGGACTCGGTAACGCTTCATAATCATCTCGATATGGTAACTTGGCACCGAAATACGTGTGAATCAGCTTACCGTTCGCACCGATCGTGACGACGTGAGCGACCCGTTTCCCTTCGATGACGAAACGACGTCCTGCTACTTCAAAGATTGCCATGGTTCTCTTCCTCCTTACGTCGTCAGAATCAGTGTCTCAAGTGGTGCGAGCTGGACCGTTCCACGATATGTCTCATCTTTTGTCAATGCTTGGTATGTTCCGTCTAACGTGACGTCCCGCGTTTCTTTCGTGTCATGGTTCATCAAGAAGAGGAAATCACGTTTTTCGCCATGACGACGCACGATTTCGACTTGATCCGGCGCCTCGATCATCTCGATGCCGGCCTCAGTGAACGCTTGACGGTAAATCGTATCGATCATCGCATCATCAATCGATGAGCCGATGTAGGTAATCATTCCTTTATAGGCATTGCGCGTCACAGCCGCTACACCCTCATAGAACGTATCTTCATAGACAGCGAGCGTCTCTGCTGTCGTTGGTGTGATGAGATCACACCAGAGGCGGGCTGTTGAGGATTGTCCTGCCATCTCGCCAATGCCTGCCACCTTGTGTTGTTGAACGGACTGGAGTGATTCGTATTCGTCGATTTCGATGCCCGCATACGGCGCGAATTTACCCGGTAACGTCGTTGGTACGACATGGTTCCGTGCATCCTTGACGCCTGTCCGGTACGTGAAGATGACATGACCACCTTGTTCCATGTACGCAATCAAGGCGTCATCGAACGTTGGATTCGTTAAGAAATAGAGCGGAACGATGATCAGTTTATAACGAGATAGATCATCACCTGGGAAGACGATGTCAGTTGCGACTTGTTGACGAACCGCTCCACCATAGAAGCGAACGAACTCCGTCCGGAAATCAAACGCATCACTGTGCGGCTGGTGTGTCCACGCCCAGACGTTTTCTTGATCGAAATAGACACCGACTTTCGCGTCATAACGGCTCGCGTTGATCTCATCGCCGTACGTATTCAGTTCTGTCATGATCTGTTTGACTTCTTCGAATTTCCGTTTCGGTTTTCCGTCATGATCGATGATGCCGTGACAGAACTCCTCTGTTCCGAAATGAGCAGCCCGGAAGCGGAAGTAGACGATCGCTTCTGCTCCCCGCGCGACCGCTTGGTACGTCCAGAGGCGAATATGCCCTGGTCGCGGCAAGTAACCGATTTTGCTCCAGCCTTGTGCGCCACTCAATTGTTCCATGACCCAAAATCCTTTTCCTTGCTTCGAAGAGCGGCAAAGATCGTGATCACTCGCCATCTTCTCGAACCGGTTCGGCTCCGGTAGTCCACCCCAGACTGGGTAGTTATCGAACGCCACGTAATCGAGGTCTTGCGCCATTTGTTGCTGATTGACCGCCATGTCACTGTAGACCAGATTGTGCGTGATGAAGACGTTCTCTGGAATGTAGCGACGTAAGACATCAACTTGTAATTTGTTGTAGTACGTATAGCCGTCGGCACAGAAGCGATCGAAGTCGACGAGCAAGGATGGGTTGTGTTCCTGATAGACTTTACGCGGTACCGGGATTTGCTCCCACGCCGTGTACGTCTGACTCCAGAAGACGGTTCCCCATGCTTCGTTCAAGGCATCGAGCGTTCCGTAACGGTTCTCTAACCAACGCTGAAAAGCAGCGCGGTCGACATCGCCGTAAGAACGATCCGATTTCTCATGCCCGTATTCATTATCCGTTTGCCACCCGATGACACGAGGATGTTGACCATATCGTTTCGCCATCTCTTCCGTGATCTTGACGGATAGACGCTGGTAGGTTTCGCTGTGGACCGTATAATGGCGACGAGCACCAAAGCTGATTGTCACACCGTTCTCATCGACCGGTAAGATTTCTGGATACTTCGTACATAACCAAGCCGGTGGTGTCGCAGTTGGTGTTCCGAGTACGATGTCGAATCCTTCCGCACTCAAGCGTTCGATGACGTCATCCCAAAAGCTGAAGTCATAGACGCCTTCTTCCGGCTCCATCATGGACCAAGCGAATTCTGCGAGACGAACGACGTTGACGCCAAGTTCCTTCATCAGCCGGAAATCTTCCTCCCATAGTGCTCGTGGTGTTTGTTCTGGATAATAATCGACTCCTAAATACATTGTGCTCCTCCTTACGCAAAAACAATTATTTTACTGCACCCGCCGTCATTCCTTTTTGGAAGAAACGTTGGAAGAAGATATAGAAGATCATCGTCGGTAAACTGATCAAAACAAGTGACGCGTAGATTTTTCCTGGGTCCCCACCGAGTGCATCTTTGAAGAAACTTGGTGCCATCGTCACTGTCTGATAGGCAGGATCCGTCATGAACGTAAGAACCATCAAGTATTCGTTCCATGAGTTAAGGAACGCATAGATTAAAGCTGTTGCGAGGGCTGGTTTTGCGAGCGGTAGCATAACTTTGAAGAAGACTTCAAGAATCGTCGCCCCATCGATATACGCGGCTTCCATCAGTTCGTTTGGTAGTTCATCGAAGTACCCTTTGATGAGCATCAGACCGAATGGTAAGAAGAATGCGACTTCCGCTCCGATCAGTCCCCAGTGGTTGTTCAGTCCGTCAAACGAACGGAGCGTGAAGAACAATGGAACGATCATCGAAGCGACGGGTAACATCAGACCCGCTAAGACCATGTTGAACAAAAGGCGTTTTCCAGCAAACTCAAGTTTCGAGAAGGCGAACGCCGCGAATGCCAGAATCGTGATCGAGATGATGATCATGAAGAAGGCAACGAAGAAACTGTTGAAGACGAACGTTGGGAAGTTCGGGTTTTGCAGTGTCGCGATATAGTTGTCGAATCCATTGATTCGGAGACTCTCTTTGAACATGACGAAAATCGGGAATAACCAGACGATTGATGCCAGCACCAATACAAGGTTGATCATCCAGCGGCTTTTTTTAGATTCTACATCCATGGGTCGTTCCTCCTTAGTTATCCATTTTCTTTTGTACGCGCAATTGGAAGTACGTGATGAGTAAGGCAATCGTCAACAGGATGATGGCAACAGCACTCGAGTAACCAACTTCCTGTTGCAACATCGATTTCCGGAATAGATAAGTCGAAATGAACTCCGTCGACGATCCCGGTCCGCCGGCTGTTGTGATCCAGACTAAGTCAAACGTCTTCAGACCACCGATGACACCGAGGATCGAAAGTGTGAACGTCGTTCCTTTCAAGTTCGGGAAGACGATGCTCCACAGTGTCCGGAAGAATCCAGCTCCATCGATTTTTGCTGCTTCGAAGATTTCCTTCTCAATCGTCAACATCGCCATGTAGTACATGACCATTGAAGAACCCGTCCACTGGAAGATGTTGATTGCAATGACGGAATAAAGCGCGATATCCGGGTCACCGAGCCAGTTCTGTTCGAGGCTACCGAGACCAATTGCACGGAGGAACTCATTGATGTAACCAAACTGGAAATCATAGATTTGTGAGAATGCCGCACCGAGTACGACAGGGCTCAAGACGACCGGGAAGAAGAAGACCGACTTCATCGCCGTCCGCATTGGTCCCGGTGTATGCAGGAAGTACGCCAAGACAAGACCGATACCGGCTTGGATCGTGACTGTTAAAATCGTGAAGATGAACGTATTCTTCAGCGAGAGATAGAAGTCTGGATCTTGGAACATCTCAGCATAGTTGTCGAGTCCGACGAACGCTTTGTCAAACGAGATTCCGTCCCACGAGAAGAACGAGTTATAGGCGTTATAGAAGATCCCATAATAGATGAAGCTGACGACGAACAAGACGATCGGGGCAACGAAAGCCCATCCGACCATGTTCCGCTTCATGTTCTTTTTCTTCCTTGGCGCAGGCGTACGTGTCGCTACCGGCTGGAGCGGTTCTGCTTTTGGTTTAATCGGCAATTCCTGTCGCTCTGTCTGCATATGGATTCCCCACTTTCCTCAAGTCCAAAAATCAGGAAGTGGCACGCAGGCGTACCACTTCACTGTCGAGTCTTATTTCGCTGATTGATCCGCTGCGTCTTGAACGCGTTGTAATGCTTCTTTCGGATCTTGTCCTGTCGCGATATTTTGAAGTTCCTTACCGAGGATATCGTTTAATTTCGTATCCCGGATACCACGGCTAGCAACCGCTTTTGCTAATGTTTCGTTCAACATCTTGTACGACTCTTTTTCACCTTCCGATGTGAAGGCAGCATCTGAATCGACTTTGACGTCCTTGATTCCAGGTGCCATCTCGAACTCACCCATGTAGACTTCTTGTCCTTTTCCTTGGCTCATGAAGGCGATGAACTCCGCTGCACCTTCTTGTTGTTTTGACTCTTTGTTGACACCAAGTGCCATGTCGATCGATGCGATGACGGGTTGCTCTGTTCCGCCTGCTAAGTTCGGGAGTGGAACGAATCCGAGCTCATCATCGATTTTCCATTTTTCTTTTTTCTCTTTCGTCGTCATCGAGTGTGCTTCCCATGAACCGATGACCCACATCGCTGCTTTTTTATCGAAGAATTGGTTCATCCCGTCATTGTACGTCGCTAAACCAAGTGCACCTTCTTGGAAGACTTTATCCTTGAAGAGGTCTTGCCAGATTTGCGCTGTTTTGACCATCTCGTCGTCTGTCCACTTCGCTTCACCCGAAAGAACTTTTTGGATGTAGCCTGGTGCGACTTGGTGACTGAGGACGTTGTAGACGTCGATATCGATCCACGCATCTTTTGCTCCGAGCATGAGTGGGATGACTTTATCGCCTGAGTCTTTGATCTTCTTGACTGCACTGACTGTTTCTTTGTAGTTCTTCGGTGGTGTCACGCCGTATTTGTCGAGCATCGTCTTGTTGTACATCAAGTACGCTTGACCTGTGAACCCGATTGGCACTGCATATTGTTTACCGTCGAGTGTCGTTTGTTCGATTCCAAGCTCGACGAACTTGTCTTTCCAGCCTTTGCCTGCTGCTTTATCCATGTACGAATCAACGGGTACGACACGATCCTTGTACTGCTGGATCATCGGTTCTTTTAGACCGATGATGTCTGGACCCTTACCTGACAACATCGCGACTTGTAATTGTTTTTCATAGTCTTCACTGTAGCGTTTGAATTGAACGACGTATTTGTCTTGCGATTCGTTGAACGCATCAACGACTGCTTTCCCCGCTTCTGGTTGTGGCGCCCAGCCCCACCATGTGACGATCGTCTTGCCGTCTTTCGTTTTCGTTTGTTGCTCGTCTTCGCCACCACAAGCAGCAAGGAATGCGGATAATGTTAGGACTGATGCTGCAGCAACGAGTTTCGTTTTTTTGAATTTCATGTAAGAGCTCCCCTTTTATGTGTAAGTAGTCAAGCGTATCGTCTAGCGTGTTCCCCTTCAATTTGTGCTTTTTTGCACCATTCTTCGATCACTTTCGTCTGAATCGGCATTCCCTGTAGCTGAATCAATACGCGGGCAATCAATCGAAGACGGTACGCCAGCGTATCAACGTCCGGTCGGACGAAGAGATAGAACTCCCCACCGAGCGTTAAACAACCGGCAGAGCGCATGTGTTGCATGAGTGCGCGTAATTCAATGTATCCGCTCTCATTTTTTCGAATGTGTAGCTCGGATGAACGGATCGTCAGGACCCCTTGTACCGATGACATCCGGAATTGAAACACACCGTCACGTCGTGGTCGGACGAGCACGATATCCTGCTCGTCTGTCGGGACATCGCCTGGACCCTGTTCTGTCATCTGTTGCGTCGACCGATGAAAATAAAAACCGCGGATTGCTCCGTAACGCCCGAAAGCTTCACGGTACGAAACCCATGGATCGTATGGTTCCATTGCGCGATGCCTCCCTTTCCTGCTTCAGCTTGATTAGCCCTTGCTAACCTGCATCCACCTCCACTTAGTTGACCATGAACTTAGTAAATTAAATTTATTATCTAACTTTACATCGACTATAGCATATCACTTTTTAATTTGTAAACGGTTTCATTAAATTATTTTTGAATAACAAAACCGATTCCATCTCCTGCTGGTTCGCAAGACACGGAATCGGTTCATTAAATCGTTTGAAATAAACTGTTCGTTGCAAGGGCCGCCGCACTGAGTGCTCCCTGTTTTTCACCCCATGGGACCATCTTGACATCGGTTTCACGTGAAGCAGCGGTCAACGCCGTGTGCTCGACCCGTTCCTTGATTTGATCAACGATCGTCGGTGCGAGCTCGAACATTGGTCCCCCAAGTAAAATCCGGCGTGGATTCAGGAGATGAATTGTATTCAAGACACCGATTCCGATGTATTCCCCCGCCCGTTCATACGCCCGAACCGCCTGCTCGTCTCCCTCGTTCAACCGCTTGCGCAAATCAGCAAGCGTCGAGACTTGTGGATCAACGACCGCATAATCCCGTAACAATGCTTTTTCACCTGCTAGTGCTTCTAGACATCCCCGGTTCCCGCACGAACAAATCGGACCGTCGAGATCAAGACGCATATGTCCGACCTCTCCCGTAATATGATGTTGTCCGTCGACAAGCTGTCCGTCGAGCACATAAGCACCCCCGATACCTTCCCCAGCATAGAGATAGAAAAATTGTTCGACCCCGACGCCTTCACCGAACAATAACTCAAACGAAGCGAGTGCCCGGACATCATTTTCGATGAAGACAGGATAGTCAAAGCGTGCTTCGAGTTGTACCTTCAACTCAACGTCATGCAGGTGAAAACGTGGAGCAAAAAGAATGACACCTGTCTCCGGATTGACCATCCCGTGGACGGAGATCCCGATGCCGTGAATCGTTCCTCGTCCTTCTGTCTGTGCAATCAAGGTCTCGCATAAGCGTCCGATTGCTTCGACCAGTTCTTCATTCGTCTCAAAGCGTCCCACGGCTTCGGACTCATGAATCGTGTTCCCACTTAAATCAGCAACGACACCGATGAATTGGTGACTAGTTGCATCGATGCCGATGACGTACTGTTCTGTTGCGACGAGTTCGAGCATGATCGGTTTTCGTCCCCCGTTTGATATCCCGAGCTCTCGCTCTGTCACGAGTTGTTCTGCAATCAATTCACTGACGATGTTTGATACCGTCGGCTTCGTCAAGTTCGTCCGTTGTGCTAACTCGACCCGCGAAATCGGTTGATGCATCCGAATCAGTCGCAAGACGAGTGCTCGATTATAGGAACGCATCCATTTAGAATTACGCGGTGTTTCTTTCGCCATGTCCCCCTCAACCCCTTTGGTCTGTCTCTTTACTATCTTCGCATATTTTGTAAGGGATTTCACGGTCTCATCAAAAAACCGTTCATCTGCTGAACGGTTTTTGTGCACTTTCATGCTTCGTCATATGGTTGTTCCAAAATCAAGACACGTGAACCGTCCGGATTCTCGGTCAGTTCGATTTCGACGATGGCTTGACCGACAAGCAAGACGATTGGTAGAGAAGGATCATTTTCACGGAAGAAACCGATTTTCCCGTGGTGTGCATCCATATAGTCCGCATATAAAAATGTGCCGTTGACGTGCAACTCATCCGTCACTCGATTGAACGTCAAGCGTGGGACACCGTACCAGGCTTCCCCATTCAAATAAAGCAACGGACGTTCGCCGACCGATTCATTCATCGCCCGTCGGACCTCGATCGCCCCCGTCGTATCGTAATACAATCGATCCTGACCACGTGTCGCGATGACGATCGGATGTTTCTGATACAAGACGACTTCTAAAATTTCATCTGCTTGTTCGACGAAATAGCCAGTCTCATCCGACTGGGCAAAACTAATCGTATACAGCTGCATCCAGGAAACAATATCCGTCACTTGAACCGGTTTATGAAAAAGCGCAGAAACAAGCAGTGTTTCTTGCGGAGTCACAATCAGATTGACGGAGATATCCGCTAAGCGGATCGTCCGGATTTGTGTCGAAGGATACGTATGGTCATAACTCGGAACAAGCATCGCTTCATAGTGATCATCCTTTTCGACCAGTTCAATCGACGGCATGCGTCGATCAAAATCCGCAATTTGAATTCGTTTCATCCGACATCTCCTCTCACTTTCGCTAACAGCCTCACGCAAGTTATTACCCAATATCTGGTTTTCGTGCACTCCCCTGAATTCAAAAAACCGGAACGCATGCGTCCCGGTCATTGTAGATACAGATCATATAGTAGATATAGAATGCCTCCGACGATGATTAAAAATGAGAAGATGCCCGCTTTCCCAAAAAAGACGCGATCGACGGTTTCATCCCGTTCGAATCTTGGCTTCGTCATACAGTACCGCTCCCTTTAACAAACTCGTAGTACTTTATTCATTTCGACATCCACCATCCTATCCCTTGTTATGATCTGTCATTTCATTCCATTTGCGAAATAAATCAATGTTTCGGTCTCATCTTCTGTCAACGATCGTCCGGTCTCTTCTGCATACAAGGTTCGCATATCCTTCAGTCGTCCTTCGGTCGCTTTCGTTACGCGAATGGCTCGACGCAACATCTTGACCTCTTCTTCAAATTCTGACTTTGGCATCGCTTCTCCATGCGACCAGATATAATAGTCGGTATCTAAACGATCCAGTGTCGCTAGTAAACGCGTCGTCCGCTCAACCGTATAATTCACCTTCGGCGAAAAGATATCGGCATACATGGCGTCACCTAAGAACACGACACGTTCTTCCGGGATGTAGACGAGTAGGCTTCCTGGAGAGTGATCATTTTCGACTTCGATCAGTTGGCAATGCACCCCACCTAAATCGAGATCCAGTTGTCTTTCAAAGCCGATCGTCGGTAAGACAATTTCGATATCGCGTGTCACACCGAACTCGAGCTTGATCGCGTCGGCGCAAAACGGAATCTCAATGCCTTGATCCATTCGTTCTTGCAGTGCTTCATCCGTCCAGGCATACGGCTGCATCTCCTTCATATGCGTGATCGTTTGCTTGGTCGCAATTGATGGGAGACCAAGATGTTTCATTCCAAAAATATGATCCCAGTGCCAGTGTGTCAATGCCAACAAGGTCGGCGATCCAAGTTCATGTATCTTCATTTCTTCTAAGAATAGTGCTGCATGGGCTGAAGAGTTCCCCGCATCAATCATCAATTGATGGTTCTCCCCGCGCACGACAGCGAGAATCGGGCGGTCCGTCTCGCTGACCGGTGTCTGATACCAAATCCGTGAAGTCAGTTGTTTGAAGTGTTGCATGCTCTACCTCCTTATCATCTGCTCTTAGTATACGTCATGACAAAACCGGGTTCATCTAGAAGACGAACCCGGTCTGCTTAGTTGTTATTTTTTAGCGTTTGGTCGAAACGGCCACCAGACTCCTTTACCGAACGATACCGTGATTGCTGGAATCAAGAGTGGTAAGACGATCAAACCATACAAGAGTAGACCTGTGATGACGATCGTCGCGATTTGAACGAGACTCAAGACACCAGACGGCATCATCGCCCCGAAGGTTCCTGCAAGAATAATCGCTGCCGTGATGATGACAGACCCCATTTTTTTCATCGACAGGAACATCGCTTCCTTCGTATCGAGTCCGTTGATCGTCTCTTCCCGGAAACGGTCGAGTAGGAAGATCGAGTAGTCGATACCAAGGGCAATCAACATGACGAATCCGAAGAACGGAACAGCCCAACTGATACCGTCATATCCGAGTCCGTTGACGAAGATCAGCTCTGCGATCGACATCGACGTATAATACGTTAGCAATAACGAACCAATCATGAACAACGGCATGATCAATGAACGGAACATGATCGCTAGAATCACGAAGAGACTGATCAGCATGACCGTCACCGTTCGTTTGAAATCGGCTTTTGACGTATCGTTTAAATCACTGTTGACGCTTGAGATCCCACCGTATGCAACACTGCTGTCTTCAAATGGTGTATCTTTGATTGTCTTCGCTGTCGTCTCTTTGATCGCAGCGACAGTTTGAATCGCTTCTGGAGAATACGGATCATCCTCGAGGATGACTTCGAACTTCAATCCCGTCTGTTGATCAATCGCGTAACGATCAATCGCTGGTTTAAAGGCTTTATCCGATAGCGTATCTTTTGGTACGAACACACCTGTCCCCCGAATCGATGTCGCTTGTCCCATCTCGGTCAGAAGATCCGAGATTTCCTCAAGACCACTTTCAATTTTCGTCAGTCCTTCGTTCGCTTGACCGACACCATCCGCAAGTTGTGTTAATCCGTTCCCCAACTGACCGGCTTGCGCTCCTTGAGACGCGATACCGCTCGCTGCTTGACTAATGCCAGCTTGAACTTGGCTCAATTGACCAGACAATGCATTCAACGTTCCGACGGTTTGCGGGATGTTTTGGGTCGATTGTAACCCTTGACCGACAAGCGTCAACTGTTGGTTGATTTGCCCGAGTCCGTCTGCTGCTTGTTGCAACTGACTCGCACCTGCTGAAGCCGCGTCTCCTGCCGGTAGCTGTCCTGTGATACCGTTGAGATTATCTTCAACGGTCGTCAGACCAGACTGAACGTCCCCAAGACCAGCTGTTGCTTCTTTCATGCCATCAGCAACTTGTTTTAATTGACGATCGACGTAGAAATCATTGATGACTTCGCCTGTCGGACGAGAAATCGAACGAACCGATTTGACCCCGTCAATCTTCACCAGTTCGCGACTGAGTTGTTCCGCATAAGGAACTGTTTTTTCAGTAATCAAATCATCGTCACTCTTCAGGATGACGTTGACCGGGAGCGACTCACCTGCACCAAATCCATCCGAGATCGCATTGAGTCCTTTGACCGTCTCATACTTCGCACCAATCTCATCGACGGTATTAAACGAAAGGTCATCATCATACGTAAAGAGTGTCGGGACCGTGACGATCGCAACGATGATCATCGCAAGCAACGGACGACGGATTGATAATCCACCATAATGTGCCCAGAGCTTGCTATCCTGGTGACTCGCTGCCTTCTTAGATGGCCAAAATAGCTTTTCTTTTAATGTCGCCATGAAGAATGGAACGAGTGTGAACAAAACAAGTAAGAGTACGGCAATCCCGACCGCAACGGCGACCGATGACTTAAAGATCGGGAAGTCCGCAAAACCGATCGCTGAGAAACCGACAAGAACAGCGAGACCACTGATTAGTAACGTACGCCCTGCTGTCTTATACGTGTTGACGATTGCTGTCTCAACGTCGTGCCCTGCCGTCAACTCTTCCTTATACCGGCTCAGGAGCAAGATACAATAATCCGTCCCAATCCCGAATAGAATGGCGACGAGGAAGATTTGCGTATAGTTCGATACCGGGAAGCCGAACCAATCGACGAAAAAGGCGACGAGTGATTGACTGATCAGGTACGTAAACCCAACTGCAACGAGTGGGACGAACGGTGTGACGACTGAACGGAAAACGAGCAGAAGCAGTCCGAAAATCAATCCGACGGTAATCAGTTCTGTCCGCTTCAATCCTTCTTGTGAGCTCGTATTAACGTCATCGTTGATTAACGCTTCACCCGTTAGATAGATCGTTTGATCCTTTGGTAAGAGATCCGTCCGGATTTGTTTTGCCAGTTTGACGATTTCTTCTTGCGAACCGTCGACTGTAATCGGCACGAGGACCGTCTTTTTATCTTTTGAGACGAGCTGTCCTTCCGTCTCTTTGTTTTCAAACGGATCCAGCACATCCGTGACCGGACGATCAAGTGCTTCTAAATCCTGAACGATTTGTCCGATCGACTTTCGATCGGCATCGCTGACTTTGTCTTTGAGCGGAATGACAAGCGAGATCGTTTCTTCGCTGGCCCCCGCTTTTTCTAAAATGTCAGCTGCCCGTTGCGAATCAGCATCATTTGCAAGCTGAATCGCACCTGCTTCTTCTGCTTGTTTAGCCAAGTTTGGTGCCGTAAATAGTAAACCTACTGTAACGATGAGCAATAACGCAAGAATTGCCCAGCGCCATTTGACGATTTGTCGCATATCCGATTCTCCTCTTCCTTCTATCTGTTTTTAGTCATTCAACTGCAAAATCTCTTTAATCTTTTTGAAGGTTTCGATGAACTGAATGATTTCTTCTTCCTCGACCTTTCCTTCAATCAAATTCTCAAGATACGTATAGATTTCTTGCTCCGCTTCTGTTGCCACTAACCGACCTGATTCCGTCAACGAAATGTACTTCGTCCGGTGGTCGTCTTCTCGTCGTTCGACGATGACGAGACCTTTTTCCGTCAACTTTTTCAGCCGGTTGGAGATGGCACTTTTGTGAACACCCTGCACTGCCGCGAGACGACCGGACGAAATCGGTCCATATTTTCCGACGAGCTTCAACACATGAAGTTGCTCCGGTGAATACATTTGCCAAACGGGTGCTTCGACCGACTTCAACACACGTTCTGTTCCGTGGATCATGACTTCTTCAAACAGGAGGACTGCTTCACGTAAATTGTCTTTCATTTTTAGTTTACCCCCTAAACTTACGAAGTTAGTTTAGCCCCTCAACTAGAAGGCTGTCAACTCTAAACTGTCACAACTTACAGATGCAGAACATGACCAATTTCTGTATGATAAAAGAAGAGAGGAGCTTGCTTATGTTGACTTTGTTTTGGATTGCGTTAGTCATCTGTCTCGTAGGTCTTGTCTTTACGTTACGGATTGCCAAGCAACCAGCAGAAGAAAAGTATGACCATAAAACTTCGGCCAAAAACATGTCTTGGATGTATTTTATTTTTCTTCCGATCATTTTGATTTTATTAGGCATCTTCTATTATTTTTTAACATGACATGAAACAGCACACATCGTCTGATGTGTGCTGTGTTTTATCACTTCAAGGTTTTAGGACGGACGATATAGATATCGCATTTTGCATAACGGGAGATGTTTTCAGAGACACTCCCGATCATGATGCGTTCCATCGCATTCATCCCGACCGCCCCGCAGACGATCAACCCAGCACCGACACGTGGTGCGATGACCTTCGGAATCAATGTTTTGGGAGAGCCATTTTCGATGACCAGTTCAACTGTCTCGATGCCTGCTTCTCGTGCCCGCTTCTCGTAACGATCGAGCAGTCCTTGTGCATATTCCGTGACGTTTTGATCAATGAAACGCTTATTGGCACGTACATTAGCAAATGTCTGAATATCAATGACATGGGCGATAACGAGTTTAGCACGATCGAGTTTGGCAAATTTCACTGCCTTTTCAAAGGCAAGATCTGCCGTCTTTGATCCATCGACTGCCACTAAAATCGTATGATACTGGCTCTCCATCAAGAATCATCCTTTCTGCACGACTCTCTTACAGCATCCGGTCATTTTCATTTTCGAGGGCGCGGTTTTCGTGATCAAGTTTCCGTTCTGCCTCGATCCCTTCTGGTTCAGTCTCCAAAATACTTTTTGGTTCCGGCGCAGGACGTGCTGCTCCTGCCTCGTCTGCTAACAGGACATACTCACCTTGCTGGACACGTAAGACATGCTGACGAATATCCGACTCTGGTAACCCAAGTTCCGTAAAGGCAGTTTGAATTTCCTCAGCCGAAGACGGTTTGCCTGTAAACCGCTCAAACAGCGTCCGTTTCCCGGAGACGAGTTGAGCCGCTGATTGTCCACGTAACATCGCCATATCGGTCTTGTCTTGTAACACGACATACAGATCCTCTTCTAAATAACCCGCAAAATGTAAATCCTCGATTTTTCGAATCAAATCCGTTTCATTTTGATAGACACCAATCCATTGTTTTTTTCCCATGACACACGTCTCCCCCTTTTATAACAGCTATATGGGATATACCCCAAATTCACCTAAAACATGACTAAGACGAAGAAGACTTCGGTGATTGCTGTCGAAAAAGACGTTGCCGTTTATAAAAGACGTAATAGCACAACAGTAAAGCACCTACGATCCCGATTCCTGTTACGATTTGTTGCACAAGAGCGAGGCGATCGTTAAAGAACAGTCCAATCAAATACCAGACGAGCGTGAGACCAAACACCCAGTCGGAATGAATGATGACAAACAAGAGTCCTCCGATAATCGCTACGACGAGTGCGAGCGTACTCCATTGCTGTTCGGAAAGACCAAATAGCGAAGTGAACTGAAAATCGGATAAGATCCGAAATGGTAAAATCAACAACATCGTACTCATCCAGGCGAGCAGGACTGAAATCGGAGAGCGCATCCAAGGCGATCGTCGCGGATGGTGTTGAATTTTCATATAAACTAAGCACAGACTAATGAATGAAATCGTTGTCCAGACAAGTTCCCATGGTGGTCCGGTCATACTACTGACGCCAAGCGTCACGAGTGATAACGCGAGCCATCCTCCGATATCTTCAATCAGTTCTCGATCTGCAGGAAAGGCACGAACCGGTCGAATACACCAAATTAACAACGTCGTGAACACGACACCTGTAATCGCATCGAAAAAAGATGCTGGAACAAGAGGCAACGCAGGAATGGTGACCGGATTTGACCAAACGACGCGCGCTAGCAATGCAAAGAGGAATGCTCCTATATTCATGAGGCGTAAAAATGTTAAATACTGCACGTCCCTCTTCACCTCCTCGTTCATTCTGTTATTCAATTCCCCTTGCAAGAGGCAGAAAAACAAAAATGTCGCTTTGTTCTGTTGCTAAATTCCGGTACGATGAAAAGAAAAGGAGGAACGCGAATGGACGCATTTTTATTGCCCTATCAATACAACTTTATTCGGAATCAAGTCGATCTGTTACAACATCAATTCGCTGCCGTTCATGATCCGGATGTTCGTGATGCTGTCCGGTATAGTGCTGCTGAAAAGATATTCGATCTATTGCCCGTACTTACACCAGAACAGGAAGCGCTGTTGACGAACATTCGTGACGCTGAATCCGAACAAGATCTCCTCGCGTATTTAGCACATGTCGAACCGTTCGTCCAACCGTTTCCGAGCATTTCTGAATCACGGATCCGTCAGCTCTTCAAAAAAACGAAAAAGTTACATGTTCCGCCACTTCACTCCTTTGAATGGGCTCACACGACGTTTTTAAGCTGGAACGATACCGGGAATCGTAAAAAATACTTCGTCTATCCTTTGGACGATCAATGGATCGGCGTCGAGGGAACCTATCTTCCATCGATCCAAAAAGGGATTTGTGCGATTTGCCATACGTATAGTGACATCACACTCGTAACCGCCACGACACGTCGTTCAGCTGAACAGCATCAGACGATTGGTCATCATATGTGTATCGACAGCGATGCATGTAATCAAGCTGTGACGAATCCAGAAGTCATTGAAACGTTCTTAGCACGCACGCAAAAGAAATGATCGGCATCAAAAAAACACGTTCGTATGACTGATCCGATAAGGTTCGGTATACGAGCGTGTTTTTGAATATGACGACGTTCATGTGTTCGTTATCGCTGGATCATGCAAGCAAAATTGATTCTTCCCGCGACGTTTTGCCTCATACATCGCTAGGTCTGCTTGCTCGATCAAGTCCGATCGAGAAGCTGCATGCGCCGGATAGATCGCTCCACCGATGCTCGCTGTTACCGGAAGTGGAATGATACCATGGTGAAACGGCTGTCGGAACAAGGAAACGAGATGTTCCCCACACTGCACCACTTCTACTTCTTGTTCAACGTCAAATAACAAGACGACGAACTCATCTCCACCTTGTCTTGAAATGACTGTATTGGGCGGCAATTTCTTTTGTAGACGTGTCGTAACATCGACGATGAGTTGATCTCCGACACGATGTCCATACGTATCGTTAATCTCTTTGAAGTGATCGATATCAATAAAGAACAACCCAACCTGCCCGTCAGTCGCTTCCGCTCGGTACAAGGCATCTTGGAACAGTCGCGCAAACAGATATCGATTCGGTAACCCTGTTAAGGCATCGTGATATGCCATGTGTCTCATCTCCTCCATGGCAGTTGCTAATGCTTCCGTTCGCTCTTCCACCTTCGCTTCGAGATTTTCGCGCAACCGTTGATTGTCAACAACGATCCGGATTTGACGGGAAATCAACAACGGAATCGCAATCATTAACCCAATCGTCAAACCGTTCCAACTAATCGTTTGTCGTGCCATCGTCACGAATAGAATCAATAAGAATAAGTAAGGAGTGATCAAACGTAAGACATCGATCCATCTCCGTGTAACGTCAAGAGGAACGAGAGATTCCTCAGCATCAAAGCGATACGCGGCAAGCCCGACAATCAGGACAGTCGCTAACCATAACGGATCGAGCCAACTCGAAGGAAATGGATAATCAAATCGTTCGAGTATCACGTATAATAGATCAGCGAGTAACTGAAAATGAAATGCGAGTAGAATCAATAATAACGAGCCGCCATTGCCACGCTTCATCAAACCAAAGAATAAGACAATCATTCCACCGAGCAACAATAAATCACCGATCGGATAACGAAGCCATAAAAGCGTTTCAATCGTCAACAAGGCATTCGCTTCTAAATAAGGCGTCACTAAGTAGTGCCACGAAAGAGATCCTGCAACGACTAAAATGATGAACTCATCGAACAAAAAGACCCGCAAATTGACTTCTTGTCGTCGATTACGCAGGAAATAACCGAAAGCAATGATATAGATCAAGATTTGAAGACTGAAGATCAAGTCGATCCAATCAAACGGTTCTGTTCGCGTCCATTCTCGGAGGAAGTATAGAAGTTGTCCACATTCGCCTATACCAAGCATCGCATTAGCGAATAATAATAGAAGAAATAAGCGGTAAGTAAAAGGGCGTCTTGTATGGCGTCGTTGTGCCCGCCAAATCAAATAGAGGGAAAGCGTTACGCCACCGATCGTGAACAGACTGTTGACGACTTGTCCGATTACCGTATCCGTGCCTACATACGTCACCCAGACGATATGAAACAGCAACCAGCCCATAACGACTCCCAACCATCTCTGATACATGACGATTCCCCCTTTCCTTTTTTAACCATAGTTCGTTTGTCCTATAGGTATATCGGTTCAGGATTGCTGTTTATTCACTCTTTTTTTATTTTATTAAAATCTTTTTTTCGCATGATTACTCATTTTAAAAACAACCAAAAACCGTGTTCACACCTAAGCGGTCTGAACACGGTTTAACTGGAACGTATCACGTTTTCTTTAACTAGAACGTCGATTCTTTTCTGTCGACTCAATGGATTCACTTAGACTGAGCGGTAACACGATGATGAATCGACTACCTTTGCCAACTTCAGATTCGACATGGATGATGCCTTCGTGTTCTTTGACGATTTCCTTACAAATCGATAAACCGAGTCCCGTTCCACCGATTCGACGTGTATCCGAGTTATCGACACGATAGAATTTATCAAACAAGTGAGCAAAGGCATGATGCGGAATCCCAATTCCTTCATCCTTCACTTCAATGATGGCTTGATCGTCTTTCGTATCAATCCAGACATCTATGCGCCCACCATCTGGAGAATACTTGATCGCATTGTTGATCAAGTTACTCATTAATTGTTTAATCCGGTCTTCATCTCCTAAAATGAATGGACGATCCGGGCTGAGCAACTGCAAATGGAGATCGTGCTGTTCACTTGAAGCGTCATACAAGGACATCACTTGTTCAGTTAGGGTAAACAAATCGAGATGTGCCATTTGGTACAACTGTCCACCTGACTGCATTCGCTGAACGTCTAAGAAGTCCGTGACGAGGTTCGATAACCGTTCCGTCTCATTATGGATCGTCGCTAGATATTTCTGCTGTTTTGAGTCATCGATCTTTCGATTCAGCATCAACTCTGTAAAACCATAAATAGATGAGAGTGGTGTTCGTAACTCATGCGATACGGTCGAGACGAGTTCTGTTTTGAGACGATCGGCTTCTGTTTCCCGGGTAATATCCCGTAAGACGAGGATGATTCCCTTCCATCCTCCGACAACATCAATACGTTCCGCGTAGACTTCGAGATGAGCGGTGTTGTTTCGAATATCAAACCGGACCTTGTCCGGTGAAATCTCACCGGAACGAATCAAATCTAGATACGTATTAAAGGCTTCGACGTCATCCACCAACTGACGCATTACATTGATGACGTACTCACTCGACGGTAACGTTCGATCTACCGTAAATTCCGATTGTAGTTCTGGAATTAACTCAAACAACGGACGGTTGACGTATAATTCTCCATTTCCATCCTCAAGATAAATGATTGCTTCTCGGATTGAGTCCAACACTTGCTCGGTCTTTTCTTTTTCTTGACGCATCCCTTCGTAAGAACGCGTTCGTAGGAGCGATAACGTCATCTGTTGCGCGAACTCGCGAATATCCGTTAACTGCTGTCCTTTATAGGCAGATTTATAACGAACCAGATAGATGGCTGCAATCAATTCATGCGTTTCTGGATCTTCGATAGGAATCGTCACTTCATACGTGCTAAATGAATATGGATAGTCTTTTTGACGCGTCACCCGTTTTTCCGATTGGATGAATTCCATCTCCCGAACCGATCGATTGATGACGGACATCTCATCTTTCAAAAGAACTTTTAAATAATCCATCGTCATCCCATTCGTCGTCGCACCCATGAACTGTCCTTCTTCATAGAGCAATAGGGCACCGTACTCCGAAGAGGTGATATCGATCATCTTTTGAACGATTGCCGGGTACGATTCGACGGTTTCACGAACAGCAAGCGCCTCGGTCAATTCGCTACGCAATCGGAGCTTTTCCTCATTCTTTTTCGTTGTTTGATACGCTTCTTCGAGTTCTTCTTGTTGCGCTTGCAGTTCTTCTTGTTGCGCGAGCAACTCTTCACTTTGCGCCTGCAACTCTTCGTTTTTGCCTTGCATCGCATCCGTATGGGCATTTGTCGTCACGACCATCCGATTAAAGGCTGCGCGCAACAATCCGATTTCGTCTGGTCGCTGCTCGGCAGCTTTATCAATCTTAATCGGTTCTTTCCGAGCGAGCTTCTGATTATCATCGATTAAGCGTAGTAATTGTCGTGTCATCCGGCGAAGGAACGGGTGCACGAATAAGAGAATGAAGGCGATGAGCACAACAATACTGGAGATCCAAATCCATTGTGATTTTGCGACCTCACTCCGAAGTTCACCGACAGCCGTTTCTTGTTGTTGGCTGAGATTCGTCCGGTATTCCTCAAGTGCTGCAGATGCTTTTTCGATGTCTGGCGTAATATCAATCGAACCATCGGCAGTTGGCTTTAATCGCCCTTGATCAACAAGACGCTCGGCAATCGGCAAAGAAAACAGACTATCCCCCTGTAAGAAGTCCTCATTGATCCGATTCGCCTTTTTTTCATTGACGTAAGACTGGGTCAACGGGAACAAGGCATCATAGTATAACTCATATAAATTCGTCATTTGCGCTGCGAATTCTTCTTCTTCATCCGTTTTTGCGTTTCGCATGAACCAATCTGTCTCACTTTTGATATCTGTTCGGAGCGCTTGGATTTCATCAAACCGTTCCTGATTACCAAAAATGACGAATCCGCGTAAACCGAACTGAACCGTTTGCCAATTGTCCCACAAATCATTGGCTCGGCGATTTTGTTCACTGATCGTCTCGAGATTCTGTTTTGATGTTTCGATTCGTCCTTCCATGTAGTCATAGACAAAGAACGAAGTAATCGATACTACGATCAGTACCGCATAAAAAACAGTCAGCAGTTGCCGACCGATTCGTCGCCGAATCCAATTCACCATGAATGTATCCTCCTCATCATTCGTTGAATGATGCTTTTTCATTTGTTTCTATAGATTTAATATAATAGAAACGCTTTCGAAGCAACAGCTAGGATATCCAAAAAAAGACCTTTTCTCGGAATGTACCCGAAAAAAGGTCTTTTTACCCTCTTACTTTTTCGCTTTCTTCACTGTCACAGAAGTCACAGGGCTAACTTGACCACGTGTATTCTTAACATAGATGGAAAGCTTCGCTTTTGCTTTTTGCTTCGGAATTTTGACGGAATAGTTGCCTTTTGCAGAAACCGTTCCTTTTCCGACAACTTTTTTCTTCGCATCTTTTACATAAACACTCAATTTCTTTTCAGCTGTACCGGTTACTTTCGTTTGTCCGGCATAGACGGATTTCACTTTCGGTGCCGCTGGGGCTGGTAGGACTTTTACGATCGTCGGTTTACTTGTACGTTTAGCAATATCCGTCACTGTGACGATCAAGCTTGAACCACCGACTTGTTTTGGTAATTTCGCACTGAAGTGACCTTTTGCATCAACTTTTGCTGTGGCGATTTTCTTTTGTTTCGCATCTTTAACGGTAATCGTACCACCCGCGAGAGCTGTACCTGTCATTTTTGTCGCACCAGCAAGAACTGGTTTGACCTTCGGTGCTTTTGGTGCTTTTCCTGGAAGAACTTCTGTCCGTTCCGATGTAACGTCTAATCCGTTCGCATAGCGAACCGTCAAGACTGTCTTTTGGTTTTGACGCGGAATCTTCACGCTGTATTTTCCTGCTTGAGCTGTTGTCGTAGCTAGCTTTTTGTTCGTCGTTGTTTCCTTACCATTCTTATCTTTCGTTACGACTGCTGCCCATACTTCAACTTTTGTTCCTGTCTTGACCGTTCCAGAAACAAACAATTGGTTATCGTAGACGTCATTGACATTCCCGTTCAAGTTCAACTGAGAAATCGCACGTGGAATACTGACTTTTCCGTATCCAGAGACTGGGCTGACGTAAGCTGGGAATGCAGGTTCCATCTTTTCCCCGTCTTCATCTTCTTCAAAGTCGAACCAGTCGTTTGGATTTTCAAACGCAAGTGGCTCTGCACTCTTACGCAAGATCTGTTCGATTTGTGTTGGTGTCAGTTTCGGGTTCAGTGACTTCAAGATTCCCGCTACTGCTGCAACGTGTGGTGAAGCCATACTTGTTCCATCCATGTATACCGTGTTACCGTCTGGAATCAAACTAGCGACTTTCGATCCGGGTGCTACGACGTCAAGACCAACACCATAGTTCGAATAATCAGCGACCATTCCGAGTGGGTTTGTCGCTCCGACAGAAATCGCATATTCCGAGTTCGCTGGGTAACCGACCATCATGTCATAGTCGTTTCCTGAAGCCGCAACCACCGTAACACCATGATCTGCTGCATATTTCATCATATAAGCCATCGTCCGGCTCTCACCGCCACCAAGACTCATGTTGATGACTTTTGCGCCATGATCGACTGCATATTTAATCCCGAGTGCAATCGCGTCTGTTTCGCCTTCGCCATTTGCATTCAAGACTTTAACCGGCAAAATTTGTGCCGATTGATGAATTCCTTGGATCCCGTAATCGTTGTTCATCGTTGCTGCGATGACGCCCGCTACGTGTGTTCCGTGACCGTTATCATCGATCGCATCCCCGTCACCGTTGACGGAAACATAGTTCTTTTCATTTGCGATATCAACTTTTCCTTGTAAGTCCTTCAAGCGATAATCGACACCTGTATCGATGACTGCAATCTTAACAGGCGCTAACTTCTTCGAACCGAAACGTTGTTGGAACGCTTCAAACCCGATCCCAACGTTATCAAATTGCTCAAAGACGGTCTTTTTGTTGACAGCCCATTGATAATCGAAGTTGATGTCCTTCGTTGCGCGGTACGTCTGAATTTTCTCAACGTACTCGACAGCTGACGAACGGTTGAGCGATTGTTTTAATGCGGTTGCCGATTGACCTTTGACAGTTGGGTCTTCCGTCACGATGACGAAGTCTCCCGCATTACCAAGGGATAAACGTTCTACATCCGTTGCCTGAACACCCGCAATCTTCATCGAACGGTTCATTTTACCTGGCTTTAATTTAACGATATAACGTGTTGCTTCTTTTGATTGAATGTTCATTCCCAGTGACTGGAATGTTTCGCTCAATTTGCTTCCACTTAATTTAGAGACATCCATTTTGTTGGCATATCCATCAATCTCTTCCGCAATCACAGCAGGTGATGCGTCACGTGATAATTTGTAGAGACGATCGACAGCTTGTTGATCAGCTTTCGTCAATGTGTATGATGTTCCACGTACGAGTGATTCCATCGCAGGCTTCAATGTTTTTAAATCTTCGTATGCTTGTTGACGCTTATCTTTGTTGAATAATAGCGTTTTGACGACGTAAGGAGACGCTTTGTAGTAAAGCGATGTTAAAGCACGTCCTGCATCAGATTGGCTCAATACTTGCTTTTGGATCGAGTGCATGAGTGCAAGCATCGGCTTTTCTTCTTTTGTTTGTTTGAGTGCTTCTTCCGCCATACAGCTGATGTCATTGATCGGCTCATATTCAACCGGCAATTTGACGTTGTTATACGTCAACTTGACATGAGCGGCTTTCGTCGTCTTACCTTCTTCGATGTTCGGGTAATATTCGACTTTGACATAATACGGTCCATCCCATGCATATGGAACGGCTAATTTTGTAAGGTTTTTTTCATCTGGCTCCGCCTCTGTCCGGTAACGATCAAACGTATCGTCTTCCGCAGCCATCGCTTCACTCGGATACGCCGTTACTTGAACAGGTTGATCCGTATCAATCGATAGTTCGAAGTGTGACGCGGTCTTTTCTACACCCGCTTCATGGTTGACGCGGTACCAATATGTATTTTTTTCTTCCGTTCCTGTTTCAAGCGTCGTTTCTTGTCCTACTTTCAAGAGCGTTGCTTTAGCAAGGGCTGTTTCCGCCTTTGCTGTCGTAGGTCCTACTCCGAGTGTCAAAATCAGACAGCTCAGCATGACCCAAATCACCAGTTTCTTCACGCCTGTTCCTCCTTCAAGATCGATGTACTTTATCTTGATTATAAACAGTAACTGGATAAAATGGATATTTATTTTATGGATGTATCTTACAATTTTGAAAGGAAAGGCATCCCATGCATATGAGCATCGAATGCCTTTTTGTGATTATTTAAAATCTGCTACATATTCACCGTATCCTTCTTGTTTCAAGTCCTCTTTCGGAATGAAACGTAAGGCAGCCGAGTTCATACAATACCGAAGTCCTGTTGGCTCTGGACCATCCGAGAAGACGTGTCCGAGATGCGCATTCCCATGTCGGCTCCGGACTTCCATCCGTTTCATGCCGATTGAAAAGTCACTTTTCTCAATGATATTACCTGGTTCGAGTGGTTTCGTAAAACTTGGCCATCCCGTTTTCGAATCATATTTATCATTTGACGAAAACAATGGTTCACCAGAAATCAGATCGACATAGATTCCGTCCGCCTTCAAGTCATGATACGGATTATCAAACGCCGGCTCCGTCCCATCTTCTTGTGTCACCTTATACTGAATCGCAGTTAATTTCTTTTTGATTTCTGCATCAGACAACTTTGCATACGTTGGAAGATCGAGCTTTGGTTGATCATTCCAGTAGCGGTTGATGAAGTCGTCGCGTCCAGAAGCTGCCCGGTAAAACTTATACTTTTTCTCACTCTTCAAATAGTAATCCTGATGGTATGCTTCCGCTTCATAAAAAGGACCTGCCGCAATCAACGGTGTGACGATTTTATCATCGAAGACTTGTTGTTTCTCTAAATCTTGTTTCGATTGCGCGGCGATTTCTTTTTGTTTCTCATTCGTATAGAAAATCGCTGTCGTATAAGACTCACCACGGTCGACGAATTGACCATCTGCATCCGTCGGATCAATCTGACGCCAGTAGACATCTAGCAGTTGCTTGTACGAGATGACGTTCGGATCAAACGTGATCAATACCGCTTCCCGATGCCCTGTCGTCTCCGCCGACACTTGGTTATACGTCGGATTCTCAACATCGCCGCCCGTGTAACCAGAAATGACGGATTTGACTCCTTTTAACTCTTCGAACGGTGGCTCCATACACCAGAAGCATCCGCCGGCTAGAATCGCCGTCTCTTCCGGTTGATAACTCAATTCCTTACTACCACTTGATTTTGCCTGTTGTTGCTGGAACACGAAGTATCCCCCGACCATGATGACGATGAGACCGATGACTGATACAATCGTCCACATTCGTTTCTTCATCTCCCTTCGCCTCCTTTATTTAGCTTACGTCACGTGACGTCGATTGGATGTTCTTTTATTTAACTGTAACGCGCTACTGCCGTCTTGTCGTAGCATGTGCTCAAGCAGAGCACATTGGATCATCCTGATTAAAGAAGTGTGATCAGGGAATAGACTCTATAACTCGAAAACACCAGGAGGGGTATTTATGTTTGATTACACTGTGACATCGCATCACAATCTGGATCAGGTCATGACTCAACTGAAGCAAGCTCTCTCAGAGGCATCGTTCGGTGTCTTATGGGAGTTTGATTTGGCCAACAAATTCGAAGAAAAAGAGCTCTCTTTTGATGAAAGCTATCATATTTTAGAAGTATGCCAACCAAAAGAAGCACACCGCGTCGTGTCCCATGACTTGCGGGCTGGTTACTTTCTTCCATGTAAAATCGTCGTCTATACCGAGAACGGGCAAACGAAAATCGGTATGCCAAAACCAACTGCCTTGATGGACTTAGCAGATGAAGCCGAACTAAAGACGGTCGCAGAAGAAGTCGAACACACGTTACGACACGTGATCGATCAAGCTGCACAATAAGAAAACGCTCTACTTGTACATTGTTTCATAAAGAAACATCGTACAAGTAGAGCGTTCTTTTGTTTACAAGATGTCGATCCAAATCTTCACCGCTGTCGCTAAAATCAGAACAGCAAGAATGACTTGGAGAATCTTCGTATTCATCTTCTTCCCGGCGATTGCGCCAAGCGGTGCTGCAATTAGACTGGCAACGACCATGATTGCCGCAGGACCCCAGTCGACTTGCCCTGTCGTGATTTTACCGACCGTTGCGCCGATCGACGAAATGAACGTAATCGCAAGCGATGAAGCAATCGTCATCCGTGTCGGGATTTTCAAGAGAACGAGCATAATCGGGACGAGTAAAAAGGCACCTGCTGCCCCAACGATTCCGGCTCCGACACCCACGATGAATGCCGATACTGCCGCAATCGTTTTGTTGAACTGAACCTGATCAAGCGGAATGTCGTCGATCCCTTTTTTCGGAACGAACATCATGACCGCTGCCGTTAACGCGAGAACACCATAGACGATGTTGATCGTGTCTTCAGCCAGGATATTTGAACCATACGCACCGATGAAGCTACCGATTAAAATCGATCCCCCCATGTAGACGATCAATGATTTATTCAAATAACCGCCTTTTCGGTAAGCCCAGACGCCACCAACCGTTGCAAAAAAGACTTGAATCGCACTGATTCCCGCAACCTCATGGGCAGAAAATGCTGCAAAACCGAGTAGGGGCGGGATATACAATAACATCGGATATTTAATGATTGAACCGCCAATTCCTAACATTCCTGAAATGTAGGATCCGACAAATCCGATTAAGAAAATCGTCACGATAAAACCGAATTCCATCGTTTATCACTCCTTAAAAAAAGAGAGCCGTAACTCAGCTCTCTTTTCGAAATTAACCTTTTTGAATCCAGAATTTTAGGACGCTTGCTTCTTCTTCGTGTTTGACGAGTTCATGACCACCTGATGTCGCCCACGCCTGAAGATCGTTTTTTGCCCCTTTATCCGTTGCATGGACTTCAAGGATTTGACCTGATTCGAGTCCTGCGATGGCTTTTTTTGTTTTTACGATTGGCATCGGACAAGCAAGTCCTTTTGCGTCGAGTACGAGTTCTGATTTCATGTTGTATTCCTCCTGAATGATTTAATGTTTGTTATGATTCGGTTTAGCGTACCGCACAGCGGTTCGGTCCGACTTCCATTTCCCGTTGTGTCTCAAGATCGGGTGTCTGTTTCCCCATGTTCGTTTCACGGATATCTTGATACGCGTTCGGTTGTGGCGGCAAGTTCTCTGTGACCATTTTCCGGAATGTTGCTTCATCATCAATGTTGAGACCATGGTTGTTCGCAAGCAAGATGCTTAATTTCTCCGCTACACTACCATCCGCGTTCAATTCTTCAATGATCATGAAATGTGCTGGTAAGACGATTAATTCCGGTGAAAGATCACGATACGTGTTGTAGAGCGAATCACGTAAGTCGCCGACCCAGTCTTCCGCGAGACCGGCTAAATCCGGACGACCAATCGAATCGATGAACAGGATATCACCCGTTAATAAATAACGCTGATCGACGATGAATGAAGTCGATCCAATCGTATGTCCCGGGGAATAAAGAGCGCGTACTTCAATCGCTGTATCCCCCACTTGAACCGTACTACCGTCTTCAAGTGGTGCATAATCGAATGTGACATCCGTCGCATCTTTTGGCGGCAACCAGTATGTCGCGCCTGTTTTTTCGGCGATGTCGCGTCCTCCAGAAATATGATCCGCATGAAGATGTGTATCAAACACATGCTTAATCGTGACATTGCGTGATGCGGCATAATCCAAATACACATCCGTCATTCGTGTCGCATCGATGAGCACGGCCTCTCCTTCCGAGATGACCATATACGAGAGACACCCTTTACCGATTCGAACGAACTGAACGACTTCACCTTGATCAGTTCCTGTTTCGTTCAGCGTTCCGAGTGAAATCGGTTCTAGATGTTCACTCCATGCTTTCATGCCGCCTGACAGATACGATACGTCTCGTCCTGCTTCTTCCAACATATCGGCGACGAAAATTGATGAACCTTCTTTTGCGCAAACGACGAGTACATCCTGATCCGTCGGAAGCTGATCGAGAATCTCCTCGACACCATCCAACAATTCAAAATACGGAATGTTGAGGTACTTGAAGTTCTCTCCTTCGATTTTCCAATCTTGAAACGCATCCTCATTCCGTACATCTAAGATGAACAGAGACTCGCGTCCAATGATTTTTTTCGTAACTTGTGCGGCTGTCATTGCTTGTGCCATATCTACTAGTTCCTCCTCTGCTTTACGCTGGTGAATTATTTCGCTGAAACGAGTGTTGTCGTCTCAAATGCCCATTCCTGCATACCTGGTACGACATTGTGGACCGTATACCCCTTGTCACTGAGCTGTCGGCATGCCATGTCACTTCGGCTACCTGTTCGGCAGATGACGTAAACCGTCTGATTTGAATCCAGTTCTGCATGTCGTGTCTCAAGTTCACCTAACGGAATATTGATGGCTCCCGGTACATGCGCGAAGGCATATTCTGCTTGTTCACGAACATCAAGCACTGTGATCGAGTCGTCTTGACGTGCTGCTTCGACTGTTGCATTGTCGACGGTTTGAGCGAATGCTGCTAGTTCCGTGACATCACCTGTTGATTTCCGAACGTAATGGCGGAGTACTTCGCCTTCTTCGATCGTGCCTAAATAATGATTGCCGGTGCTGTTTGCCCAGGCACGGAGATCTGCAGTTGATCCTTTATCTGTCGCCTGGACTTCGATGACTTGTCCCGGTTCTAACGTCTTGATCGTTTTTTTCGTCCGAACGATCGGCATTGGACAAGCGAGACCTTTGGCATCCAATACGATATCTGATTTAATCATAGTCATACAATTCGCTCCTTTACGGTGTGGGGTATTATTTATTTCGTTTCGCCTTCGTACGACATCATGCCGCCATCCATGTTCGTCACGTCATATCCTTGTCCTTCGAGATATGTCGTTGCGCGACCACTGCGTGCACCAGAACGGCATACCATGACATACTCTTTTTTCTTGTCGAGTTCGTTCATCTTGAATTCAATCAATCCGAGTGGAATATGGATCGCTCCCGGAATCATTCCTTCTTTGACTTCATCGACTTCTCGGACATCAATAACGTTCAGTTGTTCACCACGTTCGATTTTTTCCTGTACTTCTGTTGCTGTCATGCGTTTCATATTGAATTCCTCCTCTTGATTCGATTCAGCGCCAGGCATTCATTCCGCCACGGACTTCCGTGACATTTGAATAACCGGCTTTTTTTAGTACTTTAACGGCTTGTTTGCTTCGCATCCCGCTTTGACAGATGACGAGCACTTCTTTGTCTTTCGGGATTTGATTCAGCTGACTGTTTAGCGTTTGTAACGGAATGTTCTTAAATCCTTTGATGTGATTGCCTTTGAATTCTGCCGGTGTCCGAACATCGAGATAAAATCGTTTGCGGTCGTTTAGTAACGGCTTCAGTTCCGTGGTCGACACTTGCTTGACCCCTTTCGTTGGGGCGAACATCTTATAAGCGAGATAGCCGACGACGAGCAACAAGATAATCGATAGTACATCCATGCGTCATTCCTCCTTCAGATCATTAGATGAATAGATTGACGTTTCCGTTCTCCGCATCGGCGAGGTAGGCGGCAACACCTGCATACTCAATCCCGTCGTGTAATTCTTCTTGTTTCAAACCGAGTAAATCCATCGTCATCGTACAGGCGACGAGTTTGACATCCTGTTCTTTCGCTAATTCGATTAAGTCTGGAAGTGGCATCGCATTGTGCTTCTTCATGACGTTTTTAATCATTTTTTGACCTGCACCACCGAAGTTCATTTTCGAGAGTGGCATCTTATCGGCACCGCGTGGCATGAACTTACCGAACATCTTCTCAAGGAATGTTTTATCCGGCTGGATCGGTTCATCCTTACGCATCGCATTCAAACCCCAGAAGGTATGAAAAATCGTGACTTCGTGATCGTATGCGGCTGCACCGTTGGCAATGATATAAGCTGCCATGACTTTGTCGTACTCTCCACTAAATAAAACGATGGTTGTTTTTTTTGTATCTGACATGAACGTAATTCCTCCAAGTTTTTACCCTAAGGGGTATATTAATTCGTAAAATTTTTTCATCTGCTTTTCATTAAGAGTTGAACAGCCTCTGCAACGGCTTGTTCATGATTTTCCGTCGCATCATCCTGACGGACACAGTCGATCAAGTTTTCACTGACGACGAGACCAATGACGCGATCGATTGCACTACGTGTAGCGCTCAGTTGTGTGACGACATCCTTACAAGACGCCTCCTCTTTCATCATTCGAACGATGCCGTGGATTTGTCCTTCAATCCGATTCATCCGATGAATGATGCGATCTTCATAACCGTTTTCCATATGAAGTCCATCTCCTTTTTTCAAATGTGACATGCGTCATACCTCGTTGGTACATTTCATACAATAATACCTACAGGGGTATAAGTCAACGAAAAAGATTTCTGGATTCATCACTATGTTCAGTGAGTCCGAAAATCTTTTTGTAGTCAGCCTTTCCAATTCGCTTCTAAAAAATCGATCCAACGCTCGGCTAGTCGAGTTGGCATCTTCTCTGGTAACAGATAACGAAACGTCCGGTTGGAGATCCCTTTCGTATGAATTGTAAAAGATTCAGACGGGAAAGACGTGACAAGTCGTTCCGACAACGCTGCAATACCACTCCCATTCAAAACAAGTTGTCGCGCTAAATAATTCGCATCTACTGTAATCGTTCGAGTGGGAACGATCGACGACGCATCAAGCCAACGATGAAGTGCATAGCGAGAAGCGGATCCTTCTTCCCGGACGATCCACGTCGCGTCTTCGAGTGCAAGATGTGTCGCTCCAATGATATGCAGTTGATCTTTCGCAAAGACGATTTGTCTCATTCCATCAAGTGTCAGTTCTCCTTCAATCATACCGAGATCAATCTCACGATGTCGTAAAGCTGTTGCCACTTGATCATGATTCATCAATTGGATGTCCAGTGAAACTTTAGGGTGAGCATGTGAAAACAGATGGATCATATCATCAAGCAATATCTCGTGGATCGTATGTGTTGCTCCGATCCGTAGTGTACCTTGGAAAACACCTTCCGATTCATCTAACTGCGACTGCATCTGTTCGAGTTGGAATAGAATTTCTTTTGCGTGGCGATAGACAATCCAGCCCATTTCCGATACCTCGACCCCTATTGCGAATGAATCACGTATTAACAATGAATGTCCGATATCTTCTTCTAGTCGTTTCACGTGAACACTGACCGTCGGTTGCGATAGAAATAACTGCTCCGCTGTTTTCGTAAAATGACGTGTTTCAACGAGTGTGACGAACGTTCTGAGTTCAGTTAATTTCAACAATACCCCTCCTCATTACATTTCATAATCATTTATATATAATTAATTCATTTTTATAATCTTGTATTCCTCTTTCATACTCAAGGTATCACGTATTAGAAAGAAGGACTGTTTCATGATGTATATCTCATTTATGTTATTAGGAGCAATCATCGGCATACTCTCCGGCTTTTTCGGAATCGGTGGTGGCATCATCCTGACCCCACTGTTATTGATTCTTGGCTATGAAGCCAGCACCGCGATCGTCCTCAGTCTGTTGCTGACACTCGGATCGACCGTGACCGGTACACTGTCACATCTTCGATTAAAAACTTTCCGTTTTCGCGATGCCGGGATCATTGGTCTGTCCGGGATCATCGGTTCGGCGTTGATCACACCAGTCGTCTTTTGGCTCGAGCGTCATGCTGGTGCTGATGTCGTCTTATCAAGTCTCTACATTTTCTTACTGATTGGTTTTTCGATTCAATTCCTTCGTCCCCGTTCAAAGGAACGTCCGTCTTTTCCGGTCCATGATGCTTCCGTAGTGAAGCTCGCTGTCATCGGACTTGCTGCCGGAATTCTCTCGTCATTGATGGGTGTCAGCGGTGGATTTTTGTTGACGCCTCTCTTGCTCGGATGGGTTCGTTTTCCGCTCAAACAAGCAATCGGAACGAGCATCGCCTCTGCGACATTGATCGTTCTCGGAGGAGTGACGAGTTATGTCGCTTCCGGAACCAGTGCTCCGTTATCACTCGGGATCGCCTTAATCATCGGTGCGTTCATCGGCTCACCACTCGGTGCTTCACTCTTGCATCGCTTCAATGAACCGTTCGTCCAAAAGACATTAGGAATCTTTTATGGCGTCGTCGCCTTAAGCGTCATTGTCAAAGTGTTCGGTCTTCCTTATCTGTCACTTGTCTTGCTTGCTCTATTCACACTTAGTTTGTTAAGCGTCTTCGGCTACCGGATTCTTAAAACTGCCTAAATGAAAAAGCAGCTGACGATATGTGTCAGCTGCTTTTTTGCGTGCCCAATGATTAACGCACGCTTTCTTCTTTGATTTTTTGTGGTTTCATGATTTTTGCCTCTTTTTTCTGACGCATCCGTTCCGCATTCATCAATCCCCCTAACATCAGGACGACAGCGGACAAATAGAACCATGTCATCAAGACGATGATTCCGGCAAGCTGACCGTAAAGACGATCGTAACTACCGAACTCAGCGTAATAGGAGAAAAATTCCGAGACGACTTGCCAGGCAATCGTTGCAAAAATGGCTCCAGGGAGTACCTGACGAACCGTTAGTCGGACACTCGGTAAGATCCGATACAATAAGATGAAAAAGACAAGTAAGAACAACGTCCCGAGTCCCCAACGGAATAAGAACCAGATCCACGAATAGTTCGTCACGAAATCAGCGACGATTGCAAAGTGATTGATGAAACGTCGTGTTAACTTTTCTGAAATCGGAACAATCAATGAAATCGGAAGGATGATCATCATCCCGATCGTAAAGGCGAAGTCTTGCAACAGTCCGCGCCAGAATGGCGCTTTTCGTGTCACTTCGAGCGCATCGTTTAGCGAGCGGACAAGCGACTGGACCGACATTGAAGCGAGCCAAAAGGCGGCAAGGAAACTGATTGAGGCAAGCTTGAAACCACCCTGATCAAAGATTCCGACGACGTTCCGCTGAATCAAGTCGTACGTTTCTGCTGGAGCAAATGGTCG
Source organism: Exiguobacterium sp. ZWU0009 (assembly GCF_000798935.2). NCBI lineage: Bacteria > Bacillati > Bacillota > Bacilli > Caryophanales > Exiguobacterium > Exiguobacterium sp. ZWU0009. Next base: position 389,555 of record NZ_CP018057.1, on the reverse strand, counting down.
AATTAAGTCCAGCACGTTATCCGACGTAAACGGTAAGAACGAGACGATGCCAACTACAAATAATAAGAACGGGAATAAGGACAACATCAGATAATAGGCGAGCTGAGCCGATTTATCAAAAAAGGCTTCGCCAAAAAAACGGGCAAATACAGGTTTGATTAAAGACATACATATTTCCTCACTTTCAACTAATTCTCTACACTATCCCCCATTTCGTACTTCCTTTAAACTTTTGGAAGTCTTTTGAACTTATAAAAACCTTATACATCATTCAAGTTTGGCGCTTCGTTTCCTTGCGAGGTACACTAAGAACAGAGAATGTATCGTGCTTGTTTTTCAGAAAGGATTTCGATTCGTGTACCCACTCATTCAAACAGAAGCAGAACGCTTCTTTACTTCTTATATAGAGCAATACCCTGAAATGTCCGGACGTCAGCAAGAAGTCATTCGTTCCATCGAGAAGACGGGAACATACGAGCAAACGACTTCCGAGCTGGCGTTCGGTGCCAAGCTTGCTTGGCGCAATAGTAACCGATGTGTCGGACGTCTCTTTTGGGAACAACTCCATGTCTTTGACGCACGGGATGCGTTGACCGTCGAAGCGGTCCGCGACGCGTTATTTGAGCATATCCGGTTCGCGACGAACGAAGGACGGATTCGCTCGACGATCACGATTTTCCATCCGGCACGTGTCCGGCTTCATAATCACCAACTGATTCGTTATGCAGGTTATGAGACAGCAACAGGAGTCATCGGCGATCCGGCTTCCATCGACCTGACGCGCCAATGTGAAGCACTTAGTTGGACCGGAGCGCATACACCGTTTGATATCCTGCCCCTGTTGATCGAACTCGATGGACAAGTCAGCCTGCATCCGATTCCTGACGAGCTCGTGCTTGAAGTCACCATCACGCATCCTGACTATGATTTGTTTGGTGGTCGCGAAGTCCGCTGGTACGCCGTACCGATGATTGTCGATATGCAGCTCGAGATCGGTGGCATCGTCTATCCGTGTGCCCCATTCAACGGATGGTATATGGGAACGGAGATTGGTGCTCGTAACCTCGCTGATACGGATCGTTACGATCTCTTGCCGCTCGTTGCGACTCAACTCGGTCTGAACACCTCGCGTGAACGTTCGCTCTGGAAAGACCGGGCGCTCGTCGAATTGAACGTTGCCGTACTCGAATCGTTTGAACGTGCCGGTGTGACGATCGTCGATCACCATACGGCTGCGAAACAATTCGCTCGTTTTGAAAAAAACGAAGCATCATGCGGTCGCGATGTCACAGGGGAATGGTCCTGGCTCGTGCCTCCGATGAGTGGGGCAACGACGCATATGTTCCATAAGGACTATGATCCGGAGATCAAACGACCGAACTTCTTTCCAAAATCTACACAGACGGCACCTGTGACCGGCTGTCCGTTTCACCAAGGAGCCTTGAAATGAATTATGTCGAACAGTTACGTCAAAAAATCGGTCATGACCCAGTCATTCTCGTCGGTTCCGTCGTCCTCGTCGTTCAGAACGAGCACATTTTGCTCGAACAACGCAACGAAGCCCAAGCCCGCTTCGGTTTGCCCGGAGGATTGATGGAATGGGCGGAATCACCGGAAGAGACCGCTCGTCGGGAACTCGAAGAAGAAACCGGCTTACAAGTGGAACGATTAACGTTACTCGATGTCTACTCCGGTCCGCAATACGTGACGACGTTAGCGAACGGAGACGTCTTTCAAAGCGTCACCCTCGCCTACATCGGTGAACATCCGATTGGAATGTTAAAACAAAGTGATGAAAGTATCAAGCTCCAGTTCGTTCCGCTCGACGACTTACCGGATCACTTAGTGGGTTCTCACGCTCGAATGATTGAAGACTACAAAAACCGCCGCTAAATGAATAGCAGCGGTTTTTGTTTATAGCGACTGACGCATGATATATTGTTTCAAATCCCGCTGAGTCCATCCTCCAGAACGTAATGCTTCCCACACCCGCACATCTGTTGATTGATAATGATAGGTCGTGCCTGGTAAACGACGGACGACTTCTGTCGCATGTCTTGCTTTGTGTTCTGCGGGACCGACAACTGACAAGAGTGATGATCCGGCTATTGCCACTACACTTTCTTCTAATTGATAATAATCCGTTTGTAATTGCTGCATGACATGAGGATCTTGCTGCCAGATGTATTCCCCTTGTCCATGGTATTGTTTTAAAAACTCCACTTCTTCGATCGTCGGCAGAGCAGCTTCTTCGCGTTCATCCGTTAAATGAAAATAACCGATTTCTCCAACGATCGTGTAGTGAAGCGATTCATACAAGCGAATTGCCGGATCGTTCCCTTGAATGACTTCAAGCATCAGACCATCCATTCCGATTTCTTTAGCATGGCTCAGTTGTGCTTGATACAAAGCTTTAGCGATGCCTAGTCGTCGATACTGGGCTGAAATCCCCAGTCCTCCACACCGCATGATGCGTTGACCCTCGATCTCCTTCCAACCGTTCAGCCAGAGACCGACCGGTATTTCTCCATGATAGGCAACGAATGAATGCTCCAATTGATTCCCATCTCGTTCGATGATGCGCTCTTGGAATTCTGCTTCCGATAAGTGCAGTGGAATCAAATAATCTTGGAATCCATCCTGCATCGCTTTGTAAGCTGTCTTTACGTCAGGTGCGCGTTGAATATGAATCATCGAAAAACCTCCTTTTCCACTGAGCTGTTTCGCTTTCGTTCGCCTAATTTCCTGCATACAAAAACACCCTTGTCACCAAGGGTGTTAGTCGATTCATTGATGAAGTTTCGAACGCTTGCGTCCATATCCGAAGTACAACAGTAATCCAATGGCTGTCCAGATAAAGAAGGCAATCCACGTGAATGGTTGTAAGTTGAACATGAGCATGATACAAGCAAGGACTGACAAGATCGGTAAGACTGGGACGAACGGAACCTTAAAGGCGCGCTTCAAATCGGGACGCGTCCGGCGTAGGACGATGACCGCGATTGAGATGAGCGAGAAGGCTGCCAGTGTTCCAATGTTGATCAATTCAGCAAGTGTACCGAGTGGCACGAATCCAGCGATTAAACCAGCAGTCGTTCCGAGAATCCATGTTGCTTTAACTGGTGTGTGTGACTTTTCATTGACGTCTGAGAAGACTTTCGGTAATAATCCGTCACGGCTCATCGCGAACAAGAGACGGACGAGACCAAATGTCATGACGAGGATGACCGTCGTCATACCAACGATAGCACCCAAATCGACGAATCCAGCGACCCAGTCTTGACCTGCGACTTTTAAGGCAAGAGATACCGGACTATCGACGCCTTCAAACTGTTTAAACGGAACAATCCCGACCATGATGGCAGAGACGATGACATACAGAACAGTAACGATCGCAAGTGATCCTAAGATCCCAACCGGTAAGTTACGTCCCGGATTTTTGACTTCTTCTGCTGCTGATGTGACGGCATCAAATCCGAGGTAAGCAAAGAAAGCAATTGCTGAAGCCTGTAAGACACCGCTCATACCGAATGGCGCAAACGGTTTGTAGTTGCCCGGTTCGATGTACCAGATCCCGACGACGATGAACAGGACGACGACAGCGACTTTGACGAGTACCATGATATTGTTGACGCGTTTTGTTTCTTTAATACCAAGTGAAAGCAAGAGCGTGATGATCATCAGAATCAAGAACGCTGGTAAGTTGAAGAACGTCTCGCTTCCTGGTACAGCACCTGGAGCAGCCGTCAAAGCTGTTGGCAAATGTAATCCAAAGCCCGCTAAAAGTGACTGGAAGTAACCTGACCAGCCGGTTGCAACCGCACTCGAAGCAAGTCCGTATTCCAAAATGAGACACCAGCCGATGATCCAGGCAATGACTTCGCCAATCGTGGCATATGTATACGTATATACACTACCTGAGACAGGAATCATCGACGAGAATTCGGCATAACAGAGGGCTGCTAATGCACAGACAATGGCAGAAATAATGAATGAGATCGGTAAAGCAGGTCCTGCGTAAAGAGCGCCCGTTCCTGTCAGAACGAAAATTCCGGTTCCGATGATGGCACCGATTCCAAGTAAAATAAGATCAAACCCTGATAAATGTCGTGCCAGTTTTGAATGTTGTTTCATGTCCATCATGACACTGACATCTTTCTTGCGAAGCAAACTCATGTTTCATCCTCCGAACTTTTCTCTTTTTTCTGAATATTCAAATCATTGAGTGAATTGACTTTCTAATCATAACAAACGATGTCAGGTTCGATAAGTCTTTTTTTTTGTATTTTTTCACAAAGTGGTCAAACCACTTTTGTGAAATGCGATAACGCTTTTATGCATAAACGTAAAAAAACCTTTCCTTCAGAACAAAGGAAAGGTTTTTTTATCATTACATTATGGGCGATCGTTTGGATGATCAAGGTTAGGACCTTTATGATCATCTGGGTCGATCGGGTAATCATCTTGTTGTGCTAAATCGTTTTCTGGCAATGCACCTTTTGGTGTACCATGTGTCGTCTCATCCGTTGAAGATGAACGCGCTGAACGTGGTGCACGATCTGGTGTAACATCATCAGCTGCTTGTGAAGCTGCACCTTTTGCTGCATCTTTTAAGCTCGGTGATGATGAAGTCGATGCTGACTTACTTGGAAGGTTCGATGTGTCGACTTCCGTGTTCTCTGCTTTCTTTTGCAAACGATCGAGGTAACGCGACGCATTATCACGTCCACCAAGACCAAAGGCAAGACCGAATGCAAGTGCAAGTGCCCCAAGGATCAAGATGAAGGCTGAGTTGACGATCGTATCAGCAACACCAAGTTGATCAAGTGCCATGAAGACAGCAAGTGCAAGAATCGCATACTTCGCAACGCTTGAGAGGACTTTTAGTTCAGAGTTGCCGAACAAGCTGTCCATCGTACGTTTGACGAGGTTGCTGACGATGATCCCGATTGCGAGAATGATGATCGCTGTCAAGACGCTCGGTAAGAACGCAAGGACGGCACGACCGAGGTCGACCATGAAGTCAAGACCAATCAAGTTGAAGGCTTCGACGACGAAGAGAACGACGATGACGATCTCAACGAGTGTACCAACGATGGAAGCTGGTGATGTAGAAGCTTGGTTTGCATCCCACGTACCGATTTTCAAGTGACGTGTCAGGTTGTTGAAACCAAGACGTGATAAGAGATCCGTAACGAATTTCTTGATGAAACGTCCGACATAAAGACCGACAAGAATCAGAACGATACCGACGATGATGTTTGGAATCATACCGAGGACATCGTTCAACATGTTGATCGCTGGTCCTGTGATTCCTTTAATATTCAATTGATCAAGTGCTGAAATCGTGATTGGAATCAGAATCAAGATGAAGACGACTGTTCCGAGAATCGACGAAAGTGATTTCGCATCTTTTTGATCCGTTGACCCAAGGTTGAAGCGAGCTGCGAATTTATCTGTTCCAACAGCATGAAGGAAATTCGTCACGATATCGCGGACGATTTTCGCTACGAGGAAGCCGACGAAGAAGATGGCTGCCGCCGCAATCAAGCGTGGAATAAATCCAAGGAATGACGATAACAATTGGCTGAACGGCTGAGAGACACTCTCAATGTTCAACGCATCGAGGACACCCGGTAGGAACAGAAGTAAAACGAGATAGAAGACAATTTCTCCCGCGATTTTCGGGTAAGACGATAAGTCCGTCTGACCTTGAAGCATCTTGTTCGAACGTACTTTATCGTTCGCCATCAGCTTCGTTCCTGCTTTGACAATGATCATACGAAGAACGACCGCGATGACGTACGCCAAGAGAAGGATAAGTGCTGCTTTCAAGATGTTCGGGATTGCCGCGAGTAATGTACTCATCGTATCTGCGAGTGGTCCAGCAATGATGTTCAGATCAAGGATGTTGAAGACCAAGATGAGAACAAACACCATGAGAACCCAAAAGACGACGGTCCCGATGATTTTTTCAGGTGTCCACTTCTTCTTCTTTGGTGGTGTACCTTCTTTTTGAGGTGCCAACTTGTTGACGACCCCAGACTTCTCTAACGCTTTTTGAATTCCGTTCGCAATCAGCTTGGCAATGAGCCAGCCAATCAAAAAGACGATGATCGCTCCAAGCAAGTTGCCGAGTGATCCGAGAATGCCGTTTAAGTTCAACGACGTTCCATTCCAAATGTTATTCATCCTGCCACACTCCTTCACCTAAATAAATTTATATATTTCTGACACTTCTTTAATTTCCCCAGGTAAAGGATTTATTAAACCCGTGTTCGTACCAGAATGTGGCGTTTCTTGTTTTCAATACAAAAAACTGGATGGCATATGCTGCCACCCAGTCCGTCGTATCATGATGTTTGTTGGTTCAAAACCGTGCGCATCGCTGCATATCCACCGTCAATATTAATGACATCCTTGAATCCGAGTGACTGTAATACACTAACCGCCATCCGGGAACGAACGCCAGATGCACAGTGAACAGCAAGCGGTCGATCCGTTGGCAGTTCATCCTGACGCGCTACTAATTTTCCTAAGAGAATGCGTTGTGCTTGATCGTAATGTTGACTGTCCCACTCTGTTTTATTCCGGACGTCGAGGACGTAGACTTCTTCTCGCTCTGCAGCTGCTAGCGCTTCTTCTGCTGCCCAGTCCTCATAACGTTCCGTTAACATCGATCCTGGTACCGCCTGATGATCTGCCCAGTGGGTGACGCGATCGAGTCCAATCGATTGGAGATCTCGTTGAATGGTTTTGCGTTGCTCTGGCGTCGACAGAATCGCGATATCATGGTCAAAATCGAGTAACCAACCAGCCCAAGTGACGAACTTATCATCATACAGAATATTGATAGTTCCTGGAATATGTCCATCCCGGAACGACTGACCATCTCGCGTATCGACGATCTGCATCGAAGACGTCCACGCTGTTGGATCCTCGTTCGTCACGAGTTCTGGAATTTTAGTCGTCAAGGCGATGCCTTCTTTATTCACGCGTTTCATCATCGCGAAATAGTTCGGTGGTTCTGGTTGATCCGTCGTCAATTCTTTGATGAACGCAGTCTCATCCTCGACTTGCAATGCCCAGTTCGTCGCTTTTTCATATCCGACCGTCGATGTCGGAACTGCACCGAGCGCTTTCCCACAAGCACTGCCGGCACCATGTCCCGGCCAAACTTGGACAAAATCAGGTAACGCCTTGAAACGTTTTAACGAAGCAAACATCTGCTTCGCTCCAACGGCTGTCGTTCCTTTGATACCAGCAGCTTCTTCAAGTAAATCGGGACGACCGATATCACCGACGAAGACGAAATCGCCTGTGAAGATGCCCATCGGTACTTGTTGATTTCGGTCGAATAATAAGAAGGAGATATGTTCTGGCGTATGCCCTGGTGTGCGCATGACTTCAAGCGTCACATTTCCGACTTTGAACCGGTCACCGTCTTTAACAAGGACATGGTGAATATCCGAGACGAATTGATACTTCCAGTTGTCGTCTCCTTCATCTGACAGATAAGCCGTCGTGTCGTATCGTTTGGCAAACTCCTGTGTTCCCGAGACGAAATCCGCGTGAATATGCGTTTCCGCCGTAGCGGTGATCCGGAACCCTTCTTTTTCTGCCACCTTTAGATACGGTGTAATATTCCGGGCAGGATCGATTACGATCGCTTCTCCTGTCATTTGACACCCGACCATGTATGACGCCTGCGCTAATTTTTCATCATAAAAATATCGTAATAACATTGTATATACCCCCTCTAGTGTATTAAACGATTGTTCCTTCGTAGCTCATCATACCGCCGCCGACATTCGTCACGTCGAATCCTGCTTGTTCGAGATACATCGCTGCATTCATGCTGCGACCACCAGATAGGCAGATGATATGGACCGGACGTGACGCGTCGAGTTCATCCGTCCGTTCTGTAAATTCGGATAACGGAACGTTTTTAGCTTCAGCGATATGTCCGCTTTCATACTCATCGGTTTCACGAACATCAATCAATTGGATGGCACTTTCGGTTAACACCTGCTGTAATTGTTCTGTCGTCATCTGTTTCATCAAGATTCCTCCTAGTAAATGCCTCTCGGCTGTTAAGTTGTTGAATTCAATATACCCCCTACCGTATATGAGTTCAAGAAAAATGCACACAAAAAAAGCAGCATCGTCTAAAAGACGACACTGCCCTAACTTAAACGACTTCCTTTTCAGAGAATTGACTGTTGTACAGATCCGCATAAAAACCATCTGCCTCGAGTAATTCTTCATGTGTGCCCTGCTCGATGACACGCCCTTGATTCATGACGAGAATCATATCGGCATCCTTGATTGTCGAGAGACGATGGGCAATGACGAAACTTGTCCGTCCTTCCATCAAGCGACGCATCGCTTGCTGGATGAAGACTTCCGTCCGTGTATCCACACTAGAGGTCGCTTCATCGAGAATCATGATCGGCGGATCGGCAAGAACGGCCCGCGCGATCGTTAACAACTGTTTCTGACCTTGCGAGATGTTCGAGGCTTCCTCGTTCAAGACGGTATCATACCCGTCCGGCAACGTTCGGATGAAGTGATCGGCGTGTGCTGTTTTGGCTGCCGCGATGATTTCCTCCTCGGTTGCTCCACTTTTACCGTAAGCAAGGTTATCTCGGATCGTACCGTTGAAGAGCCACGTATCTTGTAAGACCATACCGAACGTCGTCCGTAAGTCTTCGCGTGACATCTCGCGGGTATCGATACCGTCAATCCGGATCGTTCCCCCGTTCAACTCATAAAAGCGCATTAATAGATTGATCATCGTCGTCTTACCGGCACCCGTCGGTCCAACGATTGCGACCGTTTGTCCCGGTGCGACATCGATGTTCATGTCCTCGATCAAGAGATCATTTCCGTAACCAAAATCAACATGTTCGAACGCGACCGCCCCTTCAGCTTGCGCGAGACGGTGTGTCGTCACTTCCTTGATCTCTTCTTCTTCGTCCAGTAATTCAAAGACACGTTCCGCTGCTGCGACCGTCGATTGGACGATGTTCGCGATGTTCGCCGTTTGTGTGATCGGTTGCGTGAACTGCCGTGTATAGGTGATGAACGCTTGAATATCCCCGATCGAGATCGCCCGTTGCGTAACGAGAATCCCGCCGACGATACTGATCAGGACGTAACTGATATTCCCGATGAACATCATCATCGGCATGATGATCCCGGAGATGAACTGTGCTTTACGTCCTGCTTCATACAACTCTTCGTTGACGGCATCAAACTGCTCGACCGCTTTACGTTCATGTCCGAACGCCTTGACGACCGAGTGTCCGGTATACATCTCTTCGACGTGTCCGTTCAATTGTCCAAGTGTCCGCTGTTGATCGGCAAAGTATTTTTGGGATCGTTTCAAAATCGGACGGATCGCAAAAATTGAGACCGGCAACGAGACGAGTGAAATCAGTGTTAACAGCGGACTAATCGTCAACATCATGATCAGAATCCCGACGATTGTCACGATTGAGGTGATGAATGATGTCACACTTTGTTGCAACGTACTCCCAATCGTATCGATATCATTCGTCACACGGCTGAGTGTCTCCCCGTTCGGACGACCATCGTAGTATTTCAACGGCAGGCGTTCGAGTTTATGATTAACGTCCTCGCGTAAATCATAGACCGTTTTTTGAGCGATACCTGACATCAAATACTGTTGCAAGTAATTGAACAGACTACTGATGATATACAGTCCAGCGAGCCAGAGCAGGATCTGTCCGATTTTCGTGAAGTCGATTGCCGCTCCCGGCACACCTTGGAACTTCGCATATGCCCCTTCAAACAATTCCGTGATCGCTGTTCCCATGATTTTCGGACCGGCAATCATGAAGACCGTACTGAGGATAGCTGCAAGGAAAACACCAACGAGTGCCGTCCGACGCGGACGCAGATACCGAAGCAGACGACGGAACGTTGCTTTGAAATCCTTTGGTTTTTCTCCGAGCATCATCATATTTCCGCCACCGGGACCACCAGGCGGAGGACCGCCGGCAGGTCGTTTTTTCTCACTCATGCGATTTCCTCCTCTGATAGTTGTGACTTAACGATTTCCTGATAGACGGCATTGTCAGCAAACAATTCATCATGCGTCCCGATTCCAGCGACTTTCCCTTCATCTAGGACGATGATTTGATCGGCATCAATGACGGTGCTAACACGCTGAGCGACGATCAAGACGGTTGCCTCGCGTGTTTCTTCCCGCAAAGCTTTCCGAAGTGCCGCATCAGTCTTGAAATCGAGCGCTGAAAAACTGTCATCAAAGACATATAAATCTGGTCGACGAACGAGGGCCCGAGCAATCGACAACCGTTGTTTTTGTCCACCGGAGACGTTTGATCCGCCTTGTTCGATCCGCGCATCGTAACCGTCCGGCATCCGTTCGATGAAATCGGTCGCTTGCGCGATTTGCGCTGCATGCGCGACCTCTTCGTCTGTCGCATCTTCTTTCCCAAAGCGAATGTTTTCTGCGATTGTACCCGTGAACAGTAACGCCTTTTGGGGAACGAAGCCGATTTTCGACCGCAGTTCCTCTTGCGGTACTTCCTGGCTATCGACACCGTTGACGCGGATGCTCCCTTCCGTCACGTCATAAAAACGAGGAATCAAATTGACGAGCGTTGATTTACCGGAACCCGTTCCACCAATTACAGCCGTCACTTCACCTGGTCGTGCCGCAAAGCTGATGTCGGATAAGACAGGTGTCTCAGCACCTGGATAACGGAACGTGACACGATCAAAGACGAGCGTTCCTTTTTCACGGTTAGCTGTTTGTGTACCTTCATCTGTCATCGTTGGTGTCATCTCGAGAACTTCATTGATCCGTTTCGCCGAGACAGCTGCTCGCGGAATCATTACGAACATGACAGACGCCATGACGAGCGCGAACATGATTTGCATGACGTACTGAATGAATGCCATCAAGTCCCCAATCTGCATACCACCATTATCGATCCGGATGCCCCCGAACCAAATGACACCGACGACCGTCAAGTTCATGACGAGCATCATCACTGGCATCAAGAACGCCATGATTTTATTGACCTTGATCGAGACTTCTGTCAAATCTGCGTTTGCTTTCGTTAATCGAACCTGTTCATCGCGTTCCCGGTTAAAGGCACGGATGACACGAATCCCGGTCAGGTTTTCCCGCAGGACGAGGTTCAAGCGATCAAGTCGTTTTTGGACCTTCCCGAACAACGGAACCCCTTTCCACAGAATCAATAGAATCGAAATCACAAGTACCGGCATCGCTGCGACAATGACAAGCGAAAGTTTGGCGTCTTTTGAAACGGCCATGATCAATCCACCGATGAACATGATCGGGGCACTGACGACCATCCGTAACATCATGATGACGACTTGTTGGACTTGCGTGATATCGTTCGTCGTCCGGGTAATCAGTGACGCCGTTCCGACTTGGTCAAACTCTTGCAGGGAAAACCGTTCGACATGATTGAAGACTTGACGGCGAATATCCCGCCCGAGTCCCATCGATGCCTTCGACGAATAATAACTAGCGGCAACTGCGGCTAACGCCCCGATACCGGTAATTCCGAGCATGACGGCACCAATCTTCCAAATGTAGGCGGTATCGCCGGTGACGACCCCTTTGTCAATGATGTCTGCCATCAGTGTTGGCAAATAGAGATCAGACATCGACTGTGCGAAAACCAAGACGAGTACCGCGAGTACTGCCCATTTATACACCGTCAACCGTTTGAGTAACTTAATCATCCGAGCATCCTCCTTTCATTTCTGGCTGTAAGATACGTCCGATGCCTTCCGCAATCTGAGCATGCGTCGCAAGCATCTGGTCGAACACCTCTTGATCAATCGTCTCAAGGACCTGTTCGAGTTGACGTTGCATCCCCTTCTCTTGTTCTTGAATCTCCGTCACGAATTGTTGTCCCTGATCACTGAGCGATAGGACGACTTCTCGTCGATTCTCAGGATTCGTCTCCCGAATGACCCAACCGGACTGCACTAAACCTTCGATCGACTGACTCAATGTGCTCTTTGGTAAATGCGTATGTGTCGCCAGCGCTTTTTGCGAGATCGGTCCACGTGGCGCAATCGTCATCAAGCTATGAAATTGCGGTAAACTGAGTCCGTTTTCCTGTGCCGTCTGGTGTGCTGCTCGGACGAGATGCCGTTGCACGTTCCAAAACGACTGCATCATTGCCGTTGAACGAACTGTTTCCGTTTGCTCCATCCTGTTTCGCCTCCTTGTTCCATTTCAAATCGTTCCAAAAGGAACAATTACTTATATGAATTAAATTACGCCGATTATTTCTAGTTGTCAACGAAAAGGCAATGTGAAAAATCACATAGTTTTGCTATGCTTTTGTAGAGAAGGAGTGGAGACAGATGAGACATGAGATGGGGTTATACGAAGTACCGTTTCGTTCGATCGAACAACGGCTGAAAACGGTCGAAATTCGACTCAATGATCCGAAACGTCAACAAGTACAAGTCGGTGATCAGATTCAGTTCACGCATACGGAAACGAGTGAGACACTACTCGTCCACGTGACAAAACGGGAGACATTTCAAGATTTTCAAGCACTGTATGAACACGTATCACGAGAATCCATCGACTGTGTCGGTTGGTCGCTCGACGAACTCGTGACGTCAACCTATGCGATCTATTCACCGGAAGCCGAGCAACAGTACGGGGCACTGGCTCTGACGATCGCATTAGAACCATAAAAAAAACGTCTTTTCTACAGTCAGCGTAGAAAAGACGTTTTTGAATTCATTCGGGTTCGACGTGAACATGGATATCATAGACACCGTATTCTTCCGTCAGTGTATCCTCAACACGTGTCGCAATATCGTGTGCCTGATGGATGTTCAAAGTTGAGTTGACGAGGATGACGACATCAACGACTTCATTGTTGCCGTAATTACGTCCTTTGATTGATTTGATGCCTTTGACACCTTCGAGATCGAAAATGACATCTTCATACATCTTCAGCTTCTTCTCATCGAAGCCATCCGTCAGTTCGTGTGACGCTTCCGTAAAGATGTCCCACGCTGTCTTACAGATCAAGAAGCCGACGATGATCGCGGTCACGACATCGAGCCATGGCATGCCGAACTGTGATCCGACGATCCCGATCGTCGTCCCGACACTGACCCAAGCATCGGATAGATTATCTTTCGCCGCTGCCATGACGGCTTTGCTTTCAATCTCCTCGGATAACTTCTTATTGTAGCGGTAGACGAAGTACATCACGAGGGCTGAACCGATTCCGACGTATGCCGCGAGGATATCAGGTGACTCCTGTTTGCCTTCGAACAATGTCGAGATTGTATCGATCAAGACTTGAAGACCGACTGCCATCATGATGAAGGAAGCTACGAGCGAGGCAATCGTCTCACTTTTCCAGTGTCCGTATTTGTGATCGTCATCTGCCGGACGTTGCGAAATCCGTAAGCCGATCAAGACGGCGATCGACGCAATAATGTCGGTCGCGTTGTTCAAACCGTCCGCCCGGAGTGCGGCAGAATCTGCTGTATAACCAATGATTAATTTTAAAGATGATAACAAGATATAGGCTGCGATACTGATCATCGCACCGCGTTCACCGCGTTTTAGATTATCGTATTTTTGTTGTTCCATTCTCGTCGCCCCCACTTTCTCTGCGATTAGCAAACCTCATCGTACCAGTCGGAAATCGAGTGGGTCTAGAGAAATCATTTTGTTTCTAACTAGGTAATTAACAAAAACGCAATAATGTTTCCCTATACCAAACCGAATTTAATTAAGTTATGTGGCTCTTTTAAAGAAAATCGGTAGCATTATCTTAAAGAGCAACCAACTTTTTTGACTTGTCAGACTCTTTGACGAACATAATTCGTGCAAGTTCTGAAGGGAATCGGTAGACTAAAGGTACAACACCAAGAGGAGGAGTTCTCACAATGGCAGAATTCATTAAGAGTGAAGAAACATTCAAGGAATTGATTTCAAGTGATGCACCGGTCATCATCAAGTTCGAAGCAGACTGGTGCCCCGACTGCAAACGGATGGATTACTTCATGCCGGACGTCGAGTCACAATTCGACCACTTACCAATCCACACGATCGACAAGGATGAGTTCCCTGAAATCGCATCGAACCATGATGTCATGGGAATCCCAAGCTTGCTCGTCTTCAAAAACAATGAAAAACTGGCGCATTTGCACAGTGCAAATGCTAAAACACCAGAAGAAGTTACAGCGTTCCTAAAGCAAAACTTCAACTAAGCAAAAATAACCTGACGCCACAGCGTCAGGTTATTTTTTATGTATCGATCTGATTTAGGGTGCTACTTCAATCCGTCTCAACTTTTCTTAAAAAAGATACGGGTGAACAGATTCGTAATCGTTCCAGCTATAGCTGCTTCGATCAGGGCGACGACTACAATCGCTAAAATATCCTGCATACCTAGTGATCCTAAGAAATTAATAAGGTTCAAAATAAAAAATAGAATGAAAAAAATTAGATAATCTCGTTTTCGCATCGTAGTCCTCCTACTCAACACGTATTTGTCGTCTTTCGTCGCTACAACACTACCATACATAATACTTTCTAAGGATTACATAATTGAAAGGAACAACCAACATCTACAAAAAACAACATCTACAAAAAAGTAGTCTTTCTCCCGCTCGAGAAAGACTACTTTTGCTTATTTAACGTTCACACGCGATGCCGTCTTTATCCCGGTCGCTTTTCGTGTTTAAGTTATACGTCGCAAGGCTCACGTATGCTTTGTACTTTGTTGCTTTGTAAATCGGTTTTCCATTCTTGTCATACCCGGTCCGATTCTTCAGTCCCGCTTTTTTCGCGACGCCGCCTTTATACTTCTTTTGCATTTCCGTACAGTTTTTAAAGGCTTTTGCTTTCGTTGCCGCTTCACCGGCTGCTGGAACATGGATCAAGGCGAGACTGACGACACCCGCGAGTACGAGCCGACTCCATTTTTTCATAGGGATTCCTCCTTTTTTCAAAAAACAACGATTCGTCTTTTGATTATAAGAGGTCATTTTTAGAAATTGTTTCCTTTTTTCATTTTTACGTCAATGTTTTTTAAAATCTGACGATCAACGAATATAGGTCGAACTGACGAGGTCATCTTTTAAGATCGATGTCGGGATCTTAAATTCAACGATGCCCATATATCCTGGAGCGATGCTGTATTCATCAAACGACAGGACTAATTTGTGGTCTGCCGTAATATAGAAGTTTTGCTTCGCTGAAATGTGCTTGAACTGCTCGTCCTCTGGCACATCTGATGTTCCTTCGACAAAGTAGACCTTTCCTTCATCTGCTTTCATTTGACAACGCATCTCTTCTTTTAGATAATCACTGATCGTCGTGATATATCCGTCATCCTTGAACAAGGATGGTAACGTCAGGATAAGCTGTTGCTTCTTATCGATCGTATCGTACTGGACGCTTTCCGCTGCACTTGCCCGTGTTTCAGTGACAGTCCGCCCGATCGACAACAAGTCGTCCGTATCCGTCTTGACGTCGTAGCGGCTATCGACGGCAAATGCCCCTTCCTGTCCGTTCGTCTCCTGTTTGAACTTTTCGTAGAGCGCTTGTCCTTCCGCGATATACTTTTCGTTCAATTGTTGCTCGAGTGCCTTGTCCGGTAACGTCACTTGAGGAGCTTTAATATCAGCCGACTGCTGTGTCTTCGTCTCTTTCCAGTCAATCGTCACGATCTCAGTCAGTTGACCGAAGACTGGCACCTTCGCCATAGCGTCCGCAAACGACGCATTACTATTTAATCCGCCAACGAATAACGTGATGGCGGCGGCTGTAATCAATACGGATCGCTTCGTCCGCGAAGGACGCGTCCGGTGCTCGAATCGGGCAATCATTTCATCGAGTTCTTTTGGAACCGGTGGTTGTTGGTATGCCTGTTTCAGATCATCAAGTTTGTTCGACATCTAAATCATCTCCATTCAATTTCATTTTCAGTAAGGTCAATCCTTTATACAGCCGGGACTTGGTCGTACTTAAATTCAGCTCTAAAATCGTCGCGACGTCTTTTAAGATCAAGTCCTCGAAATAGTGTAAGATGACGACTTCCCGGTACATGACCGGTAGCTCCTCAAGCGCCTGTCGTAAATCGGAATCCGGGTATGTATCTTCTTTCGTCGCGACGAGTTCGATCAGTCGATCCGTGTCGTAACTGATACTATGCTGACGCTTCCGGATTGCATCAATCGCTGTTCGTGTCAAAATCTGATAGAACCAGGCTTTCATCCGTTCCTCATCCTCGAGTCGATCAAGCGACTGTAACGCTTTTTGGATGCTGTCCTGAATGACATCCAGACTATCCTGTTCATTTTTCATATAACTGTAGGCTAACCAGTAGAGATTCGGTTTGTATTGCTTTAAAAAACGGACGAATGCTTTTTCCCGTTTTCTCATTTGGCGAGAGGTCATAGGCCGCGGCTCCTTTTTTCGATATCGTTCTGTGTATACATCATTAAGACGGGCGAGTCGAGAAAAAAGTTGACGACACAACAAAAAAAGGTGACGCAAGGTCACCTTTTCATGGAGCAGACTTCATTAAGATAAGGATGATCAATAGAAACGGAACGATGAACAGCAATGGGATGACGACGATCGTGACGCATCCCACATCGATTTTTCGTTGTTTTCGGCGTTCACGTTTCCCCGTCCGTTCTTCACGCTCATTCACGGGACTCAACATACAACTCACCTTTTCTACTTAATAATGCAAATGCCGTGATGTATCATTCCAGACCTTTACGTGGAGCGTGATCAAGGCAATACCGTACAGGACACTCATGTATAACGAAAACTCACCAAACAGGACATCCGTCCAGGCATTTAGTCCAAACAATGGGACGACAAAGACGAAATAGAACACGAACTGAACACTTGCCAGTCCATCAAACCAAATCGTCTCAGAAAACGCGCCTTCAAGTAACGAAACGCCGTAAATGAATAACGCCGCAACGAGACCAATCCGGATATACCAGACTATAAGTCGAAGCGCTTTATCTTCTTTGATATAGAATAGCGACCCGACTAAACCGACAAGCCAGACGACGGAGGCGATGCTTTGCCAGCCGTTAATCGTGCCGTCCGGATGGAGCATGGCGGACCATCCATTGATACCGATCATGCCAAGTAAACCTACGATGAAGATGAGCCGATACGGTATGTACCTCTGACGCATGACGTTTCCTCCTCTGAAAACGAATAGATGTCACTTCTACGTTGTATATTCCATATGATGGGTTTTATTCCTTTTTCATCACGAAAAATAGTTCGGCTTTTTTGTTTAAGCTGATGACACAACAACAAGGTAATGGACGCGTCCATTACCTTGCCTTAGTCATTCCTTCACTTTAAGATTCACATCATCAATCGTCACGTCATGCGCGGCGAATGGCGAACCTTCCGCGCGTCCCATTAAGAACTTCAACGCACCTGTATCGGCTTGTCCCGTCGTGAAGGTGTAGCTGTACGTCTTCGGCGTTGTCGTGATCGGCTCGACTTGACTGAAGTAACGCGTGTAGGAAGCATTTTCGACTGTCACTTCGATTGGACGCGGTACGGTCGACGATGCAGTGAAACTCAATTCATATGTTTTGTCTTTCGCGAGCGACAAGTTCCCTTGCTCGAGCAAGACACTCCATGGTTCTTGTCCTTCCGCTCCGATTTGAATGCGTGCTGCTTCATTGACAGCTTCGATAGCGGCTTGCGCATCATAGTGGACGTATGACGACCACGACGTCAATCCGTTTGTGAACGAACCGTTCTTCAGTGGTGACGGATCGACCGGCACTGGTGTCACATCAATCAACTCCACATAATCGAGCGAGATTTTTCCGGCTTGTCCACTGAAGTCAAACACAAGCTGGTTGTCGTCTGCCGTTTGTGTAGCTGTGAACGGAATGTCAACAGTCGTTGCTTGTTTCGTCAACGGTACAGTCGTCTGTTTCAATTGCTCTTGTGCCCCAGTGATTTTCACCTGAAGTGATTTCGCTTTTTTCGCACCTGCCGTGAATCGAAGCTGATACGCATGCCCAGCTTCCAGTTGAAGCCCCTTTTGTGTTAAGTGCGCCGTCGTTTTTTGACCATGCCCTTCATAACGGAAATCACGTGACTCGGGATCAACAGACCCTGTCGTCTGCTTGCTACCGTTGAAGTGCCAATACGTCAAACGATCCATCGCCCCTTGATCGAACGTCCCGTTATAGACGAGGTTCCCGTCCGGGAGTGCCGGTTTTGTTGCATCTTCATCGATGACACCGCGTGGAATCTGCTCGACACGGACGTTCCCGATCTGAACGTTGGCTTTCTCAAGTCCGAGGTTGAACTCCAGACGCGCTGCGAGGTCCGTCTCTGCCGCCATATCGAACGTGAACGTATGCCGTTTGACGCTTGGTGTCAGAGCAATCGACTGTTCATTCGAATATTTCGTGTAGCCACGCTCTGCTCCGCCGCCGACTTTGACCATCATCTTCCGGTCTGCTGCGCTGCTCGCGTCAAAGCTGACTTGGTAACGCCCACCTTGCGCAAGGGATACGTTTTGAATCAGTTGATGAGAATACGTTTGTGAACCTGGCTGATCAATCGTGACGTCTGCCATCCGTTGCCCCTCTTTTTCGATGATCGCAAGACTTCCCTTGCCACCAAAGTCTGGGAGCGTGACGTAGTTCCAGTACAGCGGATCAAACGACTGATTCCCGGTGATCATCGTGACCGGTTTTTCAAAGGCTGCATCATAGACGAGATTGCCCTCGATCGGTTGTTTGGCTCCGTCCGGTAACGTCACGTTTTCGTAGGTCGGTTCGACCGGTTCACGGTACGCTCGGTTTTTTAAATCATAGACCCGGACGTAGTCGACTTCCATCTCGGCTGGGAACTTCGTCGTCGCATCGACTTCTCCGTCAAACCAACCGCCAACCGCGAGGTTCATGACGAGATAGAAGTTTTGGTCGAACGGTGCCGGATAACTATAGTTCGTTGCTGCGTTCAAACCTTTGCTGTACCAATCGTTTTGTGTTTGATAGAGGTTACCGTCGACATACCAGCGGAGTTCACCCGGCTCCCATTCGACTGCGTACGTATGCCATTGATCGATCCGTTGTCCGTCTGGGAAGTGATAATCTTTCCCCGTATATTTATTGTTTGGCCAGTTTTCCCCGTAGTGAATCGTTCCGGCGACCTTGTCCGGCTGACTGCCCCAAGCTTCCATCACATCAATCTCACCGGACGCTGCCCACGCCCCGTACTTATCTTGCTCCGGTAACATCCAGAACGCCGGCCAAAGCCCTTTTCCGGTCGGGAGCTTCGCTTTGATTTCATAACGACCGTACGTCTTACTGAACAATCCTTTCGTCTTCAGCTTCGCCGACGTGTAATCGTATGTACCGAGATCATCCGTCGTCTTTTCCCGCTTCGCTTTGATGACGAGTTTCCCGTTACGAATAAACGAGTTGTCCTGCTTCGTCGTATAGTATTGTTTTTCGTTGTTGCCCCAACCCGGTGAGACAGGTTGGCCGTTCGCATCCTTAATCCAGTTCCCCGTATCATAGGTCCATTTCGTCCGGTCGAGTTGTTTTGCCTGAAACTCATCCGACCAGACGAGCTTCCACTTCGTTTCTTTTTTGTCTGCCTTTGCGTCGACCGCTTGACCACTCAGCAATAAACCGGTCCCGACCGCCAGTGCTACCCATGTCTTCATGTCTGTTTCCTCCTCTTAGTCAAAAAGAGGCAAGGACGAATGTTCGACCTTGCCTCCTTTGTCACGCTTCTTGCGGAATCGTTGCCTTATGTTGCTCGATGACGCCCGCATACCAGTGGGCGCTGTCTTTCCAAATCCGTTCTTGTGTCTCGAAATCGACGTAGAGAATCCCGAAGCGCTTATCGTAGCCGAAGCTCCACTCGAAGTTGTCGAGCAGTGACCAAAGATAATAGCCTTGGATATTCATCCCTTCTTCGTTTAAATCAGACACGGCTTGGAGGTGCTGTGCGACGTAATCGATCCGGTTCTGGTCAGCGACGCGACCATCGACTAATTCATCGTCGAATGCCGCACCGTTTTCCGTGATGTAGATCGGTAAATCCGTATACTCGGCACGCAAACGACGAATCAAGTCCTTGAATTCGCTCGGGGCGATATCCCAGCCCATGCCTGTCTTGTCATAATCCGAGTACGCATCCTTCTGCAGGAAGTCGTTCGCAGCACTGAACTCGACGAGGTTGCGGCTATAGAAGTTGATCCCGAAGAAATCACATGGAACGGAGATCGTCTCCATGTCGCCTTCCTGGATGAAGGCGTACGAATGGACGTATTTCGAGAAAAGGTTCATCATGTCGACCGGATACTGACCTTTGAAGACTGGGTCGAGGAACCACCGATTCGCGTATCCGTCCGCGTTGTTCATCGCCAGCTGATCGTTGACGGAATCCGTCTTCGCATACTTCGGTGCCAAGTTCAACGTGATACCGATCGGTGTGACCGATTTGAACTCACCCTTCAACAATTCGACTGCTTTTCCGTGTGATAACAACAAGTGGTGCACGGCACGAACGGCTTCGTTCATATCCGTATGACCCGGTGCATGTTGCCCAAGATGGTAGCTGAGGAACCCGGCACACCATGGTTCATTGTGTGTGATCCACGAGTCGACGATCCCGTCGAGCTCCGCAAAACAAGCACGGGCGAAGTCGAGGAACCAGTCGACCGATGCCCGGTTGACCCAGCCGCCTTCTTCATGTGCCCAAAGTGGTAAGTCCCAGTGGTACAACGTCACGGCTGGCTTGATACCTTCAGCCCGCAGACGTGTTGCGAGTTTCTTGTAGAACGCCATGCCTTCCGGATTGTAGACCCCTTTTTGCGGGAAGATGCGTGGCCAGGCAATCGAGAAGCGGTACGTGTCGACGCCAAGACGTTTAATGTGCTGGATATCCTCTTCATAACGGTGGTAATGGTCACAAGCGACATCGCCGTTATGTTTTTCGAAGACTTTTCCGTCCTCATCACAGAAGGCATCCCAGATTGAAGGCGTACGTCCGCCTTCGTTGTGGGCTCCTTCGATCTGATACGACGACGTCGCCGTTCCGAATACGAAGTTCGGTGCAAATTTCATATGTGTAATCTCCTTTAAGCTACTTATTCTTTAACGGCACCTGCCGAGATACTGCTGACGATATATTTCGAGAGGAACAAGAAGGCGATCATGATCGGTACGACGGAAATCGCGATTCCGAGATAGAGCGAGCCTAAGTTCTCCGCGACTTGTGATCCTTTCAAGAAGCCCATCAAGACCGGGAGCGTATACTTCTCTGGGGAGAAGAGTAAGACAAGCGGCATGATGTAGTTGTTCCATGAACCGATGAACGTAAAGATCGACATCGTCGCGATCGCCGGCATCATCATCGGCAAAGCGATCGTATGGAAGATCCGGAACTCATTCGCCCCGTCCATCCGTGCTGCCTCGATCAGACTCGGATGCAAGACCGTCTGGACATATTGCCGGACGAAGAAGACCGTGAACGGACTCGCGATCGCCGGAACGATCAAGGGGATATAACTATCGAGCAACCCGAGATTTTTACTTAATTCGTAGAACCCGATCAAACCGAGTTGACCTGGAACCATCATCATGACGAGCATGAAGACGAACATCGCGTTCTTCCCTTTGAACTGATAAAAAGCGAATCCGAATGCTGTCAACGCCGAGAAATACCCCGATAAGACGGTGACGAGGACGGCGATGATCAAGCTGTTTTTAAAACCGGACCAGATGTTGACGTACGAACTGAGGGCGGCGTAGTTCTCAGCAAGCGAGTTCCCAGGAATCAACGAGAACCCGGACAAGACTTCTTCGTTCGAGCGCGTCGCGTTGATGATCATCATCAAAAATGGGATGATACAGGCGATCGTTAAGACGACGAGACCAATATAGATGACACTTTTGCCGAACCAGGCTTTCTTTTGTTTCGGTGGTGGTGTCAACTTGAGCGGGCGTTCAGAACGCTCCGGTTGTTCCTCCGTTTGTGGCACGATCCGACGTGCTTCTGCATTTCGTTCCATCGGTCAGGCTCCTTTCGGCGAACGTTCTTTTCGGAACATCCCTTTGAAGACGATGATTGAAAAGACGAGCGTGATGGCAAACAGTCCGTATGCGACAGCAGCGGCGTAGCCATAGTTGTTGTATTTGAAAGCTTGGTTATAGAGATAGAGCACCATCGTGTTCAAGGCACCGTCTGGCGCACCGACACCATCCGTGATCAACATCGGTAGGTCGAACAATTGCAGACCACCGATCAACGACGTGATCATAATGTAGAGCAAAATCGGTTTTAAGAGTGGCAACGTGATGCGTGAGAAGATCTGCCAACGTGTCGCCCCATCAATCAAGGCTGCTTCGAAGTAGTCCTTCGAGATCCCGGATACGCCCGCCATGACGACGATGAACGAGTGACCGAGCCACATCCATGTCAGGATGAGCGAGACGGAAATTTGTGCTGTCACCGGTTGCGTCAACCAGTTGATCGGCTCCGAGATGATTCCGATTTTCATCAACATCATGTTCAGTGAACCATGCTGCCAGTCGAGCAAGATGCCGAATAATAAGGCGACCGAGCTGATCGTGATCAAGTTCGGTAAGTAGAACGTCGCCCGGAAGAAGGCAAGTCCTTTTAATTTCAATTGGAGATCCGAGAACAACAAGGCGAGTAGTAAAGCGCCGCCAATCTGAAGGATGAAGTTCAGACCCCAAATCTTCAGAGTGTTAAAGAACGCTTCGATGAAGTACGTATCCCCGAGTAACCGCGTATAGTTCGCGAGTCCGACGAGTTGTTCGCCTTCAGCGCCCGTGTAGTTCGTGAAGCTGTAATAGAAAGTCAAGGCAACCGGATAGATGCTGAAGATCAAGAAGACGATCCAAAACGGTGCGATGAACAGATACCCATGGCGATCGAGTTTTTTCACAGGTCAAACCCCTTTCTTAAACAAGAAGAGGTGAGGCGAGGATCGCCCCACCTACTCTCCTTATTCCGGTACTTTCACGTCCGGATACGCGTTTTTGACTTTTTTGTAAAACTCAGCAAGTGCTTCGTCTTTTGATTTTTTACCTTGGACATATTCCATGACCGATGCACCGTATAATGTATCGAGCTGTTGGTCATACTTCGTGACGATCCCTGGAGTAATCTTATCTGCTTGATCAAGGAAGAACTCATAGTTGTTCTGTCCGCCGAGGAACTCATCTTTGAAGTCTGTCTTGATCTTTTCTGTAACTGGTTTGTACGCTAACACGTCACCTGTTTCTTTTGCCCAGTCCGTTAAGAACGCTTCGTCTTGCGTCATCATCTTGACGAAATCATACGCAAGTTTTTGTTTCTTCGAATCTTTGTAGACACCTAACCACGTACCACCCCAGAAGTATGGGCTTGGTCCGCTTGTGACCGCCCAGTCACCCGCTGATTTTTTCGCGTTTTCTTTGAGAACACTGTGAAGACCCCATGTCGGGAGGACGTAAGAGAAGACTTCTGTTTCAGTCTCTTTACCGTTTTCTTTGACTTTGACTGGTTTATCCATGCCTGCGAACCATGATGGTGACCATTCTGGTGCAAGTGCCGTATATTGTTTCGTCCGAAGTTCTTTTGCGTAATCCATGTAATCCTTCTTGTCTTGTGTCAAGACGAGCTCTTGCTTATCGTTGACCCAAGGTTGTGGGTCGTTCCCTTGTGCGAACCAACGGATTGATCCTTCATCCGGGAACATCTTGTAGCCTTTGCTCTTCATTTTTTCAGCGACTTCGAAGACGCCGTCCATCGAGTCCATCATGCCGCCGATTTCTTTTGGATCATCTGTGCCGAGAACTTTTTTCGCGATGCTACGTTTGTAGTAGACGCCACCTGGTGTCGTTTGCCATGAGAGTGCACGCACGTTGCCGTCCTTATCTTTCCCCATGTCATAGACGTACGGGATGTAGTCATCTTTGACTTCTCCTGCGTTGAATGGTTTTTCAGAGAGGTTCTCCCAGTAGCCTGCATCAACCCACTGTTTGAGGAACGCAATCTCACCTGTGAAGATATCTGGTGCTCCGACGCCACTCTCAAGTGCTGGTTTCAACTTCGTCGGGTAGTCGGCGATCGGTACGATCGTCAATTCGACTTTGACTCCGTTTTTCTCTTCGAACTTTTTGATTGGCTCTTTTAACTCATCCGTGAACGACCAGATTTTCAAGACTTCTTTCCCGCCGCTCGTCTTTTCTTCGCTGCTTCCTGTACATCCAGCAAGGACGCTTGCTGTTAACGCACCGACTGTTAACACGCTAACTAACTGTTTCTTCATCTCATCTCATCCTTTTGTTAAGTATTCCGCTTATAGGTAAGCGGTTTCAATTTGTTATCCAAAAATACCGAAAGCGCTTTCGAAAAGGCTTTAAAGAAAATTCCCGAAAGCCCTTTCGGAAAAAGTGATAAAAAATGATTTCGAAATCGCTCTCGCTTTTTCTCACTGACAACGAGCGAGAGCGATTCCGAAACAACCATTGTGTTATTCAGGTACTGGACCTGTCGATTGACGAACCATTAAGTTGACCGGGATGACGTCACGTGTCGTGACCCGTTTTTTGTTGACGATTTGTTCAATCAAGACTGATGCTGCATGCTGACCGATCGTTTCCGTATCTTGTCGGACCGTCGTCAACTTCGGTGTGATGTACTGCGCCATGTAAATATCATCGTACCCAACGACTGAGATGTCTTCTGGAATCCGTAAACCGGCTTCATGAATCGCCTCAATCGCACCGATTGCCATTTCATCCCCAGCAACAAAGACGGCTGTCGGTCGATCAGGTAGTGCTAGCAACTCGTTCATTGCCCGCTTGCCTTCTTCTCCGGAAAAGAATCCGCCATTGACGAGATAGCCGTCTGGAATCGGCAAATCAAGTTGTTCCATTGCTTGCTGATAGCCTTCAATCCGCGCTCTTCCGGCATCTGTCGTTGTATCCCCTGCAATGTGGGCGATCAGACGATGACCGAGTTCGTGCAAATGATTGATGGCAAGTGTGCCCCCGGTAATGTTATCCGAGTAGACGACACTACAATCGGCACTATCCATGTCGACGACGACGATTGGAATCGTACTTTGAATCAACTCCTGGACGTGCTGGTCCATCTGATCGGAGCAGATGACGACGATGCCGTCGACTGCCCGGTGTCGGAAATGCTCGAGGTAACTCATATCGCGATTGCGTAAGTTCCGCGATGCGAAGATGAGGTCATACCCTTGTTGTTCTGTTGCTTTTCGGAAACTCTCAATGATCGCGTTGAAGAACGGATGCATCATTCCGACGCCATGTGCTTCCGAGAACATGACACCGATCGTCCACGAACGTTTCGTCGAGAGCGACTGGGCGTGCGCGTTCGGTAAGTATCCCATCTCGGCTGCTGCTTGGACGATTTTTGCTTTCGTCTTTTCGCTGACATCCGAATAATTATTTAAGGCTTTTGAGACCGTTGTAATCGAAAAACCGGTCATCTTCGCTAAATCATAAATTGTTCCCATGCTACTCACTCCATTTCACCGAAAGCGCTTTCGATAAATTTAGTATACGAAGTCTCTCTGGAAGTTGCAACCTATTTTTTAATGAAAAATCAGATAAATTGAAAACGTTATCATTTATACTGGATTCAATACAAAAAGAAATCGATTTTTCTTTTAACACGAACAAATGTTTGGTATAATTTTAAAAAACACTTCGCCTTTTTTAGAGAGGAGCTTTCCCATGCCAATCAATCCGTATCTTGTCTTCAACGGCAACACGCGCGAGGCAATCATGTTCTATGCACAGGTTTTCGGTCAAGAACTACCGGACATCATGGAGTTCGGACCAGGTCCCGGTCCTGATGGTCAGCCCTATCCAGAAGAGATGCAGTCGCTTGTTCTACATGCTGAACTGATCGTTCATGGTACCCGCTTAATGTTCTCAGACGCAATGCCACATGATCCGGTCACGATCGGTCAGAATGTTACCTTGGCGCTCCACTTATCTGACGTGGATCTGTTACAGAAGACATTTGATCAACTCGCAAAAGACGGTAACGTCATCATGCCGATCCAAAAGACATTCTGGAGTGAAGCATACGGAATCGTCGAAGATACGTTTGGTGTCCAGTGGCAAGTCAATCATGTAGAGAGTGAAGTAGCGGTGTAACCTCACATTTTATATTTACTAAACGGCGATTCCGTGACTTGGAATCGCCTTTTAGTTAGCTCTCGCTTAAAGAAGTCGAACGCACAGTTGACTGAATCAACTGCTTTAACCAGACTTGTCTTGCTTCTACTGAAAAATCTTCATTTCCGAATACCTCTACTCTAAACGGAAGCATTTCTAACAACTGACGCTCCAGTGCTTTTCGCGCCTGTAAAATCGCAATTGTTCCTTCCACTCCTGATAACGAGCGATTCACACCATATGCTTGCTCTGTGTAATAGGCTACGAATCCGTCCGCCCATTCTGTCGGACGCTCGTTTAATGCTTTACGGAAGCTTCGTTCTACATCTGGTTGATCGACATAGACGAGAACGGGTTGCAATGGCGCGATGATCGTCGCTAAGCGATTAATATACGCTCGTAACGTCGCTTCCGGTAGATCGTATTTGATGAGCCCCATCGTCAACGGATTTTGCAAGAAACAGCACTCAAAAACATATGTTGTATCCGTCGTTAACGCTTGAGCGACGAACGTTTCCCACTTTTTAACGATCAATGACTGATATAACTCGAACGGTAGTTCATAGATATCGCGTGCTTGCAGAAATACAAGTGTTGCTTTAGGAACATCCTGTTTCGACTGCCACTGACGATACGATATTAGCACGTAGTCATTGAACACCTCAGTAAATCGTAAGACATCGAGTGAAGCATACTTGCTTTGAAAATCCGTCCATTCATTCATCGTTAAGTAAGCGACACTCTCATAATCTGCAGGATGGTTGAGATCTCCTTCGATATGAAGACGTGTATTGATTTGTTCCTTTTGCAATAGACGAGTTAATGCTTCAGCTGTCGTTGTTTTGCCTGAGCCTGGGAGTCCTTCAACTATAAATAATTTTGTCATTAGTCCTTTTCCTCCTGACTAAATAGCATGTTAAAAATTCATACACTATATCCATTACAATTTATAGTATTATTCAGTTATATAAATTACATTATATTACATGCGAGTCAAATCATTTATTATTACCTTGAGAGGATCTCATACAGTGAAAAATCTCTATTTCGAGAAACGCAAATTTACTTATAGTGACGTAATCAATACACAGTTGGATTTTATAGACGATTATCCGATCGTTTACCTATTGTATAATTCAACTAAAGAACAAGCATATGTGGGGCAAACGGTTCAAAAAAATCAAAGATTAAAATCCCATTTAAAAGATTCTCGACGTAAACAACTTGATCAAACAATTTTAATTGGACACGAGCAGTTTAACCAATCGGCCACTTATAACATAGAGTCTAATTTGATCAACTTTCTGATTGCTGACGGCAATTATAAGTTGCAGAACGTCAGTCAAACAGCCTCTCGCTATACTCATAATTATTATCAAAAGTCCTTTTTTAATGAGACGGTCTTCGAAAACATTTGGCAACAATTGCGTGAAGAAAGCATTGCTAAAGGAACACTTGAACACCTACGCAATAAAGATGTTTATAAACTTTCTCCATATCGTGAATTGTCTGAGCAACAACTCGAAGTAAAACAAGCAATACTAGAATACTGCAAAATAAACATTACACAACCAGGACATCATGTATTTATTGTTGAAGGAGATGCCGGGACAGGAAAAAGTGTTTTACTTAGTTCTTTATTCAATACAATCCAGGACTTGTCGAAAGATACTAGTTCTGCTCTTTACCAGACAGACAATTATTTTCTCGTCAATCATAGTGAAATGCTAAAAACGTATAAATCGATCGCAGGAAGCTTACCGAATTTAAAGAAGAAACAATTCCAAAAACCTACACCATTCATAAACACATTAAGTAATCAAAACATGATGGTAGACATTGTACTAATTGATGAAGCACACCTACTCTTAACAAAAGAAGATACGTATAACAACTTTCATCAAAAAAATCAGCTGAACGAAATCATCACACGTAGTAAAGTCACCATTCTAATTTTTGATCCTAAACAAGTATTAAAAATCAAGAGCCACTGGGGACGTACTACTCTTCAGGAAATTGTCGGTCCCTTCGTAACGAAAACGTTACGATTATCCAAGCAATTTCGAATGCAAGCTAGTAAAAAAACATTACATTGGATCAATCGTTTTGTAGAACGAGAAATTCTACCACTACCATCAGACTCTAACTATGACTTTCAAATCTTCGAAGATCCCGAAGCATTTAAACAAGCAATTTTTCAAAAAGATCAAAAATATGGGCTTTCAAGAATGGTATCAACCTTTGATTATCTTCATAAAAAAGATGGTGCTGACTATTACGTAGACGAGGATGGCATCAATCTTCCCTGGAATCGTAGTTACTCAAATATAACGTGGGCAGAACAACCCGAAACAATAAATGAAGTTGGATCAATTTATACAATTCAAGGATTTGATTTAAATTACGTAGGTGTTGTGCTTGGTCCTTCCATTCAATATGACGAAGAGACTCAGCAGCTAATCATTGATCCTACACAGTATAAGGATAAAGGCGCCTTTGTTTCGCGCCAGGACTTAAGTAAAACAGAAAATGAACAAGCCAAAGAAGATATCATTTTAAATTCATTAAATGTTTTGATGAAGCGAGGCGTAAAAGGACTTTATCTTTATGCTACGAATCTGCAATTGCGAAAACGTCTATTACAACTAAAGGAGAATGACTCATGAATGAAATTGCATCTTTAATAAAAAAAATCGATGACTTTCGGGATGAGCGGAATTGGAGACAATACCATAATGCTAAAGATTTAGCGATTTCTTTATCAATCGAAGCGTCTGAATTACTAGAGGCTTTTCAGTGGAAGACAAGTGAAGAAGCTTGGGAAGAGAACAAAGAGAATATTAAAGAAGAGATTGCTGATGTATTAATTTATGCGCTAACGTTATGTAGTGAGTTGAATATAAATGCTGAAGAAATTATACTTGATAAAATAAAGAAAAATGGTCAAAAATATACTATATAAAAGAGAATGAAGTTCCCAATTACATTAGGAACTTCATTGTCTTTTATAAGAGTGTTATGTTATCCATTTTTACCGTCTTCCATTCTTCCCCGTCATATCGCTTAAATAATTCTCCCGCAATTTGATAACTGCGTTCAAATCCAATACTACCAATATTAAAAAAAGGCTTTTCAAATTGATCCAATCGCCAAATAATTTTCTTTTCTTCTCGAATTGGCATTTGGCGTTCTTCTAATAGTTCAACTAATAATTTTCTCTCAATTGGTTTTGAAAACCCTAATATCGCATATAAAAAATATAGATACTCAGTTTCATCAAAGTTTAATATTGTCACATGATGATCTGATTGATTTAAAAATCGTAACACCATCCGATATTGCTCAAGTAGTAGTGGAACAAGTCTCTCACTATCTTTATGACGTCCAGATAATATCAATTTAGTGAGCGTTGACCCTTTTAAGCGATTAGGTAGACGTAATGCAGGAAATGTAGGAATAGAAAATACAGTCGTATAAATTCCTGATAGTAAAAAGAAACGTTTTACTTTTTGATCAAAATTTAATCTAGTGCTTGACCCAGCTCTCCCTTTTTCATAAATAGCGGCTGTATTACTAGTAAATTCAATTCCATTAAATTTCTGTTGATAGTAATCTGAAGGAACTAGTACGCCATCATCCAAAAAATTGATCTCTTGATTTTTATTTAACGGAAAATTCCCTCCCCATATTACCACTCGTGCATTCTTAACTGTATAAGGGAAAAAATGAGGTGCTGGGTATTCATTTCTATCGTATATATTCGGAACTAACTCACTCCATAAATAAGAAAGTTCTTCATTAATGTCATATACTTTATCTTCTTCATATTTGGAATTCCAATGTTCAATCGAAAAAGTCCATACACTTTCATTTTGAATAAAATAAGGATATTTATATAAAATTGTTTTAATTGTCTTAGGTGAAAAAGGGTATTCTTTTTGTGTCATTTCAACAAGCTCTGCAATCGTACATCCTTTTTCAGACTTTGATAAATAATTTACTAGTAACGAACGCGCACTTATATGGTCATTTCCATATGAAATATCTTTAATTTTATCTAAACGTTCAGCTTCTAACTTATCTTCTAAAGTATATGGCTCAATTAAAAGATTAGCTTCACCTTTTTTTAGCCCATTAAAAATTAATTTTTGTCCCGGCTTAACTCGATAATCAAAGAGTAAGTCTCCAAAGCTATTGCTACCTGCTTGATTTTTATTGTTTACTTTTAAAATCAAAGACGTTTCGTTTACTCTAACTTTTAGCGTTTGATCAATGAAATAATCTAGCAATTGTGGCGGAACATGAAACAACGATTTTTTCCGTTCTAAAGTAGACAAACGAATCGTAAATGACCTGTTTTTAACGCGTTTTCTTACTGAAAGCTCTTCGTTTACATCTGTACTTTCTTTTTCATTCTCTTTCTTAAATGACAAACCTTTTGTTGTATCTTTTCCCTGCTGCTTATGATTATTAAAATCTTCGACTTCAGGAGACGAGTCATCAAACATGAATGTATTATTAGCAATAACGATGTTGGGTTCTTCTTTTAAAACACGACATAAACCTTCATAATATGCCGAAAATATATTTTCATAAGGTTGTTTTTTAAAATATTTTTGAATAATTTCTCGGATCTTCATGTGTGTCTCTCTATTACGTTTTAAGTATTCAATAATTACACCTTGATGATTTTTTATTTCATTTAAGATTTCTTCTGAAGCCGCTACATTATATTCTAAAGGAGGATTTTCATAATCGTTCAATTTGATTCTACGGTAGGTTACTTTAAAACGCGAATCAACTTTCGGAAAGAATAGTACGTTGGATTCATTTATTCCGTAATGCGATTTTACTAGTTTAATCACATCGAAAATTGGAATATCTATCAATTTATTATTAAACATGTAGCGATGAACTAAATCGTTAAGTAGTTGCCATTCACTTAAGATAATATATTGAGCGTCTTTATTTCCAATTTTACCGTTTAGTACAATGAATCTTGAGTCACGATAGACAGAAGCTATTTTTTTTTGAAGTTCTGGAGTTAATAGTATAGGTTCACGATTTTTTCGTAAGTTTCTCTCTATATCATCAAATTTTGTTAATTGATTATTCCATCTTTTAATTAGTCCATCTTCTAATACAATAGATGGATTTTTTGCATTTAATGCTACATTCACTTGATATTCTGCATCCTTCTTTGAACAGCCTCTTCCCGAATCCCAGATCATCATTAAATATTCGATCATTCGATCAAAAGTTAAAACATTTGTATGCAATGAGTTAAAAGCAAGTTGAATATAGCTAATATTAGAAGAGATGACTCCTGAAGAATTCATGTTTATCCTCGCTCCTTATATAGAAATGTTTTACAATTAAATTATAGAAGAAAGGAGCACTATTATGAATGATATTATCCAACGAATTACAATTTTTTTATCCAATAAAGAAAACAATCAAGCTCATGTAGATGAAGTGCTTACTTTACTTGAAGATGAATTTATTGATCTTCGTCTTTTAAATAAAGTAGTCCAGCTACAAGATAATATTCAAATCAATAATAATATAATCACATTGAAGCTATCCTCTGAAAAAAAAGAAAATGTTTCTTTTTCATCTAATCATAGAGAAGAATTAGTTAAAGAATTAGAAAACCGCTTAATAGGTCCGTCAGAAGGAAGCGAGGAAACGCTAAGAGTAGCACCAAGTTCATACTATTTAACTGGTCGTTTGTTTCCATACGGCTCTTCTTCAAATGTTATTCATGAAGACGAAACGGGACAGCCTCTTAACGAAATTGAAGGCGTCACTTTAGAAGGAGAAGCAATCGAAGAAATTATAACTACACAAGATAAATTTCGAAATTCCTCGTTAGGTATTAGTATTATCGTAAAGGAATTAAAGGAGATTAATTGTTGTGTTAGTTGGGCTATGTATGAGCAGATAGAAATTCCTCATGAAAAGGATCACGAAAAAGTACATATACATTATAAAAGATCTCCACAAAAAACTAACGTTTTAATAAATCTTAAAAGTAACGGTGAACTTATATTGAATAAGGATTATCCATTGTGTATTAAATGGTACGTTCGTCGAGGAAAATCTGGATATGATGTTAGTATTTATCTCGTTCATACATTGAGCTTAGAGGATACTCAACGCTTCCCACGGCAAAGCGAAATCATTTTCCAACCCAAAATGGCTTTTGAAATTGAAAAGGAAAACATCATTCCACGTTCAACACCTAGTACTGATCATTTAATCAATTTTTTATATCGCCATCGTACAGTGCCGATTATTGGACATCAGATTAGTGTTGATTGGACTGAAACAACTGAATTGTTTTCGTTTAAAACATCTTGGTTACCTAAAGAAGAAGTTCCCATTGTCGAACATAAGAGTTTAGATGATATCTCATACAATATGCTAGATCTTGCCAGTAACAAGAAAAAAGAAGTCATTCAACAATTGTACCGGCTACCAAGTGAATATATAAACTGGATTGATGAACAAGCTAATTTAAAAGCCACACTCAATCAAAAGGAACAAGAAATTTTACTTACTCAATCAGAAAAAGCTCATCATACATCAGAAAGAATTCGAGAAGGCATTCAATTGTTGGAAGAGAACAACAATGCGTGGATTGCTTTTCGATTAGCTAACTTAGCTATGCATGTGCAAAGAGAACAAGGAATTAATGCTTCTGCACATCGCGAAAATAACAACCATACTTTTGAACCTCAAAAAAGTAGTTGGCGCTTGTTTCAACTAGCTTTTTTATTAATGAACCTACCTAGTACATTTAACAAGACACATAAAGATCGAAAAACGGTAGATTTGCTTTGGTTCCCTACAGGTGGAGGTAAAACAGAAGCTTATCTAGGGCTTGCAGCTTTTATTTTGTTTGCTCGCCGTCTAACAAATGATGTTGATAATCCAATGAGTTACGGTGGTATGAGTGTAATGATGCGATATACTTTACGACTTTTAACAATTCAGCAATTTCAACGAGCTACTCTTCTCATTTGTGCAATGGAAGCAATTCGTCGCAACAAGGATGTCTACTCATCCACTATTTCAGAATTATCTACAATTCAATTAGGTGAAGTTCCTTTTTCAATAGGATTATGGATTGGGTCTTCTTCTACACCAAATAATTACGCGCAAGCTAAAGTTGCTCTGGAAAAGCTAAGTAACAATGAAACTCTTGAAAACGAGGACTTTGGTAATCCTATGCAATTAAGTCACTGTCCTTGGTGCGGTACAAAACTAGAAGTAAAAGATTATTTTGCCTCAAGTAGCAAATCGACTATAAAGTGTTCTCTTAACAGATGCGAATTTTCAACTGGAATTCCTGCTCATACAATTGATGATGCCATTTACGATCACTTACCATCCTTAGTAATTGGAACTGTTGATAAACTTGCACAAATC
Organism: Exiguobacterium sp. ZWU0009; assembly: GCF_000798935.2. Lineage (NCBI taxonomy): Bacteria > Bacillati > Bacillota > Bacilli > Caryophanales > Exiguobacterium > Exiguobacterium sp. ZWU0009. The sequence continues at coordinate 355,853 of NZ_CP018057.1, read as the reverse complement.
ACTTGGCAACCACGCATTGGGGAATTGTTCGGAAGGAAGACTTCTTATAATCGAAAGTTGAATAAGTTTATTGACGAAACACCAGATAATCAAATTAGACGAGAGGATGCATGGTTGCCTCCAGCAGATCTAATCATTCAAGATGAACTACATTTATTGAATGGACCCTTGGGATCATTAACTGGTTTGTACGAATTTGTAATTGAAGAAATGATGGGATTTGGTCTCACTAAACCTAAAATTATTGCTTCTACAGCAACAATCAGTGGAGCAGATGCACAAATTCGCGCCTTGTATGATCGTACTGCTAATCAATTTCCTGTATATGTACAATCACCGGACGATTCATTTTTTTCTAAAACCGTTCCTATAACGCAAAAAGCTGGGCGACTTTATGTGGGCATTTCTTCTCCAGGAGTAAGTATGAAAATTCATACTGTCAATGTTTATGGAGCATTGATTGCAGCAACACGAATGCAACCTATTAGTCCAAGCCTTGATCCGTATTGGACAATTGTAGGCTACTTCAACACAATTCGTGAACTCGCTGGAACAAATACGATGTTTTACGATGAAATTAGAACTTACCTACAATCTAATAATGTTACAGAACCATTGTTAGATTTTGAAGAGCTAACAAGTCGTAAAAAAGCGCAAGAAATTCCATTATTACTATCGCGTATGGAACAACCAATTGGTAGCTCAGATACACTTGATGCTGTTTTATGTACAAATATGATTTCTGTAGGTGTCGATGTAAACCGACTTGGATTAATGGTCGTTCATGGACAGCCTAAAACTACAGCTGAATATATTCAAGCTACTAGTCGTGTTGGACGACAACATCCAGGACTAGTCGTCACATTGCTAAATCCACAAAGAACACGTGATATGTTCCATTTCGAACAATTTAAGTCATTTCATCAGTCCTTCTATCAATATGTTGAACCTACAAGTGTTACACCTTTTTCGTCTGGATCTTTAAAACGAGGTATTACAGGTGTATTAGTCGGTATTTTAAGACAAGCAACAACAGTACCTCCACTATCAAAAGCCAATAGCGCCGGCTTATTTGATATAAATAGTGTTGATCTAGAGATGATTAATCGATTAGTTACAAGAGCTCACTCTGTGTATCAATTACCCGAGGATGAAATACGACAATTAATTAGTAATGTTTTAGATAAATGGCAAGAACTCGCAGAACGTACAGATAGAAACTTAGCTTATCGACGAAAAGTAATCAATGGCCGAGAAACAAATTTAAGTCACCATTTACTAACTACATTTGAAAATACACCGTATACGATGGATTCAATGAATGCCCTCACCTCTCTAAGAAGTGTTGAGCCAGAAATCAGAGTCGAAGAGGAGATGAACCCTTATGACAGTTGGTAAGAATAATTCAATTTATCAGCGTGGAGCAATTCGAGCTGCTCAATTACTTCAACATTTTGGTCCAGGAGCTATCGTTGATTTACCAGAAGGAAGTTTTATTACAAGTGCTGTTGATCAATGGAAATTCAAACATGAACACAGTTTACAAGAAGAGGATCATGAAGCTGTTACGAATGCTTTAGGTGGGAAAAGTGTTCGATTACTAAATTATCATTCAGATACCATTCGTGCAAAAGTTTCTCGCTTCCCAATGTGGCGCTTTTGTCCGAATTGCGGATCAATGACGAATTCTCCAAGAAAACATTTGTGTTCAAATCCTAAATGTGAACCTCTCGGTATTAAGTATGCACCAATGCGTTTTATCACGGTCTGCCGCAAAGGTCATATTAGTGATTTTCCTTGGATAAAATGGGCACATCAAGATCAAGAAGTTTGCGAAAGACCGCGATTGATATTGTCAACAGACAAGGGATCGAAGTCAAGTTCTTACAAAACAATGCATGTGAAATGTACAAGCTGTAACGCAAAACGAGCATCGTTAGCAAGAATTAAAGAAAAAGGAGAATTAGAGCGTATTACTGGTAAAAAGTGCTCTGGAACAAAACCTTGGATTCTCAATCATAAAGCAGAAGATTGTTCTACGGAAATGACTGTTGCATTACGCGGCGAAACTAAACTTCATATCCCTAACATTCAAAGCGTTATTACTCTTCCTCTTAAAACAGCCAGTCAAGAGCTCATATATCAAGAAATCGATAAACATTATGATCTTATTAAAAAGAGCTGGTCAAATCTTAATGCTGAAATGAAACAACAGTTTCTTCCTATGCTCTTGTCTTCTCAAGATTTGACTGATGAGGAAATTCAAAAGGGAATTTCATATTTAGACAACAATCGAAATTTTGGTGATATTAATTCTTCTTCAATTCGTCAACGCGAGTTAAGCGCATGGAAACATACAAAGATTGCTCCTCTACAAGAACACGATTGTAAAGCCACTAGTGTAGAGATTCCATCACAATGGACATCCTATATTAGTCATATCGCACGAGTAGATTTAATGCGCGAGGTCCGTGCATTAACTAGCTTTAACCGATTAGATTACAGTGATTCTTTTGTAGAGAAAGCTGCTTCAGATGGTATTCCTATTTTTAAATCTAGCAAAACTTGGTACCCAGGAGTAGAAGTTTTTGGCGAGGGAATTTTTATTGAATTAAATCGTGAGATGATTGATGCTTGGGAAAATCGCTTAAAGGTAAATGAAATTTTTGGAGATCAAATTAAGATATTTAATAACAAGAGAATTAACCGTCAACAAATCGAAATTGAATTGTTACCCCGTCATATTCTCATGCACACTTTCGCACATGCGTTAATACGTGCGTTTGCTGAAACAAGTGGTTATTCTTCAACCTCTCTTCGAGAAAGATTATATTTTGAAAGTGGCGCTGCTTCTATTCTAATTCATACAGCAGAAGGTGACGCAGAAAGTAGCCTTGGTGGACTTATAGAACTTTCTAAACCTGAAAAAATGGATGCAATGATTCGTCGAGCTATTGAATTATGTGAATATTGTTCTTCAGATCCTACGTGTTTAGAAGGTGGACAAGAACATAAATCTGCGGCATGTCACTGCTGTCTATTTTTAAGCGAAACCTCTTGTGAATGGAATAATACTTTATTAGATCGTCGAACGATTAATGCAAAATTATCTGAAGAAGCACTATCTTTTTTTCCTAAACTCTTATAACCAGTATGAGCAGGATCAACTTGATTGTTTAATTTGATCCTGTTCATACTAAATAAAACATGCTACAATTTTAAGTTGCATTCAATAAGTAAATTGGAGTTTTATATGAATCCACACACAATTGATTATTTACAAAACAACTTATCAAAAATTCAAGATCAGTATTACAAAATTATTTATGTAAACGAATATCTTCATGGGAACAGTGTTTCTTATTTTGCTCAACAAGAAGGAACACCTTATATAAATCTAGGATTAAGTTTGTCTGAAAAACTACTTAATTATAGTTTAAAGCAGCGTCCGTTTGTTGTGCAGCAAGTCTTTGAAGATTTATTAATTGAAGCAAATTCAAAAGTTATTTGTCTAGATTTTATTGAGATTCTATTTGATCCCAGTCTTCAAATTCAACCACTTAGCCTACTCAAAAATTTAAGTAAAAACTATACACTTGTTGTTGCTTGGCGTGGAGTTTATCAAGATAACACACTTATCTACAGTGAGGTAGGACACCCTGAATATTATAAATACGCACTAGTTGATGAAGAAATTATTTGATTATTGTATAAAGGAGTATGGATATGAACTATCGCGAATTGCTTCAATTTGAACCAATTGAATCTATTATTAAGTTAACAGATGCAAATGTTGAAGATCGGGCAAAACAAATGCTTGAATCTTACGTTATTTCAGATCGAATGGCCGAACAACTATCAGATGAAATTATTGAACATCTACAATTTGATCGTCCTATCGAAAATAAAGGACTTTTTATCGTCGGTAACTATGGGACTGGTAAGTCTCATTTGATGAGTGTTATTTCTACTTTGGCAGAAAGAAAAAACGTAAGTAAATTTATTACTAATAAGAAAGTTGCTGAAAAGGCTCGGGAGATCGAAGGAAAATTCAAAGTAATCCGTATCGAAATTGGATCTGTTCAAACTTCTTTACGTTCAATTTTAATTAACTCGTTTGAATTACACCTTAATGAATGGGGTATTCAGTTTGAATTCCCACCAGATGATCAGATTACAAATAATAAAGAATCTTTAGAAAGAATGATGGGGATGTTTAATGAAACGTATCCTGATCATGGCTTACTACTCGTAGTAGATGAATTGTTAGATTATCTACGAGGACGCAAGGAACAAGAACTTACACTCGATCTAGGCTTTTTACGAGAAATTGGAGAAACCAGTTCCAAAACACGTTTACGTTTTATGGCCGGAATTCAGGAAATGCTCTATGGAAACCCACGTTTTAATTATGTAGCCGACTCCTTACAGCGCATTCATCAACGATTTGTTCAAGTAAGTATCGTTCGCGAAGATATAGCATTTGTTGTCTCAGAACGTCTTTTGAAAAAAACAGATGAACAAAAAGCTTATATTCGAGAGCATTTAAGGCAGTTTACAAAGTTATATCATCGTTTAAATGAAGACTTAGAAAACTATGTGAACTTATTTCCGATTCACCCTTCTTATTTAATTGCTTTTGAAGGTGTAAATACTGTAGAAAAACGTGTTGCTTTGCAAACGATAAGTGCTGAAATTAAGCAAATTATTGATAAAGAAGTGCCAAATATCCATCCCGGATTAGTATCTTACGATAGTTACTGGGAACACATTGAATCGAATTCTACAAATAAGTCAGATCAAAATATTCGTGAAGTAATTAGTAAACATAAGACTCTCTATCGAGCAGTGGAACAATCATTTCCCGAAGCAAAAAAACGGAACTATCAACAAATGGCTTTAAAGATTATTAATGCTCTTGCAGTCCATCGTCTAACTACAGATGACTTACATGATAAAGTGGGTCTAACTCCTGAAAATTTACGTGACGACTTGTTTTTGATGCCTACTTTAGGTGCTGAATTTTTGTTAGAAGAAGACGATCCTTCAGATTTTTTAAAGACTAGCGTAGAAGCTGCATTGAAAGAAGTACAAAAAACTGTTAGTTATCAATATATTTCCTCTAATGAATCCAACGGTCAGTATTATCTTGATTTAAAAAAGGATATAGATGTTGATAGTTTAATTCAGGTTCAAGCTGAGACGATTGAAGACGATAAACTAGATCGTTATTACTTTGATTTACTCCAAAATGCACTTGAATTAGACGATAATACGTATATCAACAATGTGAAAATTTGGAGATATGATTTTGTTTGGGAAGCTAATCATGTTTCTCGTGAAGGATACCTCTTCTTTGGTGCACCAAATGAACGCTCTACTGCTCAACCTGAACGAGATTTCTACATTTATATGCTTCGTCCATATAATCGTGTTCTATTTAAAGATGATCAAAAGCCTGACGAAGTTTTCTTTGAATATAGTCGATCCGATCTCGAATTTGACCAATTATTACGTCTTTATGCAGCTGCACAAGATTTAGCTATTAGTGCTTCTTCTAGTACTAAAAAGTTGTACACAACAAAGATTGATGCTTATAGACGTCGTTTAAACAAAACGCTTATCGATAACTTTAGTCAGACATTTGAGATTACGTACCAAGGAAAAAAAGCGACTATTGCTGATATCGGACTGTTTATACACTCTGCTCCAACAGCTAAAAAAATTATTGATACAGCTGCAGAGTCATTTTTGACAGACTGGTTTTCAAAAAAATATCCTGATTATCCATCTTTCAGCCGAATCGAAGTTGGATTAACACGAGACAATCTGACTGAATACGTAAAAAAAGCTTTATTAATGATTAAAGGTGAAACTTCTAAAATGGGACAAGATTTATTATCCGGACTAGTACTTTTAGATGATAAACAACAAGTGACTCTTGAACGCTCTGGATATATAAGATGGATACAAAAACTTTTAGATCAACGTGGTAACGGACAAGTTATTAACTACGATGAACTAATTTTTACTCAACGTATAAAAGGCATTGATGATATCCGATATACATCTACATTTAAACTTGAATCAGAATTACTGGTAGTTTTGCTTGGTGCTATGCTTCACTCTGGAAGACTTGAAGTTTCTATCGAAGGTAAGTCGTATAATGCTATGAATTTTAATGATTGGCTCAAGTTAGATATACGACAGCAGTCTGTTTTCAACTATATAAAAAAGCCAGTCGGCTTACCAACGGGCGTTATTAAAGAACTTGCTAGCTTATATGATATTGGTCTACCCAATTATGAAGAAGATACGTTAAACCGCTTTATTCGTAAATTGACAAATTCGACACTTGAACATATCAAATCAATTCTTGAAGTAAGCCAAATGTTAAAGAATGGTTTACAGATTGCTAGTTATGCCCTTTTAAGCAATAAAGAGATTGCTGAGTACCGATCGGCACTGCAAGAGCATAAAGACTTCATTGAAACACTGCAAAGATATGATACACGTGCCAAACTAAATAATTTACGCTTTTCGGAAAAAGAAGTATCTGATCAGAAGAAACATTTAAAAAAATTATCCGAAATACAGCAAGTCATTCAAGAAATTACTCGCTTAAAACCGCTAGTTGATTATTTACAAGTTGCTCAATCAATTGAAGGAGAGTTATCACCGTGGAATCAGGAAGTTGATTTGGCCTTACTTGATTTGGTAAAGCTCTTGAAAACGCATCAGTCTACGTCGTTAATTGAAAGTCGCTTGTTAAAGCTTAAACAAGATTACATTACAAATTATATGAATCAACATGCAAAAACTCGCTTAAACTTAACCGAAAACAGCCTAAAACAATCATTACTATCAGATAATAGATTAAATACTTTAGAGTCTTTAGCACAACGAATTCCGCTATTTCAAACTTCTCAATTAGAAGCATGGAAAGCCCAACTTCATTCACTTAAAGCTTGTCTACATCTATCAGAAGATAAGTTACAAAATAATCCGTTATGTGAATGTAAATTTCGTTTGAATGCAGGTAATCATTTAAATAAAGCTATTCTTGCTCATAGTAAAGAGCAGCTTCAATCTATATATGATAGCTGGATTGAACAATTGACAAATACACTATCCTCTAAAGAAATACAACAAGGGGTTGAATTATTAAATCCTCAGCAACGGAAAAAAGTCGAAGACTTCATAATTTCTAAAGACTTATCTGTTCCTGTTGATATTACGTTATTACAAGTCATCAGTGAGCTTCTTTCTGGTATTGAAAAAGTCGAAATTTCTTTAAATGATTTTGAAGAAATGATGACTTATGGAAGTCCTATGACTATCGAAGAAGTACGCGAGCAATTTGAATGCTTACTAAAAAGTAAGGTTGGAAATCAATCTACACAGCATATTCGCATGTTGTTAAAAAAATAAAGGAGTTTTTAGCATGGATGAGCAAGAACAATTATTTTTTAATTCAAAGTCCGAGACAGACGACCAAAAAGTTGTCTGTCTCGGACTAACATTTAATAATGATGAAGAAAGAAGAAACTATTTTAGAAATGAACTTCGGAAAAAGCTTCCGCAGTTAAAGGAGATCGAAGGATTCCCACTCGGAGAAGATGAAGATATTATTGCACTTTCAGATCCTCCCTATTATACAGCCTGTCCTAATCCTTGGTTAAATGATTTTATAAATTATTGGAACGAGGAAAAAAACTCTACAAATGATTCTAAAATAGATGAGTCTTATTCTTGTGAACCTTTTTCTGTAGATATTAGTGAAGGAAAGACAGATCCAATTTATTTAGCTCATTCTTACCATACTAAAGTTCCGCATAAAGCAATTATGCGCTATTTAATGCACTACACCGAACCTGGTGATCTTGTATTAGATGGATTCTCTGGCACAGGTATGACTGGAGTTGCTGGGGCCTTATGCAATAATCAATCCTTATTAGAAAGTATGGGATATGATTTATCAAGTCGTGAGATGGAAAATAAAGTCGGCATACGAAAAACTATTCTCAACGACATTTCTCCAATAGCAACTTTTATTGCTTCAAATTACAATAATGCTGTAAACTACAAAGATTTTGAAAAGAGTGCTTTAGCTGTTTTTGACGAAGTACAAAAAGAGTGCTCATGGATGTTTAACACTTATCACGAACAAAACGATACATTAGTTAAAGATAATAAAGGTAATCCTATCATCGGAAAAATTGAATATACAGTATATAGTGACGTTTTTGAATGTCCAAACTGCACTGAAGAAGTTATTTTCACGGATGTGGCATTAAACAAAGAAAATGGAAGTGTAGCAAAAGAATTTAAATGTAAAAGCTGTTCCACTATTCTTACAAAAAACAAGCTTAAAAGAATATTTTTAAATTATATTGATGCTGAAGGTACTATGGTCAATCTGGCAAAACAAATTCCAGTATTAATTCATTATAGTGTTGGAAAAGAAAAGTTTTCAAAATTTCCTTCCAATGAAGATTTTGAATTGATAAATAAAATTGAGAATATTGATATCCCATACTGGTTCCCTAAAGATGAAATTCCAAGCGGTCATAATCTTAATCAACCTAAAAATAGTCACGGTCTTAGTAAAATTCATCATTTTTATTCCAAACGGGCATTATATGTATTAGCTAAAACGTTTGATACTATTAACCAATTAAATAGCGATATTAAGCCTTATTTACAATTTACATTTGAACAAGCTATTTTAGGAATGTCTAAAATAGCAAGATATGTACCAACTCATTACTCTCAAGTAAATCAATATTTAAGTGGTACATTATATATCGGATCTCAGATTGTAGATGTTTCTCTCGAGTATATAATACTTAATAAAATTAAACGATTAGTCAAAATGCTTCAAAAAGAAGCTTCAAGTATTCATTTAAATAATGTAATATCTACTCAAGCAGTTCAAAGTTTAAAAGGATTGCAAGAGAATTCTATTGACTACATCTTTACTGATCCACCTTTTGGTTCTAATTTAATGTATTCTGACTTAAATTTCATGTGGGAATCCTGGTCAAAAATCAAAACTAATACAAGTAAGGAAACTATAGTGAATGATTTCCAAAAGAAAGACACTAATGGATACAAGGATCTTATGCAAGAAGCTTTCTCAACATATTATAGAGTATTAAAACCAAATAGATGGATTACCGTAGAATTCAGTAATTCTAAAGCATCGATTTGGAATGCAATTCAAGATGCAATGCAAAAATCTGGATTTATCATTGCTAATGTTTCAGCATTAAATAAAAAACAAGGCAGTTTCAAAGCTGTCACTTCATCAACTGCGGTTAAACAAGATTTAGTAATTTCTGCTTATAAACCTTCTTTTGAAAATATAAAAGAAATGCAACGTAATGAGAATTCTTCAGAATCTGCATGGATTTTTTTAAATCAACATTTGGAGAATCTTCCTGTTTTCAGTGGTTCTAAAGATGAATTTGATATTATTGCAGAAAGAACGCCACGCATTTTATTTGATCGTATGATTGCATTCCATGTTCAAAATGGTCTAACAATCCCTATATCTTCAGCAGAATTTCAAAATGGTGTATCACAGCGTTTTTCTATGCGAGACGGGATGGCATTTTTAGAATCACAAGTTGCGGAGTACGATAAAAAGAGGATATTAATAAAAGAATTTTCACAAATGACATTATTTGTATCAGACGAAAATAGTGCAATCGAATGGATTCGTCAGCAGCTGTTGAAAAAAACTCAGACACGACAAGATCTTCACCCTTATTTTATGAAAGAAATTCAACACATTGCTAAACATGAGCAGTTGCCAGAGTTAGATGATCTTTTATCTCAAAACTTTTTACGTTTTGATGATGAAGAATCTGGCGTTCCCACTCAAATCTTAACGTATTTACGACGTAATTATCCTGATTTACGTGGTTTAGATGCTTCGCACCCAGCAGTAATAAAAAAAGCACTTCATCGCTGGTATGTTCCTGACCCTAACAAACAAGCTGACCTTGAAAAATTACGTGAGAAGGCATTACTTCGTGAATTTAATCTCTATGTAGAAGAAATGGCAACATCTAAGAAAAAACTAAAAGTCTTCCGAACAGAGGCTATTCGAGCTGGCTTTAAAAAAGCATGGAGTGAAAAAGAGTTCCAAACAATTATCACAGTTGGAGATCGTTTACCTGAAACGATCATTCAAGAAGATGATAAATTATTGATGTACTATGATAACGCTCAGATCAAATTAGATATGTAAAAGAAGGTGTCTTTGTTGAATTCTTGGTTGGAAACATTATTTTTAAAAACAAATCCTCTCTATTTGGTTCAAGACAATGATCATATTTTATCAAATGTAGAGATACAAACTCATCTATCAGAATATGAACTATTTTTTTATGAAGATCCAATGGAATTAAGATATGTATTTGAACAATATCGTTTGAATCTGTTTAAAAAACCTCTGTTACTAATCGTTACAAAAGAATTCAATTCAGTCCCTTTCGATATTTTAAAAAGTAGTCTTCAGGTTAACATCTCCTGGAGACTACTTTTCCCTTTTCTAAATGAAAAGGTGCTAAAACAATTCAGTACAGAAGAACTCAATCAATTACTTATTCGTTCTGAAAGAGAAATGAATATTAAAAGCTCTTTATCCTCCAAAGAAACTGAATTATATCTATTTCAATCAATTTATGACATTGACATGCGCAATATGGCAAGTACAGAACAATCTGTTCTTGGAAAAATAGCTGAATTTTATACTAACCATCAAGCTATTCCTCAAAGCTATATAAACTTTGTACAAAAATATTATTCAGAAGTTCAACTATCAACTTCTTTACAGTCTAAAATTCTTTTTGAAGAGTATGTAAATCAAAAATTTTCGCAAGACATCTTGAGTTATGAAAATTCAAATCTTGATGAACGAAAAGAAGATTTTGCTTCACAATTAGAAATGTATAAAATACCATCTATAAATTCATTACTAAAAAAAATCCATGTAACAGATGCAAGCATCTTTCCAGCCTATATTCAACCTTTACTAATAGAACATAAGCAGATACAACACGATCTTGTGAATCAGTTAGCAAATCTAAATTTTGAAGAATTCAAACTAGATGATTGGAAAAAATTAGCTTTTAAAATCGGGAAGATTCGCTCAACAGGTTTACTTTTTAATACTCATATAAGTGATTCGCGACCTATTGTTAATGCTAATAATTTGTTTGAAAGTTGGTTAGTAACATCTTTTGAATCATTACGTTCTCTGCCTAGCTTTCCGTCACCTAAACTATCACATCAAGTTCCTCACTATATCGCTAGTTCAAATAATTATAAAAAGGCTCTTCTTGTAATGGACGGAATGAGTTTTACATTCTGGGAAATAATTAAGTCCCATCTTGAAAAAAATACTGAATGGGCATTTGATGAGCATGCTATATTTTCTTGGGTCCCGACACTTACTACTATTTCTCGTCAAGCAATTTTCTCTGGTTTAGAACCAAAAGAGTTTAGTAAATCAATCTTTACAACGAATTATGAAGCAACCTTATGGAAAAGGTTTTGGATAAATGATGGTTATCTAAGTGAAGAAATCTCTTATCAACGTTCTCTTGGATTTGAGCATTACAATAGAAGTAATATTAGCGGTTTTTCTTCTCCACTTATTAGTATTTATGGAGGAGTAATTGATGTAATCGATCGTTTCATGCATAGCTCACTTCAAGGACTAAGCTCTATTCATAACGAACTCGATCACTGGCTTAATCAAAATTACCTTGTCAACTTGTTAAATGATCTTCATGAAGCGAATTATGAAATTTATATAACTTCCGATCATGGACATATTGAAGCAATGGGATCAGGAAAAATTAACGAAGGGACTCTAGCAAGTTCTAAGGGACAGCGCGTTCGTATGTATGAACATAGTAGTCTTCAACATAATGCGCATTCTAATTATCCAAAGACGATTTTATGGCAGTCTACTGGTTTGCCTAATATTTACCCTCTAATTGCAAAAGGACATGATGCTTTCATTCGAAAAAATGATAAGCTCGTCACACATGGAGGAATCAATATCGAAGAAGTAATTGTTCCGTTTATTCAATTAAAACGTCATTAAGTATGTAGAAAGCGAGGACCAACATGAAGCAAATTGGCTACATTAAAACCATTCATCCAGAATACGTCGATTTCTACTTTGATGTTGAAAAAAGTTATGCCTTTCAATGTAACACTAAATTTTTAAATAAGTTATCAGAAACTGACTTATCAAATGAGACACAAAAAAGAATACAAACTATGCTAAATAATATTTTTTCCACTGAAGCAAAATATCAGAATACGTCTATTCATTATAATTCTTTAACTTCCGAGAATAAGGCGGCCCGTTTTTATATGTTATGTTGTCTTGCTTATCCCTTTTTCCGTGATACTGTGGAATTTTTAGGACGTCAGTTTAGATTGAATGAATATATTACAACAGTGCAAGTAATGACTCATATGAAAAAACTTTATGGTGATAGACGCAGAGTCGAAATAGCTGTTTCATCGATTTTATCTTCTCTCTACTATTGGAAGTTAATAAACCGTCCGAAAGTTGGTATATATTCAATAAAACACTATGTTATTGATTTCTCAATTCACTACACTATTATGATCGAAGTTCTTATGCATGCAAACAATCATAACGCGATTACACAGGACACTTTAGAGCATAGTTCAATTTTTTTTCCTTTCAGTTACGAAGTTTCACTTTCGATATTGAGCCATGATTCTTATCGTATAATTCGATCAATCTCAGATGTTATCATCACAAAATAATTTCGAACCTCTTGTTTATACTTTACAAGAGGCTCTTCTTTAAGGAGCAATGTCACAATGAATTTTAAAATTGGTGATGTTATTCAAGATACTATTTTCCCTGAACCTGTTCGTATTATTAATTTCACGCCTTATGGAGATACACATCAACTTGTTCAAGCTAATGGATTAAATACAAATAAATACTACCAACAAATTTTTTCAAACGAAGTTTTATACTCCATAAAAAAAATAGGGAATCATTCTTTAAATACATGGCAAGATGTTCAATCTTTACTTCACTATCACCTCTTACGAAGTGAACTATTTTCTTCTAAAGGTTTTGTTTCTAAATTTGATAAGATCACACCATATCCTCATCAAATCGATGCAGTATATGAGCATTTTTTATCAAGTTCACCAGTCCGTTTTTTATTAGCTGATGATCCTGGTGCTGGAAAAACAATTATGTCTGGCATGCTATTGAAAGAATTAAGAAACCGACAGAATATAAAAAAAATTCTAATTTTAGCGCCACCATTAGTATTAACACAATGGAAAGAAGAACTTTTTACAAAGTTTGACGAAGATTTCACTGTAATTTCTAGATCGACATTAAATACAGAGAAAATTAATCCATTTCTTACGCATCCTTTTTGTCTCGCCTCACTTAATTGGTGTGCACGTGACGATGTTCAACAACTTATATTAGAAGCAGATTTTGATTTGATAATTATTGATGAAGCACATAAAATGGCAGCTTATCAAACAGGGAAAAAACGTATTTCAAAAACTAAGCTATATGCTTTTGGTGAAAAAATTTTAGAAAAAACTCCACATGCTTTGCTGCTTACAGCCACTCCACATAAAGGAGATTCCCAAAACTATCGTCTGCTTTTAAAGCTCCTAAATCCAGATGTGTTTCACGATCAACTAAATGAAAATATGTTAAGAGAAGACAGCAACCCTTACATCGTTCGTCGTTTAAAAGAAGATATAATTGATTTATACGGAAATAGTGTCTTCGCAAAACGAATAACAAAGACAATACAATATACTTTAGGACCAGAAGAATTAGAATTACATAAAAAAATTACAGCATACGTGACTGAATATTACGATAAAGCTCTATCGAAAAAACAAAATGCGACTACATTTGCACTAATGATTTTACAACGTAGGCTAAGCTCGTCTTTTTATGCGCTAGAGCAGTCTTTAGGACGTAGAGTCAATAAATTGAGTTTACTGTTAAGCTCTACTGATCGTGAAAGAAAAAAAATAACAAAAACATTATCTAGCTCATTTCAATCACAAAGTGAAGATAATTTTATATTAAATCACTCAGAAGATGAATTAGATGGAACTATTGAAAATTATGATACAGCTGGAATTGAAAAAGAATTAAGTGTAGTGCATGAGTTGTTATTAGAAACAAAAAATATTCGACGTTATTACTCTGAGAAAAAGTTTAACGCATTAGAAGACTTACTTTTTGGAGTAAATGGACTGGTGGATGAAAATAATAAGATATTAATTTTTACTGAATCCGTTGACACATTAAATTTTTTAAAGAAAAAGCTCTCGTTGTATATTTCGAACATCGCTACCATACAAGGAAGTCAAACAATGACTGAGCGGTTTAAACAAATTAATTTTTTTAAAAATACTGCTCAAATAATGATTGCTACAGATGCAGGGGGTGAGTCGATTAACTTACAGTTCTGTAATCAGCTAATAAATTATGATATCCCTTGGAATCCAAATAAATTAGAACAGCGTATGGGAAGAATTCATCGAATCGGTCAAAAAAGGGATGTTTTTATATTTAATTTAGTCTCTCAGAATACCCGAGAAGGTTACGTTTTAAATAAACTATTTGAAAAGATAGATACAATGAAAGAAGATTTAGGAGAAGAAAATGTCTATGACTTTATAGGAGAGCTACTAGAAGGTGATCTATCTTTAACTCGTATTATGGAAGATGTAATTCTTTCAGAACAGAATCTAGATACATTTGTTGAGAATTTTTCAAACAAACTAGAAGTAGAACATCAGGAATTACATTTAAAATCTACACAGTGGAATTCGATCAAGCCATCTTATGATTTACACAAAATAAACGATTCCATAATTTCCGGGGAAGAAGCTAAAACATCTTCTTCATTTCTTGAATCTTTAATTATTCGTTCACTTGAATCACAACATATAATGCTAGAACAAAGTAACGATATTTATAATATTCAATATGTACCTCCTACTTTTAAAAATCAGTATCCTATTAGTATTGATTGGGAAAACGAAGAAAGTTTTACTTTCAAATCAACAAATGAAATCACTAATATGAATGTCCAACAAGTAAACTTAAATCACTCTCTTTTTAAATGGACTTTAGATTATTTGGAAGATCAGTTTGCATTTCTTCCCCCTCATAAGCATCTTATTATCTCAGAAGATCTAGAACGAATGATGATTTGGTCATTTAGTGTTAACTATAAAAATATTAATCAAGAGCTATTACATCGTTCTACGGTAACTTTATGCAAACGATCAGAGGGAGATGTAGTCCAAATAAATAACAAATGGTTTTTCGATTTAACTAGTCCAAATATCACTTACTCTGCACCTACTAACGAGTCAGATCCTACTATACTGAACGAAATCATATCAAAAATAAATATTGATATTTCCGAATATGAAGAACTGAGAAAAAGTTCCGCATTAAAATTAAAACAATATATTACTCGCTCATTCGAAGATCAATTTAATTATGTTTATGATTTAATCACACAAAAGAGTTCGTCTCTCTCTACAAAAGAAACAAAAGACTTACAAATCTTGAAATCTTCATTGTCATCTATTGATAAAATGAAAATCAAAAAGTTAGAAGAAATTGATCGACAAAGCAAACTATCAATTGATTATCCAGAGTTAATTGGGCAATTTGAAATAGAAAATAACGTTAATTCTTCAATTAATACTACTCGCCTGTTTTCAATAGACTTTGAAGAAATAATAAGAGATTATGAGCATGAAAATAATCGCTCATTAAAGAAAATTTTTCTTCCTCTAGGAGTAATTGATTTTTATTCGGAACATATTAATGGAGATGGTAGATATATTCGTATTTCACGAAAAGATACTGATAATGAAAAACACGCTTTAAGTTTATTGAATTTGAATGCCCCTCTTTATCTTTATATAGTGGATCATTCCAATAATGTAATAAATGAATATTTAATCTAAACATCAACTAAAAAAAGTAGCAGCAATTATCTTGAAACTCAAAATAATTGCTGCTACTTTTATTCATTGTCGCTAAATAAAATATCTCATTCACATTAGTTTAATTATTATTTTATCCATTCTCCACTGACATAAAACTTTTCTTTAACACCAAATAACTGAATATGATCTTCCCAAATATAAAATCTCCATTTAGCATCTCTTCCATATTCAATAATCATATCTTTTGTCATCAAACGACGAAGATTTTTAAATTCAATAAAATATACCTTACCATTCTCTACACGTACTGCCATTATTGCAATCTCAGCCTCATCTAAAATCTCAACCTGTTTTGTAGTCAGATCGAACCATCCATGTTCTTTATCATGAATTTTTGTTTCGGGAGTACATAAAATAATCGTTTTGCTCTCGCTAGTTTTTCCTCTGTACATAATACGTTTTTGTTCAATTAAAGATAATGTGCAATTGAAACGATCTTGAATTGCCATAATAACTTTTTCTTTAGTGGGAATTGACAATGTTTAACACTCCTTATGATTGTTTTAAACTTCAGTTATTTTATGGCTATCCATAAAATAATTCGAAACTCTAAACAGCACTATTTGCTTTATTATTAAGTATAATACGTCACTTTCAGTTATTTCTTTTAGAATTAAATGTTTCCCCTCAAATTCGAACGGCCTCCCCATCTTCGGAAACGGCATCTTCTTTAATAACCGTTCTACTTTCACTGCATCAAATGGTTCTTTTAACTCCACCGTTTGCGCATCCTTCAATTCCCGATACTTCTCAGCATGCAAATACTCGTAAAAGAATGGTGCAACTTCCTCTGCCGTGATTGGCTCCATCCAATGCTTTTCTCCACGCTCAAGCATCGCTAACAGAACGACCATCTTATAGCTCCGGTTCATGATCGTCTTTTCGACCTGCTCAATCAATTCACGATTTGCGTCGTACGCTTCGACCTCTTCTTTAGATAACTCCTGTTGCTCCTTCAAGAAACCAACATAAGAACCCCACTCTTGTTTATAACCTTGCGGAACAGCTGCGTATTCTCCAATCTCAACATATGATGGTCGACGACCGAGTTCATATTTGACTTGTTCGTATTGCTCGATTAGTCGTAACTTTCGCTGACTTGGTTGTCTGAGTCGATGAATCAATTCCAGTGCCCGCGTATCGAACTCAATCACACAGCCAGGTGGTGGCGTAATCGGTTCTATCTCTCCTCGCTTGAACGATTCTTTCATTGTCCCAAGTAATTTCAGCTTCGTCTCGACGTTACGATAGTTCCCAATCAAGTCGATGATGACGCAGTGCGATTTGTCTTGCGCTAAGCGTAAACCACGTCCGATTTGTTGCGTATAGATGGCGACCGACTCGGTTGGTCGACAGAACAGGAGTGTATCGACTTTCGGAATATCAACACCTTCATTGAATAGATCGACGGTAAAGAGGACGTCGATTTCTCCTTGCTCAAATGCTTGCATGTATTGCGAGCGATTAGTCGTCTGTCCTGTCAGTGCAAATGCCGTTGTTCCTTTATCTCGGAATACTTGCGCCAGATATTCCGCCTGCTTGATTGACGAACAAAAGGCGATAGTCTTCGTTTGCCGATGCTTCTTCCATGAATGATAGATATTAACTGCGACTTCACGATCGAGTTGTCGATGCTCAAGCTGCGATGCATCATATGTCCGACCGATTCGTCGAATCTGGGAATAGTCGATCGTGTCATGAATGCCGTAATAATGAAACGGCGTCAAAAATCCTTCAGCAATCGCCGCTGTGAAATGCATCTGGAAAGCCACGTTATGGTGACAGATCGCATAGACATCGGCACCGTCCATTCGGTCTGGTGTCGCCGTCAGACCGAGCAGGAAACGGGGCGTGAAATGATCAATGATTTTTCGATAACTCGTTGCTGCTGCGTGATGGAACTCGTCGACAATGATGAGATCAAACTGGTCAGTTGCAAAGCGCTCCAAGTGACGCTTTTGTGCCAGCGTCTGGACGGATGCGAAGACAATCTCCGTCGTCTCCGTGACAGTCCGGTCACTGCCGATATAAAAGCCGGTCTGCCACGCCGAATTGACTTTTTGAAACGAACGCTCGGCCTGCAGTAATAGTTCTTTTTGATGTGCCAGAAACAGGACTCGTGTAAAGTCTTCCGCAAAGAACGCACTGAGATAGGTCTTCCCTAATCCAGTTGCAAGCACCGCCAACGCCCGTGTCCGTCCTTCGTCCATCGTTTCCCGTAACGCGTGCAGCGCTTCTTCCTGCACCCGGTGTGGCAGGATTTCAGGTACAACGACGACCGTTCCTTCGTCATACTCGACTTCCGGTTCCGCGACATATTGGCGCGCCGCGTACTCTTGACGGTAAGCATCTAAGACAACCGGATTCAGTTCTTCTGCCGATTCACTGAGATAAAGATCCATGAAGGCATCAATTGCGTCATCAAGGATCTGTGGAGCGACAGCTTGTGGTAGATGGACATTCCATTCGATACCGGACCGAAACGCACTGTTCGAAATGTTCGACGAACCGACGATTGATAAACCAGTCTCTGCGTTTCGAAATAGATACGCTTTCGGATGGAAAGAGCGTCCGCCTGACCGATAAAAGCGAACTGACAACCCATCAAGCGCAAGCAACTGCGCCAATGCTTCTGGATCCGTGATGTGTAGATAGTCGCCAATCAACAGCCGAATCTCGGCTCCTCGTTGCAACGCTCGACGAAACACCGGGACGAGTAACGCGACGCCTGACTTCTGAGCAAACGCTGCGACGATATAGACTTCCTCTGCCTGATTAATGGCATTGACAAGTGAGTCGTATAAATGATGCGTCGTCAGCTTCGCTTCCGGGATCAATCCTCGACCTCGATCAGGTAGAGGCGTTCTTCGAAGCCACCGCGTTGTTGCTGTTTCTTTGCTCGGACGGCTTCCAGTTCCTCAACTGTCACGCCATGTGTCTTCGCTAACGCTTGGATGAGCTCCAGTAAATCAGCTAATTCCTCGACAGCATCTGCGTCTGTCGTCGCTTCTTCATATTCAGCGAGTTCTTCATGTAATTTCTTTTTCGCTTCCACTAGGAATTCATTCTCATCCAGTGTTCGGAACGTCGCTTTTTTCCCGTTTTGGTCGATGATATTTGGAATCGCGTCTCGAACTAATTTATGATAAAGTGACATATCAATTCACTCCTTTGAAGGGTTGAGGGATATCCGAGTCGAATCACTCGGTGTCGTACATATGTATTTTACAAGAGGAGGTTCTTTTCATGTCTACATTTAAACAAATCGACACAACGAACGCCCCTGCTGCGATTGGTCCTTACTCGCAAGGCTTCATCGCAAACGGAACACTCTATGCTTCCGGGCAAATCCCGATTGATCCGGCAACAGGTGAACTTGTACCAGGCGGAATCACGGAGCAGACGGAACAAGTCATGCGCAACGTTGATGCCATCCTGAAAGAGGCAGGACTGACACCTGACCGCGTCGTCAAGACAACATGCTACTTAACGAGCATGGAACACTTCGCTTCTTTTAATACGATCTACTCCGATTACTTCGCACCGCACAATCACTTCCCGGCTCGGTCTTGTATCGCGGTTAAGGAACTACCAAAAGGTGCCTTGGTCGAAGTCGAAATTTTAGGACTCGTGTGATCTGATCGCTACGCACTCGTTGCGTAGCGTTTTTTCTACTTAGAGTGACTAAATACTATCTGCCCTCTTCACCTAACTCTTTTTTCATCACTTTGTTTTGAATCGCATTCATCACAATCGGTATTTGCACGACCAGATTCAAGACACTCATTCCAAGAACCAGTTGACTGGCTGTCAATGGCTTGAAGTATCCTTCGCCGTATCTTTCTCCTAAGCTGAGCGCAATCCCATACGAAATCGCAAACGAGACCATGTTGCCGATGACGATGTATTTCGGTTTTCCACTCCGTGCAAGTGAATATGATAGAACACCAAGTCCAAACAAAAATAAGGCATACCCTAATATCGAACCCGTTTTCCAATCGAGGTAAGGTCCTAGCCACGCAAACGGAATCAGATACAATAGTGCTCGTTTCATTGTTCATCCTCCCATTCTTCATCTTCTCGATTACTCCCCGCGTCATAATAACCGTATAGCAGTTCTCGAATCATCCACCATCCAGGTGGATAGATATTTGATCCTGAAAGTTTCTCTGTACCGTTTTCTGTCATCACATGAATTTCCCAGGCCGTTCCGTCCATCATCCTAAGACTTTCAGGATCCGTGTACTCTCGCCATTCATCGGCATTGAATAAATCTGACCACATGTCGATTAGATAGATGTCCTCTTCCGTCAGCTTTCTGAATAACGGATGGTCTTCTTCATCTAGAAAGAGAAGCCCCTTCGGATACCATGGACCTAGTAATCCTTCCTCATCTTCCGCACGAACCCTTCGACTTGCACGGTCCCACCAAAACGTCTGTCCTCTTCCCATGCCGGATTCCCGAAAATAAATTCGCTCGACTGTTTGCATCGTGATCATCCTCTAAAATTGATATTTCCATTATAGCCCATTTGTTATTTTTAACCTGTTACATTTTTTACTATGGTTCTGCTGATTTCTGTTGCTGTGAAACATTTTTCTCCTTCTATCAGTAAATGTAGTGAAAGGAGATGGTTCACATGCATGTATCCATTCAACAAGCCGGTTATGACGTCGGTCAGCCCGTCTTACAAGAGATTGCGTTTGCTTTACAGCCTGGATCCATCACCGGTTTGATTGGTACAAACGGTGCAGGAAAAAGTACGACAATTCAAGCGATGTTCGGTACGCTACCGTGGGTCGAAGGAGAGATCGATTTACCGGTCTCACTCGCCTATATTCCGGAACAGCCAACCTATTATGAATATTTGACGCTCGCCGAGCACCTTGAGCTGGTCGCTTCGCTCCACGAGACGGATCATGCCTATACAGAACAACTCTTAAAGACGTTTGAACTGCGTGCTGTCACAAATGACTATGTATCTTCTTTCTCTAAAGGAATGAAACAGAAGGTGATGCTCGTCTGTGCTTTGATGCAACGCGCGGACTGCTTGATCATCGATGAACCGTTCGTTGGTCTCGACGCGGTCGCAACGATTCGGTTATTGCATGTACTCGAAGCAGAACGAACGCGTGGCGTAGCGATTCTGCTCGTCACTCATGTCCTTGATTCCGCGGAACGGCTTTGTGACGACTTCGTCTGGATTGATCAGGGACGCATCAAACATCAAGGAACACTCGCTCAAATCGGTGAAGCCTCTGGTCAGCCAGGTGCCCGCTTATTTGACATCATGGAAGCGATGGTGCTCGAACATGATTGAAACCTTTTTGAAGCAACGGATCCGTCGGCGACATGCTGAACAACGTCGCTTCTTCCGAGAAATCTTCGACTGGACGATCTTGCTGTATCTCGTCGTTCCAGTCGGTCTGTTCATCATCTATGAGACGGTTCAAATCTTAAACGGTCAAGCGGACTGGGTTCAAACAGTTCCGGTCGCTTGGATTTTACTCGGATGGATTCTGTATGGATTCCTGCCCGCCTTTTACGCCTGGTTCGAACCGGCAGATCGCCTCTTCTTCAAACCGGTTCCTGGAGCGATCGTTCGAATGAAGTGGTATTCCGTTCGGTATCACTTCGTGAGGATTTTTCTAATGACTGCCGGATTACATCTACTCTGTTTTCCGTTACATAGCATCCGGTTTGACCAATCTAGTATCACAGTACTGCTGATTAGTCTCGTGCTCTCTTTGCTCCAACCGTTCTTTAGCTTTTGGACATATCGGTTATCTGGACAACGGTTCTTGCGGAAATGGAGCGGTCATCTCGTCCTGGCAACAGGACGCATCACTCTGTTGCTCCTGCTTTGGCTTCAACCGCATCCTGTCCTCTTCGTCGTCGCACTGTGTGTGGTGCTGCTCGGATCCCTTCATGTCCGGCACTGGTCACGGCGTGAGGACGGATTAACGGAGGATATCCTGTTGTCGACGAAACGACAGTCGAGTTTATCGGCGACCGTCCTTGAATTGAACGGTGCCTTACCGAAGCCGTCTCACCGAAAGCGTCCGTTCCTTCATCTGCGATTATTCAAGCAGACGCACCATCAACTTCCACTGATCACGTATCTGCGGGATCCGAGTAAGCGTCGCTTCTTGCTCCAGCTATTTGCTGCGATGAACTACGGTCTTCTCGTTTTACCATGGATCGGACGCGTACTCGTTTTCGCTTTCGTCCTGTTTGTTCTCTTTCAAGAACGGAAACAACATCACACATGGTTCCGCAGACAATCGTTCTACCAGCATATTTCCAATTGATGGATTTCTGCTATACTTTTTCTAATACATGGTTGGAGGGATGACTTCATGCATACTCATTTATTCTTATTCGGAGGCGGTCCTCCTTTTACACCGAACTTACGAACACGATTTGCTACATTAACGAATGGTGGACCGGTCGCGATTCTATACGTTCCGCGGACTGGTAAGGACTGGACGAACTACGCCTCAATCTATACGAAGCCGTTAGAGGAAGATGGGATCTCGTCGTTCGTCCATCTGCCACTGTCTGACGCACCAACGGACGAACAACTTGCACAACTACAGCAGTGTCAAGGCATCATCATCTCCGGTGGCGAGACCGAATTGTATCAGCAATACTTGGTCGCTACACCGATCGGTGACATCATTCAGTCGTGTTTCGCAGATGGTGTTCCGGTCGCCGGCTTTTCAGCCGGTGCCCTCGTTTCGCCTGAACGGTGTGTGATTCCGGAGATCGACCAACGCGACAATCAACGTCTTCGTTTGCCTGGTCTTGCCTTACTGAAAGACGCGGTCATCTGTGTCCATTACGAGACGTGGGGCGAAGCTGCTCATCTCATGCAATCCTTTACGGAAGAAAGCACAGACCGTGCCTTCGGTCTTGCTGACGAGAGCGGGATCTATCTACGCGATCAGTACCTCGTCGAAACAGAAGGAACCGATCCTGTCGTATTGTCGCGGAGTCCCGTCAGATGACAGCGATCGTTCCTGCCGTCAAAGGCATCATCATTCACGAGCAACGTCTCCTGATCGTCCGCCGGGCTGCTGCTGACTTCGGTGGCGGGACATGGGAATGTCCGGGTGGCAAGATCGACTTCGGTGAATTGCCAGTCGACAGTCTCATTCGCGAGATTAAAGAAGAGACACAATTGACCGTTACGCCGAAGCATCTGCTCTATGCCTCGAGCTTCCTGACGCATCCCAATCGGCAAATCATTCTCTTGATGTACGTCTGCGCGACGAATCAAACAGACGTTCAATTATCGGCAGAACACGACGCCTATCTCTGGGCGGACGAAACAACGATCCGTCAGGTGATTGCGCCGAATATTCTCGCTGATTTTGAACGCCATGATGTATTTTCGTTACTGCATCACTAAACACAACTGCCCCGCCTGACCAATCGGTCGAGCGAGGCAGTTGTTATTTACAGCAAAGGGTCTCGATAACAGACGACGCGATTTCGTCCGGTTTGTTTGGCTTCATATAACGCTAAATCTGCCTTTTGGACGGTCTCAAATACGGTCGATGCTTGATCAGAAGAGGCAACCCCTAGCGATAACGTGACATGAAACACCGGATGTTCCTTATAGACGAAGTGTTGATCAGCACAGGCAGAACGAATCCGCTCCCCCAGTCGTTCCGCTTGTCGGAGTGGTACGTCCGGCAACAGTAAGACAAACTCCTCACCACCGTACCGACCGACGACTCCTTGTTCCGGACTATACGATTGCAAGAGATGACTGAGTTGCCGTAAGACGACGTCGCCCCCTTCATGACCGTATGTATCGTTGATTGATTTAAAATGATCGAGATCGAGAATGAGTACGGAAAAGACCGTTCCGTTTTGAGCGTACTCGGCTAACGTCTCATCCAGTTTTCGGCGATTTCCCAGTTGCGTCAGCCCATCTGTTAAAGCCAGTTCTTGTTGCGTGTGCACGAATAAAAAGTGTTTCCGGAGTTCTTGTAAGAAACGATAGGTCACGTAACCACCAATCATGATGACGATGATATAGACGAGCGCAATCTCTAAAAACCGCTCGAACGTGTTCGTCAATAAATAGAGCGCCGGTAAGCTGTATGCGATACCTGTTCCAAGCAACACGAGATAATCCTTCATTCGCTGAGCAGCAAATCGGCGATAAATCGTCGCTGTCACGAGTAACGCGACACAGATCAAGGTCGTCAGGATCAGCCCCTCGTATTCGCCAGCCGGTGTCACCGCAAATCGGGCACCGATGATGAACAGCATCGTGACGCTACCGCTGACTAACCCTCCGTAAAAGTACGCCGTAACAAGTGCAACGAGACGCAAATCAATCTTTGCGACGTCATAGGAGATACTGTTGAAAATCAACAGCGCACCAATCAAACCCGCGATACAACCGATTGCGAGTCGGACTTGTAAGGAGGAGTTGGGTGAGATCCGCTCGATTCGTCGTAGCGGTAAAAAGGCGAACAGCAATGTCGCAATCAATAGGGAAAAGTTCAACAACAATGAATTGAGCAACGTAAGCACGACGACATCCTCCTCATTCCATTTCAGATGTTTACTCTATTCCCGTCAGATTACACATTCCCCTCTTTTTCCAAGGTTTTCAAACAAGAAGAGAGGGAATCAAACAAATATGTCTATCGTCTACATCATTAAGGGGGAATCTTTCATGGATCGTCAAGCCGAAAAACGAAAAAGTAAGATGCCGTTCTTCATCATTCTCGTCATCGCCATCTTCGTCATCGTTGCTGCTGCGTTGATCATTTACGTCACATCTGAACCAAAAGAAGAGACACAAGCACTTATGACACATCTTGCGACTGTCCTACCAATTTACGTGAATTAGATTCACAAGACCTTTACACAAGCCGTACAACACCTTCATACATGTTGCTTCATCTCCTTCCGATAGGTACACGGGAGGAGATGTTTTTTATGCTTATGAAAAAACGATTACTGGCACAACAATTAAATGGATGGTTGATTCCGATCGTCGCCATCGGACTGATCGTGATCAGCGGTCTAAGCGTCTACGCTTCCTATCAACAATCCGTCGCAGCAACCGAGGAACGGCTGATGCGTGAATTAACGATGTTCGATGCGAATGTCCGGGCAACGTTTCTGGCGTACCCGGATGACGCAGCAGACCGCTCACGTGCCATTAAACGATTGCAACAGCAACAGCGAACCGACTTATCACGTGACGACTACACGGTTCGCTTCCAAAGCCTGAACACGAGTGAGGCGTTCCGACCGTTGACACTCGAACCAACCAAACGAAAACAACTACTGCAGCACTTAAAAAATGCGCGTACATATGCCTTTTCGCATCAAGATCAGTTTCTAGTAGCGATGACGATTCCAGAACTCGATGACGTCATCTTGCTGACAACCGATCGTGATAAATTAATCGCCCCTGCTCGAGATTTAGCTTGGACACTCGTCTGGGTCAGTGTGATCACACTTGTCAGCATCAGCCTCTTGATCCGCTGGCGGATTCAACGCCAACTGGCACCGTTATCGAAACTCGCCTTACAAATTGAAGAAGCGCATGCGAAGCGATCGTATCGTCCATTAACGCTCAAGACGACGACCTTTGAGTTACAACAGCTGACGTTTCAATATAATCAGTTGATGCAACAAATTAATGACTTAACGACGGAGATGCAACAAGCAAGTCAGGAACTTGAGTCCGTCCAGCCCCACTTTTCCTCGCGCTTATCGGCGATGGATCAATCGGTCCAAGCCGTCGATGAAGTCGCCGGTTCTTTACTTGCGCAATCGACGCAGATGGATCAGACGATCGTCGCCTCGACACGTTTGACTGCCCAAGGACACGATGCGTTAAGCGAAATGCAAACGACACTTCTGAACAGTCAACATGCCGTAACCCGTTTTCAACAGACTGTTCAGACGAATCACACGACACTTGAGACCTTACAAGAGGAAAGCCAGTTGCTGAAGGAACAATCCACGACGACAGAGCAGATTTTGCAACAGACCTCACATCTACAGCAACAGATGGAAACCTCGATTTCGCACATCCAGCGCGTTGCTGAAGAGACGCGCCGCTTGTCGCTGAACGCGTTAATTGAGGCAACCCGTGCTGGAGAAGCTGGTCGCGGCTTCACGGTCGTCGCTAAAGAGGTCGAAAAACTAGCAATCGATATTAGGACGAGTACGGACCATATCCGGCAGGTCAATCAGACCTGGACGGCGGGACTCGATCAAGTCGAACAAGCGCTCTCGCAAATGACGGAACGGTTTCTCTCGACGTCACAACAGCTCGAGGCGGCAACGGAGCATTTAAAACAGATGCTAACCGAAGCGACAACGATTGAGACGACACTGGGTACCGTGGAACACCAACGCCAGATCGTCGCAGATGTTCAGTCGAACATGCAGGAACATCTACAGTCTGTTCAACAGTTGATGTCGGAGCTCTCGTCCTACAGCCAGGTGCTCGGGGAACAGATGCAACACCACGTCACCCAGCAGACGGAACTGAAGACACATAGTGCGGTACTTGAGTCGCGGATCAGTTCGTTACAACAAACTATAAAAAATTAATTTTTTACATTTTTCCTAGTATTAATCTTTAAATTACAATATTTACTTATCATTTAATATGAAATAAAATGTTTTTTGGTAGGTAATTTTATATTTAAGGGGTTAATGAATCAATGGAAGAAAAGAAAAAGAAAAAAGGCGGCTGTTGTGGCTGTGGTTGTCTCATCTTCATTATTTTAATTTTCTTAGGCGCTTGTGGCGCTATTTTTGGAGAAGATGACTCTGACGATAAAGACAATAATACAAAGAGTCATCAATCTACTAAAGACTTGGACTCTGATGATCATAAAAATAACACTGAAGAAAAAAATGATACTAAAGCTAAGGAAGAAGCTGATGCTAAAGCTAAGGCAGAAGCTGACGCTAAAGCTAAAGCAGAAGCAGACGCTAAAGCTAAGACTTGCTTAAATATTCGGGGTAATATCTCTAGTTCAGGTGAGAAAATATATCACCTTCCTAATCAAAGGTTTTATAGTAAAACGGACCCTGAACAAGTTTTTTGTACAGAAGGTGCAGCTGTAAGTGCTGGATATCGCAAATCAAAAATCTAACTAAAAGTACCGGATATCTCATTTGATATCCGGTACTTTTAGTTAGCTAATAAATTTCGCTTCCTTCTTATCGATGATGTTGCGAATCCGGTTCTCCGTCACCTGATACTGCTCTGCCAATTGACGGGTTGTTTTCCCTTTTTCGTACTGCGCGCGAATCGTTCGAATCTGAAACGGTGACAGCGTCACATGTTGACCTAACAAGAGATCGAACTCACCAAGCAGTTCGTTATACTGCTGATCGATTGAAGGTAGAATTTCTAAATTCGACAACTGATCGTCAGCTCGTTTACCATTGCGTCGAACGAGTTGTGCTTCTGTGACGTCCATCGTTAGAAAAGCTTGTGCAACGAGTAAACCGACCTGCACCCGCTCTCCTCGACCACATTGATAGAGCGTGACTTTCCGGTACCCTTCCAGATTGAGCCGTGGACGGAGCAAGACACCTTTTCGGCGTTGCTGGACACCGCGACACGTCACGATCGTCCGGTCGAGCGACCTTACGCGACCAAGTGATGAGACTTCATATATACCTACATAGCCGATGACGGCTTTCCATTGTTCTTGCATGATTGTCCTCCTTCAGACAAGGACACGACGGGACTTCATACCTGAATTATATCAAATTACGAACAAACGTTCTAGTTATGTCACTCGTCGGAATGTGCTATTCTTAGCAGAAAAAGGAAATGAGGTTCGTCCATGAAATTTGTCTTGTTACTTGGTCCGCAAGCGGTCGGAAAGATGACGATCGGTCAGGAAATCGAACGGTTGACGGAGATGAAAGTCTTCCATAACCACCAGACGATCGACCTGTTATTGCCTTATTTTGATTTCTCAGAACCCGCACACCACCGTTTAAAGGATACGATCCGCCGCGAAATGTTCAAGGAAATGGCGAACAGTTCGCTTGAAGGTGTTCTGTTTACATTCCTCTGTCTATTCGGCGTCGAAGGCGGTGGTCTCGAGTTCATCGAAGAGACGGTCGAATTATTCGAACAAGCAGGTGCTGACGTCTATATCGTGGAACTGGATGCGCCAGTCGCAACACGCCTGCACCGGAATACGACCGAAAACCGATTGACGCATAAAGTAACGAAGCGCGATCTCGCTGCTTCTGAACAGGACTTACGCGAGACGACAGACGGATACCGGACACGTTCGCTGCCAGGCGAACTACCGGACGTCAACTATCTCTTCCTTGATACGGAACAACTAAGTGCACGCGAAAGCGCTGAAGCGATTTGCGATCATTTCAACTGGTCCAAAACAACGGTCTAATCACAAACGAGCCCCGTCCTACTCAAGCAGGCGGGGCTTTAGTGATAGAGTTCGCGTGCATATCGATTCGCTTGCAACTGGAATCCGTTCCGACGCCAGACCGCCGCGCTGCCTGCTTCGCCGTAGACACGCGTCAGTAATAACGTCCGCGCGAGATACGATAGAATCGATGTCAGTGCTTCCCTGATGTACCCGCGCTGATCGTCCTCATCCGTCGTCGTGTAACGTAAGTTTCCGGTCGATCCATTCCATGTGAAGGTAATCGTTCCGACGATCGTTTTCTCACGTAACGCATGCAGCGTCCACTTACAACCCGATTCTTCATCCGTTGCTTCGACAAACAATCGTGACGTCGTAAAATCCGGATGTCGTCCTTTCATTCAGCTCTCCTCCTCGACCTCAAACGTTGCTGTCGCGTAAACCTCTCCGTTAATTAAAATCGTTAATGTATGTGTACCAGGATAATGGACACGCGTCGTCATGTTCCGAAACGATTGGCGTCGTTCGACTTGTAAGACACC
Source organism: Exiguobacterium sp. ZWU0009 (assembly GCF_000798935.2). NCBI lineage: Bacteria > Bacillati > Bacillota > Bacilli > Caryophanales > Exiguobacterium > Exiguobacterium sp. ZWU0009. The sequence continues at coordinate 326,811 of NZ_CP018057.1, read as the reverse complement.
TTTAACTTCCCGCTCCCGCAGTTGAAACACCTTCCGACTCGTTCCACGTTGTTTGACGTAATCGATCGCGTACTCTAAGCGCAAACGTTGTGGAACGGAACTCGTCACCGTGAACGAGAAGTCGAGTTCTCCACCGATCGTCACTGGAGAAACGACTAAGTTCGTGACCATCACTTCACCTTGCGTGACATGTCCGAATAACTGTAAGACTTCTGGATTCCCACGCTTCAGTAACGTCCGGGAAGCGTGACGTAAAATCCAGTCCGTGTTCGGATCTGTTCCTAAGTGACGTTCGATCCGCTCGATCAGGTATTCCGGATGTGTCTTTGAAATATCATTCAAGTGATTGGCGACGCTCTTTCGAACATAGAGTGATGGATCCTGCAGTAACGCATCAAGAATCGGTAACGCCGGTCGCGGATCAGCAATCAAACGCGGAATTGCTTGTCCCCATGGTAGACGTGGTCGTGTCCCTTCAGACGCTAAGCGCCGAACATGTTCATCGTCTGATGTTGTCCATTTGAGCGCTTGCTTAAGATAGCGTTCTTGATCGACAAGTAGAAAACGGCGAACCGCGAACTCCGACGTCGAATGTGGCGTCAACTTGGCAAGTGTCGCTAGCGCAAGCGTCCAGTCAGTAAGGTCTGCCGTTCGTTCGACGTACTCTGGAAAAACAATTCCCGGTAGCCCGGTAAACTGCGGCGCGAGTCGCTCTAGCTCCGGCACCGAGTCCGGAAACGGTGACAAAATCGTCTCCAGTGTCTCCGCCACACGGCGGACACGTTGTTTAAACGCGAGTTCATTCCAGTCCCCCTGTTCGACTCGTCTTCGAAAATCTGGTACATCGACCGCCACGCCTAAGCGGTCGAGCCAACTCGGTGAAAACACATCTTTAATCAAACTCATCCTTCATCCAGTCCCCTCTGTGTGCGCTCCAGTTTGAGCAATGTTTCCTTGCGTGCGAGCCCACCCGCGTATCCACCTAAGTCTCCGTTCGTCCGAATGACCCGGTGGCACGGAATGACGATTGCCAGTTGGTTCGCCCCATTTGCCCGTGCGACGGCACGAACGGCAGTCGGCTGACCGATCCGGATCGCCAGTTCTTGATAGGAGATCGTCTCCCCACTCGGAATCCGTTCGAGTTCTTCCCAGACGCGGCGTTGAAAGGGTGTCCCGTATCGCATCAAGGGTGTTTGAAACGATATCGGCTCTCCTTTGAAGTAGCGACGGAGCTCCGCTTCAATTTGTCCAAAGACCGGTGATTCCCCGGGAACGATGACGGCGCGCGCTTTTTGACGCATCTGTTCGATTTCCCGCTCGAGTCCCCGTCGGTCGACGAACTCGAGCAGATGTAAAAGCTGATCGTCGGCAATCGCCAGCATCGAACCGAGTGGTGTATCGAGCCATTTCGCGCGTAAAACTTGCCCGTCAAAGCGTGATGGCGCCTGTCCGAGAATCCGTGCTGATGCCTCACGAAAACCACTGCTGGATTCATAACCACCGGCTAACTGTCCTTCGATGACCGGTTTACCGGTCCGGATCTCCTTCATCGCTAAACCCATTCGCCGTGCCCGGGCATAGGCGACAAACGTCATTCCGAAGCGCTTCTTGAACTGACGGCGTGCCGTTGATTCATCAAGACCAAGTGCTCGGAAATCCGCTTCCTTGAATCGTTTGTCCGGTTCTGCTTCGACCGCTTCGATCAGACGCTGAACCGTACCATGATCCCCGGGATATGCGAGTGGATGACACCGACGGCACGGTCGATACGAGGCAAGCAATGCCTCTTGCGCCGTCTCGAAAAACTCACAGTTCTCTGCTTTCGGTTTTCGTGCCGGACACGTCGGACGGCAAAAGATGCCGGTCGTCTTGACGCCGACGAAAAACGTTCCTTCATATGTCGCGTCCCGGCGAACGAGCGCTTCATAATACGTGCGGTGTTCCATCGCCTTCCCCTCCTTTGTCTTTAGTATAACGGCTTGTCTGGTTACAATGTCGCCGAAAATCAGGCATCGATTTTTTAAGATTCACTTAAGAAACATCATCCTGTTTTCGAAAGGGACGACGTGCATACTACATGCTATACTCAACGGAAAGTAGGGTTTTCATGTTTGATTTCTTAAAAGAAGCACTTCACGCTCCACTGCGCGTCGGAGCGGTCGCACCGAGTAGTCCACGTCTTGCCGAAATGATGGCACGACGCGCCGTCGCCGATCGTCCGCGCCAGATTCTCGAAGTCGGAGCCGGTGACGGGGCAATCACAAAAGCTTTGCTAGCCGCTCGTTCACCGGAGACACATCTTTTGATTTGTGAACAGAGCGAAACGTTCCGCCCCGCACTCGAGCAGTTGCTGGCTCAGGAAACGAACGTCACCCTCTTCATTGGTGACGTTCAAGGATTATCTGGTTCGTGGAGCGGACAGATCGACGTCATCGTCAGTGGTCTCCCGTTTGCGTCGTTCCCAGCAACATTACGGCATGACCTATTGGCACAGTTCCAAACATTATTACGACCAGGCGGTCACTTCATCGCCTTTCAATACACTCGGTTCCAGTTCAAGATGTTCCGGGATTATTTTCAAGAACACAGTTATTCGCACACGCTCTACAATCTTCCCCCGGCTTATGTTTTCGAGGGGGTACAACAGGAGGAATCTACACATGCCTACGCTCTTGATCGTCGATGATGAGGCGGATATTCGTCAATTGCTTCGACTCTATTTAACCAATGAATGTCACGAAATCATTGAAGCAGATAATGGCGAGGAGGCGTTAGCGATCCTTGCTTCGCGTCCGGTTGATGCGATGTTACTCGATGTGATGATGCCGGTTCGTGATGGCTTCTCGACCGTTCAGGCGGCGCGCGCTGCTGGTCACACGTTACCCGTCTTGATGCTGACGGCGAAACGCGAAGACATGGATAAGATTCAAGGCTTGACCTTTGGCGCGGATGATTACATCGGTAAACCGTTCAATCCACTCGAAGTCGTCGCCCGCGTCAAGGCGCTGTTACGCCGCGTCAGCCAGTATCATGTCCCAACTACAACTTCAGCGGTTCAGGTCGGTCCGTTCACACTTAAAGAAGACGAACGCGTCATCTTTAAATATGATGTGCCACTCGCCCTGACCCGCCGTGAATTTGATTGCCTGGCGCTCTTCTTGAGTCATCCCCGTCGTGTCTTCTCGGCTGACGATCTCTATGAACGGGTTTGGCAAGAAGAAGCACTCAGCTCCGCGTCGAACGCCGTCATGGTCTTGATCCATAAGCTCCGCGACAAAATCGAAGATGTCCCGAAAGAACCCCGTCACTTCCAGACTGTCTGGGGTGTCGGTTATAAGGTCGAACCATGAGACGGATCAAACTGACGGTCTGGATGCTTGTTCTGCTATTACTTGCCGCACTGTTAAGTACTACACTCGCTTGGTTGCTTGCTAGCCAGTTCCCGATTGGTACGAAGACCGTTCCTCGGTACTATTACACGACAGAGCAAGAAGTCGTCCAAGACGTTAAACGTGATATCGCCCGTTACGAGAGCAGACAATCGCCGAATGGTCCTTACGAATGGGCTGTTTACAGTGCCGATAGTCGACGCATCGACGCGTCTGATGAGTATCCGCAAGGCTTGACGCCGAGCCGGTTACTGGCTGCTCAAACACCGACCGAGCGAGAGCCGTCTGACACGGGAACGATTCGGACATTGCACCATATTGAAGCGATTTCCTTACCAAATGGTGAGTCTGGCTTTTTCCTGACGGTACAAACAAACAAGCCGAGACTGAATGAATATCAAGTCGGTAATCCGAATGCGTTCTTCATCTTGCAGGTCGTCTTGTTCATTCTCTTTTTACTGCTTTTGACGCGTTGGATCGCTAAATTGTTCCGGGAACTCGAGCGACGACTCGAACGGTTGACGGTCGAACCACCGCCGACCGAATCGCTCCCACCGGTCAAAGGACCGAAGGAGTTCAAATTGTTCGCGCAATCGATCGAACGGATTGAACAGGAACTCCGGACGTTACGGATGCGTGATCAGGAACGGTTCGTTCAGCAGTTACGATTGATCACCAGTCTATCGCATGACTTACGAACGCCCCTGACTTCAATCCAAGGCTTCATTCAATGGCTGACGGAAAAACATGAGACGTTATCTGCGACCGAGCGCACGGAGCTGCTAGCGATCGTCACCCGCCAGTCGGAAACGCTCGCCGCCCGAATCGATGAACTGTTCACGCTCGCTAAATTATCGAACACTGATTATCCAGTCGAACGAACATCACTTGATCTCGTCACACTGACGGAACAAGTCCTGGAGCTGTTTCCTGGCACTTTCGCTACTGTTAATGGTCCTGCACACGCGACTCTCTTCGCCGATCCGATGCTCTTACGGCGCCTGCTCGAGAACCTGATTCGCAATGCAACACTTCACGGGACAGGTGACATTCGGATTTCGATCAAAGAAGAAACAGAAGGCATCCAGCTCATCTGCTCGAATGCGATTGAGTCGACCTATATGCTAGAGGAACTAAACGAATGGCTGACACCTTTCGGGACATCTGACGCATCGCGTTCTTCCGGCGGTTCCGGTATCGGTCTGTCGATCGTTCAACAAATCATGGCACGTCATTCAGGTAGTGTCGAGTTGAATTCAAAAGACAACCGCTTCATCGTGACCTGTCGTTTTCCACGTGTTTCGTAAGCCTGCATCCGACGCTTTCGTCGGGTGCATTTTTTAGTCAGGTTGTTACTTCTTAGACACTTCTTTGAAATTGGAATTCGATACACTAAAGACTGTTAGAAATTAGTTGTCGTTTTAAAGGAGTTGTTCGTGTCTTATGAAATCCTCGTCTCGTTCGATTACATATATGCCAGGGCTTGATGGCTTACGTGCCTTCGCCGTCCTATCTGTCATTCTCTACCATTTATCCGTTTCATTCTTCTCTGGTGGTTTCCTCGGTGTTGATCTCTTTTTCGTCCTATCCGGTTACCTGATTACCGGTCTCTTGTTGCGCGAGTGGCAAACGACCGGACGCCTCGACTTGAAACGTTTTTGGATTCACCGCTTCCGTCGCCTGTTCCCAGCCTTATTCGTCATGCTGTTACTCGTTCTCGGGTACGTGACCGTCTTTGAACGCGACCTGTTGCATACGGTCCGCCAAGATAGTGCCTTTGCGCTCATTTACGGAACGAACTGGTGGTATATCTTCCATGACGTCTCGTATTTCGAGTCGTTCGGCAAACCGTCACCGATCCAAAATCTATGGTCACTCGCAATCGAAGAGCAGTTCTATCTGCTATTCCCGATCTTACTTTGGTTCGGAATGAAAAATCGTCGACTGTTCCTGCAATTGATTGGCGTTGCGATTGGCGCATCCGTGCTCGCGATGGCGATTCAGTTCACAGCCGGTGAAGACCCAAGTCGCGTTTACTACGGTACGGATACCCGCTTATTCGCCTTGTTGATCGGCAGTCTGCTCGCGTTTGCGTGGCAACCGACCCGCTTTAAGCTCGATATCCCAAAACGCGGTATCCGGTTATTGAATCAAACGGGCGCTGTCTCTTTGCCACTCTTGCTTATACTAATGATCGTCACAAGTGAGTTCGGAAGCTTCTTATACCGGGGTGGCTTTTTCCTTGTCGCCGTTCTTGCTGCGCTATTGATTGCTACGATCGCCCACCCGGCGTCGATTTGGAGTCGCTGGTTTGCGCATCCGGCACTCGTTGCGATCGGCAAACGATCGTACGGTTTATATCTCTGGCATTTTCCCGTCATTACGCTGATGACGCCAGTCGAGCAGATCGGAACGTTTTCATTGCTTCGGACCGTGTTGATCGTCGTCGTGCTGGTTGCGTTAACCGAAGCATCGTATCGCTTCATCGAACGTCCGATCCGTCAGCATGGTCTGTCCGGTTACTTAAAACGTCTATCGTTACATCCGCGACAGTTACGTCAGTTTTCAAAGATGCAGTGGACGAGTGTTGCCGTATTAACGGTTCTCGTCGTCAGCTTCATTGGTAACTTATCGATTCTTGCTGTCTCCGATACACCGAAGCCAGAACCTGCTTTTCATAAGGTAGCGGCGCCGAAAGAAAAACCGAAACCGGTCCTGAAACCGACGACACCGAAAGAAAAGCCCGACCAGCGAAAAATCTGTCGACCGACGCTTGCGATCGGTGATTCAGTATTACTCGGTGTCGAAGATTATCTCGGCAGCACACTCAAGCAATTGACGATTGATGCGAAACTCGGTCGCCAGCTCCGGGAGGCGATTCCATTGAGTCAACAATACGCCGCATATAACCAACATGGACGCCAAGTCATTCTTCATCTCGGAACGAACGGTAGCTTCCGGAAGGATCAGTTGAATAGTTTACTCGATCAATTCGCGAATGCCGATCACGTCTATCTGGTGACAGCACGCGTCCCGCGTCCGTGGGAAGCAGAAGTCAATCAGATGTTACGCGAGGCCTCGAAACGAAAACGGGTCGAGCTGATCGACTGGCATGCTGTTGCCGTCAAGCATCCGTCTTACTTCGAAGCGGATGGCGTTCATTTGAATATCAAGGGCGCACGTGCCTATTCGAAGATTCTTGCCAAAGCAACGAATTGCGCTGTTTCAACGAAATAAAACCACGTCAAACAAGGTAGCGGAACGATCCGCTACCTTGTTTTTTCATGTTCACCCTGTCGCCAGCAACCCAAGATAAATCAGACTGACGCTGAATAAGCTCAGCAAGACACCCACTGCATGGCGACGATACCCGAGTAAGAGCAGTGGTAAGGTCGCGATACCGATCATCAAGACCCATCCGTCCCCTGCTGGACTACTGGTCGGTAGTTGCCCTAGCGTCGGTTGTTCTAGACGACTGAGTGATGCACTCGCCATGAACAGCAATACTAAAATGATACTCTCCATTCGAATTAACGATCGCGGATCGTACGTTGAGTCAAAACGCAACCGGCGCCGGACGAGCGTGCCATTACAGAAGGCGTAGAATAAAAGCGGCAACAGCAGGAGGTGCTTCAGCAACAATGCTTGACCGTATGGCACACCCCAAAGATTCGGATAACGTTCAAGTGGAATCGCCAGTTGCATCAGCAACAGCCCCGACAGGATGACACCGATAAAAGCAATCCGGGCAAATGGACTGAACCAACTTAAAAAGGCAGACCAACGCTCGGTCGAGCGAGCACCGATGGCTATCCAAAATACGACACCGATCCAAGCTGTCACACATAAAAAGTGACTAAACTGAAGTGTCCATCCGAGAGCACCATATTTCGCTGCAGCGTGACTCGTTCCTGCGATACCAATCCATAATGGGATCGTCAAAAGTGCGAGGAGGACGGACCGTTGTTTTTGCCACGCGAGTACAATCAATATGAGTAAGGCAGCGAAGTAAACGACAAGAAACATCCGACCGATGTGTAATTCCAGTAAACCCGTTCGCAGAGCCGCTGTCATCGTTTGCGTCGAAAGCAGAAAACGAACGGCACCGATGACTGGGATACTCGTTCCAAGAACAAGCATCCCGAGTCCCGCTACCGCCCATGACGTACCGTCCATTAATGGTGGTTTGCGTTTCGTTGAGATGAAGCGTAATACCAAATAGCCCATCCAAAGCGCACCACCCATGTAGACGAGTAGTTCTCCTACGAACGCACTCATGTCGTGCGACGACGTAACAAGAGAAGGATGACGATACTGATTAACAGTCCCCCGACGATCCAAGGAAGCAGTGTCGGAACGAGTCCTTTTGAAACTGGCTCCGCTTCAGGAACGACTGCTGCTTTTGTTTCCATCGGCTCAGCCTTTTCTACAGTGCTTGTTTCAGCTTTTGCTGCACCCAGTACCGTAAAACGGATCGTTCCTTTAACGGGATGACCATCATCTGAAATCGACGCCCACTTGATCGTGTATTTCCCTTCCGTTAAAGGCTCTGAGACGACGGCACTGAGTTCATTTCCAATGATCAGTGGTTTTGCAAGAGGCTGTTCGACGCCATTCGCGTCTACTACACGTAAGGTACTTGTTTTTTCAACAGCCTCACTGAACGTCAACCGGATCCGATCGACGGGTTCAGATAATGCCGATCCCTCTGCCGGATTCGAGCTTTTTAAACTCGTGTGTGCTTCGACGGATATGGGCAACAGACAAATCAGGAATAGAAGTACAAATCGGATGATGCGCATGTCGTTTACCTCCTTTCTGCTTGATGTGTAAAAGAAAACCCGCTGTTGCCAGCGGGTCGTCCTTTATTGTTGCGGGCGACGACGGAGTGCGAAGAATCCAAGGATCGATGCTGCTGCGATACCAAGCAGTGACCAAACGATACCTGTCGTCGATGATTCTTGCATACCACCGAGACCTGTGTTCGGCATTCCAGGCGCACCTTTGAATTTATCTGGGAACTGATCGACGATTGCTGTCGCAGTCCCTTCCCCTACGCCGTACATATGCGCGTACGCTTCGCGAATCGCTGGGTACGTTTTGTCGTAATCTTTTTCATTGTAGCTATTGAAGGCAAGTAAGAGTTGGTCGATGTGGACCTTCAATCCTTCTTCCAAATCTTTCGCTTTTAAGCGACCTTCCGTTGCCGCATCGAGGAATGCTGCCTGTTCGACACGGTACTCATCAAGTTCCTTCACAGCCATGTCACGTGCTTGATCATCTTTCGCACCTGTTGCTTTGACATAGTCGACGAAGTAGCCGATGTGGCTCGACCAAATCTTCTTGAATTGTTGCGCTGCTTCGCTACCATAAACAGAGCCAATCGAAGCAGTCAGGTCATCCGTATTTTGATTCAAGGCACCAGCTGCCGCATCAAAGTCTTTTGCTCCGTCAATCCCTTTTTGCATCGCGAGCACTGCAAGCGCCGCGTGTTCAGAGAAGTTTCGGTTCAGTCCGGCACGAAGATCAGCTGCTGGTGTATCAACTTTCGTATTTTTGAATTTATCTGGGTACTGATCGACGATCGCACCAGATAACCCTTCTCCCACCATATACATATGCTCGATTGCTTTACGTAGATTACTGTAGGCAGCATCATAATCACCAGCAACGTAGCTATCAAACGATGTTAACAGTTGCGTGATATGGACTTTTAGTCCTGCTTCGAGATCCGCTGCCTTCAGACGTCCTTCCGTTGCTTTATCGAGGAACGCAGCCTGTTCGACACGATACTCATCAAGCTCTTTCAATGCTTTTTGTTTCGCGTCTTCGTCCTTGGCACCAGTTGCTTTGACGTAATCGACGAAGTAACCGATATGGCTCGCCCAGATTTCTTTGAAGGCAGCGCCTGCTTCTTCCCCGTAGACGGAACCAACAGCTGCCGATAAATCATCCGTGTTTTGATTCAAGGCACCGGCTGCCTGCTCAAAATCTTCTTTACCATCAATTCCTTTTTGCATCGCAACGACTGCGAGATACGCGTGTTCAGATAGAATTTGATCGAGTGTCGCTCGTAAATCCGATGCTGGAGATGAGACATCGAGGGAGACTTTTCCTGAACTGTGAGACATCTTACTATGGTCCTCATGACCATGTGCACTAACACCTGCTGCTGGAATCAACAATGCGGCACTAAGCGGAACAGCGAGATACGACTTTTTCATCTTCATCTTATGAACACCCCTTTGATTTTTTGGACTTCACATAGATAACGTAAGGAGTTCACGAATGGTTTTATCTTTTTACATTTTTTATTTAAAATATTTTTTCTAACGAAATAAACTTATGCAGCACTTTCATTATTTTTTAGTTTTTATTTACTCATTTCGCGAAACAGCCAACTTATTTTCTAATCATTTCATTAGAATCTTCTTATAACCTCATCTTTTATCTTTTATAGAACAGGAGTGGACTTATGAAACGGATTGTCATTGGCGCAGTACTTGCTTCGCTCGTCGTCTCGCAAGCAGTTGGACCTGTCGAAGCAAAAAGTAAAGCGAAGAAGAAACCTGTCGTGCAAGTCGATCGAGACAAAAATGGGATTCCAGATGCTTGGCAAAAACAATATCATTTGGGATATGGAAAACAAGTCGCGACAAAAGATCACGATCGCGACAGTTTGATGAATGCACAAGAGTATCAACTTCGCCTCAACCCTACAAAATCGGATTCGGACCGCGACGGAATCAAGGATGGGAAAGAAGATTCGGACCGCGATTCCCTTACGAATCAACAAGAATACACAGCGCATCTAAATCCGTTGAAGAAGGATTCCGATCAAGATGGTATTTCTGATGATAAAGAAGACCAAGATCAGGATCGATTGACGACACGAGAAGAATTCATCGTGGGTACGCAGCCACTGAAAAATGATTCAGATCGTGACGGCATCAAAGATAACGAAGAGGACCGCGATCAAGATACGCTTCTGAATGAAGACGAATTCGAACTTGGTTCTGATCCAACCAAAGCAGACAGCGATCAGGACGGGACTCGAGATGATCAGGAAGATACGGATCAAGACGGAGTTCAGAATGACCAAGAACTCAAACGGATCATGATCAAAGTGACGGATACGAATAAGAAAAAGTTCGAGTGGCGTTACAGTAATGAACATCAACGGAAAGAATTGCGCTTTAAAGACGAGATCGGTATTACTGACGTTGCGACGTTAAAAGATCGTCTTCTCGTCACACCATCGATGACGGAAGAAGAATTATTAACGTTAGTCGCACAGGCACTTCAATTGCCAAACATCAAAACGTTACACGTCCAGATCAAGTTCTATAATGGACAGGAACTCGAATCAGAAGATGAGCACTCGGATGACGATGATTCTTCGGATGACTCAGAAGATGATGATCAAGATGATGATTCAGACGATGACGGGGATGATCACGGAGATCATGGTGATGACGATTAATCGTCTATACGAAAAATGAGAGGGCGGAATAGTATTCCACCCTCTCATTTTTTATTTCCTTATTCTTCAATGATGGTGACCGCTACTTCCGTCAGCTGGTTTTGCTCCACCTTGTAAGATTTTTAAATCTTCTTTCGATAACTCACCGACGATGAACTGCCGTGTTGGCATGATCATCGTACCTTCACTGCTTGCATGCGCTTTGACATAATACAAACCGGATTTCGGTAGTGCCTTCGCAATCGTATAGACACCTGGCTTTGTCTCCTCTGCCGGTTCCATACTATAGCGTACTGTTCCATCCGCTTTCCAGATTTCGAAATGTACATAATCGACTTTTTGAACCGGTTTGGCTTCACGCCAGACTGTTGCTTCAAACGTCTGCTTTTTCTTGGCATCCGGTTGTAAGTCCTTTGGGATATTCATTTTGATCGATAACGGCTTAGCTACGGCATACTGTTCTGCTGCATCGGAATCGACCGCACAGCCAGCAAGACTCGTCGTCGTGACGAGCATGAGTGTTTGTATCGATTTACGCATTGAAGAACCTCCTTACACTCGGAATACGACGGATGACGAGGAAATCGACCAGCCAGACGACGAGCAACGATAGACCGACGAGCGGGAAGACGATTCCCAGCACGACAAGCACAGCGAGGAATCCTTTCAACATGAATGCTTTCGGTCCTTTCGGTGCCCCCATTCCTGTGCTTGGTTTTCGTTTCAACCAGAGATAGAAACCACTGACCGCTACGAGAATGATTCCAAGACAAATCAATAGACTGATCAATTGGTTGAACCAGCCGAATTCAGTTCCTTTGTGAAGCGTGATTCCGGTCGCGACGATTTTACCGACGACTCCATAGTTGTCATAACGGTAGTCAGCGAGCACGGCACCGGAATATTGATCGAGATGGATCGTCGCTTCATTCTGTGCTTTCGCTGGATACGCGGACAGTGTATAAACACCGCTCGGATCGCTTGGAATACTAATTTTAAAGCTTGGGTCCATTCCCTGTTGTTTACCGATCGCAACGATGTCATCGATCGAAGCCGGAACAGCTCCTTCGACTTTTGACTGCGGAACATCAAGTGTTTCAGCAGCCCATGGGACTTCCGCAATATCCTTCGTTTGAAGCGTTGACGTCGGTGCCTCCCCACCCCAGATGGACGGGGGATAGCCCAGTCCTTGGTTCGTGACGAGGGACTGGAAGTTTGCTCCCCAGAAACCGGACCACGGTAAGCCAGTCAAGATCAGGAACAGCATCCCTGCTGTGATCCAGAATGCCGGAACGGCGTGGAGATCACGACGAAATAGCTTCTTTCCTTGACGCAATCGCGGAAACAATACGCCGGCCACCCCTTTTTCTTTACGCGGGAACCACAAGAATAATCCTGTCACGATCAAGACGATTGCCCAACAGGCAACGAGTTCAACGAATCGGTCGCCGGTCGTTCCCGCCATCAGTTCTCCGTGGATCTCTTCGATTTTATTCATGATCCGGTCATCGTCTGATAATGTTCCGATGATTTTCCCGGAATACGGATTGACGAAGACGGTCGCCGACATGTCTGGTGACGACACCTTCACTTCACTGGATCGATTGTCGGATTCACCCGGTCGGTACGACGTGACGAGTGCATCGGGATACTTCGCTTTGACGCGATCGATCTGTTCCGTTGCCGTGATGCGATCTGCTTTTGGTGTGACTTCATAATACGATTGATACAGTACGTTTTCGATTTGCGGCTTAAAAAGATAAATGGATCCTGTCACAGCAAGCATGACGAGGAACGGCGCAAAAATGATACCAGTATAAAAGTGCCACCGCCAAATCGTCCGGTAAGCAGAAGAAGTCGGTGCTTTTTTGACCGTCTCTTCTGTCTGCATGAGATTCATATGTATCCTCCTCTAATAATAAATATGTCCACTCTGTGAACACCTCCTAGTATAAGCGTTTACAATCCAATTTCAGACACTTGCTTGTGACGATAAATTGCCAATACAGTGTGTAAATCACGTAGCTTTTAAGAAGTGAAAAACGTCTTTTTTTGACAATGATTTCACTTTTCTTGTAGATTCCTTCTTATTTCAAAAAACTATCTTTATTCATAAAATCAAACTTCATCTAAAAAAGCGAATCCTGATCTGGATTCGCTTGCTCGTGTGATGTTTTTATATTGAAGAACTTTCCTCGACTGATTCCTTTTGACGCCGATGATGCACGATACCAATTACGGCAATACCGATTACGATGATCAAGACAGAGCCGACGATTCCTGGATTCACCTGAAGCCAGTTCCACAGTTCCGACCAGGTGACGGCTTCTCCGATCCGGACGATTAAAAAGGTCCAAAGACCGGTATAAACGCCTGCCGCTAAGAACGTCATCACTAAATAGCGTGGTAACGGATAACCAAGAAGTCCGGCGACATAATGAATCGGATGTCTGACGCCGGGTAAGAAGAACGATAGTCCAATCGCCCATAATCCGCGTCGTTCGATGATCGTTTCTGCTCGTTCCAAGAAACGTGACTTCATCCACCGTTTGACGAGCGGAATCTCACGGAAGAACCGTGCAAGTAAATAAAACCATGTAAAAGCAATGAAGAAAACCGGCCATGCGGTCAACCAAATGACGACCGGGTACATTCCCTCCCGTAAACGTAATGCCGCAAAACTCATCATCAAGACATCGTCCGACAATGGGGTGAACATGATTCCGCCAGCCAGGCGGACGAGTGCCATGATATCCATCACGTATCCCTTCTTTCTGTTTCTCTCTATATTCAGTATCCCCGATTTTTCTGAAGTTGAGCCCTACCCATTTCTTAAGTTCTTCTTTAGCTTTACTTTTTCGATCAATATGAATCATCATCGATGACTGAAAATCATTCACACCATATGACATGTAGACGCAATCGATTCATAAAACATTCTTTTCCTACATCGAGAAAAAGGGTTTCATCCATCCGTTCGAGAAGGGGTACAACGTACATCTGAACGCTCATCTGATAGGAGGAATTTCCATGTTACATCGCCGGAAGACCTATACGATTCGTCCCGAACGCCTAGAAGAATTCACTGAGTTTTTCCATACCTATTTGTACCCGCTTCAAGTCAGCCATGGTGCCCGTCTTGTTGGGCGCTGGGTGACGGAAGCAGAAGATGAAGTCATCGCCATCTGGGAATACCGTGACCGCGAACACTTCGAACAAGTCGATCGTGATGTCCGCAACAGTGCCTTACGTCGTGAAGCGATGAAGAAGCGCGCACGCCTCGGCAAAAACCTTTATATCAAATCGTATGAAGATTTTATGACAGCGACCGGTACGTATGCTCCCCCTCGCGCGATCGTCAGCGTGACCGCGTATATCACGAACGATGCCGGTGAAGTTCTCCTCGTCCGTAACCTGCATCGTGGTGATACGTACGAGATGCCGGGTGGACAAGTCGAGAATCATGAGTCAATTCTTGACGCCATCAAACGCGAAGTCAAAGAAGAGACCGGTGTCGATGTCTCAATCGATGGTATCACCGGTATTTATCAAAATGTCTCAAGCCATGTCCTGTGCGTCTGCTTCCGTGGAAAAGCCGTCGGTGGTGAACTCGCGACCCAAGAAGGCGAAACGACGGATGTCGGCTTCTTCCCACTGACACGTGACTCGCTGAGTGAGTATATCAAACGGGAGCACTTCCAGTTGCGGACGCTTGATGCGATGGATCCACATTACTTTCCGCATGCCTTATATAAAGTCAGACCGTATGAACTGATCAGCCGGTACGACGGTAATACAACGTCGTCTTCACGGTAAACCAAAAATCCCCTTACAGTGTTTTCACTGCAAGGGGATTTTTTTGGTTACGTTGTTAATCGAGCGGTAATTCCAGCATCATCGGTGACATAGACATCGCCTGCTTGATCGGTAACGGTATAAGTGGAAGACTTCAACGCCTCGATTGTTGCTTGAAGCGTCGCTTGATCCGGATAACGTAGTGTCCAGTAGACGAGTCCGACCGCATCTTCCGGATTCGTCGGTGCGTTGACACCAGACCAGACGTTCAGACCGATGTGATGGTGATAGCCACCGGCAGCAACGAACAATGCACGCATTCGCGAAGCGTCAGCGGCAACTTCAAAACCGAGCGTCTCGACATAAAATGTCCGCGCTGCTTCGAGTGTCTTGACGTGGAAATGGACATGTCCTATGACCGTATCGCTCGGCATGCCATACCAGTCTTCTTCTCCCGCTTCGACAAGCATGCTTTGCCAATCGACGGGATCCGTCGTCATCTTGACGTCTCCATTGGCTTCGTATGTCCACGTCTCACGCGGACGATCGGCATAAATCTCGATTCCGTTCCCATCTGGATCCGATAGGTAAAAGGCTTCACTGACGAGATGGTCGCCTTGACCAATCTCAATCCCTTGTTCGATCAAATTCCGGATGACGAAACCGAGTTCTTTTCGGTTCGGTAGCAAAATCGCAAAATGATATAACCCGGCGACCGAGTTCGGTGGGAAACGACGGGCATTCGGATGGACTTCAAGTTCAACGAGTGGTGTATCTTGTGCGCCAAGAACTGTGAGCTGATCCGTTTGCGTCAGCACACGTAATCCAAGTGACGTTGTATAAAATGAAATCGAACGATCGAAATCCGTGACGCGTAAACGAACAGGACCGAGTGTAATCTGTGGGTGAATCGACATGTTGTTTCCTCCTTCAATGAAATAGCTCGTACCCCTATTATTACGCGGAAGCGATCGAAACGGAAGTAGGCACGAATAAGTGGTATAGTATCCTAAACGATACCATGAAGGAGGAAGACCGATGGAAGAGACACCAAGCTGTCGCGTCGAGACAGCGCTCGAAATCTTGACCGGAAAATGGAAGCCGTCGATTTTACTCGTCTTGATCACACACGGAACGCTCCGCTTCAGTGAATTGAAACGCCAATTGCCGAACATTACGCAAAAAATGCTGACGGCTCAACTGCGTGAACTTGAACTGAACGACATCGTTCATCGCGAGATTTATCAGGAAGTCCCGCCACGCGTTGAGTATTCTCTAACGGACTATGGACGGACACTTATCCCCGTTCTTGACGCCATCAATGCATGGGGCGAACAACACGTCATCCATCTCGAAAATAAAGACAAACTTACGTCTACTTCACAATGAGAAGTCCATTCCGATGCGATTTCTCATTTTTTATGGAATAAACTGTCTATTATCACGTATACTGACGTAATAGACTTCTGTTTTTGGAAAGGAATGAGTTCCTATGCATCAACTTCATGCGATCGAGCAACTGGTTGCTCGACTCAAACAAGATCCTGCAGTCGAAGCCATCTTCTTGAAAGGATCCTTCGGGCGGGGAGAAGAAGATGTTCATTCAGACATCGATTTGTACTGTCTCGTCTCAGAAGAACGTCAAACAAAATTCTTATCGCGTCGTTTGTCCCATCTTTCTACTTATCGTTCAATCATCTGGAAAGATGAGATCGACATCATCGCACCACAAATGATCGTCGTCTATGATGATCTCCTACATATCGATTTATTCACGGTGACGCTCGATTCGCTGAACCACAAGGATCAATTGCGCGTCTTGTATGATCCACAAGAACAGTTGACGGACTTTACCGATACATGTGACTTAACACTTTCTGCTCAAGAAGCGACCGATGAAGCAATCGATGCTGTCTGGTTCTTGTTTCAATATAAAAAAGCAGCAGCTCGGGGAAATGACTTATGGGCAGTCGAGATGCTCCGTAGCGCCTTGATTAAGTTCGCAAAAGTATTACTCCATCATCATGTTCCTGAACGAGCGCAACTCGGATTAAAGACGATTCCGACGACATTGCCAGACCATCCACGCTTTGCGCTTGAAGCAATCTATGACGTCCTGACACCCGCAACGCACGCTGAAGCGGCTCAACGTTATTTGGCTTGTTTAGAAACTGAACGAAACGCGCTCGACCAGACGCTTGCCTCTCATCCAGAGACGCTCGCTTTACTCGATCGATTAACGCCTGAACTCTCGATCCAACAATTAAAACGATAACGACAAAGGAGTAGCAGGCATTTGCCCGCTACTCCTTTGTCTGCTCACTAATCATCGTGTCAATTGAATCTCCTTCGATTGTCCACCTGCCCAGCCAAAGCCAGATGAGACTTCAAGCATTGGATTTTTGACCTGTTTCGGTAATTCAAAGACGATATTGCCGGTTTTTTCGATGTTCGGATTGATCGTCTCTAAGAAGAAGCCCATCCCGTCTTCATTTGCATAGAGATCAAGTTCCGTATCGGCTGAGTATTCCGTATCGCCGACATTGACTTTAAACATATTGCTGTCGACGAACCGTTCTTCCTTGTCTCCATTTAGAATCGTCAACCCGATGACTAAGAATTGTCCTGACGTTTTCTTTTCGCCGAGGACGTTCGACAACGAATCGACCATCTTGACGTCATTGACGACATACGTCAGTTTCCCGACCTTCACCTGATCGTTGATGCCATAGGTTTTCTTGACCGGCTTCGCCGCTGCTTTTGCTTTCACGGGTTTTGCTTCTGATTTGACTGCTTCTTGTTCGACCTCTACTTTTTTCTCCGGTGCTCCTTGTTCTTCGTCATCTCCTAGATTCCCGAGAATGACTGCGCCAATCACGATAATTCCTGCCCACTTCAATCCTTTTTTCATGTTACTTCCTCCTTTTAATGTGGCTGACTCACGTCTGATAGCCCTAGTATAGGAAGAAGCAACCCCTTATCCTTTACACTTTTTTAACCAGGTCTTTTTTTGTTTCAGGTTAGAAAAATAGATTGACAACACAAAAAAAAGAGCGCTGAATTCAGCGCTCTCTTGCTCCTTATTCTCCTTTGACCCGGATGACGATTTTTCCTTTTGCGTGCCCTTCTTCGCCATAATCATGTGCTTCCTTGATTTGATCCAGATCAAAAATCCGATCAACGACAGGTTGTAGCTCGCCACGCTCGACCGCTTTAGCGATATGCCGCAAACGTTCACCGGTCGGTTGCATGAAGACATATGCAGATCGTGCATTATGTTGCTTCGCTTGCTCTTCATCCGGTGGTGTAGAAATCGAGACGAGCATGCCGTTCGGCTTCAGCATCTGATACAGTTCCCCTTGCTTGTCGCCGCCCATTGTATCGAATACAAAATCGACGTCGCGAACACGATCCGCCGGATTTTCCTGTTTGTAGTCGATGACTTCGTCGGCTCCAAGTGCTTTTACCCAGTCAACGTTTTTCGTACTTGTTGACGTAATAACGTACAAACCATTCGCTTTCGCGAGTTGAATCGCGACGGTTCCGACACCCCCTGATCCGGCACCAATGAAGATCCGGTCACCCGGCTTCGCATCCATCACTTCGAACATGACCTGCCATGCTGTATGCGAGACGAGTGGCAGAGACGCTGCTTCTGCGAAACTGAGCGATTCTGGTTTTTTCACAACTAAATGCGCATCGACTGCGACGTACTCTGCATACGTCCCTTGACGAGCGATTTCCGGACGACTGAAGACAGCGTCCCCGACTTGAAGATCGGAGACGTTCGCTCCGACTTCCTGAATCACGCCAGCAACGTCCCAACCGATGACGAGCGGCATTTCGTAGCTCAACATCTGACGCAAGTAGCCTTCGCGTAGTTTCCAATCGACCGGGTTCACACTCGCGGCATAGACTTCGATTAAGACATCATCCGGTCCGATGACTGGCTTTTCCAGTTCTCCAACCTTGAATTGTTCCGATCCACCATACTGTTCAATGTAAGCTGCCTTCATCCGTTGACTCCTCCTTCAATATTCGTTCCCTATCTTCTTCCCCGTCCGTTCCACCGACAAACAGTCTGAAGATGCACAACAGCTCCCCATCGATCGATGAGGAGCTGTTTCTTAGCCATTCGTTTGCTGAAGGGTTGATGCCGTCTCGTTCAAGGCATGAATCGCCTGTTGCAGTTCCATGACCTGACCGACTTGGTGACGTGTCAGACCGGATAACGACTCACTTTGTGCGAGCAAGGCGTTCATGAACGTGTCGAGTTGACCGGCTGCTGTCGTGATAGCAACAAGACTGTTCGTCATCGTCGCGAACTGGGTCTGTGCCGACTGGATCGAACCAACGACTTCCGTTGCATCTGTTTCGATCGTTTGCAACGCTAACTGACTCTCTGCCATGCGTTCTTCCTGCTCACGTAACAGTGTCGTACTGGCATGAATCGAGTTACCGGTTTGTGTGACGTCTTGATCGACACGTTCGATAATCGCATTGATTTCTTTTGACGCTTCTGCCGTCTGCGCTGACAGGTTGCGAATTTCTTGCGCGACGACCGTGAAGCCTTTTCCGAACTCACCAGCGCGGGCTGCTTCGATCGACGCGTTAAGACTGAGCAAGTTTGTCTGAGCCGCAATTGCATTAATGCTCGACGTAATCGCGACGATTTCTTGGAAACGTCCAGCGAGCTGTCCGAACGACGTGACCGACTCATCCATGCTCGTCGTCAATTGTTGCAAGGATTGTCCAGCTAGACCAATCGTCTGCCTGCTTCGTTCAGCGGTTGTCCGCGATGAGGAACTCCGCTCGAGGGCGCGATCGACTGAAACCGTCACATCCTCCATCCGGTTGACTTGCTGGTCATTCAATTGGCGAATTTCACGAATCGCTTGGACGCTTCCTGCTGCATCATGTGCCAGCTGTTGCATCGCCATATCAACCTGACTGAAAGAATCCTTCGCCGCGTCGACCGTTTCACTCATCTCTTCTGTGAACGTCGTTACTTCCGTTGCTGTTGCTGCCGTTTGCTCAAGGGCGACTTGCGACGTTGCCGCGTAAGCTTCCGATCGCTCTTGTTCTTGACGAACTGCCTGCATGACGTTTCGTCCAAAAACGGCAACGAAGACAGCCGCTGAGAAGATCATCAAATAGATGACATACGCGACGATCAAGTCGAATGTGTTCGTAAAGACAATCGTTCCGTTGGCTGTGAATAACGCCATTTCAAGTAGTCCGAAAATCCCAGCCAGAACGACGAGACGCGGAATCAAATAGACGATTGAAATCGTCAAATAAAGGTAAGCAATCGTCCAGATGATTGGGGACGGTAATGTCATCAAAACTAAGGCGAGGACGAGATACGTTAATGTCACTTGAACATATTTCCCACTCGGACGATGTCCGAGTAGCCGGTTGCCGACCAGCAACGCGACCGCCAAGATCAGACCACCGACTAAAAACTGATAGAACACACTGATTGGAACGTAATTCATTTGGGCAAATACGAAAATCAACGGATGCGCAATTGTAATCAACGTTGCAATCAGACGGGATAAAATCTTTGTACTTTGTTGCTCGAGGGCAGATACCATCTTGTTCAAACTCCTTCATCATAGTAAAGTCATACAATTGTTCATCGGCAGAAAGAATTCAATCGTTAAGTCTCTCCGATGACTTTTTTTCTTGACGCTTTCTTGAGAGCGGGAGTACGGTTAACGTAGACTTTTTTCAGAAAAGAGGATTCCTATGCTCTATGTACTCGTAGGTCTCGCAGGTGTTCTCGGTGCCTCTGCACGTTATGGACTTGGACTGCTGATTGGCGACTTTACGAACGGTCCGTTTCCGTGGCCCACGCTTGCGATCAACTTGATCGGTAGCTTTCTGCTCGGCTACGCGACACACTTTTTATTTCGAACGAAACTCTTGCATCAATATGCGATCACAGCCATCGGAACAGGCTTCATCGGCTCATTTACGACGTTTTCGACATTTAGCGTCGAGACCGTGACCTTACTCAACGAACATCATCTAGCGGACGCGTTCCTCTATATGCTCGTCAGCCTATTCGGCGGTCTGTTCCTGTCTTATCTTGGTTACGCGCTTGGGACACGACGACTGCGATACGTGACGAAAGGACGTGGGTGAATGGAATTACTCGCCCTTGCCATCGGTGCTTTTTGTGGTGCTATCAGTCGGTTTGCCGTCAGTCAATGGATGAAGACGTTTTGGAAACGCGAATTTCCTCTGGCGACGTTCCTGATTAATGTACTCGGTTCGTTTTTACTCGGACTCGTCATCGGTGCGCATCTGGATACGACATGGACGTTACTCTTAGGTACCGGTTTCCTTGGATCGTTTACAACGTTCTCGACGTTTAAAATCGAGACATTACAGTTATTTCAGGACGGAAATCGTAAAGTACTTACTCTCTATCTCATCTCGAGCTACGGTTTCGGAATTCTTGCAGCTTTCCTTGGAATCACACTTACAGCTTGAACGAAACAAGAGGCGACGGAAAAATCCGTCGCCTCTTGTCGTATCCGTTTTAATTTAATCATTCATCCAGAATAGACCGACTGTTTCTGCTCCAGCATGTGTTCCAATTGCTGGTCCGAACGTGCCTTCAAGAATCGTCAAATCCGGGAACTTCGCTGCGACTTGTTGCCGCAGTTCCGTTGCCATTTCCGGTGCCATCGTCGTCGCGACATAAATCCGGTTCTTGTAGAACGTGTGCTGACGCATCGATTCATCGATTTGTTTAACCATTTCGATGTAAGCTTTCTTTAAAGAACGTGCTTTTTTGAATGGTACGATTTTTCCTGCTTCATCCGTCGTGATGATCGGTTTGATGCTGAGTAGGTTCGCAAGGAACAAGTCACCGGATGAGACACGTCCACCCCGGCGCATCGTTTCCATATTACCGACGATCATATAGAAATGGGTCTTTTTCGTCAACGCTTGTAAGGCTGCGACGATTTCCTCGACGGATTTCCCCTGTGCCGCGAGCTCCATCCCGTAACGAATGAACTCTTGTTGGTTCTCAAACGCCGTATGAGAGTCGATGATATGAACGGGGAAGCTGGCTGCTTCCGCTGCTGATGCTGAACTTTGGACGGTACTCGATAATCCATTCGTACAGTGCACTGCAATTGCACAGTCATAACCTTCTTCTTTCAGACGTTCATATGTTCCAACGAACTCCCCAAAAATTGGTTGTGATGTTTTGGCAATCAGCTTTTTGTCCGCATCTAGGGCACGGAACAATCGCTCGACCGTGATCGCATTCTCTTGATACGCCGTATCACCGAGTAAGATTTGAATCGGTACGACATTGACGCCGATCGCTTCTGCCTCTTCTTTCGTGAAATAGGCCATACTATCGGTCACCCATGCTATTTTAGTCATTTTCCTTAGCCTCCGTTAGATTCTTCTCGCTTTATCCTACCATATACAGAAGTGGAAATCGCAAGAAACGTCATGACATCATCTGAAAATGAAACGATGTACGCTTATGATAGTGCTCATCGGCATGCAAGACGACGGAAGGAAAATTCGGTTGGTTGATCGCATCCGGTAATCCTTGTGTCTCAAAGCAGATTCCGAGGTACGGTGTTGCTCGTCTTCCGCAAATCGTAAACTCACCCGACAAATGATTAGCGGTGTAGACGACGACTCCCGGTTGATCCGTCACGACGCGCAATCGCCGCCCACTGATTGGTTCGTCGAGAACGATTTCTCCACCCTCTCTAAGCAGGAAGGGGTGATCGACACCACTACCTGCTTGGCGGAGTTGTTCGTCTGATGCATGTGTCACTTCATGTAACGGGCGGGTATCGAGAAAATCAA
Organism: Exiguobacterium sp. ZWU0009; assembly: GCF_000798935.2. Classification (NCBI taxonomy): domain Bacteria; kingdom Bacillati; phylum Bacillota; class Bacilli; order Caryophanales; genus Exiguobacterium; species Exiguobacterium sp. ZWU0009. The sequence goes on along the minus strand of NZ_CP018057.1, from coordinate 304,293 downwards.
AGACGGTGTCTGTCACCGGGAGAATGTCACCGGTCGGTACCGCATCTTTCGTCAACGGAACATAAAAAGGTGCATCCATTCGTAACAGATGCTGTTCGATCGTCGTTTTTGCCTCACCCGTCAAATTAAAGTACGTATGATTCGTCGGACTGAATGGTGTCGAAGCTGTCGTCTCCGCTTCATAATGGATATGCAGGATGTTCTCGTCTGTCCATTCGAAGGTCAGCGTGAACGACAAATGACCCGGATACCCGTTCTCACCACTTGGACTATCTAAACGTAGAACAAGTTTGTCGTCGTTGATTTCGTGCGTGAACATCCGGTTCGCCCAATTTTCGCTTCCCCCATGGAGGTGATGCTCGCCCTCATTTTGTTCGAGTACATACGTCATTCCTTCTAGCGCAAACGCGCCGTTTGCGATTCGCCCTCCGACCCGCCCGATCGTTGCACCTAAGTGATGCGGATCATCTTGGTATTCTGATAGGTCGTCAAACGCGAGTACGACATTTTCGATTATTCCATGTTGATCCGGAACCCGGATGGCAAGAATTTTTGCGCCTCGGTTCAAGATATCGATACTATGCCCATGCACATTCTCTAACGTGAATCGTAACAAGGACTGATCACCTAGTTGTCCCACTTCTGTTGTTGTAATCATCATCTGCTTCCTCCTGTACGATACATTTTCCTGTTTTCGTATTTACCCTCGGAACAAGACAAAAAAACAACAATGGCAAAATGCCATTGTTGTCAAAGGGACGGAAGAGGTAATCGTACTTCAATCCGAGTACCTTGATGCGTGATTGAGTGGACATGTAATGTTGCGACCGAACCATATGTCACGTCTAATGCGCGTCGAATCAGAAACAGGTTCGAATCACCCGCTTCTTTTTGATCCAGTTGTTGCATCACAGCAGGCGGTACACCTTGCCCATTATCCGTAACTTCGATGACCCAGTCTGTCGTCGTCTTGAAAGCACGGACATCAATCCGGTGATGTCGTCCTGCCTTTACGAATGCATGACGCAGTGCATTATCGACAAGCTGTGTCACAAGGAATGGAAACACGAAGTATTCTTCAACAGCGGTCTCGATATCAAGATCGACCGTGATATCCGCAGAGGTCAGTTGATTCGGACGACGTCGCGTTCCTTCTAATGATAAGTATGCCTTTAAAGTTGCCAATTCCTCGCGTAGTGGATGTTCATCATGCCGCGTCGCTGCTGTCAGAAGCTGCAACAGTGCATTCAGTTGATGTTTAACAGGCGTTCCCGGGTCAGCTGTCCGCTGGATTTCTTCGATGATTCCTTTCAGATAGCTGACGTGTAACATCGGTTTCATCTTTCTTCCACTTAACCGAAGCAACTGATCTTCTCGATGCATGTGTAGCTCTCGTGCTAATAAACGGACAAGTTGTTCCGTCATCCGCTCGACGGTATCATCAAATAAATCCTTCGAAAAGTAACAGATGACCCCTGCTTTTTGACCGTTGATACGCATGGGGTGAAAACTTAAAATTTGCCCCGTCTGCTCGTCTTCTTGTCGGACGGGTTCTTCTGCTTCGATCCATCGTTGTTCCTCCCGTCTCGGTTGCTCGCCACAGACTGCAGGTTGCTGGTCCGTCATATCGATGACGACTTCTGTCGCCCCGAGCACGACAATTCGTTGCATCTTTGTTTCCTTCAATAATGTCGCTCCAATCTGTCGCGCGACTTCGGAAGTCAATCCTTGCTTTCGTAAGGGCTGTAACGCTTGCAGTAAACGGTCGGAACGCTCAGTTTGCCGGACGAAGAGTGCACCTTCGAGTCGAAGTTGTGTCCGTAAAATCATGATGAACAATACGACACCGCACATATTTGCGAACAGTAACGGAAAGGCGGCTCGACCCATCAAATCCAGTGCCTCCGTCGTATCCGGTGCAAGCAATAACGTGACGCCACTCTCAAACAATAACGCTGTCAATACGATACCGATGGGCGGAACAATTGCATAACCATCATGCAAACGCCAGCGTTTTCGATACCAGCCGCTCGCAAGTCCAGCGAGCATTGCGATGATCCAACCTGCTTCTGCCCCTAACGAACCAAGCACGTAACGATGTAGACCAACCAAACATCCCGTGATGCCGCCGACTACCGGTCCACCAATCAATCCACTCGTCACGATGACAGCGAGTCGGGTATCGAGCAACAGGGCATCCTTTTCGACAGCTAACCCGAGTAACGGGTCAATCGTCGTATCTTGCGAAAGTTCAATTCCTGCGTAGTTCATCAGAATACCGGATGACACGAATGCGAAGAGCAGTGGAAGGTTCATTCCGCGGTCCATCTTGAATATGTATCGGGAAATGCGCCACTGGGACAATAAAAAGGCTAACAGTGCTAACATACCTAAACGACTCAGTAAGAATGGGATCTGCTCAAGCACGGAATACCTCCTCGTTTCATAGGACGCGAATCAACAAAAAAGTCGTATTAGAATACATTCCCGCTCCTCTCTGCATTCTCCTATCATGACTGCCGAAAGTTCGCACAATCCGTCCATTCTTGATTTTTTGACTGATGCGATGAAAAAAAAGCCGGTTCCTCCATGAGGAACCGACCATCTTATGCTTCTGCTTGTTCAGCTGGATGCAACCAAATCTTGACGCGATTGATTTGATAGTTTTCCATCTCCATCACTTCGACGGAGAAGTCTGGTGTGTCGATATGCTCACCTGGCTGAAGATCAATGTTGTGCATCTGAATCCAGCCACCAATCGTATCGACATCTTCGACATTCGTAAAACGAATATTGAAACGTTCTTCTAGGTCAGCGAGCAAGACTGTACCGTCGAGTAGGAACTCGTCCGATTTGACCTGTTCGATTTCTTCGACTTCATCTGCGTCGAATTCATCACGGATTTCACCGACGATTTCTTCGAGTAAGTCTTCCATCGAGACGAGACCTGCCGTTCCACCGTACTCGTCGACGACGAGAACGAGATGGGTCCGGGTCCGTTTCATCTTGCGAAGTGTCTCTTGAAGCGACGTCACTTCCGAAACAACCGGTAAATCCTTCAGATAATGTGTCACCGGATGCTCATTTCCGTTCGCATAATCCGTCAAGACTTCCTTGACGTTGACGTATCCGAGAATCCGGTCTTTATCATTTTCTTCTGTAACCGGATAACGCGTGTATGGATTATCCATGAAGATTTCCATCAGTTCATCCTTCGTCAAACGTTCCGAGATCGTCTCCATCCGCATTCGCGGTACCATCAAGTCTTTGACGATGTGCTCATCAAACGCAAAGACATTTTGCATGAGGGCAAGTTCCGTTTGGTTGATTTCACCACTTTGGAAACTTTGCGCCATGATGATTTTCAATTCATCTTCCGAGTGAGCTTGTTCGTGCCCTGCTGGTTTGACACCGAACAGACCGAGGAATAAACGCGCTGAACCGTTGAGTAACCAAATGAATGGGTACATGATTTTACCGAACACATACAGTGGACGGGCGAACAACAATGTCATGCGTTCTGCATACTGAATCGCAAGCGTCTTCGGAGCGAGTTCACCGATGACGACGTGTAAGAACGTTACGGATACGAATGCGATACCAAACGACAAGAGTGTCGAAACAGCAGCAGAGATCCCGAAGTCGTCGAAGACAGGATGCAAGATCTTTTCAACGGTTGGTTCACCAAGTGCCCCAAGACCAAGTGCCGTGACCGTGATACCAAGCTGACAGGCAGACAAGTAGTAATCAAGATCGCCCGCGATTTTTTTCGCAAGGACGGCACTTTTGTTCCCTTCTTGAATCATTTGATCCAAACGCGACATCCGAACCTTAACGACAGCAAATTCCGATCCGACGAAAAACGCCGTCAACGCAATCAACAAGACCACTAAAAATAAATTGATGAATAATATAGTATCCAAAATCCCCTAAACAGGGGTCACCTCCATTGTTTTGTATTAAAGCTGTGCAATCAAGGAAGCAATCAATGTCAGACGCCGTGACAATTCTAAGCGAATCGCTTGTTTTTCGACGTCCGTCGAATCTAACAAACGCTGCTCGAGTCCTTCAACTGTCGCCTGAAGTTGTTTCACTTCCTGATAAATCGTCTCCCCTGTTTTTTGTTCCCGTTCCGTAAAAGAAGCAAGAATCTCTTGCAGGGAAAGCCGTTGAGACTTCAAATATTCAATCTTTTCGATTTGATGAATGACCGATTCGTCATACAAACGGTAACCAGATGCGGTGCGCTCTGGTGTTAACAGACCAAGTGATGTGTAGTAATCGATCGTTCGTTTTGATAAGCCGGTGGTCTCCGCGACCTGACCGATTCGAAGTAACGCCTTCCCAAAAGATTCTCACCTCCTTTCCATAGCTAGTTCTTTTATCTTATCATGTCAAAACCATACAGTAAAACGTCGCGCTTTTTTAGAGAAAAAAACGACTACTCCCGTTCGCACGAGAATAATCGTTTCATCCCACTTTATTATACGGTTACAACAGGTTCTTCGACCGGTACACCGACGATTGACCGTTCGAGTAATTCGACGACATCGTACGTAGCAACCGTCTCGTCGACTTCCTTCGCCTTCGTGCCGTCACTGAGCATCGTCAGACAGTACGGACATGCTGACCCAATGACAGACGGTTGGACGGTCAACAATTGTTCCGTCCGTGCGACGTTGACCCGTGCGCCGACTTTCTCTTCTTGCCACATCATCCCGCCGCCAGCACCGCAACACATCCCTTTTTCCCGGTTACGTTCCGTCTCAACGAGCGTGATTCCTGGAATCTTCTCGAGAATATAACGTGGTGCGTCATAAATGTCATTGTAGCGACCAAGGTAACACGAATCGTGATAGACAACACGCTCCTTGACTTCATGGAGCGGTGTGATGCGTTTCTCGTCAATCAGTCGTGCAAGCAATTCAGTATGGTGATAGACTTCAACGTCCGGACTCAGTCCGAAGTCGGGGTACTCATTTTTGAATGTGTTGTAGGCGTGCGGATCAATCGTGACAATCTTTTTGACGCCATATTTCTCAAATGATTTGATGTTTGCTTCTGCAAGTTCTTGGAACAAGACTTCGTTCCCGATCCGGCGCGGTGTATCGCCTGAGTTTTTCTCATCGTTCCCGAGAATCGCAAACGAGATGTCAGCTTCGTTTAGAATCCGCGCAAACGCCATCGCGATTTTTTGACTTCGGTTATCGTACGATCCCATCGCACCAACCCAGAACAGGTACTCGAAGTCTTCGCCCGCTTTTTTCTTCTCCTTTGCTGTCGGAACGACGAGTTCATCCCGGTTTTTCCGCCAGTTTTCGCGTTCTTTCCGGTTCATCCCCCACGGATTACCTTGACGTTCGATGTTTGCCATCGTCCGTTGCATCTCCGGATCCATCTTGCCTTCCATCATGACGAGATGACGACGGAGGTCGATGATCTTATCAACATGTTCGTTCATGACCGGACACTGATCTTCACAGTTCCGACAAGTCGTACACGCCCAGATTTCTTCTTCCGTAATGACATTCCCAATCAATGAATCCGGAACGATATCCATCTGCCCCGCTGCTGCCAGTGAAGCGATTTGGTTGCCTTGCGATCCTTCAAACGCAAAGGCAGGTGCCCATGGCGAACGTTGGGTGATCGCTGCCGTTTTCATGTTGAGATGGTCCCGTAATTTAACGATCAAATCCATTGGCGACAGCATCTTACCGGTTCCGCTCGCTGGGCACATGTTCGTACAGCGTCCACACTCGACGCAAGCATATAGATCAACGAGCTGTTTCTGATTGAAATCTTCGATCCGGTTGACGCCGAAGCTGAACTCCGCTTCGTCATCTTCTGCCTCTTCCATGACGGATAGATCAATCGGTGCCAAACGCCCGACTTTTGACGTCCGACCGAGCCAGACATTTGCTGTACCGGCAATCAAGTGCGCGTGTTTACCTTGCGGGATGTAGACCATGAAGCTAAGTAAGAACAAGAGATGCGCCCACCAGAAGAAGACGAATAATCCGAACGCAACTGATTCCGGCACCCAACTGAATAAGAACGCGATGCTTGAAGCGACCGGTTCACCGAGCGTCGAATGATTCTCATAGACAAGGAAGAATCCATTTCCGAATAGGACGGCGACCATCAAACCACCGATGAAGATCAACGCAAGACCTGCCATGAAATTCCGCTTCAAGCGGACGAGTTTCTCGACGTACCGGCGATAAAATCCCCAAACGACGGCAATCAAGATGACAAGCATGACGATTTCTTGGAAGAATGTAAAAATCGGATAAAGCGGACCGAGTGGAACATGCGGGAAACGCTGACCGACGGCGAGTCCTTTCCAGATAAAATCGATCGCTCCAAATTGAACAAGTAAGAAGCCGTAGAACATCATGACGTGGATAACGCCACTTTTCTTATCCTTTAATAATTTCTTTTGGCCGAAGACGTTGACTAAGACCGCGTCAAGTCGTTCTTTGTTCGTCAGTGTCCATTCCGCCTTTTTTCCCCGTTTAATGGCGGCATAACGACTTTTGACGAGTGACGTGAACAGATAGCCCGCATAGCCGATGACGAGTAGGAAGGCAATCCAGTTAATGAGTAAAAACGTATTCATGTTCGAACAAACCCCTTTCCCCCTAAAGCAGTTGTGTTGAAATGAGTATAGCATATAATGAATGGCTATTCATTCATTTTTTTCATTTAGTTTTTACTGTGTCACATAAGCAGATAAGTACTCAAAAAAAATCAAGCAGTGGATGATCCACCGCTTGATTTAATCACGTCCAATACGTCATTTTTTTAATTTCATGGCATTAGCCATCAGGCCAGGGATGTCCGTATTTTCATGCAACCCACTGAACTGTTCGCTTTGTGGACCGTACGCGTAGAGCGGAACGTCAACACCTGTGTGTACCGAAGTCGTCCAACCGACATATGCCCGTTTACTGATCATCTCATTCAATGTCATGACGCGTTTCTTCGCATCCACTTTTTGCAACGTCTGAATTTCTTCAGCCGTCAAATCGAACGTTGTTTCCCGTTTGACGACAGTTGCGATATTCGATAAGTCATCATTGAACTGACGAACCATCTCATCACCCGTCGCTTTGACGTTTTTCAAGACTTCCGGTTTTGCGACGTACTCGTCGTATCCACCGACTGACATACCACCTGTATCGTGGTCACCAGCAACGACGACCAATGTGTGTTTATCTTTTGCTGCAAAACGAAGCACTTTTTCAACTGCCTGGTGGAACGCCTCTGCATCCTTCATCGCCCAAGCAGCATCATGCGCGTGACCCGCCCAGTCGATCTGACTGCCTTCTACCATCAAGAAGAAGCCATCGCGGTCTTTCTTCAATGTTTGCAGGGCTTTCGATGTCATCGTCGCAAGGCTCGGTTGATTCGTATTTTCTCGGTCCAGTTCTGGTGCCATTCCTTCTTCTGCAAACAAACCAAGAACTTTACGACCGTCTGTCTCATTTAGACTTTCGAGTGAATCCGCGTACTGATAGCCTGCCCGTTCTGCTTTCTTCACTAGATTACCAGCCTCTTGGACACCACCATTCTTTTGATCAAAAAAGAATTTCTGACCGCCACCGAGTAAGACGTCGACTTTCATTTCATCCATGTATTGCTTCGCGATGTCCGCTTCGTTCGCGCGCGTTACGACATGCGATGCAAAAACAGCTGGTGTCGCATGTGTGATGGCTGATGTCGAGACAAGTCCTGTTGCTTTGCCTGCTTGATCCGCCCGATCAAGAATAGATGCTACTTCTTTTCCACTCGGATCCATGCCGATTGTTCCATTGTTCGTTTTTGTTCCTGTTGCCATCGCCGTTCCGGCAGCTGCTGAATCGGTCACTTTCGTGTTTGCCGAATACGTCCGCATCATTCCTTTTAAGTGACCGTCGAGTTCAGTTTCCTCGCCTCCTTGATACCAGCGATAATTCGTTGCATAGGCAGCCGAATAACCGTCCGGGATCATGAAAATGACATTTTTAACCTTCGCCTGTTTCGTGTTCTGTTTTGCCTCGACCGGCTGAGCCGATTCATATGTATAGCCTGCAACTCCTGTCATAAGCACTGTACCGAGAATACCTGTCGCCATCCATTTCTTGTTCATTCGTGTTTCCTCCTTGTTCACGATGATGGTTTCATCATACCGAGCGAATGTAAATGAACGATGGAGACGGCTTTAAGGAATGTAAAGAAACGATGACAGCCGAGTTACCACTTCATCTCTTCAAACATATAATAGCCTTTGTGCTGTTCTTCTAAATATGCCGATAACGGAAGACGGACGTCTTCACTCGTGATGTACTTCGCTAACTCCGTTTGATTGATCCACTTCGTCTCGATGATTTCTTCATCGGGATCATTTGGATCAACTCTTCCACTCACCTGACAATCAAAATAAGTCACAAGGCTGTGCGCTTGATAAGTTGGCATGAAGTTCTCCGTTAAGAAGGCAAACGACGACGATGTGACCGTCAAGCCAGTTTCTTCTTCCACCTCGCGACGCAGTGCTTGCTCGAGGGTCTCTCCAGATTCAATCTGTCCACCGGGTAAGCTCCAACGGGCGTCCAGTCCTGATTGGTTGTTGACTACGAGCAGTTGAGCGTCTTTGCGGATGATCGCGACGATGATTCGATAAAGTGGATACATGGCGCTTCCTCCTAAAAAAAGACCACCCTGTCTAATACAAGATGGTCCACTGTGATTGTTTATTCTAAGCCGAGCGACTGTGGCAGACGGACTGCACGTGCGAAGGCATTTTTATAATCCTTTTTAGCGACTAACTTTTCGACTTCACGGATTGCTGGATGCTGTTCGTCTGCGAACGCACCAAGAATCGTCAAGTAACGTTCGTACACTTGATCGTCTTCCTGACGTGCTTTCAAGAGTGCTGTATACAGCATGACAGTATCTTCGCCGTACAAGACAGGTAATTCTTCATTAATTAAAAGTAGCGTATCGATGGACTCCGGGTCGACCTTCGGATTGTATTCCGTGATGGCCTGCTCTGCGAGTGCTTCGAGTTGATCACGCCATTCGTTATAACGCGGCTCATCGTTCTCGAGCCACTCAAACCATTCCTCTTCCAACATCTGCTCCATTTGACGTACTGTTTGTTCAAATGCCATTCGTCTCACTCCGTTCCCAAGTTAAATCAATCGTATACGTACCGACTGCTTGTCCATTCATCTTTAATGTATAGCGAAACTGCATCTGTTGCCGTTTCATCTCAATCGTTTCCGTGTCTGTTTCCATCAACATTTGACCGAACTGACTGCCATACTGGCTTTTGGTCGTCTCTCCTAAAATAAAGACATGATGCATCGCAACAGGACCTTTACGATTCAAGGCGATCTGATCTTTTGACCATTTGATCGTCGTATCAATCGGTTGTTCATCCGGCTGAACGAACATCACGGCAAAACCATCTTTTGTTTCAAACAATGTGCCGTCCGCTTCAAGTTCGACCGATTCACGCATCGGACCATCTTCAATCGTCGTCACCTGTCGTAATGACACCGGGTACTTTACTGGTTTCACTTCTATCACCTCATCGTTTAGCGTACACGATTTTTTCGTCTGATGCACCTTCTGCTTACATGCAACAAAAAAACGGATTCGATATACTTCGAATCCGTTCAAAACATATTAGCGCACACGGTACAGACGAGCTTCGAATGGACGAAGTTCCAGTTCTGTTCCTTCATGGTGCATCGTCGGATAGTTGCCAAGCAACATATTGTCCGAGTGCAAGATGATGTCCGTATCGATTTCTGCTGTTTCGCCTTTTAAGTTCGTAACGATCAAGAACTGTTCGTCACCAAACGTCCGTGTATACGCGTAGACTTTTGTATCTTCCGGTAAGATAAGATCGTACGCGCCGTAGATCAACGTCTCTTCCATCTTACGAATTTGAATCATTCGTTTATAGAAGTTCAAGATTGAATCTTCATCTTGTTCTTGCGACGCGACGTTGATGTCCGCGTAGTTCGGGTTGACACCAAACCATGGAGATTGATTCGAGAAGCCACCGTTTTGCTCATTCGTCCACTGCATCGGTGTACGTGAGTTATCACGGGACGAGTTCCAGATGACTTCCATGATTTCCTCATGTGTCTTACCAGAAGCAAGTTGCATCTCGTACATATTTTTCGTAGCAACATCATCATAATCCGAGATGTCCGGGAATTGAACGTTTGTCATCCCGATCTCTTGTCCTTGATAGATGAACGGTGTGCCTTGCATGAAGAAATACATCATCGCAAGCGACTTCGCGCTCTCTTTCCAGTACTGTTCCTCGTCGCCCCAAAGGGAGACCGAACGAACCTTATCGTGGTTTTCGAGGTACAAGGCATTCCAACCTGTTGCTTCAAGTCCTTTTTGCCACTTCGTCAGCACTTGTTTCAGTTTGACGACGTCGACGCCTTTTTCCGCATCTGCGCGCCAGAGATCCATGTGCTCGAACTGGAAGACCATGTTCATCTTGCCGTTCTCTTCTCCGACCCATAGATCCGCTTCTTCCGGTGTGACACCATTTGCTTCTCCAACTGTCATGATATCGTATTTAGAGAACGTCTCATCCTTCAACTCTTCGAGATACGCATGGATGCCTTCGACGTTCATATGCATATCGAATGAAGGGACATACGGCATACCGAGCGGGTTCGGGAGATCAGCAAATGATTGATCCTTGTTGATGTGACTGATCGCATCGATTCGGAAACCGTCGATGCCTTTATCGAGCCACCAGTTAATCATCGTATAGACGGCTTGACGCATGTCGCGGTTTTGCCAGTTCAAGTCCGGCTGACGACGTGAGAAGACGTGGAGGAAGTACTGCTCTGTCTTTTCGTCATATTCCCATGCTGATCCACCGAAAATACTTTCCCAGTTATTCGGCTCACCACCGTTTACAGCATCTTTCCAGATGTACCAGTCGCGTTTCTCATTGTCTTTTGACGAACGTGATTCAAGGAACCACGGGTGTTCATCGGATGTGTGGTTGACGACGAGATCAAGCAAGACCTTGATGTCACGCTTATGCGCTTCTTCCATTAAGAGATCAAAGTCCGCCATCGTACCGAATTCATCCATGATATCTTCATAATCACTGATGTCATATCCGTTATCATCATTTGGCGATTTAAACATCGGACAAATCCAAAGCACATCAACACCAAGATCCTTCAAATAATCCAGTTTTGCGATGATACCGGGAATATCGCCGATTCCATCGTTGTTTGCATCGTAAAAGCTGCGTGGATAGATTTGGTAAGCAACTGCTTCTTTCCACCAAGCTCGTGTAATTGTTTGTTGGGCCGTTTCAGGGCGCGGTATCATTTGTGTCATGTGTCGTGAATCCTCTCGTAGGTCAGTCATTAGTGGTCTTTTTCATCATCCAATACATAGTCATCTTTAAAGCGCAACCGATTGCGCAAATCCTCTACCTTCATCTTATCAAATCCACTTTTAAAGTCAATGTTTCGGGGGTGATTCCACCATTTCACATCAACGGGTGTCACTCTTTATTCACGATGAATATTTCATAGCGTTTTACATTACATTTACTGAATTATCCTACACTGTTTATCGGTCGATTTCTACCCTTTTGCATAACCTTTCCTTCCGAGAGTGAATCTTTTTTTCTTCGTTCGGGTATACCCTTATCAATGCACGTAAAAAAAGGGGGATTTTCAGGATGAAGGGACAATTCTTTATTGGCGGACAATGGCTAGATCACGGACGAGAACGGACGGATGTTACGAATCCGGCGACCGGGGAAGTCGTCGGTAGTGTACCAAACGGAACAAAATCAGACGTCAACGATGCTGTCGAAGCAGCACGGAAGGCATTTCCTGATTGGTCGAAACGGACGGTCTACGAACGTGCCGAACTTCTCGAGAAATTATATGCGAAGATGATTGAGAAAAAAGATGAACTGGCTCGCCTGATGACGCTGGAAATGGGGAAACCGCTCGCTGAATCAGAAGGTGAAGTGCAGTATGCCGCAAACTTCGTCAAGTGGTTTGCAGAGGAAGGAAAACGGGCGTATGGGCGTGTCATTCCAACGCATGATGCTTCTAAACGACTTCAAGTCATCAAACAGCCGGTCGGTGTCGTTGCTGCAATCACACCATGGAACTTCCCGGCTGCCATGATTACCCGAAAGCTTGCTCCGGCACTCGTCGCCGGATGTACGTTTGTCATCAAACCACCAACAGCGACTCCGCTTACCGCGCTTCGTCTTCTTGAACTCTGTCAGGAAGTTGGGATTCCAGAAGGCGTCGTCAATGCCGTTACAGGCAGCGGGAAAGCACTCGGTGAATCACTCGCGACACATCCACATGTCGATAAGATCACCTTCACTGGTTCAACCGAAGTCGGACGGACGCTGATGGCTCAAGGAGCAGAGACGATCAAGGCGATGTCGCTCGAACTCGGAGGACATGCACCGATTCTCGTCTTTGATGACTGTGACCTTGATTTAGCTGTTGCTGAGACGATTAAGTCTAAATTCCGTAATGGCGGACAGACGTGTGTCTGCGGAAACCGGATTTACGTATCCGACTCGATCTATGACGCGTTCGTTGAAAAACTCGGGCAAGAGACAGCGAAGTTGAAGACCGGAAACGGTCTGGATGCTGAGACGAAGATTGGACCGATGATCAATAAAGCGGGTTACGATAAAGTCAAAAAACATGTTGATGATGCGACATCCGCTGGTGCACGAGTCGTCACGGGCGGAACAGGAACGACGGATGAGGAGAACGATGTCTATTATTATGAAGCAACCGTTCTTGCGGACGTAAAACCCGGCATGCTGATCATGAACGAGGAGACGTTCGGACCTGTTGCTCCCGTCCAGCGTGTCAGTTCTGATGAGGAGGCGGTTCGTTACGCCAATCAGACACCATTCGGTCTCGCTTCGTACGTCTTTACAAAGGATTACGCGCGTGCCATTCGTGCAATCGAGGGGCTTGATTATGGAATCGTCGGCTGGAATGATGGCGTTCCTTCTGCTGCGCAAGCACCATTTGGTGGAATGAAACAATCCGGTCTCGGGCGCGAAGGCGGTAGTGAAGGACTCGAAGCGTATCTTGAGACGAAGTACATTTCCATCGGTGGACTAGCGTGAACGCGGCGGATTGGTTCGTCCAATGTTTAGAGGCAGAGGGCGTCACGCATATCTTTGGTGTTCCCGGTGAGGAAAACATCACATTGCTCGAATCGCTCAGTCGTTCGTCGATCACCTTTATCACGACACGTCACGAAACGAACGCCGCTTTCATGGCAGCGATGTTCGGTCGCCTGAGTGGGCGACCGGGTGTCTGCCTATCGACACTAGGTCCTGGTGCGACCAATATGATGACCGGTATTGCAAGTGCGACGATGGATCACTCCCCTGTCGTCGCGATCACGGGTCAAGGCGCAACAGCACGGCAACATAAGGCGTCGCATCAAATGTTTGATCTCGTAGATCTCTATCGTCCTGTCACGAAGTCCAGTACGTCCGTGCTGTCGGCGGAGGTCATCCCGGAAATCGTTCGACGTGCCTTTGCGACAGCAAGTAGTGAAAAACCAGGGGCAACCCATATCTCTTTTCCAGAAGACATCGCAAAACAAGAACGTAATCAATCAGTGACACCCTTACAGCAGGATAGTACGCCAACGCATCTCCATTCCTTGACGATTGATGATCCCGATGCTTTACGTCTGATTGAACGAGCAAAACGGCCCGTCATCATTGCTGGATTTGGCATCCACCGGCAGCAAGCACTTGAAGCGTTTCGAGCATTCGTCGAAAAGCTCCAAGCTCCTGTCGTCGAGTCGATGATGGGAAAAGGAGCGATTTCTTCACACCATCCGCTCGCTGCACACACGATCGGTTTACCGGACGTCGATTACAACCAGCGGATTCTCGATGCGAGTGACCTCATTATTACGGTGGGCTACGATATTACGGAGTTACCTCCGCAAAAATGGAACCCGAAAAAGACACCAATCGTCCATTTGGATACGAATCCTCACGAAATCGATGCCTATTATCCGGTCGTCGCGAACGTAGTCGGACCACTCGTCGATATGCTGACTGTATTGACTCCTTTACTTCCAGAGCGTGCGTGGAACGGCTGGCAACACGATCGCGATAAATTACGCGACGAGATTCAAGAAACGTACTCGCTTGCCTTGCCTTTACATCCTCAAAGTATCGTCCGTGAACTCGAACGAACCGTCGGGGAGGATGGCATGGTCTTCTCAGACGTCGGCGCCCATAAAGTGTGGCTCGCTCGTCATTATCAAACGACACGTCCAGATCAATTATTCATTTCCAATGGATTCGCTTCGATGGGCTATGGTTTATCGAGTGCGCTCGCAGCCAAGCTGTTATATCCGAATCGGCGAATCGTCTGTGCGGCTGGAGATGGTGCCTTTCTGATGAATGGACAAGATCTTGAAACTGCCGTTCGTCTGAAGCTTCCACTCGTCGTATTGATTTGGCGTGACGGAACCTACGGACTGATTGAATGGAAACAACAACAAGCGTATGGGCGGTCGTCCTACATCACGTTTGACAATCCAGACCTCGTTCAACTGGCTCACGCCTTTGGGGCACTCGGTCTTCGTGTCGGTGAGCATGGTTCCCTCGCACATTGTCTTGACCAAGCATTTGCAAGTGATGGACCCGTTTTAATTGACTGTCCGGTCGATTACCGGGAAAATCTAAAGTTAAGTGAACGTCTCCGGACGTATGGAGGGTGATATACATGACACAACCACGTAAACTGCAATCTATTTCTGATTTTGATCAATTTGCGTCCGAACACACCGCGTTCGTGATTTGCAAACACAGCACGACGTGCCCGATCAGTGCCGCAGGATTCTCGGAGTATACGAAGTTCGCGGATGAAACATCTGTTCCAACGGCGTATCTTTTCGTCCAAGAAGCTCGGACGTTATCGAACCACATCGCCGAACATTACAGCGTTCGACACGAGTCACCACAAGTTTTGTTCATTCAAGACGGTAAATCGGTCTGGACAGCCTCTCATTACGACATCACGAAAGATGCACTCGAAACGAACGTCCAGTAATGCTAGCTATGAAACAAGCCTCCGGCTGTTTCAAACTAAAGACGACGCGCAATTTTTCTTTAACGAGAAGGATTGCGCTTTTTTGTTTACCTTGAATCGTTTCCCTAGGAAGCGATTTCGAGTGTACAACATGCTGTTCTTCTCGTTTAGCCTACTAGAAAAACGCTTTCAATCTTACACAAAAAATAAAATTATCTTTCTTAGCTATTATTATTTGTAATTCGAACTAAATCAGATTAAGATAAACTACAGATAGAACGACCGTATAGAAATCTGTACCGTTAGTTTAGTTAGGAGGATACTCATGCAACAAAGTGCAACTCATACTGCTCGGGCTCCTTACGGCATACTCGCCGTTTTGATGATCGGGGCATTCATTGCTTTCTTAAATAATACTTTGCTCAACATCGCCCTGCCTTCGATCATGAAGGATTTAGCGATCGAACCATCAACTGCTCAATGGCTGTCGACTGGTTTCATGCTCGTCAACGGTGTCTTAATTCCGACATCTGCGTTCTTGATTCAAAAATATTCGGTTCGTCGCCTCTTCTTACTCGCGATGACCCTCTTCTCGGCCGGAACGATTCTTGCCGGCTTCGCAGAAGTCTTCCCTGTCTTGCTCGCAGGACGGATGATTCAAGCATCCGGTTCTGCGATCATGATGCCGTTGCTGATGAACGTCATGCTCGTCAGTTTCCCGATTGAAAAACGTGGGACTGCGATGGGCTTCTTCGGATTAATCATGATGGGAGCTCCAGCAATCGGACCAACGCTATCTGGTTGGATCATCGAGCACTATGATTGGCGGATGTTGTTCCACTTCATCACACCAATCGCCTTGATCGTTCTCGTCGCTGGTTTCTTCTTACTTCGTGACGTCAAGGAACGGTCTGCCACTCGCATTGATCTTGCTTCCGTTGCACTTTCGTCACTTGGTTTCGGTGGCTTACTGTACGGATTCAGCTCAGCTGGCTCTAAGGGTTGGGACAGCTTCCACGTCTATGGAGCGTTGATCGTCGGAGTTATCGCACTCGTGACATTCATTTACCGTCAGCTCCATATGGAACGTCCGATGCTCAACTTCAAGATTTATCGTTACCCGATGTTCGCCTTGTCTTCTGCCATCTCGATGGTCGTCACGATGGCGATGTTCTCCGGGATGTTATTGCTTCCGATTTATGTCCAGACAATTCGCGGTATCTCACCACTCGATGCGGGTCTCATGCTGTTACCGGGTGCCATCTTGATGGCCGTCATGTCACCGATCAACGGGAAACTGTTTGATAAGATTGGTGGTCGTCCTCTTGCGTTAACTGGTTTGTTCATCACAGTCGTTACCAGTTACTACTTCAGTCAGCTTGAGATGGATACGACGTATACGCATCTGATCGTCCTGTATTCATTGCGGATGTTCGGGATGTCAATGGTCATGATGCCAGTCTCGACGAACGGTTTGAACCAGTTACCAACACGTTACTATCCACACGGAACAGCGATGAACAATACGTTGCAACAAGTATCCGGTGCGATTGGTACCGCCTTGCTTGTTACAATCATGTCGACGCATGCGAAGACACGTGGAACAGAACTCGCGGCTGAAGCAGCGAAGAACATGACGAGTCAACCGACAGCTGAAGCGGCTGCTGCTTTAAAACAGCAGATTACGATGCAAGCAACGCTTGACGGAATCAACTATGCGTTCTTCATCTCGACGTTCATTGCTGGTCTAGCATTCGTCCTTGCTTTCTTCATTAAACGGGCGACACAAGCTGAAGACATCATTAGCGATCAACGTTCATTAAACGAAACGATCGTCAAACCACAAGTTTCCAATCAATAAGTACAAAAGCAGTCGCCTCTCGCGACTGTTTTTTTTTATTTCTTAAGCTAAATACTGGTACCCCCCATACCTATATGTTACAGTAAAGATGACAACAAGATCACCAAAGGAGGTACGACTATGACACACGATCATCCCGTCGTTCCACGAACGAACGAAGAACAAGATGCGTTGATGAAACGACTAAAGCGCATCGAAGGACAAGTCCGCGGGATTGCTAACATGGTCGCTGAAGATCGGTATTGTATTGACATTTTGACGCAAACGGCATCAATCCAAGCAGCTTTGCGGCAAGTCGAACTACAAATCATCGAACGCCATGTCAAGATGTGCATGCATGAAGTTGCCACCCGTCAAGACAGTACGGACGCTTACGTCGAAGAATTGATGGCGGTCATCGCTCGATTGAAAAAGTAAGGAGGGTTTTCTGATGTCAAAAACGATTGAGTTTGATATTGAAGGCATGACGTGTGCCGCCTGCTCTGCCCGGATTGAAAAAGTCCTCAACCGGATGGACGGGGTTGAAGCAACGGTCAACTTGCCGCTTGAAACCGCTCGTGTCTCGATTTCTGATGCCTATGACGATCAAGCGATCATCGAAAAAATCCGAAAAATCGGCTACGGGGCAACGGTCAAACAAGCACCACACGCAACAAAATCGAATCGCCGGATGCTGTATCGCTTTATCATCGCGGCCCTTCTATCGTTACCGCTGCTTGCGAGCATGCTGACGCATATTCCGAACAGTCCGTTTCATCTTCCATTCTTGATGAATCCGTGGCTACAGTTTGCTTTAGCAACACCAGTACAATTCATCATCGGAGCGCCCTTCTACAGCGGGGCTTATAAAAGTTTACGGAGTGGGAGTGCCAATATGGACGTTCTCGTTGCACTCGGGACATCGGCAGCCTACTTTTATTCCGTTGCTGAAATGCTACTCGTCTCTAATATGCCTCACCTTTACTTTGAGACAAGCGCGATTCTGATTACACTCGTCCTGCTCGGTAAAGTTCTCGAAGACCGTGCCAAACAACAGACGACAGGAGCAATCAAAAGCCTGCTCTCCCTTCAAGCGAAGGAAGCCGTCGTCTTAGAGGATGGACAGGAACGAACTGTCTCCATCGACGCGATTCAAACTGGTATGATCTTACTCGTAAAACCCGGGAACAAAATTCCGACAGATGGTGTCATTCGGGCTGGCGACGCGTATCTCGATGAATCGATGTTGACTGGTGAATCCGCGCCTGTTCATAAAACGGTTGGGGAATCCGTCATTGGTGGTACGCTGAATACGAACGGATCTTTACAAGTCGAAGCGACAAAAATCGGACAAGCGACAGTTCTCTCGCAAATCATTCGTGTCGTCGAACAAGCGCAGACTGAAAAAGCACCGATTCAACGACAAGCCGATCGGATTTCTGGTGTGTTCGTGCCGATCGTCGTTGCCATCGCGCTTCTGACGTTAGCCGCTTGGTGGATGTTCACCGGTTCCTTTGCGGAAGCGATTCGTCCTGCCATCGCGGTGCTCGTCATCGCTTGTCCATGTGCGCTCGGGCTTGCGACACCAACTTCGATCATGGTTGGAACCGGAAAAGGGGCGGAACGAGGTATTCTCTTCAAGGGCGGTGCTCAACTCGAGAATCTTCAACATGTCGATGCTGTCGTCTTTGATAAGACCGGAACACTGACAGTCGGTCGCCCCATCGTCGTCGAAACGTTCGGTACGGAGACAGCGCTCGATTTCGCTGCTGCGCTTGAACGGCAATCGGAACATCCCCTTGCTCGCGCCATCACAGCAGAACGGGATGTCGTCTTTGATATCGAACGATTCCACGTCGAATCAGGACATGGGATCACGGGACAAATCATGGGACATGATCTCATCGTCGGATCGGCGCGAATGATGCAGGAACGCGGTCTTACTCTTCCCGACTGGACATCACTTGGAGCGACACTCGTATATGTTGCTGTCGACGGAAAAGTCGTTGCCGGATACGCCATCCGTGACGCGTTGAAAGATTCAGCGAAAGAAACGATCCGGCGGTTGCGCCAGACAAAAGAAGTGTATCTCTTGACCGGTGATCGTCGGGAAGTCGCCGAGCATTTAGCAGAGGAGCTTGGACTCGATCCAGCGTTCGTCTTTGCTGACGTCTTACCTGTTGAAAAGGCTGATGTTATTCAATCACTTCAACAAACGAAACGTGTCGCGATGGTCGGAGACGGTATCAATGATGCCCCTGCTCTTGTAACGGCGGACGTTGGCATCGCGCTCGGTAGCGGCACGGATGTTGCCCTTGAAGCAGCCGACGTGACATTGCTTGGACACGACTTAAAACAAGTTTTACTTGCGATCGAGTTGAGTGAGCAAACGATGAAAAATATTCGTCAAAATCTTGTCTTCGCACTTGGCTATAACACGATTGGCATTCCGGTCGCTTTTCTCGGGCTGCTTGCCCCATGGCTTGCGGGCGCTGCCATGGCATTCAGCTCTGTCTCTGTCGTGACGAATGCGTTACGATTAAAACGTACCCCACTATCTGAAGGAGGAACATCATCATGAAAGAAACAACATTATCTGTTATCGGTATGACATGCAATCACTGTAAAGCGAGTGTTGAATCCGCTCTATCTGAAGTCGAAGGTGTGCAACAGGCAACTGTCTCACTCGAACAAAACCAAGTGACCGTACAGCATGAGGACGTTTCACGTGAGCGTCTCGTCGATGCGATTGAAGAGATCGGCTATGATGTGCCGACTGCATAATTTTTTTAAGCCAAACTGCTTCTAACTCGCAGTTTGGCTTTTTTATTTTTTGAAAAGCGGGAATGTACGGAGTAAGGAGGGGTTCGTATGGTACCGAAAATCGAATTCGTAGAACACTTCGACGACAACAAAGGAAAACGATTTAAAATCGAACTTTGGAATCTCGGAACCTTCACATTCAGTGCTGAGTCAGCTCGTGGACCTGTCACCCGTTTCACCTCCATTGATATTCAGTTTGTCCAAGCTTGCGTTCAACGGATGCGCTCGATTGTGGACGCCAAAAAAGCATTTCAGGAAGATCAACCGGTCTAATCCTGCATATTTTTTATTCTCCTCATGGCATTTGCCATGAGTTTTTTTGTTTCCGGTCAATGTTTTTCAATATTCTCGTCTTTTTTTCGAAAATCAGTATCACTTCGTCAAGATGAACCGATAAGAAACAGACATCAATTTATTCACATCTTGAGTATTGGAGGCAACTACGTGCGTAACCCTTTTAAAAGTAAGACTACTTCAGCTTATCAAGCTACAATCGGCTTTCCTGATTCCCGTCTCATTACAAAGACGGCAGATCCTGATCTCACATCCCGTCT
Source organism: Exiguobacterium sp. ZWU0009 (assembly GCF_000798935.2). Classification (NCBI taxonomy): domain Bacteria; kingdom Bacillati; phylum Bacillota; class Bacilli; order Caryophanales; genus Exiguobacterium; species Exiguobacterium sp. ZWU0009. The sequence goes on along the minus strand of NZ_CP018057.1, from coordinate 283,981 downwards.
CGTATACATGGGCTATACAGAAGAACAGCTACAGACACTCAAATCAATGGCGCCTGTCGTTCAAGGTATCTTAGATGAAGTCCTCGAGCAAGTGCTTGACCATCTATTATTGAATCCCGAGATGGCAACGATCGCGAAACAATCATCGACACGCGAACGACTGAAGAAAGTCTTCGCCGACTACTTTACGAGTTTGTTAACAGGAAATATGGATGAGTCGTTCCTTGCGATGCGAACACGGATGGGACAGACGCATAAACATAACTTCGTTCCCGTCACGTGGTTCATCGCTTCTTACGCAGCGTTTCAGACGTTGTTGATTCCAAAAATCGTCGAACACTATCAACATGACCCAGCCCAACTGACGACAGCTGTGCTTGCCTTGACACATGCGATGAATTTAGATGCTCAAATCGTCACGAGTCAGTACGTCGATTCTCGTCTTCATGAAGTGACAGCAGCGAACGAGTCGCGCCGTCAACTTTTGACAGATGTCGTCCGTGTCAGTCAAGAAGTTGCAAGCTCCGTCGAACACACGGATCATGCCATCATCGAGACGAGCCGCCGTGCCTCACAAGTGTTGGCAGAAACGGCTCAAACGGAGCAGACGAGTCAGCAGCTTGTCCAAATGACGATTGCCAACGAACGACAGATGCAACAGATGGAGCAACAATTCGCGCAATCGACACAACAAGTCGGTACTTCGCTTGAAAGCATCCATGAATTAAAGACGACGTCGGATGACATCGTCCAGATGACACAAAGCATCGAAGCGATCGCCAATCAGACGAACTTACTCGCGTTGAATGCTTCGATCGAAGCAGCACGTGCCGGTGAACACGGTAAAGGTTTTGCTGTCGTCGCGACCGAAGTCCGAAACCTTGCTGAAAATGCCAAGTCATTAAGTAGTAGCATCAATGGTCTGATTCAAAAGAACAATGGTAATATCACACAACTCGTTTCTCAGATGGAAGACATCACACGCGCCAACACCGCATCGCAGCAAGAATTGCAACAAGTGAAACAAGGAATTCAAACCGTTAAGAGCGAGATGGAAAACTCCCTCACCTTATTTGGACGTAACAAGGAAAACCTTGGACAAATCGTCGAGACGATCCAAGGACTCAGTAAGACGACACAAGGCTTGACGACACTGACGACGGATCTTGTCGCTGCTTCCGAAACACATTAAAAAATAGGCAATTCTTATTCTCGGTTCTGACCGAAATAAGAATTGCCTATTTTATTTTACTCGTCTTGTTCTGCTGTGACGACAAGACGCTGATCGTATCCTTTTGATTCTGAAAACGTACCAATACATGAAATAAGCGTCAGTTTATTCATGACGGTCGCACCGAAGATTGATCCAACCGGTGCTTCATCGACAGGATAGGACATGACGTTCGTCACCACGTATGATACCTGTTGTCCTGCTTTTCCCGTCACTTCAATCCGTTGCCCTTTTTTCATCTTCGCTAAATCATAAAAAACAGCGGGACCTTCTTGATCGTCCAAGTGTCCGGCTAACACGACATTTCCAGTTTGTCCGGCTTTTGCTCCGTACTTGTACCAAGCGACCTGATCGGTCTGTTTCGGAACATCCATCCGTCCTTGTTTATCCTTCCCGACGACTTCGATGTTCGCTTTCACATCGAGCGTCGGAATCGTAATACGCGTTGGTATGAACGCCTCTTCGTCCACCTTTTCAGATGGAGTGGACGAAGAAGACGTCGTTGTTTCGGTTTGTTTTGGTTTTTCCGGCTTTGTAGCATCTGGAGGTGATCCCGATTGACATCCGGCTAATACGAGTAAGAGAAGAAGACTACTCTTAAGCGTTTTGTTTACGACGGACGACATACGCTGTTCCTACTAACAAGGCAGCAGCTGCTGCGACTGCCCATGGTGTAGCAGAAGCCGTATCAGATGAACCACCAAGTCCTGTTTCTGGCATTGATGCCATTTCACCACCATCTGGGATCAAGAGGACTTCAAATGCTGGTTCGCCTTCAAGTAAGCCAATTGCGAGCGCTGTATAGTTTTTGCCACTGTCGAGTTTGACTCCATCCAGTGCTTTGACGACATCCGTTGCGCCTGCAGGACGGACCTCGAGGTCATATGTGCCTGCATCGAGTGTACCGTAGTCAGAGACTTTCGAGAATTCAAGGTTACTGAAGAGTGGGTCTCCACCTTTTGGTGCGACATCAACAGCTGGTGCATCCGGTGCAAAGTGTGCGACACGGACCATTGATTTGCCGTCTTCGCCTTTACCGTTGTCTTCCATGACCGCTAGTTTGATATCAGCCAATTTGCCGATTGCTGCGACAGAGTAGAATTTACCAGCTTCGACGTTGAGTGTTTGAGAGAGCACAGGATCTTTTGTTGTTCCTGCAGCGAATACTTCTACTTTATGTTCCCCAGCTGGTAGTGTGAGGTAATCTGTGACATCTTTGAATTTCGCTCCTGATACTGCTTTTTTGCCATCGACCGCAATATCAACTGCTGGAGCATCTGGTGAAGCATGAATGACACGAACCATTGCGTCATCAGCTGCGCCTACTGGTAACACGAATAGTGCAAACAGTAACGTAGCAGTCACAAACGATAAGAGTTTCTTCATTTTTTTTCCACCTTTCTGATTGTCAAATGTACATCGCTCTCAAACCAATGTTCTTACACTTCAGAACATTTCCTTCGTGGTGACATCTTAAACTTAAGACAGTTCCGTATATGTGTAAAGATTTCAGTGTGCTATGAACTTGTTTTATAAACACTTTGACACCTCCTTTCTTTTCGAAATAAAATATTCTAAATAACAATAGAAAGGAAGGTTTTTATTTATGGATTCCTACGATTTAAAAATTATTGATTTTTTAAGAAGCGATGCTCGTATGAAATGGTCGACACTTGCACAGCACATCGGTTTATCGGCACCGGCTGTAGCAGAACGTGTAGCACGCTTACAAGAGCAAGGTATCATCCGTCAATTAACAACGGTGCTAGACCCTTCCTCCTTTGACTATCGTCTTGCTGCGTTCGTCGCTGTTTCACTCGAGCGACCGGAACACCGAGCGCCATTTCTAAAACGGGTTCAAGAACTTGAGTACGTACTGGAATGTCATCACGTCGCCGGGGACGATGATTATCTACTTAAAATCCGTTGTCGTGATACAGAACAACTTGATGAAATCATCACCTACCACATCAAAGAATTAGCAGGTATCCTGCGGACAAAAACAACAATCATCATGCGGACGGAAAAGGAATCGCTTCATTTTCCGTTACCCGAGGTTGACTGATGTTTGCGACTGGTTTTGGAATCGGGTTTGCGTTAGCGGCTCCCGTAGGTCCAATCGGACTTTTATGCATGCAACGAACGCTTCGACATGGACGAATTTCCGGCATCGTTTCCGGACTCGGAGCCGCAACGGTAGACTTCACTTATGGATTGATTGCATTGTCCGGTTTTTCGCTTGTCCAATCCCTAATCACTCAAGCACACTGGATGCAACTGATCGGCAGTCTGTTTTTGTGTTACATCGGCTGGTCGATGTTTCAAGCTTCTTCGAACGCCTCGATTTCCGATACAGCCTCGTCACGGTTAAGTAGCTATCTATCCGTCTTACTCCTGACGTTCTTGAACCCGATGACAATCACGCTATTCCTGGCGTTGTTTGCACGCTTTGAGTTAACAATGATGAACGGACAAGATGCCTTTTTGTTTCTAATCGGTATTTTTCTTGGTTCTGCCGCTTGGTGGGTCATTCTAGCGAACATCACGCATCTGCTCAAGCACCAGCTTGCGACACCCACTTTACGTATCATTCAATGGACGTCTGCCAGTCTAATCATCGGATTCGGTGCGTTCGGGGTCATTCAGTTCTTCCTCTGAACAAAACAAAAGAGACCGACATCACGTCTGGTCTCTTTTTGTCTATTCATTTAATGAATCCAATCATCATTTCACGTAATACCTTCGCTGCAGCGATCGCTGTCATGTCAGATTGATCGTATGCTGGGCATACTTCTACCAAATCCGCACCGATGACGTCAACGTCTGCTCGTGCAATCATATGAACGACCTCAAGTAATTCCTTCGTCGTCACCCCACCGATTTCTTGTGTTCCTGTCCCTGGTGCTGCTGACGGATCAAGAACATCGATGTCGATCGTAACGTAGACCTTTTTACCGGCAAGTGTCGGAAGGACTTGACGAAGCGGCTCGACGATCTCGTATTTGAAGAGGTTGTAACCTGATGTCTTCGCCCATTCGAACTCTTCTTTCATACCTGAACGAATTCCGAATGAATAGCAGTTCTCTGGTCCGATCAAGTTGGCGATCTTCTTGAGTGGCGTCGAGTGCGACAATGGCTCTCCTTCATATTCGTCTCGTAAGTCCGTATGCGCATCAAAGTGAAGTACGACAAAATCATCGAAGTGTTTATCGAACGCTTTGACGACTGGCCACGTGACTAAATGTTCGCCACCCATACCGAGCGGGAACTTGCCTGCTGTCAGTAACGAATCGACGTATTCTTCAATCATATCAAGTGATTTTTGTGCATTCCCGAATGGTAACGGGATATCTCCCGCGTCAAACAATTTTGCGTCAGCGATGTCACCATCTAAGTACGGGCTATATTCTTCTAAACCAAGTGAGACTTCACGGATACGTGCCGGACCGAATCGTGAACCGGGACGGAAACTGACCGTCCAGTCCATCGGCATGCCGTATAAAATTCCTTTTGCATCTTCGTGAGTCGGTTGACTCGCGATAAAGACTTTTCCTGAATATGCTTCATCAAAACGCATGATCCATTCCCCCTGTTCATTTGCCGTTTGCTGATGCAAACGCCTGTTTACCTGACAACAGAGCGATTTCGAAGATCGAAACCGCTCTGTTCATGTGTGCTATAGTGACTGAGCTCAGCCGTTCGTCAAATCTTTAACGAACTTCGGAAGCGCGAAGGCTGCCGTGTGAAGCTCAGGCGTGTAATACTTTGTGTCGATCTCGTGGAAACGCTCTGGTGCAACTGCAAGCGGATCATGTTTCTTCGATCCGATCGTGAACGTCCAAAGACCACTTGGGTATGTCGGAACGTTTGCGATGTAGAGCTTCGTGATCGGGAAGATTTCTTTGACGTCGCGTTGAACATCACGGATCAAGTCTGGTGTGAACCATGGGTTATCCGATTGTGCGACGAAAATGCCGTCCTCTTTTAATGCTTTTGAAATACCAGAGTAGAAGCCTTTCGTGAACAAGTTGACCGCTGGACCAACTGGTTCAGTCGAGTCGACCATGATGACATCATACTCGTTTTCTGCTTCTGCGATATGCATGAATCCATCCCCAACGATGACTTCGACGCGTGCATCGTCCAATCCACCTGCGATGTTCGGGAGGTATTTTTTCGAATACTCGATGACTTTTCCGTCGATTTCAACTAAAACCGCTTTTTCGACGGACGGGTGTTTCAAGACTTCACGGATGACTCCGCCGTCTCCTCCACCAACGACCAGAACCGATTTTGGATTCGGGTGTGTGAACAATGGGACGTGCGCGACCATCTCGTGGTAAACGAACTCGTCCTTATCTGTCGTCATGACCATTCCGTCAAGTAACAACATCGTACCGAACTCGTCCGTTTCAACCATCTCTAGGCGTTGAAACTCCGTTTGTTCGCTCTCATAAACGTGGTTGACACGGAATGTGATACCGTAATCTTCCGTTTGGTGTTCCGTGAACCATAACTTTAATTTTTGTTCCATTTGCGATAGAACCCCTTTCTTTCATCAAGACAAAAGTTGTTCGTATGCGAGTGGCGTTTACGGCGCTTCTTAATCATACAAATGCGAGTATACCGAATTTCGAAAGAAACTTCTATATAATCCGAAAATTTTTGTCTTTCGTCTTTACTCGACGAACGTCACGATTTCATCGAGCGGACGACGTTGCTTTTCACGTTTTGGTTCGTCTGCTCGGTAACCGAACGCGACCATGACCGGCACCGTGAAAACAGAACGATCGAGCAGTCCACGATCGACGAGTAATTGCTCGACGGCTTGCTGGTCGAATCCTTCGATCGGGCATGAATCCACACCGATTTGTGCTGCCGTCGACATCATGTTCCCGAGTGCGATATAAGCTTGTTTTGCTGCCCAGTCTTCCATCGCTTTCGGGTTATCACCAATCGCGAAATCCTCTTTTAAAAACAGACCATAACGCTTCGTCCGTCCGGCTTTCGCTTCTTCGGATAAACCAAGGAAGTCCATCATCTGCGTGACATGTGGACCATCTGCCTGCATTTGCTCCCCTGTCCGGGCGAGGAATAAGACAAAGTGACTCGCTGTCGGCAATTGTCCTTGCGCCCCCCAAGAGACTTCTTTTAATGCTTCACGAATTTCTGGATTTTGAATGACGAGCATGTTCCATGGCTCATAACCGAACGAGCTCGGTGACAGACGCGCTGTTTCTAAAACGAAACGAAAATCTTCTTCTGGGATCATTTGACCGTTAAATGCCTTTGTGGCATGACGAGATTGAAATGCTTCGAGAATCGCTTGTTTTTGTTGTTCTTTTTCCATGGGAAATGCCTCCTTCAAAATGATGACTGCTTTTGTTATATCAAATCTGATTTCAGACTGCCTCTGATTTGCTCATATCAAGCTTTACGTTAGTTTTAAGACGAAACGGGAAATAACAGTATTAACGTTTTCTTTTTCTTTATTTCCACATTATTATAGATACGCATGATTGAGCCCTTTTTTGCTCTCCCTTCCTTGTAAATCATTGGTTTTTTTGTTCTCATTTCCCGGTCGATTTGCTTTTCCGCTCAAATGTTTGTTACGGTAGTACCCTGCGTGATTAGGTTTTGTTATTGGATTGACGGGGTAATGATAATGTCGTTGCCATCATTTGATACAAAACAACTATGTAAAATTCGAAAGAAGGTGTGGAACACGATGGAAAATAATCGAAAAAGTAAGATCACAAAAGTCTTTATGGTATCCGTCATTTTCTGTGTGCTCTTTACCATATGGGGAATCTTACCGGAATCCCTAATCGGTGCAGCTAGTCTCGGAAATGTCACAGCTAAAGCACAATCCTTTGTCTCTAACGGATTTGGCTGGCTTTATCTACTCGGCATGAGTGCTTTTTTAATCATTGCTATCTTTTTAATCTTTTCCCGCTTCGGTTCAATCCGACTCGGTAAGGATTCGGACCGTCCTGAATATGGTCTCATTTCTTGGTTTGCGATGCTTTTCAGTGCTGGTATGGGAATCGGGCTTGTCTTCTGGGGTGTCTCAGAGCCATTGACGCACTTCCATACGCCACCAGTCGCAACAGACGATCCGACGGAAGCAGCACGCCTCGCAATGCGCTATTCGTTCTTCCATTGGGGACTCCACCCTTGGGCCTTATACGCGATCGTCGCGCTTGCTATCGCGTACTCGACATTCCGAAAAGGACGTCCTGCTACGATTGGTGACACTGTCGCTTCATTGATGAAGCCTCGGTACGCTTCTGCCGGTAAAGGTACTGTCGAAGTACTTGCTATCGTCGCAACAGCATTTGGTGTCGCGACGTCGCTCGGTCTCGGTGCACAACAAATCTCAGGTGGGCTCAACTTCCTGACAAGTAGTATTCCAAACACATTCACGACTCAAATCATCATCATTGTCGTCGTTTCGATTCTCTACATGATCAGTGCCGCGTCAGGTCTCGATAAAGGAATCGTTCGTCTCAGTAACGCCAACATCGTTCTTGCCGTTCTGTTGATGATCGGTGTCCTCTTCCTCGGACCGTTCAGTTTCATTATGGACCTCTTTGTGCAAACGACAGGTGCTTACCTGCAGAACTTACCCGTCATGAGCTTCCGGGCTTCTGCTTTTAACCCAGATGAACGTGAGTGGATCAACGGTTGGACGATTTTCTACTGGGCTTGGTGGATTTCATGGTCACCATTCGTCGGTACGTTCATCGCCCGCGTCTCAAAAGGACGGACGATTCGTGAGTTCGTCATCGGCATCATGCTTGTCCCAACCATCTTTGGTCTCCTTTGGTTCTCGGTCTTCGGTGGGTCAGCGATCTGGAACGAATTGTTCCAAAACGTCAATTTGATTTCGACCGTTAACGATAAAGGGGTCGAAACTGGAATGTTCGCTCTGTTTGAGACATTCGGTGGTTTAGGTACGTTCCTCAGTATCGTTGCCGTCTTCTTGATCACGACGTTCTTCATCACTTCGGCTGACTCCGCGACGTACGTTCTCGGTATGCTATCGTCTGGCGGTAGCCTGATGCCAAGCTTACGCATCAAGCTTGCTTGGGGTGTCATCCAGTCTTCGATCGCTGCCGTCTTACTTTATGCCGGTGGATTAAGCGCCTTACAAGCAGCCGCTGTTCTAGCCGCCTTCCCGTTCATCTTCGTCGTCGGAATGATGGTCATCGCCTTGTTCAAGGACTTGTCAGATGAACCCGATGCGCAAAAAGAAGTCACAGATTTAAAACAAGATGCTTAAATTGAATTGATTTCCTCCTTCCGTCGCATACGGAAGGAGGTCTTTTTTGTTATCCTGAATTATGCTGAGTAGAAGAAATGAGGTGGCTTATGCGAAAACGTACACGCTGGCTAGTATCCCTTGGTGTCCTCGCCTTAGGAAGCTGGTTTTTATATCGTGAAAATAACGTCATTGATGTCTCACGGATGACGGTCACGTCGAATCGCTTACCGGAAGCGTTTGATGGCTATCGCGTCGTGCAGGTCGCAGATTTACATGGCAAAGCGTTTGGGAATGAACAAGAACGACTACTGAACAAGATTGATCGCGAAAAGCCGGATCTCGTCGTCATGACAGGTGATTTGATTGACTCGAGGCGAAACGGTGAAGAGGCCGCCCTTACACTCATGAAAGCGCTCGTTGATCGATATCCGGTCTACTTCGTCACCGGGAATCATGAGGTGCGACTCAATCTAACGATTTTGCCGAAGCTTGAGCAACTGGGTGTCACCGTTCTCCGGAATGAATCGCGCGTCATCGAATACCAAGGTCAATCGATTTCGTTACTCGGTATCGATGATCCGACGACGACACGATGGCGCGAAGGTCTGTCGGAACCGGATGGCATTCGTCAAAGTCTCGATCAAGCATTGCAAGACGTCTCACCTGATGCGTTCCAGCTCTTGCTTGCGCATCGTCCGGAATATAAATCTTTGTATGCCGAGCGTTCCATTGATCTCGTTTTGTCTGGTCACGCCCACGGTGGACAGATTCGTCTGCCGTTTACGGAAGGTCTGTATGCGCCCGGTCAAGGATTCTTTCCAACCGTGACGGCCGGTCGCTATCAGGAACAGCAGACTGAACTGATCGTCAGTCGTGGTCTCGGGAACAGCCTGTTTCCGTTTCGTCTGTTCAATCATCCGGAACTCGTCGTCTTAACGCTGAAACGACCATGAAAAAAGAACGTGTGCCGCGGCACACGTTCTTTTGTTTAGACCAACGCTTCATGTAGAGCAGCGTCAGCATTTTCCCACATCTCAGGTTTATGTGTCTGTAAGAAATCACGTAACAATTCTTTTGAACGCTCATCCATGTGATCGACAACAATTCGTCCTTTAAGGGATTTATCCATTTTATTGACATGATCAGCGAGAATCTTGAATCCGCGACGTGCTTCCGCATCGACTAACAGATCGCAGGCAGCGACACCGCCGTAATAGAAGCCTTCAGGTTTACGACCGACTGTCACCCAAACGATCCAGTACAGTTTACCGTTTGGCGTATCGGCTTTATCCGTCGTGAACTTGACGCGTTTCTCGATGGCTGCTTTCGCGTGCATCGCGCCCATATCGATGTAAGCTTCGCCGTCTTCCGGAGAAATGATGACGGGTGACATACTATTTAAGCTGAGTGTTCCGACACCAAATCCTCCGTGACCGTCTGTAGAGTTATCTGAAATGATATTAAAGTTAATCTTTTTTTCCATCGTGTTTTGTCCCCTTTTAATCCTGTTGCTTCTATCATACCGTATTCCGATGTGTCTGCAACCAGTCACTCGTAACGAAGTAACTGTAATTGTTCTTCTGATGCTCGGCGAATCGTCGGGAGACGGTAACACGTCATGGACGCAATCTCCTCATGCGCCGGAGGATTGACCTCTTCGAGATGAAGCAAAGCGCGGTCAAACAGGGTTTGCGCCGCACGACCGAACAAGAAGAGACGTTCTAGTGAAGAACACCGCGACCGAATCGCACGTAACTGATGCGCGAGTTCTCGCACTTTCGCCTCGACCTCTTCTTCCATGTCAGCTGTCGGTTTTCGATTTTGAAACAACGGTTTGAAACGTACATCGTCTTCAAGCAACGTCAACATCCCGTATCGCTTTGCTTCTTTTTGATTCAGCAGTTGAGCGAGTTCTTTATCCGTTACGAGTCGACCGAATGGAATATTCTGTTCAAAGACGATATCTGCGACTTCAAGTCCTTTAGCACCAGACAACGGATAATTCGTATCCTCCGGTAACGCCCGATCAAAAATCAGCAACGTATGAATCTTCTTCCGTATGATTGCGTCCATATGTCTCTCCTTTTCTGTCGTATGTGTATGACTACCTTCGCTTCCGACAAGAATAGCTCCTACCTTATACCCTTCTTTTTCGAAAACGATGTTCGAATTGACGAATCCCCTATCGAATGCGCTATACTGATGGCGTATCGTCATCAAGCTAGAGGGGGAAATGAAGTCATGCCATATGTTACGGTTAAAATGTTATCGGGTCGTACAGTCGAACAAAAACGTGCTTTGATTGAAAAAGTTACGGAAGCGGTGTCGGAAACGACAAATGCTCCAAAAGAAAACATCACGGTCTTCATCGAAGAGATGGAAAAAACAGATTACGGTCAAGCTGGCGTCATGTTCGCTGATAAATAAACAACAAGAGACGTCCGGTCGTTACCGCACGTCTCTTTTTCCCATCTACTTGATCTCTAAGGAGGAATTCTTATGACTACTGTTACTGTACTTGGTGCGACCGGTCGAACGGGTCGCCCTTTAATTGATCGGTTATTAGAAGACGGCTATGATGTCCAAGCACTTGTGCGTTCCACGTCACCGGACTTACCGGTCCATGACCGACTCCACGTCCTGACAGGAGATGCGACCAACCCGGACAATCTCGAAGAAGCACTCGCAGGAAGTACCGCTGTCTTCAGTTGTCTCGGAACTGATCAACAACAGGTCCTTTCGACAGCGATTCCACATCTCGTCACGAAGATGAAGGAAGCAGGCATCGAACGAATTGTCTTCGTTGGTACAGCAGGCATTCTCGATGCGTCAGAAGAACCTGGGAAGTATCGTTTCCAATCGAGTGAGTCCCGTCGCCGCTCGACGATTGCAGCAGAGGATCACTTGAAAGCTTATCTGACGTTAAAGGATGCAGACGTCGACTTCACCGTCATCTGTCCAACACAACTGACGGAAGACAACGCACTTGCTGCTGACGACCTCTTGATCGAGACGACACGCTTCACTGCACCAACAGGTCCGATTCCCCGAGAAAACGTCGCGCAGTTCGCTTACGAAGTCTATCGTGACGGAACACATCATCGGGTCCGTGTCGGGATTGCTTCGCATGGATCAACTGAGTGAAAAACAAAAAGAGCAATGGATCAGCAGATCCATTGCTCTTTCATATGTGTAACGATTACAGCAAGACGCTGACGACGATTGCCGTCAAGACACTGACGAGTGTTGCGCCGTAGAGTAACTTCAGACCAAAACTAGCTGCAACGCTTCCTTGGCGGTCGTTCAATCCTTTAACCGCACCAGCGATGATTCCGATTGACGAGAAGTTCGCAAACGAGATCAAGAAGACAGACACGATTCCGAGTGTACGCTCCGAGAATTCTTTTGAGTATTCTGGAAGACTCAACATCGCAACGAATTCGTTCGTGATCAACTTCGTTGCCATGACACTACCGGCACTGACAGCTTCCGCCCATGGAATACCCATGATGAAAGCGAACGGTGCAAAGATGTATCCGAGGATTTCTTGGAACGAGATGTTTAGAACCATCAAGAAGATATCGTTGACCATTCCGATCAAGGCATTGTAACCGATCAACATTGCACCAACGATGATTGCGACTTTGAATCCATCCATGATGTATTCGCCGAGCATCTCGAAGAACGTTTGTTTTTCTTCGACGATTTCAAGAATATCTTCTTCCGGATCAACCGTGTACGGGTTGATGATCGAGACGATCATGAAACCACCGAACAAGTTCAAGACGATTGCTGTAACGACATATTTCGGTTCTACCATCGTCATGTATGCACCGACGATTGACATCGAAACCGTCGACATCGCTGACGCACACAATGTGTAGAGGCGGTTTGCTGGTAATTGACCGATTTGTTTTTTGACTGTGATGAATACTTCTGATTGTCCGATCGCAGCTGAAGCAACCGCGTTGTAAGACTCAAGACGTCCCATACCGTTGACTTTTGATAGGACGAAACCGATACCGCGCATTAAGAGTGGTAAAATCTTCGTGAATTGTAGAATCCCGATCAAAGCAGAGATGAAGACGATTGGGAGCAAGACATTGATGAAGAATGGTTGTGCGCCTTCGTTCGCTAAACCACCGAAGACGAAATCAATTCCGATCGCCGCATAACTAAGCAGTTTTTCAAAGACTTTCGCGACGCCACGAATGACGATATATCCGAACGATGTATTGAGTAAAATGAACCCAAGTACGAGCTGAAGAACTAGCATGACCGCAAGCGGTTTCAATTTGATGCCTTTACGGTTACTGCTGACAAGGAGTGCCAAGCCGAAAACGATAGCCAGTCCGAGTAGTGCGATAAGATATTTCATGAAGTACCCCTCTATCTATTAGTTGTTTATCAGTTGTACATTCGTACGATGTCTGACGTTTAATCTCTTTCCAAGTAATAGAATAATCAATATTCCGAAGAACTACAAGAGGAAAAGTTCATTTAGTAACCGCTTTCGTTATTTTCATAGACTTTCAAGACAAACTTTTCCAAGCGTTCCCGAACATTGTCCTGACTAAGGTTTTGCCTTCCATATGCTTTCCACCCCGGATAGACGTCAATCGTTTCAGGTCCAAAATCAAAAACAGCCCGAATATCCCACGCGTGATCGTAGGAATGTTTCGTCTGCTCGCAGTAACTTTTTAAAAAATGATCCGCTATCTCAACAGATTCGAGCAAGGCAAGGTTCAAACGACAATGCGCAAGGTCGACTTCAATGGGTCCTACACACGCATTCACCCAATCAATCGTATGGCACGTTTCATTTATTTCGTATAACACATTGACCGGATGAAAATCCCGATGAATGAAACGAATACGTTGACTTTCGACCGGTTCGATCGCCAGTAGCTGACGCCATCTCTCCGAATGCTGCGTCCACGTCGGGACGTGACGTTCCGTCGTATACGGTTGATAGACATAACGCGATTCTGGTATCGGTAGTGCATGGATCGCAGCAAGCACCTGTGCCAATCGTTCGACATATCGCTCATCCACCTGATCGATTCGGATCTCTCCCGGCGAGCGGGTCATATATAACCACGGCGGTATTTCGTCCCTGACATCCGCTTGATAGTCCAGTACATCTGGTGCCAAATCACCTGCTGCTTGTAACGCAAATACTTCATGTAAGACGAGGTCAGGTTCTTCTCGCAACCAGTCTTGATTCGTATGGACGCGAAGAATTCCCTCACCGACTCGCAAAACGAGGGAGGAAGTCGCGCCTTTTAGGACTTCGACCTCTCCTCCCTCCCGTCCAAGCTGTTGCAAGATTTTTGTTAGGACAGCGGACGATATCATGACGTCACGCTGCCAGTCAATAATTGGTCGATTTGCATCTTCTCGTTCGCATGTTCGCGCAAGTCGTGCAGAATTTCTTGCGGGAAGAACAGCTTCTCATCAGTCTGGCGTGATGTGGCGATGGCTTGAACGAGTGGTGAGACTTGCGAAATTTCTTTCATCTGTCCATCCTTCATCTGTAACATGATCGGTTGTTTGCTGATTTCCCCGTTGTCTCCATATAAATCGTAAGGAAGACGACTGAGTTTATCTTCAAGCAGATAATAGGTCGGATTCAAGCCGATCGCCTCAAACAACTCACACAGTTTATCGTGGACGAGTTCACGTTTTTCAGCCGGATAATCAACATACTTGAACAACTTCCGGTCAACGAATCGCCTCGAGAGATCAGCAAGGATTGGATCCTGCTCATTCGCCCACTGCTGAAAATAAAAGTAGACGATCGTCTCATCGAGCCCAAGGAAATCACGCAACTCCATCTTCTGATCAAACAACGGCATCAAATGGACCGGTGCAATCGCAAACGGATAACCGGACAGGTACAACTCCTGCGCCCGTTCGAGAATGGCTTTTAATAGGTAATCACTCGATCGTGTTACCGGATGCAGGTAGACTTGCCAATACATCTGATACCGGCGCATGATGTAGTCTTCGATTGAATGCATCCCCGACTGTTTGACGACCATCTGATTCGGCGCCGGACGCAATACACGAAGCATCCGTTCGAGATCGAATTTTCCGTAGCTGACACCAGCAAAGTGCGCATCGCGCAATAAGTAATCCATCCGATCAACGTCGAGTTGTGAACTGATCATCGTAACGAGCAGTTGATTCGGGTGCGTCTTATTGATGATCGAAGCCACTTCCTCTGCAAATCCCTCTCCGACTTGATCGAGGACTTTTTTGATTTCCGTGTCCCCGAGGATGATCCGCTCCGTCCACGTTTCGTGATTCACACCGAAGACATTCTCGAACGCGTGCGAAAACGGACCGTGTCCGACATCGTGTAAGAGGGCTGCAACGAGCGTCAACTCCCGGTACTGATCGTCCCAATCGGCGCGACCATTGAAGACGTCGATCAATTGGCGGGTGATTTCATAGACACCAAGCGAATGATGAAACCGCGTGTGTTCCGCCCCATGAAACGTTAAAAAGGATGTTCCTAGTTGCTTGATTCGGCGTAGTCGTTGAAATTCACGTGTCCCGATCAATTGCCAAATCAACTGGTCACTGACATAGATATACCGATGAACGGGATCTTTAAAGACCTTCGTTTCCTTTAATTGTCCTAATGATTGATACATATGTTTCTCTCCTTTAAATCGAGTCTATGTCGTTGTTGTTCGGTTTTGTTTCCGAGGATTCCTGTCTCCCGCGGCGCTTCGCACAGAAACTTTACACACCCTGTGCTATAATGATGTCGCAAATCTACAATAAAGGAACGAGCCTATGGGAATCGAACTCTTAAAACAAGAACATTATCGTATTTTTGATCAAACGTCACTCGGAACTGCTTTCCATGCGACACAATCGTTTGCGATGGACGACACATTATGTGCATCGGTTGCAACAGAAGGAGCAGCACTCCGCTCTTGGATTCATCATGAAACCGTCGTCCTCGGCATCCAGGATGCCCGTCTTCCCCATCTTGCTGATGGTATAGCCGTCCTGCATGAACATGGTTTCTCGCCCGTCGTCCGTAACTCAGGTGGTCTTGCCGTCGTCCTCGACGCCGATGTCTTGAATATTTCGCTTGTCCTACCGGAACGTGGTGAGATTGATATCGACAGTGGTTACGAGGCGATGCTTGCGCTCATCCGCCACATGTTCGCGCAAGAAACGGACGCGATCGTTGCCGGTGAAGTCGTCGGATCGTATTGTCCCGGTTCTTATGACTTATCGATTGCCGGTAAAAAATTCGCCGGTATCTCACAACGTCGTGTCCGCGGTGGCGTTGCCGTCCAAATCTATCTTTGTGTCAACGGAAGTGGGAGTCAACGTGCCGCTTTAGTCCGTGACTTTTACGCGGCAGCGCTTCGAGGTGAGACGACGAAATTCGTCTATCCGACCGTCGTACCGGAAACGATGGCATCCCTTGAAGAACTACTTGGTACTTCCTTGACGGTCGAGGAGTGTTTACGTCGAGCATATGAAGCGTTACTTGCGCTCGGTGCTGATTTAACGCCCGCGACGTTGACGGAACTCGAGAACGAGCGGTTCGGTGTCAATTTGAGTCGGATGCTTGATCGAAACGAAAAAGCCCTAGGTTAAGAAAGGAGAGAACGTGATGATCCGATTGATCACAGACAGTGGTGCCGATGCACCAAAAGACATGTTAGATGCATATGATTTTACGGTCATGCCGTTCGGCGTATTGATCGACGAAGACACGTTCTTTGATGGAGAATCGATATCTCCGAAACAACTGTATGATAAGATGCGTGACGGTGCAGCACCGAAGACATTCCAGGTCGAAGTCAGCCGGATGGTCGAGGTGTTCACGCGTCACTTTGAACAAGGGGACCCCTTCCTCTACCTCGCTTTCTCGAGCGAATTATCAGGAACGTATCAAACAGCGAAGATGCTCGCAGATGAACTCGCCGAAAAGTATCCGAACGTTCCTTACCTGGTACTCGATACGAAAACAGCTTCAACAGGACAAGGATTGTTCGTTCTCGACGTCGCAGAATACGCACAAACGCATTCGTTCGAAGAAACAGTGGCTTACGCTGAAGCCAAGGTAAATACGATTCGTCATCTGTTTACAGTCGAATCACTTGAATATTTGATGCGCGGTGGACGCGTTTCTCGTGCCAGTGCCTTTATTGGTGGTCTCTTATCGATTTTGCCACTCTTGACAGTCGAAGACGGAAAGTTGATTCCAAAAGAAAAAATCCGCGGTCAGAAAAAAGTCATGAACCGGATCGTCGAGTGGATGGAAGAAGCACGTCCAGCGATTGACGGACACCGGATCATGATCGGTCACGGGGATTCGATCGAACGGGCAGAACAGTTAAAACAATTGATTGAAGCTCATTTTTCACCAAGCGAAGTCATCTTGACGATTGCTGGCGCGGCGATCGGTTCACATACAGGTCCGGGACTCGTCGTCATTGGGTATGACCTTCCACGTTAATGGCACTCATTCCTATCCTATAGTACGACAAAACGGGACAGACTCTGTTTAGAGCCTGCCCCGTTTTTTTATGAATTGTATCCGAAAAACAGCAGTGCCATGCTCAATCCAAGCGAAGAGACGATGAACACGATCGCCATCCCACCCATTCCGAAGACTAACAGCTTCGGTAAATCACGTCGCTTCTTCAGAAGGGCAGTCAATAACCCAACGTTAATCAAGAAGACGACGAGGAACGGAAGCAACAGCATCCAACGCTCTTGCAGTAGAAATAAACTATCCATTTCTTTGCTCCCTTCCTTCAGACTCCGAGAACGGTTGGAATAGATCAAGACATAAAAAACGGAATAAGACATAAGCGAACAGAAGAGTCGACACTACTTCGAACCCAACGTATCCGACGTCACGCCACGTGATTCCTGTCGTCACCCCAGCGAACCAGTACGGGAAGTCGACCGTCAACAGACTGCACATCAAAGCGAGAACGGCCTCCTGACGTGTTTGTCGATCGTAAAGTGAGTAAGATACCTTCTTTATATTGAATATATTCGCGATTCCGTCATCCGATGTGTATCCTTTGATGATTCCAATGACGCCACCTAGTACCGCCAGTGCATACCATGGAAGCGGCCAAGCAACGTGGAAAAGCAGGAGTGCGAACACAATCAATAAGACGCGGATTGCCATCAGTCTTCTGTTTTCGACGCTGCCACCGCATCATGGGAATTCAAGTTGACCGTCAACGGTTTTGCCGTTCCTTTACCGGAGAAGTTCTCGATCAACTCTTTGACATCGAGTCCTGACGACGCTTTTAACGTCTCTTGCAGTGATGCCATCAAATCTGTCGCGTAACCCGTGACACGGTTCGCACCGCCACCTTCACCGCTACCTGTATCGACGACCGTGATCTTATCGATGTTACCGAGTGGTGCTGCAATTTCTTTTGCATACTCTGGCATCATCCGAATGACCATGTCGAGAATCGCTGCTTGTCCGAATTGTTCGAACGCCTGCGCGATTTTTTCTTTCGCTTCTGCTTCCGCAAGACCTTTCAGACGAATGATCTCCGCTTCAGTCTCCCCTTGTGCCCGCTCAGCGTCCGCTTTCGCAAGACCATCGAGACGAATGCGTTCTGCATCGGCTTTTGCTGATGCCTCGATCCGGTATTTCGTTGCATCTGCTTCCGCATATTGCTTCGCACGATCCGCTTGGGCAGCCTGCTCAATCGAGTAACGATCGGCATCGGCGCGTTTTTTGACTTCCGCGTCGTATTGTTTCTCACGACGGAGAATCTCGCGTTCTTCAAGCTCGATTTGTTTTTGACGCTCGATGATTTTGATCTGCATCTGTTGCTCCGTGACTTCTTGTTGCGCACGTGCGTTTTCGAGATCATACGCTTGGTCGGCTTTCGCCTTCGCGATATCTTGTTCGCGGCGATAATCTGCCATCTTCAACTGATTTTCTTTTTCCGCTTCAGCGATTTCCGTTGCACGTTCGAGTTCTGCTTTTTTCGCATCTTTTGAAGCTTCCGCCCGTTTGATGCGTGTCTCTTTTTCCGCGTCTGCCGTTGCGATATCGGCATCACGGCGAACCTGGGCAATCCGCGGTTTCCCGAGCGATTCTAAGTATCCGTTCTTGTCACGGACGTCTTTGATCGTAAACGATACAATGACGAGTCCCATCTTTGCAAGATCTTGAGACGCGACCCGCTGGACTTCTTGTGAGAACTTATCGCGGTTTTTATAAATTTCTTCGACGGTCATCGACCCGAGAATCGAACGCAAGTGTCCTTCAAGGACTTCACGTGCTTCTCCTTCGCGCTCTTCTTTTGATTTTCCGAGGAACTGCTCCGCTGCCGTCGCAATTTCAGAAATCGAACTGCCGATCTTGATGATCGCTGTTCCGTCTGCCATGACCGGTACACCTTGCTCCGTATAGACTTCGGGTGTCGTGACTTCAAGCTTACTTGATAACAAGCTGAGTGGTGTCGCTTGTTGGAAGACAGGTAACACGAACGTCCCGCCACCACGAATGATTTTCACCCGGTTGCCGGACTCATCGGTATTGACGTTGCGTCCTCCGAGATAACTCCCCGATACGATCAGCGCTTCTTCCGGACCAACTGTTCGGTATTTCGTGATGAATAGGACGATCAACGCAACGATCAATGCGACCGCGACGATTGATACGATTAATACTGGATTCATGTAAACATCTCCTTTTTCCATTGTTGGGGGTACGTCACGACAGACGCGACGCCTTGTTTGATTTCGATGACGAGCACCTTTGTGCCTTGTGGTAGGGCAGGTCCTTCAAACAGAATGGCTGACTTTGATACGCGTCCTGAGACGTCATCAAGTAAGATTTCACCATATCCTTCAGTCGGAATCGGCACGATGACGGTTGCACTGCGTCCTTCTAGCATCTGTTCCGAAAATCCAAGCGACTGTTCGGCTTGTGCCATCGGAACGAATAAGAAAATATGCATCAGCGTCGTCACTAATAACGCAATCACACTGCTGATGATTAGAATTAACAGCGAACCAAACGGACTGAGCTGTTCGAGTCCGAATCCGATCGCTGACGTGATGATGACAAAAGATAAGATCAACGTAGGATGAAAGATTTGATCGACGCCTGGAATGACGTCTGAGAATAGGATGGACACAAACACACCGCAAGCTGCAGCCGCTAACGCATATAAATAAAGTGTACTAACGTCCATCTTCGTTCACCTCGATGTAAGGATGGGAACCATACAGTTCGTGGTAAGCCCTTTGATAAGCAGTCCGGTTTTCCTCAAACAATAAACGAGCCAATTCTTTGTCTCGTTGATCGATTGCCTCTTCTTGACGGCGTAAGTATTTTTTCTGTGCGGCAAAATGACGGGCTAATCTTGCCTCAATCGACGGTTTTCGTTCACGCTGCAACTCCTGTTTCATCGCTCCACTCCTTTCTGAAGTACTGGCTTTCTTTCTCTTCTACGCTTAATTTTTAGAAAATGTTTCAAAATGAATTCCATTTCTTTTCCTTTCATTAAAAGAAAAAACGCTCGTCCCATACATAGGACAAACGTTTTTGAATAATTAGCGTTTATGAACGATTTGGTCGACGGACGATTAGTCCGTAATAGAGGACGAGCGCTAGACAATCGAGTGTCATAATGATCAGACCCATCGGAACAGCCGATTGCTCTCCCATGATGCCGACGAGTGGTGAGACAAGTGAGCCAACGAGCATCGGTAAGAGTCCGAGAAGTGCCGAGGCACTACCAGCCGTTGATCCATAGTTTTGCATCGCTAAAGTGAAACCGAGCGTCGAGATCAAACCAACGCTTGAAACGACGAAGAACAGTGGAATCATGACGAAAATTAGTTGCTCCGTTAACGTCAAGGCAAGGAACAATAAGATACTTGCACTCGCAACAACCGTCAAACTGATTCGCATCAACCGTTCTGAATCAACACGACCAGCAAGGCGACCGGCGATTTGTGCTGCTAGGATGATTCCGATTCCGTTTAAACCGAACAAAAAACTGAACTGTTGCGGCGAAGCGCCATAAATATTTTGTAAGACGAACGGTGAACCGGAGATGTAGGCAAACATCGCGCCCATGACGAATGCTTGCGCGAATGCATAGCCGATGAAGACGCGATCCGTCAACAAGCGTCCGAACGTCTTCAACGTCGTCGTCAGATTTCCTTCGACACGTCTATCAAGCGGAAGCGTTTCCGGTAAACGGAGTGCGACGGCAAGTAACATCATCGTGCTTAAAATCGCGAGCAAGTAGAAGACGAAATGCCAGTCACCGAACCGAAGCAACTGTCCCCCGATGACGGGTGCGAGAATCGGTGCCGTTCCGTTAACGAGTGACAAGGCAGCAAAAAACCGCGTCAATTCGGGTCCATCAAACAAGTCACGAACGATTGCCCGGGAAATGACGATTCCTGACGCTCCGGCTGCTCCTTGAATGAATCGAAGCGCGATCAATACTTCGATCGTCGGTGCCATCGCACAGGCGAGAGAAGCGAGCAGATATGCGAGCAGAGCAAACATCAGCGGTCGTTTACGACCGCGAACGTCACTCAGCGGACCAACGATCAATTGTCCAAGCGCCATTCCAAGCATACAAGCCGTCAAACTCAATTGGATTAGTGATGCACTCGCATCAAACGAGCGTGACATATCCGGAAAAGCAGGTAGATACATGTCGATCGAGAGTGGTCCGAGTGCAGCGAGTGAACCGAGGATCAAGATCAACGTTAAGCGGCGTGGGGTCATCGTTGTCTTCGTCATGACGTCACGTAATCCAAATCATGCAAGACATACGCGAGGAAAAAGACGACCGATGGGTTTTCATATGTCATCTGAACCTTTTTGAGTTGTGCCCGATAACCCGTCTCATACTCGACCCCATTTAATTTACGTTCCATGTTCATCTTGATCAGCGCATCGAGTTTATCGATCACGTCGACCATCTGTCCCTCGTATGTCTCGTCTTTTGCTTCAACGACGAACCGACGGAACGGTGCTCGAATGTCTTTCGGTAAATTATTGATCAACATCTCTCCTTCTGCCCGTTCGTAAGCTTCGAAGGCTGCTGCTGTGACCGGTGTCGCATGTTTGACAGGTCCGAGAACATCTCCTGTCGTTCCTTCAACGAGATCATGACACAAGAGCCGCGAGACGACTTCTTCGATGTCGATCGTGACGCCGTACTTTTCTGATTCAATCAGACCATTGAAGATACCAAGCGAGGCTGCTCGAAACGCATGTGTCGCGTCGTTATCATCAATCGTGTTGAAACGTCCTTTCCAGCGCCGAATTGTATCCATCATCAAGACGTTTTCAATGAAATGAGACATCTCGTCCTCTTCCATGACCGACTGTGTCAAGCGCCGGACCGAAACAAGTGGATGTCGTTCCAGAACAGCCTGCAATTCTGCTGCCTTTTGTTCGAAAAAGACGGACTCTGTCATCCGTGCTTCCCTTCGTGCGTACAACATCGCATCGAACGTATCAATCGCTTCGACGATCCGTCCTTCCGGTGATTCATCTTCTGCATGTACGAGGTATGTCGTGAACGCTGGTTGAAGCGACTTTGAGAGTAAGGCAACGAGCTGTTCACTTGCTTGTTGTTCCATTGCCTGAATGTGTGCATGTAACGTTGGCTCTTTTTTTGTCCGGTGTTTAATGGGTCCGGTAATGACTTCATTCATGTCATGGAATAGAGCTTTTCCGAGCAATGTCTGGCGGTCGACTGGTGTTTGCCCGTCTGCTTCTTCTAAATAGCTTGCCATCAAACTGAATAAGGCAACACGAAAGCTGTGACTAGCTGCGTTATCCGGAAAACGTGGTGCATATTCATCCCACCGTGGAACGTTTTGCATCCGCGTCAGCATTCGAATGAAATTACCGTTTTGCATGAAATCTCTCCTAACGAAAGACGGACAGAGAGTACCCTGCCCGCCATTGTATTATTTTGCTGATTTGGTTGAACTGCTTCCGCTACGGAACCAACCAATGATTAAAATCAGAGCAAGTACGACCCAGAAGATCGTTTGCCATAGTGTACTCTCTGGAAACTCATGCGGCAAGACGTCGATTGACGGATGCGCGAGTGTCATGACGACCAGTTTTACACCAACCCATGCGACGAGCCAAAAGGCAGCTTCTTCGATGCCTGGTCGCTTTTGGAGCAAGACGACGAACCAGCTCGCGAAGTAACGCATGATAACGAGCCCGATGATCCCACTGAAAAAGACGACCCAGAATTGTCCTGTGTTCAGACCACCGATCGTTCCACCAATCATCGGTAGTGTCGTCGCCATCGCGACAGCGGCAAGTGTCGAGTCGACAGCGAACGCTAAGTCAGAGAACTCGACTTTAACGACCGTCCACCAAAAGTTCGGTGAGGCTTTTTGTGAGGCAATCGTGTCCGGTACTTGGTGTTTATTCGATCGTGCCTCGACGATTCCTTTAAACGCGACGTAGAAAAGGTAAATCGCCCCGAGTGCTTGAAGTTCCCAAATCGTCGCTAAATACGAAGCAAAGAAGATTGCGACGAAACGTAAAACGAGTGCTCCGACGAGACCATAGAAAAGCGCCTTTTTACGTTGATCGTCTGGTAACGGTCGGACCAGGACCGCCATGACCATCGCATTATCAGCAGAAAGTAACCCCTGCAAAATGATCAGTACGAGCCCGACGGTCGCATACTGTGTAATTAATCCAATATCCATACTAACGAATCCCCTTTTTTGTTCAGTCTATTCATTATATGCCGGTCGACCGGAAAGAAAAAGATACAAGCTCAGCTCAAGTACTTAACCTTGTGTTTTATTCCCATTGTTTAAGAAAACCTAACACAAAAAAACGACCCGTCATCGACGGATCGTTCCATTTCTTATAAGTTTTGATCGACTTTCTTTTCAGCATCTGGATTTGGTTTTGTTTTTGGTGAAGAGAACCAACCCCAAAGAGCAAGACCGACCATGACTGTCCAGAAGAATGCCTGCCACGGTGTACTGTGGGCGAATCCTTCAGGAAGTTTTAAGGCTTCAAAGATTGTTCCTTCGATCGATGCATGGTATTTCGGGTGCTCGAGCGCAAGAACGGCTAACTTTACACCGACCCAGGCAACGATTGCAAAGGCTGCTGTCTCAAGACCTGGGCGATCTGCAAGTAACTTAACGAAGACACGTGCTGCGAAACGCATCAAGACGACCCCCATCAAACCACCTGTTAAGATGACGATGAAGTGACCCGTGTTCAAACCACCGATTTCGCCTGATCCCCAGTTTGGAAGGGCAACGGCAAGGGCAACGGCAGCAAGAATCGAATCGACAGCAAACGCTAAGTCTGCGAATTCGATTTTCGCGACTGTCCGCCAGAATTCACCTTTTGAAACTGGCTCTTCCGACTTCGGTTCTGCATCTAGCTCATTTTCAGCGCCATGATTTTCACCGAGCTTTCTGGCTTTAACGGTCTTATAAATATGCCGTAGTCCCATGATGAGCAAGTACGCTGCTCCAAGTGCTTGGATTTGCCAAATATCGACGAGGAACGAAATCGCGAACAATGCCGCGAATCGTAAGACGAATGCTCCAGCTAGTCCATAAAAAAGTGCTTTCTTTTGTTGTTCTCCTGGTAAGTGCTTGACCATGACCGCGAGTACGAGTGCATTATCCGCTGAAAGTAATCCTTCAAGCGCGATCAAGACGAGTACGACCCAGGCATACTGTAATAGTAACTGCCAATCCATCTCTGTCATCCCTTTCTTTAACTACCTGTAAAATAAAAAAACTTCAATTATTGACCATGACGAAAAAACAGTGATTACACGTTCACCTGAACATATAGTATAGGATAGTATACCCGATTGCAAGTAAGTTATTCCTCTAAATATGGAAACTGTCGATTTTGAGTCGTGCGAGTTTCGTTTATCGGATGTTCGTGATAAAATTCAAGACAATACTTCTATCGATGAAAAGATGAAACACATTTGCGGAATCATCAGACTTGCTCGTCTCTAGCATTCCTGTCATGTTATTACTATTGAAACACTACAAAAGGACAAAGGGGCCAATGAATATGTCTACCTACCCGATTACGTTACCAACAAAAGAAGAGCGCCATAAGCTGTTCGGTTCGGTACCACCGATCAAAGGAACAAAACCGACTGAAAAAGATAAGATGGTCGACTTGCAAAATACACCAAAGAACTTCCTGTTCGCACTAGACGCTGTTGGAATCTCAAACGTCAAACATCCTGTCGTCATCCAAGACGGAGACAAAACACAAGCGACAGTCGCGACGTTCGAACTGTCAACGTCACTCGTGCAAGACCGTAAAGGGATCAACATGAGCCGTTTAACGGAACAACTTGATCAATACCATAATGAAGGTTGGACGGTCACAAACGAGTCACTCATTCAATTCGCGCGTGATTTAGCAGACCGCATGGAACAAACGGAAGGTCAATTGACGATCCGTTACCCATGGTTCTTCACACGTAAAGCACCTGCAACAGGTCTTAGCGGCTTGATGAATGCCGAAGTATGGCAAACAGTCAGCGTCAACACGGAAACAGACGAAGCGACGTTGTCTGTCGGCTTGACGATCAACGTCACGACACTTTGCCCATGTTCAAAAGAAATCAGCGAATACAGTGCTCACAACCAACGTGGTTACGTCACGATGGAAGCATCGTTACGTGATGAAGCAGAAGACTTTGACTGGAAACAATCATTGCTTGATGCTGCGGAATCCAATGCCTCAGCGCCACTTCACCCAGTACTCAAACGTCCGGATGAAAAGCGCGTAACAGAGATGGCATACGAAAACCCACGTTTCGTAGAAGATATGGTTCGTTTGATTGCTGCTGACTTGTACGAAATGGACCCAATCGCTTCGTTCTACGTCGAATGCCGTAACGAAGAAACGATTCACCAACATGACGCGATCGCACGGATCACGTTCGATAAAGACGCACAATAAGTAAGTCTGCCGTACTCCCTCTTAAACCGAGTGAGTACGGCTTTTTTGTGTGCCGGCATTGCTCTCCGTTTTGCGAGCGTTTACACTTAACTCGAATGGAGGAATGCACATGTTGGAACTGATTCCTTTTTTACTCGAACGACTCGGTATCATGATCATCTTAGCGTTCATCCTCGCCCAGTGGGGACCGACACGACGGCTGCTGCGTCAACCGGAAGCAGGCTGGCAATTTCGTGTCCTCGTCCTGTTTTTTGCAACGTACGGCATTTTAAGTAACTATACAGGGGTCAAAGTCGACTTAGCTGAATTCTTACCTCATGCTTGGCTCGAAGAAGTCGACGGGACATCAGCGATTGCAAACACACGAACGATGATCGTCGTCATCAGCGGATTGCTCGCTGGTCCGCTCGGTGGATTGATGACCGGATTGATTGTTGGGGTTCACCGGTATTCCCTCGGCGGATTCACAGCGTTCGCTTGCGCGCTTTCCACCGTCATCGCCGGTGGTGTCAGCGGTCTCTTACGATCCTATTGGCGCGACCGCCTCAGTAGCCAAGCGTTATTGCCCGTGTGTCTGACGGCTTTTTTAATGCTGTTTGAAATGTCATTAATTTTACTATTCGCCCGCCCCTTTGATGCGGCAGTCGAACTCGTCCAGTTCATCTTCGTACCGATGACACTGATCAACGTCCTCGGTGTCTGGTTGTTCTTATCGATCATCCGTCTTGCTGCACGAGAAGAGGAAACGGTTCGGGCACGAGAAGCAGAACGGTCGTTGCATATCGCCGATTTGACGCTTCCGCATCTGACGCGTGGTCTACATATCCATACGGCAGAAGCTGTCGCGGAAATTCTGTTGCAGCAAACGCGAGCCGAAGCCGTCTCACTGACGGATCGTTCCGTCATCCTGGCCCATATCGGTATCGGGAGCGACCACCATCAAGCTGGGAGTCACTGGACGACGAAACCGACCGAGCATGTCTTGCAAGACGGACAAGTCCGTCTTGTGACGGAACGACTGGATATCGGCTGTCCCGTACGTGATTGTCCACTCCAAGCAGGCATCATTGCTCCGCTGATCGTCGGGGAAACGACGATTGGAACGTTGAAAGTCTATTATCCGCATGCCGAATTACTCGACGCGGTTGAAGTCGAACTCATTGAAGGATTAGCGAAACTGTTCTCGACACAACTGGCACTCGGGAACGCAGAGCGTCAAGCCGGTTTACTGAAGGATGCCGAGATTCGGGCACTTGAAGCACAAATTCATCCCCACTTCCTGTTTAATGCGATCAATACGATTTATGCACTGTGCCGGACGGATGTCGAACAGGCACGCACGTTGCTGCTCGAATTATCGACGTTCTTCCGTAGTAACCTCCAAGGCGCACGATCGACGAAAATTCCGCTCCAAAAAGAATTCGAGCACATCGAAGCGTACACATCGCTTGAAGCCGCTCGTTTTCCGAATCGCCCGTTTCTCGATATCGATTTAGCAGACGAGACGACGTCTTTACTCGTTCCACCGTTCATCTTACAACCGTTGATCGAAAATGCATTCCTTCACGCGTTTTCTTCTGAACAGACAGGATATGTCGGTGTGACGGCATGGTGTGAGGCAGACCAACTGTGTCTCGAAGTCGTCGATAACGGACGCGGGATTGACGCCTCGCGTCTTGCCCGTCTCGGCCGAGAAGTCGTTCCGTCCTCAGGCACCGGTACCGCATTATTTAATACGGCAGAACGAATTCGAAGTTTATATGGTGAAAAGGGACAGTTTACGATCACGAGTGACGGTCAAAACGGCACGACGATCGCGATTCGTCTCCCGATTGAAGTCAGAAAGGAGATTCAGCATGCGCACCTTGTTGATTGAAGATGAACCGCTCGCACGCGACGAGCTCCGTTATCACGTGACCGCAGCCGGTCTTGAAGTCGTTGGGGAAACCGGAAGTGTCGAAGAAGCGGAACGACTCGTCCGCTCCCTTCAACCCGACTTAGTCTTTCTCGATATCGAGTTGACGGACGGAAGTGGTCTTGAAGTCGCCAAACGTTTGAAATCGATGCCACGTCCTCCAGCTCTTTTGTTTGTGACGGCATATGATGCTCATGCGCTTGAAGCATTTGAGCTCAATGCCTATGACTACATCTTGAAACCGTATGATCCGGCACGGATTGTCCGTGCAATTGAAAAAGTGGCGCGACCGCTTCCCAAAAAAGCACCTCGACTTGAACGTTTAGCCGTCGAGACAGGAGAACGCCTCAAACTCTTGTCTCCTCAAGATATCGATTACATCGTCGCTGAGAACGGAAAGACGAAGATCGTCACGGAACATGAGGCGTATCCATCGAACGAGACCTTACTCGAACTCGAACGAAAGCTTCAAGATCATCGCTTTTTACGGGTTCACCGCTCGTATCTCGTCAACTTATCGGCAATCGACGCGATTGAACCTTGGTTTAACGGCGCCTATAATTTAAAAATTCATCAGATTGACGTGCCAGTCAGCCGGACGTATGTCAAACTACTGAAAGAAGCGCTCGGTATTTGAGCGCTTCTTTTTTGTGATTCAAGGTCCATTTTCAACCTTTCATCGAACGAAACCGACAACTCATCTAAAAATCAAAGAAAGCGCTTCCATAACTTGTATACTAAATCCATCATAGTTCATTCAAGAGGAGGAATTTTAGATGAGTGCTACTCCAATCGTTATTGCTGTCATCTGTATCTTATTAATCGCGTATCGCCTCTACGGTACGTTCATGGCCGCGAAAGTCTTAAAAATCAAAGATGATCGCGAAACGCCTGCTCATAAATTAGCGGACGGAAAAGATTACGTTCCAACAAACAAATGGGTCTCGTTCGGACACCACTTCGCGGCAATCGCTGCTGCCGGTCCACTCGTCGGACCTGTCCTAGCTGCGCAGTTCGGATATCTCCCCGGCTTACTGTGGCTCTTAATCGGTGCCGTCATCGGTGGAGCGGTCCATGATATGGTTGTTCTTTTTGCCTCGATGCGCCAAGACGGTCAGTCGCTGTCTGAAGTCGCTAAAAAAGAGCTGGGACCAGTCGCTGGTTTTTGTGCCGGTCTGGCGATGCTCTTCATCATCACGATCACGATGGCCGGTCTATCGATGGTCGTCTTGCACGCACTTGAACATAACCCATGGGGTACATTCGCTGTCTTCTCGACGATTCCGATCGCGATGTTCGTTGGGATTTACTTACGTAAAGGTGGCAACTTAGCACTTGCTTCAACAGTTGGTTTTTTACTTATTCTAGCTGCGATTGGTTTTGGTCCTCAGTTAACGGAAACATTCATCGGTGACTGGTTCGATCTGTCGTCACGTCAACTCGCGATTGCTTTACCGATTTATGCGTTCTTTGCTGCTGCACTGCCAGTTTGGCTCTTACTCGCACCTCGCGACTATTTATCGAGTTTTATGAAAATCGGTGTCTTCCTTGCTTTGATCGTTGGTGTCTTCATCATCAACCCGGACATTCGATTCCCAGCATTCACGAAGTTCGTTGATGGTGGTGGTCCAATCATCGCTGGTCCAGTCTGGCCATTCATCTCGATCACGATTGCCTGTGGTGCGATATCTGGTTTCCACGCCTTCGTTGGTTCTGGTACGACACCGAAGATGATCAATCGATGGAGCGACATCAAACCCGTTGCCTTCGGTGCTATGCTTGTCGAATGTCTTGTTGCCGTCATGGCATTGATCGCTGCGACATCGCTTGAAGTCGGTGATTACTTCGCCATCAACTCAACACCAGAAGTATTCGCGACGCTTGGTATGAGCACGGTCTATCTTGATGATTTATCCCGTGAAATCGGTCTCGATCTGGCAGGTCGAACAGGTGGTGCCGTCTCACTCGCCGTCGGTATGACATTCATCTTCCGCGCCATCCCGTGGTTCAAAGAGATTGCCGGATTCTTCTTCCAATTCGTCATTCTATTCGAAGCGGTCTTCATCTTAACCGCAATCGATGCAGGAACACGCGTCGCCCGTTACTTGATTCAAGATTTCTTCGGGGAGTTCTACAAACCACTCAAACGTGTCGACTGGATTCCAGGTGCGATCTTCGCTTCGGCACTCGGGACGTTCTTCTGGGGCTATCTCCTGTTCTCGGGTGACATCGGTTCGATTTGGGCATTATTCGGGGTATCGAATCAGCTGATGGCGTCGATCGGCTTGATCATCGGAACGACGATCATCTTGAAAATCGCCGACAAAAAAATCTATGCCCTGACGACGTTCATCCCGCTCGTCTATCTTCTGATCACAGTAACGTTCGCGGATATCTGGATGGTCGCAAACGTCTATGCGAATCCCGATTCTCCAGGTTTCAGCATCTTGAATACGGTCTTGTCCGTAACGATGGGACTGCTCGCGATCGTCATCACGATCTCAGCCGTCAAGAAATGGATTGAACTGTTGAATTCACCACGTTGGGAAAATCAAAAACGATCTGCGTAAGTGGATCAGTCATATGACAAAAGGCAGTGGACGCATCCACTGCCTTTTTCGTATCTCATTTTTAAAACGGATTATAAAAGCGATTACCATCATAGAAAGTGACGACGAATGACAAAACCGTCAAAAGTAGCACACAGCCGATCGCGACATAATCGATTTGTGTCATCGTCTGTTGGTTGTACCACGTCCGCTTTCGTCCGGCACCGAATCCACGGAGATCCATCGCATTACTGACGGTCTCAATCCGCTCCAAACTCGTAAATAGCAACGGAAGTAAAATCTGGATGCTATTACGTGCCCGTTGCCAAAGGGAGCCGTGTGAGACAGCAATCCCTCGTGCTTCTTGAGCATTCGCGATCGTCCGAAAATCCGCTTGTACGTCTGGAATGTAACGGAGTGCTAAGGAAACTGCAAAGGCGATTTTATACGGAACACCAATCCGATTCAATGAAGAAGCGAATTCCGTCGGATGGGTCGTGACGAGAAATAGCACGGCAATCGGAACGATCACACTGTATTTTAAGATGAGATTAAACAGATAAAACAACTGTTCTGCCGTTACCGTAAAGCGCCCGATGCCTTCAAATAAGACGTGGCGCGACCCGTAGATTGCCACGCCCTGCTCTGGCTCGAACAGATAAACAGCAAGCGCATTGATCAGGACGAAAATCGCTGTAAAGATCAAGACGAACCGGACTTCCCGAAACTGAATACGCGACAATCGGAATAACACGATGCTGACTAATCCCATGACAAGTAAGACACGTGTATCATAGGTGAACATCGTTGCTGTCGTAAATAATAAGAATCCGATCAGTTTCGTCGTTCCCGTCAATCGATGAATCGGTGACGTTTTTTCAATATAGCCAAGCATTTCTACAGCCATTGTTCCCGCTCCTTTCGCTCCGCCGTAATCACGGACTCGACGAATCGTTCCGGATCGACTTCGAGGTGTTGCGCTAGCGTAAAGAGCGATGTTTGTTTTAAATGGGCATGATGCAGCAATTGTTCTTGATTCAGCAGTCCAAATGATGTTCCGGCGTAACGGATGCGCCCAGCTTGCACGAGGCAGACTTGATCGCTGTATTCTAAGACGAGATGCATGTCGTGCGTGATGATGAGTAACGTCATTCCGTCCTGCTTCAATCCTTCTAAAAAGTCCATCATATCCGAATAATGCCGATAATCTTGACCGGCTGTTGGTTCATCGAGAATCAAGATATCCGGTCGTCGAACGAGAATCGAAGCAATCGTCACTCGTTTCTTCTGACCAAAACTCAGTGCTTGAATCGGCCAATTACGAAACGGATATAATCCGCAACGACGTAATGTCTGCTCGAGACGCTCGTTTTCTTCCGCCTCACTTAATCCGAGCGCCTGCATCCCGTAGCGGATTTCCTCCTGCACGAGGTGCTTCGAAATCATATGATTCGGATTTTGCAGAACGAATCCGATCGTTCCTGCTCGCTCTGCGATCGATTGGTTCGTGATGTCGATTCCGTCAAGCAGGATCCGACCACCTGTCGTCCGTTGGTAACCACTCAACACTTTCGCAAGCGTGGATTTTCCGGCACCATTCTGACCAACGATCGTCGTCAGTGTTCCTTTTTGAAAAGTCGCCGTCACATTCTCAAGCACCGGCGTTCCTTGACGATAATGAAACGCCAACTGATTGAGTTCAAGCAATGAAGTAGAGGTTGCAACCTCTTTTTGGGGTGCTTTCTCTAAACGCTCTAACACGTTCGTCTGGTTGAATCGCTTTAAAAAGGGATCGATGCGGCTCGGCTGATCTGAAGGTTGAACGGCAAGCCCAGCCCAGCGTGCGGCACTGACATAGAGAGGTTCACGCAAGATCGCTTCTTGCAGTTTTCCGTTACTTAAGATGACATCCGGATGATCATCAGCGATGATTTCGCCATCGACCATGACGATGATGCGGTCAAACGGAATGACGAGTACATCCTCGATCCGATGTTCGACGACAATCAATGTGCGATTCGTATCACGTTGCAGTCGATCCATAAGCGTCATCGCCTCTTGTCCCGCTACTGGATCGAGATTCGCGAGCGGCTCATCAAACAGTAAGATGTCCGCATCTTCCACGAGGACTCCGGCTAATGCCGCCCGTTGTCGTTGTCCTCCTGATAGATCATTCAATCGTGCTTGCAAGAGCGTCTCGACATCCGTCATCCGTGCGACACGTTCGACGATCTCCTGCATTTCCGGTCGCCCAGTCTGTTTATTTTCGAGCGCAAAGGCGATGTCTTCGCCAACCGATAAACCAACGAACTGCGCATCTGGATCCTGTAACACCGTTCCAATATGCAGCGAACGATCAAATAACGATAACTCCCGGGCATCCTGATCCTTGATCAGGACCTGTCCTTCCCACGTTCCCGGGTACGAGAACGGAATCAACCCATTGATGCACTGGGCGAGCGTACTTTTTCCTGAACCCGACGGTCCCACGATTAAGATGCGTTCGCCTGCTTGAATCGTTAACTGAATCTGTCGGAGTGTCGGTTCCGACTGACTCCGATATGTAAATGAAAAATCCTGAAATTCGATTACGTTTGTCATGTCCTTCTCCCCCCAAGCTAAATGAGCTATGATCCTGCCGTCTCTTCGCACAGGATCATAGCTCATTCGGTCAAGCTTCGCGTTTCAAGCTGCCTGCTTTACTTCTTGTTTTCGCATAGGTGACGAGCAACAACGTTCCAATGACACCGACCGTCAAGATGTTCGATGTCGCAGCGACAGCCCCTTGGACGAAGACTTTGTTCGCTGGCTCCGTGTAAATTAAGATATCGAGTACCGGTGCAATGATGATCCAACCGATCGCTTGCACGATGGCTTGTGTGACATTGAATAAGACGATTTTACGTGTCGTCAATCCGCCTTCTTCTAGACGAATCCGGTTAGCGATCAATCCGATGCCAAAGCCGACGAACCCGGATACGATGACCCAGCTCCACCACGGGGATCCATATAAAATCGCATCTTTTAATCCATGACCGATTAAACCAATCAAACCGGCTGTGACTGGTCCGAACAAAACTGCCATGAATGCGAGAAATGCATAGGATGTCTCGATTGACGTGTTCGGTACGCCTGTCGGAATCACAGCGAATCGACTTAAAATGATGAATACTGCTGCTCCGATCCCGGTTGCGACGATCTGTTTTGTCGTAAATCCTTTCATGTTCGATCTCCTCCTTTAATATGTTGTACGTTAACACTCCAATCATTTCCGATTCCAACCTCAAATGCATGCGCAAACGAACCTTGATTCAAGGCAAGAGCAATCTGATCCAGCGAGTTGATGTAGACGACGCCTGAACCAACCGGCACATCGGCGAACGAATGACCAAAGAGCAGTGTTTGTTCGTAAACAATCCGTTCTCGGTACGAAATCGTTACCTTGACGTGGCTACCGATGTCGAGACCCGCCTGACGGACGAGAGCGACCGGAATATTCGTCCAGACATTTCCGAAGCGAACATCGAGAATCTCGACGATACCGGTAACACCGGTATCTGACGACGAGGCAAGTGTCCGGTCGAGCAAGACGATGTCCGAAGCAGGTAAAACGGGTCCTACTTCCTCGAAGGTGATGACATGGCTCGATAACCGAGCACCCGTGAAGGCAAAGATATCTCGTCCGTGAAACGTATACGATTCACCCATTCGAGGTAAGCGATGCCGTCGATCATCGAGTTGCCTCACTTCAGCAATGTATCCGGCTTGCCAAAGATGCGTCAACGTTCCGTTATCTGGTGTGATGATGTATTGATTCGCATGCGTCCGCGCGACGACACTCTTTCGACTCGATCCGACACCTGGATCAACGACAGAAACGAACACCGTTTGCTCCGTCCAGTACGGTACCGTCTGCAGTAACCGATAGGACGCTTCCCAAATGTGGAAGGGCGGAATGTCGTGCGTCAAATCAAAAATCCGAATCTCTGGATTGATGCTATGCGCAACCCCATACATCGCACTCACTGCCCCGTCACTCACGCCAAAGTCTGATTGCAATACCAATGCTTCTGCCATCTCGTCATCCTCCTCCTGCGCGGACGTCCCCACAAAAAAGACACCACGCCCTTATCTCTCAGGACGTGATGTCTGATCACGTGGTACCACCTTCGTTCATGGCTCAACTCACGTTCAGCCACCTCTAGGAGTACGAGACTCCCTGGAATGCTAACGGTATCCGTCCTACCGGTCGGTTCTACTGATGAACACGGTTCACGTTCTTCCGACTGCTCCGGGACCATCTTCAAATGACGAAATCGTCTCATTTCCAGCAACAGAGACTCTCTATCGATTTCTGATCACTTTACTCTTCCCGTCTACGCATGCAGATTTAGTTGTCTGAAAATTTAAATTAATAGTACAACCGTTTCATTCCTGACGCAAGGTTTTTTACTCAGAAATTTTTAAATTCGTCGTCCGGATCGTTCCCCATGGTGACACATCCGCACGGACTTCCAGTGCTTTTGCTTTTTCATATTGTTTTCCGCTTCCCTGTTCGACATAATACTGCGTCAATTGTGGAATCGACACGTATTGATCGTAATAGTCGCCGGCGACACTTCCAAAGAATCGTTCATTCGAAATCCGGTCGATTTGAGCATAACCAGAAGCATCGGTCTTGAAGCTGACATAGACACGTCCATTTTGAATCGTCGGACCTGGTTTTAAATCCGGATACTGCAGCATCACGTATTCGCCGTAAACGGGATCAAACGGATCAAACGGTTCTGCCCGAAAACGGTACGATGTTCCGAACCAGGAGGTCGCAAAAAAGCTGACAATCAACAGACCGACGGCGCACGTCTGCAATACAGGCATCAGATAACGCTTCATGACGTCACACCTCCTCTACGGCGTAACCACCATAAGACACCGGATAATAGGAAGATGAGTAGCGCACCGATGAGGAAAAATAAAGACATGTTCAACCGATCCCACGCATAGATGACATATATCGCGATTTGAACGAGAATGAAATAGAGAAAGGCTGGCCAGACGACCGCATGACGGCGTTCTTGATACAACAGATACAGTAGCGCCGATAGTTCAACGAGGATGGCAAGTAGAATTGCCTGTTCATCGAGCCACAGGACTCCGACGAATCCAAGCGGAACGATAAACAATAAGGAGCGACGTTTTTGATAGAGGAAGATTCCTAACCCGATGGATACGATAGCTAGCAGAATCGCTTCTGTCATGGATGGTAATGTGGCATTTGATTCCGCACGTACAGACAGATAGACGATCGAACTGATGGCAGCAACGACCAGATAGACCATTTCGACGATCCGACGATTGGACTCCTCAGGAACAAGCCAGAGAACTGGAACGAGTAAAAATAGCGTCCAGACCGGCCACAGGAATCCGTCATATGATACAAGGAGAAACAAGGAGAGACCACTGAAGAAGAGAAACAGCCAGCTAAACAAAAGCGATGGCAGACGTTGGCTGAAGTAAAACCAACTGAACGACAGCACGACCATCAGACCGAACGATGTCCAGTCGAGATAACTCGCCTGTTCTTGACCAAAACCACCGAGACTCGTGAAGATCGTCCATCCGGAAAGGAAGGCGACGACACCGTATGCTTCATGACGCCAAAGCACATAATGCGCTAACGCGGCGACAAACACACACCATCCGAGTAATGATCCTTCCATCGGCAAGTGGAAACTTTGAACAACGACGAGAATCGAGGCGCCAAACGCTAGGATTCCACCGATTCGGAAGACAATCGGATGCAACATACTCCGACGTTCCGAAAGATCCGCCATGACGTAACAGCTCCACATGAGTGCTACGACAAGCCCGATTTTCCAGCCAACCGGCATCGCTTGCCAGTTGGCAGCTAAAAAGCTGAATACAGCCAATACGACGAACGTACCCCCTACAATCAACAAGAGCGGTAGACGTTGCTTTTCCTTACGATTGTTCTCATAATCGACGATTCGTTTGACGGTTGCTTCGTCCAAAAGCCCCGCTTCACTCCACTCTCTCATCTTGCGTAACTGCTTCATCGCACCCACCTCCTTCGAAGTGTTTAGATATTTATTAAATTCCCGATTTAGTACCATCTCAAGCCCGGATTCACAAGGATTCCAAGCTATTTGTTCAGTTCGTCACAAAATGGTGGCAGACAAAAAAAGCAAGGAAGAATAGCTTCCTTGCTTTGTATAATCGATGGCTTAAACACGGAAACGGGCAACGAGCACCTGTAATTCTTCCGCCATATCGGATAATGCTTTGGCTGATTGCGAAATCTCTTCCATCGCACTCAACTGTTCTTCTGTCGTCGCCGCCACTTGTTTCGACGCCGATGAATTCTCTTGCGCGATATGTGCGATTTCGGTTGCAGAGGCAGAAACCTCTTGAACGTTCGCTGCGATTTCCTCGACAGTTGCCGTCACATCTTCAATCCGCGGTGTCATCTCTTGCGTCCGTTCGAGAATCTTCTGGAATCGTTCTGCTGATGCTTCTGTCGTCGATAAACCGGCTTTCGTCTGTCCCGATACCTCTCTCATCATCTTGACTGACTGATCCGTCTCCTGTTTGATGTTTTGAATCAGTTGGGCAATCTGCTTCGTTGAATCCTGTGATTGCTCTGCCAGTTTTCGTACTTCGCTTGCAACGACGGCAAAGCCTTTTCCGTTTTCGCCTGCGCGTGCCGCTTCAATTGCCGCATTCAGTGCTAATAAATTCGTTTGTTCGGCAATGCTATTGATGACATCGACGATTTTTCCGATCTCATTCGAACGATGTGCGAGTGAACTGATGACGCCACCGAAGTTTTGAACAGAGGCATCGATTTCTTTCATCTGCTGGACATTCTGCAGGACAGCAACTGTTCCGTTCTCGGCTTCTGTTGCCGTTGAACGTGATAGCTCTGACACATCGGTCGAGCTCTCAGCGATCCGCATGATGCCGGCTGTAATCGACTGTAACGAAACAGCGTTCGCATCAAGTTGACGCTTCGATTGATCCGCCCCTGCTGCGACCTGTTGAATCGATCCCGCAATTTGTTCCGATGCGGACGTCGTCTGGGCAGAGTTCGCCATTAATTCCTGCGACGAACCGGCCACTTGTGTGATCGACTGATCAAGATTGATGATGATCGAGCGGAGTGAGTCGACCATGACGTTAAAGCTTTGCGCGACTTGCCCAACCTCATCGTTTGACTCAACGATGACGGGTTCTGTCAAATCACCAGATTGAATCCGTTCTGCCCCACGTGTCAAATGACCGAGTGGGCGGAGGATCGAGCGAAGAATGAAGTAAAT
Organism: Exiguobacterium sp. ZWU0009; assembly: GCF_000798935.2. Taxonomy (NCBI): domain Bacteria; kingdom Bacillati; phylum Bacillota; class Bacilli; order Caryophanales; genus Exiguobacterium; species Exiguobacterium sp. ZWU0009. The sequence goes on along the minus strand of NZ_CP018057.1, from coordinate 246,689 downwards.
GAAGACGGCTGCGACGAGTAACATTCCGCCGATGACGGCGAGCGTTGTCCAAAGAATACTCGACGTCGCATCGGTGATTTCATGATCGTACAGGGTTCCGGCAACCTTCCACTTCGTTAAATCATTCGTCATGAAGTCCATCTGTTTGCCTTCGTTTTCGAATTCATACGAAAATTCTCCAGCTGGATCCGCATAGAGGGGCGCAACCCAGTTCCCTGTCGCCTTTTCACCTGGTTTTAACGTCGGGTGCGTGACGAACTTTTTATTCGAATCAAGAATCGTCACATAACCTTCTTTACCAATTTTAATCTTTTTCGCGATTTCCGCGATCCGGTCGACATCGACATCAATCGCCACGACACCTTTCCCGTTACCCGTCGTCTGTGACAATGTCACCATCATCTTGTTCGAAGCAGCATCAACGTACGGATCGGTGATGACGACTTTTCCACCTGCCGCTTCCGCTGACTGATACCACGGGCGTTCACGTGGGTCATAATTCTCGGGCATGACCTGTTCCGGGAAAATGTTCATATCCCCTTCCGTCGTCGCGAAGTAGATGTTCGCTGCTTGCGGATGCATATCGAGATATTCCGTCATTTTTTCTTTTAACGCTGCATTCGGTTTTCCTTTTTGATAAAGCGTGCCGTCAATCCGGTCCGCAAAAAAGGCGACATCGCGCCGCATCGGATCGATGATATTCTGGATCTCATCATTCATTCGATCAACTCCACCATGTGCCGACTGCAGGATTTGCTCCGTCATCGTTTGTTTTGCCTGATTGTAGGCGACAAATCCGATTACGAGCGCTGGAATTACTAATAATAGAATCGATGTCAGTATTAACTTTTGTTTGATGCTCATCGTTCGTTTGATCTTTTGTTCCATGTGTCACTCCATTCTCGAGTGCAAGGACTCGCTATTCTACCTTCTCTATCGGAAGAATAACGAAAAATGTTCATAGAAAAATCGATAAACGTGTACTCGTTCACATGAAAAAAGACGACTCATTTCGAGTCGTCTCCCTTGATAACGCTTACCCTTATGCTTCTTGATCGCCTTTCCAGTTCATCATGCCGCCTTCGACATTAACGATATCATATCCGTACTGCTCGAGGAAACGACCGACGTTTTCGCTCCGTCCGCCTGCTTTGCAGATCAAGTAGTAGGTTTCACCTTCTTGCAACTCCGTATAGCGTTCGCCGATCTCAGACATCGGAAGGAAGCGGACGTTCGGAATGTGTCCTGCATCGTATTCATCCTGCTCACGGACGTCGACGACGTGCAACGCTTCGCCTGCCTCTAATCGCTCTTGTAACTCGTCTACATGAATCGTTTTCATCTCGTATGACCTCCTGTATGGTTCTGTCGTAAGTGTAGCAAATCTATCGTTAAAACAAAACGAAACCGTTTGATACGAAGTGATGAAAAAGCGGACCCGTTTCCGGATCCGCCCGTTTCCTTATTCTCCTGATGCTTTCCGAATCGACTGACGTGTCTCCTTATGCATTCCCCGTGCATAATAGACAGCGATCAGAATCGCGTACCACAGTGGTCCAACGACCAAAGCGATGCGCGTACTTGCATCAAATGCCATCAAAACGATGACACCAGCTAGTGCTGCAAGTGCGAAGTAGTTCGCGACCGGGAAGAACGGAACAGCAAATTCTGCTGAACCATGTACCTTCCGTGCCCGCATCTGAGCGATCAGAATCATCGCCCACGTCCAGACGGCTCCAAACGTCGCGATACTCGTCACGATCGCAAAGACGTCTTCCGGTAAGAAGTAGTTCAAAGCGACACCAACTAGCAATGCGACACCTGAAAGAATCGTCGCCAGTGCTGGAACACCGTTTTTCGAGATTTTCGAGAAGCGACGTGGTGCTTCACTGTTCTCGGATAAGTTCATCATCATCCGGGCTGTCGAGAAGATACCCGAGTTACATGACGAGAGTGCTGCCGTTAAGACAACAAAGTTGATGATGCCGGCTGCTGCCGGAATACCAAGTGAATCAAATAGTAATACGAACGGACTACTGTTATTTGCACCAACTTGATCCCACGGATAAATCGATAAAATGACGAAGAGCGCCCCGATGTAGAATACTAAAATCCGAAGGAAGACGTTGTTAACGGCTTTTCGAATCGTTTTCTTCGGGTTCTTCGCTTCCCCTGCTGTGACCCCAATCACTTCAATTCCTAAGAACGCAAACATGACCATCTGCATGGCAAGAAGTACACCAGTGAACCCGTTCGGTAGGAATCCACCATGTGACCACAGGTTCGAAATCCCAACTGGTGTGCCGCCGTTCCCAAGACCAATGACGATCGTCAAAGTTCCTAAGATGATCATGGCGACGATCGCGACGATTTTAATCAACGCAAACCAAAATTCGAATTCACCATAAAATTTAACAGCAATGAAGTTGATGCTCGTCATCAAGACAAGTGCTGCTAGTGCCCATACCCAGCCCTGGGAATCCGGGAACCATACTTTCATGTAAATACCGACTGCTGTGATTTCCGCCATACACGTAAAAATCCAGAGTAACCAATAATTCCAACCTGTTAAAAAACCAGCTAATGGACTGACATACTTCCGGGCATACTCCGCAAAACTACCAGCTACCGGCTCCCGCACCGCAAGCTCCCCAAGTGCTCGCATGATGATGAAGATGATAATACCACCGATCAGATAACCAAGTAAGATCCCTGGACCTGCCAGTTGGATCGCTTTCGCTGACCCGAGGAAGAGTCCGACACCGATTGCCGCCCCCAGCGACATTAGTGTAATATGACGTTCTTCCAGTCCCCGATTCAACTCTGTCTGTTGTTTCATTTTTACGACGTCCTTCCCGTCTCTGTTTGTTTCTTAGCAGTTCCCCGTACCGCTACGTTGTCAGTATAAAGAAGATGTGTCGATTTTGTAAACGTTTTCATCCAATATTTCTCACCAAATCCACATACTCGGAATATTCTGATTACAATAGCAATATAAAAAAAGGAACCATCTGCTACTAAATAGTATACAGGATGGCTCCTTTCGGAAAGTTACAATTGTTAATCAACTTTAGCAAGTGGTACATCTGCTGTCTCGGACTTCCCGGTCAATCGGAAGATGCCATTCAGTAATAATGCCGTCAGCGATCCCGCGACGATTGGGCTATCCGTCAAGACACGGATTTGTGACGGGAGACCGGCTACGATCTCAGGATTCATACTGATTCCTAAACCAATTCCGAGCGCGAGTGCCACCGTGATGACGTGTTCGTTCTTCGAAAAATCGACCCGCGACAGAATACGAATCCCGCTCGCTGCGACCGTTCCGAACATGATCAACATTGCCCCACCTAGGACAGGTTTTGGAATCAATGTCGTAAACGTCGCCACTTTGGGTAAGAAGCCGAGCAAGATCAAAAATCCGCCCGCAAATAAAATGACTTTACGTGTCTTCACGCCAGTCAATTGAACTAGACCGACGTTCTGGCTGTAGGTCGTATACGGAAAACTATTGAAGATGCCGCCAACGATCGTTGCAACCCCTTCTGCCCGGTAGCCACGCGCTAGATCCTTATCCGTCAAGCGACGATCCGTGATCTCACCAAGTGTCAAGAATACACCTGTCGATTCGACCATCGAGACGAGACCCACGAGCGTCATCGTCAAGATAGCGGTCGCATTGAATGTCGGTACACCGAAGTAAAACGGTGTCACCATTTGGAACCATGACGCTTCCGCCACCGGACTGAAGTCGATCATCCCCATTCCGAACGCAACGAGTGTACTGATCATCACAGCAATCAAGACGGCTGCTGCTTTTGAGAAAACAGTTCCATAGCGATTCAAGATTAAAATCAAGACGATCGTCAGTCCAGCGAGTCCGAGATAACGTGCGTCACCAAAGTCCTTCGCGCCCTGTCCGCCTCCGATGTCATTGATCGCAGCCGGAATCAAGGAAATGCCGATGATCGTCACGACAGAACCAAGGACGACTGGCGGAAACAGGACTGCAATCTTACTGAACCAGCCTGAGATGACGAGAATGATCAGCCCACTCGCAATCAAAGCACCGTAAATCGCCGTGATCCCTTGAAGGCTACCGATCGCAATCATCGGACCGACTGCCGTGAAAGTACAACCGAGCACAACAGGAAGACCGACGCCTGTGTATTTCGTGACGAGTACTTGTAATAAGGTCGCTACGCCACACATGAAAAGATCAATCGCCACTAAATAAGCGAGTTCTTCTCCCGACAATCCGATCGCACTCCCGACGATCAGCGGAACAACAGCTGCTCCGGTGTACATCGCAAGCACATGCTGAAGTCCGAGACTAGCGGCTTTGAAGTTTGATAGTCTCATATGGTCACCGAATTGACGAACGTCGCCTTTCCGTCCTTCAACGACTCCACGCGAGCGAGTGACTCGACGCGGAATCCAGCGTCGATCAGTTTTTGACGTCCCGGTTGGAACGACTTTTCAATGACGATTCCAAAACCGGCAACTTCTGCTCCTGCCTGTTCAACGAGGCGAGCAAGACCAAATGCCGCTTCCCCGTTTGCGAGGAAATCGTCAATGATCAAGACACGCTCACCTGGTTGCAGGTATTTTTCTGCAACCGTAATCGTACTCGTCTGTTGTTTCGTAAACGAGAAGACTTCAGCTGAAATCGTCCCTTCATTCAAGGTGACGGATTTCGTCTTACGGGCATAGACCATTGGTACACCTAAACGGAGCGCCGTCATCATTGCCGGGGCAATACCACCTGCTTCGATTGTCAAAATCCGCGTGATACCGGCATCTTGGAAGCGGTCCATGAACTCATAGGCGATTTCCCACATCAAGGTCGGGTCGACCTGGTGGTTTAAAAAGGCATCCACTTTCAATACTTGATCCGATAAGACGATTCCCTCTTGATTAATCATGTCGTGTAGACGTTTCATACATGCATTCTCCTCTTTAAAAACGAAAAAACGTACAGCCGCTACCCGGGGGCAGCCACTGTACGTCAAAAAAGAGAGCAGTAACTCACCACCCGTAGTCGGACCGTTACGGCGATCCGGTAGAGACTCGTGGGCCAATTCCCACTATTATACGAGCGTTGCTATACGTTTACGTTTCGTGATTTTCGTGATGTGTACCATTGTACGGGGTTTAGCGAAAAAGTAAAGACTTTTTCACACCATGCTTAGGCTTGGCGTTCTTCGACCGCTTGTGCTGCCGTGATGATCGCGAGTTTGTAGACATCCTCTTCGTTACAACCGCGTGAAAGATCGTTGACCGGTTTGTTCAAACCTTGAAGGATCGGACCAATTGCTTCGAATCCACCAAGACGTTGTGCGATTTTGTAGCCAATGTTTCCAGCTTCAAGACTTGGGAAGATGAAGACGTTCGCTTGACCTGCGACATCTGATTCTGGTGCTTTTGATTTCGCGACGCTTGGAACGAATGCAGCATCGAATTGAAGTTCGCCATCGATTGCAAGCTCCGGTGCACGTTCTTTAGCAATACGAGTTGCTTCAACGACACGCTCTGTCTCTGGTGATTTTGCTGAACCTTTTGTCGAGAAGCTAAGCAATGCCACTTTCGGATCGATACCGAATGTTTTCGCTGTTTTCGCAGATGCGATTGCGTTCTCTGCTAGATCGTTTGCATCCGGTGCGATGTTGATCGCGCAGTCTGCAAAGACGTATTGCTCTTCGTCACGTACCATGATGAAGACGCCTGATGTTTTTTTATAGCCTTCTTGCATTTTGATGATTTGAAGTGCTGGACGAACTGTATCGCCTGTTGCGTGCATTGCTCCCGATACAAGACCTTCTGCTTGTCCTGTGTGAACGAGCATCGTACCGAACGTGTTCACGTCTTTTAAGATGACAGCACGTGCTTGCTCTTCAGTTGCTTTCCCTTTACGGCGCTCAACGAACGATGCGACGAGCTCATCAATTCCAGCGTAAGAAGCAGGATCAATCGTATCAAGTCCAGTGACATCGATTCCGTTTGCTGTTGCTGTTTCTTCGATTTGTACACGTGGTCCGATGACGACCGGTGTGACGAGACCGTCTTTCTTCAAACGGACAGCTGCGCCAAGAACACGCGCGTCAATTCCTTCTGGGAAGACGATTTTCGGTTGGTGCGCTTTAATCTTTTGTTCTAACATATCGAATAATTGCATGAGTTTCTCTCCTTTTTAGGTAAACACGACGTCGTCGATTTGATCGATTTTCTTTTCCATCGTTTATTATACACAGTTCTCAATCGTTATTAAAACAATTTGCAAAAAAGTTATCTAACAAAAGCACTGAAGCCATATTAATCGACTATTACAGTCATTTTCAAGAATGATACAGAGACTATTTCCAAGCAAAATAATCTCCCCTTCCCCTTTTACCCACTCTCTGCTTTTTTCATGTGTTACGACTTCATGGACAAAGACCTTTTTGGGCGAAGCCCATCCATAGAATGTGATAAGATAGGATATGGAAAAAGACAACTTATTTCAGACTCAGGAGGTCATCCCATGCAACATCAAACATCTGAACCGACTGCTACGCAACAAGCCGCTGAAACACTCGACGGCTGGTATACATTACATGATTTCCGCCGGATCGATTGGTCACGCTTGAAACAAATCGACGCGACAGACCGCGCGCGCATGATTGAAGAGTTCCAAGCTTTCCTCTCAGAGCTTTCTGATGTCGAAGCGACAAAAGACGGAAGCCACGCACTCTATACAATCATCGGTCAAAAAGCTGATCTCGTCTTGATGGTTCTTCGTCCAACGATGGAACAAATCCAAGACGTCGAAGTCAAAATGCAGAAACTTGATCTCTATGATTACTTGATCCCGACGTACTCTTACGTCTCTGTCGTCGAACTCGGTACGTACCGTGGTTCAGGCGAAGGGAACCCATACGAAAATCCGTACGTGCGTGATCGTCTCTATCCGATTCTGCCGCAAGCGAAGCACATCTGCTTCTATCCGATGAGCAAGTCACGTCGCGATGGCGACAACTGGTACACGCTCTCGATGGAGAAACGTAAAGAGCTCATGTATCGTCACGGGATGATCGGTCGGAGTTACGCTGGAAAAATTCAGCAAATCATCGGTGGATCAACTGGATTCGACGATTGGGAATGGGGCGTCACGCTCTTCTCAGACGATATTCTTCAGTTTAAGAAAATCGTCTACGAAATGCGTTTTGATGAAGTCAGCGCGAAGTACGGTGAGTTTGGTGAGTTCTTCATCGGCAACCGTCTTGAAAGTGAACAATTAAATACTCATTTTGCACTTTAATGTGTTGAATGACGTTTGATTGAAATATCTCATGGGAATATACTCCTTGCGGCTATAAAACAGTAGGTTGAATGACGTAAGGAGGAATTACCATGGGGAATGCTATGAACCGATCGACACGATCGCGTGAATTGCAATTCGCTGTGCTTTCAAAAGAGCTGAAACCGGTTGCAGATCGCGTACTGGATCGCTATGAGCAAGCATTATCGAAGCTAAATAAAACACAAACGGCAAAACGGTGAGTCCGTTTTGATACCTTCGCCTACTCTGAACTGAGTAGGCGTTTTTCGTATGAAAAAAAACCGTTTTTCTTCAGATCAACTGAAGAAAAACGGTTTATCCTCATAACCCTTTGTATGCGCCGATTGCGACAAAAATCCATGCTGCGATGAATAAGACACCACCGATTGGTGTGATCGCTCCAAGTTTCGTCACATTCGTCAATGCCATGACGTACAGACTACCGGAGAAGAAAACGATACCGGCAAGCATCAGCCATGCTGCTAATGACCATTGTGGAATCGATACCTTTAACAAGAGTCCCCCGAGTGCTAGGATGCCGAGCGAGTGTACCATCTGGTAAAGTACGCCTGTCTGCCAGTTCGCGAGCATCCGTTCCGTTAGCATATCTTTCAAAGCGTGTGCACCGAATGCACCTAGTGCGACCGATAACATCATCGAGATCGCGCCAATCATAATGAAAACTTTCATGCTTATTCTCCCCCTAACCGTCGTGCTGGTAAATTCCATTCATAATAATACGATAGCATACGTAAAACCGTGATGAGTCCAAGCAATGTGAACAAATGTAGAGGATTCGTCAATTGGAAGCGATCAATCACGAGAGCTGCCATGACGGCCCACATCGCATAAATTTCTTTATGCAAGACGAGTGGTTTCCGACCTGCGAGTAAATCCCGAATCACTCCACCACCAACACCAGTCAGCACAGCTGCTGAAATCGTCGCAGACAACGGCAATCCTTTTGCTGTCGCCATCAAAGCACCTTGAATCGCAAACGCCGACAACCCAAGCGCATCCGCGAGGACGCCCCAACGTGTCCAGTGCGGCAAAAACAACTGGGGTAACATGAAGATCAACAACGCAACGAGAATTGCGACTAAGAAGAGACCACCTTGCGACCAAAGAGCGGATACCGGTACACCAATCAGTAAATTACGAATGGCACCGCCGCCGAATGCTGTGATCAAAGCAAGTAACCAAACACCGAATAAATCATATTTTTCTTCCATCGCAACAATCGCACCACTCATCGCAAAAGCGACCGTGCCGATGATATTCAATAAGTCCCAGGACATGCGCACATTTCACCTTTCTACAAAGAAATTCCAATACTTACTATACTCTCTTTTTAGTTTCCGTAAAGCATTAATTTTCTGTCACCGTTTCGACCGTTTGCGAGTGACGTTTTTAGGTAAAGTAACCTATACTGAAACAAACTGTACAGGAAGCTAGGTGACCGTATGAAACGTTGGGCGCTTTATCGCATCGTCGTCATCGTGACGATGTTCGCACGTTACATTTTTACGATCTATCGATTCACCCGGAAAAACCGGCCAGGTACGAACAACGAAGAGTTTGAGCGCATCATGATCCGGATTGCGCGTGACTATAAGAAAAAAGCATTACGGCTAGAAGGATTACTGATCAAGCTCGGCCAGTTCTTATCGATTCGAGCCGATCTGTTCCCACCATCCGTCTTGATGGAACTGACCGAACTGGTCGATAAAGTACCTTCAAGCAAACTCGGAGAGTCACGAAAGATCATCGAAGAAGATTGGGGCATGCCGATTGAAGAGATCATCTCGGACATCAGTCCCCGTCCTGTCGCTTCTGCCTCGATTGGTGAGGTGTACAGCGGAACCTTAAAATCAAACGGTAAAAAAGTCGCGATCAAAGTCCAGCGACCGAATATCGAACAAATCATCAAGACCGATTTCCGTGCCATGCGCATCGTCATCGCCATGTTACGTCGGACGTCATTAAACAAATCGACTGATCTACAAAGTCTGTACCGCCAAATGGTCTTCGTCATTGGTGATGAATTGAATTACCGAACTGAATTAAAAAACGGTCTCTACTTTAAAAAGATGTACGAGACGAATCCTGTCATCTATATTCCGAGTTATTATGAAGAACATTGTACGAATCGGGTGCTCGTCATGGAATGGATTGACGGGACACGTATCACCGACCTCGATTATTTAGCAGAACATCAGATTGACCGTGACGAACTAGCGCGTAATTTATTCTTAAACGCTGGTGAGCAATTACTGTTCGGTGGGAAATTTCACGCCGATCCACACCCAGGTAACGTCCTTGTCCAGTCTGATGGCAAAATTGTTTTGCTAGATTTCGGTATGATTGGAGCGACGACGCCTGATGACATGCGGGCGATTCAACGAATCCTCCAATCTTTCGTCACCTTGGATTACGATGCGATCGTCGATGGTTTAGAAGATTTACGATTCCTGTTGCCGAATGCGAATAAGCAAAACATCCGACAAGCGATTGAAAAAGCGGTCACGTTTTATCTCGAGAGTGATATGGAAAACGTCGATACGAAGCTGATTGAGAAGGTCTTATCCGATATCGAATTGCTCGTCCGAAACGAACCGATCCAGCTTCCTGCCGAGTTCGCGTTCTTCGGTCGTGCTGCCTCGACGATTCTTGGGATCCTTCAGATTCTTTCACCACAAATCAATCTACTCGAGTTAGCCAAGCCAATGGTTCGACGTTGGCTCGATGACGAAGGGAAAAACCAAAACCGTTACCTACAGATTGCCGGATCCTACGGTGCGCGATTGCTTGCCTTCCCGCGCCTTGTCAACGACGCTCTCAGCGAACCGACGCGTTGGCGGATCATGGAGCAACAAAAGTTCTCTCGCGTCGCGAACATCGAATCACTCAAAATCCGGCAGTGGACGAGTTCACTCGTCGGAATCATCAGCCTACCTTTTAGTTATCTCGGCTATTATTTTACGCAGTACGATGTCATGGGGATTTCCTTGACGATTGCGGTCATCGCTTTATGGAATGGTCGCCGAATCGGACGACAAATCGTTCGGATTGCTGACGAACCGTTCCGATAAACGAAATACCAGTAAACGTTCACTTCGGTGGGCGTTTTTTTTATTTCAGAATAACTCTTCTTCGCGCTTCGAGGTTTTTCCTCGCGTCTCGCGGGGTACAGCTTCAAGTAGAGAGATAATAGTAAGGAGAGGTGAAACACTTGATTGATATTTTAATTGCCATCGTTCCTGCATTGATGTGGGGATCGTTGCCGCTCGTCGTCTCGAAAATCGGAGGTTCAACGGCGCAACAAATTATCGGTACGACTCTGGGTGCGTTGCTTTTCGCGATCGTCACCTTCTTTTTTGTCAGCCCAGAGCTGTCGACGACTGCTTGGATCGCCGGATTCTTTTCTGGTGCTTTCTGGGCGCTCGGTCAAAAAAATCAGTTTGCTGCCTTTCGTCAGATGGGTGTCTCAAAGACGATGCCAATCTCAACAGGAATGCAACTCGTCGGAACATCATTGTTCGGTGTTCTCGCTTTCGGAGAGTGGTCAACGACAACTGCGTTGATTCTCGGAATCAGTGCCCTTGTATTGATCATTGCCGGAGCAGCTTTCACGTCTTACAAGGAAGATAAGAGTAAAGAAGATGAGAATATAGGAAAAGGTCTGACGCTCCTCCTCATCTCGACTGTCGGGTATGTCGGCTACGTCGTCATTGCCCGTTGGTTCGATATCAATGGCTGGGAAGCAGTCTTACCACAAGCTGTCGGGATGGTCGTGAGTGCGATTCTTCTTTCTTTACGAGAAGGAGATCTCTTCACGAAAAAAACAGCCGGCAATACGGTTGGTGGACTCATGTGGGCTGTCGGGAACGTCGCTTTACTGTTTGCGACGGCAAAAGTCGGGGTCGCGACGAGCTTCTCCCTCTCCCAAACAGGGGTCGTCATCTCAACGATTGGCGGTGTCCTCTTACTGAAAGAAACGAAGACAAAGAAAGAGATGACCTTTGTCATCATCGGTTGTATTTTAGTCGTTGCCGGCGGAATCATGATTGGATTTACGAAACAATAATGAAGGAGTGAAGCATCATGTATGAAAGTTTAAAAGGAAAAGTCGCCATCGTAACAGGTGGATCAATGGGAATCGGTGAAGCTGTCGTTCGCCGCTATGCAGAAGAAGGCATGCGTGTCGTCATCAACTACCGCAGTCACCCGGAAGAAGCGAAGAAAATCGCTGAATCGATTAAAGAACAGGGTGGCGAAGCCCTGATCGTCCAAGGAGATGTCTCGAAGGAAGACGATATGATCAACCTCGTCAAAGAGACTGTCGCACACTTTGGTCAGTTGGATGTTTTCGTCAATAACGCGGGAATCGAGATGCCGTCAGCATCTCATGAAATGTCACTCGAAGACTGGCAAAAAGTCATCGACGTCAACTTAACAGGGGCATTCCTCGGTGCGCGTGAAGCACTGAAGTACTTCGTCGAACACGATGTCAAAGGTAGCATCATCAACATGTCGAGTGTTCATGAAATCATTCCATGGCCAACGTTCGTCCACTACGCTGCGAGTAAAGGTGGCGTCAAATTGATGACACAAACTCTTGCGATGGAATATGCACCAAAAGGCATTCGGGTCAATGCGATTGGACCTGGTGCGATCAATACACCGATCAATGCTGAAAAATTCGAAGATCCAGAACAACGAAAAGAAGTCGAGAGCATGATCCCAATGGGCAACATCGGGAAACCAGAAGAGATTTCTGCCGTTGCCGCATGGCTTGCGTCAGACGAAGCAAGTTATGTCACAGGGATCACACTCTTTGCGGACGGTGGGATGACACTTTATCCGTCTTTCCAAGCAGGACGCGGTTAACCTATTTTGAATAGACAAGGAGAGAACCGTTCATGGCCACTTTTTTCTCATTGATCCGTCGCGGCAATAAGTCAGCCCTTGCTGCTGCTGTCGTCAATACAATCATTGCTATCATCAAGTTCGTCGCTTATATCTTGACTGGGAATGTGGCGATGTTTGCCGAAATGATGCATACAATCGGTGATGCGGCGAATCAGTTTTTCGTCTATATCGGTTCTGCTCTCAGTAAAAAAGCACCGACGAAACGGTTTCCGAACGGATTCGGTCGCCTTGTTAACCTCGTGTTACTGGCTGCAATCATCGTCGTCGCGTTGCTTGCGTATGAGACGATCCGGGAAGGCATCTTGCATATCACACATGGTCCTGGCGAAGAGACGACTGGGCTTTGGATCATTTTGACGGCACTTGGAATTGGTGTTGTACTCGAAGTCGGCGTCTTTTATAAAGCGATGATCGAGATTGCTCATGAAACCGGGCTTAAGTCTAGAGGGTTGACACTTGTTGGTCAAAGCTTCACCCATCTTGGGCAGGCAAAACCAGCTACACGTCTTGTCTTCATGGAAGATCTTGTTGCGACTCTCGGTGGTATCATCGCAATCATCGCTGTTCTGATTTCACACTACACATCGTTTTATCAAGCAGAGGGCATTGCATCGATTTTGATTGGTCTGATGATGTTTTACGTCGTTTATAATGTCTTTATTCAAAACGCTGCCGGTGCGCTCGGTGAAATTGATGAAGTACTGACTGCTAAAATTGGTGAAATTCTCTTACGTGATGAGGCCGTTCGGGATATCGAAAAACTTGAAGTCATCAAGGAAGGGGATCACTTCCATGTCGAGACAGAGATTGAAGTGGATCCTAACTTAACGATTGCCCAAGCGGACGACATCAAGGACCGGCTTGAACTGCAAATTCGAATTCTTAAAGGGGTCACCGATGTCACGATCTCCTTTGATGAAGATGATAAAGTACAACAGTATCAATCTCCCTCACCACCTGTAGAATAAACAAAAAGCCATCGGTAGATGGCTTTTTGTTTGCATTCATTAGCGTGTAGCGCGGACGAATCCGGCTTCTTCTGCTTCTTTTTCCGTACAGAATCGTTGCTCCGGCTTCACTTCATCGTAGGACTGCCCTCCCGGTACATGGTAGATTTTTTTACCTGACCGATTGATGTTGCCTTTGATTTCGCAGGATTTCGTTTCTGTAATCGCTTGAGCGTCAAAGCCACGATTTGTGACGTAGCCATCGTGCTCCCAAATCTTTTTCTTCGACTGCTTGGCTTCCTGTTCGATCTGTTCGAACATATCGACATAACGTGTATCCGGCTCATAGACGAACGCTACACGTGCGAGCCCTTTTCGAAGTAACTCCTGATTCAACATCTTATCACCGTACCAGACGTATGCGAGTAATCTTCCGTATCGATCGGTCCGGGAATGGTCACGCTCGACCCGAATAGCTGTTCCGCTCGGTAAGGTCTCTTTCGTAAACGCTGACGCTTCCGTTCCATATGGTTGAACCGGTGTATCCGGTTTGACGGTTTCTGGTGTATCGACAAGGAGTAGACGAACGTCCTCCGTTTTTCCATCCGCCAACTTTACTTTTAACGTATCCCCATCGATGACGCGCTCGACCGTCGCCTTCGTGACCTTTTCGTCATCCGGTTGTTTGATGCCAAGCACATCGGTTTCTTCTGGTGCACAACCGATGAGAACGAATAGAAAAAGTAGACTCATCATGGCGTATCGTCTCACTTTTGTTTCGCTCCTTTCCATGAAAATACGGATCCGGTCAAAGCCCGAACCCGCATATGCTATCTTGGTTATTCGTTAGTCTGCTGATAGAACCGTTTCGACTTCATTTCGGTTCGTATAAAGTTGATAGAACGCTTCCGCTACATTTTTTGGATCAAGTGCCGTGCCACGCTTCACTTCTCCGGCAATCGTGACAGTTCCGACGTAGACACCGTCTTCCTTCAATGTATCATGTAACATATGCGTCACTTGTCGAACGCCTGCCTTCCCGATTGAAAGCCCTGGCAACGATTTGATCGCTTGCATCGCAGCGCCGCCTCCAGTAATCAGGATCGCGCCGTCTTTCCGTTCTTGCATCGACGGAGCAACGAGTTGTGCGGCATGCAGTGCACCGAGCACATCGATTTCGAACTCTTTCGTAATCTGTTCTGCTGAGACTTCAAGGACAGACGCTTGATGTAAAATCGAAGCATTATAGACTAAGACATCAACTTGTCCGTACTGCTCCTCTGTCCATTCGATGAGTGATGCGATATCGGCTTTTCGAGAAGCATCACATTCCACTCCGACCGCTTCCACACCCGCTTCTTTTAGTTCCGTGATAACGGCTGCGAGTGTTTCTTGTGTCCGCGCCGCACAAACGACTTGAAAGCCTTCTTGTCCGAATCGTTTGCTGATCTCATATCCATTCCCTGGTCCTGCTCCAATGACGATTACTGTTTTCATGACGTATCTCCCCTTCTCATTTCAACTGTGATGGTTATTCCCTGAATCGCGTCATTTCATTCAAAAATCGAGCAAGGAAGTCCCTTTTTCTTCTTTATCCTGCGAAACACCCATGAAGCGCGCTAACATCGGATCGACTGTTGGTGTTGCCTGAGGTGTTGACGTAGGTAGCGATATCGTTGAACTTGATGTCGCCTCAGATTCAAGTAATAGTTCACAGTACGCCTTCATCGCTGCAATCTGCTCTTTCTGGGCGGCTCCTGTCGTTTGCTCAATGCGTTGCATCGCTTGACGCATCTTTTCAATGATGTGTTGTTCCGTAATCATCTTGTATTCCTCCTTGTGGTAGATTGAGGGTATGAACTTGAAAGGGATGTGTTTTCCATGATTCGTACCGCTTTAGTTGGTTTTGGTATTGCCGGTGAACATTTACATGCTCCTTATTTACACGCACCTGATTATCAGTTAGTCGCTGTTCAGTCGAGTCGTCCGGAAGCAGTCGCTGCTTATGACGTGACGCTACCTGTTTATTCGACACTTGAAGACTTGCTCGCTAAAGAACAGATTGATTTAGTCGTCATCGCGACAGCAAATGAACTACATTATCCACTTGCGCGCCTCGCTTTGCTATCAGGCTGTGATGTACTCGTCGAGAAACCGTTCACTGTCACGCTTGAAGAAGCCGAAACGTTGACAGAACTAGCACGTATACACGATCGGTTACTGACAGTTTATCATAATCGTCGGTATACGAAGGACTTTCGAACGCTGATGACCTTACTCGAATCCGGACGTCTCGGCACTCTTCAAACGTTCGAAGCGCATTATGATCGCTATCGTCCAGACGTTGAAGATCGTTGGCGCGAACAGGACGTGCCCGGTGCCGGTCTACTGTATGACCTGGGGTCACACTTGATTGATCAAGCACTCGTCGCCTTCGATGAAATTCCGGATCGCGTCTTTTGTGACCAAACGATTCAACGGCAAGGTGGGATCGTTGATGACTATACACATCTGATTTTAGCATTCGGTACGCGACGCGCTATTTTACACATCGGTTCCATCGTTCCGGCTGTTGGTCCTTCGCTAATGGTACACGGGACACAAGCAAGCTATTTTGTCGATGAAGTCGATACGAAACGAACGACTTATCAGTTGGCTGAAGCAAACGGACCCATTGAAGACTTTCCTTTTGTATCCGGGCAATTTAGCGATTATTATACAGATCTCGCGCCAGCTATTCGTAAGCGGACAACACCACCTGTCTCTCCGAAACAGGCTGAACTCGTCATGAAAATCATTGATCGTGCTCAAAAGAGTGCAAAATCGGGTACATGGATAGAAGTAGACTAACTATCCATTCAGACGAACAGGGGGAAGACAAGATGTTTTCAAGTACGGAACGGACAGCTTGGTTAGAAGAGATGGGACAAGAACTTTTAGACGTGCTCGTCATCGGGGGCGGTATCACGGGAGCCGGTATTTTGCTTGACGCACAAAGTCGAGGCATGCGGACAGGATTGATCGAGATGCAGGACTTCGCCGAAGGGACATCGAGCCGATCGACGAAACTCGTCCATGGTGGATTGCGTTATCTGAAGCAGTTCGAAATCAAACTTGTTGCCGAAGTCGGAAAAGAACGTGCCATCGTGTATGAGAACGCCCCACACGTGACGACGCCGGAGTGGATGATGCTTCCACTCGTCGAAGGCGGGACGTTTGGCAGCTTCTCGACCTCGATTGGCTTACGCGTCTATGACCAGCTCGCAGGCGTCAAACGCCATGAACGCCGGACGATGCTCAGTAAAGAAGAAACGTTACGTTACGAACCACTATTACGTTCGGAACACTTGGTCGGTGGCGGCCGTTATGTCGAATATAAAACGGATGATGCCCGATTGACAGTCGAAGTCTTAAAGGCAGCCGTTGGTTACGGTGGACGTGCCGTAAACTATACGAAGGCTGAATCGCTCGTCTACCACAATGGAAAAGTTGTCGGTGTCGAAGTCCGTGACGTCTTAAGTGAAAAAACG
Organism: Exiguobacterium sp. ZWU0009; assembly: GCF_000798935.2. NCBI lineage: Bacteria > Bacillati > Bacillota > Bacilli > Caryophanales > Exiguobacterium > Exiguobacterium sp. ZWU0009. The sequence goes on along the minus strand of NZ_CP018057.1, from coordinate 229,962 downwards.
TATACGATTCGGGCGAAGAAAATCATCAATGCAACCGGTCCATGGGTCGACGAACTACGCGAAAAAGATGGTTCGAAAGCTGGGAAATCACTTCACCTGACGAAAGGGATTCATCTCGTCATCGATCAAGCGCATTTCCCACTCCAACAAGCCGTTTATTTCGACGTTCCAGATGGTCGGATGATTTTTGCGATTCCACGCGAAGGGAAAACCTACGTCGGAACGACCGACACGAATTATAAAGGAGATATTCTTGAGCCGGGTGTCACTGTCGAGGATCAGGACTATATCTTAGAGGCGACGAATCAAATGTTCAACGTCGAGTTACGACCTGAACACGTTGAATCGACATGGTCCGGACTTCGTCCACTCATTCATGAAGATGGAAAGGATCCGAGTGAACTGTCCCGAAAAGATGAAATCTTCGTCTCGAAATCCGGGCTGATGTCAATCGCTGGTGGTAAGTTGACCGGGTACCGGAAGATGGCAGAACGAATCATCAATATGGTCGCAGACCAATTCAAGACAGAAGAAAATCGGATTTACCTCGCTTCCCGTACGCACGATATCTTGCTTGGTGGTGGTCATCCACAAGGAAGTAAAGGATTTGCCCGCTACTTGAAAGAACAACAACCAAAAGGAGAAGCACTTGGATTGTCACCGAATGAGGCGACATGGCTCATCCAACGTTACGGTACGAACGTCGAACGTGTCTACGAGTTGATTCGGACACGTGGCGACGAGGCAGCTCGTTATCAATTACCGTTACACTGGTTCGGCGCCCTTCTATATGGATTAGAAGCTGAACTCGTCATGCAACCCGGCGACTTCTTGAACCGTCGTGCCTCGGCCGTCTTCTTTGATTTCCCTCACGCTGAACAGTACGCAGATGGTGTTCTCGCCTTAATGCGTAGCGAACTCGGCTGGTCGGCAGAAGATGAAGCCAAAGCCAATGAAAGTATTCGTCGTGAATTCGATGCGGTCCGCGTCAAAGGACCTGTTCCACTTTCATAACATCAAAAGACCCGATCGCCTTCAGGCGACCGGGTCTTCTTGTGTGTTACTGTTCTTCTTTCGAAGCAGCGAGTTCCGCTGCCGGCATATTTCCTGGGTGTAAATTCGAACTCTTACGTGCAAACGTAAAGTAAAGGACTAAACCGATGGCAAGCCAGATTCCGAATGCAATCCATGTCTCGAGTTTCAAGTTGAACATCAAGAAGAGACATGCAGCGATTGCTGCGATTGGCACATATGGCATACCTGGACATTTGAACGCACGCGGGAGATCCGGCTGTGTCTTACGAAGAATCAAGACAGCGACAGAGATCAAGACGAATGCTGCGAGCGTACCCATGTTGACGAGGTTTGCGATGACATCGAGCGGAACGAAACCAGCAACGAGTGAGCTTCCCAGTCCGATCATCCAAGTCGCCTTGAATGGTGTTTGGTACTTCGGATGCACTTCAGAGAACACTTTCGGGAACATTCCGTCACGCGAGATGGCGAATGCAAGACGCACCATTCCGTAAGTCATGACGAGAATGACCGTTGTGATCCCGAGGATCGCACCGAGATCGATGAATCCAGCTACCCAGCTTTGACCCGCCATTTGAATCGCAAGTGAGACTGGATGATCGACACCAGCGAACTGTTGGTACGGTACGATTCCTGTCATGATGGCTGCGACGATGACGTAAAGGACTGTACAAACAGCGAGTGAACCGATGATCCCGCGTGGCAAGTTCTTTTGCGGATCACGGACTTCTTCAGCTGCTGATGTGACGGCATCAAAACCAATGTACGCGAAGAAGACGATCGCGGCACCTGAGAAGACACCTCCCCAACCAAATGGTGTGAACGGTGTCCAGTTCGATGGCTCAACGTAGCCAACACCAACAACGATGAAGAGAATGACGACTGCAACCTTGATGACGACCATGATGTTGTTGACACGTTTCGTTTCCTTGATTCCCATCGACAACAATGCCGTAATGGCAAAGAGGATTAAGAACGCTGGAAGGTTGAAGTATGTCTTGGCTCCTTCGACTGCTCCAGGAGCTGCTGATAAGGCTGTTGGCACATGGATGTTGAATCCTGCGAGTAAGGACTGGAAGTACCCAGACCAACCTGCTGCAACGGCACTGGAGGCAAGTCCATATTCGAGGATCAAGTTCCAACCGATGATCCAAGCGAATATCTCTCCCATCGTTGCGTACGTGTACGTATAGACGGATCCACTGACCGGAATCGTTGATGCGAATTCAGCGTAAGCAAGAGCGGCTAGACCACAGGCGATGGCAGATAAGATGAATGATACGATAAGTCCTGGTCCTGCGGTCAATGCTCCTGTTCCCGTCAAAACGAAGATTCCGGTTCCGATGATGGCGCCAATTCCTAAAAACGTTAAATCCATCGCGCCAAGATTTCGAGCAAGTCCACTGTTTCGTTTACTTGCAGCAATCATAGCGGAAACATCTTTTTTCCGCGTCAAACTCATGATGTATTTCCCCCTGTACCTGTTATGATTCGTCCTACGGAGCGAGTCGTCCGCAAGAACTTAATCAAAAATTTACGAAGTTTTCTGATAAATTGATATAGGTCATTATACCTATTTCTATTTTATTGAACGCTTTCATTCGTTAAACAAAAAAATCCGTACAAAAAAGATGGCTGTGTAACACATGTTACACAGCCATCTGACAAGCCTCAGTTTGTTAGGTTTTTAATTTGTTTTTCGAGTCTTCACCCACTCCAAAAACACTTGGTAATCCAGCTTTGTTCGTGTCACGTAGGCTTCTGACCAACGCTCGATTTGCTCTAAAAAAGCGGTGTCCGAAACACCAATGGCTTGGATGATTTCAACATCCGCATGATGTGTCAAAATTTTTTCTTTAATCCCGGCGTCCTGATCCGCCCGCGCATGGATTTTCGCGGTGATTTGACCTTGAATACACAATACGTTCTCAAGGTCTTCCTGACTTTTGATATGCTTTGCTTTTAGTTTTTTCTTATATGGCGAGCGCTCACGTACATAATATTCCTTTTTCCCAATCGTCAGGTAGCCAAGATATGGATCCTCATGTGCCTGCATCGCTTTTTGGGACGTGATGATTCGGCGTCCTTGATGAACTGTTTCTGCTTCTGGACGATGGACGGGAAGGAACAACGAAGGGACAGAAGTCTGAGCTTGTTTCATCTCTAGAATCAAATCCTCTTCCCCTCCCTCCCCCTCAATCAAGATGTAATAGCGTTCAAGACCAATCGATGCCGTTCCACTGTCTAGTTTCCGGACGATATCCTTGATTGTATAGAACGCTTCGTCACGACGATCCTCTGCGTCAATCGTCTCGATATAGGAGGACCAAGCAGACTCAATCGCTATTCGCGTTGGATCATCTACCGCTGCCATATCCGGTAATGTACAAAAACGTCTCACGCCATCCACCAGTTCCGTCCGCTCTCCCATTAATTCTTCACGTTTCTTTTCTGCTTTTTTAATCAACTTCTTGATTGGTCCTTTCGTATTATCCCGCGTAAAACAGACATCACTCGGATCTTTTCCGAGAGCGTACTTTTTTAAATCGTGTAAGTATTCCAGGACATAATTTCGAATCGCAGGAGTCGGATCGTATCCTGCCTCTTCAGCGAACAACCGGACGGAGACCGCCATGCGAATCAAATCATATAAATAAGATCCTAAGTACCCTTCATCAAAATCATTGATATCGTAGATGATCTCTCCCTTCGCATTGCCATGAACACCAAAATTCTCAAAGTGAAGATCGCCTTGAATCCACGTCGGTTTATCACGAGGTGTATCAAAACCAAGAGGGATTCGCGTCACGTCATAATAAAACAGATGTGAACTCCCGCGGAAAAAGCGAAATGGACTCAAACTCATCTTGTCGTACTTTTCCTGACGTGCTTGCTCATTGAGCTGACGAATTTCATGATCGTAAAAATCAAGTACCTTCGCAATCGTCATTTGTCGAATCTCTTCATATACGGGTCGAAACATTCGATTCTCTCCCTTCCATTTGAAAAAAGAGCAGTCAAAACGAAATCGTTTGACTGCTCCTTACATGTTACTCGAAATGTTTTTTATATTCCCCATATCCTGCCGAATCAAGCTCTTCAAGCGGAATAAATCGTAACGCTGCTGAGTTGATACAATAGCGAAGACCACCAAGTTCGGTCGGACCATCATCGAAGATATGACCGAGATGACTATCTGCATTCGCAGAACGCACTTCCGTCCGCGTCATCCCGTGACTCGTGTCGAGTTCGACTTCCATCTTCTCTTCTGAAATTGGTTTAGCGAAGCTCGGCCAACCACAGTTCGACTGGAACTTATCTTTCGATGTGAAGAGTGGTGTGCCATCGACGATGTCGACATAAAGACCTGGACGTTCTTCATCCCAGTATTCGTTACGGAAAGCGGGTTCTGTCCCGTTCTCTTGTGTGACTTTATACTGAATTGGTGTCAGACGTTCTTTCAGTTCTTTTTCCTTACCGTGATCCTTCCACGCTTCCTTGATGAATTTCGCGCGACCTGAGCCGACACTATACATCTGATAACGGAACGGATTTTTTTTATAATAATCTTGATGATACTCCTCGGCTGGCCAAAACGGCTTTTCTGGACGAATCTCTACCGCGACCGGACGTGAGAAGCGTCCTGATGCGTCAAGCTCTGCTTTCGAACGTTCAGCTGCCTCACGCTGTGCTTCATCGACATAAAAGATAGCCGGTTGGTATGATTCACCACGGTCATTGAATTGACCTCCGCCATCCGTAGGGTCGATTTGACGCCAGAAGATCTCGAGTAATTCTTCGTACGTAATGACGGACGGATCGTACGTGACTTCAACCGCCTCCAAATGACCTGTCGTTTCCGAACAGACCTCTTTATAAGTCGGGTTCTCTGTATGACCACCGGTATATCCTGAAATGACCTGCTCTACACCATCATATTTATGGAATGGCTTGACCATGCACCAGAAACAACCACCTGCAAATATTGCTTTTGCCATCTATCTTCCCCTCCTCTGTATGTGTCTATTTTACCTCGTTCAGAGAATGGACTCGACTTTCCTGCTCATTCAATCCTCTGGGTTCGCTTTTAGACGACGCATGACGAAGTAAATCGCAGCAAAGACAAGAAGAAGTCCTCCAAACGAATACCAGATGTTATTCAAACGATAAATCATTTGGTACAAGGCAAGCGTCACAAGCAATAATGCGATCGGTAGGAAGGCACGCTTAAAGTGGTACCAGTAATTCAAGAAGATCGCCTCCTGTTTTTCTTTCATCTTACCTGATATGTCATGCCTTCTGCGAGAGGATTATTCGGCTTGACGGTACTCTTCTTCGAGATAGGTCCGGTACTTCACCTCCCAAGCGTTTAGCGACACACGCCATAATACGATCGTCGCAATGACAAGTCCTAACGTGACCGGCCAGAACCAACTCGACACGACACCTGCTGTCGAAGCCAGTCCGATCTTTGAAAACAGAACGTACGTCCAAATGATTGATGTACATAATAGGATCGATACTGGAATCGCGAACTTCCATGGAGTGAGCTCGACAGACTGTCGTCGATTGACCTTTCTTGACTGGACGGCTGGGTAACGATACCCCATGAATACCATGAATAGCACTTCAATCACGAGTAGAATACCGTATCCATGAATATAGCTAATGCCATGATCCCAGCCAAACAGTTGTTTGAAACCGAAGACGAATAAGTAATACGCGAACACGTGAAAGACAATGACGATTTTCGCCGCAATCGCCGGAATTCGTTTCATGAAAATCCCCATTAATACGATGACGAGAATTGGAATGTTGAAAAATCCTGTGAATTGCCGGATCAAACTCCATAAGCCGTCCGGCGCGTACATCAAGAACGGCGCAATGACGAAAGAAATTAAGGCAACGATCGTTCCAAACCATTTACTGACGCGAATCAAATGTTCATCACTCGCCTCTTTCGCAAACACCGGCTGATAGATATCGAGTACGAAAAGTGTCGCAATACTGTTGAGCAACGAGTTAAACGAACTGAAGACAGCTCCGAGTAAGACAGCTAAAAAAAATCCCATCAGCGAGACCGGCAACAACTCCGTAATGAGTCGAGGATATGATAGATCACCGCTCGTTAGTGTGTTCCCATATAAGTGATAGGCAATGATCCCAGGAATCAGCATGAAGATCGGAACTAATAACTTCAAGAAGCCTGTCATTAAGACGCCCTTCTGTCCTTCCTTCAAATCTTTTGCCCCGAGCACACGTTGAATGACATATTGATTGAGTGACCAATAAAATAAGTTCGCAAATAGGATGCCCGTGAAAATCGAAAAGAACGGAACGGCATCGGTTGAGCTTCCGATTGCGTTCAGCTTCTCCGGTTGCACAGTCGCAATCGTCTTCATTCCTTGAAGCAAATTCCCGTCACCCAGCGCGATAAAGCCAAGCACCGGAACTAGGAATCCAACGAAGACAAGCCCAATCCCGTTCAAGGTATCGGAGACAGCCACCGCACGTAGTCCTCCAAAAATTGCATAAATCGCTCCGATGATTCCAACGACCCAGACGACTAACCAAAGGGATTGCGTATAACTGAGACCAAATAATTCCGGAACATCGAACAGCTGCAAGACAGCAATTCCACCCGAATAAAGCATCGAAGGAATCGTGACACACATATATCCAAGTAAAAAGAGTAAGACTGTCATCCGGCGAACCGTCTCATCATACCGGTGACTTAAGTATTCCGGTAATGTCGAGATACCTAGCCCGAGAAATTTCGGGAGCAGATAGATGGCCATGATGATTGCAGCAAATCCCGCCGTAACTTCCCATGCCATACTCGACATATTCCCCATGAAGGATTGTCCATTGAGTCCAATCAACTGTTCTGCCGACAAATTCGTCAGTAGTAATGATCCGGCAATGAAAACGCCACTTAGACCTCGCCCCGCTAAGAAGTATTCATCGACGCCTTGTGTTTTCCCACGCGTCAATCGATAGGATATGTAGGCAACGAGCAACATGAAAAACGCTGCAGAACCTAATGTGAAAAATAATTCAGATGTAGTCATGTGTCTCCCCCCTATTCTTCATTCATGTTTTCTATTCTTGTAATATGTATTCATTGATTCCTTTTTTATACTTTTCCAAAACTATATTTTAGAAAACGTTTTCATTTAAAGAAATAAAAAAACCACCTTCATTATAGAAGGTGGTTCACACATTACGATTGACGCGGATGTTCTGGGAAGTCCATCTCGTCATAACGAACGATCGACGTCCGGTTTTTGAATTTATGTCCTAACCAGAAGGCAAGGAACAATGGAATACCGACGTACGTCGCAGCAATCCCGACCCAATCGATTTGATCAGCGAGGAATGCGGCATAGTTTTGACCAACGATGACAAGGAAACAAAGACCGAATGCGAACAGCGGACCGAACGGGAACGCTGGTGCAACATATGGTAAGTCTTTCAACGAGTGACCTTGTGCAACGAATCCTTTACGGAAGCGATAGTGACTGATCGCAATCCCGAGCCATGCGATGAATCCTGTCATCCCGGAAGCATTGAGTAACCACAGGTAGACTTGTCCACCAAACATCGACGTCAAGAAACAGAGCGCACCGACTGCACCTGTTGCAAGCAAGGCGTTACGGGGTACACCGTTTTTCGAGACTTTCGCGAATAACTTCGGTGCATCGCCTTGGCGCGCAAGTGTATACAGCATCCGTGTCGAAGCATACATGCCTGAGTTTCCGGCAGATAGAACAGACGTCAAGATGACAGCGTTCATGAGTGCTGCTGAGAACGCAAGACCTGCTTTTTCAAAGACGAGCGTAAACGGACTAACCGCTACGTCCGTAATGTCATTCGAAACCAAGTTCGGACTCGTATACGGAATGAGCATTCCGATGACGAAAATCGCGAAGACGTAGAAAAGTAAGATACGCCAGAAAACTTGTTTGACTGCTTTAGGAACGTTCTTTTTCGGGTCTTCTGACTCACCCGCGGCAATCCCGACGAGCTCCGTTCCTTGGAAACTGAATCCAGCAACAAGAATGATTCCGATGACGGCAGGAATCCCACCGACGAACGGTGCATCGCCAAGAGCAAAGTTTTTAAAGCCAACCGGTGGCTCCGATGTAAAGACACCGAAAATCATCGCAACACCGACGACTAAGAAGACGATGACGGTAACGACTTTAATCATCGCGAACCAATACTCCGCTTCCCCGAATCCTTTAACGGAGAAGTAGTTCAAGCCAATCATGAGTAAGAGGAACAAGGCACTGAAATAAAATCCAGGAACATCCGGGAACCAATACGTCATGACGATTTGTGCTGCGACGAGCTCGACTGCGATCGTGACTGCCCAGTTGTACCAGTAGTTCCAGCCGAGTGCAAAGCCGAATGATGGATCGACGAATTTCGTTCCATATGTCGAGAAGGATCCAGCGACCGGCATGTACGCTGCCATTTCACCAAGACTTGTCATTAGGAAGTAGACCATCAGACCAACGATTGCATACGATAGGAGCGCACCACCTGGTCCTGCTGCTGCGACGGAAGCACCGGACGCAATGAAGAGTCCTGTTCCGATCGCTCCACCGATGGCGATCATTGACATATGACGGGCTTGTAATCCACGTTTTAATCCTTCTGCTGTCGAATCTGTTGTTTGTTTCACATCTAGATTGTTCATTTCGTTCGCTTCTCTCTTTAATAAATTTTTGAGAGGACACTTTTTGAATGAAAAAACAAAAAGCGCCCTCATCTTCCAGATGGAAGATGAGAACGCAACATAATAAAATGGATGCGCCTCATTCTACCGTCGTGAAAGATAGCTCTCCACAAGTAGGTGATACCCGACTTGTGACAGTATTAGACCTATTTGATCTAATCCCAATCAATCATCTTCAAAGCGATGATTGATTTCGGCAATTCTTCCTTTCAGGTCACCTCATCTGTCGCTTGACGACATCCGTAACCGTACTCTTAAGAACTGCAACCTCCATCCCACTGGTTGAGTGAGAACTGAATTAAGTTAGTTATTACTACGCCATATTACACAAATCGCCACGAAATTGTCAATTGCCTTTTTCGAATATCAGGTAGTCGATGGTAAAAATCCGATATGTTTAGTACACTAAATGGTAGAAGTCCACTGAGAGAAAGGATGCTGCTTGCATGCCACAGGAACGTGATTTGCTAACTTATCGACTCGAGGAACAAATGCGTGTCATTCTTCGTACCCTGCGACGTGAACTTAACCGGCTATTTGAAGGAACGGCGACCCGGAGTGAGTTTTTCATCTTACGAAGCCTTTCAGAAAATGGTCCTCAGCGCCCGACGCTTCTTGCGGAACAATTTGAGCTCGCGACGAGTCAAGTCACTGCTTTGACGGATAAGCTGTATAAACAAGGATATGTCACCCGAACACGTTCGACGGAAGATCGTCGTTCAATCGTCCTCGCTTTGACGGAGGACGGTGAACGTGCATTTCGGGATCTCGAAATCGTCCGGAAAAACTATTTACAAGATCGCTTCGGCACATTGACAGAAGAAGAGCTTGAAACGATGGTTCATGTTTTTAATAAAATTTTACAGACGATGGATGAGGATACACTTACTTCGTCTTCTTAAAAACGGTAGATTTTCTACCGTTTTTTCTATTTTATCTAAAGATTTCCCTCTGTCTAACCGTTATCTACTTGAGTATACTGGAAGTATATATATGGAAATCTGTTAGCTGGGGGAGTTGGGAGGATTTGTTGTCCATCATGAATCAATTCATCATTAACTTTTGTCTACTGTTTACAACGATTACTCTCTTGTTCTTACCGTTTCGAAATCAACCGCGTATTTCATTGAACTCCAAATGGAGCATTCGACTTATACTCGGAGCGGTCTGTGGTCTGGTTGCGGTTTTATTGATGTTCAATGGGATCCAAATCGATGTCGCCCGTGTTGATTTACGTATCGTTCCCGTCGCGATCGCCATGCTGTTCGGTGGTTTTCCAAGCGCCATCGTTGCGGGTGCGATGATCATTGGGACACGTTACTTTTTAACACCAGTTGATCAAATGGAAGGTTTTTATTTATCTACGCTGATCATCGTCTTGTTCATCACGACAATCGGAATCATTCGTCGATTCGTCCATGTCTCGATGCGTCATTTTCAGCTTATGGTGTTGGTCGGTATTCTCTATTCGTTACCCGCCATCTACATCCTGACGCACAGCTGGTCGACATTCTTTAAAATCTCGATTGCGTACGTCTTCTTTAATTTATTAGCTGGCTTTGTCGCTTTTCGATTGCTAACGGAATTACGCCGTCACTTCGAAAACATCCAGTATCAGCAGAAACTCGCCATGACGGATGCATTGACAGGGCTCGCCAATCGTCGTCGTCTTGATGACTCCCTTTCGCTTGTCGGTTCGACCGACCAAGGCTATTCGCTTGTACTCATCGATATCGATTTCTTCAAGCATGTCAATGATACATATGGTCATGATGCGGGCGATGATGTGTTACGCCAACTCGGCATGACTCTTGCTTCCTTGACGCGTCCAGACGACCTCGTCGGACGGTACGGTGGTGAAGAATTTTTAATCATCTTACCAAGTACTTCGGCGAAAGAAGCGCAAAAAATCGCAGAACTAGCTCGGCTGACGGTCGCACGTAACCTGTTCCCGACAGCAGATGTACCTGATCTACAAATCACGATTTCGCTTGGAATCGCGCATTCTAGTGGTTCTCATACGTCACTTGAAGCATTACAACAGGCAGATAAAGCGTTGTATTACTCAAAAGAAAGCGGACGGAATCGGAGTACGATCTACACGAAAGAACTTGCATTCCGACAAGCTTAACCTGACTGGACACTTCCGTAGGGAAGTGTCTTTTTTTACGTCTTCATTCCGGCTCTTTAGGAAAACCGATGCTTTCTACTGTTCCAAAGACGATCATCCGACTTAATTGTTCTGCCATATACTCTGATGAATACGGTCGACCGTTTCGTAACCAAGAAATCAACAATCCCAACTGTCCACCAATGACATAGTTTAATAATAAGTCCCGATCGACGAACGTAGCTTCTTCTGTGATTTGCGGTCGAAACATTAGTCGGTAATTCTCTTTCAACGTATCGAGAAAGCGCGAGATGAACGTTTTGATCGGTCCTTGAACAAGCATCGTCTGATAGAATAATTCATTTTCTTCGATATGAATGAATAACCGAGCAAAATAGCGACTCACCTGCTCGACTGTCGGAAAGGCAGTTCCTGTACCGGTGATCCGAATCGCTTGTTCAAGTGCCTTCATTTGCTCCTCAACGATTTGGTCAAGCAAATCATACTTATCCGTATAGTGTGCGTAGAAGGTCGAACGGTTCACACCGGCTCCATCCGTCAACATTTTGACCGTAATACTTGAGAAGCTGTGCGTCTTCAGTAAACGAAATAATACCATTGTAATACGGTCACGTGACCGTTTTGGTCGAGGATCACGGCTCTCATTCATCCATATTTCACTCCTTTTTCATCATCTTTTCATTAATGAATCCGTTATCATCTATTTTTCCGACATTTTGTCGGAAATTGTCGGTTGTTTGTTACCTAACTATCCATATAATTAACTATATTAATTACTCCTCCCCCCAGAGGAGTACTTTTTTTGAATCGATTGTACACAAGAAAGGATGCAAACACACCCATGAGTATGAAAAAACTATTAATCATCAATATCGTGACACTCATCGTTTTGATTGGTGGTGGTGTTGTCGGATACTACTATTACGATCAAGCAACGAGCTATGTCAAAACAGACAATGCAAAAATCGATGGCAAAATGATAACGATTGCGAGTCCAAGCGCCGGTAAATTAACAGACTGGTCGGCAAAAACAGGCGAATCGCTCGACAGCGGTGCAACACTTGGTCACATCATGACTGCACAAGCTGGACAAAAAACGACAGATCTTTCTGTTTCGATGCCTGCGAAAGCAACAATCGTTCAGTCGATGGCGACAAAGAATGGCTTCGTCGCAGCAGGTACACCACTTGCTTACGGATTTGACTTAAACGACCTTTGGGTCACAGCGAACATCGAAGAAACAGAAATCGATGAAATCAAAGTCGGACAAACAGTAGATGTCTATGTCGACAGCTACCCGGACACGACACTTTCTGGTGAAGTCGAGCAAATCGGGATGACGACGGCTTCTACGTTCTCAATGATGCCTTCTTCAAACGGAAACGCGAACTACACGAAAGTCGCACAAGTCATTCCCGTTAAAGTATCACTCTCGCAAGAAAAATCACTCGACATTCGACCTGGTATGAATGTGACCGTCCGCATTCATAAGGATTAAGGAGGGACGTTCATGTCTACTACCTTCTTGTTCGGATACAGTGCGTTCACGATTCTGATCATCATCGGCGTCAACTGGATTGCCCGTCGAAGTCGCCCATCCGACATGGCACTGGCGACTGACGGACCAACACTTGAGGAATCCCTCGAGACGGAACCGACGATGACCGTGACACCACCAGTCGCAACACCTTCAAAACAGGTATCGACTGAAAACGTCAGTATTCCGAAAGTACTGACGGTCTTACTAATCGGTATGTTCATTGCTATTTTGAACCAAACGTTGATTAATGTCGCGTTACCGGTTCTAATCAATGATTTCAACGTATCGACTTCCACTGCCCAGTGGTTGACGACAGGCTTCATGCTCGTCAACGGGATTTTGATTCCGATCAGTGCCTTTTTGATGCGAAGCTATACGTTCCGCCAGCTGTTCCTCGCTTCGATGACGCTCTTTTTCTTCGGATCCATCATTTGTTCGATGGCAATGAACTTCCCGGTCATGATGATCGGTCGTGTCGTTCAGGCAGCGGGGGCTGGTATTTTGATGCCACTCGGATCAAACGTCTTCATGACGTTGTTCCCACCGCATAAGCGCGGAGCTGCCATGGGGATGCTTGGAATCGCGATGATTCTCGCTCCTGCTGTCGGACCTACGATCACGGGATATGTCATCCAAAACTATGATTGGCACGTCATGTTTTACGCGATGTCGTTCTTTGGATTAGTGACATTGTTACTTGGTGCTGCCTGGTTCCGACTGACACAGCCCCTCTCGAAACCTTCTTTTGATGCACTGGGCGTCTTATTCAGTACGATCGGATTCGGGAGTCTCCTTTACGGATTCAGTGAAGCCGGGAATGACGGCTGGGATAGCCCGATCGTCATCAGCACGATCGTCATCGGCTTAATTGGAATTGCCGCTTTTGCGATGCGTGAGCTGTCGATGGAAGATCCGATGTTGAATATTCGCGTGTTAAAGGTACCGGAATTTTCGTTCACCCTCTTCATCAACGTCATCGTCACGATGGCTTTGTTCGGCGGGATGTTACTTTTGCCGATTTACCTTCAAAGCATTCGCGGTTTTTCACCGGTCGACTCCGGTCTGCTCCTCTTACCCGGATCACTGATCATGGGAATCACCGGACCGATTGCCGGTCGGTTATTTGACCGTTTCGGTATTCGTCCACTTGCCATCTTCGGTTTGACGTTAATGACCTACGGAACATGGGAACTGACGCAATTGAACATGGATACGTCGTATTACTCCATCATGGGGATCTACATGCTTCGGTCATTCGGTATGGCGTTCATCATGATGCCGATCATGACTGCCGGTATGAATGCCTTACCGATGAAGATGATCCCACACGGAAACGCGACGCAAAACACACTCCGTCAAGTCGCTGGATCTATCGGAACCGCGATTCTCGTCACCGTCATGACCCGTCAAACGACGGCTCATTTAGCAGACGACGCGAATCAGTTCACGACGCTCGACCCAACGCTTTCGCAACATTTAAACGATCTTGGACAACAGCTGGGTAGCTCACAAGCCGCTTCGACGAGTTGGTTTACGATGCTGACGAAACAAGCAACAATCCAAGGGATCACCGATGCGTTCTGGATTGCGACCGTCTTATCTGCGCTTGCACTGATTCTGTCCTTCTTCTTGCACGGAAAAAAAGAACCGAATCTAGATTGATTGACGACAGACCAGTTGATGTCCTATCAGCTGGTCTTTTCTTATACTTTACGAAAAGTTCTTCTTTGCACTTCAGCCTTAAAATCGATACACTAGGGACAATGAGTTTCATATCTAAAGGAGATGCTTTATGGTTGCCTTTCTGCAATTTTATGCGTTCATCTTTGCTTGTTGTTTTGCTTGGCAAGTTGGTCGACCATCCCCTTGGTCACAAAAGATCGTTCGTGCCTTTTTAACAAGTGTCAACGGGCTCTTCGTATTCGCACGTGCCTCGATTTCAATCTTTTTATTAGTTGGACCACTATTACTCGTCACTTATCTTGTCTTCCCACGGTTAATCGCTTTTGAAAATGGTTTAGCGATGGTGATCAGCGTCCTCGTCATCGGACTGGTTGATCGTCTCGTCAGTCTCGTCGTCCTGCCACTTATGCGTTCCTTTTTCTTAAAACGTCAACGCGTCATGCCACAATCGGTGGAAATGGTGCTTTATACGATGGCAATGGCTGTCTTGCTCTTCATTCAGCTTCATGCTGTTCCCGGCGTTCAAATTCATGTAGCACTGACGATTTTCCTTGGTTTTACGATCTATTTCGCCCATTATCTATTTGCCCTATACCGGATTCGTCTTATGAAAAAGAAACTAACGACTGTTGCTCAAGATCAAGACGAGGAACGAAAAGCTTCTTAATCCGAATCTAACGAAAGATGATTTCCTCTTGGGAATCGTCTTTTTTGTTTTCTGACAAATAACATTGACAATGATAATCGTTATCATTTATAGTGAAAAAGTACTCAGTGAGGAGATGAAACGGATGCATGCCCAACAAGTGATTGAAACACGCCGGTCGATCCGGTCCTATACGGAACAACCCGTTCCGGTCGAATTGGTAGAAGCATTACTCGACACGGCGATTTATGCCCCGAATCATAAATTACGAGAGCCTTGGCGCTTTGTTCTCGCAATCGAAGACGGACAAACACGGTATGTCGATGCCTTGATGGAATTGCTGACAGCACGTGGTCAATTCGAGACGAAAACGTCTGAACAACGTCAACAGGCTGAACAAAAATTACGGGAAGTCCCGGTTTATTTAACGGTACTTTGTCAGGTACAAGGGACACCAGATCAACAGCTAGAGGATACACTTGCAACAGCTGCGATGATTCAAAATCTGCAATTGGTAGCAACAGAACGAGGTCTTGGTTGTTGCTGGAAGAGCGGGAAACACTGGTTCACACCAGAGTATGCCTCACTCGTTGACGCTTCTGAAAACGAACGCGTTCTCGGTGTCATTCAAATTGGTTGGCCTGCCATCGTTCCACCTGTCAAACCGAGAACGTCCGCAAAGGACAAGTTGACGCACTTTTAAGAGGTGCGCATTCTGCGAGCTACCCCTGCTCGCGCCAATCAAGCCCCAATTCAAAAATAAAAACGTTCCGATGACGTCTCTCTCCCCAAACGGAGACGCAATCGGAACGTTTTTCTGTATTCACACTGGCGTTTTCGTATAGACAGGCGCCTCTGGAATCGTGTCATATAATATATGATCGACGATTCGTTTGGTCGCTTCTCCGTCCTGATACGTAAAGAACTGATTCGCGAATGTCTCAATTTTATGTGTATCGAATTGCCCACGTTTAATCCAAGCAATGACGTCTTCGAACGTCGACACGATTGGTCCCGGTACAAAAGTTTCATATGGGAAATAGAAATCGCGTTCTGCTTTATACGACTGCAGATCGTTGACGAGGAAAATCATCGGCTTTTGCAACAAGGCAAACTCGAAGATGACAGACGAATAATCCGTAATCAGAATATCCGCAATCTGCATCAGATCATTGATGTCCGGATAGTCTGTCATGTTAATGATTTGATCCGCATACGCGTCCGGTACGACTGGTGGATTGAGAACAAACGGGTGCATGCGAAGCAAGAGAACCGTATCCGGTCCAAGCTCCCGACGAAATTTCTCAAAATCGAGCTCTTGATCGTAATGTGCCGTTGTCTGTCCATTTCCTCGGAATGTCGGCGCGAGTAAGATGATTCGTTTCTTACGCCATTCTGGATATCGATCATACAACTTTTCTCGAACACGGGTTTGACGTGCTGTGTTCAGTAGCTGATCTGTCCGTGGAACCCCTAATGGATAAATCCGTTTCTGCTCCATTCCAAAAGCATCCGCATATGGGGCGATACATGCTTCACCGGAAACATAGACCTTACTATAATTCCGGTGAATCTGGACCATCTTCAAATAATCATCATCCGGTGAATAGGATTTATCAAGCACACTATAGCCGAACTTTTTAAAGGCTCCACAAGCATGCCATAGCTGAATGACTTCTGTCCCTTCCCGTAAGGATGACACATATACAGGGTAATAATAATCATCGATGATGAAGTAACGGGCAGTCGCTAATTCATACGTCGCTCGCATCATATGAAAGACGTATTGAATTTGTCCCGCCAACGATTGAGGGAATCGCTTTAACAAAAAAACGTATTCATACCCTAAGTCGCGTCGTTCTAGTTCATCGTAGACGGCACGAAAGTTATCGACAAGACGATCGGAACGGTACGTTGCAAAGACGACTTTTTTCGGTTGAATCGGTAACCGTTTCGTCAACCAGTACGTCACAGCAAGCAGATAGTGGACCGTCCGTCGTTGTAGTAACCGAATTTTTTGTTTCATAGACGATTCTCCTCTTTTTCAATGCATCTCGTTACATGCACCATTCCATGACCGTCTTTCCGAACCGATTCGTCAAATCATTTTCAAACGCTTTATGAATATCCTCGATTTGACGAATTTGGAATACACCTGAGACAAGGTTTGATAAATAAGCTGGAATGTCAGGATGTGTTTGGTATAACTCCATCGTCCGTGCGAAATCTGCCGGCGTACTCCGACTTGAACCGTAGACACGAAGACCTTTTTCAAGAATCATCCGTGTGTTGATCGCGACGGCATCTTCTGATACGCCGAGCAATGCCATCGTGCCTTCCGGAATGATGTAGTCGATCATCTGATTAATCGCGTATTGACTGCCAATTCCCCCAACACATTCAAAACCGTGGTTGAAGGAGACATCGGCTGGAATCTGGTCGATGTGGTACGTCTCGTCTGCAAACGAGAAATAGTCAAGCTTCGACTGCGTTTTACCAAAGACGAGTAATTTTGCTTCCGGATACAACTTACGTAGCAAAAGTGCTGTGATGAAACCAAGGTTTCCGTCCCCCCATACTCCAAATGTCTCCCGACGAGGATGGGCAATCTTTTCAAAACGAGTCAAGGCATGGACCGATACACTGACGAGCTCGGTGAATGCCGCGACTTCAGGGTCAAGATCAGCCGGTACTTCGACAAGACGATCTGCTTTCAGGAACACATAGTCTTGCATATATCCATCGTATCCACTCGAACGGAAACGACTCGTCCGCAGATAGTTTTCACCGATGATGTCATCTTCTTCCGTCGGTGTATTCGGAACCATCGCGACAAGTGTCCCCTTCTTGAATGTTCCACTCGGATCATGCACGACTTTTCCGATGCCTTCATGAATCATGGCCATCGGTAATTTTTTCGCCAATACTTCCGCACTACGGCTACCCGTGAAGTAGCGTTGATCCGCGTGACAAATCGACAAATACGTGGGACGCACGACAACACGATCCGTATTCAATGACCGTTCATCATATGTCACTTCGATTTGACGCGGGGCGACGAGTTGATAGACTTGGTTAATCATTGATGAATCCGCTCCTTCAAGATAGCATTCGCAATCCGTAGGTCGTATGGTGTCGTCACTTTAATATTGAATAGTTCCCCTGTGACGAGCGCCACATCTTCCCCTTTCAGAAGAAGGATCTTACACGCATCCGTCAAAATCGCCCGTTCTTCCGTTGAGAGCGACTCATAATGCGATTTCAACTTCGTGATTTGGAAACTTTGTGGTGTCTGCCCTTGATACATCTGATCACGAACCGGAATATCCGTGATCGTTTTACCGTTCGTTGAAGCAACGATTGTATCGATTGCTGAAATGACCGTGTCACATGAACCGAATTCTTGTGCCGCTTCGATGTTTTCCTTGATGATGCGGTGCGTCAAGAAAGGGCGGACGGCATCATGTGTAACGATGATATCTTCATCAGACAGACCGTTTTTCTCTTCGATCCAGTTCACCGCTGCCATGATCGATTCATTTCGATCCTGTCCACCTGGTGTGATGACAAGACGCTCATCTTTTCCGATGTATTTCTCTAGAATATCGCGCGTATAGTTAATCCAAGCAGTCGGTGTGACGATGATGATGCGGTCAAACTCCTCATGTAATAGGAATTTTTCTACTGTATGGACGATGATTGGACGTTCTCCGATCGATAAGAATTGTTTCGGTCGATCGACATTCCCCATCCGTGTTCCTTTTCCTCCAGCTAAAATGGCTGCATAAATCATCTTCTGGCGCAGTGTCTCGTTATTTCTTCCAAACGAGACGACCTGCTTCCCTCCCTTATGAAATAATCGTGTTTCGGTTTTCTCTCCCTAACGTTCAGGGTATGTGTAATGATGCAGTCTGTGTTGAAGTGTTATTTTACAAAAACACAAAAAAATAAAGAAATCCCTATCAATTTTAATGTCTCACGATATAATGAGTGGTGATTTCTAGTTTCACTATACTACGTTCACATGGATTTTAAAATTTTATCATTATTGTGTAAATGTAATGTAATTATTCGAGCGAGGAGAGATGGTTTTGACAGAAGAGACACTTGCGCCTACTTTACAAGCCGAGGTCAACTACTTGGAATTAGCTGGAACGACTTTCCGTTTCGAAGCACGTTTAAGTGGATTGACTGATTTTTTGCGTGCCGAACAAACGTTATTTGAAAATCCTGTATCGCAACAGCAACCTGAACTTGAGGAGCCGGGCGATGATTACATCCAGTCCGAACCTGCTGAAGCGTTGGTGCCTCTCGAACGTGCCATCGTCTTCCGTAATAAACGAAACAAACGGACATTCATTTGCCGCTTTCCGTTTGAGGGGGACTGGACGGAAGAGTTCTTTACAGGCGAATTGAACCTGAATCACATCACAACGACAGGTCGTCCATTACCGATGGGCTATTTTGATGCGTTCTTCGCCATCGTTCAAGGGCAGACGATTTTACATGAAGCGCCTTTTGGTGATACGCGTTCGTTAATCCCAGTCGCTTACCGCGTCGATACAAAACATAGTAACGCCTTGATCTTGCTCGAGTACGAACTTGTCGTGCAGTATTCGGAATACAGCAACTCTTTAGGTTTCCATTCCCTGAAGAAAGGCGAATCGAAACGTCTAATCCAAGTCATCGATCGCTATAAGAAGTGGAAGAAGAATATGAAGAAGCGCGCGTTCAAGTTCCGTCGTTTTACCTTTAAGGCGATTTATAACGTCACGAAATGGACGCAACCGATCCAAGAGAATAAAGTCATCCTCGCTTCGGATTCTCGGAGTGATATCAGTGGGAACTTTGCTTATATCTTGGATGAGATCGAGCGTCGCAATCTCGATCTCGATGTGAAGACGTTCTTCAAGCCGAACCTTCAGTCTCGTCGCGATTGGCGCGATAAATTTACGTTGCCCTATCACTTAGCGACAGCAAAGACGATTCTTGTCGATGACTTCTATCCGATGATCTATCCGTTGAATATTCGTAAAGGCAGTGATCTGGTTCAAGTCTGGCATGCCGTTGGTGCCTTCAAGACATTCGGTTACAGCCGCCTCGGAAAACCAGGTGGTCCAAGCGCGAACTCGCTTAGTCACCGGAACTATACGAAAGCCATCGTCAGCTCCCATAATGTCGCTCGTCATTACGCAGAAGGATTCGGTTTACGCGAAGATCAAGTCATCGCGACCGGTATTCCACGGACGGATATGTTCTTCGATCAACCGTTCATTGAGGAAGCGAAAGCACGTATCTATGAAGAATATCCAGTTTTCAAACAAAAGAAAGTCATCATGTTCGCGCCGACGTTCCGAGGAAATGGTGCGAAGAGTGCCTATTATGATTTTGATCAACTTGATCTCGATGCGCTGTACGAAGCACTTCATGAGGAGTACGTCTTCGTTCTGAAACTGCATCCATTCATCCGCCGCCGGATGGAGATTCCTGAAGTTTACGCTGACTTCTTCCTCGATCTGACGGATCATCGTGAAATCAACGAGTTGCTGTTCGTCTCAGACATCTTGATTACGGATTACTCATCGACTTGCTTCGAGTTCTCCCTATTGAATCGACCGATGTTGTTCTTCGCGTATGACCTTGAGGACTACATCTCAAAACGTGATTTCTATTACGACTTCGAGGAATTCGTTCCGGGTCCAATCGTCAAAACATCGGAAGAGTTGATTGAACGGATTAAAAACAAAGACTTTGAAATGCATAACGTCAAAGCATTCGCAGAATATTTCTTTGAACATCAGGACGGGAAATCGAGTGCCCGGTTCGTTGATCAAATTCTGCTAGGTGAGAACAAATGACTGCTCCTATCAAACCAGTGACTACCCCTACGTACGATCATTGGCTTGGGAACTATAAGGTCTTACTCATTTTCATGGTCGTCTTTGGTCACTTGATCGAGACATTCCGTGATTTACCCGGAAACGATAGCGTCCGGATGGCGTATAACGTCATTTACTTGTTGCACATGCCCGCTTTTATCTTCATGAGCGGCTACTTTTTCAAGCAAGTTCGACCTAAACGGATCCTCGCCTTCGTTGCCCTGTATTTCATCTGGCAATCGATTCACGAAATCTATTTGTCCTACACGCAGGATGATTCCTTAAGTGAGATGCTCGATGGATTACTCCATCCGCTCGTTCCGAATTGGACGCTTTGGTACCTGCTCGGGATCATCATTTGGCAGACCGTCACCCCCGCATTCCAGGTGATGCGTTTCCCGCTGATCGTCAGTATCTTATTTGCCTTGTTGATCAATGCCAATCCAGATTCGATCACGAACTTTCTGTCGTTGCAAAAAGTCGTCAGTTTTTATCCGTTCTTCTTGATGGGTTATCTCGTCAAAGAGCGCGGTTGGTTAACTGACGCCGGCTGGCGAAAGCAAATGACAGCACCCATCGGTCGACTGACCGGTCTGATCGTCTCTCTCTTGATTATCATCTTCATGATTGTCTGGACGAAAAACGGATTTGATACGGTCTGGCTCTTCTACCGCGACACCTACGGGGAATTTGAAGTCTCGCTTCTGAAGGGAGCAGCAATTCAACTGTTCCTCTATGCCGTCAGTACGATCATGATTTTCTCGGTCTTGTTGCTCGTGCCGCATCGGTCATTTGGAGATCGATTCGACCAGATCGGCATCCAGACACTTGCGATCTACTTGATTCACTCGTTCATCGTCCGTTTATTCCGTGATTCGGTTCCGCCAGCCATTACGGAGTCGCCACTGTTACTGATTGGACTGTCCTTCTTGCTCGCTACCGGATTCGTCTGGTTGCTGTCGAGTCGCCCCGTCGTGACGATCTTCCGACCGTTGCTATCACCGAACATCAAATGGTTATTAAAAAAAGAACAATAAATCTGAACAGACTCTATCCACTCGAGGGATGGGGTCTTTTTCAAATCCTCGACTCGTCTACATTGACAGGTCCTTTAGCTTGAATCTAAGATAATGAAGGTGAAACAAATAACCGCCTACAGAAAGCGGGTCGAAAGAAGGGGTCCCCTTGCACGCGGATCAACGAAAAAAATTAACGGTCCTCATGATCAATATGTTTATTGCGGTCGGGAGCTTCGGGATTATCATTCCGATTCTACCCGCTTACTTAGCTTCGATTGGACAGGGGGGAACGGCGGCTGGATTAATGATTGCGATTTTTGCCGGAGCACAGCTCGTCATGTCACCGATTGCCGGAAAATGGGCGGACCAATACGGTCGTCGCAAGATGATTATCTATGGATTGATCGGCTTGACGCTCTCGATGTTTGTCTTCTATTTCTCAAACTCCGTCACGGTTCTCTACATCTCGCGCGCAATTGGTGGTGCCGGTGCTGCCCTCCTGATCCCAGCAATTTTTGCTTACGTCGCGGACATCACGACGATGGATCAACGCGCAAAAGGAAACAGTTACGTCTCGGCTGCGATGTCACTCGGAATCGTCATCGGTCCAGGAATCGGTGGTTTCCTTGCCGAGTATGACTTAAAATTGCCGTTACTCGTCTCAGCGATCGTCTCAGGTGCAGCCGTCTTGTTCAGCGTCTTGTTGCTTCAAGAAAGCGAACAACACGATGCAACAGCGATGGCACCCGATGAAGGGTCGATGCTCAAGAAACTCGGAACGTCGTTTAAGAAACCATACTTCGTCCCGCTCGTCATTACACTCGTTATGAGCTTTGGTCTCATGGCATACGAATCAGTACTTGGTCTATTCGTTGACGACCAATTCGGCGCTTCACCGAAAGACATCGCGATCATGGTGACGTCGACCGGCATCATCAGCGTCATTGCTCAAATCTTCATCGTCGATAAGCTATCACGTAGTCTCGGAGAAGGAAAGGTCTTGAACCTGTTCCTGTTCATTGCGGCACTTGGTTTCTTCTTATCATTGTTGACATCAAGTTACGGTGGATTCTTTGCAATTACCCTTGTCATCTTCCTCGCGACTTCAATTTTACGTCCTGTCTTGAATACAATGATTTCAAAGCTCGCTGGTAATGAGCAAGGCTTTGCTATGGGAATGAACAATGCCTACATGAGCATCGGGAACGTGCTCGGACCAACGCTTGCAGGTATCCTGTATGACGTCAACATTCTCTATCCGTTCGCACTTGGTCTGATCTTCCTCGTCGTGACGTTCATCGGATCGTTCATCTGGCAAAAACGTCAATCGCGTTTAATTAAAAAAGTCGAACATACTTCTTAACATCAAAAAGCAATGCACTTCCGACTTTTCATTCGGAAGTGCATTGCTTTTTCATTCGTTCCTTGCTTTTAAATCACCTGTTCCAAAGTCAGCATCAAAGGCACGACACCAAATGACGACACGGCTATGTTTCATCAAATCTACGTCTTTTGGAATCACATAGTTCTGATTCCCTTGATTCCCTTTTAAAGCACCAAGACGAATTCCATCTGCTGTATCTTCACCAGGCTCTACTAAATACACAAACAAATCTGGACCGTTCGTCGTTTGAAAATCTTCAAAACGCAGATACAACGTATCGTCTACAGTTAGCGTCTTAACGTCCCCTGATGTTTTGTAATTTTTTTCACCGTTCATGAATGTACCTGATAATTCAGTTTCTGTTTCTTCCGGAGAAGGTTGTGACGTTTCGGTAGTGCTTTCCTCCTCCTTTTGTTTCACTGTCGAAGAACCTGGCGGCAGTCCTTCATCGACTGATTCATTCAAAAAAAGTGGTGATGCGAGCCACCAAACTAAAGCTAGTACGAAAACAATAACGATTCCCACAATAATTTTCGATCCTGTTCGCACCGCTCCCACTCCATTCCTCTATTAGAGAATCGCGACCATTCGTTTAACCGTATTGTTTTTGATGTTCCCGTTTTAACGCTAAATACTCTTCATCCGCCCGGATCAAATCCCATTTTTCTTGGAAGATGGCCGCGGATTTCGCTTTTTCTTCGTCGATTTCACGTGTGTGCAATTCGTTTTTCTCTTTATCTTTATATTTGCGTCCACCTTTGTAATTCGCATAACGTCGTGCGCGCGTATGTCCCATTTGAATGAACTTCCGCGCCATATCCATGCCGACGAAGTCTCCGTCTTCTTTATAAGCTAAATACATCTCATAAATTTTCTCGGACGATTCCTTCGCGATGTCCGGCGTCTTAAAACGCCAATGCGGCAAAATCTCACTTTTATAAGGTTCGACGAGTAAGACCCCTTGCTCCCCGCGTCCAACTCGGTACTTTTCCGGCTCCTTACGAAAATCCGTCGTCTTGAAATCGAGATCGTAATCAAACGCCATCCCGGTCACGCTCCCTTCTACTTCGAAACGTTCCCTTCCCGTCCGTTCATCAATCCTCGATCCGGTAGAGTCCTTGTGTATAAATCGTCGCTAAGACGTGTGCAATCTCTTCAATCGTTGCTGTCGCCTCTTCACGGACGACTTCGAATAAGTACATCTCGTTCGCGAAGAACCAACCACGGGCGACGAGTTTCGGGTCGACATCCTGCCGTGCAAGTCCTGTCTTCTGCGCATACTCGATATCCTGACTGATCCGATCAATGAACCGTTCCCGAATCGCTTTCCATTTTGCACGGACGATGTAAGACACGCCGATTGCTTGCTCGACGATCCGTAACATCGCTCGTTCTTCTTCCGCGAGACGTAAGAAATCCGTTGCTTGGGTCACGATGCGTTCCTTTGCCTCCATCGGTGTCGCCGGTTCGAATGTTCGTTCCGCGATCGCGTGGAAACGGCTCATAACATCTTCCATTAAAACGACGAGTAGCTCATCTTTCCCTTCGAAATGGACATAAGCGGTTCCGTAACCGACGCCAGCTTGTTTAATCACTTGTGAAATCGTTGCCGTTTGAAACCCTTGTTCTAAGAAGACGTCACGTGCCGCACTCAACAGTTTCTCGCGTGTCCGCACCGTACGCAGATGACGTTTATCGATTTTTTCTGGTTGAGAAGATGACATGTCCTTCACTCCTTTTGTTTTCTCTATTCGATAATATTGACACAATGTCAATTTGTTTGCTACGCTTTTGTCAAAATTGATTGAGCATTCATTTGAGGAGGATGATGTATGACATTGCAAGCAAAACGGACCGATGCTGTTGCTCGGGATGAGCACGATGCACTATCTGCTTATCGTGATGAGTTTTATCTGCAACCGGGTAGTATCTATATGGACGGAAACTCGCTCGGTTTATTATCGAAGCGTGCCGAGAAGACGTTGCTCGAGTCGCTATCAGACTGGAAAGAACTCGGAATCGATGGCTGGATGAAAGGACGTCATCCTTGGTTCGAATTATCGGAACGTCTCGCTGCTCTCAACGCTCCGCTCGTCGGCGCACAAGCAGAAGAAGTCATGGTCACCGGCTCGACGACCGTCAATCTCCATCAACTCGTCGCGACATTCTTCCAACCGACGGAAGGGCGAGATAAGATTTTAGCGGATGCGCTGACATTCCCGTCGGACATCTATGCCCTTCAAAGCCAACTTCGCTTACGTGGACTCGATCCGGAGACACACCTCGTCCAAGTTCCAAGTCGTGACGGTCGCTTTTTAGAAGAAGACGACATCATCGCTGCGATGACGGACGATATCGCGTTGATCGTCTTGCCGGCGGTACTTTACCGAAGTGGACAAATTCTCGATATGGAGCGTTTAACGAAAGCGGCACACGACCGTGGCATCCTGATTGGTTTTGATGGTTGTCATTCCGTCGGAGCCGTTCCCCATGCTTTCCATGACTGGGGTGTCGACTTTGCCTACTGGTGTAATTACAAGCACTTGAACGGTGGTCCTGGAACGGTCGGTGGATTGTTCGTCCACGAACGTCATTTCGGAACGTTGCCTGGTCTGACGGGCTGGTTCGGTTCTCGTAAGGATAAGCAATTCGACATGGATCACACGATGACACCGGCGGCGCACGCCGGGGCTTTCCAAATCGGGACACCACACGTCTTAAGTCTCGCTCCACAAATCGGTGCATTAGAGATGTTTGACGAAGTCGGTATCGAAGCCGTCCGGACGAAGTCACTCGCGCTGACACAGTACATGATGGAACTTGTCGAGCAGGAGCTCACACCGTACGGTTTTGTCATCGGAAACCCGATCGACGATAAACGCCGTGGGGCGCATCTCAGCCTCGAGCACCCGGAAGCGGCACGGATCTGTAAAGCACTCAAGGAAAATCGAATCATCCCCGATTTCCGGGCACCGAACATCGTTCGTCTAGCACCCGTCGCGCTCTACAATACGTTTACCGATGTCTATGACGTCGTCGCGACACTCAAACGAATCATGGAAGATAAAGAATACGAACGTTTCGCAAATGAACGCGAAGTCGTTGCTTAAGGAGTACACCATGGAACAACCTACTGAACTACGGCGTGAACTCAAGACACGTCAACTTACGATGATTGCAATGGGCTGTGCGATCGGAACTGGTCTCTTCCTCGGAAGTGGGCTCGCGATCGGGCTTGCCGGACCGAGCGTTTTGATCAGTTACGCAGTCGGTGCCTTCATCGTCTTACTTTTAATGGGCTGTCTGGCTGAAATGACGGTCGCCCATCCGACATCTGGCTCGTTCGGTACGATTGCCGAACGATACATTAGTCCATATGCGGGTTTTCTCGTCCGCTATTCGTACTGGATTGCAAACGTTCTTGCAATTGGCGTTGAAGTCAGTGCGATTTCGATCTATATGAAATACTGGTTCCCGGACGTTCCCGGGGTCGTCTGGATTCTCGTATTCGCTGCCGCGTTGATTTACATCAATGCCACGACAGTCAATACATTCGCAACCTTCGAATACTGGTTCTCAGTCATTAAAATCAGTGCCATCTTGCTATTCATTTTGCTCGGTGCCTACTTGGTCATCGGTAGTCCAAGTCCTGAGATTGGTCCGCAAAACTTCACGAACGACGGTGGTTTCATGCCGTTCGGCTTCTCGGGTCTCTGGATCGCAATCTTCATCTCTCTGTTCAGCTTCCTCGGAACGGAATTGATTGCCGTAACTGCTGGTGAAGCGAAGGACCCAGATGTCGCTGTACCGAAAGCATTAAAAGCAACAGTCTTCCGTCTCTCGACGTTTTATGTCATCACGATTGCTTTGATGTTGATGATCGTCCCTTGGCAACAAGCGGGCGGCGTCGATCAAAGTCCGTTCGTCAAAGTAATGGAGATGCTATCGATTCCGTATGCAGGCGGCATCATGAACTTCATCATCCTGACGGCGGCGCTGTCTGCGATGAACAGTCAGCTGTATGCTTCGACACGGATGATGTATTCCTTATCAAAGGCAACGTATGCGCCAAAAGTATTTGGTCGTTTGAATCGAAAAGGTGTACCGCTCTTCGCACTCGCCGTATCAACGCTCGGGATTTTTCTCGCGGGGATCATCAGCAGTCAATCGAGCGTTTCTTATCCATTCATGATGGGAATTTCGATGTTCGGAGCGATTTTCACGTGGTTCATGATTTTCATCTCCCATCTGTACTTCCGTAAAGCATGGGAACGTGAAGGTGGACGGACGTTACCGGTCCGGATGATGGGCTATCCGTATTTGACTGCCCTCGGTGCATTGTTGTTATTCGCACTCGTACTAACGACATGGTTCACAGATTTCCAAATCGTCTTGAAGTTTGGTGTACCGTGGTTAGTGTTCTTATCGATCGCCTATTTCTTCTGGAAACGGGCGCATCCGGAACAACCACAGACCGCTGAAAAACGAAAACTGAATTAATTCGATAAAGGGGATGAACGGGAATGACAAAGACAGATCCTACGTCTATTGAAGCATCGATTCAAACGGATTTTAAGAAAAATATGTCCTACGGGGATTATTTGCAACTAGATCCATTGCTTTCGAGTCAACATCGCTTATCGGGGCATCATGATGAGATGCTTTTCATCATCATTCATCAGACGAGCGAACTCTGGATGAAGCTGATCCTGCATGAGATGCGTGCAGCGACGCAAGCCGTCGCAAACGATGATCTCGAATCATCGTTTAAGATGCTCGCACGCATCTCAAAGATTCAGCACCAGCTAATTCAGTCGTGGAATGTTTTGTCGACCTTGACCCCGGCCGAATATCTTGAATTCCGTGACGCGCTTGGTCACTCATCCGGTTTTCAGTCGTATCAAAACCGCCAAATCGAATTCGCGCTCGGCTTCAAGAATGAGCAGATGCTAAAAGTTTACGCGCATGACGAAACACTTTATCCGATGATGCTCGAAGACTTGAAGACACCAAGCATCTACGATGAAACGATCCGGGCGATGGCGCGCCATGGGCTACCCATCGACGAATCCGTCCTTGAGCGTGATGTCACGCAGGACTGGACGCCGAATGAAAGTGTCGAAGCAGCTTGGGCGACCGTCTATCGGGATGTCGAACAATACTGGGATCTGTATGAACTCGGTGAAAAACTACTCGATATCGGGAGCCAACAACAAATGTGGCGCTTTAACCATATGAGTACCGTCGAACGGATCATCGGACAAAAGCCAGGAACAGGCGGTTCGTCTGGTGTCAGTTATCTACGACGTGTGCTTGACCACAGATTTTTCCCGGAACTGTGGTCAGTCCGCACGACATTATGAGGAGGATGCAGCGATGACACGATGGATTGATGTTTCACAACCACTGGATCGTCACGTCACGACGTGGCCGGGGGATACACCGTTTGAAGCGACATTAACATGGAACAAGGCAGACACCGGTTCCGTTAACGTCGGCAAGGTAACGATGAGTCTGCATACCGGCACCCACGTCGACGCGCCGTTTCATTTTGACGATGCCGGACAAAAAATCATCGACCTTGATCCAGATCTCTATATCGGACATGCGCGCGTCATTTACTTACCAGGTCGTACAGAAATCACAGCCGCTGATTTAGATGGCTTTGAGCTAAATGACGTCCAGCGCTTGATCATTAAAACGGATGGTTGGATCGACAAATCAACTTTCCCAGAAACGATTCCCGTCTTGACGCCAAGTCTTGCTGAACGTCTTGGGGAACTCGGGATTTCGCTGATTGGTCTCGACTTACCAAGCGTCGATGCAATCGATAGTAAGGAAATGGCCGCCCATCACGCACTGGCGCAGCATGGAGTCCATATCCTCGAAGGACTCGTCCTTGATGCGATCACGCCTGGTGATTACCACCTCAACGCCGTCCCGCTCCCGCTCGTTGATGGCGACGGTAGTCCCGTTCGTGCCTTACTTCGTCCATACTAAAAAATCCGTCCAGCAGACTCTCTGCTGGACGGATTTTTTACTTATGGAGCGGTTCAAATAAACTCGCTTCGATTTGACGAACGATATGTCCGAGAACCGCAAGTGATTGATTGACCTCGAATCCTTGATCCAAGGAATGATTCGCTCCTTCGATGACATCAATCGTCAGTTGCGAGGTACGACACGTTTCAAGCGCCGCTTCATCATAAAACTTATCAGCTGTCCCGATGACAAGGAGTCCAGTTTGCGACGAGGTGGCGATTTGTTCGACTACTTCGGCTTCAAGAACGGGTGTTAAGAAGACGATGCGTGCTGTCTGTAGACTTGGCTTAGCAAGTAATGCCGCTAGCGGAATCGTTCCTAACGACTTTGCGATGAACTGAACGTTTTCGTATGGATGCGTCGCCAGCACTTCTGAGACGACGGCGTCGACCCGGCGTGTCATACAGGCATTCGATTCTGCGTCCGTCATCGAAAAAAGCTCTTCCGTTACATAGTGAATACAGACGACATCGATGCCTCGAGCTAGTAGTGCCATCCGGCTGTAGTAGAAGTAAGGATGATCGTATAGGTACGATGCTCCCGAAATCAAGAAGCAGACTTGTTTGGATCCCATTTGAAAATGATCATATGAAATGGTCGTTTGATCGACGACGATAGATGATTGTTCAATATTCATGAAATCCCTCCACACTTTTTTCTAGACTTTACCATTTCAGAAGTGGGCTGTCATGTCTTTTTGACTCTTTCTTATTTCATGAAGAAGTAGTGTGATGTAAGAAACTATCTGCTTGTATCATCCTTGCTTTCTTTTCCTATAGGAGTCAAAGATGAATCTGCTTCTTCTCCCATTTAACAAAAAAGGTCGCTTTCCGATTTTTCATTCGGAAAACGACCTTCTGTTCGTCAAACATTTGTTGATTACCTTTTATCTTTTACTACTTATTATCCAATCGGAGCAAACACAGACTGTTCGACTTGTTTTAATTCATAGAACGCTCCTTGTCGCGCCATCAATTCGGCATACGTTCCGACTTCGATGACGTGACCTTGATCCATGACGATGATTTGATCCATCGCTTCAAGACCTGCTAATCGGTGGCTAACGAGGACAAGTGTCGCATCCGTTGCCCGTTCAAACAGTCGTGTAAGAATCATCTGTTCCGTCAAAGCATCAACGGAAGACGTCGGTTCGTCAAGCAAGTAAAGCGACGCTTCCCGCAAGAGCACACGGGCAATCGCTAAGCGTTGTTTTTCTCCTCCAGACAAGTTCTCGCCTTTTTCAAATACACGGTCGTTCAATTCAAACGTCGTTAATCCAACATCGTCAAGTGCTTGACGCATTGCCTCGTCCGCCGCTTCTTCG
Source organism: Exiguobacterium sp. ZWU0009 (assembly GCF_000798935.2). Lineage (NCBI taxonomy): Bacteria > Bacillati > Bacillota > Bacilli > Caryophanales > Exiguobacterium > Exiguobacterium sp. ZWU0009. The sequence continues at coordinate 199,535 of NZ_CP018057.1, read as the reverse complement.
TTCGCGAGCAATAGATTGTCACGAAGCGTTCCATAAAAGTAATGATTCTGTTGCAAGACAACATTCGCGTGTTGCCAAAGTCCTTCCGGATCAACCGTCTGACTGTCTTGACCAGCAATCGTTAATCCATCCGTCGGATACATCCGTAGCATCAATTGAAGTAACGTGGATTTCCCGGAGCCACTCGCCCCGACGATCGCCGTCTTCTTACCGGCAGGAATCGCGACGGTGACGTCACGTAAGACCGGACGCGGTGCATCAGGGAAAGTGAACGTCAACGCGTTCGTTTCAAAGGATGGTGCCTGATCGAGAACGAACGTGTCGTAAGTTGGCTCCTCTTGCTCGGTCACGACTTCATCGAGTCGTTTCGCAGCATGCCGGCTATCTTCGAAAAAGCCTGGTAAAATCGCCATCGGTGCTGCATTCTCAAAGACCGTCAGCGATGTCATGACGAGTAAAGCGAGGAATACACCTTCGAGTTGTCCACTCGCGACGAGATAGGCACCGACACCCAGAACGAGCCAAGAGATGATCAGCGTCACCATCGTATTCAGGGCCAGGTTCGAAACAGCATGTAAACCATTCCGTTTTTCTTCCTCGACATACCGTTTTGCGACGGCATTCAAGTCCTGTTCTTTTTGATCGAGTTGCTGGTAAATCTTTAAGTCGCGATAGCCTTGGAACAACTCCGTCACTTCTGTCGACAGATCACCGCGTCGGACACGGACCGAACGTGCGAAACGTTGTTCGCGGTACGCGAACCAACCTGGAATCAAGAAACCGGTCAGAATCAGACCAAGCAATAGAATCCCAGCAATCGTCCACGAGAAGAAACTGACGAAAAAGATCGTACAGAAGAAGACGAGCAACAAGACGATCGGTGGATAAAGGACACGTAAAAACGTATTTTGCAGACTCTCGACGTCCCCAACGATTCGGGCAAGTAAGTCCCCACTTCGGTACTTCCCGAAAATACCGGGTGCAAGCGGCTCGAGTCTCCGGTAGAACGACGTCCGGATATCACTGAGGATCGTAAACGTCGCTCGGTGCGAATAATAACGTTCCGCATACCGACTGACAGCACGCGTCAGACTCGAGATTTTTTGCAGGGCAATCAGGACGGCGAGTGTCTGGATTGGTGGCAACAAGGCTGCCTTTGAAATCAGGTAACCACTTGCTGCGAATAACCCAACTGCTGTCACCCCGGCGAGGACACCGAAGAAGATCGACCAGGCGATATCGCGTTTTTGATTCACCATCAACCGAAAGACTCCTAGTAATTCCTTCATCGTGTTTCCTCCCCTCTCTGGACGCTCCGCATCCGGGCATATTCCGAATCACGTCCAAGTAGTTCATCATGGGTGCCGCGATCGACGATTCGTCCGCCGTCGAGGACGACGATTTGATCCGAGCGCTCGATTGTATGCAGGCGGTGCGCGACAGTGATGACCGTCGCTGCTTGTCCAAGCTGTTCGATCGCTTGTTGGAGCAGTCGCTCTGTTTTGACGTCGAGTCCGGTCGTCGGTTCATCAAAGACGATGACGTTCGGTCGCTTCAAGAATGCGCGTGCCAACGCAACGCGCTGTTTCTCGCCACCCGATAGACCACGTCCGCCTTCTCCGATGACCGTATTAATTCCTTCAGGTAACGTCGCAACCAACTCCTCGAGCCCTGCCGCCTGCGCCGCTTCGAAAATCTCTTCCGGTGTCGCTTGACGGAGTTCACCGATCGCGATATTTTCTGCCAGCGTTCCGGCATACAGATACGGATGTTGCGAGATGTAGCTCAACTGACGGAACCAACTTGCTTCCGCCACATGACTGCGCTCAATCCCGTCGAGCAGAATCCGTCCTTCTTTTGGATCCGCGAGTCCAGCAATCAACTGTAAGACAGTCGACTTACCGGCACCACTGCGACCGATCAACGCCACTTTTTGATATGGTTCAATCGCGAGTGTCACGTCTTGTAAGGCAAAACGTCCTTCTTGATACGTAAAATCAACTTCATCCAAGACGATTCGTGGTGGACGGTTCATCGAAAGTTCTGATTGACCGAAGGCAACGGGACGATCGTCTGCCGTCAGTTCGGCTGCGATCTGTTTCGCTGCCGCGACACTACCGCGTCCGGTATGGAAGGCAGCCCCCATCTCTTTTAAGGCAAGATAGTACTCTGGTGCTAACACGAGCATCAGGAACGCCGGAATGAAGGTGATGCTTTGGAACAGAATCAAGCGCAGACTGACCTCAAGTGCGATCATTCCCATGCTGAGCATCGAGATGAACTCAAGCATCAGCGACGACAAGAAAGCGAGTTTCAAGACCGTTAACGTCGCATCCCGGAAATCAAGACTGCTTTTTTCGATGACGTCACGTTGTCGTTTCGCGCGACCAAATAACTTCAAGGTCGTCAATCCCTGCAACGTATCAAGAAACGTTCCTGAGAACGCCGTCATCTTCTCGAGTTGAGCATCGGCCCGCTTTTGCGTCATGATGCCGATGATGATGTAAAACAACGGAATGAACGGTGCCGTGATCATCATGACGAGACCGGTGATCCAGTCATAGCTGAATGCCGCGATCAAGACCATCAAGGGAACGATTGTCGTCTGGACGACTTTCGGCAAGTATTGACTGTAATAGCTGTCCATCTCGTCTACGGCATCGAGCAAGACACTGACCTTCTGTCCCGCTTGCCCTTGTAGCATCATCTCGACCGAGCGACCTGTGTATTTCGCAACGAGCGCTTCCCGGAGTGCCTGCTTCATGTGCGCCGATAACGTCGTACCGAGACGACCGTTCCAATACGTCACGGCGACCCGGAGCAACAGCATACCGAGAACGACGAGCAGTAACGGAATGACGGCTTCAAACGGTTGCTCTTTCAGGAAAATTCGATCGACCGTCAACACGATGCCGTACGATTGACCGACGACCGCAACCCCCATCAGGAAAGCCGCAATGATGAATTGAATGAGAATACTGCGTGGAATCTGAACGATTCCTTTTAATGGATTCATATACAAACGTCCTTTCACAAAGTGTGAACGACTTTTAGTGAATATTTTCACATATCGTACATTTAGTATACCGAATCCGGAACGGGGATGCCATGCAGATGCTGTCGAAAAGGTGTGACGGTTTTGTGAGAGCATATGACTCGACAATTCTTTCGAATAAAACTATTATAGATATACATTATCTACGTTTGACGAAAGGAGATTTCTCATGCAAATGAAAACTGGGGTCGAGCAATCCGTCTATGCGATGTTGCTCTTGACCTTTCTTCCGGATCGCGCCGTTTTGCCTGGTGAATTCATCAGCCAGCAACTCGGTGCCTCGCCGACCTACTTTCAAAAGCTCTTACGAAAACTCGTCCAGGCGGATCTGTTGTATTCCGTACCTGGTGTCAAAGGGGGCTTTCGCTTACGACGTCCGGCAGACGAAATTCAAATCTTTGACGTCTATCAGGCAATCGAAGGCAAACAGACGTTGTATGCGTCAAGCGGTGTCTTTGAGGATTTGATGGGAATTCAGGAACAGGAAATCGGGCTACTCTCGAATCTGATGACAGAGGCAGAAGATGCGTGGCAATCGACGTTGAAGCGCGAGTCGATCGGCTCGATCCGTCAAGCGATCGATGCCTCCTGTCCACCGGAACATTTAGAACGGTTGCATGCGTTAATCACAGACCGGATGATGACACTTTAATGAATAGAAAGAGGTTTTTACTATGGTATTGAATCGTTATTTCGACTTATTCGACGCGTCACGCACAGACGCACAAGCTTTTGAGGATCTCGTTTCCTTATTCACGACAGACATCACGTTCGTCCTGAACGGACAACCAAAGCACGGCATCGACGCCTGGAAACAGTTCGTCCGTCATGTGTTCACGGCGAATCAAGACATTAAGCACATGTACGCAGGCTGGGAAGAAACAACACCAGGAACATATGAAACACGCTGGGCAGTTTGCGGAAAACGGGCAGACGGTAGTGTCTTCACGCAAGACGGAAAAGATATCGCACGTCTTGATGAAAACGGACGGATCGCTTACCTGGAGAACGTTCCAGATGACCCGACGATGTTCCGTTCATAAGATTACTTTTAAACAACGAAAACCTGTGTTCTAGACTGACCTAGCAATATGAGACACATATAAAAAACCTTGATTAGGCTGCCTGTACACCGTATTTTTTCGGTGTCAGGTAGCCTAATTTTTCTTGGATTCGTTCTTCGTTATAGTAATTTAAGTAATTAGTAACGCGTTCAGAGACCTCATGGTCTCTTAGTGAATTAAATTTGACGTACTGGAATTCCTCGGACTTTAAATTAGAGTGGAACAATTCGATAACTGCGTTGTCCCAACAGTTTCCTCTACGAGACATGCTGCTTGTTAGGTGATTCCTTTTAACGAATTCTTGAAAGGCGTATGACGTATAGACACTTCCTTGGTCCGAATGAAGGATGACCCCTTCGGGATAGTTTCGATTCTCAAGCGCTATCTTCAACGTATCAATCACAAGAGACGTTTGTTGATGCTCGTATAACTTGTATGCGACGATTTCGTTATTAAAAAGATCCATAATGGTGGAAAGATATTTCGTCGTGCTGCCGTATTGGATATAGGTGATATCCGTCACCCACTTTTGATTCGGTTTACTTGCTGTGAAATCGCGCTTGATGAGATCCGGTGCCGTTATGATGCGCTCACCTTGAGACTTCCATCTTCGCTTCGGCTTGATCCGACATTGGAGATGGTGTTTTTGCATGATTTTCTGTACGGTATTCCGATTGGCTTTTAACTGATAGATTTGCTGTAATAATGCCTTTATTTTTCGATGTCCATTCCGATACTTCGTCTGTTTACTTAGTTCAATGACGGTTTTTTCGAGCACCGAAGGTGCTTTCACAGATTCCTTAATCCAACGGTAATAGCTTGCTCTTGGTACATTCAAAGCGCTAAGAATAGCGGTGATTGTATACTTTCTCCGAAGAAACTCTACAATTTTTATGACTACTTCTTTCTCAACTCTCTTTCGATTTCCATGTACTTTTTTAAGATCTCATTTTCCATCTTCAGATGTGACATTTGTCGTTCTCTCTTGTCATCCTCACTCGCAGAATCTGGACCATGTCCATAGGTATATTGTTTACCGATTGGCTGATCAAATCGATAATGTTCGTTAGAGCGATACCATCTCATCCATGTTTTGATTTGAGATTCATTTTTGATTCCGTACTTCTCCATGATTTCTCTCGTCGTTAACTTACCACTCAGCTTATCTTTGACTACTGCCCATTTCACTTCACTTCACTTCACTTGAATATACGTTTTTGCCCATGCAAAAACACCTCCGATGTTAGTACTTTTTAAAAGTGTACCACTCCGAAGGTGTTTTATATTGTCTCAAAATTTTAGGTTAGCCCAGTTCCGCGCAAGCAGAACACAGGTTTTTTGATTTTTAGCGCTTCAGCACGAATCGTTTCAACAAATAGCCCGTGATGACAAGTAATGACGCAATGGCGAAATAGACCACGTAGATCAACAAGTCTGGCGCAAATCGTGACACGATGTACGTCATCACGACGACAGCCGTATACAGCAACAAAAATAAACTGATGTGCTTCAACTTCGACACTCCCCTTTGAATCCTTCCCTCTTCTTTATGAAAATGACTGGAAAATGTTTCAAAAGACCTGTCGTTGCTTCGTTTTATAGATTCTTCGCTTTGAAGGTATCTCCGCCTTCGATCGTGCCGTTATCAAAACCTTTTTGGAACCAACGCTCCCGTTGCGCCGATGTGCCGTGGGTGAAACTTTCTGGTACGACATATCCTTGTCCCTTCTCTTGTAACGTATCATCCCCGACAGCATTCGCTGCCGTCAGTGCTTCTTCGAGATCGCCTTCTTCGAGCAAGTTTTCGCCTTGCGCATGATGCGCCCAGACGCCGGCATAATAATCTGCCTGTAGCTCGAATCGAACGAGGTACTTGTTGAACTTCTCCTCACTCATTTGCTCTCGAAGTGGCATGATCTCGTCCGACTTTCCGAGTAACGTCTGGACGTGATGCCCGACTTCATGCGCAATGACATAGGCCATCGCAAAATCGCCCGGTGCTCCGTACTTCGTCTGCAGTTCATCATAAAAGCTTAAATCGATGTATAATTTCTGATCACCGGGACAATAAAAGGGACCGACGGACTTCCCTGCTTGTCCGCAAGCCGAACTGACTTGATCCGTATATAAGACGAGCTTCGGTTTTTTATAGGTCTTACCATCTTCTTTAAATTCCTTCGTCCAGACCCGCTCCGTATCCGCTAAGACGACGGAGACAAAGTCCGCTGCTTCTTTTTCCTGTGCTGTTTCTTCATACGTCGTATTTTGCTGATCCCCGCCGGTTAAGTCTCCGAGTAATTCAGCTGGATTACCGCCCATCAAGGTGATGACGATCAGCAGGATGATTCCGACACCACCACCGATGCCGGCAATTCCTTTCCCTCCCATTCCCCGTCGATCCTCGACGTTTGAACTGCGTTCTCTTCCCTTCCATTTCATACGCTTTCCTCCTACTCGTTTCGTTGTAGGTCTTTACCCGAAAGCGTTCGTCCGTAACGCTCCGTCTTAGGATGGACGTTACTTCTCGTATTCATTGCTAAAATAAGTACAGCCATTTCTAGGAATATCACCCTCCTGTAGAGAAGAAGTTCAGCACGGATTTTCGCAGAAAGGAGTTGTCCGATGCACTCGTTCCGTCAACGTCTCAAGAACTTCATGTATACGTACCGTAAGGACATCCTCGTCCTATCTGGTATGTTTTTATTCATCTTAGCTTATAGCTTCCCATTGTTTCGTTCTGGCATGGTGACGTTCAGCGATCTATCCTTCGGACTGTCCTCCCATCGCTATTTAGAAGAAATTTATGGGGCATGGAACAACCGCTGGAGCACGACGACGCTTCTGAATGTCGCACGACTTCTCTACATCCTACCGTTTTATCTACTCAGTCTATTGTTTGGCTCGTCCGGTCCCGTCTTGATCAAGTCATTCATCATCGGACTGTTGACGATCTCTGCTTTATCGATGTTCGCTTTTACGAAACGACTCCATTCCGTTTATGTCTCGAAGCACTTTTCTTATCTCTCACTGATTGCTTTCGCGATCGCCGCGTTATTTTATGCCTTAAATCCGTGGGTGATCACGCGGATTCAACATATCTATCTATTATGTGGGTATTCCGTCTTCCCTTACGCTTCGATGTTGTTCTTCAATATCTTCGACCCAAAGTTTCGGGAACAGCTCGATCCCGGTTTTCGCTTGTCTGATCGGTTGAGTCGACGGACATGGTTTGATATCACCGGGCTATCGATTGTCTTTGCCTTCATGGCGGCCGGGATCCATTATTTCTTCTTCTCACTGATCTATATGAGCATCATGGTCGGACTCATTTTTCTAAAGACGAGTTGGACGCGTCGCAAAGAACGGATGTGGTCACCGTTACTTTGGTTTTATGTTCGGGCGACCTGTGCGTTTGGTCTCGTTTTTCTACTATTCAATGGATATTGGTTCTTGATGTACGTCGGCTCGATTCTGACCGGCTCACAAGCTTCACAACACAATCCGTCGTCAAAATCCTAGCCACATGGCTTTTGATTCAACAAACGAACGTTATCTATGCATTATTATTCATCTTGGCCGGCATGATTGCATCCTATCTCTTAAGTCTCATGCAAGTCCCGTTCCCGACGAGTACCGGGCATCTCAAGGCGAGCGGACTCGTCCATGTGATTCACACACAAGTTGTCATGACGCTTTTTTTCACACTCGATAGCCTTCTTGTCACCCGTTACTTTCCACAGCTAGCAGGAGATTATTCCGTTGCCTTACGATTCGGTCAACTGCTGTTGTTCGTCGCATTATCGCTCGCCCAACTGTTATTACCGCGCTTAAGCCAAAAAAGTCAGGATCAATCCTTTCTTCTCTGGGAGCGTCGCTTTTACAGAATCTTATTAGGCGGACTCGTTCTTGCTGTTTTGGTGTACTGGACGATCGTCCCTTATCTGATTCCGATGTTATTCGGAAGTGGTTACGACGCGGCAACTCATTACATCAAATATATGGTTTTCGTTTATGTCGGCATCACGTTGATTCAATACGAGGCACTCGTCCAGTTCTCGCTACACCGAACCGGCTACTTGAAAGGCTATTGGTTGATTCTGATTCTCTACATCCTTGTCTTGATCACCTTTCACTCGTCCGTCGAGACTTGGTTACTCGCGCAAGCAGGTGTCTTTTTACTCGGCGCCCTGATCTTACGTTTCACCTTACCCCGACACCCCCATTCAGCGAAGGAGGCGTAACATGAAACCCCATCTACTTTTTTTATCTTGGCGCGATATCAAACATCCGAAAGCGGGTGGCGCAGAAGTGTTCACCCACGAGATGCTCCGACGTGTCAGTGATGAGTACGAGATCACTCATTTTTCTCCAGCATTCGATGGCGGACACGATGTCGAGTATTTGGACGGAGTCACTTATATCCGGAGAGGTACCGCACTCTCCGTCGTTCCACTTGCCTTTTCTTATTACCAGTCGCATGCTGCGACGATTGATTTAGTCGTCGATCAGATGAACACGCATCACTTTTTCACACCCCTTTATGTTCCTGTAACAAAACGAGCCCTCTTCATCCATCAGTTGACGCGCGAAATTTGGCAAATCAATGTTCGTCCTCCGTTTTCATACATCGGCGAATGGACGGAGACACCACGTTTGCAGCTTTACCGGACTGGTCGCGCTTTAACTGTCAGCCAGTCAACAGCAGACGATTTACTTGCTGTCGGATTTTCCAAAGACGAGGTGACGATTTTACCAGAAGGTCTCTCTTTCACCCCCTGGAACGAGGAGGACTGGAAGCCAAAAGAAGCACACCCGACATTTTTATATGCCGGGAGGATGTCAGCCTATAAAGGGATCAATGATGCACTTCAAGCTTTCGTCATCGTCAAACGGGAGTATCCCGAGGCTCGTTTCTGGGTCATCGGGAAAAAAGACGAGGCGTATATTACCGAACATCTTCATCCAATCGTCCCGGAAGAGATGCGAGACGCCATCACTTATTTTGGATTCGTCAGTGAGGAAGAAAAGCTCGAACGGATGAGTCGTGCGACGGCGCTCCTGTTTCCTTCAAAACGAGAAGGTTGGGGATTGACGGTCAGCGAAGCGGCGGCAGTCGGTACACCGACGATTGTCTATGACGCCCCTGGACTGCGTGACGCCGTCCAGTACGGTATGACCGGTTACATGGCAAAGAGTCAGACACCGGGTGCCCTTGCTGCCGAGATGCGGGCTTGCTTACGTGACCCAGAAGAATACGAAATGATTCAGGCAGCTGGTCATCGTTTTGCTCAGACGTTACATTGGGATCACACAGGTCAAGCGTTCAGAAACTGGTTACAACGTAAATTGATACCCGTTGCACTGAAGGAGGATTATTCATGATTGGAATTGCTATGTCCACGTACGAGAACGAAGCGATCATAACGGAAACGATCCGCTCACTTCAGACACAACACGCCTCTTTCCTTTGTGTCATCGCAGATGATGGTTCGACTGATTCCACCGTCGAGACGATGCGTCGATTGACCGCAAATGATACGCGATTTGAAGTACTTGCGCTTCCGCACGGTGAACGAGGGATCGCCCGCAAGACTGCGATTGATCGCTTAAAGCAACACAATGTCGAATACCTCTATATCATTGATTCCGATATGGTACTTGAAGAGCAGTTATTAAAAAGCTGCCTCTTATATCTTGAGGCACATTTAGAGGTCGGAGCACTCGTCATTCCCGAACGCGCGTACAGCGATTTTGATAATTACTTCAGTCAAGTGAAGGTCTTTGAACGTAACTTGTTCAACATACCAACGAATCAACTTGATACACATACGATGGTAGCCGCGCGTTTTTGGCGGCTCGAGGCGTATATCGCATCGGGTGAGCTTGATCCGACGCAAATCAGTTTCGAAGAGACGAAACCGACGATTCGTTATTTGGAACAAGGTGGAATCATTCGTCGCGCGACGTTCACCTACGTACACCACAACGAAAAGCAGGTCGAATTAAACGACCTGCTTCGAAAGAAACGCTATTACTTTGATGTCATGCCTGCGACGCTCGACGCGGAACAGGGTGGCTTCATGAAAGCCTTACGACGTTGGTATTTCTTCCGTCCCGTTCTCTATCATCAGGCTAATTTACGAAAGTACAGCCGTCATCCGCTGTTGACCGTTGGCGTCATCTACATGTACTTACGTCTTAGCTTCATTGGCGTAGAGTCTCTCTTCTTCAAACGGGTTTCGTAAGACTGCCGGTCAGCGATTGATAAAGGATGTACGTGCCGAACTGTGTCGGGAATTCGAAGCGATGAATACCGTTCTGGTCTTCTAGAATCTGTTCATGATGATCAATCATTAGGGCACGTTGGCTGACGATTGATCCATCTTCGTAAAATAGACAATATGGACGATTTGAATTGATTATCACATCGGTAAAATGTTGCCCCAGGTTCCGTTTACGTTGTTTCGTTTCCACGACCTCATCTCCGATGCGGGTCATGATCCCAAGAACCCGTTCGTCAATCTTCAACGGTTTCGTCATCATCCGACTGACGTTGCCCGCATTGACGGCAGCAAGCAATGTATGAACTTGCATGTAGTCCGTCAAGACGATTTGTTTCGTCAACGGTGCACGTTGTTTAGCGGCACGTAATAACTCAACACCATCCATTTCCGGAAGTCGAAGTTCCGTCAGTAAAACATCGACGTCGGATGATGCGAGGTGTGACAGTGCTTCTTCTCCTGAACCTGCCTCCTGTACGTCTTGTCCCGCTGCTTCCAATTTCCGTCGTAAAATGTGTCGTGTCGGTTCATGTGAGTCAACTAATAGATAAAGTGCCATATGCTATCGCCTCCGTTTTAAAAAGAAAGGATGGTCGTCAATGTATATTCTCTTACTATCAGGTGGGTCCGGAAAACGGCTTTGGCCGCTCTCAAACGATTTAAACTCGAAACAGTTCTTAAAGATTCTTGAAGATCGCGATGGTAATAAACAGTCCATGATGGAACGTGTTTTTCAACAGCTTCAGGAAGTAGGTCTGGACGATCGGACCGTCATTACAACGACGAGTTCACAAGTCAATGCAATCGAAAATCAACTCGGCTTCCGTACTTCCATCATTCAGGAACCGTCACGTCGCGATACGTTCCCTGCCATCATGCTCGCAACGAGTTATCTAGCAGAGCGAATCGATTCAGAAGAGACGGTCGTCATCATGCCGGTCGATCCTTACGTTGAATTGTCGTTCTTTGAGCGATTCGAGCAACTCGATCAAGCTGTTCAAGCACATCCGGATGCACTCCATCTAATGGGTGTCGAACCGTTGCATCCGACGTCAAAGTACGGCTATATCATTCCGCAGACATCTGAAAACATGTCTATCGTCGATCGCTTCCAGGAAAAACCGACCGTTGAAGTCGCGGCTGATTTAATTGAACAAGGTGCATTATGGAACTGTGGTGTCTTTGCCTGTCGCCTTGACTTCTTAATGCAATGTTTAGAAGAACAAGCTGTACCGACGACGTTCGAGGCGCTCCGTTCGAATTATGAGGCACTAGAAAAGACATCTTTTGATTATGCGGTCGTCGAAAAGACCGATTCCTTATTCGTTCACCGGTATGATGGTTACTGGAAAGATCTCGGAACATGGAATACATTAACGGAAGAGATGCCGCATCCGCTTCATGGAAACGCCCGGATGCTCCATTCGAAAAATACGCATATCGTCAATGAATTGCAGGTTCCGGTCCTTGGAATCGGACTCGATAACTTAATCGTGTCGGTGAGTCCAGATGGTGTCCTCGTTGCGTCCAAAGACGAGACACCTGCCTTAAAAGAATATTTGACGGATGATACCTTGCCACCACAATTTGAATGGAAACGCTGGGGCTATGCGACGATTTTATATCAACAGCAACTAGAGGACGGACGTTATGCTGTGACCCGACGGCTTCATATCAAGGCACATCAGCAAATCAGTCATCATTATCATGCGCATACCGACTCGACATGGAGCATCTTACAAGGTCGGGCAGAAGCACTAATCGATGGTCAGTCACAGCAGCTCGGACCGACTTCCGTCGTGCATATTCCACAAGGTGTTCCGCATACGCTGACCACACTAGAAGACTTGATCATGATTGAAATTAAATACTCGATCGATTGGACAGAGCAGGATAACTATCCGCTCCCTACCTCCATCCGGTCCAAACCATAATGTTAGAAAGGGCACCTTCTGTTGGTGCCCTTTCGTCTGCTTTAGTCTAAAAACACCTCACTCGTCACGAACGTCACGGATCCAGATATTTCGTAACCCCCCGATCGACGCGGTATAAAGAATTGGTTTCCTTTCTGTAAAGGAATCACGCGATTCCCTTGTCGCGCTTCTCCTTGACCATCAATGACAGTCAATAAACGAAAGACCGGATGATCATGCAATGCGTACCGACCGCTCACTTCATGACGAATGACCGTGAAGGAAGGCACCTGCAGCAGCTTCGTCATGACGCCCCCCTCCTTGACGATCGTCTCTGATTGGTTCGTCCACGGCTCATCTGGAATCGTTGTGACAGCAATCGCCTTCTCAACGTGTAATTCTCGCGGTTTCCCGTCATCTCCTAATCTGTCGTAATCATATAGTCGGTACGTCCGATCGCTCATCTGTTGAATCTCAAGAAGAACGACGCCTGGTCCTAAAGCGTGGATCGTACCACTCGGAATGTAATAGAACTCGCCAGGTTTCACTTTTTGATGGCGAAGTGACGTCTCCCAGTCCTTTTCTTGCGCGCACCGCAATAATGCATCTCGTGATTGTAGATTGTGACCGAGAATGATCTCTACCTCTGGTGCAGCCTCTAAGATATACCAGCATTCGTTCTTGCCGTACGGTTCTCCTTCAAGACGTCGTGCCTCCTCATCATTCGGGTGAACTTGTACCGATAAGTAGGCGGACGAATCTAGCAATTTTACATGTAGCGGGAACGCATCGAGCAGATAATCACCGAACAGTTCTGTCCGCTTCGTTCGCCATAGTTCAACTAGCGTCTTTCCTTGATCAGGTCCATCTAAGAAGTGCGTCCGACCACTCGCATGGGCGGATGCTGTCCAACATTCTCCAATTTGTCCTTCTGGTAACTCAAACTGAAACAACGCCTCTAAACGTCGACCGCCCCAAATTCGTTCTTTGAAAATTGGTTGAATGGCATACATATCGACGCGGACTCCCGATAGACTAGGAGCGACGCTTCACCTCCATCTATACGTTTGGTTACCTCTTTATACTCATTTTTATGTCTATATTATCCAAATAAAACAGATTGAATCATAAAAAAACCAACTCTTAGTGCATCACTAGGAGTTGGTTTTCGCATAGTTTGCAAGCCCTTTTATTGTTCGAGGTACTCGATGATCGTCTGCGGATCCACGCGTTTCGTATAATCCGATGAGACTTCTGCGAAACGAATCACACCATCCGTATCAATGATGAACGTCGCCGGTTTCGGTAACTGCCAATCCTCATTTCCGTTGTGCTTCGCTACATCAAGTCCCGATGCTTTGTAAATCTCAATCAAATAATCTGGCAGGTCGAACACCAAATCAAATTGACGGGATACATGTAAATCAACGTCACTTAAAACAGGGAAACTTAACGCATTCTTGTTTGCCGTCTGTTCAGCAAAATCAGGTGTCTCCGGACTAATTGCAACGACGGTCGCTCCCTGAGCGCGGATTCGATTGATTTCCCGTTCGTACGCGCGAAGCTCGAGATTGCAATACGGACACCAGCCGCCCCGGTAGAACGTCAAGATGACAGGACCTTGCTCGAGTAATGTCTCGATCGCCACAGGCTTGCCGGATACATCAGGTAACGTGAAGTGTGGAATTGTATCACCAACATCTAGACCTTTAGCGATACCGGAAGCAGCCAGCTCAGCTGTCGCTTCCGCCATCAACCGTTGTTTCTCAGCAGGTGCCTTTTGTCGGAATTCCGATTGATACTGTTTGATTTCTTCGAGTAATCGTGTCATATGTTCTCCCCCTTTATTGCTGTATAGAATAACAGGGAGATTACTCGTTTGTCTCTTCTGACGACTCTTCTGCCTTCTTCCGGAATCGTTTGACAAACCCCATCAGTTGTTCCGGCGTCAGCTCGAGCTTATTCTCATAGACATATTTCGTTCCGTATCCGAGTGCAAGAGTAGCGGTCGAAGCGACTCCCGCTGCAATGACGGCACCATACCCTGGAACTAACTTTGCTATTTGCCGAAAAGCAGTCTTTCCGGAGTTTCCGACAATTGTCACGACAAGCAACTCCTTGGCACTCTCTTTGGATAACTGTCGTTCATACAGATTCGATAACTTGAGCATCAAGCCGATTTGAATTGAAGTCAACGGAATGATATCAGCTCCCGGGAACGGGACGGCACCGATCGCACCAGCGGCTGTTCCGGCACCCACAATCCAGTTGTTGGCGATCTTGCCTCGAACGGTCGGATCCATCTGACGAACGAACACATTATCCTTGTCGAACTTTTTTAAGATATCGAGGACCTCCCGACGGAGCCGATCAATGTTCGTTCCTTCTCGTGCTGATACGGGAATGATTTTGGGTCCTGGTAGTTTTTCTGCAATATGCTGAACGATCGTGTCGACATCATCCGTCGCATCCATCTTCGTAACGACGATCAAGACATTTTGGTTATGTTGATAAATCTTACGGAAATTCTTCGTCTCCGTTTCGGATAAGACAGTACCTGCCGCATTTAAAAAGTAAAGGATGACATCGGCACTTTGATAGTACGTCCACGTCGCTTCCGAGTTCTGTGTATTGGCATCATTTAATCCCGGTGTATCGACGAAGATGACTTTATCTTCCGGATGCTGCCTGACTTGATCGATCCGGACCGTTTCACCCGGGCGCGCTCCGACCGTTGCGACTTCACGACCAAGAATCGCGTTCAAGGTCGAGGATTTTCCTGCATTGACGTCTCCGATCAGAGCAACTGTCACGTCCTGCTCCAACGATTGATTAAAATCCCGTCGCTCCGATTCAAATGACTGATCAAAGATTTCCTCCAGTTTGCGTTTCCGCTTTTGTTGATTGGTCTCAAGTCCTTCACCAAAAAAATCATCCATCGTGATCCCTCCCCCTTCTTTTGCTGTCTGTCTTTTCCCGTTATCTATTGATTTCAATACAAAACAGGCAAGTGAACCTCTTGTCCACTTGCCTGTTTTTAAAGATATGTGCTGCGTCGCTCGAGCAACACCGTATCGCGCCATCTGCCTCCGAGCCGACCGATTCGCTCCCGTCGACCGACTTCCCGAAAATTAAAACGTTCATGAAGGCGAAGACTCGCTTGATTTTCCGGAAAGACTTGCGATTGTAAGGTCCAGATTCCGGCTGCTTCACTTGCTTGAATGACGTCTTCCATCAAGCGTGTGCCGACACCTTTACCACGTGCTTCTTCCGCGACGTAGAGACTGATTTCAGCGACACCGGCGTATGCCGGAATCGAAGAGAATGGACTTAACGCGACCCAACCGAGCAGTTGCTCGTCTTCCATCGCAACAAGGCGGCTGTGTTCGTGGTGATGACGCGTCCATTCTTCGTACGGTAATGCTTCTGTGCGGAACGTCGCGTTCTCCGTCTTTATTCCTTGTTCGTAGATCCGAACGACTTCTGGATAATCGTCCGCTATCATTTGACGTACTTTCATCTCATCAGACTCCTTTGTTGCTCACATGCTGATTCTAGTTCGACAGCATGTCAGGAGTCTCCTGTTTAATCGACGGTGAACGGGATTGGTTTCAAGTCGATTGGTGTGTTCGTCACGGTGTTGGAATAGCCGGTTTGTAGATAGAAGTCATCGATTGCATCTATTTGTGACGCCGATAACGTGAACGTCGCCCGTAGTAGCTTTTGTTTCGTATCGATGACTTCAACAGTCGGTTTAATTTCACGACCATCCGGTGGTTCGTTTCCTTGAATCAGGAACATACTGTTTTTAACATCCAATTTGATATCTGAATTTTTTTGATCCGAGTTCGTCAAGAAGTCAACATGTACGTGAGAACCGGACGTCTCTACCTGTTGAATTGTCATCTTCAGCGGATGATGCGCATCTTGTTGCGTATAAGGGAAAGATGTCTTCTTTAATGACAGCCAATGTGTCTTCGGTGAAAGACGTAATGAAGGATGCAACGTATAGGAACCGGATGGAATAACATAATTTCCGAATCGGATCCGCGAGACATCCGTTCGTTGCGACCCGCTGACCGAACTACTTACTAACGATGTTCCGACTGACCAGTTTTTGATGATTTCTTTCCCTTTATCATCAAATAGAGCCAGTTCTAGCCAATACCGATCTGCTTTCGGATAAACCGCCGTATAATCAAACGTCGTACTTGCCTGTCCTTTTGTCATCTGTTTCAACGTGACATCGACCGCATAATCAGGATTCTTCACCGTCGTATTAAACGTCTGCTCAATTGCTTGCAATCGTTTAACCGGAACCTCGAATTGCCAGTTTCCGTCTAGACCAAACATTTCCGAAATCACGAGTGGCACCTTCATGGAATCACTTAATTTCTGCAAGCCGACATCATACTCGATTCGTGCTTTCCATACCTTACCGTCCTGTTTGAAATATGCCAGTTCTTGATTTTCAGTACCTTCGAATCGTTTATCCCCTTTGAACACTTCATAAAATGCAGCTCGTTTCGTTTCATTGACGTCTGGGACACCAGTTGCCGTCAGGTTCATCCCGATCGTCGTACCATCATAGTAGGCGTCGACGACCTTAATCGTAATGCCTTGATCGGTTACCGTCTGATCAATTGCTGTCGCGAGCTGTTTCTTCTCAATTTCCGTACCGACTGTGCCCTGTTCTGTAAAGGGACGATACAACCCACCAATCAATGGAACATGCGACATCGCAGAAGCAAACGGTGGAACGATGAACGTCGTCACGAATAGTGAGGCAGCAAGACCCGCAATGGCGACGTACTGTTTCCGACGAGGACGTACGTGCTGTCGTTCCGCTACACCTTGCGTGATCCCTTGACGAATCCGTTCCTGCAAAGCATTCGTCGGGACAGTAATTTTTTCATAGTCACTCCGTAGATCGTGCTGTGCCATAATCCATTCCTCCTAACTGTATTTTCAACTCTTCGCGTCCTCGCTTTAAGTACGTCTTGACTGTATTGAGGGTAATACCGATGAAGCTCGCGATTTCTTTCATCGGAATATCATGAAAATAAAAGAGAACTAAGACGTCCCGGTATTCTTTTCGGAGATGTGATAAAGCGTGCACGAGATCGAGGTGTTCGTCTCTGGATTGGTCTTCCTGCACCGGAACATGAAGTAAGATGTCATCAGTTGGTTGTTGTTTCTCAAGCACACGATAACAATTGCGGATCAGGATTTTCGTGATCCACGTTACGAAATGTTTCGGTTCCTTCACTTGTTCGATCGAGATGAACGCTTTATAAACTGTCTCTTGTACGACGTCTAAGGCATCGTGTTCGTTCTTCACATAAAGATATGCTGTTCGGTAAAGTTGTTCGCTATGTAGGAGCACCAATTGCTCAAATGCCGCTTCATCGTGCTTCATCGCACGGCGGACGTGTGTCGTGTGCTCGTTTCGTAAGTCCATCGTGTTCCCTCCCTTTACTTATTAGAGCATGACGAGTCATAAAAAGTTTCAAAAAATATCCAAAAGAAAAGGACTCTTGCGTTTCAAGAGTCCCTCCATCCTTTAAATGTCTAATCGCACTGCCATTTCCCGACCGAATCGATCCCCTTGGTCGATGAAGCCGAGACTCGCATACAGACGGTGTGCCGTTTGATTATCCGGTTGATAGCCGACGACGATTCGTTTTGCTGCAGGTAACGCGCGCATCTCGTCAATCACGGCTTGCATCGCTAATCGTCCGATCCCGTTCCCTTGCTGCGCTTGATCGATCATGATGCGGTAAATCCAGTAGCCGTCGAGTTCTTCTAGTTCCGTGTTGTACATCACAAAACCAACGACGGTTTCATCTGCAATGATCGCCCGAAGGACAAGACTAGGTTCGAACTTCGCTTGCGCGATCGGGTAGACGTTCGCTTCCATGAAGTCTTGCTGTTCTGCTGTCAGTGTCAGCTCACAACACGCTTCCCAGTTCTCTGCTGTTACTGGTACAAGTTGAATCATGTTCATTTCCCCTTTTAGTTAGACGGGAGTTCCCTCCAGCGTCTGTTGATCACATCGTTGCACAGTGATCGCCCCCTCTCCTTCTCTTTCCTATCGGCTGACTCGCTTCATTATTGAAGGACTGCTGCCTTTTCAAGAACCGCAGGAAGTTCGGCTAACGAAGTAATCGTAAACGTCGGCTTGATATCCGTCGCTGGTTTTCCTTCCGGATTAAACCAACACGTTGCGATACCAGCTTGATTGCCACCTGCGATGTCAGCTGACAAGGAATCCCCGACGATGATTGTTCGCGTCGGATCGAATTGCGGAATCCGCGCAAACACATGATTGAAAAATCCTGCCATCGGTTTTTGAAAACCTGTCTCTTCTGAAACGAAAATCCCTTCAAAGAAATCTGTTAATCCAGCGCCATCGAGCCGTGCGCGTTGCGTCTTCGAAATACCGTTCGTGACGACGTACATCGTGACGTTTCCGGTTAGCTGCTCAAGTAGCGCCGTCGCACCCGGAATCAATTCTGTTCCTTGTGCGAGATAGCCGCGATATGTTTCGTCAACTTCTCGTCCGTCGACTTCTCGTCCTTCTTCCGCGAAGAATGTCACGAACCGTGAGTGAATGACTTCCTCACGTGTCACCTCACCTCGTTCGAGTGCTTTCCAAAGTGCTTGATTGAGTGTTTTATAGCGCGTTTCTCGCTCGCCCGTCCACTGCAACTCTTGTTGCTCGAGCAGGTGGCGAAAGGCAATCCGTTCCGTTGCTTCAAAATCGAGTAATGTATGGTCAATATCGAATAATACCGTCGTGTAAAACATATTCAAGCTCCTTTTCGTACGTGTTGTACAGTCGTTGTTTTCCCGCCCAGTTGAAATAACAGCACGCCGCCACCAATCAATAGGACACCGAGTGCTTTCGTCCACGTAAACGGAACGGTCTGTAAACCAAACCAGCCGAGCGTATCCCAGAGTAAGGCAAACAGGATTTGCGATACCATGACGATCGAAATCGCTCGACTCGGTCCGAGTTGTTGAACGCCTTGCGTCACACAGAGGACGACACCGACACCAATGATTCCGCTGAACCAAAACCAGGTTTGTGCCTCTTTTAGTGCAAATAGTTGTGCTCCTTCGACGATCAGACCAATCGTTAGTGAAGCGAGGAATCCGAGTCCAAGGACTAGCGTTGTCGTCGCCCAAGCACCGACGTGTTCTTTGACTTTTGCGTTAAATGTATTTTGAATACAGACGAGCATGCCCCCACAAAGGGCAAGGATGATTCCCGTAACCATGTCGCACCTCCTTCATTCGTAAATGCTTTCTCCGACTCGCTCCATCAATCCGTCTCGATCAATGATCTCAATCGTATGTTGCGTCCGGCGGATCAACCCATCGTCGACGAACTGGCGTAAGACACGATTGACATGACGGTAACTCGTCCCGATCAAATCTGCTGCATCGACGAGTTCCTTACTCGCAAAAGCATCCGTATTAGGTGTCATCGACAGCAAATAACTGGCTAGCCGGACTTCGACCGGGTACAACAGATTGAAGCTGAGCGTATGTGATTTCAATTCAAACTTTTTCGTGATCGTCTCGAGTAAAAATAATAGAAAGGCAGAATGATGAACACGTGCTTCTTCCAAATCCGGATAAGCGATCCGTAAGACGGTCACTGGTGTCACGGCCTCGACCGTGTTCATCAAATCAATCTTTCGGACGAACTCAATATCGCCGACGAGATCAAACGGATGCTTGAAGGACAACACGAGACGTTTTCCCGTTGCCGACATATGCGTGATCTTCAGTTTCCCTTCGACGAGCAGGTAGAGTTCATGCGCAACATCGCCTTGTCGGCATAAAGCCTCGCCCGGTGCGAACGTCTGGATGTGCATCACCTTGCGTAGCGATCCATCAAAGACATGCGTTAACTGATACCGTTCCAAATAACTCACAATGTCCGTCACTTCTTCTCCTCCTTAGCTCTTTAAGATGAAGATGCCTGCGACCATCATCAAGATGCCGATGATCTGCGGTCCCCGCAGTCGACGTTTCATGACGCCGAACCAGCCTCTTCCGTCAATCCATAGTGCCAGCGCTAATTGCGCCAATAAAAAGAGCGAAATCGTCAAAGTCACGCCCATCCGGTGGACAGCCGTCATGTTGCTGAATAATATGATCGCTGCAAAGGCACCCCCCGCCAAATAAAGCGGTTTGACACGTCGCATCGCTGAAAAACTACGATCCCGTAAGACGATCGCTAAGAGGATCGCAACGATGAACCCAGTCATCTGAGTGATTGTCGCCGCTTGCCACGTCCCGATCGTTTGACTGATCCGGGCATTGGCAACACTTTGGAGCGTTAAGAAAAAGCCACCAGCAATCGCAAATAAGACACCACGCATGTACATACTCCTCTCCTATTCCATGATACTTTCATTTAACGAGAGTCCTTCTGATTTGAACAGGACATTTGTCCTGAGAACGCGTCAAGATGTAAAAAAGGATGAACGATATCTAACTCGTTCATCCTTTCATCCAGTTCAAACAAAATTCTAAATCCAGTTGAAGGTGCGCCTTCATCAATCGCTCCGCTTCTTCTGGTTGATGATTCAGAATCGCTTGATAGATCTCATCATGTTCTTCAATCAAGAGTGGTCGTTTGTGGTGGACAACGGTCTTACGGAATAGATAGATGATGGATTGCATCCGATCGATGATATCAATCATCACCGGGTTGTTCGTTGCCCCGACGATCACATCGTGAAATTCCTTGTTCGCCGCCATCACTTCTTCGAGTTCGCCCGTTCTACCGATTTCGACACACTGCTTCAACTTTTCTAAATCGGCTTCTCGCATATATGTCGCACAATGACTGGCTGCGAAACCTTCAAGCAACATCCGGACTTGAAAGATGTGTCGCAAATCCATGTCGCTCGGATTGACGACACGTTTTTCCCTAATCAATCCTTCTTGCTCCAGTTTTCGAATCGAATCTCTGACGGGAGTACGGCTAATTCCCATTTCCTCAGCTAGACGCTCTTCGACTAACTTCGTTCCACGTTCCAGTTCTCCGTTTAAGATGCGATCCCGGATGTATTCATATGCCTGAACATATGCTAATTGCGTCGTTTTCTTCCCCACAGCCATCGTCTCCTACATTCGAATTTCTTCTAGTTCAAAGTATAAGTTTAATATTGGGAATTGGAAAGAAACATATTTTTGTATACATTTTTAAATAAATTGTATACAAAAATGAACTTAGTGTGTACAATTCGGTTAAAGACTTTATGAAAGCGCTATCTTTTTATAAAAAGGAGTTTGATCAAATGAATACACGCGTTGGATTTATTGGTTTAGGCATCATGGGAAAACCGATGGCCTTGAATATACTAAAAGCCGGTTATGACGTCACGGTGAATGATTTAAATACCGAAAGTGTCGAGACACTCGTTCAAGCGGGTGCGGTATTCGGAACACCTGCTGATATGGGAGCGACGTGTGATGTCATCATCACGATGCTACCGGCTTCGCATCATGTCGAGCAAGTCGTCCTTGGAGAAAACGGTCTCTTACAAACGGCTACAGCTGGAACGATTTTGATTGATATGAGTTCGATTTCCCCTGTCGCCTCGGTCGAGATTGCACAACAAGCAGCACTACGCGGAGTCGAGATGCTCGACGCACCCGTCAGTGGTGGAGAACCGAAAGCAATCGACGGGACGCTTTCCATCATGGTCGGCGGGAAAGACGACGTCTTTGAAACCGTCCGACCACTCCTTGAAGTCGTCGGTGCAAGCGTCACGCTCGTCGGCAAAAACGGGAGCGGTGTGACAGCTAAACTTGCCAATCAAATCATCGTTAACTTAAATATCGCTGCCATGTCCGAGGCATTGACGCTCGCTGCGAAAGCAGGCATCGATGTGGAGAAGATGTATCAAGCTATCCGCGGCGGTCTTGCTGGTAGTGCCGTGCTTGATGCGAAAGTACCATTGATTCTAGAGCGAAACTTCGTTGCCGGTGGACGCATCGATATCAACTTAAAAGATATGACGAACGTCATGGAAACCGCGCATGAGATTGGTGTTCCTTTACCCCTCTCTAGCCAACTCGTTGAAATTTTCCATGCATTGAAAATTGATGGGAAAGCTGCAGATGATCACGGCGGCATCATTCAGTACTACGAAAAATTAGCACATGTTGAAGTAAGGAAGGTGTAAATAATGATCTCGACATTCCCGACATTACCAAGTAAAACGACACTTAACCAATTACCGTCTTTACCGGATGCAGCAGTAGTCGATGAATTGTTAGTTGAAGCCTTACATCAGTTTCCTCATAAAATCATCGTTCTCGACGATGATCCAACAGGTGTGCAGACCGTCCATGGCGTCTCTGTCTATACTGACTGGACGAGCGAAAGTATCGAGGCCGGATTCAACGAAGACCCGTCAATGTTTTTTATTTTGACGAATTCTCGTGGGTTTACGCGTGAAGAAACACGACAAGTCCACGAAGATATCGCGGCTACCGTCCAAGCCGTTTCCGATCAACGGAATCAGCCGTTTATTTTAATTAGTCGTGGTGATTCGACGTTACGTGGGCATTATCCGCTCGAAACAGATGTCTTACGCCAAACTCTCGAACAACAGTCCAGTGGTCACTTCGACGGTGAAATCCTGATGCCATTCTTCCAAGAAGGTGGTCGTTTTACGATTGACGATGTCCATTATGTGCTTGAAGACGACACACTCGTACCAGCAGGACAAACGGAGTTCGCAAAGGACCGGACGTTCGGTTATTCCGCTTCGCATCTTGGAGAATGGGCAGAGGAAAAATCAGATGGAGCTTTTCCGGCAGATGCCGTCATTTCCTTATCACTGGATGATTTACGACGGGTTCGTCTCGACTCACTCGTGGCACAACTGATGAACGCTCAAGATTTCAATAAAATCATCATCAATGCGACGGATTATCTCGACGTCAAGGTCGCGACGATCGCCCTGATTCGCGCGATGAATGCAGGAAAACGATTTTTATTCCGGACGGCCGCGGCCTTTACGAAAGTCATTGGTGGAATCAATCAGCGCCCCCTCCTGACAAGAGAAGAACTCGTGTCCGATACGACGTCTGGCGGTTTGATCATGGTTGGATCACATGTCCAAAAAACGACAGAGCAACTTGCGGAATTAAAAACGTGTGACTTCATTCATTTCATTGAGTTTGATGTCCATCTTGTCCTGTCTCCTGATCAATTCGAACAAGAAATCGATCGAATCATCACGACGGCGGAACAATTGATTACGTCTGGACAGACAGTTGCCGTCTATACGAGACGAGAACGTCTCGACCTAGGAGAGAATCAACAAGAGAATGAATTAAAGCTATCCGTAAAAATTTCTGACGCTGTGACAAGCATCGTCACCCGTTTGCATGTACGTCCAAGCTACATCATCGCTAAAGGCGGAATCACGTCGAGTGATATCGGGACGACAGGTCTGAAAGTCAAACGAGCAACTGTTGCCGGTCAAGTCAAACCGGGCATTCCGGTTTGGAAAACAGGAGCCGAAAGTAAGTTCCCCGGACTGACATACGTCATCTTCCCAGGGAATGTCGGTTCGAAGACGACGCTAAAAGAAGTCGCAGAGTTACTTCACATTTGATATTTTTGTAAGCGTATACAAGAGGTGAGTCATCACCTCAGCGGAATTCATGATATGAAGGAGAGATCTTGATGGTTACGGGTAATTTATTGGTCGTCATTTTTATTCTGTCTCTAGCTCTACTGTTCTTTTCCATCTTAAAGCTTAAAATCGAACCGTTTCTGGCACTTGTAGCGATCTCCATCTTGACGGCTTTAGCCATCGGGATGCCTGTCAAAGAAGTCGCCTCCGTCGTCACGACTGGTTTCGGGAACACACTCGCGGGTGTTGGTATCCTGATTGGTCTTGGTGTCATCTTTGGTCAGTTTCTTGGTGCATCGGGTGCTGTCGAAAAGATTGCCCAAGCTGTCTTGAATGTGTTCGGACCTAAAAAATCCTCTGCCGGCCTTGCCCTGACCGGAACAGCGGTTTCCATTCCTGTCTTTTTTGATGCAGCTTTCGTCATCTTAAGTGGATTAATTCGTTCGCTCTCTTCTAAAACAGGCATCTCCGTCGTTAGTTTCGTTACGGCACTCGGTGTCGGTCTAATCGTCTCGCATAACATGATTGCCCCGACACCTGGACCACTCGTCGTCGCAGAAAATACAGGATCAGAGCTCGGCTTCTTCATTCTGTATGGTATCATCGTCGCCATTCCAGCTACTCTCGTTGGTGGTTACCTGTACGGTATGTTCATCGGAAAACGAATTAAGCATTCTGGCGATATCGAAGAACTCTCGATCGACCCAGCGGATTTACCAAAGAAAGAAATCGGCACAGGGCTTAGCTTCTTTATGTTAGCTCTCCCCATCGTCTTGATCTTATTGAATACGGTCTCTCAACTGCTATTTCCCGGAACTTCGGTTGCGACGTTCTTTGGATTCATCGGTGAGAAAAACGTTGCCTTATTGATTAGTGTCTTTGCTGCTGTCATCTTATTACGCCCATACATCGCAATCCCGAACGCACGCTTATACTCGGAAGCGATCAGTTCAGCTGGAATCATCATCTTGATTACCGGAGCCGGTGGTGCCTTTGGTGCCGTCATCAATAATAGTGGCATCGGGGATCATCTCATTACGACGATGCAAAACTGGAGCATCCCGGTTCTCTTGCTGGCATTCATCTTTTCGCAAATCCTCCGGGCCTCACTTGGATCAGCGACGGTCGCCCTCGTCACGACATCGAGTATTCTCGGTCCGATGGTCGGAGAATTAGGTGTGTCTCCCATTCTTCTTGGTCTAGCGATTTGTGCTGGTGGGATTGGACTTTCTTTACCCAACGATTCAGGTTTTTGGGTCGTCAACCGGTTTGGTAAATTGACGATTCCCCAAACACTTCTTGCTTGGACGGGCGGTGGCTTTATCGCTGGTTTAACAGCGCTCGCTACGGTCTTCCTCTTAAGTCTATTCACAGGGATTTTACCTGGACTCTAACTAAAAAATGCCACCGATGACGTTCATCGGTGGCATTTTTGTTCATTCGTTTTCCAATCGTTTAATCGCTTCATCCAGCTGTTCCTGATCTTCTTCCGATAACTTCGGATATTGCGGATCAATTTCTTTCAGAACGTCATTCATGACTTCGGTGACGATATAGCGGGAATACCATTCGTCATCTGCCGGCAAGATGTACCACGGTGCATACGATGTCGATGTCGCCGAGACGAGCTCAGCAAAAATCTCATGGTATTCATCCCAGTGCTTACGTTCCTCAATATCACTGAACGAGAATTCGAAGTTTTTCGTTGGATCCTTCAGACGCGTCAACAACCGTTGCCGTTGCTCCTCTTTTGAGACATGGAACAAGAACTTGACGACCCAGAAGCCGTTCTCGACGAGATAGCGCTCAAAGTCATTAATTTGACGGTAGCGCATCTGCCAGACGTCTCCATCATCCGGCTTTTCTTCCTCCTCGAGCAAATCATGGATTCGTGGCGCAATGACTTCCTCATAATAGGAACGGTTCAAGATACCGACTTCCCCTTTTTCCGGTAGTCCTTCATGGATCCGCCATAGATAGTCGTGTTTTTGCTCCGTATCCGACGGTTTTTTGACAGAAATCGTTCGGAGTCCTTGTGCGTTCAAGTTAGAAAAGATGTAGCTGATTGCCTCATCCTTCCCTGCTGCATCAATTGCTTGCAGGATGACGAGGACGCCGTTCTTCTCTTCGGCATGCAAACGCCAGTGTAACTCTTGTAACGTCTCGACACTTTTCGGAATTCGCTTCTCTCGCAATTCTGCTTCCGAAATTTTATGTTCTTCTGATGTCGGGTAATTCGAAAACGAGACTTGCTCGCCTTCCTTAACACGATAGGATGACAGTTTCATGGTAGGGCTCCTCCTTTAATTGCTTCTAAAGGGGATTTACCCTACTCACTCCTCCTGAAAACGTTCAGATGAACTTATCTTTTCGAAAGAAGACGAACTCCCTCTTCTAGTGTCGTTACCGGACGACCCAGTAATGCTTCAAAATCCGTACTTTCCACTGCCAGAGTTCCTGCTGCGATATCTGCCTGGATACCAGTCAGCATTGGAATCAAGAAATCCGGTAAGCCAGCTGCTTGCATCCGCTCGCCATAGGTCGCGCCATCTACTTCATCTAAAGCGACCGGTCGGTCAAGCACTGTTCCGACTGCAGTCGCGAGTTCTGCTTGTGTATGCAACGGACCTGATAGTTCATAAATTGCTTTTGGATTTTCAAGCGTCAGTCCCGTCGCAATCGCTAGCGCATACTCATCTTGTAACGCCCATCCGACTTTGCCTTCACCTGCTGCCGTTAACCAGTCTGCGCCTTGTGCGACGGCCTCAATCGTTCCGAGTTCATTTTCGAGATACCAGTTGTTACGGAAAAAGACATACGGGATATTTGTCGCTTGAATCGCCTCTTCTGTGACCCGATGTGTTCGCGCAAGTCCGTTCGTGCTGTGTGCCGCATTGGCGATGCTCGTATAGCCGATCAGTTTGACGCCTGCTTCTTTTGCTGCCGTGACAGCGGCTTGGTGTTGCCGGATCCGCGTGCTCTCTTCACCGTCTGTCGAGATGATCAGCAGACGGTCGATGCCTTGAAATGCTTGTCCGAGTGTTTCCGGCTGATCGAAATCACCGTGTCGAACGTCGATTCCTTGCGCCGTAAGGCTTGCCGCTTTTTCGACGTCGCGGACACTAACCGCTACATGTTCATTGCCGACTTGCTCACTAAGATGCTGCACGATCCGTGTACCTAATTTTCCAGTCGCTCCTGTAATTAACCATTTCATGATAAAACCACTCCTTTGAAGTTTGATGTTGTTCTTCATGATACGCCAGGTGATACACTAAAAAAAGTAGGCACTTATCTGAAACTAGGTCCTTCAAAACGAACCAATGGGAGAGGATAAACGTGGCTGTATTCGATTCAACGACCAATCAACGGACGGCTTGTCCGGTCACTCGGGTCCAACAGATGGTAGCTGGCAAATGGAAGATCATCTTGCTGTGGCACCTGACACATGGGACACATCGTTTTCATGAACTGCAACAATTAACAGGCATCTCTAAGGGAACATTGACGCGTCAGCTTCGTGAGCTCGAGGCGGACGGTTTGATTCAACGACACGTCTTTGGCGAAGTTCCTCCTCGCGTTGAATATTCACTGACGGATGCCGGACATAGTTTTTTACCGATTCTTGACCAAATGGCAGCTTGGAGTGAGCAACACTTTCAGGGGGAATGATCGTGAGTAACAAAAAAACATGCGCTTCTTCTTGATTCAGAAAAGAAGTGCATGTTTTTGACTATTCCGTCGCTGTCACCGTCTGACGTAAGTGGGTGTCGATGGCTTCAGCGACACGTAATCCAGAGATGACAGCACTCTCGACGCGCGTCCGCCCTGACGCATCATCGGCTTCAAGGAACGCATCACCAGCAAGCCAAAGCGGATGTGCCGCTAGTTTTAAGTATGGTGTCCGGTAAACCGCGCGCGCCTGAGCATAACGCCAACGTTTGAGCTGACGCGAAACAATCGTCACCGGTCCGAGTTGCTGTTGTAACAGACGCTCGACTTCAGCGAGTGTCTCTTCTTCCGGACGCTCGTACCAGTCTTCACTGAAGCGGGCTGTCATATAGACGCTCAGGAGTGTCGTCTTCGAAATCTGCTTTTCGGCATTATTGACGAGCTTCAACATTCCATCGACGAGTTGTTCATCTTGTAGACCGACTTCTCCGATCGTGAGTCGCTCTTCGATTTCAAACAGACCAACGAATGTCGGCTCGAACGTCACCTGACGCAACTGCTCATGATCGTCCTCTCCGAGTGTCAGATCGGAAGCCTGCAACAGTTCATATGCTTGCGGCACAGGCGCCGTCACGAGTAACGCGTCATACGTACCTTGATGATCTGTCGCTCGTGTGACGAGTTCGTCCTCCGTTGCCATAATATGCGTGACCTGTTCATTCAACTGAACGGGAATTCCTCGACCAATCGCTTGTACGAGTTGATTCATGCCGTTCGTTGCGACATAGCGTGGAAAATCCGTTCCGAACCACTTACGAACCCATCCCTTCTCAAGCCAGTCGTCGACTTCACGTTCCAACTCTTCCGTCCGAACCGTGAAGAAGACGGCCCCATGATCCGCTGTTCCTTCATCAACACGACGAGTCGCCATTCGCCCCCCGACGCTCTGACTTTTTTCGATGATTTCAACAGTATGTCCTGCCGCCTGTAATTGACGTGCCGCAAAGATCCCGGCGAGTCCACCACCGATGATTCCGATTCGTTTTCCTGTCATCTTGCTTCCCCCTCAGATTCCTCATTTCCCTAAGTATAGAGGTTTCTTCCAAGACATGGGTGAATCAATACCCATCCGATATGCTCGTCGTCTGTAATTCCTGCTCGATAAGCGCGATGTTCTCCTCAAAGAATGCTCGGTGCTCTTCTAATCCACGTTTGATGCACCATCCGACGGCCGTGAGTGCTTCCCACAAACGATAGTATGAAAGATACGTCTCGATCGGCACGTCTGGGTGTAACGTCGCGTATCCTTCTTGAAATGCCGTGACGTAAATGGAACCGAATGTATTGAGATTACGGACGATCTTCGTGAAATCCATCTCGACGGCCCCATAGCGGGTCGTCTCGAAATCGATCACCCCTGTGACTTGATCACCTACCGCCAATAAATTCGCTAGTCGGAACTCACAATGTGTGGCAACGGGACGTGAAGGCTCCGGTAACAACTGTTCCCGTCTGACTAACTCTATTTGGATGTTCTCTAAAAAACCGGGGTCGAGTTCGGACGTGATGAACGGCATGAATCCATCGAGTTTTTCATTCCGAAAATACCGCCAATCCTGAACCGGATAGGCATAAAATCCATCTTCCGTATACTCGCCGTAGGCTTCTCCTGTGCACGTATGCAGCATTGCGAGCGTTCGACCAATTTCGTACGCCAATTTTTTAGTCATCGTAACCGGTGCCTGTCCTGGTAAGGCAGCAAGCACGAACGCCCCGGTCGTCTGCCCGGGAGCTGCCTCAGCTAAGATGTGCGGCACGGGTACAAACCCTTCTATTGCATGAATCCAGCCACGCTCCCGGTACCACTTTTCAGCCGTATACGGGCGTTTCAAGAAAACGACCTGACCATCCGATAGGACGAGACGATCGACTTCAGAACTATACGATTCGTCGACGGTCGCGCATACCGCGACGTCGAGTTGAAAATGTTCAATCCATTCGTCTCGTGTCATGTTGTCGTCCCCAGCATTTTCTGTAGCGTTTCACCTGGTAGACCGTCAATCGGTCCCACATAGGTCGATTCAAAACCTAATCCGATCAAAATACGACGCGAAGCTTCATGTGCTGGATCAATCGTCGCCGTGACGACCCGCAACTCCTCTTCCGTCGCTAACTGTAACAGGCGCTCTGCAATCGCTGTACCGTATCCGCGTCCCCATTGATCGGGTAATAGCATGTAGCCGAGCTCTGCTTCGAACGGTTGCGTTTGACTCCGGGACATGTGCCCGATTCCAATCCATGTCTCTTCGGCATAAATCAGATACGATCCGAGTCGGTCGTGTTGCTGTTGTTCAAGGATTCGGTCAAAGCGTTGTTTCGTTTCCGCATCTGTTAATGCCTGCTCCGTGATATAACGCATGACACGTTCGTCTTGGACGAGCGTCGCGTAGCGTTCGTAATCGGGCGCTGTTATTTTTCGTAATTCAATCATCTTATTCTCCTCTTCATGTCCGGTAGTCATTGTGGGTTGGGGTGAAGACATCTTCCGTTGACGGACGAACGATCGCAAAATGTTCGACGTTATAATGACCGTGCAAGACTTGATTATGGTGAGCGATCATTTGCTCCGGAGTCAGGACATCGGAGCCGTTTGTTGTATGCCCATCTGCGACGAGTGTGACATCAAAACCATGCACCGTCGCGCTGCGCACCGGGGTATCAATGCAGTGTTCCGTCTTACAGCCTAAGACAATCAGATGGTCAATTGATGCTTGCTGTAGATGATCAAGCAAGGGGGTGCCATGAAACGCATTCGTCGCCGCTTTATCAAACGTGACACTTGACGCTGGAACGGGAATCGAGTCATGGACCGCAAACCCAGGTCCTGTTCCGCCAGCGACGTCGAGATCCCGAATGAAGACGACCGGGATGTTCCGATCGTCTGCTTCGAGTACGACCCCTTCGATGACGTGCGCGACTTGTTCCTTTAAGTATACTGGACGTTCTTCCGTGTTCCCGTCGACGAGTTCTTGTTGAAAATCAATCACTAGGACCGCTTGGTTCATCGTCATGTTCCTCCTTGTAAAATCGACTGTTTGTTTCCTTCCCGTTCATCTGAATGATTTCCTGCTCTTGACAGACGCGAAACTTTTTAGCTGTTGGATTCGTTAAGAAGAAGGAAAGGATGTGTCTGGATGATTTGGTTTGGCGTTATCTTCTTATGTGTACTTCTCGTTAATCTGACACTGGAGAAACTGATCATGAACCGGACGATGACAGGTCGCTGGTTCGTCCGTAACTTACTTATTTGTCTCGGAATCACTCTCTTACTATTCGGAATCGAACGTTATATCCTATCCGGATTCTAAAAAAGCAGATAGCGATTTTCGCTACCTGCTTTTTCATTTAATAGACTTCGTAATTTTGCCCCGTCTGTGCCCCTTCGACACTTTTCTCAAACGCCGTCGCGACACGTGACGCCGGAACGGCTTCAAAACCACGGAAGAAGGGTCCGTACTTTTCAAGTGACTCGATCAGTACATTCGGACTGACGCTGTTGATCCGAATGCCTCGTGGCATCTCGATCGCTGCTGCATGAACGAACGCTTTGACTCCACCGTTAGCAAGCGCAGCAGATGCGCCTTGGCGAATCGGATCGTCCATCATGATGCCGGTCGTCAGCGTAAAGCTTCCGCCGTCTCGTACTGACTCTAAACCAAGCAAGACGAGATTGATCTGACCTTTTAGTTTACTGTCGATCCCGATTTGATTAAGCTCCGGTGTTAAGTCCGTCAATGGACCAAAATGAGCGCCACCTGTGGCACTAATAACGGCGTCAACAGAGCCGACTGTTTCATACATTGCCCGAATACTTTCCTCTGATGTGATGTCGACTTGTACATCCGCTCCGGTTCGTCCGGCACGAATGATGTCATGCCGCCCACTCAACTGTTCGACGACTGCCTGCCCAATCGTTCCGCTTGCCCCTACTACTAAAACTCGCATGATCCCTTCCCCTTTCACGTCTAGCTTACCTATCTAGCCTACTGCACAGCAGATGATGGTTTCAAGGAATGTACCGGATGGGTCTTCAAGAAGATAAGGATTTCTTCGAACAAACGCTGTTTGTCCCGATCGAGCGTCAGTAAATGTTTACTGTTCGGAAGAAGGACCTTTTTCTGATCTTGGCTCGGCACCGTCGTTTCGATTCTCTCGAGACTTGCATGATAGACGGCATCATCTAATGCGCCAAGGAATAGAGCGATGGGCTGTGTGATCTTCGGCAAGACGACTCCTGTGTCGAGGATGAACTGTTGCAGTGCTCGTAAGTCTTTTTCTGGGCGTGGAAAATGACGGTCGACAAAGTCTACGATCCACTCCGGCGAACGATCGTCAAATTGAAAATACCGTTCCGTATAACGAAGGACGCGGTGCTCGAGTCCGGCAATCGTCCGCTCAAGAATCGGCGTCGAGAGTAAGATGAGTCCGGCACATCCTGACTGTTCTGCCAGTCGAAGTGCCATCACTCCACCGAGTGATTGTCCGATCAAAAAGATGTCGGTGTGTCCTCGATCTTGTAAAAACGCGAGTCCGACTTGCGCGGACTGCCAGACGTCTTCGATCGTCGTCGCAAACAACCGCTCCGGCGATTCCCCGTGCCCGGCGTAATTGGGCGCGTAACAGGTGTACCCAGCTGCATGTAAAAAACGAGCGAGGCCCCGCATCTCATTCGCACTTCCAGTAAAACTATGTAACAACAAAATAGCAGGTCCAGGTCCTTCTAAGTACAGATCCTTTGATTTCGTAATCAAGTGCGCACCTCCTTTTCATCTCTTCAGACTTCCTCTACCGAAGCATCCTCCCGTAACGATTCTATAATCCGAAAGCCTGGGTAGTCCGCTTCGGATCGTCGTTCCCCACTCGTCCGGTAATAAGCATTCCAGTAACTGATCATTCGGTCTTCGGTCCGCTTCATGTATCTTGGGTCATCCTCGACGAATTGTCGTTTCACTTCCGAATCCCATTGCTCGATTACGGGTACGATGCTGTCGACAATTTCACGGACGTACTCACTAGCAAGTTCGATGATATAGGCGAGGACCCATCCGTCGCGCGGACGATTTTTAAGCAACTGCTGGAGATAATGCTCACGGACATAACCGTCATGATGACGCGTGTAGAGGCAATATAACATCGTCTGTTGTGTTGGCGTCAACTGTTCAATTCGCTCGGACGCGACTTCTGGCATGTATACGCGCATCGGAATCTGTATCTGTTCCTGCTCTACATTTACTTCGATCGCCCCTGGTGATAAGCGTGTCCATCCAAATGGTAAACATGCTTTAACGATCCGAACGTCTTGTTCATATCGTTTAGGGAATGCTGCAAGCCATCGGTTCATCTTATTCTCCTCTCATATAAAAAACTCCAAACGGCAGACGCTTTGATGCGGCTATCGTTTGGAGTCGATTTGTTTTCTTATTCAACCGTTACTGACTTCGCCAAGTTACGTGGCTTATCGACGTCACAGTCGCGACCGAGTGCCGCGTAGTATGAGATCAATTGAAGTGGTAAGACCGACAAGAGCGGTGACAAGAGTGGCTCGACTGCTGGGATGACGAATGCATCCGTCGGCAATTCAAGACCTTCTGCTGCGATGACACACGCGTTTGCACCACGTGCGACGACTTCCTTGACGTTCCCACGGTTGTTGAGGTGAACGTGTGGTTGTGTCACAAGCGCGATGACAGGTGTGTTGTCTTCGATCAAGGCGATCGGACCGTGCTTGAGCTCTCCACCCGCGTATCCTTCTGCTTGGATATACGAGATCTCTTTGAGTTTCAATGCACCTTCCATCCCGACGTACGCATCTTGTCCGCGACCGATGAAGAACGCGTTTCGTGACTCAGACAAGTATTCTGTCGCGATTTCTTGGAAGCGATCTTTTTGAGACATGACCGATTCCATCGCACTTGAGATTTTACCGAGTTCCTTCATGAGATCAAAGTTGACGGCAATCCCTTTCGCTTGAGCAAGGTCAAACGCAAGGACAGCGAGAACAGCAATTTGCGCTGTATACGCTTTTGTTGAAGCAACGGCGATTTCCGGACCTGCGTGGAGCAACAATGTTGCGTTTGCTTCACGTGACAATGTTGATCCTGGAACGTTCGTGATCGTCAGTGCCGGGTGACCGAGTTTCTTCGCTTCGACGAGAACGGCACGGCTATCCGCTGTTTCACCTGATTGTGAAAGGAAGAGGAAGAGCGGTTTCTCTGTCAATAGTGGCATGTTGTATCCGAACTCAGAAGAGATGTGAACTTCTGTCGGGATGCCTGCGATTTGTTCGATCAACTGTTTTCCGATCAAACCAGCATGGTAGCTTGTTCCGCAACCGATGATGTAGACACGGTCACGACCAAGTACGAGATCACGGACCGATTGGTCGAGTGTGATGTCGCCTGCTTCGTTTTGATATTTTTGAACGATGTTACGGATGACCGCTGGTTGCTCATCCATCTCTTTGAGCATGTAGTGTGCGTACGTTCCTTTTTCGATATCTGATGCATCGATTTCAGCTGTGTACGCTTCACGCTCTTGGACGTTCCCGTCGAGATCTTGGATCGTGACGCTATCACGCGTCAAGATGATCATCTCACCGTCATGCAACTCGATGAATTGATCCGTTACTTGTAACATTGCCATTGCGTCTGACGCGACGACGTTGAACGTACCGTCACCGAGACCAACGAGAAGTGGTGATTTGTTTTTCGCGACGTACAAGACGTCCGGATTTTCAGCATCGATCAATGCGAGGGCATACGAACCATGCAAGACGCGGAGTGTTTGACGGAATGCTTCCGCAACGTCACCTGTCTCGTTGAAGTTCTTTTCAATCATCTGAACGATGACTTCTGTATCCGTGTCGCTGAGGAGATCGACATTCAATTCTGCTTTTAGCTGCTCATCGTTTTCGATGACGCCGTTGTGCACGAGTGTGAAACGTGCTGACGCACTTTGGTGTGGGTGTGCGTTTGGTACGCTTGGGACACCGTGTGTCGCCCAGCGTGTGTGTCCGATTCCGACTGTGCCGTCTGCCTCAGCAGGAACGACTTCGCGTAGCGCAGCAATCCGGCCTACTTCTTTATGGACTTGGACGCCGTCGTTGACGAACGCAAGACCTGCCGAGTCATAGCCGCGGTACTCGAGCTTTTCGAGACCTTTTAATAAAATTTCCTTCGTGTTGACCTGTCCGATCATACCTACGATTCCGCACATGTTACATCTCTCCATTTACAAGTATTTCCCTAAAGAGGAAACGGCTCTTGTTGAGAGGATCCCGATCGGTCTGTTTGTCCGTCCAATCACTTGGACGATTTCAGAACGATTTACGGTATGGATCTGGTACCGGGAGGCATCCGCCGAATGATTCGATAAACCTCCACCTCGTCAGCTTTCATCCTACGAAGAAAGCCCTGGCGCTTCTTGTTTCCGTCTGACCCCGTTTCTGTCCGACTTCACCATCATACGAACTTTAATCTGAAAAAGCAAGAAAGGTAACGTATTTGTAACTATTCCCGATATTTTTCTATTCAATACGCATAATCCCTATTTTTTGTAAAAATCTCAATCTATTTTTCTAAAATAATTGTAAAAAAAGAAGCAGAGCAATCGCTCTGCTTCGGGTTGCTTAGTTTTCTTGTAACGCGTAGTTCTCACGAACGACGTTCGCGATCCGCTCGACGTACGCATCACACGCTTCTTGTGTCGGAGCTTCCGCCATGACACGAACGAGTGGTTCTGTTCCTGACGCACGGACGAGAATCCGTCCGTTGCCCGCCATCTCCGCTTCGACTTCTGCAATGATCGCTTGCACGGCAGGGCCGCTCATTGCGCCATTTTTGTCTGAGACACGGATGTTAACGAGACGTTGTGGGAAGATTGGCATCTCAGCTGCGAGTTCCGATAACTTCTTCCCTGTCGCTTTCATGATTTGCAACAACTGGACGCCTGATAACATACCGTCCCCTGTCGTTGAGTAGTCCATGAAGATGATGTGTCCCGACTGTTCGCCACCGAGTGTATAGTCGTTCTTACGCATCTCTTCAACGACGTAACGGTCACCGACCGCTGTCTGAAGCGCCGTCATCCCGTTTTCTTCGACGGTTTTATGGAAACCGAGGTTACTCATGACCGTCGCGACGATCGTGTTGTCTTTCAAACGACCGAGTTCGTTCAAGTATTTCCCGCAGATGAACATGATTTTATCGCCATCCACGATATCGCCGTTCTCATCGACTGCGATCAAGCGGTCGCCGTCTCCATCAAACGATAAACCAACGTCCGCGCCTTTTTCCTTAACGAAGGCAGCAAGATGTTCAGGGTGTGTCGAACCGACACCATCATTGATGTTGAGTCCGTTCGGAGTTGTACCGATTGTCGATACTTCCGCTTCCAAGTCACCGAATAGACGTGGTGCGAGGCTTGACGTCGCCCCGTGTGCGCCGTCGATCGCAACATGGATGCCTGAGAAATCTTCATCCGATGTCTGACGAAGCATGTGGAGATATTTCTGAGCCCCTTCATAGTAATCATGAACGAAGCCGAGTTCTTTTCCGGCTGGGCGTGGTAATGTGTCTTCTGCTTCATCGAGTAATGCTTCGATTTCAAGTTCTGTTGCATCATCGAGCTTAAAGCCGTCTGAACCGAAGAACTTGATCCCGTTATCTTCCACTGGATTGTGCGATGCAGAGATCATGACTCCAGCTGTCGCATCCATCGTTTTTGTCAGGTACGCGACACCAGGTGTCGAGATGACACCAAGACGCATGACTTCTGCACCGATTGATAACAGACCCGCGATGAGTGCATTCTCAAGCATTTGACCAGATACACGTGTATCGCGTCCAATCAAGACTTTTGGTCGTGTGCTTTCGTGTTTCGTCAACACGTAACCACCTGTTCGACCGAGGCGATACGCAAGTTCCGGTGTCAATTCTACGTTTGCGACGCCGCGTACGCCGTCAGTTCCAAAATACTTACCCATGTGTTATTTCCTCATTTCACTAATTTGTTTTAATTGGTCGGAATCGATGTCCGGGGAATCGCTTTTAATGTGACATCCATATTATCCGGACGCAGGACATCAAAGGCTTTTGATGTCTGATACGAGATCGGCAATCCATGCGTTCCTTCTTTTAATCCTGTCACGTCGATGACCGCTTTGATATCCGTCGCATCAATCGATGCTAAATCAGATTCTTTCCCGCGGACGACGACATCAATCGTTTGATTGTAATCAATCGTATACTTTGATTCATCGAATCCATTCAACGTGACCGTCACACCCGGAATCGTTTTCTCCGCTCGATCCTCGACAGTTTCTGTCGTCGAATTGGCATTTTCTTTTTCGACGACGATATTGACAGTGACCTGTGTCGGATCCATCGCTGTCGCGTTTTCCGGTTCAACGAGTTTGACGGTTTTTTCCGTCGTTTTCGTCAATCCTTTGAGCGAGACCGCTTCCGTATCAACAGAACCGATACGCTCTAGTTCTTCTTTTGTTCCATATAGACGAGCTTCCGTCGTGACGGGAACGATCTTGACGACAGTATATCCTTTTTTAACGTTGTCTTTTGTCTTCACATTAATCGGTACCGTCTTACTTTCCTTATAGATCGGTACTGTGATTTCTAATTGTTCCGGTTGATAAGATGCACTGATCGTATTCCCGTTCGTGTCAGTCGCTTTAGCATTGAACGTCTCTTTGAACGTCTCTGCCCGACCGGTCACATCGATCGGTACTTGGATTGCTGAAATCGCCTGTAACTTCTCTGCGCCTCCCGTGACTTCAACAGTTTGTTGGTTCGGTTGCGCTTCCCCAGCAACATATCCTTCAGCGATTTTGTTTTTATTCAGTAAGGCGACTTGTACCGGTACTTCCTTTGTAATCTTCTTATCGAGGAAGACTTCGATCGTCTCCTGTTTCGGCGTCACCTCGACATCTTTTCCGAAGCTGGTTGCTGTGACACGGACACGATGATAGCCAGGGTCGAGTCCTTTCAAATCAATCGATAATCCAAAATCCTGGACGAGCCGGAGCATCGTCAAGCTACTCGACGGCCCTTTGACGGTCACTTCCATACTATCTGGAATATTATAGGCGACCCACTGCGATTCATCATACTGGACCGTGACCGGCACGTCAAATTTCGTCGAACCTTGTCCTGCGATCGGTAA
Source organism: Exiguobacterium sp. ZWU0009 (assembly GCF_000798935.2). Taxonomy (NCBI): domain Bacteria; kingdom Bacillati; phylum Bacillota; class Bacilli; order Caryophanales; genus Exiguobacterium; species Exiguobacterium sp. ZWU0009. Next base: position 161,639 of record NZ_CP018057.1, on the reverse strand, counting down.
TAGACTAGCGGCATCACTTTTTCCCGTCGTATTCGAACCTGCGACCATCAAATACAACATGACGGCCAAGGCGACGGCAACGATGCGTAAAAACCAGCGTTCATTGAACCACTTTTCGAACATTATTTTTTCGCCCCCATCCAGTTCAAGAAGGAAGTATTCGTCGGTTCGGCTTTGACGATCGTCTCAAGTAACTTCGTCCGTAAGGATTCTTCGTCGAGTTCCCGGTACAGACGTCCATTGATGGCGAGTGAGACACCACCCGTTTCTTCCGAGACGACGAGCGTGACGCTATCCGTCACCTCACTGACACCAATTGCTGCGCGGTGACGTGTTCCAAGCTCTTTTGAGATATGTGCACTCTCAGACAGCGGTAAGTAACAAGCGGCTGCTGCTAACTTGCCTTGCTGGACGATGACGGCACCATCATGTAAGGGAGTATTCGGAATGAACAAGTTGATCAGCAACTGACTCGTGATTTGTGAACCGAGCGGAATGCCCGTCTCCACGTATTCACTCAGTCCTGTCTCGCGTTCAATCGTCACGAGTGCTCCGATACGACGTTTTGACATGTACTGAGCAGACGATACGAGTGCATCGACGATTCGAACTTGTTCATCTTCATCACTGATGGCACTACGTGAGAAGAATTTACTCGTTCGTCCTAAGTGTTCCAGTCCACGCCTTAGTTCGGGTTGGAAGATGATGATGATCCCCAGTAACCCGTAGGTGATGATTTGATTCAATAAGAATTGCAATGTTTTAAGTCCAAAAAAGCCACTCAAGAACCAACTGATCAAAATGACCGAGATCCCTTTAATGAGCTGGACTGCTTTTGTTCCTTTGACAATGATCATGAGACGGTAAATGACGAACGTCACGACCGCAATATCAATCACGTCATTAATATAATCGTACCAATGTACGTTTTCTCCCAGTTTCAACAATTGAAATTGAAGTGGTTGCCAGCTGAAGTAATTCACCAACCGTGCCCCCTAACTCATCTGATTTAAACAGTTTCCATTATAGCACAAAGGGACGAGTTCGACTCGTCCCAGCTGATTATTGAAATAGACGCTTGATTCCGTACCAAACGCGTTCGAATAATTGATCAATTTCCTTGATTTCTCCGGTCACGCTACCAGCACTCGCCGTGTAAGCTTTCCCGTCAACGGTCATGACGTCGCCATTGACTTTCCCTTCGATTCGGACGTTCCCACCTTCGACATATAGATCTTGATCGACCGTGACGCCTTTCGGAACGACGACCTCGCCATTTTGAGCGACGATACCTGGTGCATTCGTATAGGATAAGTCATGTTCTTCTTGTGCCATATAACCACCAAGGCTACCGACCGACAAGAGTAAGAAAACAGCCGCTGCCGCGAGCAATGGGTACTGCTTCATCTTCCCTCCAAAACGAGACGGTTGCGGTTGGTGCAGCAAAGCAGCGCTTGGCGTCTCCACCTGGTCGGGCAATTGTGCCAGCACGCGGGATGTAAAATCTGCCGATAATTTGGGCGCTGGAAGTTGACGCAGTCGAGCATCAAGGAGTCGATACTCTTCGAACTCGTCCATCGCGTCTACTTCTCGTAACTCTGCTTCTAATCGCTCGAATTCCTCAGGTGGTTGATTTTGATCTAAATAATCCTGGATCCGTTCATGTACATGCTCTCGTGACATGGTGAGTTCCTCCTTCTCATCGTTTGGCAAAATGCTTCTTCAGCGCTTCTCGTCCACGATGAATTCTAGTTTTGACAGTAGCGACAGGTAATTCGATCATTTCACTGATTTCCTTTAGCGAAAGATCCTCTACATATTTCAGGACGAGTGGGACACGGTATTTTTCTGGTAAAGCTGCAATCGCGTCCCCGACTTCGTTTCGTTGCTCGTTATCGACCACTTGGTCCTCCGGCAAGGTGTCCTTGCTCTCGAGTTGTGAATACAATGTCAGTCCTTCAGTACCTGACATCTCAGCATCAAGAGAATAATCAGGTTTCTTTTTCCGTAATCGGTCAATCGATACGTTCGTGACGATTCGGTACAACCAAGTCCGGAACTTCCATTGTGCATTATACGAATCAATTTTCGTAAATACACGGATGAAGGCTTCCTGTGTCGCATCCTCCGCCTCCATTCGATCGCGCAAGACGCGGAAAGCCACAAGAAAGGCACCTTCCTTATATAGATCAACAAGTGCCGCGAATGCATCACGGTCTCCCTGTTTCACTCGCTCAATTAAGCGTAGTGTCGTTTCTTCCACTTTGAATACCCCCCGCTCTATGCGGTCAATCTCTTATACGAAGTCGACCGATAAATGTTTCATCTCCTTTTAAATTGTAACAAAAAAAACTTGAACCCCGATGAAAAGAGTTCAAGTTCTATCCATTATTTTACTAAGCGATGTGTTTCCATTGCCAAAAGTAGATCTCCGATTAGTTCATTCGCAAGTTCTGCTGTTCCGTTTCCTTCTTCAAGTAACGGATTCACTTCAACGAATTCAGCTGCAATGAAGTCTTCTGCCGTTGCGCAATGCTTGAGCACTGTCTTCGCATCGTCTAAGAAAATACCGTCAGCGACACGTGTTCCTGTACCGACGACGAGTGATGGATCGAGACCGTCCATATCGAAGCTAAGATAGAACGCATCCGTCGTTTCCTTCAAATAAGCAATCGCTTCTTCCATGATCGCGTCCATTCCCCGAGTTCGGATCGCTTCCATATCATAGACACGAATACCAAGACGATCAATCAGCTCTTGTTCGCCTGGATCAACGTCACGTAATCCGATGAAGACGAGATGTTCCGGTTGCAGCTTGACATCTGTTCCTCCGACTTCCGTTAAACGCTGATGTCCTTCCCCAAGGGCTACAGCGAGCGGCATACCGTGGATGTTACCAGACGGTGATGTTTCCGGTGTATTCAAATCACCGTGTGCATCGAACCAGATGACGCCAAGACGTGGTACAGTCTGACGTAACCCTGCAATCGTTCCGATCGCCATGCTGTGATCGCCACCAACTAATAACGGAAAACGTTGCTCCGATAACGCATCACGTACAATTAGATGCAAGTCATTCGTCGTGTGGACGACGCCTTCAAGACGTTTCAGCTTCGGATCTTCTTCTCGGACTGCATCCTCGGATAAAACAGCCGCTTCCCCGTAGCGTACTGCTTCTTGTCCCCGTGCTTCGAGTGTCGCGAGTAGACCCGCTTTTTCGACAGCAGCAGGTCCGTGTTCAGTGCCCGGCTTTCCTTGTCCATAACGGTACGGTACGCTGATATACGCGATGTTCATACGATATTCCCCCTATGTCATAGTCACTTCTACATACATTGTAAGCGGTAACAAACGAGTGGTTCAACTCAACAAAAAAACGCATGAATATACAAAAAAACACCGTGAAGGGAATCACGGTGTTCTTGCGTACGTACTCTGGTTATGCTTGGCATTTCATATAAAAAAAACTTAAGACGAACGAAACTCGCTTAAGATCTTTAAATAAAATTGGTGGAGCCTAGCGGGATCGAACCGCTGACCTCCTGCGTGCAAGGCAGGCGCTCTCCCAGCTGAGCTAAGGCCCCGAAAGAAAAAGCGGAAGACGGGATTCGAACCCGCGACCCCGACCTTGGCAAGGTCGTATTCTACCACTGAACTACTTCCGCAAGAAATGAGCCATGCAGGATTCGAACCTGCGACCCTCTGATTAAAAGTCAGATGCTCTACCAACTGAGCTAATGGCTCGACATGGTGGGGGGGGGCGGATTCGAACCGCCGAACCCGAGGGAGCGGATTTACAGTCCGCCGCGTTTAGCCACTTCGCTACCCCCCCAGTTTGTCTAGGAAACTTATACAATTGAGAAAAACAGTGCCGGCAACAGGAGTCGAACCCGCGACCTACTGATTACAAGTCAGTTGCTCTACCAGCTGAGCTACACCGGCACAAAAAGTATAATGGTGACCCGTACGGGATTCGAACCCGTGTTACCGCCGTGAAAGGGCGGTGTCTTAACCGCTTGACCAACGGGCCATTGGCTCCGCAAGTAGGATTTGAACCTACGACCTACCGGTTAACAGCCGGTTGCTCTACCACTGAGCTATTGCGGAATAAATTAAATGCCTGGCAACGTCCTATCCTCACAGGGGGAAGCCCCCAACTACTTTCGGCGTTCAAGTGCTTAACTTCCGTGTTCGGCATGGGAACGGGTGTGACCACTTGGCTATCGTCACCAGACGACGGGCTCGCGCCCTCAAAACTGAAGTCATCAACAATGCATCTGCTAGAACAAGGCCTCGACCGATTAGTATCACTCAGCTCCACATGTCGCCATGCTTCCACCCGTGACCTATCTACCTCATCGTCTCTGAGGGGTCTTTCTTGATTACTCAAAGGGAAATCTCATCTTGGAGGGGGCTTCATGCTTAGATGCTTTCAGCATTTATCCCGTCCGCACGTAGCTACCCAGCGATGCTCCTGGCGGAACAACTGGTACACCAGCGGTGCGTCCATCCCGGTCCTCTCGTACTAAGGACAGCTCTCCTCAAATTTCCTGCGCCCACGACGGATAGGGACCGAACTGTCTCACGACGTTCTGAACCCAGCTCGCGTACCGCTTTAATGGGCGAACAGCCCAACCCTTGGGACCTACTCCAGCCCCAGGATGCGATGAGCCGACATCGAGGTGCCAAACCTCCCCGTCGATGTGGACTCTTGGGGGAGATCAGCCTGTTATCCCCAGGGTAGCTTTTATCCGTTGAGCGATGGCCCTTCCATGCGGAACCACCGGATCACTAAGCCCGACTTTCGTCCCTGCTCGACTTGTAGGTCTCGCAGTCAAGCTCCCTTCTGCCTTTGCGCTCTACGAATGATTTCCAACCATTCTGAGGGAACCTTTGGGCGCCTCCGTTACTGTTTAGGAGGCGACCGCCCCAGTCAAACTACCCGCCTGACACGGTCCTCCAGCCGGATCACGGCTGCGAGTTAGAGACTCTATGCATGAAGGGCGGTATCCCAAGGGTGACTCCTCCGAAGCTGGCGCTCCGGGCTCGACGTCTCCCGCCTATCCTGTACATCATGCACAAAGCCTCAATATCAGGCTGTAGTAAAGCTCCATGGGGTCTTTCCGTCCTGTCGCGGGTAACCTGCATCTTCACAGGTACTATGATTTCACCGGGTCTCTCGTTGAGACAGTGCCCAAATCGTTACGCCTTTCGTGCGGGTCGGAACTTACCCGACAAGGAATTTCGCTACCTTAGGACCGTTATAGTTACGGCCGCCGTTTACTGGGGCTTCGGTTCAAAGCTTCGCTTGCGCTAACCCATCCCCTTAACCTTCCAGCACCGGGCAGGCGTCAGCCCCTATACGTCATCTTGCGATTTAGCAGAGACCTGTGTTTTTGCTAAACAGTCGTTTGGGCCTATTCACTGCGGCTCTACTCATGTAGAGCGTCCCTTCTCCCGAAGTTACGGGACCATTTTGCCGAGTTCCTTAACGAGAGTTATCCCGCGCGTCTTAGAATTCTCATCTCGCCTACCTGTGTCGGTTTACGGTACTGGCGCCTTCCCCCTCACTAGAGGCTTTTCTTGGCAGTGTGAAATCGTGACCTACGTCCCTACGGGACTCCGCATCGTTCCTTGACTTTGGTGCCTGACGGATTTGCCAATCAGACGGTCTTGAAACTTGCACATGCACTTCCATCCGCATGCGTCACTATCCTCCTGCGTCCCCCCATTGTTCAAACGGTGGATCGGCGGTACAGGAATATCAACCTGTTATCCATCGCCTACGCCTTTCGGCCTCGGCTTAGGTCCAGACTAACCCTGAGCGGACGAGCCTTCCTCAGGAAACCTTGGGCTTTCGACGGAGGGGATTCTCACCCCTCTTTTCGCTACTCACACCGGCATTCTCACTTCCAAACGCTCCACTGCTCCTTCCGGTACAGCTTCACAGCGGTTTGGAACGCTCCCCTACCATTCCTTACGGAATCCGCAGCTTCGGTGGTATGTTTAGCCCCGTTACATTTTCGGCGCGGCGCCACTCGACTAGTGAGCTATTACGCACTCTTTGAATGGTGGCTGCTTCTAAGCCAACATCCTAGCTGTCTAGGCAGCGCCACATCCTTTTCCACTTAACATACACTTTGGGACCTTAGCTGGCGGTCTGGGCTGTTTCCCTCTTGACTACGGATCTTATCACTCGCAGTCTGACTCCCGAGTATAAGTTGCTGGCATTCGGAGTTTAACTGAATTCGGTAACCCTGTGGGGGCCCCTAGTCCAATCAGTGCTCTACCTCCAGAACTCTCAACCTCGAGGCTAGCCCTAAAGCTATTTCGGGGAGAACCAGCTATCTCCAGGTTCGATTGGCATTTCACCGCTACCCACACCTCATCCCCGCACTTTTCAACGTGCGTGGGTTCGGACCTCCAGTCAGTGTTACCTGACCTTCATCCTGGACATGGGTAGATCACCTGGTTTCGGGTCTACGACAACGCACTGAACGCCCTGTTCAGACTCGCTTTCGCTACGGCTCCGCCTCATCGGCTTAACCTCGCGCGTTATCGTAACTCGCCGGTTCATTCTACAAAAGGCACGCCATCACCCGTTAACGGGCTCTGACTACTTGTAGGCATACGGTTTCA
>NZ_CP018057.1:37500-152500 GCF_000798935.2 Exiguobacterium sp. ZWU0009 | reverse complement strand
TGTGACCGAAGTCACGATTGACGAAGCTTGCGCTTCATTCGTTTTTGTATTCCGTAGAATACGATTTTTGCCTCATCGTTCAGTTTTCAAAGTCCAATATGTCATTTGACGACTTTTAAATCTTACAGTAAAGTAATATGTGATGTCAATTACTTTTTTGAAGTTTTTTTCGTCTGTGACGTTCGCGTTTGGCGTGTGCCTCAGCGACATGTATTAATATATCAACTCTTGTTTTTTTCGTCAACTGTTTTTCTAAAAAAACTTTAGAAAAAAGATAGACCCGCTTGAACCGGTAAAACACTACCCGTTCGCGGGTCTTTTTCGTTACGCCTGTTTTTGCGATTGTCCTTGAGAAGCTGGCTTTTCTTGTAAGCGATGCAGCATTAAAATCTGATAGGCATTACAGATTAAAAGTGTCGCAAGTGCTGCCCATAACATTCGTTTATCTTGTGTTGCCTGCAAAGCAGGTACCCATTCGATCAACGTGATGACTGTCATGAGGAACAAGGTTGGAATGAACGCTGTAAAGTTCGTTTCCCGTGCTTTCGTCCGCGCGACTAAGAACGCGATTAAAAGCAAGACGACCATCTCACCAATATAAAGGCTCGTCTTATCAAAGCCGTATGCTAATCCGCGTAGATAGACACCATCAAATAGTGCAAATGCGATCAAGACGATCTGGACACGATTCCAAAGCTTTGCACCGCGGAATAAATCGAGTCCGACACGATGTAAGATCAAGTACGAGAAGAATCCCATCAAACTGATGGCAGTCCACGTACTACTGTAGGAGAGAGCCGTCACATATCCGCTAATCGATTGATTTCGGATATATCCAGGTTCTGCTACCAAGTTAAACACGAAGCCGGCGAGCGTTCCGATTAGGAGCGTCATCCAAAACAGCTTCAAAAATCCTTTAATCTTCATTCTTATCCCTCTACTTTTTCGATGACACGCATGGCGAGTTCATTATAGTACGTCTCAAATGGATGATCATCGCGATAGATCGATGGGGCGAAGTCCGCATCATTCGCATATGGTTGTCCAAGTGGAATCTTAGCTAGAATATCGGTTTTTAACGCTTCTGACAACCTTTCTCCGCCACCACTGCCGAAGACATATTCTTTTTCGCCTGTCACTTTGCTTTCAAAGTATGCCATGTTCTCGACGATACCGAGGAGACGGTGGTTCGTCTTGATCGCCATTGCTCCTGCTCGTGCTGCAACAAAAGCGGCTGTCGCATGAGGTGTCGTGACGATGACTTCCTGACAGCTCGGGAGCATCGAATGAATATCGAGCGCAACATCCCCTGTTCCCGGCGGAAGATCAAGCAACAAGTAATCGAGATCGCCCCATTCGACGTCCGCGAAGAAGTTGTTCAGCATCTTCCCGAGCATTGGTCCCCGCCAGATGACGGGTGCATTATCTTCAACGAAGAAGCCCATCGAGATGACTTTGACGCCAAAGCGTTCTGGTGGAACGATTCGGTCGTTAACGACAGTCGGACGTGTTTCGATTCCCATCATGTCTGGAACACTAAAGCCGTAGATATCGGCGTCGATCAACCCGACTTTCTTCCCTGCTCGTGCGAGGGCGACTGCTAAGTTAACGGAAACCGTCGATTTCCCGACGCCCCCTTTACCGGAAGCGATCGCGATGAACGTCGTACCCGATTCTGGTTTGAGGATCGACGGTGTCATCGCTGCTTGAATCCCATGATCACCAAGTGCCTCAAAACGGAGTCCAACCGTCTTGAATCCTTTTTCTTTTAGTTCCTTGACGATTTGCTGTTGGAGCACGAGTTGCTCCCCAGAACCAGATTGAGCTAAAGCGATTTTCAGACTGACATAATCACCTTTAATCCGGACGTCACGAATGCCGTTCGTATCTGCAAGCGGGCGGTCAATCGTCGGATCGACGAGCGTTCCGACTACCTCGCGAATTTCTTGTTCATTCAACATAGTGCCTTCCCCCTGAAAACGTTCGATTTAATCCTTATTAGTATAACAAAAATAAGAGAGCGCTTGCACATTTCGACACCGGAAAGGATGACTTTTCCATGTCCAGTGTCGGTTTTCATCATTTCACTCGATCATTCGCTCGTTTTAGAACATTCGGTTCCATGTACTAGGACCCACGACACCATCGACATCAAGTCCTTGACGTGTTTGATAGGCGCGCACCTTCTGAGCCGTCTCTGCATCAAAGCGCCGAGTCACGGTTGCTTTGACTGCACGCTGAATTCGTTCGATATCCCGCGGATTCATATTGGCTGCACCTTGATACAACGGACGACCTGGATACGGAACGATCGCACGAGAGTGATTCGGCGTTTCTTCAGACACTCCTAGTAATTCAAAGTGTGGATAATCCTTAAAGCTCGTCCAGTCCCCACCCCAAGAAAAGCCACGTCGTTTCATCGCAGCAACAATCTTTTGAAAGCTTTGATCGTTTCGAAACAGCGCTTGTGTACCGTCTTTGGAATATTGAAAGAGGTCGACGGCAATTCCGCGATTATGATTGGATTGTCCCCCACGTGCATTCGTTACAATTGGTCCCGGTAGTGTCCGTCCCTGTGCGTACAACCGATTCTGTTCTGCAATGGATCGGTACCCTTGTGCGACGCCGACATAAATCCCTTGCGCATGCATCTCCCGAATGACCTCTTGCGTCCGTTTGGCGACTTCTCGCGAAAGTCCCGAAGCATTCAACTTCCGATTCGCTCGCTCGAGTAACCAGCTGATCGATAATGCCATCTATGCTCACTCCCTTTGTCTCCTGTTCCCGAAAACAAAATCCGCTATACTTATGGAATGCAGAATGATTTTAACTCATATCAAAAGGAGCATCCTATGAAAAAACGCATCATTTGGACACTTGGCGTCACCTGTCTCTTACATCTTAGCTTCGTCCTGTATCTGACGCTGCAACCGACTGTCGCTACCGAGACGAAGTTACCGGACAATGCAACCGTCTTAAGTGAAGAAACCGCTTTTACAGGACGTGTCGGTCAAGCGACGGCACATACACCTACCCAATTCATACAATCTCTCTTTGTTTGGAGCATCCCGCTGACGATCGTCATCCTCTACGTTCTTCTGACGATATTGCACCGATTACGCTCCACTCCGTCGACTTGACTTGAATCGCTGTTCTGACACTTCGTCAGGAGAGCGGTTTTTTAGTGCATAAAAAAACCTCCCACCACAAGGGTGAGAGGGATTCGAAAAGAATTAACGTTTCGAGAATTGTGGTGCACGACGAGCTGCTTTAAGACCGTATTTTTTACGCTCTTTCATACGAGCATCACGAGTCAAGAAGCCTTTCGCTTTGAGTGCGCCGCGGAATTCTGGATCCGCTTGAAGAAGAGCACGTGAGATACCGTGACGGATAGCGCCTGCTTGACCAGTGAAGCCGCCGCCTTTGACCGTTACGATTACATCGTACTTGCCTTCTGTTTCTGTGATTACGAGTGGTTCTTTTGCAGTCATGATCAATGTCTCATAACCGAAGTATTCGCTGATATCGCGACCGTTAACTGTGACTTTACCGTCTCCAGCAACGAGGAAAACGCGCGCTGCCGCGTGTTTCCGGCGACCAGTGCCGTAGTAACGTACATCTGCCATCGTGTAGTTCCTCCTAAATTCGTATTAACCGCGAAGTTCGTAAACTTCTGGTTGTTGTGCTTCGTGCTTGTGTGCAGCTCCAGCGTAGACGTGGAGTTTGTTGAACATTTGACGACCGAGGCTACCTTTTGGAAGCATCCCTTTGATCGCGAGTTCAAGCATGCGCTCAGGTTTGTTAGCAAGCATATCGCGTGCAACAGTCTGCTTTAAGCCGCCTGGATGACCAGAGTGACGGTAGTAGACTTTTTTGTCGAGTTTGTTACCAGTTAAAACGATTTTCTCAACGTTGATGAGGATAACGTTATCCCCACAGTCAACGTGTGGTGTGAACGTAGGCTTGTGCTTACCACGGAGAAGTGATGAAACTTCGCTCGCAAGGCGACCGAGTGTTTTACCTTCAGCGTCGATAAGGAGCCATTTGCGTTCTACATCAGTAGCTTTCGCCATGAAAGTTGTGCGCATGTAAAATACCTCCTAAGGAATTAAAAGTTCTGTTTTTGATTTTTCATTTATTCACTAGGTGAATCTATCATAATCTTAGGTGTACGGGGCTAAGATTGTGGTTTCATAATAAATGAAATGCCAATAAACATTGTATGTTTTTTAATAGCCAATGTCAATTGCCTTTTTTCACTCCGGATAGAAAACTTCCCATAGATAGAGTCCATGGGGAGGCGCTGTCACGCCTGCGACGTTCCGGTCCTTTGCCAGTAACATTTTTTTAATGTCCTCTGGTGCAAAACGACCGCGTCCGACGTCAAGTAACGTCCCGACCATGATCCGGATTTGATTATAGAGAAACCCACTGCCCTGGAACCGAAAGACGAGTTCGTCACCGACTGTCATCAACTCTGCCTCGTAAATCGTCCGGACCCGGTTATCCGTTTCCGTCTTCGCGACACAGAACGAACTGAAATCGTGCGTGCCGACGAGATGTGCCATCCCTTGACGGATGCGCTCGAGATCGAGCGGATACGGAATATGAACCGATAGATTCCGACGAAACGCATTTTCTTCGCGGCGGACGAAATAGCGGTATTCCTTCCCTACGACATCGTAACGCGCTTCAAAGGTCGGTTCGACCTCCTCGCAGCTCCGGACACGAATATCCGCTGGTAAGAGCGTATTCAGTGCCTTGACGACGTTCTCCGGTGGAATCGCTAGTTCCGTATCAAAATGAATGACTTGCCCGTAGGCATGCACCCTCGCATCCGTCCGTCCCGACCCGATGATCTTGACGGGATGTTTGTGCATCCGCGCAAGCGTCGTTTCAATTACTTCTTGAATCGTCAATCCGTTTGGTTGCACCTGATACCCGGCGTAGCCGGTTCCGTCATACTGAATCGTACATTTTAAACGACGCATTAACCGATCCCTCGCAATCCTACTAAATTGATCGTTAGGAGGACGAGTAGGATGATCAGACCTGTATCCCGCATCGTCCACTTGGACTCCCGTAGGCGTGTCCGTCCCTCTCCTCCACGGTATCCCCGCGCTTCCATTGCTGTCGCAAGATCCTCTGCCCGCTTAAAGGCGGAGATGAACAACGGAATCAATAACGGAATGATCGCCCGTAAACGTTCCTTGATCGGTCCTGCCGATAAATCAACACCACGTGCTTGCTGTGCCTTCATGATTTTCTCCGTCTCCTCCGCTAAGGTTGGTAAGAACCGAAGTGAGATTGATAACATTAAGGCGATCTCATGCGTTGGAACACGGACGACCTTGAACGGCTTTAACAACAACTCAATCGCATCTGTCAATTCGATCGGTGAGGTCGTCAGCGTGACGAGTGTCGTGATCGAGACAAGATAGAAGAAACGTAATGAGACGATGATCGCGAGTCGCAGTCCTTCTTCATAGATCCGAAGCCAGCCGAACTCAAAGAGGACAGCCCCTTCACGTGTGAAGAACAGCTGGATGACGAACGTAAAGACGATCAGGAACAGAATCGGTCGCAGTCCCTTTAGAACATAACGAAGTGGTAACCGACTACTCATGAGTGCTAAGAACGTAAAGACAAGTAAAAAGATGTTCGTTGCTGCATTGTTCGCGAGAAAGACGAGCGGAATGAAGCAGAAGGCGAAGATGATCTTCGCGAGTGCCGACGACCGGTGCAAGTACGACTGACCGGGAATATGTTGTCCGACGATCATTCGCTCACCCCTTTCGTCATCAACCACTCGATCAATTCGGTCTCCGTCCGGATCTCCGGTCGTTGCAATCCACGCCGATCAGCGACTTGCCAAGCAAGCGATAAGACGTGCGGAAGATCGAGGTGGAATTGCTCGAGGAATATCTCTTCTTTAAACAGATCAAGCGGTAGCCCGTCAAACGCCACCTGGGCGTCTTCCATGACGATCACACGCTCGGCATACTCAAGCACCTGATCCATGTCGTGCGTGATCAGGAGCAACGTCATACCGGTCTCTGCATGGAGCCGGGCAAACAGACTCAGCATATGCTTGCGCCCTTGCGGATCGAGTCCTGCCGTCGGCTCATCGACGATCAACACGTCTGGTTGACTAGCGAGTACGCCGGCAATTGCAACACGCCTCATTTGCCCACCAGACAGGTCAAACGGCGAACGACTCCAAAAGACTTCATCGAGTCCGACAGTCCGTAATGCCTCTTTCGCTAATTGCTCAGCCTTCGCGGCGTCATGACCGAAGTTCATCGGACCGAACATGACATCCTTTAAGACCGTCTCTTCGAACAATTGATATTCCGGATATTGAAAAACAAGCCCGACGCGACGTCTTAATGGCTTGAGGTCTTGTTTTTTCTTCGGTTCGACGATGATGTCATCGACTTGTACCTTCCCCGCTGTCGGCTTGAGCAACCCATTGATGTGCTGCACGAGCGTCGATTTCCCGGATCCGGTATGCCCTACAAACGCAACAAGCGCCCCTGACGGAATCTCAAGATTCACATCACGTAGCGCGACTCGTTCGAACGGACTATTGAGTTGATACGTATAATTTAATTCCTGGATTAAGATTGGCATAAACGGTTCACCAATTCTCTTTCATCTAGTATCGTCTCCTCGAGTGAGAGACCTTGCGCCCGTAAACGTTCTTGTACCCGAACAACGAATGGAACATCGAGTCCGATGTCTTCTAAGAACGATGCATGACGAAAGACTTCCTGAGGGGATCCTTCTAATACGATTTTCCCGGCATCCATGACGATGACACGACTAGCCCGTAATACTTCGTCTAATTCGTGTGTAATCGCGATGACCGCCATTGGGTGGGTCGCATGGAGTTCCTGAACGGTCGACATGACCTCTTGTCGTGCTAATGGATCAAGCATCGATGTAGCTTCATCGAGCACGAGAACATCAGGGCGCATCGCAAGCGCCGAAGCGATTGCGACACGCTGCTTCTGTCCGCCGGATAGTTGATGGGGTTCCCGATCAACAAAATCCGTAAGGCCAACGCGCGCTAGACTGTCGTCGATACGACGAACCATTTCCTCGCGTGGCACACCCCAGTTTTCTAGAGCAAATGCCACGTCGTCGCGCACGGTCGTGCCAACGAATTGATTATCTGGATTTTGGAAGACGATGCCGATTGCTCGGCGCATCTCCCACAGTTGCTCCGGATTCGCACTTGAAAAGCGCTCAGCAACCGTAACGGTCCCTGTCTCCGGTAACAACAATCCATTAAACAATTTCGTCAGCGTTGATTTTCCAGAGCCGTTGTGACCAACGATGGCGACCCATTCACCTGAACGAATCGTCAGAGAGACCTCGTGTAGGGCTGCTTGCTCCTGTTCCGGATACCGATAGGTGACCTGTTCCAGTTCAATCAGCTTGTCCATGATCTCTCCTCCTTCATCAAATCAATACTTTCATTTTGTAGCAAAAGGGCAGAAGCGGGATACGCACTGCCCTTTTATGGCGAATCATTTAATGAGGATTAAACGAGTTCGATGATGACCATTTCTGCGCCGTCACCACGACGTGGTCCCATTTTCATGATGCGTGTGTAACCACCTTGACGCTCAGCAAAACGTGGAGCCACATCAGCGAATAATTTTTGGATCGCGTCTTGTGCTTTGCCCTCTGCGTTTTGACCAGCAGCTTCACGGCGAACGAACGATGCAACTTGACGACGAGCGTGGAGATCACCGCGTTTACCTAAAGTGATGAGTTTCTCTACGACTGGACGAAGTTCCTTCGCTTTTTGTTCTGTAGTTTGGATACGCTCATTGATGATGAGATCAGTCGCAAGGTCACGCAAAAGTGCCTTACGTTGTGAGCTTGTACGGCCTAATTTCGAGTATGCCATGGATGGATTCCCTCCTTCGTGCAATTAATAGTATTAGTCTTCTTTGCGCAAGCCTAGTCCGAGTTCGTCGAGTTTCGCTTGAACTTCCTCGAGTGATTTACGTCCGAGGTTACGGACTTTCATCATCTCGTCTTCGCTCTTGTTCGCGAGTTCTTGAACCGTGTTGATACCAGCGCGTTTCAAACAGTTGTACGAACGAACTGAGAGATCGAGTTCTTCGATCGTCATTTCGAGTACTTTTTCTTTTTGATCTTCTTCCTTTTCGACCATGATTTCAGCATGGAGCGCTTCGTCCGTAAGACCAACAAAGATGTTTAAGTGTTCTGTCATGATTTTCGCACCGAGTGACACTGCTTCTTCAGGGCGGATTGAACCGTCCGTCCAAACATCAAGCGTCAACTTATCGAAGCTCGCATCTTGACCGACACGTGTTTTTTCAACTTGATAATTTACACGTTGAATTGGCGTGTAAATCGAGTCGATTGGGATTACACCGATTGGCATATCGTCCCGTTTGTTATCTTCAGCCTGAACATATCCACGACCACGGCGTGCTGTTAGACGCATATGAAGTGATGCACCTTCTGCAAGCGTTGCGATGTGAAGTTCTGGGTTGAGGATTTCGACGTCGCTGTCATGCGTAATGTTCGCAGCAGTGACAACACCAGCGCCTTGAATATCGATCTCAAGCGTTTTCTCTTCTTCCGAGTACACTTTGAGGGCGAGTTTCTTAAGGTTCAAGATGATTTGGGTAACGTCTTCTACAACGCCATCAATCGTCGAGAACTCATGAAGAACGCCATCGATTTGGACTGCAGTGACTGCAGCACCCGGAAGTGAAGACAATAGGATACGACGCAATGAGTTACCAAGCGTTGTACCGAATCCACGCTCAAGCGGCTCAACTACGAATTTACCAAACGTAGCGTTCTCGCTTAACTCGATCGTTTCAATCTTCGGTTTTTCGATTTCGATCATCTGAACCCCTCCTTGAATATCGTCATGTTGGCCATCGCGTTCAATCGCCAACCGCCTTGTGTACGTTTCTACTGCCTTGCTTGGTCAAACGATCAACAAAAGTCTACTCGAATCCCCGCTCTGCAGTACAAGACGGGTTACACGCGACGACGTTTTGGAGGGCGGCAACCGTTGTGTGGTACTGGAGTAACGTCACGGATTGCAGTGACTTCGAGACCGATTGCTTGAAGAGCACGGATAGCTGCTTCACGACCTGCACCAGGACCTTTAACGTTAACTTCTACAGTACGCATACCGTTATCCATTGCTGTTTTAGCAGCTGTTTCAGATGCCATTTGTGCAGCGAAAGGAGTCGATTTACGTGAGCCTTTGAAGCCCATGTTACCTGCAGTTGCCCAAGAGATTGCATTCCCTTGCATATCAGTGATCGTAACGATCGTGTTGTTGAATGTTGAACGGATATGCACGATACCAGATTCAATATTCTTTTTGACTTTACGTTTACTACGAACGTTCTGTTTGCGTTTTGCCATCTTAGTTTACCCTCCCTTACTTCTTCTTGTTCGCTACTGTACGGCGTGGGCCTTTACGAGTACGCGAGTTGTTTTTAGTGTTTTGACCACGAACTGGAAGACCACGACGGTGACGAACACCACGGTAGCAACCGATTTCGATCAAACGTTTGATGTTGAGTGAGATTTCACGACGAAGGTCACCCTCAACTTTGATTTTGTCTAAACCATCACGAAGTTGGTTCAATTGTTCCTCAGTCAAGTCGCGAGTACGAGTATCTTCAGAGATACCAGTTTCTTTCAAGACTTTTTGAGCAGTCGTTTTACCAACACCATAGATGTAAGTGAGTGAGATGACGATGCGTTTCTCACGTGGAATATCTACACCAGCAATACGTGCCATGTGTGCACCTCCTTGTTTAATTACCCTTGTTTTTGTTTATGCTTAGGGTTTTCGCAAATAACCATTACTTTGCCTTTACGGCGGATAACTTTACATTTTTCACAGATCGGTTTAACCGAAGGTCTTACTTTCATTGTGAATACCTCCTCCTGAAAAAATCGGAGTTTTTATTTGAAACGGTATGTGATCCGTCCGCGAGTCAAGTCGTATGGTGACAACTCAACCGTTACTTTATCTCCTGGCAAGATCCGAATGAAGTGCATCCGAATTTTTCCTGAGACGTGCGCGAGGACCGTGTGGCCGTTTTCTAACTCCACCTTAAACATCGCGTTTGGAAGCGGCTCGATAACCGTACCTTCCACTTCGATTACATCTTGTTTCGCCATCAATTATACCCCTTTCTCTATAAAGTTGATTGGGAGCCCAGACGATTTGTAGCGCTAGGGGCTTTCTACAAGAGCCATTGAGAGATCATCGGTCACAAACACGAGTGGATACTGGCTTATAGAAAGGTGACACCAATAACGCGCACAGCTCACTCTGCATCGACCGTTAAGATCTCGTAGCCGTCGTCTGTGATGGCGATGGTGTGCTCAAAGTGGGCGCACATGCTACCGTCCACCGTCACTACCGTCCAATTGTCGGATAGTGTGCGAACATAGCGTTTCCCGACGTTGACCATTGGCTCAATTGCCAGTGTCATGCCGGTTTTCAGGCGCGGCCCTTTCCCCGGTGGTCCATAATGTGGAATTTGCGGATCTTCATGCAAATTTTGTCCCACGCCGTGGCCCACATATTCGCGGACTACAGAAAAATTCGCTGCTTCAACATGTGACTGAATCGCATGCGAAATATCTGTCAGGTGCACGCCAGCTTTGGCGCGCTCCAATCCTTTATACAGAGATTCTTCAGTTACGTCAAGTAACCGCTTCGTCTCTTCAGAGATTGTACCTACCGGATATGTCCAGGCTGAATCTCCGTGATACCCATTGTACTCTGCTCCGATGTCAATCGAGATGATGTCACCGTCCTGAAGTACACGATCTCCCGGAATACCATGGACAAGCTCTTCGTTCACGGAAGCACAGATGCTACCCGTGAAACCATTATACCCTTTAAACGATGGTGTTGCCCCTTGACTTCGAATATAGCGTTCAGCGATCGCGTCGAGTTGCCCCGTCGTGATACCTGGGCGAATGTGAGCTTGAAGCTCCTTATGCGTCCGGGCGACGATTTGTCCTGCTTTACGCATGATGTCGATTTCACGCGGCGCTTTCGTGATGATCATTACTGATCACCAAGGAGTGCCTGAACATCGGAATATACATCGTTGATTGGACGATCACCGTCCAAATTACGAAGATACCCTTTTTCTGCGTAAAAGTCAATCAAAGGTTGCGCTTGAGCGACGTTGACTTCCAAGCGACGACGTACTGTCTCCTCTTGGTCATCTTCACGTTGTACAAGTGCTGATCCGTCGATATCACAGATCCCCTCCACTTTTGGTGGGTTATAGAGAACATGATACGTTGCTCCGCAAGTTGGGCAAATCCGGCGACCTGTCAAACGAGGGACAAGTTTCTCCGGGTCTACACCGATGTGGATGACGTGATCAATTTGTTTGCCCAGATCTTCAAGTAATGCTTCAAGAGCATCTGCTTGTTTCACTGTGCGTGGGAAACCGTCAAGGAGAAAACCATTTGCACAGTCTTCTTTGGCGAGACGCTCACGTACGATGCCGATTGTGACTTCGTCCGGAACGAGTTCCCCTTTATCCATGTATGATTTCGCTTCTTGTCCGAGTGGCGTTGAATCTTTGATCGCCGCGCGGAACATGTCGCCTGTCGAGATATGGGGGATCGCATAGTCTTCGATGATTTTCGCAGCCTGCGTTCCTTTACCAGCACCCGGCAAACCCATCAATACTAGATTCATGTCGGTAGCCTCCACTTCTATAGCTCTATAGACACAACAGAAAGGAAAGGGATGGTCCCCTTCCTCCCGCCTTATCGGATAAAGCCTTTGTAGTGTCGTTTAACCAATTGGCTTTCAATCTGTTTCATCGTCTCTAGTCCTACACCGATGACGATCAACAAGCTCGTTCCACCAATCTGCACCGAGTTCGGTAAGCCAGCAAACTTAATAAAGAATGTCGGCGTCACCGCGATGACAGCGAGGAAGAGTGAACCGAAGAATGTCAGACGGTATAGAATCTTCGTGATGTACTGCTCCGTTTGCTTACCAGGACGAATACCAGGAATGTATCCGCCTTGTTTTTGAAGGTTCTCTGCCATTTGTTCCGGGTTCACCTGAACAAATGTGTAGAAGTACGAGAACGCGATGATCAGTGCCACATAGATCGACATACCGATTGGACTCGTGTAGTCGAAGATGTCACGGATCTTCGTTGCCGTTTCCGGACTTGCAAAGAAACTCGCAATCGTTGGTGGCGTCACCATGAACGACACCGCGAAGATGACTGGAATAACACCGGCAGCGTTCAATTTGATCGGCAAGTGTGCCGATTGACTGCCAACTGGTGTCCGGTTCACCGTACGCTTAGCGTACTGAATCGGAATCTTACGTGCAGCTTGCTGGACGTAGATGACTCCGACGATGACCGCGATGATGATTAAAAGCAAGAGTACGATATAAAGCACGTTTACAAACAAAGCATCCCCTGCATTTTGGAGCTTCGTTTCGTAAATCTGGCGGAATGCATTCGGGAAGCCCGCGACGATCCCAGCGAAGATGATCATTGATATCCCGTTACCAATGCCCTTCTCCGTGATGAGTTCACCGATGAACATCAAGAATGCTGTTCCCGCTGTCAATACGAGTGCAATCATAACGTATGTCCAGGTGCCGAACTGTTCGTCGACAAGACCTGGGTAGATACGGTTAAATCCAAGCGCGATTCCAAACGCTTGGACTA
The DNA here is from genome assembly GCF_000798935.2 of Exiguobacterium sp. ZWU0009. Classification (NCBI taxonomy): domain Bacteria; kingdom Bacillati; phylum Bacillota; class Bacilli; order Caryophanales; genus Exiguobacterium; species Exiguobacterium sp. ZWU0009. Next base: position 139,751 of record NZ_CP018057.1, on the reverse strand, counting down.
AGCCGAGTACGATCGTTCCATAGCGCGTTACCGTTGCTAACTTCTTACGGCCCGCCTCTCCTTGTTTTGCCCATTCGGCAAACTTTGGAACAACGTCCATCTGTAAGAGTTGGACAACGATCGAGGCCGTGATATACGGCATGATTCCCATCGCAAAGAGTGAGAAATTCTGCAAAGCATTCCCACCGAACGAGTTCAAGAAACCAAGAATACCATTCTGGTCGATCTTGAACACTTCCGTGTTTACCATCGGCACCGGGATATGTGCTCCGATCCGGAACACGATGACCAATGCCAAGGTAAAGAGAATGCGCCGACGAATGTCAGCTACGCGCCACATATTGGAGATCGCTTGAAACATTAGATCACCTCAACCGTACCGCCGGCAGCTTCGATCGCTTGCTTCGCAGCTTCGGAGAACTTATGAGCTTTAACTGTTAGTTTCTTTTCGATCTTACCGTTAGAAAGGATCTTAACGCCGTCTTTCATGCCTTTGACTGTACGAGTCTCGACAAGAAGTTCTGGAGTGATTTCAGTTCCTTCTTCAAAACGGTTGAGTGTGTCAAGGTTAATGACCGCGAACTCTTTACGAGTTGGGTTGTTGAAGCCGCGTTTTGGTAAACGACGGTAAAGTGGGTTTTGTCCACCTTCGAAACCTGGACGAACACCACCGCCTGAACGAGCTTTTTGACCTTTGTGACCACGGCCAGAAGTCTTACCGTTACCAGAAGACATACCGCGACCTACACGGTTGCGTTCTGAACGTGAACCAGCAGCTGGTTTCAATTCATGGAGTTTCATAGTGGGGCACCTCCTCATAAAATTATATCGAACTATTACTCTTGAATTTCTTTTACTGTCACTAAGTGTGACACGTGGTTAATCATCCCACGCATAGCAGCGTTGTCAGGTACGACAACAGTCTGGTGCATCTTACGGAGACCAAGCGTACGAGTAGTAACGCGTTGGTTCTCCGGACGACCGATCATGCTGCGTGTGAGGGTAACTGCGAGTTTCGCCATCTGTTTTCCCTCCCTTTCTTAACCGCGAAGTTCTTCGACGGTTTTACCGCGGAGTTTCGCAACTTCTTCAGCACGTTTGAGTGATGTGAGACCTTCGACAGTCGCACGAACCATGTTGATTGGAGTGCTTGATCCAAGTGATTTTGAAAGAATGTCGTTGATTCCCGCTAATTCGAGAACCGCACGAACTGGACCACCAGCGATGACTCCAGTACCTTCAGAAGCAGGCTTCAAGAAGACGTGACCTGCACCGAATACACCGTTGACTTCGTGTGGAATTGTTGTGTTAACGATTGGAACGTTAACCATGTTTTTCTTAGCATCTTCGATTGCTTTACGGATCGCTTCAGGCACTTCCTGAGCTTTACCCGTACCGAAACCTACGTGACCATTCTTGTCACCAACGACGACGAGTGCAGCAAAACGGAAGCGACGGCCACCTTTTACTACTTTCGCGACGCGGTTTACGGTAACAACGCGTTCTTCGAGTTGATCCATGTTAATTTCTAACTGGCGCATGTAGAGGTTCCCTCCTTTTCTATTAGAATTTGAGACCAGCTTCACGAGCTGCTTCAGCTACAGCTTTGATACGTCCATGATAGAGATATCCTCCACGGTCGAAAACGACTGTTTCAATACCCTTTTCAAGAGCGCGCTCAGCTGCAAGCTTACCAACTGCTGTTGCAGCGTCAGTCGTGTTGCCTTTTTCAAGGTCGAGTGATGATGCAGATGCGAGTGTTGCATGTGTTGCATCGTCAATGACTTGTACGTAAATGTTCTTGTTCGAACGGAATACGTTCATACGTGGACGTGTTGCAGTCCCGATGATTGTACGACGGACACGACCATGACGTTTTTTACGCGTAGCGTTTTTATCTGCCTTTGAGATCATTTATGCCACTCCTTTCCGGTCAATTCGCATTTGCGAATTACTTACCTGTTTTACCTTCTTTACGACGAACGACTTCATCACTGTAACGAATACCTTTACCTTTGTACGGCTCAGGCTGACGGTACGAACGGATCAATGCAGCGACGTGACCAACACGTTCTTTGCTGATTCCGCGAACGATGAGTTGCGTATTCGTAGGAACTTCGACTTCGATGCCTTGTTCCGGAGTGTACTCGATTGGGTGTGAGTAACCGAGGTTGAGTACGATTTTGTTACCTTGCTTTTGTGCACGGTAACCAACACCTTGGATATCGAGTGTCTTAGCGAAACCGTTGTTTACACCTTCGACCATGTTCGCGATAAGCGCACGAGTCGTTCCGTGGATCGTACGGCTTGCTTTCTCGTCGTTCGGACGAGTGACAGTCAATTCATTACCTTCTACGTTGATCGCCATAGCTGGGCTGAACTCGCGTGTGAGTTCCCCTTTAGGACCTTTTACCGTAACCGTGTTGTTTTCAACTGTTACTGTAACGCCTGCTGGGATGACGACTGGCTTTTTACCAATACGTGACATTTAAGACACCTCCGTTCTTTTTATGCGTGTATTACCAGATGTATGCGATCACTTCGCCGCCGACTTTTTGTTGGCGAGCTTCTTTGTCAGTCATTACACCTTTAGATGTTGAAACGATAGCGATTCCGAGACCACCGAGTACTTTCGGGATTTCATCAGCTTTCGCGTAAACGCGAAGACCTGGTTTCGAGATACGTTTGAGTCCAGTGATGACGCGCTCGTTGCTTGCGCCGTATTTAAGGAATACGCGGAGCGTACCTTGTTTGCTGTCCTCGAGATATTCAACATCGCGGATGAAACCTTCACGTTTGAGGATTTCAGCGACTTCACGTTTGATTGTAGAAGCTGGCATTTCCAACTTCTCATGGCGAACCATGTTTGCATTACGAATGCGTGTAAGCATATCTGCAATCGGATCTGTCATAACCATGCGATGTACCTCCTTTCACAACTTTAATGAATTACCAGCTTGCTTTTTTAACACCAGGGATTTGACCTTTATGAGCAAGATCACGGAACTTAATACGGCTGATACCGAATTTACCAATGTAACCGTGTGGACGGCCAGTGATACTACAACGGTTGTGTAAACGAACCGCTGAAGAGTTACGTGGGAGTTTGCTCAAGCCGATGTAGTCGCCTTGTGCTTTCAATTCTGCGCGTTTTTCAGCGTAGCGCTCAACGAGTGCTTGACGTTTTACTTCACGTGCGATCATTGATTTCTTAGCCATGTTGTCGACCTCCCTTATTTTTGGAATGGCATGCCGAGTGCTGTGAGAAGCTCACGTGACTCTTCATCCGTGTTAGCAGTAGTTACGATAACGATGTCCATACCACGGACTTTCGATACGCGATCGTAGTCGATCTCTGGGAAGATCAATTGTTCCTTCACGCCTAGCGTGTAGTTACCACGGCCATCGAAAGATTTTTTCGATACGCCACGGAAGTCACGTACACGTGGAAGTGACACGTTGATCAACTTGTCGAGGAATTCGTACATGCGCTCGCCACGAAGTGTAACCTTCGCACCGATTGGCATACCTTCACGAAGTTTGAAACCAGCGATTGATTTCTTAGCTTTCGTGATGAGTGGCTTCTGACCAGTGAGGAGCTGAAGCTCTTCAACTGCCATGTCAAGTGCCTTAGAGTTCGTAACAGCGTCACCAACACCCATGTTGATTACGATTTTATCGACTTTCGGCGCTTGCATTACAGAACTGTAATTGAATTTCTCCATCATTACTTTGACGATTTCGTCTTGGTATTTAGCTTTTAAACGGTTCATCAGAAAGTGGACCTCCTTTCTTTAAATCTTCTTATTTATCTAAAGCTTCGCCCGATTTTTTAGCGATACGTACTTTCTTGCCGTCAACCACAGTGAAACCAACGCGTGTTGGGTTACCTGTCTTAGGGTCGATGAGCATAACGTTCGATACGTGAATCGGTGCTTCTTTCTCGACAATTCCGCCTTGCGGGTTGAGTTGAGAAGGTTTTGAGTGTTTTTTGATCATGTTAACGCCTTCGACGATTACGCGATCTTTTTTAGGCATAGCTGTAAGGACAACGCCTTGTTTGCCTTTGTCTTTACCAGTCATCACCTGAACTTTATCACCTTTTTTGACATGCATCGTTAGAGCACCTCCTTGTAGGAATTCTTTGGAATTAAAGTACTTCCGGTGCCAACGAGACGATCTTCATGAAGTCTTTTTCACGAAGTTCGCGTGCGACTGGTCCGAAGATACGTGTGCCACGTGGGCTTTTGTCATCTTTGATGATGACTGCTGCGTTTTCGTCAAAACGGATGTACGAACCGTCTTTACGACGAACGCCACGTTTAGTACGAACGACTACTGCGCGTACAACTTCACCTTTTTTGACAACGCCACCTGGTGTTGCTTGTTTTACTGTACAAACAATAACGTCACCAATGTTAGCAGTTTTACGACCAGAACCACCGAGGACTTTGATCGTCAAGACTTCACGAGCTCCTGAGTTGTCTGCTACTTTTAAGCGAGATTCTTGTTGAATCATACGATTGTACCTCCCTCCGGATGTTTATTCACCCGAACTAATTAGAGTTTAGATGATTACTGCTTCTTCAATGACTTCTACGAGACGGAAACGTTTGTCCTTAGATAATGGACGTGTTTCTTGAATGCGTACAACATCACCGATTTTAGCTGTGTTGTTTTCATCATGCGCTTTGTACTTTTTAGAGTAGTTTACGCGTTTGCCGTAAAGCTTGTGCTTTACTTTTGTTTCAACTGTAACTACGATCGTTTTGTCCATTTTGTCAGAAACGACGCGTCCAGTTAACACTTTGCGGTTGTTAGTGCGTTCCATTGAGTGTTCCTCCTCTCAGAATCCGAGTGAATTATGCGTTGTTGATGCCGAGTTCGCGTTCACGAAGAACGGTTTTCGCGCGTGCAATCGACTTGCGCACTTCACGGATACGAGCAGGGTTCTCAAGCTGACCAGTCGCGAGTTGGAAACGAAGGTTGAACAACTCTTCTTTCCACGAACCGACTTTACCGTTAAGCTCTTCAGTTGTTTGCTGACGGAGATCAGTTGCTTTCATTCGTATCACCACCATTTTCTTCACGTTTTACGAACTTACATTTTACTGGAAGTTTGTGTGATGCAAGACGGAGAGCTTCGCGTGCGATCTCTTCCGATACTCCTGCGATTTCGAACATTACTTTACCCGGTTTGACGACTGCTACCCAGCCCTCCGGAGCACCTTTACCTGAACCCATTCGGACTTCAAGAGGTTTTTTAGTGTATGGCTTGTGTGGGAAGATCTTGATCCACACTTTACCACCACGTTTCATATAACGAGTCATCGCGATACGCGCTGATTCGATTTGACGGCTAGTGATCCAGCTAGCTTCTTGAGCTTGGATACCGAACTCGCCGAAGTGTACTGTAGTACCACGTTTCGCTTTACCACGCATGTTGCCGCGGTGAACACGACGATATTTTACACGTTTTGGTAACAACATGTTGTGTTGCCTCCTTCCCTAGACGGATGTGGATTATTCTTCGTTTGCTGCTGCTTTTTTCGTAGGAAGCACTTCACCGTGGTGGAGCCATACTTTTACGCCAATTTTGCCGTAAGTTGTATCAGCTTCTGCAGTACCGTAATCGATGTCTGCACGGAGTGTATGAAGTGGAACTGTTCCTTCCGAATACTTCTCAGAACGAGCGATATCAGCGCCACCAAGACGACCAGAAACTTCAGTCTTGATTCCTTTGATACCAGAACGCATTGAGCGTTGGATTGATTGCTTCATAGCACGACGGAACGATACGCGACCTTCAAGTTGGCGAGCGATGTTCTCAGCGACGAGCTTAGCAACTGCATCCGGGTTTTTCACTTCAACGACGTTAACGTGAACGCGTTTGCCTTTTGCAAGGTTAGTGATGTCTTTACGAAGTGTTTCGATTTCAGAACCGCCTTTACCGATAACCATACCAGGCTTAGCAGTGTGAAGTGAGATGTTCAAGCGGTTAGCTGCGCGCTCGATTTCTACTTTAGAGACACTAGCGTCTTTAAGACGTTTTTCGATATATTCACGAACTACGTAGTCTTCATGAAGGAGATCAGCATAGTCTTTATCTGCGAACCAACGTGATTCCCAGTCTTTGATGATACCTACGCGAAGACCAGTTGGGTTAATCTTCTGACCCACGGTAATCCCTCCTTATTTTTCAGATACCACGATGTGAACGTGGCTCGTACGTTTGTTGATGCGGCTTGCGCGACCCATTGCACGTGGGCGGAAACGTTTGAGCGTTGGACCTTCGTTTACGTAAGCCTCAGTGACTACGAGGTTTTCGATGTTCATGTCGAAGTTGTGCTCAGCGTTCGCGATTGCCGATTTCAATACTTTCTCAACGATTGGCGTTGCTGCCTTGTTCGTGTAAGCAAGAATCGAAAGTGCTTCGCCGATTTGCTTCCCGCGGATTAAGTCTACTACGAGACGTGCCTTACGAGGAGCAATGCGAACCATATTAGCCGATGCTTTTGATTGCATAATGAGTACCTCCCCTCAGATTAACGTTTCGTTTTCTTATCGTTTCCAGCATGTCCTTTGTAAGAACGTGTTGGAGCGAATTCACCAAGTTTGTGACCGACCATATCTTCTGTCACGTAAACCGGTACGTGTTTACGACCATCGTAGACAGCGATCGTGTGACCGATGAACTCTGGGAAGATTGTCGAGCGGCGTGACCAAGTTTTGATGACATGTTTGTCACCAGCTTCGTTGGCTTTATCAACCTTAGCGAGCAGATGGTGATCTGCGAATGGACCTTTTTTCAAGCTGCGACCCATAGTTGTACCTCCCTTTGGCATGATTCAGGAACGGTTCCTACGAACCGTCCAGAAATCATGTAATTATTTTTTAGAACGACGGACGATATATTTATCGCTCGCTTTGTTTTTCTTACGAGTTTTGTATCCGAGTGCCGGTTTACCCCAAGGAGTAAGTGGGCCCGAACGACCGATTGGAGCACGTCCTTCACCACCACCGTGTGGGTGATCGACTGGGTTCATGACAGAACCACGAACTGTAGGACGTTTTCCGAGCCAGCGTGAACGACCAGCTTTACCGATATTGACGAGCTCGTGCTCTTCATTACCGACAGCGCCGACTGTTGCACGGCAAGTAGCAAGGATCATACGAGTTTCGCCTGATTGAAGACGAACGATCGCGTATTTACCATCTTTACCGAGAAGCTGAGCAGAAGTACCAGCTGCGCGAACGAGCTGACCACCTTTACCTGGCTTAAGTTCGATGTTGTGGATCAACGTACCGACTGGGATGTTTGAAAGTGGAAGAGCATTACCGACTTTAATGTCAGCTTCTGGTCCAGCCATGACTTGCATGTCTACTTTCAAGCCTTTCGGTGCGAGGATGTAGCGTTTTTCACCATCGATGTAGTGGATCAATGCGATGTTAGCAGAGCGGTTTGGATCGTACTCAATTGTAGCGACACGACCAGCGATGCCATCCTTGTTCCGTTTGAAGTCGATGATACGATATTTACGTTTGTGTCCGCCACCTTGGTGACGTACTGTCAAGCGACCTTGGTTGTTACGTCCGCCCTTTTTCGAAAGCTTTTCAGTTAACGATTTTTCAGGACGTGAAGCCGTAATCTCAGCAAAGTCAAGTGCAGTCATATTACGACGACCGTTAGTGGTCGGTTTAAACTTTTTAATTCCCATCGAGAGTTCCCTCCTTTTCTACAGAGTTCCGATTAACCGAGGTAATCGAGTTCTTTGCTATCTGCAGTAAGCGTGACGACCGCTTTTTTGCGGCGTGCTGTGTAACCAGCGTGACGACCTACGCGTTTTGCTTTTGGTTTTGAGATCAATGTATTGACTTTGTCAACTTTCACTCCGAAGATCGCTTCAACTGCATCTTTGATTTGAGCCTTAGATGCCTTCACGTCTACTTCGAATGTGTACTTTTTCTCAGCCATTTGGTTTACTGAACGTTCAGTAATGACAGGACGTTTGATAATGTCGTGTGTGTGTGCCATTATGCAAGCACCTCCTCTACTCTCGCAACAGCGTCCTTCGTAATGATGACTTTGTCATGAGCGACAAGATCAAGGACGTTTACACCTGCAGCGTCAACGACTGTGACACCTGGGATGTTGCGTGTTGAAAGAACGACTGACTCGTTGTAATCAGCAGTAACGACGAGAACTTTACGTTCGATTGAAAGAGCAGCGAATACTGCGATCATGTCCTTAGTTTTAGGAGCATCGATTGTCAATCCTTCAAGAACGATGAACTCGTTGTTAGCGACTTTCGAAGAAAGTGCTGAACGAAGTGCGAGACGACGAACCTTTTTAGGAAGTTTGTAAGCGTACGAACGTGGTGTTGGACCGAAGACTGTTCCACCGCCAACCCATTGTGGCGAACGGATCGAACCTTGGCGTGCACGACCAGTACCTTTTTGTTTCCATGGTTTACGGCCGCCACCGCGAACTTCCGAGCGACCTTTTGTATCATGTGTACCTTGGCGACGTGAAGCTTGTTGCATGACGATTGCATCGTATACGACTGCTTCATTTGGCTCGATTCCGAAAACGGCATCTGCGAGCTCGATGTCTCCAACTTGTGTACCTGTTTGGTTAAGCAAAGCTACTTTAGGCATTCGTTATTCCTCCTTTCCTTGCAAACGGATTAGTTGCCTTTAACCGCAGTTTTGATGACAACTTGGCTCTTACGTGCGCCTGGGATAGCACCCTTGACGAGGAGTAAGCCGCGTTCTGCATCAACTTTTACGATTTCAAGGTTTTGAACAGTGATTTGCTCTCCACCCATGCGTCCAGGGAGCAATTTCCCTTTGAATACACGGTTAGGAGCAACAGGACCCATTGAACCTGGGCGACGGTGGTAACGCGAACCGTGAGCCATTGGACCACGTGATTGGTTGTGACGCTTGATTGCACCAGCGAAACCTTTACCTTTCGACGTACCTGTTACATCAACCATTTCGCCTGCAGCGAAAGTATCTGCTTTAATCTCTTGACCGATTTCGAAATCTGCTACTGATGTACGGATTTCTTTAATGAAGCGCTTAGGTGTCGCGTTTGCTTTCGCAGCGTGACCTTTTTGCGGTTTGTTTTGACGACCTTCTTTGATATCACCAAAGCCGAGTTGTACTGCTTCGTAACCGTCAACTTCCGTTGTTTTTAATTGAAGAACAACGTTACCTTCGACTGAAACGACAGTAACAGGGACGACTTCGCCTGACTCGTTGAAGATTTGTGTCATACCGAGTTTAGTTCCTAAGATTCCTTTAGCCATGAGATACACCTCCTAATATTGAATGATTTTGATCTTCTGGCTAGTATCAACTATCTATAGAAGAAAAATTAAAGTTTGATTTCGATGTCAACGCCCGATGGAAGTTCGAGACGCATAAGCGCATCAACAGTTTTCGGTGTTGGGTTAACGATGTCGATCAAACGTTTGTGTGTACGCATTTCGAACTGCTCACGAGCATCTTTGTACTTGTGAACGGCACGAAGTACTGTGTAGACCGCTTTCTCCGTTGGGAGTGGGATCGGACCAGATACAGTAGCACCTGAACGTTTTGCTGTGTCGACAATTTTCTCAGCCGATTGATCAAGCACGCGGTGATCGTATGCTTTCAAACGGATCCGAATTTTTTCATTTGCCATGTTATTTCCCTCCTTTTCGCCTATTTTGTAAATAGACATTCTCCGCGGAAATTTCCACACTAGCCATGGCAATGCCGCCTGGTGTGTCATAACCTCCCGCTTCATCGCGTTGTGTTTGTGACCAACATATTCTATCATACTGAATCACCAGCAAGAATGCAAGCACTAATAAAATAGAATATGTATTCAAGTCTCTCACCACTCGCACAAACACTTTCCTCAGTATATAAGATGTCAGACCATGTTGCAAGACTGTTTTCAAAGAAATGAAAAAAGGTCTTCCGCCACGGGAGACGGAAGACCTTTGTCTTAAAAATTACTCAACGATTTCTGTAACTGATCCAGCGCCTACTGTACGGCCACCTTCACGGATTGAGAAACGAGTTTCTTTTTCAAGAGCGATTGGTGCGATGAGTTCAACAGTCATTTCGATGTTGTCCCCAGGCATAACCATTTCAGTACCTTCTGGAAGTTGAACCATACCAGTTACGTCAGTTGTACGGAAGTAGAACTGCGGGCGGTAGTTCGCGAAGAATGGCGTGTGACGGCCACCCTCTTCTTTAGAAAGAACGTAAACTTGCGCTTTGAACTTTTTGTGTGGTGTGATTGTGTTTGGTTTCGCGAGAACTTGTCCACGCTCGATGTCGTCACGTGATACACCACGGAGAAGAGCACCGATGTTGTCGCCAGCTTCAGCATAGTCAAGAAGCTTACGGAACATCTCTACACCAGTACATACTGATTTTTTAGTTTCTTCGTGAAGACCAACGATTTCGATCTCGTCGTTGACTTTAAGAACTCCACGCTCAACGCGGCCAGTAGCAACTGTACCACGACCAGTGATTGAGAAGACATCCTCAACTGGCATCATGAAGTCTTTTTCAGTGTCACGAGTTGGTTCTGGGATGTACTCATCGACAGCTGCCATGAGTTCCATGATTTTTTCTTCCCATTTAGCTTCGCCGTTAAGCGCGCCAAGAGCAGAACCTTGGATAACTGGGAGGTCATCACCTGGGAAGTCGTACTCAGAAAGAAGCTCACGGATTTCCATTTCGACGAGCTCAAGAAGCTCTTCGTCGTCAACCATGTCAACTTTGTTCATGAATACTACGATGAAAGGAACACCTACTTGACGTGAAAGCAAGATGTGCTCACGTGTTTGTGGCATTGGACCATCTGTTGCAGAAACAACGAGGATCGCGCCGTCCATTTGTGCAGCACCAGTGATCATGTTTTTAACATAGTCAGCGTGACCTGGGCAGTCAACGTGTGCATAGTGGCGTTTTTCTGTTTCGTACTCGATGTGAGCTGTTGCGATTGTGATACCGCGCTCGCGCTCTTCTGGAGCACCATCGATTTGGTCAAACTTAGTTGCAGCTTTACCTTGTGCTTTTGCAAGTACAGCTGAGATAGCTGCTGTTAAAGTTGTTTTACCGTGGTCGACGTGGCCGATTGTACCAACGTTAACGTGCGGTTTAGAACGGTCGAATTTTTCCTTACCCATTCTGAATTCCTCCTCTATGTGTCTAATAATTTTTTATAACTAGGAAGGTGAGTCGTAAGATAACGTACACCTTCCTTAGCTTACACTAATCATAAAAGCGTGACAACCTGTGAAGGATTAGCCGTTCGCTTTTTTGATGATTTCTTCCGCAACTGATTTCGGTACTTCTTCGTAGTGATCGAAGTGCATCGAGTACGTTCCGCGACCTTGTGTGCGTGAACGAAGACCAGTAGCGTATCCAAACATTTCAGAAAGTGGAATCATTGAACGGACAACTTGAGCGTTACCGCGTGCTTCCATACCTTCTACGCGACCACGGCGTGATGTAACATCACCCATGATGTCTCCCATGTATTCGTCTGGGATAACGATTTCAACTTTCATCATTGGCTCAAGGATAACAGCGCCGCTCTTATCTTTAAGTTGTTTGACTGCCATTGAAGCCGCAACTTTAAATGCCATCTCGTTTGAGTCGACATCGTGGTACGATCCGAAGACGAGTGAAGCTTTTACGTCAACGACTGGGTAACCAGCAAGGATACCGTTTTGAAGTGCTTCTTCGATTCCGTGCTCAACCGCTGGGATGTATTCACGTGGAACAACACCACCGACGATTTTGTTGTTGAACTCGAAGCCAGCGCCTTCTTCGTTCGGCTCGAATTCTACGACGACGTGACCATACTGACCACGACCACCAGATTGACGAGCGAACTTCGAATCGATCTTCGCCGCTTGGCGGATCGTTTCACGGTAAGCTACTTGTGGAGCACCAACGTTTGCTTCGACTTTGAACTCGCGACGCATACGGTCAACGATGATGTCGAGGTGAAGCTCACCCATACCTGAGATGATCGTTTGACCAGTCTCTGGGTTTGTTTCAGTGCGGAACGTTGGATCCTCTTCAGCAAGCTTAGCGAGGGCTTGACCCATTTTATCTTGGTCAGCTTTCGTTTTTGGTTCGATAGCGACCGAGATAACTGGTTCTGGGAATGTCATTGACTCGAGAACGACGTTGTCTTTCTCTGCACAAAGCGTATCTCCAGTAGTCGTATCTTTCAAACCTACAGCTGCAGCGATGTCACCCGCGTATACCATCGGGATCTCTTCACGGCTGTTTGCGTGCATTTGAAGGATACGTCCAAGACGCTCACGTTTGCCTTTTGTTGAGTTTTTAACGTACGATCCTGCCGAAGCTGTACCAGAGTACACACGGAAGAATGTAAGTTTACCGACGTAAGGGTCAGTCATGACTTTGAACGCGAGTGCAGAGAATGGTGCTTCGTCCGAAGACTCACGCACGATTTCTTCATCCGTATCCATGTCGATACCTGAGATCGCTTTTACGTCGATTGGTGATGGGAGGTAATCGAGAACTGCGTCAAGCATAAGCTGAACACCTTTGTTCTTGAATGCCGAACCTACGAGTACAGGATAGAAGTCAACTGTCAGAGTTGCTTTACGGATAGCCGCTTTCAACTCGTCGATTGTGATTTCTTCACCCTCGAGGTATTTCATCATCAATTCTTCTTCATAATCCGCAACTGCTTCGATCAATGATCCACGGAGTTCTTCAGCTTGATCAGCGAGATCAGCTGGGAAACCGTCAGTCACTTCGATGTCAGTTCCGAGATCGTTACCGTACATATATGTTTTCTGTTCGACGAGGTCGATGATTCCTTTGAATTCATCTTCCGCACCGATTGGAAGTTGGATCGCGTGTGCGTTCGCTTGAAGGCGTTCGCGAAGCGTTCCGACCGAGTACAAGAAGTCTGCACCGATTTTATCCATTTTGTTAACGAAAACGATACGTGGTACGCCGTAAGTTGTAGCTTGGCGCCATACTGTCTCAGTTTGTGGCTCAACACCAGACTGAGCGTCAAGTACTGCTACCGCACCATCAAGTACGCGAAGTGAACGTTCAACCTCAACTGTGAAGTCTACGTGTCCAGGTGTATCGATGATGTTTACGCGGTTACCTTTCCATTGAGCAGTTGTTGCTGCCGATGTAATCGTGATCCCACGCTCTTGCTCTTGCTCCATCCAGTCCATTTGTGAAGCACCTTCGTGCGTTTCACCAATCTTGTGGATACGACCCGTGTAATACAGAATACGCTCAGTCGTTGTTGTTTTACCAGCATCGATGTGAGCCATGATCCCGATGTTACGAGTGTTCTTAAGGGAGAATTCTCTTGCCATCTTTAAACATTCTCCTTTCGCATTTTAGTTTAGTGGTCGTGTGTTGCCACACGTCATGACTATACCCGAAAGCCACCTCATAATTCCATTAAAAATGGCATGCATGAGGTGGTGATTTTCGGAATTACCAGCGGTAGTGAGCAAACGCTTTGTTCGCTTCCGCCATTTTGTGCATATCTTCGCGCTTCTTAACAGAAGCACCAGTGTTGTTTGCAGCGTCCATGATTTCGTTAGCAAGGCGCGCATCCATAGTTTTTTCGTTACGGAGACGTGAGTAGTTCACGAGGTAACGAAGTGCGAGTGTCGTACGACGCTCTGGGCGAACTTCGACAGGAACTTGATAGTTAGCTCCACCTACACGGCGTGCTTTAACTTCAAGAACTGGCATGATGTTGTTCATCGCTTCTTCAAAGACTTCCATTGCATCGCGACCTGAACGTTCAGCGATAGTTTCGAAAGCTTTGTATAAGATTTGTTGAGCAGTACCTTTTTTACCATCTAACATAAGACGGTTGATAAGGCGGGTAACGAGTTTAGAGTTGTAGATCGGATCAGCCATTACATCACGACGTTCTGCTTGACCTTTACGTGGCATTCCGAGTCCCTCCTTTCATATAGTGAGGTGATATCTTAAGATATCTAGATTATTTTTTAACTTTAGGACGTTTCGTACCGTATTTCGAACGACCTTGCATACGGCCGTCAACACCAGCTGTATCAAGCGCACCACGAACGATGTGGTAACGTACCCCTGGTAAGTCTTTTACGCGGCCGCCGCGGATAAGAACAACACTGTGCTCTTGAAGGTTGTGGCCGATACCTGGGATGTAAGCTGTTACTTCCATTGTGTTCGTCAAACGTACACGTGCGTATTTACGAAGAGCCGAGTTCGGTTTCTTCGGAGTCATTGTACCTACACGAGTACAAACACCACGTTTTTGTGGTGAGCTGATGTCAGTACGAGCTTTAATGAAGCTGTTGTACCCTTTGTTCAGCGCTGGCGAATCTGATTTCACAACTTTTGATTGACGTCCTTTACGGACTAATTGGTTGATAGTAGGCATCTTTGAGATCCTCCCTTCCTGAATTCATGACAAATTTCAAAACCACCGAGCCGGGTGGTTCATCGAAAGTCATAATGAAACGTTTTGCGTGGCTCAGGCATTCCATCGCCACACAAAACGCATTATCAAACTTTCTTAATTGCAACAGCGGTTGCTGCGACATCGATTCCACAAGCTTTTCCAAGCTCTTGCTTAGAAGGAACATTCACGACTGGAACGTTAGCTTGTTTCGCCGCATCGAGCAATGCTTGTTTTACGTGTTCATCTGCGTCATCCGCAATGATCACTTCCGACGCCTTGCCAGATCGCAATGCTTTGAGCGTTTGCTTTTGACCGACAAACTTCAAATCTGCGCCGACTACTTTTTTGTAAGACATGAAGATATCCTCCAAAATAACACAGCCGGTTGGCAACACTATATCATAGTAGCACCGCCATACCGGCGTGTCAAGGCGTTTTATTCTACCGGAGAATCGGCTTCTACAGGTGCTTCGCCAGCTACTTCGAGATCGATCTGACGGTAACGTGCCATCCCAGTACCAGCTGGAACCAACTTACCGATGATGACGTTCTCTTTCAAGCCGCGAAGGTAGTCGCTCTTCCCTTTAATCGCTGCATCCGTAAGGACACGAGTCGTTTCTTGGAACGACGCAGCCGATAGGAATGAATCTGTTTCAAGTGACGCTTTCGTGATACCGAGAAGAACTGGTTTCGCCGAAGCGAGAGCTTTCCCGTTACGGAGCGCTTCTTTACAAGCTTCCTTGAACGTGCTGATATCGACGAGCGAACCTGGTAAGAGTGAAGTCTCACCAGACTCGATGACACGTACGCGACGGATCATTTGGCGAACCATGACCTCGACGTGTTTGTCACCGATCTCAACCCCTTGCATCCGGTATACTTTTTGAACTTCTTGGAGCAAGTAGTTCTGAACGCCGGATACACCTTTAACGTTCAAGAGTTCTTTCGGATCGATCGAACCTTCCGTGAAGACTTGACCGGCTTTGACCTCGTCCCCGAGCTGAACACGTAGACGCGAACCGAATGGGATCGTGTATGTGCGTGTTTCGCTGAGTCCTTGGACCGTCAATTCACGTTTGTCACGCGATTCCGTGAAGTCGATGACTTGACCATCGATTTCCGAAATGACCGCTTGACCTTTCGGGTTACGCGCTTCGAACAACTCTTGGATACGCGGAAGACCTTGTGTGATATCATCCCCGGCAACCCCACCTGTGTGGAAGGTACGCATTGTAAGCTGCGTTCCTGGCTCACCGATTGATTGTGCCGCAATGATACCGACAGCTTCGCCGACTTCGACGTCGTTGCCTGTTGCCAAGTTACGTCCGTAACATTTCTTACAGACACCATGGCTTGTGTTACATGTGAAGGCAGTACGGATCTCAACGTTATCGACACCAGCATCAGTGATGACACGAGCGATGTCTTCATCGATGAGTTCGTTCGTTGAAACGAGGACTTCTCCTGTTTCTGGGTGAACGACGTTTTCGAATGCAGTACGTCCGACGAGGCGGTCGTAGAGGCTTTCGATCTCTTCCGTTCCTTCACGGAGTGCTGTGACGCGGATACCACGATCCGTTCCACAATCATCTTCACGGATGATGACGTCTTGAGCAACGTCAACGAGACGACGAGTCAGGTAACCTGAGTCAGCCGTTTTCAAGGCTGTATCGGCAAGACCTTTACGTGCACCGTGTGTCGAGATGAAGTATTCCTGTACCGTTAGACCCTCACGGAACGATGATTTGATCGGGAGCTCGATGATCCGTCCACTTGGAGCGGCCATGAGTCCACGCATACCAGCGAGCTGCGTGAAGTTCGACGCGTTACCACGGGCACCGGAGTCACTCATCATGAAGATCGGGTTAAGACGGTTGAGGGATTTCATCAGACGAGACTGAATTTCATCCTTCGCATCATTCCACGATTTAACGACACGCTCATAGCGCTCGTCTTCTGTGATGAGACCACGACGGTACGATTTCATGACGCGGTCGACATTGTCCTGCGCTTCAACAAGAATCTCTTGTTTGTCCGGAAGAACGATGATGTCCGCGATCCCTACCGTGATACCGGCACGAGTCGAGTGTTTGAATCCGAGGTTTTTCATGCGGTCGAGCATGCGGCTTGTTTCTGTCGTCTCAAACCGTTTGAAGACTTCCGCGATGACATTTCCAAGGAATCCTTTTTTGAACGGGTCGATGATCGGACGGTTCTTCAGTTCTGCCGCGACATCTGTTCCTTTTTCAAGGAAGTACTTGTCTGGCGTCGCTTCTTGAAGGTTCGTCATCGTTGGTTCGTTCAAGTAAGGGAACGTCGTTGGGAGGATCTCGTTGAAGATCAACTTACCGACTGTTGTAATCAATAATTTCTCGTTTTGCTCTTCCGTGAATGTCGGGTTCTTGAGAACGCCGGCTGGAATCGCAACACGTGTATGGAAGTGCGCATAACCGTTTTGGTAAGCGATGAGCGCTTCGTTCACTGTCGAGAAGATTTTACCTTCGCCGATCGCGTTTTCGCGCTCGAGCGTGAGGTAGTAGTTACCGAGGACCATATCCTGCGATGGTGTAACAACAGGTTTACCGTCTTTCGGGTTCAAGATGTTTTGTGCAGCGAGCATGAGAAGACGCGCTTCTGCTTGTGCTTCTGCCGAAAGTGGTACGTGAACCGCCATTTGGTCACCATCGAAATCGGCGTTGTAAGCCGTACATACGAGTGGGTGAAGGCGAATCGCGCGTCCTTCGACGAGCGTTGGTTCGAACGCCTGGATACCGAGACGGTGAAGTGTCG
Source organism: Exiguobacterium sp. ZWU0009 (assembly GCF_000798935.2). Taxonomy (NCBI): domain Bacteria; kingdom Bacillati; phylum Bacillota; class Bacilli; order Caryophanales; genus Exiguobacterium; species Exiguobacterium sp. ZWU0009. Next base: position 122,485 of record NZ_CP018057.1, on the reverse strand, counting down.
GTGCACGGTTCAAGAGAACCGGATGCTCACGGATGACTTCTTCGAGGACATCCCAGATTTCAGGTTGAACGCGCTCGATTTTCCGTTTCGCACTCTTGATGTTCGGTGCGATGCCACGAGAGACGAGTTCTTTCATGACGAACGGTTTGAAGAGCTCAAGGGCCATTTCTTTTGGAAGACCACATTGATACATCTTCAGGTTTGGACCAACGACGATAACCGAACGACCAGAGTAGTCGACACGTTTACCGAGCAAGTTTTGACGGAAACGTCCTTGTTTCCCTTTCAACATATGTGAAAGTGATTTAAGTGGACGGTTACCTGGTCCAGTGACTGGACGACCGCGACGACCGTTATCGATCAAAGCATCGACTGCTTCTTGAAGCATCCGTTTTTCATTCTGAACGATGATGTTCGGAGCGCCAAGGTCAAGAAGACGCTTGAGACGGTTGTTACGGTTGATGACGCGGCGGTACAAGTCGTTCAAGTCAGACGTTGCGAAACGTCCGCCATCGAGTTGAACCATCGGACGAAGTTCCGGTGGGATGACTGGAAGTACTTCAAGCACCATCCATTCTGGATTGTTGCCTGAGTTACGGAACGCATCGAGAACTTCAAGGCGTTTGATCGCACGAGTACGACGTTGTCCTTGAATCATACGAAGCTCTTCACGTAATGCAGCGACTTCTTTATCGAGTTCTACGTCACGGAGCAATTTACGAACTGCTTCCGCACCCATTTCAGCAGTGAACGAACGACCGAACTTCTCACGATAGGCACGGTATTCTTTCTCTGAAAGGAGTTGTTTCTTCTCAAGTGTCGATTCGCCTGGATCTGTGACGACGTACGACGCGAAGTAGATGATCTCTTCTAACGCACGCGGTGACATGTCGAGGACGAGTCCCATACGGCTAGGAATTCCTTTGAAGTACCAGATGTGCGAAACCGGTGCTGCGAGCTCGATGTGACCCATGCGCTCACGACGGACTTTCGACTTCGTGACTTCAACGCCACAGCGGTCACAAATGATTCCTTTATAGCGGATCCGTTTGTATTTACCACAGTAACATTCCCAGTCTTTCGTTGGACCAAAGATACGTTCACAGAACAAACCGTCTTTCTCCGGTTTGAGTGTACGATAGTTGATCGTCTCCGGCTTTTTCACTTCCCCGAAAGACCATGAACGGATCTTTTCGGGGGAAGCGAGGCCGATTTGCATATATTCAAATCTATTAACATCTACCAAGGGGTGGACCTCCCTTTCGCTTATTCCTCTTCAGTAACAACTGGTGCGACAGGCGCTTGAACTTCTTCGAGTGCTGGAGTCGCGTTCGGGATATTGTCCTCGTCTTCGTCGCGCATTTCGATCTCTTCATCATCAGCAGACATCATCTTGACGTCCATACCGAGGGATTGAAGCTCTTTAATGAGGACTCGGAACGATTCCGGTACGCCCGGTTGTGGTACATTCTCACCTTTGACGATTGCTTCGTACGCTTTAACACGACCGATCGTGTCATCCGACTTGATTGTAAGGATCTCTTGGAGCGTGTAGGCTGCGCCGTATGCTTCAAGTGCCCATACTTCCATCTCACCGAAACGCTGACCACCGAACTGTGCTTTACCACCGAGCGGTTGTTGTGTAACGAGTGAGTATGGTCCTGTCGAACGTGCGTGAAGTTTATCATCGACCATGTGAGCAAGTTTAATCATATACATGACACCGACAGAGATGCGGTTATCGAACGCTTCACCCGAACGACCATCATAAAGGACAGTCTTCGCGTCGCGATCCATACCTGCTTCTTCAATCGTTGCCCAAACATCTTCCTCACGCGCACCATCAAATACTGGTGATGCGACTTTGATGCCGAGTTGACGTGCTGCCATCCCGAGGTGAAGCTCGAGCAACTGCCCGATGTTCATCCGTGATGGAACCCCAAGTGGGTTCAACATGATGTCAATTGGCGTACCGTCTGGCATGTACGGCATGTCTTCTTCTGGAAGGATACGCGAGATAACACCTTTGTTACCGTGACGACCCGCCATTTTGTCACCCTCGTGAATCTTACGCTTCTGAACGATATAAGCACGGATCAACTGGTTGACACCAGGTGAGAGCTCGTCCCCGTTATCGCGGTCGAAGATTTTGACGTCGAGGATGATTCCATCACCACCGTGTGGTACACGGAGAGATGTATCACGGACTTCACGTGCTTTTTCACCGAAGATCGCATGAAGAAGACGCTCTTCCGCTGTCAATTCCGTTACACCCTTCGGCGTAACTTTACCGACGAGGATATCGCCGTCCTTGACTTCCGCACCGACGCGGATGATTCCGCGATCGTCGAGGTTTTTCAAGGCATCATCACCGACGTTCGGAATATCACGTGTGATTTCTTCCGGTCCGAGTTTCGTATCACGCGACTCACATTCGTATTCTTCAATGTGGATCGATGTGTAGACGTCGTCTTTGACAAGACGCTCACTCATGATGACAGCATCCTCATAGTTGTAACCATCCCATGTCATGAAACCGACGAGTACGTTACGACCAAGCGCAAGTTCCCCACCGTCCATCGATGGACCATCTGCAAGGATCTCGCCTTTATCGACTGGGTCGCCTGCTTTGATGATTGGTTTTTGGTTATAACACGTTCCTTGGTTGGAACGGATGAATTTTTGGATCTTGTAACGGTCGAGCTCACCTTCAACGATGTTGCCATCGACTTCCGTCGTACGACGGACAAGGATTTCACGCGCCGTGACACGCTCAGCGATCCCTGCGTGCTTCGCAACAACAGCGGCTCCTGAGTCTTTCGCAGACACGTACTCCATACCTGTACCAACAATCGGAGATTCCGGGTTCAGAAGTGGGACGGCCTGACGTTGCATGTTCGCTCCCATGAGGGCACGGTTCGAGTCATCGTTCTCAAGGAACGGGATACAAGCCGTTGCGGCAGATACAACCTGCTTCGGTGAAACGTCCATGTAATCGACACGTGCTGGTTCGACAGACAAGTTTTGTCCACGGAAACGTGAAAGAACGTGTGAATCTTGGAACGTCTTCTCTTCCGTCAACAACATGTTTGCCTGAGCGACGACGTAGAGATCCTCTTCGTCAGCAGTCATGTAGTGGATTTCATCCGTGACAACGCCCGTTTCCGGATCGACACGACGATATGGCGCTTCGATGAAGCCGTACTCATTGACCTTCGCGTACGAAGACAACGAGTTGATCAAACCAATGTTTGGTCCCTCTGGCGTTTCGATCGGACACATACGGGAATAGTGCGAGTAGTGTACGTCACGAACTTCGAAACCAGCGCGCTCACGTGTCAAACCACCAGGTCCGAGTGCTGAAAGACGACGTTTGTGCGTCAATTCCGCAAGCGGGTTCGTTTGGTCCATGAACTGAGACAACTGCGAGCTACCGAAGAACTCTTTAATCGATGCGATGACTGGACGAATGTTGATCAATGCCTGTGGCGTGATCGCATTCTGATCCTGAATCGACATCCGTTCCTTAACGACACGTTCCATCCGTGAGAGACCGATCCGGAATTGGTTCTGGAGCAGCTCACCAACTGAACGGAGACGACGGTTACCGAGGTGATCGATATCGTCTGTCGTACCGACTTCATGCAACAAGTTGAAGAAGTAGTTGATAGAAGCAATCATGTCAGCAGGCGTGATGTGCTTGATGTCACGATCGATGTTACCGTTACCGATGATATTGATGATGCGTTCACCTTCAGCATCGTCCGGTGCGAACACCTTGATTGACTGTAAGTTGAAAGCCTCACCTTGCGTCACGCCGCCTGTAGGCGTCGCTTCGATGTAACCAACGGATCCTTCGAGGAATGGAAGGACTTTATCGAGCATACGACGATCAAGGACCGTTCCTGCTTCCGCGATGACTTCACCTGTCTCAGGATCAACAAGCGTTTCCGCAAGTTTTTGACCGAAGAGACGGTTCTTAAGATGAAGCTTTTTATTGATTTTATAACGACCAACGTTTGCCAAATCATAACGTTTCGGGTCAAAGAAGCGCGACACGAGTAACGCTTTTGCGTTTTCGACTGTCGGCGGCTCTCCCGGACGTAGACGCTCATAAATCTCGATGAGGGCTTTTTCCGTTGATTCCGTATTATCTTTTTCAAGTGAATTCCGGAGGTACTCATCATCACCGAGAAGATCGATGATTTCCTGATCCGTACCGAAACCAAGAGCACGTAAAAGAACCGTTACTGGAATCTTACGCGTGCGATCAATGCGAACATAAACGATGTCTTTCGCGTCTGTCTCGAGCTCGAGCCATGCACCACGGTTTGGGATGACTGTCGCGGAGAATCCACGCTTACCGTTCTTATCTAACTTATTGTTGTAATAAACACTTGGCGAACGAACAAGCTGCGAAACGATTACGCGCTCCGCTCCATTGATGATGAATGTTCCCGACTCCGTCATAAGCGGGAAGTCACCCATGAAGACTTCTTGTTCTTTCAATTCACCCGTCTCTTTATTTTGAAGACGGACTTTAACGCGTAGTGGTGCCGAATAGGTCACGTCGCGCTCTTTCGATTCATCGATCGAATACTTCGGCTCTCCGAGCGAGTAGTCGATGAATTCTAATACGAGATTCCCTGTGAAATCGGAAATCGGCGAAATGTCATGAAACATCTCACGAAGACCTTCCCGCAGGAACCACTCATACGAATTCGTTTGAATCTCGATTAAGTTTGGAAGTTCCAATACTTCGCTGATACGTGCATAGCTTCTTCTCTGACGGTGACGACCGTACTGAACAAGTTGACCAGTCAACTGATTCACCTCTCAGACCCACTTCTTCTTATAGAGAAGGACGGGTGTAATATCGAACATTGAAGCCATTTTTTGATTGATAAGCGCAAAAAAGCGACGTCTTGTCTACTCAATCATCTGTAGTCGAGAACGCCAGCTGCTTTCAAACATCTTATCCAAAAATCACTCCAATGGCATTTTATAATACTATCATAGACACAACATGCGGTCAACGACAAATCCTTCGATTTGTCAAGACCGAATTGATTTAAATATCGAGTACCCTTTATCGCGGGTAACTGTCTCACACATACCGAATACGTCTTCCATCAACTTCTTCGCAGATGGTCCACCTTGTTTCTTTTGAATGACAACCCAAAGCTCGCCGCCAACGACGAGGTGGTCATACGCTTCCCGGAGGATACGATGAACGACCGTTTTCCCCGCCCGAATCGGTGGATTCGTCACGATCGCTGCGAATGTCGATTCGCCTACCCCATCATACCCGTCACTCACACCGGTCGTCACGGAAACACCGTTCGCGCGCGCATTGTCTGCCGCTAGTTCGAGCGCCCGTTCATTGACATCGATCAAGTGTGCCGGACGACCAGTCGACTTCGAAAGCGCAATACCCATCGGTCCGTATCCGCAACCGACATCCAAGATGTCTCCCGCTACAGCCGGTTCCGTGAATGCCTCGATCAACAGACGGGAACCAAAATCGATTCCGTTCTTCGAAAAGACACCATGATCCGATGTAAAGCGGAGCGTCTGACCACGCAGAACATATTCCCACGTCTTCGGATCTCGTTTCGATGAAGGGTCATTCGTATAATAATGATCCGCCATGCTTCCTTCCCCTCTCATGTAAAAGATGAAAACAAAAGAAGCTCGCAATGCGAGCTTCTCTTGTTTCTACGGAAGAAGAAAATTACTTAACTTCTACAGTAGCGCCAGCTTCTTCAAGCTTAGCTTTCATTGCTTCAGCGTCTTCTTTCGAAACGCCTTCTTTAACTGGTGCTGGAGTTCCGTCTACGAGAGCTTTCGCTTCTTTAAGACCGAGACCAGTCAATTCGCGAACTGCTTTGATGACGTTGATTTTACCAGATCCAGCGTTAGTAAGGATAACGTCGAATTCAGTTTGCTCTTCAGCTGCTGCGCCTGCGCCAGCACCTGCAACTGCTACTGGAGCTGCTGCTGATACGCCGAATTCTTCTTCGATTGTTTTTACGAGTTCGTTAAGTTCAAGAACAGTCATGCCCTTGAGGTCTTCGATAAATTGCTCTTTGTTGAAAGCCATTATGGTTTTCCTCCTTTGATTTAGCCCACGTTGGGGTGTGAAAATTGTGTTGGTTGCCTATCCCGCTAAGCAGAAATTAAGCAGATTGTTCTTCTTTTTGCTCTGCGATTGCGTTCGTTGCCACCGCGAGTCCACGGATTGGCGCTTGAAGCACGCTGAGGAGCATCGAAAGGAGACCTTCGCGTGATGGAAGTTCCGCAAGGGCTTTGACATCTTCTACTGAAGTGACTTTGCCTTCGATGATACCACCTTTAAGTTCGAGAGCCTTGTGCGTTTTAGCGAAGTCGTTCAAGATCTTAGCTGGCGCGATAACGTCTTCATTGCTGAAGGCGATCGCACTAGGACCTGTGAAGACTTCATCAAGACCTTCGAGGTTGCTTTGAACTGCCGCGCGGCGGAGGAGACCGTTTTTGTAAACTTTGAATTCAACGCCCGCTTCGCGGAGTTGTTTACGAAGTTCAGTGACTTCTTCTACTGTGAGACCACGGTAGTCGACGACAACTGTTCCTGCGCTCGCTTGGAGTTTCTCAGCGATCTCAGATACGAGATCCGCTTTGACAGCGATAACTTTTTCGTTTGCCATTTCTGTTGCACCTCCTGGTAGATGAAATGTACCGGTGCGAGGGGCTGCTCGATTTCAAATAAAAAGCCTCCGTCTGCAGAGCAGAGGAGGCGTAATCGTCAAAAAGGATACCTGAACAAACAGGCTCTCTGAGCAAGAACACCTCGGAAGGATTTATGCCCATGTGAGCACCTTCTGTCTACGGTATGTCGAAATATATCAACGTTTTATACTGTAACAGCGTTCTTAGAACGTTGTCAAGTTCGTTTTAGACGAAATTATTTCGCGAAGTCAGCTGAAGATACTTTTACACCAGGACCCATTGTAGAAGCGATCGCGATGTTCTTAAGGTATACACCTTTAGCAGTAGCAGGCTTAACTTTTACGAGAGTTTCGATAACTGTGTTGATGTTCTCAACGAGTTTCTCGTTATCGAATGATTTTTTACCGACAGGAACGTGGATGTTACCTGATTTGTCGACACGGTACTCAACTTTACCAGCTTTGATATCGTTGATTGCTTTTGTGACGTCAAATGTAACTGTACCTGTTTTCGGGTTTGGCATGAGGCCTTTTGGTCCGAGAACGCGACCAAGTTTACCAACTTCACCCATCATGTCTGGTGTCGCGACGATAACGTCGAAGTCGAACCATCCTTGTTGGATTTTGTTGATGTACTCAGCATCACCAGCGTAATCTGCTCCAGCAGCTTCCGCTTCTTTTAATTTCTCACCTTTCGCGAAGACGAGAACTTTTTGTGTTTTACCAGTACCGTGTGGCAATACGACTGCTCCACGGATTTGTTGGTCTGCTTTCTTCGGATCTACTCCGAGACGAACAGCCAATTCGATAGTCTCATCGAATTTCGCAGTTGCAGATTTTTTAGTCAAATCTACAGCTTCTGCGAGTTCGTATGAAACCGTACGATCGATAAGCTTAGCAGCTTCTTTGTACTTCTTACCCATTTTAGGTTCCTCCTTTGTGGTTGTGCGGAAAATCCTCCCACATAATGAAAGGGTAGCAGGCTTCAAGAAACTATCCGCCTGCGACCCTCATCGTTGTTCATGGTAATCAAAAAGACATTAGTCTTCGATTACGATACCCATAGAACGTGCAGTACCTTCAACCATCAACATTGCTGTTTCAACAGATGATGCGTTAAGGTCTGGCATTTTTGTTTCAGCGATTTCACGAACTTTGTCACGTTTGACAGTCGCTACTTTCTTACGGTTCGGTTCACCTGAACCACTCTCAATTCCAGCTGCTTTCTTCAAGAGAACTGCTGCTGGAGGAGTTTTAGTGATGAATGTGAATGAACGATCTTCAAAAACCGTGATGACTACAGGGATAATCAAGCCGGCTTGGTCTTGTGTACGAGCGTTGAACTCTTTACAGAAGCCCATGATGTTCACACCTGCTTGACCGAGTGCCGGTCCAACTGGTGGAGCTGGGTTTGCTTTGCCCGCAGGAATTTGAAGTTTTACGAGTTTCATAACCTTCTTCGCCACGAGACACACCTCCTTAATTCTTTAATGTGGTTTAATTGGACGTTGCGCGTCCTCCCACTCATTCTATTCGACGAGTTATTTATCGAAATAAGCACAACATCAAACACGAAAAATTGTATCATTAAAACAAAACATTCGCAATAGGAAACTTAATCGATTTTATCGACCTGTGCGAAATCAAGCTCGACCTTCGTTTCGCGACCGAACATATCAACAGAGACTTTCATTTTCTCAGCATCTGTATCAAGCTCCTCGATCGTACCTTCGAGATTCTCGAAAGCTCCTTCTTTGATTCGGACGATTTGTCCGAGTGAGAAGTCATAACGGCTCTTCAGATCGACGAGACCCATTGATCCAAGGATGTTTTCTGCTTCTTCCGGAAGGAGTGGTGTCGGTTTTGAACCGCCGCCGACTGATCCGAGGAAGCCCGTGACGTTCGGAGTATTCCGGACGACATACCAAGAATCATCCGTCATGACCATCTCAACGAGGACATACCCCGGGAAGATCTTGACTTCACGTTCCTTGATTTTCGTTTCTCCCTTTTTGTTCGTTACTTCTTCTTGTACCGTTTCAATCGGAACGAGTACACGGAAGATTTTTTCGTCCATGTTCATGGATTCAATCCGACGTTCAAGGTTCGCCTTGACGTTGTTTTCAAATCCGGAATACGTTTGGACGACAAACCATTGTTTCTCCATGGTAGGCCACCTCTTCTTTTTACTTAATCAACCAGCTCATCAATGCGCTAAGCCCTGAATCGACGCCGAAGATGAAGACACCCATGAAGATCACCATACCGATGACCGTCAATGTGTATTTCGTCAGCTCTTTCCGTTTTGGCCAGCTCGTCTTTTTCAATTCATTCCATACGTCACGCAAAAATTTCATCGTACTTTCCCTCCAGGATGTAATAAATCGGGACAGATGAAGCCTTATTTCGCTTCTTTATGAATCGTATGCGCGTTACAACGACGGCAGAATTTCTTCAATTCCAAGCGGACAGTGACGTCCTCTTTTTTCATCGTCGTATAGTCGCGGGCACCGCAATTATCACAAGCAAGGCCTACTTTCTTCGCCATCTCAAAGTCCTCCTTCTTTGCCACTCTTCTCTTCTGTTAAGGTACTTTCCTTCCGAAAAAGAGCGTAAAAAAAAACGCCTATGAGCGGCGTCTCGCTAGTAAGGCGCTAGTTATACAGTAGCATAGGAAGGGATTACGGTCAATCTACCTCTCTGTTAGACCGTCATCTTTCGTGCTTCGAGATATCGCTCAAGTTTGCGCTTGACACGTTGCAAGGCATTGTCGATCGATTTCACATGACGATCGAGGTCGTCAGAGATTTCCTGATACGTCCGTCCGTCGAGATAGAGCGCGAGGACCTTCCGTTCGAGGTCGCTCAGAATCTCATCCATCTTCGATTCGATGTCTGCGTATTCTTCCCGGTTGATGATCAAGATTTGTGGATCAGAAGGTGCTGTCGACGTGATGATATCAAGTAACGTCCGCTCCGATTCATCGTCATAGATCGGTTTATCGAGCGAGATGTACGAGTTCAACGGGATATGTTTCTGACGTGTCGCCGTCTTGATCGCAGTGATCATCTGTCGCGTGATGCATAATTCGGCAAATCCTTTAAACGAGGCGAGCTTATCCGTTCGGTAATCCCGTACCGCCTTATAGAGACCAATCATTCCTTCTTGGATGATGTCTTCTCGGTCTGCCCCGATCAAAAAGTAAGAACGGGCTTTGGCACGTACGAAATTTCGATACCGCTCGATCAAAAATTCGAGCGCATCGCTGTTATCGAACTCTTTCGCTTGTTCTACAAGCGCTTCATCGGTCATGCACTCAAACTGGTCGAACGAAACCAAACTCATCCTGTATCCCTCCAAGCATCATTGACGAATAGTTCAATTGTTTTTAATTATACAATAATTACCTGTGGCACGACAATGAAAATTGGCATGACCTCTTTTGTTGTATCCAAAATGTATCTTTTATACAAAAAAATCCACCGTTCTTTCGAATGAAGGAGAACGGTGGATTGCTCATGCGAATGGTTCATATCATGTATCTGAATTCTTTCGGCGACGAATCGCTTCGAGGCGCGCGATGACGTCTTCCGGTAAATCAATCTTCGAACGCGGTTGAGCCGTCGTCTTCGCAGACGTCGTCTGTTGCTTGATGACGGCAACTGCTGCTTTCCACTCACGCCGGAGTTCCTGCGCCGATATACGGAGTGCTCCAAGCGTGAAGATGACCCATTGCTCCGTGTAGTCGTTCGTCGCTACCGTCAGCTTGACCCGGATATCCTGCAGCCAGTCAGCCGCTGTTTTCTCGATCCATTCGTCCGCCGTCTCGTTTTCTCGTGTGTAGACGATATCGATTCCGCTTTTTAGCATCCTAGACTCACGTCCTGGTTGCAGATAGGCATCAAAGACGATCGTAACGCTGATCCCTGTGACGGCTTGGTACTCCGCCATCGCATGAATCAACCGTTCCCGTGCTAATTCAAAGTCTTGCTCCCGCAACGTCCGAAATTCTGGCCATGCGCCAATGATATTGTAGCCATCTACGATGAGGCGATCATATTTCATCGCGCATACGGCTTTCTAGTCCGATAGACTTCATATAATAATAGCGAAGCCGCAACCGATGCGTTGAGCGACGTGACATGTCCTGCCATCGGGAGGTGGACGAGGAAGTCACATTTCTCACGTACGAGCCGGCTCATTCCTTTTCCTTCACTTCCAATGACGATTCCGAGCGGCATCGTACCATCGAGTGTCCGGTAGTCGTCACTTTCACGTGCATCCGTTCCAACGAACCAGATACCTTGTTTCTTTAGATCCTCCATCGTCCGAGCGAGGTTCGTCACGCGAACGACCGGGATATGTTCGATTGCGCCTGTTGATGCCTTCGCGACGACTTGCGTCAACCCGACTGAGCGACGCTTCGGAATGATGATCCCGTGAGCTCCGACAGCATCTGCCGTCCGCAAGATCGATCCAAGATTATGTGGATCCTCGAGTTCATCAAGCATGATCAAGAGTGGTGTTTCATCCTTTTGACGGGCAAGCTCGAAGATATCTTCCATCTCAGCGTACTCATACGCCGCAACCGCTGCGACGACACCTTGGTGATTTTCCGTTCCAGCTAAACCGGTTAACCGTGAACGCGGGACGAGCTGAATTTGAATGCCCGCTTCCTGCGCCATCGCATGGATGACGGCAAGCGGTCCTTTTTGTTGTCCTTCCTGCAAGAACAGCTTGTTCATTTCTCGTCCGCTCCGTAATGCCTCTAGGACCGGATTACGACCTGACAAGAAATCTTGTCCTTCTTCGAGCGGTTCAATCACGACGGGCTGTTCCTTGACCGGAGCGGGTTTTCGTTTCTCTTGCGCTGGACGCTGTGCCTTCGTTTTTGGCTTCGCACCGGTAGCCTTAGGATTCGTCTGTTTTTTCGGCTTCGAGTAGTTCGAACGCTTGTCCGATGAGTTCTTCAAGGCGATCCCCTCCTTCTGAAAGATAAATATAACCGAGCAATGCTTCAAATGCTGTCGCGTAGCGATACGTGTGGACGTCCGTGCTCTTCGGGACAGAACCGGATTTCGCGTTCTTTCCGCGCCGGACGACCGCTGCTTCTTCTTCTGTCAACACATCCGTGTTCAACCAGTGCGTCACGACCGTCGCTTGTGCTTGTGCCCGAACATACCGGACAGCTGCTTTGTGCAACTCGCCCGGCTTCACATAACCTTGTTCGAGCAATCGCTCCCGCACACGAATCTCATAGACGACGTCGCCCATGTACGCTAACGCGAGTGCATTCAGTTGTTTGTAGTTCTTCATCCGCGCTTCCACCGCATCCCTTGCGCTGTGTCTTCGAGCAGGATCCCTTGATCACGTAGCTGATCACGGATTGCGTCCGCTCGTGCGAAGTCACGATTTTGACGTGCTGTGTTCCGCTCTTTGATCAACTGTTCGACTTCTTCATCGAGTAAGCCTTTGTCGACTGTCAACGTGACACCGAGGACATCTGATAATTCCGAGAAGAGTGCGAGGAACTGTTCGAGCACCTGTTTTGACACATGTGCTTCTCCGAGGTATAAATTGGCTTCTTTCGAGAGATCAAATAAATCCGTCACAGCGTTCGCTGTATTGAAATCATCATCCATCGATGTGATGAAGTGTTCCTTGATCGCCGCTAGACGATTCAACCACTTCTCGTCACCTGTTCCGAGATCGGCCGTCATTTCAAGGCGGTGTTCGATGTTTGCGACCGACTCCCGAATCCGCGCGAGACCATTCGCTGCTTGATCGATCAGTTCACGACTGTAGTTGATCGGGTGACGATACTGAACCGATAACATGAAGAAACGTAACACCATCGGGTCGACTGCTTGGATCGCTTCATGGACCGTCAGGAAGTTACCGAGTGACTTCGACATCTTCTCGTTTTCGATGTTCAAGAACCCGTTATGCATCCAGTAGTTCGCGAACTTCTGCGAGTTGCATGCTTCTGACTGGGCGATCTCATTCTCATGGTGCGGGAACTTCAAGTCTTGTCCACCAGCATGGATATCAATCGTCTCCCCGAGGTATTTCTTCGCCATCGCCGAGCACTCGATGTGCCAGCCTGGTCGTCCTTCGCCCCATGGACTCGTCCATGCCGGCTCCCCTGGTTTTGCTGCTTTCCAGAGCACGAAATCAAGCGGATCTTCTTTTTTCTCTCCGACTTCGATTCGTGCGCCTGCGCGCAATTCATCGATCGACTGTTGGCTCAATTGACCATAATCCTTGAAACTACGCGTCCGGAAGTAGACATCTCCGCTTGATGCGTAGGCATTGCCTTTTTCGACGAGGACTTCGATGAAGGCGATGATATCGTCCATCGTTTCCGTGACGAGTGGATGGATGTCCGCTTTTTGGACATTCAAGGCACCCGTATCCGCGTGGTACGCCTCGATGAAACGTTTCGTCAACGCATGATAGTCTTCTCCGAGTTCGTTCGCTGTCCGGATGATCTTATCATCGACGTCCGTGAAGTTCGAGACATATTTGACTTCGTATCCGCGGTATGTGAAGTAGCGACGAACCGTATCGAAGACGATTGCTGGACGTGCGTTCCCGATATGAATGTAGTTGTAAACAGTCGGGCCACAGACATACATCTTGACCTTTCCTTCTTCTAATGGTTTAAATGGTTCCTTTTTTCCGGTCATGCTGTTGTACAGTTGAATCATGACGTCGCCCTCCTTTAATCCGTTCAATTTCTTGTTTTAATACTTCTAGTTCCATTTCAATTCGCTCTTGGCATTCGCTGACCGGATCCGGGAAACGATGATCAAGCGGTGCTTCGACCTTCATGCCATCTTGAATGACGACACGTCCCGGAATGCCGACGACGGTCGCATTTGGCGGAACGTGTTTTAAGACGACGGAACTGGCACCGATTTTTGAGTATGCCCCGATCGTGATATCACCAAGGACACGGGCACCGGCAGAGACAAGTACGCCGTCTTCAATCGTCGGATGACGCTTTCCTGTTTCTTTCCCCGTTCCGCCGAGCGTCACGCCTTGAAATAACGTGACGTCATCACCAATGATCGTCGTCTCACCAATGACGACACCCATCCCGTGGTCAATAAAGAATCGGCGTCCAATCGTCGCTCCTGGGTGAATCTCGATGCCTGTCAAAAAGCGACTGAACTGCGAAATTAATCGACCGAGTAAGCGAAACTTTGCGTTCCAGAGTCGATGGGCCAGGCGATGCATCCAAATCGCATGTAAGCCCGGGTATGTCAAAATGACTTCTAACGTGCTGCGGGCAGCTGGATCTTGCTCAAACACATTGCGGATATCTTCTCGTATCCGTGTCATATACGTTCTCCTCTCCATAAGAAAAAGCGCCTCTATGCATTGCTGCACAGAGACGCTAACGAAGCGCGGTCCCACTCTGTTTGGACGATTGACTCGTCCCTCTCGACGTCCGTTAACGCCGGAGATACGTCTGCGCCTACTCTCAGGGATTTCGGGCAGCACTCAGAGGGGCATTTCATGATTCGCTTCTTCAAGCCCTCGCACCATTCGAGCTTGTCTCTGGAGAAGAAGACGCATCGTTACTTTCCTCGTCTACGCTTTCGTTATTCTGCTTCAAGCCGTGCAAGCACACGGTCTTTTCCTAGTAATTGAATCGTGTTCGGGAGTTCTGGACCATGTGTCTGTCCTGTCGTCGCGACACGAATTGGCATGAACAAGTTTTTACCTTTTTGACCAGTCGCTTTTTGCGTCGCTTTGATCGATGCTTTGATTGCTTCTGGTGTCCACTCTTCGAGAGCGCGTAACTGGTTCGCGAATTCTGTAAGTACAGTTGGAACCGTCTCGCCACTCAAGACAGTGTTTGCCTCTTCATCATACACCACTTCGTCCTCAAAGAACATCTCTGAAAGCTTGACGATTTCCGCGCCATGCGTCATCTGTTCGCGGTATAACGCGACAAGATCACGTGCCCAAGCGAGCTCTTCTTCTGAAGGCGACGCTTCGACGCGACCTGCTTCTTGTAAGAACGGAAGACTGGCTTCGAATACTTCTTCGAACGATTGATGTTTCATGTACTGACTGTTGATCCAAGCCAATTTGTTTTGGTCAAAGACAGCTGGACTCTTCGAGAGACGATCCGCGTCAAAGATTTCGATGAACTCTTCTTTCGTGAAGATTTCTTGTTCGCCGACCGGTGACCATCCGAGAAGCGTGATGAAGTTGAGCAATGCTTCCGGGAGATAACCGAGCTCTTTATACTGCTCGATGTACTGAATGATCGAGTGATCACGCTTCGAGAGTTTCTTGTGTGATTCGTTGACGATCAATGTCATGTGACCGAACGTTGGGTATTCCCAACCGAACGCATCATAGATCATCATCTGTTTCGGTGTGTTCGAAATATGATCATCGCCACGAAGAACATGGCTGATCGCCATTAAATGATCGTCGATGACGACGGCAAAGTTGTACGTCGGAATGCCATCTTTTTTGACGATGACCCAGTCACCGAAGTCTTTTGATTCGAATGAGACATCGTCTTTAACGATATCATTCCATGTATACGTGACATCCTCCGGTACACGAATCCGAATTGACGGCGTGCGACCTTCTGCGCGGAACGCTTCTTCTTGTTCTGCTGTCAGGTTACGGTGCGCTCCTGAATAACGTGGTGCTTCTCCGCGTGCGATTTGTGCTTCGCGTTCTGCTTCGAGTTCTTCCGATGTCATGTAGCAACGGTAAGCAAGTCCTTTTTCAAGTAACTCATCCGTGTACTTTTGATAGATATCGAGACGTTCCATTTGTGAATAAGGACCGTACTCGCCACCGCGACCTGGACCTTCGTCCCAATCGACACCGAGCCACTCGAGGTTCTTCATTTGACTCTCGACACCACCTGCGATGTTCCGCTTTTGGTCCGTATCCTCGATTCGTAATACCATCTTACCGCCTAAATGGCGTGCAAACAGATAGTTAAATAATGCAGTCCGGGCATTCCCGATATGCAAGTGTCCTGTTGGACTTGGGGCATAACGTACTCGTACTTCTGCCATTGCCAATCACTCCTTCGACTAAAATTCGCTTATCTAGTATACCTTATTCTTCGATTCGTTTCAGTAGAATCACTGCTTGACAAGCGATTCCCTCTTCACGTCCCGTAAAACCTAACCATTCCGTCGTCGTTGCCTTGACATTGATCTGTTCAATGTCCGCTTCGAGTAATTCCGCGATCCGCGCACGCATCGTGTCGATGTAAGGACGCAGCTTTGGTGCCTGTGCGATGACTGTCGCATCTAAGTTGCCAAGCTCATACCCTTGTTGTTTAACAAGCGCGTAAACATGTTGTAGCAATTTTGCTGAATCGGCATCCTTGAATTCCGGATCCGTATCTGGAAAATGTTTTCCGATATCCCCTGCTGCGATCGCACCAAGTGCTGCGTCGGCAATCGTATGTAATAAAACGTCTGCATCCGAATGACCGAGCAATCCTTTCGTATGCGGAATCTCGATGCCGCCTAAAATCAATTTCCGATCCTCTGCAAAGGCATGTACATCAAAGCCTTGTCCAATTCGAATCATCGTCATTTCCCTCGTTTCATTAGAATCGCTTCACCGAACCAAAGATCGTCCGGTGTCGTCATCTTGATATTTTCGTAGTGACCGTGGACGATCGTTACTTTTCCTCCGTCCCATTCTATCAAACTTGCATCGTCGGTTCCTAGGTATTTCGTTGCCGCTTTTTCATGAACCGTACGAATCGTCGCAAGATCAAACGCTTGTGGTGTCTGGGCTGCCATCAGGTGCTCCCGCGGAACGGTCTCGCTGATGTGGTTCGCTTCAATCCGTTTGACGGTGTCTTTGATCGGCACGGCAAGAATCGCTGCTTGATCCAAAGCTGCCGCCTGGACGACCGCATGAATCGCTGCTTGTGAAATGAACGGTCGGGCACCATCATGGATCAGAACAATTCCTTCGCCTTCTAACGCCTCAAGACCACGGAGCACACTTTCCTGACGTTCGGCACCACCCGTGACAAGTTTAATCGATGTCTTATAAGACGCGATAATACTTGTAAACCATTCCTGTTCTAGTGGATTGATCGCGAGGACGATTTCCGTACAAGCTGGATCTGCCTCGAAGACATCTAGTGTCCAAGCGATGATTGGACGGTCTCTCAGTTCAAGCATCAATTTATTACGATCTGCGCCCATCCGCTTACCGGCACCGGCAGCGGGGATGACGACGCGATAGGTGGTTGTAGACATCCCATTCCCTCTTTTCTCTCTCACTGATCATCGTGATTCATTCCATCACACCGAAAACGGACTCGATCATGAAATCGAATCCGTTGCGGGGTCTATCCGAATGCCTCTCGATGTCTCTCTAGGCATAGTGTCTCATTTTTCTTGTGGTTTCGCAAAAATCATTCGTCCAGCTGACGTCTGCAAGACACTCGTGACGACGACACCAATCGTTTTCGAAATGAGGTGTTTGCCTCCTTCGACGACGACCATCGTCCCATCTTCGAGATAAGCGATGCCCTGTTTTTGTTCTTTCCCTTCCTTGATGACAAGGACGGTCATCTCTTCTCCTGGAATGACGACTTGTTTGACGGCATTCGCCAGATCATTGATGTTGAGAACAGGAACATGTCGGACTTCACAGACTTTGTTCAAGTTATAGTCGTTCGTGACGACGATGCCTTTGACGAGTTCCGCGAGTTTAATTAGCTTAATATCGACTTCCGGTACATCCTCGAAATCGCCGTCATAAATTTCGACCTCGACTCCAGGGATGTCTTGTAACTCTTTTAAGACATCAAGTCCACGACGTCCACGGTTTCGTTTCAACGTATCGGAAGAATCCGCGATGTACTGCAACTCACCGATAACGAATTGCGGGACGATCAGTTTTCCTTCGACGAAGCCGGTTTTCGTGATATCCGTAATTCGTCCGTCGATGATGACGCTCGTATCAAGTACCTTGCTGTTTGATTTAACTGGAACGACGACTTCAGGTGTTGCTTTTTTCTCACTTTGGTTGCTGCGTAAGAAGATTTTCGTCAATTCATGACGTTTACGATACCCGACCGTAAAGCCGAGATATCCGAATAACGCGGTCACGAAAATCGTTAAGACGTTACTGAGGACAGGAATACCTACTAAATCAATCAATGTACTAACAAGGAAAGCCAGTACCAACCCGATCAACAAACCAAATGTTCCAAAAAAGAGATCTGCCACTGGGGCTTTGACGAGTCGTTCTTCTAAAAATCGGAGAAGTCGAATTACCGAATCCGTAATGAATAATCCAATTAATAAGAATATGAGTGCACCAATCGTTCCAGTTACGTATTCGCTCATCAACCAGGCGGGGAATGTCGTATTCGTTGCCGTTTCAATTAATTGGAAGAACTGAGGCAGCAACAAAATCCCGAGGGCAAGTCCGAGTAATGCAAAAAATACCCGAATGACGATTTTCAATCTTCTCACCTCCTTTGCTTATTTTAAGTTCATTGTAACATGTACTGATTTGAACTACCTACGCCGGAAGGAGGGGAAACTGTTTACATATCCATTACAGTTCCCCCATTTTTTGCGTCATTCCAGTTTAAAACGGAATTGTTTCACGTAATGCTTCGTCCACACTCTCGACACCAACGACCGTAATTCCATCCGGATACGTCCAACCACCCAAGTTGTTTTTCGGAATGATGGCGCGTGTGAAACCAAGTTTAGCTGCTTCTGCTACACGTTGTTCGATCCGCGATACACGGCGAACCTCACCTGTCAATCCGACTTCACCAATCACGACATCCGTCGGACGCGTCGGTTTGTCACGGAAACTAGAAGCAATCGCAACACAAACCGCCAAGTCAATCGCAGGTTCATCAAGCTTCACACCACCGGCTGCCTTGAGGTAGGCATCTTGTGTTTGTAAGAGAAGACCCGACCGTTTCTCAAGAACAGCCATCAATAAGGCAACCTTATTTTGATCGATTCCGGTCGCCATCCGTCTTGGATTCCCGAATGACGTCGGTGAAATCAACGCTTGTAGTTCAACGAGGACCGTCCGTGTCCCCTCCATGGAAGCGACGATCGTCGAACCAGATACACCGGATGTCCGTTCCTCGAGGAAAATTTCTGACGGATTCAAGACCTCTTCAAGACCGGACTCCCGCATCTCAAAAATTCCGATTTCATTCGTTGAACCAAATCGGTTTTTGACGGCACGCAGAATCCGGAACGTATGGTGACGTTCGCCTTCGAAATACAAGACGGCATCCACCATGTGCTCCAGTAAACGTGGTCCAGCAATCGAACCCTGTTTCGTGACGTGACCGACGATGAAGATAGCAATACCGCGACTCTTCGCAATTTTCATCAGCATCGCCGTACATTCACGTACCTGTGTCACGCTGCCGGGTGCGGACTGGATTTCATCGATGTAGACGGTTTGAATCGAGTCGATGATTAAAAAACGTGGCTGTTCTTCATCGACGACACGTTCAATCATGTTCATATCCGTCTCACTGAGGACGAACAAATCTTGTGTCGGTAAGCCAAGCCGTTCCGCGCGCAATTTGGTTTGTTTAAGCGATTCTTCCCCTGAGATGTAGAGCACTTTTTCGCCACGTTGAGCAAGGCGTGCACTCGTCTGCAGCAAGATTGTCGACTTCCCGATCCCTGGGTCTCCTCCAACAAGCACCATCGAACCTGGAACGATACCTCCTCCGAGGACACGGTCGAATTCACCACTTCCGGTAAAGACGCGACTCTCTTCTTGCGAGACGATGTTCGCGAGACGCTCTGGCTTCAATTGTTTTGTCGTCGTATGAACGAAAGCGGCACCGCGCCGTCCTTTTTTCTCTTCGACGACTTCTTCGACCATCGTGTTCCATTCCCCGCACCCGGAACAACGTCCCATCCATTTCGGTGATTCGGTCCCACAGCTTTGACAAACGAATTTTGTTTTTAACTTAGCCAATCGATTCATCCTTTCTGTTTCAAAAAAAGGACCAGCTTCGCTCAGAAAGTGCGAAAGCTGGCCCTGTGCTCAGTGCTTATTCCGTTGCGGCAGAACTCACGTGATTCCGGCGAACGATGAATTCGTTCTCTTCGACATCAAGCGCAACACGTTCTCCTTTTTGGATATCGCCTGCGAGCAATGCTTCTGACAACCGGTCTTCCGCTTCCCGTTGAAGGGCACGACGGATTGGACGTGCGCCGTACTCTGGATCGTACCCGATATCAGCGATCTTCGAGAGGGCAGCTGGTGTCAATTCGAAATGAATTTCCTGTTCAGCCAAACGTTTTTCAAGGGTTTTCGCCATCAACTTCACGATCTCTTCGATGTGTTGTTTCTCGAGTGAGTGGAAGACGATCGTTTCATCAATCCGGTTCAAGAACTCTGGACGGAATGCCCGTTTGAGTTCTTCCATGACTTTATCTTTCATGTCTTTGTATTCGCGATCCGTATCTTCAGAAACAGCGAATCCAACATATTTATTCCGTTTAAGGGCACTTGCACCGACGTTCGATGTCATGACGATGATCGTGTTACGGAAATCAACCGTCCGACCTTTCGAGTCTGTTAAGCGTCCATCATCAAGTACTTGCAAGAGAATGTTGAAGACTTCTGGGTGCGCCTTCTCGATTTCATCAAGTAAGATGACCGAATACGGTTTCCGGCGAACTTTTTCCGTTAATTGACCGCCTTCTTCGTAACCGACATATCCTGGCGGTGAACCGACGAGACGGCTCGTTGCATGTTTCTCCATGTACTCTGACATGTCGATCCGGATGATCGCATCCTCATCTCCGAACATCGCTTCGGCAACAGCGCGTGCGAGTTCTGTTTTACCAACCCCAGTAGGGCCGAGGAAGATGAACGAACCGATCGGACGTTTTGGATCTTTGAGTCCAGCACGTGCGCGGCGGATGGCTTTTGAAATCGATTTAACGGCTTCGTTTTGACCGATGACACGATCGTGAAGGATTTCTTCGAGACGAAGGAGACGATCCGTCTCTTCTTCCGCGATCTTCGTGACCGGTACACCTGTCCAGTTGGCAACAACTTGTGCGATGTCATCTTTTGTGACTTCAAGTTTTTCGTTGCCTTGTTTATTCTGCCATTCCTCTTTCAAACGCTCAAGTTCATCGCGTAATTTTTGTTCTGTGTCACGAAGACTTGCTGCTTTTTCAAACTCTTGGCTTTGGACAGCTTCATCCTTGTCCTTACGGATACCTTCGAGTTTTGCTTCGACTTCTTTTAAGTTCGGTGGTGCTGTATACGAGCGTAAACGAACTTTTGATGCCGCTTCATCGATCAAATCGATCGCTTTATCCGGAAGGAAACGATCCGAAATGTATCGATCCGACAATGTGACGGCTTCTTGGATTGCTTCGTCTGTGATCGTCACACGGTGGTGTGCTTCATAACGATCGCGAAGACCAAATAGGATTTGTGTTGCTTCATCCGTCGTTGGCTCTGCGACTTGGATCGGTTGGAAACGACGTTCGAGTGCCGCATCTTTTTCGATGTATTTCCGGTACTCATCAAGAGTCGTTGCTCCGATACACTGAAGTTCGCCTCGTGCGAGTGATGGTTTAAGGATGTTCGATGCATCGATCGCACCTTCTGCTCCACCCGCTCCAATCAATGTATGCAACTCATCGATGAAGAGAATGATGTTCCCCGCTTGACGAATCTCATCCATGACCTTTTTCAAACGATCTTCGAATTCACCACGGTATTTCGTACCAGCGACGAGTGTTCCCATGTCGAGTACCATGACACGTTTATTGCGTAACGTCTCCGGCACTTCGTTGTTGATGATTTGTTGAGCGAGACCTTCGACGACAGCCGTTTTACCGACCCCTGGTTCCCCGATCAAGACCGGGTTATTCTTCGTCCGGCGGCTTAAGACTTCGATGACGCGTTGAATTTCTTTCGCTCGACCGATAACTGGGTCAAGACGTGTTTCGCGCGCTTGTTGTGTCAAATCACGAGCAAGACCATCAAGTGTAGGTGTTGCGACACCTGAACCTGCTTGCGACGCGTTTGCTGTCGTTTCGCTGTTCCCGAGCAACTGGAGTACTTGCTGACGGGCTTTTGAAAGACTGATGCCTAAGTTATTCAAGACACGAGCAGCAACGCCCTCTCCTTCTCGAATCAATCCGAGCAAGAGGTGTTCTGTCCCAACGTAAGAGTGACCAAGTTTACGTGCCTCATCCATTGATAACTCGATGACCTTTTTCGCACGTGGTGTATAGTGAATCGTCGTTGCACCATCTTGTCCGCGACCGATCAATGCTTCGACTTCCATTTGAATTTTATCTGAACTGAGACCGAGTGCTGTTAAGGCTTTCGCAGCGATTCCGTCTCCTTCACGTACAAGTCCGAGTAAAATGTGTTCTGTTCCGATATTGTGGTGCCCCAACCGTACTGCCTCTTCTTGAGCAAGTGCCAATACACGTTGTGCACGTTCTGTGAATCGTCCAAACATCATTATGCAAAACCTCCTTGTGTGTGATCCCTGTTTGTCTGTTCGGTTAACATCGTCCGGATTCGTTTCGCCCGTTCGATGTCCCGTTCTCTAGATGTTAATTGTTTCCCGAAATGCTTTTGTAGAAAACCTGTTTGTAGTGATACGAGCAGTTGATGAAAAAGATTTGGAGGAAGATTGACCTCTAGTCCCAGACTATCTGCTAAGCGGACATCCGATAGTCGTTCCGTTGCTTCCCGCGCTGTAATCAGTCGAGCTGATGTCAGGATGCCATAGGAACGATATAGTCTGTCCTCTAGTTCTTCTTGATACATCTCCAATAATCCTTTTCGTGCTGCCTGTTCTGCTTCAATTAATGCTTCAACGGCAAATTGATAGTCCGTGATTAGCATATCCTCGCTTGCCCCAAGCGTCCGTTGGTTCGACAGTTGAAACATACGACCAGATGCATCGCTTCCCTCGCCGTAACGCCCACGAATCGCGAATCCAAGCTGTCGTAAGTGTTTGATATAGCCTTGAATCTGATTCGTCAGGACCAGTCCCGGTAAATGCAACATCACGGAAGCACGAAGACCTGTTCCGACGTTACTCGGACATGTCGTTAAATAACCAAGCGTGTCATCAAAAGCAATTTTAAATCGTTCACTGATCAAGCGATCGACTTGTTTTGCGATCCGAAACGCTTCTTCAAGTTGAAGTCCCGGTAATAACGTCTGAATCCGGAAATGATCCTCTTCATTGACCATGACACTGATCTGCTCATCTTCACTGATGAAGAGTCCTGTCCGTGGATGACTCGCTAACGCCGGACTGATTAGATGCTTTTCTACTAAAGCGGTTCGAGTCAGGACATCCGCCTGATCGACGCGACCAAACCGAAACCCTTTCATCCCGTTTAGTTGGCGTTCCGTCTCGTCAATGAGCGCATTGGCTTGTGCTTCTGACAACATCGTTGAGAACGGATAACGTGTCGTATTGCGCGCCAATCGGATCCGTGTCGAAACGACGATGTCGTCAAAGGGAGAAGATTGATTCATCGATTCGCTTAAAGGGTGTTGGAGCAACTCTTCAAACATGACGCAAATCCTCCTCGACACTTTCAATCTGTTGTTTTATGATTTCTGCTTCTTCATAGTCTTCTGCTAAGATTTTGCGATTGAGTTGTTCTTTCAGTCGACTGAGCTGCTGGTTCAATCGTTTTTCCACGGATTCCTCATCAGGTCGTGAGCCATAGTGTTGCGTATGACCGTGTTGGAACTGACGAACCATGCCGTCGACTTCGTCTTTAAAAAATGAATAACAAGTCGGGCAACCGACTTTACGAAGATGAAGCAATTGTTGACGGGTCATACCGCAAGACGGACACGCCGTCCCTTGATATTCACGTGCTAACTCCCGCACACAAACCGAGCATAAGAACTTCTCATCGGTTTCCGATTCTTGTGGAAGTTTGACACGGACGATTGCTTCTCGTTCGCCACATCGTTGACAACGCATCATGCATTCCTCCAATGTCCGACGACTAGAGTCGCTTCATGGTTTGAAGAAGCGTCCGCATCAAGTGGGCACGCATCCGGTGTTGATCTTCGACCGCCATTGGCAAACTCTCTTTTTGCAACAGCGATTGAATCAAAATAGCTTCCCGCCGCGTCAGTAATTGTTCGTTCATCAAACGAATCAAATAATCTTCTGCAGCTTGTTCCGTCAAATGATCATCGATCCATGAACTGACTTCATCTAATAGATCGTGACTATCGAGCACAACGATTTTTTGAATCCGAATGTATCCACCGCCACCCCGTTTACTTTCAACGAAATAACCCTTTTCGACCGTAAAACGAGTATTGATGACGTAGTTGATTTGTGATGGAACACAGTCAAAACGCTGTGCAATTTCTTGACGTTTGATTTCAATCGTCTTTTCGTCGTGTAAAATTTGCTTTAAATAGGCTTCGATGATATCTGTGATGTTTTGCATTGGCACCACCTCTCTGACCATCTTTGACTATTGTTTGATTTAATAGTAATCATCTAAAAAAAGAAATGCAACTGATAAGGCTTTTTATAAAACACAAAAAGACCGACCTGCAATCTGCAGATCGGTCAAGTGCCTGGCAACGTCCTATCCTCACAGGGGGAAGCCCCCAACTACTTTCGGCGTTCAAGTGCTTAACTTCCGTGTTCGGCATGGGAACGGGTGTGACCACTTGGCTATCGTCACCAGACGACGGGCTCGCGCCCTCAAAACTGAAGTCATCAACAAGCATCTGCTAGAACAAGGCCTCGACCGATTAGTATCACTCAGCTCCACATGTCGCCATGCTTCCACCCGTGACCTATCTACCTCATCGTCTCTGAGGGGTCTTTCTTGATTACTCAAAGGGAAATCTCATCTTGGAGGGGGCTTCATGCTTAGATGCTTTCAGCATTTATCCCGTCCGCACGTAGCTACCCAGCGATGCTCCTGGCGGAACAACTGGTACACCAGCGGTGCGTCCATCCCGGTCCTCTCGTACTAAGGACAGCTCTCCTCAAATTTCCTGCGCCCACGACGGATAGGGACCGAACTGTCTCACGACGTTCTGAACCCAGCTCGCGTACCGCTTTAATGGGCGAACAGCCCAACCCTTGGGACCTACTCCAGCCCCAGGATGCGATGAGCCGACATCGAGGTGCCAAACCTCCCCGTCGATGTGGACTCTTGGGGGAGATCAGCCTGTTATCCCCAGGGTAGCTTTTATCCGTTGAGCGATGGCCCTTCCATGCGGAACCACCGGATCACTAAGCCCGACTTTCGTCCCTGCTCGACTTGTAGGTCTCGCAGTCAAGCTCCCTTCTGCCTTTGCGCTCTACGAATGATTTCCAACCATTCTGAGGGAACCTTTGGGCGCCTCCGTTACTGTTTAGGAGGCGACCGCCCCAGTCAAACTACCCGCCTGACACGGTCCTCCAGCCGGATCACGGCTGCGAGTTAGAGACTCTATGCATGAAGGGCGGTATCCCAAGGGTGACTCCTCCGAAGCTGGCGCTCCGGGCTCGACGTCTCCCGCCTATCCTGTACATCATGCACAAAGCCTCAATATCAGGCTGTAGTAAAGCTCCATGGGGTCTTTCCGTCCTGTCGCGGGTAACCTGCATCTTCACAGGTACTATGATTTCACCGGGTCTCTCGTTGAGACAGTGCCCAAATCGTTACGCCTTTCGTGCGGGTCGGAACTTACCCGACAAGGAATTTCGCTACCTTAGGACCGTTATAGTTACGGCCGCCGTTTACTGGGGCTTCGGTTCAAAGCTTCGCTTGCGCTAACCCATCCCCTTAACCTTCCAGCACCGGGCAGGCGTCAGCCCCTATACGTCATCTTGCGATTTAGCAGAGACCTGTGTTTTTGCTAAACAGTCGTTTGGGCCTATTCACTGCGGCTCTACTCATGTAGAGCGTCCCTTCTCCCGAAGTTACGGGACCATTTTGCCGAGTTCCTTAACGAGAGTTATCCCGCGCGTCTTAGAATTCTCATCTCGCCTACCTGTGTCGGTTTACGGTACTGGCGCCTTCCCCCTCACTAGAGGCTTTTCTTGGCAGTGTGAAATCGTGACCTACGTCCCTACGGGACTCCGCATCGTTCCTTGACTTTGGTGCCTGACGGATTTGCCAATCAGACGGTCTTGAAACTTGCACATGCACTTCCATCCGCATGCGTCACTATCCTCCTGCGTCCCCCCATTGTTCAAACGGTGGATCGGCGGTACAGGAATATCAACCTGTTATCCATCGCCTACGCCTTTCGGCCTCGGCTTAGGTCCAGACTAACCCTGAGCGGACGAGCCTTCCTCAGGAAACCTTGGGCTTTCGACGGAGGGGATTCTCACCCCTCTTTTCGCTACTCACACCGGCATTCTCACTTCCAAACGCTCCACTGCTCCTTCCGGTACAGCTTCACAGCGGTTTGGAACGCTCCCCTACCATTCCTTACGGAATCCGCAGCTTCGGTGGTATGTTTAGCCCCGTTACATTTTCGGCGCGGCGCCACTCGACTAGTGAGCTATTACGCACTCTTTGAATGGTGGCTGCTTCTAAGCCAACATCCTAGCTGTCTAGGCAGCGCCACATCCTTTTCCACTTAACATACACTTTGGGACCTTAGCTGGCGGTCTGGGCTGTTTCCCTCTTGACTACGGATCTTATCACTCGCAGTCTGACTCCCGAGTATAAGTTGCTGGCATTCGGAGTTTAACTGAATTCGGTAACCCTGTGGGGGCCCCTAGTCCAATCAGTGCTCTACCTCCAGAACTCTCAACCTCGAGGCTAGCCCTAAAGCTATTTCGGGGAGAACCAGCTATCTCCAGGTTCGATTGGCATTTCACCGCTACCCACACCTCATCCCCGCACTTTTCAACGTGCGTGGGTTCGGACCTCCAGTCAGTGTTACCTGACCTTCATCCTGGACATGGGTAGATCACCTGGTTTCGGGTCTACGACAACGCACTGAACGCCCTGTTCAGACTCGCTTTCGCTACGGCTCCGCCTCATCGGCTTAACCTCGCGCGTTATCGTAACTCGCCGGTTCATTCTACAAAAGGCACGCCATCACCCGTTAACGGGCTCTGACTACTTGTAGGCATACGGTTTCAGGATCTATTTCACTCCCCTTCCGGGGTGCTTTTCACCTTTCCCTCACGGTACTGGTTCACTATCGGTCACTAGGGAGTATTTAGCCTTGGGAGATGGTCCTCCCGGATTCCGACGGGGTTTCACGTGTCCCGCCGTACTCAGGATCCACTCTGGAGGGA
The DNA here is from genome assembly GCF_000798935.2 of Exiguobacterium sp. ZWU0009. Taxonomy (NCBI): domain Bacteria; kingdom Bacillati; phylum Bacillota; class Bacilli; order Caryophanales; genus Exiguobacterium; species Exiguobacterium sp. ZWU0009. The sequence continues at coordinate 95,476 of NZ_CP018057.1, read as the reverse complement.
AAACAGTTTCAGCTACAGGGCTGTCACCTTCTTCGGCCGACCTTTCCAGGTCCTTCACCTACTGTCTTCCTTTTTGACTCCGTATAGAGTGTCCTACAACCCCGAAGAGCATGCTCTTCGGTTTGGGCTGTTCCCGTTTCGCTCGCCGCTACTCAGGGAATCGCATTTGCTTTCTCTTCCTCCGGGTACTTAGATGTTTCAGTTCCCCGGGTCTGCCTCACGCTACACTATGTATTCATGTAACATGTCCCATCCCATTACAGATGGTGGGTTCCCCCATTCGGAAATCTTCGGATCAAAGCATACTTACTGCTCCCCGAAGCATATCGCTGTTCGTCGCGTCCTTCATCGGCTCCTAGTGCCAAGGCATCCACCGTACGCCCTTCATACCTTGATCTAGCGTTGGTATTCTAAGAACACACGTCTTAAATGACATGGTTAATTAAAAGTTTGATGTCTTGTTGATGTCTTCAGTTTTCAAGGTGCGAGTGTCTCTATCGAGACTGAGAGACGAGCTCTCAAAACTGAACGATGGGCATGTCCCGTAAGGGACGTTTTCCTTAGAAAGGAGGTGATCCAGCCGCACCTTCCGATACGGCTACCTTGTTACGACTTCACCCCAATCATCTACCCCACCTTCGACGGCTGGCTCCTTGCGGTTACCTCACCGGCTTCGGGTGTTGCAAACTCTCGTGGTGTGACGGGCGGTGTGTACAAGACCCGGGAACGTATTCACCGCAGTATGCTGACCTGCGATTACTAGCGATTCCGACTTCATGCAGGCGAGTTGCAGCCTGCAATCCGAACTGGGAACGGCTTTATGGGATTGGCTCCACCTCGCGGTCTCGCTGCCCTTTGTACCGTCCATTGTAGCACGTGTGTAGCCCAACTCATAAGGGGCATGATGATTTGACGTCATCCCCACCTTCCTCCGGTTTGTCACCGGCAGTCTCCCTAGAGTGCCCAACTAAATGCTGGCAACTAAGGATAGGGGTTGCGCTCGTTGCGGGACTTAACCCAACATCTCACGACACGAGCTGACGACAACCATGCACCACCTGTCACCATTGTCCCCGAAGGGAAAACTTGATCTCTCAAGCGGTCAATGGGATGTCAAGAGTTGGTAAGGTTCTTCGCGTTGCTTCGAATTAAACCACATGCTCCACCGCTTGTGCGGGTCCCCGTCAATTCCTTTGAGTTTCAGCCTTGCGGCCGTACTCCCCAGGCGGAGTGCTTAATGCGTTAGCTTCAGCACTGAGGGGCGGAAACCCCCCAACACCTAGCACTCATCGTTTACGGCGTGGACTACCAGGGTATCTAATCCTGTTTGCTCCCCACGCTTTCGCGCCTCAGCGTCAGTTACAGACCAAAGAGTCGCCTTCGCCACTGGTGTTCCTCCACATCTCTACGCATTTCACCGCTACACGTGGAATTCCACTCTTCTCTTCTGTACTCAAGCCTTCCAGTTTCCAATGGCCCTCCCCGGTTGAGCCGGGGGCTTTCACATCAGACTTAAAAGGCCGCCTGCGCGCGCTTTACGCCCAATAATTCCGGACAACGCTTGCCACCTACGTATTACCGCGGCTGCTGGCACGTAGTTAGCCGTGGCTTTCTCGTAAGGTACCGTCAAGGTACGAGCATTACCTCTCGTACGTGTTCTTCCCTTACAACAGAGTTTTACGATCCGAAAACCTTCATCACTCACGCGGCGTTGCTCCATCAGACTTTCGTCCATTGTGGAAGATTCCCTACTGCTGCCTCCCGTAGGAGTCTGGGCCGTGTCTCAGTCCCAGTGTGGCCGATCACCCTCTCAGGTCGGCTATGCATCGTCGCCTTGGTGGGCCGTTACCCCACCAACTAGCTAATGCACCGCAAGGCCATCTCAAGGTGACGCCGAAGCGCCTTTCATCAGCGGACCATGCGGTCCGTTGAACTATCCGGTATTAGCTCCGATTTCTCGGAGTTATCCCAATCCTTGAGGCAGGTTCCTTACGTGTTACTCACCCGTCCGCCGCTCATTCCACTGCCTTCCCTCCGAAGAGTTCCGTCAGTTTCCTGCGCTCGACTTGCATGTATTAGGCACGCCGCCAGCGTTCGTCCTGAGCCAGGATCAAACTCTCCATAAAGTGTTTGACTTGCTCGTTTTTGTGACCGAAGTCACGATTGACGAAGCTTGCGCTTCATTCATGTTTGTATTCCGTAGAATACGATTTTTGCCTCATCGTTCAGTTTTCAAAGTTCGTCATAAAAATGGTGGAGCCTAGCGGGATCGAACCGCTGACCTCCTGCGTGCAAGGCAGGCGCTCTCCCAGCTGAGCTAAGGCCCCATTAAAGGGATGAAATTGAAGATGGTCGGGAAGACAGGATTCGAACCTGCGACCCCTTGGTCCCAAACCAAGTGCTCTACCAAGCTGAGCTACTTCCCGAAAATGCACCCTGAGAGATTCGAACTCCCGACCCCTTGATTCGTAGTCAAGTACTCTATCCAGCTGAGCTAAGGGTGCGGAATATAAGGATCAAACAGCAAACATCAAAATGAAAATGGTACCGAGGGCCGGAATCGAACCGGCACGGGGAAACCCCCGCAGGATTTTAAGTCCTGTGCGTCTACCAGTTCCGCCACCCCGGCAGGGATATAAAAGGTAGAACCTTCATTCATAATTGAATTCTGGTGATCATTGAAGATAAAGATGGTGCCGGCAACAGGAGTCGAACCCGCGACCTACTGATTACAAGTCAGTTGCTCTACCAGCTGAGCTACACCGGCAAGTGTAATAAAAAATGGTGGAGGATGACGGGATCGAACCGCCGACCCCCTGCTTGTAAGGCAGGTGCTCTCCCAGCTGAGCTAATCCTCCATATGTATCGCCTGGCAGCGTCCTATCCTCACAGGGGGAAGCCCCCAACTACTTTCGGCGTTCAAGTGCTTAACTTCCGTGTTCGGCATGGGAACGGGTGTGACCACTTGGCTATCGCCACCAGACATTTATTATCTTAACATTATGTTCACATAACGTCAAGACTTTTTTTCGTTTTTTTGAAAGGCTCGCGCCCTCAAAACTGAAGTCATCAACAATGCATCTGCTAGAACAAGGCCTCGACCGATTAGTATCACTCAGCTCCACATGTCGCCATGCTTCCACCCGTGACCTATCTACCTCATCGTCTCTGAGGGGTCTTTCTTGATTACTCAAAGGGAAATCTCATCTTGGAGGGGGCTTCATGCTTAGATGCTTTCAGCATTTATCCCGTCCGCACGTAGCTACCCAGCGATGCTCCTGGCGGAACAACTGGTACACCAGCGGTGCGTCCATCCCGGTCCTCTCGTACTAAGGACAGCTCTCCTCAAATTTCCTGCGCCCACGACGGATAGGGACCGAACTGTCTCACGACGTTCTGAACCCAGCTCGCGTACCGCTTTAATGGGCGAACAGCCCAACCCTTGGGACCTACTCCAGCCCCAGGATGCGATGAGCCGACATCGAGGTGCCAAACCTCCCCGTCGATGTGGACTCTTGGGGGAGATCAGCCTGTTATCCCCAGGGTAGCTTTTATCCGTTGAGCGATGGCCCTTCCATGCGGAACCACCGGATCACTAAGCCCGACTTTCGTCCCTGCTCGACTTGTAGGTCTCGCAGTCAAGCTCCCTTCTGCCTTTGCGCTCTACGAATGATTTCCAACCATTCTGAGGGAACCTTTGGGCGCCTCCGTTACTGTTTAGGAGGCGACCGCCCCAGTCAAACTACCCGCCTGACACGGTCCTCCAGCCGGATCACGGCTGCGAGTTAGAGACTCTATGCATGAAGGGCGGTATCCCAAGGGTGACTCCTCCGAAGCTGGCGCTCCGGGCTCGACGTCTCCCGCCTATCCTGTACATCATGCACAAAGCCTCAATATCAGGCTGTAGTAAAGCTCCATGGGGTCTTTCCGTCCTGTCGCGGGTAACCTGCATCTTCACAGGTACTATGATTTCACCGGGTCTCTCGTTGAGACAGTGCCCAAATCGTTACGCCTTTCGTGCGGGTCGGAACTTACCCGACAAGGAATTTCGCTACCTTAGGACCGTTATAGTTACGGCCGCCGTTTACTGGGGCTTCGGTTCAAAGCTTCGCTTGCGCTAACCCATCCCCTTAACCTTCCAGCACCGGGCAGGCGTCAGCCCCTATACGTCATCTTGCGATTTAGCAGAGACCTGTGTTTTTGCTAAACAGTCGTTTGGGCCTATTCACTGCGGCTCTACTCATGTAGAGCGTCCCTTCTCCCGAAGTTACGGGACCATTTTGCCGAGTTCCTTAACGAGAGTTATCCCGCGCGTCTTAGAATTCTCATCTCGCCTACCTGTGTCGGTTTACGGTACTGGCGCCTTCCCCCTCACTAGAGGCTTTTCTTGGCAGTGTGAAATCGTGACCTACGTCCCTACGGGACTCCGCATCGTTCCTTGACTTTGGTGCCTGACGGATTTGCCAATCAGACGGTCTTGAAACTTGCACATGCACTTCCATCCGCATGCGTCACTATCCTCCTGCGTCCCCCCATTGTTCAAACGGTGGATCGGCGGTACAGGAATATCAACCTGTTATCCATCGCCTACGCCTTTCGGCCTCGGCTTAGGTCCAGACTAACCCTGAGCGGACGAGCCTTCCTCAGGAAACCTTGGGCTTTCGACGGAGGGGATTCTCACCCCTCTTTTCGCTACTCACACCGGCATTCTCACTTCCAAACGCTCCACTGCTCCTTCCGGTACAGCTTCACAGCGGTTTGGAACGCTCCCCTACCATTCCTTACGGAATCCGCAGCTTCGGTGGTATGTTTAGCCCCGTTACATTTTCGGCGCGGCGCCACTCGACTAGTGAGCTATTACGCACTCTTTGAATGGTGGCTGCTTCTAAGCCAACATCCTAGCTGTCTAGGCAGCGCCACATCCTTTTCCACTTAACATACACTTTGGGACCTTAGCTGGCGGTCTGGGCTGTTTCCCTCTTGACTACGGATCTTATCACTCGCAGTCTGACTCCCGAGTATAAGTTGCTGGCATTCGGAGTTTAACTGAATTCGGTAACCCTGTGGGGGCCCCTAGTCCAATCAGTGCTCTACCTCCAGAACTCTCAACCTCGAGGCTAGCCCTAAAGCTATTTCGGGGAGAACCAGCTATCTCCAGGTTCGATTGGCATTTCACCGCTACCCACACCTCATCCCCGCACTTTTCAACGTGCGTGGGTTCGGACCTCCAGTCAGTGTTACCTGACCTTCATCCTGGACATGGGTAGATCACCTGGTTTCGGGTCTACGACAACGCACTGAACGCCCTGTTCAGACTCGCTTTCGCTACGGCTCCGCCTCATCGGCTTAACCTCGCGCGTTATCGTAACTCGCCGGTTCATTCTACAAAAGGCACGCCATCACCCGTTAACGGGCTCTGACTACTTGTAGGCATACGGTTTCAGGATCTATTTCACTCCCCTTCCGGGGTGCTTTTCACCTTTCCCTCACGGTACTGGTTCACTATCGGTCACTAGGGAGTATTTAGCCTTGGGAGATGGTCCTCCCGGATTCCGACGGGGTTTCACGTGTCCCGCCGTACTCAGGATCCACTCTGGAGGGAAAACAGTTTCAGCTACAGGGCTGTCACCTTCTTCGGCCGACCTTTCCAGGTCCTTCACCTACTGTCTTCCTTTTTGACTCCGTATAGAGTGTCCTACAACCCCGAAGAGCATGCTCTTCGGTTTGGGCTGTTCCCGTTTCGCTCGCCGCTACTCAGGGAATCGCATTTGCTTTCTCTTCCTCCGGGTACTTAGATGTTTCAGTTCCCCGGGTCTGCCTCACGCTACACTATGTATTCATGTAACATGTCCCATCCCATTACAGATGGTGGGTTCCCCCATTCGGAAATCTTCGGATCAAAGCATACTTACTGCTCCCCGAAGCATATCGCTGTTCGTCGCGTCCTTCATCGGCTCCTAGTGCCAAGGCATCCACCGTACGCCCTTCATACCTTGATCTAGCGTTGGTATTCTAAGAACACACGTCTTAAATGACATGGTTAATTAAAAGTTTGATGTCTTGTTGATGTCTTCAGTTTTCAAGGTGCGAGTGTCTCTATCGAGACTGAGAGACGAGCTCTCAAAACTGAACGATGGGCATGTCCCGTAAGGGACGTTTTCCTTAGAAAGGAGGTGATCCAGCCGCACCTTCCGATACGGCTACCTTGTTACGACTTCACCCCAATCATCTACCCCACCTTCGACGGCTGGCTCCTTGCGGTTACCTCACCGGCTTCGGGTGTTGCAAACTCTCGTGGTGTGACGGGCGGTGTGTACAAGACCCGGGAACGTATTCACCGCAGTATGCTGACCTGCGATTACTAGCGATTCCGACTTCATGCAGGCGAGTTGCAGCCTGCAATCCGAACTGGGAACGGCTTTATGGGATTGGCTCCACCTCGCGGTCTCGCTGCCCTTTGTACCGTCCATTGTAGCACGTGTGTAGCCCAACTCATAAGGGGCATGATGATTTGACGTCATCCCCACCTTCCTCCGGTTTGTCACCGGCAGTCTCCCTAGAGTGCCCAACTAAATGCTGGCAACTAAGGATAGGGGTTGCGCTCGTTGCGGGACTTAACCCAACATCTCACGACACGAGCTGACGACAACCATGCACCACCTGTCACCATTGTCCCCGAAGGGAAAACTTGATCTCTCAAGCGGTCAATGGGATGTCAAGAGTTGGTAAGGTTCTTCGCGTTGCTTCGAATTAAACCACATGCTCCACCGCTTGTGCGGGTCCCCGTCAATTCCTTTGAGTTTCAGCCTTGCGGCCGTACTCCCCAGGCGGAGTGCTTAATGCGTTAGCTTCAGCACTGAGGGGCGGAAACCCCCCAACACCTAGCACTCATCGTTTACGGCGTGGACTACCAGGGTATCTAATCCTGTTTGCTCCCCACGCTTTCGCGCCTCAGCGTCAGTTACAGACCAAAGAGTCGCCTTCGCCACTGGTGTTCCTCCACATCTCTACGCATTTCACCGCTACACGTGGAATTCCACTCTTCTCTTCTGTACTCAAGCCTTCCAGTTTCCAATGGCCCTCCCCGGTTGAGCCGGGGGCTTTCACATCAGACTTAAAAGGCCGCCTGCGCGCGCTTTACGCCCAATAATTCCGGACAACGCTTGCCACCTACGTATTACCGCGGCTGCTGGCACGTAGTTAGCCGTGGCTTTCTCGTAAGGTACCGTCAAGGTACGAGCATTACCTCTCGTACGTGTTCTTCCCTTACAACAGAGTTTTACGATCCGAAAACCTTCATCACTCACGCGGCGTTGCTCCATCAGACTTTCGTCCATTGTGGAAGATTCCCTACTGCTGCCTCCCGTAGGAGTCTGGGCCGTGTCTCAGTCCCAGTGTGGCCGATCACCCTCTCAGGTCGGCTATGCATCGTCGCCTTGGTGGGCCGTTACCCCACCAACTAGCTAATGCACCGCAAGGCCATCTCAAGGTGACGCCGAAGCGCCTTTCATCAGCGGACCATGCGGTCCGTTGAACTATCCGGTATTAGCTCCGATTTCTCGGAGTTATCCCAATCCTTGAGGCAGGTTCCTTACGTGTTACTCACCCGTCCGCCGCTCATTCCACTGCCTTCCCTCCGAAGAGTTCCGTCAGTTTCCTGCGCTCGACTTGCATGTATTAGGCACGCCGCCAGCGTTCGTCCTGAGCCAGGATCAAACTCTCCATAAAGTGTTTGACTTGCTCGTTTTTGTGACCGAAGTCACGATTGACGAAGCTTGCGCTTCATTCATGTTTGTATTCCGTAGAATACGATTTTTGCCTCATCGTTCAGTTTTCAAAGTTCGTCATAAAAATGGTGGAGCCTAGCGGGATCGAACCGCTGACCTCCTGCGTGCAAGGCAGGCGCTCTCCCAGCTGAGCTAAGGCCCCATTAAAGGGATGAAATTGAAGATGGTCGGGAAGACAGGATTCGAACCTGCGACCCCTTGGTCCCAAACCAAGTGCTCTACCAAGCTGAGCTACTTCCCGAAAATGCACCCTGAGAGATTCGAACTCCCGACCCCTTGATTCGTAGTCAAGTACTCTATCCAGCTGAGCTAAGGGTGCGGAATATAAGGATCAAACAGCAAACATCAAAATGAAAATGGTACCGAGGGCCGGAATCGAACCGGCACGGGGAAACCCCCGCAGGATTTTAAGTCCTGTGCGTCTACCAGTTCCGCCACCCCGGCAGGGATATAAAAGGTAGAACCTTCATTCATAATTGAATTCTGGTGATCATTGAAGATAAAGATGGTGCCGGCAACAGGAGTCGAACCCGCGACCTACTGATTACAAGTCAGTTGCTCTACCAGCTGAGCTACACCGGCAAGTGTAATAAAAAATGGTGGAGGATGACGGGATCGAACCGCCGACCCCCTGCTTGTAAGGCAGGTGCTCTCCCAGCTGAGCTAATCCTCCATATGTATCGCCTGGCAGCGTCCTATCCTCACAGGGGGAAGCCCCCAACTACTTTCGGCGTTCAAGTGCTTAACTTCCGTGTTCGGCATGGGAACGGGTGTGACCACTTGGCTATCGCCACCAGACATTTATTATCTTAACATTATGTTCACATAACGTCAAGACTTTTTTTCGTTTTTTTGAAAGGCTCGCGCCCTCAAAACTGAAGTCATCAACAATGCATCTGCTAGAACAAGGCCTCGACCGATTAGTATCACTCAGCTCCACATGTCGCCATGCTTCCACCCGTGACCTATCTACCTCATCGTCTCTGAGGGGTCTTTCTTGATTACTCAAAGGGAAATCTCATCTTGGAGGGGGCTTCATGCTTAGATGCTTTCAGCATTTATCCCGTCCGCACGTAGCTACCCAGCGATGCTCCTGGCGGAACAACTGGTACACCAGCGGTGCGTCCATCCCGGTCCTCTCGTACTAAGGACAGCTCTCCTCAAATTTCCTGCGCCCACGACGGATAGGGACCGAACTGTCTCACGACGTTCTGAACCCAGCTCGCGTACCGCTTTAATGGGCGAACAGCCCAACCCTTGGGACCTACTCCAGCCCCAGGATGCGATGAGCCGACATCGAGGTGCCAAACCTCCCCGTCGATGTGGACTCTTGGGGGAGATCAGCCTGTTATCCCCAGGGTAGCTTTTATCCGTTGAGCGATGGCCCTTCCATGCGGAACCACCGGATCACTAAGCCCGACTTTCGTCCCTGCTCGACTTGTAGGTCTCGCAGTCAAGCTCCCTTCTGCCTTTGCGCTCTACGAATGATTTCCAACCATTCTGAGGGAACCTTTGGGCGCCTCCGTTACTGTTTAGGAGGCGACCGCCCCAGTCAAACTACCCGCCTGACACGGTCCTCCAGCCGGATCACGGCTGCGAGTTAGAGACTCTATGCATGAAGGGCGGTATCCCAAGGGTGACTCCTCCGAAGCTGGCGCTCCGGGCTCGACGTCTCCCGCCTATCCTGTACATCATGCACAAAGCCTCAATATCAGGCTGTAGTAAAGCTCCATGGGGTCTTTCCGTCCTGTCGCGGGTAACCTGCATCTTCACAGGTACTATGATTTCACCGGGTCTCTCGTTGAGACAGTGCCCAAATCGTTACGCCTTTCGTGCGGGTCGGAACTTACCCGACAAGGAATTTCGCTACCTTAGGACCGTTATAGTTACGGCCGCCGTTTACTGGGGCTTCGGTTCAAAGCTTCGCTTGCGCTAACCCATCCCCTTAACCTTCCAGCACCGGGCAGGCGTCAGCCCCTATACGTCATCTTGCGATTTAGCAGAGACCTGTGTTTTTGCTAAACAGTCGTTTGGGCCTATTCACTGCGGCTCTACTCATGTAGAGCGTCCCTTCTCCCGAAGTTACGGGACCATTTTGCCGAGTTCCTTAACGAGAGTTATCCCGCGCGTCTTAGAATTCTCATCTCGCCTACCTGTGTCGGTTTACGGTACTGGCGCCTTCCCCCTCACTAGAGGCTTTTCTTGGCAGTGTGAAATCGTGACCTACGTCCCTACGGGACTCCGCATCGTTCCTTGACTTTGGTGCCTGACGGATTTGCCAATCAGACGGTCTTGAAACTTGCACATGCACTTCCATCCGCATGCGTCACTATCCTCCTGCGTCCCCCCATTGTTCAAACGGTGGATCGGCGGTACAGGAATATCAACCTGTTATCCATCGCCTACGCCTTTCGGCCTCGGCTTAGGTCCAGACTAACCCTGAGCGGACGAGCCTTCCTCAGGAAACCTTGGGCTTTCGACGGAGGGGATTCTCACCCCTCTTTTCGCTACTCACACCGGCATTCTCACTTCCAAACGCTCCACTGCTCCTTCCGGTACAGCTTCACAGCGGTTTGGAACGCTCCCCTACCATTCCTTACGGAATCCGCAGCTTCGGTGGTATGTTTAGCCCCGTTACATTTTCGGCGCGGCGCCACTCGACTAGTGAGCTATTACGCACTCTTTGAATGGTGGCTGCTTCTAAGCCAACATCCTAGCTGTCTAGGCAGCGCCACATCCTTTTCCACTTAACATACACTTTGGGACCTTAGCTGGCGGTCTGGGCTGTTTCCCTCTTGACTACGGATCTTATCACTCGCAGTCTGACTCCCGAGTATAAGTTGCTGGCATTCGGAGTTTAACTGAATTCGGTAACCCTGTGGGGGCCCCTAGTCCAATCAGTGCTCTACCTCCAGAACTCTCAACCTCGAGGCTAGCCCTAAAGCTATTTCGGGGAGAACCAGCTATCTCCAGGTTCGATTGGCATTTCACCGCTACCCACACCTCATCCCCGCACTTTTCAACGTGCGTGGGTTCGGACCTCCAGTCAGTGTTACCTGACCTTCATCCTGGACATGGGTAGATCACCTGGTTTCGGGTCTACGACAACGCACTGAACGCCCTGTTCAGACTCGCTTTCGCTACGGCTCCGCCTCATCGGCTTAACCTCGCGCGTTATCGTAACTCGCCGGTTCATTCTACAAAAGGCACGCCATCACCCGTTAACGGGCTCTGACTACTTGTAGGCATACGGTTTCAGGATCTATTTCACTCCCCTTCCGGGGTGCTTTTCACCTTTCCCTCACGGTACTGGTTCACTATCGGTCACTAGGGAGTATTTAGCCTTGGGAGATGGTCCTCCCGGATTCCGACGGGGTTTCACGTGTCCCGCCGTACTCAGGATCCACTCTGGAGGGAAAACAGTTTCAGCTACAGGGCTGTCACCTTCTTCGGCCGACCTTTCCAGGTCCTTCACCTACTGTCTTCCTTTTTGACTCCGTATAGAGTGTCCTACAACCCCGAAGAGCATGCTCTTCGGTTTGGGCTGTTCCCGTTTCGCTCGCCGCTACTCAGGGAATCGCATTTGCTTTCTCTTCCTCCGGGTACTTAGATGTTTCAGTTCCCCGGGTCTGCCTCACGCTACACTATGTATTCATGTAACATGTCCCATCCCATTACAGATGGTGGGTTCCCCCATTCGGAAATCTTCGGATCAAAGCATACTTACTGCTCCCCGAAGCATATCGCTGTTCGTCGCGTCCTTCATCGGCTCCTAGTGCCAAGGCATCCACCGTACGCCCTTCATACCTTGATCTAGCGTTGGTATTCTAAGAACACACGTCTTAAATGACATGGTTAATTAAAAGTTTGATGTCTTGTTGATGTCTTCAGTTTTCAAGGTGCGAGTGTCTCTATCGAGACTGAGAGACGAGCTCTCAAAACTGAACGATGGGCATGTCCCGTAAGGGACGTTTTCCTTAGAAAGGAGGTGATCCAGCCGCACCTTCCGATACGGCTACCTTGTTACGACTTCACCCCAATCATCTACCCCACCTTCGACGGCTGGCTCCTTGCGGTTACCTCACCGGCTTCGGGTGTTGCAAACTCTCGTGGTGTGACGGGCGGTGTGTACAAGACCCGGGAACGTATTCACCGCAGTATGCTGACCTGCGATTACTAGCGATTCCGACTTCATGCAGGCGAGTTGCAGCCTGCAATCCGAACTGGGAACGGCTTTATGGGATTGGCTCCACCTCGCGGTCTCGCTGCCCTTTGTACCGTCCATTGTAGCACGTGTGTAGCCCAACTCATAAGGGGCATGATGATTTGACGTCATCCCCACCTTCCTCCGGTTTGTCACCGGCAGTCTCCCTAGAGTGCCCAACTAAATGCTGGCAACTAAGGATAGGGGTTGCGCTCGTTGCGGGACTTAACCCAACATCTCACGACACGAGCTGACGACAACCATGCACCACCTGTCACCATTGTCCCCGAAGGGAAAACTTGATCTCTCAAGCGGTCAATGGGATGTCAAGAGTTGGTAAGGTTCTTCGCGTTGCTTCGAATTAAACCACATGCTCCACCGCTTGTGCGGGTCCCCGTCAATTCCTTTGAGTTTCAGCCTTGCGGCCGTACTCCCCAGGCGGAGTGCTTAATGCGTTAGCTTCAGCACTGAGGGGCGGAAACCCCCCAACACCTAGCACTCATCGTTTACGGCGTGGACTACCAGGGTATCTAATCCTGTTTGCTCCCCACGCTTTCGCGCCTCAGCGTCAGTTACAGACCAAAGAGTCGCCTTCGCCACTGGTGTTCCTCCACATCTCTACGCATTTCACCGCTACACGTGGAATTCCACTCTTCTCTTCTGTACTCAAGCCTTCCAGTTTCCAATGGCCCTCCCCGGTTGAGCCGGGGGCTTTCACATCAGACTTAAAAGGCCGCCTGCGCGCGCTTTACGCCCAATAATTCCGGACAACGCTTGCCACCTACGTATTACCGCGGCTGCTGGCACGTAGTTAGCCGTGGCTTTCTCGTAAGGTACCGTCAAGGTACGAGCATTACCTCTCGTACGTGTTCTTCCCTTACAACAGAGTTTTACGATCCGAAAACCTTCATCACTCACGCGGCGTTGCTCCATCAGACTTTCGTCCATTGTGGAAGATTCCCTACTGCTGCCTCCCGTAGGAGTCTGGGCCGTGTCTCAGTCCCAGTGTGGCCGATCACCCTCTCAGGTCGGCTATGCATCGTCGCCTTGGTGGGCCGTTACCCCACCAACTAGCTAATGCACCGCAAGGCCATCTCAAGGTGACGCCGGAGCGCCTTTCATCAGCGGACCATGCGGTCCGTTGAACTATCCGGTATTAGCTCCGATTTCTCGGAGTTATCCCAATCCTTGAGGCAGGTTCCTTACGTGTTACTCACCCGTCCGCCGCTCATTCCGCTGCCTTCCCTCCGAAGAGTTCCGTCAGTTTCCTGCGCTCGACTTGCATGTATTAGGCACGCCGCCAGCGTTCGTCCTGAGCCAGGATCAAACTCTCCATGAAGTGTTTGACTTGCTCGTTTTTGTGACCGAAGTCACGATTGACGAAGCTTGCGCTTCATTCATGTTTGTATTCCGTAGAATACGATTTTTGCCTCATCGTTCAGTTTTCAAAGTTCGTCGTGTCGTTTTCAGCAACTTTAATATCTTAACAAGTTATCAACTCGATTGTCAACAACTTTTTTGATATTTATTTTTGTGTGTCACGACCATTCGCGGCACAAGAAGTAATATACCATGGCTTTTTGAATCGTACAAGCATTTTATTAGAAAAACATTTAAAAACTTTCATTTACCCGTTTTTTGACTCGTTTATCCCTACATTGACTTCAAAAAGAACGCTCCGTTCCTTCTATAAGGTATAGAAGGAACGGAGCTCTACTCATTAATTTTGTTGATGACGCATCGTCGGGAAGAGTAACACATCACGAATCGATGGCGCATTCGTCAACAGCATGACGAGACGATCGATCCCGATTCCAAGACCACCCGTTGGCGGCATACCGTACTCGAGTGCTTCAATGAAGTCTGTATCCATTTCATGTGCTTCGTCGTTTCCTGCTTCTTTTTCGACGAGTTGTGCTTCGAAACGTTCACGTTGATCGATTGGATCGTTCAATTCCGTGAAGGCATTCGCATGCTCACGACGGACGATGAACAATTCAAAGCGATCCGTAAAACGTGGATCCTCTGGATTTTTCTTCGCCAGCGGTGATACTTCAACAGGGTGACCATAGACGAATGTTGGTTGGACTAGTGTTTCTTCTACTTTTTGTTCGAAGAACTCATTCAAGATATGTCCCGTCGTCATGTGCGACTGGACTTCAACACCGTGTTCATGTGCCAGTTCAAGAGCACGTTCGTTTGAAATCTGTTCGAAGAAGTCGACACCTGTCGCTTCTTTAACGAGATCTACCATGTGTGCTCGTTTCCAACCGACAGATAGATCGATGACGTCTTCTCCGTAAGTGACTTGTGTCGTACCGAGTACTTCTTGTGCGACGTGAGCGATCAGATTCTCTGTTAAGTTCATGATGTCTTTATAATCCGCATACGCTTCATAGAGTTCGATCATCGTGAATTCTGGGTTATGGCGTGTTGAGATTCCTTCATTACGGAACACACGACCGATTTCGTAGACTTTCTCAAGTCCACCGACGATCAAACGTTTCAAATGGAGCTCGATCGCAATCCGCATGTAAAGCGTCATGTCGAGTGCATTATGATGCGTGATGAACGGACGAGCCGATGCTCCACCCGCAATCGTGTGCAACATTGGTGTTTCGACTTCCAAGTATCCGAGGTTATCGAGATATTGACGGATTCCACGAATGACTTTACTCCGTGCGATGAATGTCTCACGTGATTCTTGGTTCGTAATAAGGTCGAGGTAACGCTGACGGTAACGTTGTTCGATATCTTTTAATCCGTGATATTTATCCGGAAGTGGACGTAACGCTTTCGTTAATAACGTAAATGCTGTGACGTGAACAGAGAGTTCACCAACATTCGTCTTGAACACGTAACCTTGGATCCCGACGATGTCACCTAAGTCACATGTCTTATAGATCTCATAGGCATCTTCACCGACATCATCTTTACGGACATACAACTGAATTTGACCTTGTACATCCTGGACGTTCGTAAAGCCAACCTTTCCTTTACGACGTGTCGTCATGACACGACCCGCGATGGCAACTTCCGGTTTCAGTTCAGCCAACTCTTCTTTTGTATGTTCACCAAATGATGCACGAATGCTCGCAGTATCCGTCGAACGTTCAAAACGTGCGCCGAATGGATCGAGACCTTGTTCACGCATGGCGTTCATCTTACCGAGACGCACCTGCATTTGATCGTTCATTTCCATATCCTGACTCACTGTCTTCACTCCTTTTAATAATGGTTCACGACGATTCTCTCGAATAAAAAGCTGCCGGAATGACCGACAGCCCTTTAGAAAACCGATACGCTCATCTTCAATGCAACTAGCGTACCACAAAACGACTCTGTCCGACCATACTTTACCTGTTAGGCATATGCTACGTCTTCTTCGAGTGTCCGCAAGTACTGCTGTAAGAGTTCAACGAGTCCCGCGTGCGTATCGATATTAAACAACGCATTGCGAACGCGACCGTTCCCCTTCATTCCTTTCAAGTACCAAGCGACGTGTGTCCGCATTTCGCGTACGGCGAGTTCTTCTCCCTTTAGCGCGACCAGTCGCGTTGCGTGCAAAAGACAAATATCAATCTTCTCGCGCGCTGTCGGTTCTGCCGGAAGCGTTCCTGATTCGAGATACTGGATCGTCTGATACAACATCCATGGGTTCCCGAGAGCTGCCCGTCCGATCATGACACCGTCGACGCCGATCTCGTCAATCATCCGTTTTGCATCTTGCGGAGTCTGAACATCTCCATTTCCGATGATTGGAATGTTGACCGCTTTTTTGGCTTCCCCAATGATGTTCCAGTCTGCGACACCTTCGTACTTTTGAGAACGTGTTCGCCCGTGGACGGCAACGGCTTTCGCACCACCCGCTTCTGCCGCTTTGACATTATCGACACAATAGATGTGATGACTGTCCCAGCCGGTCCGCATCTTGACCGTCACCGGTTTATCGATCGCTTGCGTTACCGCATGGACCATCTCATACACCTTATCGGGATCAAGCAACCATTTCGCTCCAGCATCACTTTTCGTGACTTTCGGAACCGGACAGCCCATATTGATATCAATGATGTCGGCATTCGTGTTCGCTTCGACATATCGTGCTGCTTGAACGAGCGTCTCTTTTGAACCACCATAGATTTGAAGACTCAGCGGTTTTTCCCGCTCATCCACATAGAGCATCTGTAGCGTCCGTTCGTTCTCATACAAGATGCCTTTATCGCTGACCATCTCCGCACAGACGAGTCCTGCACCGAATTCTTTTGCGATTAATCGAAACGCCGGATTACAGACGCCTGCCATCGGCGCCAAGATGACTTGATTCTTCAGTTTGACATCGCCAATGTTAAATTCCATTATTGTTCCTCCGCTTCTAAAAGACCACCTAAGCGTCGCACACCGTTTCGTTCTGTCTCCGGTAACTGCTGATACAACCGCTCGACACTTTGCCCAAGACCAGGTACGACGAATGTTGCTGCGAGCTCACGTAATGGTGCGAGAACGAATGCCCGCTCTTGCATCCGCGGATGCGGAACGGTTAATCCTTCGAGGTCAATGCGTTCTTCCTCATACAGCAAAATATCTAAGTCAAGCGTCCGTGGTCCATTTTTGAACAGACGCTCGCGTCCTTCTAGCTGTTCAATTTCCTGCAGTCGTCCAAGTAAGACATCTGCCTCATCCGTCGTTCGAACTGCGACGACCATATTATAGAATAAATCCTGATCTAGATACCCGACAGGTACAGTCTCATAAATGGAAGAGGTCTTTACGTCATGAACGGACGGTAACGCTCTTAGGCGAGCAATCGCTGCTCTTAAGTGAGCCGCTTTATCACCGATGTTCGAACCGAGTGCAATATAAGCTTCCTTCATGCATAGTCCTCCCGAAGGCGATTGATCTCGACCGCCACATGTTCATAATGACCGGCAATCGGCGGATCCGGTTTGATGACCTTGATCGACGCTTCTTGAATTCGCTCATCTAACGCAAAGACTTCTTTTGCGATACGATCCGCCAAGGCTTCGACGAGTTGGAGCGGTTCTCCTTCGACGACACGTTTCGTCGCTTCATACAATTCGGCGTAATTGACACTTTTCGTCAAATCATCCGTCCGACCGGCTTCTGCCAATGCAAGTCCGATCGATAAGTCGACATTAAAGCGTTGACCGAGTTTCGTCTCTTCTGCGAATACACCGTGATACCCATAAAAACGCATTCCTGTTACGTGAATTCGATCCACCGTTATTCCCCCTTCGTCGCAGCCAACATGATGTCCATCATCCGCGCTGCCCGTTTGACTTCTTTGACATCATGCACACGCATCCAGTCGCATCCTTGTTGAATCCCGTAGCAAACCGTCGCAATCGTTCCTTCGATTCGTTCTTCCGTCGGTAATCCAAGCGCGAGACCGATCATCGATTTACGAGACGTTCCGAGTAAAACTGGATATCCGAAGTCCGTTACGATCGATAGATGACGCATTAGGTACAAGTTCTCTTCATGCGTCTTCATGAACCCAATCCCCGGGTCGAGCCAAATGTGCTCTTCCGCTACACCTGCCTGTTTCGCTAATCGGATTGATTCCTCAAGGTCAGCCCGAACTTCTGCAAGCATATCTTCCCCATGCGCCGTCTCCCGGTTATGCATCAAAATGATGGGGACACTGTATCGTGCTGCGACGTTGACCATCGAACGATCGCCCCACTTCGAGCCCCAAACATCGTTGATGATGTCCGCTCCTGCTTGAATAGCAGCTTCTGCGACGACCGGTTTGTACGTATCGATCGACACGAGGACGTTCAGTTCTCGTTTGATGCGCTTGATGATCGGTAAAACACGAGCGAGTTCTTCTTCGACTGATACGAACGCTGCACCCGGTCGTGTCGACTCTCCACCGACATCGATCGCATCCGCTCCGTCCGCGATGAGCTGACGCGCTTGCCGCATCGCTTGTTCGACATCGACATATTGTCCACCGTCCGAAAAGGAGTCCGGTGTCACATTCAAGATACCCATGATGTAGGTCATCGTTGTTCCCTCCTTGTCGTCACATGTTCGACGGATTGATCGAACAGCGTCATGATTTGTGCATATCCTGATCCGTTGATTCCGGGGAAAGGACGTCCGTCAAGTGACGAAATCGCGACCGCTTCCTGAACGGAATTCGTATAGATGATCTCGTCTGCTTCTTCGAGCTGTGGTAAATACGCCAGGCGTTCTTCGACCGGTACATGTTGCATGAGGAACTGACGAGTAATTCCGTTCAGTGCACCGGTCTCAAGCGGTGACGTATACCATGTACTTCCGTAACGCCAAAAAATATTTGACGTAATCCCTTCACAGACATGACCTTCCTTCGTCAAAAACAGCCCTTCTGCTTCCGGATTGAACAATTGGCGTTTCGCCACTAGATTGTTTATGTAATGATGCGACTTCAAGCGGTATGTCGTCTCCGGTGTACTACGCGGTAAACGAATCGTCTCGAGTGCCCGTTCCGCTCGTTTTCGCGGAGCGATCGGTTTCGCATAGATCAACACGGTCGGCGTATCGTAAGGATCGATCGATAACCCGATCTCGCGTGGACCGGCCGAGACATTCAACCGAATGTATAAATCGTTCGCCTCATATGCGTCATATAAATCTTGGATCGCTTGCCGTAAGGCTTCCCGGTCATATCCTAGCTGGATCCCGAGTGCGACACAACTCATCCGCAAGCGTTCGATATGATCATCGAACAAAAACGGATGTCCGTTATAGGTCCGAAACGTCTCGAATACTCCCATCCCGTAGACGAATCCGTGATCGAGTGGGGAAATTCTTATCTCTTCTTCTCGTTTAATGGTTCCGTCATGCCAGAGATACATAATGCGTCAACTCCAAGAAATTTTTTAACATCTGTTTCCCGTCTCGTGTCAAAATCGCTTCCGGATGGAACTGGACACCGAGAATCGGCAACGTCCGGTGACGGAGTGCCATGATTTCTCCGCCAGCTTCCGCTGTTACTTCAAGTACTTCCGGGAATGTCTCGCGTTCAACGACGAGCGAGTGGTAACGTGTCACCGGCGTCGCTTGTGGGATCCGTTCAAAGATGCCTTGTCCGTCATGCGTCAGTGGCGAGACTTTTCCGTGCATCAATTCCTTCGCGCGGACGACTTTACCCCCGAATACTTGACCGATCGCTTGATGACCCAAACAGACACCTAAAATCGGTACCTTTCCAGCAAAATAAGCAATCGCTTCTAGACTGATTCCCGCTTCATTCGGCGTACAGGGACCCGGTGAGATGACAAGATGATCCGGTTGCAACGCTTCGATTTCCGCAAGCGTGATCGCGTCGTTGCGAAATACCCGGATGTCTTGC
Organism: Exiguobacterium sp. ZWU0009; assembly: GCF_000798935.2. Taxonomy (NCBI): domain Bacteria; kingdom Bacillati; phylum Bacillota; class Bacilli; order Caryophanales; genus Exiguobacterium; species Exiguobacterium sp. ZWU0009. The sequence goes on along the minus strand of NZ_CP018057.1, from coordinate 76,125 downwards.
CCAAGTTCGCCGAAATACTGGACTAAGTTGTACGTAAAGGAATCATAGTTATCAATCAATACAATCATTGCGTTCCCTCCGCTGTTTCTTTTGTCACCCATAACGCTTTGGCTTTACTAAGTGACTCTTCGTATTCACGTGCTGCGTCCGAATCTGTGACGACTCCAGCACCTGCTTGAACATATGCCATCCCGTCTTTTGCGACGAGTGTCCGGATCAAGATATTGAAAATGACATCATCCGCCCAACTGATGAAGCCAAGTGATCCGGTATAGATACCACGCCGGACCGGTTCCAGTTCTTCAATGATTTCCATCGTCCGAATTTTTGGTGCGCCAGTGATCGTACCACCTGGGAACATCGCAGCAAGCACCTGACTCCCCGAGTGTTCCGGAGCTACTTCCCCTCTGACGTTTGAGACGATGTGCTGCACGTGCGAGTATTTCTCAATCACCATCAACTCATCGACATGAACCGTACCATAACGACTGACGCGTCCTAAATCATTCCGCTCTAAATCAACAAGCATCACATGTTCTGCCCGTTCTTTTTCGTTATCGAGTAAGGTTTTCGCAAGTCGTAAATCCTCTGCTTCATCCTTCCCGCGTGGCCGTGTTCCCGCAATCGGGCGTGTCGCTAACGCATCACCGATTTTTTCAACGAGCAACTCGGGTGAGGCGGACACGAGTGTTAAATCTTCATCCGCAAAGTAGCCCATGTACGGAGAAGGATTGACTTGTCGTAATACATCATACAAATGTTCCGCTGTCGTCCCAAGCGGTTCTTGTTGGCGGACGGACAAATTGACTTGAAAGACGTCACCGTCCCCAATATACGATTTAATCCGGTGCGCCGCTGTCATGAAGGCTTCCTGCCCAAAAGCCCGTTCCCGCTCACCGGACGAACCGGTCGCTGAAAATTGAGGTGCTTCCGTCTCGATACACCAACGCGCGACTTCTGTTTCAAGAACTCGCTCTGCTTCTTCTACTGTGTCTCGCGTTACGGCAATGAACAATTGCTTCGTTTCCTCATCAAACACGGCGACTTCATCGTACCAGTAAAATGACAGATCGGGTGTTTGCAAATCATCCATCGCTCGCTCCGGTAGCTTTTCTAAATAACGGACGGCATCATAACTGACGTAACCGGCAAATCCACCAAAGAAAGGTGGCATTCCATCCGGTCGGATCGATTCACGTTCGACGCGGAGCTGTTCGAGTACATCAAACGGATTCGCCGTCGACGTCTCGACTTTTCCATCTGTCTCAATCGTCGTCATCCCGTCCTTCGTTCGGACGTATCCGACAGGACGAGTCGCCGCCATCGTATACCGTCCGATTCGGCCGCTTTCGAGCCAGACGTGTCCCGCTGTTCCATTCGTCTGTTCAACATATCGATTGTAGAATTGTTCTTTCGTCCATGGTACTGCTTTGTATTTCGTCTGTCGCATACGCGTCCCCCACTTCACACTATTCTGCTCTCATTATACGCAAAAAAGTACACGGAAGCCGAATGACTTCCGTGTACGTCCAGTTGATTACTTCGATTGGTCTGCTTCTTCCTCGATTTGATACAGCGGTGTACTTAAGTACCGCTCCCCATTCGAAGGAATGATCGCGAGAACGTTTTTCCCTTTCCCGAGACGTTTCGCCGTCTTGAGCGCTGCTGCAATCGCAGCACCTGACGAGATACCGCCTAAGACACCGTTCGTCTTCGCTGCTCGCCGTGCGTGATCAAATGCTTCTTCCGTCGTGATCTGCTCAACACCATCATAAATCTCAGTATCAAGAATCGACGGCACGAATCCAGCACCGATTCCTTGCAGTTTGTGCGGTCCCGGTTTACCACCCGATAAGACAGGTGAATCCGTTGGTTCAACAGCAATGATTTCAATCCCTTGGAAGGCATCGCGTAACACTTTACCAGCACCGGTGATCGTTCCACCCGTTCCAATTCCCGCGATGAATGCATCGAGTTGCATGCCTTCGAACGCTTCGACGATTTCAGGACCTGTCGTTTTTTCATGGACGACTGGATTGGCGCCGTTATTGAATTGTTGTGGCATGAAGTAACCATGTTCTTCTGCTTCCGCTGTCGCGCGAGCGATCGCACCCTTCATTCCTTCAGGACCCGGTGTCAAAATCAATTCCGCACCATAGGCGCGAAGCAACGTCCGGCGCTCCATGCTCATCGTTTCCGGCATGACGAGAATGGCGCGGTATCCTTTCGCCGAAGCGACCATCGCTAGTCCGATTCCTGTGTTCCCACTCGTCGGCTCGATGATCGTGTCTCCTTCTTTGAGTTGACCCGCTTCTTCTGCCGCCTCGATCATCGCCAACGCAATCCGGTCTTTTACGCTTGATCCAGGGTTCATGTACTCCAATTTCAGATACACATCTGCATCCTCAGGACCCGTTAGATGATGTAACTTGACGATCGGGGTCCGACCGACTAAATCTAATACTGAATTCGCAATACGCATGACCATTCCTCCTCATTAGTGAACCGCTTGAATTCCAAGTAATCCGATAGACTAATTATCAGCGGACTGGATGAAATCTGTCAATCAAAGCGTTTGACTTCCGGCTTTTTTCCATCCTTCGTCTGGCGTTCGACCGCTTCTTGAATCAAACGATCAATCGTCTGTTTTTCCTGTTCCGTTCGCATCGTCTGATAGACCATCGCGCGCGTGATTTTCTCATCACCGACTTCGGCGACGACATCCTCGAGCGGACCACCGATGCTGTCTTGAACGATTTTAGGAGAATCGACCTTTGGGAGCTCACCCATGAAGGCGTAAGCACCGGTCATGAAATTCGTCAACATTAAGATGAAGATCAACATCCACAAGTACTTAGGTTGTACATTCCCCATATTAGATCCCTCTTATGCTCTTTCGAGTGATTTTTCACGAAGTTCCTCTAACTCTGGAACATCATAGTGATAATGCTCTGAACAGAAGTGACAAACCGCTTCCGCACCACCATCTTCATCAATCATCGCTTGGATCTCATCTGGTCCAAGAGCGATGATCGCTGTCGCTAATTTTTCACGGTCACACGTACATTCGAATGATACCGGGATCGTGTCGAGATGCTCATAGTCACCGAGAACGAGTTCTAACATTTCTTCTGGTGTTTTTTCCTCACCGACAAGAATCGAGATCGGTTTAAGGGCTCCAACACGTTTTTCAAGTGCTGAGATCGTCTCTTCCGACGCACCTGGCATCAATTGAACGATCAAACCACCTGCTGCAATGACTGATTCGTCTTCCGGATAGACGAGAACGCCAGCTCCAACGACCGATGGGCTTTGTTCCGATACAGCGAAGTAATACGTGAAGTCTTCGCTAATCTCACCTGTTTGAATCGGCGATTGACCACCGACGAAGTCACGCAACCCGAGGTCTTTGATGACAGAGATGTTTCCGCGACCGACTGCTTCACCCACTTTTAGTTTCGTCAGACCGTCTGCATTGACGTACGTATCCATTTCGACGCGGGGACGACTGACATATCCACGAACGACACCTTTTGCGTCGGCATCGACGATGATTTTCCCAATCGGTCCATCGCCTTCGACTTTTAATGTGACACGTGTATCGCCTTTTTGCATCGTACCCATCATTGCGCCGATCGTCAGTGTCCGACCGAGTGCTGCTGTAACGACCGGTGTTGTCTGATGGCGCAGTTGTGCTTCATAGACCGTTTTCGTCGAACGGATCGCAAACGCACGGACTTCTCCATTGAAGCCTAACGCCCGTACTAAATAGTCATCTTTTAATTGTGCTAATAATTCTTCACGTTTCATCTTGATTCCCTCACTTATTTCGTTCGTAGATAATCCGTAATCCATCTAACGTCAAGAATGGATCGACGACCTCAATCATCGTGGATTCCTCGCTGATTAATCGGGCTAAGCCACCGGTCGCAATGACCTTCGCTTCTCCCATTTCCTCTTTCATCCGGTGAACGAGTCCGTCCACCTGTGCCACATATCCGAAATAGGTCCCCGACTGCATCGCATGGATCGTATTTCGTCCAATCGCTGACTGCGGTTTCGCGATTTCGATTCGTGGCAATTTTGCTGCCTTATTATAGAGTGCCTCGGTTGCAACCATCACACCGGGTGAGATGATGCCACCGTAATACCGTTTTTGTGCATCGATGTAACAATACGTCGTCGCTGTTCCGAAATCGACGATGATCATCGGCCCCTCGTATTTCGCCGTCGCCGCTACTGCATTGACGATTCGATCGGCTCCCACTTCCCGTGGATTATCGACTTTTAAATCGAGTCCTGTCTTGATTCCTGGTCCAATCAAGAACGGACGACGTTTAAAGTAACGCACACACATATTTTCTAGTGGAAACACGACGGGGGGTACGACAGATGATAACACGATTCCCTCGATTTCTTCCACGTTTAGCTCTGCGTCACGGAACAACGCTTTGACGAGCATACCGTATTCGTCCGTCGTCCGTGTCCGGTCTGTCGCAATCCGCCAATGCTCAATCAACTCTTGTCCTTGATAGACACCTAAGACGATATTCGTATTTCCGACATCGATGACTAAAATCATTTGCTTATTTCCCCGCTTCTTCTCAATTTTCATGCTTCTATTGTATTCCGTTGTTTCACGATCGGAACTATATATGTTGTGATTATACCATGCTCGTATGGTCACACCTACCGATGTGTATTCGCTCGGTCTGCCACAAAAAAGAACGGATTCGATATCAATCGAATCCGTTCCATCCGTTTACACTTGATCGTCGCGACGCGGCGTATCTGGTGTATCCATATCTACATTTTTCCCTTCGTCAACGACTGAACCCATTTGCGTTGGAGACTCTGTCGGTTGATCAACAGTTGCATCTGTCGATTCCGGTGCTTTCTCTTCTGCTTTTGGAGTCGTTGCTTCTGGTTCATGTTTTTTGTATTCGCCCGTCTCTAGGAGATGGTGAATTTGTTTTTGATCGAGTGTTTCAACTTCAAGCAACGTTGTTGCAATCAAGTCGAGCTGATCGCGTTTCTCAGTCAGGATATCTTTCGCTTTTTGGTAACAGCGGTTGATGATCGCTTGGATTTCCGTATCGATCTCGTGTGCAATTGCATCCGAGTAATTCTGTTCGTTTTGGAAATCACGACCGAGGAAGACGTTACCGCTTTGACCTGATCCGAATTGAAGCGGTCCGAGTTTTTCACTCATCCCGAACTCCATGACCATTTTCCGTGCAAGACCTGTCGCACGTTGGAAGTCATTGCTTGCTCCAGTCGAGACTTCTCCGAAGACGATGTCCTCTGCGACGCGACCACCGAGCAATCCAGTAATCTTATCTTCGAGTTCCGGCTTCGTCATGAAGTAACGATCTTCTTTTGGCAACATGACGACATATCCGCCCGCGTTTCCGCGAGGAACGATCGTTACCTTGTGTACTTCATCCGCATCGTCGAGCGTGACACCAATGATCGTATGTCCTGCTTCGTGCCATGCGACAATCTTTTTCTCTTTCGGCGAGATGATCCGGCTCTTCTTCGCTGGTCCCGCGATGACACGGTCAATCGCTTCTTCGAGATCAACGATCGACACTTTATCACGGTCTGAACGTGCTGCAACAAGTGCTGCTTCATTCAGAAGGTTCTCAAGATCCGCACCTGAGAATCCAGGTGTCCGCTGTGCGATAGCTTTCAAATCAACCGTTGAATCGAGCGGTTTATTCCGTGCGTGAACTTTCAAGACTGCTTCACGACCGACGACATCTGGACGGTCAACCGTGATTTGACGGTCAAAACGACCTGGACGGAGTAATGCTGGGTCAAGAATATCAGCACGGTTCGTTGCTGCGATCATGATGATGCCTTCGTTTTCACTGAATCCATCCATCTCAACGAGAAGTTGGTTCAATGTCTGCTCACGCTCATCGTGTCCACCACCGAGACCTGCGCCCCGTTGACGACCGACAGCATCGATTTCATCGATGAAGATGATACATGGTGCATTTTTCTTCGCGTTTTCGAACAAGTCACGGACACGTGATGCCCCGACACCAACGAACATCTCAACGAAGTCAGAACCTGAAATCGAGAAGAATGGTACGCCGGCTTCACCAGCTGCGGCACGCGCAAGCAACGTCTTACCTGTACCTGGAGGACCTACGAGTAGGACCCCTTTCGGAATACGGGCACCGAGTTTCGCAAATTTACGCGGATCTTTCAAGAATTCGACGACTTCGACAAGTTCTTGTTTCTCTTCGTCTGCGCCGGCTACATCATCAAACGTGATCTTTTTCTTCTCTGTATCATAGAGGCGTGCCTTCGATTTCCCGAAGTTCATGACGCGACCGCCACCACCGCCACCTTGCGCTTGATTAATCAAGAAGAAGAAGAGGATGAAGATGATGATGAATGGAACAATTGTCGTTAGTAACGCGATCCAACCACCATTCGTTTCTGCTGCCTTGAAGTCCAATTTGACTCCTTGGCTTCTGAGTTGCGTGTAGAGATCCGTTAGTTCCGTATCCACAGCCGGTACGACCGTTTCATACGTTGAATCTTTTTCACGCAAATCTCCTGTCACATTATACGTCTGCCCTTCATATTGGAAGGTAGCCGTCTTGATTTCACCTTTTTCAACAGACTCGACAAACTGTGTGTAATTGATTTCTTTGCTTTTGTTCACTGGACTCTGCAAGTATTGCAGAAACAAGATCAAAGCTAGAAAAATGACCCCAAACACGAGGGTATTCTTCACTGCTCGGTTCATCTTATGCCTCCTCTCCGCATCCATCTCGTTTTTCTAGTGGATGAATACGAATCCTGGCGCGACAGGGCGCGCTTTGTAATTGGTTTCATCTTATCATGGGACAGACGAGATTAAAAATAATTAGCCGCCGTAGACTGCAGGTTTCAAGACACCTACATACGGAAGGTTACGGTATTTCTCTTCGTAATCCAGACCATAACCGACGACGAATTCGTGTGGAATGACGAAGCCGCTGTAATCTGCGTGCAAGTCATTCTTCCGTCCTGTTGGTTTGTCGAGCAACGTCACGATTTTAACGGACTTCGCTTTCCGGTACTTGAAGAGGTCAACGAGGTAACCAAGCGTCAATCCGCTGTCGATGATATCTTCGACAATCAAGATGTCGCGTCCTTCTACCGATGTGTTCAAATCTTTTTCAATCTTGACTTCACCTGTTGATGTTGTCCCACCGTGATATGTTGAAACGTCCATGAAGTCCATTTCAAGGTGCATATCCATCTTTTTGACAAGATCAGACATGAACGGCATTGCGCCTTTTAAGACACACACAAGCAACGGAAAACGATCGTGATAATCCGCTGTCAATTCGCCGGCGAGTTCGCCCACTTTATTTTGGATCTCTTCTTCTGAAATCAGTACTTTTTCCATATCGTTCATCAAGGTCATGCTAGGTATTCCTCCTCCATAATAAACACTACATTACCATTCTATCATTAAATAAGATTTTGCGAGGAGTTCAAATGACCCGAATATTGCAATTCGATGTCCAATGACGGCTAAAATCACTCCATTTGCATCGACGACGACCGGAACCTGTTCCCGGAGATAACGCGGAACCTTAGCATCAATCAGAATTCGACTGACTTTTTTCGAACCCACAGCAAGCTGGATTCGATCTCCCGGACATGGCGGGCGCACCGTCAACGGGAACGCAATCGCGTCCAGCGGGATACCTTGGTTTCCGATTGAGAAGCGAACCATTTGTTCACCATAATGATACGTTCCCAAATTCTCCCCTACTTGAAACGGTAAATCGTCATTCATTGACCGTATCACACGATCCTGCATCAAAAAGCCATATGCACGTCGCATCCTCCAGTTTCCATAATACACTTCGTCCGAGCCCTTATCCACCCGAAGCCACGTGATGAAGTGACGAATCGTTTCTGAAGAAAACGTTTCTCCCGTTAGCGTCGGCAAGACAAGCCGCTGTAAATCCGTCGGTAATTCTAAAATACGTGCTACCGGAATTCCATTCGCTTCCTTACATCGGTCGAGATACGTCGCGACGAATGTCACCTGCTCACGCATGATTTGCTGTCGCGCATGTGCTGCAGCTGCTGTTGCTTGTTCAAACTCCGGACGAATTTCTCGGAGTGGCGGAACAATCATATGTCGGATTTGATTGCGCAAATAAGTAGTTTCTGCATTTGACGCATCTTCTCGCCACGGAACTTCATGTTGCAACGCATACTCGAGCAAAGCCTGCTTCGATTCATGTAGTAACGGGCGATGCAGCCAACCGTTACCAAACGGACGAACGACGGGAATACCATCAACTTGCGCTTCCCCACGAATGAGCTGAATGAGTAGCGTCTCGATTTGATCGTCTTGATGATGAGCGAGAATCAGACGTGAGCGTCCGGTCTCTTCCATGATTCGTTCAAAAAACGCATATCTCTCTTCACGACAAGCTGCTTGAGAGCTCGTACGTCGTGTCCATTCTAAACGCGTCATGAAAAAGGTTATCTTTCGGGACGTTGCCCATTCCTTAATAAAGCGCGCTTCTTCGTCGGATGCCTCTCGTAATCCATGATGCACATGTGCAATTGCAATGTCATAACCTTCTCGATACAACCGATCGACGAGTACCATCGAGTCACACCCTCCCGACACTCCGACTAGGAGCGGTTCGAACGGCACACCTTCCATGACGACTTCACCCCTTTCCGTTAAAACCTAAAAAAAGCTATCTCTATATAATAGAGATAGCTTTTGAGAATGACCCGTACGGGATTCGAACCCGTGTTACCGCCGTGAAAGGGCGGTGTCTTAACCGCTTGACCAACGGGCCAAAAAAATATGGTAGCGGCGGAGGGAGTCGAACCCACGACCTCACGGGTATGAACCGTACGCTCTAGCCAGCTGAGCTACACCGCCATATTTTTAACTCGTGCGTCTTAAGCACATTTTCTATAATACGGGCAGGTCAAATGAAAGTCAACGCTTTTTCTAAAAATAATTTCAAAAAAATAAAAGATGGAATGAACGGCGTCATTCCATCTCTATTCTTATAAAGAACAGGTCAGCAAGTTATTGACGTTTTGCGCCGCGTCCGCCACGTTTTGAATCCGTTTGACGTTTCAATGTAGCAAGACGATCTTCACTATCTTTCAGGAAACTAGACATCAGCGTATCGAACGATTGTTCTTTGCGCGGTGGTGGTGTACCACGGCCGCCTTTGTTGAAGCCTCCACGGTTACCGCCTCCACGTGGTCCTTTGTTATCGAACGAACGTGGTCCACGATCTTGTCCTGCTGGACGTGGTCCACGGTCGAACTGACGTGCAGGACGAGGACGTTCGCCTTCTGGACGATCGACGGCTTTTTTGATGGAAAGACCGATCTTACCATCGTTTTCAACACTTAAGACTTTGACGGTGATTTCTTGACCAACCGTCAACACATCATTGATGTCTTTAACGTAAGAATCTGCCACTTCACTGATGTGAACAAGACCAGTTTTCCCTGTTGGTAACTCAACGAACGCTCCGAAATTCGTGATGCCTGTTACTTTCCCTTGCACTTTGCTGCCTACTTCAATCGACATAAATTGTATTGCTCCTTTTTAGTTGATTCGTTTCTTATTATACGAGTGATTCATTCTTTTTTCAATCAATCGGCAACCTTCAATTAGTCTTCAGGTGAAAAGTAGAAGATCGTTTCCCCTTTTTTCGAATAGAGCAACTCGCTCCGAGCTAAGTTCGCTACATACTCTTTATCATTGAGGCGATTGATTTCTTCCTTCAGACGGGCGGTCTCTTTTTTCGCTTTCGTCTGCTCTTGTTCAGCCACTTGAAACGACTGCTTTTGTTCAGCGATCAATTGCCGTTTTTCCATGTATGACCACCCCATGAGGGAAAAGATGAGCAAAAAGACGGTCAGACACAAGAAAAAGCGATTTTTGAGGCGTCTACGGTTTTCGATGGCATTCTGACTCAATTGCTTCTTACGGTCATTGAGCGGCTTGATCTTTGGCGCTGGACGCCCTGATTCGAGCGGTGTTGGCATATCATCCCTCCTCTTTCTGAGTGGTCATCCCTGACACTCTTTAGTATACTTCCTTTTTCCGGTAAATTACATCGATTCTTCGGAATTCACCTTTTCTTCACGGATGATCTCATACATATCAGATGCTTCTTCTTTTTTCGCATGTTCTTTAATGCTCGAAATCGCAACCGTGACAATCTTGTTTCCGAACCGGATCGTCATCTCATCACCTGCTGCTACCGTGCTACTTGCTTTCGCCACATTACCATTAATCGTGATCCGACCTTGATCGGCGACTTCTTTGGCAAGCGTCCGTCGTTTGATCAGACGCGATACTTTTAAAAATTTATCAAGTCTCATGACTGTTCCTCCTGCTTCGCTTGATGCCAGAGTGAATCTTGCTCTTCAAGCGTCATCTCAACGAGCGGTCGGTCCGCTAGTTGTTCCATTCGCGTAAAGCGACGGATGAATTTATCATTCGTCTGTTGTAGCCCCTCTTCTGCCGAGAGACCGAGGTATTTCCCGACGAGTGTTATCGAAAACAGAACATCTCCGAATTCACCTAATCGTTCTTCTGGTGCGGCTTCCTTCAATTCACGTAACTCTTCGATTACTTTTTCAAGTGCACCCTCGACGTTACTCCATTCAAAACCGACTTTCGCCACTTTCTTTTGAATGTCTTCTGCGCGCATCAAAGCAGGTGCTCCTTTTGTCACACCATCGAGCAAGGAAGTCCGCTCCGGCTTTTCTTGTACTTTGATGTCTTGCCAGTTCGAAACGACGTCTGCTGAAGAATCGACTGTTGTTTCCCCAAAGACATGCGGATGGCGACGAATCATCTTATCACTGACGCTTCCGATGACGTCTCGAATATCAAAATACCCTTCATCTAGACCAATTTGTGCGTGGAGCATGACCTGTAAAAGGACGTCTCCTAGCTCTTCTATCATTAAGTTATCGTCTTGAAGGTCGATTGCTTCCAGTAATTCGTAAGATTCTTCGATTAAATGACGTTTTAAGGACTCATGCGTCTGCTCTTGATCCCATGGACAACCGCCTTCACCGCGTAATCGCGCGATGATCTCTTTTAGTGTCGCGAAGTCACGGTTCAACGTCTGCTCATCCGTGACAGGTGGCACGTAGACTGTCGTCAAGTTACTGAGCGTCGTCACATGATCGAGTTCATATAACGGTACGCTTTGGACGGACTGTTTGCTTGTACCCGCTGCCGTGACCAAAGTGACTAGATGTTCGTCCGGATAACGTTCCATCAACTGGACCTTTAAGTCGCCCGCGACGAGCGCATCATAAACTTGTCCAATCAGTAGATGCTGACGGATCTGTGCTTCATCGACGGCAAACGCTGTTGCATCAAGCAACTGGAATCCTTCAATTGGATCCACACCAAGCGCTGCGAACATCGGATCAAGAAAACTTTGTCCGCCTATGACGTCGACCGCGTCCGTCCGCTCTAATAACTGCTGGACGGTACTCTCAGCGACCAGTGGATGACCTGGGACGGCATAAATGATGTCCGTCGTCTTTGAGAGACGAAGCAATTCCTCAACGATTTCTGTGTATACGTCTTCAAACCGACTATGTCGTTCATAAACCGAGTCAAATGATGTAAAGTTCATTCCCTCTGCTGCGAGTTCTGAAACGACTGGATGATCCATTGTCCGTAAATAGACAGGCTGTGTCGTGTTTTTTAATAATCGATAGATGCCAAACGGCAATTGTTCGAGTTCGCCGACGCCAAGGCCGACGATCGTAATTCGGTGTGTCATATACTCCTCCTACGTTGGTACATCTGATATAACTTATCTCCTAAAGGCAATAGTGCCCACTCTTGTTCTGTTAATGCACGGACGCGTAATGCCATACTGCCATAAATGATGGCACCACCGACGACAAGGACACCGACTTCGAGTGCCGCACCGATTCGTGTCTCAAGCTCAAACAGCTGGAAGAACGTTTCGATCAGATACAGAAACACACCCATGGCGAGCACAGGTAAGACCAGTCGTCGGTAGAACGTGTTTCCTGCCGATACGCGACCGAACTTCCGGTTCAATAAAATCCATTGTGCTGCTGCCATGACGGCAAAACCGCCAAATGTCGCCATACCCGCCCCGATCATACCATATCGGGGAATGAAATAGAGATTCAGAGCGAGCTTCGCCCCTAATCCGACAAGAACACCAACGAGCGCATACTTTTCAGCATCGACCGACTGGAGACAAGAGACGATCATCATCGCAATCGAAGCAGCAAATGCCGTCGCCGCGAGCCAAATCAGTCCTGCTGTTCCTTGGTCATCTTGATATAACGCAATATTGAGCGGACGCATCACACCCATTAGTCCGATCGTCGCTGCAGCGGCAATCAATAGACCGGAACGAAGTAATGTCTCCAGTTGTTGACGCATCATCTGCGGATCATGCTTTCGATATGCGGTTGATAGTGACGGAACACTCGCAAGACTCATCGATGTTGCAAAGAGAATCGCAAATTGGAGTAACGGATACCCACGGTCGAGCACCCCTTTTTCAATTTTCGTCTCCGTCGTATTGCCAAGTAGATTGACGAACGTCAATCCATCGATCAATTGCATCAGCAATAAAGCAAGTGAGGCGATACTGACCGCCACCCCGCTTGTCACGAGCACCTTTCCGACCCGCCGTACGTGAATACTTGAAAATACAGGGCGACCGATTTTTCCTTTCGCAAAACGTAACAGGACGAATAACGAAACGATGCTACCGCCGATCGCTGTCAGATGGGCACTGGCACCAATCCAGTAAGGGTCCGCCTGCATCGAGACACCGATATAGGTCACGAGCAACAATAGTCCGACGCGGACGGCATTTTCAGAGACTTGGGATACAGCCGTCGGTCGCATCTCGAGATCTGCTTGAAACATACCTCTAAGAACGGCAATCACGGGTAGTAAATAAAACGTACATGTCACCGCACGCAAGGGAACGATCAGTTTCTCATCCCCGAACCACCCTGCGAGCGTTGGGGCGATCCACCAACCAAGTAATCCGAAGAAGACTGTCATCGCAAGCAAGACATAGAAAATCGACCACAAGACTTCTCGTTTCTCGTCTGGATGATGGAGCGTCAACTTCGCCACGATGACGGGCAGCGCATAAATGCCAAGCGCTGCCGCTATCGCGAATAAGGGATAGACCGTCTGATAGACGTACAATCCGAAATCGCCGGCGAGATTCTGATATGGAATCCGGTAAAAGAAGCTGAGCAATTTCGAGATATAGCTAGAGATCGCAAGTAGTGCTGCGCCTTGCGCAATCGTTCGTCTATTCATCGCGCGACGAGCCGACGATCAAGCTCTGCTAGCAACTGTTCTGCCTGCATCGTCATCTGTTGCGTCGACTGTTTATTCCGGTTCAGGGTCAAGACGAGTTTCTGTTCTTGTTGTCCCATGCCTAGACCACGTCCTAGCGGAACAGTCCATTTAACGAAGTCCGCCACGTCAAGCTGCTGTGTGGATTCGAGCGACAAAACGATTTCGATTTTCGGATCGGTTTGTTTGACACGCTCGACACGCGCCCGTTCGGCAAAAATCCTCATCCGTGTCAATTGGATTAAACGAGCAACCTCATCTGGGAACTCACCGAATCGTTCGAGTATCTCTGTTTCGAGCTGTTCGAGACTATCGACGGTATCGACATATTTCAAGCGTTTGTAAAACTCGATTTTCAGCTCGGAGTCCGTCATGTAGTGTGATGGAATATACGCATCAAGACTGAACGTGAACTCCGGCACGAATTTCTGGACGCGTTTTTTACCTTTCATTCGTTCTTTGCGTTCTTCAACTGCTTCTGCCAGCATCTGCGAATAAAGATCGAAACCGACCGAATCAATGAAGCCCGATTGTTGGGAACCAAGTAAGTTCCCGGCACCGCGAATCGATAAGTCGCGCATCGCGATCTTAAAGCCGCTACCGAGCTCTGTGAATTCCTTGATCGCCTGTAGACGACTTTCCGCGACTTCCGTCAATCGTTTTTGCGGACGGTACGTAAAGTACGAATAGGCGACGCGGCTTGACCGACCGACACGACCGCGTAATTGATACAGTTGGGATAGTCCCATTTGATCCGCGTCATGAACAATCAACGTATTGACGTTCGGAATGTCGATTCCTGTCTCGATGATCGTCGTACTGACAAGAACATCCGCGTCTCCTTCGAAGAACGCGATCAACTGACTCTCGAGTTCGGTTTCCGTCATCCGACCGTGCGCCGTGACAATCCGCGCTTCTGGTACGAGCGCGCGAATCTCTTCTGCCTTTCGCTCGATGCCTTCGACCCGGTTATAGAGGAAGAACGCTTGTCCCCCCCGACCGAGTTCCCGCTCGAGTGCTTCCCGCATGACGATTCCGTCGTATTCCATGACATACGTCTGGACCGGGTAACGGTTTTCCGGCGGTGTCTCAAGGACCGAGAGATCACGGATTCCGATCATCGACATGTGAAGCGTTCGCGGAATCGGTGTCGCCGTCAACGTCAAGACGTCGACGTTCGTCTTCAACTGTTTCAGACGTTCTTTATGTTTAACGCCGAAACGTTGCTCTTCATCAATGATCAACAATCCGATATCAGCGAACTGGACGTCTTTCGACAGCACACGGTGTGTTCCGACAACGACATCGATCGTCCCCTCTTTTAATCCTTGTTTCGTCGCCTTTAATTCTGCTGGCGAACGGAACCGGCTCATGACCGACACACGAATCGGCCATTCACTGAATCGCTCAAGCATCGTTTCGTAGTGTTGTTGTGCAAGGACGGTCGTCGGTACGAGCAACGCAACTTGTTTTCCAGACATGACCGCTTTGAACGCTGCCCGAATCGCCACTTCTGTTTTTCCGTATCCAACGTCGCCACATAATAGACGATCCATCGGACGCGGACGTTCCATATCTTTCTTGATCTCGGCAATCGATCGCAATTGATCGACCGTTTCCTCATACGGGAAGGAAGCCTCGAATGCTTGCATGTTATCGTCGTCCTCCGGGAACGCAAAACCGACCGCAGCTTCACGAGCCGCATAGAGCTTGATCAACTCATCAGCGATATCCTCGACCGATTTCTGGACCTTCGCTTTAACCTTTTTCCATTCCGTTCCACCGAGTTTATAGATCTTCGGCTCTTTTCCTTCAGCCCCGACATACTTTTGAATCAAGTCAATCTGATCGACAGGAACATACAACGAGTCCTCTCCCGCGTAAACGAGATGGAGATAGTCCTGATGGTTACCGGCTACATCAATCGTCTTGATGCCATGATACCGCCCAATCCCGTGATGAATATGGACGACGTAATCACCTGTCTTCAATTCTTGATAACTCTTGATTCGTTCAGCGTTCGTCAGCTTCGTCGTCTGCTTCCGGCGACGCGCCGGTTGCTTAAAGACTTCTTCTTCTGTGATGACGACGAGGCGCGCATTCGTCATCTCGAATCCACCATGAATTCCACCGATCAGAATCGCTGGTTGACCCCGAGTGATGCCTTCTTTTGTGACGATCGACGCTTCCACCCCATAATCGGATAACGTCTGACGCATTCGCTCGGCACGTTCTCGGTTACTCGCTAAGAAGACCATCCACATGTCAGCACGACGATATCGCTCGACTTCTTGCTTCAAGCGTTCCATCTGACCATGGAACGGCGCAATCGGTTTGATGCTGAAATGGATGGCCGCACTTTCCGGTACACCACTCCGACGTGTCGGAAGGAGCGAGAGGTACAACAAGGGTTGTCCTTCAAAGACATGTGCCATCGGAACAGATAGGACGTAATCACTGACGCTTTGTCCGCGTTCAATGAGCGACGCCATCCATTCTGCTTCCTCTGCATCCTGAACTTCTGCCGCTTCTTCAACCCGTGCGACTTCATCAACGATCAAGACACTTCCCGTCACGTCTTGACGTAGCGTCGACGTGTAGAGAATCGGTGCATACTTCGCGAACTGTTTCGGTTGATCGCCGTTTTCTAGCAACTCGACGTCATAAGCAATTCCCTCTTCAAGTGCCGCGAGGACTTCCGTACTTTGGACGCGCTCTTTCGTCGCCTCATAAAGACGACGGACTTTTTCACCCGCGTCCTTTAACTGATCCTTCGTCGCGAAGTGTTCCGCTGCTGGCATCAAACATGCTTCTGCGACGACACCGAGCGAACGTTGGGTCTCCGCATCAAATGTATAGATCGAGTCGACTTCCTCGTCGAATAGATCGAGCCGGTACGGGCGTTCGACCGTGAGTGGATAAATATCGATAATACTTCCGCGAACAGCAAACTCACCAGGCGTCGTCACGGTCGCTGTCCGTTCGTACCCCGCATCGACTAAATCCTGGACGAAGTCCGGAATCGATAAGATGTCGCCCGGTTTGACTTGTTTGACATGCGACAAAAACGTCTGTGCATCCGGAACATATCGACGTAAACCGACGAGCGGAATGATTAGGATTCCGTCGTCCGTCGTCAGTAAACGATGACGGGTCTCGATCCGTGTTGCCCGCAATTCCGGACTTGCCCCGTAGGAGAGTTCCGCGGCTAACGTCTCATCGACCGGATAGAGCATGACGTCTTCTTCCGGTACGAGTTCAATCAAATCATCATATAGTTTTTGCGCTTGGAACATATTATGCGTCACAAGCACGAATCGACGTTTCGTCTCCTGATAAATCCCGGCGACGAACAGTGCCTTTCCGCTATTCATCAGACCGGTGATCAACTGCGCGTTGACACCATCCCGGAAGCGTTCCCGAACCGTCTTGATTTCAGGAATCGCTAGTAACAGTTCTTGTAATTGTTTCATCTTCTTCCTCCTAAAACACGACAGCAAAAACGCTTTGGAACCCCAAAGCGTTGCGTTCAGTTATACCGATTCATCAAAGCGAGAAACGGTGTGTCTATGAAGTCCGTCGCTACATCGACAGACGCATTGAGTACGTGTTGCAGACTTCCTTGTTCCGCCTTCGAAAAATTCATTAACACCCAGTCGATGACTTGGATGGGTGCCGGTGGTCGACCGACGCCGAGCTTAAGGCGCTTGATCTCCTGCGTCCCGAGGTGCTGGATCAACGACTTGACGCCATTATGACCGCCTGCACTTCCTTTTGAACGCAAGCGTAATTTCTCAAGCGGTAAATCCAGATCATCATAGATGACGAGCACATCCTCGACTGCGATCTTGTAGAAATCAAGCAATGGTCGTACTGCTTCGCCTGATAAGTTCATATACGTCAATGGCTTAACGAGCACAACACGCTCTCCGTTTATCATTCCCGTTCCGAAGAGGGCTTTAAACTTCGATTCTGAAAGCGCGATTCCGTGTTTCTCCGCTAAGGCATCAATCGCAAGAAAACCGATGTTATGGCGTGTATTGGCATACTTCGCTCCGGGATTCCCTAATCCGACGATACATTTCATATCGATTCCTCATTTCTGTTTAAAAAAGTAAACGAACAAGGGTCCGATTTCAATAAACCGGACCACGTCGTTCGTATGCATCAAGCAATCAGCTGAAGAGCGGGCTGATTGATTTCTGTTCGTGTACACGGATGATTGCTTCTGCAAGCAAGCGTGCCACAGAGATTTGTTTGATTTTGCTTGCACATTCGCGTTGCGTTAAGTCGATTGTGTTCAAGACGACGAGTTCTTCGATCGCTGAGTTCTCGATCCGTTCCATTGCTGGACCTGAAAGAACAGGGTGTGTACAACATGCATAGACTTGTTTCGCTCCGTTTTCGATCAAAGCGTTCGCTGCAAGTGTGATCGTACCCGCTGTATCGATGATATCATCGATGATGATGGCAATCTTGCCATCGACTTGACCAACGATGTTCATGACTTCTGCGACGTTCGGTTTCGGACGGCGTTTGTCGATGATCGCGATTGGTGCTTTTAATTGTTCTGCTAATTTACGTGCCCGTGTGACACCGCCATGGTCTGGAGAAACGATGACGAGTTCGTTTGGATCGATGTTCTTTTTCTCGAAGTATGAGGCGAGAAGCGGTACACCCATCAACTGATCTACTGGAATATCGAAGAACCCTTGGATTTGTGCTGCATGGAGATCCATCGTCACGACGCGTGTCGCCCCTGCTACTTCAAGCAAGTTTGCAACGAGCTTCGCCGTGATTGGCTCACGTGAACGTGCTTTGCGGTCTTGACGCGCATAACCGTAATACGGAATGACGACGTTGATTGTCCGTGCAGACGCCCGTTTCAGTGCATCGATCATGATGAGAAGTTCCATCAGGTTTTCGTTGACTGGTTGGCTTGTCGATTGAATGATGTAAATATCATCTCCTCGGACACTTTCTTCGATGTTCATCGAAATTTCGCCATCACTGAAGTGCTTGACTGAACTTTCGCTCACCGGGATTCCGATGACTTTAGCGATTTCCTCTGCCAGTGGTTTGTTCGAGTTGAGTGCGAAAATACGAATTTCATGTTCTAAGACAGTAGACATGTGTAGGTGGCCTCCATTTGTTTGGGTTTAGACGAGTAGAGCGACAAGTAATGAATTAACGATAATCAGGTTTCGTCGTTTGACGTTCCCGTGCGATCGCGAGACCGTTTTCCGGCACATCATCCGTGACGGTTGATCCGGCAGCAACAAGGGCGTTCTTGCCGACCGTGACCGGTGCAATCAAGTTGACGTTACAGCCGATAAAGGCATCGTCCTCAATGATCGTCTGGAATTTATTTTTTCCATCGTAGTTGACCGTGATTGATCCACAACCGAGATTGACGTTCTCTCCGATCGTCGCATCTCCGACATAGCTCAGGTGCGCTGATTTGCTACCTTCACCAAATGTTGATTTCTTGATCTCAACAAAGTTTCCAACGCGTGTATTCGCACCGAGAACCGCTTGCTGACGTAAATGCGCGAATGGACCGACTTGTGCCGCTGGACCAATCTTGCTATCCGTGACGACGGATTGACGAACAATGGCACCATCTGCCACTTCACTATTGCGAATATCCGAGTTCGGACCAATCGTACATTCTGAACCAATGACCGTGCGACCGAGTAATTGCGTTCCCGGATAAAGAACAGTATCTGAACCAATCGTGACGTCCGGTCCGATATACGTCGAAGACGGGTCAACGAATGTGACACCCTGACGCATCCAGTACTCGTTCGTCCGCTTACGCATCGATGTTTCCGCTTGCGCAAGTGCGACGCGATCGTTGACACCGATTGTCTCTTCGAACGTAGGTGCCGCATACGCTGCGATCGTTTCGCCTGCTGCTTTAGCAATCTCAATCACGTCTGGTAAGTAATACTCACCTTGCGCGTTATCGTTCTTGACCTGCTTCAGCGTTGCGAACAACATCTCGTTATCAAATACATACGTACCTGTATTGATTTCCCGAAGTGCAAGTTCTTCTGCATTCGCATCCTTGTGCTCGACGATTTTCGAGACGTTTCCATCTTCGCCACGCACGATTCGTCCGTAACCTGTCGGATCGTCAGCGAGTGCCGTCAAGACAGTCACTTTTGCGTTCGTATCCGTATGATGTTGTAACAATGAAGACAGTGTCTCGCTCGTCAAGAGTGGTGTATCGCCACAGACGACGAGTGTTGCTCCCTGTTCGTTCCCGAGTACGGGTTCTGCCATTTGAACAGCATGACCTGTGCCAAGCTGCTCACTTTGAAGTGCGTATTCCACCGATGTGCCAAGCACTTCTTTGACGGATTCCGCACCGTGACCGACGATGACGACCTGTCGCTTGACGCCGAGCGTCGCTAATTGATCGACGACGTGCTGTACCATAGGTTTCCCAGCGACTGGGTGAAGTACTTTGTAAAGCTTCGATTTCATCCGAGTTCCTTTACCCGCTGCTAGAATTACCGCGAAATGATTCATCCTTGTCGCTCCTCCACGTAAATTAGTGTTGATTTCGTTCTGAAATAGTACACTCGTTCCAACTATAACGAAAATGGCATCGTTATTCAATGATGGGACGAAGCGGAATCGAGGAAAAAGCGAGAAAAAAGACAGGTTTTCCCAAGAAGAGAAAACCTGTCTTTTTCTTATGCTTGATCTGTCGTTTGGGCAGAAGAGACTTCGTAACCGACGCCATCTTCTTGATCCTCACGTGCCGCATAGGCTTCGAGTACTGAATCTTCGACCTTTTTTCGCATTAATGCATTGATTGGATGAGCGACATCCCGGAAGATACCTTCTTGCGTTCGTTTGCTTGGCATGGCGACGAAGAGACCACTGTTCCCTTCGATCACACGCAAATCATGTACCACGAATTCGTGGTCGAGCGTAATAGAGGCAAGTGCTTTCATTCGACCCTCTGCCACGACGCGACGAATTTTAACGTCCGTAACGTTCATTTTGTCCGCACCCCTTTAACCGTTGTCACAACTCTTCGTTGTCTACTTCTACTTACGGCTTAAAACAAACAAAGGTTTAGTCTTTCCCAATCTTTTTACGCATAATTTCCAAAAGTTTGATAATTACAGTATAGTTACAATCCATGCGGCTGTCAATTTCAGGTAGTCTCAGCTTCTGAGAAATAGTGGTCGACGTTTCCACGCTTGACTTGGATTTGACCAAGATCGACGTCGACGTCCGCTAATTTCATTAAGCTGACGTATTCATTGACCATCTTCTTCTCGGCACCCTCTGCCTCAATCAAGACACCAACGCCTGCGACCTTGGCTTCGAACTCGCTCAAGAGACTCATCATTCCGCGAATCGTTCCGCCGGCTTTCATGAAGTCATCAATCAATAAGACGTTCGCCCCACGTGGTAAGCTCCGACGCGCGAGTGCCATCGTCCGAATCGCTTTTGAAGAACCTGAGACATAATTGATACTGACCGTTGAACCTTCTGTCACGCGACTATCCGAACGCACGATGACGAACGGCACACCAAGTTGCTCAGCGACCGCATAAGCAAGTGGAATCCCTTTCGTCGCGATTGTCATGACGACATCGACTTTCTTTTGGCTAAAGACAGATGCAAACACTTGCCCCATTTGTTTGACCATCTTCGGATCCCCGAGTAAGTCCGTCAAATAGAGATATCCCCCAGGTAACAGTCGATCTGGACGTGCGACACGTTCACATAGATCGTCGATGAACGGTAACGCCTTCTTACTGCTCCACGTTGGGATGAACATGACGCCACCCGCAGCACCTGGTACCGTGACGAGACGACCTGTTCCCTCATGTTCTAACATCTCGCTGACGATATCTAAATCTTCACTGATCGACGATTTCGCCGATTTATAGCGTTCTGCAAAAATCGTCAATGAGACGAGATGATGGGGATGGTCAAGCAAGTATCGCGTCATGTCGACCAAGCGACCACTTCTCCGAATTTTCATTTGTTTTGTTCCACCTCTCCGTAATTCCGAATATTCAATAGTGAATATATCATTTTCATACGGATATTATCAATGGTTTTCGCCTAAAAGACGAACGACGTAGACTTCATTACAAAAGCCGCGTAATCCATTATAGAGACGTTGTGCCCGATTCTCGTGCTCCGTCAAAGCAAAGACGGTCGGACCACTTCCGCTCATTAAGACACCTTCTGCGCCACAACTCGCCATGAATTCCTTGATTTGCTCGACTTCTGGGTACATCGGCAACGTGACCGATTCGAGAACATTTCCGAGTGATTGGCAGATCGCTTGGAAATCTTGGTCTTTCACCGCATCGATCATCGCTTCGACGTTCGGACGTTTTGCCGTGTTCAAGTCGAGGGCACCATAGACGTCAGCCGTCGAGACACCGATCGTCGGTTTAGCAAGAACGACCCAGCAGGGGGGTGGTGAGACAAGTTTTTCTAGCTTCTCTCCGCGACCCGTTGCAATCGCCGTTCCTCCCATGACACAAAATGGGACGTCAGAGCCAACCGCTGCCCCGACTTCCGCCAACTCTTCCAGCGTCAAGCCAAGTTGCCATAACTCGTTCAAACCACGTAATGTCGCTGCTGCATCACTAGAACCACCTGCAAGTCCCGCTGCGACCGGGATGTGTTTTTCTAAGAAGATTTCGACCCCTGTCTTGACGTCGTATTTTTCTTTTAAGATCGCTGCTGCTTTATACGCAAGATTACGTTCGTCGTTCGGAACGTAAGCATGCTGGGCATTCATTCGAATTTCTCCTGACGGCAGCTCCGTCAATTCTAGACGGTCTGCCAAATCGACTGTCGTCATCACCATATGTACATCGTGATAGCCGTCCGGGCGCTTTGCCGTCGCATCCAGGACTAGGTTGATCTTGGCCGGAGCCTTTACAATAATCGTCATCGTGCCGTTCCTCCTCTAGTTCGTTTCCTGTAGGAATTGTATCAACCTTTCCACAAAAAAAGAAGCGAACATTTTGTCCGCTTCGGAAGGTAAGTTTACGAATTCGCAAATTCGATTTGTACGGAGTCTGTTAGCACGTCGGCGTAGCTATAAGAAACTCGCTCGACATTGTGGCGCTCTGCGTCTAGCTTGACTACAAACACCGAAGGATACGTCTCAACGAGCGTTCCGATTCGGGTTACGACCTTTTTACGACCGCCGCTTGCTTTTAGCGTCAGTCTTTCACCAACATGTGTTTCGAAAACATGTCTGATTTCGTTCAACGTCTTTGGCATACGCTTCACCTCACTAATATTTATTATAGCATATTAAATAAATATTAGAAAGGGGAAATATTATATCTGTTCTAATCGTATCCGTCAACGTTTTTTAATTGGCAAAAGTGCATCCGCTAACTGTGCGAATTCCTGCAGGCTGAGCGTTTCTCCGCGACGACGTGGTTCGATTCCAGCTTCCAACAATGCCGCTTCGACCGCCGCCTTTTCCGTCTTCCCGAAGTGTGTCGTCAAGTTGTTCAAAATCGTTTTCCGGCGTTGTGCAAAACTTGCTCGGACGATTTCGAAGAAGAGTGCCTCATCCTGTGTCTGTACCGCCGGCTCTTTTCGAATGTTCAAACGGATGACTGCTGAATCGACATTTGGTGCCGGAATGAAGACTTGCTTTGGAACCGTGAAGCAGACTTCAGCTTCCGCATAATACTGAATCGCGATCGATAGAGAACCGTATGCTTTCGTGCCCGGTTTTGCACCAATTCGTTCAGCGACTTCCTTTTGAATCATCATGACGAGCGTCCGAAACGGTGCTTTCGCTTCGAGAATCCGCATGATGATCGGTGTCGTGACGTAATACGGGAGGTTCGCGACGACGGCAATGTCAGTGATGCCTTCTTGCGTGAACTCTTCTGCGACGATCGTCGAAAGATCAAGTTCAAGAGCATCGCCGTGAATGACCTTCGTATGAGGATACGGTGAAAGTGTATCGTCAAGAATCGGTAGCAACCGCTGATCGATTTCAAGAGCGACGACTTTTTTCGCCTGTTTCGCCGATTGTTCCGTCAATGAGCCGATTCCTGGTCCGATCTCGAGTACTCCGCTTTCAGGCGTTAATCCAGCTGCCCCGACGATGTTTCCTAATACGTTTAAATCGATTAAAAAGTTTTGTCCCAACGATTTTTTAAACGAAAAGCCATGTTTCGCTAAAATTTCTTTCGTCCGGTGCAATGTAGCAATGTCTTTCAAACTTCTTCCTCCTCTAATTGTTTCAATGCCGCTTCCCATTCCGCCCGCGTGATTCGGATCGATGCGACGCGTTTGACGAGTTGTTTTGCATTCGGTTCACCAATCGCAAGAATCTGACCGAGACGACGACGACGGATCGAGGCTGCTGGTCCACCAATCAAATCGGCTGCTAGAATCATCTCACGTGTCACTTCGGCAACCGGTGCTTCTTCCGTCTCATAGACAGCAGCGAGCGCCTCTTCGATTGCGGCAGGTGAGGCATGCTCCACACCAATTTTCCCTCGCTTATCTTTTGCTTGGGCACGAGGAAGATAGGCGTGTTTACAGCCTGGTACGCGTTCATTGATTCGGGCACGGATACGATCTCCTGGAAAATCAGGGTCCGTGAAGATGATGACACCGCGTCGTTCCAGTGCCTTCTCGATGCGTTGCATCGTTTGTTCATTAACGGCTGAACCGTTCGTTTCAATTGTATCGACATCAAAGACTTCTTGTAATCGTGTCGTATCATCCCGTCCTTCGACGACTATGACTTCTTTTAAGCGTTTCCGCATGATCTCTCCACCTTCTTCAAACACTCTCGTAATTGTACCTGTTTCCACGAAAAAAACAAGGAAGCGTCACGTGTCCGCTTCCGTTGCACTAGGAATGACCCAGACTTGCAGTTGTTTTCGACCGAACGTCTTCGCTTTTTGTTCTCCGTCGACCAAGACATCGATCTTATTTCCTTTGATGGCTCCACCGGTATCGAGGGCGATCGCAAGACCCACTCCTTCGACGTAGACCTTCGTTCCAAGCGGAATGACTTTCGGATCAACCGCGATGATCGGCATCCCTTGATAAGTAATCGTATCCGTCACGTCATACCCGGTCGCTGTCAAGGCACGTCCGTTGTACAAACGACTGCCGTTCGAAGCTGGATCGTTCGTATACGCCGTCGCTTCGACCATCAAACTCTTCGCACTCGAAAAATCAAGGTCCGCATCGGCTTTCGGTGTTTCAGTTAGTGGATTCGTCGCCTGCTCTTCGTTAAAGACGGGTGCTTCAGTAGGCGTCTCGATTGGTTTTGTTCCGACCTTGACGACTTGTTTGATAGGTGTCCGTGTCACTTGGTCATCAATCAGTTTCTTCTCTTTGCTAAGACCGTCAGCTAATGTCAATTGATACTTTTTCGTTCGGACACCTGGACGACCAGATGCCGTCACGAGTTGCTCGCCTTCCGGTAAGGTCGGATCCTCGACTTCTTCAATTTCAAACGGAACGAGCTGTTCTTGCGTCAACGTCGCACGACGTGTCGTGTTGACGGTAATCAACGTACCTTCCGTCACGCGGGTGTCGGGATCCGGAGCGACCCGGTCTTCTTTTTGCAAGCGGATTCCTTCTCGCGCTAACAATTCGCGGACGGACGTCTCATACGTGTAGATTTGTCGGGCTTTTCCACCGACGACGAGATCAACGGGAAAAGCTTCCCGGTACCGCACCGTCATGCCGTTCGTCAATACAGCATCAGAGGACGGATAGATATCATCGGTGTCTGCTTTCTTGATGCCGCGTTCTGCAAGCAAATCCTTCACTTGCCGTGCCTGCGTCCGAACCCGACGTGATTCACCATATCCCATGATCAGCGTGATTTCTTTTGCCCGCTGAATGACGATCAATCGTTTTTCCGGCAAGTCGGCACTAAGAGCCGGTTCAATCACATCATTGTCACGCGTCGTAATACCAGCTTCTTCGAGTGCTCCATAGACAGAGTCAGCTGTCGTTTCAATTTGCTGTTCTTGACCATCAATCAAGACAGTCACAGTCTGTGGATGATCCATCATCCCATAGACGAGTGCAGCCGCAAGTAGCAGGCTGCACCCGATCGTAACGAATGTCAACGAACGCATCATGGCAGACGGAAGACCCGTTTTGCATTTTCTGTCGTCGCCGCTTCCACATCGGCATACATCATGCCACGGAGCTGCGCAATCTCTTCAGCGACGAACCGGACGTAAGCTGGTTCGTTGCGTTTTCCGCGGTGCGGTGTCGGTGTCAGATACGGACAATCCGTCTCAACGAGTAAACGATCGAGCGGTACTTCCTGTGCGACACGCTTCGGCATCTTCGCATTCTTAAACGTCACGGGACCACCGAGTGAAATGTAGAAGTTCATCGCCAGGCATCGTGGTAGCAATTCAGCACTCATGCTGTAACTGTGCAGAATCCCCCCGACTTCTTTTGCATCCTCTTCTTCAAGAATTCGTAACGTATCTTCTGTCGCTTCCCGGTTATGGATGACGATTGGCTTCTTCTTCTGCTTCGCGAGACGGATCTGTTTACGGAAAGCTTCCTGCTGCACGTCCTTCGGTGACGTGTCCCAGTGATAGTCGAGCCCGATTTCTCCAAGCGCGACGACTTTTTCATGGTCCATCAACCGTTCGACCTTTTGATAAGCTTCCTCATCAAAATCAATCGAGTCGACAGGATGCCAGCCGATGACCGCATAGAGATCGTCATACGCTTCGACGAGCTCCATCGCGCGATCAATCGTCTTATGATCAAATCCTACGACGATCATCGGTGAGACGCCGTTCGCGCGTGCCCGCTCGATCGTCTCGTGGACGTCATCCGCAAATTGGTCTGCATTCAAGTGAGTATGTGTATCGATTAACATAGCTATTCGACTCCTTCTTTAAAAAAATGCCTGTGACATGAAGTCCACAGGCATCGGTTTTATTTTACGCTTGCGCCGTTCGCCATCGTTGACGGGACCGTCGCCAGTTCAAGTTTTCCTGCTTTTTCAGCAGCAAGGACCATTCCTTGTGAGAGTTCGCCACGTAACGTGACCGGTTTCAAGTTCGCCACGACGATGACTTTTCGTCCGACTAAATCTTCCGGCTCATACCACTGAGCGATACCGGAGACGATTTGGCGTGTTTCATTCCCCATATCGACTTGTAGCTTCAATAGTTTTTTCGCCTTTTTGATTTTCTCAGCCGTCACGACTTCACCAACACGTAATTCGATTTGGTCAAAGACATCGATCGTCGTTTCCGGACGGACATCTTCATCCGCCTCTTCGACTTCCTCTTCCTCAACACGTGCTGCAGAAGCTTGACGCATCATGTCGACGATTGCTTCGACTTCTTCTTTGACGTCGAGACGTGGGAAAATCGGTGTCGCTGTTCCAACTTTTGTTCCTGGTGTGATGTCTGCGAACTTCTCGAGCGCCGCCCAGTCCATCGCTTGTCCAGAGAGACCAAGTTGCGCGAAGATCTCTTTTGGTGAACGCGTCATGAACGGTTGCAACATGATCGCCACGTGACGTAAGACGCCGACGAGATGCACCATGACTGAACCGAGTTCCGCCGTTTTGGATTCGTCTTTTGCAAGCACCCACGGTTGTGTCTCATCAATGTATTTATTGGCACGGCTGATCAATTGCCAAATGTTCGATAGCACGACAGAGAATTCCATGTGTTCCATCGATGCTTCGACTTTCGTGACCGTTTCTTTTGCAAGATCCGACAGTGTCGCATCAAACGGTGTCACATTACCTGTATAGGCTGGGATCTCACCGTCAAAGTATTTCGTGACCATCGCGATCGTCCGGTTGAGTAAGTTCCCGAGGTCGTTCGCTAAATCGTAGTTCATCCGCTCAACGAATGCTTCAGGTGTGAACATACCGTCCGAACCGAATGGCACTTCCCGTAAGAGGTAGTAACGAAGGGCATCGAGACCGTAACGATCCGTCAACGGAATCGGATCGACGACGTTTCCTTTTGATTTCGACATTTTTCCGTCTTTCATCAATAACCAACCATGTGCGAAGACTTTCTTCGGTAATGGGAGGTCAAGCGCCATCAAGAGTGCCGGCCAGATAATCGTGTGGAAACGAACGATTTCTTTTCCGACGAGATGAACATCTGCTGGCCAGTACTTATCGAAGTTACCATGATCATCCGTACCATAACCGAGTGACGAGATATAGTTCGTCAACGCATCGATCCAGACGTAGACGACGTGCTTCGGATTCGACGGGACTTGTACACCCCAGTTGAATGTCGTCCGTGAGACCGCTAAGTCTTGAAGACCTGGTTTAATGAAGTTATTGATCATTTCGTGTTTACGTGATTCTGGCAAGATGAATGACGGATTCGCTTCAAAGTACTCAAGTAGACGGTCCGCGTACTTGCTGATCCGGAAGAAGTAACATTCTTCGCGAACGAGTTCGACCGGGTGTCCACTGTCAGGGCTCTTCCCGTCGACGAGTTGTGATTCGGTATAGTACGTCTCATCCGGAATCGAATACCAACCTTCGTATTCACCTAAATAGATATCGCCTGATTCAAGAAGTGTTTCGAACACTTTTTCGACGACTTTCTTGTGACGTGGTTCTGTCGTCCGGATATAATCATCGTACGAGATGTCGAGACGATCCCATAAGACTTTAATCTGCTCGACGACACCGTCGACGAATGCCTGTTCCGAGATCCCTGCTTCTGCTGCTTTTTCCTGGATCTTTTGACCGTGCTCATCGCTACCTGTCAAATACCGGACGTCGAATCCTTGAAGTCGTTTGTACCGTGCCATCGCATCTCCAGCCACCGTCGTGTACGCGTGACCGATATGTAGTTTTGCACTTGGATAATAAATCGGGGTCGTGATATAAAATGTCTTTGCCATGTTATTCCTCCGTTCTCTGATTTCCATCTTCATTATAGGCTATTATACGCTGTTACGGGACTGATGTCGAAACTCACTTTTTGTCGAATCGAAACATTTTTTGACATCAGACATCAAATTACAAAAAAACACACTCTATAGTTTCATTTCCTTTAAAAAGGGAAAATGCATTAATAAATCGTTTCAAATATGGTGTTTTTGAGAAATAAATGACATTTTGATTTCAAACTATTCAGATTGGTTGACTACTTTTGGAAAGTCTAGTATTCTACATTCTATAGAAACGATGTCGAATTTTGACGATTTTTCAAAAGAAAAAGAGATCCATGACATCAAAGGAGGAACAACAAAATGAAATCAACAGGTATTGTACGTAAAGTAGACGAGCTCGGTCGTGTCGTAATTCCAATCGAATTACGCCGTACACTTCAAATCGCAGAAAAGGATGCCCTCGAGATCTATGTCGATAACGAACAGATCATCCTTAAAAAATATAAACCAAACATGACTTGCCAAGTCACAGGAGAAGTTTCAGAAGATAACTTCAAATTGGCTGATGGTAAATTGATTCTTTCACCAGATGGCGCACAACGCGTTCTCGTTGAATTAAAAGATTTCCTCGATCGTCACTACGCAAGCAACGAATAAACACAAAAGGAAGCTCCTGACGGGGCTTCCTTTTTTAATCTGCTTCGTGAAACGCGAGGTACAGTTCCTGACGGTCCAGTCCCCGTTCCTTTGCGACACGCTTCAACGCCGCATTCGGCTTTTCGCCTTCTTCGATGTACCGGCGGATTTGCTCGAGCGGATCACTGTCTTGGATGACAGCATCCGGTCGTTCTTCGTTTGATCCTTCGACAAGAACGACGAACTCGCCCCGAACGTCTTCTGCTGCCCAAGCGCGTAATTCACTCACGCTCCCCCGAATGTATTCTTCATACCGTTTCGTTAGTTCCCGAGCTAACGTCACGTGACGATCACCAAGTACTTCCTCGACCCCTTGTAACATCTCTTTCAAACGATGCGGTGCTTCATAAAAGACGAGCGTTCCTGTTTCGTATTTCAATTGCTCTAACGCTTCGCGACGCTCTTTTTTCTTCCGTGGCAAAAAGCCGTAATACAAAAAGCGTTCTGTCGAAAGACCAGACGCGACAAGAGCTGTTAACGCAGCGTTTGCACCCGGAAGAACGATGACAGGAATGTCTGCTGCAATCGCTTGACGAATCAAATCACTTCCCGGGTCCGAGATACCTGGCATGCCGGCATCGGAGACGAGAGCGATTTGTTTTCCTGCCTCTAAATCAGCGAGGAGTCGTTCTCCGCTCGTTTGTTTATTGTGTTCGTGGTAACTGACAAGCTTCGTCTCAATCGAAAAGTGCCGAAACAGTTTCATCGTCTGCCGGGTATCTTCTGCTGCGACGATATCGGATTCCTGTAAGATCCGGACGGCCCGATACGTCATGTCTTCTAAATTGCCGATTGGTGTCGGGACGATATAGAGACCGGCTCCTTGCTGTTGATAGCTACTCGTCGCTTTCATGAGGTTCCTCCTTGAATCAAACGTTCTTTTTGTGAACGTGTTAATTGTTTAATCGCATATTCCCGCTTCATTGCCTCTGACTTCGTTGCGAATATCTCCTGATGAACGAGGACGACCGGTAGACGGGCACGTGTATACTTCGCACCCTTACCTGCGTTATGTGTCGCGATGCGTTGCGTGACGTCTACCGCGTAACCCGTATAATACGTATCATCTTGGCAACGAACGATATAGACTGCATGCTCAGACATCGAACAGCTCCTTCATCTGAGCCGCATACGAGTTGTCCGCTTCATAGACGATGAATGGGGGAAGGACCTTTAGTCCAGGTTTTGCATCCTTGATCCCCTCGATCAAGAGCATGTTCGCTTCCTTCCCTGCTTTCGGATAAATCAGCTGCATCCGTTTCGGTTCCAAGCGATACGCCCGCATCAAGGTAACGATATCAAGCAGTCGTTCCGGTCGATGGACGAACGCTGCTTTCCCGCCTTGTTTCAACAAATCAGATGCACCTCGAATACAGTCTTCGAGTGTACAGAGGACTTCATGTCTTGCAATCGTATAATGTTCACTTTGGTTTTGGTTCGATGTCTCGTTTGCTAAAAAATAAGGAGGATTACAGGTGACAGCATCATAGATGCCGTATCCAAGACGCGTACCCGCCTCTTTGACGTCCCCTTCAATCATCTCAATCCGATTGTTCAGTTCATTCAAGTTGACGCTACGTCGTGCCATCTCCGCTAGTCGCGGTTGAATTTCAAGACCCGTGATCTGCCCTTTCGTCCGGTAGGATAAAAAGAGTGGAATCGCACCGTTTCCCGAACAGAGATCGGCAATCCGTCCCTGTTGAATCGGGACCCACGCAAATCGTGCGAGCAGTGCCGCGTCGAGTGAATACGAGAAGACGGATGGACTTTGAATGATTTTCCCTTCTTGTCCTAAGAGATAATCAAGTCGTTCGTCTGGTAATAGTTCAAACATGTCGTGCCTTCCTTTCCGAAAAAAAGACTGACTCATGTAGAAGTCAGCCTCTCAATGTTTCGTTAACATGGATAAGCAAAAGAGGCAATCGCCGTCTTTTCGTACTTGTCCATAATGCAAGTTACAGATGTGGAACCCTTCCTGGTACAATCGTCCGAGATTATCGTAGCCCGCACCGACGCCCGCTTCCGCTTCTTCCGCTTCCGTGACCGGCTGTTGTTCATCGCGTTCGACTTTTTCCCGAAGATGATGATTCTCCAGATACAGATGTTGGTTCTCTTCCATCATGTAAGCCAGCTGATCCTTTAACACGCTCAGATGCTCAGTCAGCAAATGAATCTGTTGCTCAATCGCATCGACACGCGTAATGATTTCTTTTTTATCGACTCTCTCCACGCGTATGCACCCCGTTATTCTTTTGGTCGTTTTGGTTTTACGGCACCAACGGATAATAGTTCTTCCATCGAATACGTCAAGACGCGGGAACGATCCTTCAGTTCGATTTGAACGACTTGATCGAGGATGTTCAAGCCAACGACGCGTCCTTCGCCTTCAGGTACCGTCAAACGTTTTCCGTAGTCCGGCAAATCACGGCGCATCTCTTCATACGTATCGTTCTCATATTTCAAGCAGCACATCAAACGACCACATACTCCTGAAATCTTCGTCGGATTCAACGACAGGTTTTGATCTTTTGCCATCTTGATCGAGACCGGTTCGAACTCACCAAGGAAAGATGAACAACATAAGACACGACCACACGGACCGATGCCTCCAAGTAACTTCGCTTCATCCCGAACACCGATTTGACGGAGTTCGATGCGTGTCCGGAAGACAGCCGCTAAATCTTTGACGAGCTCACGGAAATCGACACGTCCTTCTGCCGTGAAGTAGAAGATGACCTTATTGCGGTCAAACGTGTACTCGACATCGACCAATTTCATATCGAGTTTATGTTCACGGATTTTTTCGACACATACCGCATGCGCATCAAGCGCTGCGACTTTATTTTCGCGGACGATCATTGCATCCTTATCGTCAGCAATTCGAAGAATGGATTTCAGTGGCAACACCACATCTTCTTCGTCCATTTGTTTATCGGCGATGACCACTTCGCCATATTCAATGCCCCGTACCGTCTCAACGATGACTGCTTGTCCTCGTGATAATGACTCTTGTCCAGGTGCAAAATAATAAATTTTGCCCGCTTCTTTAAAGCGAACGCCTACTACTTCTAGCATGTCGCTCTACCCTTTCTGTAAGTCAAACATGAGACGCTCAACTGTTAATTGGGGATTAACATTCGCTTCGACCCGTCGGACTGCAGCAAGCACAGCTTGCAACCAGCGGGTGATCGTCGTCTGGCTCTTAGACCCCATCTGTTCAAGGTGGGGTTTACTATTCGTATAGGTCATACCTTCCCACGCCGGATTCAGTTTCAGACGTAAGACATCCTCGAAGAAACAGGTGACGAGTTCAAGACCGATTCGGACATCCTGACGGTTCTTGAATTGTCCCATCCATTTCTCTTGTACGAACAGCGGTAAATCAGCCGGACGATTCGCTAATTCCTCCATCAATTGTAACACTGACGCTCGCGCATTTACAAACCAGTCTTCGAGTAATGCTTCTTCCGCATCCTCGACTTTTGGATAGACACGCGCTGCCAGTTGCGTCAACTCGTGGTCCCGTCCCGTTTTTTCAGATAAAACCTCGCCAATCATTTGACGATCCGCTGGGCGAAAACTTAATAACTGTCCCCGCGATCGAATCGTCGGTAAAAGGAGTTGAGGTTGATTCGTCAACAATAAGGCTACTTTTCCTTCTCCTGGTTCCTCAAAGAACTTCAGCAAACTGTTCGCTGCCTGCGGAGTCATCTTATGGGACTGGGTAATGACATAAATCTGACGATCGCCTTCGAGTCCTCGGAGTGAGAGATCATGCATCAATTGTTGAATCTGTTCTTTTTTGATGGTCGCGCCATCTGGTTCGATTTCATAATAATCGACCAAGTTGCCACTTTCCATCCGCCGACAGCTACGACAGACACCACACGGTTCTACATCGACCGGTGCCTCACAAAAAAGGCTTTTCGCGAACAAGTGAGCCGCTTCAAGTAGAAGCGGCTCATAGTCTCCGGTGAAGATATAAGCGTGATTGATTCGATCGTTCCGTAACGAATTTTGAAGAATCGTCGAAATGACCGATTGTGTCTGTTCCAGTTCATGAAACGTCTGCATCAGAATTGATGAAACCCTTCGATTGGCAAGACGAAGACCGTTGCCCCGCCTACCTGGACTTCAACGGGATACGGGATATAAGAATCGGCATGACCACCCATTGGTGAGATTGGAGAGACCATCTGTTCGCGGCTCGAACAGTTCTTTTTGATCAATCGTAACAAATCATCGAGACGCTCACTCTGTACACCAATCATGAACGTCGTGTTCCCTTCTTTAAGAAAACCACCTGTCGTTGCCAGTTTCGTTGCTCGGAAATCATGCTCGACAAGTGCTTCCGCCAAACGTAAGCTATCTTTATCTTGAACGATCGTAATGACCATTTTCATGAGAATCTCTCCTTTTCTTCTAAATACGTAATGACATCTTCCACTAAGTCCTGATGAATCGCTTCAATCGACCGATTGGCTTGTACGATCTGTACCCGTTCTGGATCCGACGCCGCAATCTGCTGAAAACCATCATAGACGCGGGCACGAAACGCATCATCTCGTTGCTCGATTCGATCAAGTGCTCCCCGATCCATCATTCGTTTTTTAGAATCTTTTACCGTTAAATCAAACAAATACGTCCGGTCTGGCGCCAACCCGCCTGTTGCAGAATCATTGATTTGACGCACGAGATCAATCGGATGTCCAAGACCATATCCTTGATACGCAAGTGACGCATCGACGAATCGGTCACATAAGACGATTGTGCCTGCCTCTAACGCCGGTCGAATCAATTCCTCGACATGCTGGGCACGAGACGCTGCATACAGCAGAATTTCCGTCATCTCTTTCATCTCTTCAAAATCAGGATTCAAAATCAACGAACGAATTTCGTTTCCAACGCGTGTGCCACCTGGCTCGCGGGTCGTCATGACGTTATAGCCCTTTTCTTTTAACACATCGCCAAGCAATTGTAGTTGTGTCGTTTTACCGGCACCATCCGGTCCTTCGACAGTAATGAACGTACCTTTCATTCTTCAAACCCTTCCTCTATGACGCGTAACGCTCCTCGTTGCAATTGTTCGCCTCCTTGCAAATGAACGGCTACGGTTTGATAATGTCGTAAACGTAATACCTGTTCCGCCGTAATACGTTCTCCTCTGACGATCAACGGAATGCCTGGCGGGTACGGAATAATCGTTTCGAGTGAAACATGACCGATACACTCATCCAGCTGACGGAACGTACCTGTTGCTTGTTCTAACTGTTCATAAGAACAAGATAAAGCAGATACCTGTATTTTACCCATAATTGGTTGCTCGATATACCTTTTCAAAGGAATTCCTTCTGATTTCATCATTTGAATGGCTCGTTCGACACGATGGACCCAGTCATTCTGCTCAGACTTTGCTAGCGGACGAAGTGGCAAAATACAGACGACGTGATCTCCTAGAGCAAATTCCGCATCGAGTTGAACAGCTCGTAACGCGTGCAGCAACGCATCTCCTGAATATCCCTCATACGTTAATGTCATCCGTGACCAATCATCGAAGCGAAGGACCGTCATATGATCGAACCGTTGAAGTGCTTCGATGAATGCATCATGACTAGCCTGAATATCTGACATACCTTTAACTGTCCATTGTTCACGATAGGAACGCGCATAGTCTAATGAAGCCAGAAGTAAATATGAAGGACTTGAGGTCTGAAACGCTTGAAGCGCTCGCTGTAACTTCCTTCTCGTCTTTTCTGAAAATCGCTCGTGCATCCATGCTCCCATCGTTAGTGCGGGAAGCGTTTTATGGGCAGATTGAACGACCGCGGTTGCTCCTAATTCAAATGCTGAGCGCACACCAAATGCTTCACCGAAGTGTGCACCGTGTGCTTCATCCACTAATAAAGGGAGTTCATGCGACGCTGTGAGCTGAACGAGTGACATGATATCAGCTGCTTCCCCGTAATAGGTCGGTGAAGTGATAAACACGCCAACTCCTCCTGGATATTTCGTAAACGCTTCCTTTAATGTTTCACGTGAAACATGGCCACTAATTCCCGTTTCCTCATGAATATCTGGTTCAAGAAAGATCGGTTCGATGCCTAGCCATTCTAACGCATTGAACACGGATTTATGCGAGTTACGCTGTACATAAACACGCTCTCCTCTTGTTGCTATAGCGGCAAGCATCGCCCAATTCCCAACAGTCGAACCATTCACAAGGAAATGACTCGCTTTTGCATCATAGACTTTTCGCAACAAAGCTATCGCGTCTGCAATGACCTCTTCCGGATGATGAAAATCATCTAGACCAGGTAATTCTGTGACGTCCCATTTAAAAAAGTCAGGAAGCGGTGTTAATGTCCCATTCTTATGTCCAGGAACATGCCATGAGATGGGCGTTCGATCTAAGTGACGTTGAAGTGCATGTACAATAGGAAGTTCGTGTTTCATGAAAAAACTCCTTTTCCTCTAAAATGATTACACAAAAAGACCGACCTGCAATCTGCAGATCGGTCAAGTGCCTGGCAACGTCCTATCCTCACAGGGGGAAGCCCCCAACTACTTTCGGCGTTCAAGTGCTTAACTTCCGTGTTCGGCATGGGAACGGGTGTGACCACTTGGCTATCGTCACCAGACGACGGGCTCGCGCCCTCAAAACTGAAGTCATCAACAAGCATCTGCTAGAACAAGGCCTCGACCGATTAGTATCACTCAGCTCCACATGTCGCCATGCTTCCACCCGTGACCTATCTACCTCATCGTCTCTGAGGGGTCTTTCTTGATTACTCAAAGGGAAATCTCATCTTGGAGGGGGCTTCATGCTTAGATGCTTTCAGCATTTATCCCGTCCGCACGTAGCTACCCAGCGATGCTCCTGGCGGAACAACTGGTACACCAGCGGTGCGTCCATCCCGGTCCTCTCGTACTAAGGACAGCTCTCCTCAAATTTCCTGCGCCCACGACGGATAGGGACCGAACTGTCTCACGACGTTCTGAACCCAGCTCGCGTACCGCTTTAATGGGCGAACAGCCCAACCCTTGGGACCTACTCCAGCCCCAGGATGCGATGAGCCGACATCGAGGTGCCAAACCTCCCCGTCGATGTGGACTCTTGGGGGAGATCAGCCTGTTATCCCCAGGGTAGCTTTTATCCGTTGAGCGATGGCCCTTCCATGCGGAACCACCGGATCACTAAGCCCGACTTTCGTCCCTGCTCGACTTGTAGGTCTCGCAGTCAAGCTCCCTTCTGCCTTTGCGCTCTACGAATGATTTCCAACCATTCTGAGGGAACCTTTGGGCGCCTCCGTTACTGTTTAGGAGGCGACCGCCCCAGTCAAACTACCCGCCTGACACGGTCCTCCAGCCGGATCACGGCTGCGAGTTAGAGACTCTATGCATGAAGGGCGGTATCCCAAGGGTGACTCCTCCGAAGCTGGCGCTCCGGGCTCGACGTCTCCCGCCTATCCTGTACATCATGCACAAAGCCTCAATATCAGGCTGTAGTAAAGCTCCATGGGGTCTTTCCGTCCTGTCGCGGGTAACCTGCATCTTCACAGGTACTATGATTTCACCGGGTCTCTCGTTGAGACAGTGCCCAAATCGTTACGCCTTTCGTGCGGGTCGGAACTTACCCGACAAGGAATTTCGCTACCTTAGGACCGTTATAGTTACGGCCGCCGTTTACTGGGGCTTCGGTTCAAAGCTTCGCTTGCGCTAACCCATCCCCTTAACCTTCCAGCACCGGGCAGGCGTCAGCCCCTATACGTCATCTTGCGATTTAGCAGAGACCTGTGTTTTTGCTAAACAGTCGTTTGGGCCTATTCACTGCGGCTCTACTCATGTAGAGCGTCCCTTCTCCCGAAGTTACGGGACCATTTTGCCGAGTTCCTTAACGAGAGTTATCCCGCGCGTCTTAGAATTCTCATCTCGCCTACCTGTGTCGGTTTACGGTACTGGCGCCTTCCCCCTCACTAGAGGCTTTTCTTGGCAGTGTGAAATCGTGACCTACGTCCCTACGGGACTCCGCATCGTTCCTTGACTTTGGTGCCTGACGGATTTGCCAATCAGACGGTCTTGAAACTTGCACATGCACTTCCATCCGCATGCGTCACTATCCTCCTGCGTCCCCCCATTGTTCAAACGGTGGATCGGCGGTACAGGAATATCAACCTGTTATCCATCGCCTACGCCTTTCGGCCTCGGCTTAGGTCCAGACTAACCCTGAGCGGACGAGCCTTCCTCAGGAAACCTTGGGCTTTCGACGGAGGGGATTCTCACCCCTCTTTTCGCTACTCACACCGGCATTCTCACTTCCAAACGCTCCACTGCTCCTTCCGGTACAGCTTCACAGCGGTTTGGAACGCTCCCCTACCATTCCTTACGGAATCCGCAGCTTCGGTGGTATGTTTAGCCCCGTTACATTTTCGGCGCGGCGCCACTCGACTAGTGAGCTATTACGCACTCTTTGAATGGTGGCTGCTTCTAAGCCAACATCCTAGCTGTCTAGGCAGCGCCACATCCTTTTCCACTTAACATACACTTTGGGACCTTAGCTGGCGGTCTGGGCTGTTTCCCTCTTGACTACGGATCTTATCACTCGCAGTCTGACTCCCGAGTATAAGTTGCTGGCATTCGGAGTTTAACTGAATTCGGTAACCCTGTGGGGGCCCCTAGTCCAATCAGTGCTCTACCTCCAGAACTCTCAACCTCGAGGCTAGCCCTAAAGCTATTTCGGGGAGAACCAGCTATCTCCAGGTTCGATTGGCATTTCACCGCTACCCACACCTCATCCCCGCACTTTTCAACGTGCGTGGGTTCGGACCTCCAGTCAGTGTTACCTGACCTTCATCCTGGACATGGGTAGATCACCTGGTTTCGGGTCTACGACAACGCACTGAACGCCCTGTTCAGACTCGCTTTCGCTACGGCTCCGCCTCATCGGCTTAACCTCGCGCGTTATCGTAACTCGCCGGTTCATTCTACAAAAGGCACGCCATCACCCGTTAACGGGCTCTGACTACTTGTAGGCATACGGTTTCAGGATCTATTTCACTCCCCTTCCGGGGTGCTTTTCACCTTTCCCTCACGGTACTGGTTCACTATCGGTCACTAGGGAGTATTTAGCCTTGGGAGATGGTCCTCCCGGATTCCGACGGGGTTTCACGTGTCCCGCCGTACTCAGGATCCACTCTGGAGGGAAAACAGTTTCAGCTACAGGGCTGTCACCTTCTTCGGCCGACCTTTCCAGGTCCTTCACCTACTGTCTTCCTTTTTGACTCCGTATAGAGTGTCCTACAACCCCGAAGAGCATGCTCTTCGGTTTGGGCTGTTCCCGTTTCGCTCGCCGCTACTCAGGGAATCGCATTTGCTTTCTCTTCCTCCGGGTACTTAGATGTTTCAGTTCCCCGGGTCTGCCTCACGCTACGCTATGTATTCACGTAACATGTCCCATCCCATTACGGATGGTGGGTTCCCCCATTCGGAAATCTTCGGATCAAAGCATACTTACTGCTCCCCGAAGCATATCGCTGTTCGTCGCGTCCTTCATCGGCTCCTAGTGCCAAGGCATCCACCGTACGCCCTTCATACCTTGATCTAGCGTTGGTATTCTAAGAACACAC
>NZ_CP018057.1:0-35000 GCF_000798935.2 Exiguobacterium sp. ZWU0009 | reverse complement strand
AACCTGCGACCCTCTGATTAAAAGTCAGATGCTCTACCAACTGAGCTAATGACACATAAATGATATGAAGTTAAAAAATGGGGCGACTGATGGGAATTGAACCCACGAATGCCGGAATCACAATCCGGTGCGTTAACCACTTCGCCACAATCGCCAAAATAAAAATGGTGCCGGCAACAGGAGTCGAACCCGCGACCTACTGATTACAAGTCAGTTGCTCTACCAGCTGAGCTACACCGGCAAAAGAAATGGTGGCTTTGGACGGAATCGAACCGCCGACACAAGGATTTTCAGTCCTTTGCTCTACCAACTGAGCTACAAAGCCGATATTAAAATGGCGGTCCTGACGGGATTCGAACCCGCGATCTCCTGCGTGACAGGCAGGCATGTTAACCGCTACACCACAGGACCGTTTTAAGTATAAGGTGACGACTTCTATAATGATAAAACATCTATGTAAGTCTGTCAATTGTTTTATTAAAAAAACAAAAGCCTGGCAACGTCCTATCCTCACAGGGGGAAGCCCCCAACTACTTTCGGCGTTCAAGTGCTTAACTTCCGTGTTCGGCATGGGAACGGGTGTGACCACTTGGCTATCGTCACCAGACGACGGGCTCGCGCCCTCAAAACTGAAGTCATCAACAAGCATCTGCTAGAACAAGGCCTCGACCGATTAGTATCACTCAGCTCCACATGTCGCCATGCTTCCACCCGTGACCTATCTACCTCATCGTCTCTGAGGGGTCTTTCTTGATTACTCAAAGGGAAATCTCATCTTGGAGGGGGCTTCATGCTTAGATGCTTTCAGCATTTATCCCGTCCGCACGTAGCTACCCAGCGATGCTCCTGGCGGAACAACTGGTACACCAGCGGTGCGTCCATCCCGGTCCTCTCGTACTAAGGACAGCTCTCCTCAAATTTCCTGCGCCCACGACGGATAGGGACCGAACTGTCTCACGACGTTCTGAACCCAGCTCGCGTACCGCTTTAATGGGCGAACAGCCCAACCCTTGGGACCTACTCCAGCCCCAGGATGCGATGAGCCGACATCGAGGTGCCAAACCTCCCCGTCGATGTGGACTCTTGGGGGAGATCAGCCTGTTATCCCCAGGGTAGCTTTTATCCGTTGAGCGATGGCCCTTCCATGCGGAACCACCGGATCACTAAGCCCGACTTTCGTCCCTGCTCGACTTGTAGGTCTCGCAGTCAAGCTCCCTTCTGCCTTTGCGCTCTACGAATGATTTCCAACCATTCTGAGGGAACCTTTGGGCGCCTCCGTTACTGTTTAGGAGGCGACCGCCCCAGTCAAACTACCCGCCTGACACGGTCCTCCAGCCGGATCACGGCTGCGAGTTAGAGACTCTATGCATGAAGGGCGGTATCCCAAGGGTGACTCCTCCGAAGCTGGCGCTCCGGGCTCGACGTCTCCCGCCTATCCTGTACATCATGCACAAAGCCTCAATATCAGGCTGTAGTAAAGCTCCATGGGGTCTTTCCGTCCTGTCGCGGGTAACCTGCATCTTCACAGGTACTATGATTTCACCGGGTCTCTCGTTGAGACAGTGCCCAAATCGTTACGCCTTTCGTGCGGGTCGGAACTTACCCGACAAGGAATTTCGCTACCTTAGGACCGTTATAGTTACGGCCGCCGTTTACTGGGGCTTCGGTTCAAAGCTTCGCTTGCGCTAACCCATCCCCTTAACCTTCCAGCACCGGGCAGGCGTCAGCCCCTATACGTCATCTTGCGATTTAGCAGAGACCTGTGTTTTTGCTAAACAGTCGTTTGGGCCTATTCACTGCGGCTCTACTCATGTAGAGCGTCCCTTCTCCCGAAGTTACGGGACCATTTTGCCGAGTTCCTTAACGAGAGTTATCCCGCGCGTCTTAGAATTCTCATCTCGCCTACCTGTGTCGGTTTACGGTACTGGCGCCTTCCCCCTCACTAGAGGCTTTTCTTGGCAGTGTGAAATCGTGACCTACGTCCCTACGGGACTCCGCATCGTTCCTTGACTTTGGTGCCTGACGGATTTGCCAATCAGACGGTCTTGAAACTTGCACATGCACTTCCATCCGCATGCGTCACTATCCTCCTGCGTCCCCCCATTGTTCAAACGGTGGATCGGCGGTACAGGAATATCAACCTGTTATCCATCGCCTACGCCTTTCGGCCTCGGCTTAGGTCCAGACTAACCCTGAGCGGACGAGCCTTCCTCAGGAAACCTTGGGCTTTCGACGGAGGGGATTCTCACCCCTCTTTTCGCTACTCACACCGGCATTCTCACTTCCAAACGCTCCACTGCTCCTTCCGGTACAGCTTCACAGCGGTTTGGAACGCTCCCCTACCATTCCTTACGGAATCCGCAGCTTCGGTGGTATGTTTAGCCCCGTTACATTTTCGGCGCGGCGCCACTCGACTAGTGAGCTATTACGCACTCTTTGAATGGTGGCTGCTTCTAAGCCAACATCCTAGCTGTCTAGGCAGCGCCACATCCTTTTCCACTTAACATACACTTTGGGACCTTAGCTGGCGGTCTGGGCTGTTTCCCTCTTGACTACGGATCTTATCACTCGCAGTCTGACTCCCGAGTATAAGTTGCTGGCATTCGGAGTTTAACTGAATTCGGTAACCCTGTGGGGGCCCCTAGTCCAATCAGTGCTCTACCTCCAGAACTCTCAACCTCGAGGCTAGCCCTAAAGCTATTTCGGGGAGAACCAGCTATCTCCAGGTTCGATTGGCATTTCACCGCTACCCACACCTCATCCCCGCACTTTTCAACGTGCGTGGGTTCGGACCTCCAGTCAGTGTTACCTGACCTTCATCCTGGACATGGGTAGATCACCTGGTTTCGGGTCTACGACAACGCACTGAACGCCCTGTTCAGACTCGCTTTCGCTACGGCTCCGCCTCATCGGCTTAACCTCGCGCGTTATCGTAACTCGCCGGTTCATTCTACAAAAGGCACGCCATCACCCGTTAACGGGCTCTGACTACTTGTAGGCATACGGTTTCAGGATCTATTTCACTCCCCTTCCGGGGTGCTTTTCACCTTTCCCTCACGGTACTGGTTCACTATCGGTCACTAGGGAGTATTTAGCCTTGGGAGATGGTCCTCCCGGATTCCGACGGGGTTTCACGTGTCCCGCCGTACTCAGGATCCACTCTGGAGGGAAAACAGTTTCAGCTACAGGGCTGTCACCTTCTTCGGCCGACCTTTCCAGGTCCTTCACCTACTGTCTTCCTTTTTGACTCCGTATAGAGTGTCCTACAACCCCGAAGAGCATGCTCTTCGGTTTGGGCTGTTCCCGTTTCGCTCGCCGCTACTCAGGGAATCGCATTTGCTTTCTCTTCCTCCGGGTACTTAGATGTTTCAGTTCCCCGGGTCTGCCTCACGCTACACTATGTATTCATGTAACATGTCCCATCCCATTACAGATGGTGGGTTCCCCCATTCGGAAATCTTCGGATCAAAGCATACTTACTGCTCCCCGAAGCATATCGCTGTTCGTCGCGTCCTTCATCGGCTCCTAGTGCCAAGGCATCCACCGTACGCCCTTCATACCTTGATCTAGCGTTGGTATTCTAAGAACACACGTCTTAAATGACATGGTTAATTAAAAGTTTGATGTCTTGTTGATGTCTTCAGTTTTCAAGGTGCGAGTGTCTCTATCGAGACTGAGAGACGAGCTCTCAAAACTGAACGATGGGCATGTCCCGTAAGGGACGTTTTCCTTAGAAAGGAGGTGATCCAGCCGCACCTTCCGATACGGCTACCTTGTTACGACTTCACCCCAATCATCTACCCCACCTTCGACGGCTGGCTCCTTGCGGTTACCTCACCGGCTTCGGGTGTTGCAAACTCTCGTGGTGTGACGGGCGGTGTGTACAAGACCCGGGAACGTATTCACCGCAGTATGCTGACCTGCGATTACTAGCGATTCCGACTTCATGCAGGCGAGTTGCAGCCTGCAATCCGAACTGGGAACGGCTTTATGGGATTGGCTCCACCTCGCGGTCTCGCTGCCCTTTGTACCGTCCATTGTAGCACGTGTGTAGCCCAACTCATAAGGGGCATGATGATTTGACGTCATCCCCACCTTCCTCCGGTTTGTCACCGGCAGTCTCCCTAGAGTGCCCAACTAAATGCTGGCAACTAAGGATAGGGGTTGCGCTCGTTGCGGGACTTAACCCAACATCTCACGACACGAGCTGACGACAACCATGCACCACCTGTCACCATTGTCCCCGAAGGGAAAAC
This sequence comes from Exiguobacterium sp. ZWU0009, assembly GCF_000798935.2. Lineage (NCBI taxonomy): Bacteria > Bacillati > Bacillota > Bacilli > Caryophanales > Exiguobacterium > Exiguobacterium sp. ZWU0009. The sequence continues at coordinate 30,744 of NZ_CP018057.1, read as the reverse complement.
TTGATCTCTCAAGCGGTCAATGGGATGTCAAGAGTTGGTAAGGTTCTTCGCGTTGCTTCGAATTAAACCACATGCTCCACCGCTTGTGCGGGTCCCCGTCAATTCCTTTGAGTTTCAGCCTTGCGGCCGTACTCCCCAGGCGGAGTGCTTAATGCGTTAGCTTCAGCACTGAGGGGCGGAAACCCCCCAACACCTAGCACTCATCGTTTACGGCGTGGACTACCAGGGTATCTAATCCTGTTTGCTCCCCACGCTTTCGCGCCTCAGCGTCAGTTACAGACCAAAGAGTCGCCTTCGCCACTGGTGTTCCTCCACATCTCTACGCATTTCACCGCTACACGTGGAATTCCACTCTTCTCTTCTGTACTCAAGCCTTCCAGTTTCCAATGGCCCTCCCCGGTTGAGCCGGGGGCTTTCACATCAGACTTAAAAGGCCGCCTGCGCGCGCTTTACGCCCAATAATTCCGGACAACGCTTGCCACCTACGTATTACCGCGGCTGCTGGCACGTAGTTAGCCGTGGCTTTCTCGTAAGGTACCGTCAAGGTACGAGCATTACCTCTCGTACGTGTTCTTCCCTTACAACAGAGTTTTACGATCCGAAAACCTTCATCACTCACGCGGCGTTGCTCCATCAGACTTTCGTCCATTGTGGAAGATTCCCTACTGCTGCCTCCCGTAGGAGTCTGGGCCGTGTCTCAGTCCCAGTGTGGCCGATCACCCTCTCAGGTCGGCTATGCATCGTCGCCTTGGTGAGCCGTTACCCCACCAACTAGCTAATGCACCGCAAGGCCATCTCAAGGTGACGCCGAAGCGCCTTTCATCAGCGGACCATGCGGTCCGTTGAACTATCCGGTATTAGCTCCGATTTCTCGGAGTTATCCCAATCCTTGAGGCAGGTTCCTTACGTGTTACTCACCCGTCCGCCGCTCATTCCACTGCCTTCCCTCCGAAGAGTTCCGTCAGTTTCCTGCGCTCGACTTGCATGTATTAGGCACGCCGCCAGCGTTCGTCCTGAGCCAGGATCAAACTCTCCATAAAGTGTTTGACTTGCTCGTTGTTGTGACCGAAGTCACGATTGACGAAGCTTGCGCTTCATTCATGTTTGTATTCCGTAGAATACGATTTTTGCCTCATCGTTCAGTTTTCAAAGTTCGTCCGCGCCTGTTTTGGCGACTCAATTAGAATACCAAGTCTGAAACAAGAAGTCAACAACTTTTTTGAAATTGTTTTTTACTTGTTTGCCGTAAGCGCTCGTCCTCTTAAGGACATGAATTAATATATCACGATAATTAGACATGTGCAACTACTTTATTAAAATAACTTATAGTTTTTTTAGAGCATGTAAAAACCGCAGACAAGAATGGCTGCGGTTTACTTCATCATCAATGAGACGCGTCTTCTTTTTGCTTCGCTTATATAGAAGAAATACAGTGATTCCGCTAACTTCATTTGTGCTTCTAAATCACCATAGTCATCATAGCTGATTTCTAAGAGATGACGCTTCATCAAATAATCTTCTTTTGCTTTTGCTAATTCTTCTAACAAACGCTGGTCGTACTCACTGCGAATCTTCTTTCGAAACCAACTCATAGTTCGCGACGTCCCTCCATTGCACGAGATAACGTCACTTCATCTGCGTATTCAAGATCTCCACCAACCGGAAGACCATGGGCAATCCGAGTGATCCGAATACCCGTTGGTTTTAACAGACGCGATAGATACATCGCTGTCGCTTCTCCTTCAATGTTCGGATTGGTCGCTAAGATGACTTCCGTAATCGCTTCGTCCGCTTGAAGACGTGTTAGTAGGCTAGATACATTGATATCCTCCGGACCGATTCCTTCCATTGGACTGATCGCTCCATGCAAGACATGATACAACCCTTGGTAATCTCGCATTTTTTCCATTGCAATGACATCCCTTGAATCTTGGACGACACAGACAATCGTACGGTTTCGGTGTTTATCTGTACATACATAACAAGGATCTTGATCCGTGATATTCCCGCAGACACTACAGTAGGCAATGTCGCGCTTCGCACTGACCAATGCCTTTCCGAACATTAAGACATCGTCCTCTTCCATATCAAGGACATGAAACGCTAGACGAACTGCTGTCTTCGGACCAATCCCCGGCAGTTTCGTAAAACTTTCGATCAAACGACTAATCGCTTCAGGATATTGCAAGTGGTTTCCTCCTACGAATTAAAACATTCCCGGCAGATTCATACCTTGTGTGAATTTCCCCATTTTACTTGAGACGAGTTCATCGACCTTCTTCAAAGCATCGTTTGTTGCAGCTAAGACGAGATCTTGAATCATTTCAACATCATCTGGATCGACGACTTCTTCTTTAATGATGACATCTACAATATTTTTATGACCATCTGCAACGACTGAGACCATCTCTCCGCCTGCTGTACCTGTCACTGTTAAGTCTTTTAGCTCTTCTTGTGCTTTCGCCATATCCTTTTGCATCTTTTGCATCTGTTTCATCATATTGTTCATGTTTCCCATTCCGCGCATCTGTATTCCTCCTCGAATTTAATCTTCGAACTCTACGATATCACCAAAACGACCAAGCGTCTCGGACAATAACTGATCGCTCTCCGATTCTTGTTTTGTTTCCTTCTCTTCTATACTACTACTATTTCGCTTAGCAACAAACTCTGCTTTCAGTTCATGCCAATCCTTTGAAAGAATCGCTAAAATTTCGCGTTTGACGCCACATACTTCATACAATGCTTCTTCAATCACAAAACGTGTTCGTTCATTCGTCATGACCTGTTCAAAGTGCCATCCTTTACCGTCATCGAATTCAATCAGCAACGTATCCGCCGAACAAAGAACCGGTTTACTTTCATGAAGTAACGAGTAAATTGGTCCATCTTCTTTTAATATCCATTTTAAGATGTGATCCCATCTCTCTTGAATCTCACGTAGCTGAGCTTTTTCTGCTCGCCCTAACATTTGACGAATGCGCTCTTTCGCGATCCGAACGGTCGGTCGTCCTTGTTTTCGTTTCGGTTGTGCTTGTGGTGCAGCCGTTTCTTGAGCCGGAACACCATTTGACTTCCACTGATGCATCTGTTCTTTCATCTCGCGGACTTCCTGTTGCAACGATTGGACGATCTGTCCCGTCGTTCTCCCTTGTTCCGCAATCTGAATGAAGGCAATCTCAACGAGGACCCGCGGATGATTCGTCAATCGCATCTGTTGTTGGCAGTCATGTAACTGATCAATGATCGTAAAGCACGTCTCCGCTTCAATCGATTCAACGAATTGTTTGAACTCATCCGTTGGGCGAGCACGCTCTAGCAAGTCGACAGCTGTAGGAGAGGCTTTCAACAACAAAGTGTCCCGGTAAAAGAAGACGAGATCCTCAACGAAACGTTTTAGATCTTTTCCCGCTCGTTGCATCGTTTCAAGCGTCTGCAATAACTGATCGACTTGATGTTCATGTAAGGCACGAGCAATATTCAATAACGCTTCATCTTCTACTGCCCCTGTTACTTCAAGAACAGCCGCATCGTTTAGATCACCATTCGAAAATGCAACCGCTTGGTCGAGCAGACTCAGCGCATCACGCATACCACCATCCGCCGCTCGGGCAATCAATCGTAATGCCGTATCCGAATACTCGATCGATTGGTCTTTTAAGATATATTGCATCCGCTCTACGAGTTGATCAACTTCATGCCGCTTCACATCGAAACGTTGACAACGTGAGATGATCGTCGCCGGGATTTTATGTGGTTCTGTCGTTGCTAGGATGAAGATGGCGTGTGCCGGCGGTTCTTCTAGTGTTTTGAGCAAGGCATTAAAGGCACCTGTCGACAACATGTGCACTTCATCAATGATGTAGACTTTATAAGCTGCTTCTGAAGGGGGATATTTGACTTTATCCCGAATTTCCCGAATCTCATCTACGCCGTTATTGGAAGCCGCATCGATTTCGAAGACGTCCGGACTTGATCCTTCTGTAATCGCAAGACACGTTGGGCACGTATTACACGGTTCTTTGACCGGAGCATGCTCACAGTTGATTGCTTTGGCGATGATTTTGGCAAGACTCGTCTTTCCCGTTCCCCGAGGACCCGAAAATAGATAGGCGTGGGACATCCGTCCCTCCATCAATGCATTTTGGATTGTGCGGGTGATATGCGCTTGTCCAACGACTTCGTCGAATCGTTGTGGACGGTACACGCGGTATAGTGCTTGATAGGCCAAGTTTGCGCCTCCTCTTTTTAAGTTCCTCATTCTATTTTACCTAAAAAAGTCTACAACCGAAACCGGCTGTAGACTTGTCTTTAAAAATTAAACTGCCGCGCACCATATTCTGAAATATGTTCAACATGCGTTACTCACGCAGCCTGCTCAGTCCAAGCACCCCTACAACACACAGAGAGCACCACTTAAGGCTGCTTCCTTCCGGACCTGACCTGGTTCATGGGTATCTGTTGCGTAGGACTCAAACGTCAACGCTACTTACGTGAGGCAGACCACACCAATCATATCCCTCGACATGGAATTCAGTCTCGCTATAGCGGATTGCGAGTGACAGGGAACCGCTACATCCCCACCTAGCACGGCAAATGGTTTATCGATTTTTAGTGGCACCTTGTTTCAGTGCTTTTTCATTATACTGTTTCATCTGGTGTGATGCAACCCATTGCCCGCTTTCGCGTTTTCTTTTTCGCGCGCAGTTCCCGAAAGAACGTCGTTAGCATCTCACCACACTCTTTTTCTAATATACCGCTCGTCAGCTCTGAGACATGATTGAACCGATCGTCTTGCACTAGGTTCATCAGTGTTCCACAGCATCCACCCTTTGGATCAACGGCCCCAAAGATGACATGTTCGATCCGTGACAGCATGATGGCCCCAGCACACATTGGACAAGGTTCAAGCGTCACGTAGAGCTCACACCCTTCAAGTCGCCAGTTCCCGAGCTTTTGGCAAGCTTCCTCAATCGCGATCAACTCGGCATGTGCCGTCGCCTGCTGATCCGTTTCCCGGTGATTGTAACCCGTCGCGATGACTTCATCATCTTTGACGATGACACATCCAATCGGAACTTCACCGATCGCTTCTGCCTTTTTTGCCTCTTCGATTGCAAGACGCATATAGTGTTCCTGTCGTTCCATCGATGATACTCCTCACTCTAAAAAAATTCTCCTTTTGAAACTTCAGCAAGTCGTACTTCTTTGTGCTAAAATATAAATTGCACTTTGCTGAACGGAGGGTCATTGTATATGTTCATAACGGTTGAAGGACCGATTGGTGTAGGCAAAACATCACTTGCGAACGCCATCAGTCACCATTTCTCTTTTTCTATGTTACGCGAAATCGTCGAAGAAAATCCCTTTCTTGGAAAGTTCTATGAAGATATCGAAGAATGGAGCTTCCAGACGGAAATGTTCTTCTTGTGCAATCGCTTCAAACAACTCGATGATATCGAACGTCATTACCTCAGTAAACAACGCTCTGTCGTTGCTGATTACCATATCTTTAAGAACTTGATTTTTGCACACCGCTCTCTAAAGGTAGAGCATCTTGAGAAGTACGAACAAATCTATTCGATCCTGACGACAGACATGCCGAAACCGGATGCTGTCATCTATTTGAACGCAAGCATCGACACCTTGATGAAACGTGTGGCATTGCGCGGACGAGAAATCGAAGAAAATATGTCACGTGCTTATCTCGAACAATTGGCCGAGGATTACGAGACATTCGTCACGGAATACCAAGCCAAACATCCGGAAGTCAAAATCATCCGTTTCGACGGGGATGAACTCGACTTCGTCAAGCGACCGGAAGATCTCGAGTACGTCTTGACGACGATCCGGAACGAATTATATGAAGGAGCGAACCACGCATGAACTTGAAGCTACGCGAACAATACAACATCCCGGCAGATGCCGTCATTACGATCGGCGGTATGGTCGGGATCGGTAAATCAACGATCACAAACGGATTAGCAGATGCCCTTGGTTTCCGGACGTCACTCGAAAAAGTCGATACAAACCCTTACTTGGATAAATTCTATCATGATTTCGAGCGTTGGAGCTTCCACCTCCAAATCTATTTCCTCGCTGAACGCTTCAAGGAGCAAAAGCGGATTTTCCAATACGGTGGTGGTTTCATCCAAGATCGTTCGATCTATGAAGATACAGGGATCTTTGCTAAGATGCATTTTGAAAAAGGAACGATGTCTCCAACGGATTACGAGACATACTCAAGTTTGTTTGACGCAATGGTCATGACACCATTCTTCCCACATCCGGATCTTTTGATCTATCTTGAAGGCTCATTCGAACAAGTACTAGAACGAATTCGTCTTCGCGGACGTGAGATGGAGCAACAGACACCAATCGAATATTGGGAAGAGATGTACGAACGATATACGAACTGGATCAATAACTTCACAATCTGCCCGGTACTCCGCTTGTCGATCGACGAATACGATTTACTGAACGAGCCAGAATCCATCGACCGGATTCTCGCGAAGATTGAAAAGCAGCTTGAAGTTGCTCGTATTGCCAATACACGCTAACTGATTAGATCTGCCTCTTAGGCGGATCTTTTTTTGCGCAAAAAAGGAGACGCGTTTCGCATCTCCCTCGCATTAACCAATCACTTGATTGATTTGTTCCATATGGTGTAAATCATGTTGAGCCATCGCTCCAAGGAATTGACCAATCGTCAATTCTTTGTCTTTAATGACGACCTTGTCCTGCAGGCGTTCTTCCGGAATCAATTCGACCGCACGACTCAACAAGTCACGACTGACTAAAAACTCATCAATCGTCAAGATCCGTTGCTGCTCACGGCTCATCTTCGCCGCTTCCTCATTGACCGCTTGGCTATCCGGTGCGACTCGGAATGGTTCACCCGCGAGCAAGTACGGAATACGCTCTGCGACCATGAAGCGATCCCATGGTGATAAGTGACCGATGATCTCAGCAACTGTCCACTTACCTTCTGCATACGACGTCCGCCACGTCTCTTCTGAAATCTGTTCTAAGTCTTTTACATATGTCATCGTCATCGCATAATGCGAAAGCAACGATTCTTTTGTTTGTTCGTTCATTTCGTCCACCTCTTCTTCGTTTTTCACGTAGGCAACCATAGCACGCACGAAGAAATCGATGCAACAAAAAAGCACCTCAAAATTGAGATGCTTCATAAAAAGCGGAGTCGGTGGGATTCGAACCCACGCGAGCCTTGCGACCCCTAACGGATTTCGAGTCCGTCCCCTTCAGCCGGACTTGGGTACGACTCCATGATTATATTTATTTTTGGGTAAAAAAAAAGAAGTGGAGGAGGCGGTGGGATTCGAACCCACGCACGGCTTTCGCCGCCTGACGGTTTTCAAGACCGTTCTCTTAAACCACTTGAGTACGCCTCCAAGCTATAAAACGTGCATGTTGTTGTCAAAAAAATAAAAATGGAGGAGGCGGTGGGATTCGAACCCACGCACGGCTTTCGCCGCCTGACGGTTTTCAAGACCGTTCTCTTAAACCACTTGAGTACGCCTCCGTACTTCTTACCAGATCAATGATGACCTGTCTGTTTTCCTGACATTAATTATGATAGCATCTGCCTTTTAACGTGTAAAGACCTTTTCTAAAAAAACTTTTTAAAATACAGAAAGGGGGATTACTCCCCCTTCTGACTTAAGCTTGAATCACTTCAAGACCACCCATGTATGGACGAAGCACTTCTGGAATAACAACTGATCCATCCGCTTGCTGGTAGTTCTCTAAGATCGCAGCAACTGTCCGACCGACTGCAAGGGCAGAACCGTTTAACGTATGAACGAATTCTGGTTTTGCGTTCGCTTCGCGGCGGAAACGGATTTGTGCCCGGCGTGCTTGGAAATCTTCAAAGTTTGAACAAGAAGAGATTTCACGATAAACGCCTTGGCTTGGCATCCAGACTTCGATGTCGTATTTCTTCGCAGCCGTGAATCCGAGATCAGCTGTACACATGCTCAACACTTGATACGGAAGCTTTAGCTTTTTCAAGACCGTTTCCGCTTGTCCTGTTAACAATTCAAGTTGCTCGTAAGATTCTTCTGGTTTGACGAAACGAACGAGTTCAACTTTATTGAATTGGTGCTGACGGATCAAACCGCGCGTATCGCGTCCGGCAGAACCTGCTTCTGAACGGAAACATTGGCTGTACGCCGCATAACCGATCGGTAACTGATCTGCAGTTAGGATTTCTTCACGGTGCATGTTCGTCACCGGAACTTCTGCTGTCGGTACGAGGAAGTAGTTCGTCTCTTCGACTTTAAACGCATCCTCTTCGAACTTCGGCAGTTGCCCTGTTCCTGTCATAGAGTCACGGTTGACCATGAGTGGTGGCAAGATTTCTGTGTAGCCGTGCTGATCTTGATGGAGGTCCATCATGAAGTTGATCAATGCCCGCTCAAGACGTGCACCGGCTCCGCGGTAAAAAACGAAACGGCTACCTGTGACTTTTCCGGCACGCTCGACGTCGACGATTTTTAATTGCTCCATCAAATCCCAGTGTGGAACTGCTTCAAAGTCAAACGCTGGTTTGTCACCAACTTCACGCACGACGACGTTATCGTCTTCAGAAGAACCGACTGGTACGCTGTCATGTGGAATGTTCGGGATACCGAGGAGAAGCTGGTTCAATGTCGCTTCGACTTCACGTAACTCGTCGTCAAGTGTCTTGATCTCGTCTCCGACACTACGCATCGCAGCGATTGCTTCATCCGCGTTTTCCTTATTGCGCTTGAGTTCAGCAATTTTTTTCGTCGCTTCATTTCGTTCTGCTTTCAACACTTCTGACCGCGCAATCAGTTCTCGACGCTTCTCATCAAGTGAGAGGAAACGGTTCATGTCCGTTAAGTCCTCTCCTCGGTGCGCTAACTTTTCTTGAATGGCGTCAAAATCTTGGCGTAATCGTTTAATATCAATCATCTGTAATTCCTCCTTTATGTCATAAAAAAAGGCGACTCGTCTCTTTCCGGTATTCCTACCGAAAAGGGACGAATCACCTGGATCCGCGTTGCCACCCTCATTGCTAGACATATCTAGCCAACTTAAGACGCGATAACGGGCGTACCCGCACCTTGTTCGCAAGGTGTGCGATCCGGCTCGATTCAATCCATCGATCTGACTAGTTCACACCACCCACTAGCTCTCTTAACAGTATCGATACATCTACTTGGTCCGTTCATAGCATCTTTATGAGATTAGTCTTACTTTACACCATCGCCTTGGAAGTTGACAAGAGTCGATTGTTGAATCGCTTGTTCAATTTGCTTTGACCAAGCCGTCCAAGCGCGGACGAGACGCGTCGGAACACTCGCAAGTGGAACGGCAGTCGCGCTATACAAATTCACGCGAGGTGTCTCAAATCCTGGTAGATAGATCCCATCGTCCGCGACCTGCACCGTACCGACGATTTCTTGTTTCGTCACGGGAGCCGTTGTTTTAGAGAAGTCGAACCGTGGTTCCCTCGTCTCCGCTTGTTTTAAGACCGTAACGTATAATGAACCGTCCGTGACGACGTCTAGCTTTCGGACGGTTGCCCCTTTAATCGGAAGAACGTCTTTGATCCGTTCGCCTTTTCCATAATACGTCAACGGCTCAAACGTCGCAAAACCATAGTCGAGCAGCTTTTTCGTTTCCTTGAAACGGGCTTGATCGGAATCCGTTCGCATGACGACCGTGACAAGCGTCATATTATCCCGTGTCGTTACACTGGCGAAGCAGTAACCTGCTAAATCAGTCGTTCCGGTCTTCATCCCCCGCATGCCGGCATATGCGAATTTTTCCTTCGCCAGCATCTTATTCGAGTTGTTCAAGACCTCTCCATCAAGTTTCATCTGTGTTTTATTCGTCACATCGAGGACATCTGGGTAATCCTTGATATAGCGAATGACGAGTAAGGCGATATCGGTCGCTGTCATCAAATTCGTTCCTGGAAGGGTTGCATCGACAGCATCTAGACCAGATGCATTCGCATACTCCGTGTCGTTCATCCCGAACTGTTTTGCAGTCTCATTCATCTTTTCAACGAACGTCGCTTCTGAACCGGCGACAGTTTCGGCTAGCATGACCGCTGCATCATTAGCCGATTTGATGAACGCCGCATTATACATCTCGCGAACCGTGTATGTTTTGGCTTTAACTGGAACACGCGCGATTCCGGACGTCTTCGCAAGCTTTAAAGCTTTTGCACTCGGCGTGATTTTTTGATCCCACGTCAGTTTTTTCAATTCGATTTGTCGTCTGACGAGGTACAACGTCATCAGCTTCGTCATCGAAGCAGGAGGCAACGAAACATCCGCCTCCGATTGAAGGAGAATTTTCCCTGTGACCGCATCGGCCATTATGTAAGACTCTGCTTGAATCGAAGGTGCTGCTTGTCCCGCTGTAGGAAATCCTACGACTAGCAGTACACTTAAACAGAGTAGTATGATTCGTTTCATCGTGTCTCTCCTTCACTCAATCATTCGTTTTACGAATAGTGTAGCACAAAAGAAGCACCTGACAGTAGAACCTGTCAGATGCTTCCACGCTTTATGAACGGACGGACTGCCGCTGTTTGATTTTTTGTAAAAAATAGCGGTGCAAGCGATCGTCCTCTGTCAATTCAGGATGAAACGAACATGCAAGATGTAGCGATGTCTCAACAGCGACAATCTGCTCTTCGACTTTCGCGATTACTCGTGTTCCCTCCCCGACAGACAGAATCAATGGCGCCCGAATGAACACTGCCTCGATCGGCTCTTCGATTCCCTCAACCGGTAACAGTCCTTCAAACGAATCGATTTGTCGACCGAAGGCATTCCGGCGGACCGTCATCGAAATCGCGTTGAGATGACTTTGTCCTGCTTCAACAGCAGTTGCGAGCAGAATCATTCCGGCACATGTCCCGAACATCGGTAACGTCGTCGCTTTTTCCCGAAGCGGTTCCAGCAAGGCATAACGTTCGATCAATCGACGCATCGCGGTCGATTCGCCTCCTGGTAAGACGAGTCCATCGAGTCCGTCGAGATCGCTCGCTTGTTTGACGAGAACGACATCGACACCGAGACCTTCAAGCTGCTGTTGATGCTCACGGACAGCGCCTTGAACATCCAGAATACCGATTACCATCCGCGTGTCGCCATCCGTTCTTCAAAAGGCATCGATGTGACATCGATCCCTTTCATCGCTGTTCCGAGTCCTTTGGATAAAGACGCAATCCGCTCAAAATCATCTTTATACGTAACGGCTTCGACAATCGCCCGAGCGACACGTTCTGGGTGTTCTGATTTAAAGATTCCTGATCCAACGAAGACACCATCTGCCCCAAGATGCATCATGAGTGCGGCATCAGCTGGTGTCGCGACTCCCCCGGCTGCAAAGTTGACGACCGGTAGACGTCCCTGCGTCCGAATATCACGTAATACTTCGTACGGAGCACCCCATTCTTTCGCAAATGTCATCAATTCATCTGGACTGACATGTAAAATCTGATTCAATTGTGCTTGAATTTGTCGCATATGGCGAACAGCTTCGACGACGTTCCCAGTCCCTGGCTCGCCTTTCGTCCGAATCATCGCGGCTCCTTCTGCGATGCGACGAGCGGCTTCCCCAAGATCACGTGCCCCACAGACGAACGGCACGGTGAACTCTGACTTCAGTAAATGGTATTGCTCATCTGCTGGAGTCAGGACTTCACTCTCATCGATGAAATCGACCCCCATTGATTCAAGTACTCGTGCCTCAACGATATGACCAATCCGGCATTTTGCCATGACGGGAATTGAGACCGCTCCGAGTACCTCTTCCGTAATCAACGGGTCTGCCATTCGTGCGACACCTCCGTCACGACGAATATCAGACGGGACACGCTCGAGTGCCATGACTGCAACAGCTCCTGCTGCTTCCGCAATCTTCGCTTGTTCCGCATTGACGACATCCATGATGACGCCACCCTTTTGCATTTCAGCCATTCCACGTTTGACACGATCCGTTCCTTGTTGACGTTCCATATCCATTCCCCCTTGGTTGACTTTCACCCCTTTAGTATACGAAACGTTGACACTTTTAAAAGTATCAGTTTATGATGATTTCAACAGGTCAGTTTATTAAGAAGGAGTTAGACGAGATGGACATGCTATCATTTCAACTCACACGTAATCAGGAAAAACCACTTTATGAACAACTTTATCAACAGATTCGAAACGAAATCATTGCCGGTCGTTTAGCGTACGGCACGAAATTACCATCTAAACGAAAACTCGGTCAATTTTTGAACTTAAGTCAAACGACGATTGAGCTTGCCTATCAACAACTCGTCGCAGAAGGATATGTCGAATCCATCTCACGTAAAGGCTATTTTGTTCTTGCCTATGAGGAACTTGCTTACGTCAAAATCTCACCCGTCATTGAACCGCGTGCGACCAAAGAAAAACCAATTATTACGTATGATTTTCATCCAAGTAAGATTGAAGGGGTCTCTTTCCCGTTCGCCCGTTGGCGAAAGTATGCCAAAGACATCATCGATACCGATCACCATCCACTTGTCTCACTCGGTCATCCACAAGGCGATCTAGCATTACGCGAAGAGATTGCAACCTATCTCTATCATTCCCGTGGTGTCGTCTGTTCCCCAGAACAGATTGTTGTTGGTTCTGGTGTCGAGCAACTGTTGCCTATCGTTCTTTTCTTATTAGGACGAAACGTCACATACGGCATCGAAGATCCCGGTTATCATACGACCCGCCTCTTACTAGAGAATCATGAACGAATGATCGAACCGATTCGTGTCGATGCGAATGGATTACGGATCGATCAACTGCAGGAATCAAGCGTCGATGTCATGTATGTCACACCGGCACATCAGTTTCCGTCCGGTAGCATCCTGTCCGTCAATCGAAGACATCAATTGTTGAACTGGGCAGCGATGGATCCGACCCGTTTTGTCATCGAAGACGACTACGATAGCGAATTCCGCTACAGCGGTAAATCGATTCCGTCTTTGCACAACATGGACAGCAATCGTGTGATTTACATGAGTACTTTCTCAAAATCACTCATGCCTTCACTACGGATTGGTTATATGGTCTTACCCGAAGTCTTACGCGCACGGTATCAAACAGAACTATCACACTATACCTGTAGTGTCTCGCGCTTTGATCAAACGATTTTGACACGTTTCATGAAAGAGGGTGACTTTGAACGACATCTCAACCGGATGCGTAAAGTCTATCGTCGCAAACTCGATGTCTTAATCCAATCGCTTCGCCGAATTCCCGCCTTACGATTGACCGGTGAAAGTGCCGGACTCCATGTCGTCGTGTCCGTAGCGAACGGAATGACGGAGCAGGAGCTCGTAAAGCGGGCACAACAACAAGGCATCCAAGTATACGGTCTTTCTCAATACGCCCAGTTACCCCTCCTCTCCGATACACCTCAAATCGTCCTTGGATTTGCGAGTCTCTCTGAGCAAGAGTTGATGGAAGGATTACGCTTATTGATGGACGCGTGGGATTTGCATAAATCATCATGAACAAAAGCCTCGCCTTTCTACTAGAGAAAGACGAGGCTTTTGTTTACTGACGTGTATAGTTCGATGCTTCTTTTGTAATTTGAATATCGTGCGGGTGGCTCTCTTGTAAGCCAGCGCCCGTCATACGGATGAACTGTGTCTCTTCACGCAACTCTTCTAACGTGGCAGCACCACAGTATCCCATACCTGAACGAATACCACCAACGAGTTGGTAAACCGAATCGCCGAGTTTACCACGGTAAGCGACACGTCCTTCGATTCCTTCTGGAACGAACTTCTTGTCTGCTTCTTGGAAGTAACGATCTTGGCTACCGCGTTTCATCGATGCTTCAGAACCCATACCACGGTATGTCTTGAATTGACGTCCTTGGTAGATTTCCATCTCACCTGGGCTCTCTTCTACTCCTGCAAGTAAGCTTCCGAGCATGACAGCGTGACCACCAGCAGCAAGTGCTTTTACGATATCGCCAGAATACTTGATGCCACCATCAGCGATGATCGAGACACCATGTTTCCGTGCTTCTGTCGCACAATCGAAGACAGCTGTGATTTGTGGTACACCGACGCCTGCGACAACACGTGTCGTACAGATCGAACCAGGTCCGATACCAACTTTGATGACAGATGCACCCGCTTCAATCAAATCGCGTGTTGCTTCAGCAGTCGCAACGTTACCCGCAATGATTGGTAAGTTTGGATATTCTTCACGAAGTTCACGTACTTTGAGAAGAACACCTTCTGAATGACCGTGTGCCGTATCGACGACGAGTGCATCAACACCTGCATCAACAAGGAACTTCGCACGTGTCGAAGCATCTTTTGTGACGCCGACAGCTGCTGCGACGAGTAAGCGTCCGAATTGATCTTTCGCAGCATGTGGATACTGTTCGACTTTTTCGATATCTTTTGTCGTGATCAATCCTTTTAATACACCGTTCTCATCAACGAGTGGTAACTTTTCAATGCGATGTTTGTGGAGAATCTGTTCTGCTTCAGCGAGGGACGTACCAACCTTTGCTGTCACGAGTTCTTCAGTCGTCATCACCGTTTCAATGACAGTTGAGTAATCCTTGACGAAACGAAGATCACGGTTTGTCAAAATCCCTACTAATTTGCGCTCTGTTTCATTGTTCACGATCGGAACACCTGAGATGCGATATTTACTCATCAAATACTCGGCATCGTAGACTTGACGCTCTGGCGTCAAATAGAACGGATTCGTGATGACACCATTTTCAGAACGTTTGACGCGATCGACATGTTCTGCTTGTTCTTCCATTGACATGTTCTTATGAATGACACCAAGACCACCTTGACGTGCCATTGCGATTGCCATCGGTGCTTCTGTGACGGTATCCATCCCAGCACTGATCAACGGAATATTAAGTGTGATCCCTTCACATAGCGTGACAGATAAATCAACGTCGCGCGGTAAGACACTCGAACGACGGGGTACGAGTAAGACGTCATCAAACGTCAAACCCTCTTTAGCAAATTTGTTCTCCCACATGTTATCCACTCGCTTTCTCTTTTATAAAAGAATATTGATGTTATGGTAACAAGCAGAGTGTGTCATGTCAATGACTCGACCAATAATCAGAACAGTCTGAAGTTTCACATAACACAAAAAGACCGACCTGCAATCTGCAGATCGGTCAAGTGCCTGGCAACGTCCTATCCTCACAGGGGGAAGCCCCCAACTACTTTCGGCGTTCAAGTGCTTAACTTCCGTGTTCGGCATGGGAACGGGTGTGACCACTTGGCTATCGTCACCAGACGATCGGGCTCGCGCCCTCAAAACTGAAGTCATCAACAATGCATCTGCTAGAACAAGGCCTCGACCGATTAGTATCACTCAGCTCCACATGTCGCCATGCTTCCACCCGTGACCTATCTACCTCATCGTCTCTGAGGGGTCTTTCTTGATTACTCAAAGGGAAATCTCATCTTGGAGGGGGCTTCATGCTTAGATGCTTTCAGCATTTATCCCGTCCGCACGTAGCTACCCAGCGATGCTCCTGGCGGAACAACTGGTACACCAGCGGTGCGTCCATCCCGGTCCTCTCGTACTAAGGACAGCTCTCCTCAAATTTCCTGCGCCCACGACGGATAGGGACCGAACTGTCTCACGACGTTCTGAACCCAGCTCGCGTACCGCTTTAATGGGCGAACAGCCCAACCCTTGGGACCTACTCCAGCCCCAGGATGCGATGAGCCGACATCGAGGTGCCAAACCTCCCCGTCGATGTGGACTCTTGGGGGAGATCAGCCTGTTATCCCCAGGGTAGCTTTTATCCGTTGAGCGATGGCCCTTCCATGCGGAACCACCGGATCACTAAGCCCGACTTTCGTCCCTGCTCGACTTGTAGGTCTCGCAGTCAAGCTCCCTTCTGCCTTTGCGCTCTACGAATGATTTCCAACCATTCTGAGGGAACCTTTGGGCGCCTCCGTTACTGTTTAGGAGGCGACCGCCCCAGTCAAACTACCCGCCTGACACGGTCCTCCAGCCGGATCACGGCTGCGAGTTAGAGACTCTATGCATGAAGGGCGGTATCCCAAGGGTGACTCCTCCGAAGCTGGCGCTCCGGGCTCGACGTCTCCCGCCTATCCTGTACATCATGCACAAAGCCTCAATATCAGGCTGTAGTAAAGCTCCATGGGGTCTTTCCGTCCTGTCGCGGGTAACCTGCATCTTCACAGGTACTATGATTTCACCGGGTCTCTCGTTGAGACAGTGCCCAAATCGTTACGCCTTTCGTGCGGGTCGGAACTTACCCGACAAGGAATTTCGCTACCTTAGGACCGTTATAGTTACGGCCGCCGTTTACTGGGGCTTCGGTTCAAAGCTTCGCTTGCGCTAACCCATCCCCTTAACCTTCCAGCACCGGGCAGGCGTCAGCCCCTATACGTCATCTTGCGATTTAGCAGAGACCTGTGTTTTTGCTAAACAGTCGTTTGGGCCTATTCACTGCGGCTCTACTCATGTAGAGCGTCCCTTCTCCCGAAGTTACGGGACCATTTTGCCGAGTTCCTTAACGAGAGTTATCCCGCGCGTCTTAGAATTCTCATCTCGCCTACCTGTGTCGGTTTACGGTACTGGCGCCTTCCCCCTCACTAGAGGCTTTTCTTGGCAGTGTGAAATCGTGACCTACGTCCCTACGGGACTCCGCATCGTTCCTTGACTTTGGTGCCTGACGGATTTGCCAATCAGACGGTCTTGAAACTTGCACATGCACTTCCATCCGCATGCGTCACTATCCTCCTGCGTCCCCCCATTGTTCAAACGGTGGATCGGCGGTACAGGAATATCAACCTGTTATCCATCGCCTACGCCTTTCGGCCTCGGCTTAGGTCCAGACTAACCCTGAGCGGACGAGCCTTCCTCAGGAAACCTTGGGCTTTCGACGGAGGGGATTCTCACCCCTCTTTTCGCTACTCACACCGGCATTCTCACTTCCAAACGCTCCACTGCTCCTTCCGGTACAGCTTCACAGCGGTTTGGAACGCTCCCCTACCATTCCTTACGGAATCCGCAGCTTCGGTGGTATGTTTAGCCCCGTTACATTTTCGGCGCGGCGCCACTCGACTAGTGAGCTATTACGCACTCTTTGAATGGTGGCTGCTTCTAAGCCAACATCCTAGCTGTCTAGGCAGCGCCACATCCTTTTCCACTTAACATACACTTTGGGACCTTAGCTGGCGGTCTGGGCTGTTTCCCTCTTGACTACGGATCTTATCACTCGCAGTCTGACTCCCGAGTATAAGTTGCTGGCATTCGGAGTTTAACTGAATTCGGTAACCCTGTGGGGGCCCCTAGTCCAATCAGTGCTCTACCTCCAGAACTCTCAACCTCGAGGCTAGCCCTAAAGCTATTTCGGGGAGAACCAGCTATCTCCAGGTTCGATTGGCATTTCACCGCTACCCACACCTCATCCCCGCACTTTTCAACGTGCGTGGGTTCGGACCTCCAGTCAGTGTTACCTGACCTTCATCCTGGACATGGGTAGATCACCTGGTTTCGGGTCTACGACAACGCACTGAACGCCCTGTTCAGACTCGCTTTCGCTACGGCTCCGCCTCATCGGCTTAACCTCGCGCGTTATCGTAACTCGCCGGTTCATTCTACAAAAGGCACGCCATCACCCGTTAACGGGCTCTGACTACTTGTAGGCATACGGTTTCAGGATCTATTTCACTCCCCTTCCGGGGTGCTTTTCACCTTTCCCTCACGGTACTGGTTCACTATCGGTCACTAGGGAGTATTTAGCCTTGGGAGATGGTCCTCCCGGATTCCGACGGGGTTTCACGTGTCCCGCCGTACTCAGGATCCACTCTGGAGGGAAAACAGTTTCAGCTACAGGGCTGTCACCTTCTTCGGCCGACCTTTCCAGGTCCTTCACCTACTGTCTTCCTTTTTGACTCCGTATAGAGTGTCCTACAACCCCGAAGAGCATGCTCTTCGGTTTGGGCTGTTCCCGTTTCGCTCGCCGCTACTCAGGGAATCGCATTTGCTTTCTCTTCCTCCGGGTACTTAGATGTTTCAGTTCCCCGGGTCTGCCTCACGCTACACTATGTATTCATGTAACATGTCCCATCCCATTACAGATGGTGGGTTCCCCCATTCGGAAATCTTCGGATCAAAGCATACTTACTGCTCCCCGAAGCATATCGCTGTTCGTCGCGTCCTTCATCGGCTCCTAGTGCCAAGGCATCCACCGTACGCCCTTCATACCTTGATCTAGCGTTGGTATTCTAAGAACACACGTCTTAAATGACATGGTTAATTAAAAGTTTGATGTCTTGTTGATGTCTTCAGTTTTCAAGGTGCGAGTGTCTCTATCGAGACTGAGAGACGAGCTCTCAAAACTGAACGATGGGCATGTCCCGTAAGGGACGTTTTCCTTAGAAAGGAGGTGATCCAGCCGCACCTTCCGATACGGCTACCTTGTTACGACTTCACCCCAATCATCTACCCCACCTTCGACGGCTGGCTCCTTGCGGTTACCTCACCGGCTTCGGGTGTTGCAAACTCTCGTGGTGTGACGGGCGGTGTGTACAAGACCCGGGAACGTATTCACCGCAGTATGCTGACCTGCGATTACTAGCGATTCCGACTTCATGCAGGCGAGTTGCAGCCTGCAATCCGAACTGGGAACGGCTTTATGGGATTGGCTCCACCTCGCGGTCTCGCTGCCCTTTGTACCGTCCATTGTAGCACGTGTGTAGCCCAACTCATAAGGGGCATGATGATTTGACGTCATCCCCACCTTCCTCCGGTTTGTCACCGGCAGTCTCCCTAGAGTGCCCAACTAAATGCTGGCAACTAAGGATAGGGGTTGCGCTCGTTGCGGGACTTAACCCAACATCTCACGACACGAGCTGACGACAACCATGCACCACCTGTCACCATTGTCCCCGAAGGGAAAACTTGATCTCTCAAGCGGTCAATGGGATGTCAAGAGTTGGTAAGGTTCTTCGCGTTGCTTCGAATTAAACCACATGCTCCACCGCTTGTGCGGGTCCCCGTCAATTCCTTTGAGTTTCAGCCTTGCGGCCGTACTCCCCAGGCGGAGTGCTTAATGCGTTAGCTTCAGCACTGAGGGGCGGAAACCCCCCAACACCTAGCACTCATCGTTTACGGCGTGGACTACCAGGGTATCTAATCCTGTTTGCTCCCCACGCTTTCGCGCCTCAGCGTCAGTTACAGACCAAAGAGTCGCCTTCGCCACTGGTGTTCCTCCACATCTCTACGCATTTCACCGCTACACGTGGAATTCCACTCTTCTCTTCTGTACTCAAGCCTTCCAGTTTCCAATGGCCCTCCCCGGTTGAGCCGGGGGCTTTCACATCAGACTTAAAAGGCCGCCTGCGCGCGCTTTACGCCCAATAATTCCGGACAACGCTTGCCACCTACGTATTACCGCGGCTGCTGGCACGTAGTTAGCCGTGGCTTTCTCGTAAGGTACCGTCAAGGTACGAGCATTACCTCTCGTACGTGTTCTTCCCTTACAACAGAGTTTTACGATCCGAAAACCTTCATCACTCACGCGGCGTTGCTCCATCAGACTTTCGTCCATTGTGGAAGATTCCCTACTGCTGCCTCCCGTAGGAGTCTGGGCCGTGTCTCAGTCCCAGTGTGGCCGATCACCCTCTCAGGTCGGCTATGCATCGTCGCCTTGGTGAGCCGTTACCCCACCAACTAGCTAATGCACCGCAAGGCCATCTCAAGGTGACGCCGAAGCGCCTTTCATCAGCGGACCATGCGGTCCGTTGAACTATCCGGTATTAGCTCCGATTTCTCGGAGTTATCCCAATCCTTGAGGCAGGTTCCTTACGTGTTACTCACCCGTCCGCCGCTCATTCCACTGCCTTCCCTCCGAAGAGTTCCGTCAGTTTCCTGCGCTC
Organism: Exiguobacterium sp. ZWU0009; assembly: GCF_000798935.2. Taxonomy (NCBI): domain Bacteria; kingdom Bacillati; phylum Bacillota; class Bacilli; order Caryophanales; genus Exiguobacterium; species Exiguobacterium sp. ZWU0009. The sequence continues at coordinate 10,790 of NZ_CP018057.1, read as the reverse complement.
GACTTGCATGTATTAGGCACGCCGCCAGCGTTCGTCCTGAGCCAGGATCAAACTCTCCATAAAGTGTTTGACTTGCTCGTTTTTGTGACCGAAGTCACGATTGACGAAGCTTGCGCTTCATTCATGTTTGTATTCCGTAGAATACGATTTTTGCCTCATCGTTCAGTTTTCAAAGTTCGTCCGCGCCTGTTTTGGCGACTCAATTAGAATACCAAGTCTGAAACAAGAAGTCAACAACTTTTTTGAAATTGTTTTTCTCGTTTGTTTCAAGCGCTTGTCGTTGTTAAGGACATGTAATAATATATCATGCGTTTTATTATTGTGCAACACTTATTTTAGAATTGTTTTTAAAATCATGAACAAGCCTCTTGAACCTTATGATTTCGGCTCAAGAGGCTGTATTTTCCCTATTAATCCATCAACTGAATAATACTATGTTGTCGTTCTTCCATTAAATCAATAATCGTCATCCGTCCCTGTTCTTCGTAAGAAATGACAGGTCGATCAAAGACTGGATTCTTTCGCGTGATGGTTGCAATCTTTCCGTTACTCATCAGCACGCGATCACCGACTTCTATTGGTAGAAGTAATTGTCCGAGCAATAGTACATACTTTGAACAATATTGCATCGGTCTTGCTTTTAAATGACGATAGGCATCAAACGGCGTATAAGCTTCCCGGTACGGACGCCAACTCGTCATTGCAGCAAAGACGTCTGCGACGATGAATAATCGTGCATGATCTGCAATCTTATCTCCTTTTACCTTTAAAGGGTAACCCGTTCCATCTAAACGTTCATGATGTTGAACAATTAAACGATTCACAGTATCCGAGATAATCGTCTCCTTTTGCAATGCTTGATATGCCATTGCCGGGTGACGTTGAAAAATTTCTTGTTGCATCGCTTCATATCGTTTCGTGTGACGCCATTCCATGATCCGCGCTAATCCGTAATCTGCAAAATAGGATGCCGTCCACAGCTCATGAATCATTTTTCGTTCTTTCCCGACTGCTTCCGCCAGCATTTGGGCGACTGCCCCTCGATAGATGGCATGTCGAACGGTATAAGCTTCCGTTCCCCGCTCTAGGAAGAATGGTAAGACATCTTGTCTCGTAATCCGTTCTGGAACGGACTGTTTGACCCAGCTCAATGCTTCGTATACATTCGGCTTCATTCCTTGTTCCCATGACATGAAGACTTTATTGTAAAAGCGAATGAATTCTTCAAAGGGATGTTCCACATGGGCTTCAACCGTTTCAATCTGTACTTCTTCATCTGCACCGAAATCAGGTCGATTCTCAATGACGACTTCCTTGATTAAGAATCGTTGGATTCGTCGTAACTCATCGGTTCCTATTTTTTTCCCTGCTTCTACGATCGGATGATCCGTATGTAAGTAGATGGATTCAGTCAAACGATCCCCGATGCGTAATTGGTCACTTGCCACTCGCATATCGCTTCGTTCCTTTCTCTTCTTTCTATATATGTAGATAAAAGCAGCAGAGTAGTATCACTCTGCTGCTTCCTTGCTGACGTCTCGCTTACTCTTCCGCTTCTTCTGAAGCATCCGATTCGACTACATTCTCTTCTACTACAAGATCCGTGTCTTCTTCCGTTTCATCAGTCTCTTCGCGTTTCAGTTTCGCAACCGTTGCAACACGGTCACCTTCTTCAATTCGAATGACCTTCACCCCTTGGGTATTGCGACCGACACGTGAAATGTATTGCGAGTCTGTCCGAATGACGATACCACTCTCTGTCATGATCATGATGTCATCATCGACATCAACGATTCGCATGGCAACGATTTGACCGACGCGATCCGTCACCTTACTCGCGATCAATCCTTTACCACCACGAGACTGACTACGGAACTCGGTCATCGGTGTTCGTTTACCGAATCCTTTTTCCGTAATGACAAGAACATCTTGTGCATCACGTGCAAGTTCCATCCCGACGACAAAATCGTCTGGGCGTAATGTCATCGCTTTAACCCCACGAGCGCCACGTCCCATCGAGCGGACATTCGTGATTGGGAAACGAATCGCTTTCCCGCTTGTCGAAACAGCAAAGACTTCATCGTCCGTCGATGCGAGACGAACCGATGTCAACTCATCGTCTTCAAACAATCGAATCGCGATCAAACCGTTTTTGTTGATTCGCGCATATGCAGACAACGGTGAACGTTTGACGCGTCCTTTACGTGTCATGAAGATCAGTGATTTTTGCTCATCTTGAACGACTTCTTCTGTTTCGAGCGTTTCTTCCGTCTCTTCAATCTCTCCCTCAATCACCTCGACAGGTGCTTCAGTTGCTTGTTGCTCCTCGAGATAACGTTTGAAGTTGACTGGAATCATCGTCTCGACCTTTTCGTCGCGTTCGATTTGGATGAGGTTGATGATCGGCACACCTTTTGATGTCCGGCTCATCTCTGGTACTTCATATCCACGAATCCGGTAGACTTTTCCGCGGTTCGTAAAGAATAGGATCGTATCATGCGTCGAACAAGACAAGAGACGCGTGACGTAGTCTTCGTCGTTCGTTCCGATTCCTTGAACCCCACGGCCGCCGCGACGTTGTGTCCGGTACGAATCCGTCGTCATCCGTTTGATGTAGCCACTGCTTGTCAACGTGATGATGATATCCTGTTCCGGAATCAAATCTTCGTCTTCGAATTCGATGTGGTCCATGCGGATTTCCGTCCGACGTTCGTCGTTGAAACGTTCTTTCAACTCTTCAAGTTCTGTCCGGATCAAATCAAGCAAGACTTCCTCACTCGCAAGGATGCGGTTCAGTTCCGCGATCAATTGCATGATTTCGTCATACTCTGCTTCAATCTTCTCCCGTTCAAGACCTGTCAGGCGTTGCAACCGCATATCGAGAATCGCTTGTGATTGTTTCTCAGATAATGCAAAACGCTCCATCAACTGTTCACGTGCTGCGTCCGCTGTCCGGTTCCCGCGAATGATTTGAATGACTTCATCCAAATGATCGAGTGCAATCCGTAAACCAGCGAGCAAATGTTCACGTGCTTCTGCTTTTTCGAGATCGAACTGTGTCCGACGACGCACGATTTCTTTTTGATGCTCGAGGTAATGATAAAGCATTTCCTTGAGCGTCAATGTTTTCGGACGTCCGCCGACGATCGCAAGCATGTTGACACCGAACGTCGTTTGCATCGACGTCTGTTTATACAAGTTATTTAAGATGACGCTCGCATTGGCGTCACGACGGACTTCCATGACGATGCGCATACCGCGGCGATCTGACTCATCCCGTAAATCGGTGATGCCTTCGATCTTTTTCTCGCGGACGAGATCGGCAATCTTTTCAACGAGGCGGGCTTTGTTGACCTGATAAGGCAACTCCGTCACGATGATCCGTTCCCGGTCTTTTTTCGTCTGTTCGATTTCAGCTTTCGCACGGACGATGATCGAGCCACGTCCTGTTTCGTAAGCGCGGCGAATCCCACTCCGTCCGAGAATCTCACCAGCTGTTGGGAAATCAGGTCCCGGAATGTGCTGCATCAGTTCTTGGATCGTGATTTCGGGATCGTGAGACAGTGCCAAGACACCATCGATCACTTCACCTAACTGATGCGGCGGAATGTTCGTTGCCATCCCGACCGCGATCCCGCTCGAACCGTTGACGAGTAAGTTCGGGAAGCGTGACGGTAAAACTTCCGGTTCGCGTTCCGAACCATCGTAGTTATCTTTGAAATCAACTGTGTTTTTGTTGATATCGCGAACGATCTCCATCGCGATTTTTGACATACGAGCTTCCGTATATCGCATCGCTGCCGCCGAGTCACCATCGACAGAACCGAAGTTTCCGTGTCCATCGACAAGTTCGTAACGGTAGCTGAAGTCTTGCGCCATGCGGACCATCGTGTCATAGACAGCAGAATCCCCGTGCGGGTGATACTTACCGATGACTTCCCCGACAATACGGGCAGACTTTTTATGTGGTTTATCGGCACGAATACCGAGGTCGTTCATCGCATAGAGAATCCGGCGGTGTCCGGGTTTTAAGCCGTCCCGTACGTCCGGAAGAGCACGTGCGACGATAACGCTCATCGCGTAGTCCATGAAGGACGTACGCATCTCTTGACTGATATTAATATCCTTGATGATTCCGTGATTTTGTTCGGACATGCTTCTGGCCACCCTCTCTGTTCAGCGTTAAATATCCAGGTTCTTGACGTAATGCGCGTGTGATTGAATGAAGTCGCGTCGTGGTTCGACTTGATCTCCCATCAAGATATCGAAGACTTCATCCGCTTCGATCGCATCTTGAAGCTCGACACGTAACATTTGACGACCACTTGGATCCATCGTTGTTTCCCAAAGCTGCTCTGGATCCATCTCCCCAAGACCTTTGTAGCGCTGAATGTCGTACCGTGCGTTTTCAGGAAGCGCTGCGAGCGCCTCTGTCAATTCACGTTCGTTATGCACGTACGTGATGTTCTTCCCTTGCTTGATACCGTATAGCGGTGGCTGAGCGATATAGACATACCCATGCTCGACAAGCGGACGCATGTAACGGTAGAAGAACGTCAACAAGAGTGTCCGGATGTGGGCACCATCGACATCGGCATCGGTCATGATGATGACTTTGTGATAGCGTGCTTTTTCGATATTGAACTCAGAACCGATACTTGTTCCGAGTGCCGTGATGATCGTTCGGATCTCATTGCTTCCGAGAATCTTATCGAGACGTGCTTTCTCAACGTTCAAGATTTTACCGCGAATCGGTAAGATCGCTTGGAAATGACGATCGCGTCCGGATTTCGCAGAACCACCCGCTGAGTCACCCTCAACGATGTACAATTCGGAAATCGAGGCATCGCGTGACGAACAGTCGGCCAGTTTACCTGGAAGCGAGCTCACTTCGAGAACACCTTTACGGCGTGTCAGTTCACGTGCTCGTTTCGCTGCCATACGGGCGCGCGACGCCATCATCCCTTTTTCGACGATTGCGCGTGCGTTCGTCGGGTTTTCAAGCATGAACTGCTCAAACGCACCAGAGAAGAGTGAATCCGTGACCGTACGTGCGTCGGAGTTACCAAGTTTCGTCTTCGTCTGTCCTTCAAACTGCGGATTCGGGTGTTTGACAGAAACGATCGCTGTCATTCCTTCACGCACGTCCTCACCGGATAACGTACCGTCTGCATCCTTCATCAAACCGAACTTCTTCGCGTAGTCATTGATGACCCGTGTCAAAGCCGTCTTGAAGCCGGTCTCGTGCGTACCACCTTCATGTGTCGGGATGTTGTTCGTGAACGAGTAGATGTTTGAAGCAAATCCATCGTTGTACTGAAGCGCGACTTCAACTTCAATGCCGTCTTTTGTTCCGTGTACATAGACCGGTTCTGCGTGAACGACCTCTTTTGAACGGTTCAAGTGCTCAACGTAGGATTTGATCCCACCTTCGTAGTGGAAGCTACGCGTCATCGGCTCATCCGCACGATCGTCCGTGATGATGATCTTCAAGCCTTTGTTCAAGAAAGCGAGTTCCCGCAAGCGTGTTGCTAGCAAATCATAGTCATACTCGAGCGTTTCTTGGAAAATCTCACCGTCTGGGAAGAAACGAATTGTCGTTCCTGTCTCTTCCGACGTTCCGATGACTTCAAGATCTTGCGCTGGTACACCGCGATGGTACGCTTGGTAATACAACTTTTCATTCCGTTTGACGAATACTTCAAGTTTCGTCGACAGGGCGTTAACGACAGAAGCCCCAACACCGTGTAGTCCACCTGATACTTTATATCCGCCGCCGCCGAACTTACCACCAGCGTGGAGGACCGTCAGGATGACCTCAACGGCAGGACGACCCATCTTCTCTTGAATGTCGACTGGAATACCACGTCCGTTATCCTCGACTAAAATCGAGTTCCCTGGTTCGATCGTGACCTTGATCGTGTCACAGTACCCTGCGAGCGCCTCATCGATCGAGTTATCGACGATCTCCCATACGAGGTGATGGAGACCCTTTGATGCCGTCGAGCCGATATACATCCCTGGACGTTTACGTACTGCTTCTAATCCTTCAAGTACTTGAATCTGATCGGCACCGTACCCTTGTTCCAATTCCATATCTTCATGATTACTCATCGGTTTTCTCACCTACTGTTTCTTTATATGATGTCTCTTCCAAATCGACCGTCCCTTGTTTCACGTGGAACAACTTCGCTTGGTTGATCGTTTCATGCGCAATCCCGTCGACGCTTGTCGTCGTCAGGATCGTCTGGACCTTTTGTTGCATCGTATCGAGCAAATGTGTTTGACGATGATCATCAAGCTCGGATAAGACATCGTCGAGTAGAAGAAGCGGATATTCCCCTACTTCCTCGTGGATCAATTCGATCTCCGCAAGTTTTAACGAGAGAGCTGCAGTTCGTTGTTGTCCTTGTGAACCATACGTTTGAACGTTTCGTCCATTGACTTCCATCTCGAAGTCATCCCGATGTGGTCCAAACAACGTAACTCCTCTTCGGATTTCATTTTCTTTTATTTTACCAAACTTCCGCGTGTAGGACGCAGTCATTCCTTCGACATCGAGTAATTCGTCGCCGAATGTGTCCGAACGATAGATGAGCGCGAGTTCTTCCTGTCCACGACTGATTCCATCATGAATCGGTCGTGCCCACTTTTCGAGCTGGGCCATGAAATGATGGCGGCGCTGAACGATTTTAACGGCTAGCGTAATCATCTGCTCCGTCAAGATATCAAGGAAGGTCTCGTCTCCTCCCTTCATGGACAGTTGTTTCAGCAGTGCATTCCGTTGCTTCAACACTTTCAGATACTGACTCAATTCATGCAGATAGACCGGGCTGACTTGACCGATCTCCATATCGAGAAATCGTCGGCGGACTTGTGGACTGCCTTTGACGATATGCAAATCTTCCGGGGCGAATAAAACAATGTTCAGTGCCCCGACATAATCACTTAAGCGTCGTTGCTCTAGATGATTCAGTTTTGCTTTTTTCCCGCGACCCGAGATGACGATCTCTTGGACATGAGAACCTGTTCGTTTGACGACACGTCCTTCGACACGCGCCGTCTCTTGGTCCCAACCGATCAGTTCCTTGTCATGCGTCGTCCGGTGCGACTTCGCAAGAGCAAGAACATAGATCGCTTCCAATAAGTTCGTCTTCCCTTGTGCATTTTCACCAATCAGGACATTCGTTTTTTCGGAGAATGACAGTTCGAGTGCGTCATAGTTGCGATAATGACTGAGTCGGACTGAATCCAGCCGCACGTTAGTTGCCCTCGTTCTTGATGATGAACTGACCGTAGTCTTCTACATCAATGATGTCTCCATCCCGTAATTTACGACCACGTCGCTGATCGACTTCGCCGTTGACTAGAATCGGTACCTCTGCTAAAAACGGTTTGGCTTGTCCTCCGCTTGAGATGATATCCGATAGCTTTAAGAACTGCCCTAACGTGACATATTCCGTTGTAATTCTGATTTCTTGCATGGATTGACTCCTCCTACCTACATATTATAAATGACGTACTCTTTATTGTACTAAACATTGAGCGATTTAGCAAAATTCCCGAACGTATATACGGTATACGAAAAAGACGGGTCCGATGTCGAAACAATCGAACCCGTCTTGTCGCGTGTTTTATATGGATGCTTACGCTGTCCGGACTGGAAGAATCAGTTGCAGAACGTTATCTTGATCGACTGGGTGCAAGATGAATGGACGAATCGAACCCGTGAACTGGATTTCGATATCTGTTGCGTCAAGCGCCTTCAAGGCATCCATCATGTACTTCGAGTTGAACGAGATTTTCAGCTCTTCTCCTTCAAGCGAAAGGATGCTGACTTGCTCCGAGACTTTTCCGACTTCTGGCGAATGTGAAGAGATCTCGACCGCCGTCGTGCCTTCAGCTGCGAACTTGATGACGTTGTTACGGTCCTCACGTGCGAGCAGTGACGCGCGATCGATCGCTTGAAGCAATTCTTTTGCGTTCATGCGGACGGCTGTCCGGTATTCTTCTGGAATCAAACGTGATGTATCCGGATAGTTTCCGTCGAGTAGACGCGAGAAGAAGAGGACGTGCTTCATCTTGAATAAGATTTGTTGGTTCGTGATCGTGATATCCACATGACCATCTCCAAGCAACTTCGATAATTCATTTAAGCTCTTCCCTGGAACGATGACGTTCTGGAACGAGATGTCCGTATCTGTCTCGAACTGTGCACGACGAAGGGCTAAACGGTGACTATCTGTTGAGACACACGTCAAGATGCCTTTATCAGCTGAGAAGTTCACACCTGTCAGAACAGGACGTGTTTCTTGAACAGCGACAGCAAAGCTTGTTTGGCGAATCATCGAACGTAAGAGATCAGCCGGTAAACGGAAACGTTGTCCGCCATCGACTTGTGGAAGGCGTGGGAATTCATCTGGATCAAGACCGTTCAAATGGAATTCCGCTGTTCCTGACTGAATCCGTGTCATGAAGTTCGGTGAGACTTCTAGTGTGACTTCGTCTTTTGGCATCTTTTTGACGATATCGCCGAAGAAGCGGGCATTCAAGACGACACTACCAGCACGGTGAACCGTGACATAAGATGTTCCATTCTCCTCTGCATAGATCGTCCGTTCAATCGAGATTTCTGTATCGCTTCCTGTCAGCGTCATGCCATCTCCATGAGCTTCGAGTTTGATCCCTGTCAGAATCGGAATCGTCGTGCGGGATGAGACCGCTTTGGCTACATCTTGTACTGCTTGGATTAAAGCTTCGCGTTGAATGGTGATATGCATATCGTCGTTAGACTCCTCTCGAAAATAATGGGCATGCGCCCATCATAACATAATAATATATTTTTTTAATAATAGTCTTAGGGGCTGTGGATAGTGTGGATAAGTCGGTGGATAACTTGATATAAAGCCAAAAACGGTGTGGATAAGTTGTGGATAACTACCCTACTTTATCCACATGTTTATCCACAGTTTTATGAATGCTTCAACTCATGCTTGATTTGTTCAATGACTTTTCCGGTTTCCCCGTCCGATTTGATCAACATACTGATCTTTTCATGGGCATGGATGACGGTCGTATGGTCACGTCCCCCGAATTCCTCCCCAATCTTCGGTAATGAGCTCTCTGTCATCTCACGCGAAAGATACATCGCGATTTGACGTGGGAAGGCAATCGATTTCGTCCGTTTCTTCGCCTTAAGATCATCAAACGGTAAATTGAAGTGCTTACTAACCGACTCCTGGATGTCACGAATCGTGACTTTACGCGGTTCAGCGACTGGCATGATGTTATGCAAGGCTTCTGCAGCAACATTTGGATCGATTGGTCGCCCGACGAGATTCGCATAAGCGATGACGCGGGTTAACGCCCCTTCGAGCTCACGAATGTTTGTATCAATTTGACTTGCGATGTAGAGCATGACTTCGTTTGAGACATCAAGCTGCTCCGCATTCGCTTTTTTCCGTAAGATCGCAATCCGTGTCTCGAGATCCGGTGGCGTGATATCGGTGATCAGTCCCCATTCAAAACGGGAACGAAGTCGATCTTCAAGCGTTGGAATCTCTTTTGGCGGTCGGTCACTTGAGATGATGATTTGTTTTTGGTCGTTATGCAGTGCATTAAAAGTATGGAAAAACTCTTCTTGCGTCTGTTCTTTGCCCGCAAGGAACTGGATGTCATCAATTAAGAGAACATCGATATTACGGTATTTATTTCGAAACTCAACCGTTTTATTATCACGGATGGAGTTAATGAAGTCATTCGTAAAGCGTTCAGAAGAGACATAGGCAATCCGTGTCCCTAAATTTTGATCTTGAACGTACTGTCCGATGGCGTGCATCAGATGGGTTTTGCCAAGACCAACGCCACCATAGATGAAAAGCGGATTGTAGGCTTTAGCAGGCGCTTCCGCAACAGCAAGTGAAGCGGCATGTGCAAAACGGTTCCCCGATCCGATGACGAATGTATCGAACGTATACTTCTCATTTAATTGTCCGAGTTCACTCATCGTCAGTTCTTCTGTTGGTCTCCGCATGTTCGATGGACGCGATTTCGGAGTTGGTGTTGCCTCAACACGTTCCTCTTCTTGTCGATCGAGCATTTTCTTCGCTTGTCCCTCTTCAATGAACTGAATATCGAGTCGGCTTCCTGTTACTTCCTCAACTGTGTCTTCGAGTAAAGATAAGTACTGGCGCTCGAGCCATGTCACCGTAAATGCAGCTGGTGCTGAAACGAGTAGTGTCGTTCCATTTAGCGTGACGCCTTCTGTGGATTTCAACCACATATCATAACTAGCTTTCGGTGTTCGTTCCTCTTCCTCGATCACAGATAAGACATTATGCCAAAGTTCGGCAGCGTTTTTCATAAATACCCCCCTTTTTTTATCAAGATAGAAAAAATTTGTACACAGGCTTATACACAGACAAAGTTAATGAAGAAACTCGACTTATCCCCATAACGTAAAAACTGTGGATAACGTTATCCACAGGCGGTTGAATCTGTGTATAAAGTTATCCACAGGGTGTGTATAACTTGTTTTGTCCTGAACGATCAGGATCATGTTATGCACAATTAGTGTATCAAAAGAAATGAGCTCTGGCAATGGTTGGAATGATTTATCCACAAGTAAATTAAACCGTCCACAGGTAGTTACCCACAAGCTGTGGATAGTGTGGATAAATTGTGGATAAGAGGTGGATAACTTTTCGAAAGAGGAAGCGTTGAAAAAGAGTTATTCACAAAATACAAAAGAGGACGAAAAAAGGAATCGAAAATCGAGGATTGACGTCGAT